>JAJHOH010000001.1:0-2400000 GCA_021651055.1 Candidatus Manganitrophus morganii
GGAAATGCTTATGGAGATTTGGGCGATCACAAACGGCAGTTGGAATATTCTGAGAAAGCTTTAGCGCTTAGCAGAGATTTATTTGGAGAGCGACATCCAAATACGGCGACGTATCTTAATAATACTGGAAATGCTTATGGAGATTTGGGCGATCACAAACGGCAGTTGGAATATTCTGAGAAAGCTTTAGCGCTTAGCAGAGATTTATTTGGAGAGCGACATCCAAAGACGGCGACGTATCTTAACAATATAGGAAATGCTTATGGAGCTTTAGGCGATCACAAGCGGCAGCTGGAATATTCTGAGAAAGCTTTAGCGCTTAGCAGAGATTTATTTGGAGAGCGACATCCCGATACGGCGACGTATCTTAATAATACTGGAAGAGCTTATGGAGATTTGGGCGATCACAAACGGCAACTGGAATATTCTGAGAAAGCTTTAGCGATTAGCAGAGATTTATTTGGAGAGCGACATCCAAATACGGCGACGTATCTTAATAATACTGGAAATGCTTATGGAGATTTGGGCGATCACAAACGGCAGTTGGAATATTCTGAGAAAGCTTTAGCGCTTAGCAGAGATTTATTTGGAGAGCGACATCCAAAGACGGCGACGTATCTTAACAATATAGGAAATGCTTATGGAGCTTTAGGCGATCACAAACGGCAGCTGGAATATTTTGAGAAAGCTTTAGCGCTTAGCAGAGATTTATTTGGAGAGCAACTTCCAAATACGGCGACGTATTTTAACAATATAGGAAATGCTTATGGAGATTTGGGCGATCACAAACGGCAGTTGGAATATCTTGAAAAAGCTATGAACCTATATAATGAGCTACTCGGCCCACAACATCCTAAGACGGCTTGTATTATTGATGATCTGGCATCAACCCTTTCTAAACTCAACCGGCGTTATGATGCTTACCAGCTAATCGACGGATTCCTAAAGAAGCTCGGTAGTGATCACCCCAAATATACTTTACTTGCTAACCACAGAAAGCAACTGCTTTCTAAACCTCTACGTCCCGGGTTTCGCCAACCACCAAGTAATGGGAAAGGAAAGAAGAAAAAAAGGAGGAGAGAATAAACCTCGGTACCGATACATTAGAAAGGGTTTCTACCGCGTTTAATCAATCAAAGATCCCTTGGCCTCACCAAACAACACCCCAACACTCCCCTTCCCCATTAATTTTCCTTGACTTGGAGCACCAACCTGGTTTTTAATTTCCATACGCGGGAGATAGCCCGAAGGATTCTGAAATCAGGATCGGTCAGGCTATAAGCCGACTCAAAAATGAAGGGCTGGGTCGGCTTTTTTGTTATATAGTAAGGAAACAAGTTGTCAGCAGTCGGCGCTCAGCTTTCAGCTTAAAGAAATTTAAAGCCTCAAGCTGACGGCTGATCGCTGATTGCTTTCTTCAGCCCGACTGTAGAAAATCAACTGTGGAGGAAGATGACGGTTGCGTACTACCCATTGCTGATCCTTCTGGGGCCGCTCACCGCGGCCGTGGCGATCGGCCTCTTCGAAAGGCAGATCGGCCGGAAGGTCTATCGGATCGGCACCGCCGCGCAGGTGGCGTCGCTCGGGATTTCGCTACTGGTCCTCTACCAGGTCGGCGCGAGCACGGAGCCGATCCACGTTCCCCTTTCCCCCGCCGACGGCGGCCTCTTCCAATTCGGTCTCTATATCGATCGCCTCGCCGCCGTCATGCTGACACTGGTCAGCACCATCGGCTTCCTGATCTTCCGCTTCGCCATCCGCTACATGGAGCAGGAGACCGGCCGCGCCCGCTTCCACGGCCTCCTCAACCTGATGACCGTGATCCTCCTCTGCATGGTCGCCAGCCGCAACCTTCTGATGCTCTTCGTCTTCTGGCAGCTCATCAGCTGGATGCTCTACCTCCTCGTCCACAACTATTCCCATCCCGCGTCGGTGCAAGCGGCCGGGAAGACCTATACCATCCTCCGGATCGGAGACGTCGCCTTTTTAGCCGGGGTCGTCCTCGCCTATCGGACCTACGGCACACTCGAATTCCCGCAGCTCTTCATCAAAGCGGCCCAGATGCAAGAGAGCTTTTCACTCGGCGGATTTTCGATCGGCGCGCCGACGGTCATCACCCTGCTGATCTTCATCGGCGCCATGAGCAAGTCGGTCCAGTTCCCGATGCACACCTGGCTTGCGGGAAACCTCTACGCCCCGACGCCGGTGACCGCCCTGCTGCACGCCGGGATCATCAATGCCGGCGGCTTCCTCATGAACCGGCTCGCCCCGCTCTACGGCCTCAGCCCCGTCACGCTCCATTTCGCCTTGGTGATCGGCGCGGTGACCACGCTCGTCGGGGCGACGATGATGCTGACACAGAACGACATCAAAAAGACATTGGCCCACTCCACGATCGGGCAGATGGGCTACATGATCATGGAGTGCGGGCTGGGGGGCTTCGCCCTCGCCATCTTCCACCTTATCGCGCACGGTCTCTTCAAGGCGACCGTTTTCCTCGACAGCGGCCATATCATCCATGCGGCCCGCCGGGAGCCGAGACACCCGCCGCTGCACGACAAGCACGATCAGGTGGAGCTCGCCCTGGAGAAGAAGGATTTCTCCCGCCTCACCTGGGGGGCCGGATTCCTCATGACTCTCATCCTCCCGTTGATCCTCGTCCTCACGGCGCACGGCGCGCTTCGAATCCCCCTGCTCGATTCGCAAGGGGTGGTGATCTTTCTCTTCTTCATCTGGGTCACCTCCTCCCAGGCGATCCTGACCCTCTACCGCTTGCAGGCGGTGTCGTCCTGGAAGGTGGCGGCGCTCATGCTCTTCACGCTGCTCTTGGTGATGTTGACCTATCTCTTCGCGGCGGAGGGCCTGACCCACTTTCTCTATCCCGCGCCGGGAGAGGCCGCCGGCTATTTCCAGGCGGCCGCGTTGAACGGATGGCTCTTCGACTTTTTGATCGCGGTGACGGCGCTGCTGATTATCTCCGGCTGGGTGGTGAGTTATGCGAGAACCCACGGCTTCTCGATCCGGATGCCGGAGCGGACCGAGTCGCTGATGGCCCATCTCTACGTTCTCTTCATGAACCGGCTTTATCTGGAAGCGTTTTACGCCCGGCTCGGACGAAGACTCGAGCGATGGACCCGCCGGCTCGACCAGAGCATGCCGTTTAAAATCGCCGTCGGGCTGATCGCGTTCGCCGTCGCCTTCGGCCGGCTCCTCCCCGCCGCCGCACAGGTGAACGATCTCTCCCCCGGAAATCTCGCGATCTTTATGATCGCCGTTCTCTTTCTTCCGCTCTTTCCGCTGCACGGGCTCTATGTGGCGGCGCTGACCCGGCTGCCGGGGGTTTTCCCCGCGCTGCTCGCCCTGCTTCTCCCCTTGTCGGGATTCTACGCGATCAGCGGGTTGCTTCCGCAGATTCCGGCGGAGATCCGTGGGGCGATCAGCCTGCTCGCCCTCTTCGGCGCGTTCTACGGAATGGTCAAGGCGGTCGCCCAGTTCCGGGTGGAGCGGCTGCTCGCCTACGGCGGGGTCGCCCTCTTCTCGATTCTTTGGTGGTATCTCGCCGGCGCGGCAAGCGGCGCGCCGCGGGGGGCGCTCTACGCCGGCGCCGCGGCGCTGATCACGGGGGGGCTCCTCTTCGCCTGGCGGAGGGTGCGGGCGCGCTACGGCGATTTGGATCTCGACCGGATCGGCGGGCTCGCAAAGCCGATGCCCCGCTTCGCCCTCTTGCTCGCCCTCCTGGTGACCGCCGCGATGGGTCTTCCCCCCTTCGGCCTCTTTTCGGGACTGATGGAAATGCTGACGAACCGGTCGCTCCCGGTCTCGTGGGATCTCGCCGTGATCGTGCTGGCCTGGCTGGGGGCGTCGTGGCTCTTTGTCAATTTGATGCAGCGGCTCCTCTTCGGCCCCCCCCGCACCGACATCCAATACACCGACCTGCGCGCCGGCGAAGCCGCCCCCCTGGCGATCGCGCTCTTGATCCTCCTGGTCATCGGCATCGCCCCAAACGCATTTTTCCAAACAGACTCGGCGACGACGGGACTTCCTTCACCCAGCGCGCAAAGCGCGCGTGAGGGGGAGGCTCCGGCGGCTTCGCCGACGGAGGGGGCGACGCGAGCCCCTATAATTAATCCCCAGCGAGCAAACGCGAGCGTTGAGGGGGAGGCTCATCCAGCTTGGCTGGATGAGGGGGCGACGCAAGCCCCTATAATAAACTAAACTTATGCAAATAACCCGAATCCCATACAGCGAAACCGAGCGGCTGCGGCTCAGAGGGGTGGTCCGGCTGGCCGGCGAGATCATCGCCAACTACTGGCCGATGCGGAACTTTATTACCCGCAACCCGTTGCACGGCCTGGAGTATCTCCCTTTCGAGGAGGCGGTGAAGCAGGGGGAGCGGATCCTCGGGGCGAAAGGGTATCTCTCCGGCGCGATTTACCGGGAATATCTCCGCTCCGGGAGAATTCTCCCGGAACAGATCGACGCCCCCCTCCGGCCGCTGGCGTGCGATAAATATGTGACGGCGGGAGGAGAGCGGGTTACCCGCCTCGCCGTCCTTCGCGCCTGCATGCTCGCGGGGCTCGGCGGCCCCCTCGACCCGGACGAGGCGGTCATCCAAGCCGCGCTCGACGCCGCTCCCGATCGGACCTTTCTGGAGGCGTTGGCGGGCCGCCTCGGCCCCGCGTTGAAACCGCTCGACCTTCGGAAACAGATGCGGGCCGACGCCGAGGCGGCGCGGGGGGCGCTGGTCCGGCGGGTGACGCCGTCGGCCTGGTGCGACCAGGTCCTCGGAACCAACATCACCGAGCAGATCAACGGCGAGATGATCAAATGGTGCGGCGCCTTTTTGGACGAGGGGCAGGCCCCCTGGCCGATGCCGGAACGGGAAAAAGGATTTTATCTCGCCTGGAAATCGCTCGCCGCGCTCGAATGGTCCCCCTGCGGCATCCCCCTCAGCCGCCGGAAGATCGCCGCCCTTCCGGACGAGCCGGAAGCGGCGCTCTTCGAAAGCCTCATCACCCTCGACATTCCCCATGATACGTGGCAGGAATATCTCTCCCTCCACCTGGCGGCCCTTCCCGGCTGGACCGGCTTCATCAAATGGCGCTCCGATCAGAGCGAGTACGATTGGCAGCAGGCCTACCCCGCCGATCTGATCCAGTACCTCGCCGTCCGGATCTGGTATGTGCGGGAACTGGTCGAGAAAGCGTGCCAGGAACATCTTGGAATCGCCGGAAACGTCGACGCCATCTCGGCCTACCTGCAACGCCACCCGCTGGAATATTATCTGCGGCGCGCGCGGCTCGCCGGGCGGCTGCCGGCCGATTACGCCGCGCAGGTCGATCGGCTCCGCGAGCGGAGCGACTCCTCGGTCGGACAAAAAGACGCCTGGGAAAAACTCGCCGAGCATTATGCGGCGCAGACCGGGCCGCGGCGGGAGGAGGCGGTCCGGCGCGCCGCCGCCTTGCGGCTGCGCGCCCTCGCCGAAGCGCTCGCGATCGATCCGGCCCTTTTCCTGGAAACCCCGCCGGAGGATCTGAAGACCCTTCTCGACTGGGTCGATGCCTTTCCGGAATCGGAGCAAGTTCCGGTCTGGCTGAAAGCGCTCGAAACGGGCTACCAGGAACAGTTGATCGAAAAACTGAAGTCCAATCTCAGCGCGCAAAGCGCGCATGAGGGGGAGGCTCCAGCAGCTTCATTGCTGGAGGGGGCGACGCGAGCCCCTATGATGAATCCCCAGCGAGCAAACGCGAGCGTTGAGGGGGAGGCTCATGCGGCTAAGCTGCATGAGGGGGTGACGCAAACCCCTATATTAATCCGCCCCCAAGCGCAAGCGGTTTTTTGCATCGACGTTCGCTCCGAGCCGTTCCGGCGGCATTTGGAGGCGGTCGGCGATTACGAGACGTTCGGCTTCGCCGGATTCTTCACCGTCTTCATCCGCTATCAAGGGCTCGGCGATCATCACGAGACCGATCAGTATCCGGTGATCATGAAGGCGAAGAACCTGGTGCGGGAGCTCCCCCGCCCCTATCAGGGCCGGCTCCTCTCCCGGCATCTCTCGGGGACGCAGCTGCTGCACATGGGGCATGAGCTGTTGTATTCTCTGAAGGAGAATGTGATCACCCCGTACGTGATGGTCGAGTCGGTCGGCTGGTTCTACGCGCTTCCGCTGATCGGCAAGACGGTTTTCACCAACGGGTATCGGAATCTGACCGCCTGGTTCCGCCGGCTCTTCGCCCCCCCCGTCGCCACCTCGCTCACGATCGACAAGCTCTCCCGAAAAGAGGTCGAGGAGATGCTCGCCTCCGAGCAGCGGTCGATCATCCGGCGCGCGCTGCAGCAGGAGTTCGCCGACCGGAACCTGAACCTTTCTCTGGAGCGGCTGGAGTTCTTGCGCCGGCGGGCGATGGACGACATCGATCCGGCGCCGCTTGTCAAAGGATCGACCCGTTCCAACGCCCCTTCCAACGCCCTCTCCCCCGAGGAGGAGGCCGCCTTTGTCGAAGATCTCCGCGCCCGCTACCAGATCAACCGTCGCTGGTCGTTCGCCCGGATGGAGAAGATCACCCGGACCGGCTTCACCCTTCAGGAGCAGCTCTTCACCGTGGAGACGGCGCTCCGGATGATGGGATTGACCAAAAACTTCGCCCGGTTGGTTCTTTTCTGCGGACATGGGAGCGTGTCGGAAAACAATCCTTTCGAGGCGGCGCTCGACTGCGGCGCCTGCGGCGGAAACTCCGGCAAGCCGAATGCGCGGGTGCTGGCGGCGATGGCGAATAAGCCGCTCGTCCGGGAGGCGCTGGCGAAGAACGGCATCGTGATCCCGCCCGATACCTATTTCATCGCCGGTGAGCACAACACCACCACCGACGCGGTGACCCTCATCGATCTGGAGGACCTTCCCCAGACCCACCGGATGGATCTGCACCGGCTGATGGACGATCTGGAGGAGGCCGGCCTTCAGACCAGCCGGGAGCGCTGCGCGCGGTTCCCGGAGATCGAATCGGCCCCGACCCCCGCTCAAGCGGCGCGGGAGGTGCGGCGGCGCAGCGGCGACTGGAGCCAGGTCCGGCCGGAGTGGGGGCTGTCGGGGAACGCCGCCTTCGTCATCGGCGGCCGGCGGATGACCCGGCGGGTTGATTTGGAAGGGCGGGTTTTCTTACAATCGTATGATCCTCAGGAAGATCCGACCGGCCGGCTGCTGGAGATTCTGATGACCGGCCCCCAGGTGGTCGGCCAGTGGATCAACATGGAGTACTATTTTTCGACGGTCGACAACGAGGTCTACGGGAGCGGGAGCAAGATTTACCACAACGTCGTCGGCCGGTTCGGGGTGATGTCGGGGCCGCAGAGCGATTTGCGCGTGGGGCTCCCCGCGCAGACGGTGATGAAGGGGGAGCGGCCGTATCATGAGCCGATGCGGCTGCTGAGCGTGATCGAAGCGCCGCGGGAGCGGATCGGAGCGATCATCCGCCGTCATAAAGTGCTTCAGGAATATTACCACAACGAATGGGTCCACTTGATCGCGCTCGACCCGGGGGATAAAATTTTCTATCGCTATCTTCCAAGCCGGGAGTGGGTTCCCTTGAGGGAGGCGCGGGCGATTCCGCAGGACGAAATGTTTTTAGCGAAGGAGCAGAACGTATGAACAGCCTTACCCTTCACCCGATGAAGGAGATTCGAATCATCATTCAGGGCGAGCATGTGAAGTTCGCGACCGATCTTCTCGACAGCGTCAAGGCGACCGGCTACACGATCATCCACAACATTTCGGGAAAAGGGACGCATGGGATTCACTCGGCCCATCCGATGTTCAATGAGATGGACAGTCTGGTAATGTTGATGACGGTCGTTCCGCCCGACAAGGTGAAGCCGATTCTCGCCGGCTTACAGCCGCTCTTCGACCGCCATACCGGGGTGATGTTCGTCTCGGATGTCTCGGTCAGCCGCGTGGACCACTTCTCCTCTCCGTCCGGCGACCGCTGATCACTCTTTTGGGGCGTTGCCCCAAACCCCACCGCGGGGGGTGCGTGCCCACCCTGTTTATCTGATGTGGAGCCGGCGCTGGGAGAAGACGGTTGGTTTCCGATCTTCACACCAGGTGCGCCTTGCCCCACACCCTTCGGATTCCCAGGGCAGCGGAGGGGGCAAGTCCCCCCCTGCTCCCCCCACGGTCAGAACTCGCTCAACCACGGAAGATCGCTGATGGATTGAGCTTCAAACATGCTGACCTGAAGCGTCGATAATACGTCTGACAGAAGGAACGCAGGATCATCAGGGGCACAGTACGCCCATGACGCGCAGGCTCTTTGCTCTGGGGTTTTGGGGGAGGGAATTTATGGCAGAATTTAATTCCCGGCGACGGTCATGCGTGAGATTTTAAGGGTTGGGGCGGCGGTCTTTCGCCAGGGGTCGAGATCGTTTCCGACCATCTCGATCTGCTGAAACATCTCTTTCAGGTTTCCGGCGATGGTGATCTCTTCGACCGGATAGGCCAGCTCTCCGTTTTCAATCCAGAGTCCCACCGCGCCGCGGGAATAGTCGCCGGTCACCGAATTGACTCCGAAGCCGATCAACTCCGTGACATAGAGGCCCGACTTCACCGACCGGATGATCTCCTCCGGCGTATATTGCCCCGGCTTCATGTGGAAGTTGGACGATCCGACCGACGGGGGGTCGCCGATCCCGCGCACGGCGTTTCCGGTGGAGGGAAGGCCGAGCTTCTTGCCGGAGTAGGTGTCGAGCAGATATGTTTTCAGAACGCCGTTTTCGACGACGGTCTTTCGATACGAGGGAAGGCCTTCGCCGTCGAAAGGACGGGAGCCGAGACCGGAGCGAAGGGTCGGATCGTCGTAAACCGTCACCCCGCTCGACGCGATCGGATTCCCCACCTGATCGATCAGAAACGACGCCCCTTTGTAGATCGAATAACCCGACACCGCCGAGGAGAGGTGTCCTAAGAGGGAGGCGGCCAGCTGCGGATCGAAGACGACCGGGACCTGCTGTGTCGTGACTTTTCGGGCCCCCAACCGCCGCAACGTCCGGATCGCCGCCGTTCGGCCGATCGATTCCGGCGACTCGAGGTCTTTCAGTTTGCGCCGGGAGGAATACCAATAATCGCGCTGCATTTGACCGTCCTGAACGGCGATCGGCATTGCCGAGATGGAAGCGCCGGTCGTTTCATAATGACCCTGAAACCCGTTGCTCGCGGCATAGAGGACGAAGGTATGATAGTGACCGAAGTCGGCCCCTTCCGAATTCGTCAGCCGGGGGTCCTGTTCCAACGCCGCCTGCTCGGCCCGGCGGGCGAGGTCGATTTTCTCTTCGATGGGAATTTTCTCCACCTCGGTATCGACCAGATCGAGCTCGGGAAAGCTCTTGGCCAAAAGCTCCGGCGCGGGAAGACCGGCGAACGTGTCCTCCGCGGCGATCTGAGCCAGGGTGCAGGTGTCGTCGAGAAGGCGGTCGAGCGAGGCGGGGCTCAGATCGGAGGTGGAGGTGATCGCCGACCGGTTCCCGAAAAAGAGCCGCAGCCCGAGGCTTTTTCCGCGGGCATTGCTGATCTTTTCCACCTCTTTGAGGCGGACCTGCGCCGAGAAAGAATCCCCCTCCACGACGATGAGATCCCCTCCGGTGGCTCCCCGTTTTTCCGCTCTCTTAAGTAACTCTTTGGCTCGATTCAGGTCGAATTGCATTTTTTCTCCGAAGTTTAACCCTTCGTTCCCCCTACGGTCATTTCCGATATTTTAATTGTCGGCAAGCCGACCCCGACCGGAACACTCTGGCCGTCTTTTCCGCAAGTGCCGACCCCCGAGTCGAGCGACATGTCGCTTCCGACCATCGTCACCTTGGTCAGCACGTCGGGGCCGTTTCCGATCAACGTCGCTCCCTTGACCGGCGCGCCGATTTTCCCGTTCTCGATCAGATAGGCCTCGCTGGCCGAGAAGACGAACTTTCCGCTGGTGATATCGACCTGCCCTCCGCCGAATGAGACGGCGTACAGTCCTTTCCGGACCGATCGGAGGATCTCTTCCGGATTCGACTCTCCCGCCAGCATATAGGTGTTGGTCATCCGGGGCATCGGGCTGTGCGCGTAGCTCTCCCGGCGGCCGTTGCCGGTCAGCGGCATCTTCATCAGCGTCGCGTTCAAACGGTCTTGAAGATAACCTTTCAAGATCCCCTTTTCGATCAAAACGGTCCGGCCGGTCGGGGTTCCCTCGTCATCGACGTTGAGCGAGCCGCGCCGCCACGGAAGCGTGCCGTCATCGACCACGGTGCAGAGCTCGGAAGCGACCCGCTGGCCGATCTTCCCGCTGAAGGCCGAGGTCCCTTTGCGGTTGAAGTCGGCCTCCAAGCCGTGTCCGATCGCTTCATGAAGAAGAATGCCGGGCCAGCCGGGCCCCAAGACGACTTCCATGACCCCCGCCGGGGCATCGATGGCGCTCAAATTCAAGATCGCTTGCCGCGCCGCCTCTTTGGTGTATTCTTCGAAGCGCCGCTCCTCCAAGAAGTAGCCGAATTCGCTCCGGCCGCCGCCGCCGAAGCTGCCGACCTGGCGGTTTCCTTGCTCCTCCGCGATGCAGCTGACGTTGAGCCGCATCAACGGGAGGACATCGCCGGTGACCACCCCTTGCGAGTTGACGATCAAAATGATTTTATATTCGCTGCTAAAGGAGGCCATCACCTTTTTGATCCGCGGATCATATTGGCGGGCGATCCGATCGATCTCTTCCAGGAGTTTGATCTTCTCCTCGACCGGAATTTCGATCGGCGGGGTCGTCACCGGATAGAGGTTGCGTGAGGGGGGGGTCACCTGGACCGGAACGGCGTCCCTTGATCCTCCCTCTTCGGCGATGTACCGGGCGGTTTTTGCCGCGACCAAAAGTTGATCGGTGTTGATGTCGTCCGAATAGGC
The DNA here is from genome assembly GCA_021651055.1 of Candidatus Manganitrophus morganii. NCBI lineage: Bacteria > Pseudomonadati > Nitrospirota > Nitrospiria > Candidatus Troglogloeales > Candidatus Manganitrophaceae > Candidatus Manganitrophus > Candidatus Manganitrophus morganii. The sequence goes on from JAJHOH010000001.1 coordinate 10,913, forward strand.
GTAGCCGGTTTTCTCCTGGGCGATCGCCCGAACGCCGACCCCCTGGGAAATGTTCTTGGAAACCTTTTTAACGATTCTTTCTTCGAGGCTGATCGATTCGCTCGTTAGATATTCGAAGTAGAGATCGGCGTAGTCGATCCGCTTTCCCAACACCCGGCCGATCGCCGATTCGAGCGAAGAGGTCGAGAGACCGTACTTCTGCAGAAAAAACTGTTCCGGCCGTTCTATTGAATTTGCCATTCTATTTTTTTCCCTTAAACTTAGGGGCGAATCTTGTATTCGCCCCAGATTTGGGCGATCACAAAGATCGCCCCTACGAAAGATGTGAAACCATTTACGGTCTGTATTAATTCTGCTTGATTTTACAGGAGTTCGGCCTCTTCTTTCAAGCGCGATCTCTTCCCAGTCTTTCGAGTCTTCTCTGCTTGCGCTCGAGCGCCTCCTGAAAACGTCGGCGCTCCTCGTCGGTCGTTAAGACCAGTTTTGGAACCGGAACCGGCTTGCCGTTGAAATCGATCGCGACGTAGGTCAGAATCGCGCTGCTGGTGTGGACCCGCTCCCCGGTCAGGCCGTTCTCGGAGTAGACCTCGACGCCGACCTCCATGGAGCTTTTCCCCGCATAGTTCATGCGGGCCTTTAAGATGACCAGAAACCCGAGCTTCACCGGAACAAGAAACTCGAGCCCTTCCATCGCGGCGGTCACAATCGGCTTCCGGCTGTGCCGGTTGGCGGCGATCGCCCCGACGATGTCGATCCAATGCATCAGCGTCCCGCCGAGGAGGTTTCCGAGCATGTTGGTGTCATTCGGCAGGACGATCTGAACCATCTCGGTCGCCGACTCGGCGACCGTCTTCCCCTCTTCCGGCATCTGCTTCTCCATTCTTTTTGATCTCCCCGGCCCGCGCCCCCTACGCTTACGACATGGTCGCGCCGCCGCAAATATTCAGCGCCTGACCGGTCATCGCCTGGGAGGCGTCTGAAGCGAGATAGACGGCCAATTCGGCGACTTCGGTCCCTTCGGTGAACCGCTTCATCGGAATCGCCGCCACCGCCTGACGGCGGACCTCCTTATCCGAGAGTCCGGCCGCCTCGGACCACTCTCTTAATCCAAGCCGTGCCATCTCCGTTTCAACCCATCCCGGACAGAGGGCGTTGACCGTGATGCCGCGGGAGACCACTTCGAGCGCCAGCGCGCGGGTAAACCCGACGATTCCATGTTTCGTGGCGCAGTAGGCGGTATAACCGGCCACACCGAACTTTCCCAGGACGGAGGAGAGGTTGATGATCCGGCCGTGGGCTTGATCCTTCATCTCCGGAAGGACCCGCTTCGTGACGTAATAGACGCCGGTTAAATTGGTCTCCAAGATGCGCATCCACCGATCGTCTCCTTCTTGATCGATCGGATTCTGCCCGGACGTCCCCGCATTGTTCACCAAGATCGTGATCGGCCCGAACGCCTCGACCGTCTTCGTCACAAATCGATCGACCGACTGTTTGTCGGTCACGTCGACTTCCCATCCGACAATCGGCCACCCTTTTGCCCGGAGCCCTTCCGCAAAGGTTTTATAATGGTCCGGCCGGCGGGAGCCGATCACCACCCGGGCCCCTTCTTTCAAGAAAGCCTCGCTGACCGCGGCGCCGATCCCGGTCCCGCCCCCCGTCACCACGGCGACTTTATCTTTAAGGCGCATCAAATCCTCCCCGCTGCAGATCAAATAACCGAAATGGTGTAGTGATTATACGAATTCGGTTAATACGGTTATCCTGTTTTTGAATGTGATCGACATCCTAATTGTATCTTACTGATTTTAAAAATAAAATATATTATATCATCTTAAAGAAGACGGCACAGGCATTGCAAAATTTCCACCCGTTATAAAAAACACCCAAACAGGAGGAATAGAATGAAAAAATTGATCATGTTCTTTGTTGTTGCAATGGTTGCCTTCAGCTTCGCCACAGTCGGCTTTGCCGGCGGAGATCACAAAATCTCCGGCGAGATCACAAAGGTCGAAGGAGACATGGTCACGATTAAAGATGAAAAAGGCAAAGAGCATATGGTTCACACCGACAAGAGCACCAAAATGTCGGGCGAAGTGAAGCAAGGGGCGAAGGTCGAGGCGGAAACGACCGAAAAAGGTCACGCCACCATGATTTCGGTAAAGAAATAGTCTGAACCGGGTCGGCTTTATCTGGAACGCCTCTTCATCTCAGCCCGGTGGAGAGGCGTTTTTTTCCAGAGCGTCTAAAAGATCGCTCAGGGAAGAGAGGCGCGGGACGGAGCGCTCCTTCGTGTAGCGTCCCGAACGATCGAGCAAGAAGACATGCATTCCAATCTCCCGGGCCCCTTCAATATCGTGATGCGGGCTGTCTCCCACATAAACCGATTCTTCAGGTGAAAGGGCCGCTTTCTCCAAGGCCTTCCTGAAGATTTCCGGAGAAGGCTTGGCCACCCCTTCCCGGCTCGAGATCGTGATCGTCTGGAAATATTGGCCGATGCCGAGCGATCTGCAGACCTCATGAATCCGTGAATCAAAATTGGAAATAATTCCGAGATGGTACCCTTCCCGATGGAGACGTTCGAGGAGCGCTTTGGTTTCAGGAAAGAGGGACCACCCCTCTGGGCCGACAAAAAAAAGATAGAGCTCTTCGAAGAGCGCATCAAATTTCGGAAAGCGGATGTCGTCGAAGACGGCGCGAACCAGACGGCGCCACCACTCCTTCTCTTGTCTTTCGAGCTCCGGGCCGCTGACGCCCGGGAAGGTCAACGGCGGACTTTGCTTAAACATCTCCTTGAATCGTTGATTCAAAAACGCCGGATCGACCTCAATTCCATACTTCTTTGCAAATCGGCTATATTGAGCGCCGACACTCCCTTTGACTTCGAATAAGGTGTCTCCCGCGTCGAAGAAAACCCCTTTGATTTTAGCCGGCATGGTCCTCCCATTCTCCAGAGTGTGCGTGACTCACTCGGGCTTCCTTCCCGCTCGCTTCATTTCAAGGCCCTTCACCAGTCCATAGAGCGCGCGGTGCGTCGGAACCGGAATTCCCTTTTTCTCTCCCCGCCGGATCAGATCGCCGTTGAGATGCTCGATCTCCGTCGGCTTCCCGTTTTTGAAATCCTCGTACATCGAGGTGTGATACTCGCGGAACTGGCCGGAGGTCGTGATCGTCTCTTCAATGATATTCGTCTTCAACGCGATCCCTTCGGCCGCCGCGACCGCGATGATCTCGATGATTCCCTGCCGGACGATTTCGAGCAGCGGTCCCGAATCGAGAATCAACGAAATGGGATGATCGAGGATGACGGAAAGAGGATTAAACGTCGCGTTCCAGCAGAGTTTTTCCCATTTGGCTTTCATGATCTGGCCGGTCAGGTAAGAGGTGATCCCGGCATTTGAAAGAAGCTGATGAATTTGCGCGGCGCGATCGCTCTTCTCTCCCGAAAGTTCTCCGAGGGAGATGATTCCTCTTCGATAATGCTCGATCAGACCGGGCGCCGCCAACCGCGAGGTGATATAGGCGACACCGGCGACCAGGCAATCTCTTTTGAAGTAGGAAAGAATTCTTTCTTCGGAGTCGACGCCGTTCTGAAGGGTGAGAAGGGTTGCTCCCCTCTCCACCAGCGGGGCAATTTCCTTTAGGAGAGACGGAAGGTCATATGCTTTGACCGCGAGGATGATCAGATCGACCGAGTCGATTTGAGAGACGCTTTGAATCAGCGGTGGATGAACCGTAAAGTCGCCGTTGACACTCTTGATCTGAAGTCCGCCCCCCGCGATCGCCCGGTCGCTCTTCGGACGGACCAGAAAAGTGACATCGACTCCCGATCTGCAAAGGAGGGCGCCGAAATAACCGCCGACGGCGCCCGCTCCGATCACGAGCACTTTCTTCAATTGTTTTTGCGGATTGTCTATCGACATCGACTCCAGAAAATGATCTCACCTAAACGAGAAGGTACTGATCAATGCGGCGGATCAGTTCATCATACTCTAATTTTTCGTCGGCCGTATGGACCAAAACACCGTTCTTGTAGAAATGAGAGGTCGGAAAGGTCTCGAAGGAGTATTGTTTTTTAATTTCGCGACAGGCCCCGGGAACATGCATCTGCGCTTTTCCGAACTTTACGGACCCCCCATATTTCTCCGCCGCTTGTTTGAGAATCGGATCAAACTCATTGCACGGAACGCAGGAAGCGATTCCAAAAACAACCACCGCGGCGGGAACGGATAGGTAGGAGGGATAGTTTTGGTCATCGACCCTCGGGATCTCAATTGAATCACTCATTTCTCTTCTTCCATATAAAAATGGCCGGAAGGGGTCCCCTTCCGGCCGGGAGTTTAACCGCTTATCCGTTCTTCACGGTTTCGAGGGCCTTCAAGATGTCGTTATTGTCTCTGGCCGTTAAGATCTCCTGGACCTTCTTGTAGCGGACTTTCCCCTTTTTATCGACGATGACCGTCGCCCGCTTTCCGATGTTGGCGTCTTCGAGGAAAAGCCCGTAATTCTTCACCGCATCGCGCTTCATATCGGAGAGGAGCCGATGCTTCAGACCGAGCGCGTCGGCCCACGCCTTGTGCGACCAGGTGGAGTCGATGCTGATCCCGAAGACTTCCGTATCGGTGTCCTGAAACTTGGGAAGATCGTTCGTAAAACATTTATTCTCATTGGTGCAGACGGGGCTCCAGTCCAACGGATAAAACGCGAGGACGACATTTTTCTTGTCGCGAAAATCGCTGAGCTTCACTTCTTTTTGATCTTGGTCTTTCAAAATAAAATCGGGGGCGTCGTCACCCACCTCAATTTCTTTCGCCATGAATTTTCTCCTCTATTGAAGCTCCCCGCAGCTTGCTGCGGGGAATCTTCCACCCGAAAGGATGGAAAGACTCTATTTGTATTCGCGCGTCTAACCTTCGCAGCAAGCTGCGAGGAATGCGACGCGCGTGCGTGTTCAAATGGATGATGATTAAGCAGACGCTATCTTTAACACAGCGATTGGAAGGGTGTCAACCGGATTATCAGGAAAAGGACAGGGGCCTGGGGCCGGGGACCGGAGAAACGAATTCAGAATCTTTTATCCGACCCCTGGCCCCCGACACCCGGCCCCTGTTTTAAGATCTTATTGTCCTCGGAGGGAAGCTTCGGCCTGCTTGACATCTTCCACGCTTCCGATGATCAGGGGGACCTTTTGATGAAGCTTTTCAGGTTTGATATCGAGGATCGGATGACTCCCGGTCGTCGCTTTTCCTTGGGCCTGTTCCATGATAAAAGCAAGCGGGGCCGCCTCATAGAGCAGTCGAAGTTTTCCTTGCGGGTTTTTGCTGTCGCCGGGATAGAGAAAAATTCCTCCCTTGAGAAGGTTTCGGTGAAAATCGGCCACGAGGGAGCCGACATACCGCGCGGTCGCGCCCGATTTTTTCATCCCTTCGATATACCGCTTGATCCCGTCGCTCCAGAGGTTGGCGTTTCCTTCGTTGATGCTGAAGATATTTCCTTTCGGCGGAATCCGGAGGTTTTCATGGGAGAGAAGAAACTCTCCGATGCTCGGATCGAGGGTAAATCCGTGAACGCCGAAACCGGTGCTGTAGACCATCATCGTCGAGGAGCCGTAGATGATGTAGCCCGCGCCGATCTGATCGCGTCCCGGCTGGAGAAAGTCTTCCATCGTCGCTTCCGGGCCGGTGCTTTTTCTCCGATGGATGGAGAAGATCGAGCCGATGCTGATGTTGACGTCGATATTCGATGAGCCGTCGAGCGGATCGACCAGGAGAACATATTTCCCCTTGGGATAGGTGTCCGGAACCTGGTAGATCCCATCCAGCTCTTCGGAAGCGATGCCGATGAGATGGCCGGTGTGGCAGAGCATCTTGATGAAGGTTTCATTGGCGAAGTCGTCCAGCTTCTGGACCCGCTCGCCGTGAACATTCTCTCTCCCCTTGTAACCGAGGAGGTCGATCAGTCCGGCCTGGTTCACCTCCCGCGAGATGATCTTGGCCGCGGTGGCGATTTCCACCAGAAGGCCGGTGAAATCTCCCGTCGCTTTCGGATAATGTTTTCGTTGCTGTTCGATCAGAAATCGGGTGAGGGTGGTCCCCAGCTCCATCGCGCGCTCCTATTCTGAGTAGTAAAATAGTTTACTTGATCATCCGTGCACCCAGACGATCCATCTGGGTGATCCGAATTTCTGAAACAACCTGGTGACCCTGGAACGCTTTTTCCATCGCCCTTCCGATCTTCTCGGCCCGCTTCGGATCATCGGTGACCGCAAAGATCGAGGCCCCGGCGCCGGAGATCGAGCAGCCGAGCGCTCCGGCCGAAAGGGCCCCCTTCTTCACATCTTCGAACCCTTTGATGAGGGGCGCCCGGGCCGCCTCGGCGACGCGATCCTGAATCGACCGGCCGAAACGCGCGGCGTCTTTCTTGGCGACCGCCCATGCAATCATCGAGGCGTAGGCCATGTTCGAGATGAAGTGCTCCATCGGAATCATTCCCGGGAGAACGCGCCGGGATTCCTTCGTCAGAAGCGGAAAATCGGGGATGGCGACGACGATGATCGCTTTTTCAATCCGTCCCAGCGAAACCACCTCCTTCGTGAAGGGGTTATTCCAGGTCACCCCTCCCATCATCGAGGGGCCGATATTATCGAGGAAGAAACCGCGGCTTACGTGAGACTCCGCCACCGCCGCCAAGGGAACCAGCTCCGCCTTCGATAATTTCTCTCCGAAGAGGAGATTGACGGCATAAGCCGCCGCAACGGCGCTGGCCGCGCTGCTTCCAAGGCCGGTTCCGGGAACCCCTTTATGGAGGGTCAGACTGACCCCCTCCCGGGAGACGAGATGATCCAAAACCGCTTGGGCGGAGATCCCCGCGGTGTTTTCCTCGGCCTTGTATGACAACCGGCCCCGATCTCCGGTGATCTCGGTGATGGAGACGCCCGGCTCGGGCCGGCGGGTCGCCGCCACCGTATCCCCCATTCCGGCGAGGGCCATTCCCAGGACATCAAATCCCGGCCCGATATTTCCGACGGAGGCGGGGGCGAACACGCGAACCGATTTCATTTGAAACTCCTCCTGAGAAGAATAGATGGTCGCGCCTGATTCAATACTGCCTGATTGAAGCCCCCCCGCAGCAAGCTGCGGGGAATCTTCGACCCGATATGAGAAGATCTCTATTTGTATTCGCGCGTCTAACCTTCGCAGCAACGCTGCGAGGAATGCGACGCGCCTGCGTGTTCAATACTGATTGATGATGTTAATCATCTCGCGCAGGCGGCCGAAATCTCTTCGATTGAAATGAAACACGATACGGGGAAGCGGAAGGAACTTCGGTTCGTTCGCCTCATCGGCCAGCGCTTTGGTCTCTTCGAATTTTCCGCCGACGAGAATATCGGAAAAAGAGGCGTTGAGCTGATCGAGCATTTTCCGATCGACCGGATGATTGAGCCGAATCACCAGTTGGTCGCGAACGAATCGGAGGGAATGATAGTTTTTGTAAAACTTCACCACCTCTTCCACGGCATGATCGACATTATCGGTCACTTTAAATAGATTGAGATCCTCCGCCGAGATGAGCCCCCGCGAGAGAAGCTCGTCTTCTACATAGGCGCGCCATGCCTTCCAATAGGTTCCGCCGGGGGAATCGATGAAGACCACCGGCAGCGGATTGGTCTTTCCGGTCTGCAAAAGGGTGAGTGCTTCGAATCCCTCGTCATGCGTCCCGAACCCTCCCGGAAAAAGGGCGATGGCGCTCGCTTCTTTGATGAAGAAGAGCTTCCGCGTGAAGAAATATTTGAAGGTCATCAGCTTGGGGTCGTTTTCGATGAATTCATTGGCGGCCTGTTCGAAGGGGAGGAGGATGTTCAACCCGAAGCTGTTGCCCCGGCCCGCCCCTCCCTGAACCGCCCGCATGATCCCCTCCCCGGCCCCGGTAATCACCATGAATCCGGCCGCCGCGATCTTCCGGGCAAACTCCTCGGCGTATGCATAGATCGGCTCGGTCGAGCGGGTCCGGGCCGACCCGAAAACGCTGATCTTTCGCCTGTCTTTATATGGGGCATACAGCTTGAAGGCATACCGCATCTCTTTTAAAGCGGCATGGATAATTTTAAGATCCCCCCGTGTGGCATGGTTTTTTGAGAGGGTGAGGGCGGTGATAATGATCTCCCGGATCAGATCTTCATTTTCCGAGGGACCGGAGACAAGTTCGATGAGTTCGGCAATTTGTGATTGAAGCTCCTTTGCGTCCATCTATTTCCTTCTTACCAATCAATAAGTCCATTTGGATGATCATAAATAGTATGAATCATAAACTGCATTGATATTATTTCCGAATAAGGTTCTACTGTCAATATAAATTCCCCTTTTCGGCTTCCGCGAGACGGCCACATTGACTCGGTCGGCCTCATTTTCTTACGATGGATCATATGGATATCAAAGAGCGTCGAAAAGCGCTGGAGCAACTCAACCGGGAGATTCGAACGACCGAGCACTGTCCCCTTTGCCCTTACCGGACAAATGCGGTTCCGGGAGAAGGCCCGATCGATGCGCGCCTCTTTATGATCGGAGAAGCCCCCGGCGCGGAAGAAGATAAAACGGGGCGGCCCTTTGTCGGAAGGGCGGGGATGTTTCTCGACAAAGCGCTGACCGAAGCCGGACTCGACCGGGAGAAAATTTTTATCACCAACGCCGTCAAATGCCGGCCTCCGCAAAATCGAAAACCGAAAACCGATGAACTGCTGGCCTGCCGCCCTTTTCTTGACCGCCAACTTGAGCTGGTTCACCCTGAATGGATCTGTACGTTGGGCGCCGTCGCAACCGGTCTCTTCTTAAAGGAATCTCTCACAAAAATTCATGGAAATGTTTATCCGATCGACCACAACGGCAGGAAATACCAACTCTTTCCAACGTATCATCCTGCGGCCGTATTTAGGGTTCCGGTTTTGGGGGAGGAGATTCGTAAAGACTTCAAGAAATTGAGGGAACGGATGGTTAAATCCGCGCCCCTTTCCGGGAAATGGCCGCCTCAATGACCGATTCAAGCTCGGACAATCGAAAAGGTTTATTCAAGAAATAGTCGACCCTTTTCGCCTCGATGTCATTGGTTGCATCGATATAAGAGGCACTCGTTAAAATGACGGGGAGCTGATGGGAAGAAGCCTTGATTCTTTCCGCCACTTCCAGACCCGACATGTGTGGCATGATGTAATCGACCAAAACAGCCTGGATATCTTTCTCGCGGCAGAGGGCCAAGCCTTCGTCCCCTCCCTCCGCCAAGAGGGGGGTATATCCCATACAGGTCAATGCTTCACCGATAAAATCGAGTGTCGACTCATGATCATCAATCACCAGGATCTTCCCTCTTGTCAGCGACCTCGATTTTGTATTCAATGGTTTACATTGGCTGGCCATGGTTCTTACCTCCCCGTTGCCGGAGGTAATGAGCATAAAGCATGCCTGTCGCCGGAATGAACGGTCGCTTTCTAACTGGTTGATTTTAGAGAGTATAAAAAAATGAGAGGGTGAAAAGTCTCATTTTTCCGCCAATTCACGCCAAGCGGTATGTAAACGATTACCCAGCCATCCAGATTGATCTACGGGGATTAACGGAAGATCCTGGATAAAATAAATTGACTCCACCGAGCGGCCTATGCCATAATCCGAAACAAATCCAGGGGTGCCGCCACGGCTGAGAGTCTCGACAACGTCGGGACAACCCTTTGAACCTGATCTGGGTAATGCCAGCGAAGGGAATTCAATCGATATCATGGCGGGGCCGCACCCATTTGGGTGGCGGCTTTTTTTGTTTCGGGCAGATGATAACCTTCACCGTAGAGAGGACACGATGACAATGAAGAACTCGCCAGCGAATGCCAGTGAAGCCAACGCGATCTTGACCGAAAAAGGGACCCATTCGAGCCCTCTCACAACCACACCGCTCCCCTCCTCCAAAAAGATCTACATCCAGGGAACCCAACCGGGGGTGCGCGTGGCGATGCGAGAGATTCTACAAAATCCGACCCGCAACATGAAGGGGGAAGCGGTCGAAGAGAACCCGCCCCTTGTCGTCTACGACCCCTCCGGTCCCTACACCGACCCGAACGCGACGATCGATATCCGGAAAGGGCTCGCCCCGCTTCGGATCCATTGGATCTGTGACCGGACCGATGTTGAAGAACTTCCCGCCATCTCCTCGGAATACGGTCGCAAAAGAGCCGCTGATCCGTCGCTCGATGCCATCCGCTTTGAGCACATTCGGAAGCCGCTCCGCGCCAAGCCCGGGAAAAATGTCTCCCAGATGCACTATGCCCGAAAAGGAATCATTACCCCGGAGATGGAATATATCGCCATCCGGGAAAATCAGACGTTGGAAGCGGCCCGCGCAAATCCGAAAATCGCGATACAACATCCCGGCAACGCCTGGGGCGCCGACATCCCGGCCGTGATCACCCCCGAATTTGTTCGGGATGAAGTCGCTCGCGGAAGGGCGATCATCCCCTGCAACATCAACCATCCCGAGCTGGAGCCGATGATCATCGGGCGGAACTTCCTGGTGAAGATCAACGCCAACATCGGCAACTCGGCGGTCGCCTCCTCGATCGAGGAAGAGGTCGAGAAGATGATCTGGGCGACCCGCTGGGGCTCCGACACCGTCATGGACCTCTCGACCGGGAAGAACATTCACGAGACCCGCGAGTGGATCCTCCGCAACTCCCCGGTTCCGATCGGGACCGTTCCGATTTATCAGGCGCTGGAGAAGGTCAACGGCAAGATCGAAGAACTAAGCTGGGGAATTTACCGCGATACTTTGATCGAGCAGGCCGAGCAGGGGGTCGATTACTTCACGATTCACGCCGGGGTTCTCCTCCGGTATGTTCCGTTGACGGAGAAACGCGTCGCCGGAATCGTTTCCCGCGGCGGATCGATTTTGGCGAAATGGTGCCTGGCGCATCATCAGGAAAATTTCCTCTACACCCACTTCGAAGAGATCTGCGAAATCATGAAAGCGTATGACGTCTCATTTAGCCTCGGAGATGGGCTTCGCCCCGGCGCCATCGCCGACGCCAATGACGCCGCCCAATTCGCCGAACTGGAAACCCTCGGGGCGCTGACGAAGGTCGCCTGGGAGCATGACGTTCAGACGATGATCGAAGGTCCCGGACATGTTCCGATGCATATGGTCCAGGTGAACATGGAAAAGCAATTGAAGGAGTGTCATGAAGCCCCCTTCTACACCCTCGGCCCGCTGACGACCGACATCGCCCCCGGCTACGACCACATCACTTCCGGAATCGGGGCCGCGATGATCGGCTGGTTCGGCTGCGCCATGCTCTGTTATGTCACGCCGAAAGAACATCTCGGCTTGCCGACGAAAGACGATGTGAAGACCGGCGTCATCACCTATAAGATCGCCGCGCATGCGGCCGATCTGGCCAAGGGACATCCGGGGGCGCAGGCCCGCGACAACGCTCTCTCCAAAGCCCGGTTCGAATTCCGATGGGAAGACCAATTCAACCTCTCGCTTGATCCGGAAACCGCCAAGTCTTTCCACGACGAGACGCTGCCGGCCGAGGGGGCGAAGGTCGCTCACTTCTGCTCGATGTGCGGCCCCCACTTCTGTTCGATGCGGATCACCGAAGATGTCCGTGACTACGCCAAGAAGAAAGCGTTGGATGAACAGGCCGCTCTGGAGGTCGGGATGATCGAGAAGGCGGAAGAATTCAAGAAGAACGGTCTGGAGATTTACAAATAACGTTAACCGTGATTCGTGATTCGTTAACCGTGAAAAACCGAGACCAAGAACGGCTCCTTTCTTTCAGATTAACGTTTAACGAATAACGGAATAACAGAAGGAAGTCGCTATGAAAGAGAGAGAGATTCAACCGCTGCGAGAAGCCGACATCACGCGAACCATCGCGCGGGAATATTACAAAGAATTCGATCAGATGATCGAGTCGGATGTCCTCATCGTCGGCGCCGGGCCGTCCGGCCTGGTCTGCGGACGCGATCTCGCCTCTTCCGGATATAAAGTGGTCATTGTCGAACAGCTGAACCATCTCGGCGGCGGCTTCTGGAACGGCGGTTATTTGATGAATAAGGCGACCATCGCCCATCCGGCCCAGGAGATTTTGGAAAAGATCGGCGTGCCGGTTAAAAAAATCTCCAAGGAGATGTACATCGTCGACCCGCCCCATGCCACCGCCAAGCTGATCGCGTCCGCGTATGATGCCGGCGTCAAGGTGATGAACATGACGAAGGTGGTCGACCTGGTCTTGCGGGGGGAAAAAAATCGATTAGAAGGACTCGTCGTCAACTGGTACCCGCTCGAAGCGATGGGGCACGACGCGGCCCATGTCGATCCGATCGCGCTCGAGTCGAAGATCGTCGTCGATGCCACCGGACACGATGCCGTGACCCTGCAGCTCCTCGCCCGGCGGAATCTCTACACGAATATTCCCGGCAACGGGGCGATGTGGGTCGATCGCTCCGAAGAAATGGTCATGGAAAAAACGGGCGAAGTCTACCCCAATCTTTTTGTCGTCGGCCTCTCCGTCGCCGCCGTCTACGGCACCCCCCGCATGGGACCCGCCTTCGGTTCGATGCTCCTTTCGGGGCGAAAAGGGGCGGAGCTGATTCGGAAAAAACTGAAAAGATAAGCAACGTGTTTCGCCCGATGAAAATCATTGCCTTCGGAGACAGCCTTACCGTCGGATACCTCTCCCCGTTTGAAGCGACCCCGTACGCCGAGTTCCTCCAGCCGATGCTCGATCCAAAAACGGAGATTTACGTCGCCGGCGTCAGCGGGGAAACCACCGACGATATGCTCCGGCGTTTCGATCGACAGGTGATCAGGAACGCCCCGGACCATGTCATCATTCTCGGCGGAACCAACGATCTCGGATGGGGAATATCGATCGATCAGATCGTCGCCAACCTGGCCCGGATGTATCAATCGGCTCAGAAGGCCGGCATCATCCCGATTGCCTGCGCCGTCCCCTCTCTCCTCGGCGCGGATGAGTTCATCCCTCCCCGCCTTGCGCTGAACCGTCGAATTCAGGAAACGGCAAAAGAGAGAACGATCCCCTTTGCCGATCTCTTCACGCCGACGGCCGATTCCGCCGGACGCCTCCTGGAGGAATATTCCCAAGACGGTCTCCACCTTACCCCGGAAGGATACCGGAAGATCGCCCACGTTCTTTATGAGACGGTTTTTAAAGAAAAGAAATGAACGCCCGCTGAGAGGGCCGATTCTAAAGTTCCGAATCGACCCTCTCTCTAAAAAGGTTGGGGCAGCCCAAATTCGTTATTGCGACGAGGTAGGGGGGAGGTGAATGAGGGCCGCCCCAACAGCCATCCCATTAGACCGTTCGGTCGAAGGGGCTGGACTCACCGGATGATTGGGACGTGTCAAATGAGTTTCCGCTCTCAACTGCGCCAAGGCCAGCGCGGCGAGTTCGGACGGTTTTTTGTCGGATGAATAAAGCGCCAGTGACAGATATCCTTGATATCCGATCTCTTCCGACGCGAGGAGCATTTTCGAAAGAGAAGGCCATGTTTTCCCCGAAGCGGGTTCGGCGGGAAGATCGATCGGCCCGATATGCTCAAGATGGATGTGCCCCACGTAGGGGCCGATGTTGCGGAGCGCCTGGAGGGGATCTTCTCCGATGCAAGAGAAATGATCGATATCAAAATAAATTTGCAGCAAGGAAGAATTCATCCGTTCGATCCACTCGCATATTTCCCGAGAGGTGGAGAAGAGGAAATTCGGCTCCGCATCGATGAGGATCTTTACCCCTGCATCCTCTGCATGGGGGAGAATGCGTTTCAAACCCTCCATGAAAAGGTCGAGGTCCTCTTCACGCGTTTTGACGTTCAACGGTCCCCCCGCCGGAATCGAGATGCTCTCCGCTTCCAGCGCCTCGGCCAGCTTGATACATTCGATCGTGTGGAGAATCCGGACTTCCCGCGCCGCCATTTCGCGCTCGATCCAAGAGGGATAACCCCATTCTCCCATCGATGAAATAATCTTTGTATTCAAATTCGCGACCTTCAACCCGGAGCGGGCCAACATCGACTGAAGCTTTCGAAGCGTGCTCCGGGAGAGCTCGGTTGGATAGGCATGCGGGCGATCGCACATGATCTCGATGCCGGAATAGCCTGCCGCGGCGATTTGATCCACCGCTTCCAAAATGGAATAGTTTCGAAAAGAATGGGTGCTGAATGCCGGTTGAATCATCTTTTCATCCTTGCTCTGATCATCTTGCGGAAACTATAAAGCAAAGATCGTTCCAAAGTAAAAATCTCTTTCAATCGACGCTGAGAAAGGATTTAAGGAGGCTTACAGACGGGAAAAAAGGAGATCACCCTTTGAAACGGGCTTGCTGAGGGGAGAAAAATACGACCACCGGGAAATCTTTCGCAGAAGAGACGCAATTCATTTCAGGCGGGATGAAACGTTTTTATCTGATTTGAAAAAAACGGTCCCGATTTATTGAAAGGGATTCCGCAGGACGATCGTCTCTCCCCGCTTGGAGCTGGTCGAAACGAGATCGACCCGGCAGCCGACCTTTTCCGAAATTGCTTCGAGATAAGTTTTGGCATTCTTCGGCAGCCGATCGTACGACGTGATTCCGGTGGTCGGCTCGCTCCAGCCGGAAAAATGTTCATAAATCGGCGTGCACTTTTCCAAGGTCTTTAAGGCCGTCGGCATTTCCCGGTAGACCTTCCCTTCGAACTCGTAGCCGACACAGACCTGGATTTCCGGAAATCCGTCCAGCACATCGAGCTTGGTGATGGCAAGCGAAGTCAATCCATTCACCCGGACGGCGTATCGAAGCAGGACCACGTCGAACCATCCGCACCGGCGCGGGCGTCCGGTGGTCGCGCCGAATTCCTTCCCCTTCGACCGGAGCATTTCACCCATCTCATTATTCAGCTCCGAGGGAAACGGCCCGCTCCCGACCCGTGTGGTATAGGCCTTCGCCACCCCCAATACTTCGTTGATCTTGGTCGGTCCCACACCGGTCCCCGTACAGGCCCCTCCGGCGGTCGCGTTGGAGGAGGTCACATAAGGATAAGTTCCCAAATCAACGTCCAAGTGGGTTCCCTGCGCCCCTTCGAAGAGGAGCCGCCGGCCCTGGCCGATCGCTTCATCGATCAATAAGGTCGTGTCGGTGATATACGGTCTGATCCGGTCGGCATACTCCATATACTCTTGATAGACCTTCTCCAGATCAAACCCTTTCACCTTATAGAGTTGCTCAAGGAAGTAATTCATTTCGACGAGATTGGTCGCCAGCTTCTCTCTGAAGAGACCCGGATCGAGCAGATCGACGACACGGATTCCGATCCGCGCCATTTTATCGGCATAGGCGGGACCGATCCCTCTTCCGGTCGTGCCGATCTTGCGTGTTCCCTTGACCTTCTCGCTTTCCTTGTCGATCGCCTTATGGTAGGGCATAATGAGGTGGGCCGCTTCGCTGATGAAGAGACGCCCCGAAACGGAGATCCCGCGGGTGGAAAGGGCATCGATTTCTTCCAGCAAGGCGCCCGGATCGACGACGACGCCGTTTCCGATCACGCCGATTTTTCCCGCATGAAGCAGTCCGGTCGGGATCAGATGAAGGACAATGACCATTTCCCCGCTGACGACGGTATGGCCGGCATTGTGTCCTCCTTGATAACGGATGACATAGTCCGCCGACTCCGAAAGAAGATCGACGATCTTCCCTTTTCCCTCATCTCCCCACTGAGATCCGATTACGACTAAATTCATAATTGATTCGTCCTGATTCAAGTCATTAAAAAAAGGCCGGGCGGCCTTATAAGCAATCCCATCATAGGTTTTATGATTTTTAATGTCAAGACAAAACCTTGACATCCCCTACTCCGGATGATATCATCCTCAACACAATTTTGGATCATATGGGGCTGTAGCTCAGCTGGGAGAGCACAAGGCTGGCAGTCTTGGGGTCAGGGGTTCGATCCCCCTCAGCTCCACCAAAACTTTCAAGGAGTTAGCGCACACCGGCTAACTCCTTTTTCTTTGAATGTGATAAATTTGTGATAATTTTTGGGCGATCCAAAACTCCCACCCCGTCCCGAAGGCTCTCCGGGTAGTGGTGTGCATACCGCTGGGTCATTCGGATATCCTTATGACCCAGCAGTTTTTCGATTTTGTAGATGTCGACGCCGGATGCGGTTAATAAACAAACTACTCCATTCCCACCCTCAGGAGAATTGATTTCTTCGTGCTCGGGTTGTAAGTCGGAATCGCAATCTCCGTAATACCTACCTGGCTTGGCAGGAAAATCAATCCGTCGGCAAAAAAGCCTGGCGCTAAGGTTTGCCGCTTAATCTGCTGGCCGGTGTACTCGCGAGTGAGGAGTTGAATCAATCCTCTCTCATACTGACGCGCCCGACCTACCCCAACCCCTGCCGCCCCCTTCGCAACCCCACTGGCCCCGCCGGTAATTCCCCCGGAGGCAACGCCGCTGACCCCGCCGCTAAAGGCTTCAACAAAGATTTCCCCCCCGAGTATCGATTTAAGCACCGGTCCAACCTGGCTTCCTTCAATGGCTTCTTTGAATTCTTTAGACTGGGTTACGAGGTCGACGGCCTCTTGGGGTGAATAAGTGCGGTACGCTACCTCCCCCACCATGCCGCGAATCTGATCGGGATCAAACAGGATCTCTTCCTCGCCCTCATTGAGGAGGATCAAGCGGACCGGCATGACCCCCGCGTCGAGTACATTCAATGAGAGTCCTCCGTCTCTCTCTGCCGGTTTTGCCGGATCTGTATAGACGTCTCGGCCAGGAGCAAACGGATAGATAGCGGCCTTCACTCCGGCGGATTCCGATGCCATCGGATAACGACTGATGGGGTAGATCGGTCTTGGGTAGATCAGATTCGGAATCGGCTTCGTGGAGACACAGCCCCATAACGATGATGCGAAGAAGAATAAGATGAATCCCACAGGTCGCTTCATTGTTTCCTCCTATTGAATAAAACGGGTATCATTCTCATGTTGTGGATGCAGCCAACCGACGCCGTTCTATTACTTTGCGCCCCAATTCGATCATTTTCCAATAGGGGGCCTCATGACCGGCTGCCTCTCGGAATCGGCGCGCCTCGATCTCAATTTCACCGCGTACTTTCGGATGAAGCTCGTTGGAGAGATAGTGAACCCGCAGGGCCGACTCTGCCGTCATTCCCTCCGGAATAGCGGGTCTGAAACCGAAGGTGCTTTGCAGAACCGACCATCCTTTTATCATTCGGGCGATCGGTCGCTGGTAGAGCGGGGCTCGAAGTCGCTCACCTTGATCAGCTCCTTCTAGAAGAACGTCCATCGTGACATTGTCCAACCGATCCTGTCTTAGAGAGTCAGGGTTGCGCCATTCGGCGACGGGGGCAAGACGAGGATCGTATTCTAAGTCCGAGGGGACCAGGGTCGTAAAATGTCGAACCCCCATGCCGGAGAGCCAATTGACTAAACCGGGTGAAGACATCGAGGATTTAAATCCCCAGAGATCAATCCCCATTTCCCGATATGCATGGAATGGAACCTCGGAGCAGAAAAAGCCGCTACGCTCTTGCCAGTCCATAGCAAAATCGTATGAAAGCCGGTTCTGCCGGGCGAATCCAATCATCGCAGTCGCTGCTTGATGCGGTGCCTGAGGGTTATTAGCCATGATTGGACCGTCCGGCCGAAGACGAAGCAAAAGGATGCGGAATTTCTTATCCTGAAGATAGTCTTTGAGTGAGGAGAGGACCACTCCCTGCTCGATTAAAGCCTCAATGACAATCGGCTCTTTTGTTTTCGGATCGACATACAGGAGGGCTGCGTGTGAGAAGAATCCCGGAAAATCGTTCCCACGGGCGATTAAGGCGGACGTTGGCGCTCCCCCCCGTGAGAGGAGGATATCTCCACTGTGCACTTCGATTCCTTCCACAACGGTCCCAGGGACATTGGAGGAAAATTGCTCCAGTGTCAGAATGGATGGAAGCGCTGTGGCGCGATTTTGGATAAGCGCTTCCTCAATAGCGGCCCGCCCTCCATAAATAACGCGATAGATTGCCTCGTGCACATCGCGCCGGCCGATGGGCCAAGATCGAGCGCTATTCAGCAGCTGAATCCGGATTTGATTGATATATTCCTGAGCGCCCGGTAAAAAAGATTCATGCGCAGCCGCGCGAGCAGCGAGCCGAAATTGAATCGCCTCCAACCGGGTCAGCTCATCAAACGGCACTTCCGATCCGCTCGCTCTCACCCGGTTGAGGATTTCCAACCCTTCTCTTTTGAACGTTTCAATCTCTTCTGCTGTCATTCCTTGGGAAGCCGATCGCGTCTGTTCAAATTCTTTTTCTAAGGTGTGAAACAGAGTGGACCGACCCCATTGGAAAGGAGTGGGTAAGACCGGTTGGGAAGGAATCCGCTCACCCTCCGGATAGATAAAGAGCAGAGATAAGAGGACTCCCGTAGAGAGCCAAAAGATCCTTCGGGAACCGCTTCGTGCTGCGAAACGATCAAACCGTCCGATCTTCATTATTGGTGCCCAGGGACGTTCTCGAATAAGACCTAACCATCATGAGTCTCCACCCGGAAGGACATATTCTATTTAAATATCAGCTCCCACAGTATAGCTGATCTCTTAAAATCTTCATCTTTTTTTCTCGTGAAGCGCGCCGTTATTGGGTGATGCCGGCGCATGTCGCCCTCGCCAGAGCCATTGCCTTTAGCGTTCTCAGATCGAGCTTCCCTGTGCCAAGGATCGGGAGGGCCTCAATAGAATAGAAATTCTCTCGCTTCGGAATCCAAAGTTTCGGCAGACCCGATTCATTGAGGCGGCTCCAGAGGGTCTCGGGACAAGCGGAGGAATCGGTATAGAAAACGATAAGACGCTCCCCTTTCTGGTCATCCGGGATGGCGGTCACCGCCCCATTTCCATTTTGGAGAATCGCGTTCACCGCCTCTTCGATCTTAATATGCGGCACCATCTCGCCTCCGATCTTGCTGAAGCGCGAGAGCCGGTCGGTGATTCGGATAAAGCCCTCTTCATCGATACACGCGATGTCGCCAGTGTGATACCACCCGTCCCGGATCACATCGGCGCTCTTCTGCTGCTGATGGAGGTAGCCGAGCATTAAATTCGGACCCTTCACCAGAAGCAGTCCCTCTTGACCGGCCGGGAGTGTTTCGCCGGTGTTGAGATCGACGATTTTCACGGTCACCCCCGGGACCGGGTGACCCACCGTTCCCGAGCAGAAACCTTTCTGATACTCCCGTCCGTGCGTCACATCGGGAATATTGACCGAAACCACCGGAGAGAGCTCGGTACATCCATATCCTTCCAGCAGATCGAGGTCGTACTTTTCGCGGAAGGCCTCCGCGACTTCAGCCCGGAGCTTCTCCGCCCCCACAATCGCATACCGAAGCGATGCAAACTCCTCTTTCGAACAGCGGCGAATGTACCCACCATAAAAAGTGGGCGTACTGATCAGAATCGTCGCCTGATGCTTCGAGACCATCTCCCCGATCACCTTTGCATCCATTGGATTCGGATGGTAGACGGCGCCGAATCGCGCGATCAGCGGAAACCAAAGGGTACCGGTGAAGCCAAACGAGTGAAAGAACGGAAGCACCCCCATCACCCGGTCCTTCTCCGTGATCCAGAACACCTGCGAAATGCTCTCGATGTTCGAGAGAATGTTGTGGTGCGAGAGCATCACCCCCTTCGGCTGCCCGGTGCTGCCGCTGGAGAAGATCACCGTCGCCATCTGATCCGGCTCACTCTTCTCGGGGCAGAAGAGCCTCCGGAGCACCCATGCCGGGAGGAGGAAAGTGATCAAAGCAACAGAGACCTTCTCGGCCGCTGAGATGGTTTTCGAGATCGCTTCGAGGGACACGATCTCGGATCGCCGCTCTATCTTCGCTTTGGTCAGAAAGGTGTCGGAGGAAAGAATCGTTTTGATTTCGCACTGACGAATCGCCGCATCGATTGCATCCCTTCCCGCCGTAAAGTTCAAGTTCACCGGCACTTTCCCCGCCATCAGGACAGCAATGTTTGCGAGGGCCCCTCCAACCGAGGAGGGAAGCATCACCCCGACCATCTTCTGATCCGTACACTGCCGGCGGATTTTCTTTGAGAGGAGCAGGCTGCCGATCAGCGCCTTGCCATAGGTCAGCTCCTTTCCAGTAGAATCGGCCATACAGAATTGCCGCCAAGCCGACTTCGCAGACGCCATGAATTTCAAATGAAGCAGCTCTTCTTTTTCACGCCGCAGCTGTACCGCATCACTCCCGAGTGACATCACCGCATGTCGCACTTCGTGAGCGCTTGCAGTCGACGGCAGGGGCTCCCCAAACGAGACGGTCACCGGATAAGGAATTCTCCTCGGCCGCTTCCAGAAAAAATGCCCCTTCTCGAAGCTAAAAACACTCCCCCACAACCCATCGAGATGGACCGGGACAATCGGCACGTCGAGATCCTTGACGATCTTCTCAAATCCTTTCTTGAAGGGGAGCATGTTGCCGGTCCGGCTGATCGCCCCCTCGGCGAAGATGCAGACCACATGGCCCTGGCGCAACTCCTCCCGCGCCCGCTCGATCGACGCGACGACCTCTTTGCGATTTCCTCCCGCGATCGGGATGGCGCGCATCGTTCGTAAGAGCCATCCGATCGGCTTGATGTCAAAGAATCCCTTAAAGACCAGAAATCGGATAAACCGTTGCACACAGGCGCCGACGAGAAGACCGTCTGCAAAGGAGACGTGATTACAGACCAGCAGCGCCGGCCCTCGGAACGGGACATGATCCTGTCCCTTGATCCGGATGCGATAGATCGTATGGGTCAACATCCAGAGGATGAAGCGAATGAGAAAATCCGGCAATATTTTAAGAAGGTAAACCGTCGCCGCCAAAGTGAAAAGCCCGAAGAAGAAAACAATCCAATCAGGAGAAATCGCAAGCTTATCGCTCAAAAGCCACAACGCGGCGGAAGCAAACAGCACGCCAATCGTATTGAGGAAATTATTTGTCGCGATTAACTGGCCCTTCTCTTCTGCTCCTCCCTTCTGCTGCAGGAATGCATTCAGAGGGACCACGAAGAGACCGCCGGAGAGGCCCAGCCCCACGAGCGCCGAGGCAGCGCCCAGGTAAGAGGCCCCCGCCTGCGAAAGAAGAATGGAGAAAAGTCCCATCCCGATCGAACCGAGCGGAACGAGTCCCAACTCCACCTTATCTCCCGAGAGCCGCCCGGCGGCCAGGCTTCCGATTCCAATGCCGATCGCAAGAAAGGTCCCCAAAATTCCGATCCAGAAATCATTCAGTTGCATCACCTCTTTTCCGATCAGAAGGAGATCCATCTGCAGCAGCGCTCCCAGAAACCAGAAATAAGAGATCCCGATCACGGTCAGCCAGAGATTCTTATCCCGATAAAGCCGCCGAATCCCCTGCCCGACCTCTCCCCATGGATTGATCTGAATCGGTTTCTTAGACTCGGGATCAGGAACACGCCCGATCTGAAAGCTGGTGAGCGCCCCAGCCACCGCAATGACAACCAACACCAAACCCATCCAGAGCAGATTTTCCTTCCAAGCTGAGAAGAGAATGCTCCCGATCGAAGTTCCAAGGATGATCGCAAGAAAAGTGCTCATCTCCAGCAGGCCATTGGCGCGCGAGAGCTCCTTGTCCGGGAGCATCTCCGGAACGATTCCATATTTGGCGGGACTGAAGAAGGTCGCCTGCAGGGCCGCAAGGAAAAGACCACCCAGCATCCACTCGATTCGGCCTGACCAGAACGCCGCCGTCGCCACCAACATAGAGAAGACCTCGAAGAGCTTGGTGGCGATCAGCACCTTTCGCTTGTTGACGGCATCGGCCAGATGTCCCGCATACCCCGAGAAGAAAAGAAAAGGCAGAATGAAGATCGCCCCCACCAGGGGAAGATAGCCGCTTCCGGAGGTGGTCGCGACACGCACCGCCAGCATCGACACCACGATCTTATAAATATTATCGTTGAATGCCCCCAAGAATTGGGTCCAGAGAAAAGGCTGGAATCCGGGCCGTCTTAATAGCGCTTGGTATTTCCCCATGGGATTATCTCCTTGCAGAGTGTTTAATAAGTCTATCCGATGGGATTGCAATTGGGGGGCCGGTTATGTGGGGAAATAATGGCGAGAATACGGAGAACACTAGACTCGTAAAATCAGTTACTTGGGAAAAATAATTAAACCTATTAAATAAATAAAAATGCACGGGTGCGAAACCGGATTCGCAGTGGAAGGATTCGAACGAGGAGTTTGGTTCGCGGTGAATACCAGGGGTGAAGGATGGGGCTCATGGTGTCTGAAGAGATTTTTTGGAAGTGTCCCAGGAAGGCGTTTATTTAAGGCCGTCTATCCTCTTGTGCTTCTTGCGGTTTATCCTCTCATTCCTCTCTTCTGATCTGATAGGCCTTCATCTTCAGTTGCAGCCCCTTTCGGCTTAAGCCCAGTTGCTTGGCCGCCAGCGTAACGTTTCCCCCGGTCTCGTGCAGCGCGGCCACGATCATCTCTCGCTCCATTTGCCCTTTGATCGATTTCATCCGCTCCTTGATCCGATCGGGCGAGGACGACTCCTCTGTCGCTGTCAGCGAGGGAGTACAGTGTAGTTCCTCTGGAAGGTCTTCCAAGCGAAGCAGCGGGCCTTGCGAGAGAAGCACGCCACGCTCGATGACGTTCTCCAACTCGCGAATATTTCCTGGATAGTCATAGATGCTCAGGGCGGCCTGTGCTTCGGGGCTCATCCCACGGAGTGGACGACGAAGCCGTTCGCTGTACTTTCGAAGCAAGTGATCCGTCAGGAGTGGCAGATCTTCCTTCCGCTCTCTCAGCGCGGGGAGCTTGAGGGTCACTGTATTGAGCCGGTAGTAGAGGTCCTCGCGAAAGCTCCCCTCCTTGATCTTCAGCTTCAGATCTTGATGTGTCGCAGAGAGGAGACGGACATCAACCCGGATCGTTTTCACCCCCCCGACCCGCTCGAGCGTCTGCTCCTGCAGCACCCGCAGTAACTTCACCTGCATCGGCTTCGGCAGCTCCCCGATTTCATCGAGAAAGAGGGTGCCGCCGTCGGCAAGCTCAAACCGCCCGGGTTTACTGGAGGCGGCGCCGGTGAAAGCCCCCTTCTCATAGCCGAAGAATTCACTCTCCATCAGGTTCTCGGGGATCGCTCCGCAGTTGACAGCGATAAATGGCTTTGAAGCACGCTGGCTTTTCTGATGAAGCGCCCTCGCGATTAATTCTTTGCCGGTGCCGGTCTCCCCTTGGATTAATACGGAGGAGGGGCTGTCCGCCACCCGATCGATCATCTTCAACATTGCCTGAATGGCGGGGGAAGCGCCGATGATCTCAGACGCCGTCCCGATCGGTCCCGGCCGCCGCAGTTCCCGCCCCTGGCGCTCCCCGGTGGCGAGCGCCTTTCGGACCACCGCGAGCAGCTCCTCCTGGTCGAACGGCTTGGTAATATAATCGAATGCTCCGCGCTTCATCGCCGTGACAGCGGTCTCAATCGTGCCGTGGGCGGTGATTAAGACGACGGGGAGATCGGGATGGCGGGCCGCCGTTTGCTCCAGCAGGCCCAAGCCGTCGAGGTTCGGCATCTTGAGATCAGTGATGACGAGGCTCCAGGCACCCTGGGCCAGACGTTCGAGGGCTTCGGCGCCGTCGACGGCCTCCCCCACCTCCCATCCCTCGCGCTTCAGATGCGCCGCCAGCACCCGTCGAAGATTCCGCTCATCATCTACGATGAGGATTCTCGCCGACATCCCTATATCTCCTTTCGACCCTGCCGGAGGGGAAGATCGAGGATAAACTCAGTCCCCCCCTCACCTGGAGAGGCGACACGAATCGCTCCCCCATGCCCTTCGATAATTCGCCTGCAGATCGCAAGGCCCAACCCCACCCCTTTTTCTTTGGAAGTCGAAAAGGGATGAAAGAGCTTGGCCTGCATCTCCGGAGAGATTCCCTTTCCGGTATCTCTCACCGAGAGGATGAATCGCTCCTCCTGCAAGCGGCCGGTGATCTCGACCAATCCCCCTTCGGGCATCGCCTCGACCGCATTCGTCAGCAGATTGATCAAGACCTGCTCGATCTGACCCCGATCGATTTCGATCGCGACGGAGGAAACGTTGGCCTTAAAATCCACGACACAATCCGAGGGAGTCCCGCGCTGAATCAGCGCCACTGTCTTCCCAACCAGCTGATCGATTGGTTCGATGGAGAGATCTTTCTTTAAGGGGCGGGCATAATCGAGAAAGCGCGCGACCACGTCGTTGAGACGATGCGTTTCCTCTAACACGATTTCCAAAAACTCCCGCTCTTCTCCGGAGAACTTCTTCGGATCAAGGTACTGAATCGCCCCTTTAATGGTGGCGAGCGGGTTTCTGACCTCGTGCGCAAGTCCCGCCGACATCTCGCCGATCACCGCCATCTGCTCCCGCTGCATCACCTCCTGTAGATCCAGCAGATGATATCGGAGAATCCCGGTCGCGACGAAGTAGAGATAGACTACGGTGGCGACACTTCCAAGCCGCGGAATCGGAACTCCCAGCGAGAAGAGAAAATCGGTCGGGCTGAAGAGCGCTGCAATGCAGCCGCCGTAGAAGAGCACCTGCAGCTGCCGCTTCTGGATCGGATGATGAATGGCGTCCATCCGGCGCTTCAGCCGCCAAAGCGAGAAAGCCAGCGTCGGAAGGATAAAGGCGAGAGCGGCCATATTCCAGGCCGGCCAATCAAAGAACGGGGTGAAAACAGTCAGATAAAAGAGAAAGCCGATCAGATAGATCGCAAATCGGGTTTTTCGGACCCAACTCTGCCGCTCGCTCTTCAGATAGGCGCTGCCGAAATCGAACGCCGCGCCGGGAATCGAGAAGGTTCCCAGAAAGAGGACGAAGTCCCACGACGGCGATTGGGTCACCTCCCGAAGATAGTAGCCGATATTCCAGAGGGCGAGCGCCAGGGAGAGTTGGGAGAATTTTCGATGGACCGACCCGGCCGGGTTCTGCTGGAAGACCAACAACGCCAGCGCAAGACACCCTGTCCCCGCAATCAGGGAAAATTGCAGCAAAAAGGAACTCGTCACCTTGTACGCTCCGTCCCGCCTGCTATGAGTAAATTATCCGCCCTTGGCACGCGCTTTAGTCTAATGGAAAGCCCCCTCTTTGGCAAGATGTTCACCCCTCTTCTTTAGAAGAATAAGACCGGCGGCCCGCTCGAAGACTGACTCCGGAAAACCGAGAGCCCGCTTGATCAGCAGATCCCGATCGATCGGGCTGGGGATCGCTGCGATCCGTCGCGCCTCTTTTATCGCCAGCCGGTGGACAAAAGGCCAGGGAGAGACCGGAAGCGGATAGTCGCTTCCGTGAAGAAGCTTGGCGTGCAGCTCGGGACGATCCAGAAACGTGAGCAGATAGCGGCTCCGCGGCGGAAGCGTCAGCGCGGAGGTGTCGGTGTAGAAATGCGGGTACTTTAAGAGCATCTCAACGAAGCGCTTAATCCGAACCCCGGAAGCCAGCCCCATCCTCCCCCATGGGCGGCAATGACGGTGACCCCCTCTTCGAGAGCAAGCAGGAGGCGCGAGGGATGACCCAACGATTGATCGAGCGGCTTGAGGGCAAATTCCGGTCCCGTATGACAGAGGAGCGGGATTTGATGCTCCAGGAGCTTTTTGAAGAAGGGGATGTTCTTCCGATCCATCGGATCAAAACCTTGCGTGTTCGGAAGCCATTTAATTAAAACCGCTCCTTCCTCGACCACCCGGTCGAGCTCCTCCAGCGCGTCTTTTCGGTAAGGGTGGATCGACGCGGCCGGCAGAAGCCGCGGGTGCTCCCGGGCCAATGCCAAAACATAATTATTCGGGATGTAAAAATGGGTCTGATCTTCCAGCCGCTCGCCATTTCGGTCGAAGACCGCATCATGGGCCAGGATGACGAGCTGATCGACATGTTTCGTCTGCTCGATCATCGCAAGCCACTGCGTCTGTAAAACGGCCTCCGCTTGCTCGGCCGGATCTGTTGCCCGAATCCCGTTTTTCCAGCGAAGATAGCGGCCGACGAGACGACGCTCTGAGACCTTTGAGAGGGTGCATCCGGTCCGGGCTGGATCCAACGAGAAAACATGCGTGTGGATGTCGATAATCCTTCCATCGAATGCTCCTCTTTCTTCTATGGATCTTTAGGGTTCATTCTTATTTTCCTGATCTGCCTCACACGGGATCTCACCACGATGATCGAATTGTCCCGAGGAGAGAAATGCCACGACTTGGTCCGCCGTCTCTTGCTCCAGAAGAAGGGCGGTGTGCTGACGTCGGATCACAAAGAAATCGGCAGCTCCCTCCAACCGGGCGCTTTGTAGCGAGACCGATCCGTCGTCGTCTCCGGGAAGATCCCGGCTAAGCCCTTTTCCATCGCAGAGCCCACCGGCAATAATGCCGAATGGGACCGACGGGATGCCGATTTCAGCATAAAACGGGCGATTGCTTGCAAGGAGCTGGGTCATTGCCTTACTGCCGTAGAGCCAGCGAAACCATGAGTAAGGATAAAGCACGTCGGCGAGCTCCGATCCGTGGTTCGGCGGGGCGATCATCACAAAGCGGCCGGCATTCTCGGGTGGATCATGGGAGAGATAGTAGCGGATGATGATGCTTCCCAAGCTAAACCCCACAAAATGAACCTTCGACGAAGAATCCAGCTTCCGAACCTGTTCGGCCAGATCAGCCGCCGCCTCTTCGATCATTTTTTCACGACTGGGATAGTCGATATTCATCACGGTGTATCCGGCGCGCTCCAGCGTCCATTCAATCTTCTTCATCATCACCGGATGGCCGAGAATGCCATGAAGCAGAATCACTGTTTCGCCCCGATCGGGCATTGAAGCGGCGGCCGCAGGAGTTAAGCTCATGGATAGAAGCAATGCCAGCAGAATCATGAGGATTTTCTTCCTGACCTCCGAATGGTTCATAGCGTCAGATCTCCTTCCTCTTTTGTCCGGGTGTCGTCTGCACCGCCGAAGAACCAAAGCCATCGCATTTTTCGTGCTCCTTCATCCGAGCGCTCCACACCGACCAAGCCTCCGAGGAAGGTCCACTCCACACCCTTTCCCCTCTCCTTTTCATAAGAATAGAGCGGGAGAATCGGATTGAATTCAAAGGTGGAGCGCTCGGGGGAAACCGACCTACTGACCACCGCCATAGCGGAGCCGCCGAGGAGATGCCACTCTTGGGTCTCCTCGTCCGATCGCTCATAATTGACCAGCCACCAAAGCACGCTGGCCTCCGTTGTATGTCCCTCGCGGTTTTTGTAGGTAACGAGCGGCCAGAGCAACGAGAGTTCCCCTTCATCTCTAATTCGATTGTAGCTGTAGCGATATAGAGGAAAGAAGCGATCCGAGAGCTCCTCATTCGTCTGCACCCGTTGATAGAGTGAGAAAGGTGCCACTCCGATCACACCGACCCGGCGCACCCCGGTCTTGTGATCACGTTCATCACTGTAGAATGGGAAAACGCGCTGCCATCTCCCGTCCGGATTGGAGCGGTATCTGGAAAGAAGGGTCGTGAAGCGACGCTCTTTCTTCTCAAGATCATGTTGGTATAGATAGAAGGGAAGGAAGCGATCGGTGAGCTCCTTCTCTGAGTCGGAGTGCTCATACAGTGCCAGTGCGGGGCCGCTGCCGATGGGAGGCAGTCCGAGGGCTGAGAGCCGCCATGCGCCATCGGTCCGATCTTCACGATAACCATAGAGCGGGAAGAGCCGGTCATCGACCTCTCTTGCGGTGGATCGATGGGAGTAAAGGGTTAGCGAGGAGACTCCGAGCAGGCCAAAAGATCGGCTTCCGGCCACGGCATCGCTCCGATAATCATAAAGGGGAAAGAGCCGATCGCGCGTCAGCGATGCCGTTTGCTCATGACGGTACAAAGAGAGATCTCTTAATCCGACGAAAGAGACGGCAAACCGGTCTTCCCGCCGCTCATAGTCATAGAGGGGAAAGAAGCGATCCTCCACCGAAGCTGGACTCGATTTGTGGGCATAAAGGGAGAGTGGAGGGACACCGATCATCCCAAACGACCAGCCCCCATTTCCCTTCTCCTGTTCATAACCATAGAGTGGGAAAAGGCGGTCGGTTGTCTTCTCTTTTGATCCAGTATGTCGATACAGAGAGAGTTCCGAAAAGCCAACGATGGAGAGGGCGGATTTCCCCGCTACTCGTTCATAGCTGTAGAGAGGGAAGAGACCATCATAGAGCGCTTTCGGAGTGGCACGATGCGTATAGATAAGCAGCGCATTGAGAAAGGTCTCCTCCCCTTCCAGCCGGCTGCGAGAGTAGTAGAGAGGGAAAAACCGATGCGTCAGCGCAGTGCCGTCATTGATATATCGAAACAGCGAAAGGGGGCCATACCCGATAACAGAAAGATCTGTCTTTGTTCCCTCTCGGGTCAGGTTCCCCAGCGGAAAGAGAAAATCGTCGGTCCGCTGCGGGGTCTCATGATGTTGATAGAAAAGAAGCAGGTTGAAGTCGATCTCATCGCGTTTAAGGTTGTGAGCATAGCGGTAGAGGGGAAAGAACCGATCGACTACCTCCCCCTCCGACGTGCGATGCTCATACAGAGAGAGGGAGGTATCCCCGATAGGAGGAAGTCCTAAGAGCGTGATCCGCCTCTCCTCAGGACGTTTACGATATCCATAGAGCGGAAAGAGATGACCTGTGCTCTCGGCAGGTGTGCTTCGGCTCTCAAAGAGCATCAAGGGGGGGACGCCTAACAATCCCATCCTTCTTTCCTGCCGAAGGATATCGTGCTCATAAGAATGAAACGGCAGGAGGGCATCCTTTGTAAATGTTTCGCTCTGCCGATGCTGATAGACAAAGAGGGCATCCCATTGCCGCTCCCCGTTCACAAGATGATGTCGATAGCGATAGAGCGGGAAAAGGCGATCTTCGATTAGAGAGGGAGACTCCGCGTGTTCATAAAGGGAGAGGGTCCAGTCATTGCCGGTCGGAGGGAATCCCAAAAGAGAGAAGCGGACGCTTTTTCCCGATCTACGATATCCGTAGAGTGGGAAAAGCCGATCCGATGTCGCCGAGGGGCTCGTCTGATGCCGATAGAGTAAGAGGCCATCGATTTCGGTCTTGTCTTTTAAGAGATCGCGATGATAAGCATAGAGCGGAAAGAGACGATGTCGGACTTGACTGGGGGTGATCTCCTGCCGGTAGAGTGCGAGTTCAGATACTCCCAAAAGGGAAAGCGCGCGTTGCGCTCCAACCGATTCGTAGTCATAAAGGGGGAAGAAGCGGTCTCGGGTGCCATCCGCTCGTTGTTGGTGCCGGTAGAACGCCAGCGGACCCACTCCCAACAAGGAGAAGTCGATCCCCTCTTTCTGCTCTTTGTACGAGTAGAGGGGAAAGAGACGGTCCGTCATCCCCAAGGCGGTCCGCTCATGCCGATAGAGGGACAGCGGACCATAGCCGATGAGTCCCAATTGATTTGCGTCTGATCTTGAGTCACTCTCCTTGTTATACAAAGGGAAGAGGTGACTCTTTACTTCTTGTGGAGTCCTCTGATACCAGAAGAGGGAGAGTTCTTGATAACCGACAAGAGAAAGATGGGTGTTCTGCTGTGACTGCTCGTATCGATAGAGGGGGAAGAGCCGGTCAAGAACACCTCCTGGAGAGGATTGATGCCGATAAAGGAAAAGGGCATCGATCTCGGTTCGATCTTCATTAAACCATCGGGCATACCGATAGATCGGGAAAAAGCGATCGGTTGTCCGATCGGAAGCCGAGACATGCTCATAGAGGGCTAATGTCGGCAGCGGCCGAAGCGCTCGGATCGGCGGCAGACCCAACAAGGAGAGCCGGCGCTCCGAGGCCTTTTTATCCTCCTCGGAACCGTAAAGCGGGAATAAAAAGCTGTGAGAAAAGGCCGGACTCTCCCATGCGCCATAGATCGGAAGCAGATATCGATAAGCCTGCCCCGACGTATGATCATACTCTGAAAAATAGAGGGGGAGGACTCGGGTGGCGCTCCCTTCCCGATCGCTCCGGTGGCTGACCAGGGGAAAAAGAAAATCCCACTGCCGTCGCTCCCGCTCAAGGTCTTGGGTATAGATAAAGAGCGGCCCCAGAACAAAGTAGCGATCGTATGACTCTCCCCGCGCATGATGGCCATAGAGCGGGAAGAGATGAAAATAGCTATTCTCATCTTTGAGATAATTGAAGTAGAGAGGGAAAAAGAGTGTGAACCGCTCGCGCGGGTGCTCCTCATGCCAGTAGAGCGGGAAAACATGAAACCAAATATCATTCCCCTTCTTTTCATAGGTCCCCAGCGGCCATAGAATACTCCGTCGAACATAATCCGCTTTCAGATCGATCTCATGAGAGTAGAAGGGACGGACCGAAAGGCGGGAGAACCCCTCTCTTTGCTCTGAAGAGTACAGATATAGGGCATCACGCGAAACCGAGCCGTCCTTCTCTTCAGTGCACCAAATCAACCCGAAGCAAGTCCGCTTGCCGGATGTTTCGCGCGCTTCGGCGCGAACGGACGGTAAAGATAAAAGCAACAGCAGAAATATTCCCCATCGTTTCATCTTACACTCCGTTACAGGATCAATCCAACTTCAAGCCAGGTATCCGGTCTCTGTTCATGCTATCAAAGCATATAAGCAATCGGCGTGCCTTTCGCAGTCATGTGACGCTCCTCTTTTTTCCCTATCATAAAACAGATCCAAAGCTCTTGCCATAAATTAAACAGAGGCTTTGTTGCGAACCTTGCTTCGCACCGTGAAGATAGGCTGCCACCTAAACTTCGCACCCGATCGCCATGTCTGTAACCGCATCCGATACACCGTACCTCAATACAACACTCTTTCAAGCTTTCCACACACCATTCGATCGTCTCTATTCCTCAGCGTTATCCGATATTTTCACTGCTTTCTGTTTTTCACATCCTGATATGGAATCAGAAAAGGCCTCGCTGTTGCAATCACACCCTTCGTGGTCGAGTTCCAAGTGCTAATACAAAACGTGGATATCCATCATTGATGGTAACCAATCACAAAGGAGACTGCGATGAATTTTCGAAAAACGGATTGGCAGGCGGAAGGAATTGAATATCATAACATTCAAAAAGAGAAGGTCTTAGACAATAATATTCTGTTCTACAGCGTCGTAGGCTCCTCCTTTTTGGAAAGCACGGTCGGCTTCATTACTCAAAACCTGATTACTTTCTACCGAGACGATGAAGAGGTCCGCTCATGGCTTCATATGATCTGGGATCCTGAGGAGATGAATCATGGCCGAGCAATGAAGTATTACGTCCAGTCGGTCTGGCCGGACTATGACTGGGAGGCCGCGTATGCTTCTTTCTATGAGGAATACTCGAGATTCTGCCAGTTGGAGTTGCTTCGACCGACGAAGGCGTTAGAAATGCTGGCACGATGCATGACCGAAACGGAAGCCGCGATGTACTACAGGGCGGCGAGTGCTTATTGCCCCGAGCCGATCCTCAAAGATCTCCTCATGAAGATGTATCGGGACGAGGTAAAACATTACAAGCATTTCCTCCAGTACTTTAAACGCTTCAATATGACGGAGCGAAACGGTCTCTGGAGGCTTTCTAAAACGATGTTGAAAAGAAACACGATTGTTGCCGAAGAGGATATCGATATCACCTTCCGCCACATTCATGTCGGCTGGAAGAAGACTACCCCCTTTGAGCCTCTCTCCTCGGACACTCTCGGGAAGGCGATGACGGCAATCTCAAAAGAGTACTTCCCCTATGACGTGGCCAGACGGATGCTTTTCAAGCCGCTTGAGACCGAGTCCAGATGGAGAAATTTGATCGTCAAAGGCTTGGAGTTTCATGTGACTCGCCGCATTCCGGGATTTGCATGATGGGCAGCGACCAGATTTTATTCTTTCATCTGTCCCAGCTGCTTGTCATGAAGGCGGCCAAGGGTCAGTTGGGCGGTCAGCGAGCCGATCAGGGCAAGGAACATATCCCATTGGGTATCCCAGACATCCCCCTGAGTACCCAAAAAAGCATCGGCCGCTTCTCCGCCGGCGATCGCCGCCCACCATTCGATGAACTCATAAGAGGCGCTGATCGCAAGACAGACGCAGGCGACAAGAAAGAAGAGCATTTTTCCGGGGTA
Source organism: Candidatus Manganitrophus morganii (assembly GCA_021651055.1). Lineage (NCBI taxonomy): Bacteria > Pseudomonadati > Nitrospirota > Nitrospiria > Candidatus Troglogloeales > Candidatus Manganitrophaceae > Candidatus Manganitrophus > Candidatus Manganitrophus morganii. The sequence goes on from JAJHOH010000001.1 coordinate 43,089, forward strand.
GAGGGGGGAGTTCCGAAGAAGAACTTCCCGTGCAATGATCGCCGGAACAAACCCTTGTGCGAAGTGCCCGATGCGATCGTAATGGTTCCGCGCAAAATCGAAGAGATCCTGTATCCAGAAGCCAAGTGGGACACGTGCGTAGGTGTAATGTCCCCCTAACATCAGAATCAGCGCATGGATGGTGATCAATCGGTAGGCAAGAGGGGTTAGCGGAAACCGGTCGTAGGTGAGAATTAGAATGGGGAGGCCAATGAGGACCGGAAACACCTCCATCCACCAGGTCGGCCGATCATATGGATCAATACCGGATAGAATCAGGCCAAGAAGGACAATGGCGATCATGATGCGCCGCTCTTTTTTGCCCTTTGTTTCGCTTCTTGCCATGAACTTCCTAGCTTGATTTGAATCAACGATCGGTGGAAGCCGACACTCACTCCACCGATCATACCATGATTATCGCAATAATAAAGACGCGTTTTTTAGGATCTGACATGTGTTAAAGAGAAAATCTCTAAGACATAACTCCGCAAAGGGATTATACTAGAACAAGTCCTGGCCGGCAACAAGCGGAATAATAATTCGTCAACAACGCTCAGGTCCAGGAACAATTATGATTTGTATCGGCAAAGGAATAAAGATGAATGCAATAAACAGTGAGGTGATCCCATGTTAATGTTCTTAACGGTTGTTGGGATCGTCGTACTGATTATCCGTCAAATCATCGACTCGCAGAAAATCTCCTCGTTGGAAGATGAAATTCAGAAGCTGTGGCGATCGATTCAGCGGCTGCAGCAGAAGACGCCTGAAGATGCCGTCTCCCCCATTCCCGCTCCCGCCCAAGAGAAGCCGACTCCACCGCCCCAATTTCCTGTCACGCCCTCTTCCCCATATTCAGAGAGAATGGAACCACGAACCGACTCCACTTCGCCGCCTCCCGTGCGACCGCCGATCCCTTCGCCAGCGCCGTCCCGGGCCGCCGCTCCCGAAAGTAAGATCCCCGCGATGGCATCGATCGATTGGGAAAGGTTTACAGGGGTGAACCTCTTCTCCTGGATCGGGGGATTCGCTCTTTTCCTGGGAACGGTTTTCTTTGTGAAATATTCGATCGATCATGGGCTCCTCAGTCCCTGAGTCCGAATCCTGCTCGGCTTGACGCTGGGGACCGGGACAATCGTCGGCGCCTTTTGGATGAGGACGAAAGGGTATGCAATCACCGTCCACACGCTCGCGGCTGCCGGCATCGGCATTCTCTATGCCGACATCTTTGCGGCCCATGCCCTGTATCACTTCATCGAAGCATCACTCGCTTTTCCCTTCATGAGCCTGGTGACGGTTCTTGCCTTTCTACTCGCAGTTCGGCTCGATACCCGGTATGTCGCGATCCTCGGTATGGTGGGCGGCTTCCTGACCCCTCCCCTCCTCTCCACAGGAGAGGATCGTCCGTTCGGGCTCTTTGCCTACGTTGCGCTTCTTGACATGGGACTTACCGCCGTGGCGATTCGAAAACGTTGGGGGTTCCTTGTCGCAATGGGTGCAGTCGGAACGGTCCTGATGCAGATAGGCTGGGTAGAGCGGTTCTTTGACCCTTCCAAGGTCGAGATCGCGATGGCGATTCTTCTCTTCTTTTCATTCTTCTTCATTGGAATCGATCTGGTGGCTAGGCGACGCGACGCGGAGGATCAATGGATCTTTAAGCCAGCGGCCATACTGCCACTGATCTCAATGCTCTATACCGGCTACTTTATGGGCTATCCGGCGCTTGCCGCTCGTCCGTGGCTACTTTTTACTTTCCTTTTCCTGCTTGACGCGGGAATCGCCGGTTTAGCACTCTATAGGGATGATTTCCGCAAGGTGCAGTTGGCGGCAGGTGCAATCAGTTTCCTCTTCCTTTCGGTCTGGACAGCCGGTTTTCTGACACAGGATCTTCTCCCCTGGGCTCTTTTCTTTTATCTTCTTTTCGCAGCCCTTCATGCAGCGCTACCGGTGGCACTCCAGAAGGTCCGGCCGTCCACTTCCCCTTGGATCTGGAGTTATCTCTATCCGGTACTGATGCTGATCCCAATCATGATATCCATCTCTAAAGCAATCATTTCTCCCTTCTGGATTTGGCCGATCGTTTTCCTCATTGATCTTATTGCAATTGTCGTCGCGATTCTCGGAGGGGTACTCTGGGTCCTCTTTAGTGTGGTCATTGCCACGTTCATCCTCTCAGCGCTCTGGCTAACGCAGTTAACCGACACCACAGCGCTTTCCGGTCTGCTCTTCGTCGTCGTGCTTTTCTCCGTCGGTTTCTATCTACTCGGCATCTACATCATGCGTCGGCAGAAGAAGTCTTTTGTATCTGCCTCGGTTGGGCTAAAACCGGAGTGGCCGATGGATGCGAATACTCTCTCGCACCTCCCCGCGCTCTCGGCGATTCTCCCTTATTCACTTCTGATAATGGCCTGTTTGCATCTTCCCCTAGAGAGCCCGGGGACCCTCTTCGGAATGGGACTTCTCTTCGCGATGCTCCTCTTCGGCTTGGTCGTGTACTATCGAGCGGAGATGCTCTCCATGGTTGCCATGGGCTGCGGACTTCTGCTGCAATATACTTGGCACTTCAGCCGGTATGATCCGGTCAATCATCCGTTGGTTCCGCTTCCTTGGTATCTGATCTATTTCACGCTCTTTGCCATTTTCCCCTTTTTCTTCCAAAAGCGAATGCGCGATCTGCTGCTTCCCTGGGTGGCTGCGGCCTGCGTGGGTCCCGGCTCTTTTTATCTGGTCTATCAGGCCATTGTTTCCTCTTTCGGAGATGCCGTGATCGGTCTCCTCCCCGCGCTCTATGCCGTGATTTATCTTGCAGGCTTGTACGACATCCGCCGCGACATTCCAAAAGAATCACCCCACTACCTGACCCAGCTGGCCCTCTTCGGCGGGATTTCTCTTTTTTTCATCAGTTTGATCTTCCCGCTGCAGTTTGAGAAAGAGTGGTTGACGCTGGGGTGGGCGCTGGAGGGGATCGCATTGGTTTGGCTTTATCGAAGAATCCCGCACGAGGGACTTAAAATCTGGGGAGGCGCACTGCTTCTCATCGTTTTTGTACGGCTGGCGATGAACCCCGCTGTGCTGGATTATCACCCCCGAGCCGCGCTCCCGATCTTGAATTGGTATCTCTATACCTATGGTGTCGCAACGATATGTTTATTATTGGCGGCGCGGCTCTGGCGACCCGCAAATGAAGGGGTGATGGGAAAACCGATTGCACCCACACTCGCTGGACTGGGGGTGATCTTAGCCTTCCTATTACTGAACATCGAGATTGCCGATTTCTTCAGCACGGGGTCGACGCTAACCTTTCAATTCTCCGGAAGCTTTGCGCTTGACCTCACCTATACGCTCGGCTGGGCCATTTTCGGCCTTACCTTGCTTAGCATCGGGATTCGGGTAAATCAACGCGGGGCGCGACTCGGCGGGGTGGGACTCCTCGCGGTCACCATCGGGAAACTCTTTCTACATGATCTCTGGCGCTTAGGTCAGCTCTACCGGGTGGGGGCTTTTCTGGGGTTGGCTGCCGTTTTGATCCTCGCCTCTTTCCTCTATCAGCGCTATCTGCAACAACAGAACAAGCCGGAGGCTCGCTCGTGAGGTATTTTGTCATCACTCTTTTTTTGCTTTTCACCGCGCAGCCCTCCATCTCGGCTGAAATCCCATCCGCATGGCCTCTTCATCAAGAGATCGATGTTGAGAAACCGGGACTCATACGGCACCCCCTCCCTTATGAGACCATCGATCAGGCCCACGCCACGCTACGGGACCTTCGTCTCTTTGACACACACGGCAAGGAGCAGGCCTATCTTTTGGAATATCCTGTTCGGGAAAATCAGCAGACGACTCCTGCGAAGCAGTTGGAAATCACTGTCCAGAAGGATCGTACCCTTTTGGCAGTTATCACCGGATCAACCGATCCGATCGAAGCGGTTGTACTCGAAACACCCGCATCTGAATTTCTGAAAGCCGTCACGGTGGAGGGATCAAAAGATCAAAAACAATGGAGGCCCCTTGCAATCAACAGGCCGGTCTTTCGTCAGCCAAATGGTGCAGCGCAGTTAAAAATTGACTTTGGTTCGATACCATTTCCTTACCTTCGAATTATCCTTGATGATGATCGTACCCCACCCATCCCGATCACCGGTGTCCGGATCCAGAAAACTGCCGCGGCGCCTCCCGCCACGGATCCGATCGACCTCAATTTGATCGAACGGATCGATGCGGCTGGTGAGACATATCTAAGGATCGCGCTTCCTTCTCGAAACGTCACCCTCTCAGAAATCGAGCTAATAACGGAAGAGGCCCTCTTCACTCGGCCCGCCCGGCTGACTCTCAGCAAATATATGAATGGTGAAATTCAGGAAGAGCGTCTCGCGGAGGGAACCTTTTATCGGATTGCTCCGGAGGGGAAAATTATTCACGCTAACGAGCGGCTATCGGTCGGTAAAATTGTACAAACTAGGGAGCTGACGTTAGTCATCTCGAATGGAGATGCTCCCCCGCTTCGAATCAAAAAGATTCGGGCACATCTTCTTCCGGTTTACCTTATCTTCCATGCTCAAAACGCAGGGAGCTACCACCTTGCCTTCGGACATCTGGAAGCAAGAGCGCCGCGGTATGATCTCTCAAGCATGCGAGAGACGATCACTCGGACGGATGCTGTTTCGGCCCGCATCGGACCGATCCAATCGAACCCCACCTTTATTCGGCCTGAGCCGCTCCCGATGCTCCCGGATCGAGCGGGCCCGATTGATTTGACCCCCTATCGATACCGGGCACGTCTTCGACCCTCTGCTGATGGAATCCAGGAGTTAGAACCAGGACTGCATGTCTTGTCGCAGACCGCTCCTTCTGGATCGGATTGGCGCATTGTTGCGGGAGGAAATCAGGTTCCTTACGTCATTGAACGGAGAGGACCATTGAGGAGTTTTTCCCCTTCTGTCATACATCTTGGTTCCGACCCGAAAAAACGGATTGACCGCTGGGAGTTATTGCTTCCATATTCTAACCTCCCGCTGACTTCTCTGAGTTGTACGGTGATAGAGCAGCTCTTCGAGAGATCGGTACAATTGTATGAAGAAAGGGAGGACGAACGAGGAGCGATTTCCCGCCGGCTGTTGGGACGCGGCCTTTGGCGGAGGATACCCGAGCAGGAATCAGCCCAGCTCTTTATTTCAATCCAAGAGAGACCACAAACTACAAAGCTTATTTTAGAGGTCGACGACGGAGATAATTCTCCGCTTCGGCTCGAAACGTTTCAAATCCATTATCAGGCACCCCGTTTACTCTTCAAAGGATCCATCAATGAATCGCTTTGGTTTTATTATGGAAATCCAAAGACGACTCCTCCGAAATATGACATTTCGCTAATTGCCGATGCGCTTCTCTCTGCTGAAAGATCTTCAGCCACTCTGGACCAAGAAGAATCTCTGAAGACCGGCCCCTCTCGGATTTTCTTACGCCTAACGGGACCGGGCCGTCTGATCCTGTGGGCTTCCCTAGGAATCTCCACCGCTGTATTGCTTTTCATCATAAACAAACTACTTCCTCCGACATTTGAAGAGAAATAATATAGAGCTTCTATATCTCTGGCCAATCTTCGCGAGATAAAAACCAATTTTTACAGGACGAATAAGTTCTTCCTGAAACAAGTGAGGGGCGAGATCCATCCTGTATTGGATATTTCAAATGGAATTCCTTTCTCAAGGAAAACGCATACCGATATGACTATTTTCTGTTTAGTTTCTCCGCAATTTTCGATATAATCATATCTGACTTCCCGTAAAACACATAGAACTCCGCTTTAACCAATCGAGCAATCCGATGAAGCGTATTGGAGCAGGCGCACTGGCCGGTTGTTTGGGAGTACTCTTACTTGCCGGACTGCTTTGCGCTGAGACCATTCCGAATACGCTTTTTCAAGAAGCATCATCTCTTATCAATTCCGCTCAAAAGATCGAACAGGAGAATTTTTCCGAGGCATACCGATTTTACAAGGCAGCCAATGAGAAAATCGAGGAACTCCTCGCAAAACACCCTACCTCCAAGATCGCCTCTCAGTTGATACAGGGGCAGCTTCGGATCGGAATTTATTCGTATGACGAGTTGAAAGAAAAAGTTCTCCCCCACGCAAAAAGAAAAGCCGACGCGGAGACTGATCCGATTGAAGCCATCCTTTTATTGATCGAACGCAAAGCAGATGAAGCCTACCTCCAATACGCTCTAAAGCGGATTATCCGGATCTACAAAAGGCGAGGACAAATGGATAAGGCCCAAGAGATTGCGCTCACCAGAACGAGCTTGGTCGACAGACCTGGATTTTTGATGGCGCTGGCATTTGATTTTGTCGAGCAGGGCAAAAAGAAAGAAGCATTTGATCTACTTGAGAAGGCCATCATTTCACCATCCCGTCCACTAAAAGAGCAATGGGAACGTGAACGATGGGGTTCCACGCTGACAAGGGTCGCGTGGGCATATATCCGTCTTAAAGAACCCGATCGGGCGAAGGCGTTGCTGGATCAAGCGTCTTCACTGGTTGATTCGCCCTCACTGCTCTCTCAGGTTGCAGCAGGGTATGCCAATGTCGGAGAGAGCGAGAAAGCGGAGGCGGCATTTGCCAAAGTGAAAGGAGTAAAAAACATAAACGCCGCTATTGAAGTCGGGGGCAGTCTCGCTCATGCGGGACGATACGAGGAGGCCCGCAAAATGATCAAGGAAATCGATATTCCCTCCTATCGAATCCACTTTTGGGTTTCGCTCTTCGGTATTGCCACAACCCGCGGAGAGGAAACGATGGCATCTAGATTTCTCAATGAAGCTTTGGCTGAAGCTCGCCGTGGAGACCGCTCTAAGGATGCAGATGATACAGCGCGAACATGGCTTCATTTGGCTCGAGCTGCAAGAGAGGTCGGTGAGTTAAATCGGGCGCTTCACTTTTTAAAGCGAGCGGAGCAGTCAATCGATGCTGTCGTGGGAAATCCCTCTTCACAACGGCAGCTCCTGATTGAATTGGCAGAGGAATATTGGAAATCCGGTAATCCACGACCGATTGACGGCCTTCTTGATCGGGCAAATATAAAGAGCTCTATCCAGAGCGGAGGATCTAATATAACCCTCGCCGAACTCTATGCCCGCCTTGGAAAGGTCGAACAGGCGCTTCTGATTACTCAGGATTTCAATGGGGGTGTCGGACAGATCGGTGCGATGATCCAAATCGCAGCAGTCCTCTGGGAGACGGGAAACCGCAGCCAGGCGTTAGCGATCTTAGCGAAAGCGGAGTCAGACCTTCAGAAAGCAGATCAAGATGGATTAGAGCGTCACCATGAGTTGGTTCGCCTTGCTTCTCAATACGCCGCCTTCGGCGAAGAGAGCATTGCGGTTAGAATCTTGAGGGATGCAGAGAAATTGGTTCCGACTCGGGGTAGTACTTTCGGGACGAGTTTTGCTCTCATCGATGTTGCGCAGGGTTATCTCGGAATTCATCGTCCGGAGGACGCAGAGCGGATTCTCTCAAAAGCGATAGAGGTAACAAAACAAGCTGTGAGACAATCGGATCGACCTGAAAGGTACGCATATATTGCCTCCGTTTATACGGAGGGGGGAATGTTTCAGCGTGCTTGGGAAGTAGCCGAGCTGATTGAAGGAAATGAGGCGGAGAAGGCCGACGCCTGGCTTCAGATTGCAACAAAGCAGCTTGCCGCAAAGCAGACGGCACAGGGGCGGGAGCGTTTATTGAGCGCGATCGCACTTCTCGATAAAAAAGGAATTGGAGAGGATAGTCGGTTCCACGCCCAAATTGCAGCGGCCTGGATGGCCGCCGGAGAAATCGATAAGGCACTTCGTGCAATTGATTCGCTGGATCGAGTAGTCGGGAAAATAGCAACATTGTACCGGCATCTGAGGTCTTATTCGACACAAGATACGCTGCCCTGGCCGGAGGATTCAATCGTAAAGGTAAAATCACGTTTGAAAGAATGGGAGCATCAAGCAGTATCCGGAGAGGACTGGGCGAAATTAGCCGCGATTTGGGCGAAAGTCGGAGACCGAAACGAGGTGACCGAAATTTTCTCCCGGGCGGAAAGTGCAACTTTAAAGGACGTTTCCAAGAGCCGAAACGATTTCGATTCCCTCCGTAACATCGTATTCAACTTAGTCGAATTGGGTTTTCCGGAAAAGGCGGCATCGATCGCGGACGAAATTCGAGATCCTTCGCAAAGAATTATTTGCTTATCTATTGTGATATGGACTCTGATAGACCAGAAGAAAACCGATAAAGCCCAATCTTTACTATCCAAAATGGAAGAGGCCGCCAAAGAAGTCACCGATCCATCTAAGCGATCGAGCGCCCTCTTACTCGTTGCTCGCCATCGGATCGAATTAGGAGAGCGTGAGGAAGGGTTAAATTTACTAAATCAGTTGGTTGCTTCATCGCATCCGCCAAGGGAGTCTGGAGATGAGATTACGGCTGCCTCAAGCTATCTCAAGGCCAGAGAGCGCGACAAAGGGATGGATCTATTAGAGCTTGCCTTGCAAAGGGTTCAAGACGAACAACCTGGCTGGGGAAAAGTAATCGACCTTGGGGAGAGGACCTTTCCCCTCGCTGAAGTAGGCGAGGTCGACGGAAGGGGCCAGCGATTTCTGCACAAAATCTTACAACACGCAGAGGAGATTCCGGTGTACGGGCCCTCTCGATAACGGCTGTTAGATTGACGGTTATCCTGATATGGGTTGCCCCTTCGATGTCTGCCCAAGAGGGTTTTACGATGCGCTGATGCGAGCAGAGGCGAAATACGATTGGGTTCAGAACACAATTGATGGAATTGATTCAATGAAACGAATACCCCTGTTGGTCCTAACGTCTATCGTGTTCTTCTCATGTGTACAAGGGAAAGAGGGCATGAGTTTAGATGGTAAAAATTTTAATCCGAGTGCACCGCATTTGCAAAGACAACGGGCTTACGCGCGCCAGCGCGCCTATCTTGAATTATTTAATCGCATGGATTCTCGGATGTTTGAAGCCATTCTCCAAGCCCTACGCGACCCGGATCCATACGTCCGTTACACCGGCGCTTGGGCTTTGAACCCAAGCCATATGGACGCTCATTCGGAAATGGGGCCTGAGTTAGATTATAAGGAATGGGTGTTTCCGCTTTCTCCTGAAATATCAAAAGAAATCGTGACGTCACTGATGGAAGCGTTGCCGGAGACCGATGTGTGGGCGCGAAGGGAGATGCTTATTTCCTTATCAAACCTTCAAAGCTATCAAGTAACGCAGAAGGTTCCGCTCGATGAAAAGGCTAAACGGCATTTTCTAGATTACATCAAAGATCCCGACCCCATTACTCAGGCCATTTCGGTTAAAGGGCTTCATCTGTGGGCAAAAGATCCCAGAGTAGAAGAGGTCCTCCGACAGGCTTTATCCGACAAGGCTTGGGATGTTCGATCAGAGGCGTTGCGTTACTTTAAATCCGATTTTCAGGTTTTGGCTGAAGCTCTAAAAGACAGTGATCCTGGAATCAGGGTTCAAGCGGTCAGGGGACTTTCTTGGCACCATCGAGATAATCCGATGACGATGGACCTGCTCATTACACAATTGGGTGATATCGACTTTAATGTTATAGAAACCATCTTAATGTCAATCAAAGATCCAAGAGCAGTGAAACCGATCTTGGCGTTGCCGGAGAATAGATACCCAAATCAACCCGGAGCGATTGAACTCATCACAGGGAAGCCCTTTCAACAGGTAAAAGCAGAATATCAAAACGAGATGAAGGACTTTCATCTTCCACCGGCCCCTATCCATAAGGGTGATCCCCGCCCTCTCCTTAACCAGCTAAAGGAAGGGGACCGCTTTGAGCGAATTACAGCCGTGCACAACTCCCATCGGAGAGGATTTCGGGAAAAAATTCCAGCATTACTTGAGGGGATCCATGGGGATGATCCGCTTGTCAGATATCATTTTATTTCAGAATTGGAGCTTTATCTCAGATATTTTATTATTCCCGATGAGAAAGAAGAACCGATTTATAAAAGTTTAGTCAAAGCAACGAAGGACCCAAATCCCCATGTCCGTAGGGAGGCAATAAGAATGATCGGCCCTTTTGCGCGCTCTGACGTATACAATACACGCGCGATTGAACTGATCAATCAACTCATTGAAGGAGAGTCCGATCCCTTTCTAAGACATGCCAGCATTTCACTGATGGATCAGTATGTCTATAAACCAGGGAATTCAGGGGGACGCTCTGTACCTGTAAAGGACGTGAATCTCATTTATTCAAAATTGTTGAACGACGATTTTTCTGAAACGCGCAGGATTGTAGTGGCGAAAATTAATTTAAGCTGTTATCCGGAGGCGGTCGATGCGATGTTGGACGCCTTAAAAGATCCATTTTCGGACACGCGCAAGAATGCTGCGAATAATCTTAAATTGGGCCTCCTGATTCATCAAATAGATCATACGAAGGTTCAATCCGCCCTAAAGAAGATCTCTGAAGAGGACCCTTCACGACAGGTCCGGTATTTTGCGGACGCATCCTTCAAGCAGAACCAGCGCTTTCTGGAAGGAAAGGCATCTATTAATGATGTGCTAAGCAGTAAGGGCTGCCGCAATGATGAGAAGTAAAGGCCTTGGCCGATTCATAAAAAGCCTTAACCTCATTTTATGTCTCTTATCCCTGATCGGGTTATCCGGAGCATCGGATGTCCTCTCCCAACCGGTCCAGGAGGCCCCTTCTTCGGAAGCGGATCTCCGGCAGATTCCCATCGAAAAACTCATACGCCTTGGACAGAATGTTATCTTTGGTACTGACAATCTAAAAGGGGTATTCGATAAAAGAGAGGCGATTCCGATCGGTCGGGGTCAATGTCCACTCTGTCATAGCTTTTTCGTAGAACAAAAGGCAGAACGCTGTCCGAACATGATAGCTCTGAGCACACAGCCGCAAAAGCTGCTTCAAGTCAGTATCGAGGAACGATCCCATGACCGGATTAAGGACCCTCGGTACGCGGAAGCAAAACAAAATTATGCCCAAGGTGAGCGAAACACCGGTATTGTGCCCCATGCCGAAACAGGCGGTCAGTACCTTATTGAATCGCAGTATTGCCCGGATTGTTATGTGGTTGAAGGCTATGGCATAAAGGGAACCAACGATATGGCAAGCCCGATGCCGGCGATCCATTTTATTCCGATTCTTTTGGAAGACTTTGAAATTGTCGCCGTGACAGCCTATCTACAAGCAATGGATAATCCCACTGACACGTCAAAGGTGACGGCATTAGATGACTGGGAAAACTATTTCGGCAAAAAACTCACGATGCTTCCCTCAAGAATTCCCTCTGCACCGACCGAAGCGGAACGGTTAAAAAGAAAGCTAGACAATCTCGCGCTGAGCGATGATTCGCCCGATGAAATCGTCGAGAAAATGATTTGTTTTGCGTGTCATAAAATTCCGGGCATCGCCATCGCCAAAACCGGAAAACTCGGCCCCCAGCTCATCATGAAAACGAACGCTGAGATCCGGATCAAATCGGCTGAATATCAGAAGGCTGTTCGAGAAGGAAGAGCGCATGCAATGACACCCAGAGAGTACGTTATTGAATCAATTGTCGATCCCGGTGCCTTCATCATTCCTGGATTTGTAGATGGAATGGTGAAAGATTATCGCCATAAATTTACTCTTCAGGCATTGGACACTCTTGTTGATTTTCTTATGACCCAAGGAGATGAAGAAGCGCGAAAAGAGGCCTTAGAGCATCTTTCAAACGAAAACTGAGGGAACGTACTAAACTTCTAATTATTTATCCATCGAGAATACTTCCTGAAACGAATGCACATCGAGCTCTATCCGCATTGGATATTTCAATTGGAAGTCTTATCTTGCCTCTAATCTTTTAAGGCGCAACTGCGCGCCGGAGTGCCCCTGCTCGGCGGCCTTCTGAAGCCACTTCAGTGCTTCCGCTTTGTCCTGTTGGACCCCTCTGCCTTCCTCGTACGCTAGGCCAAGCTCGTATTGGCCGTCATCGAAGCCCTGTTCGGCAGCTTTACGAAACCATCTCAACGCCTCGGCATCATTCTTTTCAACACCTTGCCCCTCTACATACAATGCCCCTAGGTTCACCTGGCCTGGTGCGAACCCTTTTTCGGCTCCCCGGCGATACCATCGAGCGGCTTCTTCCACATTCTTATCAGTCCCGCGGCCCTGTTCATAGAAGAGACCCAAATTAAACTCTGCGGTCTTGTCCCCTTGCTCCGCGGCTTTGCGAATCCACTTAAAGGCTTCCGCATCGTCTCTCAGGACCGATTCTTCTTCTGCATATAAATTTCCCAAGTTGGATTGCGCGATAGCATTTCCCTGCTCGGCAGCCTTACGGAACCATTCAAGCGCCCTCGCTTTATCTTGGGTCACTCCGAAACCATTTGAATACATAACACCGATACTGTTCTGTGCTGCGGCGGATCCTTGTTCTGCGGCACGGCGCAGCCATTTTAAGCCTTCCTCTTTATTCCGTATTTCCGGCTTTCCGAAGATATACATTGTTCCAAGATTGGCCTGCGCTGGTAAAAAACCTTGCTCAGCGGCCGTGCGATACCACTTGACCGCTTCTTTGTCGTTTTGTAGGACACCCGTTCCGTGCACATACAGACCTGCCAGACCATTTTGCGCCGGCGCATAGCCCTGCTCCGCGGCTTGCTTATACCATCTAGCAGACTCCGCTTGATCCTTCGCAACGGCGCATCCTTCCAAATACATTTTTCCTAATTCGTATTGCGCCTCGGCATTGTTCTGGATCGCGCGCTCTCTCAATGCAGTTAGATCTGACTGAACACACTCGGCCTTCTGGTCAATCGATCGAACTATGGATTCTCCACGCTGTTCCCGTTCAGGAAGGACTTCATGGGGTCTTTGTTGCAATTCGTGTGGTTGTTCATTGGCGGCAGTCGGCAGTGGAAGAAAAAAAAGGAATAAAATAATTATGTACCAAACGTATTTCATGAAGATTACTCTATGATAAATATCGGAGTTATTCCAGAAGCACATATAGTTATATAAAACGAATAGGACAAGAAATGCAAGTCAATCGAAGCGGACTGCTTCCTGAAGTCCTCGATCCTTACTTCCTGTATACCTGAGCAGACTACAAACGGCAATTCTCAATTGGGCGTCAAATTTTCACCAAATAAACTGCTGAAATATAAAAACAATATTGGTATAATATTTCTCACGTTCGGCCAACATAAGAGGACGAAATATGAAAATAACACAACTCATCTTTTCCACCGCCGCAGTTTTGTTGCTCTTATCTGCCAAAGTGAACGCCTGCTCATGTGCATTCGACTCGCCCTGCCAGGTTTTTTCAAGCGCATCAGCGATCTTTATCGGAGAGATGGCCGGTGGCACAGAAAAAGTAGACATGGGGAGGGAGACCGGAAGTACATCGTATGAAGCGGGAGAGGTCCGATTTATCGTCGAGGAGACTTTTAAGGGGAACCCAGGAACTGAAGTTACGATCTCGGTGAAGAGCCACAAAAATTCCAGTTGTGGCCCGTATGGATTAATTAAAGGACAAAGATATATCGTTTACGCCTACGGCGAGTCCGGTCACTTATCGACAGGCGTCTGTACTCTGACAAGGCCACTTTCTATGTTTTCGGAGGAGGATGACGATTTTCAATTTTTAAAAAACCTTCCTAAGGCGGGCAGTGGTGGCCGGCTTACAGTTTCAGTATCTGCTGATCGAGGGATGATTTATAAGCCATTTAGAGATGTGACTGTGATTCTGAAGAATGGGGAAAAACAGTCAATTCGAGGGATTACAAACGCAGAAGGCGTCTTTGAAATCTCTAATTTGCGGGCTGACAAGTACGAAGTAGAAGCGCTATGGCCCAATAGTTATTCGAGTACAAATTCAAAAGCTGAAGTCGATGTGCCTGACCGAGGGTGCGCAACCATTAATTTTGTTGCCAGGCCCGATACGATTCTCACCGGTCGAGTATTTGATAGTCGTTTCCGGCCTGCCTCTGTAATGTTAAACCTAGTTCCCATCGACCTGCAGAGCGATGTCAAACCTATGTTTATCTATGGACGCTCTGACGAAGATGGGAACTTCCAAATAAAGGGAATACCGCCTGGAAAATACTTGCTTTATTTTAACCTTCATGCTGATGATTTTAGGAAGAATATGAAATACTTTTATCCAGGAACTCCTAAATCCGAAGAAGCCACTGTCATTGAGATCGGTTCGGCTCAGAAATTAGAACGCTATGACTTTCAGATACCAAAAGAATTCAATACTCAAATAGTAAAAGGGCAGGTTCTATGGCCCGATGGGAAACCTGCCGCTGGTGTGGAAGTGATGCTCTTATGTCCACGAAGTACCCAGGCTGAAGGATACATCTTAAATTTTGGATCGGTCACCACCGAGGCGGATGAAGAAGGATTTTTCACGCTAAATGCATATACAGCAACCGTCTACAATCTTGAAGCTCGCAGCAGTAAGATTCCACCATCAGAGAAAGACCCGCTGGCGTACCATTCTCCAGCCCATCCCCTTATCGTAGAAGAAGATATAAAAGGTATGGAAGTAGTATTATCCGAAACAGGATGGTCCGGCAACGGTTGCTCAAGACGAGGTGTAAAATAGTATTCCCTCCGGGGTAGTGGAAATCTCGCCATCAGGCCAAGTGGCCTATTCACGAGTGAGCTTATGGATTCTTTGAGTAACAGCAGATGAAAAAAGCAGTGACATTTTTAATAATCATTCTTCTGTGGTTTGGAAAATTATCAGTTATTGGCGAGGCTCTCGCTGAAACAGGAACACTCGAGCTTGAACCGGAGGAAGGGCTGTTCGGTTCTGTGGAAGACAATCCGTATCATTCTGCCGTCGGTGATCTGCTCTTAAGTGCAAATAAATTCCGCAAGTGCCAGATGTTGTTCTTGCCATCCTTCGATAAAGAAAGCGCAGTATTCCTGGTGCGGAGCGGCGACAACCCGAAGGCGAATGCGATCGTTGTGGCAGCTGAAATGAAAGAGCAACTATGGGGTGCAATAAATAGATTTCTATGAAAGAAGCCGGAGAGGGCAAGCCCTACACCATTGGCCCGGTAGACATGCGGCGGGCGCTTAGCCAAGTATCTCGTAGAGTCGAACGGGTTGAGGCTGAGATTGATCCAAGCACTGCAGATCTTTTGGAGAAAACCTGGGAAAGCATGCTCCTCCGCGTACGGTACCCTGCTCCGTCTAACGACGTTGGATTGGATGGTGAAACCTTCCATGTGGCTCACCGGGTAAACCTAAACGGATATCTAACCGGCAAAACCTGGAGCCCCAAGCCAAGCACTCGGATAGGTAACTTCGTCGAACTTGCAAAGGTGCTCCGGAAGTATCCAAAACTAAGCGGTGATCAACGCGAAGATGTGAGGAAAGATTTAATTTCTCGGGCTGAAGCCCTCTTAAAACGTTTGAATGAGAGTGGCCAGTGATGGAATTATCCTAAAGAAGGATTAATCAATAATCCTTCCTGAAAGATTGAATAGCAAAAAGATTTTTAATATGGTAGATTATATCCAGAAATCTTATATACCATATGTAAGTTAACATTTAAACCTCGTTGTTCCTAATGAAACAGGGAAGTCGAAAGAGCACTTCTCTTTGGTTATTCCTCAAGGACCTATCAAGAGGAAGAGCCGGAAAAAAATTCCACGCATCCTTCCCCCTTAAAAATCTTATCGCAAGATCCATTTACTCAGAAGAGCATAAAATAATGATGAAATCATTCTCTCTGCTATTCGCTGTCTTTCTTGCGGTTGAATCGGGTTTGCCTGTCGAGGGTTGGGCGACTGAAATACCTGATGTCCAGGAGATTCTTGTACAGAGTAGTCTTATCGCCTCATTAACTCAAAAGAACCAAGACCGGGATAGTTTGTTGGGTCGTATTGTAACTGCTCAGGTGGCGATCCAAGATCTTAAGGGTGCTCTAAGAACAATTGATTTTATCGGAGGGGATAAAGATACTGCACTTTCTAGAGTAGTTAAAGCACAAACCGCTTTAGGGGATCTGGACGGTGCGAAAAACACGGCCAATGTAATGCGATCAGAAATAAACAAAGCAAATGTTTTAGCTGATATCGCTATTGAAGAAGCAAAAGCTGGAAAGATGGAAAGAGCTCTGAAAACCTTATCCACCATCAAAAACGACACCCATGGTTATAGACAGGCGTTAAAAGGGATTGGGACAATCCAGGCACAAACAGGAAAAATCGAAGAAGCCCTCAAGACAGTCTCAGAAGTTATGGATAGCCAACCGAATGCCCTATGGGACATTGTCATCCCCAAGACGGAAGCGGGAGACGTTGAGGATGCCAAACAGATTATCTCTAATGTGAGCAACCCGTTTCATAAAGCATATGCGCTGTGGGGAGTCGTCAGGGGCAAAATAAACGTAGGAGACTTAGCAGGAGCCATTCAAATTGCTGATTCAATCGAGGCCGGGCATGCTAAAGCATCGGCGTTGGTAGAAATAGCATACTTTCAGTTGAAGACAGGAAAAGTAGAAGATGCTCTCCAAAGTTTGCATACGGCCGCAAAAGCTGCTGAACATGTTGTTAATGTGTGGGCAAAGGCGGACATTTTAATGCAAATCGCAGAAGCCCAAGCAAAGGCGGGCGATGTGGAAAGTGCATTAAAGACCGCGGGCTCAATAGAGGCGGAGGGACACCGGGAATTTGCTCTGAAAAAGATTGTGGTTACACAGGCTGAAAGTGGTGATAAGGATGGAGCACTTCAAACGGCATTTACCTTCGAGGGAAAAGATGGTGGTGCCCTAACCAATATTAGCGAGAAAGAGGCTTTGTCTGGGAATATCCAAGATGCGATGACAACCATCGCCCGCATAAAAGGAGAGAGCGAAAGATCGATCGCTATGATAAAAGTGATCAAGGTACAGGCGGAAAGTGGCGACATAAAAGGTGCCCTCCGATCTGCTGGCAAGATTCACGATGGAATCTATAAAGATTGGGCCTTGCAGGATATCGCAGAGGCTCAATCGAGGTCCGGAGATATTCAGGGGGCTTTGAAAACGATCGCTATGATACAGGGGGAATACCCCAAAGGAGAGGCATTGATCACAATTGCTAAACTCCAGATAATTAAGGGGGATAGTAAGGGAGCCTACGCTTTTGCTAATCTGCGTGAAGATCCGGTGGAAAAATCGTATGCACTTCTTGGGATTGCTCTTGGAATGTCGGAGTTAGAGAGTAAAAAGGTTAACCCTACCAAATAATGGATGTTATTCAGACCATCCATCCTTATTTCGACTTTGAGCCGTATCCATTTTTATCGGTAATCTTCAACTCAATCCCTTCTACCCTCCTGAGTAGTAGGTGAATTATAGTATACACGTAGCTTTTCCGACAAAGCCTGGGGAATCAGGATCTGTTGTTATTGTACGATCATTGATCTATAACATTCGCTATATAGCATTGGCCAAACATTGGCCAAAAACAATGAAAAAGAGGGATACAAAACGATATCATCTTTTCTCTAGTCAAAATTTAACTCTTTAATTTTCCTCCTCTTTTATCCCCTCTTGTCCCGAAATATCCTGCTCAGAAATCGGCTCGGGCGGGCTGGCAGTCTTGGGGTCAGGGGTTCGATCCCCCTCAGCTCCACCAAAATTATCAAAGGAGTTAGCGGTTGTCCGCTAACTCCTTTTTATTTTACTGTGATAAAGATGTATAAATTTACGATAACTTTCTACTCGTTCCCCGAAAAAACCTTCCATAGAATCATGAATGACTTGGAGATAACGGGTACAATTTAAACCAATCGATCTTTACCCTTTGTTCAAAACTGTGCCCAGAATCGGCACCCCTTTCAGTAGACGGAGAGATTGTACAATTTCTTCCGTTTGAGTGCGTCCCGACTCAATCACCAAAAGCATTGCGTCGATATAGGGGGAAAGGGCCAGTACATCATCGGTCGGTAGAAGCGGCGGCAGATCGAAAATAACGATTCGGGATGCATAACGGTGTTTAAGTTCGCTGATAAGCGAGAGCATCCGGGGAGAAGTCAGCAATTCACTGGGACTTCTGACCGCTCTGCCCGCCGGGAGGAGAACGAGTCGCGGAAGGCCGGGATGAACCAAAAGATCCTCGACCGGCTTCTGATCTAGAAGATGGTCGACCAGGCCCGGGCTTTCCGCGATTCCAAAGAGTTGATGTACCGCCGGGTTACGAAGATTGGCATCGACCAAGAGAACCGTTTGGCGGACCTCCAACGCGAGGCTGACGGCCAGATTGGCCGCAGTCAACGTATTCCCCGCCCCCGGTCCGGGGCTCGTGATTCCCAAGAGGTTCCATCCATTCTCCCGCATCCGAAGCATCACTTGGGTGCGCAAGATCTTGTAGGCCTCGGTGAGAGGACCCTCTTCTAAGGCAGCGATCACCCGCCGTTCCCGCAAACGGGCGGGGGAGAGGGTGACCAATCGGGTGTGGGTGTAGACAATCTTGTCCGGGACCATCACATGGAGGGAGGGCTGATCCGGCAGATGTCCGTTTCCGATCCGCTGCAATTCTTGCGTTTGATCTATCGAAGACTCTTCTTCCGCCATCGTTTCTCCTTTATTCCAGACCCAACTTTCTTAGCGCAGCATACCAGATCACATCCAACGGAAACCAGAAAAAATGGATAAGGCTCACGAGCAGAACCGCTGAGAGGACCCCGCCCCAAAGCGACCAACCCCTTTTCTTGCCTTGCCGCCATGTGTCCTCTTTGTTCTGAATATAGGGCACCACAGCCAAGGGGGAAACCTCGGTGAGATCCCAAATCTGCTCGGCCGTGTAGACGGCATGATCGAGGCTTTCCACGGCCGCGCCATACCCGATGCCGCCGATCATCGCAAAGACCATCGTTAAAAGGAGAATGGCCGGACGATTCGGTTTTTCCGGGCGCTCCGGAAGCGCCGGCGGATCGATCAGGGAGAAGCGCTCCGCTTTCCGGTCCGCCTCCAACCCTTCGGCAACCCTCGCCTCCAGAAGTTTCGAGCGGATCTCATGATACTTTTGGACGGAGTTGTCCCGGTCGCGCGTGAGATCAAGATATTGCCCCTCCAACATGGGGGTCTTCTCCAACCGTACGGCGATTTCCGTGACCCGTTGTTTGAGGCTCGCCTGCGTCGACCGCATCGACTTTAAATCGTTGAGGGTCGAGGCAAGCTGCGCTTGGATCAAAATGTACGCGGGATTCTCCGGCGCGACCTCTACTTTTTTTTCGGGACGGGTCCGGCGGATTTCGTCCTCAAGAGAAGCGACGATTCTCCGGGCGCGGAGGACATCGGGATGTTTCTCCCCAAACCGCTCCGTCAGCGCGGCCAGATTCGTTCGCTCCTCGGTTAATTTTTTAAAGAGAACATCAGCGGCGGAGGACTCCCCCGCTGACTTTTCGAGGGCTTCAATCTCCCGCTTCATCTTGATCATATCGGGATGGTTTGAAGAGAGGAGTGCGCTGCTGCTCACATACTGCGCCCGAAGGGCTTTGAGCCGCTCTTCCGTATCCAAAATCCGCTCGCCGTCGGCGGAGATCATCGGCGTGTTCGGTTTGAGGGTCGCAAGTTGACCCTCCAGATAGATCTTTCGATCCTCCAGGCTGCGTATCTCCCGATCGGCATTGAGCAGCTCGCGATCAAATTGGTTTATGAGTTGAATGTTGACTTGGTTCAGCTCCGGGAGGGCTCCGCCCGCTTGATGTTTAAACTCCGCGATCTTTTTTTCGAGTGTTTCGATTCGGCCGGACAAGTTCTCCGCCTCCTTTTGGAGGAAGGCGGTCGTCTCTTGGGCGCTCCGCTCCCGGGTTCGAAGATTTTCGGCAAGAAAGAGGCTCGTCAGCTCGTTCGCGACCATTTGCGCAAGCGGCGGGGTCTCTCCGTCGTAGGCGAGCGTAAAGGCGATGGTGGCGCGGGTCTGTTGGCCCGTTCTCCGATCGACCACATCGGCGCTGATCACCTCGATCCGGACATCATCGGCAAATCGTTTCAGCAATGCCTCTGTGGTTGCTTTTCCGCGAAGCTGCGGATAAAGGCTGTACTGATCGATCACCTTCAGAAGCG
Organism: Candidatus Manganitrophus morganii; assembly: GCA_021651055.1. Lineage (NCBI taxonomy): Bacteria > Pseudomonadati > Nitrospirota > Nitrospiria > Candidatus Troglogloeales > Candidatus Manganitrophaceae > Candidatus Manganitrophus > Candidatus Manganitrophus morganii. The sequence continues at coordinate 63,222 of JAJHOH010000001.1, forward strand.
TCGACCGGCTCATGACCTGATGTTTGATCGTCTGGATTCTTTGGTCGGCATAGCTGGTTACGGTCGATCGGACCAGATCGGTCGGGACCTCTTGTTCTTCAATCAAGATGGTCGCCGTCGAGCGGTAGACCGGGGAGAGTGAATAAGCGATGCTCACTCCGACGATCATGAGCAGAATGATCGGGACCAACATCTGCCATCTCCGGCGCCGTACAAAATGGAGATAATCTCTGAGGGTTTTTGTCTTTTGTTCCATGTTCACTCCCATCTGAAAATAAGACTTAATTAAAAACTAACGCGATTTCGACCACCCCAACCCACGATAGGTCAGCATCCACGAGATCGAATTGGAATAAATCGGCTCGGAGCCGTCGTCCCGTTTCAGCCAGGCATATCGGTACCCGATCAACATCGACCACGCCTCTGTCCAATTCCATGTCCATCTCGGCCCGATGTTGTAAGAAGTGCTGTCGGGAGGGGAAAGTTCGCCGCGAAGCGGTCGGGTCAAATAAAAATTGGCCACCAGCGAGCCGGAAGTGGTCTGTGTCAGCGCTTGTTCGATTGCGCCGGAGAGGCGATTCACTTCGATCAAATAGCCTCCCCCGCTTGGATCCACCTGTCGGGTCGCCTCTCCCCGTAAAGAGGTCCGCTCCCATTTTTTCCGAACCGTCCCCCCCGCCAGCCAACCGAGATCTCTCTCTTTCTGAGTTTCCCCCCCGGTTGAAAACTCGTTAAACAACTCCCGAACTCCGACGGAGAAGGTCCCCTCGAACGTTTCGGAAAAAGGATGAACCCATGAAAGCTGAAACCCCACATTCTTGGACTGCACCCCCACCGAAGTGGCCCGATAGTTCAAAAGCTCAACGCTCGCCCTGAGTTGATCTTTCTCCGAAAGGGAATAGATCGTCTGGATCGTTCCCAGAATGACTTCATAATCGAAGAGCCCCCCCTCCCGATCATCGCTGTAGCGGGTCTCGCGATATTCAATCTCTCCCATCAGGGTCATCCGTTCCGTCAGCGTGCCGCTCCAGCTTCCGCCGAAGACCCCGACGTTGCGCCGCTGGATCGCCAGAATCACCCCAGTCTCCAGCAATTCGCTCTTCCAGGCCGCATCCCGGATGCCCTCTCCGAATAATCTCCAAAGATTCCGCTCCGTCCGGTATTCGGAAGAGAGCTTTAGAAAAGCCTCGTTCATATCGAGCCCCTCCTCCCCCACGTATCGGGAGAGGTTCGCCCAGAAGGTCCCGTCCACACGCCACCGCTCCATCGCGGCACTCAACCGAACCGACGGGATAAGATGGCTCCCCCAAACCGTATCATGCGGTTGGGAGGTCATCAGGAGATTATCATTGACCTCCTCTCGGACGCTCACAGACGGAAGAGCCGTATATTCCATTGCCTCCAATGGGGCTGGTAAAAGGAGCACAACGATCAGCGCCAGGAGCCTGCGGCCGCCGTGTAAAAAGAAATCCGAACTGCTTTGCGACAAGGGCCGATTACCGTGCCATCGGCGAGGAGCGCGGGTCACGGCACAATCACCACATCACCCCGTTTCAGGACGATATTTTGCTCCAAATTCTCCCCTTTCACAACCTCGCCATAACGAAAGATGGCGCTTTTCTGGCCCCCTTTTTCCCGACGGACGAGTCGGATATTATTTTCCGCGGCATAGGGGGTTAATCCCCCCGCCAAGCTGAGCGCCTGAAGGATATCGGTCGGACGCCCCACCAGATACTCTCCGGGACGATTCACTTTTCCGAGCACGTAGATTTTGTAGCTGTTGATCTTCTCAACGGCCACGGAAACGGTCGCGTTCGGCATAAACGGCGCAAGACGCCGGATCAGCTCGTTTTTTATTTCATCTACCGTTCTCTCTTCCGCTCGAATATCGCCGACCAAAGGGAAAGAGATCATTCCGTCCGGCCGGACCACTACTTGACGGGTCAAGCTTTCGTCTCTCCAGACCGAGATATGGAGCACATCCTCCGGCCCGATGAGATATCCCGGACCGGCCACCCCTTCCTGGGCGGAAACGGAGAAAACCCGAAAAAAACCTACAAATATAAGAACCATCCAGACCGAATGTTTTTTCATCCTACCCCTTCGTTTCTGCCAAGATCGACTTGGCCTCTTCTAAACCGGGAAACGGCTTTCCAGATTGAATCGCTCTGGTCAATGCCTCTTTCGCCTTCATCGACTCTCCCACCTTATAATAAGCGACCCCGAGATGGTACTGAAAGAGCGGATGATTCGGAGCCCTGTCGACCACTTGCCGCAGCAAGCGAACCGCTTCTTTCGACTGTCCCGTCTTGGTGTAGACCCATCCGAGGGTATCGAGCAGTTCATTGCTCGAGGCATACTTTTCAAAATCCCGGCTCAACGCCAGGGCGCGTTCGAGACTCTTCGGATCCCCTTTGTGATCGGCCAAGAGGATCGCCAGGTTATTGGCCGCCACGACCGATTTCGGTTGATCCTTCAAAACCGATTCATAAAGTTGAATCGCCCGATCGACTTCTCCGGTCTCATTCAAAATAGAAGCAAGAAGAAGCCGCAGCTCCGTCGATTTCGGATTTGCCTTCTGTCCGGTCTCTAGAAGTGATATCGCTCCGGGAAGATCCTTCTGAGCGCGCTGAAGACTCGCCCGGTTTAGCCAGGGGGCGACCCAATCGGGCTTGATTCGGTTGGCGGTCTCGAAAGCCGCTTCCGCTTCTTCGAACCGGCCTTTCGTTAAAAGGACCTCTCCCAGCATTCCATGAGCAAAAGGATGATCCGGTTGCGCCGCGATCACTTTTTGAAGACGCCGTAACGCCGGATCCCCATTTCCCCGGCTCAATTCGATCCGAACCAAAGCTAAGAGGGGATCGAGTGAATCGGGCCGGGATGCTGCAGCGCGTTCAAATGCAGCGGTCGCCGGTTCCCAATTCTTCTTCGCCTGGTGAAAATCCCCCTCCGCCATTCCAATGATGAATGAATGGTCCGTTGCCGCCCGGAGCTTCGTCAAGGTTGATTCGGCCGCACGAAAATCGTGATCGGCCAGCTGAGCGTGCATTAACAGCTGGAGCGACTCCAGATCGTCAGGCGTTTTCGCGACGATCGATTCCAGCCGTCGGCGTCCCTCCTTACGGCGACCTTCGACCCCATCCAGTTGGGCCAATCTCCGGACAGCGCTGATTTCTTGTGGATTCAGCAGAACCGCCTTCTCCAAACTCTCGCGCGCCAGTGTCGACTCGCCCTCAAGATAATAAGCCTCCCCCAACAGGGCTTGGATATCCGAGCGCTGCGGTTGATCCTTGAGAACACTGCGGAATGCCTGCACCGCCTCTTTTTCCTCTTCCTTCGCCAGCGCCATCTTCCCCCGAAGAAGCAGCGCTTCCGAAGACCGAGGGTTCTCTTTAAGAACCTCGTTCAGGCGTTTTTCGGCCGCGTCTTTCTTGCCTTCGGCCAAGTCGAGCGTCGCCAACTTTACCTTTGCGTCCAACGCCGCGGGGCGGTTTCCCTCTTCATCGACCACCTCCTGATAAATCGTCCGGGCTTTAGACGGCTGTTCCGTTTCTTCGTAAAACCGACCCAGGGCAAAGCGGATCTTCATCGATCGCGATAAGGCTTTCCTCGCTTCCAGAAACACCTTCTCCCCTTCTTGAAGATTTCGACTGGTCGTGATGAACTCCGCCAAAACCAACCGCCGCTCTTCACTCTCCGGGTCGAGTTGAACCGCTTCCCTTAAGTTGGACTCCGCTTTATCCAGATCATTCCGGGAGCGGTAGAACGCCGCCAATCTCAGCCGATGTTGGAAGACTTTCGGCTCCATCTCGATAATTCGGTGAAGGATCTCCTCCGTCTCTTCCGAACGTCCCAAGCGGACCAGCGTATTTCCAAGATTATTCAACAGGACAACGCTTTTCGGATTTTTTTCCACCGCCTGCCGGAAAAGTTTCTCCGCTTCCGCTAAACGATTTCCATCAATATAGAGGGCGGCCAAAAAGCTGACCGGGTCGGGCTCCCCCGGATATTTACGAACCAACTGTTCCAGCTGCGCCAGCGCCTCGGCTTTTTCTCCTTTTTTGATGCGTACACCGGCCTGAAGAACCTCCGCCGCAGGGTCTCCGGGATGTTTTGCCAAAATTCTCTCCGCGATCTCCACCACCCGATCGGTCGCTCCCCCTTCCATGTAAAACCGTCCAAGCTTAACGAGCGCCGCCCGGTGGTCCGGATTCAAATCGACGACCTTCAGGTAATATCGAAACGCATTGAGCCAATTCTTCTCCTTTTCCTCCACCAGGGCGACCAAATAAGTCGCCTCGGAGTCGTTCGGATCGATCTTCAGGACATTGCGTAAGGCCACCCGCGCCTTCGGCCAATTTTCCTCCTGAATATACTGCTGCGCCCGCGCTGTATACTTGGCTTTTCTCACCTCGGGTCCGCCGCAGCCGACCAGGACAATCAACAAGGAGAATACCCAAATCCATCTTATTTTATTGCCCTTCATGAGTCTCCTCCTGAGACGATCGATCAGGCGCTTTTTTATTTTCAATCTTCAATGGCACGTTCAGACCATCCAGGCCCGAACCCCCAGCACCAGAAGCGCCCAAAGGGCCACCAGACCCCATTGGGTCAGCCGCGCCGAGAGACGGCTTAACAACAGCTCGTAAGCAAAAAATAAAACGATCAATTTCCCCCCCATCAAGCCGATCGGAACCTCGCCGATTCGCATTCCGGGAAGCGCCGGCGCCACCAGCGACACAAAAAGAACCAGATAGTCGAGCGGGGTCGTTTGAAACGGTTTCTCCCGGTTCAGCTGAATACTGACGAAGACCAGCACCGCCGCAAAAACAAAGAAGAGATTTAAAATCGTATGGATCGGCCAATTGCCCGACGGGGGGGCGCCTTCGCTTAAATAAACGACGAAGGTTCCCCCGACATAAAGCCCCAGCCGAACCAAAAGCGGCGCCGATCGCTGAAAAAACCAAAGTCCCACCAGCAACAATCCAAAAAGGGCGATCGCCATCAGGCCGAAATCGATCGGCACTTGCCTTGGAATAAAAACGCTGACGATCAAAAAGAGGGAAATACCGATCCCCAAAAGGTGGGTCGGAAGGTCGTTCAAGGGGCGGCTCTCTTGTTCTTTCAAAATCGGAGCGTCCGCGAACGGCTCCTCCCGATCGATTCGACGAAATTTCAGCCGACCCCGTCCGGCCAGAACGATCAGGGAGAAAAAAAGGAGGGTCAAAAGGGTCAATGCAATCGCAATCTCCGCCTCCCCGCGCCAGTAGAAAAGAACGGCCAAGCTGACCATCACCGCCTGAAACCCATAGATTAACGTGACCGCTTCATGGTGAAAAAAACCGATCGTCAATAACTTGTGATGGAGGTGGTTTCGGTCGGCCGAGAAAAGGGAGCGGCCCTCTACCCGCCGCTGCCCCATCACGCTGATCGTATCGAGAATCGGCAATCCGATAATCATCAGCACCACCAGCGGGCTATACCCCCCCCGTCCCGGATCGGTCAGCAGAATCGCCGCCACCCCGACTGAATAACCAAGAAATTGACTCCCTCCGTCCCCCATGAAAATCCGTGCCGGATAGGTATTGAACCGCAAAAATCCCAAAATTCCTCCCATCACCGACAAAGAGATCGAAAGGACAAGGGCATCGTCCGACAGAAAGGCGAGATAGGCCATCCCGCCGAGGCTTAACAGAGAGAGCCCTCCCGCAAGGCCGTCCAATCCATCCGAGAGGTTGATTGCATTTGTAACCCCCACCAAGAGGAGGATCGTCAGCGGTAAACCGAGCCAAATCGGCAGGATGATCTCTTCTAAAAAGGGGAGGGTGCTCAGACGGATCTCCCCGACCCCAATCACGAATGCCGCCGCGATCAGTTGGGCCAAAAGCTTGAGCTTAAAATCAAGATTGATCCGGTCATCCATCACACCGAAGAAAATAATGATCGCGGCACCGCCTAAATAAGCAAAGATGATCCGATCGACCGGCACCCAAATGAGAATCGACGCCAGGGCGCCTGCTGCAAACGCGATTCCTCCGACTCGGGCGATCGGAGCCGAATGCATCTTCCTTCCTCCCGGCAGGTCGAGGACATTGAAATAGGCCGCTCCTTTAATTAAAAAAGGGATCAGCCCCATACAAATGACCAACGAGGAAACAAAGACAAAAAAGAGATTAATCACCATTTGCTGTCCGCACGATGGGAGACGGAGAAAAAGCGTCTTCCGGTTGAATGTGATCCGGAATATACCGGCCTAAGTGAGGTCGAACGGTTCTCGCAAAACCGACCAGACGATCGTCTACGTTTGATTCGCTCTCCCCCGGCGAGATCGCGGCGGTCAGTCGGACCAACGCCCCATCCGTTCGATTCAGGGTCACGGCATCCCAGAGAAGATAAAACTTGACCAGGTATTCGTTCGTCAAGATTCTCCCCCGCTGTTGAAACCAATAATAGACGAGCTGTTTTTGGTCTCCCTTTTGGATCAAAACCCGATTCGCCCAGAGCGGCGGGATCGCGGCTCCCTCCCCGTCGATCCGAATCGTCCGAAGCGAGGTGATTTCCCATCCCCCTCCCGGGATGCAGGTGCGGGGGGAATGGGCCGACTGCCCCTTCTTCTGCGAGCCGTAATAGGCGACGTAGAGATTAATCGGCACCCGCTCCGGCGACTGATAGTCGGCCAGGAGATAATCATCGAAGCGAAGCGCGTCGCGATAGGCTTCCTCCATCACGAGCGGTTTTCCGCTCCAGGCCGCCACCTGCATCGGGAATTCGGTGAACGATTCGCGCGAAGGGACGATTTCCTCACGGGCATTGATCTGCATCGAGACAAAGAGAACCGGAACCAATAAGGCGACCGAGAAGAGATACGTTGACGGCGGCGGGCGAAGCGCCGTTTGAAGGGAGCCCGTCGCGGAAAGGCGCGACGCCTCGACCGGATCGAGCCCGGTTCCGAACCACTCTCGAAACGCCTTTCGCTTTCCGGCGCCGATCCGTGCGAGCAACCACATCTCGGCGAAAAGAATCGATAGGCTGCTGACAAAAAGAAGCCAGCCCGAGAAACTGTGAAAAAATCCTTCCGCCGTCTGCGTTCCGTAAAGGTCGACCAACAGGCCGGTCATTCCGATTCGGAATCCATTCAGGAAAATCGCAATCGGAAAACTGGAAAGAAAGAGGAGCACCCGCTTCCATAACTTTTCACGGAAAAGGTAAGCGCAGATCAGCGCCAGGGCCGCCAACGGAAAGAGATAACGCAACCCGCTGCACGCCTCCACCACCTGAAGCTGGATCGGTCCGAGATCGATCACGTTTCCTTCCCGAAAGGCGGTCACCCCGATGACCTGAAGACAGCCGACCCCTAAGGCCGAAGAGACCAATTGAAGCCACCCTGAAAGACCTTGATAGAGAAAATCGGGAAGCGGGATCATCGCCAAAAGATAAAAGAGGGGAAAGGTGATGATCCGCATCCCCTCCCCTCCGATGGCGGCGAGGGTGAGGCCGATCAGCACGACCCAAAGGGAGAGGTGAACCACCACGTAAATGGTGGCCAGCTCCCCGATGAAATAGAGCCCCACTCCGATGAGGAGAACGGGAACCCCCCACCACGACCCTTGAAGCCTTTTTTCCCGGAGACGATGCCGCTGCTGCCAAATCAGATAGAGACTGATCAACGGAACAAAAAAGCCGTGGCCGTAATTTTCGTCGGCATACCACTTATGGACCATATAGGCGATGCCGTTGCTGTAAATGATTCCGAGCAACAGCGCCGGCAGCGCCGCGCCCCACCAAAAGAGACGCTGTGATCCCTCCGGATTCCATGGAAGTCGGATCGACTTCATCGAACGATCTTCTCCCTCAAGATCAACCAAGCAAATTTCGGCAAGGCGGTCTGTCGAATCAACCGGCGCGGCTGAGAGGCCAGCCGGTAGAACCACTCCAGATGCATCTTCCTGAACAAGGCGGGCGCCCGTTTGACCCGGCCCGAAAGAACATCAAACGTTCCGCCGACTCCTTGGCAGACTTTAATGGAAAGTTGCGGAAGGTAGCGCGCCATCCAGAGCTCCTGCTTCGGACTTCCCAGGGCGACGAAGAGGATTTCCGCCCCGGAGGCATTGATTTGTTGAACCAGTTCCCCCATCTCTTCTTCTTTTAAATAGCCATGCTGCTGTCCGACGATCTGCAGACCTGGGTAACGCGTGCGAAGAACTTCTCCCGCCCGTTGGTTGACCTCGGCGCTCCCGCCGAAAAGGAAAATTCGGTACCCCTTCCGGGCCGCCCGCTCACAAATCGCCGGCATCAACTCCGAGCCGGGGACCTGACTCATCCGGCCCAATCGAAGAAGACGCGCCGCAAAGACGACGCCGATTCCGTCCGGAATCAGAAGGCCGGCCCCGCGTAATTGATCCAATAAAAAAGGATCGTTCTGGGCCTTAATCACCTTTTCAGGATTGACCGCGATCACCGCTTCCCCCCGGCTCCCCTCGATCATCGTTTCCACCCGCGCCACCGCCTGACTCATGTCGACACAGTCGGTCGGAACCCCCAGAATTTCGATCCTTCTCGGTTTCATGAGATCCACTCCTTTAACGCTGCCAGGGCTTCTTTCAGGGAGTGGCCGGTCGTGGGGACCGGTCCCAATGCAATACGGGTTAGGAACGAATGCGGGAGGGTCCCCTCGTGCCTGACGCGGATCGCTGTGATCGGTTCTTTACTGCCGTAGACGGGCGCTCTCCATCCGAGGATCGGATCGGTTTCCCCCCGATGGAGAGAGAGCGCCCCACCCTCCGCCGAGAGCGAGACGATTTGGGTCGAATCGGAAAGGAGGAAGACATCTCCGGTTCGATTCGGTTCTACACCGAGATGCCAATAAAGATCAAGCGTATGTTTTCCCGCGCCGGCAAGAAAATCCCAGATGAGCCAACTCCCCGGCGGTTCAAAAAACACCGCCCGCCAGTGTGTCACCCCGCAGCGCGCGTATCCCGGATGCGAAGCCAACAGCCGTATCCCTCCTTCGTCCAACACCTCGCGCTGAACGACCTTGGCATCAAACGGATTGGACCAGATAAAGGGGGCCTCCTGAATGGCTTGATCTTGCCGATCGACGACGACGGTATTGTGGGCGGCGGTCCCTCGGAAATAGGCCCGCCATTTCAGATCGGCATAGCTGTAGGTCCCCGGATCGATCAAGAATTCGTTCTCTCCGATTCGGAGCGTCACCGACAAGGCATCTGCATGACCGTGCCCGCAGAGCGGCGGCATGCCGAGGGAACCATGGTCAAAACGAAGAACGGCTTGGCCGCTTCGAATCTGAGAATAACCGGCCTCATTAAAAGAGGTCAGCCCTTCCCGAATCCCCTCTTCCGAACCGAAACGGAGGAAGGGTGAGAGCGCATGACCGTCATCGCTGTCGCCGATCGAGGGAACGCGTCCCTTCGTGTCGGCGGCGGCGCCGAGAAACCGCCGGCCGCGTTGCGTCGCCTCCCGCAAGGCGGGCGGGATCGGCTGCGCTTGATGGATCAGAAGTGCAACCACCAACTGGTAGAGATCGACCCCAAAACGAAGATAATGAAAGGCCTGCTCCACCCCGCCCCCATCCGGAAGAATCTGATGATCGGCCTCTTTCTCCAAAAGGGAGAGACCGAGTCCCCGCCATCGATCCGCCCCTCGCATTTCCGGGAAAAGAACGCCGGCATAGATCAGTCCCGCCGCCTCGGACAGGGTATGGTTTCCGACGGAAGAGTGGACCGAAAGCCGCTTCTCGATGAGCGACGCATGTTCCTCGATCAACCGAATCAGGGCGAACCAAACCGATTCAGGATCGCGCAATCGGTCGCGAACCAGATCGAGCGCGTGGCAGGCCGCGATGAGGCGAAGGCCGCACTCCATCGCGGAGATATAATGAATCCCCGTCAAAAACGGATTCGCCTCGATCCAAGAAAGGAATTGCGCTTCAAGAAGGGCGGCCGCCTGCCGGCCGATCTCGGGAGAAGCCTCTTTCGAAAGAAGTCCTAATCCGACCAACTGCTGGAGCCGGGAAGGCTCCCATGCGATTCGAATATCCCCGTATTGATTTCCGGGCCGGTATGAAATCGATCCGAAAAAAAGCCTCGGCCAGATCTTCCCCGTATCGGGGGCCTCATGCCAGACGGCCCCTTCGGGGCGCCACTGCCAGCGCCAGTCTCCGATCTTGATTTTTCCGGAGAGGAGACGATCGATCTCTTCAGGATCGGTCATTTTGATGGGGAGCGTCGGAAGCTTCGGCGCTGTTCCCCTACAAAATTCGAAACGGGAAAACTCCCGCTCCGACGAAACGATCCCGCCCCGCCCCATTCGATAACGGGCCGCCATCATCTTCAACGTCCACTGCTCTCCGATCCGATGTGCGATCTCCGTCGGGCCCATGACGCGAAGCCGTTTTACCATCCACTTGAGATTGGCCATTCCGTCTACTCTCCCAACGCGTAAACCGCACCGGTCCGGCCACTCTCCACCGCGCGGAGCGTGGCCCTTGTCACGGCCTGGATTTCAGCAAACGACATTGCCGGGGTTCCCCCCTGAATCGCCTCAACAAAGCGCGTCATCTCCGTCTGGAATCCTTTGTCTTGTTTGCTCGTCTTAAAGCTCTTTCCTTTTCCGCCGGAGAAAGATTCGGTTTTAATAAAATCATTGATGATCACCGCCTTCCCCTCCCCGAAGGCTTCGAACCGCTCCTTCGCCAAGGCGGTATCGCCGCCGGCCGTGTAGATCACCGTGCCGATGGAGCCGTCGGCGAAAGAAAAGGAGAGGAGGCTCTGATCCTCCGTGATGCCGGAGGTGTGATGATCGATCCGGCGCGCGTGCACCGACGTCGGAACCGATCCGCAGAGGGCCTGCATGCAATCGATGAAGTGACAGGCTTCCCCCAGAATACGTCCGCCCCCGATCTCCGGATCATGCACCCAATGGTCCGGCGGAAGCGCCCCGGCATTCACCCGATAGAGCATCACCAGCGGATTTTTTCGATCTTGGAACAGGGCGCGGGCTTGAGCCATGTGGGGAGAGAAACGTCGGTTGAATCCAACCATCAGTTGAATCCCTTCGGTCGCCTTGGCTTCGTAAACGGCGGTAATTTCCTCCAACTCTTCTTCCGAAAGACAGAGCGGCTTCTCGACAAAGACATGTTTCCCGGCACGAAGCGATTCGACCACCATTTGTCCATGGTCGCGATGGCGGGTTCCGATCAAGACGGCATTGATCTCTTCATCCTTCAACACTTCTCGGTAATCGCTCGCGCAATAGACCGCACTGCTCTTCTCCGCCAATGCCTTTGCATGGATTCCGCTGGCGGTGCAGATGGCTCTCAAAGAGACTTCCTTGATACCGCTTAATACAGGTAGAAGCCGGTCTTTGACATGGCTTCCGGCGCCGATAATTCCAAGCTGCACCCGGCCCGATCGGCTCCCCTTGCGGAGGTGCACGACGCGATTCGGTTTCGCCTTCTCTTGACCCGGATAAGAGAGCATGATCCCCAAGTAAGGGGCGCCCCCTTCCATCATCAACCGATAAGCCTGCTCCGCCTCTTGGATCGGGTACCGATGGGTGATCAGCCGCTTCACATCGACCTTCTTCTGCGCGATAAGTGCAAGAAAGGCCTCCATGTTCCGCCCTTCCGTCCATCGGACATAGCCATAAGGATAGTCGTGCCCTTTCTCCTCATATTCGGGATCATACCGGCCCGGGCCATAGGAGGTGGAGAGCCGCAGCTCCAGCTCTTTCTTGTAATAGGGCTCCCGCGGGATTTCCATCCCCACCGCGCCGACCACCACGACCCGTCCCTTCTTTCGCGCAATCTCCCCGGCCATCTCGACCGGGCCGTTTTCCTTCGTGCTCGCCGTGATCAAGATGGCGTCCAACCCAGCGCCCTGTGTGAAGCCGGCCGCCGCCTCAATCAACCGGTCGGGGGGCGCTGCGACATCCGCGCCGAGGGCGGTTGCAAGGGCGATTTTCGCCGGATCAAAATCAGAGGCAAGGACCGCGCAGCCGGCCGCCTTCAGCAGCTGAACGGTCAACTGTCCGAGAAGACCCAGTCCGATGACGGCGACCCGATCGCCCAGTTGAGGTTCGGCTTGTCTCACCCCCTGCAGGGCGATGGCCCCGAGCGCGACAAAGGCCCCTTCTTCGAAATCGATCCCCTCCGGCATCTTCACGCAAAGGTTTTTCGGAACGGAGATCATCGCGGCATGCGAGGCATAATTTTGACCGGTGCAGGCGACCCGATCCCCCACCGAAAACCCTTCGACCCGCTTGCCCACTTCGAGCACGATGCCCGCGGCGCTGTAGCCGAGGGCGGCCGGGGTGTCGAGCCGCTCGAAGACCATTCGCAAGGTATCGACGACCCCTTCTTTTTGGATCTTATTCAGGACCTTTCGGACCAGATCGGGCCGCTCCATCGCCTTGCCGGCCAAACTTTTCTGCGCCACCTGCACGGTCGAACGTTCCGTCCCGGCGCTGATTAAAGAAACCTGCGTCGCCACAAGCAATCCGCCCTCCCGCACCGTCGGCGCAGGAACTTCCTCAACCTTCAAAGTGCCGGTCCGATAATTTTGAATCACCTGTTTCATGCACACCTCGATTACAAATGTGAATACGCCATTAAGTGTTCTCTTTTGCTACTTTTAAAAAAAGCGCGACGATCTTCTCAGCATATCGCTCTTCGGTATAGAGGGCTTCATATCGCGCTCGGCTTCGAACTCCCATTCTCTTCAAGCTCTCCGGACTTTCCAACAACAACAAAATTTGCTTGGCGAGATGCTCCGGATCATTGCATCTCACCTCCAAACCATTCTCTCCCTCAATGACCGTCTCGCGAAGACACCCTCGATCCGTAAAGAGAATCGGCAGGCCGGCTGCCATTGCCTCAATTACAGCAAGCGGCTGTCCCTCTTGTTGAACTCCGGCAAACACAAATAGGTCCGCCGACCGGAATAATGCCGATTTTGCCTGTCCCGCGACAGAGCCGGTGAAGAGAACCGCGTCGGCGAAACCCTCTTGGGTGATAAAAGACTGTGCCTGTTCCTTCTCTTGGGGCCGAGACCACTCTCCCGCGAATACAAACTCGATATCCTGTCTGATTTTCACAAGGATGGCCGCAGCCGCCAGCAATACCAATGTCCCCTTTGCTTGACTTAATGTGCCAAGGTGTAGAATTCTGTATCGGCGGCGCTTCCCAACGGTCCCGATCGATGCCGCGTCATTGTCGTTCCATCGAATCCCATTCGGAATTACCGAGATTTTCTCGGCAGGAACGAGTCCGTCAAAAATGCTTCTAAAAGAGTTCCCCAGAACAATCACATGAGCCACTCCGCTGAAGAGACGTCGAACGTAGAACTTCAACACGCGCCCCCGAGTTTCGTACCAGGTTCTGAGTCCTCCGCCATGGAGATGAATTACGACCCGACTTCCCACGAGAATAGCCGGCCAGACAAAGAAACTATCCCGAATGAACCCGACCGTTTTTTGGGAGATCGGAACATAAACAATCTTGCATCGATCGCGAATGAGGATTTGAATGAAACCAAGCCATTGCTTGATAAATAAGAAGACATCATGGAGATCCGGCGCGTTCACATATTCGATGCCACGCCGATCCGCCAGATCCAAATGACGAATTTCAAACGCTTCCTTGACCCTAGAGTCGAGAAGCGTTTGAATGGCCACTGCAACACCGTGATGAGGGGGAGGCGTTGGACCGATCACCAGGACCAACTCTTTTTTAGCCATTTTTCTCTTCTACTCGATTGAGTGTTCTATCCGAACGTAGATCCATTGCTCCGCTCCTCCCGGAATCGGATACTCTTTCTATAAACCGAATCATTTCCTCTGCAGAGACTTCAATATCAAATTGTTTAACCCGTTCATAGGCTGTTTTGACCATTACCTTCTTTGCTACAACACTCATCTCCAATGCTTTTAAGATGGCCTCAGCCGATGATTCTATGTCCTTTGGGTCGAACTTAAATCCCGTGAGGCCCTCCTCAATCAAGTCATGCGTCGCCGCGGCGTGAACGGATGACACGGAGGGAACCCCCGCCGCCATCGCCTCACTGAGGACGGCGCCGAAAGAATCGGAGAGGGTGTGAAAAACAAAAAGATCCGCGGCGGCAAAGTACTTACTCAACTCTTCTTTCTGCACATATCCGATAAAATGAACGTTCGCCCACCCTTTTTCTTGCACAATCTTTTCATACAAAGGGCGTTCGGGTCCTTCCCCTATAATGAGCAATTCAACGTCGGGTCTCCGCTTCACGATCTGTTCATAAATCTTAAAAAGTTCCAAATATCCCTTCCGGCGGATCAGTTGCCCAATCGACAGAAGAATCGGTCCTGAATATTCGCCGCGGAGGCGCTTACACTCCTCGGATTGCCTAAACGCTTCCGTCTGCCTTTGAAAATAAGAGACTTCAATCGGCATGACTGCGGTCAAGAGACGATCTTCACGCGCCCCATAATGGAGAAATGCGTCTCGTGCCACACGCGATGAGGCAATGACGCCGTCCGAATAACGGATCAGGCATTGCCGGATTGCTCTTCGGATGACCGAGGTCGTTGCGCAATCAGTCATTGTCAACTCTCCCCATCCGATGAATCTCTTCCGGAAGAGACGGCAGTAGATCCATGCTGAAATATTCGCGATCCCAAAACCTCCACTCACAACGACATCAGGATCCAATTTGCGCAAGGCCTTGATCACACCATAATTGAGATGTACCGAGATTAAGAACCCGGGCGGCCGAATGTGGATCCCCGGTAAGACCTGCATTTTGAAAGAATGCGGCGCCAACCTCCACCGACGATTCTCCTCATGCCGTGCCATTAACAAAACGGTAAAATCCTTCACGCGGTGCTGCAAAGCTTCAAAGAGAGGGATACGGTACGGGGTCAGAATATTCGTTAATACCACCAGTTTCATCTTTCTCTCATCGCATTGAAAGCACGGTTGACTCGAACCTCAACTCTGCCTTTGTATCCTCATCGCCATTTTTAAGAATCTCCGATAGATCGGAATCATGTCATAGAGCCGGACCCAAAAGGGCAAATTCAGCAGTCTTCGTGCCCGCACCTTAACGGCTGTAAGCGTGTCCCGGTATTCCTGCGTACTCTTCTTCTTAAAAAAGGAGGTTGGATTCGTATACCATATGACCGTTCGACCCGGCAGCAAGACGACGCTTCCGAACCGTGCTGCCCGCAGAACGAAATCATAATCGACACACATACTCAACTTCTCGTCATATCGTCCGGCTGATTCCCAAATCGATTTCGGAAACACCAGCGTGGAGTGAACGAATGGGTTTCCCCGATACAACCTCGATGCGGGAACCCATACCGGTGATGGGTTCTCCACTTCTCCAGTCGAGAAAACACTCTCTGGAACAGACTGATGAAATTTAGATGTTTTGGCATATGCCGTAGCCACCACCGCCACGTCAGGATGCGCCTTAAAAAAAGCGACGGCATAACTCAACCGGTGAGGAAGACTTAAATCATCCGCATCATTGATGGCAATATACCTCCCCCTTGCCAAAGAGATCCCCTCATTCAACGCACTTGGAAACCCGATCCGGTCGCGGCGAAGGTAACGAAGGCGCGGATCATTGATTTTTCCGCAGATCTGCTCCGTCGCATCGCTGGAGCCATCATCCACTACAATCACTTCAAAACTCGGATGATTCTGGGCAAGTGCAGCCGTGAGGGAGGCGGCAATAAAAGAGGCCGCATTATAAGCCGCCATCACGATGGATATCTCCGGATCGCCCTTCTGAATCGGCCCTGTCATTCGATCTATCATCTCTCGATCTCGCAACCCCTCTCCCCTTGCCTTAAATCAGGATCTTTTGATTTCCCCATTAATCGGCAATGGAAGGTCTCTGTTTTAACCCATCGACCATCAATTCAGGGTCGTTTTCACGATCGCTTGCGGCGCGCCGCAACATCACCACCGAGAGGGCAAAAACCAGAAACTCGCCTAAGAACCGGCTCCAGGAAGCGCCGATCAAGCCCCATTCCTTCGTCATGAGATATCCTATCGGTATCAAAAGAAGGAAGGTCACCGATTTGGTAAAAAAGCCATATTCCGGCTTCCCTAAGGCGACCACGCCAAAACTGTGATATGCCCAAAGCAGCTGGCAGATCATGGCGCCGGATAAAATCCAGGCAACGGGTAAAGACGCCGCGTAGGCCTGCTCCTTTCCCGGAACAACCCACGGAATGAGGAAGGGAAGAAAGAACAGAATCACCAACAGAAGCCCCGCGCCGACAAGGGTTTGTATCCAACTCACCCGCCAGACCTCTCGAACAAAATATGCCGGCGAATTCTTGGCGGCACTTCTTGCAAGTTTTGTCTGCCATAAATTGGCGGCCCCAACCAGAAGAACTTGGATCGGCAATATAAATTGACGTCCCAATTCTAATACGGCAACACCCGCCGTGCCGATCAGGCCCAGTGTCAGGAAGGTGCTCATCTGCGTGTAGGCATACCCAGCCAGATTCGTTCCCAACCCCCATCGGCCGATTTTCCACACTTCGTTCAGACCCGCTATTTCAGACGGGACTGAGGGACGAAGCCAATATCCCCAGCCGCTCTGGCAAGCCCAAAGAAAATTCACCAAGCCCAACACCAGAAAGATGTTTGCGAGTGTGAAGAATCCATATTTCTGTAAGAGAAAAAGGCTACCGATTGTTCCACCAATTGAGACCAATCCTCCGACAAAATCCTGAGAAATCCGTTGATGAATGAAATTGATCCTTCTTTGCAACTCAACCGCTAAACCACCGAATATAAAAATGACGAATTCGACCGCCGGCCATCCGTTGAGGCGGCCAACAAAGATGGAGATCAAGGCGGATATAAAAAAAATGATCTCAAAACTAAAGACAATTGCGGCCAGAAGGGGATCTTTTTGATCATTTACAACCCGCCGACTGCTGATCACAAGCATGGGTGAAATTGCCAGCGCGGAAAGGATCATCAGGAAGAAATATCGAGTGGCCACACCCACAGCGAACATCCCGAAATCATGGACCGCAAGAGAGCGAACGAGGTACATTGTGACCAAAAAGCTTGCCGCTGACCAGAGACCCTGCGCGAGGACCGCAAGCCGCCATTGAAAGCTTCTCCCAATCAGACGATGAAGCCAGTCCTTGGCAATGAGATATTTCTGAAGCACCAAATCATCCACCTTTCTTACGACTGGAGAGGAGCAGCCCGCAACCATCGAGGTTTTGCGGGCGCCTTAAAAACGGTTTTCTGAAATAGATCGATCTGCTCCTCGCTCAGCATGTTGTAAAGATAGAGTCCGACGCCATTTCCCCGGCTAATCGACCGGGCTTCCGATAAAATTTCGGCGGCTCTGCGCGCTTCTCTAGGAATGACTTTTTTTCCAGAACCATCTCGGTCGTAATTTCCACATAACATGACCAACGCTTCGGGTCTCTTCATCTTCGATTGCAAGTTCCGGATTTTTTCAAAGTCCGGGCTGGCCTGGTAATCCATGCTGTAAACGACATCGACCAACCCTTCATCAGCCCATTTCATACTATCCTGCCCTTGTAATTTTGTGTCCGAGCTCCCTGGAACTGCATCCACACTCATCACGAGATTTTTTCTTGTTTTCCGCGCCCCGACCGAAATACGCGAAATAATATCTCGAACGGCGGCCTCTTGCCATGCGGCGAGGGCGCTTAGATCGACACCGGGAAGGTTTTTGAGACTCCAATCCTTTACAAGATTTCTCCCGGTGTGTCTCTTATAATCTTCGATACAGGAGTTCGTTTTACACATTCCTCCTGAACGAACATAATCAAGATTGATTCCTTGAACGGGATATCTCGTTGCGACTTCGACAATCAAGGATGAAATGAATTCGCGAAAACGCTCACTATGAATATTAAATGCCTGTCGAGAGGTTCCCTCTTTAAAACGCTGTTCAAAAAATTCGAGTTGCGGTAAAAAGTCTCTTTGCCGGAGAGAAATCGTGAACCACGGATGAATCTCAATTTCATACTTCTCTGCCAGCTTAATGAGATTCTCCAGCGGATCAAAGCCGGGAACACGAACTTTGCGGGTATCCCAAGGTGCGAGATCTGATGGCCAGATCGTTCCCCTTCCATGCCAGACACATGGAACGAAAACATTAAACCCTGCTTTCTTGATCCGGGTTAGCAATTTCTCTGCTGAATCTTTTGTAATCCAAGCGAGTCCTTCATCAAAGATCGCACGACTTTCAAAGAGAGACACACCGCTCGACAACGCAAGCCACGGCTTCAAAAGAGAACCCGCGGCAAAGGCGGCCGTCAATTTAATAAATTTCCGACGTGAAAAGGGCCGGCCGGTCAATTTAACTCCCTCTCATCCTCGCGTCTGAAAATCAGATTCATTAGATGAGGTGAACCACGCTATATCGTTTTTAGGAGCTCGTATTTCCTTTTCTTAGAAACGGCCTTTGACGTCTTCGTGTTTTCCGTTTCTGCAGCGAGCGTTTCTTGAGCACTTTCGTGAAACCGGTCCAGACTCAGTACAAAGGTTGCAAGATACCAGTAAAATACCGCATGAAAAACGGCCGCGCTCAATATAACGCTCTCCCCAAAATTTGAGATCGTCAAAAAACCGGCGCAATACATTTCCGCTCCATATTTCCTTCCCGTATCATATTTGATCAATCGCCATAAGACGGACATCACAATCGAAAGATATAAGCTCGCTCCCAAAAAACCGGAATCTAACAACGCCTGGACATAACCACTATGCAGCGTAAAGGTTTCGTTGTTTAGCAGCGTTGGGGAATTTGGACGAGGAGACTGAGGAATTTTCCCCTCTTTAAAGGCATCCGAACCGAGTGTAAACCCATATCCCAGAAGGGGACGATCCCAAAATTTCTCAAAGGCAAGACCCCATATTACGGTGCGTCCGGACATACGTTCAAGGGAGTCAATCCTAAGAATGCGCGACCGCGCTTTTGAAGAGATGTTGATATCCGCCACCGTCGTGACAATAAGGGAAAAAGAGATGATCATGACAGCCGCAAGGCCCCATTCCAATTTACGTCTTAAATAAAATATTGCGGTGATCAATAAACTTGCCGCTCCAGCAGCCCAGAAAGTCCGAGATCCCGTCAAATAGAGACACGGAAGGGACGAGAGGATTCCCGCGGCACGCAGCAAAACCTTTCGTTCGCTAAAAATGCACAGTCCTAATAAAAGACCGGAAGTGGCCGCCATTTTAGCAGGTTTGCCGAAGAGTCCCTTGAACCGACGGCCTTCTAAAGTTTCCTCATATGCGAAACCAGGCGAATATGCCAATAAAACCAGACTGACAAGACAAACAATGATAAATGCCGTCATCGTTACATTCATCACGGTTTCATTTTTGGCCGCATCATTTGGGGATGCCTCCAAGTGAGCGATAAAAAACAACAACACGGCAGCCAACGAAATCACCTGGAAACCGACGTAAATGGGTTGACTTGAAAAAGGGATCGTCAACGAAAGAGCAATGAGGTATCCGAAAATTAAAATATATTTTTTGTAGATTTCCAAACGGCTGTGGGTTAGGAACCAATACGCCCCAACAATCAACGCAAGCCCTTCAGAAAGGCCGCGAAGAACATAGGTGTCTCCGATGGGTGCTGCATCCTTAAGCAGGAGAGCCAGAATGAGCAGGCCCAGTATATAAGCCATCCTTTGCAATCTCCAAGTCTGACGCCATATCGTTACACTGAATTCCGGTACTCTCTAGCGTTGTTCGACCGGGTCCGCTTTCTCGGGTTTCTGCAGCACGAAGGCCGCGGCCGTCGGCTTGAGTTTCTGAAATGGATTGACGCAATGATAACGGTCATTCCATGCGAACAGACGGGACAATATGTCGTCCGCGTAAACGGCGGCCGCCGAGTTGTATATCGGACCTCGGAATATAAAACGCAGGCGAGAAATGAGCGGAAAAACGCACCTCGTTTCCTTCACAATGGTAAATCCGGCTGAGCGCACGATCGCGCGGAAAATCGGTAGCGGAAGACCTCGCTCTCGTTTGGTGAGACCCGCCCGTTCTCGTCTCCAGTCTCCCATTGAAACGATGGGTTCACGAATGAGGGCGATTCCGGACGGTCGCAAACACCGAAAGAGCTCGCGGACCACTGTGCTCACATTGGGAACATGGTGTAGACACCCGAAACAGGTGGCCAGATCGAACGACTCATCGCGGAATGGCATAATGCCGCTCGATCGGGGTTTGACATATTCAACGGGCACACCCGCAATCGCCTTAACAGGGAATGCCTGGGACGGTTCGAGAATCGTAATTTTCTCCACGCGAGAGAGAAGCGGGCGCAATTCCTCACCGGTGGCTCCCCCAAGGCTTAAAACGGAGGGAAACCGACGAAGCGGCAAGTATCGAAAGCTATGGGCATGGTTCAGGGCATGGGCCCCATAGTAATTTTGGGGCCGGTCCTTCGCGCCTAGGTTCGCGTAAGCTTCTTCTTCATCCTTAAACCATTGCTCGATTTCTTCAGGGGAGAAATCATCACCGTAGAGTTTTTTCCCTTGTAAATACTCATCCAGTGTGTGGTGCATCCTCAATACCTCCAAGCAGAACCGCTCATTATTTAATTCGCCGCTTTCCAGACCGGAAAAGCATTCTCCAAGAAAGGTCCCGTTCTTAAGGCATTCACTTGTTCATCAGTAAGCTTGCTATAGATGTAGAGCCCCATTCCGGTTCCAGGCCACCTGCGTTGAGCAAACGCCGCATATTTTGCGACCAGATCACCTGTCCTCGGAACTGCCTCCGATTGGTCATCCACTTTGTCATAATTACCAAACAACACAATCATCTTTTCCGGTTGCTTTAACGCACTTCGTACGGCATCCACATTCTCGAAATCAATCCGTTGGCGGTAATCCATACCAAAAATGACGTCAATCCAGCCGTAATTGGCCCACGCCAATTCATCTCTTCCTTCAAGCGCTCTCAACTCGCCGCCCGGGGCTTTTGGCTGACCATCTATGCTGATAATCAGTTTGGGCTTTAGAATTCTTGCCTGCTTTGAAAGATTTTTGACGATATCGGTAACTGCAAGATCCTGCCACTTTTGAAGGCGCCACCTGGCGGATTCATCAACAGAACTCTGAGTTAAATCTTCCAGTAAAGGAAACCCAGTCACCCGATAATAATTGTTTTGGCAGTCGACGGACGTACAAACACCCATGGCTCGAATATAATCTAAATTCAGGCCATCGATGTCATAACGACGAACCACATCGAGGATTAATTCACGGATAAACTTCCGAAACTCAATATTATGAATATCAAAAGCGCCCTCCGGAACACCTTCATCAAAAAACTGAGCGTATTCGGCGCTCTCTCTTTTTACAACAGTAAACCAAGGGTGCACTTCAATGCCCATACTATGGGCTTTCTGAATCAAGTAGGCCAAAGGATCATATCCGAGCGGTATCATTGATGCGACCTTCGGATCCGTCGAGGCAATACGAGACGGATAGTAAGTGCCCCTTCCGTGCCAGACACACGGGACGTAAATATTAAATCCGGCTGCTTTCACCCGGGACAAGATCTTATCGGCGGCCTCCTTCGAGAAAGCCCAACTCATAGACTCATCGAAGATGGCCCTATTCTCAATTAGCCGCCCCTGACGATCTCTTCGCTGTACTAACGGTACGGCGAGCCCCTCATTGAGCCATTCCCACTTCCTGTCGTAAGCCGCCGCCAAATCGTTTTCCTGTGTTTGGTAAAACTGAAAAACTTCCTGAGAAGAAAAAGGACGATCAAAGATGATCAGACTTCCCAAAAGGGACTCGGCCCCACGCCCTTTTTGGCTGGTCGTCCCTTTATCGGTACCGAGATAGAGCGGTCCGCCGTTCACATAATCGCCGGAAAAAGTTTTTTGGTTCTCCGCGATCTTCTCGCCGTTGACATAAAGCTTACAATAGCCAGGGTCGCCACTTTCCCAAACGGCAGTGATCATGACCCATGCTTCTAGATCAAAACCATAGGGGGCAGAACAATGAATGGATTCTTGGTTGCTCAGTATAAAGTAGAGACGTTTTGAACCAAGCGGCTCCCACCATCCGTGTGAAACAGCCATATAACTTTTCTGGCTGTCGGCCCATGGAAGGGTCAAAAATGTATGCGATTTTTCACTCTCCTGTTCCCAAAGCGGCTTCATCCAAAACGAGAGGGTTCCCGCCTTCGCATTCAATGCTTGGGACGGTCTGATCTCGGCAAACGTTTCTGCGGTCAACTGTAAAGATCTTCCCCGTTCCTGGTCTGAAACGATTACCGCGCCATAAAGCTCGACGCTTCCTGATATTGCCTCATAATCCTCATACAGAATGATTCTCTCTTCGTCGGGGAAAAGTGAAAACGACTCTTCCGGAAAAATTAAAATAAACACGAACATGAAAAAACATACGAAGAACATACAAAAATATTTCGAGCACTTCATCCTGAAAATTCTCCAAGCTAAAAATTCTTTCGTCTCAGCTGATGCGGCCGGAACGAAAGCCTTCCCTCAATATCTTTACATAAGTGATAAACTAATCCACGTAAGTGATAAGGCAAGAATCTGCTTCAGCACGATGGTATTACCCAAACGTTTTGTGAGGTTTACCGTTATTCTGCCCCTTTTCAGTCATACGTAATCCCACCATTTTCCCTTTTTCAATTTCTGATAAAACCGCAGTAATTCTTTCCGCCGCCCGCCCATCCCACTTCTCCGGGGTTCGGACCGGGTCTCCATTTTCCTCCATCGCCGATTCGAATCCCATCAGGATCGATTCGCGACGGGTTCCCACCAAGCGGTTGGTCCCCTGGAAAATCGTAATCGGCCGTTCCGTGTTCTCTCGAAGAGTCAAACAGGGAACACCGAGGATGGTCGCCTCCTCTTGGATTCCGCCGCTGTCTGTCAACATAAGCTTTGCATGGGCATGGAGTTGAAGGAAGTCAAGATAGCCGAACGGGGGAACCAGCACGATTCGGTCTCCGTCTTTAATAGATGTTCCAACATAGGATTGGAGACCGAAAGACTCGATTTGGGCAGCGGTGCGAGGGTGACAAGGAAAAATAATCGGAAGAACATCTGAAAGGGTTCTCACAGCCTGAAGGATTTCGTGAAGAGTATCGAAGCAATCGACATTGGAAGGGCGATGGAGGGTGAGTACGCCATATGGTTTTACTTGCTGCTCCTCTTTCAAACCGAGCGTCTCCAAAACCAGAGACCGGGACGCGCGCTCACGATGCTTAAGAAGAGTATCGATCATGACATTACCAACAAAAAAAATCTGATGCTCCGGAATGCCTTCCCCCTTGAGATTGGCATTGGCTCCAAGATCGGTTGTAAAAAGAAGATCGGCGACGGCATCGGTGACCTTGCGGTTGATCTCTTCCGGCATCGTCATGTCACCACTTCGAAGCCCCGCCTCAACATGGGCGATGGGGATGTTCAATTTCTTTGCAGCAAGAGTGCAAGCCATGGTGGAGTTGATATCTCCTACCACCAGGACCATGTCGGGACGCTCTTCTTGTAAAACCTTCTCAAAAGCGATCATAATCTTGCCGGTTTGCTCTGCGTGGCTCCCCGACCCGATTTCCAGGTTGAGATCCGGACGAGGAAGTCCAAGATCTTCAAAAAAGGATTGCGACATTGCTTGATCGTAATGTTGGCCCGTATGGACTAAAAGTGACTCAAACTTTGGATTAACTTTCTGTTCGTTATGTCGCTCGATCGCTTCTAAGATTGGAGCAATTTTCATGAAATTCGGTCGGGCACCGACCACATGAATAATCTTCATGCAGGACTCCTTTTCTTGCCTCTTTGCAACGGGATTGGTAACGCATGGATGCTGAGGGCACCGGTTGGACGGATGCCCTCAGCAAGATGATTATGTGAACAAATTCATTCGGGAAATTGCGATCAACCCAATCAAGCTCGAACCAAAGAGGAGAAAAGAGGCGGGAATTGGAGCCGGGGTCATTCCGCCTGCCCAAACAGACCCGCCCTCCTGCCCAAAGATCCGTGAGGCGAAGACAAAGGTAGGACCTGTCCCGTCCGACAGAGATGTACCCACAAAGTCAGAGATGGAAAGATCCACTCCGTTGATGGCCAGATCAAAAGACAACGTCTCCCCGCTATCGAGCGAAGATCCTCGTCTAAAGTCGAACACGCCATCATAGAACCCTCCTCCGGAAGCCAGAAGGTTCCCTCTTCTTTGATTCTCGTTTCGAGCAAGCCTTGTCCTAAATTCGCTTACATTTAAGTCAGCGCCATCTAAGGTGACATTGCTGAACCGTAGATCTCTGGGATCACTCCCGTATGGATCTCCGTTAAAGTTGAAATACAGCGAGTCGAGATTACCCGAAGAGATATTGGTTACATCGACTCGAACCACATCTCCAACATCGGTCAAGGTGACCACTGCCTGGGGGGCGACATCGGGGATAAGGATGGGGTTGAAGATTTGATCGAGGGCAAACGTCAATTCAGCTGCAGCTGCAGTTGTAACAGCCGGTCCTACTCCTGTTACCAACAACAGTGCGAAAGAGATAATCAGCTTTCTCATCTTGTATGTCCCTCCTACTTTGAGCCCTACCCGGACAACCTGAATCTTGGAGTAAGGTTGATACGCGATCGACTTACTACCGTGAAAACACGAGACTATTTTAAAGTGTGATGGTAATCACATGTAAGGATGATTACCACATTGGGAGTATTAGCATTTTCTTAATTACGATAGCAACAAACATTTTTAATTTCTTCAGTACGAAATCCATAATTGAACAAATCAAATGGATTTTTATGAGATCCAAAGGGAATTATCGGGAAAGTGGATTCCAATTTCCCATCCCTGTCGCCTCTATATCAAAGAAGATCTCACTCTCATCTCTACGACTCTGTTCAAAAAGGTCTCTTGGAAACGATCATTAAGCTTCGTCGCCGAACGAAATTATCTTCTCTTTCAATAACAGAATGATCAATGAAAAGTTAAAAGGATGTTAACTTTCAGGAGTGGAATCCCTTCTTGTATTCGAAGAAGTCTTAAGCGATAAGTCCGGACAGGAAAGAAAAGAAATAGAAAAAATATTAAGAATCAGGCGAGAAAAAGGAATAATTCCTCGAGACAATTTTCAAGAAAGAACTTCGTTAACCACATGGATCACCCTGGCGCGGCATCACCCTCCTGAAAGGGGCCGAAGGAAACATCGACAAAGACGGGCGCCTCGATATCGATGATGAGACCCTCGCCCGGCTCGATGTTGTCGCCGTTCACTCTCACTTCGCCTGCCGCGGGCGGAGAGGACCCGCCGGGTGATCCGCGCCTCGATCGGAATCGCCTCTCCTCTCTTGCTGAAGAACTTCACTTGCCGAGTGTGGAGAGATCCCGCTGAGACCTCTCCACACCGGGCCGTTCTACTTTAGAACCGGTTTCGAAGTGGCGGACGCCGAGGTCGGAAGCACCGGCAGCTTCAAGGCCGCCTCGGGGACGGTTCCCTCCAGGGAGTGGAGGAAGGCGACGATCAGGTCGATCTCTTCCTCCGCCAAATTGATCTTCAGCTGAAGCTTTCCCATCGTCCGGACCGCTTCCCGGAGATCCCAGACCGCGCCGTCATGAAAATAAGGGGCGGTGCGGGTGACGTTTCTCCAGAGAGGAACTTTGAAGATAAAACGGTCGGTCTCCTTCTTCGTCACGTTGAACCTTCCCGGGTCGTCGCTGGTCGCGTAGGGCTCGGCAATCCCGAATTTTTGGTACTGGCCTCCTCCGGCGCCAACCCCGTTATGGCAGGCGATACACCCCTTCTGGATGACCAGTTGGAGCCCCTTCTTTTCCGCGTCGGTCAGGGCCTTTGCGTTTCCCTTCAAAAAATCGTCGAAGCGCGAGGGGGTCAAGAGGGTCCGCTCGAAGGCGGCGATCGCCTTGGCGACGTTGTCGTACGTGAGCGGCTCTTTCTCCCCCGGAAAGGCTTTTTTGAAGAGGGCGACATATTGCGGAATGGAGCGCAGTCGCGCCAGGACCGACGCTTCATCGGGCATCGCCATCTCCACTGGATTGAGGATCGGCCCTTTCGCTTGATCTTCCAGCGAGGCGGCGCGTCCGTCCCAGAATTGGACGAACTGCACCCCGGCGTTCAGGACCGTCGGGGAGTTTCTTCCCCCCAGCTTGCCCATGTGTCCGGGAGAGGTGGGGAGATTATCGACTCCGCCGGTGATCAGGTTATGGCAGCTGTTGCAGCTGATCGCGCCGCTCTTCGAGAGGCGCGGCTCGAAAAAAAGCATCTGCCCCAGAAGCACCTTCTCGGGGGTGGTCGGGTTATTCTCCGGCGCCGAGAGTTTCTCCGGAAGCGGCTTGAAGAAATTGCCGGCCTGCCGGATCAGGTCGGCCTCCTGTCCAAAGGCCGAAGTGGCGATCAGAAAAATCAAAACCCAGACCGAGCTAAACTGAATGAATCGTCTCATCTTGATTCTCCTTTTTTGGTTTCAAGATACACCTTTATTTGTTCTCAATCGGAACAAAGCCCTTTTCGAGCGCGTAGCGGATCATCTGAACGGTGTTTCGAAGAGCGAGCTTGTTCATGATGTTGACCCGATGGTTCTCCACCGTCTTGACCGCCACCCCGAGTTGCTTGGAGATTTCTCTGTTCTTATAACCTTGCGCCACCAATTTTAGGACGTCGATCTCCCGCTTTGTGAGCTCACGACGATAGACGGCTGCAGAGATGATTTTATGATGTATGCTTTCTTGATCCTTCAAGACCGCCCTCTCCTTTTCCCCACCCCTTCCCGAAAGGAAGGTTGGATGACCCGCGAGTGGATCATCCGATTGATTATCATTTTGAAATGATTCAATCGAAGAGACAATCCCCCGAAGGGGGTGTTTATCTATGTTGATGCCGCGATGTCGCGTTGAAGCCACCCCTTTCGAGGGGTTGTCTTTCCCATGTGATTGCTTCAAGATGAATGAGGGTTCCTATGGAGAGGGAAGACGATCGATGAAAATAAAAGATTGCATGACGCACGATCATGAACGGGATGCGGCGTTGGAACAAATGAAACAACTATCGACGAAACGGTGATCCCCGTTCGCCCAGAGACGAGGAGGAGATATGAAACCGTATGAAATTCCAACGATGAACGATCGGATGACCCTCAAACCGATCTCGATCGGACCGGAAGAGCCGACGATCAAAGCGCTTGGTTTGATGTTGGACCACGAAATCCGGCATCTCCCCGTCGTAGAGGGGGACCGATTGGTCGGAATGATTTCGGATCGCGACATTCGGCAGAACTGGAAAATCACCGGAGGAGAGATGAAGGAATTCGGCGATGTCGATCAACAGATCGTCTCCGATCTGATGTCCCGTCATCCGATTTCCGTCAGGGAAGAAACCTCGATCCACGACGCCATTAAGCGGATGGTTGAACATAAGATCGGGGCGCTTCCGGTCGTTGATATCGACAACAAGCTGGTCGGGATCTTCACGGAGATCGATGCCCTCCAATATTGTCTCGCTCTGATCGAGCGATATTAGCGTCTCGGCGTAAAACAAAGCGCGACGACTCATGAGAAGCCTCCTTTCCTGTCTTAAACACGCACGCGCGTCGCATGGTTCGCTTCGCTCACGATGTGAGCAGAAGCGCTTCGCGCTTGATGGATATCGGCACATTCCCCGCCCCCTTGGGCGAGGGTTAGACGCGCGAATGTGCAGATTGTCATGGGCGAAGCCACCGCTCACATCGTTCGCAAAGAGAACCATACAAATAGATTTTTCTCCTTCCGGGTCGAAGATGCCCCGCTGCTTGCGGCGGGGAGCTTCAATTTCCGGCGGCGGACCAATCCCATCATCATGGAGCAGGATGGAAACATCGGAACCGATCCCAAACCGAAAAGAAATTCTCGAAGCCGGCCACCTTCAACGCTGTTTTGATTCGCTGAAGCAATCGGGATACCAGCTCGTCGGTCCGACCCTTGGGGACTAAAGAAAGGGGACAGATTTATTTTACATCGATTTATTTTACACCGCTGAAACATCATCGGAATGCCTCAGCGGTTTGATTCTCCAAGGACTGAAGAAGCCGAATGAGTGCCCCGCCTTCGGCGGCCGCTGCACCCCGGAGCACCCGCTCGGCGCGACAATGGTTTCGTCCGAAGGAGCGTGCGCGGCGTATTATCGATACAGGGCATAAAGATTATTTTCATCACAGGTGGAAATCGGCGTAGCGAGAAACGGGAATCGCCCGTTTTTAAGAACGGTTTCATATTGTTTTTCAAAATATCGTCAGGGATAGGAAGCATTGATATCAGCCTAGATGACTAACATCCAAAATCGCGTATTAGTCATTTTAAAGGGATAATGAAATCCGACAGAGACTTCATTTCTTGACCGATTATGAGCATTTTGCTATTGTCTGGTAGTATAACTGTCTAATAACTGGTTAGCCGGACATCCGGACAGAGTCGGAAGCAACGACACGCTGAGCCAACAAGGAGCGACGACAACCAACGCAGGAGCCACCATGAGCAAGCAGTTCACGAAGTACGAACAAACGTGGATCGACGGCCTGAACCGAGGCGATGTGTCGGTTGCCGATAATGTCTTCGCACCACATTGCGTCATTCACATGGCCGGGAGTCCGGCGCCGAATCTCTCCTTGAGTGATTTCAAACAAATGGTTGCTGGCCTTCTTGCGGCGTTTCCGGACATTCGGTTGACGATCGAGGATCAGGTCATTATCGCCGACAAGGTCGCCACGCGCTGGAAAGCCGAGGGTACCCATACCGGACCCCTCGGCGACACCAAGCCGACGGGGCGGCGCATCCAGATCGAAGGATTGATCCTCGACCACGTCTCAGGGGATCGCGTGATCGAGCGCTGGGAGCAGTGGGATCAAGCTGGCATGCTACAGCAACTTGGTCTGCTCGGATGAGCGACGGACGAATGCCAGGCCAAATAGGAATCGGCAGGGCCGGATAACACCGCGATGGGGCCGTCGGCGCAGTCGGCCAAGTGATCGCTGCGGCTCATCGCGAGACGTTAGGCATTCACAAGGAAACAGCACAATCAGCTGGCTTTCATCGCTTTTCGGAGGCAAAGAACAATCGAAGGATGGTGGGTCATCCGCCTTTACGATACGGCAAGAAAAGTCTGTGCCGGTTGACGCCGCATTCCGAGCGTGGACATCGGGAGATCTCGAAAGAGTTCAACGGGGGTCAAGTCTGCCCTTGGCTCAATATCAGGCAGGCGTCAAAGCCCGATATGTTGTCGGTTTATAGTTTGTAACTTGAGTCAAGAGCAGACTTGACCCCCCGATAAGACCCCCGAAGAGGCGGTCCGGGGGGCGTGTGAAATATTGGGCCTCGATCCGCTCTATGTCGCGAATGAAGGAAGGTTCGTCGCCTTTGTCGCCCCGCGCGATGCCGAGCGCGCATTATCGATTCTGCGCGCCGATCCTTTGGGAATCGATGCCTCCCTCATCGGCCGCGTCACCGAGCATGCCGGCCACGCCGTCGTCATGAAAAGCACGATTGGGACCGACCGAAGGGTAGACATGTTGGCCGGCAATCAACTCCCACGCATCTGCTGACGAATAGGACCGCTCTCGTCTACGCCTTCCAACTCATCTGGATCAACCTCGGGTCCTGCCCATAGTGGAGATCGAGCTCCCCGTGATAGGCATGCCAGAGCGCCTCGCCGATCCGACGTGGAAGATGGGTGTCGGTCGTCGTCACGGTCACCCCTTGTTCCTCTTCGTCAATCGAGATGATTCGGCAAAGAGGATGTTCCCGCTTCGCTTCGGCTTCCTTATGGCGGACCAGGTTTAATATTTCTTCTTTGTGAGCCTTGAAAAACGGTCCGCTCAGATGAATGATCCCGGCGGGATAACGATCCCGGATCCGATGGCAGGCGGGGCAGCTCTCTTCATTAGCACCGGCGGGACGCAGCCCCCAGCTCCACCGGCCCCTGCGGAAGATCGCCCCGCACTCGGGACACACCGTCGGCGACGCCGGTTTGCCGCGTGCCTTGTAAGTATCGTGCAAATATTCTTTCTGCAGCCCAAGCCAGTGGGTAATCCGCTCTCCGCCCGGCCTTCGAATTCCGCTCCCTCTTGTTTTTGTCGTCATGGCAACACCTCGCTCATCGATATCGTCTTCTCCGATTCGGATCTGCCTTGCCGGAGAAGGTCGATTACCTCTTCATCAGTGACCTGAGAAAACTCCTGAAAGAAAATCTCCCACCGCATGCCGACAATTTCTAAAATACATCATCGTTTCTTCTCTTCAGGAGTTTTTATATGCTTACCACGGTGCTCGCCTGAGGTCCCTTCTCTCCTTCCTCCTCGGCAAAGCGGACCTCCGATCCGATCGTCAGCTGCTTGAAGCCGCCGTTTAATACGCTATTTCGGTGAAAGTAGATCTCCCGGCCATCCGGCGTTTCCAGAAAGCCGTACCCTTCTTCGTGAAAAAGCTGAACGACCCGACCATGGGGAGGGGTTTCATGTCTCTTCACCTCCCCTCTCTGCCGGTGGGCGAAATCCTCCAATCGCCGCCGCGCGGCATCGAAAGCATCCCGAATCGCTACAGAGAGATCCTCATTGGACTCACGCTTGATGACCAATTCCGCGTCGGGAACGGTGATGTTGATCCGCACATCATAGAGCAACCCTTTATTCTGATGACGATGAGGGGTGTCAACAATCACATGGCACCGGATGATCCGATCATAACCTTTATCAAGCAAGGCAGCCTTCTTGCGAATATCCTCTTTGGCTGCTTCCGAAAGACCGACGTTCCGGACCGTCATTTTTAACGGAAGCTGCATCTTCCCCTCCTTTCAGAACAATAGGTGAATCGCCGACCCGAAGAGATCCCGTTCTTTTTCGGAAGGGTCATGGCCGATAATCCGCCACTCTCCCTCTTCGAACGCCAGATGATGGATCGCTTCGAACCAGGTATCGATTTGGACCGCCTCCGAACGGGCTCCCCCTTTGAAGACCGAGACACCGAACAGCGACCCGGTGCAGGTCACTTTCGCCGTCTTTCCGTTCGGGTCTACGACGATCCGAGAAAAGAGATGACGGGAAGAGAGCCGATCATATCGGTTGAAGATATCCTGCCAGATTCGAGAGGTCTCCTCTTTTCGGAGACCCCGATTGAGGTAGCCGTTGGAATAGACCGACATAATCACGGAAAGATTCTTCGCTTGCAGTGCCTCCTCCGCCTGATCGAAGGTATCCAGGATGGCATTCATGTCGTCCTGATCGGCCCGCACCTCCCCCTTCTTGGAAATCTCGACCAATGCCGAAGCCGACCCCGCGATGAGAAAAATAAGGATCAAACCCATGCCGATCCATCGATTATTGCGCCTTGTCATCACGGCTCCCTCCTTGGTTTAAAACTGTATCCTTGTCTCTATCTTGCAGAGATCCCTTCCTCATCTCAATCCCTCGAACGTGGTGTTTTGATGATCAGTTCGGCCTTTTATCTCAGGGTTGAAAGAAAGCGTGAGAGCGCTTTGATCTCTTCAGGGCTTAGGGCAAAAACCGACTCATTCATTCCGGCAGCAGACCGCTCTCCTGCCCGATAGGCCAACAGCGTCTTTTCAAGATAAACCGCTTGCTGACCGGCCAGGCGAGGAATCCCGTCACGACCTTCGGCGCGATCGCCATGACACTCCCGGCATTTTTTGTAAAAGGGCTCCCCTTTCTCCCGCTTTTTAAAAATAAGCTGCTTCTCGCCGGCCATCGGAATCTGTTTCTCATAGTAAGTCGCCATATACGCGATGTCTCCGTCGGCCATCTCCGCGATGATTCCTTCCATCGCCGCATGCCTACGGCGCTTATCCCGCAAGGCCTGAAGCTGCCCGATCAGATAGGAGCGGTCTTGACCCGCCAAACTGGGAACCACCGGATTGGTGCTGATCCCCTTCGATCCATGGCAGCTGGCGCAAACCCCCGTATAGTCTCGGCCGGTGATCGGGTCGCGCTCCTGGGGGAGCGCCTCCGACAATACAAAAACGGCAAAGAGCGCCCCGGCCGCCATCGCCAGCCGGCGTTTCGAAAATTTCAGGATGAAACGATCGCTTTTTTCCATCAAGACAACCCATTGCTTTCGCAGGGTCCCATTTACGACTTCGTTACGGTTTTTCGTTTCGGGACGGCCGTCTTTCGTTTGGAGCCCGCCGACCGGAAGTGAACGGTCAGGACGGGGCAGGGCGAAAGACGGACCACCTTTTCCGCGACGCTTCCGGTAAAGAGATGATCGATTCCGGTGCGGCCGTGGGTTCCCATCACGATCAGGTCGGCCTCTTCACGTTCAGCCAGTCTGATGATCTCCCGAGAAGCGATCCCGGTGCTCAGATGTGTTTCCACCGAAAGCTTTTCTCTGAGAGGTCGCTTCGACAGCTCATCGAGCAGCGACCGGGCTTCAGGAATCAGGCGCTCCTCATAATTGATGAAAGCGATCGCATTCACCGCTGTATACGGGAACGGCTCGATCACATGGGCCAAAATAAGTTCCGCGTTAAGCGGCTTGGCCAGGGCCATTGCATAATCAAGCGCATCGGATGAGCACTCGGAGAAATCGGTCGGGACCAAAATCCGGGAGACGTCGTTCTTCCCTCTTTTGTTTTGCTTCATTTTCTTTTCTCCTGTGAGACGATCAAACCGCAAGCCGCTCGATCGGAACCGCCGCGAAAATTCCAACCTTCGGCTTGACCGATTCCTCGAAATCCCGGTAGAAGATTTCGACGGCGTCATGGCGCGTCCCGACCGCAAAAACAAAAAGGGGATCGAGCCGCATCGAGACGTCGACATAGACGGGAATCCCGTACAAATTGCCGAAGGGAGGCATCGCCCCGACCTCGCAGTCCGGGAAGAGGGCTTTTAACTCCCCTTCGGCGGCCAGCCGCAGATGATTTACCTTCAGCAAACGCGCCAAACGTTGAAGATTGATCTGCAGATGCGAAGGCAATACCACCATCGCGTAACGCCCCTTGGCGCGGACAATGACCACTTTCGCCACCCGTTTTCCGGAAACATGGAGCGACTCGGCCAGTTCCGAAGCGCTCGATGCTTCCGGATGTTTCAGAATTAGGTATGGGATTTCGTTCTCGCGTAAGAACGCCTCAACGCGTACCATCACGGCGGGGTATTTTCCCTTCTCGAATAGATTAAAAAACCACTTTTTTAACCCGGTCCATTTTGTGTTCGGAGTCAGCTTCATATGATCCTCCTTGGATAATGCCACCTCCCTAAAGGTGGACAGGAACACCCTTTTCCTCTTAAGCCGTCTTGCTGGCGGTCTTGGCGATGATGAAATACCATAGTGAGAAGGTCTGCTGTTTGCTTTCCATCGACATCGGCTGCCTTTTCTCGACGTTGAGATGATCGGAATTTCTGTCTCATTCTCACGCAGAACCCGAGAAAGGAGCAACCCCCCAAAGGGGGTATTGTGATCTTCCATCCAAATCATCAATATGAGGATGTAGATCATCCCGCTCTATCGGTCTTGATGACGTACACACTGAGAGGTGACCTTACGGGAGGGTGAATCCATGGCTGATCATCGCTGGAAGGTGGCGGAGAAAGAGCCCACGCATCGTTTTGACCCTCTGCAAATTCCTTTCGAAACCACGGAGGAGCTTCCTCCCGAGGAAACCATTATCGGACAGCCCTTTGCGCATTGAAAAGGAGACAACATGATCGAATATCAACCAATCGGGAAAACCGCCGATCTCCCGGAGGGGAAGGGAAAGGAGGTGAAGGTCGGACACCGACAGATCCTCCTGATGAATATCGACGGGCTCTTCTACGCCCTCGATCGCTTCTGCGCCCACCGCGCCGCCCCGCTGGTGCAGGGGGAGGTGGTCGACGGGAAATTACTCTGTCCCTGGCATGGGAATACGTTGGACGTCGCCACCGGGAGCTGCCTCGCCAATCCGGAAGACAAGGTGCGGACCTACCCGGTTGAAGTGCGGGGAGAAGAAATTTGGGTCGGAATGGAGCATGAGCCATGAGGAGATCCACGCGGAATATCCTTTCTCAAATGAAGGGACTCTTCTGGAAGATTGTCATCAAGACCCGCTGGCGTCTCCCTCGGGGGCGCAGAGAAAGGGATGTCATTGGAGGGAGGATACCCGATTTTACCCTGCGCGATTTCTCCGGCCGGCCGTTCATCCTCTCTAGGGAGAGCTCCAATCCCGATCGATTCGAGTCTTTTCGGAAAGAGATAAACTTTTCCTTTAACTTTCTATCCGCTCCACCACGCTTAAGATAAATGCGTTTCTTGACAGCTTCCGTTGTTCTGGTAATCTTAAGTCTGCTTTTACCCTAGAAAATCCGATAGAAACCTTCTTAGGCGGTGCAGATGAAGAGGCTTCCAGTCACAACGGCGATTATTTTGAAAAAGGTCGGCATTCCGCGTCACAAGCTCTATTATCTAGAAAAAATGGGTTATGTCACTCCCCGAATGAAACCGATCGGCAACGTAGAACTGCGGCTCTTTACTCAGGAGGATCTCGAGAAAATTACGCTCCTTTGGAAGTATCTTAAGGAAGGTTTTAATCACGAGCTCGCCTATGAGAAGACGATGAAGGATCTCGGACGCGGCAAGCGCTGAAGATGACGAAGGACGGAACCGATGTTTTTCCGAAGGGCTGTTTAGGACAGCCCTTTTATATTTTAAAAGCGGGTTTTTCGAAGGTCGGAGGAATTTTTCAATAAAGCTGCAAGGAACACCGGTGGTACGATAAATGGAATGCCGTCACGGATAGATCGACTCCATGAAGCTGCGGGCGGAAACGATGCCGCAGGGCGCTCCCCCCCGCGTGACCACAAGGTGGCGGATCTGATTCTCCCCCATCAATTTGTACGCCTGCTCCAGCATCTCCTTTTCGTCGATCGTGATCGGGGGATAGCTCATGATCGTTTCGAGTTTGACCCCTTTCGGATCGATCCCTTGCCCGAGGACCTTTCGTACCAGATCGCTTTCCGTGACGATCCCCATGACCTCTCCATCACGAGAGACCAGGACGGAGCCGATCCCGTGCTCCGTCATCACTTCTGCGGCCCGCAGGGCCGATTCCGTCTGATCGAGGGTGAGGAGCTTCTCGCACATGACCCTTTTGATGGGCACTCTCGGAATCATTTTTCTTCTCCGTTTTAAGTTGCGGCGCTTCCGCCTAAGCTCCAACCATTCCGATATTTCGAT
This sequence comes from Candidatus Manganitrophus morganii, assembly GCA_021651055.1. Classification (NCBI taxonomy): domain Bacteria; kingdom Pseudomonadati; phylum Nitrospirota; class Nitrospiria; order Candidatus Troglogloeales; family Candidatus Manganitrophaceae; genus Candidatus Manganitrophus; species Candidatus Manganitrophus morganii. The sequence goes on from JAJHOH010000001.1 coordinate 98,460, forward strand.
ATAGTATACCAGGCCGCCGCTTTTTCAGGCCGAGGGGATTCGGCGGATGAATCCTTCATTAAAGCGCCCGGAACCATTCTTGATCCAGGCCCTGATCTATCCGACGGTGGAATTAACACCCTTTTAACAGAAACATAACTCATCATAAACAAGCGGAGGGTAGGATGTGATTCAGCTATACAGCGATGATCGATCCACAAAGCGGAGAGGAAGATCAAAACAAAGGAGAATGACGATGCATTGTCCTTATCTCGGAAAAGCTGAAAGCACGGAAGGGGAAGCGGAGTGCCGCGCGCGGGAATGGATCTTCGAGCCGAGCTCTCTCGAACTGGACCAGTATTGTACGACCCGCTTGCATCGTTGGTGTCCCCTCTATCGCGCGTTGATGTCGACGCCGACCGTTTACCGATCGGGAAAGATGCGCCGCGAGCCGCAAAAAGCTGTCGGCTAAAACAAGTAGAGACGAACCCCTCCGCCTTATGGGAGAACGAACCCGTCTTTCTCTCTCGCTCCTCCGGCCCCGTCACATTTAACAACCCGTTAACATCTCTTTGATCGCGAAGAAATATCCTTCCTTTATGATGAAAGAAGATGAAAAAAAACGGCGCTCCGACAAAGAATTAAAAATAAGGATGGGATGAATGCCTTGCAGACGTTGTAGCGGGATGATGATAAAAGATCGAGCCCTGGATGAGATCGGACGCGCGGAACATTTTATCTGGCGCTGTATCCTCTGCGGCGACATCATCGATCCGATTATCCTGATCAATCGCGCGAACTTTTCTCCGTCCAAGAAAAAATCGTACGTCCGTCGCACGATTCTCTGGTCTGTATAAACACTCGCCCGATCCGCAGATTTTCGGCGTTCATCCTGATAAATGGGTACGATGACTGTATTAGCGCTCCCCGACTCGCCCCATCAAGAACTTCTTCCCGCGCCGACCTCGGCTCCGAGGCGTCGTGTCGATGCAATTGATGTTGCTCGCGGCCTGCTGATGTGTGTGATCACCGTCGGTCACGGTCTCATTCTCTTGAACGACTCGGAATCGAATAAATGGTTGGGCCTTCTGATCACGAAAGTCACCAACCTCGGAACCCCCGGCTTCACAATGATCAGCGGCATGTTGCTCGGTTATTTCGAGTCGACTTATTCACACTTTCAACGCATTCGATGGAAATACTTCATCCGGGGCATCCAGCTTCTGACCCTTGCCCATCTGCTCATTTCCTTGGCGACCTATCCGCTCCGTCAGGAAACCTCATTGATCGAGGTCTACCTCCGCTACTGGTACATCACCGATGCGCTGGCGGTCCTTTTCATGCTTCTCCCAACCTTGGTTCCACGGTTGGACCGACCCGCTCGGATTGTCATCGGGATAACCTGTCTCCTTTCATGGAAGCTCTTCTCGTTCTTCCCCTCGATCACTTCGCCGATCTTGCTCGTTATCAAAGAGTTCACTTTCGGGGTCTCTCTTCGCGACAACCCTCTTCTGGGAGATACCTACCCGATCGTTCCTCTGGCCGGCCTCTTTATGATCGGAACGGTCCTCGGAAACAGCTTCGCCCGGTCGATTGTCAGTGAAACACTCGGTCAATTCGTCAGAACACTCCGAAGAAGCATCGTCCCGTTGATTCTTTTATCCGGATTCCTGGTTGGACTCTGGGCGGCGGGAAAATTCTTCTCGGAGGGCCTCTTCGGAAACACGCTGAAAACGCTCTTCTACCCTGAAAAACTCTCCTCTCTGCTTCCGTTTTACATCGGCGTTCTCTTTCTGATTCTGGCTTATTTTGTTCGGAAGATCGAAATGGAAAAGAACTTCGGGCGGTTCGAAAAGGCGCTCGCCCTCTTCGGTAAAACATCGTTATTCACTTATGTCGTCCAATATTTTCTCGTACAGACCATTCCCGCTCTCATCGGATGGCGCAATCAGTTAAACATCGCCGAGTGGACCCTCTATTTAGGAGGTACCTTCATGATTCTCTTTTACCTGGCTCGCATCTACAACGATTCCTTTCTAAAAGGATGGAACCGGTCGGGCAAAGCAAAACGGAGGCCGAGTGAAATGAAAAGAAAGAAAGCGCTCACCTCGCCCGACATCTCCCCGGAGCTCCTTAACCTGAAAAAAGACCTCTGGTGAAGTGACAATAAAATCGGGTTTCCCTTCACTTTCTGAATTGGCAGGAGAAACGGCTCAATGGAGATCGCATCCGAAGTCAAACCCAAGTCGGTTCACTCGCAGGCGCTCACTCTGATCATCGGACGGATCGCTTCCTTTACCCTCACCTTTTTTATCCCGATCTTTTTGGCGCGCGGGTTGGACCCGGCCGAATATGGAACTTTCAAGCAGATCTTTTTAATCTTTACAACCCTCTATCTGATCTTACAGGGAGGGATGATTCAGAGCCTTTATTACTTTATTCCCCACGATCCAAACCGCAGAACGTCCTGGATCTTTCAGGCGATTTTTTTTGTGACCGCCGCAGGCGTACTTGCCGGCGTCGGCCTTCTCTTGGGGGGAGAAACGCTCGCCGCCTGGTTTTCCAACCCCTCCCTTGTTCCCTATCTTCCCAAGTTGGCCTTCTTTCTTGTCTTGATGCTCGCCTCATGCCATCTGGAGACGATGCTGATTGCTCAGGAGCGGATCGCAGCCGGATCAACGGTCCTTTTTCTATCGGAAATGATCCGCGCCCTCTTTATTATTCTCCCTCTTCTGATCGGCCGCTCCCTCTCAGCTGTCATCATCGGATTGCTTTCTTTTGCGGCGTTGCGGCTGGCGATCACGGCGGCCTATACGGTCCGAATCCTCCTTCGTGGTAAAAATCGAATATCGTTGATCCGGATGGAGGGTCTTAAAACACAGCTCGCCTATGCCCTCCCGTTCGGCGCCGCCGTGGTAGTCGATGTCCTTCAACAAAATCTTCACCAGTATGCCGTCGCTTCCCTCTTCGATGTCGCGACCTTTGCCGTCTACTCAGTCGGCATCATGCAGATTCCGATCATCGATTTCATCTACACGCCGACCACCCAGGTTCTGATGGTCCGGATGTCGTCGCTTCTGAAGAACGGCTCGAATCAAGAACGGCTCGCCCTGTGGCATGATGTCACCGCCCGCCTCGCCCTTTTTTTCTTCCCGGTCGGGATTTTCTTCGTCTTGATCGCCCCCGACATGATCGCGTTTCTCTTCACGGACACCTATCGGGAAAGTATCCCTCTTTTTCAGATTTCCGCCCTGGGAATTCTGCCGGCGGTCTTTCTAACCGACGGGATGCTCCGATGTTACGCCCGAATCCCATTTATTCTTTTAACGACCTCCGCAAAAATCGTTCTGACCCTCCTCCTGATCATCCCCCTCATCCACATCGCCGGCCTCACCGGGGCGGTCCTCACCACCGTTTTGGTGATGTATCTCGGAAAAGGGATGATGCTCTGGAAGATACGAAAAATGATGGAGACCTCCTGGGGAGAATTCCTCCCCTGGGGGAAACTCGCCGGAACGCTTTTCCTGGCCGTTTCCGTTTTCCTCCCCGCCGTATTCCTCCGTCAAACACTTTCGATCGCCCCCTTCACGGCTTTAATCTTTGACACCCTCTTTTACTGGACCGCCTATGGGGCGCTTCTTCTCTGGACACCGCTGCTTCCCCTTTCCGTTCGAGAACAGATTTTCGCCGCCGCAGGCCGGCTTCATCAAGTCCTCAGAGGAACGAAAACCGGGGTCAAGAGAGAAGCCTGGTGATCCCGGACCCGATGCTTTCGATGCCCGGTTAAGAAACAGAAATTTAACATCGGCGTAATCTTCATAAAACACCGCTCGGGTAACATCGGTTACATGGTGCAAAGTCATCTTCGCGTCACTTCTCCAAAGCCTGAAGAGATCCTCATTATCGAGGATCATCCGGACATGATCGATATCCTCAAAAAAGAGCTGACCCGGCATCATTACCACGTCCGGGTCGCCGCCGAAGGCGAAACGGGGCTCTCCGAAGCGCAGCGCCGGCCGCCTGATCTGATTATCCTCGATTTGATGCTCCCCGGCTTAAGCGGCTGGGAGGTCTGCCGGTTGCTTAGAAAAAACTTAAAAACCCAGGCGATTCCCCTTCTTATTCTTACTGCGCTGGGAGAAGAAGCCAACCGGATTCTGGGTCTGGAGTCGGGCGCGGACGATTACCTCCCCAAACCGGTGAGTCTTCGGGAGCTGATCGCCCGGATCAAGGCGCTCCTCCGTCGCAAGCGGATGGCCGCCGAGCAAAAACCGGGCGGCGCGTACCGCGCCGGCGCGCTTGTGATCGACACCGAGCGTCATGAAATTAGGATGGCCGGGCGATTGATTCGGCTGACCCGCACCGAATTCGGACTTTTAAAATTCCTGGCGCAGAACCCCGGAAAGGTGTTCAAGCGGGATGAATTGATCACGACCTTGTGGGGAGAAAACCAGTTCGTCGAAGAGCATAACCTCGACGTTCATATTCACTCCATCCGGCAACATCTGGAGCCCGATCCCTCCCGTCCCCAATTCATTTTGACGGTCCGCGGCGTCGGTTATAAATTCCGTCCGCCGGAGGAGACCGGCGGATGATGAAACGGATTCTCTTTGTCTGCATCGAAAACGCATGCCGCAGCCAAATGGCCGAAGCATTCGCGCAACGTTATGGAAGAGAAGCGATCGAGGTTTATAGCGCCGGATCGCGCCCGTCGAGAAAGATCGATCCGAAAACGGTTGAAGCGATGTGGGAAGTCGGTTACGACCTGACGAAGCATACCTCCAAATCGCTCCGTGAGATCCCGGCTATAGAATACGACGCGGTTGTCACGATGGGCTGCGGAGACGCGTGCCCGATGGTGAAGGCAAAACACCGCGAGGATTGGGCGATCCCCGATCCGAAATATTGGCCCATCGATCAGTTCCGAGAGGTACGAAACAGGATCGAACAGAAAGTTCAAGGCTTACTTGAAAGTTTAAAAATCATTTCACCGTAATGGCCGTAATGAAGGAGAACCGATGTCGCAGAAAATATTGATGGTGGATGATGAGGCCGATTTAAGCAAGCTGGTCGCGCATCATTTGCGGAAAGAAGGGTTCGAGCCGCTTTGTGTCTCCAACGGCTCGGACGCGCTTAAGGCACTGGCCAAACAGCCTTTCTCCTTGGTGATCCTGGATATCATGATGCCGGGGGAAGACGGCCTGCAAGTCTGCAGAAAGCTGCGGGCCCAGGAGGAGACCGCCGCCCTTCCGATTCTCTTTCTCACCGCCAAGGATGAGGAGAGTGATAAGGTGGTCGGGCTGGAGCTCGGGGCCGACGATTATGTCACCAAGCCCTTCTCCCCCAAAGAGCTCATGGCGCGGGTCAAAGCGCTGCTCCGGCGATCGGATCGAAAAGAGAGTGCGGCCGGTTATGCCTATCGCGATCTGGTGATGGATGTCCCCCGCCATGAGGTGAGAGCCTCGGAGAAGCGGGTAACCCTCACGGCCAAGGAATTTGCCCTGCTTGAACATCTGCTGAAAAATAAGGGGAAGGTCCTGACGCGTGACCATCTGTTGAACACCGTCTGGGGGTACGACTACTTCGGGACGACCCGCACGGTCGATGTGCATATCCGAAGGCTGCGAGAGAAGATCCCGATGCTGACGGATGCCATCGAGACGGTTCCGTCTTTAGGGTATAAGCTCGTGGATGAAGAATGAAGTAAAATTCACGCAAGAAAACGACCTCTTTTCTGTTCTCCGATCGGTTCACTCACCGGAAGATCGAGGCGGTGCCGGATTTTTCCGCTCCACCGCCTCGAGGATGTCATTCCTTAACCGATCAAGTTCTTCTTTAACCAAATCCTCGGTTAAAATCCTCGTTGGGACCGCATCGAATCGGGTGATGATCGTTTCGCGCAGCGACTGCGTCGCCGGAGCGTCTTGCAGATCAAACGATTTCCGAAGATCGATCAACGCTTGCGTGTTCTCGGAAAGCTTGTTGTTGATGGAATTCAGAAGCAGACGGATCTGCTCCAGCCGGTCGGCCGATTTCGCGGCCGAAATCGCGGCCAAAGCGCCGGAACTTACGGCAGACCCTTCGCATCGCTCCAACTCCGCATTCCAATTTCCCAAACAGATGAGATCTTCAAAGGTGCTCGGGAGAATGATGTTTCCGTCGTACTGTTGAATTGGGTTGCTCTGAGCGTGCATTGAGGGCGGATGAAGATTTAAGAGCATGAAAGCCGATACCACTGAAAATAAAAACTTCATTTCATTCTCCTTTCCGTATCGCGTCCGTATCGCGGCGCTGCATTCACCTCACTTAACATAACAGAACCTTTTTGGAACTCTCAATCCTTATAAAAGTGAGGTAGTGACTCGTTTTGAAATTCCAAAGTCGTCATGCCCGCGGAAGCGGGCATCCAGAGGTTTTAAATCACTGGATTGCTGTCGCGAAGCGATCGGAGGCGCTGTGCGCATCAAGTCGGTTCCAGGCGCTTTCCCGCCTGCGCGGGAATGACAATCCAGAAATTGATTCCAGACTCAGTCACTACCAAAGGTGACGGATGGATCACATCGATTTGACCCTATACCGAGTATTCTTTATTGACGAATGATGAATCTCTGATACCCTTCCACCTAGGGATAACACGAACGACATAACAGCGCGGCCCTGCTGCACCCTGAGACTTCTTATCTTATTAGTATCTCCTTCCTTCTGGTAGGGAACGATGCAACAACAAACCTCGAAGTAGTGACTAAAAAAGGAGAACAGCGATGAATTCCAAGAGTACTGTTTTAATTGTCGATGATGAAACCGGCCCGCGTGAGTCGCTGAAGTTGCTTCTCAAAGCGCACTACAGAGTGGAGGAAGCAGACGGCGGCCTTCGGGCGATGCAAATTATTCGAAAGCGGAAGGTCGATCTGGTCACCCTGGACCTGAGGATGCCGGGGATGGACGGGGTCGCCGTATTGAAGTCGATCAAAGAATATAACCCTCATATCGAGGTCATGATTATCACGGGGTATGGCGCTGGAATTCACGGGAGCGCCGCAGACATGGTCCGACTCGGCGCCAGAAGTTATTACACCAAACCGTTCAATGTTCCACAATTGATGGTCGAAATCGCTCAAGCCATCGACAGCAAGAAAAAGCTCGATCGCTCCAGAATCCCATCGATCGAAAGCGCTTTGTACAATCGAAAGAGCCGCTTCCGAATCCCAATGATTTCAATTTCGAGCCTCACCCGGCTCGGGATACATCCGACGAGCGACATTTTGGTCCAGGACCTCTGCTCCCACGGGATCGGAATCCTTTGTCCGGAAAAATTCCAAAAAGGGGAATTCGTTCGTGTCGAGGTCATTTTTGGAACCGATCAAGGAAAGACAACAACCGAATCAATCGTGGGAGAGGTGGCTTGGACAAATCCTTTACAGAATGGAACCACCTATGCGATCCACATCCGCTTTGATCGGATCGGGAGGGAAAATCCGAGACTGCTTGAGTACATCAAGCATCATGAAGAGATGAACGTACCCCCCCTTTCTTAGAACCGGGCGACCGTTACTCTCCTTTCGAAGAACCCAAAAGCCGTTCGGCGGCGGTGAGCGCCACTCGGATGACATTCTCCTCGCCCGCCCGCAGCCGCTCCGGCGTGATCTTTTCTTCTTTCTTTCTTCTTCGATTGACCACGCCGGTGATCACCCCACCCTTCAGCCCGAGCGCGGCGCACATCGTCAGCAGCGTCGCCGACTCCATTTCGAAGTTGAGAACGTGCAGCCGCTTCATCTCCTCGGTCAACCCCCGAAGCCGCCGCAGCAGGTAACGGGAAAAACCGTCGGTCCGCTCCTCCCCGGCATAAAAGGTATCTGAAGAGGCGGTGATCCCGACATGGGCGCGAAACCCTTCCCGCTCATGATGCCGCGCCGCATCGATCAGGGCGATGAGAACCTCCGGGTGAGAGACCGCCGGATACTCGATCGGGGCATAATGGGTGGAGGCGCCGTCGAGACGGACCGACGCGGTGGTGATGACGAGATCGCCGATGTTCATGCCGGGCTGGATCGCGCCGGCGGTCCCGACGCGGAGAAAAATTCGAACGCCGAGCTTGGCCAGCTCTTCGACGGCGATAGAGGTCGACGGCCCGCCGATCCCGGTGGAGGTGACCAGAACCTTCTCCCCGGCCAGCGTTCCCAAGAAGCTTCGATACTCCCGCTTCCAGGCCAGCTCCACCGCTTTCTCCCCGCTCCGTTCTTCAATCTGGGCGGCGATTTTGGGGACGCGAAACGGATCTCCCGGAAGGAGGGCCAGCGTTGCCCCCTTCAACATGCTCCGGGAAAGATCGAGGTGATAGACGTTGGCCATTTAATCGATTGCGCCGCGGCGTCGGACGACGATCTCTTTGATGACGGTGACCGGCGCGAGATGGAGGAGATCAATGATGATTTTTCCGATGTCGGCCGGCGGGATCATCTCTTCCGGCGGCACCGAGGCGCCGGCCACCATCGGCGTCGCCACGAAACCGGGGCAGATCGCCGTCGCCCGGATTTGATGCGCGACCCCCTCTTCCAAGAGGCTCTCAGTAAATCCGATCACGCCGAATTTGGACGCGGAGTAGGCGGATGCCCCTCCCATCCCCTGCTTCCCGGCCAATGAGGAGATATTGACGATATAACCGGAGCGTTGCCGCTTCATCACCGGCAGGACCGCCTTCGTGCAGAGGAAGGTCCCCTTCAGATTGATCGCCTGGATCCGATCCCAATCTTCTTCACTGATCTCTTCGATGGCGCCCCATTGGCCGACGCCGGCGTTGTTCACCAGGAGATCGACCCGGCCCCATTTATTCATCGTCTCCCTGACCATCTCATCGACCTGAGCCGCCACCGAGACGTCGGCCGGGACGGCGATCAGACGGTCTTCCCCTTTCACTTCTTTCCTTAACTCCGTCAGGGCGCGGGAAAGTTTGTTTTTGTTCCGGGCGGAAATCGTCACCCGCATTCCTTCGGACAATGCCGCTTGGGCGACGGCGTAACCGATTCCGCTGCTTCCCCCGGTAATGATGGCGACTTGATCCTGTAGATGCGACATGGTCCCCATTCTGCCATTGAACCGGTCTCCGAGTCAAATTAATCTCCGGTTCGACCCCTCTCTGGAATGAAACGACGAGATGATTTAAACACATTCTGCAGGAAAGTATCCGTCTCCTTCATCGGGTTCACAGCGATACGCCGCAGGCCGCATCGATCCTGCTTGTTTCGCGGGAGGTTGGAAAAAGAAGGAATCGGCGTGAAACCGCTCTCTTGACCGTACTCCCTTCGAGGTATTGTCCTTTTTTTAGAATTATCTCATGATAGGAGCGATCTTTCCTTATTCCTTATAAGGAAGCCCTATATAGCTTTAGTTTATCCGACCATTGAAGCTTGTTCCGCAATGGAGTTATTCACATGGCCACTGAGCGCCTTCCCGATCCGAGTGAGACCGTCAGACAAAAAGTCCTTTCAATCCTCCGCGAGTTTGTCGCCGAGCTTGGGATGGAACACACCGCTCACGCTGTTTCTTTAGACGCCTCCCTCGATCGGGATCTCGGTCTGGGAAGCTTGGAGCGGGTCGAGCTCATTCTTCGGATCGAAAAAGCGTTCTCGGTCCGAATTCCGGAGCATCTGGTTGCGGATGCGAGAAGCCCGCGCGATCTGGCCGGCGCCGTTCTCCGTTCCGAGGCCCCCGGCCGCCCCCTCTCCTTGGAAAGAATCCAAACGATCGGCGCCGCCACGCCCCCCCCCGCCTCCGCCTCCTCGCTTCCGGAAGTCCTTCTGAGCCGGGCGGAGAGAGAGGCCGATCGCCCCCATATCTACCTTCCGCAGGAAGACGGGACCGAGCAGAAGATCACCTACGGCCAGCTCGTCGACGCCGCCGGCGCCGTGGCGCAGGGACTTTTGGAGCAAGGGCTCCGCCGCCATGAGACGGTGGCGCTGATGCTCCCGACCGGCTCCGACTTCTTCTTCACCTTCTTCGGCGTCCTCTTCGCCGGAGGGATCCCCGTTCCGCTTTATCCTCCCGTTCGGATGGATCAGATCGAGGAGTATGCCCGCCGCCAGATCGCCATCCTGCAGAAAGCCGATGCCCGATTCCTGATCGCCTCCGGCCGGGTGGAGGGATTGGGGCGTCTTCTCCAGCCGATGGTTCCGGATTTAACCAATGTGACGACGTTTGAAGCGTTGCGCCGCGCCTCTTCGGAGCGGCCGAAAGTCGATCTCCGGGCGGAAGATCCGGCGTTGATTCAATTCACCTCCGGAAGCACGGGCCTTCCCAAAGGGGTGCTGCTCGCCCATGAGAATGTCCTCGCCAACATCCGCGCCATCGGGCAGGCCGCCCAGATCGGACCGGGCGATGTCGGGGTCAGCTGGCTTCCGCTCTATCACGACATGGGTCTGATCGGCTCCTGGCTCGGCGCCCTCTACTTCGGCATCCCGATCACGATCCTCTCGCCGCTGACCTTTCTGACCCGCCCGGAGCGATGGCTCTGGGCGATCCACTATCATCGGGGGACCCACTCCGCCGCGCCGAACTTTGCCTATGAACTTTGCGTCCGCAAGATCGACGAGCGCGCGATCGAAGGACTCGATCTGAGCTCCTGGCGGGTCGCCTTCAACGGGGCCGAGCCGGTCAGCCCCGAGACACTCGAGCGATTTACGAAGCGGTTTGCTCCGTACGGCTTTCGGAAGGAAACTTTTTTTCCGGTTTACGGGCTGGCCGAGTCGTCGGTCGCGCTGACCTTCCCCCCCGTCGGCCGGCCGCCGCGGATCGATCTGATCACCCGCGAAACCTTCGAGCGAGAACGAAAAGCGGTAGCGGCCCCGCCCACCGAGCCGTCTCCGCTTCGATTCGTCTCCTGCGGCGCTCCCCTTCCGGGCCATGCGGTTCGCATTGTCGATGCGTCGGGTCATGAGGTGGGAGAACGGACCGAAGGGGCGCTGCAATTTCGCGGACCGTCGACAATGAGAGAATATTATCGTGATCCGGAAGCGACCGAGAAAACCTTCCAAGACGGCTGGTGCGACTCGGGTGATTTCGCCTATCTTGCGGAGGGAGAGCTCTTCGTGACCGGCCGCCGCAAAGACATGATCATCAAGGCGGGCCGCAATCTTTACCCCCAAGAGGTGGAAGAAACGGTCGGAGAGATTCCCGGAATCCGCCGCGGACGGGTGGCCGCCTTCGGCATCACCGATCCGGAAATCGGAACGGAAAAGCTGGTCGTCGTTGCGGAGACAAGGGTGGAGAAAGAAGAAGCGCGGCGCCGGTTGATCGGCGAGGTCATGGAGAAGGTGGCCGCCGTCACCGATATCCGTCCCGATATTGTCTCGCTGGTTCCCCCGGACACGATCCCGAAGACCTCCAGCGGCAAACTCCGCCGCGCCGCATTGCGGAGCGCCTACCTGAAAGGAGAGATGGGTCCGCCGCGCCGTCCCCCCGCGTTTCAGATCGCCCGGATATGGTTCTCCGGTCTCGGCGCGCGTTTGAAGCAGACGTTCTCCTCGTTCGGCCGTCTGGTCTATACCGTTTATGTCGGATTAATCGCGCTTCTGACCATTCCCCCAGTCTGGGCGGCGATGCTCCTTCTCCCGGAGGGGAAGATGCCGGCGCGGCTTTCTCATGCCTGGGCGCGCCGATTCTTCTCCTGGATCGGTTGTCCCGTGACGGTAGAGGGAAGCGCGGATCTCTCGCAGGCCGGCCCGTCCGTTCTGGTCGCCAATCACTCGGGCTACCTCGATGCGGTCGTCTTGATGGCGGCGCTTCCCCCCGGTTTTCGCTTTGTCGCCAAGCGGGAATTGATGCAGGCGCCGGTGATCCGGACCTTTATTAAAAAGGCGGACCATTTGACGGTCGATCGGCTCGACTTTACCGAAAGCGTCACGACCACCCGCCGAATCGAGGAGGCGCTCCGGCAGGACCACTCCGTTTTGATCTTTCCGGAAGGGACCTTCTCGCGATTCCGGGGGATCCGTCCGTTCCGATTGGGGGCGTTCAAAGTCGCCGCGGAAACCGGACGGCCGATCTGCCCCGTCGCCATCCGGGGCGCCCGCGAAGTTCTTTGGCCCGGCCGTTGGATCCCCCGCCGCGGACCGATCCAGGTGACCATCGGCAAGCCGATCCACCCCGAGGGAAAGGACTGGCGGCAGATCGTCCGACTGAGGGATCTTGCCAAGGCCGAGATCGTCCGCCACGCCGGGGAACCGTCGATCGACTTGGTCGCCGCAGGGATCGCTAAAGAGTAATCGGTAAAATGATTTCTAAAGCGAGGCCGGCGCGTGTCTCTTGATCTCCCCCCTCCGGCAACGGGCAAATTCTTCCAACCGGCGGCGGACCGCGTCAAAGGCCTCTCGGACCGCCGCGTTGAGATCCTCAGACGACCGATGCACAACCAACTCCGCGCCGGGCGCGGTGAGGTCGATCCGAACATCATACGATTGCCCCTTCCGCTGATGCCGGTGCGGGGCATTTACAATAACGCGACATCTCACGATTGGATCATAATATCGACTGAGCTTAGAAGCTTTTTCTCGAATATCCTCCTTGGCTGCTTCTGAAAGTGAGAGATTCCGTACGACCATTTGCAGCGGAAGCATCATCATTATTCCCTCCTCAAGTAGCAATGCGCCCGGTATTGATCCGTGGACCCTTTCATCATCGTTGACCTTTTTATTTCATGTTGATTGAATCGGCGCCGGAGGGCAATCCCTCAAAATGGGTGTTGGTTGATGGGGATGGGTCCTGACGGAGGAGGAAAACCACGTTTAAATCCCGACCTCAGGTTTTACTTGAACTTTTCAGGAATGAGATGACCATTCGTCCGGAAGGCTTACATCGGCTATATTTCTTCAGCGGTTAATAAATTTGATAACCGCTCCGGGCCTGTTTTGTCCGATACATCGCCCGGTCGGCGCAGCGCATCAGGTCCCCCGCCTCCTGACCAAGTTCCGGGAAAAGCGCCATCCGACGCTGGCCCGAGAACGGAGAGGGAATGTTGCTCCATCACAGAAGAAGCGTTCGGGCCGCCGGCATTATCAGAACATTGTTTCATGACTTTCTTTGCTTACGATACACTCTGATACTTTTTTTGACGAATCGTTATCATCGATCTCGAAGGCTCACGACGTTATTATTCGTGCCCTTAATAATTTCCAATAACTTACGATTGGCATTCGATTTGCGTTACGGCATCAACATACTTACTCGTTCGCGTCAACTCATCGTAAGGGGGATGATTATGGCCGCAGTATCGTTCGCGCCGACCCGGCGCCGTTCTCTTACCGCCGCAGCAGCCGCAAGTCCCTTTAGCCTGCTCCTGCTCTTCCTCATCGTGCTCATCGCAGCAATGGTGTCTCTGGCAACTCCCGCCCCCGCGCTCGCGCAGCAAACCGGCCGGTTCGGACTTCGAGCTTCTCAAGGTCATCGGCTTGCTCACGATCCGCCCGCTACAGTGGACGCGAGGAAGAACAGGAGGTGAAGAGATGAGTGAAAATTTCTTCTCACGCGGTTTTCGCGGTCGCCGGAAGAGTGAGCTCAGCGAAAGACTCCCGCCGGGACAATATCTTGAGCGTGACTTTCCCGTCCTTTCGGCAGGGCCGACCCCGCAGACGCCTCTCGCGAACTGGGATTTCTCCATTGTCGGGGAGGTCGATCAACCAAAACGCTGGACCTGGGATGAATTTCATACGCTCCCACGCGAGACGATCACCCTGGACATTCACTGTGTGACCAAGTGGTCGAAGCTCGACACGCGCTGGGAAGGGGTCTCCCTGGAGACCCTGCTCGCGCAGGTCGCCACGGCGGCCAATTACGTGATCGCCTTCTGTGATGGGGGCTATACCACCAATCTGCCGCTGGAAGAAGTGACGGAAGGGAAGGCTTGGGTCGTCGATACCTATGAAGGCGAACCCCTCGCGCCTGAACACGGCGGCCCGGCCCGTTTGCTGGTTCCCCATCTCTACTTTTGGAAGAGCGCCAAGTGGGTGCGCGGCTTGCGTCTGATCGACGAAGATGAGCCCGGTTTCTGGGAGTCGCTCGGCTACAACAATCACGGTGATCCATGGAAAGAAGAACGCTACTGGGGCGACTGATCTGGCAACTCGGCGAGGTGGTCGCCACACAGCCGGAAACCGCCCGGACGAAGAGCATTACATTGAATCTCCCCGGCTGGAGCGGGCATCGGGCCGGGCAGCACGTCGACGTGCGGCTCACGGCGGAAGACGGCTACCAGGCCCAGCGCAGCTATTCCATCGCCTCTTCACCCGAGGAGGCGCCACGGGTGACGCTCACCGTCGAACGGCTCGATGACGGCGAGGTGTCCCCCTACCTCACCGAGGAACTGCGCGTCGGCGACAAACTGGAGCTGCGCGGCCCGATCGGGGGCTACTTCGTCTGGGAGGCAGAGATGGGCGGCCCTCTCCTGCTGGTGGCAGGAGGGTCGGGCATCGTCCCCCTGATGGCAATGTTGCGCCACCGGTCCGCTGCGGAGAGCACGGTTGCGACCCGGTTACTCTACTCGTCGCGCTCTCTTGAGGACGTGATCTACCGGGACGAACTCGACCGGTTAATGAAGCGCAGCACGATGCTGGAGGTGGCGCAGACGCTGACGCGCGCGCACCCGCCCGGCTGGACCGGCTATTCCCGCCGGATCGATCTCCAGATGCTGCGTGAGGTGGCCTGGCCGGTGGCGCAGCGTCCGCTGACGTTTATCTGCGGCCCGACCCCCTTCGTCGAAACGGCCGCGGCCATTCTCGTGGAGCTTGGACATGAACCGGCCCGCATCAAGACGGAACGATTTGGACCGACAGGAGAAAAACATGATGGAGAATAAGCTAGACGGCAACGCCGCCGCGGGCAACTTGGAAGAGATCTTCCCCTTTGAAATGACCCTCGCCCAGGCCACCTGCGCGGGCTGTGGCGCCAACGATGTGATCGGTGCGGCCGCCTCCTACATGCACGGGATGGGGACGATCATCCGCTGTAACAGATGTGACGCGGCGCTCATCCGCGTCGCGCATATCAGGGGTCGCTACTTGCTCGATATGCGAGGCGTATGTGTCCTTCAAATAAAAGAAGGGTAAGGCCGAACCTTTTGCGCAATGCGCTACCGACTCAAAGTCTGGGCACGCACACACTAAAAATCCAAACCGACTCAAAAGGAGGAGACCATGGCCCAAACCAATCCGAGACGACAGAGCAGCGAGCGAGCCGCTGAAAAGGATGCGATTCGCCCGTTTCGTGTGAATTTTCCGGATACGGAGCTTGCCGAATTGCGCAAGCGCATCAACGCGACAAAGTGGCCTGAGCGGGAAACGGTCGCCGATGCCTCGCAAGGGGTACAGCTCGCGACGATGCGCAAGCTCGCGAACTATTGGGCGACCGAATACGATTGGCGCAAGTGCGAGGCGAAGCTGAATGCCCTGCCGCAATTCATCACCGAGATCGATGGGCTGGAGATTCATTTCATCCACGTTCGTTCGAAGCATCAAAATGCCTTGCCGCTCATCGTCACGCACGGATGGCCCGGCTCGGTCATCGAGCAGCTGAAGATCATCGATCCGCTGACGAATCCCACGGCCCATAGCGGGAGTGAATCGGACGCTTTTGACATCGTGATTCCGTCACTGCCGGGTTACGGATTTTCAGGAAAGCCGACGACTCCAGGTTGGGATCCCATCCGGATCGCACGCGCCTGGATCGTGCTGATGAAACGCCTCGGACACACGCGATTTGTGGCCCAGGGCGGCGATTGGGGGGATCCCGTATCGGAGCAGATGGCGGTGCAGGCCCCCCCGGAATTGATCGGCATTCATTCCAACATGCCCGCCGCCATACCCGCCGACGTTGCGAGGGCACTCCAATTCGGCGACCCGCCGCCGTCCGGTCTCTCCGCCGAGGAAAGACACGCGTACGACCAGCTGGACTTTTTTTATAAGAACGGCCTCGGTTATGCCATCGAGATGAAGAACCGCCCACAGACGCTGTACGGGATTGCGGATTCGCCGGTCGGTCTCGCCGCCTGGATACTCGACCACGACGCACGTAGTTACGCGCTCATCGCACGCGTTTTTGACGGTCAGCCTGAAGGCCTTACGCGAGACGATGTCCTCGACAACATCACGCTCTATTGGCTGACGAACACGGCGATCTCTTCGGCGCGTCTGTACTGGGAAAACAAGTTGGTTTTTTTTGCGCCGATGGGAGTTGCAATTCCGGTGGCCGTGAGCGCCTTTCCAGACGAGCTCTATCAAGTCCCGCGGAGTTGGGCAGCGCGCGTGTTTCCCAACCTCATCCATTACAACAAGCTCGACAAAGGCGGGCACTTTGCGGCGTGGGAACAGCCGCAGCTCTTTTCAGAAGAGGTGCGCGCGGGCTTCAGACCATTGCGCTAATTGGAACAAGGGGGATGGTGCGCAGTTCGTGGCCGTCTTTCCCACATCACACACGGCAACATCGGTTGAATCAACAGGAGAACACTGCCATGACGAACGCGCACATCATCAACGTTCCGGAAGAGGCACTCGTCGACCGCGCACTCGCCATTCACTTCACACACGTCCGATGAGCATGCCATGTCCGAAGGGAGCATGGGAGGAGTGTGGGCCTTCTTCTGGGGGTTGGCTGCGGCGTCCGGCGTCCTTGGAGGGGCAGTACTGGGGCTGATAACGCGCCTTCCGCACCGGGCCATCGCCGCCGTCATGTCGCTTGGCGCGGGTGTGCTGCTTTCAGTCGCCTCGATCGAGATCGCGTCCGAGGCGCTCAGGCTGGCCGGCGCAGCATCCACGGTAGGCGGAATAATTGCCGGTGCCGCTACGTTCAGCATCGCGAACGCAGCACTCTCAACCGCCAAGGACCGCAAGCGCTGCGGAGAATGCAAGCCGCAGCCCTCGGAAGCCGAAGCGCCGGGCAGCGGCACCTCGATTGCGCTCGGCACCGCGCTGGATGCGGTGCCGGAGGCGCTGGTCCTTGGCATCACCCTACGGACCCATGGACCCGATCTGGCACTGGTCATGGCGCTCGTGCTCTCGAACTTGCCGGAGGCGCTTTCCGGGACGGCCGGGATGCGCCTCGCGTTGCGCTCATCTACTTATGTGCTGAGCCTATGGAGCGGTATTGCGCTCGGTACTGCGGCGACAACGACACTTGCCTTCTACCTCCTGAGTGATCTTGGCCCTGACGTGACGGCAATCCTCAAGGCATCCGGAGCCGGGGCGCTCATTGCGATGGCGGCGGAAACGATGATCCCGGAGGCCTTCCACAATGGACCCCGCTATTCCGGCGTTCTCGCCGCTTCGGGCTTCTCAGCCCTCATCCTTCTCGGCGAACTTGCCAGGTGAGCCGAGTGTGACAGGACATGCGCCGCGTCAGATCCTATCTCCATTATGAAATCGGCGTCGCCCGTCGCGGTTGGATCGAGCGCTCCGATATTCTCAATACCCTCGGACCAATGAATTCCTCGAATCGCTGAAAGACGGACGAAGAAATCATCGGCGCGTCGCATGAGCCAGCCCTTTTTTAAGCTCCCCCTTTGTTGACTATCACACCAATTATCCGAATCGACATCATCTTCTCAGCGGATTGTTTCCATTCCTCACTACTTCTTAGAATAGAAGAAATCGCTTTGACAATTTAGAGAGGTCAACCATGGCCATCGCAACCATCAATCCGGCAACAGGAAAAATCATCAAAACCTTTGCCCCGCTGACCGATCCACAGATCGATGAAAAGATCGGAAAGGCCGAAGAGACCTTCCGATCCTATCGCTGGAGTTCCTTCGCCGACCGGGGAAAATGGATGCTTCAGGCCGCCCGAATCCTCGAAGAGGAACAAGATCGGTTCGGGCGGCTGATGACCCTCGAGATGGGAAAACCGATCAACGCCGCCAAAACCGAAGCGCTCAAGTGCGCCTGGGCCTGCCGTTATTATGCCGAAAATGGAGAGCGATTTTTATCCGACATCGAGATCAAGACCGATGCGACCCGAAGCAGTGTTCACTTCCAACCGCTCGGCCCGATTCTCGCCGTCATGCCGTGGAACTTTCCCTTTTGGCAGGTCTTCCGATTTGCCGTCCCCGCCCTGATGGCGGGGAACGTTGCCCTCCTCAAACATGCCTCCAACGTGCCGCAATGCGCTCTCGCGATTGAAGAAATCTTTACGCGCGCCGGATTTCCGGCGGAGGTCTTTCAAACTCTTTTGATCGGATCCGAAGAGGTGGAACATGTGATCGATGATCCGAGGGTCCGCGCCGCGACATTGACAGGGAGCATCGGCGCGGGAAAGGCGATCGGAGGAGAAGCCGGAAGGCGGATTAAGAAAACGGTCCTCGAATTGGGCGGAAGCGATCCCTTCATCGTCATGCCGAGCGCCGACCTTAATGTAGCGGTCAAGACGGCCGTCCAGGCCAGGACGATCAACAACGGCCAATCGTGCATCGCCGCAAAGCGATTCATCGTGGCGGAGTCGATCGCGGAACCATTTGAGCGGCGATTTGTTGAGGCGATGAAAAATCTAAAGATCGGCGATCCGATGGATGAGCAGACCGACATCGGTCCGCTCGCCACGGCCGATCAGGTAAAGATATTGGATGAACAGGTACGAAGAAGCGTGTCCGGAGGCGCCCGGCTTCTGACTGGAGGAAAACCGGTCGGTCGCCCCGGATTTTATTATCCGCCGACGGTTCTCACCGACATTCCGAAAGAAACACCGGCTTATCGCGAAGAAATGTTCGGTCCGGTCGCTTCGCTCTTCCGTGTCGCAAATATCGATGAAGCGATTGATCTCGCAAACGATACCATCTTCGGCCTCGGCAGCAGCGTCTGGACGAACGATCGCGCGGAACGGGCCCGCTTCATCGAAGAGATGGAGGCGGGAATGGTCTTTGTCAATGCAATGGTCGCCTCCGACCCCCGTCTTCCCTTCGGCGGGGTGAAGCAGTCCGGTTATGGAAGAGAACTGAGCGACTTCGGAATCCGGGAATTCGTCAACATCAAAACGGTCTGGATCAAAGAGGGAGAAGAAGGACGGAGAAGTGAGATCGAGTAGCCGTTTTATTTTCTCGTCGAATTGAACAGATCGCCGAGAGACCGATTATTTCTCCAGCTTCTCCGCAATCACCTTGTCTACCGACCACTTTCCCCCGCCGCAGAGGACCAACGCGGCACAGATGGTAATGACGAGGAGATGGAACTCATATCCCTCCCCCGATTGCTTCCCGAACCAATTCATGAAGAAGCCGGTCGGCAAATGAACCAACCAAATCGCGCCGACCATGATCACCGCGAGGCTCGCCGCCACAAACCGGGTCAGGACGCCGCCGATCAACATCAGGGCGCCGATCGATTCTCCCATGATGATGAGAAAAGCGATGATCCACGGAAGCCCCATCTTCTCCGTAAAGAAACCCATCGTTCCGGAAAACCCGAATCCGCCGTACCATCCCAACAACTTTTGAGCCCCGTGCGGAAACATGATCAGACCCATCATGACCCGCAAGATGAAGTTCGACCAAGAATCATCGGTTTGAAAGAGTCCTTTCATTTTTTTCCTCCTTTGATGATGTTTCCCTCATCCCGCTCGAAACTTTCCTTCAGACGAAGCAGAAGCCCCCGCAGCGTCTTCATTTCGGCGGGAGAGAGGGCCCGTTCGAAGAACGGTTTGATGTAATAAATATGGGCCGGGAAGACCTCTTTGAATTTCTTTTCCCCTTGTCGGGTCAGGCGGATCATCGTCACGCGGCGGTCTTCTTCAGAAAAAACCCGCTCGATCAGGCCTTTCTCTTCTAGCCGGTCCAAGACCCCGGTCAACGTCCCCTTGGTGACCAGCGTCTCCTCCGACAGCTGTTTGCAGGTCATGCCTTGGGTGTCCCCTAAAGTGGCGATCACGTCGAACTGGGAAAGGGTGAGTCCCAGGGAGCGGATATGGCGATCATCCTTCGAGAGAAAGGCGTAAAACGCCTCGACCAGCGGCCGCAGCACTTTCAGGTAAGGCTCATCTCCGGGATCTTTCGGCGCAGGGCTCATGTTCGGCTCCTTCGATGAATAACTGTCCTAATCAGTATAGTTCTAATTAGAACTATGTCAATCACCAATTTTCCGTACTGATAAGAATCTGTTTTGATCGTTCCCGTGTTCCGTCCGGTTAAAAGCGACCCCTTAAACATTCCCCCTTTGAACCGACCGCCCGAACTATAGTACGATAAGAGTGTCCTCCAAAGAGGTGACCGAACTCTGGGAGACGAGACGATTGCAGCCTACCGGCTTCACCCATGATCGCCTTTTTCCTTTAACCTTCTCTCTCGGACGGATCATTCGTTGAACCCTATACTCCCCCGCCCGGCGCGGGTCGAGACCGAACGGCACCTTCGCCTCGCCGTCATCCTCCTCATTTCTTTCTTCTGGCTTCCCTTGGCTGCATGGGGTGAAGAGAAGATCACGGTCGAGATCGAAGGGGTTGAAGGGGTGCTACTTGAGAATGTTCAAGCCTATTTGAGCCTTGAAGAACCTCCTTCCCCCCTCACCGAATCGACCCTCCGGCGCTTCTACCGCCAGGCGCCGGAGGAGATCCATCAGGCCCTTCAGGCGCTCGGCTACTATCAACCCCGGATCGACTCCGAGCTGACCCGCGCCGAAGAGCGCTGGGTCGCCCGGTTCAAGATCGATCCCGGCCCGCCGGTCCGTGTCGCTCGAATCGATCTCACCGTCACCGGCGAGGGGAAAGGCGATCCCGCCTTCGACGAGCTTCTGGCTGAGATTCCGCTCCGGGAAGGAGAACCGTTTCACCACGGAGAATACGAACGGACAAAAGAGATGCTTCAAAATCTCGCGGCGGAGCGGGGCTACTTCGATGCGCGCTTCATTACCCACCGGGCGGCCGTCGATCTCGTGAAAAACGAGGCCGCCGTGGAGATCGATTTCGACACGGGATCGCGCTACCGCCTCGGAGAGGTCCGTTTTAAACAAGAGGAGCCGGCATTCGATCCCCGCTTCCTCGCCCGTTTCGTCCCTTTCGAGCCGGGAGAACCCTACCATGCCGATCAGATCCTCGCCCTCAACGGCCTTCTGGTCAACAGCGCCTATTTTTCCCGGGTCGATCTGCGGCCGCTTCGAGAAGAAGCGGCCGATCACACGGTGCCGATTGAAGTGACCGCGATCGCGCGGAAACAATATGCGCTCTCGATCGGGCTCGGCTACGGCACCGACACGGGACCCCGCGCGATCCTGGGTTGGGGTAACCACCGGGTCAACGAATGGGGCCACCGCTTCAACTCGGAGTTGGAGCTCTCCGTTCTCCGACAAAGCCTGACCGCCGATTATCAAATTCCGCTCCGGCGGCCGGCGACCGACAAGGTCGATCTACAGGCCGGCATCCAACGGGAGGAGACCGAGACAGCCGAGTCCCGTCTCGGAAAAATCGGGGTGAGCCACAGCGTTCTGCGGGGAAGACGCTGGATCGAGACCCGCTTCATCAATTATCAAACGGAAACATTCGAAGTCGGCGGGGAGGTGGGACACTCCCGGCTCATTTTGCCAGGGGTCACCTGGACCCGCACCCTCGCCGACGGCAGCCTGAATCCCCGCCGCGGGAGTCGCGTCTCCGTCACCGTCCGGGGGACCGACGAGGTCCTCTTTTCCGACATCCGCCTGCTTCAATCGGAAGTGCGCGCGAAGATCATCCGGCCCGTCCGATCGTCGGGCCGAATCCTCCTTCGCGGAGAGCTCGGATGGACCTCCGTTTCCAACTTCGACGATCTTCCCGTCTCCCTCCGTTTCTTCGCGGGAGGAGATCGGAGCATCCGCGGCTATGGCTACAACACCCTGGGACCCGAAAACGAATCGGGCGAGGTGATCGGAGGACGTTACCTCGCGACCGGAAGCGTGGAGTATGACTATCGAATCGCGGAGCAGTGGGGGGTCGCTCTTTTTTACGATATCGGCAACGCCGCGAACGATTGGGATCTCAATCCTCAAGACAGCGTCGGCATCGGGGGCCGGTGGTATTCGCCCGTCGGACCGATTCGGGTCGATCTCGCCTATGCCCTTGATCGGCCGGGCTTCGCCTTGCGGGTCCACATCAACATGGGGCCCGATCTATGAGGTACCGATGGCTCTGGTTCATCCCGCTACTCCTGATTCTCTTTCTCGGACTCGGAGCCGTGCTCCTCGTCGCCACTGAGCCGGGCGCCCGGTGGCTCCTTGCCCAGGCCGGCCGATTTGTCCCGGGAGAGCTTGAGATCGAGCAGGTCGATGGAACGCTTCTCGGCCCCCTTACTTTAAAAGGGGTCGCGTATGTAGATGAGACCCGCCGGCTCTCGATCGGAGCAGCCCGGCTCGCCTGGCGTCCGGCGCACCTGCTCAGCGGGGAGCTTTCGATCGAACTCCTGTCGATCGAGTGGGTCGATTATGAACAGGACGCCGAGGAAACCCCTCCCCCTGAAACGGGCGAGAGCGCTCTCCCGTCGATCGACCTTCCGATCCGGATCGTCGTCTCGAAGGCGACCCTGGACGACATCACCTTCACCTCGGACGATCAGACCGTCACGATCGACCATCTCGCGCTCGCCGGACGGATGGATGAACAGGGTCTTCGGATCGAATCGCTCCGAGTCGAAGCGCCTCAATTCGCCGTCTCGCTCTCCGGAAAGGTCGATCCGCGCGGAGCTTATCCCTTCGACCTCTCGGCCGACTGGTCCGCCGATCTCCTTCCGGACGCTTCGCTTCAAGGAAAGGGCGAGGCGAAGGGGACATTGGAAAAATTTGACCTTCGCCACCAACTGACCGCGCCTTTCTCTATCGACACACAAGGGACGGTCCGGCTGGAAGAGGGAACACCGGTGGTCGACCTAACCGGCTCCTGGAGCGACGTGCAGTGGCCTCTTACGGAAGAGGCAATGGTCGAAAGCAATCAGGGAACCTATCAGTTCAGCGGGCCGATGGACGATTATCGTTTCCGCCTTCAGGCCGACCTGCGCGGTCCGCAATTTCCCGAGACCCTCTTGGAAATCGAAGGGACCGGATCTGAAAAAATGGCGAACGTCCGTGAAGTGGCGGTCCGGACGCTCGATGGAAAGATCAACGGCAAAGGAGAAATCGCGTGGGCGCCGGAGGTCCGTTGGGCGCTCGCCCTCGATGGGTCAACCCTCAATCCGGGAGCGCGCTGGCCCGAATGGAACGGACGGATCACCTTCCATCTCAACACCGAAGGGAAATTGACCGACGCCGGTCCGGTTGGAACGTTTCAACTCGACGCGCTTCAGGGAGAACTTCGCGGCTACCCGGTCCGCGCGCAGGCCGATCTAAAGGTCGATGGGGAAACCTACGAAATTGAAGCGCTCGAACTTCACTCCGGATCGGCCCGTCTGACGGCCGCCGGGGAAATGTCCGGTCACTGGGACCTTCGCTGGAAAATTCAGGCCCCCGATCTCGCCGCCCTTCTCCCCGACGCCGGCGGAAGGCTCGCCGGCAGCGGACGGATTCGCGGCCCGCGATCCCTTCCGGCCATTTCGGCCGAGGTCCGCGGAGAAAGATTGCGATGGGCGGAGACGAAGATAAAGCAGCTGCGGCTGAAAGGATCGGTCGATCTTCAAGATGAAATGCCCTCTTCTATCGACATCGACGTTGAAGGGGTCGAAGCGGCCGGGGAGACGATCACCCGGATCGAGGTGGAAGGAAAGGGCCTCCTTTCGAGCCATGCCCTCCAGGCCGATGCCCGCACCCGCGATCAACGGGTCTTCCTTCGGATGGAGGGAGGCGTTGAGGGGAAACAATGGAAAGGGGCATTGAGACGATCGGCCTTGCAGGACAAAGCCTTCGGCAACTGGATTCTCGACGAACCGGTTCAGATGATCCTTTCGGCCGACGCGGCTGATGTCGAAACGGGATGCTGGCATCAGGAGGCGGCCCGATTCTGCATCGCCGGAGCGTGGCAGCAAGAGCAGGGGTGGCGGACGGAGGGGCGCGCGGAGCAGATCCCGCTCGATCTTATCAAACCGTGGCTTCCCCCCGAGACAACCCTCTCCAGCGCGCTCGATGGGGAGTGGCGCGCGAGCCAACGGGACGGCCGGCTTCAGTTCAAAACCAAATGGATTCCGCAACCGGGGACGTTGGTTTACAACGTGACCGAAGAGGAAACGCTCCGCTTCCCCTATCAGGACGGACTTTTTCAAGCGGAGCTGAACGAAAAGCGCCTTCTCGCCGAGGCCCGGCTGACCCTGACGGGACACGGCGGCCTTCAAGGCGTCGTCACCCTCTCCCCGTTCGATCTCGATGCCGATTGGCGGGAGGGCCGCCTTGACGGAACCGTGAAAGCGAACCTCGACCGGCTGGAGCCGATCACGGCACTCATCCCGAACGTGACACAATCCGGAGGGAAACTGCGGATCAATTTCGCTCTGGGAGGGAGCCCAACCGATCCTCAAGTTACCGGTGAAGCGACCCTGCAGGGAGGGACGGTTCGGATTGCGGCGCTCGGGATCACGCTCGATCCCCTCCGCCTGGAGATTCGAAGCCGGGACCCGGGAACGCTTCTCATCGATGCGGAAGCCGGATCGGGTCCCGGCCGGATCAACGTGAATGGAACAATCGCGATCGATCCCGACCGAGGCTGGCCGGCGCGACTTTCGATCCACGGCGAGCGGTTTGAAGCGGTCGATCTGCCGGAGGTGCATCTTCTCGCCTCCCCCGATCTCACCCTGCAGGTGCTGGGACGGCGGATCGAACTGGCCGGCGAAGTTTTTATTCCGGAAGCCGAGATCACCCCGCGCGAGCTTCCCGAGGGGGCGGTCCAGGTCTCGGAGGATGTCGTCATCGTTCGCGCTCCCTCTGGAGAGGAATCCGAGGCGGATTCCGCGCAGGGATGGGAGATCCATACCCGCGTGAGGATTCGTATGGGAGAAGAGGTCTCCTTCAACGGGTTCGGTCTGACCGGAAAGATCACCGGTGAACTGCTGGCGACCGACGCCCCCAATCGGCCGACCCTCGCGGAAGGAACGTTGCGAATCGTGGAAGGAAAATATCAGGCCTACGGCCAGAAGTTGGAAATCACCGAGGGACGGATTATATTTGCCGGCCCAACCGACAACCCCGGGCTCGACATCCGGGCGGTCCGAAAAGTGGAAGAGATCACCGCCGGCATTCATGTCAGCGGCACGCTGAAGCGCCCGCAGAGCACCCTCTTCTCCGACCCGCCGATGGACGAAGCGAATACCCTCTCCTATCTCCTCCTGGGACGCCCCCTCAACCAAGCTTCCGGGGAGGAAGGGGATCTGATGACAAAGGCGATCGCGGCCCTCGGCGTAAAGGGGGGAAACCTCCTCGCCAAGCGGATCGGCCGGACCCTCGGACTCGACGAGGTCCGTCTGGAGGGAGGAGAGACGATCGAGGAGACGACGCTGGTGATCGGGAGATATCTGTCGCCCCGGTTTTATGTCAGTTACGGAATCGGTCTCTTTGAAGCGGCCAATACCCTCTCTCTCCGTTACACGATCAACCGGAAGCTGACCCTTCGCGCCGAGAGCGGCGAAGAGAGCAGCCTCGACCTTCTCTATACGCGGGAGTACGAGTGACCCTCTGAAGCTCCCCGTCTTTAAACGTAAAACACCTTTCTTTAATCCGCTCCCGGCGCACTGTGATTCAAGTTACAGACGGGGAAAAACCAAACCGATTATTCTCATCCTCAACACCAGGGACCGATCGCTCTTTTTCTCGAGTGCTCGGCTCCTCTCTTCACACCCTTAAAGAAAGGAGAACCCCGATGATGAAACGCGCCTGTTCGTACGGAATGGTGATGCTGATGACGATCCTCCTCTTCTTCGGACAAAACGCCGAAGCAAAAAAGGTTCCCGGAGGCTTTCAAAAAGGGAAACCGGTCAAAGACAAAACCGCAACCGATCTCGACTGCAATGCCTGCGTCTCCGAGGACGAACTTGATTTCGACCTTACGAAAAAACCGGCCCACGTCGTGATCGTGGCAAAAAAAGGGGGAGACTACACCAGCGTGAGCGAGGCGCTGGCCGACATCGATCCTTCTGCCGACTATCCCTACTTGATTAAGGTGATGCCGGGAACCTACATCGACAATATTATGATGAAGAGCCACGTCCACCTGAAAGGGGCGGGCCGGGAGGTGACGACGATCCAATCGGCCGCTCCGGACCAGAGCGTGATCGTCCTGAATACCCTGACCAATGTGGCGATCTCCGGCCTGACGGTCACCGACGGTTTTTTCGGAATCTCCATTCTTGCCTCCTCGCCGACGATCTTGCACAATGCGATGACCGGAAATCAATTCGGCATGACCAGCCAAAACAACGCGTCGCCCATCATCGCCGGAAACATTATTGCGGACAATACGAACGAAGGAATCGACAATTTCAACAACGCCTCCCCGATGATTCAGGGAAATATCATCACCGGCAACGGCCGCGGGATTCTCAACTCCGTCGATACCGCCCCGACGATCGTCGGCAACATCATTCGCAACAATAACGGCGCCGGCGTTCGAAATGTTTCCTCCTCTCCCAACTTGAACGGCAACCTGATCACCGGGAACACCACCGAAGGGATCTCCAGCCAGGGAGGGTCCCCCACGATCATCGGCAACACCGTCTCGGGAAACGGCGGAAAAGGGATTACCAATGAAATCGGGGCGTCGGTGAATATCATCGGAAACACCGTCACCGACAATGGGGAGGAGGGGGTTTTCAACCTCTCGTCGTCGCCGATCATGATCACGCACAATCGGATCACCGGAAACGGCGCGGCCGAAGCGGACATCTTCGTTCATCCGATCAGCACACCGAACATCAGCTTCAATATTTACGACGACATCGACGGGAATACCGGCGTCGGGTCATTCAACGTCCAATCGGACGGGACGCCGGCGCCTGCGCCGTAGGAAGGATGATTGCCGGGGCGTATTGCAATACGCCCCGGCAAAAAACAACACGAATTTCTTGGACCTGTTCAACGCCCCCTCGGAATGACCCGTTTGAGAACCTTCCCCAGATTTTCAAGCTTGAACGGCTTGGCGATAAATTCGCTGAATCCGTATTTCATGAAAACGGCCGCCATCGGATCATTCGAATAGCCGCTGGAAACGATCGCCCTGACTTTCGGATCGATCTCGCGCAATGCAAGAATCGCCTCTTTTCCGCCCATCCCTCCCGGCACCGTCAAATCCATGATGACGGCATCGATCGGCGTCTCCGATTCGATCGCTTGCCGATAAAGCCGAATCGCTTCCGCTCCATCCTCGGCAAGGAGCGCCTCATAGCCGAGCCGGCGCAACATTTTGCCGAGAACGTCGCGGATGTTCTCCTCATCATCCATCACCAAAATCCTTCCCCGGCCGGTCAAGGATTCGACTTCAGCCGTCTCTTTTCCCTTTGGAAGAGCGGCCTTCGGGAATGCGGGGAGGTAGAGGGAGAAGGTGGCCCCTTTTCCCGGTTCGGAGTCGACGGTCATGTAGCCGTCATGTTTTTTGACAATCGAATAAGAGATCGACAACCCCAAGCCGCTTCCCTTCTGTTTGGTCGTAAAGTACGGATCGAATATCTTCGCAAGGTGACTCTTCGGAATGCCGATCCCGAAATCCCGGACGGAGATATGAACGTAGTTTCCTTCGTGGAGGGGAAGCCCCTTCACCTCGCCGGCCGTCTTGTTTGCGGCGCGGATTTCAAGGGTGCCTCCTTCCGGCATCGCCTGCTGCGCATTGAGAACCAGATTATGGATCACCTGGCCGATCTGCCCTTCGTCGATCTCGACCGGCCAAAGCCCCTCCTGGATTGAAAACGCACATCGAACATTGGACCCTCTCGTCACAAAATTGGATGCATCTCGGAGAAGATCGACGAGGGACGCGGTCTTTTTGACCGGGACGCCTCCCTTTGCGAAGGTCAATAACTGCTGGGCGAGATCTCTCGCCCGCATCGACGCTTTCTCCGCCTGCGCCAGCCGCTCGTAGGCCTCCGACCGTTCGTCGAGCGAGAGCATCGCGAGAGAAACATTCCCGAGGATGGCGGTCAGGATGTTGTTGAAATCATGCGCCACCCCCCCTGCAAGGAGGCCGACCGACTCCAGCGTGCTGGCCCGAAGGAGCTCTTCCTCCATCCTCTGGTTCTCCGTGACATCTCGAAAAACAAGGACCACTCCGATCACTTCCCCTTCCCGGTTTCGGATCGGCGCCCCGCTGTCGGCGATGGCATGCTCCTTCCCATCTTTTGCGATCAAAACGGTATGATTTGCAAGGGCGACGACATTCCCCGTGGCAAGGACTTTTTCCACCGGATTTTCGCAATGGGTCCGGCTTTTTTCATGAACGATTCGAAAGACCTCCGGCAACGGCCGGCCGATCGCCTCCGCTCGAAACCAGCCGCTGAGCTCCTCCGCGGTCCGGTTGATGAAGATCACGCGGCCCGTCACATCGGTGGCAATCACCCCGTCTCCGATGGAGCCAAGGGTCACCGCCAGACGCTCTTTCTCAGCCGCAAGGGCTTCTTCCGCCTGTTTTCGCTCGGTGATATCGCGAAGAAAGCCTTGAAACACGGCGGGACCTTCCAGCGGAATCCGCATGATCGTCAGCTCGACCGGAAACTCGCTTCCGTCGGCCCGCATGCCGGTCGTCTCGATCCGCTGATTTAAAACAGGCCCCGCTCCCGTCTCCAAATACCTCGCAAAAGCGTCCCGGTGGCGTTTTCTCAAATGCGGCGGGATGATCCGCTCGGCCAAGTTCTGCCCAAGAAGCTCCCCTCTTGAATAGCCGAACGTCCGCTCGGCGGCCGGGTTGAATTCGAGGATTCTCCCTTCGTGGTCGATGGTGATCATGCAATCGAGCGCCGACTCCATGATCGCCCGTTTTCTCGTCTCGCTTTCCCGAAGGGCCTTTTCCGATTCTTTCCGATCGATGAATTGCCCGATCTGGCTCCCGATGCTCGATAACATTTCCAAAAGCTCATCATCGGACCGTCTGACCCCGCAGCCGAAGAACTCCATGACCCCCGAGACCCCGTCGCCGCTTCGAATCGGAAAGGCCAGCGCCGAATGGAACCCCTCCTCTGCCGCCTGGACCATCCGGACGAAACCGGCTGCGGCGGTCACATCGGTCAACCAGATCGGCTCCTCCTCGGACCAAACACGCCCCGGGAGCCCTTCATCCGGCCAAAAAATCTTTTTACGACTGATCGCTTCAAATTCGGAAATACCGGCGGAGGGGGGACGCCAGGTCTCAATACAGGTCAAGACACGGACCTGATCATTCGTCTTCCAGAAAAAACCAAGATCCCAAGCGAGGCTTTCGCAAATGACCTGGAGAATTCTGGGAGCGGCCTCGGACAGCGTTCCGGATTCGGCCAGGATGCGGGTGATCGCATGTTCGGCGGAAAGATGGCTCTCCACCCGCTTCCGCTGGTTGATTTCAATCTGAAGATCGAGATTCATCGCATGCAACTGCGCCATGCGATCGATGACCCGTCGCTCCAAAGTTTCGTTCAGACGCTGGATATCGGACTCTGATTCCGACCGGGGAGGAAGGTCCCGAATGAGCGCAACGATCCGGCTCAGGGAGCGGCCGCCTTCCGGGACGGACGAGAAACGCGTCTCTCCTAAAAAAGTCTCCCCGCTCTTCGTCCGGTAGCGGATCACCTTTAAAGGGCCCGCCTTGCGGAAATCGGCCTCCGACGCACCGGTCTCCCCCTCCGAATAAAGAAAACGGAGGTGCTTGTTATTTAACTCATCGGGGGTATAGCCGAAAAGGGCCGTGAAGGCGGGATTGCAATCGAGAATCATCCATTCCGCATCGGCGACGATGACGGCGTCGTTGATGTGATCGAGGAGGGTCTTATCGCTCTGTTCCAAGGGCTCTCTACCCGATTGCCGCGGAGCGGCCTGATTCTTTCGATAGAGAAAAACAAAAAAAGGTGCAAATAGAAGAAGTAAAACCCCTGACAAAAAAATCATTGGGATCATCTCTGCTCCTACTAAACCGCTAAACGGCTGAGATCGATCAAATCCGCTGGAGCAAAATCTCTTTCAGGGCCGGTAAATACCGGTTTGGGGGTGACAATATGCGAATCCGCTTGGAAATCCAGCGGGTAACTCATTTTGTATAAAAACGGAAGACAAATCAACCGAAAAATCTCTGTCGGAAAAATTCCGACACGCATCGGCCCAATAACGTCCCTCCGGACGTTAGGCCCCGACCCGTTTGACCTCTGTCCGCCGGATCGGACCCGGCGCGTCGGAACGGCTTGGATCGAGCGCGTCCCGCAGCCCGTCTCCCAGAAAATTAAACGCCAGCATGGTAATAAAAATCGCAAGACTCGGAAATATAATGAGGTGGGGATAAAACTTAAGCGCCTTCCACCCCTCGTTCGCCAGCGTTCCCCAACTCGCCGCGGGCGGGGTCAGTCCCAGGCCGATGAAGCTGAGGGTCGATTCGGCCAGAATGGCCGAGGGAATTCGAAAGGTCAGCGTGACGATCAACACCCCCACCGTGTTCGGGAGAATGTGTCGGAGGAGAATCCGCGTATGGGTCGCCCCCATCGACCGGGCCGCTTCGATGTAGCTCAACTCCTTCAAGCGAAGGACCTCCCCGCGGATCAGGCGCGCCACGGTGATCCATCCGACTAGGCTCAGGGCCAAAAAGACGCCGACGATCCCCCGGCCGATCACCACGGTGATCAGGATAATCAGCAGCAGATCGGGAAGGGCATAAACGACATCGACCCCCCGCATCATTAAATTATCGATCTTTCCTCCGACATACCCGGAGATCGCGCCGTACAGCGTCCCGAGGACCAACGCCGAGAGGGCGGTGAGGAGGCTGACCGACATCGACACGCGGGTGCCGTAAATCAATCTTGAGAAAAGATCCCGTCCCAGCTCGTCGGTTCCCATCCAATGGGCGCGGCTCGGCGGGGAGAGACTCTCCGCCGTGTTCTGCAAATCGAACGGATAAGGGGCCACCGCATTTCCGAAGAGGGCGACGAAGAAGAGCAAGACGATCATCCCCAAGCTCGCCATCGCGAGCCGATCATGCTTGAATCGTTTCCAAAACGGATTCTCTTCCAAATGAAATCCTACGATAATTTCACGCGCGGGTCGATGAACGTATAAAAAATATCGACCAGAAGGTTCGCGACGACGATTAAGACGGCGTAGATGAGGGTCACCCCCATGATCAGCGGGTAATCCCGATTGGTCACGGCGGTGATGAAAAATTTTCCCATCCCCGGAACGGAGAAGATAAACTCGACGACAAACGACCCGGTCACCAGGGCCGCCGTCAGCGGACCTAAGATCGTCACCACCGGGGAGAGGGCGTTTTTCAAAATGTGCCGAAAGAGGATCACCCCCTCGGAGAGACCCTTCGACCGGGCGGTCCGAACGTAATCCTGTCGATTGGTTTCGAGGATGCTCGACCGGCTCAGCCGCGCGATGTAGGCCGCCGGCGCCAGTCCCAACGTGACGGCGGGAAGAACCGCATGGCGAAAGCCTTCCCAGAGGGCCGGAGGGAAAAGCTGATAACGGTGGGAGAGAAGATAAATCAGCAGCGCTCCCAGGACGAAGTTCGGCGTCGATATCCCCGCCGTGGCGAGAAACATGCTGAAGCGGTCCCAAAAGGAATGGGCGGTCACCGAGGAGATCATCCCGGCGATCAAGCCGAACAGAACGGCGATGCCGAGCGCCAGCAGACCCAACTGGATCGAAACGGGAAGGGTGTCGCCGATGACGTCGTTGACCGTCCGTCCAAGATATTTGTACGATGGACCGAGATCTCCCTGGATCAACCCCTTCATATAGAGAAGATATTGACGGAGGAGCGGCTGATCGAGATGGTACTTCGCCTCGACGTTCGCCTTGATCTCCGGTGGAAGCTTCTTCTCCCGGTCGAACGGCCCCCCCGGCACGACATGCATGATAAAAAAGGTGAGGGTCGCGACCACCCAGAGAACCGGGATCGCCCAGAGGATGCGGCGAAGAATGAAAGTCAGGATCATTCAGGTACCTTTGAAACGGATGATGCGGTGCATCTGAGTCTCAAGGCGACAGTGTATCCTTTCCGCCGACCGAAGTCTAGATTTGATGTAATCGGAGATCGATCTTTCCCAAGAGCGGCCTCGTCCGATTGAATATTTTTATTCCACCCGCTATGATGGATCGGGTCTATTCTACGTTCTGCTCTCCCCATCTGGAATTTGGAGGATGGGGGTAGACGTTGTCGAGCCGAATGGTGCAGACTAAAAGAAGCGATCAAGCCCGGCTTATTCTGTTCTGAGGAGCGGGGGCGGAGAGGACGGGAGAATCGACGTTGGAGGAGGATAAATGGATCTGAAAGAGCACGATCTCGATCAACTCTGCATCAATACGATCCGAATGTTGTCCGCCGATGCGGTGCAAAAGGCCAACTCCGGCCATCCCGGAGCCCCGATGGGGTTGGCCCCGTTAGGTTATCTCCTCTGGACGCAGTTTTTAAAACACAACCCGAAGAATCCGCATTGGCCCGATCGGGACCGTTTTGTTCTCTCGGCGGGACATGCCTCGATGCTCCTCTACAGCTTGCTTTACCTGACCGGCTACGATCTGTCGCTGGAGGAGATCAAGCGGTTTCGGCAGTGGGAGAGCAAGACCCCCGGCCATCCGGAGCAGGGCCATGTCCCTTCCGGCGTCGAAACCACAACCGGCCCGCTGGGGCAGGGATTTTCCAACGGGGTCGGGATGGCGATCGCCGAGCGCTTTCTGGCGGCGCACTTTAACCGTCCCGGCCATTCCATCGTCGATCATCACACCTATGTTATTGCCAGCGACGGCGACATGATGGAAGGGATCGCCTCGGAGGCGGCCTCGCTCGCCGGACATCTTCAACTCGGAAAGTTAATCTGCTTCTACGACGCCAATCAGATCACGATCGAAGGGAGCACCGACCTCGCCTTCCGTGAAGATGTCAAAAAGCGCTTCGAGGCGTACGGCTGGAACGTGATCGGCCCCCTGCCCGACGGGAACGATCTTGCGGCGATGTCGAAGGCGATTCAAGCGGCCCAGGCCGAGACCGAGCGTCCGTCTCTCATTATCGTCCGGACCCATATCGGTTACGGAAGTCCGAACAAACAAGACCGCGCCCAAGCACACGGCGAGCCGCTGGGGAAAGAAGAGGTCCGGCTGACGAAAGAACATCTCGGCTGGCCGACGGAGCCCGACTTCTATGTTCCCGAGCCCGCGCTCGCACATTATCGAAAAACAGCCGAGAAAGGAGCGCGGCTGGAATCCGAGTGGCAGCGCCGATTCGACGCCTACGCCGCCGCCGAGCCCGATCTGGCAAAGGAGTGGCAGCGCATGGTGAAAAGCGAGCGACCGGAGGGGTGGGACGCCGAGATCAAAAAATACCAGCCGAAGGGGGCGACGGCGACCCGGCGCGCCTTCGGAGACGTGCTCAACCTCACCGCCCCCCAGCTCTCAAACCTGATCGGCGGATCGGCCGACCTCGCCCCTTCGAATGATACCACCCAGAAAGGCTTGGGCGATTTTCTCGCGGGGCATTATGAGGGGCGCACCCTCCACTTCGGCGTCCGCGAGCATGCGATGGGAGGGGCCCTCAACGGAATGGCGCTCCATGGCGGCGTGATCCCGTATGGGGGAACCTTTCTGATCTTCTCCGATTACATGAAAGCCTCGATCCGTCTCGCGGCGCTGATGGAGCTGCCGGTAATCTATATCTTCACCCACGACAGCATCGGCCTGGGAGAAGACGGGCCGACCCATCAACCGATCGAGCAGTTGGCCGGCTTGAGGGCAATCCCGAATATGACCGTCATCCGTCCCGCCGACGCGGCGGAGACCGCCGCGGCATGGCGCTTGGCCGTCGCGCGGCGCAAAGGACCGGTCGCGTTGATCCTCACACGGCAGAAAATTCCCCTCATCGATCGAAGCCGGTCCGCCCCGGCCGATCAACTGGAGAAGGGGGGGTATGTCCTGAGCGAGACGGAAGGGCGCGCGCCGGAGATGATTTTGATCGCGACCGGCTCGGAGGTCCATCTGGCGGTGGAAGCGGCGCAGGCATTGGAGAAGGAGGGGGCCGCCGTCCGGGTGGTCAGCATGCCGAGTTGGGAACTCTTCGAGCGGCAACCGGTCGCCTATCGCACGGCGGTCCTCCCCCCGGAGGTCACGGTGCGGATCTCGATCGAGGCCGCTTCGACCTTCGGCTGGGAGCGTTACGTCGGAGGAAGCGGGGCCATGATCGGCTTGAACCGATTTGGCGCATCGGCTCCCGGCGAGGTGGTGATGCGGGAGCTGGGGTTTACCGTAGAAAATGTGCTGGCCCACGCCCGGCCGCTTCTCAACACCCCTTCCGGGGCCGGCGCGGGAAGGAGGAAAGGGTCATGAAGAAAAATCCGATGAAGGAATTACAGAAGCAGGGCCAGAGCCTCTGGCTCGACAATGTAAATCGCGCCTTGATCACCTCCGGAGCGCTGCAACGGCTGATCGATGAGGGGTTGACCGGGCTGACCTCCAACCCGACGATCTTCGAGAAGGCGATCGGAGAGAGCGCAGACTATGACGGGGACATCCGGCGGCTCGTCTCGGAAAGAAAGGAGGTCTCGGAAATCATCGATGCGCTGACGATCAAAGATATCCAGATGGCGGCCGATCTCTTTCGGCCGATTTATGAGAGAACGAACGGCGCGGACGGATTTGTTTCGATCGAGCTGAACCCGGCGCTCGCCCATCAGACCGAAGCAACGATCGCAGCGGCCAAAGCGCTCCACCCCCGGCTGGACCGGCCGAATGTGATGATCAAAGTCCCGGCCACCGAGGCTGGAATTCCGGCGATTGAAGCCCTGACGGCGGAGGGGATCTCGATCAACATCACCCTTCTCTTTTCGCTCGAGCGATACGTGCAGGTCGCAAGCGCCTACATCGCGGGGATCAAAAGCCGGCTCCAACAAGGCCGGCCGGTGGCATCGATCCGGTCGGTCGCCTCTGTTTTCGTCAGCCGGATCGATACCGCCGTCGATCGGCTTCTGGAAGCGCACATTCAGGAGGCCGGGATCGAGGCCGAGCGGACGGCGTTCAAGGCCCTCCTCGGCAAAGCCGGCATTGCCAACTCCAAGATGATCTATCAAAAGTTCAAAGAGATCTTTCAAGGTCCAGACTTTCTCGAACTCCAAAAGCAGGGTGTCTCTCTCCAACGCGTTTTGTGGGGCAGCACCGGAACCAAAAACCCAAATTACCCGGATCTGCTCTATGTTGAAGCGTTGATCGGACCGGAAACGATCAATACCGTTCCGCCCGCCACCCTGACCGCTTTTAAAGACCATGGAAAGGTTCGACCGAGTTTGGAAGAAAACCTCGGCGAAGCGCGCGAGACACTCCAGAAACTATCCACGATCGGGATTCATCTCCGACGAGTGACCCATGACATTCAGGAAGAAGGGGTGAAGTCGTTCTCGGAGTCATTTGAGAAATTGTTTGCCCGCCTTGCGGAGAAGCGGCGGAACATGCTCGCTAAAAAGATCGCCTGAAGGGTGTGGGGCATGGCGCACCTGGTGTGAGGATCTGAAATCAAAGAATTCCTCCAGCGCCGGCCCCACATACAACCCGCATACAAATAGAAGGAGCAACCGATGCAAATCGGATTTATCGGACTGGGACGCATGGGGGCCAACATGGTGCAACGACTCGCGGAGGGGGGACACGCCGTCGTCGGTTATGATCGAAGCCCGGACACCGTGCAGCAGATCACCCGCCACGGCGCGGTCGGGGCGACCTCCCTCGCCGATCTGACCGGAAAGCTGGAGCGGCCCCGCGCCGTTTGGATCATGGTGCCGGCGGGAGAGCCGGTGGCGGAGACGATCAACACCCTCCTTCCCCACCTCTCTCCGGGGGACATTCTCATCGACGGCGGAAACTCCTATTATAAGGATGCGATTCAACGGGCGGAGACCCTACAGAAAAAAGAAATTTCTTTTCTTGATGTCGGAACCAGCGGAGGAATCTGGGGACTTTCAGTTGGTTATTGCTTGATGATCGGCGGGGAACAAGAGCACTTCAAGAAACTTGAACCGATTTTCGAGACGCTCGCCCCACCCGACGGTTATCTCTACTGCGGCAAAAACGGAGCGGGACATTTCGCGAAGATGGTTCACAATGGAATCGAATATGCGATGCTGGAAGCGTATGGAGAGGGATTCGAGCTTCTGAAGGCCTCCCCCTTCGGATTCGACTTCAAAAAGGTGGCGCACCTTTGGAACCAGGGAAGCGTCGTCCGCTCCTGGCTTCTGGAGCTGGCGGAGGAGGCCTTTGAAAAAGATCCCACCCTCTCCAGCGTCAAAGGTTACGTAGAAGATTCCGGCGAGGGACGCTGGACGATTTTGGAGGCGGTCGAGCGAGGAGTCCCCGTCCCGGCGATTGCAACCTCTCTCTTC
Organism: Candidatus Manganitrophus morganii; assembly: GCA_021651055.1. NCBI lineage: Bacteria > Pseudomonadati > Nitrospirota > Nitrospiria > Candidatus Troglogloeales > Candidatus Manganitrophaceae > Candidatus Manganitrophus > Candidatus Manganitrophus morganii. The sequence goes on from JAJHOH010000001.1 coordinate 134,863, forward strand.
CGCCGTTTTCAGTCGCGCCAAGAAGACCGATTCTCCGATCAGTTTATCGCCGCGCTTCGAAAGGAGTTTGGAGGCCATGGAACAAAATCAAAAAAATGAAGCGCCGCCGCCGGCCGTGGTCTCCGGGGGGATCACCCGGCAGAGCGACTGTGCGGAATCGATTCCGGAACCGTGCGGCATCATTATCTTCGGCGCTTCCGGCGATTTGACCCACCGTAAGCTGATCCCGGCCCTCTTCCACTTGGACCAAGGAAACCTTCTTCCCGATCAATGGTACGTGGTCGGCATTGGAAGGACCGCGATGGACGACGAAGGCTTTCGTAAAACCGTTGCCCAATCCCTTGAGGCCCTTCCAGCCGCCCGGTCTGCAAGCCCTTCTCTCCGAAACGCCTTCATGAGCCGGTTTTATTATTTGGCCGGCGACTCACATGACCCGGAGTATTATCCCTCACTGAAAGAACGGCTGATCCAACTCGAACAGAACAACCGAACCGGCGGGAACCGGCTGATTTACCTCGCCACCCCCCCTTCTCTTTATTCTGAAATTATCGGCCAGCTTGGGACGGCGGGGCTCAACCGATCCTCCGGGAAGGGATGGACTCGGATCATCATCGAGAAACCGTTCGGCGCGGACCTCGAATCGGCCCGGGCGCTGAACCGCCAGGTCCGGGCGGCTTTTCGGGAGGAGCAGGTTTACCGGATCGATCACTTCCTGGGGAAAGAAGCGGTCCAAAACATTCTTTTCTTTCGCTTCGCCAATACGATCTTCGAGCCGATCTGGAATCGGCGCTACATCGACCATGTGCAAGTGACCGCCGCGGAGCGTCTCGGGGTCGAGCGCCGCGCCGGCTATTACGAGAGCGCGGGCGCACTCCGCGATATGTTTCAGAACCACCTGCTTCAACTTCTTTGCGTGGTCGGCATGGAGCCGCCGGCGAGCTTCGAAGCGGAAGCGATCCGGGATGAGAAGACCAAGGTCTTACGATCGGTCCGGCCCATCTCTGCCGAGGAGGTCGACCGGTTTGCGGTTCGAGGACAATACCAAGCCGGCCTGATCGAAGATCGTCCGGTTGTCGGATATCGGAGCGAGCCGGGGGTCGCCCCGCAATCTCAAACCGAGACCTTCGCTGCACTCAAGCTTTATGTCGACAATTGGCGGTGGCAGGGGGTCCCTTTCTATCTGCGATCCGGGAAGCGGCTTGCCAAAAAAGCAACCGAGATCGCCATCGAATTCAAGCAGGTCCCGCATCTTCTCTTCAAGCCGCTCCTCTCGGAGAAGATCGAGCCGAACACGCTGGTGCTGAGCGTCCAACCAAGCGAGGGGATCTCTCTCACCTTCCAGGCGAAACGCCCGGGGGCGAAACTCTGCATGGGGTCGGTGACGATGGACTTTAATTACCACGGCGCCTTTCAGGTCCCCTCCCCCGATGCCTATGAGCGGCTGTTGTTGGATTGTCTGGCGGGAGATCCGATGCTCTTTTCGCGGGAGGAGTGGATCGATTGGTCCTGGTCGATTCTCGCTCCGGTTCTGAACCGATGGAAGGAAAGCGCTGCCTCTTCTCTTCCAAGTTATGAAGCCGGAAGCTGGGGGCCGAAGGAGGCGGATGAGCTTATCGAACGAGATGGGCGCCACTGGCGGTCCCCCTGAAGAGATCGTGATCTGCCGCGACCGGGACGACCTCGGAGACCAGGCCGCCCGCTCCTTCGTCCGACTTGCCCAAGAGGCTGTCTCGCTTCGCGGCCGCTTTTCGGCGGCGCTGGCCGGCGGCGCGACTCCCCGGACGATTTACCGGTCGTTGGCGAGCGCCGCGTTTGCAGAGAAGATTTTATGGAAGTCGGTCCACCTTTTTTGGGGAGACGAACGCGCCGTCCCCCCCGATCATCCCGATTCAAACTACCATCTGGCGAATGAGGCGTTAATTTCTCACGTCCCGATCCCGCCTCAAAACGTCCATCGGATGCCGGGCGAGAGGAGCGATCTTCAAGCGGCGGCCGATGAATATGAAAAAACCCTCCGCGATTTCTTCGGTCCGTCGGATCCGGGATGGCCTTCGTTCGACCTCGTCTTGCTTGGCATCGGATCGGACGGGCATACCGCGTCATTGTTCCCCGGATCGCCGGTTTTGAAGGAAACGGTTCGGTGGGTCGCCGCACCTTACGTCGAGAAACTCAACGCCGTGCGTTTGACCCTCACCCTGCCGGCGCTCAATCATGCGCGGCGGGTGATCTTCCTCGCGGCAGGGAAAGAGAAGAGGTCGATTATCAGAGATGTTCTTTCGGACGATTCTCCATCAACCAATCTCCCCGCCCGCATGGTTCAACCCCGGAAGGGGGAGCGTTTCTTTTTTTTAGATCGAGACGCCGCCGCGCTCCTCGGGAAGAATCTCCGATGAAGACGATTGTGGTCGGAAGCGATCATGCGGGATTTAAGGTAAAAGAACGGATTAAAAATCTCCTGGAGAGGTGGGGCTATCGGGTCGAAGATGTCGGCGCGTACGAGATGATCCCGTCGGATGATTATCCGGAGTATGCGGAGAAGGTTGCCTTGAAGGTCGTTGCGAAGCGGGGCGGCAGAGGCATTCTGGCCTGCGGGACCGGAATCGGCGCTTCCATCGCAGCCAATAAAATTCCGGGCATCCGGGCCGCGCTGGTCGGAAGCGTGAAAGATGCAAGGCTCAGCCGCGAACACAACGACGCGAACCTCCTGGTCTTGGGCGGTTGGGAAAACAACAAGGATCAGATTTCAAAAATCGTTCAGGCTTGGCTGGATGGAAAATTCCAAGGAGGCCGGCACCGGCGCCGGGTCAATCAGATCATCCGGATCGAAAAGAAATATCAAACACAACGCCTCATGAGGAAAAGATGACGGCCTTGGCCGGAGATATCGGGGGAACAAAAACCATTCTGGCGCTGTTCACCGGTGAAAAAGAAGGGATGCGCCTGATCAGGGAAGCGGTCTATCCAAGCCGTCTTTGTCCAGATCTCGAAGGGGGAAAGAGATGACCGGTCAATCCACTCGGAGGCGATATCCCACCCCGATCTCCGTCAGCAGATAGCGTGGACGCGACGGATTCTCCTCCAGCTTCCCCCTCAGTTGCCGCATATAGACCCTCAGATATTGCGCTTCCTCCGCGTGCAGCGGTCCCCACACCTCCTTGAGCAGCTGGCGATGCGTGATGACCTTTCCGGCATGGCGCACCAGAACACCCAGCAACTTGTATTCCGTCGGACTGAGATGGACCTCTTTGCCGGCGATAAAGACCCGGCGCTTTTCAAGATCGACTCGGAGATCGCCGATCTGGAAAAGCGGCTCCCCCGCCTCTGTCCGGGCGGTGCGGCGGAGGGCGACCCGCATGCGGGCCAAAAGCTCCTCGATCCCGAACGGTTTCGTCAGATAGTCGTCCGCGCCCAAGTCAAGCGCCGTCACCTTATCATGCTCCTGAGACCTCGCGGTGAGAACGATGATCGGCTTGGACGTCCATTCACGCAGCCGTCGGATCACCTCCAAGCCGTCGATATCGGGAAGTCCCAGATCGAGGAGCACAACGTCCGGATTCCAGGCCATGGCTTGCGTCAGCCCCTCCTTTCCGGTCTCGGCATCGACCACCCGATAGCCGGCGCCCGAAAGGGTCGTCTGAATGAAATGCCCAATCGGAGTTTCATCTTCAATGACCAATATCGTCGGTTGAGAAGTGGTCATGGTTGGGTCGCCTGCTTCTGCACTTCTTCAGGCTCGAGATGCGGCGGCTCTCCGCTGACAGGAAGGGTAAACCGGAAGGAGGCCCCTCCCTCCGGACGGTTCTCAACCCAGATGCGGCCTCCGTGCACCTCCACGACCCCCCGACAGATCGCCAGCCCCAAGCCGACGCCGCGGGTCCGCTTCGGACCGGTCCGGTAGAACTTATCGAAGATCCGCTGCTCCTCCCCCGGTGGAATGCCCGGCCCCCGATCCGCCACCGAAATCGTCACCTGACCCTCCTCAAATTCCGCCGACACTTCAATCGGGCCGCCGGCCGGGGTATACTTCGTCGCATTTTCCAGAAGGTTGATCAACACCTCTTCGATCAAGACGCCGTCCATCGGGACCAGCGGCGCATCGGTCGGCACCTGCGTCGTCACGGTCCGGTCGCTCAGTTTTTTCTCAAGCCGCACGAGGGCCGCTCCGACCACCTCCTCCAGCGGAAGGGGCTCTTTGTGCATCTGGATGGCGCCCGCCTCCAATCGGGTCATGTAGAGAAGGTTGTTGACGAGACGATCCATCCACATCACCTCGTCATGAATCGATTGGATCAGTTGCTTCCGCGTTTGCGGATCGAAATCGACCTTTCCTTCAAAGAGGCTGCTCACCGCGCCGGCGATCGCCGCCAGCGGTGTTCGAAGGTCATGAGAGACGGCGCTCAGCAGAGCGTTGCGCATCCGCTCCGCCTCGATCATCACCTGGGCTTCTTGTCCCTCCTCGGCCAGCCGCGCCCGCTCGATCGCGCCGGCCATGAGATTGGCGAAGGTCTCCAGCAAATGAATCTGGTCGGGCGCCAACAGCTCTCGGGGCTGCTCCGGCCGAACCGCCAGCACCCCCAACGGACCGCGCGACGCCGTCAACGGCAAAAAGAGGGCATCGGCTCCCGGGAGGTTGTCGGTCCCCATTCCGGCCATCTGCGCGTGGTCGAAAACCCATTGCGCGACACCGATATTCTTGGCATCCGAAAACGACGACGCCTGCTCTCCGATCCCCGGTCCCAGATGTTTCATCGGATCGGCCAGAAACACCGCCGCCTGGCACTTGAAGATCTCGCTGATATGCCTGAGCGCGACTTTGGAGAGGCGCTCCACCAATCGGGTCTCGGTCAGCTCGCGGCTCAACGCGTAAAGCGCCCCGGTGCGCCGCTCCCGCCCGCGCGCCAGCTCGGCCTGTTCCCGATTTCGTATGGTCAAATTGCTGATGATCAGCGCAGTCAACAACATCACCAAAAAGGTGATCACGTATTCGGTATCGGAGACCGCAAAGGTCAGGTACGGGGGAACAAAAAAGAAATCGAACGCGGCGACCGATAAGATGGAGGCCAAAATGGAAGGTCCGCGTCCCCACCGCGACGCGACGAAGACGACCCCCAACAGATAAATCATCACGATGTTCGTTCGGGCAAAGGCCGGCTGCATCCACCAGGCAACCAGGGTGGAGAGCGCCACAACCAGCCCCGCCTTCGCGTAGGCCGGCCAGGCGCTCGAACGGCGCAGAATACGCTCCGTCATCGGACGGCTTTTGCCCGCCTCTCCGGTGATGACATAAATGTCGATCTCGCCGCTCTGGCGGACGAGATCGGCCACCACGGAGCCGAAGAGAAGCTCCTTCCAACGCGACCGGACCGGTTTTCCGACGAGGATCTTGCTGACGTTTTTCGCGCGCGCATAGCTGAGGATCTCTTGGCTGACGCGGTGGCCGGTGAGGGTCACCGTCTCGGCCCCCAGCTGCTCGGCCAGGCGCAGCGCCCGGACCACCTGGTCCCGCTCCGATTCCGGCCGGCGCGCATGCTCCGGCGTCTGCACGTAGGCGGCGATCCATTTTCCGTGTAATCCCGCGGCCATGCGGCGCGCGGTCCGAATCAGCTTCCGCGCGCGGGGGGTCGGGTTCACGCAGACCATGATCGTCTCCCCCGCCGGCCAGACTCGGGGAACCGCATGATCCCGACGATAGACCTGCATCTCCGCATCGACCCGGTCGGCCGTGCGGCGCAACGCCAACTCTCGAAGCGCCGTCAAGTTCCCTTTTCGAAAGAAGTTTTGGATCGCCTGCTCGGCCTGCTCCGGAACATAGACTTTTCCCTCTTTGAGGCGGCGGATGAGATCCTCCGGAGGAATATCGATCAGTTCCAGCTCATCGGCCTGCTCCAGGACGGAGTCGGGAACCGTTTCGTGCACCGGAATGCCGGTGATCTGCGTGACCACGTCGTTCAGACTCTCGAGGTGCTGAACATTTATTGCGGTATAGACATCGATTCCCGCATCAAGCAGCTCTACGACATCCTGCCATCGTTTGGCATGCCGCGATCCCGGCGCATTGGTGTGCGCGAGCTCATCCATCAGAATCAAGGTGGGGCGGCGTTTTAGGGCCGCGTCGAGGTCGAACTCCTTCAGGACGGTCTCCTGATACTCGACCGGGCGGGGAAGCAGCCTCTCCAGCCCTTCCACCAACGCCTCGGTCTCCCGCCGTCCATGAGTTTCCACCCAGCCGATGACGACATCGACCCCCGCTTCAAGCTGTTCGTGGGCCGCCTCCAGCATGGCAAAGGTCTTTCCCACGCCGGCCGCCGCGCCGAAAAAAACGCGCAGCTTGCCGCGCGCCTGTTTTTTCTCCTCCTCACGGAAGCGCTTTAAAAGCGCATCCGGATCTGGCCGGTGTTCGTCCATCCATACTCCATTGGCCATACCCCATTGGCCGATGCCAACCGTTTGGGTGATCAGCTTAAGTCTATTTTTACCATAAACGTATTCTGAAAGCTTGGTCTACTTGGCGCATCGGATCTTTTCATTGACTCTTCTTCGTCAGGTCGTCGAGCGCCAGATTCAATCCGAGAAGATGGACCCGTTGCTCTCCCAACACCCCGAACTGGCGCCCCTCGGTCTGCCTGGCGATCAACCCTCTGACCACCTCTTCCTCCAACCCCCGTCTCTTCGCGACGCGTCCGACCTGATATTCCGCCGATGCCGGGGTGATGTGCGGGTCGAGCCCGCTGCCGGAGGCGGTGACGAGGTCTACCGGCACCGGATCGGTATTCTCCGGATCGGCCGATTTGAGCGCCGCCACGCGGTCTGCGACCGCTTTCTTCAACACGTCATTGGCGGGTCCGAGGTTCGATCCCGACGACGCCGACGCGTTGTACGGAAACGGTCCGGTCGCAGAGGGCCGGCCCCAAAAATATTTCGGATCGTCAAACGGCTGGCCGACAAGCCGGGACCCCACCACCTCGCCTTCTTTGCGGATCAGACTCCCATCGACTTGATTTGGAAAGAGCAGGCCCGCGATTCCCGTCACGCCGAGGGGATAAAGCGCCCCTGTAATGACGGTGAGAACCAAAAACATCAACACCGCCGGTCGTAATTCTCGTTTCCACATAAACACCTCCTATTTTATATGCGGGGCCGGCGATGGAAGAAGCTTTTGGTTTCGGATCTTCTCACTCGGCGCGCCCATCCCCTAGATCGATTGTATGTGGGGCCGGCGCTAGTAGAACTCTTTGATTTCAGACCTTCTCACCAGGTGCGCCATGCCCCAGATCGGTTGTATGTGGGGGCCGGCGCTGGTAGAACTCTTTGATTTCAGACCTTCTCACCAGGTGCGCCATGCCCCAGATCGGTTGTATGTGGGGGCCGGCGCTGGTAGAACTCTTTGATTTCAGACCTTCTCACCAGGTGCGCCATGCCCCACACCCTACGCCCAACCCAGCGCAACTAAGATCAGATCGATCATTTTAATCCCGATAAAAGGAACAACCATCCCCCCCAATCCATAGACCAAGAGATTGCGCCGGAACAAGGACGCCGCGCCGACCGGCCGGTAGCGAATCCCTCGAAGACAGAGCGGGATCAACGCCACAATCACCAACGCATTGAAGATCACCGCCGAGAGGACCGCGCTTTGCGGTGTCTCCAATCCCATGACGTTCAACGCTCCGAGCCCAGGATAAATTCCGACAAAGGCCGCCGGAAGGATGGCAAAGTACTTCGCAATGTCGTTGGAGATGCTGAAGGTCGTCAAAGCCCCTCGTGTCATCAGAAGCTGCTTTCCGACCTCAACAATCTCGATGAGCTTCGTCGGATTGGAGTCGAGATCGACCAGGTTTCCCGCCTCTTTGGCCGCTTGCGTTCCGGTGTTCATCGCCACCGCCACGTCGGCTTGGGCCAACGCCGGCGCATCGTTCGTCCCGTCGCCGGTCATCGCCACCAATCGCCCGCCGATCTGCAGATCACGAATCAGCTTCAGTTTGGTTTCCGGTGTCGCCTCGGCAAGGAAATCATCGACCCCCGCCTCCGCGGCGACGGCCGCCGCCGTCAGCGGATTGTCTCCGGTGATCATCACTGTTTTGATTCCCGCCTTGCGAAGCTCTAAGAAACGTTCTTTGATCCCTCCCTTGACGATATCCTTCAGATGAATCACCCCGAGCGCCTTTCCCCCATCGGCGACGACCAGCGGCGTCCCCCCCTGTTTCGCAATGTGTTCTACGACGGCTCGGACATCAGACGGGATTTCGCTCCCCTGGCTTTTGACCCAGCTCTCGATGGCGTCGCCGGAGCCTTTCCGGATCTGCTCTCCCGCCGGAAGGTTTACGCCGCTCATCCGTGTCTGCGCGGAGAAGGGGACAAACGTTGCGCCGATCTCATGGATCTGCCGCTCTCGTATCTTGTAGCGCTGCTTGGCCAGCACGACGATGCTCCGGCCTTCCGGCGTTTCATCGGCCAGCGAGGCGAGCTGCGCCGCGTCGGCCAGGCGCTCCGGGGTCACCCCCCGCGCCGGTGTAAATTCGGTCGCCTGACGGTTTCCCAACGTGATGGTCCCTGTTTTATCGAGAAGGAGCACGTCGACATCCCCCGCCGCCTCGACTGCTTGCCCCGACATGGCAATCACATTTGCTTGGACCATCCGGTCCATCCCGGCGATCCGGATCGCCGAGAGGAGACCGCCGATCGTCGTCGGGATCAGGCAAACCAGTAAAGCGACCAGGACGGTGACCGTCACCGGCGTTCCACTCCCTGCGGCGGTCACGCTGTACAAGGAAAAGGGCAAGAGGGTCACGCAAACCAAGAGGAAGAGGATCGTGAGAGACGCGAGCAAAATATTCAGGGCGATCTCATTCGGGGTCTTCTGGCGCTTCGCCCCTTCCACCATGGCGATCATCCGGTCGATGAACATCTCCCCCGGATTCGTGGTGATGCGGACCACGAGCCAATCGGAGAGGACCCGCGTTCCCCCCGTCACGGCGCTCCGGTCCCCCGACTCTCGGATCACCGGGGCGCTTTCTCCCGTGATGGCGCTTTCATTCACAGAGGCGACCCCGACGATCACCTCCCCGTCCGCGGGGATATCGTCGCCCGCCTCGACCAGCACAACATCTCCTTTACGTAAGGAGCTGGCAGAAACGGCTTGATACCGGCCACGATCCTCCGGATCGGCCAATTTCTTTGCGGAAAGCTCCCGGCGGGATTGCTTCAACGCCGCCGCCTGCGCCTTCCCCCGCCCCTCCGCCACCGCCTCGGCAAAGTTGGCGAAAATCACCGTAAACCAAAGCCAGACGGAGATCGCCAAGATATATCCGGTCTGCATTTCACCCCTGCCGAACAACGCCTGTACAAACAACAGGGTCGTCAGGATACTTCCGATCTCGACCACAAACATGACCGGGTTTCGGATCTGCTCTCTTGGATCGAGCCTCCGAAACGCCTCCACAACCGCCTGATGAAGGATCGCCCGATCAAACAACGGCCGGCTCTTTTTTGAGTCGCTCATTTTCTTCCTCTCTATCATATGTGGGGCCGGCGCTGGAAGAACTATTTGATTTCGGATCTTCACACCAGATGCGCCATGCCCCACGCCCTGTCTTACTATAATTTCATGTGGGACCGGTGCTAGGCTCTTCCTTGTTACTTTTAGGCCTTCACATTAGGTGCGCCTTGCCCCACGCCCTATTTATATGTGGGGCCGGCGCTGGGAGAAGACTTCGATTTTAGATCTTCACCTTCGGTGCGCCTTGCCCCACGCCCTATTGAAAATGCTCTGCAATCGGGCCCAGGGCCAGGGCGGGGAAAAAGGTCAACGCCCCGACGATCACGATCACGCCGATCAGCCACGCGATGAAAAGCGGCGTATGGGTTGGAAGGGTCCCGGCGCCGATCGGCAATCGCTTCTTTTTTGCCAGTGACCCGGCCAGGGCCAACGTCGGCACCGCCAGCCAGAACCGCCCGACCAACATCGCAAAGGAACCGGTCAGGTTATAAAACGGCGTGTTCGCTCCCAACCCGGCAAAGGCGCTGCCGTTGTTGTTCCCCATCGAGGTAAACGCATAGAGCACTTCGCTGAAGCCGTGCGCGCCGGGATTGAAGATCGACGCTTTGCCGATGTCGGTCGCCATCGCGACCGCCGTCAAGACCAATACCGTGATCGGCATGATCAGGATCAGCAGCGACGCCATCTTCATCTCATATGCCTCGATCTTCTTGCCGAGGTACTCCGGTGTCCGCCCGACCATGAGGCCGGCGACGAAGACGGCGATGATCGCAAAGACAAGCATGCCGTAAAGTCCGGAGCCGACCCCGCCGAAAATCACCTCGCCGAACTGCATCAGTAAGAGGGGGACCAACCCGCCCAAGGGGGTATAAGAATCATGCATGGAGTTGACCGAGCCGTTGGAGGCGGCGGTGGTCGCCGCGGCCCAAATGACCGAATTGGCAATGCCGAAGCGGACCTCTTTCCCTTCCATGTTTCCGCCCGGCTGGAGATTCCCCGCCGCCTGGTCGACGCCGGCGCCGGCCGCCATCGGATTCCCGGCCGACTCCGCCCAATATCCTCCGGCAGTAAACAAGACCAGGACGATGGTCATGGCGGCCAGAATGGCCCATCCTTGCCTCGTATCTCCGACCATCATACCGAAGGTGTAGCAAAGCGCCGCCGGGATGAGGAGAATGGCCAGCATCTCCAGGAAATTCGAGAGCGGCGTCGGATTCTCCAATGGATGGGCGGCGTTGGCGTTGAAAAACCCGCCGCCGTTCGTGCCGAGCTGTTTGATGGCGATTTGAGAGGCCGCCGGCCCCACCGCGATCGACTGTTCGGTCACGATCACCGTCTCTGTTTTCGTCTGGCCTCGTTCATCCAGAACCGGGTTCCCGCTTTGGTCGGTGACCGCTTGGTCGTAGCTTGTCGGCTGGAGCAACTTCGCGGTTTTGTAAACGCCGAAGGTCTGCGGAACCCCCTGAGCCACCAGGATCAGGGCAAGAATAAACGAGAATGGAAGGAGGACATAGAGGGTCGATCGGGTCAGATCGACCCAGAAGTTGCCGAGCCCCTCGACCGACCGGCGTGTGAAGCCCCGGATCAGCGCGAGCAGGATGGCGATGCCGGTGGCCGCCGACACGAAATTGTGGACCGCCAGCCCGAGCATCTGGGTGAGGTAGCTCATCGTCGTCTCGCCGCCGTACCCCTGCCAATTGGTATTCGTCGTAAAGCTGACCGCCGTGTTGAGGGAGGAGTCGGGCGACACCGCGCCCAATTCCTGCGGGTTGAGCGGCAAAAAACCTTGGAGCCGCTGCTGTAGATAAAGGACGATCAACCCGACGACGCTGAACAGCAGCAGCGCCGCCGTATAGCGCTGCCAGTCCATCTCTTCCTCTTCCCGAACACCGCAGAGCCGATAGATCAGCCGTTCGACCGGCGCCAAAAGACGATTCAGTCCGGCCGGCTTTCCCTCGAAAACCCGGGCCATGTACCATCCCAGCGGCTTGACCAGGGCCACCAACACCACGAAAAAAAGTGTGATTTGTAGAACGCCATGGGTTGTCATTAGAATCTCTCCGGTTTCAAGAGCGCATACAATAAATAAAAGAGCAGACCGACCGCGAGGAGTCCACCGATGAGATACATTAGATTCATGGCTGCCTCCTTATAGTTTCGCTAGGGCCTTCACCAAAACTCCGGTGAGCCCGAAAAACAAAATCGTGCTTGCAAGGTAAATCACATCCCAGATGATCTCCATAGGACCCTCCTGTTAATTACGAATGATCGTATCAATTTGGGTATAAAAACAGTATAAAAGGTGAGCCATGCTGCATAAAAATTTCATAAAAATGAATGGAGGCCGTTAAAGAGGGGACGTTGCGGCGGGAATATTTGGGAAATCGGTTTTTACTTAATTCGCCTTCTTCACCTTTTTAAGGTAAAGCAGATCCATCGCATTCACTTCCAATCCTTGAATAGATGGCTTGATGAGGAGATTCTGCGCCGCAAAGAAGAGCGGCATGATCGGCGACTCTTTCTCGGTCAAGATCCGCTGGGCCTCATCGTAAAGACCGATCCGTCGGGTTTCATCCGGCTCGCTGGCCGCCTCCGAAATGAGACGGTCGTATTCGGGACTCTTCCAGCGGGTATGGTTATTTCCGCTGGTGCCGGTGAAGAGGTTCATGAAGTTGTCGGGATCGGGGTAGTCGGCCCCCCATCCCAGGCGAAAGATCGACGGGGGATCTTCCCGCAACCGCTTCAGATAAACCTTCCATTCCATATTATCCAACGCAACCGTCACCCCCAAATTCCGCTTCCACTGCGCCTGGATATTCTCGGCAATCAGCCGATTGGTCTGAGTGGTGTCGAAGCCAAGGGTTACCGGGGGAAGTCCTGCCCCACCGGGAAAACCCGCCTCCGCCAGAAGGGCTTTGGCCCGTTCCGGATTGAAGCCAAGCCCGATCTTCGGATTGTGCCCGAACATCCCCGCCGGAATCCAGGAGGTCGCCGGGATCTCCCCCCCCTTCAAGATCTGCGGGATCTCGTTCCGATCGACCGCCATCGAGAAAGCCTGTCGCACGCGGGGATCATTGAAGGGGGCTTTCTGAACATTGAAGCCGTAATAATAACCTCTTAAAAAAGGGGCCCGAAGATAGTCGGGGTGGTTTTTGTATCGGGGGATCGCCACCGGGGGAAGGGCGACCCGGTCGAGGTGATCGGTCTCATAGAGTGTCAGCGCGGTCGTATCTTCCTCGACGACATAAAACATCACCCGGTCGAGCGCCGGACGGCCGCCGTGGTAGCGATCATTCGCCTCCAGAATGAGACGGTACTCGTGCCGCCATTCCTTGAGGCGAAAGGGGCCGCAGGTGATGATGTTTTCCGGTTCGGTCCAGCGGTCTCCATATCGCTCGATCACGTCGCGCCGCAGTGGGAAGGTCGCCGTGAAGGTGGTGATCGACGGGAAATAGACCGCCGGCTTTTTCAGATCGACTTGAAGGGTCTTTTCATCGATCGCCTTCACCCCCACCTGATCGGGATCTTTCAGCTCCCCGCTGTTATATTCGACCGCGTTCCGAATGTCGTACAGGAAATAGGCGTATTCCGATGCGGTTTTCGGATCGAGCAGCCGCTTCCAGGAATATTCGAAGTCATGCGCCGTCACCCGCTTCCCATCGGTCCAGAAGACATCATCTCTCAAGATAAAGACATAACGAAGTCCGTCGGGCGAAACCGCCCAGCCCTTTGCAATGGCCGGCTGGGGTCGAAGCGCCTCGTCATATTCGGCCAGACCTTCCATCAGGTTTTCGAGGACCCGGATCGAAACATTGTCGGTCGCCAGCGACCAATCGAGCGTCGGAGGCTCCGAGGCGATGTTCATTCTGAATGTCGACCCGCCGTCGGTCTCTTGATCGGGACGATTCCAAGCGAAAAAGAGAAGGGAGAAAAGAATGAGGGAGGCAAAAAAAGTCAGCTTTTTCATGTCGCCTTATGATAGGACATTTTTATTGGGACGTCAAAGTGGTAGGGGCGTGATTTATCACGTCCCGGTCTGTGGATCACGAAAGCAAGGGCGCCAAGGGCGCAATAAATTGCGCCCCTACTTGTCAAAACAAACCAACTCCGCTATCATCGCCGGTCATGACGCCGACCGTTTTCTTAACCCGCGCCCTCCCCGATCCGGTGATGAAAGAGATCCGACGGCACTTCCGTCTCCGGTACAACCGTGAAGATCGCCCCCTTTCTAAGCAGGAGATCCTTCGCGGCCTCCGCAACGCAGAAGGACTCATTTCGATGTTGAACGATCCGATCGACCGGGAGATCATCCACGCCGCATCCCGTCTTCGGATCATCGCCAACTACGCGGTCGGTTATAACAATATCGATTTGATCGCCGCGCGGGAGAGGGGCATTTTCGTCACCAACACACCGGGCGTTCTGACCGAAACAACCGCCGATCTCACCTGGGCTTTAATCCTGGCCGCCGCCCGGCGCCTCCCCGAGGGGGAGCGGCTCGCCCGGTCCGGAAAGTGGACCGGCTGGGCCCCCACCCAGCTCCTCGGGGGCGATGTTTTTGGAAAAACACTCGGCATCATCGGAATGGGGCGGATCGGACAGGCGGTCGCCAGGCGAGCGATCGGGTTTGAGATGCGGGTCGTTTACCACAGCCGACACCGCTTACCCGTTCGAGATGAGAAGCGGCTTCGGCTCTCTTTTCTTCCGTTGCCGGACCTCCTGAAGGAATCGGACTTTGTCTCCCTTCACCTTCCGTTGACGAAGGAGTCTCGCCATCTGATCGACCGGAAAGCTTTCCGTCTCATGAAATCGACGGCATTCCTGATCAACACGGCGCGCGGCCCGATCGTCGATGAGAAGGCGCTCATTAACGTGCTCCATCAGAAAAAGATTGCGGGAGCCGGTCTCGATGTCTTCGAAGAAGAACCAAGCCTTCCCCGGGCATTGCGCGAGAGAAAAGAAACCGTACTTCTCCCCCACCTCGGCTCCGCCTCCCTGGAAACCCGCATCCGAATGGGGCGGATCGTCCTGGGAAATTTGGTCGCCGCCCTAACCGGGAAGAAACCGCCAAATATGGTAAACTAGAAACTAAATTTGGAAGGGTGAACCATGTTTTATCACAAGATTGTCCTTTGGATCTTCGCTGCTTTCCTTTTTGTGATAGCGATCACTCCCCCCGCCTGGGCGATTAAACCCCGCCCGCCGTTGCAGCTCTCCCTTCAGCAGATCCCCCTTTCCGGAGGGCAGAGCCAGCTGATGATGATTGCGAGGGCCAATGTCGATATCAGCCATGTCGATCTTTCGCTTGAGCTCCCGCTCGGCCTTTCACTGGTTGAAGGAGAGGAGGAATGGGAGGGTCCGTTGAAAAGGGGGGAGACGAAACAGATCGAGTTAATTGTTCAAAGCCCGAATAAGGCGCCCCATCAAGTGACCGGCAAGGCCGTCATCGAATTAACCGCAGGAGAAAAGTTTGTGGAACAAGCGACCCTGACCCTCAATGAAGCAAAAAGCGACTCGCCGCGCCGCGCCCCCTCCGTCAAGCGGAAAGAAGGGGGAGAGACCATCCTCCAATTCAAAGGGAAATGAGATCATGCTCAATCGAACCCGCCTTCAGGCTGCCCTAGGATTCTGCCTTTTTCTTTTATCCGCCTGCGGCGGCGGAGGCGGCAGCAGTGGATCCGGAACCGCCACCCAAATCGTGATTACCCCTGAACAAGGAAACCTGATCGTTGGCCAGACGATCTCTTTCTCAGCGGTCGCACTCACCTCCTCCGGAAAAGAAGTAGACAATGTCTCTTTTAGCTGGCAGTCACTCGATCCGACCATCGCCGGCATCGATTCAAACGGCGTAGCCACCGGGAACGAGGTCGGCGTTGCGATCATTGCAGTCACCGGAACGTACAAATCCGGAAATTTCACCCGAACCGTCAGCGGAAGCGCAATGGTCGGCGTGCTCAGCCCCAACTCCGGTCAAAGCAACCTCACCTTCTCCGGAACAGTCCAATATGAAGATAGACCCTACGATATGGAAGGGTTCACCGGCGACACCGAGTTTCTGCCGGTCCGGGGAACCGTCGTCAATCTCGTGGCGATCGACGGCTTCGCCACAATCGCCACCGGTGAAACCGATAACAATGGTGATTTTAGTTTCAGCGGCATTGACAACTCCGGCCGGCAGGGAGGTATCTATATCGAGGTTGTTTCCAAAACGGAGCCGGACAATCCAACCCGAATTGAGATCCGAAACAATCCGGACGAAGAAGCCCTTCTCTCTTTAATCTCTCCCGGATATGATGACAGCAGCGGAACCGACTTTACCAATCTTCCGGTCACCGCCACCGTCGATTCCGGCGTCGGCGGCCTCTTCAATATCCTCGATGTCTTCTCGATGTCGAGCGAATTCATCCAGCAGGAAGGAGGCCTTTGCAAGCCGCCGGCGACCGACGCCTGCGTCCCTCCCCTTCTGGTGGCTTACTGGGAACCCGGGAGTTCGGAGGGAAGTTTCTATGAAGATCAACTCGACGCCATTTTTATCCTGGGAGGGGGAAATGCGGACGGAGATCACGACGAATATGACGATTCCGTCATCGCTCATGAATACGGCCACTTCGCCGTTCGTCATTTTTCCATCGATGATTCTCCCGGCGGAGCGCATTTCATCACCGACAACAAACAAGACATCCGGTTGAGCTGGTCGGAGGGCTGGGGAAATTTCTTCTCCAGCGCCGTTCGGAACAACCCCATCTACGTAGACACTTCGACAGGGGGCTCTTTTTCGTTCAATCTCGAGGACTACTCCTCCGCACCCACGCCGTCAACCCTCAACAGCGTTGCGATTTATACCACCAGCGAAATCGCCGTGACCGGCGTTCTCTGGGACCTATTTGACGATTCGGCCACGCTGGTCTCTCCCGTAATTGAGCCCCATGACCAAATCGCCCTCGGATTTGAGCCGATCTGGCAGACGCTCCTCCAATTTACCGATGCCGTACCAGCAACGATGGAAACATTCTGGCTACAATTCGAATCGAGCTATCCCGGCTCGGCCGCCGGCCTCCAATCGATCATGGTGGAGCGAAAGATGGAGCTCTTCGCCGACGCTTCCGAGACGAGCGGTCAAACCCCCGAAGCAACCGCATTGACCGAAAATGGCGCCGCACAGGAACATACCCTTTATCAAACCTCCCCGGCTGCCGCAGCAGGTGACGAAGATGTCATCCCCTTCTCCGTGACAGCGGGAGAGAGGTACACGCTGGAAACCGTGAACCTCGCGAACGGAGCCGATACTTATCTCTTCATTACCGATTCGCCAAATTCCAGCACGCCGCTATCCGGCTTGCAAAACGATAACCGAAGCGGCCGGAATCATCAGAACTGCGGCGCCAATCCCTTCACAGGAAACAGCACCTGCCCTAACAATGACCAGACCACCCTCTCTTCATCGATTAACTGGACGGCCAGCAACACAACTACGCTTTATGCGCATGTCGAGCGCTCTCCGAATGCTCCTCCGTCAGCAGGAATTCTCGGATCGTATGACATTCAATTAAAGAAAGAGTAGTCGATCGTCTGACCGTTCGATTCAGCGCGACTCGGGGGGTTCCCCCTTGTGGTGGGCGGATGTTTTTTGGTGGGAATGTTCGTGGACGTGTTGAAGACCGGCATGGTCGTGCGGATGGTCGTGCCCCGGGGGGGTCTCGATCGGCGCGCCGGCTTCCTTCCGTGCGGAAAAACCGCTCTCCTTGATCAAATGATAAGCGTAGGCGATCATGAAAAAGAGCGCGGCGACCAGAACGATCGTCGCTCCCGATGAGACATTGAAATAGAAGCTCGAATACATTCCGACGACGCCGCAGAGAAAACCGATCAACGTCGAAAGAAAGACCATCTTGTTGAAGCTGTCGGTGACAAGCCGGGAAGCCACCGCCGGAAAGACGATCGCCGCGGCGATCATCGTGACTCCCATCACCTGCATCGAGACGATAATCGTCGCCGCCAGCATCAGCGAGAAAAGCGATTCGACCCACCCCGTCGGAACCCCGTAAATCCGCGCCACCTCCGCATCGAACGTCGTGAAGAGAAACTGCCGGTAGAAAATAAAAATCAGCAAGCCGGAAACCGCGGTGACGGCGGCGATCGCCCAGAGATCCTGCGTTGTCACGCCGAGAATGTTTCCAAAAAGCGCGGCTTCGAAGTTTTTCGTAAAGCGGCGGTATTGGCTGATGATCGCCACGCCGATCGCGAAGCTCGCGGTCGTCACGACGCCGATGGCGGCGTCGGCGCCGATCTTTTTCCGGCGGGTCACCATGTTGATCAAAAGGGCCGAGAGAAATCCCCACAACCCGGCCCCGAGATAAAAATTCCAGTTCATCACGTAACTCACCACGGCGCCGCCGAAGACCGCGTGGGAAAGCCCGTGCCCAATGTAGCTCATCCTTCTTAGAACGATGTAAACGCCGATCAATCCGCAGATCGAGCCGACCAGCGAGGCGGCAATCAATCCATGCACAAAAAATTCATATTGAAGGGGGGCCGTTACGAAATTCAATGGAATCCTTGGGCTGAAGAATGACTCTGTTTCTTGAAGTGCAATCCGGCCTTCGGGCTGTCGTCCACCAGGATCACATCCCCCTGGCGGACCACCGACATCTCCGAATCGTAGGTTCTGGAGAGGATGGCCGAGGTAAAAATCTCTTCGGGATACCCCTGCGCGATAATAGTTTGATTGAAGCAGATGACCCAGGGAAGATGCCGTGCGACGGCATTCAGGTCGTGTGTCGTCAAGAGGATGGTGACTCCGCCTCGGTTCAACTCTCCGAGCAGATGAAGGATGGCATGTTGGGTTTTCAGATCGACTCCGGAGGTCGGTTCATCCAGAATCAAGAGTTTCGGATTTCCGATCAACGCCCGCGCCAGGAAAACCCGCTGCTGCTCGCCCCCCGACAACGCCTTGATATGCCGCTGCACGTAGGCGCCGATGCCGAGCTGTTCGAGCAACGTCTGAATCCGGGCGCGCTCCGGCCGTGTCAGCCAGGGGAGCCGCGACGACTCCCGGTAGAGCCCCATCGCCACCACCTGCTCCACCGTCACCGGAAAATCCCAATCGACCGTCTCGATCTGAGGGACATAACCGACGTGGGGAAGTGATTGCTGAGAAACCCGCGTTCCCGATACGGAGACCGAACCGGAAAGAATCGGAACGATCCCTAAGATGGCCTTGAGAAGGGTCGATTTTCCGGTCCCGCTCGGACCGACCAAGCCGGCGAATTGTCCGGGGTAAAGCTGAAGGGTGAGATTTTGAAAAACCGTTTTTTTGGGGTAACCGCAGGTCACTTCCTGGAGCGAAACCAGTGCTTTCTCTCCGTCTGAATAAGCGGACATTTCTAGCTGAGGTCCTTCCCGGTCGTTGTGGCGGTCAGCTTTCCATGTTTGACCCCTTTGGTGGAGATCAACGAATCGGCAATCTTCCTGATCTCTCCGGCCCGTCCCCTCACCACCAGCACCTCCAGGCAACGATGTTCGTCGAGATGGATATGAAGCGTCGACCGGATCAACTTCGAATAGAGGTGCTGGAGATCGGTCAATTTCTCCATCAACTCATGGACGCCGTGATCGTAGACGATGGTGATCGTCCCGATCGTCTCCTTGTTTTCGTCCCACTCCTGCTCGACCAGATGGTCTCGGATCAAATCTCGCAACGCTTCGGAACGGTTGGTGTACTTCTTCTCTTCGATCATTTTATCGAATAGTTTTAACAGACCGGCATCCATCGAGACGCCAAATCGAACCAAATTTGCCACGGAAAACCCCCATCAGAAAGATAACACTTTTTCTGAGAGTGTGCTATAAAACATCTGAAATGTCAAGGGATTTGGTGTGCCGCTACGGAAGGTTTCGCACGTCGATTCCGTTTAGTGCGTCCGCTTTCCCGCCGAGCACCGAGGCCATCGTCTGAACGTTTTCCACCATCATCCCGATATAAGTATGCTCGGGGGCCTCTAATGGTCCGGGAAGATCATCGTCCCGGAGGGTCGAGACAAACTTTACCCCCGCCTCCTTCCCGATCTGATCGAGAATCTTGCTTGGAAAAACCTCGGAGCCGAAGATCGCCGGGACTTTTTCCGCCTTCAGCTGATCGATCAGCCGCGCCATCTCTCTCGGGGAAGGCTCCGAAAAAGAAGAGGGCTGAACGGCGCCGATCACCGTGCAGCCGTAACGGGGGCAGAAATAGGCCCAGGAGTCATGATAGGTCAATAGTTTTCGATTTTTGGCGGGAATCGTTTCCATCACTTTAAAAATCGCCTCGTCCAGCTTCTTCAATCGGGCCAGATATTCCGCCGCCCGCTTCTCATAGGAGGCTTTTCCCTCCGGATCAAGCGAGGTCAGCGCATCGCGGACCAGTTCGGTGTAGCGCATCGTATGGGCCACGCTCAGCCAGAGATGAGGGTTCGGATTTCCCTCCGATTCCGGGAAACTGAAATCAAACACCCATTCTTTCTTGCCGATCGTGTTGTCTCCAAGCTTGAGGACCTTCGCCGTCTTTTTCTTGTTCGCATTCGCCAAGGCCTCCGTCGGGACTTCCAGCGTCAGGCCGTTGAAGATCAAGAGGTCGGCCTGCGTTAGGTATTTGATGTCGGAAGGGGCCGGCTCAAAGGTATGCGAATCGGTCCCTTCCGGGACGATTCCGTGCAGATCGATCCGATCCCCGCCGATATTCTTCACGATATTGGTGATCGGAGCGACGGTGGTCACGACTTTCAACTTGCCCGCCGACTCCACATCAGGAACGATCAGGCTGAAAACCAGGATCAACGCGATAAGGACGCTCCCGACCACGACCGCTCGGCCCTGATATCTCGCGCATCGGCGATTTTTTCCGCCTCTCAAATGATTGAGCGGAACGTTTTCAAAAGGGGTTGATCTTTCCAGCATGATTCCTCCATCATTAAAAATCGGCTTTGAGTGAGGTACCCCATCGCCGATCGTCTCATGACCCTGATCAATTTTACCCTATCCTGGCCTTTTGCGTCTTGCCGTATTTGCCGGACCGCGCCAGCATCTGCCTTCTAACACACCCACAATTGAATGTCAACGTAGACAGACCTTCATCTGAAAAACCCCTCTTTTGCCTGCTTGCACTGTTTCACAGTGCACCCGGAGGATAAAAGGAGATGCGAGAATCGGTCGGAAACGTATTTTAAATATCAGCAGAGAATCACGAGCCGGTCTCCCCTTCCACCTCTCTTTCAGAGAGATACTGCAGCGGGACGAGGAGCCAGTTCTTGCACTTCGGACACTTGGCGCAGACCCTCCCTTCCTTCAGGAAAGCCTTAATGATGGCCGCCTTGATCACAACGGCCCCTCCCTCCTCTTCGATATAGATCCGATATTTACAGGAGGGACATCGTCCCTGCGGGGAGAGGTCTTTCGGATCTTCGGGATTGGGATCACTCATGACCAGCCCTTTCCGCACCTCTTGGCTCCAATCG
This sequence comes from Candidatus Manganitrophus morganii, assembly GCA_021651055.1. Lineage (NCBI taxonomy): Bacteria > Pseudomonadati > Nitrospirota > Nitrospiria > Candidatus Troglogloeales > Candidatus Manganitrophaceae > Candidatus Manganitrophus > Candidatus Manganitrophus morganii. The sequence goes on from JAJHOH010000001.1 coordinate 155,848, forward strand.
CAATAAGATGCTACAATCTCACAGAGGCAAAAAAGTCGCTTTACGACAAAAAAGCCGGTTCGACAGAAACGATCTTTCACACTTCATATAAGGAGGATCACATGCAGGATCAATCCCATCAGCATGCCGCGTTGAAGCACAATCACCCGCATCGTCCCGACGAACATCACAAGCATGATCAAGAGAAGGGTGAGCATTCTCACGATCACGAACACCAGCCGATGGCGCACAGCCATGCGCATGACCATAACGAGCCGCACCATCAACACTAAGATCCGATCCTGGGAGACCCGGCGGCAACCGGGTCTCCCTTTTTTTCGATCCCTCGTCACCCCCATCAAACGACAAGAGAACGACCCCACCCCATTTTTTCTCAGAAGTGAACGATCAGCTCACCAAACCAGGTCCGTCCGGGAAACCGGCCGAAGCTCTGAAAATACTCCTTATCGAGAATATTGTTGACCGCCAAGGAGGTCGACACCTTCTCCCAACCGCTGTAAATTACCTTAGCGTCGAGGACCTTATAAGGATCGTGCCCTCCGCGGACCCCGTTGACCACATCGGTATTGTCGTCTCGGGCGAATGCATTCCCTACCGCCTGGTAAACAAGCGAGCCGATGAACGATCCGGCAGTGAGGTCCAAACCGATGTTGTAGATGTACTCCGGAACCAGCGGAATGGCATTCCCTTCCAGTGCCGCATTGGCGGGGTAACTTGTGATCTCAGCATCCATCCGGGTGTAATTCGCAAAAAGACCGAGGTAGGAGGTGATCCGCTGCGCCAGATCGACTTCGATTCCCTTGGTTTCGGCCTCATCGGCATTTTCAAGCTGCCGAACCTGTATCGCAGGATCAATCGGATCCACCCCGATGGTGCGGCGGAAGATCATATCTTCTATCTCGTTCACAAAATAGGTCGCGCCGATCCGGGTCCCTGTCGGAAGGTCCTGAACAAATCCGACCTCCCATGCGAAAACCTCCTCCGGTTCAAGCTCGGGATTCCCGATCGTTCGCGATGTTCCGTGAACCGAATTGACGTAGAGATCATCGAGCGTCGGCGGTCGGAAAGCGGTTCCAACCGATGCCCTGAGGTTCGTTGAAGTAAACGGAGAATAGACGACCGAGACTTTCGGATTGAAAGAGTTTTGGCTTCTATCTTCGAACCGCGTACTGCTGAAGCCGATTGTTTCCACCACCTCCTGGAAACCATCGGTATTCTCCCACCGGTCGTAACGGCCTCCCAGGTACAACGTCAGGTTGTCCAGGACTCTGAGTTGGTCCTGCAAGTAGATCGCTTGGGTTTGCTGCTCTCCGCCGCTCTTGCTGGCAATCCCGAGGGCTTCGGGAACCCGACGATCACGCAGGACCGGAATCCGCTGATCCCCCTTCGCCGTCTGATAGAGCACGCCGATCGTCAGCAAATTGCGCTGTCCTACCTGCATGTTGCTCAGCAACTCGGCATGGATGGCATTAGAATCTCGATCGCGCGTTGTCCAAGCCGCAGTCGTTCCTGTCGGAAAACCGAGTCCCACGAGAAAATTCGTTGGAACGTCCCGAAACTCGGTTTCTCGGTTGAACTGCGATTGATACCCGAGGTTGGCTTTGACCAAAATCGCCGGGGTAACTTCGAGACTGTATTGTAGAGCGTAGAGGCTGGCCTCATCTTCTCGGGTAATCGGAAAAAAATTCCGCTCGGAAAGGGTCACTCGATTCCCCTCGATATTCAAGGTCCCGCTGACGACCGGAAAGCCGTTCTGATCGCGCAGGTAGGTGTTGAAAGTTGGCTGGTCGAGCGTCCACTCGCCATAAAGCGCAGTTAAAGAAAGATTTGAATGCGATGTTAAATCGAAGCTCAGCTTCCCGGTATAATAATCCCGATTAAATACCTGTTTTCCGCCGTCTCCCACGGTGTACAAGGGCGCTCCGGTCACATCGGTGGTTCGGCTAAACCCGGTCACGACTGTTTCAGTTCCGTTCGCCGGCGTGTTTCCTCGGGGGCGCTCGATGGTCGAGACGACGTAGCCGTCGGTCCACCACCGGTCCAGCCCGATAATAAAGCTCAGCCGATCGTTAAAGACCCGGTTTCCATATTGAAGGTGAGCGTTGCCGGTGCCATACGATCCATAACCCACCCGGGCCACGATGGTCTCTTCATCCGGCGTCTTCATGATGCTGTTGATCACGCCGCCAAGGGCGTACCCTCCATAAAGCGCGGAGTAAGGGCCGCGGACCACCTCAATCCGTTCAATCTCATCGACCGGCATTTCGCTCCAGGGGATTCCTCCCGTGATCGCGCTGTTTAAGGGAATTCCGTCGAGCATCAACAGGACCCGCTGCTGTCCCTGAAAGCCGCGCATAATCGTCATCGTATGGTTGTCGACCGGTCCGCGGAACTTCAAAACAGAGACGCCGACCTCGCGCCGAAGCGCCTCATCCAACGTCGGCGCATGCATTTTTTCAATCTCTTTGTCGGTCACGATGGACGTGCTCGCCGGCGCTTTTTCAACTTTTTCTTCGGTCCTCGTTGCCGTGACCGTCATCTCTTCATCGAATTCGATCCGACTGGTCTCTTCTTCCACCCCCTTACTTTCTTCCGCCCCTGCCGTTGTCTCTTCCGTCTCTGTTGCGATCGGTTCTTCTTCCTGGGCCAACCCCGGTGATGCAATCAGCCAGAATAATAGCGACAGAATTCGAACGGACGTATTCCAACCTTTAATTGGTTCCTGTTGCATTACCGGATACCTCCTTTTGTAATTGTTGCCTGTGGTCTTCATCCGCTTCTCTTTCCATGTAGCTTAAATAGACCTGTTCGAGGTCGAGCTGATCGAGCTCCCCGCGGGTCAATTCGGTCACCCGTTTTCCCGACTTCATGATCCCCACCCGATCGGCCAATTGATGCATCCGAAGCAGATCGTGCGTCGCCATCAGAATCGCTCTCCCCTCTGCGCGAAGCTGGGAGAGGAGCCGGAAGAACTCCGACGCCGCGCGGGGATCGAGGCCGCTCGTCGGCTCGTCCAACAAAAGGAGCTTCGCCCCCTTCATCTTGATCGCCGCGATCGCCACCTTCTGCCGCATCCCCTTGCTTAAATAGCGCGCTTTCCGGGAGAGCGCCTCTCTCGGGAAACCGACCTCTTCCAACATGCGGTCGCACGCTTCGAGCGAAGGATTCTGCCCGGCCAGCCGGCCGAAGTAACGGAGGTTGGTTCGGGCATCCAGATCGCCATAAAGAGCAACCTGCTCCGGGATGTAACCGATATGTCGTTTGGTCTCCACCGGCTGCGCCACCACGTCGAGGCCGTTGATCTTCGCCGTTCCCCGCGATGGCTGAATGAAGCCGAGCAGAAGATTGATCGTGGTGCTCTTTCCGGCCCCGTTGGCCCCCAGAAGGGCATAGAGCTCTCCCGGCTGCACTTGAATATTCAGGTCATGAAGTCCGATGTTGCCGTCTTCATAAATTTTCGCTAAACCGTGCGTCTCTAACATTCCGTCCTCCTGATCGTCATCGTCCTCACGTTCCAACGAAGGCAAAAAATTAACGCATATCGTACCGGCGGATCCCTCGGACGGCGGCCGCATAAGCCACCCCTGACAGAAGCGCCAGCCAGAACATCTTGGGCCAGGTCCGACCCACCACCTCCGCCAGAGACTCCTCCCGATATTGAAAACCGGGGATGCCTGCGAAGATCGCCTTCACTTCTTTCGGCTCCTGACGGGCGACCGAAGCGTAATATCTTGAAAGCTCATATCGGAATGTCTCGACCTGCTCGATAAAGTCCCGGTAACGGCGCTCCCCGGTCCCGGCCAGATCCATCAATGCGAAGCTGGCCATCGCCATCGGAGAGAGACTTGCCAAACCGGTCTTCGTTCGAAGCGCGGCCTCCCGCTCCATGGCAAAGGCCCGGTCGATTTCGGCCTCTTTCGGAAGGGCTTTTCCTGCAACGAGAACCCGCTCCTCCATCCAGGAGGCGGGGGGATTGCCGTGATGGTCCTGATCGAGAATACGCCGCGCCTCGACCAGAAGCGCCCGTTTGGCGATATCGATCTCCATCTTCGTCGCCCGAGGGTGAAGCTGATCGCCGACGATCATCGCGATCCGAGGAATAAAAAATGTGAAAACCACCCAAATCAGGAGGAGGAGCATCAAGCTTCGCCGGGAATCGATGCTCCGCGCGGAGGCCCAGAGACCGGCCATCCCCCAAAACGCGAGATAGAGAAAAGCGGTTACCGCGAACAACGCCAATCGTGAAGGCGCGATAAAGCCGTTCTGGAAATGCCCGCCGACGGCGCTGGTCGCAATCCCGATCAAAAGAGCAATCGAGATCGGCGCGGCCATCCAGATTAGAAATCCGACCGCCTTTGCATTCAAGAAGCTTCTCCGGGAGACCGGATAGCTGAAAAGCAATCTCAGGGTTCCCCTCTCCTTTTCTCCCGAGACGGCGTCAAAGGTCAGCAAGATCGCCCAAAGGGGGGCCAGGACGGTCAAAACAAAGCCGAGATCGAGCGATCCGAATCGGCTGACCTGTGGATTCCAGGCCTGTTGGCCATCGGTCAGCTCGGTCCGATGGGCCGGCGCCAATCCGACCCGGACACGCAATCCCGCCGTTTGATTTCGAGAAATGCCATCCATCAATATGCTCGATGGAAGCGGTTGCTGGTAAATCCATTTTCCCGAGCCGACCCCCGCCGACAGCCATTGCTCCGGTTTAAATTTAGCCCACTCTGCGCGGGCCGCCTCTTCCGCCTCCCGGATGCTCTCCGACCGGTGATGAAAGATCTCCCCGCCCCGGTAGATCGCCAGAACGATGATCGCCATCATCAGACCGGTAATGAGGCGATGGGCCGGATTGGAGCGATGCATGTCCAACTCATGGCTGAGCAGAGACCCAAATGTCGATTTCTTTTCCATCCCATTCTCCTATCGGACATCGTAGCGGTTGAGCTGCAAGATCGATCCGACCGCCGCAACGACACAGAAGATCGTCAAGATGAAGAACCATCCGATAAACCGGCTCCATACCGCCGTGGGCGGCTCTTCCCGGTATTGAAAACTCGGAACCCCCTCCCAGTCGTTGAACGTCTGGACATTCTTGCCCCAGAGGTCGTTGAAAAAAGACCCCAGCGTGATAAAAAATTCATCGACCTGTTCCTTGAAATGCCGATGACGCGCCGGATCGGTTCCGGCGAGGGCCATCGAGACGTTCAAAAACGAAGTGGTGGGAGAAACCAGCGCCGTCCGCATGGCCAAACGCTCCTGCCGCTCGTATTGTCCTTTGACCTTGTCGATCGCTTTCCGCCGCAGCGCATTCAACTGGGCATTGGACTCCATCGCCATGACGCCGGTCGGGTCGACCCGCCAGTCGGCCGGCGCCCGTTCGCTCTGCGTCATCGCGGTAAACGCGAAGTCTTCCGGGATCTCGGGGAATTTCTTCCGAAGCTCCTGCACGACCTCATTGAACCGGACATTCCGCCACTCCTGCCGGGCCTCCCGGATCTCCGCCTGTTCCCGGTGTAGGAGAACCGGATCGGGCAAGGCATGGACCTGCTCCGCGATGAATACCGACATCTTCGGGAGAAAAAAGACCGCCGTGACCCAGATGACAAACAGGTATCCCAAAGCGGTTGCGGGCCGGGGGGTGATCGATGAAACCCACATCGCGCAAAAAGCGAAAAAGAGAAGATATGCCAACGAGGCGCCGAGAAGAGCGAGAAGACGGAGAAGCTCGTCGGCGTGAAAATCGATACTGAAGATGATCGGCGCGATGAGTATGCCGGCAGCGAGGGGGATCCCGAACGCGATGAGAATGATCAGGCCGTTCGCGCTCCACTTACCGAGAAGAAACGATTTTCTGGAGATCGGATGAGAAAGGACCATCCGGAGGGTCCCCCGTTCCTTCTCCCCGCAGACGGCGTCATAGGTTAAAAAGATCACCATGAGCGGGAGAAGAAAGGCGGTGACGAAGGCGAGATCGAACGCGCCGATCTGGGCCAGAAGCGGATCTTCCTCGGCGTTGCTCCCGACCGGGTCGCTGCTGTTGTGCGCGTCGAGGACGATCTGCTGTCCCAAGTAGTCTTCCACCCCTCGGTCAAAGATCGAGAGGGGCGAGAGCGGCTTGACGACCCACTTGCCGAAGTGATGCGCCACATGGGGACGCTTCGCTTCTTGAGAAACCCACTCCGCCTGGGCCGATTGCTCCAACTTCACTCGTTCGGCAGTCTGTCGCTGATAGAGAAGGCTTCCCTGCGCCACCGCTAGAAAAATGAGGAGGGTCGCGGTCATCAAGAGAAGCCAGAAACGGCGGCTGGCCCGCGCCTGCGCCAGCTCGTGTTGAATGACCGTGAAATAGGGATTCATCGTTACACCTCTTTATTTCAATTCGAACCGCATGCCGAGAATGATGACGATCCGGTCCTGCCCCTTCAGAAAATCCGGGACGGGAGGGAGGGGCGATGCCTTGCGGATTGTCTCCATCGCCGCCTGTACCAGTAAGGGATGCGCCTCCGCGGGAGGAAGGATCTCCACCTCGTGCACACGGCCTTTCGGGTCGATCGTAAACTGAACATAAACCATTCCTTCAATCCCACGATCTCGCGCCCGCTTTGGATAGAGCCGGTGGCCCGCGATCTGTTTTAACAATGCTTTCCTAAAAGGACCGAGGCCATCATCGGGCATTCCTGGCGATGGGGTAAGGTGAATCGGTTGCATCGGGAGCGGTTCGATTTCGGAGACCGGCTCCACATCCACCACAGTCGGCTCCTCCGAAACCGGCAGCGCTTCCGCCACTTCCACCGCCGGGACCTCAGGCGTTATGGCAACAGGGGGTTCCTGGAGAGCCGGCATCTCCTCTGGAGGCGCGTCGGGCTCAACTTCCTTAACCGGAATCGGCTCTGGAAGAGGGGGGTTCCGTTTTGGTTTTTCTTTTGGAGGAATTGCTTTTTTTTCGACCCGGCTTAGAGGCGCCTCAACCCTTTTCTTCGGAGGGGTAGAGGCCGTGGCAGCGGCGATCTGAATCCGAATAGTCTGAGCCGGCGGCGTGGCGATCTTTTCTGGCGCAGACGGACGAATCCAAAAGAACGCCGCATGGAGCAAGATCGAAACCAAAGTGGCCGCGACGGTCGATGGACTCACTCCGATTCTCCATCCGCCGAACGGGTGACGATCGCCAAATCGGGCACCCCCAACCCCTTGGCTAAATCCAACAGATCGACGAAATGATGAAATTGAACTTGCCGATCCGCCGAGAGGAAAAGGGTCTTCGTCTTCCCCGCTTCGATCCGATCCTTCAAAACCTCCGGCAAATCTTGCCGGGTGACCGGCGCCTCGTCGATGAAGATCTCCCCTCCTTTACGGAGGAGGAGATGGATCTCTTCCTTCTCCTCTTTCGGTTTCGCCTGATCGGCCTGAGGGAGAACCAGGTCGAGGACCGGTCGAGCAGCGATGATGGATGTGAGCATGAAGAAGATAAGAAGTTGAAAAACCATATCGATCATCGGCGTCATGTCGATTCCCGTCGCCGCTTCCTCCTCTCCGGATCTCTTGAGACGAAACATGCCCCCTCCTTATCTGCCGTTCGGTGTTGTTAAGCCGATCACGGCCTCTCTCACCCTCTCCTTCTCCTTAATTTCCTGGAAGCGGTATTTCTTCAGGAGGAGAAGGAGCTCGCTTCCATAATGTTCCAACTGGAAACGAAGATGAGACACCCTCGATTTAAGATAGTGATGGGCGATGAGGGTCGGAATGGCCACCAGAAGCCCCCCCACGGTGGTGATGAGCGCGGTCCAGATCCCCGACGCGAGGAGGGCCGGGGAGACGCTTTCCTTCATCTCCGCCACCTGTTGAAACGTCTCGACCATCCCCACAACCGTGCCGAGCAATCCGAGCATGGTGGAGATGGATGCGATTAGGGCCAGCGCCGGAATTCCCCGGTTGGCGCTTTGCAACATCTCCTCGCCCCGAATCGACATCGACTCCTGGATGATCTCGATCTCCTCTTCCGGAGCGGAGAGGCCCTCCTTCAAAACGGCACCGATCGGCCCGCGAATCTGCTCGGCCGCGCTCCGCGCTCCCTTGATATCGCCTCGTGAGAGGTGATCTTTCAGGTGGTCGAACAAAGAATAAGGGGATGCGGAGATCCTCAAAAAAAACCATCCCCGCTCCAGGATGAGGGTGACCGCCACGATCGAAGCGAGAAGGATCGGGTGCATCCAGATCCCGCCTTTAAGATAGAGATCAAACATGGTAAGCTCCTTTCAACGCCCCGGTGATGCTGGCCAGGGGGGGCCTTCCGCCGAAACTTCTTCGTGAGACGGCTTCTTATTTTCTGATTGGAAAACAGTATCGAACTTATTCTGAAGACACCGCTCGAAATACTGATCACACGACATAGCAAAAGAAAAAGCCGCAACGGGAGAACACTCATTCTCCTCGTTGCGGCTTTTTTGTCTTAAACGACTTCTTTGCCTGGCTCGATTTAACTAACGCAAATCAAATTTACTTCATGTTCCGACCGCGCGGTCCGGATGATATTGCAACGGCACAATTAACCAATGTTTACACTTGGGACACTTTGCAAAGGTTCTCTTCGCCTGGAGGTCGGTCTTAATGACCGCCGCCTTGATCACCGCAGAGGTCCCTTCCTCCAGGACATGGATCTGATATTTACAAAAAGGGCATCGGCCTTGAGAGCAGAGCGCCGTACCTTCTATTTTCGAGTCAGAACTTATCGAAGCTTTTCGTTGGTCAGTCGACATCGATTGTTCATCCTTCCACACAAACATCATCGTCCCAATACCCTCTTGATGATCCCAGGGATCAAAAAGAATCCAGCCGCTCCAAGCATTGCCGGGCCGGTCGGCAACGAGTAAACAAATGAGAGATAAAATCCAATCGCCGCCGAAAGAACGCCGAAGATCATCGACAGCGAAAATGCGATCTTCAAACGATCAGTCAGCATCAACGCCGAGGCAGCCGGCATGACCAGGAACGAGAAAACCGGAAGGGCGCCGATCGCCGCGATCGAGACCGAGATCGTAAATGCCAAGGTAACGAAAAGAACCTGGTTCAGCAAGCGGACATTCGACCCGGTCGCCTGCGCCGTCTCCGGGTCAAAAGAGATATAAACAAAACGCTTATAGAGCAGAAAGTGAATCGAAAAGACTCCGACGAGTGTCCCGGCAAGCAGCCAGAGATGACGCTCCGGGACGAAGATGACATTTCCGAAGAGAATATTCTCAATATCGTGGGTCTCGGCCGCCAGCTTATCGAGGATCAGAAAAACGAGTCCCGCCGGTAAGGCATATCCGATGCCGAGGATGCTCTCCCGCGTCAGCTTCTTCTCCCCGACCTGTACCGCCAGAATTGAGGCGGTTACACAACCGAAGAAGAGCGAGGAGAGAAGCGGCCCGTTCACGATCCCCTCTTCCGCCGGAAGCAACCCGGCGGAAGCAGCCCCGCTCCCCAGAAGAGCACTTCCGAGAAAGAAGAAGGCAATCCCAAGTGAGGAGATCTGGGAGAGCGCTGCCGAGACGAAGACGATCCGTTTTAAGATCACATAGATGCCGAGATATCCGGCCAACAGGGCGACCATGATCGAGGCGACGACTCCGCTCTGAAGGATGGGGAGGGCCTCCCAAAAGGTCATTCCGCCGTTTTCCGCCAGAAGAAGTCTGCCGATGATCGGGATTGACTCAAGCATGTTCGTGATCCCCCTGCCCGCCATGTTCGTGATCCCCCTTCCGATCGGGATGGTCGTGATCGCTGTGGCGATGGACGAAGAAATACTTATGTCCGTGGAGGAGATGCGCGTCGATATCGAGCTGATAGATCTCTTTGAGCGTGGCGTTCGTCAGCAACGTCTCCGTGTCGCCGATTTTCACCGTCTGATTCTCACGGTGGATGATAATCAGCTTATGCGCATAATTCGAGATCAGATTAAGCATATGGGTGATCATCACCAACGATAACCTCGCCTCTTTGTGAAGGTCGAGGAGGAGCTGCATAATGGTGCTCTCCCCGGCAATGTCCATCCCATCGGTCGGCTCATCCAACACCAAAATATCAGGCTCGCCTGCAAGCGCACGGGCGATGAGTGTTCGTTGCTTCTGTCCTCCTGAGAGCGCCCGATACGGTTTGTTTACCTGAGACGTCATCCCGACCTTTTCGATGAAATGTGCAGCAAGATCGTGATCTTTCTTCTCCAGCCGTCCCGGCAATCCAAGAAATGGATATCGCCCCATTAGAACCACATCACGGACAGTCACCGGGAAGATATCATCGATGACGCCTCGCTGGGGAACATAACCGAACCGAACCCCCGGCGCCCGCTCCACCACCCCGCTCAAGGGAGGAATAATCCCCAAAAGCGTCTTAACCAGGGTGGTCTTACCGGCCCCGTTCGGCCCGACGATCCCCCAGAAATCCCCCCGATCAATTGAGACGTTAATTTCCGAGAGAATCGGGGTGCGTCGATAGCCGATTGTTAAATCTTTCGCTGAAACCTGCATTCATTTTATCCGGTTTGAACTCATTGAATACCCTTCAACGTGTCCGTGAGTTTACCATAGACCACCTCAAAGAGGTCGAAGTAGTCTTTCACGCCGACATCCTCCCCCACAGACGAGGGAAGAACGAGATGGGTTGCGCCGGTTTGCTTTGCGACTTCTTTCGGAATACGAAGATTCTGCCACGGGGAGGTGACGATCAAAGGAATTTTTTGAGCTTTCATCTTCTGAATCAGGGAAGCCATCTCCGCGGCACTGGGCGGAATGGTCTCACGCGGCTCAATGTAGCCGGCGTGTTTTAAGCCATGACGTTTGATCAGGTAAATCCAATCCCGATGGTAACTCACCAGGGGGGTCCCTTTGAACGGCTCCATCATCGCATCCCACTTTGCGATCCGCTCTTTCAGGGCACTCTGAAATTGGGTTAAATTCGTTTGGTAGAAGTCCGCATTGCTCGGATCAATTTCGGCCAATTTATTGGCAATGTTCTGGGCCACAATCAGACCGTTCGCAGGATCGAGCCAATAGTGGTGATTCCCCCGAACGACCGATACCTGCCCTCCCCCCGCCGACTGCGTTCCGGCGATAATATTGGTTGTGAAAAAGGGGGTGCTCAACAATTCTTCCGGGGAGTAAGGAATGAGCTCGACCCCCTCCGACGGATTCAGATAGCCCGGCGCTCCTTCCAGTATTTCAGAATTTCTGGCATTTGTCAGCGCGGTCGGAAGCCAGGCGAGCTCCATATCTTGACCATTGACGATTAGAAGATCCGCCCGATTGAGCATCACCGCGAGATTCGGCTTCAGCTGGATGGCGTGGGGGTCCTGGGACGCCAGCGTGAGACTCTTGACGTCGGCTTTATCCTGTGCAATCGCTTTCACAATCGCGGCATCCTGGGGAAAGCTGGTCACGATATTCAGCTTTGCCCAAGACGGAGCGGCTCCCAAAAAGATTAAAGCGAAGATTCCCAAAATGGTCTTTTTCATGCCGATACTCCTTTACTAGAATAGATTGTAAAACTTGCCCAACCCCGGCGTAACCGTTCCGCCGCCGATATTGAATTGGACATAAAAAACGTCATAGTCTTCATCCGCGCCGGATTGATCGGTATGATTATATTGGAAGCTGATCCGGCTGACAGGGTTGATGTAATACCGGAGACTGGCGGTATAACGGGCCTGTCGGTCTTCGTGCCCCCTCGGAATACCGACATAATCAAAGCGGCCATCGACCTCCCAATAGTAAGAGAATCGATAAGCTAGTTCCGTATACATACCGCCGATTGTATCATCCTCCATGACCGTACTTACAACCTGGCTTTCAAGATCGACCCCAGGGGCGCGGGTGGAACGGTCGAGCGCCAATACGACCGGATTTTCCCGTTTCCCTGCCAAATACTCGGTTGTCCATCGAACATACGGGCTGTATGGAGCCGGCTTCCATTGATACGTAAAATCGGCGCCGTAGAGGATGGTTCGGTCGCCCAAACCTGCGTCGATTGCGAGCGGATTAAAGCCAGGATCAGCAAAGTCCATTGTGTTGCTCTTATTCTTTCCCGTCGCAAAAGAGGCTCCGAACTCCAGGTTGGAATTGAGGGTCAGATCAAAGAAGGTCGTTGCCCGGCTAAAGAAAATAAACTCATTGGCGCTAACATCCCCCGCCACCTCATCCCATTCACCAGGGAAGGTGCGGTCGAAGTTTCCGACCGGACCTCGCATGAGAGCAGCCGATAGCTCCATGAAGACCGGCGTTGGCGGTTGCCAATTGAACTCAAGTCCGACATTATGAACCCCATCGACGCCAAGGAAGAAGGTCGAGATCAAAGGAGGATCGGCAAAGGCCCATTCATGGTCGTGATACTGGTTTAACTTCATAAAATTGACTCGAAAGATTCCAGTTTTCGCCTGAAGGGAAAAAGGCAATTTATGAAAAAGGATAAATGCCTCTTCAATTGCAGCCTCATCCTGTGCAAATGCCGTAAAGAGCGCCCACTTACACGGAAGGTTGGCATAGAGAATAAAACAATCCTGAGAGAAGGCCAGATCGAAGCTGGTCACGGACAAGCCCTCAAATTGCCGGTCGCCCAGCTTGACTGGATTCACCCCCTCGTCATAATTGGTAAAGGCCCCATAGACGATGTTTGCCGTCCAGGAGACATCGACCAATCCATAACGGCTTAAGCTGACCCCTTTGGTGTGGGCTTCTGCAGAGGGCGCCTTAGAAATAAAAACGCCGAGCATCAGAACAACCAAGAAGATCTTCCACACAGACAGAGAGCGACACATCCTCTCTTTTTTTGGAAATTGGGACATTTATTCCTCCTCTGTTTGTATTGGTTCTCTATCATGCATTGCATGCCTTTTTTTTCCATTCAACGGATTCTTTTCTTCTAAAGAATCGCATGAATGAAGCAAATCGTGTTCTGAAGAATGTTGGTGCTCTGCTGCCTCATGGGTATGTTCATGGAGATGGTTAGGATCACCAGAGGATGCCGCTTCATGATGATCATGGCCATTGAACCCTTCAGGGTGGGTGTGGTGATGATGCGTATCGTCTGAATGAGCATGCGTGTGAGTGACCTTTTTATGGTAATGGCGATGATAGAACTCGTCACAAGACATCAATTCCTCCGATTTCATCTGTCGATCTAGGTGATACGATAAGTATAACCTTATCTATACCATGCTACTTTTAAAAATATAATAGCACTAAGAGGAGAAATGTCAAGAAGAAATTAAGCTAAAACGGTCGACAAATATAAGGGAGTTTTATAATGAAAGGAGGCAATAAGCCCTTATTGGCAGGGTTGACCGGGAAGGTCCCAACACAATCTTACGATATATTCTCCGTTTGCATCGATATCGAATGAATAACTCCCGGAGTTCGCATCCGATTTTGTTTGCACATCCATTCCCAACACCTGGATATTGACCGCTCCGACGGGAACACCGGCGGGCGGCGGTCCCACAGGATCATAGGTAACCCCGTTAATCGACACCACAGAGGGCAACAATGAAAGCGCCCGAAGCTTCGTATAAGAAACTGCATCCGGAATCGAATCGAGGATGTTATTCCCCACTCCCCCATTAATCGCACGGACAACAACCAATCCGGGCGGAACGTTAAAGATAATAAATCCACCGTTAAATCCAACCCCGGCCGAGGTCGCGCTCAGACTCTCATCAATTTGCCCCGCACTATCCAGGTAGCGAACCTCTCCGACCCTTGCCCCATTCATATCCCTTGCTTCAAGCGAAATACCGCCGACCGGATTCTCACGTCCCAATAAGGTCGCAATATGAGAGCCAACAACGACAAGATCAAAAAGACCGTCCCTGTCCTGATCCGATAGTAAGATTTTCTCTGGCGTTGTCAACGGCGCCCCGAGTGCAATCGGGTCGGAAAGAGTGAATGTCCCGTCCCCGTTCCCAAATAGGACCAAAACAGAATTATCCGCTTGACGCGTGATGGCCAAATCCGCCCGCCCATCCCCGTTGAACTCCCCGACGCTGATAGAGGAAGGATTATTTCCTATTGCGATGGACGGTACGAAGTTCTGATTTGCGTCGGCTAATCGATCGAACCCTCCGCTGGTATTCCCGATGAAGATTGTTAGGACATCTGTGTTTTTGTCGATAACAGCCAAATCCAAACGGGCGTCGGAGTTAAGATCCACTAACGCCATCGACTCGGGTTGACTGCCGCTTCCGACCGAGACGGAGATCGGTGAACCGCTGTTTGGGTCGCTCAATGGTTGGAAAGTGCCATCGGTGCTTCCCAGCAAAACGGTGATCGTTCCGCTTCCTGAATTAGAAATGGCCATATCCATCCGCTGGTCCTGGTTGAAATCGCCGGCGATAATCGCCTTCGGTGCGTTTTCGACCCCATTTTGAACGATGCTGGTATTCTGGACAATGGGGTGGAAAGTGCCGTTCCCGTTGCCCAACAAGACAATCACGGAGTTATCTCCTTCATTCACAACAGCGATATCGGCAAAAGTGTCTGAATCAAAAAAACCTGCAACCACCGCAATAGGGGCACTCAGCGGGTGGGGGTTTATTTCCTGCTGCTCGGCGTCAACGATGGGTTCGTCTACAGCAACGAAGTTCCCGTTCTTATCTCCCCTGAGGACAGTGATCGAATCGTCGTCCCGATTTGTAATGACCAAATCCGCGCTTCCATTTCCATCAAAATCCGCCACTGCGATCGCCGACGGATTATCTTCAATTCCATCGGTAACGACGCTAGGATTACCGAAGCCGCCGTCCACACTTTCCGATCCAAAAAGCACGGTCACTGTTCCAGGCGTTCCCGGATTTGTAATTGCGATGTCCAGAATGGCATCTTGATTAAAAAACCCAAGCGCGGCGGCGTGAGGGCCCGCTCCAAGCGCTGTCGAAGAAATCTCTTGGGAAAAACTGCTACGAATCGTCGTCCCGACAATCAACCCGTTGGCGCCGCTCTGTGCGATTCCTGCTTGGGTTGCCGTGTCACCGATCTGTGCACGAGAGATGGAGAAAAGATCGAGATTCTTTGAGTTGAGTACCCCGGTGCGAGGGAAAAAATTATAGGTGTCGTAGGAACCATCTTTTTCCGTCTCGATGATAAACCGGCCAAAAGATTCCAAGGTTCCCTGATAATCGCCATTACCATCCGCCGAGATGACATCACTCCTGCCAACGGCCCTCAATTGAGACCCGACGACGGAGGCGCCTGCTAAATCCTTTATTGTCCCTGAGACAGTTACCCGTGACGGGATGACTTTTGTCATGACGAATTCGAAATAGGTCACCCCGTTTGGATAGACATAAAGAGTCGCATTACCGGAGTCTTCCCCAGAGATGACAGAGAGATTCACCATCCCGGGAGGCACATTGGGAATACGGAAAATGCCGTCGGATGAGGTGATTTCCCCTCCTGCGACTGGACTTCCATTGAGATCAGTAATCCTCAGGGTCACATTCTCAGCCGTCTGACCCGTTCCCTGATCGATTAAGAGTGTGTAGATTTCTCCCAGAGCAGGATTCGTCGTGGTGGAAGGCGGGCTAATGATAAAATTTTGTTTTGTCTCTGTATCGGTCATGGTGAAGATTTCATAGGTGTCGGCATGCCCGGCCTCTGATATTTTGGCCCGGTATGCTCTTCCGCCGATGAGCGTATCATCTAGAACTTCATAGTCGCCCGCCGAATCACTTGAGTATATTTGGGAGGTTATCCCCAAGAAGGTCAATTGTGCCCCGGATACCGAGGCTGAGCTCGCTCCATCGATGATGCTTCCGGAGAGGTCTTGAGCGGTATTTGTTCCCGAGTTCGTGATGTTTTGTACAAATACCACCCCCGGAAAAGAGGGAACGATCATTCCGCCGCTGGAGCTGCTGGTGGCCCCTCCCGATCCAAGGGTCACTTTTGTGAAATAGCTTACAAATATTTCTCCGGGCGGAACGTTATAAATAAAGAAAAGTCCATTCGTAGAGGTTTGATTCGTATCGGTTGTAACCTCACAACTGCCGCGAGACCCATCGACATAAACAATCACTGCGCCGGATGCAGAAAGGTCATTTCCAGCCGCGTCCCTAACAGAGAGTTTGGCACAATGTTGCGGCGTTCCATCCCCTCCGGTCACTCGTCCGGTGATAATCCCTTTACCAGGATCGACCGGAACTCCTCCCTCAGAGGCAATCTCGGCAATGTAGCTGTTCGAATAAGTTGATACGGTTTTTGTAACATCTTGAATATTAGTCGCTGCTTGGAAAGGAGTTGTGTTCAGAGAGTGGTATGAATCCCAATAACCCGATTTACTTACATTTAAGAGGTAATTACCATTGGTCCCGATGGAGATAAATGAATAAAGGCCGTTTGCATCGCTGGTGGTCGTTAATCCCGAATCCGTAGTCCCCAAGACAGAAACGGTTGCCTCAGGGACGGCTGTCGATTCATCCTTCGCCTCAATCACGCTTCCGGTGACGCCGACGGTCGAAATGGCGATCGGAATAACTTGAAGCTTTCCGACGGAGATTTTATTGGCAAAGACTTTGATACGGGCATTGCCTCTTCCTCCCCGCGATGCCCACAAATAGACTTCTCCCGGAGGAAGGTTGAAAATTGTGTATGTCCCGGCGACGGAAGTCCCCCTGTTATTCGAGAAATCGGGAACCCCTCCCGGACTGTTGTAGTAAACGCTTCCCTTGATGCAGATATTATCAAACGAAATATTCTCTGCGGGGCAGATGAACCCATCCGGAAGCACAAGATTATTCCCCACCTTTTTCCCTTCCATCCGAATCGCCAGAAGATTCCCATCTGCATCAGTCACTTTTAACGCAATGTCTTGAACAGGGCTTCCATTGAAAAGCACGAGTCCGCTCACTGTTCCGAGACCGAGTAACTGCTGGTCCTGAGCCGCTGCAAGGAGGGTTAAGAGATCGGCGGCAGAGATAATTTGAAGATTGCCGTCGGGATTGCCTCGGGAAATCGGACCGGCGCCCGTTTTGAAGTCGAAAAGATAGGTCTCTGAGAAGGGAACATCACGAATACCGGTCGATCCGGGCCCGCCGGGGAAGGTTTGCGAATTACAACCGACAAAAGCAAGGGCTATAAAAATGATAAACCATGTAACGAGCGTACGCATAAGCATTAGAAGCTATAGGTGATATCCCAAAAAATTCGGTCGTTGTTATCGAAAAATCCAACAAAGTGGAATTCTCCCGGGAGACCGGTTCCGATTTTTCCTTCGAAGAGATCGACTCCGAAGGAGACACGGAGACGATCGGTGATGTTATAAAATGTTCGGGGCCGAATCAGCCAGTCCTCGTCGTTAAAAAAGTAAAGAACGAGTAGATTACCCGTCCAAAGATTGTGAATAAATTCTTTGCGAATAAAAACGGCCCCGACCGTATCTACCTTGTCCTGAATAATGTTCTGATCATAGTCGATAATGTATTGTTGGATCGCGGCGGGAGAAACATCCATTCCTAAAATATAGAGGTCGAATCCGACCGCATATTTCACATAATTCTTTTGGATCTCCCCTTGCTGAACCGATAATCCATCTCCAAACCGAGCGCCAAACACTTTTCCATCGACGTAGGCCGCCTCCGCATTAAATACAAAACCCGAAAAGGTTTTTGAATAGGTCGTCCCATAAATATGAAGACGGTTATATTTAGGGACAAAGTCCACAGTCGGGGCAAGGGCGAATTCCCCTGAACCGGCAATAGACCGGAAAGAGGAAGGAAAATCGTCCCAGGTGTAGAAGTAGCTTGCTGAGAGTTCGAAACCGGAGAAAACACGGGTGTATTTTAAGGCGATTTCCGTGTTGTCGATGTTATTTGGAAAATCTTCATAAGGTTGCCCCGGCTTTTCAAGGTTTGGGAGCAGTCTGAATTGCTCCCACTCTGTTCCCTTGGGAGCCGGACGGTGACCCCGAACCTCCGGGATAATAATCCCTTCAAATGTATTGGATCCCAGGTAGAGATCCCCTTTGATCATAAAGAGAGGAATGTATCGATCATCAATATCTCTGAGGATCAACTCATAAAAATCGAGCGGATTAATCTCGTCTGTGACGCGAGCCCCTTCAACAACCCCCCAACGGACGATCTGTCGACCGATACGAAGATCGAAATTTTGAAAGTTGATGTCGAGATAAAGCTCTTTTAATTCAATACGAGACTTGACGATATGAACATCTCGAACATTATTCGGGTCTAGCCCGCTGACCTGATCGGGCTCTGTTACATTGTCGACGAGGATCGTGTCTGGGCCCTTTCTCGGGCTAATCACATCGATGCTTTCCACGTCGTAGACGGCGTCGTAAAATGCACGGAGTCGTCCAGCAAGTTGGACCTTGGGAGCCAGACGGTAACGTCCCTCCAGATGAAGGATGTTGAGGATTTTGTCAAAACCGGTCGGGGAAACATACCGAAATGCGGTCTCATTTCGAAGATACCCCCCCCAGGTTAGATCATCGCTTATTTTCTCTAAAAGCCGATTCAAGAGAGGGGATGGCGGCGCGGCCGGTTTTTCTATGCGATCTTGTCCCCCTTTTTCAGGTGCGGGTGGAGGGGTAGTAGGCTTCTCATTTTGTTCCGGAGTTTTAATGCTGGGGAAGATGTCCTCGACATCTTGTCCGAATACAATTCCTCGAGATAGGATGAAAATAAACGCAAGCCATTGGAGGGAAACGCTCAGCACACGCAGGAAACGATATGCTGTTTTGTGGCTACTTATTATTTGTATATACAAACCTGGCATTTTTTTCCCAATACTATTTCAAAATTACCAGACGAGTGAATCACTGTCAATTACGCAAGTCATTGATTTATATTAGTTTTAAAAAGACCAGTTCATAAATAAATTATATATCTTCTCCCTGAAGCTTCCTAAGGATTCTGCTTGTCCCGATAGTCTTTGTTCCGCAGTTACAAAAACGGCAGCTGGAAGGTTCGATTGATTCCTTAGGTCGGTATAACTGAGTCCGAGGGATAAGCTCTCCTGAAGGAAATAGAGAGCGGTTAGGGTAAATGAGTGGAGAAAATTTCTCCGAAAGGCAGAACTTCCTAGAAAAGAATCAGGGTTCTTGAATTCTTTCATCTCCAGGTTATAAGAAATACTTCCCCTCGCAGCATTTTCTAGAAATGGCCGGCTATACGAGACCCCGACTCCGTGAGACTGATAGGCTTGGTCACTCAGATTGGTATCATTATCAAAATAGCTATATGAGGCATTGAGGCTATTAAGCTTCCAGTTCTGAACAGCGCTTATTCTAATTCTATGACGGACAGCATCGTTGCTCTCCCGAGCATATGAATAAAAATCATCATAGCTGTAGACAAATCCCAATACCGAAGGTGTATGGCCCCTTCTGTAAATGCTCAGAATACTGGTTTGTCCTCTGCTGGTCGGTCCTCCCCTGGCGATACCCAAATAAAAGTTATATTCAAAAGATAAAGAATAAGGATCTTGAAACCTGGTTGCGGAAATTGAAAAGGTCTCGCTGCTAAAGACCGTATTCGTTCTAAAAAAAACAGTATTCTGGGTGCTGAATCCGATCGGTATTTGTAAACGTCTGTCTTTTTTAAGGTAATAATTAAATGTGAGCCCAAGAGACGAAGAGATATCCCCCCCCTCATTTGATGCACCGCTTGGATTACTGTCATAACCTAAAATAACCTGGCTTAGATTAATCGTATATCGCTTTTCAAGAGGAGAGAGCCGCCCTCTCGTCCAGAGCACATCCGGAGAGTCCCCCTCTCCTAAAAACTCCAATGTATTGCGGTATGTTTGAATGGCTTTCTCAATTCTCCCCTCTTTTTCGTAAAGGAAAGACAGTCTTTGATTCGCCTGGATGTTGATGGGATTTATTTCCAAAACCTTTTTATAATATCTGCTTGCTTGATCATCCTCTCCAAGGCTTTCGTACGATGAACCGATAAAATATAAACCGGCGACATCCGAAGGATAAAAAAGAACCACCTTTTCAAACGATTCAATCGCACTGCGATAATCCTGCTCGTTCATATATCGATTCCCGCGATTGAAATACCGTCTTGCTTCAATCTCATTTTTGATCTTTCGCTTCACCCGTTCCAACTCGGTTTGAATCTTCGGGCGGAGCTCTTCAGGCAATGCTTTTGCCTTTAATGCCAGATCATACGCTCGTTTGGCATCTTCCCATTGACCGGCCGAAAAATAGAGAAGGCCAAGATGATATTGTTCCTCCCCTGTTGACGGATCCTGTAACGATATGCTGTTCAACTCTCTGTATGCTTCTGTTGTACTACCTAATTTTATATAAAGAAGGGCCAACTTTAGTCTTATCCGGATATCATCAGGCGCGATTGACAATGCCCGCTTCAGCGTTTCAGTTGCAGCTGTCCATTTTCCGCCCGCGGATTCTTCCTCCGCCTTTCTGACAAGAAGAACCGTTTCCGATTCGATTTTAGAAAGCTTTTCTGCAAGACTCTGAAGATGTAATCTTGTTTCGTCTGAGACGAGGAGCGCACCGACGTCTTTTAACATTTTTAAAGCTTGATAAAGATATCCTTTTTCATGATACATCGCCCCAAGTTGTTGACGAGCTTGTACATGCCCCGGATTGAACTCGAGAACCCCTAACATCTCATTAATCGCCAAATCTATTTTTCCATTTTGCCGATAGAGATGACCGAGTTTATAGTGCAGATCTGAATCTTCGGGACGAATGGAGATTGCTTGTTCTAATTTTGTAATCGCCTCTTCAGCTTTTCCTTCTTGGAGCAGCTTTTGACTTTCTTCATAAAGTTCACGGGCGGATTCATCCGCAAACTTTATCTGTTGCTCAACCCTTGCAACGAAGTGATCCAATTCCGTTCGGTGCCGATCGTTCCTCTGCAAGGGCGTCTGGGCTTTTTGATATTCCGTTTTTGCACGATTGAAATATCCGACCATTTCATAAATTTGGCCGAGGCGCTGATGGGCCTCCGAATAGTTCGGCTGTATCTCAATTGCCCTCTTAAAAGACGTTTCTGCAAGATCAATCCGATTCTTTCGAGCCCATAGATTTCCAAGATTGAAATAAGCTAATGCCTGATTGGGATTAATCTTAAACAACGATTGCAATGTTGAAATAGCGCCATCAATATTATTGTTATCGGCTTGTATAAGGGCCTGGTCGATGTATGTTTTTACCTCAAGCTGATCTTCAATCGCATTTAATTTTTCCTCAAGAGACTGCACTTCAGGACCATCCCGGTCTTCTATAAAGAAGAGAGCCCTTTCCACTTCCACTCTCGCTTCTAAAAGATCTCCCTTCAATTCGTGAAGTTCTGCGAGCCGAATTCTGGAGTCGGTCATGTTCGGTCTTAGCCGCAGTGATGCCTTGAAACTTTCAATTGCCTCATCGAAACGATTTTGTACGCCTAATACAGTTCCAAGCCAATAGTGTGCGAGAGCATTGTTGGCCTGAACTGTAAGAACGGTTCGAAAAGCATTCTCCGCCGCTTGATAGTTTCCGTTCCGAAAAAAGTTTATTCCACGGTCCCAATTTTCCCTGAAGTGAATCGTCTTCTCTATATTTTCAAGACGAGCTAAGATAGTCGTTTCTTGAAGAGGAGAACTGTCCGTGAGATAAAGATATGCCTCTTCATACTCTCTCAGAGCTTCTTCAAGATTTCCCTGACTCTCATAAATTTCAGCGAGACGAATATGGGCAGCAACGAGGTCCGGCTTTAATTCAACAGCTCGATTCAGTACCGTCAAAGCCAGGTCTATTCGTCGTGTCGCAGCGAAAATACTCCCTAAATTAAAATAAACGAATGGATTTTCAGGATCACCTTTCAAAACTGCACGAAAAATCTCTTCCGCTGCTTTAAGGTCCCCTTTTTGAAGCGCTTCAACTCCTTTTTCAAAAGTATGGAGAGGTAATTCTTCGGAATAACACTTGTTTCTTAATATTGGAGATAAAACGAACAGGATAGAAATAATATATGGCAGGTAGTGGGATATTCGTCTACTCAAGTGTTTTTCCCAGGAGTAAGCATCATGCCTCTGTTTGGTAGTTATTTTTTGGTCAGAAATAACTTTCTGCCAATATGCAATAAACTTCGCTGAAGATCTTGTTTATATTAAATTATTTTTGTTAATTCCGATCATCATTTGACTTTGGTGGGCATATAATTCAAGACCAAATCGGTATTATACCACCCCGATAACTAGCCTATCATATGTCTTAAAATTGTCAAATAAAGTGGAAATTTTATAGATTAAAATATGAATAAAATAGATGGGTTATAACAACATTGTTAAATGATTCATGAAAAATTCTAATAACTGAGGCAGGAGAGTAAACGTGACATGATATTGCTTATGTCGGAAGCCCCCTAGAGCGCTCAAACGGCAACGTCAGTTCATTAAATATGGAGGTTGTGTGATGTAAGATTACAAAGGGGAAAATGTTTTCAGGAAGGATTTAACTCATTAATTCCAAGTTTGGACTCGGATTTAAATCCAGAGATGAAAAATGACGTTCTTCAAGATGAGACATGCCAGCCATGGCAATCATTGCACCATTATCCGTGCACAACCGGGATGAAGGGATATACACTGCAATCCCGAGGCGCTCCCCAGCCGAAAGGAATTTCTTTCTTAAAAGGCTATTTGCGGCCACTCCCCCCACCAGCATGACACTCTTTGCATCCTCCCGTTGAACGGCTGAAAATGTTTTCTCGACCAAAGTGTCCACAATCGCCGATTGATAGCCTGCAGCAATATCAGGATGAGAGGACATATAATCCTCAGGGGCTTTTCCCATCTTGAACAGGGTATGCATGAGTGATGTTTTGAGTCCGCTAAAACTAAAATCTAAATTGGAAGATGACCGATAAGGACGAGGAAAGGGAATTCGTTCCGGATCTCCCTTCTGAGCCAAACGGTCGATGACAGGTCCTCCAGGATAAGAATAACCCAACATCCTCGCTCCTTTATCTAGAATTTCTCCCGCTGCATCGTCGATTGTTTTCCCGAGCAGCCGATATTTTCCTCTCTGTGGCATATAATAAAGATTAGTATGTCCCCCTGAGACAACCAATGCAATAGACGGGAAAACGATGTCCTCATGCTCGATAAAAGCCGCTGAAATGTGTCCTTCCAGATGATGAATACCTAGAAGCGGAATCTTCAGAGAGTAGGCCAGGGACTTTGCAATTGAAACACCGACCAACAAGGCACCGACTAAACCAGGACCCATTGTAACCGCAATGGCATTCAATTGTTCATTCGACCGGCCCGATTTCTCAATGGCTTCTTTAACAAGCAGACCAATCACCTCGATGTGCCTTCGGCAGGCCAGTTCCGGAACCACTCCTCCATACTTACGATGCAGATCGATTTGTGATGAAAGGAGATCAGAAAGAATAATCTTCCCATCTTGTGTGACAGCGACTGCGGTCTCATCACAAGAGGTCTCAATGCCGAGAATAATCATTCAAAGCCTTTTAGCTTGTTAAGGTGAGAACGTACGAGAGGAATCATTTCGCTCTTCTGATCTGTTTCAAGTTCAAGGTAAGTTTTGTATTCCTTCCGAGCATTCAAAAAATCACCCTTTCGCTCCAATAAAGTCGCATAATTTAAATGAAATACGGGGACAGCAGGTTTGATATTAATTGCACGCTTATAATGAATGGCCGCCTGATCGATCGATCCCGTTTTATCATAAATAAGACCGATATTATTTTCCGCTTCAGCATAATTGGGATCAAGCCGAATTGCTTCCTGGTAATGGATTAACGCTTCACCCGCCTTTTCTTGATACCGAAGCACTATTCCTAAATTGTTATGTGCTACTGCAGATTGAGGGAGCAACTCAACCGCTTCTGTGAAGGCGCTGTTTGCCTCTTCAATTTTCCCTTCATTGTAAAGTTTAATTCCTGTCATAAGCATACGCTCGCCGTCTTCTACTTGTGAATTCAGCAATGTCCCTGTACTTTCTGAGTCATCTATTTTCTTATCTTCAGCCAAGATGTGATCTAACGGAGGGACCGAAGACTCTATTTTTGACTCCAAGGAGGGCAATATGGAAGGAGTTGTCGATTTATCTAAATGACTTTGTAAAGAAAATGGATACCGCACGGAAAAGAAAAAACCGGACAGAACTAAAAACGATATACCGATAGCAATCCACCGATATACTCGCCGCGTCTGTGTTGAAGCTCTGAATAAATGGCTATGAGAGATGGATCTTGTGGTCTCTGAAGCGCCTTCTGAAGCCGCTTTTTTTAAAGCTTCATG
Source organism: Candidatus Manganitrophus morganii (assembly GCA_021651055.1). NCBI lineage: Bacteria > Pseudomonadati > Nitrospirota > Nitrospiria > Candidatus Troglogloeales > Candidatus Manganitrophaceae > Candidatus Manganitrophus > Candidatus Manganitrophus morganii. Next base: position 180,108 of record JAJHOH010000001.1, read on the forward strand.
AATAATACTCATCTGAGAGAACTTCCAAGAATCGGTTTCTGCGTGGTTGAAAAAAGTACTTTATAATGAAAATACGGTATCGAGAGCTTTCATTCTCGATACCGTATTCTAATTTCATTCACGAGGTCTGTCTCTTTTGATTCGAGGTTTTATACTCCTGCCATTGCCTCTTCTTCAACGAAAGCGGGGGCATTATCCTTGAGGACAACTTTTATTCTCTTGGTATCCTTGAAGCGACCTTTAATAATTTCCTCGGAAAGAGAATCCTCGATATTTTTCTGAATGCAGCGCCGCATTGGTCGAGCGCCATAAGACGGCTCATATCCTTCTTGAATCAGCCAATGCTTCACTTCCTCTGTTAATTCGATATGGATTCCCTTCTCAGTGAGTTTCTGGTTCAATTCATTGACGAGAATATCGACAATCTTCTCAAGGTGCTTCTTCTCAAGCGGATGGAAAATGACAATGTCATCGATCCGATTCAAAAATTCCGGATTGAATGACCGCTTCAACTCGGCATGGATCGCATCTTTCATCTTTCCCAAGAGACTGGTATCCGATGTCTTCTGGAAGCCTAATGTTCCCGCTTTATCAACCATCCTTGTTCCCAAGTTGGAGGTCATAATGAGGACGGTATTTTTAAAGTCGACTTTTCGACCCAGACTATCGGTCAAGCAACCATCATCAAGCACCTGGAGCAAGATGTTGAACATATCGGGATGGGCTTTCTCAATCTCGTCGAATAGAACGACGGAATACGGTCTCCTTCGGACCTTTTCGGTCAACTGGCCGCCTTCCTCATAACCGACATAGCCCGGAGGTGCGCCGACAAGCCGTGAACTCGAAAATTTCTCCATGTACTCAGACATGTCGATCCGAATCAAAGCGTCATCGCTGTCAAAGAGAAATTCGGCAACGGCCCGGGCAAGCTCGGTCTTCCCGACCCCAGTGGGCCCCAAGAAAATAAAGGAGCCAATCGGCCGGCGATTTCCTTTAAGACCTGCGCGAGAGCGTCGAATGGCCCGTGCAATAACCGATATCGCTTCTTCTTGTCCAACGATTCTTTTGTGGAGCTCCTCTTCCATATGAAGGAGTTTTTTCGTTTCTTCTTCTTCCATGCGGAAGAGCGGAATCCCTGTCATTTTTGAAACGACATAAGCCACTTCTTCCCGATTAATACTCGGACGATTTTTTTCTTGGTTTTTCTTCCACTCTCTTTTGGTCTCTTCAACCAACTTTTTAAGACGTTCTTCTTCCTCTCGGAATTTAACCGCCTCTTCAAAGTTCTGAAGTCGAATAGCCAAATCCTTTTCTCGGGCAACTTTTTTCGCTTCCTGTTCGAGTGCCCGCAACTCTTCCGGTCTGGAGTAAGCCATTAACTTTGCTCTCGAGCCAGCCTCATCAATCACATCAATTGCCTTATCGGGCAGAAAACGATCCGAAATGTAGCGATCGGAAAGCCGAACCGCCTCTTCGACCGCATCGTCTGTAATCGACACACCGTGATGCTCCTCATACCGATCTTTCAATCCTTTGATGATCTGGATGGTCTCATCCGGTGATGGAGGTTGAACAAAAATCGGCTGAAATCTTCGCTTTAGAGCGGAATCTTTCTCAATATGTTTCCGGTACTCATCCAGCGTAGTCGCGCCGATACATTGGATTTCTCCTCTGGAGAGCGCCGGCTTTAGCATATTGGAAGCATCAATCGACCCTTCGGCCGCACCTGCACCAACTAAGGTATGAAGCTCATCGATAAAAATAATGATATTGCCGGCAGTGACAATTTCCTTCATGACTACCTTGAGTCGTTCTTCAAATTGCCCCCGATATTTGGTGCCGGCGACAAGAGAACCAAGATCGAGCGCAATTACCCGTCTGTTAAAAAGGCTGTCCGGAACATCCATCGAGATAATCTTTTGAGCAAGACCTTCGACAATGGCGGTCTTCCCGACACCGGACTCGCCGATCAGAACGGGATTGTTCTTCGTGCGACGGCTGAGGATCTGAAGGACCCGCTCAATCTCATCGTGACGGCCGATCACAGGATCAAGCGATCCTTCCGCAGCAAGCTGAGTTAAATCGCGACCGAATTCATCAAGGGCAGGTGTATTGCTCTTTTTATCTTTCTCTCGCGGGGTCGTTTTACGGAGGAGATTAATCGTTAACTGCCGTGCGGTCAGTAGATTTCCGCCAAGGCTTCGGACGATCTTCCCTCCGATCCCTTCCTCTTCCCTCAACAATCCGAGCAGAAGATGTTCACTGCCGATGTAGTTATGGCCAAGAAGTTTTGCTTCTTCAACCGCATACTCGATCACTTTTTTAACTCGAGGGGTAAAAGGAATCTCTCCAAAGGTCATCGTATTACTACCACTTGGGAGGTTTCGCTCCACCTCTAAACGGATTTGCTCAACCGAAAGACCCATTTTCTTAATGACTGCAAGCGCTATCCCATCTCCTTCCCGCAAAAGGGCTAAGACAAGATGCTCTGTTCCCAGGTAATCATTTTGATGTCGTTCGGCTTCTTCGCGGGCAAGAATAATAATTTTTCTGCCTCTATCCGTAAATTTCTCGAACATCCCTCCTCCTTTTCACCTGAGCTTTTTTCGAGCTTTTTTCAAGGACTTATTAAAGGTTATGAAGACTCAAACCTTACGTTTTAATTCTAACCCGCTAGTCATGGGTTGTCAAGGTATTTCTAGGAAAACAGATTGACAATGGCAGACAAATCGATTAACAATGGCGACAAAAAGAGTCTCCTAAATGGTTCACTTCCAAAAAGAAATCTCATTTCTTTCAAAACATCATCTCCTTCGAACTTTGGTCCCAATCGACTCGGGACAGGCAACCACTCTAGAACAAGAGGGAAAGACCTTTCTTCATTTCTCATCGAATAATTATCTCGGTCTTGCAGGTCACCCCACCCTGAAATCGACAGCAATCAGAGCGATTCAAGATTGGGGAGTTGGTGGGGGCGCTTCCCGTTTAGTTTCAGGTAATTCCCGACTCTATTTCGAACTCGAAACAAGAATAGCCAAATTTAAAAACACCGAATCAGCTTTGGTTTTTCCGTCCGGATATGCCGCGAATATCGGCTCTATCGGAGCGTTGGTGCAGAAACATGATCTCATTTTCGCCGATCGCCTCTGCCACGCCAGTCTCATCGACGGGGCCCGGCTCTCCAAGGCAACGCTTCGAGTTTATCGTCACAAAGATACCGAACAACTCGCAAAACTTCTCCGACAGAAAAAAAAGAAAGAGCAAACGCTAATCATCACCGATGGGGTTTTCAGCATGGATGGAGACATTGCTCCCCTGGCTGAAATCTTGCGTCTTGCGGAAGAGTTTGATGCGCTCATTTATCTGGACGACGCCCACGCAATCGGAGTGCTCGGACCCAACGGGCGCGGAACATGCGACTACTTTGGCCTCTCGAGTCCAAGAATCATTCAAATGGGGACACTGAGCAAGGCATTGGGAAGCCTCGGCGGTTTCATCGCGACCGATCGAGTCTTCATTGAATATCTGATTAATAAAGCCAGGCCCTTTATTTATACGACCGCCCTCCCACCGGCACTCCTGGCAACCGCTCTCGCCGGATTCGATTTGATCGAAAACGATCCAGAAATTCGAAATCGCCTCTGGCGACTTACCAGCCATGTCCGCACGCAAATCAATCAGATGGGCTTCAATACCTGTGGAAGCGAAACTCCCATCATTCCGATCCTCATTGGCCCAACGGAAACGGCTCTGACCTTCTCTCAAAAATTGGTGGAAGAGGGTATCTACATACCGGCCATTCGCCCACCCACCGTCCCGGATGGAACGAGCCGGCTTCGAATCAGCCTGATGGCGACACACACGGATGAGCAGATTCAATTTTTGTTAAACTCTCTCGAAAATATAGGCAAGAAACTCCGGCTCATCTAAATAAAGAATGTCAAAACCAAAGAACAAATTCGAGAAAAGGATCGTCGTCATCACAGGCGCGTCGGGCGGACTAGGTCAAGCGCTCTGTAAATCCTTTTTGCAAGGGAATGATGTAATTGGGATCCATGTATATTCAGATGTCGAAAAAGGAGAAGCGCTCGTTCGCTCGTTTACCTCGGAGGGTCGAGAAGCGCTGCTCAACAGATCTGATTTGGGCGATTCCGGATCAACGCGGAAAATGTTTGATGATTTTCTGACAAAATGGGGACGCATCCACATCCTGATCAACTGCGCGGGGGTCATTGATGACCATCTTTTTTCGAAACTAAGCGAGCCCGCATGGGATCATGTCATTCGAACAAATCTGACCGGCATTTTTTACTCCATGCGCGAAGCGGGACGAATTATGCAGGACCAGGGCGGAGGACATATCATCAATATCGCTTCTTTAAGCGCATTCACGGGGAGAATCGGCCAAGCGGCGTATACAGCCTCAAAACGGGGCCTGATTGCACTCACGACCTCCGCCGCGCGGGAGTGGGGAGCCAGCGCGATACAGGTTAATGCCGTATTACCGGGCTTCCTCGATACGGCGATGACCGCCTCATTGACACCCGAGCAAAAAAGAATCCTCATTGAAGAAAACGCATTAAACCGGCCTTCAACATTGGCAGAAGTTTCAGATTTCATCTTCCAGCTGTCAAAGATGAAATCTGTTTCCGGACAAATATTCAATCTAGACAGCAGGATTTATTAGTAGCCTCGATGGGTAAAGGCCTTTTCATTACAGGAACAGATACCGGCGTCGGGAAAACCGTGGTCGCCGCGGCCATCGCACGCGCCCTCTCCTCCATGGGAATCGACGTCGGAATCATGAAGCCGATTGAAACCGGATGTCGCAAAAGAAACGGCCGGCTGACGTTATCCGATGCGCCCTACCTTAGAACCGCGGCACGGGCAAACGATCCATTCAAAATGATCACCCCCTATGTTTATCATGCCCCTCTCGCTCCAAGGGCAGCAGCCCATCTGGAAAAAAAAGAGATCGATTTAGAAACAATCCTTATCGCATATGACCGGCTTCGCCGACAGCACCCGTTCCTGATCGTTGAGGGAGTGGGCGGTTTGATGGTTCCTCTCACCGCCCACGCTGATGTTTCCGATCTCATTCGTCTCTTCGATCTACCGGCTCTTTTGGTGGCCCGAAGCGGACTGGGAACGCTCAATCATACCCTTCTCACCCTTCATCATGGAGCAAGACTTGGAATTCGATTTCTAGGGGTTTTATTCAATCGAACGGTCCCGTCCATCTCTCTGGCCGACAAAACAAACCCGGCGATATTGGCTGAGCGAACGGACGTCCCGCTGTTAGGCACCCTTTCCTACTTCAAGAAAAGCGGGAATCGGGAGAAAGATATTCATCGGTCTGAAAAATTATTGATGGGAAATGAATTGATGAAAAGTGCGATCCTTCGCTGGATCGACACGGATAGAATGTGACGAAGATCAGTGAGCGTGGGAAGAGTTCTGTGGGTCTTCTTGAATGATCTTAATGAGCGTCTCGACAATCGTCGGATCAAACTGGGTTCCCGTACACCGACGAAGTTCCGCAAATGCAACCTCCATCGGAAGAGCCTTTCGATAGGGGCGGTCCGAGGTCATCGCATCAAAAGTATCCAAGATTGCAATGATTCGGGCGCCGATCGGAATCTGCTCGCCCGAGAGCCCCTCCGGATATCCTTTTCCGTCATACCGCTCCTGATGATAATAAATCATCGGAACAACAGGGCTTAAAAAATCCACCCCCTTTATGATCTCGGCGCCCAGCATCGGATGGGCCTTCATGATCTCATATTCTTTATCCGTCAGTTTTCCCGACTTATTGAGAATGAGTTCATGGATGCCGATCTTTCCAATATCATGAAGCGCTGCGCCGTAACCGAGATGTTTTTTTTCTTCGGCAGAAAGGCCCAATCGCTCCGCAATCGCCAGTGCATATTCGACCATCCTGTCGCAGTGGCCGCGGGTATAAAGATCTTTTGCCTCAATGGCTTGGGCCAATGCCTTCATCGATTCAAAATGGGATCTTTCCAGCTGGTCGAATAACTTGGCGTTTTCGATCGCGATGGCGGCCTGTCCGGAAAGAATAGAAATGAGTTCGATATCACTCTGGTTGTAAGAGATATTATCGGCTCTTTTAAATAAACTCAAAACCGCCGGCACCTTTCCTTGATAGGAAAGGGGGATCGAGACCAAAGAGGAGAAACCGCATCTCTCAAGAAGTTCGGAACACTCCCCATCCAGCTTGCCCCCTTCCACATGGATAATCGCTTCCATCCCTTCAATCGTCTTCTGTCCGATCTTCTTAAAAAGATCAATCCCGTCGCTGCCGAGATCCAACGGAGGAAAAGAGGCCTTTATCTCAAGCGCCCCGCTCACATCGTCCTTAAGAGATAAAATCGCTTGATCTGATTTTGTCTCCTTGGAGGCGACATTCACAATCTGTTCAAAAAGCGCGGTCGGATTGACTTCCAGAAGAAGATTCTGGCTGATCTCAAACAAAGGCATGAGCAACTTCAAGCGAAGATTTTCTTTCGTAAGACGATTCTTCTCCAACGTCTCCTGAATTGCCTGAAGGAGTTCTTGCTGGGTGAACGGCTTCACAATGAACGCCTGTGCGCCGAGATGGAGGGAGTGGATCGCTTGATCAAGTCGGCCGTGGCCGGTGATGATAATCGCAGGAAGGTCTTGTTGAAATTCTCGGACCGATTGGAGAAGTTGAAGACCGTCCATTTCCGGCATTGAAATGTCGGTCATCAGGAGGTCAAAGTTCTCTTCTTCCACGGCCCGCAATGCCATGTGCGGGCTGTCCACACAGGTTGGAAGATACTCGTGGCGCGTTAAGATCTCGCTGCACAAAAGGCGGATATTCGCCTCGTCATCCACCACCAAGATCTTTTCATGCGCCATACCGGATCTCTATCTACCGCACGGGAAGGATGCGAAACCTAGGAGAGACGGACACCCGCATAATAACAGCAGTTGTGGTCGTCCAAATTATTGATGAAAGATCTCTCTTTTCCGTCTTTGAAGAGAACGCGAACCATGCAGAGGCCTCCCAGAACTTCAGAGTTCCGCTCCTCGACCACCATGCCCTCTCCCCACTCCGGAAACTGACCATGGATTACCCAATCACCTACTTTTAGATAAAGTCTCCGTACCATCAAACCTAAAAACCTTTTGTAAAAGTAGGGTATCCCCTCTCCTCTGTTTTGTCAAGATCAAGCTTTCCGAATCGCTTAAAGATTCCAAGCCATTCCGCCACGTTCGCGCGCACGTCGCCGGCCAAGGCGGAGATTACCGCCACACCGTCAGTCCCTGCCGTGATCAAATCGGAAAGATGGGATCGTTGAATTCCCCCGATCGCGTAGATCGGAATGCGCACCTTCTGCTTGACCTTGGCAATCGCCTCCAGTCCAACAGTGGCCCTGGCGTCTTCCTTGGTTTGCGTCTGAAAAATCGGACCGAAACCGATGTAATCAGCCCCCTCCGATTCGGCGTGTATCGCCTCTTCCAGTGTGTGCGTTGAAATGCCGACAATCGCTTCATTCCCCAACATCTTTCTGGCAATCCATAGGGGAAGATCGTCCTGACCGAGGTGGACCCCATCGGCCTTCACCGCCAATGCGAGATCGATCTGATCATTGATGATCAAGACCGCCCCATGCTCCGCCGTCATTTTTCGAAGTTGCTTGGCGGTCTCATACATCTCCCTTCTCCCGCCGGTCTTATCCCGATACTGAATGAGACGGCCCCCGCCCTCGATCGCTTGCCGCACCGCATCCAGGAGCAATTTGTGCGGATCACGTTGTGTCGCGGGAGGATGTTTATTGTCTCTGACTGTAGAAAAAAAGGGGTCTGTAATGAAGTAGAGCGGAAACATCACTGCAAAGGGAGAGAAAGGGATGATAAAAAACGTTCCAGAAAATTTGTTGAGAAACGGCCCTTGATAAAAGCCGGATCATCAAAAACGCGTTTATGAAGCGGAAGGGTCGTCTTAATCCCTTCGACGACAAACTCGGAGAGCGCTCCCCGCATCTTTGCGATCGCCTCATCGCGGGTCCCGGCATGAACGATCAATTTGGCGATCAACGAATCATAATACGGGGTGACAACGCCATTCAAGTAGATCGCTGAATCGACCCGAACGCCCGGACCGCCGGGAAGATGAAAGGAGGTAATCGTTCCGGGTGAGGGGGTGAACTTTTCAGGATCTTCCGCATTAATCCGGCATTCGAAGCTATGCCCGCGGAGCTTGACCTGACTCTGCTTGAATTCGAGCGATCTGCCCGCGGCAATCTTGATCTGTTCTTTGACCAAATCAATTCCGCTGACCATCTCCGTAATCGGATGTTCGACCTGAATCCGCGTGTTCATCTCGATAAAATAGAAATTATGATCTTTATCGAGGAGAAACTCGACGGTTCCGGCATTTACATAATGTGAAGCACTGACCGCATCCAAGGCCGCCCGCCCCAGCTCGCGCCTCAACCGATCGTCGACAACGGGAGAAGGACTCTCTTCGATCAACTTTTGATGTCTTCGTTGGATAGAGCAATCTCTCTCGCCGAGGTAAATCACTTTCCCCTTTTCGTCCGCTAGAACTTGAACCTCGATGTGGCGCGGGTCGATGAAATATTTTTCGATGTACACCCCATCATCGCCGAAAGCGGTCTTCGCCTCCATCTGAGCCGTCTGCAACGATTTCGCGAGATCCTCCTGTTTGTGAACGACCCGCATTCCCCGCCCGCCTCCCCCCGCAACGGCTTTGACGATGACCGGGTAGCCGATTTTTTTGGCGATCTCGATCGCCTCTTTCTCATTGGTCACCCTTCCTTCGCTGCCGGGGATGACGGGGACTCCCTTCCTTATCATCGTCTCCCGCGCTTTCGCTTTATCCCCCATTAAGCTGATACACTCTGGAAAAGGGCCGATGAATTTAATCCCGGCCGATTCGCAGACTTCCGCAAAATGGCTGTTTTCGGCCAGAAATCCATATCCGGGATGGATCGCTTCGGCGCCGGTGATCTCGGCCGCGCTGAGGATATTTGGAATATTCCGGTAAGAAAGGGTGGCGTCGGCCGGACCGACACAGACACTCTCGTCTGCAAGCCGCACATGCAGCGAAGCGGCGTCGGCTTCCGAATGAATCGCCACCGTTTGAATCCCGAGCTCACGGCACGCTCGGATAATCCGGAGAGCGATTTCTCCCCGATTCGCAATGAGAATTTTCTTAAACACAGTGCTCAACCCATGGGTTCTAAAAAAACGACGGAAGTATCGGCTGGAAACTTGTCTCGCTTGCCGGCAGTAAAAGAAGAAAGTTAATGGGGCTCGATACGAAAGAGAGGTTTTCCATATTCGACGGCCGTCCCATCCTCCACACAAATCTCGGCGACCTTGCCGTCTACGTCCGACTCGATTTCATTCATCAATTTCATCGCTTCGACAATGCAGAGGATCTGCCCTTTTTTTACGACGTCGCCCACCTCGACGTAAGGGTCGGCATCGGGTGAAGCCGATTTATAAAAGGTCCCGACGATCGGTGAACGGACGATCGCATAACGCCCCTCTTCCGCCGCCTTCATCTCGATGGCGGTCCCCGTCTCTCTCTCGATTTGGGGCGCAGCGGCCGGCGCCGCGCCTCTTTCTTTCGCCCCGAAGAGAACCTCTTTGCGGAGGCGAATCCGTTTCCCGCCCTCTTCCAGCTCGATCTCAGTCAGCGCCATCTCGGACATCAGGTCGGCCAATTTTCTAATTTCGTTCAAGTCCATGATCGCTCTCTTCAGTGTCACAAATTCAGTAAGTGAAAAGGCCCTGCCTCAGCAGTCGAATCGAGTCGGAACGAACGATTGCTACTTCACACGCTCAACGTACGTTCCTGTTCGCGTATCTACTTTGATGACCGTTCCTTCCTCAATATAGAGGGGCACCTTGACGGTTCCACCCGACTCGAGCTTTGCAATCTTTGTCCCGCCTGTCGCCGTATCGCCGCGGATTCCCGGATCTGTTTCGACGATTTTCAGCTCGACAAAGAGAGGCAGGTCTACTCCGAGCGGCTTCCCCTGAAAGAAAAGAATCCTCACCACCATGTTCTCTTTGAGAAAGTCCTTCGCGGCGCCGAGTTGCTCCGAGGTAATGAACAATTGTTCGTACGTATTGTTATCCATGAAATGATACTCTGAACCTTCCGCATACAAGAATTGCATCTCCCGATCAAGAAGATCGGGCTGCTCAAATTTTTCGCCCGAGCGAAAGGTTCGCTCCAGCAGGTTTCCGGTTTTGAGGTTCTTCAGCTTTGTCCGGACGAAAGCGCCTCCCTTTCCCGGCTTTACATGTTGATATTCCACAATGGTGTACGGGTCTCCATCCAATTGAATCTTGGCTCCACCCTTAAAATCGCTCGTTGAAATCACTTCCCTTCCCCTTTCTTTCTCCCCTTTCGAATTTGAACCGGCCCTCGAAGATACTCGATCGCGCCCAGGAAACCCAAAAGATAACTTTGCGGACCGAAACCCGATACTTGACCGACGACCACGTCGGAAATAAGGGAGGTCCTCCGAAAAGCCTCTCTGGAATGAATATTGGACAAATGGACTTCAATCGTTGGAATTCCGACCGAAAGGATGGCATCCCGAATGGCGATACTGGTATGCGTGTAGGCGGCCGGATTGATTACGAGGGCGTCGAACTTGCCCAAGGCTTGCTGGATTCGATCGACGAGCGCCCCCTCGGAATTGGACTGGAAGATCTCAACGGCGACCCCCTCCTTACCGGCAAGATCGCTGATCTGCCGGTCGATCTCGGACAATCGGAGCGTCCCGTAATGTTCCGGTTCGCGGATCCCGAGCAAGTTCAGGTTCGGACCGTGCAGAACAAGAATACGAGCCACTACGACAACTCCTCCACCAACGTGGCGGCTTCCATTCTGAGGAGAAATCTTCCCTTCCCAAAGTTCTTTTCTGAAGCGACGACCAGAAGCAGGAAATATTCCGGGTTGATTTTTTTCACGAGGATAATCGCCCGCTCGGTCACGATCGTCATTTCCTCGCTCGCGCCGAGCTCGACAGACTGACTGGCCTTCTCGGCCGACTTCCAGAGAGCCCCGCATTCCGCAACAATGGAGATTAGGTCCAGAGAGGAATCGACCCGATGCTCCTCCACAATAATGCCGTCCGCGGCGGCGATGGCAATTCCCCTGAGATCATCTACCTTGTCGGAGATTTTTTTCAGATTCTCTTTAAGATTCATTCTTTTTCCGGATGGAATCGAGCCAAGATTGGAGACGTTGGGCCTTCTTCTTTTTCGGGTCGTCGGCTCCGGAACTTTCCTGGGAAGCTCCGCCCCCTCCCTGTTTAAGTAAAAGAGACTGAAGGGCCTTTTCGAGACCTTGCCTGCTTTCTTCATCAGAAGGATCTCGCGCCATCAACTTTTCATATACATCCGCCGCCTGCTGATAATGCCCCTGGCTCATATAAAGAGAGGCAAGCGTTGTCGAGAGAAGCGACTCTTCCTTCTTATCCACTTTCTCGGGGGTCGATGCCCCCTCCACACTGGGAAAAAGCGGTTCTTTCTCGCTAGAAGGGATTTCAAATCCGGCCACCACCGTTTTATCCCCCTCCCAGGAATCTTCTTGAGCGAAGCCGTTCTCCTCCGCAATAACGGGACTCTCAATCGGCGCTTCCGCAACCCTTTCATCATGCGCCACGACCGGGTTTTCAAAAACCTCCGGGACGTTGACTTCTGGATCGGCCGGGATCGGTTCCGCTTGAACTCCGGACGCGATTTCTACGACTGGAGCGGACGGTTCAACGGGCATCAGAGATTCTTCGATTGGCACTTCAGGGGAAGGCGCTTGACTCAAAACCGCTTCAACAGGGGGGAGCGATTCAACCGGGGAGAGGAAATTGGCATCCTCCATTCCAGTTTCACTCACCGTTTCTGTTCCACTTACAGGGTTGGGCTCAGACAGAGCGGACGCGTTCGAAAGGACGGCTGCTTCTCCCGGCGGCGCGCTGGACGCGACTGAATTTTCGAGCACTCCCGCCAGCCCTTTCGCTTCTTTATCGGAAGGGTCAATGATTAATACTTTTTTACAGGCTTCCAGGGCCCGCTGCAGTTGTCCTTGTCCTTGATAAATCATCGCCAGCTTCTTGTGCGCAAGGATATTATCCGAATTAATCGCGATCACCTGTTCGAACTCCGCTTGCGCCTCCGAGATCTGGCTCTTCTGTAAGTAGATCTTCCCAAGCATGACCCGTGCAGCGACATAACTGGGGTGGTTTTTAATTCCTTCCACCAATACGATAATGGCCTCATCGACCATCTCGCACTTCAGGTATTCTTCCGCCAATGGGACAAAAAGACGCGATGTCGGATTCTGCGTGATCTTGTCCATCAGCTTCACGATTTCGGGAGAAACGATTTTATCCGACATTTTCAGCTCAAAGGAATAATTTTGAAGATCATAACAAATCAGGGTAAAAAGTCAAGAAACGACCGTTTTGAGCCGGACAACCTCTTCCAGGATATACCGGGCAAGCGCCTCTTTGGACATTTTCGGAAGTGGTGTTATTCTTCCTTTTGAATCAATGAGTTGTGCGATATTTGTTTCCACATCAAACCCGGCCCCTTCCTGGGTGACATCGTTCGCCACGATCAGATCCAACCCTTTCCTGAAAAGCTTTTTCCGAGCGTTTTCAACCAAGGCCTCGGTCTCCGCGGCAAAGCCGACGATGATCCTCTTTTCTTTTCGAAGCCGTAATCCCGCTAAGATATCTTCGGTCTCTCTTAAGCGAACCGATAGAGCCTCGCCGCTCTTTTTCATTTTTTGCGGGGAAGCCGCCTCAGGCCGGTAGTCGCTGACGGCGGCCGCCATTAGGACGACCGTGGCTTCGCTGTAGCGCGCTTCAACCGCTTTCTTCATCTCCTCCGCAGTCCGAACGACGATCCGCTCCACCCCTGAAGGAGAAGTCATCTGTGTCGGACCGCTGACTAAAATGACGCGCGCGCCCGACTCTTTGGCGGCGCGAGCCAAGGCATAACCCATCTTTCCGGAAGATCGATTCGAGATAAAACGGACCGGATCGATCGGCTCTTGCGTCGGTCCCGCCGTCACGAGAACGACCTCTCCCGTTAATGGGCGCTCCGAGGCGAGGAGGGAGATAACCCTTTCAAGGATGATCTTTTCATCCGCCAGTCTCCCTTTTCCCTCCTTGCCGGAAGCAAGGGGACCGACCTCCGGCTCGATGATCTGGACGCCCCGTTTCTGAAGAAGCGACACATTTTCTTTGACGGCCGGGTGATCCCACATCCCGACATCCATGGCAGGGGCGATGAGGATGGGAGCGGAAGCCGCCAAGAGCAAATTTCCTAAAAGGTCATCAGCGAGACCAACCGCCATTTTGGCGATAAAGTGAGCAGTGACCGGCGCGATTAAGATCAGATCGGCCTTTTCGGCCAAGGTCAGATGAAGGACCTCTTCATGGGGGTCAAAAAGATCGGTGAAGACCGGCCTTCCCGAAAAAACCTGGAGGGTCAGGGGGGGGACAAACCGGTGGGCGGTCGGGGTAAGAACGACCTGAACGTCGGCCCTCATTGACTTTAAGTCGCGGAGAATCTGGAGCGATTTGTAGGCGGCGATGCTTCCCGTGATTCCGAGGAGAATTTTTTTTCCTGAAAGCATCGCAGTCATCCCATTGTATCGCGAAAAAGCAAAGCGGACCGTCTTTCTCAAAGAGCAAGACATTCCGAGGAGTGATTATTCCTCTTTCTCCTCCTTGACAACCGGCTCCGGAGGCGCCACTTCTTGCCGCTTCGCCTCCTCCAGGTAAACGCTCAAATCCTTTCGAATTTCGCTTGCCAACTCCTCTTCCCGTTCGGTCAGCAACTGACGGGTTTTCATCTCCTCACGCAGGCGTTTTGCATCGCGCTGCGCCTGTTTCGCTTCTTTTCCATAGAGGACTTCCAATTCATCCCCGAGCACCTCTTCAAGCGCAATCGTGCTCGCCTTGGCATGCCGGCTTTGTTGCGTCTGCTTCGCCCCCTCCATCAGCTGCCGCGCCCGCTGCGACGCAATGATCACCAACCGATACCGGGAATCGATCTTCGAATAATCTGTCTCAACGGGAAGAGAAATAATTTCCATCAGTCATTCCTTTCAAATAAAGAAGGGATTATTCCTCCCTTCTAAGGTGTAGGTCAGATTTCCTTGCTCATCTGCTTGATAAAGGTCTCCTCGATCCAGGAAAGATTCATCTGCTTCATTTTAATCCGTTCGGCGATCATGACCGCTTCGAGTTCCTTCAATGCTTTGTGAAATTCCGAATTCACGATCAGATAATAATATTGCCGGTAATTCCAGATCTCTTCACGCGCCTTTTGAAGGCGCCGTGAAATCTCTTCCGAAGAATCCGATTTTCGATCGACCAAACGCTGCCGCAGCACTTCGAAGGAGGGGGGAAGGATGTAAACATACACGCCGTCGTTATATTTTTTCTTGATCGTCATCGCCCCTTGAGAGTCGATGTCCAAGACCACATCGATCCCGCGGTTCACCCAATCCATCAAAAGCTCGCGCGAAGTGCCGTAAAGATTCCCATGCACCTCCGCCCACTCGATGAAATCGTTTTTATCGATCATGTTTCGGAAGGTCGCCTCATCGACGAAAAAGTAATCCTTCCCATGCGTCTCTCCCGGCCGGGGAGAGCGCGTCGTATAAGAGATCGAATACTGGAGGTTTGGAACCAGCTTGGCGACCTCCCTGCACAGAGAGGTCTTCCCCGCACCGGAAGGGGCCGAGACAACGAATATAATTCCTTTTCTATCCATTTCTATCCAATTGCCTCATCATGAAGAGCGACGTTTTCTCCCCTTCTTCTCATCGAGGGGAGCGGAACCGGCGGGGAGCCCGTCTTCATCCGAAGCGAATCGCTGCGCAATCGTCTCCGGCTGAATGGCGGAGAGGATCACATGGCCGCTGTCGGTGATGATCACGGTGCGCGTTTTCCTCCCCTGGGACGCATCGACAAGCTTTCCTCCCGCCCTCGCCTCTTCTTTGAAGCGTCTCATCGGAGAAGAGTTCGCCGCGACAACGGCAACGATCCGTGATGCAGGGACCACATTTCCGAATCCAATATTCACCAGCTTAAACGGCACGATTTCTCTCTGGTGGCCGCATCACTACCAAGGCCACGGTTGGAACGACGCTACTCGATATTTTGAACCTGCTCCCGGATCTTCTCAAGCCCGCTTTTCATGGCAACCACCTGCAGAGAGATGGTGACGTCGTTCGCCTTGGAGCCGATCGTATTCACTTCCCGATTCATCTCTTGCACTACAAATTCCAGGGCGCGCCCGACCGCCTCATCCTTCTGGAGCATTTTTCGGAACTGCTCCAGGTGGGTTTTCAAACGGGCCGTCTCCTCGCTGATGTCGCTCCGGTCGACCAGAATGGCAACTTCTTGAGCCAGACGCGCGGGATCAACGGCGATTCCTTGGGTCAATTCGGAAACCCGCTTTTGAAGCCGCTCATGGTAAGCTTGGACCGCCTTTTTCTCCTGTTGTTTGATGAGGCCCAGCATACGGTCCAATTCATCGAGATGACCCGCCAAATCTTCACCGAGCGCCCTCCCCTCTTCACCACGCATCTTCTCCAGCGCACGCATCGATCGCTCCACCATCCGATCGACAAATCGTCCCAGCGGGGCCGTGTCTTCCTCCGGCTCGGAGGTCGTAATGATCTCTCTGAAATGGCTCATCAGGGCCACGTCGATCTCTCCGCTCAGATGGAGCGATGTCTTCAGTTTTTTTAGAATGCGATGGTACGCCTCGGCCGACTCCAGATCGAGCTTGAGCTCTTTTGGAGCATTACCCGAGCTGTTGAAGTTGATGGAGAGCTCAATGTGCCCCCTGGAAAAGCGCGCTTGCACCTTTTTTTTGAATGTCTCCTCAAGCGGTGCGAGCAGCTTTGGAAGGCGGATGACGACATCACAGTAGCGGTGATTCACTGATCGAAGCTCCACCGCGACAGGACGTCCTTTATAGTTCCCCTCCGACCTGCCGTAGCCGGTCATACTTCGGATCATTTGTATTTTTCACTCACTAAAGGTGGGGCTTGATTATAGCCGTTGCCCCCCGTATTGTCAATGTGAGAGCGGCCCTTTGCCCGGCTTTCCGCCCCTTTTTTTTCCGTCTCGGCCGGGCAAAGATCGAACAGCGGACACTCAAGACAGCGCGGCCGGCGGGCCACACAGAGATACCGCCCGTGTAGGAGGATCCGGTGCGATCCAACCGTCCATTCCTCCTCCGGCAACAGCCGGCTCAAATCGACCTCGATCTGATCGGGATCTTCCGATCGCGTCCACTTTAACCGATTGGAAACACGCCGAACATGGGTATCGACCACGATGGCCGGTTTGCCGAAGGCGCTCCCCAAAACGACATTCGCCGTTTTCCGACCGACCCCCGGTAAGGTCACCAACGCCTCCATATTCACAGGGACCTTTCCCCCGAAGCGGTCCACAATCGCCGCCGCACAGCCAAGGATGTTCTTGGCCTTGCTTTTGAAAAATCCGGTCGATCGAATGATCAACTCCAACTCCTCCCGGTCGGCCTTCGCAAGCGCGTCCGGCGTCGAATACCTCCGGAAAAGGACCGGCGTCACCCGGTTGACCCGCGCATCGGTGCATTGGGCCGAAAGGATCGTGGCGATTAAAAGCTGAAAGGGATCCTCATGACTCAGCTCCGTCTCGGCCTCCGGAAATTGTTTCTCAAGACGCCGAAGGATCTCGGCCATTCGGGCGCGATCTTCCTCCAGATTTTTTGGCAGGCGTTTTGCCGACAACGATGACCCTCTCTCTTATCCGCCGGAGGCTTTATCGGGGGTATCTTTAATCTGAATTCCGTCGCCGGGGGGCGGCGCCTGCATTTTGAAAAAGATCCGCATCTGCGTCGCCAGGAATTCCCGCGCCGTCGGCTCCCGCAAATTCAACCGGTATTCGTTGATGATCTTCACCGACATGTCATACCACTCTTTCCAGCAGACGTTGCAGACCTTCGCTTTGAGCTCCACGCCGACCTTTCCACCGTACGGCATCCCTTCGATCTCCGCCCGCGTTTGACCGCACCGAATACAGGTCACATCCGCCATCTCTTCCTCCTCGTTCACTTCAATGTTTTCAGCAGCTCTGATTTCTTCTCTTTATACTCTTCCTCGGTGATCAGATCCTCTTCCCTTAATTTTTTCAGAAGCCGGAGCTGCGCTTCAAGCGGAGTACCTTCCGAAGAAAGCGCCGGTTTTTCATCTTCTGAAGCAATCGGTTCCGGAGGCGGCGCCACCAGCGCGGCAAAGTCCACCGCAATCGCCTCGACCCTTCGACCTTCCCCCGAAAGCTTCCTCTGGTGAGATTGAGGAAGAATCGCGAAGCTCCCCGGCTCAAAGGAATAAAGCGGATTCTCACGCGGGATGTGAGGACGGTGTTCGTTCGAGAGCGCCGTCCGATCATTCCCGAAGATCAGGTGGATCTCTTTCTCCTTGACGTATGCAACCCCCGACGTAATCAACGTTGTCATACTGTTTTTCTGCGACGTCAGGAAAAACGCCGCCCGTTCTTCGGGTGTCGCGATCGCCAGGGCGCGCTTCAACCGTTCCGCCAGTAGGGTCGCCTCCTCCGGGGTAAAGGCAGCCCCCCGGATCTCCTTCTGTTGGGTGAGGAGGCGATTCAAGAACGAAACTTCATGTCGGACGACAATCGAGTTCAAAACCGCCTGGATCGTTTCAAGCTCGATCTCCGCCGGATGATCATATTGCTCGGCCGGATCGACTCGATCGAGGCGGACCAGATGCCCCTCCCCTTCATCCAGATAACGGGGAGGCTCTTTCGGACCGAAACAACCGGCCAGCATCAAACAGACCGAAACGGCCAACAATCCGCTTATTCGACTGTGACGCTTCAAAACATCCCTTTTCTTATTCACCCCTTCCCCCGAGCATTTCTATTGCCTGAGCCCTCCTGAACGCGTGCGACCAAACGATAGATCATTTCGGCCGTGGCCCCCCAGATGTCGTTTCCATTGTACAGATAGGATCGGACCGTTCTTTCCGTCCCCCTGAATCGCATCGTTCGCGATCGGCAATTTTCCGGATTCATTAAAAAGGAAAAGGGAACCTCGATCAGTTCCGTGATCTCTCGAAAATCCAATCGAAATGGGTAGGGATAAGAAATCATGGAGACAAATGGAGCGACCGAGAAACCGGTCACCGTCTCGTGGTCGTCGAGCCGCCCGATGAGCGTCACTGCGTTCCGTTCGAGGCCGATCTCTTCCCGGCACTCCCGGAGCGCCGTTTCAAAAAGATCAGCATCAGACGACTCCCAACAGCCCCCCGGAAAGGCGATCTCCCCTTGATGCCGCTGAACCCCTTCACTTCGTTTTGTTAAGAGAAGATAAGGGGCCCCTTCCTTGTCGAAGAAAGGGACCAGGACTGCGGCGGGGCGCAACTCCGGTTTGGAGAGGATATCGCCGGGCCGGGCCTTTACAGACGATTTTAAAACCTCCCAAAACCGTTCCACCCGCACTTCGGCATCCCTCCCCAAAGGAGGACCTCCGGTCATGAGGATCGCGGCCTTCCCAGGGTGGTGATGTAGACGACGATTTCGTCGAGGGAGAGGCCGAGCAGCGCATTAACTTCATCATCATAAAAGCCGCCGATCCCGCTGACCCCCAAACCAAGCCGAATCGCCGCCAGATTCAGCCGCTCTCCGATTTGCCCCGCATCGAGGTGGAGATAACGGTAGGCCCGGTCGCCATATTTCTCGACCGCTCTTTTTAGATGGGCGATATGGATCACCAGCGCCGCCGCGTCGCGCGCCAACTCTTGTCCCAAACAGAAGTGCCAGGTCTGCTCGCGGAAATCTCCGGCCGACAGGAGGCGCAGCTCGTTTTTTTGCGGCACAAAGTAGTAGATCCCCTCCTGCAATCCGACCACCTTCTGTACAACCAGATAGGTTTGGAGAATCGAGGGATCGAAAAAAGGCGACGGAACCGCCGCAACGGGAAAGTAGGCATATCCTAAAATCCCGGCAAGCTCCTCCTTCAAAAAGCCTTCTCCCGAAAATCCGCGGGTCGACCTTCTCAAAAGAATCGATTGACCGACACTCTCTCCCCAATCGATCGGCGACTCGGGAAGGAGGGTCGCCTCTTTGTAGGAATATTTCGATTCCAGAACATTCAGATCGGGAGGCCGGCGGACGGCCGACAGGTCGACCTTCTCCCCCGGCAAGATCGATGAGACTCGGTGGAGCTGGAGTTGGAGCATCTTTAAGTCATTCTCTCCCTTGGGGATCGGCATCGACGCCACCGCCGAGGTCGGACGGATCTCCTCGGGATTAATCTTCTCCCCTTGCGGCAAGGCGACCACGGCCAAGACCCCTTCTTCCGCTTCATCCAAGAAGAGGAGACGGTTCAAAGAGGTGTCCAAGAAACCGCCGATGGGGACCGGGCTAAAACCCTCCTCCGGCGCATAAACGACGAGGTTCCCGAGAATGTGGCCGGTATCGAGCAGGATGCGGCGATAAGCCCGCTCCTGGTAACGCCAGGCGCTCCGTTGATAAACCGCCGTCATGATAACGAGGAGGTTTGACTTCGCGATCGCCTCGTGGTGCATACAGTATCGCTCAAACTCCTCCCAAAAGTCTCCCTCCCAAACCAGGACCAACGAATGATCTTTCACCTGAAAATTGTAGATCCCGTTCTCCAGGACCGAGAGGCCGCGGATCGCGACATAGAGCTCGGTCGGATAAAGCCCCCCCGCGGTCGGCGCGGCCCGAAGGGTTAATGTCTGGCCGGTCGGGTATTGCAGAATACCGGTGACGCCATTGGTGAAGTAAAGCAACCGCGAGATCTCTGCGATCCCGAACGGATATCCCCCCTGGGTTTTCGCGGGCGGGAGCGGTTCTCCGGTAAAGGGATTATTCTGAAAAGGAAGGTACGGGATCAGGTCGACCTTTTTATCGCTGTGATATTCTTTGTAGGGAGACGGTTGCGCCCCCCAATCGAGCGGCCGCTGAAACTTCCCCATCCGCGCTTCATGGTATTTGGTCTCTTCATGGTAAATTTCCGCAAGCGCTTTTTTGTCCATCCAGGGTTCCCGCGTGAATTAAAATCCTTTAAAATCTTCTTAATCTAATATAGAAACCGACCGGTGTCAATTTATAAGAATGAAACCGGCACGGATCAGTTTCAGTCGGATTCCCCCTCCTTCTTACCCCTATAATATGGATGCACTTGTCCTTGGCGATAGACAAAAACTGCTTGCCTTCGATTATTCTTTCTTGTATAACACTGAGGTTCTACCGTCATCAGGAAAACCATGCCGAAGAGAAAAACCCTTCTTGTCTCCGTCACCGGCCCCGATCAGCCGGGGATTACCGCCGCGCTGACCGAGATTATGGCTGAATCCGATGTCCGGCTTCTCGACATCGAGCAGGTCGTGACCCAGTCGATTTTATCCCTCTCCATCTTGATCGAGCTGGACGGCGCGGAAGAGGGAGAGCGACACCTTTTGCGCGACCTTCTCTTCCGGGCGCACGAGTTCGGTCTGTCAATGGAGTTCAAAGTCGTCCGGCCGACGGAGATTCTAAAGAAGGCCCCCGTCCAGAATTACGTCGTCACCTGCCTCGGCCCCGCGGTGACCCTTCGCGTCATCGCCAAGCTCGCGACGCTTCTCTCCGAGGAGCGTGTCAACATCCAGAAGATTAACACAATCGCTCGCAAGCAGTTGGAATGTATTGAACTGACCCTGTCCACAACCAAGCCGATCGACCCCCGTCTTCTGACTCGAAAGCTGCTTCGCCTCAATGCCGAGTTCGGGGTCGATATCGCCGTTCAGGAAGAGAACCTCTTCCGCCGCGCCAAGCGACTCATCGTCATGGACATGGATTCGACGCTGGTCCAGATCGAAGGGATCGATGAGTTGGCCAAAGAAGCGGGGGTCGGCGAAAAGGTCATCTCGATCACTCATCGCGCAATGAACGGGGAGATCTCCTTTCCGGAGGCGCTTCGAGAACGGGTCCGCCTGTTAAAAGGACTCCCGGTGGGCGTCCTTGAAAAGGTCTGCAAGCGGATGCCTTTTACGCCGGGTGCAAAAGAGCTGGTTTCTATTCTCAAGAAGCTCGGATATCGAACCGCGGTCCTCTCCGGAGGATTCGACTATTTTAGCGCTCGAGTAAAAGAGTCGCTCGGACTCGATTATGCCTACTCCAACACGTTGGAGATTAAAGAGGGGGTTTTAACCGGCGAGATCGTCGGCGAAATTGTAGACGGCAAGAAAAAGGCGGCCCTGATGGAAGAGATCGCACGGAAGGAAGGGGTCACGCTCGATCAGGTGATCGCCATTGGCGACGGCGCGAACGATCTCCCGATGATCACCCGCGCCGGCCTCGGCATCGCCTTTAACGCCAAACCCCGCGTCAGGGAAGAAGCACATTACAGCATCACCCAGAAAAATCTCGACTCCATCCTCTATCTTCTTGGAATCACCGAGAAGGATCTCACCGCCATGAGACAGAGGAAGCAACGCCGAACGACCACGTTGTAATCGTCATTTTGATCGCGATATAATTCAGATATGAGCATCCGTGCAGGGCCTCCATCCGGACCGGAACTTCGGGAGGACCCTTCGCGCGGATCAACCATTCTAGGGAGAGGCATCCGGAGCAGCCATGGCAGAATACAAGACAAAGCGCATTTTTACATACGAAGAGGCCCTCGAAGCACTTCCTCAGGTCCAAAAAATCACCACAGAAGCGATTCAAGAGATCAGCGTTCTCGCGGCCCAGATTTTCGCCCTTCGCGATGAAGATCAAAAGAAGCGGTACGAAAAACAGCAGGCGGTAATCGTGAACAATTGGGTTCAGACCCTTGAGCAGATGGGGTGTGAAGTCAAAGGGCTCTGGCTGGTCGATTTCGACAATGGGGAAGGATATTACTGTTGGCAATATCCCGAATCAAACCTTGAATATTTCCACGGCTACACGGAAGGGTTTGCGGGGCGAAGCAAGCTGTTTTAATAGATCGTGTTGATGTAGGGCGGGACATGCCCTCGCCCCTACACAGATAATGCCTCAAGATGCCGTCCAACCGACCGGGCGAGCGCAGCGAGGTGATATCCCCCTTCCAAGCAGGAAACGATCCTTCCTCCGCAGTGGGTCTCTGCGAGCGACCGGACGATTTGCGTCATCTCCGAAAAGCCTTCATCGGTCACCTGGAGGCTTGCCAACGGATCGCTCTGATGGGCGTCAAACCCGGCGGAAATCAGGATGAAGTCGGGCTTGAACGCCGCCAGCGCCGGCGCCATGACCGTTTCAATCCGATGAAGAATATCGGAATCGCCCGCCCCGGATGAAAGCGGGCAGTTCAACGTAAATCCCTCCCCTTCCCCCTCTCCCCGCTCCCGTTCGGAGCCGGTCCCCGGATAAAAAGGATATTGGTGGGTGCTGAAGTAGAAGACGGTCGGGTCCGAATAAAAGAGATGCTGCGTGCCGTTCCCGTGATGGACGTCCCAATCGAGGATAAAGATCCGCTCCAGATGATGCTTCTTCTGAAGATACCGCGCGGCAATGGCGACGTTGTTGAAGAGACAGAATCCCATCGCCCGATCCGCTTCGGCATGATGGCCCGGCGGCCGGACCGCACAGAAAGCGTTTTGGATGCTTCCCGACATCACCCGGTCGGCGGCGGTCAAAACCCCGCTCACCGCCTTCTCCGCCGCCGCCAGCGACAGCGGGGAAAAAGGGGTATCGGGATCGAGGTAAACCGTTTCGTCCTCGGGGACCATTTTTTTTAACGTTTCGTAATAACGGGGATGGTGGACCGTATCAATCCAGGCGGCCAGGTCCGGACCGTCGGCCGGTTTGATTTCGACCAATTCCGAGATCAGACCGCTCTTCACGAGGTGTCCTTCGATCGCGGCAAGCCGCTCCGGCGACTCCGGATGGGCCGGACCGGTATCGTGTTGGCGGTAAATAGGATGGGAAACAAAGCCGGTCTTCATTTTCTTTCCTTGCCTTGGATTCGCTATTTCTTCTGGCGGACCCCCCACTCTGCATTGGACTTCGTATAGGCGACAATCGTCTGACCGCATGCGGTACAGGGGCTCTCTTCCGTCACTTCCGACGCTCCGTCGTTGGGACCGGGCGAGGGTGTATCGGGAACCTGAACATAGGCCTTCTTCTGACAATAAGGACAGATAACGCCGTACAGGGTGCTCAATCTCTTCCTCCCCTTCTAACCTACTTGAATATCCATCCCGAACCTCGGTAAAGCCGGGACACCCCTCAGACAAGAAAAGGATTGCTCCGACGCTCCCTGCCGATCGTTGTCCGAGGACCATGACCGGGAAGGACCGCCGTTTCGTCCGGAAATGAAAGAAGTCGTTTTTGAATCGAATTGATTAAGGTCGGGTGGGACCCTCCCCAAAGGTCGGTGCGACCGACACTCCCGGCAAAAAGGGTATCCCCCGTCAATAGACCGAATGCCGGAACATGAAAGCTGACACTCCCCGGTGTGTGGCCGGGCGTATGGATCACCTCGACCTTTTCCTTGCCGAATGAGAATGAATCGCCATGCTTCAAAAAACGATCGATCGGCGGCGTCGGCGGCGTCGGAAGGCCGAAGAGCGACGCTTGGATATGGAGATTCTCGCAAAGGGGCATATCTTCTTCATGGAGTCCTGCCGCCGCCCCCGTCTTCGTCCGGACAAGATCGGTGGCGCCGATATGATCAAGGTGGGCGTGTGTATGGAAAAGAAAAACCGCCTTGAGTTGATGCCGCGCGAGGCTCCCGAGGATCTGATCGGCCTCCTCTCCCGGATCGAATACCACGGCGGTCCGCGTCTCCTCGCAGGCGAGGATGACGCAGTTGCATTGAAACGGTCCGACCGGAAAAGACTCAACGATCATTCGTCATCCTGTATTCTATGCGGGGCCGGCGCCGGAAGAAGCTTCTTCATTTCAATCTTCACACCAGGTGCGCCTTGCCCCAGATCGATTTGTATGTGGGGCCGGCGCCGGAAGAAATCTGTTGGTTTTACATCTTCACACCAGGTGCGCCTTGCCCCACACCCTAATCAAGAAAAACCATGAGGCTAATACTAACAAGCCGCCTGGGTAGTGTCAATCGGAGAACTTCCCGAGAGTTTTTAGATGATCCGCTGATATTCGGAGAGGTCGAGGCGCCATACCTTCACGCCGCAGTAGCGCTCCCCTTCTGGACAGACCGGGCGGGTCCCGGCCATGTTCCGCAGGGTGCAGGGGGGAAGGAGGTAACTTCCGATCGACGGATTCACCTCTTTAATTTGTTGCGCCTCATCGAGAGAAGCGCGCCAGATCTCCTCCTGGGCATTATAGCAAAGGCGCATCGCATGTTTGTGGTGCAGATTCAGAAGATCGGACGATTCGGTGAATCGAATTGAGAGCGCATTCGGCAAAAGATAAAGAGCATACTCCAGTGGGGCGCCAAGCCGTTTCATCCGGGCGAAGCGGTCCCAGCAATGGGACATCACCTCTTGATAATATGCCTCGATCTTGGGGTCGATTTTGATCAGCGCCGGCGTAATGTAATCGGGACGATCGCTCGTGTGCGCAAAGAGGATCGGCCGGGAAGCCGGGGTCATCCGGTGCCGTTGATCCTGAGAGTCGGCGGTATGCGAAAGCTTCTTCCGGAAGGTGTAAGAAGGATGAAAGAGGGTCCGGCTGATCTTCGAGAGGGTCGTCAGGTTGAGCGATTCTCCGAGCAATCGGTTCTCCCCCGGATCGAGCGCCAGGCGGATTGCCGCGGCATCATCGAGCGCCGCCCGAGGCACCCCTAACACCTCCCGAACCGATTGGGCAAGAACCGCCTCTTGGTTCATCTTATAATCAACCAGTTTGGAGACCCGTCCTTCAAGTGAAACATCAAATTCATCGAGAAACCGTTCGGTCGCCTGCGCCGTCATTTCCTCCGCATGCTTTTGGTAGAACTGATACTCCGGCGTCGATTCGATCGGAAGGGGCTGCTCGAGTATCTTTTTATATTCAGGATCAAAGTCGAGGAGGGCCTGAACCATCTTCTCCACCACCAGCCGCTGCTCCAGCGGCGTGTCGTACTGCTGGCAGAGCCGGTAATAGCGGAGGAGGGTGACCCCGGAGATCGTATGATAAAGATAAGCGAAGGCGCCGATCGGAACGACGTAGCGGGCGATCTCCTGCGCCTTTTTTTTGACATCCCGATTGAAGTTTCTCCGCTGGCGCGGGAAAAGCCGGGCGTACTCAGCATCGACCAACGGCAGGAGCATCTCGTTCAGTTTCTTGTACGCCTCCATCTGCTCGTGGACGCCGGCGATGTAAAGGTCCAGCGCTTCCCCCGAGAGGGGCGGAATCGAGAAGCTCTCCGGCTTGACCGCGACGTAACGCTGGCTGACCTGTTCGGAATTATAGAAAGGATGGCTATGGAGAAACGACCAGATAAACTGCCGGGAGACATTGGTCAGGGTGAATTGAAAGTGGGCATGCTGGAGGGTGGTATGATGGCCCGCCTGATAAATGCTCTGGGCCAACAGCTCATAACCTTCAATGAGATCCTCGTCGCGGACGACCCCTTTTCCGGAATAGCAGGTCTTGGCTGTTGCCACGAAGTTTTTGAATGGCCGGACAAAGGCCTTCTCTAAAACAACGACCGGCTCCGGAGAGAGAAAACGATCATTCATTCTTACGTCCAATCTATCGAGTCTTCCGTTTGACAGCCCGTATTATATTGGATAGAATCCCTGCGGTAAAGTAAAAAGAATCGCCTCCATAGAGATCGAGTCATGGTAGGACAGACAGGACCTAAAATCAAGATCGCCGGCGCCGGACCCTCGGGACTCTCGGCGGCGATTGTCCTCGCCAAGGCCGGCTACGAGGTCGACCTCTTTGAAGGGCGTAAAGCGGTCGGGGCGCGCTTTATCGGCGATTTTCAGGTGATCGAAAATATGAGCCGGGAAGAAGATGCACTGGAAATGTTGAAGCGGTTCGGTCTCGATACGAATTTCTTCATCCGTCCGGTCCGGCAAGCCGTTTTCTTCGATCATCGGCTTCGCTCGCAAACGGTCGGGAGCCGCCGCCCTTTCGGCTACTTCATCCGGCGGGGAAGCGAGGGGGAAACCCTCGACCGGGGCCTTCTGACACAGGCGCTCGCGGCGGGAGCAAAGATCCACTACCAAACACGGATCAAACCGGAAGAAGCCGACATCATCGCCACCGGGCCGGCCACCCCCGACGGACTCGCGAAGGAGATGACCTTCACCACCTCCCTTCCCGACACCGTCTGGGTCCTCTTCGACATGAACTTCTCCCCCGGCGGCTACACTTACCTCTTTGTCTTAGACGGCATCGCCACCTTCGGCTGCGCGATCACCCGGGACCTCTCCCGAATCAATCATCACTTCGACCGGTCGTTGCAACGGTTTCAGGAGTTAACCTCTTTTCCGATCGAGAACGACCGGACCGCTTACTCCTTTATGAACTTCAGCCTGAAAGGGTCCGCCCAATCCGGGGGACGTTGTTTTGTCGGAGAGGCGGGAGGATTCCAAGACTACCTCTTCGGGCTGGGAATTCGTTACGCCCTCACGACCGGGCACGCGGCGGCGGAAAGCCTCTTGAAGAAACGCTCCTATGACCTCCTCTGGAAAGAAGCGCTCGGCCCGGCGCAGGAGGTCAGCGTCGTCAACCGGTTCCTCTACGAAGTGGGGGGCAATCGTGGCCTCTCCCTTTTTATCCAACGGGCCGGCCGCGGCGATCTTCAAGATTACCTGGGAGGGTGGCACCGCCCTTCCTGGTGGAAGCGTCTGGCCCTGCCGATTTTAAAATGGGGATGGCAACGGGCCGGTCGGTGCGCCCATCGACTCTCCCCCCATTGGTGCCGGCACAAGCCGGTCTCCGCTCATCCCGAACTGGGGCCGATCAAGCCATGATTTCCGTGGAAGAGGCCTATCAATATTGTCGCCGGCTCACCCACCGCTCCGGTCCCCACTTCTCGGTCGGGTTCCGTTTTCTTCCCTCATCGAAGCAAAACGCAATTTATGCCGTTTACGCCTTCTGCCGGTACGCCGACGACATCGTCGATGAGGCGCAGGAGGCGTCGCTGGAGAACCTCCTCCATTCATGGCAAGAAGAATTGGACCGCTGTTACCAGCAGCAGCCGACCCATCCGATCACCGTCGCCTTGGCCGATGCGATCCGGCGTTATCCGATCCCGAAGAAAGGCTTCGAAGGATTGATCGCGGGGTGCCGGATGGACCTCCTCTATAACCGCTATCCCACTTTTGATTCATTGATGGTCTACTGCGATCTGGTGGCGACGACCATCCGTGATCTCTCCCTCCCCGTCTTTGGTTATCGAGACCCGAAAGGGGTCGCTTACGGCCGGGCCCTCTCCACGGCGCTGCAGTTGACCAACATCGTCCGGGACATCGGAGAAGATCTGGGGCGGGGAAGGATTTATCTTCCGTTGGATGAAATCAACGCGGCCGGCTATTCCGAAGAGGAATTGACGGCGCGGGTGAAGAACGAGGCGTTTCTGAAGCTGATGCGGTTTCAGTGCGACCGCATCCGAAACTACTTCAACGAATCGGCCCAGTTGATTCCGCTGATCGAGGCGGACGCGCGCCTGTCGGTCTCTCTGATGCGAAACGTCTACGTGGCCCTGATCGACCGGATCGAGAAAGAGCCCTTTGCCGTTTTGGATCGGCAGATCCGGCTCTCCTGGTGGGGGCGCGGTCAAGTCATTGCCCGGACGCTGATCGGTCGCTCCGTCTCCTGACCCCCGTTCTATGGTTTAATCCACCAGGTGATCCCGACGTAGTTCTCCCGGAGGCCATCCGTTCCCACATCGTTCCCATTCCGGGAGGTCGTCGGAAAGTTGGAAGGTCGATCGACGTTCCATTCATTATGCACGCCGATGAGGAAGGTGACGCGGTCGAGGCGATACTGTCCTTCCATTCGGACACCGAATTGCTCGTGGCTCTCCCCCGCTCCCGGCGTCCCGCCGAGGACGTAGGGATGCAGATTAAGCCACATCTTCGAAAAGAACCGTTTTTGAATCCCGATCCCGGTTTGATATCCGAGCTGGCAGGTGCAGTCTCTGCGGATCAAAAGAGGGGTGTTCGTATATCGCTCGAAGTAATAATTGAAATAAAGACCGACCCGTGTATCCAACG
The DNA here is from genome assembly GCA_021651055.1 of Candidatus Manganitrophus morganii. Classification (NCBI taxonomy): domain Bacteria; kingdom Pseudomonadati; phylum Nitrospirota; class Nitrospiria; order Candidatus Troglogloeales; family Candidatus Manganitrophaceae; genus Candidatus Manganitrophus; species Candidatus Manganitrophus morganii. Next base: position 208,330 of record JAJHOH010000001.1, read on the forward strand.
GAGAGGCCTCATCCTGGGCGATCGCTTGATCAACCATCAGGGTCGGCAAAATAATAGTGAACAAAATCAGGAAAATCTCTTTTTTCAGTCGATTGCATAAATTCATATTCTTCCTTTCTCACCTCACATCAAAAAATACCTCAACGCAGTAACCAGGTAATGCCGATATAAGTCTCCCGAAGTCCCCCCGTACTGATGTAGTTTCCCTCTTTTGAATGTGTCGGGAAATTCGATGAGCGATAAACATCCCACTCGCCATGATGCCCGAATAGAAAAATGAATCGTTCAAAGCGGACATGAAATTCGAATCGGGACCCGAACTGCTCCGGCGATTGGGCGAGGCTTGGGCTGGCCCCCAGGACATACCCGTGAAAATTGAACCAAAGCCGCCAGAACATCGGCGACTGAACAACCACTCCTGTTTGGTATCCCAATTGGCAACCGCACTGCCTCCGGATAAAGAGAGGGGTGTTTGTATAGCTGGGAAGGTAGTAATTAAAATAAACTCCGACGCGGACGTCAGAAGGTGGGGTACGCTCCTCAGCTGCCACTGGATCTACGATGAGGAGCTGAGTAAATAGATGGGAAATAACATAGAAAAAAATAACCTTTCTATGGCACATTCCTGCAAAATCTTGCAGCATTCTTGCAAGTTTCTGCATAATACAAGCAAATCGAAAAACGTTCGGGAACATTGCCACTCCATGCAAATCATCCATTAGACAGAATGAGCGTGGTTAGTGGCATCCGTTCCTCTAGGATCACGCTTCGTCGAATTTTGATTGGAATTCGACGGCTGAGAATTGCAATTGCCGGACCGATTATTGAAAAGGGAAATAAGAGGTGATTCGGTTCTGATTAGTGGTACAGAGGCGCTTCAGAAGAAGGGGGCCGGGTTGGGGCAGGAAATAGCGAGTTGTTCGGTGAAGCATCGTCATACATCGGTAGCCAGGCAGAAGGTGTTTTGCTAGAAGCGTGAGACGGAAGAGAGTCGTTCTGATAAGTCGGTATGAGTTCTTTCAGTGTTATTTTGATTTCGTTCGGGTCTGTCTCATGATCCATGCTTGCAAATTTTTTAACATAAGACATTAACTCATCTGTGACTTTTCCATTTTGCGCCACCCGGATCTTTTCATGGCGGGTCTGAGCCACCTTTTCTGACTCTTCGAAAAGGCCCTCAACCAGCTTTTCCGCCGGCCGCAAGCCGACAATCTGAATGGGGATATCCTCATCCGGGGAAAACCCGGATAGAATGATCATTGTCCTGGCAATATCGATAACTTTGATCGGATCCCCCATATCCAAAACAAAAGTCTCTCCTCCTTCCCCAAGAACCGCCGCGTGCAAGACAAGCTGAACCGCCTCTTGAATGGTAATAAAGTATCGCTTGATATCAGGATGGGTAACAGTGACCGGTCCCCCTTTTTTGATTTGAGCGCGGAAGAGCGGGACGACGCTTCCATTGCTTTCGAGAACGTTTCCAAAACGGACCGAAACCAATCTGGTTTTACTTTGTTGATTAAAATATCGAACCAGCATTTCAGCAACACGCTTGGTCGCGCCCATGACGCTGGTCGGATGCACAGCCTTGTCGGTCGAAATCAACACAAAGTCTTCGACGCCGTATTGGTCCGCCATTGCAATCACATTGTAGGTTCCCAAGACATTATTTTGGACCGCCCCCAGGGGATGGCTTTCCATCATCGGAACATGTTTATACGCCGCCGCATGAAAAATAACATGAGGACGATACATGGAGAAAACCTGATGAAGTTTTTCTTCGTCGAGGATGTCTCCTAAAACGACGATGAGAGAAATGCCGGGGAATTTATCCAAAAGCTCGACCTGGATATGGTGGAGATTGTTTTCACTCCTTTCAAAAAGGATCAGAAGTTCAGGACGGAAAGCGGCGACCTGACGACAAAGCTCAGACCCGATGGATCCTCCCGCACCGGTCACTAAAACTCTCTTTCCTTTGATCTTTACCTCGACATTTGGATCGTAGATCTCGATTTCTCGTCTCCCGATGAGGTCTTCAATATCAAGATTCCGGATATCGGAGATGGAGACCTTTCCTCCCAGCATTCCGGTCAGGCTCGGAAGAATTTTTATCGGAAGTCCGAAAGACTTGCATTGACTAATCATTCGCTTAATCTGCTTTTGGCTTGCAGATGGAATCGCGATGAGGAGTTCATCCGGGTGGAGCTTTTGAACCGCTGCTTCCAGTTCTTGGCTATTTCCAATGACGGGGATATTGTGAATTTTTGAAGACCTTTTCTTAAGATCATCATCAATGAACGCAATCGGGTGACGGTTATAGGAGGGGTTCTGCATCATGTCGCGAGCCATCATCTCCGCGGCATTCCCGGCGCCGATGATCAAAACTCGGCGGGCTCCAATTGGCACCTGTGTCAAAACTGCATATACTCTTTTTGCAATTCTAAAACTCGCCAAAATTAGAAAGAGAAGAAGCGCATCGATCAAAAAAACAGATCGAGGATACCCCTTTATCTGCAACAGTGTGATACCCCCCCAACTCACTATCGAGCTGCAGAAGATCGCCGCCCCTAAAGCAATCATGTCCTGAATGCTCGCATAACGCCAAAGCCCCCGATTCAATCCAAAATACTGAAGCGAAGCAAGTCTGAATACCAGGATAAAAGGCAAGGTTACTCTGAACAGATTAAATTGATCCTGCGGAATCTTCCCGTCAAAACGGAGGGTAAAAGCCAAGTAACTTGATAATACGATTGCTCCAGCATGGATGAAGACAATAATGCCTCTTCGATATTTTTCCATGACTTCTTTAAGGGTTTTCTTTTTGGTTTTCTCCTTTTTTGAAAATGGGAAGGGAAGACTCAATACAAGCGTCATTAGACTTGTAAAAAGAATCTTTATGTCAAGAGCTAGACTCCGTTGCAGAACATACTGTTTGGCTAGTTTAATCTTTTTTGGCAAAACAGTATTAATGTAATAGGCTTCCGGATCATCTACTTGAGACAGGAGAAGAGAGACATCCCTGATTTCAATCGTTGCGAAATCGGTCATTCCGGGCCGCACTGTTAGAATTGTTTCATAGTCCTTCCGGAATAGCTCAACATGCTTCTTAAGCTCTGGGCGTGGCCCTACTAAGCTCATTTCTCCTTTCAGGACATTTAATAATTGAGGAAGCCTATCGAGCTTGCATGAACGAAGGAATCGTCCAATCCGCGTGATCCGAAGGAAAGGCGTCTGGCTATTCACTTCCGTTTGTATTTCAACGGTCCGAAACTTATAGATTTGGAAGGGACGGAAGACTTTCCCGATTCGCTCCTGTTTAAAAAACACGGGTCCTTTGGAAGTTAATTTAATAATAATGCAAGTAAGAATGAAGACAGGAGCCAGCAAAACAAGCGCGATCAGAGCTAACCCACAGTTAAATATCCTTTTTACGCTGACCCTTCTTTTTGGAGGGTTCACAAAGGTTAGCAACATCAACTTCCTCCAACCGATTTTGTACGACTTATTGCATCACAAACAAATGGCATGTTTAAAATAACCCGTGCGATAATGCACTGGAAAATGGCTTCGTCTCATTTATCATTATCGGCAGCAAAGGCATTTATGATCCAGCATCGGCCTGAACAACGGACCATGTTATTTAGCAGTTAATTTAAATGAGGTCTTCCAAATGGGGGCAACAAAACTCACCGTCAATATTCTGGAGATTGTAATCACGTTAAATATACTTATTATGCGATTTAGTATTCTAAATACCGAGATTTAGTATATCCGGAGGTGGGATTTCCGTCAAATGAAGAGAGGGAGAAGCACGTTGAATCTCAGAAAGCACGTCAGTAGCTAACCGGCTATCCTTACGACCCATCATTCTAATTTAGGGTTGAATCATTTTGATGTCACTTAGATCATTCAAATAATACATACCAGAGCGTCTTTGTCGATTCCAAGAACAACGTTCTACTATCTGAACGATGCTTCCACCAATTATCGGGACGAAAAAATGAAAAAGGCGCCGCTGAAATAGTGATATGAATCCCACTGCCCGCCCATTGCTTCTGAAAGACTTTTTTGCTGCGCCGCGTGTGATAATTGGAGGTTACAATAATCACTTTCTTAATTTGTTGATCCCGTACATAGGGCAGCAGGGACTGCGCTTCTTCGCTGGTTGAATCCGCCTCATGTTCTAAAACCAATAGGGATTCTTTTGGGAGAATGTTTAATTTTGTCGCGTGCCGCCATGTCGGAAAATCTTCGTGGTTTTGCCAGTCCGCTAACGTCGCACTTAAGGCGATTTTAGGTGCATATCCCTCCTGCCATAGCTTGATTGCATGGAGGAGTCGTTCATCTCGCGCGCTGTCCCCCGCTAATACGATGATAACATCTGCCTTCACCGAGGCGTCGGATACGATAAAGAAATGGCCGAGCTTAGCCAAATACCATTGATACGTAGCATAGATCAAAAGACCTAAAATCAGGACTGCAAGACCGAGTCTCCACCTCTTTCGAATTGCACTTCTCATTTAATTCTTTCTCAAGACCACCAAAACAAGCTAAGCGACGCTGTGGTTTGCATAAGATAAACAGAGATCCCATTATTAGTGTCTCACCCCTTCGCTTCGAATCACCTTTAAAAAGGTCATAAAAAGAATTTTAAGATCCAAAACAAATGAACAATTTTTTAAGTAGTACCCATCGAATTCAACCTTCTTGGGAATGGAAAGATCATCGCGCCCATTCACTTGTGCCCATCCTGTCAATCCTGGAACCAGTTTATGAACCCCATTCTGGGTACGAAGATCGATTAAATCGGCCTGATTAAAGAGCGCCGGGCGCGGACCCACAAAACTTATTTCACCTTTTAGAATGCTGTAGAGTTGCGGAAGCTCGTCTAAGCTCGTCTTCCTTAAAAACCCTCCGATTGGAGTAAGATAACGATGCGGATTATCCAAGAGGTGAGTCGCCACCGCAGGCGTGTCAATCCTCATTGTTCTAAACTTCGGCATTTTAAAGATCGTATTATTAATCCCCACTCGATCTGACCAATAAAAAGCGGGGCCTTTCGAGGTAATCTTGACCAACAAGGCGATAAAAGCCATCGGGATAAAAAATATAACGATCAAAATCAACGCCGATGTAAAATCAAAGATGCGTTTCATATTCACCGATTTCATTCTTATACCAATTCGCTGTTTCTTTCAGTCCCTGATTGAGGGTATAAGGCGGGTTCCAATTTAATACGCGGCCGATTTTACTGCTGTCCATTATCAACGAATCGAGCAGCCGATTTACTTCCTCCGATCTACGTATGAGCCTACCGGCTGACCTCAACACAGAAGGCGGAAAAGGAATCAATCGGACGGGCCGATTTAAGACAGAAGCGATGCGGCGGATCAGCTCAGGAGTCGAGACCGGCTCGCCGTCACTCACCATAAAAGTCGCACCGGCGGCATTCGGATGAGAGAGCGATTTTGAAATCGCACTCACGGCATTTCCAACATACAACAGGCTTCTGCGGTTGCGAACCCTTTGAAAAGGGAGCGGGAGCCCTCGATCGGCCAGCCAAAAAAGCCGGGGCATGTTTCCCTTCATTCGGGGACCATAAACCAAGGGAAAGCGTAAAATAACAACTTCTAACTTCGTTTCGCCACTGACCTTCATGAGCGCTTGTTCGGCCTCCCACTTGGACAAGCCATAGGCATCTTGAGGATTAGGCCGATCGGTCTCAGTGAAGGGTTGCTCCGAAAAGTTCTCCTCCCCATTGACCTTTACTGAGCTGATGTAGATAAATCGTCGGACCCCGGCCGCCGCAGCCTGGCAGGCCAGATTCCACGTGCCCTCCACATTCACCCGACGAAATTCACCGAGAGGATCGGACGCGGGCTCATTCATCACATGCACCCGGCCAGCAGTGTGGACCACCGCGTCCATTCCTGATACGGCTGCCTTCCAGTCGGTCTTCGGGCCCAGGTCATCTATTTCAACCAGAGAAACCCTATGCGGTATCTCTGATCTCTTACGCCGCAGGGCAGCCTTGATCTGATATTGAGGATTCGGAGCCCAGCGAGAGAGAACCGCGCCGGCGACAAAACCGCTCGCCCCAGTGACAAGGACTTTCATCTTAAACGCACTCCCGCGACGGAGAGCAGGTCGTCTGCCATTGCCTGCATGAGTTTGGTTCGAGCATACTTGTCGATAAACTCAGGTCTCCGCGTATTCATTAAAGAGAGCTTTTCAAAGACCTCCTCCGCTTCGGCAGCATCGCAGGGATGAAACACAGCGGCGTTAGTAATTTCGGATTTCACAAAGTCCGCCGCATATCCCGACACCCCGGCCCAGATCGGTTTTCCCATCGCCGCATATTCAAACAGCTTGGATGGAAGCACCTTTTTAAAAGCCTCATAGTCGTTCAAGTGGAGAAAAAGAACATCCGCTTCTTGATAAGCCTGTATCAATTGATCCCGCTTCATCGGGGATAACAGCTCCACGTTATCAACTCCGGCATTTTGCAGAGCAGTTTGCAATGCGGCGGCACGGCCCCCATCTCCAATGAGCCTGAAAATAATCCGTCCTCGCATGCGCTTGGCCAACGCAGGCACGATCATGTGCAGGCCTTGTCCTTCTCCCATATTTCCCGCATAAAGCACCGTCAATAGCGGGTGCGCTGGCTTCGAACCTTTCAGGCGGGTACCCGCCGCGATGAACTCTTCATCGATCCCGTTGGTGAAGAAAGAACATGGAAGGGATGGATAACGGGAGTCAAAGTAAGACTTGAAACCGCGTGATACGAGATTGACTTTGTCCGCTCGCCGGATAGTCCAACGCTCTACCAGAGAGAAAAGAGGCCGGGTCAGCAGGAGCAGCCTACGGGGGAGCACATGTTTAATGGTATCGACGAAAAGGTCGCGAATATCAAGATAAAGTTTTGCCTTTTTACGTCTGGCGATCCAGGCCCCCAATGCGGCGGTCATCAACCGTGAGGAGGTCGCATAAACCAAGTCATATTGGCGAGATCCCACATGACGCTTCACTTCTTTGGCAAAGTATAAAAATGCCTTCGACTGATCGACCATGCCACTGCAATGACCTGGCAGCCTGATTCGACGAATTTCCAGACTGGGGTGCGTTTCGAGCTCAGAACATTCACTGCTGAAGGTACGATAGCGATTAGGCAACGTCGTGACCACTTCCACGTGCGCCCCTTCAGGCAGCTTCTCGGTCAAGGCTTTGATCAGTGCCGTCGTGCGAAAGGAGCCTGCCGACAAGTCGGGATTATAGTAGAAACTAAGCACCAAAACTCTCAAAGATCACCCCATTCAATTCGAGTCGTCAGATGGCGCCCGGTGAATTTTATCGCAATACAAATATTCGGTACGGACGTTCCAAACTTTGGGTGCCACTGAGACGCCACCCGCTCGACATTCTTTGCTCCCTGCACGCTAAAATTCACGGTTTTTGTTGGGGCCGACGGGAGTAAGAGTCGGTAACCTGAGAAATGGCTTCGATCGATGCGGACATCCGGATGAAGGTGAAAACGCGCTTCCGCTGTTTGGAAATCCCCTGTGATCCAGTCTTGAATCACCAGCGAGCGCGAGGTAAAATTCCAACTCCGCTGGTGGATGACGCCGTTTCGGATCCGTTTGTAGCCGTCATGACTTGCTTCGATCACCAGCGATTTGTCGTCTTCGGAAATGAGCGGCTTGTTGGGATATGCCCTGCGCGCCACACGAAACCCGCCCCATACCTCACTGGAGTCCTCGTCGTCTATGACCACCGTGTTATGCGCTGCGGTCCCTCGTTGGCGCAGCCTTTCAACTCCCTCCCCATACTGCGAAGTCCCTGAATTGACGAAGACCCGCTGGCCAAAAATGCTCAGCTCAAAACTAAGCGTATCTGCATGTCCGTGTCCGGGAAGATAATCAGGTCCGATCTCCGCCAGGTCCAGCAAGCAGACGCCGTCGCCAGGGAGGTCAACGCGATAGTAACCGGTGTTTTCCAGCCGGCGCAAGGAGACCTTCCCCTCACCCTGTAGGCTTCTCGGCAGCGCCGGCTCGACCTTACAGCCGAGGCGCTTGGCATAGGTTTTGATCGCTTCAAGGTCGGGAGCGATGCCAAAGGCGGCGTCGTTAAAAAAAGCAATGCGGCCATCGGGATGCGACATGGTTGCCAACCAGGAGAGGCCCCGGGCGACCCTTTCGCGCCAATCTGAAATTCGCTCTTTCAAATCTATGATCCCTGATCGCTCGGCGAGGTTTAACAGATCACAGAGATCGCCCAGTAAAATGGCGTGGTACATGGGAGATCGTTCAAAATGCCCTCCATCCGGAAGAAACTGCTCCGGAATCTCACGATCCAGAATTCGAAGCCCTTTGTTCAACCATTTTTGCGCCTCATCCCCTTCCAAAAAAGCACCGGCAAATATCATCGCCTTGGCGTTTGCCATCAGGTGGTTCCCGAGAATGTGGAACTCCAGCTGTTTATACAGGGCTTGCGCCTGCAGACCCAGGCTTTTCAGCCAAATCGGTTCAATCGCTTTTTGACGGGAAAACCACTTCACCAGATTCACAATCCGGAGAGAAAGTGGATAAGGCTCCCAGCCGCTCCCCGTCGCGGGCGGATTCTCCGCGATCCAGCGATCGACTAGATTTTTGTGCGCTTCATGCCTCAGCTCAGCGCTGACGGAATTCAGGTCATCCATATAGTGAAGGTTGTACAGCCACAGCTTGCTCTTCTTAGGATCGTTCCAAGCCTCTTGATCATGGATGTCACCGGTCTCCCCTAGAAACTCAAAACGGTTATAGCCGACCATCGTGGTGGGAAGAAGCTCGGGATCAGACCATGCCGCCGGCCAACCTCTTTGACGGTACTCACCCCTTTCCGTGAGACGAACCGTTTTAAATTTGTAGTAGAGACGATAAATAACCTGCTCTGCCTTAAGGTGGCGAACGGTATGAAATAGCCGAAGGATCTTATGCGGAGACATGCGGCCTCCAAGAGATAGGACACTCATCGATCGAATTCATTGCCTTATGCCAACAGCCGTTCGAGCTCGGCCACAATTCGCTCCGCCGCCTTGCCATCCCATTTTTCCGGAATCCTGCCCTTTTTCCAGTCCCCGGCCATTAACCGCTTCAGTGCTGGAGCGAAGTTGGCCGGGTCGGTGCCGATCAGCTCATTGGTCCCAACGGTGACCGTCTCAGGACGCTCGGTGTTATTGCGCAAGGTCATGCAGGGGACCCCCATCACTGTGGTTTCTTCCGTGATTCCGCCCGAGTCGGTCATCACCCCCTTGGCATGTTTAACCAAATAGTTGAATTCCAGGTAGCCCAGCGGATCGACATATTGCATGCCCGGAACCTGCCTTCCCAACTCATGCAGACTTTTCGCGGTGCGCGGATGCACCGGGAAGACCACCGGCAACCCTTTTGTTCCTTCGGTGATCGCATGGAGCAGTCGCAAAAGGTGCTGCTCACCATCCACATTCGCCGGCCGATGGAGGGTCACCACAAAGTAGTTCCCCGCTTTGAGCCCCAATTTATCCCAGAAGTCAGGCGGGCGCAGCCGATCCATATTGGCCAGCAGCGTATCGATCATCGTGTTGCCGACGAAAAAGATTCGCTCGTCGGCCACCCCCGATCGCCGCAGGTTCTGATTTGCAACCTCGCTGGTTGTAAAAAAATAATTCGTGATAGCGTCGGTTACCATTCGGTTGATTTCTTCGGGCATGGTCCAGTCGCCGGAACGGATCCCGCCTTCTACATGCGCCACAGGCACACAAAGCTTCTGCGCGGCAATCGCGCAGGCCATGGTCGATGTGACATCGCCCACCACCAGGCAGAGGTCGATATGCTGCTCCAGCAGGAGTTTTTCATAACGGAGCATGATGGCCGATGCTTGCTCGGCCTGCGTTCCGGAGCCGACTTCCAGGTTGACGTCGGGCTTGGTGATGTCGAGTTGGTCAAAAAAATCCCCCGACATCCGGGCATCATAGTGCTGGCCGGTGTGAACGAGGCGATATCGAAGATGGCCTCCCGCGGCCTGACGCAACTGAAGCGCTCGAATGATCGGAGCAATTTTCATGAAGTTGGGCCGTGCACCGGCGATGATGTCAATAATTGGCATCGGGCTATCGCATTTGTTCGGGCAATTTAAATGGTGCCGATTGGCCCATACGTAGGACGGACCACCATGCGGTCATACACCACCCCGTTGCAAGAGTGAATAGTTCTTTAGGCCCAGTGCGGGCTTCTCGATGAATCGCCAAGAAAGCATCGCGATCACAATCGTAACAAACAACATGGCAACAAAACCCAACAAGCCAATAATTTGATTGAACATTAGAAAATTTATCACCGGAACATGATAGATGTATACGCCATACGAAATATCATTGTTTTTCAAAATATAAGAAGATAACTCGGATTTTGAAAAAGCGAAGCTCACAGTGAGCATTCCAAGAAGAATGATCGATACTACATTCAACCGATTCCCTGACCCTCCATCGATATCAAAAATAATTTCAATAGCAACCCATAAACCGTATACCCCACTCCAAATAAGGCCTTTTCCTTTAAAAAGGTTTGGGTATTTCTCATAAAGCTGGCGTGTAAGAACGCCGATCAAGAATAAAAAAAGATATGGAATAATCGAAACACCAAACAATTTCTGAATAGTGGTATGCCGTTCAGCTAAATAGGGCATCGCGAGGATCATCAGCGCAGCCGCAATTAAAGTGTGTACCACCCATATCAAGCGGGTTCTTTTTGCTGCAATCGCAAGCAACGGTAATAAGATATAAAACTGAAGCTCTACAGGTATCGTCCATAAGCTGCCATTGATTACTCCAATTCCAAATCCACGGAGGAAATCCGGGTTGTAAAATTGAAATAATGTAATTTGTGCGAAAAACCACCCAAAAAAACTCGGTAAGGAATCCGGCTTTACACCGGAAGCAAGAAAAATTCCGATTGAAAAAAACAGACAAACCCACAGAGCCGGATAAATTCGCAACGCCCGATTCCAAACGTATTGCTTCAGCGAGGGTGCCCGATCCCATGACATAGATATCAGGAAACCGCTAATAATAAAGAAAATTGGTACGCCAGGAAAATACGCCAGAATAGCCCCAACGAAACCAGGGACCGCCGCTTCTAGATGGGTACTCCCATGCCCGATCAAAACTTGCAGCGCGGCAAAAAGCCTTATTAGATCAAAATTATTGAGTCTCATTGCCGCAGATGCCCCATTTGGATGTACGGGTGCTGATCTGGACATCATCGAAGCATCTCCGCGACTTCAATCGACACCCGACTCACCTCCACCAAAACATCAAATGGAATCGGCGCCGCTCCACCTAGCTTGATCGCCTGTACGAAGGAAACTGCGCACGCCTTTTGTCCCTTGTCCTGCCGCCAGAGGTTCATCGTGCGGAACCCCGCCCAGCCAAAGCCCTTGAGCTTACGGTAGTTATCCAGTTGGAGGATTCGCCCGCCGGCGAAAACCTCCAGCCTCTCCTTTGGGAAGGACTTGTGGCCGTTTGCCAGATAATGAATGGTGCCGATAGAGCCATCCTCGAAGTGCAGCGTTATACTCGCCTTGTCCTCCGCCATCACCCCGCGCTCCTTGCCGATCGAGATGGTCTGAAATCCACGGATCGGCGAGTCCGCGAGAAAGCGGAGAAGATCAATAAAGTGACAGGCTTCGCCGATGATGCGGCCGCCGCCGACCGCCGAATCTTGGGTCCAGTGTTCCGAAGGAATGGCGCCGGCGTTCACCATCATCACAAAAGCCTTCGGGTCCTTCACCCCGTTTAGAAGCGCTTTCATTTTTTGAACCTGGGGAGCAAAGCGGCGGTTGAAACCGACCATCACCAATGGATTCTGGCCGGCACCAAGCGCCTCCGCATAGGCCTGCTCAATGGCCGTCAGTTCAGCCAATGTCAGCGCCAGTGGTTTTTCGACAAAGAGATGCTTTCCTCTGTTTAATGTCTGACAGACCAATCGCGCATGGCTGTCGTGCCGGGTGGTGATGACGACCGTATTGATCTGCGGATCGGAAAAAACGCGGTCGGTATCTGTCGTGGTCACCTCAAACCCGAACTTACGCCCGGCATGAAGACCACTGACGCCGCCGCTGGAAGCGACTGTCTTCAGTCGCGCTCCCGCCTCCTTGAAAGCCGGAATCAATACTGCCGTGGCATAGTTCCCCGAACCAATGAACGCCACATTGGATGGTTCCTCTCCCCTTGCCCCTGTGGGAGCCAGCACCACGGTCGACCGTCGCAGTTCCATCTCCGGCTTCTGAGCTTCGGTCAGGTACTGCAATAGAATGCCGAGCGAGGGGCCCGCCCCGCCCACCAGCGCGTAGGCCTCCTCCGCGTCGTCGATGGCAAAGCGGTGCGAGATGAGCGGTTTTACATCGAGCCGCCCGTCGGCCATCATATCGAGCACCGCTTCGAAGTTACGCTGTTCAGTCCATCGGACATAGCCGACCGGGTAGTCGAATCCCTTTACTTCATAATTCGAATCGTAGCGCCCGGGACCGTAGGAACAGGAAACTTGAAAAGTCAGCTCTTTTTCAAAGAAATCGGCGCGGGATAATTCGAGCCCCGTCACTCCCACCAACACAATGCGGCCGCGCTTGCGGCACATGAGCGCGGCCTGATGGACTGGCTCACTGCTCTTGGTTGAGGCGGTAATGAGGACGGCATCGACCCCGCGACCGCGGGAGAATGCATTCGCAGCGGAAACCGGATCTTCCCCTGCCGAAAGGTCCACTACTTCGGCGCCAAACTGCCGCGCCAAGGCCAGCTTCTCGGCGTCAAAATCAATGCCGAGTACGCGACAACCGTGCGCTCGCAGCAACTGTACAGTGACCAAACCGATCAGTCCCAAGCCGGTCACCACCACCGCTTCACCCAAGGTCGGTTGTACCAGGCGAATACCCTGCAAACCGATAGCGCCGATGACCGTGAAGGCCGCCTCATCGTCCGATACGTTTTCCGGAACCTTCGCACAAAGATTCATCGGCACACTGATCACCTCGGCATGTTTGCCGTTGGAAACAACCCGGTCACCCACGGAGAAACCGGTCACGCCGCCCCCCAGCTCCATCGCCACGCCGACATTGCAGTAGCCGAGCGGCAGCGGTTGGTCCAGCTTGTTGAACACCGCCTCTAATGTCGGTATCAGTCCGTCCGTTTTGATCTTGTCCAACACCATGCGAACTTTATCCGGCTGCTGGCGGGCCTTCTCGATCCACCCGGCCTTGCCGAACGCCACCAACATCCGCTCGGTGCCGACCGACACCAGCGTGCGCGTTGAACGAATGAGCAACTCTCCCCGCCTGACTGCAGGACAAGGGATCTCCGCCACTTCGGTGGCGCCTGTTTTAAGACTTTGAAGAATTTGTTTCATTTTTTCCTCACTCAGGGTTTTTCTTGCGGACGTCTAAGATACGCCCCGGCATCAAATTCAATACGAAAAAGCCTAAACTGGGTTCTTCGGTTTTCACCGTCTATAAAAAATTCTCTTTTATGAGCGCCTCTTTTTGAATACGATTTGGATAATTTATCAAAACGGCCTTATAAACCCCTTTAAATACAAACAGGCTCCCTGCTGCAGCACCAATGATTCCATACTTACCAATTAATTGACCGATATCTTGAAGAGACCCTGCCCCGCCAAGTACGGACATTGGAACACTGACTGATTCTCGGATCTTATCGACGATAGAAAAATCATACCCTTTCATCATGCCGTCATTGTCAATTGAATTGATGACGATTTCGCCGGCTCCAAGTCTTTCCATTAACTTTGCGAGGGCTACCGGACATTCTCCTGTATTATTTTTCCCATTGTGTGTCCAGACCTCATACTTATCCTCCAAACTCTTTTTAACATCTAAAACCACAACGACACTCTGATTACCTACTTGTTCAGCGATCTGCCTTACAAGGTCAGGACGATCCAGCGCGACAGAACTGATTGCAATTTTTTCAACCCCTAAACCAAAAATCTTTTGTGCCTGCTCGACCTTTTTAATGCCTCCGCCATAGCAAAGCGGCATTCTGCATTCTGCCGCCAAGTTTTCAATCATCTTATAATCGGGTTCTCTATTTTCGACCGTCGCATCGATGTCAAGTACAATCAGTTCGTCCACTTCCTTTTCATTGAATATTTTCACCGCATTGATGGGATCTCCGACATACTTGGGATCCTTGAATTTCGTTGTTTTGACAAGACCTTTGTTTTTAACCAATAAACAGGGAATGATTCTTGGGTACAGCATTTTTATAGATTTCCAAAGTTTTTAAGAAGTTGAATGCCATTTCGATGGCTTTTTTCCGGGTGGAATTGAACGCCGTAAATATTCCCTGAATTAACCGCAGAGGAAAATAGATCTCCATAATCCGTTTGCGCGGCGGTATCCCCGTCATAATGGCACTGGAAATAATATGAATGAAGGAAATAGAACCGGGGCCCGTCACCCAATTCCTGAAACAATTTGTTCTCCTTTTTGGGACTTATCTTGTTCCACCCCATATGGGGAAGACGGGTCTTATATACTAAGCGTGAAGCATTGAATTTTTTGACGACGCCATCAATCCATCCAAGCCCGGGCAATTTTCCTTCCTCACTTGAATGCGCCAGCATCTGCATTCCAACGCAGATCCCCAGCACCGGAAGTTTACGTTGTAACACAAGATCGTCCAGTAACTCCCGCATACCGGAATTTTGCAGAAGTTCCATCGCTTGATCAAACGCGCCAACCCCCGGCAAGATGATCTTGCTCGCCTTTTTCAAATCGTCGGCTTTTGAAGCAATCAAAAACGGGATGTCTAATTCTTTATAGACATTGGCAAATGCCCTGATATTACCCAATCCATAATCGACGATGGCGATCATCTTATCGCTCTTTTTTCCATGCCTAATGCCGTCATCACTTTTGTCCCCAACACAAAAGTCCCCAATTGCGATTTGTAATCCCGATAAGACTTATTGGGAGCGTCTAAGTATCCTTGCAACTCCGCCACGGAAATGCCGAGCTTGGTGGCGATATATTCGAAATCCTGTTTTATCGTATTCTCGTCATATGCCGGCTTCGAAAGTTTCTCCAATGCCTCTTTCCTGGTCATCTGCTTCGTCAGAATCAAGCTTGAGAATTGAACCTTTCTTTTATCGATGCCGAATTTCTTAGGCTGCCAATAGGCTTCATAAAATTTGCTGAATCTCGATTCAAAGTGTTTCTGTGGATACTTTTGCCATCCAAATCGATCAATCAGGAGTTGCATGGCCTCCTCTTTGATGTATGGCACATAATTTAAGGGTTTGACGACTTGTACACCTTTGAAATAACGATAAAAGACTTTGTATTTCAGAATATTGGCCAAAGGGAAATTTGCCAGAGGACGTTCTCCAAATTTATTATGAATATCCTTCAGTTGAACCAAATCACTGGCATGATAGTGCCATTCAAGCGGATTCTTGACGCATTCGGTTGAAAAATTCGCCCCCGTCAGAATATATTTGATTTTATACTTTGCCGCGAAATTATACAGGGTCGCGAAAAACGCATGATCCTGAGGGGTGTCGAGGTGCGGGACACCGGATTTAAAAAAGGCCAGCTGAAGATCCCGCATTTCTTCCCAATCGATCACTTCGGTATACAAATCCAAATTCAATTTATCGACCAATTTTTCAATGTTATTGACCGCCTCCTGGGAATTCCAGCCGGCATCAACATGAAAAACCAAAGGCCGTAATCCAAACTGTTCTTTCACGATGTAGGTCAGATAGGAGCTGTCGACGCCCCCGCTCATCCCCATAATACAATCGAAATCCTTTCCGACTCCCTCTTTCTTGATTTCATCCACGATTTCCTGAAGCGCCCGCCTTCCCCTTTCATCCGTATGCCAGTTGGGAAGGATATTCTTGTAAAAGTTGTTGCAATGGTCGCAGACCCCCTTATCGTCGAAAGTGATATGGGAGTCGGTCGTGTCCATGACGCAATTGGAGCAAACTTGGCTTTTATTACTTCTCATCATTTGAGCTTCCTTCCATCTCTCTTTCGTGAGGGAGGGATCATACAACCTGTTCCCTCTGATCAACTATACTTCGTAGAATGTCTCCGCAACTTTCTTCATCGTCCGTTCCTGATCAAACAAATCTAACGCCGTTTGAGAAGGTACAAATGGATTCTTTGTTATTGAATGTGCAAACTCGATCGCTTTATCGAACCAGGCTTTATCCTGAAGATCGACGATAAATAATCTCGATCTCATACAGGAAGGCAGGCTTTCAATCCATGGATTGTAGGTGACCGCCACACAGCATCCACAAAAGATCGCTTCATACACACTTCTGGGGGATGAATCACTTTTGGGAATAGATATCGCCAGTACTGTCGTGAAAAGCAATTCATACACCTCATCCTTGAGGGGAAGGCGACCCAAATCAGTGTCGCCTCGTTCCAATTTCGATATAATTTTTCCTTTATATTCCTCTTCCCAAAAAGGATAACTGAATGTTAATGGCGGTTTTAGTCTAGAGTTTGTTCGCCCCTCTACGATTTCGTCTATACGATAAATCGGATACATCCCCCGAAACGACGTGACCTTTGTCCGCTCATTTTTTTTATTTGATTTCATTAAAATAGTGGAAGCATCCATTCCGTTTTGGATGACCACTGCATCCTTACCGCACAACTCCCGGATTCTATTTTTCAAATTAGTAGAATCGACGATCAGATGATCGGCTGCTTTTAATGCCTTACAGGCAAAATACTTATAAATGGAGGATCGATCCGGCCGAACGAGCACCTCGCTGCCCTGCGGCGTCCCGACGAATTTGATCCGAGCCAACCAGCAGCAAAACATATAGTACATTGTATGAGCATGAAAAACGGCGTTTGGATATTTTTTCTCGATTGATCTTATTTTCAATATCTGCAGCGGGGAAACAAGGAATTTCACGATATTTCTCCACACATTCCCCATGTTGGTTTGCCGCTTGAATAACAGCCAATCGATATTATACAAATCGATAATATGATCGTCTTCGCAAGTAATCTTCTGATGGCTTTCACTATCAATCAAGTCTGTTGCAAATAGAATCTCTCTGTGGCTGCAAACTTTCTTTATCGTTCTGTACCAATCCATGGAATGGTAACAACGCGCATTCCCAATGATTATTATTTCACTCATTGCAGCCTTCACGTTTTCCATCATCTAATCTATTCACCCATTTCTAAAATCGGCTGTTGTACCGTTTTATGTTTCCTACATACTTAGTTTATTGGTTCTGTACTATTTTCTAATCTCCATCTTAATTCACTGTGTGGGTAATACTTATCATAGATTTCGCCCCCGATCTGGTCACGCCTATGCAAGATGGTACCCGTGAAAATTGCCAAAAAAACCCAAGGCTCCCAGAGAATACAATTGGTAATCCCCAGTCCAATAAGGAAATAAACTAGAAAAAAGAATGACGCGTTATTCACAATATCTCTCATAAGGAGGTTGACTACAAAACCAAACCAGAAAAGCGCAAATATAGGCCCGAATTGCAAAGACAGGAGCCAATAGGAATTATCGGATATTCCCACGCCAGAGGAAGAATACGTGTTCGCCGTCAGTTCATTAGAAGCTCCAACCAAAAGATGGAACATATCCGCGATAAGAAGCTCAAAGGGAAGTATTAATTTATCTATACGTCCACCGGAATCTTCGCTGAATCTAAAGATGGAATAGAACTCAACATTCTCCATGTTCGTAAACCAAATAATTGAGAATATCGCGAGCATTCCAATCGCCACCCACTGCCGCCAATTCGATAGAGAGTTTATGAAGAAAGTAAGGGTCAGCAGACCGGCAATGACGATCGGATAGCGCGAGCCGCTCAGCGTTACTGCGTATAACATCACCATGATTGAAATAGTTAATAAAATAGATGAGCGCAACGATGTCGGGGTTGGCCTTTTTGTCGCGAGCAAAAACATCCCGCAAACGATTACATTCGCGTAAATGGAAGCTCCCAATGTTCCTCCCTCCCGGGTCCTCTCCGCGTCAAATACAAACTCGACATTTTTAACATTATCCGGATCAAAACTAATATTTAATTCAGGGAAAAAAGAGGCATGCAAAATTCCCAAAATGGCCTGAATAAAACAGGTAAGAACCAAAGCGGAGGAAAGAAAATTAATATTTTTATCGCCATTTACAAATCTTTTGGAGACCAATAAAAAAATAGTTGGGGCAAGGATATATCGATAATCCAAAAAGGATCTCCGTTCCACATAAACCAGTTCCCTTAAATAAAAAATTAATCCGCCAGCGATAACAATCGCTAAGAAAATAATGTCAGTCTTCTTAACCGTGAAGCCTTTTCGAACATCAAACAAAGTCGATAAATAAAGCGCCATAATGACAAGGACCGGTGCAACAAGCCAAACGTTCTTCCCTAAAAATGTAATTGGGTAAATAATATAAATGATGTTTACGAAAGGAAAAATGAGAGCCGTCGCTGCGATCAAAACGGCCGGGATCGAGATGGAATCTGATGTGCTGTCTTTGGCGAGCATCATTTACTTTGCCGATATAACGTTCGGGAGATGATGAACGTAGTAAGATTCTAGTTAAGAGCTTATTCTTTCAAGATATCAGCCGTCTGTTAGTAACACCGTTATTCCAAAGCCCGGAAGGATCTTTGACGATACCCAATAATATGTGTTTCAACCCATCTAAAATATGCCATCTTCTCAATAAGGCGGCGCCTAGCTTTAGTTGCGCTGCAGCTTGTCTGAGTCTATTCTGCTTTAATGCTTTTTTCGACAGTGAAAGATCTCTGGCTGTCTGCTTAAGCAATAAAAGCCTTTCCGTTGCAACCGTGACAGAATATTCCGGAGACCGTGTGATGCTCAATGCCGTTTCTCGCAATCTGCAAAGGTATTCGTCTATCATTGCCACCTGAGAAACCTTGGCAATATTCAGAATAAGCGCTTTATCCTGAGCATAGACATATCTCTCTGGATATCCACCTCTATCCTTTCCAAGTCTTGCTCGGTACATAATTGAAGAGTGCACAAAAGGGTTCATCCATCCCAATAGGTCATATAGTTCGCCCGGTTCTACGGGCGGCTTAAATTTCTCGGTTACAACGTTTTTTTCATTAATATATTCGACCCAAGACCCCACCAGTCCGACGTCAGGTCGCTGGTCCAAGTACTCAGTCTGCTGTGCAAGTCTTTCCGGATAGGAGACATCATCCGCATCTAATACCGCAATATATTCTCCTTGCGCCCGCTCGAAGGCATATCGCAATGCGGGGGTTCGACCGATATTTTTGGGCAAAGAAAATACGCGTATCCGTTCATCGGTATAGCCGGCCAAGATGGTCGGCGACTCGTCGGACGAGCCGTTCTCAACCGCAATCAACTCCCAATCGGTTAAAGTCTGCGTGACAATGCTGTCGATGGCCTCCTTCAGAAACGGCGCCGCGTTATAGATAGTCATGATCACCGAGACTCTGGGAGCTCTCCGAAGGGGTTTTACAGTCATCGCTCTTTCTCGCTCCATGCGTGAATAGAGAACATCGACCAATATAAATTTTTAAGAGACATAGGCCTCGCTTAAAACTTTTTCCAGCCCCGATCTCAGGGACCACTTTGGAGTCCATTTCAGAACTTCAGATACTTTTGTGATATCGGCCCTCGTATCCATGATCTCTTCAGGGCGCCTTTCGCAAGCCGATTGGACAACCCAGCTCGTACCCTTAATCTCTTGAATTAAATCAATAATGTCGGCAACCGAATGGCTGACTCCTGTGCCCACATTGAGGATGCTGAACGCTCGATCCAGGTTTACAGCCTTTATAATGGCATCCACCAAGTCGTCGATGTAAATATAATCTCGCTTGGGCTCTAAATCCTTGATACGAACGATATCGCCAGCATTCACTTGATTCACGATTGATGGAATAAGAAAGGAGTCGGCTTGCCCAGGACCATAGACATTAAACGGACGCAGAATGGTCGCCTTGATACCGAAATGATTCGCGTAAAACTCGCAGACCTCTTCAGCTAGTTTTTTTGAAAGGGCATATGGATTATTTGCTTTTAACGATGCAGATTCCGGTATCGGCAGTTTCTCCGGGTTGCCGTATAAATAGGAACTCAGAAACACTAACCGAGCGTGAAATTGCCTGCAATAATCAAGAGCACCCATCGTACCGTATAGATTCGTCTTCAGGAAACCGGCCGGATCTTTCCAACTGTCGGGAACGAAAGTTTTACCTGCCAGGTGGATGACCACCTCCGCAGCCTGAAGAGAGGACCAGGTAGTCTTTTCCGCGATATCACCCGAAGCACTGCTTACTTTGATGACATCATGCTGATCAGCGAGAAGTTTTGAGACCAAATGTTTGCCAATAAACCCCGATGCGCCTGTCACTAAAACCTTAGCCATCGATAAACTTTCCCTTCAAGCATTCAAATTGTTCAATCGCCTGCATGTAATCATCGGGACGTCCTATATCCATCCAGTAGCCGCCATAGGTTTTCACGGCAATGCCATGTTTCTGCGCAAGAAGATCTAACATCAGCCTATCAAAACCATACGGAATACTATCGGGTATGAATCGCAACACTTCACGGCTAAGCATATAAATTCCCATACTGACCTCATAACTGGTTTTGGGTTTTTCACAAAAACCTCTCAGAATCTCATGACCATCTGTCTCCAGCACGCCATAGTCAATTAGTTGCTCACGCCGGTGCGCCGAAATGGTGAATAGACGATTATCTTTAATATGTTGTTCGTAGAATGCACCAAAATCCAGATCGGTAAGAATATCTCCGTTCATGACAAGGAAGTGTTTTGGAAGATCTGAAATCAGACGCAACGGCCCCATGGTTCCAAGCGGTTGACTCTCCAGTGAATAATCGATCAAGACATTCCACTTGGTACCGTCACCGAAGAAAGCCTTGATCAACTCAGCCTGATGGTTCACCGCCAAGGTAATGTGATCGAACCCTTGACGGGCCAATTGCCGGACGATCACCTCCAGAATCGGATAATCGCCAATCGGCATCAGCGGCTTAGGTAAGACAACTGTATACGGTCGCAAGCGTGTACCTTTGCCGCCCGCGAGAATGATTGCGCGCTTAGACATCCTATTTTTCATGTATCCTCATCATAAACAGATTGATCATTGGACTTCATTTCTGGGTCATAAGTTGTATGCATCGATCTTATAACGTGCCAGGTTGGTCGGATCGGTGAACCATTCAATCGTTTTTCTCAACCCCTGCTTAAAACCTTCCAGACCGCTATATTGAGGCTTCCAGCCCATCAGTTTCTCTGCTTTTTGGTAGCTTGCAACGAGGCGCTCCACTTCACTTTTTTCAGGGCGAAGTCGAACGGCGTCACACTCGATGTCGATCCGTACTCCCATCAATTCCGCAATGGTACGAACAGTCTCCTCAATCGAAATTTCGAAACCGCTCCCAATATTGGTCACAGTGCCATTAACTGCCTCGCAACTCATTGCAGAAATAAAACCTCGAACAGTGTCATCCACATAGGAAAAATCACGGGTTGGATGTATAGCACCTAATTTAATTTTGCGTTTACCTGAAGCAATTTGGGTGATGATCGTAGGAATAACTGCCCGCGCGGACTGCCGAGGACCATAGGTATTAAAGGGTCGCAATACCGCAAGTGGAGTACCGAAAGACATATAAAATGAGAGAGCAATCTGGTCGGCGCCGATCTTACTTGCCGAGTAGGGAGATTGACCCTGTAGCGGGTGCTCTTCCGTGATCGGGACAAACTGCGCCGTCCCATATACCTCGCTGGTGGAAGTGTGGACAACCTTGCGGACCCCCATTTCTCGCGCCGCTTGCACCACGTTGAGAGTTCCTTTAACATTGGTATCAACATAGGTATCTGGAGAGTGATAGGAATACGGAATTGCAATCAGAGCGGCCAAATGCAACACCGTATCACAACCCTGCATGGCTGTTTTTACTCCATGCGGATCGCGAATATCGCCCGCGAAAACCTCAAACCGGCTTTTCACGTCCGCTGCGCAATAATCAAGCCAACCATAAGAATTAAAAGAGTTGTAGAGAACAAAGGCTCGAACATCATGTCCTTCGCGGACTAGAGCCTCTGTAAGATGAGAGCCAATAAAACCGTCAGCGCCGGTGATCAATATTTTCATGGTATATTCCCCAATATCAGTGCAGCTATTTAAAAGCGGTTTTCCCTCGCGTTAACTGCAAGCGCCGAATCATCGAAGGTGGAAACATTTCAGATTCCTTCACCGTCCGGACCTCGAAGCGCCACCTCAGGTCGTCCTTTTAACAACGGCGAGATTTTCGTATTTGCCAAAACCTGAAATACAGCCTGAAGTGATTGCGCGCTTATCATTTGGCCTGACCCCATGCTTTCGAACAGAGAACGAGCGTGTCATCCAGCTCCTGCTCGACAATGCCTTTTAAATAAAAACCGGTTCTCTGAAGCTTTTCGCAATCGTATCGGAGTGCTCGAACCGGTTCGCCGACGGCCGGCTCAGGACGGACAATTTCAGGATGGAATCCCAAAATAATCTTGCAGCGCGCCGCGATCCGCTGCGTCATCTCCCAGATGCTCGATGAAGCTCCCCCCAGGTTGAACAGGCCATCGCCGCACCCCTCCCGAGTAAGTCCAAGCAGATGCCCGACCGCCCGCCCAACATCTTCCAGCGGGATGAAATCACGTTGCTGCATCCCGCTCGATCGTAGGACCGTCTTGCGGGTTTGCACCGCCTGGCGGCAGAGGTCATTCGCCAGCAATGTCCAGCGGTCCACGTCCAGGTGAGTGGGCGCTCCAAATGCGTTTGAAAGCCGCATCACAATGCCGGTGATTTTTTTCTCGTCATGCGCCGCAAGCACAAAATCCTCGGCCGCATGGTGGGTGATGGCATAGGGATGAATCGGTCTCGGCAGGGTGGCCTCCGTCAGATGGCCCACCAACGGCGCGCCATAGACATGCGCCGTGGAGAAGTAAATGAACCGCTCGACTCCTGCACCGATCGCGGCCTGGAGGACATTCAACGTACCGAGTGTATTGACCAAAACCGCCTTGCCGGGGTCGGCCACACATTCATTTTCATTCATTGCCGCCAAGTGCACGACCGCCTGGACATCGCGCATCGCCTCCGAGAGGGAATCGCGTTCCAACACATCCATGGCCACTGTTTCCGCCGCAGGAAGCCAATCGGGTGCTGATTTCACCTTTCGACTCCCTAACCGCATCCGAATGTTCGGCTCACGCGTCAACGCAACCGCGATCCGTCCGCCCAGATAGCCCAATCCGCCCGTGATTAGGACACGTTTGCTCACCGGTGTTTTAGCTCCCAATTGTAGGGGATCGATGGATCGAAAGGATCGAGGCGATCGATCTCATCGGCCAGATGAGGAATGGAGGCGCAGTTGGCAACGATGGCTGTCTCGTGTCCGATCCCCTTGAACCCGTTCCAGACTCCCGGCGGCACCGTAACCAAGCAGTAATTGTCGGGACCCATGAATATTTCCTGTAACTGACCTCGCGTCGGACTGGTCGGGCGATTATCGAAGAGAACGAACTTGATGTTGCCATGCGGAACGGCGTAGTTCAGCACCATTTCCTTATGGATATGCCATCCCTTTATTGCTCCCGGATGTACACAGGAGAAATAGATCTCCCCGAACCCTTGAAAACCTTCCGAATCACAGCGGAGCATGTGCATGATCTTCCCCCGCTCATCCAAAATCTGCTTGAGCGGGGTGACTTTTACCCCTTCAATCATTTACATCTCCATATATTCCGAGATCTGTCTGCGGGAGATCTCTAATGCGCTTTGACCCTCGAGTACGCCCCGATACCAACGTATGGTTTCTGCAACCGCGCGCTCCGCGTCCCACTTGGGCCGCCATTGCATCAGCTGATTTGCCTTATCACAGTTCAGATGAAGCAATCGAGCTTCATGCGGTGCACCTGCCTGCGATGCAATTTCAACACACCCGCTCCCCCACCCGGCGATGACCAACTGGACCAATTCGCCGACGGTGCGAATCGATTTCGCGTCCGGGCCAAAATTCCATGGTCCTGAAAAGCGCTTCGGCTCCTGAAACAAGCGGGCCGCCGTCAACAGATAACCCGATAACGGCTCCAGTACATGTTGCCAGGGACGCGTTGAATGAGGATTCCGTATCTGAATCGATTTACCCGCTTTCAAGGCGCGGATCGCGTCCGGCACGAGACGATCGGCTGCCCAATCCCCTCCCCCGATCACGTTGCCCGCACGCACCGTCGCCGCGCCGAAGTCAGGCCGCGCATTAAAGTAGGAGTCTTGATACGCGGAGAAGACCAACTCTGCCGCGGCCTTCGATGCACTATAGGGATCATGCCCGCCGAGTGGATCGGTTTCCCGGTACCCCCAGATCCATTCATTATTGCGATAACACTTATCCGACGTGACATAAACGACCGCTTTGAGTGATTCACACCGTCTCGCCGCTTCAAGAATATTGACCGAGCCCGCCACGTTCGTATCAAACGTCAGTTTCGGCTCCAAGTACGAAAGGCGCACAAGCGGTTGGGCCGCCAAGTGAAATAGAAATTCCGGCTGAAATCCATCAAAAGCTTTGTGGACGGCGGTGCAATCGCGAATATCGTCGGTGACATGTTCGATGAGATTCTCCAGGCCCAACAGATTAAAGTGATCATTTTCCCGTTCGGGCGGCAGCGCATATCCCAAAACCTGAGCTCCCAATTGATGCAGCCAGAGACAGAGCCAGGAACCCTTGAAACCGGTGTCGCCCGTCACCAATACACGTCGGCCGCGAAATACTTCGTTGAACCGATTTCCGCTTACCATTTCATCCATGGCGCTTCGCCTTTGGCAATCAAGCCATTTAAGAATGTGTAATCGCGATAGGTGTCCATCGGTTGCCAGAAACCCTCATGCGGGTACATCATCATCTGTACATCCTTCACTAATCGACGCATCGGCTCCAGTTCAAACACCAAATCTTCGCGATCCTCTAGGTAGTCGAAGATCTCTTTACGGCATACGAAAAATCCGCCGGAGATACGACCGCCGGTCGCCTGCGGCTTTTCGTTGAACTCCGTCACTAACCCTTCGGGAGAATTCATCAGCTCGCCGAAGCGGCCGGGTGGACGCACACCGGTCACCGTCAAAATACGTCCGTGTTTTTTATGGAAGGCGAGTACCTGGTCCAGATCAACATTGCCCAAGCCATCGCCGTAGGTCAGCATAAAATGCTCATCATCACCGATGTAGGACCGCACTTTCCTTAAGCGGGCTCCCGTCATCGCATCGGTTCCGGTATCGGCCAGCGTCACCCGCCAATCCATCTCTTCGTGATTTGTGTGATACTCGATCGATTTTTGAGCGCCCAACGTCACCGTGCAGTCGCGCGTTTGCGCCTCATAATTGAGAAAGAACTCCTTAATCACCTGGCCTTTGTATCCCAAGCATAAGACAAAGTCCTTATGATCGAAGCTGGCGTAGTATTTCATCAAATGCCAGAGAATCGGATACCGTCCGACGGGGATCATCGGCTTGGGAAGATTGTCGGCGACGTCGCGTATTCGCGTACCGTAGCCGCCGCAAAGGATAACGACTTTCAATTCGTGACCTCCCCCGCAGTGTTAAATGCACAGGGTGCTAAACCGGAGGCGATGAAGACCTCGCGCACACGCTTACGCATGACGTCTAACGAGAACGTGCGCTCATACTTTGCCCGCGCATTGCGCCCTAAAGTTTCCCGGAAATTCTTATCCGCCAACAAACGATCCATGGCCTCAAAAAGCGCTTCGCTCGATCCAGGTTCGACCAGTAACCCTTCCCTTCCATCCGCTAATGCCTCAGGAATGCCGCCCACATTTGTAGTCACAATTGCACAGCCGGCATGCATCGCTTCAATAATGCTATACGGAAACCCCTCCCACAAAGAAGGAAATGCATAAATATCAAATGAACGGAGTAATTTATTTACATCACCTTGATAACGGCCTAAGAGCCGGACTCTGTTTTGTAAACCCATGGAACAGACACGACGTGCGAGTTCTACCGATGCATTACCCTCACCTGCCATGACTAATTCAACCGAGGCATACTTCCGCGCAAGCAACGCAAATGCATCCAGGAGATGGATCGCCCCTTTCCCCCTGTCCATGCGGGCGATGCAGCCGATAACATCAGAATTGGATTTAATCGTTGCTGGCCCAGGAGAAGAGGCATCTTCAATGCCATTATGAATCACTCTTCCCTTCTGGAGGGGCATACCATGCGTTATCTGCAATGAATACAATATCGCCTGCGCATTGACAATCACTAAGTCAGCAGAGTTCCAAACCAGCTTGTCGAGCAGTCCATCATAGAATCGCACTAAAAGACGACGCGGGGCAGGCATGCTGACAATACTCAGGACAACCGGGATACGGGACCACCGCGCGGCCACGGCCATTGCAAGGGTTGATCTCGCTGCAGGATAGCCGCCATTGCAACACAAAACCACGGAGGGTTTCATTTTAGCTAACAACGCAAGAAAGACCAGGATGTTCCCGAAAAATAACAGCGGATCAGCAAGAATGAACGGCAGCAAGCAGAACCTCCTTATCAGTTTGGGGGCTTTACCGAGCCGATATGCAACCATCGATGCGGTTAGAAACTTTACAGCAAGTACGGTTGCAGGGCGCTCGAGCCGATGAATATCGGCTGGGAATAGCCCACCCGCATTGCTCCCGATGATCACGCGTTTGTATAGGCCAGAAACACCATTCACAAGATCGATAAGATATCGATTGCCGCCGCCAAGGACATAATTTTCCGTGAAGACGAAAAGTGAGCTCATCGTTTATTCTTCTCCGGGCATGCCGATATAGTGGAGATCTTCAAACGACTTGATTACATCATTCAAGTGCTCCAATATATTATCGAACGTGAGTGCTTCGAATGGGTAAGACACAATATTCATGTCATGCACAAAATCTGCTTGCGACCGTAAATTTATATCAATACCGATCGCGCCCGATCGTTTTGCGGCTCCCGCCGTCGACATCCAGCGTTTTATCGTCATTGTTTGTCCATACCAGGGCCATGGTCATTAGAAATGACGCTCCTTTACATTGAGGCTAAATCTTCCATGCTTTCAAGTTCCGAAGCGAACGCTTCATTTCTTCTCGTTCCATTCCGATGAGCCATGGAAGGAGCCATACGATCCACATCACCAAAACAACGTAAATAAAGGACGCAACGATCACCGGGATCAGTAGGCCGGCCAAATCGAAAGACTCTAGATTCCAGAGAAAGCCGACGAGCATCTTCGCACAATATCCCGCTCCCATCATCAGAGGAATACCGACGACTTGAAAGATCCAATCGAACCCCCATCCGCTGAAACGGGCGATCACCCATGCCTGAATATTGACAGAGAAAATTCCCAACAGCACCATTTTGATTGCAATGCCGATGGCTCCCATCCCTAAACCGGGAACCCATCCACCCTGCGTCGGGACGAGCATCAAATAAGAAAAGGGGATAGAAACCAACATTATACTGGCGCTGACAAGCATATATTTGTGGGTATGCCCACTCGCCAGAAACATGGTCCCGCCGATTTGGCCCAGCGATTGATGAATCGGGTAGAGCAGCATGATGGCCAGGACCGGCCAAGCCTGAGCGTACGATTGTCCTAAGGAAATCATCACAATCTCTTTCGACCAAGGGAGCAGTAAGCCGGTGATCATGGCGCCCAGCATCACCAGTCCTCGGCTGACCTTGTGGTAAAGCATGGCGACCCTCTCATTATCGCGCTTTGCCCAAGAGGCGGCCATTTCTTTCCAAAAAACATTCAAGATCGAGGCGGTCGCCAAGAGACTGACATTTGCAAACTGGCTCGCAATCTGAAAATAGCCCTGTTGCGTCGCCCCTCCAAACTTTTGAAGCATCCATCTATCGGCGAAGTCGTAAAAAAACCCAATAAGAGAAAGCATCATCAGGGGCTTGCAATAGACCCAATACTCCCGAATAATTTGTTTGAGGGTCACCTCGGCCTCGGAAGGCACCGCTTGATTATCTCTCAAGAATCGGTAGGCCAATAACGTCGCGACAGCATATTGGACGATGATTAAAAACAGGATATTTTCGGCAGACATGCGACCTGTGATTAATAAGAACGAGACCATTATCAGGTAGATCATTGCGATGGAGAGGTTCAACAGCTGGATTTTTATTGTCTTCCGCATGCTCTCGCCGATCTGGCTCACGGTTTGCCATACTTGTTGCTGCATAAATGCCGCCAAGAGAGCGATGAGGACAATCGTGCGGTTATGTCCCAGCCAAACTTTTTCAAAAATGCTGGACGGAATAATCATGGCAACCAGCAACAGCATGATCATGAATTGGAGTGCCAGCCAGGAAATATAGGACAGATAAAACCGGGGCCCTTGGGCATGCCGGGAAAGAAAGGTGTAAAACGCACTCGAACTTCCCATATCGAGCAACGACCGAATCGCGACAAAGCTTCCGATCAGAAACATCAAATCGCCATAACCGGATGGATTCAATCCACGCGCAATAAGCACTCCGGAAACGAACCCAAGCGTGGCGCGGATCCCGTTGGAGCCGACAGACACCAAAAACCTGGTCTTCAACGACGTGGAATGGAGCATCTCTTCGTGCCCCAAGAACCTGGTTTTCAATGATGTGGAGTGGAGCATGTCTTCGTAACCTACCCTTTGCGATTCCCCGGCACCGCTGCAATTCGTTTGAATTCGGCGGTCCACAATTCAATTGCATCCGGAGAATTCCGAGCAAACCGCTCGCAAAATCTCTTGACCGCATCCTGTCGATCCGGATCTTTCCACCAGGCTTCAACGTCATCATAGACTCGATGGACGGCGGCTCCGGCACTCTCGGGCGTGTCGAAAAGAATGCCACTTTTTCGCAGCAGGTCATAGTACGGTTGGGCTTCAGCTCTTAATCGATTTGCTTCAGGATTCCAAAACAAAAGGGTCGGCTTGTCCGCCGCGAGCGCTTCGGCGAAGGTCGTCGACAGGTGATCGCAAACATAAAGACGACAATTGGCCAAGCTTTCCTGAAAAGAAACATCCCAGGTTTCAATTTTGATATCCGGAATGCATTCGGTAATTCGCTGGGCGATAGACCAACCCTGATCTTCACGATGAGGGCGCAGCCGGAACAAGGAGACGATGCTCGAATCCAGCGTTTTGGCAAAACGGCCCTGCCAACGGAGGTATTCGTGAAAAGATTTTGGCAGGAGGGAATATTGGATCAGGTACCTTGGTTCTGAAGTGGTCACCCATAAAATACCCTCCTTCAGATTACTGGCACCGTTTTTTTCCCTCCCCACTAACTTGTTTGCGGGAAATGGGATGACTTCCGCTGCACAATCTTTTCGCTCCCACCCCCATGAGTAATAACGATCGACGATCGACGTTTCGTGATCTTCATAGGACATGTCAGTCGGTCCTCCATAGTTTCCTCCATGAGGAGTTCCAATCAGGAGCGTCCCCTTTTCAGCAGAGATTGCCGCCCACTGCTTAAAAGTCTCTTCGAAATGCCAGGCGTTTGCACTCAATATGGCCTTGGGGTTTTTAGGATAAACCTCTTCGACATCATGGTTGATGCTGGAGTACCCTTCCAAAAGACTTCGAGGGATATCGGAAAGGAGGATGGCCGATAAGCATCGTTCGAATTCACCCTGGCCAATCTCGATTTTTGGCAAGCTTTTTCGGAGATCTGAGTTGGCCGGAGGGAGAGATTGCTTCGTCAGCGGACGAAGGATCGGCAACACGCGGCCTGTCGTTTTTACGGATAACCGGATTTCAGAGGACTTCGAAAAGTAAGAATTTCTCAGAAAAATAGACCGCTTATTTTTTGAGCCGATACCGACGACTATTTTCGCAATGGTGTTCAGGGCATTCTCCTTCCACGACTGATCGGCGGAGTTCCCGTGAGCGGAGGTATGGACAATCGGCGCTCCAGAAGGAAAAGTCCTTCCCTGTGCGGCAAGGATCTTAGTGTAAATCTGAAGATTGAAGGAATCGTCCTTCACGAGCCAGGCAAAATCGAGCGTATCGGATGGAACGGCATAGGAAGCCTCCGGTAGCACGAGGGTTTCGCAGTCGGGATATCGCTCCAGTGCACATTGTAAATGGCTGTACCGGTCATAACTCACCGAAAGATAAAGCCGCAGCCAGGGGCCGAGGACGATTCTCCAATAACGTTCGCTATACTCTTTTCCATGGAGGGTGTTCAGGACCTTGCCCACGATTGGCAAGATCCGCTCATAAAGCGCATGAATATAAACATAGGCGGCATGGGCGGCGTCTGCGGTATTGAACGGCGTCTCCAGAATCTGGCCGTGGAGCGGCTCCCAAAATGAACGCCTCCCGTGTAGCAAACACCATTCCCCTAAAAAGACAATCGGCTTCGTGGTATCCCAATATTGTTCTAACGCCGTCGTCGCAAGAAAAACCTTTTCATTTCTATCGGCTTGAGCATTGTTCATTAGACCAAGCGCTCCGCTTTATAGACAACTCTTTTAAATTACTCTATGGAACTTACCCCATCAGTCCCCAGCCCAACGCCGTCCCACGCTTTACATCTTGCTTCACGGTCTTTCCTAATACTTGTTCGAGATACTTTGTCGGTAACCCCAGCCCCGGCCGAATCGCCCTAACATTTTCACGTGTCAGCAGATCTCCGGCTTTGAGGTCTTGCACGACATAAAGCGACCGACGGAACTGTAGAGACTTTTTCTCGGCCTCCATCGGACCGTAGGTCACTTGACCAAGCGCCTGCCAGGCACGTTCGGTTTCTACCACCAGTTGCGCCATCTCGGCGGGTTCCAGGGAGAAGGTGCTGTCCACACCGCCATCTGCGCGTCTGAGAGTGAAGTGCTTCTCGACGACCGTCGCACCTAAGGCCACGCTGGCTACCGAAACGCCGACCCCCATCGTGTGGTCAGACAGACCGACTTCACAGTCAAAGAGGTCCCGAAGGTGAGGAATGGTCAGGATGTTGGTATTCTTGGGAGTGGCCGGGTAGGTGCTGGAACATTTGAGCAAGATCAAGTTTTTGCAGCCCGCTTCACGGGCCGCACGAACGCTTTCGTCCAGCTCTGCGACCGTGGCCATACCGGTTGAGATGATGATCGGCTTTCCGGTCGCGGCGACGCGCCGGATCAGCGGCAGATCGGTGTTCTCAAAGGATGCGATCTTGTAGCAGGGAACGTTCAGGCTTTCGAGAAAATCCACCGCCGTATCATCAAAGGGCGTGCTGAATGGGATCAGGCCCAGCTTGGCTGCCCGCTCGAAGATCGACTTGTGCCATTCCCAGGGAGTATATGCCTCGCCGTAAAGGTGATAGAGCGAGTTGCCCGCCCAAAGACTTTTGGGGTCACTGATGTGAAACTCCCGCTCGTTTAAATCAATGGTCATCGTGTCGGGGGTGTATGTCTGGATTTTGAGCGCATGCGCCCCCGACTTAGCCGCGGCCTCGACGATTTCCAGCGCGCGGTCGAGCGATTGGTTATGATTGCCCGACATTTCGGCGATAATGAAGGGGGGGTCGTCTTGACCGATCTTTCGGCCCGAAATTTCAATCATGACGGCTCACTTTCTTCTGTTTAGCGAGCGTGATGCGAACATCCGCGATCACCTGGTCCTGTTTTCGGGCGGCGCGCGTAAACTCGAGCCGAAAATCTCCGACATCCAAGAAGGCGTTCGGATAGCCTTCCGCATCGAGCATGCGGATCATATCGAAGAGCTGATCGAGCGAAGAGGCGACGGCCAGATTACTTTCTTCCGGTCTGCGGCGTTTGAAAAGGGTCGACTCCCCTGTTTGGGCGATCGGTTTTAATTTTTTTTCCAGAATTTCGACGATCATCTCTTCAGTTGTTTTGGATGCCCGGAGGAAGATCTCTTCGGCAGAGCCGTGAAGAGTGAGCGGCTTTTTAAGGTAGATCGGACCTCCGTCCATCTCTTCAACGCAGCGAAGGGCGGAGATCTTCGTTTCATAAATGCCGCGAACAATCAGGTTCTGAAGAGGGCTTCCCCCCCGGCCGAAAGGGAGATCGGTCATATGAAAAATCACAGACTCAAAGCGGCCGAAAACGCTGGCGTCAATGCGGTATGACCAATGCGGAAAAAAGATGATCTCCGGATTGATGGAGGTCAGATGCGCCGTTGTGAGATCCTCCTTGGACGTGATCAGGACAAAGTCGTAGCCGGTTCGAGCAGACAGGCGCTCCGCCATCCCTTCATTCCAGGAACGACTCGTCGCTAAAACATAGACTTTATTATTCCGAGCACCGGGCATTTTCCCTCTCTGAAAAAATAATTATTGAAGTGGCTTGGCTCTCTCCTCTGGACCCCGATTAAAAACGAAACAGTTATTTCTACTTCCTGTCAGCGTAAACCCCAAGCTTAAAAAAATAGATCGGGATGCTTCATTGTCTGGTTTCACCTCGGCTCGTAATCGGATCGCCTCTTTTTTTTCCAACAACTCCAAACCGAGTGAAACCAGCCTAGAACCCCATCCCCTGCCGCGGACCAATGTATCGAGCGAATAGTCGATTCTGGCCTCATCGCCTTCTTTATCGAATCGGATCTGTCCGACCGGAAGTCCCTCAGCATCGAAAACATATAAATGACTTTTTGGATCATTCAGCTTTTTTGCAAACCACTCTTTATGTGTAACCCAAGGGATGGTCTCTGTATGAAATGCGTTTTTTCGTACTTCTGGATCATTTGCCCAGTCGAAGTAGCTGACCACATCTTCTTCGCAAGCTGCGCGGAGTCGCGTTTGAGCCGTACCCGTCGGCGACATGACTTCTCGAATCCGCAGCGTTCCCAGTCCATCGACCAAGAGTTGATTTTGTAAGCTCATCTCCGTCAGGTGGCCGGGGTTGGAGACCAATTCAATGATTGCCTCTGAAATCCTCTCAGAGGAGATTTCTGAAGAATGGCCGACAT
The DNA here is from genome assembly GCA_021651055.1 of Candidatus Manganitrophus morganii. NCBI lineage: Bacteria > Pseudomonadati > Nitrospirota > Nitrospiria > Candidatus Troglogloeales > Candidatus Manganitrophaceae > Candidatus Manganitrophus > Candidatus Manganitrophus morganii. Next base: position 241,376 of record JAJHOH010000001.1, read on the forward strand.
AACAAATCAATTGTGCGGCTGCGAGTGCTTCAGCGGCAGGACACTGGTTGTCGGCAATCGTCACCATGAGAGTGGGTAGGCCTAAACACATCCTCTCCCAGGTTGTCACGCCACCTGCTCCGATGGCGAGATCGGCCTGCGCCATCAAATCGGCGAGGGAAGGTCTGGACCGATGGATCGTGGTATCGGTCCTTTTCGCTGCCTGCCGCTGTAATGCTTCAACATGCGAATTGTTTGCTCCGACCACAATATCCACCATCAAATGGCGAAGCTCAGGAATTGACAACGCAGTCAATGCCAAACCGGTGATATTGTCCGGATCGGTGCCGCCAAAGAACACCAAAACGCGGCGGGCTTTTCGGGCATAGGGGAGAAGGAATTCCCTGTGAGCTACATATTCAGGCTTCATGAGCGCATAACGCGGCCCCACCAGCCGCTTGCAATGACCCGGCACCAGACCCGCGTAGCGCTGCTCCCCCTCTGCAGAATAGTTTTGATCTAGGAGAAGATCGCATTCATGAGGGCGGTTGGCGAGATCGTCAATGACCATCAGCTTGTTTATATGCGGTTGTAACCGCTGCTCCCATTCCCTATCAAGGCTATAATGATCGACCACCAGCCAATCGGGTCTTTCGCCGTTAAGCACCTTAATAGTCTGTCCGGCATCTTCGGCTTGTGTCACCCCTAACCAGGCGGAGTAATCTTCGCCTGGCGGAGTATCGCCCGTTGCCGGGGCGGGCAACACCGTGACGGGAATGGCTTTTTGCTGCAGCATAGGGAGGAGGTGACCCGTGTGCTCCCGGCAGATGAATTGCGTCTGCACGCCACGCTCGCGAAAGGCTTCCGCCAAGGTTAAGCAACGCATGAAGTGTCCGGTTCCCATTCGGATGGATGCATCAACACGAAAGACGACCTTCATGCCAGGTGCCTCCCTAACATAAACGCTTCCGCGGCATTCGCTCCGACGATGGCACCGCGCCATCGCGCCAGAGATTCCACTCCCTGCCTGGAACGCGGATGCGGCCAGGCATAGAGTTCGGCGGCATAGGCATTCAGCGCAGCAAGCTTGCGGTCGAGCACACCGGAAATATCCTCAAACCAATTCGGAGCAAAAACCGGTGCGCTGCCGGGTAATTGCCATTCGGTGCTGGATGGCACCTCAAAACAGAGAATTGTCTTGACCGGATGCCCGCTCTGCGGACGACACGCCGTGACCACCGCCTGATGGGCCAGCCGGTGGTCGATGTTTAGATCCCCCGCGTGGTGAGTAAAGACGGTGTCGGGCCGGTGCTCGGCAATTGATTTCTCCACCTCCTGAGTAATCTCGAGGAGCGCGACCGAATCCATCCGGTTATCGGGGAAATCGCCGAAGGAGACCGACTTCACCCTCAGCGTATTGCAAGCAGCCTGGGCCGCTGCGCGGCGGGAGCGCAGCGCCTCCTGTTGTTTGGTCTTCTCGGCCGATCGAGAGAATACCCCGTCGGCCAGAAAGGTGACATGAATGATTGCTCCTTTGTCGGCCAGTTTGGCGATTGTTCCGCCGCAGCCGAGGACTTCATCATCCGGGTGGGCGGCAATTACAAGGATCGACTGCATCATCAATTCAACCTCTTAAAGCCGGCATGACAGATCGGCCCTTTCAGGAGGGTCATCACGTCGCGTCCCCCTTCGCATTCCTTGACGAGCGCAAAGACCGGATCGAGCACCTCAAAAAAACGGTCAACCACCTCCGGCAAATGTTCGGTGCAGACGTAGACACTGGTCCCGGCCAGATATCCTTTGGCCAGCATCTCCTGGGTGATGAGGGTTTTATAGGCGAGTGCGTTCGGGCCGTTGAACGAGAAACCGGTCAGCGCCGGCAAGCCGTTCGTGGTAATCGAAAGACCGTATTTTTCGGCCAGCGCCTTCCACTTGGATGTGATCTCTCTGCCGGTCTCCGTAACCTGCTCCCAGGACCTCTCCCTCGCCATTACCTCAAGGGTTTTGAGCGCGGCGGTCGGTCCAATCCGCTCAGTCCAAAAGGTGCTGCTGATGAAGGTGGTCTGCGCCGCCTCCATGACCTCCCGTCGGCCGATGGTGGCGGTGATGCCGTAGCCGTTGCCGAGTGCCTTCCCGAACATCGCCATGTCGGGTTCCACGCCATATAACTTGTGCAGGCCGCCGAAGGTCTGGCGGAAGCCGGAGGTGCATTCGTCGAAGATCAGCACGATCCCTCGGTCGGTGGCGAGCCGGCGGACCTTTTGCAGGAAGTTGTCTTGCGGGCCGTGATTGCGGACCACTTCCATCTTAATCACACCGATGTCATGGGTCTGGACCAGCGCTTCCAGCTCGGCAAAATTGTTATAGTTGAATGGGAAAACGGTGTCGCGAAGATTTTGCGGGACGCCGTTCGGCGCCAAACCCGGCAGTAGATGGCCCGCGAGATTTTTGTCATCGCCGAGGTTGGCCGACAGATACCAGTCATGCCAGCCGTGATAGCCGCAGATTGCGACCTTATCTTTGCCCGATGCCGCCCGGGCGATCCGGATCGCGATGGCATTCGCCTCTCCTCCGGACCGGGCAAGGCGGACCATCCCGGCCCAGGGGTGGAGTTCGATCAACTTTTCGGCCAGATAAACTTCCTCCGGGCAATTCAGGGTCGACATGTTGCCGGCGTCGATCGTCTTACGGACGGCGTCATCCACCTCGGAATGGCCGTATCCCAGGATATTGGTGCCGATCCCCATGATAGACATATCGGTATATTCGCGGCCGTCCAGATCCCAGACTTTACAGCCCTTGCTTTTGCTGAAGTAGGCGGGCCATTGGTCCGGCAGGAACATCTCGGCACGTTTGGAGAGGAGCATGCTGCCGCCGGGAATGACGCGCTTCGCCCGTTTCCAAAGTTTTTGTCCCGTGCCCATCGTGGCTCCTTCGTTGCGGACAATCTTTTGGTTGATGTTAAAAATCTCCGGCTGCCGGTGTTGCAGCTCGAGCACTTCACACCAGGAGAAATCGGCGCGGGGGTGGAAATGTTCGAAGACCTTTTCAATGACGGCGAAATCGGCCGACTCATCGACGGTCCAGCGCAGTGCCGAAAAATCCTTGTGATGTTTCATCGAGGCGGTCTTGAACTGCCCTGACGTGCGCAGGTGGGGAGTCACATGCTCCCGATCATAAGGTCTGTCCGTTTCTTGACTCGCCCGTTCCAGCGCTTTGAAAGTGCAAACTTCAATGTCAAGCCCGTCCGGGTAGGTGGGCGGGTCGATATTGCTGAAGTAATCGACCCCTGCCGCTTTGAAGCCGCGGATCACCTCGTCCACAAGTTTCGGATCGAGCAAGGGACAATCACCGGTTATTCGTACAACGACATCGGCCTGGTGGGTCCTTGCGGCTTGTACAAAACGGGCGAGCACATCGTTTTCGCTGCCTTGCTCGCAGGCATAACCCAGTTTTCGGACATGCTCAATCAACGGCCTGTTGCGTTGATCGACCGAAGTAGCGACGACGATTTGATTCACTTCTTTGGCTCTCAATAAGCGAGAGAGCAACAACTCGATCATAGGGATGCCGCAGATCGGCTTCATTACTTTATTGGGTAGTCGGGTGGAACCCATGCGGGCTTGAACGAGTGCGACAATTTTCATAGTTGAGACCAACGGGATGGGTTAATCAGGTTCTCTGCGCTGCAATATAAATCGGGCAAATCAACCGGTGCGGCACTGTTCGCAGCATCGATAATCTGCTGTAAGTGAGTCACGCTATCCGCACCCACGACGACACGATCAATCTCAGGAAAAGAAAGTGGGTATGCCAGACATGCTTGGACTGCCGAAGCGGTATGGCACCCAAGCCAGTCGTCCCACTTGCTCCATAAGTCAGACCATGCTGCAAACTTCGTGGGGATGGTGACCGGGGACATCAGCAGCAACCCTTGTAAAAATGCCGAACGGGTATGTATCTCAATCTTCTCCGCCTTGAGCCGTTGCAGCCAACCGGTTGTGTACAACCGACGATCCACAAGATTAAACGGAGCTTGAACCAGATCGAAACGGTATCGCGGGGTGAGCGCTTCTAATTCGCTTGGAGCGTAGACGGAGACTCCTACCTTTTTTACCCGTCCCGTTTCCTTCAGACCTTGCAAGGCCTGATAAAGTGCTTCGCCCTCAACCCCGAGCAACTGTTGGGGTCGATGCAGCAATAAGCCATATACGGCACTCACACCAAGCCGGGAGAACGATGCGTCCACCTGCTCTTGAACCCAATCGCTTACATGCGCGCAACCGTCGGGCACTGCGGGTAGCTTCGTCACCAGATGAAACCCTCGGGTCCCCGCTTCACCCAGGCAAACTTCGCTGTCGCCATAGGCGATGGCGGTATCGAGCGTGTCGATTCGATTTTCCGCGGCCAGTTGAAGCATCGCCTTTGCCACCGACCGGCTGACTTGACCCTTTCGATTGGCGATACCGTAAGTCATACCGAATTGGGCGGACCCGAGCGCAAGTCTCATCATTTGACCGCCTTCTCCAATTCCCGCACCACGTAATCCTGCTCTTCTTCGGTCAGGCCGGGGTACATCGGCAGGCTGACCGCTTCCGTGTAATACTCCTCCGCCGCCGGATACGCCCCAGGCTTGAAGCCAAACCGCTCATAATAGGGCTGCAGGTGGACCGGAATGTAATGCAGGTTCACTCCGATCCCTGCGGCGCGCATCGCTTCGAACACCGCGCGATGCGACTTGCCGATTTCGCCGAGCTTGAGACGGATCACATAAAGGTGCATCCCTGAGTAACTGTCCGGGTGTTGCCAAGGGGTGCGCATCGGCAATCCACCCAACAATTTGTCATATCTCCGGGCAAGGGCATGTCGGCGGACAACGAATGCATCGAGCCGCTCCATCTGGCTGAGGCCAAGCGCGGCCTGGAGATCGGTCATCCGATAGTTGAAGCCGAGTTCGATCTGTTGATAGTACCAGGGCCCGTCCGGCAGGCAGGTCATCTCTGCTTCGTTGCGGGTGATTCCGTGGCTGCGCAGCCGTTGCATCCGTTCGGCCAATTGCGCATCCTGGGTCACCGCCATTCCCCCTTCCCCGGTTGTGATGACTTTGACGGGGTGAAAACTGAACACGGCAATATCGCTATAGCGGCCATTACCGATCGGCTCGCCCCGATATTTTCCTCCGATGGCGTGCGAGGCATCTTCGATGATCCTGAAGCGGTATCGCCGGCTCAGCGCGTGAATGCCGGCCATGTCGCACGGCTGGCCGCAGAGGTGGACCGGTATCACCACACTCGGCAGTCGCCCTTCCTTCTCGGCCTCGGCCAATTTCTTCGCCAGGCGATCGACGCTCAGGTTGTAAGTATCCGGATCGATATCGACGAAATCGACCTGAGCGCCGCAGTAGAGCGCGCAGTTGGCGCTGGCCACAAAGGTGATCGGGCTGGTCCAGACCCGGTCGCCCGGCGCCACCCCCAACGCAAGGCAGGCAATGTGCAGGGCGCTCGTCCCGCTGTTGACGGCAACGGCGTACTGCGTGCCGCAATAACCGGCGACCGCTTTCTCGAACCGTTCCACGGCCGGTCCCTGCGTCAGAAAATCGGACTTCAACACATCGACGACCGATTGAATGTCCTCTTCGGAAATCGACTGTCGTCCATAGGAGATTGAAAGCCGATTCACGCTTCCTCCGTTAAACGGCAAAACTGGGATCGACATGCGATCTGATCAAGGTTCGGATCTGCTCGACGGTCAGCCACTCGGGATTTGTTCCACTCTGGTACCTGAAGCCAGGCGGGCAGAGCTTTCCATCGAACTTTCGTATAAAGTCGTTGATATTCCACAACGGTACGGAGGGAAGGATGACAAAGTACTTATCGAACTCAATGGTGTTCAAGGCGTCGGTTTCCGTAATCATTTCCTCATGGAGCTTTTCTCCCGGTCTGATTCCCGTCATTTTTTTTTCGGCGCCGGGAGCAATCGCTTCCGCCACATCCGTGATTCGATAGCTCGGTATTTTAGGAACAAAGATCTCTCCTCCCCACATATTTTGAAGGGCGTAGAGAACCAGTTTGACCCCCTCTTCCAGGACGATATTGAACCGGGTCATCCTGTCATCGGTGATGGGCAGGATGCTTTCCTTGCGTTTTTCCAAAAAGAAAGGAATGACACTCCCCCGGCTTCCCATCACATTCCCGTAGCGGACAACTGAAAATTTAATATCGTGTTTTCCTTTGAAGTTATTCGCGGCGATGAATAGCTTGTCGGAACAAAGTTTCGTGGCGCCGTAAAGGTTGATCGGTGCGGCGGCCTTGTCTGTGCTGAGGGCGACGACCAGCTTAACCCCTTGGTCGATCGAGGTCTCAATCACGTTCTGCGCGCCAATCACGTTGGTCTTAATCGCTTCAAATGGGTTATATTCCGCAGCGGGGACCTGCTTGAGGGCGGCGGCATGAATGACGACATCAATGCCTTCCAGCGATCTCGACAACCGCTCTTTATCGCGTACGTCGCCAATAAAGAACCGGATCTGAGGATAAAGGTTCGCCGGCCATTGCTGGGCCATCTCATATTGCTTTAGCTCATCGCGCGAGTAGACGACCAAACGTTCGATTTCAGGATGTTTCAGTAAGATGGTTTCAATGAATTTCTTGGCGAACGAACCCGTCCCGCCTGTAACAAGAATTGATTTCCCTTTTAGCATTTCAATATCCCCACGTTTTATATATGGATGAGGGTCCCAAGATCACTCGATGCTATAGAGGGAACCTCCCTGTTTTTCACTCATTCATCGTAAATGCAACGGTTCATTTTCTAAACCCACCTTCAGAGGAAGGTCACGTTGACCATTTGCCTGTAGTGTCTTTGTCCTTTCGAGGAATTCCATAAAAAAAACCAAAAAGACAGCGATAAATGCTGCAGAGAAAATCGATAGGAGAACGATCTGCTTCCTCTTTGGTTTTATTCTTACCCCAGACACTTTCGCGACATCCAGCACCTGCACCGTTGGGCTGTCTTTGGCTTCTTGGATTCGGGACATCTCATATTGTTGAGTTAATAATCCAAATAGTGTCTCTTGGATCTTGGCATCTCTTAGAAGGCGGGCATATTGGAGTGCCAGGTCCGGTATCTTAGCGGTTGGGATGAAAATGCTTTTAGAAAGAGTTCCACTTTTTTTCCCCTCTTCCAGTTCCCGGAGACTTCCTTGAAGTTCTTCCACTTGGGATCTTAATAGCTCCGACTGGGGATTATTCGGTGTAGCAAAGGAGAGTAGTGTCTGAAGCTCAACTTCCTTCGCCATGAGTTGGCCCTTGACACGCCCCATCACATCGATGACCGCCTTCGACTGATCATCTAATTTAACCGCGCCATTCTTCTCTTGGAATGCCTTCACCTCCTCTTCTATCTTCACCAACTCTATTTTTTGTTCGCTTAATCGCTTCTCAATAAATGCCCTCATCCTTCCACCCGAAGTCATCACCACACGCTTATTTACCTTATCCAACTCTTCTACAAAGGCATTTGCGAGAGCGGCGGCTCGTTTAGGGTCTTCGTCCTCGACACTGATGGAAAGGAGGTCTTCTTTCGACTTGGTTATCCTCACCATTCCATTCAATACATCGATGGCGTTTTCTTCCGACTGGGTCTTGAAAACACTCGCCAGTTCAAATCGGGCGACGATGGCATCCCGGACCGTTCGGCTCTTCAGAATAGCCATCCAGACATCAGCGGGAGACTTGCTACCCAAGAAACTTCCCGCCAGACCTCCTAGATTGCTTCCCAGTTGAGATGCAGCCATTCCAGGCATGCCGATAGTGCTTTCCTGCTGAGGAGGAAGAAGTGTGGTCGTGGAAGCATAGATCTTTGGAAGGAAAAAGCTGATGGCAATCGATGTAAAGAAAGCCCCTGCGACGATCCACAAAATCAGCTTTTTCCGTTTAATCAACAACCTCCAGCAGTGGAGAATGTCTATTGTCTCGTCCATCTCTTCCTTTTAGAACAATTTAGATCGAGAGAGATTCCAGAACTGAAGTTCCTATCCATCCTCAAAACACTTTTATAATGATTCCCGCAGTGGCAGCGATCTGAAAAAGAATCTGAGTAATATCTTTGATCTCCTTTAACCAGGAAACACGTTCCAGCTTTTCTGGAACCACAATCGTATCTCCGGGATGAAGGCTTGAAGATAAAAGACCCTTGTTGAAGAATCCTCTTTCGGCTTTCTGGGAAACAGCTGAACCATCTATTTTAAGAACATAAAGCGCGCTCTCTTCAGCATCCTCTGTCATACCGCCTGCTCTTTTTAAGTATTCTGAGACGGTCCCATTCGAATTATAAATAAAGGCGGTTTGATTATAGACAGAGCCGATTACCTGTATGTGCTGGGGTCTTTCTGGAATAATCAAGGTATCACTCTCTTCCAGAAGAAGATCCGAAGAAGAACCCTTCAATTCATCGAGGTGATTTAAGTTAATCGTGATTCTTCCCTTCGCTTTGGCCGCCTTCATCTTTTCAATAAGAGCACTTCTCTGCTCTAGCGCAGCCTTCTGCTGTAAGGCATCTTCAGGAGTCAACGCTGCCTGGATTGCGGTCGCCGACTTAGAAAGAACCTGCCGTTGAAGGCGTTCAATCGACTCGTCAAGCTGAGCCTGTTGGAGCTTCCGCACCGACTCCCTTGTAAACGTCGCTCCTTTTAAATAGGCTTTATCTGTAAACCCTCCTGCCCTCTCGATGAGACTTGAAAGTCTTTCTCCTTTTTTAATTGTGTAGCTTCCAGGGAATCTCACCTCTCCGACAATCTCGACCGTTTTGTACATTCCCCACTCGGGAACGGCCTTTATTAACAGGTAATCGTTTTCTTTAAGAATTATATTCTCACTCAAACTTCCTGCTAGGGCTTTGTCCAGAGCAATCATCATTTTCTCTATCTTTGGCCCTTCCAGAGTAGGAGTAATCCGCGTCAGTTCAGCCTCATTGGTATAGGCATAATCCTTTAACCCGCCTGCCATTGAGATTAAATCTTTGATCGTCATCCCCGGGCTAGCAGCGTATTCACCCTCTCTTTGGACTGCTCCGGACAATCTTACAAACTTTTTATCTTGAACGACCGAGAATACTTTGATGAGATCACCTGATTGAACTTTTATAGATTTTGTTCTTATCTCGTCCAAATTTGATTCAAAAGTATTCTGTTCAGTGTTATGAAGAACACGACTAATCTGTATCCGGCCTTTAAAAGCAATTTCGTTCAACCCGCCCGCCATTTCGATAAAGCGATTGAGTTCCATCTCCTCTTTTAGCTCGTAAATTGCTGGAGAGCGAACATCCCCCGCAATTCCGGCAAGAGGACCTATCGTTGGGATAAAGATGACATCCTCCGGCATTAATCGGATGTCATTCGTCTTGTCTCCTTTTAAGAGGAAGTCATACATATCGAAATGGACCAGGGTTTCTCCATTTCTCTTAACCTGAATATCCCGCATCGTTCCGGCTTTACTCGGTCCCCCTGCCGCAAAAAGGGCATTAATGAGGGTCGAAAGAGATGAGAGAGTATAACTTCCCGGTCTTTGGGCTTTTCCGACGACGAAAATACGGATCGATCGAAGTCGGCCCATGCTAACGTTCATCTTCACTTCAGAAGCTTTATAGTACCGGCTGAACTCTGTTTCCAAAAAGGTCTTTGCTTCCGAAAAACGAAGACCCGCCAAATGAAGGACACCGATTTGGGGCAAGCTGATTTTCCCATCTCTATCGATCGTCGCCGGATTTTCCGCATTTACTTTCCCCCATAAGGTAATCCGGATCTCATCTCCCGGTCCCAAGAGATAATCGGGACCCACTGGAACAGCATCAATGGGGGCGAAAGTGCTCGGAGGTAGGAAAAGGTCATAACCGAACTGATTAATTTCAGTAGAAATCGTGTTCGGACTTTTTCCCTGAATATACTCTTCAAAGGAAGATAGTTTTTTAGAAGTCGTTTGGGCCGGCACTAGTCTAGCAGGCGTCTCAAACTGACTTTCTTGCAATCGCTCGACAACAGGTTGTTGTATTGACTTTTGTTGGAACGCATCCTTTCCCTTTTTGATCTGATCGAAGCTAAACGATTCAGTGGTTATTGAGGGAACACCGAAGCTCTGAGGAGCGGATGGAAGTTCCTGAGCGAAGGAGATCGAGACAAACAAGATAACTTGCACTAGGACAGCTAAGATCATCGATCCTCTATGAAGTAGTTGGAAGTTTTTTAAACTCCTGCACAAGGAAATATTCACCTTATCGGATAAAACCAGAGTCATTTTGAAGGCGTGACGAGTAAATATAAATGGACAAAGCAAGTGACATTACGGCTTGACACACATTCACTTCAAAACACATCACCGAAGAACGGGTATATCAGTACCATTCAGACTTTTTAACGATGTTTGCCTTTGCTAAGAGATCCCAATTGTGAATTGGGATAGACCAAAATGTGGAAGTGAAAAAAAGTATAGCCCATGTTTGTGTTTTGTCAAGTTTATGACGGCGAGCATCCTAATATGGTTTTATTTGGTATACTGACTATACTTTGTAGCAGTTTTATGACGCACAAAATGATACTGCACCGCGTCAGAAATCAATCGATAGATAAAAAAGCATAACCGAGGTATCCGTGTATCGTCTTTATCTGACGGTAGTCTTCATCATGACTCTTATCGCTCCAATGGCTTGGGCTGCAGAAACAGCACTCATCCGGCTCCCCTCCACGACCTCCGGACCGAGCGGCCTCCTCTTTACCCAATCGACAGATACCCTCTCTCCTGGAAAAGTGGAGATCGGCATGGGGTTCGCTCACGAACAGAGCAGCAACAACCCCGACTACACGATTAATGAGGTCTTTGCCACGGTCACGGCCGGCGTCTTGCCTTGGGCGGAGGTCTCCGCGCGTGTTCCTTACATGTACAGCTTTGAAAGTCACGGGATCGAAACGGATGGAATTCAAGGAGGGGAGCTTTCGCTGAAGTGGCGTTTTCTCAATCAAGATGAAGATTTCGGTCTTCCTGCAATGGGTGCTTCTCTGACCTATTTCTCACCGATCGACAGCAAGGTCAGTGCATTCGATGTCGTCGACTCCTGGGGGCTGAAGGGACTCTTCTTGGCATCGGCCGAAGTCGACATCTCTCCTTCGTTGCACTACTACTATCACGCCGGTCTCTATGCCAATGCGGGTATTTTTATTCGAGACCTCGGCAAACCGACGGAAGAAAGACACGGATTACTCGATCTGGGAATGGCGCTCCCCCTCAGTCCATCCCGCCAAATCCAACTGATCTTTGAAGCAAACACGACCCTGAGAAACGAAATCCCGCTGCAGGGTAATTATACAGGCCTGACCGCAGCGCTCCGATATGTGACCTCTTCTTTCCAGCTGACGGGAGGGATGCAACGCCGCTTAAAACAGGATGATGAGGATGTAGAAATCGAGGATACCAATCCCGATCGATTCATTCTTTATGCAAGCTACCTGTTCTGATCTAGAATTGCCACGCGGCCGTCAAAATCCCATACATGTTTTGTTCATCCAACGAGAGGAGGTTTACGTTCTCAATCTCCTCATAGATCAGCCGAACGGAATAGGAAAATCCTGTTCTTTCGGAATAAACGGCATCTCCCCCCCAACGGCGTATTTTCTCTTGAACAGGCGAAGAGAGGCGACGATTCTGCTGTTCATAATCCACTCCACCGATCCATCCTCCCCGAAATGGTAATTCCGCCCGAACATAAAGATCTTTCGCATCGCTCCCCATATGATGGCCGATGATGTTGTCACGATAGGTATAGCCGGAGGTGTAGAGAGAATGGTTATACCAAACGTTCGGGAACCCACTCACATGGTTATTCGCATATTCGATAATGACTCTCCGGTTTTGATACATCCATTCCACTCCGACGAGAAGGGCCGGCTTGCTCGGCCGAAAACCGGCCTCATCCTCCCCTCCGTACTCACCATAAATTTCCAGAGCCTGTCCCGGCAAGATCCCTCCGATCGGTAGAAGCAAGCGCACATCGACTCCCCCCAGCTCGTTGACCTCGTACTTGCCGGACCGATTGGGATCGCTGAAATACAACCTTGCAAAGTCGACCGGCGAGAGATCCGGACGACCCTCCCCGCCGAACATCGTGATGCGAGAAACGCCGATCGTGATTTCCTCTCGCGGACGATAAACCAACCGAAGACCCAATAAGCGGACGTTCGAAAAATCCCGATTCTCTTCGAGCCGGGTCAAAAAACTTTCCACTTCAAACCTTCCCAGCCGCGCCAAAAAACCGGGCAGAGAGAAGGGGGCGGCGGATCCGACGTGGATGAGGTCAAACGGGAACGCATTGTTGGAAACAAGCAGCGCCCCGTGACGACCCGGCCCCCACCAGAGGGAGTCGCGTCCGATCTTCAGCGCGACATTCCAAAACTCGAAACGAAGATAACCCTTTCGCAAAAACAGGTCTCTCCCCTCCCGCGGAGAAACTTGAACCGGCATCAAGACCGCAGAGAAAGAATCCCCGACGGAAAACCGGGAATAAAGCGACGTTTGAAGATTGGGACCGTCGAAGATCAGATCTCCCCAGTGATTCTCACGGAGGCGGCTTTCCTCTTTCTCTAAATCGGCCCAGGAAAATTCGGTCGTCAGGGTATTCTCAACCTCGAAAGCTTTTGTGTAGGAGGGAAATGAAACGGCGAAGAGGAAAATCGTGATCAAACAAAAATGGTTTCTCTTATAAAGATGCATGATCATCCGAAGAAGCGTATCGTTCATAACCTTTACAGTATAGTCGAGGTTCCGGAATTTGTAAGTTAAACCACAATAAGCACCATCCTCATTGCTTTTAATCTGAGTTTCGTTGCAAATCGCTGCGAAGATCCTGCAGCGTCCTTCCCCCTTATCGTTAAATCTGCGAAAAAGCGCTCTTACCTTCTTGCTTTCCCCAGGTATAGAGGTTGCACACCGACGAGCGACAGGATTTTTCTTTTGCAATGACATTGTTGAAATCAAATGCGCAAAATCAAAATGGGCCGTCCTGATTGTCGATTCAACCAAATCCTTTCCGTTGACCTGGTTTTCTTCCGGCCGGTTGCTCTTTTCTCAATTTTTGTTTTGATCGGCATCGTCTTGGCCGGATGCTTCAGGCTGCGCGGCTCGCACGGAGGCGGCGAAACCACTTTCGATCCGCCGAGGAAGATCTCCCCCCGCGACATCGCACTCCCCGACGGGTACCGGATCGAGCCGGCGGCGACCGAGTTGACCTTTCCAACCGGTGTGACATTTGATGAAGAGGGCCGGGCCTATGTCGTCGAATCGGGTTACTCCTACGGCGAAGTCTGGACCACCCCCCGGCTGCTCCGGATCGACCCGGCGGGAATCACCGTGATCGCTTCGGGCGGGAAAAACGGTCCTTGGAACGGCGTCGCTTACCATCAAGGGGCCTTCTATGTCGCCGAGGGGGGAACCCTTCTCGGAGGGCGCATCTTGAAGATCACCCCGGACGGAACCATTACCCCATTGATCGAGAATCTCCCGAGCATGGGAGATCATCACACCAACGGCCCGGCGATCGGCCCCGACGGCGCGCTTTACTTCGCGGTGGGGACCTTCACCAACTCCGGCGTCGTCGGAGAGGATAACGCCCACTTCGGATGGCTGGCGCGTTATCCCGAAGCGCACGACATTCCCTGCCGGGACATCACCCTGAACGGCGAAAACTACACCTCCAACGATCCGAGGACCCCCGATCCGAACGACACCGCCGTCACCGGCGCCTTCTCCCCGTTTGGCACGGCAACAGCAAAGAATGAAGTCATCTCCGGAAAGATCCCCTGCAGCGGATCAATTTTGCGAATTCCGATCGACGGCGGAGAACCGGAGCTGGTTGCCTGGGGGTTTCGCAACCCGTTCGGATTGGCCTTCGCTCCGGACGGAGCGCTTTATCTGACCGAGAACAGCTATGACGACCGCGGCAGCCGGCCGGTACATGGAACGGGCGACCCGCTCTGGCGGGTCACGCCGGGCACCTGGCATGGATGGCCCGATTTTCACGGAAGATCCCCGCTCGATCGTGGAGATCACCATATCCCTCCCGGCAAGGAGCGCCCGAAACGCCTGCTCGCCGTTCTTCCGGACGAACTCCCCGAGCCGGTCACCCTTCTCGGTGTCCATTCGTCCTCAAACGGATTCGATTTCTCACGGAACCCTCAGTTCGGTTACACCGGCCAGGCCTTCATCGCTCAGTTCGGCGATCAAGCGCCGGTGGTCGGCAAAGTCCTCTCCCCGGTCGGCTTCAAGGTCGTCCGGGTCGATGTCGAGACCGGCGTGATCCATGACTTCGCCGTCAACAAAGGAAAGACCAACGGGCCGGCCTCCCGGATCGGCGGCGGGGGTTTCGAACGCCCGGTGGCGGCGCGGTTCGATCCGAACGGAATCGCCCTCTACGTCGTCGATTTCGGCGTCATGACGATGGGCGAGGGGGGTGAGGTCCGGGTTCCCTTCTCCGAGCCGGAAGTCACCAGCGAGCCGCGGAAGGGAACCGGCGTGCTCTGGCGGATCACCCGCGCGGAAGGGACGATGCCGTGATCTCCAGAACGCTCCTTCGGCCTCCTCTCCCCATGCTTTTGGCCACCCTCCTCTCCATCACCGGATGCGGCTCGGCCCGACGGGGCGAGCCGATCACCCCTCCCCCCCCGATGACCGCTCCGACGCTCGTTCGAGGAGAAGAGATATTCATGAAACGGTGCCATCAATGCCATCCCGGAGGGGAAGCCGGTCTCGGTCCCGCCCTCAACAACAAACCTCTTCCCGAGTGGATGATCCGGTTTCAAGTCCGCCACGGTCTCGGCGCCATGCCGGCCTTCTCGGAAAAGGAGATCGGCGATCGAGAGCTCGACGATCTGGTTGCATACTTAAAAGCGTTGCGTTAGAATCAACCGCAGATCGGGAAGACCGGTCAACGCGATCGCCTCTCCACCTCCACCCCATGAAGAGGACCCTGCCGATGCTGAGGACAAAGGAGCCTTCCCTCTTTCTTCAACGGGATCACCCTGCCCGACCGCTTTTCCTAAAATCCTATCTGGAGTTGATCCGCGCCGCCAACCTTTGGACGGCCGCGGCCGATATTTTCGCCGGCGCCGCCGTCGTCGGCGCCGCCGGTCCTGCAATCCTCCTCCTTGCGCTCTCGACGATCGGCCTTTACGGCGGCGGGGTGGTCCTCAACGACCTCTTCGACGCGCGACGGGACGCCGCCGAACGGCCGGAGCGGCCGATTCCGAGCGGGCGGATCACCCCCCGCCGCGCCGCGCTCTTCGGAACGGTTCTCCTCTTATCCGGAATCGGCGCTGCGTTCACGGCGGGACTCGCCAGCGGACTTCTCGCGATCGCCATTGCCCTCTCGGCGGTTTGCTACGACGCCTGGACGAAGGAGCATCCGATCGTCGGCCCGCTCAATATGGGGCTCTGCCGGGGACTCAATCTTCTCCTCGGTCTCAGCGCCGCACCGCTCCTCCTCTTCGACTATGCACCGCTCGGCCTGATCCCGCTGACCTACATCGCCGCCGTCACCCTGACCAGCAAAGGAGAGGTCCACGGCGGAAGGCAAGGGACGATCCTCCTCTCGATCGGATTGATCGGTGCGGTTCTGCTGGCCCTCGCCGCGCTCGCCTTTCAGAGCGCGATTCCTCTTTGGGAGACGCTCCCTTTTCTGGCGCTCTTCGCTTTCCGGGTCGTCCCTCCCTTTTGGGAAGCATATCGCGTCCCGCAGGCCGTTCCGATCCGGACCGCGGTGAAGCGCGGGGTTCTCTCAATTGTCCTGCTCGACGCAACCCTCGCGGCTCTCTATGCCGGTTTCCTTCCCGGCTTGATGATTTCTTTATTGGCGCTATTCGCTTCCCGGACCGCCCGTCTCTTCGCAGTCACCTGAATCGGTCGGCTGCACCGGCCACGCCTCCATGATTGAAAGGACCTCTATGTCGGAATCGATCCACGCTGCTTTCGATGTTCCTTATCACTACCCCGTTCACTTCACGATGCATCTCTTCTCGCCGGAGAATCGACTTTTCATCGATACGGTTGGGGCAGGGAATCCGGATCGGCCGTACAAGACGCTGTTCGTCATCGATCGGGGCCTCTACGCGCATCATCCGGAACTGCCGGCGGCGATCGAGGCCTACTGCAGCGAATATCACACCCACCTACAACAATCCCTTCCCCCTCTCCTCATCGAGGGGGGCGAAGCGGCGAAAAATCATCCGGAGCATGTCGTGCGCGTCCATGAGGCGATTCATGAAGCCGGACTCTGCCGGCACTCCTATCTCGTTGCGATCGGAGGCGGGGCGTTGCTCGACATGGCCGGTTACGCCGCGGCGACGGCGCACCGGGGAATTCGGCTGATCCGAGTGCCGACGACCGTGTTGGGGCAAAACGACGCGGGGGTCGGGGTAAAAAACAGCATCAACGCCTTCGGGAAGAAAAATTTCCTCGGCGCCTTCAGCCCCCCGCATGCCGTCCTGAACGACCGCGCGTTTTTATCGACCCTCTCCGACCGGGATTGGCGGAGCGGAATCGCCGAGGCGATCAAGGTCGCCCTGATCAAAGATCCCGACTTCTTCTCCCTCCTGGAGCGTCAGGCCGACTCCCTTGCCTCGCGCGAGATGGATCCCATGGCCGCGCTGATCCATCGCTGCGCGGCGATGCACGTCGCGCACATTGCGGCGAACGGCGATCCGTTTGAGCGCGGCGCCTCCCGCCCGCTCGATTTCGGCCACTGGTCGGCCCACAAGCTCGAACAATTGACCGGCTATACCGTCCGGCACGGCGAGGCGGTCGCCGTCGGAATCGCCCTCGATACCACCTACTCTTATCTCGCCGGTCTGCTCGAACGGTCCGAGTGGGAGAAAATTCTCGCGCTCCTTTCGGCCGTCGGACTTCCCTGCACCCTTCCGGAGCTGCGCCACCCGGCATTGATGCACGGCCTCGATGAATTTCGGGAGCATCTCGGCGGACCGCTCACGATCACCCTTCTCAAGGCGATCGGTCGAGGAATGGAGGTTCATGAGGTTGAACGGGAAATTCTTCTGAAGAGTATCGACCTCTTGGAAAAAAGAGAGATCCGCGGAGCAAAAGGAGAACAACGATGGAAAGCCGTCCCTTCGCCGGCCCAATGACCGGCGTGCAATTAGTCGATGAATATTTTATTGAAAACCGGACCCGGCTGCTCGATCTCGCCGCTTTCTTGGACCGTCTCGACCGCGCCGCCGATCCCGCCGTCGATGCCGACTTTCGGATGCGGGCGTTTCGGGAGGCGGTCCGTACCTTGTCCGACTCAGACGGGGACCGCGTCGGGCGGATTCAGATGATCTTCAGCGATCCGCGGACGGAGCCGACCGACGGCCTCGACCAAAAGTCGGCCTGCGGGGCCTACCGCCCGGAAAAAGGAGAACGATGATGGAGTATATCGACATGCACGCCCACATGGCGTCCCGAACGACCGACGATTACGAACAGATGGCGCTGACCGGCTGCGTGGCGCTGACCGACCCCGCCTTCTGGGCCGGCTTCGACCGCTCCTCGGCCGACGGCTTCGACGATTATTTCCATCAGCTCACGGAAGTGGAGCCGAAGCGGGCGGCCCGGGTCGGCATCCGCCACTACACCTGGCTCTGTCTTAATCCGAAAGAGGCCGATAATCGTCCCCTGGCACGGGCAGTCATCGAAAAGATCCCGAAGTATCTCGACCGGCCGAATGTCCTCGGGATCGGGGAGATCGGATTGAACCGGGTCACACGGAACGAGGTGGCGACCTTTCAGGACCATCTCGACCTCGCCGTCGCGCACAATCAGATGATCCTCATCCACACCCCTCATCTTGAGGACAAATACAAAGGAACACGGATCATCGTGGAGACCCTTTTGAAAGATGGGCGGATCGATCCCGGACGGATACTGATCGATCACGCGGAGGAACATACAATCGGGATGATCCTGGAAAACGGCTTTTGGGCAGGGATCACCCTCTACCCCCAGACCAAGGTTTCACCCCAGCGGGCGATCGACATGGTCGAGCGGGCCGGACCGGAGCGGATCTGCGTCAGCTCCGCCTGCGACTGGGGGCCGAGTCTTCCGATCGCCATTCCCCGCTTCGCCCTGGAGATGCGGCGGCGGCGCCATACGGAAAGATCGATTCGAAAAATCATCTATGAGAATCCGGCCGCCTTTCTGAGCCAGTCTCCCCGCTTCATGCTTGAAGACGCGACGGACCGGAACGGGCAGAAAGCGGCTCCCTCCGCTCCTTTGGGAGCGCGGTAAAAAGATGCGGATCGGACCGGACAAGGGCTTTCATCTGACTTATTGCTCCAACATCCATCCCGGAAACGGATGGCCGGAGGTTTTCGGCAATCTGGAGAAGTATGCGCCGGCGCTCAAATCACGCCTCTCCCCTGAGGCGCCGTTCGGCATCGGCCTGCGCCTCTCCTCCAAAGAGAGCGAGGCGCTGCTGGCGGGAGAAGAAATCGATCGGTTCAAATCGTTCCTCGACGATCATGGTCTTTATCTCTTCACCCTCAACGGATTTCCCTTCGGCGCCTTTCACCGGCAACGGGTCAAGGCGGGGGTCTTCGCGCCCGACTGGCGGACCGAAGAGCGGCTGCGCTATACCCTCCGGCTGATCGAGATCCTTCGGAGGCTCCTCCCCGACGGGATGGAAGGGAGCATCTCGACCTCCCCGCTGTCATATAAAAGATGGGTCATCCCCAATGATCCGGAGAGCTGGGAGACGATGATTCGCCATCTCGTCCGGGTCGCCTCCGCCCTGGTCTGCACAAAAGAGGAGACGGGAAAAGTGATCCACCTCGACATCGAGCCGGAGCCGGACGGCCTGATCGAGAACAGCATCGAGGCGGTCGATTTTTTCAGAAAATACCTCCTCCCGATCGGCGCGCCGCTTCTGGCCGCCGCGCTCCAACGCCCGGTTCCCCGGGCCGAACGCGATCTCCTCGAACATATCCGAATCTGTTACGATACCTCCCATATGGCGGTCGAATACGAGGAGGCGGAGAGCGCCCTCGACCTCCTCCAAAAGGCGGGGATCCAAATCGGAAAGGTTCAGATCAGCGCCGCGCTGAAGATGGCCGTTCCCTCCGATCCGGAGCCGCTCAAGGCGCTTTCCGATCGGCTCCGTCCTTTTTCGGAGTCGATCTACCTTCACCAGGTCATCGAGCGCACTGCGCAAGAAGGTTTTCGCCATTATACCGATTTAAGCGATCTCTTCCCGATCATCCGAAGCCTCGATTCCAGCGAGTGGCGGATTCACTTTCACCTTCCCCTCTTTTTCCCCGGGGAGGGACCGCTTCACTCCACACGGGACGAAACCGCTCGTCTCCTCCAACTCATTAACAAACGGCGGTTCACCTCTCATCTCGAGATCGAGACCTACACCTGGGACATCCTCCCCCCAGGTTTGAAGCGGGACCTGGTTGAATCGATCGCCGAGGAGTATCGTTGGGTGTTGGAGCAGATGAAATCATGAACGGTCCCTCATGCTGAAGAAAACCGTCGTCATCAATGTGGTCGGACTCACACAGCGGCTTCTCGGCCCCGCCACCCCTTCTCTGTCGGAATGGGCAAAGCAAGGGAAGGTTGTTCCGATCGAAACGGCCACCCCGGCGGTGACCTGCGCCGCCCAGGCGACCTACCTGACCGGAACCTGGCCCGCGCAACATGGGATTGTCGGAAACGGCTGGTATTTTCGGGATGAATGTGAGATCAAACTTTGGCGGCAGTCGAACCGGCTGGTTCAGGCGCCGAAGCTCTGGGAGATCGCCCGCGCGGCCGATCCGAGTTTTACCTGCGCCAATCTCTTCTGGTGGTTCAACATGCACTCGACCGTCGATTATTCGATCACGCCGCGCCCGATGTATCCCGCCGACGGCCGAAAGATCCCCGATATCTATACCCAGCCGGGAGCGCTCCGGCAAAAGATCCAGGCCGATCTTGGTCCCTTCCCCCTCTTTCACTTCTGGGGGCCGGCCACCTCGATCCAATCAAGCCGGTGGATCGCGGAAGCAGCCCAGTGGATCGACCGGCGCTACAACCCGACCCTCACCCTGATCTATCTTCCGCACCTCGACTACAACCTGCAGCGGCGCGGCCCCGACGATCCTTCTCTCGCGCACGACCTCCGGGAGATCGACGCCGTCTGCGGCGACCTGATCCGGCACTACGCGGCGGCCGATGCGGAGATCCTCTTTCTTTCGGAATATGGGATCACGCCGGTGACAAAACCCATTCACCTCAATCGAATTTTCAGGGAACAAGGTTGGATCGCTATCCGCGAGGAGATGGGGCGGGAATTGCTTGATCCGGGGGCGAGTGCCGTCTTCGCCGTCGCCGACCATCAAGTCGCCCATATCTATCTGAACGACCTGTCGAAGGAGGATGCGGTCCGCGCCGTCCTGGAGAAGACGTCCGGGATCGAATTGATCTTCGATGAAGACGGGAAACGCCGACATCACTTGAATCACCCGCGGGCCGGGGAGATGATCGCCGTCGCTTCAAGCGACGCCTGGTTCACCTATTATTATTGGTTGGATGATCGCCGGGCGCCCGACTTCGCGAGGACGGTCGATATCCATCGCAAGCCGGGATATGACCCGGTGGAGCTTTTCATCGATCCCGCGATCTCTTTCCCGAAATTAAAAATCGGAGGGCGGCTCCTCCAAAAAGCGCTCGGATTTCGGGCCTTGCTCGATGTCATTCCGCTCGACGCCGCCCTGGTTAAAGGCTCCCACGGACGGGTCACCGACTCGGCCGACGAGGGACCGCTCTTCATCACGCAACGCCCCGATCTCCTGAAAGCCGATTCGCTCCGAGCGGTCGATCTCTGCAATCTGCTCTTAAGCCACCTCGGCCTGGAACGCGACGAGCGGATCCATTCACCGATCGTCGCTCCTCATCCATCTTTCAAAGATTCTTGACTCTCTGCACCGAACCGTCCTATACTCTCTGAATTATTCCCGCCCGGTGTCGCAGTCACCTTGAGACACGGACCGCTTCCCACATCATGAACATACGTCGACGAAAAGGAGGAACTCTGATATGAGATACGCTCTTCTGGTTGCTTTTGGATTGGTTCTGCTCGGCTCCAACGCTTTCGCGGAGACGAAAGCGGAAGCCGATATCATCAATGGACAGGGGGAAAAGATCGGCGCCGCGACATTTACGGAAGGGGGAGAGGGGGTGAAGATCGCAATTTCCGTTTCCAAGCTCTCGCCCGGACAACATGGCCTTCACATTCACGCCGTCGGGAAATGCGAGGGTCCCGACTTTAAATCGGCCGGAGGACATCTTAACCCGGAAGGGAAAAAACACGGCTTGCAAAGCCCGGAGGGTCCCCATGCCGGCGATCTTCCGAACCTGAGCGTCGGCCCCGACGGGAACGCCAAGACCGAAGTGACGACCAAACGGGTCACCTTAGGTGAGGGAAAGAACTCCCTCTTCCAACCGGATGGCACCGCTCTCGTCATTCACGTCGCTCCCGACGACGAAAAGAGCGATCCGATCGGCAACGCCGGCCCCCGGGCCGCGTGTGGGGTGATTAAGAAGAAATAGTAATGACGAATCGAGAACAAGGGGTGGGGGTTCACCCACACCCCTTGTTTCTAGACCAATAATCCGCTCTCCGTTGGAACAGGGATGAGCGCGTTCTTCAACACCTCCTCCGCAGAACCAAGCAAAATAAAGGTGAGGGAACGTTTCACCTCCTCCGGCACATCCTCAAGGTCATTCTCGTTCCGTTGCGGAAGAAGAATCGTCTTCACCCCCACCCGGTAGGCGGCCAAAACCTTCTCTTTAATACCGCCGACCGGCAGCACTTTCCCCCGAAGGGTAATCTCCCCCGTCATGGCGAGATCGTTCCGCACCGGCCGGCCGGATGCAAGTGAAGCAATCGCCGCGACCATCGTGACCCCGGCAGACGGACCGTCTTTCGGAATCGCGCCGGCGGGGACGTGGATGTGGACGGTCTTCCCATCGAAGACCTTTGGATCGATTCCCAACCGCTCCGCATTCGATCGAACGTAGGAAACGGCCGCCTGCGCCGACTCCCGCATGACGTCGCCCAACATTCCGGTCAAAATCAAATGCTCTTCATGGCTCTGCATCATCGTCGCCTCGACAAAGAGGACATCGCCGCCGGTCGGCGTCCAGGCCAATCCCGTTGCGATGCCGGGCCGATCGATCCGTTCGGCGACTTCGTTCATGAATCGAGGCCGCCCCAGATATTCCGGAATCTTGTCGGCGGTGACGGCGATCGGCGTCTGCGCCCCCTCGCTGATCCGCCGGGCCACCTTCCGCAAGACTCCGGCGATCGCCCGCTCAAGGTTTCGCACCCCCGCCTCGCGTGTGTATTCCCGAATAATCCGCCGGATCGCTTCATCTTCGAGGGTCACCTCTTGCTCCTGCAGGCCATGGGCGCGAAGCTGCCTCCGAAGAAGGTAACGGCGGGCGATGTGAAGCTTCTCTTCTTCGGTATAACCCGACAAAGAGACGATCTCCATCCGGTCCTGAAGGGCGGATGGAATCGTATCGATCGTGTTCGCGGTGCAGATGAAAAGGACTTTTGTGAGATCCACCGGAACGCCTAAGTAGGTATCGACAAAAGCATGGTTCTGGGCCGGATCGAGCACCTCCAATAAGGCGGCGGAGGGATCGCCTTGAAAGCCGACGCCGAGCTTGTCGACCTCATCCAACATAAAGACCGGATCGAACGTCTCGGCGCGCCGGAGCGCTTGAATGATCCGGCCCGGCATGGCGCCGATATAGGTCCGCCGATGCCCCCGGATCTCCGCCTCGTCATGGATTCCGCCAAGGCTGATTCGGACGAATTTCCGGCCCATCGCCCGCGCGATCGACTGGCCGAGCGACGTTTTGCCGACCCCCGGCGGCCCGACGAAGCAGAGAATCGGCTCGCGAAGCGCTTCATCTTCAGGCGTTTGTGGAAGCGGCCCCGCTTCCGCGACAAGTCCCGCCTCACCGGCCCCGGTCAGGGGAACGGCGGCGCGGCGCTCTTCCCGCAACTTTCTCACCGCCAGGTATTCGAGAATCCGCTCTTTGATTTTTTCGAGGTCGTAGTGATCCTCATCAAGGATTTTCCGCGCATGACCGACGTCGATTTGCCCCCCGGTCGTCTTTCCCCAAGGAAGGCTCAACAACCAATCGAGATAGGTGCGAATCAGACCATGCTCCGCGGCGGCCGGCGGCAGACGCTCCAACCGGGATAATTCGCGCTCGGCTTCTTTCCGCGCCTCTTCCGGAAGCGGCGCTTCTTGCAGCCGGCGTCGGAACCCCTCGATCTCCGCCTGTTCGGGATTCTCCTCCCCCAGCTGCCGCTGGATCGTCTTCATCTGCTCGCGAAGAACGTAGTCCCGCTGCGCCTTCGACATCTCCTCTTCGGTCTCGCGCGTGATTTTCTGCCCCAGCTCTCGAACCGCCACTTCATGCTGCAGCAATTCGATCAGCCGCCGCAATTTGGCCGGCAGGGAATTGATCTCTAAAAGATCCTGGCGCGCGGCGACCGAAATCGGAACGCTGGACGCCACCAGATAGACGATCTGACGCAGGTCGGTGAGCGCCTGAATGGCGCCGCTGAGTTCATCGGGAAGCTCGGGGATCAGCGGCGTCAGTCGCTGGATCAGATCTCGAACGGCGCGAATAAACGCTTCGACCTCGACCCCTTCTTCGATGATCTCGGGTGCCCGTTCAATCCGGGCGACAAGGTAGGGCTCCGTCCTGGCGAAATCGACGATTCGGACCCGCTCCAATCCTTGGACCACCAGACGGAGGGTCCCATCCGGCGCCCGAAGGAGTTGCTGAATGACCGCCGCGGTCCCCATCCGATAGAGATCTTCCGGCCCGGCGGGACGCGCCTCGACGCTCTTTTGCGCGACCAATAAGATCATCCGATTGGAGCGCATCGCATCCTCCACCAGCTTCACCGAGCGCTCCTGGCCGACGAGAAGCGGGATCACCGCCATGGGGAACGCCACCGTGTCTCGTAATGGAAGGACCGAGAGCGCGTCCGGGAGGGAGGTTCCTTTCACATCTTCTCTTCCATCTCTTTCATCCGCCGTCATCGATTCACCTCCATTTTCGGTAAGATCACACAGAGAAAGCCGAGTTCATATCGGGCACTGACCTGCTCGCGATCGATATTCGGTACAACAGGCACTTCGATGCGAAAAGGACCGTAACGAACCTCCATCGCGTGAAAACGCGCCGCGTCGGAAAGCAGCCAGGAGCGCACCCCCTCCACCACCAATGTATCGTCATAAAGGGTGATCTCAAAATCCTCCTCCCTCAATCCGGCAATCTCCACTTTCACGATCAGCCGATCTTCGGTCTCATAAAGATCGACCGGCGGCCGCCATTGGGGCCGGGCCACCATCACGCGGCGCCGGGATCCCCATAAATCTTCCAAAGATTGCGGCGGCGCATCTTGAGCGACCTCCGCATAACGGTAACGTATCAAGCGATAGCGCATATTCCCTCCTGTCGTCGCATGACTCAGCCGGTCAACGAGTGTAGAACGCAACGATCAACGCTTCATCGATCTCGAGATCGATCTCTTCCCGATGGGGCCGGTCGGTCATCTCCCCCCCTCCGTTCTCCCGACGAAGCCAGGAAACCGTCGGCTGGCGCGTAGTCATTTCCTCCTGCACTTCCGGCATCGCCAATGCCCCTTCTTTCAAGTCGATCTTCTCGCCGGGGGAGACAAGATAAGAGGAGATCGTCACCGTCTCATCATTTACCAGAACGTGCCGATGCGCGATCATCTGACGCGCCATCAAACGGGTCCGCGCCAGCCCCAATCGATAAACCACATTATCCAGGCGGCGCTCGAGCATCTCCAACAAGGCCCGCCCCAGCGGCTCTCCCGAACGCTGCGCTTCGGCTACATACCGACGGAACTGCGCTTCCCGCACGCCATAGATATCTTTGACCTTTTGCTTTTCGCGCAATTGGAGGGCATACTCCGTCGGCCGGCGCACGCCGCGGCTTCCCCCCGGAGGAACATTCAGCCGGCGCTGGAGAGACGCTCCCCCCGTACCGAAGAGGTCCATGCCGTAGCGCCGGGAAGTTTTATGTCTCGGTTCCCGCTTTGCACCCATACGCTTCCTTTCTCAGCAGGTTTTATAGAAATAAGTCCGAATCTACAAAAAACAAGGGCGATCTTTTTGCGTCTATTTCTATTATAGGGAAGGGGGATCCGTAAGGAAATGGGTCGGTAGGGATCAGTTTGAGTCGAATAGAAAGAAATACCGACATTAAAAATAATAGGGCGATCACGAAAATCGCCCTACGGAACAGATTCGAATTGAGAAATTTAAGAAGCGGGCTGAGGCCTGGGACCTTGAACTAACTCGATGAGGTGGTCGATCGTTTTTTCAACTTCGATCTTTTGTTTTTCGCCGGTGCGGCGGTTCTTTAGTTCCACAAATCCTTCGTGGAGATTCTTCTCGCCGAGGACGACCTGGTAAGGGACGCCGAGGAGATCGGCATCATTGAACTTGACCCCAGCCCGCTCGGAGCGGTCTTCGATAATCGTCTCGATCCCGGCGCGGATCATCGACCCGTAGATCAACTCCGCGGTGATCATCACCCGCTCCGATTGATCCTGAACGGGGATGATATGGATGGCGAACGGCGCGATCGGCATCGGCCAGATGATTCCCTTCTCGTCATGGTTCTGCTCGATCGCCGCCGCGATGATCCGGGAGACCCCGATGCCGTAGCATCCCATGACAAAGAATTGCTCTTCCCCCTTCGGATCGAGGAAGGTCGCTTTCATCGCCTCGCTATACTTCGTTCCGAGCATGAAAACATGCCCGACCTCGATGCCGCGATCGATCGACTCCGGCGCGCCGCATCGGGGACAGGCGTCCCCTGCCACGGCATTCCGGAGATCGGCGAAACGATCGACCTTGAAATCCCGTCCGGGAACCGCATGCAGATAGTGGGCGTCTTTTTCGTTTGCGCCGACGATCGCCTCCGGCATCGCTTCCACGGAAAGGTCGCCGATGATTTCGATATTTTTTAGGCCGACCGGTCCGGAAAATCCGGAGGGTCCGCCGGTCCAGGCTTCGACTTTTCCCGCGTCGGCCAGCACGAGATCGGAAACGCCGAGGAGGCGCCTGACCTTGATCTCATTGACCTGATGATCCCCGCGAACCAGCACCGCCAGAGGCCGCCCGTCGGCCGAGAAAAGAAGGGTCTTCACCAGCTGGGGCGGCGTCGCCTTCAAAAAAGCGCTCACCTCTTCTACCGTTTTCTTGCCCGGTGTTTGAACTTTCTCCAAGTTTTCGGCTTCCCCTATCCCCTGTCCCCTACCCCCTACCCCCGGCTTCAACTCCGCCCGTTCGACATTCGCGGCATAGTCGCACTTCGTACAGGAGGCGATCCCCTCCTCGCCGGTCTGCGCTAAGACCATGAACTCGTGCGAGGAGCTGCCGCCGATCAAGCCGGTGTCGGCCTCCACCGCGCGAAACCGGAGGCCGAGACGGCTGAAGATCTTATGATAAGCGTCGTACATCTTCTTATAGTTTTCTTTCGCCCCCTCCAGGTCGGCGTCGAAGCTGTACGCATCCTTCATGACGAATTCGCGCCCGCGCATCAAACCGAAACGGGGGCGGATTTCATCGCGGAATTTGGTCTGGATTTGGTAAAGATTGATCGGAAGCTGGCGGTACGATTTAACTTCGCGCCGGACCAGATCGGTGATGACCTCCTCATGCGTCGGACCAAGGCAGAAGTCGCGATCATGCCGGTCCTTGAGGCGCATCAGCTCCTTGCCGTACTGCTGCCACCGGCCGGTCTCCTGCCAAAGCTCCGCCGGCTGGAGCGCCGGCATCAAGATCTCCTGGGCGCCGGCGTGCTCCATCTCTTCCCGGACAATCTTCGCAACTTTAGAGAGAACACGGAGTCCCACCGGAAGAAAATTATAAATTCCGGCGGAAACTTTCCGGATCATCCCCGCCCGCATCATCAGGCGGTGGCTGATCACCTCCGCTTCGGTCGGATCTTCACGCAATGTCGGTATGAGAAGTTTGGAGTAACGCATCTTAAATCCAAGAAACGGGAGGAGGAAGGCGGTGGGCGCCTACCCCTTCCCCTCTTTCAAGGCCTTCCTCTCTTTAACTAACTGCTCCACCTCGAACAAAAGGACCGATTCCAGTTGCTCGGAAGGAACCTTCCGGATGATTTCGCCGTTTCGGAAAAGAAGCCCGACGCCGCGCCCGCCGGCAATGCCGATGTCGGCTTCTTTGCCCTCGCCGATGCCGTTCACAACGCAGCCGAGGACCGAGATGTCGATCGGCTCGGTGATGTGGCCGAGCTTCGATTCCAATGTCGCCGCCAGCTTGATCACGTCGATTTCAAGACGGCCGCAGGTCGGACAGGCGATGATATTGACCCCTCGTTTTCGAAGGTTGAGCGATTTGAGGATTTCGTAGCCGACGCGGACCTCTTCGGTGGAGTCGGCCGCCAAGGAGATCCGGATTGTATCCCCGATCCCTTCGGAGAGGAGAATGCCGATCCCGACAGACGACTTCACGGCGCCGGTTGCGGCGGTCCCCGCCTCGGTAATGCCGAGATGAAGGGGATAATCCGACTGCTTCGAGAAGAGCCGGTATGCCTCCACTGCCAGGCCGACATGCGAGGCCTTCAGCGAAACTTTTGTATCATAGAAGCCGAGCGACTCCAAAATCTCGATATGGCGCATCGCCGATTCGACCATCGCTTCGGCCGTCGGATAACCGTATTTTTCCAGAAGCTCCCGCTCCAGGGAGCCGGCGTTGACGCCGATCCGGATCGGCACCCCTTTGTCTTTCGCCATTTTGACGACACGTTCGACCCGCTCGCGCGACCCGATGTTGCCGGGATTCAATCGAAGCCCATCCACCCCCGCCTCCAGCGCGGCCATCGCGAGATGGTAGTCGAAATGAACATCGGCAATCAGCGGAATGCGGATTTGGGCGCGGATTTTCGGAAGGGCTTCGGCCGATTCTTTCTCTGGGACGGCGACGCGGACGATCTCACAACCGACCTCTTCGAGCCGTTTGATCTCGGCGACGGTGGCGGCGATATCTCGAGTATCGGAGGTGGTCATCGATTGGACCACCACCGGTGCATCCCCCCCGATCTTCACCGAGCCGACCGAGATTTGTCTCGTCTTCCTGCGGGTCACCTTCATCGTTTTTTCAAAACCGTAGGGGGCGCAATTGATTGCGCCCGGATTTGATTTCATGCAAGGGCGCGATGAATCGCGCCCCTACGATCATCCCTGCTTGATAAACAACCGCATAATATCGTTATAGAACGCGAACACCATGAGCGAGATGATAATGAAGAGTCCCACCTGTGAAGCGATCTCCCGCGTCTTCAGGCTCAGCGGATGGCCCATGATCCCTTCGATGATAAAGAAGAGAAGGTGGCCGCCGTCCAGAATGGGGATAGGAAAGAGGTTGATGATTCCCAAGTTGATGCTGAGAATGGCGATGAAGAGGACCACATTCAAGATCCCCTCATTCGCCTGCTGGCCCGCCATCTGGGCGATCAGGATCGGCCCGCCGATCGAATCGGACGAGATTCTCCCCTGAATGAGCCTAAAAATCCCGGTCACGTTCAAAGAGATCATCTCCCAGGTCCGCTTGGCCCCCATCATCGCCGCCGTCAGCGGATCATACTGCTTGATCGTGTGTGTTCCCTTCGGAAGAATGCCGATCAGCCAGAGCTGGTGGGAGTCTCCAAGGACATCCTGGGTCTCCTTCAACATCGGGGTGATCTTCAGATTCACTCTTTGTCCCTCCCGCTCGACGACAAACTGGAGCTCTTTTCCCCCGTTCATCTGCAGCGTCTCGCGGATCTCCTCCCATTGGTTGATCGGCTTCCCTTCAATCTCGACGATCCGATCCCCCGGCTGCATGCCGGCTTGCCCCGCGGCGGAGCTCGGCTGGACCTCGCCGACTTCAGAGGTCAACGAAGGAACCCCGGTCATGAAGACGCCGACAAAAATAAACAGCGCGAGGAGAAGATTAAAGAGAGGACCGGCCACAACAATGGCGATCTTCTTCTTCACACTTTGGGTCAAGAACGACCGGTCGCGCTCTTCCGGGCTGATCTCTTCCTTCGGATCGTCCCCCAGCAACCGGACGTACCCCCCCAATGGGATGATCGAGATGCAATATTCCGTCGGCCCCCATTTACGAGAGAAAAGTCTCGGCCCAAACCCCAACGAAAAGGTTTGCACCTGAACTCCGCAGAAACGGGCGACAATATAATGACCGAACTCATGAACAAAGACCAATACCCCCAACACAATGAGGAAGGTCACGATGGCCGATAAACTAAACATGCTCCTTCTCCTTCCGATCTGCCGCTGCGATTTTCATGCGCTGCATCTCTGAATTTGCCGGCGGGCCTCCAGCCGGGCCCCGCGGTCCGCTGAGATCACATCGTCCAGCGTACGAATCGCAGTGGGCAAATGGGCATCCATGGTGCGACGGATCACCTTGTGAATATCGAGAAAGCCGATCTTCTCCGATAAAAAGGCTTCGACCGCCTCTTCGTTGGCCGCATTGAGAACGGCCGGAACCGATCCCCCCGCCTTGAGCGCCTCATAGGCGCAGGAGAGGAGTGGAAACGCTTTCAGATTGGGCTTTTCGAAGGTGAGCTGCCCCACTTCTTCCAAGCTGAGCGAAGGGAGAGAAAGCGGCGCCCGCTCCGGATAATGAAGCGCATAAGAAATGGGGACCCTCATATCAGGGAGTCCCATTTGGGCAACGACCGATCGGTCCACAAATTCTACCATGGAATGGATAATGCTTTGATGGTGGATCACAACGTCAATTTTTTCAGGAGGCGCGTCGAAGAGCCACCGCGCTTCCATAATTTCAAACCCTTTGTTCATCAGGGTGGCGGAATCAATCGAGATCTTCGGACCCATCTTCCACGTCGGATGGGCCAACGCCTCTCTGGGAGAGACGGTCCGCTTCGCCTTGTTGGAAAAACGAAGAAGCGGCCCCCCCGATGCCGTCAGGATGATTCTTCGGACATCTTGGAGCCGCTCTGAAACCATCACTTGAAAGATCGCGGAATGCTCACTGTCGATCGGGAGGATCTGGACCCTTTTCTGCCGGGCCTCGCGCTGGATGATCTCCCCCGCCATGACCAACGTTTCCTTGTTGGCCAGCGCCACGCTCTTGCCGCTTTGAACTGCGGAGAAGGTCGGAAGGAGCCCCGCTCCTCCCACCATGCCCGAGACGACCAGATCGCTCTCGGCCATCCGGGCCACTTCCACCGTTCCGGCCTCCCCTGCCAATACCTCGACGCCGGCTCGCCGAAACTTCTTTCCAAGGGCAAGGGCGGCTTTTTCATCCGACAAAGAAACAACCTTCGGCTTAAACCGCCGGATTTGTTCTTCTAGCTTAACATTGTTGGATCGGGCCGTCAAACCAACGACCTGAAAGTGATCGGGAAAACGACGGATAACATCCAGCGTATTGGTGCCGATCGAACCGGTTGAGCCGAGGATCACGATTTTTTTCATCAGGTCTCTCTATTTAAACCTAGCTGCTGAACCTAGCTTCCTACCCCTTCACCCAAAAGAGGTAATAATAAAGGACCGGGGCGGCAAAGGCAACAGAATCCAGCTTATCGAAAAGACCGCCGTGGGCCGGAATCAAGGCACTGGAGTCTTTGACGCCGGCGCTTCGCTTCATCATCGATTCCGCCAGGTCCCCTAATTGGCCCATCCCGCCGACAAGAAGAGGAATCAAAATGAAATCAACCCCTTTAAAAATGGGAAGAAAGGTGAATTGGGCCGCGAGCGTTCCAAGAAAGCTTCCGAACAAACCGCCGATCGCCCCCTCGATCGTCTTGTTGGGACTCACTTCCGGATAGAGTTTATGCTTCCCCATCGACCTTCCGACGTAATAAGCGGCCGCGTCTCCCGCCCAGACAATCAGAAGAAGGAAGAGAATCAACGCGCTTCCCTGAGCCATCTGCCGAAGGAAGATGAGGTGGCTGAGAAAGCCGGAAATATAAACGATCCCCAGGAAGACGGCAGCGGAATGAGTCAGTGTCATCTTGATATCGCGAAAAGAAAAGAGGGTGACGATCAAAACGGCCATCAACGAAAGGGTGACGAGCGCCGGACCAGATCCCCCCCCCCAGAAGAGATCGGCCCGATAAAAACTCCAAGAGAAAAGAAAGCCGAGCCCTAAACCGGTGAAGATCGGAACCCTCTCCCGATCCTGAAAAACGAGAAGGTAGAATTCGTATTGCACCCGAAGAATGACCATAGCGGCAAAAAGGGAAAAAAGAAGCGGTGGGAGGTATCGAATAAGAAGATAAAGAATCGGGAGAAGCACGACGGCCGTCGCGAGACGGCTCGACTTAAAATTCACGCTCTTCTCCCCCCTGAAGGTCTTCCAACAATCGTTTCACGGAAGTACCCGGGGAACCTTCCTTTCGAGGGACGCCTGGATGAGAAACCTGTTCCGTCACCAAGCCGAATCGACGCTCTCTTCCCTGGTAATCGAGCAGGGCCAGGAGGAAGTCTTTCCGCCTGAAATCGGGCCAAAACGTTTTGGTGAAAAAAAGCTCGGTATAAGCAAGCTGCCATAGAAGAAAATTGCTGATCCGGATCTCGCCGCTGGTCCGGATCATGAGGTCGGGATCGGGAATCTCCTGCGTATAGAGATAACGGGAGAAGAGTGTTTCATCCAGATCTTTGATCGAGATTTTCTCTTCCTGAAACTCCTCCATCATCCGCCGGACCGCATCGACCATCTCCGCCCGGCCGCCATAGCTCAATGCCAGGATCAGCGTCATTCTTTTATTTTTTTCTGTTTTCTCTTCAACCGATCGGATCATCCGGAGCACGGAAGAGGGAAGACGTTCGATCTGTCCGATGGTTCGAAAGCGGATCTCGTTCTCCATCATCGTCTTCAACTCTTGCTTTAAGTATCTCTCCAAAAGCATCATCAGTTGGGATATTTCCGGAACCGGACGGTTCCAGTTTTCATTCGAGAAAGCAAAGAGGGTCAAGGCTTCTATTCCCAATTTCCGGGAGAACGTCACGATCTCTCGGACCGATTGGATTCCCCTTCGATGGCCGGCGATACGGGGAAGGTTTTTCTGGGCGGCCCACCGGCCGTTTCCATCCATAATGATCGCGACATGTTTTGGAAGATTTTGGGGATCGAGCATTGCGAAGAGCGCTTCTTCGCTCAATTTCTCCGAATCCTTCATCCGATCAGCCATCAATCAAACTTTCCTACAGACAAGGTGAGAAATTAATTCGGCTGCGCCTGTTGCCTTTGGAAGAGCTGGTATTGCAGATGTTCCAAGATTAAATCACTCTCTTCCGATTGGACCACCTGGACCGTCATCTCCGAGAGAGATTTCCCCGTTTGCGTATTCTGAATCTCAAGCTTCATCAGAAAACGGCCCTCTTCTTTGGAAGTGGTCAGTCGAATCAGGTAGAGCTTATTTCGCTTTAATGCATCACTCGCGTTCGTTTGCAGAGGGAGAAGATCGACTCGGAATCGTCCCGTCTCCGAGAGCGCGGAGACCAATTCGGTCGCCAAAAAATCGGGTCCGTCCGAAGAAAGGGAGGTTACACCGACCGGGATTCGGGCGGCGGAGAGGCGGACCAGGTCTCCCACACGAATCGGCTCGGTGATTGAGATCTTTCGGGCGCTCAGATGATCCCCCTCCACCTGATCGACCTCAATCATCCCAATCTCCTCTTCGAATCGGCCCAATTCAACCCCCGTCACCGGATGATAAAAAGACTCCTTTTCCCTGTAGACGGTTAAGAGGACTCCCTTGGTGACCCCTTTTTCTTTCCCCAGGTTAACGATCACAATTTCATTATCAACCGAGGTCACCGATCCATTCACCTTTGGGAAATAGGTCAAGACGGTCTTCGCGATGTCGTCGATATTTCCCTGGACAACACCAGGATCTATTGCGGCAGATCCATCACGGGAGGAAAAGAGGAAAAAAAACGAAATAAATAGGACAGGGAGAGAAAGGAATTTTATTCGTCTCAATTTTGTTACTCCGGTCTCCTTCTTTATCGGAGGATACAAGTTTTTGAGAATATGCTTCTGAACGGAAAAAGTCAAATGTTTTATGAGGATCGTGAGGATTTCACAACTTCCAATCGGGCTGTCAGGAGACCGCGTCAATCGATTCGAAACACCTTTCGCCTATCTTGTATTTCTTTCCTCTCTCTGGAGCTGGAGCTGCCTTTTCACGACGTAGTGGATAATATGTTCCCGGTCGGTCTCTTTGATTTTCCGGAACTCAATGGCAACCTCATATTCACCGGAAAGCTCTTCGTTATCGGAGCGAACGCACCGGACCACCTCTCCCATCAAGCTCATTTCACGGAATGGAAGAATCGGCAGAATAAATTCAAATTCGAGGATGCCTCTCGCTTTCACCTCCTTCGCAGTGGAAAATCTCATTCCGGTCGCGCTCAGATCGATGATCACCGCCTGATAGGGGAAAATCTCCGCATCTTTTTCTTTTGTCAGAGCTTTAAAAAGATAGTTCATTTTCCAATCGAGCCAGAGAATCAGCTCGATGATCTGCGGGTTCAATCCCTCCTCGGTTCCTCTCGTCTGCGTCAGATCAAAAGGAGGAAGGGAAGGAACATGATGGATCTTTTTTTTAGGGTTTCTTTTAGGGGCGGCCGGATCAACAATCCGATAGATGACGGGGCACTCCGCAGCGACACGGATATATCCTCTCCGGTTCGCGCCGCTTTGGGAAGCTTCATCGTTTTCTTTATCGTCGAATTCCATCAATTTGAGATCCCCCCCGCGCTCCGACCGCAGACAACGGCGGACTCTCAATTCGATTCCGTCCCTTCTTTTTGGCGGCATACAACGCCTGATCGGCCAATCGGAAAAGATCTTCCGGTGTTTTGATCAACGAGGCGGGACACTGAGCGATTCCCATGCTGATTGTAATGCGGACAGTTTGATCGCCGCACTGAAAGAGCGCGGTCCGGATGCGCTTCCGAATTCGTTGCGCCGCAATCATCGCTTCCTGAAGATTTGTCTTCGGCAGAACCACGACCAATTCATCTCCGCCGTAACGGGCGACGGTATCGACATCACGAACGCTCTTGATGATGAGCTGAGAGATTTCCCGGAGCACCTGGTCGCCGACCAGATGTCCGAAACCATCGTTGATCTCCTTGAAATTATCGACATCAATGAGGATGAGCGCCAGAGACGTCTCGTAACGCGCCGTTCTTTTAAACTCTCGATTGACCACATTCAAAAAGGCGCGCCGATTCAAGAGAGAGGTTAATTCATCTTTAGACGCCAACTCCTGCACTTCCTGATGAATCTCGGCATTTCGAATGGCCAATGAAATAGAGGTCGAGATCATGGCAAGAATTCTCGATTGATAATCGTTAAATACCTCCTTCGAAAATCGAATCAACCTCAAAATCCCGATCTTTTCCGTCGCGACCCGGAGGGGAACCAATATCTCAGCCCCCCCCTTGCGAACAATCGGTCCCGATGGAAGATCCCCCTTCTCAAGCAGCTGTTGCGCGCTTCGGATGGTGTCGGAGGAGACCCGCTCGAGAAAAGCAGCCGACTTTTGTTGATCGGTATAGATCTGCACTTTCTGCCCGTTTTTGAGAAAGAGACAAGCGATGTCATACGGAATAACTTTTCGCAAATTGACGGTCAGTGATTGTGCGACTTCCTCAATTTCGAGCGATTCGCTTAAGGTTTGATTCAAGGTATAAAGCCGTCCGAGATCGTCGCTCCACTTCTGGAGATGATTTCGATCCTCCTCCAACTGTTTGTATGCAGAATCAAGCCGATCGGAGAGTTGAAGGATGCGGGTCAGTTTTTGTCGATTCTTTAAACCTTGCCGAATCATCCTCTCCAGTCGATCGAGAGGGCAGGGTGTTTTCAACATGTCGAAAATCCCGGCTCGAAGAAGCGCAGCGGCCTTATTCCCATCCGAAACGACTTCGGAAAGGAGAACACAGGCGGTGGATTGCATCGAGCGGAGCTTTTTCAGGAAATCGAAAATAGACGCGTGAGAAAGACCCCCGTCTAAAACAATGACATCAACTTTTCCGATATCGATTGCCTTAAAGAAAGACCCGATCTTCGAAGCCGAAAGAGAAGAAACGCCAAAACCGCGGCTTTTTAAAAACGAAATCTCTCCGTCTATTTTATCGAGGTTCTGGTGAATCAGAAGAATATGAGCCGATTCTTTCATTATGAGCCTGCTCCGGGATAACAAATTCTCTCAAGATATATGCAATGACTATACCAAACTAGGCAAGAATGATTTCTTCTTCTCTCCGAGCACTTTTATCGCAGGAAAATATTTATCAGAAGGGATTCTTACTTTACCTGATTGATGGGACCGGTCCGAGTATAAATTTGCAGGAGCTGACGTTGGAGGGCTTGGAGCAATTCCAAGTTTCTATTTTCCCCTCCTAAATTTTCATCAGGAGGATTTTCTTTCATTTTCTGATGGACCATCTTCAACTCATCGAAAAGCTTTTTGTTTTCCTTGATTAACTTGATCCGTTCAACTGCATTTTTGACGGCGATATAAAGCTCCTCGATTCGGAAGGGCTTTGTTAAATAATCGTAGGCCCCCTCCCGGACCGCCTCGATGGCCGAGTCAAGGGAGGCATACCCCGTCATAAAGATGACGATCGTTTCGGGAGATCTCTCTCGAATCTGCCGGAGCAATTCGATGCCCCCCATCCCAGGCATCTTAAGGTCCGTTAGAACGAGGTCGAAATGTTCCGCGTCAAACATTTGACAGGCCTGACGGCCGTTTTTGGCGATTTTGACCTGAAAGCCGCGACTCGCCAAGGCAATCCTGAGGACCTCTTGCGGTCCATCTTCATCATCCACGACGAGGATTTGAATCGACTCTTGTCCCGGCATTTTTTCCCCTGTATTGCTTATCTTCTCCACCTAATATGGAGGTGCAAGATCTTCGCCTGGTTATCTTTCCTCGGATTGGGGAATTTCCTCTAATCTCTTTTTCGCTTCGGGAGAAATGGTCACACGGTCGCGAGAAGACAAACTTTCCTGTTCTTTTGAAATTGATTCAACTTCTTTCGAATTGAAAAGGTAAAAGTACGTTCTCAGAACATTATGGATTTGATGAACGGTCATTTCGATGAAGACCCCGGCGTAAGGGCACGCTATCTTTCAACAGAATGATTAAACCGCGATGCTTGTTCTAACTTTTTCGTCGACTAACAACACGGATGTAGGCGAGAGGAATCGGCAGGAGTTATCCTCCGGAATGCTGGTGATAGGCTTGAAACATTTTCTTTCCATCATTGTAATTCTTTTGCAGCGCTCCCATCTTCTCCTCGATCAACGATTGCATCTCTCCATTCATTTCGAGGCATTGACGAATCAGATCGGACCAGCGCACCCGCTCGGAGAGGTCGGTCATAAAGGTATCATCGAGCGCCATCAACTCTTTCAGCAGCTCTTCGCGGCGCTCCCCGATTTGAGCAATGCGGTCCCATTCATCGTTTCTAACGCTTTCTAACATCTGCTGTGTTAATACTCTGAACATCTCATACTCTTTGATGAGCTCCTCCGCACCCATGGCGCTAGACCTTTCCATAACTGCCTGTAACGGTCTGCTGCGGGTGAGGTTCAGGAGCGCTCTCCGCCACCGTTTGCTGAAGGTTGATCGCAGCCCACCCGCTTCTTAACTCGGTCAGTAGCTGTCCCACGTGGCTTAAATCCTCCGGATTGTTGTCGATACTGGCATTGAGCAACTCAACGGTCATGTGCGCGTATAAAAGCCCCAGGCTCGCCGCGATTTCCCCGCCCACTTCATAGTTCAAGCTGCTGGCCAGTTCCCCGATAATGGCAATCGCCTTGGAAACCGCCCGGCCTTTTTCTGAATAATTTTGATCGAGCATATATTCATTGGCGGAATGAACCGCTTCGATCGCCCCGTCAAATAACATCAGTATCAACTTGTGTGGGTCGGCGGTAGGCGCCGCGGTTTGGAGGCTGGCCTGAACATAGGCGTTCATCGGGTAATTGGGACTGAGATTCATTGTGTCGGCTCCGTCGTGTTGGTGTGAGTGGCGCTCCTTTAAATGGCGTTCAGACAAAATATCATCCGCCGGATGAGTCGCTTCCGTTTGTGATCGCCGCGAGCCGCTGCGATAAAAAGTTGCCGCTCGCCTGAAGTTGTGAAATCGTCTGCTCCAAGGCGGAAAATTGCCTTCTGTAGGTCGCCTCGATCGTTTGAAGCCGGAAGGTCAGGTTGTCGATGTTCCTTTGAACCCCCTTGCTCGAAATGTTCAGCCCATCATTGCGCGCGGGAATCTGGACATTGATAAAATCGGTCACCGTCTCTTCAAGCGCCTCCGCCATGCCGTCAAAAGTATCGATCACCCCCTGTCGGTCGGCTTCGATTGCGGCATCCAAAATTTCTGTGTCCAAAGAAAGCGCCCCTTGCGAATCATGGCTCAAGCCGAGGCTCGCCGGGCTCTTTCCGGCATAGAGGGAGGTGATCGCTGAATTCAATCGATTGATAATTCCATTCGCGGTGCTGTCCCCCGCCAGAAGAACCGATCTCCCCGGCGTGGGTTTAGAGAGACCTCTGGCAAGCCCCATAACCGTGTTATACGCCCCGACGAATGCGTTGACATTATCCTTTATCTTTTGTGTATCCTTCGAAACGGTGAGGGTCAATGTGTTCCCGTCCGAGTCGTTTAATAAATTCAGGGTGACCCCGGTGAAAATGTCGGTGATGGTGTTGGCGTTCCGGGTAATGGTCAACCCATCTACCAGCAAAGAGGCGTCGACCGCCGCTTGGGATTGCGTCATGTTGGTGATACCGCCGGTCACCGCCCCGGCCGCATCATACGTTGCGTTCAGGGCGAGTTTGGAAAGTCCCGTCGTATCCGACTCGGCCCCTGCCTCCGAATAGACCCCGTCATTGTCTTCATCCGCTTGGAGGATGATCCGGTTGGACGCCCCAGTAGTGTTCGAGGAGAGGATGAGTCTGTACCCGGTTCCATCGTTCACAATGGAGGCCGTCACCCCCGCCTCTGCGTCGTTAATCGCGTCCCGTACGCCGTTCAGCGTATTATTCGTCGCATCGACCGTCACCTCGACGGCGGTAGTAGAACCGACCTGTATTCTTAGCTTCTGCGACGCAACCGAGGAAAGATCGGCGACTTCAGATCCGTCCGAAAGAAACGTCTCTGAATAAACGCTTTGTTTCGTGGCGAGATTGCTTACCCTGATATTATACGTCCCCTCCGAAGCGGAGGTATCGGCGGTGGCGGTGAAAACGGCTGAATCCGAGGAAGAAGCGGTCATCCCCTCGATCGATGCCGATTTAAGGGAAGAAAGGGAGGTCTTCAACTTGGAAAGGGTGCTCGAAAGATTTCCATAGGCGGTGATCTTCGATTCAAAAGCGGCCTTTCTGTTGGTCAGCGACTGAAGCGGCTGTCTTTCGACAATCATCAACTGACTGATAATAGTAGTGGTCTCTATGCCGGTGATGTTGGATAACATTCCGGAAAGGGGGTTCGTCGCCATTTATGCCTCAAGGTGGAATAGGGTTTTGCTGTTTTCTAAAAGCGTTTCCGCCATTTTCAAATACTCTGCCGGCGGGATCTGTTTGACGACATTCCCTTCAGCGTCTTTAATTCTGATCACCACATTCTTGTTCTCATCAATCGCAAAAAATGCCTTAAAAGCGATGGTTTCAAAGTTTGTGGCTGCAGGAGCACTTTGAGCATCCTGATGCTTCGCGCTGATCTGCGCTGCCACCTGTTCTTTTTTTTGGACGTTCTTCCCACCCTTTTTGGTCCGGCCAATCTCGGGAACAATGGAGGGAGAGCCCGCGTCTATGCTTTTTATCTCCATATTATCTCAAAAGGGGGTGGGGAACCCCCACCCCCCTTCCTCCTTGACTGAGTTATGCTCCTTGTAATAGCGCCAACACCTGCTGAGGCAGGGTGTTCGCTTGAGCGAGGATCGAGATACCGGCTTGCTGTGTGATGAGCGATTTTGTTAAGTTCGCGGTTTCTGCCGCGAAATCGGTGTCCATGATTCGGGATCTCGCTGCAGTGGTATTTTCATTGGCATTCATGATGTTGGCAATGGTCGACTGAAGCCTGTTCATGACGGCACCGAGTTTGGATCTTTCGGCGTTGAGGCTGTCCAATCCCTGCTTCGCCGCCAAGATCGCCAGGTTGGCGCTCCCGACCGTATTGACGGTCACCGAGTTGATCGACGCGCTGCCGCTGATCGAAATCGACGCGGCCGCAGAGCCGAAACCAAGCCCGAGGGTATCCGAGGCGGCGTTGGTCGCCGCGCTGGTTGTCCCCAAGGGGGTGCTGACGATGATCTGTCCATTCTGCCCCGCGGAGACACTCCCTCCGGTTGCCCCGAAGTAAGCGACCGCCGCGCTCCCCGCTCCGGCGTTCACCGTTGCAATGGCCACGGTGATCGCCGCGCCGGTCGTATTGACCAGCGCGATGCTGGCGGTATTCGCAGAACCGACATCAAAGGTGCCGAGCACAATGGCATAAACCCCCGTGGAGGCTGTTTTGGCGTTGATCGCCGAAGCGAGGGCGGCGGCCACCACGGAACCGCTCGAAAGCGCCCCCAACGAGGTTGAGCCGATGGCGATACCATTGATCGTAATATAGCCGCTGTTAACATCGCCTGCGCTCGCGTTACCGGTCGCTGCGGTTCCGACATAGGCATTCCCGAAGGAAAATGCGGTCACATTAGTCGACCCGGTAAATTGATTGACCCGGTTAATGATGGAGAGACTGTTGTTCTTCGCATCGCTTTGGGTAATGGCGTTTCCTAAATCGACCCCGGCCAATGTCGCGGACGCTGAGATACCGTTCGCCCGGAGGGTGGCCCCCGCGACCGCACTCGCGATCACCGTTCGGTTAGTGGCGGTGTCGGTAAAATCGGTCCTCGATGACTGGACACCCAACGTGTCGGGCGACACGTTGGTGGTCGAGATCGAGATTGTCTCATTGACCTCGATCCCCACCTGGAAGGCGCCGCTGAACGCCTGGTTCAAGAAGGTTTCCCCATTGAATCGGGTCTGGCTGACCACCCTGTTCAATTCAGAAACCAGCTGGGCGACCTCCTGGTTCATGGAACTCCGATCGGTCGATGTATTGTAGCTCGCCGCCTGGTTGGCCAATTCATAAATTCTCTGAAGGTTGTTGAGCATCTCCCCCATGGCACCTTCCGCCGTCTGAGCGAAAGAAACGCCGTCGTTGGCATTTCTCGCGGCGACGGTGAGACCGTTGATCGACCGGGTCATCCGGGTGGCGATGGCCAAACCGGCCGCGTCGTCCCTGGAAGAGTTGATTCGAAGGCCCGAAGAGAGGCGCTGCATCGACGTCATCAACGGTCTTTCCGTTTTAGATAGGTTCCCCTGCGCGATGACTGAAAACATGTTGGTATTAACTGTTAAAGCCATGAAAAGTCCTCCTTGAATTGTGTCGGGCCGGAACGCGCGATAAAACGCCCCAGACACCGCCGGGCCTCCTTGCCCGAATGATTAAGACCCTGTTTCTCTTCTCCGAACGGGATTCCATAGGAATAGTGTTCCCGCTCCCTTTACTTATCGGTTCGGAAAAGAAAAACTTTAGGTTCGGCCGGAGGCGGCCGGCATCAATAGAGGCTCCCTGTGGCTATATTGCGTATCATTCAGAATGACTTGTTTTCCCACACGAATTTTGGCATTGATGACCAGCGGCGCCATAAAATTGGCGGTCATTTTAAGGGGGTCTTCTTGAGGAACATTCACAATGACCAGCAAGGCGAGCGACTCTCCCCCGTCAATTTCAAGATGCTTGAACTCTTCCAAGGGGACTTGAGGTTTGTAATCCGGATTGAAGAGCATCGGATCGGTCACGACAAAAGCAAGCTCCGGGTCCTCCACCGCTTGGAGCCAACCCAAGGGATGTCCTATATCATTCTCGATGAGGAAATACCGTTTCACATTCGGAAATCCCGGAATGCCGTCCGGAAAAGTAATCAGCTGATCCGATTCCACCTTCAGAGGTCCCAATTTCGCGCTGTTGACTTCGATGACCATCGACTCCGATCTCCTATTCGGTTTCCATACTTGTGTAAGGCCTCCCGCTTGTGCATCACACCTTCAATAGATCTTTTGCGAACTGCATGAAGTTCTCGTCTTTCGGAAGCTGTCCAACCCATTTGGCGAAAAACCGGACTCTCCGTTTCCACGTATCATCGGAATCTGAGACCTCGTCGCCGGTAACAGGATTGAACGTGTCTTTAAACAAAACACCGAGACATTCCGGAAGATATTGCGGTGGATGATTTTTCTCTTTTGCGGAAAGACAAAAATCGACCTCGACAAGATGATTCGCGATCCCTTCATCGAATCCCCCGATCGATTCAAAGAGCGCCCGCGCCACGCCGATCATCCCCCCTCCGACGAACTCCGGATTCTGAAATCCCTCATTCGCCCAAATCTCCGTCATGATTCGATAAGGGGCCGCATTGAAATCAAACGCCATCCCAAGACAATAAGGGGTCATGTCGACATTCCGGATCGGCGCTCCCGCGATCCCCTCCTGGATGGCCTCCGGCCACCCGGTCCCTTTAAGATAAAGAACCCCCGGCTTCATAAAAATGAAACGATCGCCCGTGGCGCACTCCGCCCCCCGGTTGTAAAGAAACGGAAGACGGTCATCGTTGGCCTCTACGATCCTCAGATCGCCGGAAAGCGCCGGGAGGAATGGCTTCATCTCCTCATCGTTCACAACGATCACCACTTCCCAATCGGGCCATTGAACTTTTTGGGCGAGGGATGTCATTGTCGCGAGGAGCGCTTCAGCGTCGGAACCGGAAGGGACGATCACGCTGACGCGGCCCGCAACAGCTTCTTGCAATTTAAGCCGTTTCGATTTTGCGCGCCCGCTCCGCGTCTCAAAAATCGTCCCCATCACCTCGACCGCCCGCTCGACTGACTTGCCGTCAATTTTATAAAAATATTCCTTCAGATATTGATCCACTTTTACCGTCACCTCCGGAGGGACGCCGCTTTGAACCGTATTCAGCAGATTCGACCAATTCCCCGGGGGAAAGGCGGTTTGAGCGATCCCCATCTTGACGTAATAGTCATCCAGGGTATCCGCCGTCGGAAGGGTGAAAAGGGGTTTCCCGAAGGCCAGGGCCTCGATCGCCAGGGTGGTTTTTCCCAACGACACGCAGTAATCCGAGATGGCGATTAATTTATAAGGGTCGTACATGTAATAAAGAGTAGCCGACGGATAGATCTCCTTGAACATCGCTTCGATTTTTTCATACGCCCCCTGTATCACGTTGGGATGCCACTTAAAGAGCAGCACCGCCTCCGAATCGAGTTGGTCCAGACCTTTCAGGAAACTCTGCCAGTTCTCTCGATCGACGATCCCCCCATATTTAATATCGACCAGAAAAAGAATGACCTTCTTATCGCCGGGGATGGACAGCTCCTTCTTGATCTGATCGACCGTTCCCGGGGAGCCATACGTCTTGATGGCGCTGTCGATATGGGTGTTTCCGATCAAAAACATTTTATCGTCCGAGCAGAGATATTCTTTTAATACCTCCTTCGTTTTGTTTCCCCACAATAAATCGACATTCGAGTATTCGGTATGAACGATGAGCCCAATGTAGTCGTTGTAGTAATCTCCCTCCTGAAACGTCACGAAGGGAACCTTTTTTCCCCGGGCCAGATGTCCGATGATTTGGCCCCATCGATTACACTCATGGTGGGCGATGAACATATCCGGATTTTCCACCTCAATATACTTCTCCATGCAGAAGTACTCTTCAACGAGGGAATCGAAAAACCAGCCCTGCTTGAACAAAGACCATCGACTGAATCCATCCCATTTATAACTGGTCTCCGTCCAGCGACCGGACAATTCGATGTGGGTCTCTCGGATCTTCTGTCGCACGTCCGCCGTCATATAATCGGTAAAATACTTAAAAGAAAGATTTCGTTTGATCAAATCCCTTTCGAAGGGATAGTCGGACAAGGGGACGATGAAAGTGATCTCCCCTCCCTGCTTT
Source organism: Candidatus Manganitrophus morganii (assembly GCA_021651055.1). Classification (NCBI taxonomy): domain Bacteria; kingdom Pseudomonadati; phylum Nitrospirota; class Nitrospiria; order Candidatus Troglogloeales; family Candidatus Manganitrophaceae; genus Candidatus Manganitrophus; species Candidatus Manganitrophus morganii. The sequence continues at coordinate 284,538 of JAJHOH010000001.1, forward strand.
TTAATCTCCTCCCGAAGCGGGATGAAAAACCGAGTATGGTGGGGGAGCGCCAGAAAACAGGCAATCTTTTTATTTTTCAACTTCATGGAATGTCCTCACGCAACGATTTAAGATATCGACGACCCCCACCTTTTTTCTCTTCTCCTCATAGGCTTTCTTCAGCGACGCCGTGAGGTCTTCCAGACGGTTCTTAAAGTTCACCCCATTCACATCCGGGAGCGGATCATAACAGGGGTTATACACCCACGCTTTAATACCGTATCGGGCGGCAAATTCCAACGGCACGACATAAGTTGGCGCAATCACCACATCGGAGGTCATTACAATCGGGACCAGACTCGGCTGCTCTACCAAATAGAATCGACAACCGATCTTCCGGATCGGATCGAAGAAGAGATCTTTTATGATTTCGTCTTCCTGCAATTCTCGAATTACGAAATCCCGCTTCAATAAAAACAACACCACCGGTATCTTCGATTCCTCGAGCGCCTTAAAAACTTCGATAATCTGCGGCCTGAGTTTTCCATGGTTGCAAACGACGACCCCCAACTCATCCCGGCTTATTTCGATTTGAGAATTGTAGATATGGTTTTTATACGTGTCCTCGATGGTGGAAAGGGAATAGATGTCTTTCTCCTCCGTCAGCAGGTGGATCTTTTCAGGAGCGATCCCCATCTTGACATGGAATTCCCTTTCAAATTCCTTCCGGACGATAATCGCGTCCATCAACTGCGGCATCAACTTCACCCCGTTGAAAACAGGATAAAGCTGATAACCGACCACCTTGATCCCGGCTTCCTTCGCCATAAAGAGGAGGGTGGTGTAAAAAATATCGGTCTCCTCCCACGGCGCGTCGTCATGAGACATCAACGGGAACATCACCACATCGGCGTCGACCGTCTGTATCTCGGGAAAAGCGCAGGTGGAGATATGCCCCCAGAAGTCGTCGAACGCGGCGGTCTTCCATATTTCCAGATCGGTCTTCGGCAGGCAAAGATCATGCGTATATTGAACGAATATCTTTGCAAGGTTATCCCGATAGTCAAACGTGAGCGGCAGAAACTTCGGCTCGACAAACGTGACGACAATAGGATGATCCGGGCCGAGTTTTTGATTCAGGTCGTCGCAAACCTCTTTGGAATTGGTGATCAGCTCCACCCGGAACGTCTTCGACAATAATTTCACCAGGTTCCCAATCCTTCCTTGGGTCGTTTCATAATCTCTTTGGCCGATCGGCAACAATAACTTTTTCATCAATGCTCCTGTTGATTCCGCGGGCAGTCGATTTTGTCGATAATCTCATACGCTTTTTTGAGCCATTCATTCCGGGCGGCGTAGGATAACTTCCGGACGAGCGCTTTAATCTCGACCTGCTGGAAGGCGAGCCGATACGACGTCGGAAGGAGATTTTCGTAGACCTCTTTTAAGACCCCTTCGTGGCTGTATCGATAATCATAAACCGCCGCGTCTCCATTCCCCTTCGCCAACAGATAATGGATCAGCGTCTCCAGCATCTCGTCATATCTTTTTTGGTCCATCAGGAGAAGCGCTTTGATAAAAAGAAAATCGAGATAATCTTTTTTGACGGAAAGCCCTTGATCGACATATCGGCAGGCCCCCTCGAAATCGGCCTGTTCCAGCGAGAGAACGGCGAGGGTCGATACGATCCCCAAATAGACCGGGTTGTCTTCCCGTATTTCTTCCTGGGAGACCTGCGTCAGCGCCCTTTTTAGCGTCTCCCTGGCCGGATCCTTCAAGTTCAATTTAAGATAGGAGAGGCCCGAATGATAATTGGCCGTATACGATTCAGTCGTCATCTGATTTTCCTTCGACGAGCGCCCATGTCAGCGGCGCTCCTCTTTGAATGTGACACTTCTATTTTTTCCCAAGGACCTTTCCAAGGTATTTTGGGGCAAGGCAAATCCAAACCGAATCGACCGGACGTTTTCCTCGGTAAACATCTCCCCGGCCTTGATCTCCTTCACGACAAAGAAGTTGCTCCTTTTTGGAAATCATGCAGTCGGAATACATCCACTTTCGAGCTCCCTCATGATTTCGTCCCCTCGAACCCGTCCACTCCCGGCGCCCAGATGGTTAAAATTGATTAATCTGAAACTGTCTAATCAGCGTTTTGTCTCAAACGAACTCCTTTCAAGCGCTTATCCATTCGAGACATCGGCAAACACCATTAACCTCTTGTATCTCTGGACCGTGTTTCTCGGGATATCGAAGAAATTATAATAGCTGCCGTCGGACCGAATTGCGTAAAAAGTATGGAACTGCGGACATTCGCTCAGTCGGATTATTTCGGGGTCGCCGTCTGCGGGTCGATGATTGAGGAAATCGGAATATCTTTGGAGGATCTCCCCTGTCTGCGCCGGATACCGGAAGAAAGTTGGATACTGATCCACGACGGTTTTGAACTCGAAAAATCCCTCCTTCGAGTAATACATCGGCAGGTCGACCGGATGGATATTCCAGATCTCCTCCGAATCGAGCATGGCGATTTTGAATTTAGAGGCCGATTCGATCTCTCGTCTGATCTCTTCTGTCGCATCCCCTTTCTCCGAATCCCAAACCAATCTGAAATGATCTCTAAGGACCCATTCATGTTTTTTGTATCGCTTCTTGCTCATCAATCTCGCCCCCCGCGTGAAGGGGTTGTAGCTGCAAAAGAGAGGCCCGATATTGGTATAGGCAAAGGCGACCTCTGCCGTCTTCCCCGATCCCGGAGCGTGCCCCAGATGGGTCGTTTCCGATTTCCCCCAGAAAGAATATCCATTGATGAGGACATGCGGCAGGTCATACGTCTCGATATGTTCAGGACGGTTGGATGCGATGGCGTCATCCGGGACCATAAAGGTCCTTAATGAAGCGCCATCCAGCAACCGTTGAACGATCTCTTGATCGATCACGCTCTCACTCCTTATCAACAAAGGAAACCAGTCCCTTTTCCTCGTACTTCTGAACGTACTGATGGAGCTTGGTGTAATCGATATCGTGTTTGATTGCGATCTCGAGCAGGGTCGTCTTTTCGTCGAAATACCGGCCGAGACAGTCCATCAGATAATTCCATTTTTTCTGATCTTCGGCCACCGTCGGACGGATGCTCGGATCAGCGGTCGAAATGTAGAGATCATATTTCGGGTTGCTGAGGGCGACCAGTCCCTTGAAATGGCGCTTCAACGTCGTGTTCGTCTCGAGGATATTGAGCATCCCCAAGACGGTCTGGACCGCTTCCTCCAGCTTGTCCTCGAAGATGATCCGCTCGTCATCAAGACTGGAATGATACTCCGGATACATCGGGTGGGCGCGGGAGAGCGAGATGAAGGGGATCTCGAAGCCGGGGGCTTCCCAGACGGTCTCGTCGTTTCCGACCACCTTCCTAAAGTCGGCCTCATGGATGTCGGAGAAATTTCGCGTGAGATAGACCTTCGCCGCTTTGTCGATGAGGCTCTCTCCGGTGAACGATTTCTGCAAGGCAAATCGGTTTTGATGTCCAAGCATTTCGAGAAACATCCCCCCTCGGAACGTCTTCACCACCTCCTCCGGGAGGTTCGCCAGATAAAAAACGGTTCCCAAATGCTCCGGCGCGATGATCGCCCGGTAGCTGTATTTTCTCTTCTTTCTCTGGGCCAGACGCTTCATGATCTCCACCGTCACGACGATCCCGGAGACGTCGTCGTTCGCTTGTCCCGCGTGGCAATCATGGGCGTTGAAGAGAATGGTCTCTTTCGTCTCTCCTTCCAAAAAATAATCCAACACTTTCATCGTCCCAGGTTCGGCGACGGTCTCCAAGATCACCTCGTACTCCCCCCGATCGAGCTCTTTGTAAAGCTGATGCGGAATCGACATCCCCCAGTCCCGCCGCCACGGCTTGTAGTAGTAATCGCAGTGATAAACCAGCGCCTCCGGAAAGACCGGGTGATAGAAGAGATGCTTTTTCAGCTCTTCCAGAGAGACTTTCCCGGTGAAAGAGGTGGAGTAGCCGATCACCCCCAATGGATGCTTCATTCCGTCGTAGATCGTCTTTCCGTTTTTCTTGATCTCCGCCCGGACCGCTTTCCATTTTTGCGGAACGGTCCAGCCGTTGTGCTCCAGGCTCGACGCGTATTCGTGGATTTGAAACGGCAGGACGCCGCGGAGGATTTCCGCCGCCTTGTCGGTGTCTTCCGACACCGGGGCCAACCGAAGAGGGTAGATTTTTTTCAGAAGATCAAACATCGCGCTCATTTTTCTTCCTCCGTTGCATGCAGTGTCCCACCCTGTTCTTCTACCAGGCCGGCCGCATTGTACTCGGCGCTGTAGAGCATCGCCTCCTCCAGGACCTTCATCGGCGTAAAGAAACGCTGTCCCACTTTGAGAGTAGGAATCAAATCGCGCCCCTTCTCATCCGACACCTCGCGGACCACCAACGCCCCCTCGCGGGTCGCGATGAAAACGGAGCGATCGACCATCCGGTAGATCAGCCCCGACATAAAAGGATGGAACGGCCCCTCACCAGCATCGGCTTGGCATTGTTTCAGAAAAACCCGACGGCCGTTTAAAAAAGTCGACGCCCCAGGGTAAGGATCGTCAAAGGCGGAAATCATCGTCTCGATCTCGTCGCAATTCCACGACCAGTTGATCCATCCATGCCGCAGGGTATGAAGCCTCGGGAAATAGGAGCTGAAGTTTTCCTGGAGTTTTGCCAGCCCGAATTCTTTCCCGGACTGGACTTCATCGAGAAACTCGCAGAAGAGCTTGAACCCTTCCTCGTGCGCGGCGTCGTAATAATCGTTCGGGATCTTGGCCGACGGCGGGAGAAAATACTCCCTCGTTTTTAAAATCTCGCCGGAGTCAAAGACACCGGGGATCATCTCTTCATTGATCACCTGAATATTCCAACAGCCGATCCGGTTCTTTCGAAGGATTTGCCAAGTAAAATGCGCCCCCCCCCGATATTGCGGAAGCCGGATCGTCATGAAATCGAAGAGCTTCCCTTGAAAGAGGGCGATCGTCTCCTTCGAAAAAGTGTATGCCTCGCCGAGCCCGATTCCGATCGCCGCGCTCGAAACCACGGAGGGAAGCTCCGGAGCGCGGTTGATATCGTCGGCATGGAAGAAAGGGATCTTTTCTTTCTCCAACACCTCGCGCAACGTGGGACCGCCCCCTCCTTCCAGCGCCTCTTCAAGGTGGCGTTTCACGGCGAAGAGGGTCGTTTTGATTTTTCGCTTGATCGCCTCTTTTGCGAACGCGACCATCAACGGCCCCCCTCCGAAGAGGACCAGATGGTCAATCGGGCCGATTTTAATTGTCGATTTCATCATGAAAGTCGTCCCTTTCTCGCCGGCGGATCTAAAGCCCCAATACGAAATCTCGGACGCGCCCGCTTCCTCCGCCATCGACGAGTCTTTTCCCAAGATGACTTCTTCGCGCTCTTTCCCCTTGATCTCTCAACCGAATGAGGGAGGTGAGGACCCTTTCAAGGGCGGTGTGATTTTCCCACCAGCCGGCGTAATCGATAAAGCCGGCGCGCTCCCATCCCATCACGTTGTTCACCTGATTCTCCGCGACGGCCATCGCGACCGCCGGCAAGCCGATCCTCGCCAACTCATAGAGTGTTTGCCCGCCGGCGGAGACGGCCACGTCGGAATCGAGCATGGCTCTCTTCATCCCATCGGCGCCCGGAAAATAAATCAGCTCGGTACGGCTGTCCTTCAACCGTTCAATTTTTTCAACGTCCCGGAAACCTTTTCCGATAATGACCCTCTTGCTGCACTCCGGGAAAGCGTCGACGAGCAAACCCAATACCTTTGGCGTCATCCCGCGCGCATCATCTCCGCCGAACGTGATCAGAATACGACCGATCGTCTCTGGGGTTTCTCTCTGGGGCGCCTCCCAGAATTCCCTGCGAAGGAGAATATATTTGCTCCCCAACAGATAGCTCCTTCCGCCCCCTTGCGGATAATCCATCTCCTCCGCGTAAAGGGTTCCGTTCACCACCACCCCTTCAGGATAGTCGAGCCGCTGAGTATCGTCGATGAAAACGGGGCATTTCGCCTGCTTCGAGACTGCCTCGTAGACCCCCTTCTCGGCGAGATAAGAATCGACCACCATAATTTCGGCGCCCGTCATCAACGAAGAGAGCTTCGACCGATCGCTCCGCCAAGAAAGGATTCGGTATTGTTTCCCGTGAAGCAGCCCCACGACACTTTCATCCCCTTCCACGATCAGTTCGGCCGGAATCCCCCTCTCCTCGAACGCCTGATACAACGCGGTGCATCGGGTGACATGTCCAAAACCGATTTCGCGACGCCCTTCCGTTAGAATCAAAACCTTAATCATTTCGTCTTTTCCTGTTCCAGTCCGGCCGAATGAGGCCCAAGAGTATATCTTCGACGTAGGATCCATTCGAATAAAACTGGTCCTTTCGAACCCCTTCCACCACAAAACCGGCCTTCAGAAACGCCTGGGCGGAGCCTCCATTGGAACCGTAACACCCGGCGGTCACCTTATGGAGATTTAAAACGTTGAAGGCATAATCGGAAACCAGTTGAATCGCCTCGGTCGCATACCCTTTTCCCCAACACTCTTTCTCGCCGATTAGAAGGCCGATGTCGGCAATACGATGAATCCATTGGATCGGCCCCAACTTGATATTTCCGATGTGGCGATCCTTCTTTTTTAAGACAATCGCAAGAAAGGTATTGTCGCGATCCCCCAGTTTGCCGGCGACATAGTCACGGAGATTCTCGATCGCGTTCGGAGCAAACCGGCTCTCCAGGAACCGGGTTGTCTCCGGATCGTTCATCCAATGATAGTAGCGCTCGTTGACGTCCGAAGGCCTCACCTCGCGGAGATAGATCCGTTTTCCTTCCAAAAAGTAGGTCAATGCTTCACCTTTTTTCCGGCCCCCGGCCTCTGGCACCCGCCCCCTCCCTTCTATCGATGCATTCGAATCGGAATTCCGGCATTTCGGATTTGAGACCGGGTCTGCATCGGGTTTTCATCTTTAAAACAAAAGTAGGTGCCGGCGGCGACGGCATCGGCCCGTCCGGTTTGGAGCCCCTCCACGAAATGAGCGGCCGCGCCGCACCCGCCCGACGCAATGACCGGAATCGAGACCGTTTCCGCCACCCGCCGGGTCAGTTCCAGATCGAGTCCGCAGCGCATCCCGTCGCGGTCGATCGACGTCAGCAGAATCTCGCCCGCGCCGCGCCTTTCCCCCTCGATCGCCCACGCGACCGGATCGAGCTCTGTTTTGATTCTTCCTCCGTTGATCCACACCCGGAAGTCCCCTTCTTTTTCGCTTCGACAATCGATGCTCAACACCACACACTGCGCGCCGAAGACCTCCGCCGCATCGTTGATAAGGTCCGGGGTTTCAACAGCCGCGGTGTTGATGCTGACCTTATCGGCCCCGCTCGAGAGGAGATCTCGAAAATCGTCAATCGACCTCACCCCACCCCCGACTGTAAACGGCATGAAGATCTCCTCCGCCGCTCTGCGGATCACCTCCAAGATCGGCTTACGATGATCCGACGAGGCATCCAGATCGAGAAAAATCAGCTCATCCGCCGCCTGCGCTTCGTAGATCTTCGCCTGAGAGACCGGATCGCCGATCTCCAGGACTTCCTTAAATTGAATCGTGGTGACCAGGACTTTTCGATCCGATCCGCCATGAGCGCTCGTCTTCATCTGAAGCTTCGGGATCAATCGGCGCTTCAGCATCGTCCCCTCACGGCTTCCAACTGAGAAAATGCTCCAGGACCTTCAGGCCGTAATCCTGGCTCTTCTCCGGATGAAACTGGGTCGCAAAAATATTGCCCTTCCGGACCGCGGCGGTCACCGGCCCGCCATAATCGCAAGTGGCCTCGATGATCGCCTGATCGTCGCATTTTACGAAATAAGAGTGGACGAAGTAGAAATCGGGCGACGGAGGAAGCGTTTCGAAAAACGGACTCCCGGTCCGGTAACGGATCTCATTCCAACCGATCTGAGGCACGCGGAGAGAAGGCTCCCCCGGTTGGAGACGAACCACATCGGCCTCCAGCCAACCGAGCCCGGAATGCTCCCCTCCCTCAAAGCTTCGCCGGGCCATCGCCTGCATTCCGAGACAGATCCCCAGGATCGGCTTGCCCAAACGAAGCACCGCTTCTTCCAAAGCTTCGATCAGGCCATTATTTTTGAGATTCATCATGCAATCCCGGAACGCGCCGACGCCGGGCAGGACAATCCGTTCAACCTGTCTCAGATCATCCCCCTCCCGGCAAAGGGTCACTTCGGCCCCGACCATCTCCAATGCATGACGGACCGAGAGGAGATTTCCCATTCCGTAATCGACGATGCCGATCATGGAGCCCCTTTGCCGTTCGTCACACCCGCTTGTGCATTTCTCTGCCGCCACCGATTGAGCTGAACCTCCGCCTCTTTCCGAGGCATGGCACCTTGTCTCGACCAGAGATCATAATCATGGAGCTTCTCTCCCGGAAGAACCTTCAACGGATCATGCTCGTAAGGTGAAACGACGTGGCTCAGGGCGATCTGAACAAATTCTTCTTCACTCAAGCCGACATACTCCAGAAACAGATCGAGACTAGGTGGGCGCTTCCCTTCATATTTTTGGATCAATGCGACCGCCTCTTCACGGGTCATCCGGTGGTTTCGAATATCGAGAGAGGCGAGATGGGAGGGACGGGTGTATCCTCGTTTGATGAATTTGATGTAATCCCGGACCCCCTGCATGTAACATTCGATCTTTTCGTATCCATAACCCGGGGGAACATTCTCCACCTGATCTTCTCTCCATCCCAATTCTTCCTGAATGATCCTGACCTGCCGCTTGACGTCCCAAGGAATGTAAGAGCCGAGGCAGACCGATCGATAATGGATCTTCCGCAACTCTTTGAGCGGGGGATAGGTAAACGGTTTCAGATCCCGCTCATCCACCGCCCCCTCCAGCCGAACGAGCATATCTTGGGCGGTGATTCCCAAATTCACAAAGCGGTTAAACCGCTTCTCATCGACCTCCTCCGGCTGGTCGTAACTATAGTAAGCCGTATATTCCGAGGAAGGCTCTCCCCATATCACCAGCGGAACATTGTAACGCAGAGCGACCCGCATCGGGTAGGCGAAGATCCCGGTGTGGCAATGCCAGCAAAAGTCCCCCTTCTCCAGAAACGTCTGAAGCATCAACTTCTGCACTACTTTCCAGTTCGGGGTAAAGTGATGGAAATCGACCCCCAGTTTCCGGAGGGTCCGACGGGTGTTTTCGATGACGTTCGGACGGAGAAATCCGTGATCGAAACGGACCACCAACGGCCGGAGACCGTATTCCTTGACGAGATAGTAAAGGGTCCAGGTGCTGTCTTTTCCGCCGCTAAAAGGGATGATGCAATCGTAATCGGATTTGTCCCGATGCGCCGCGATCAAAACATCGAGTTCCTTTTTCTTCGCCGCCCAATCGATCTGAGTCTGCTTGTACTCCTGCTGACGGCAGATGTTGCAGACCCCTTCCGCGTCGAAGGTGATCGTTTCGTGGGTCTCCGGAAGAACACACCGGGTGCAGCGCCTCAATTCCGCCATCTTCGTCTCCCTAAACCTTCCGAAAGACCGGCTCCAGAAACCGTCCTTCGATCATTTCATCGAGTATGTTGTATTCCAGGGTGTATTTCAGGATCTCCATCACTTCGTCGTAGACCGACAAGACCCGGTCGATTTTTTCATGATCGTGAGGGAGAGAAACATTATGCCCTCCGGTAAAGAGGACCCCCCGCTTGACGCACTCTTGCTGGAAGAGCGTTTTCATCTTCAGGACCGCCTTCTCCTCCCCTTTGAAATTGAGGACCGTCCGAATCGGATAGCCGTCGATCGAAAGGGTCGCTTCCAGCCCCTTCTCACGAATCTGCTGCTCGATTCCGTTCTTCAACCGCTCCCCTTGCTTCCAAAGGAAAGGGGTCACCTTATTTTCAAGGATGTATTGGATCGTCGCGATCGCCGCCGCAATCGAAAGGGTCTCACCCCCGAAGGTAAACGAGAAGAAGATCTCATCGAAGAACTTCATGATGTCCCGTTTTCCGACAATGGCGGAGACCGGCATTCCGTTGGCCATCGCTTTGCCGAAACAGGCGAGGTCGGGGGTCACATCGAAATAGGCCTGCGCGCCGCCGATATCAAACCGAAAGCCGGTGACCACCTCGTCGAAAACCAGAATCGCCCCCTGTTCGTGCGCCATCTTCTTCACTTTGGCGAGAAAATTCTTTTGAGGCGGTTCGAGGCTGACCGGCTCCAGGATCACACAGGCGATCTGATTCGGATGGCGGTCGAAAACGGCCTGAAGACTCTCGATCCGGTTGTACTGGAACGTGACCGTTTTTTTCTTCACCTCCTCCGGAATGCCGAGGCTTCGCGTCGTGGTGGCGATATACCAATCTTGCCAGCCGTGATAACCGCAGCAGGCGACGATTTCCCTCCCGGTGGCGGCCCGCGCCAGACGGACGGCGGCGGAGGTGACATCGGAGCCGTTCTTCCCGAACCGGACCATCTCGGCGGAGGGGATGATCCGGGTGAGCAGCTCGGCCAGGTCGTATTCGAGATGATGAGGAAGGGTATAGGCCGTTCCTTTTTTCAGCGTCGCCTCGATCTCTCGGTTGACCGGCTCAAACGCATACCCGAGAAGACAGGCCCCCAGCCCCATCGTGAAGTCGATGAATCGGTTTCCATCAAGATCGGTCAGAAGCGCCCCCTTTCCCTCCCGCACGAAAAGCGGCGCGGCGCCGACGCTGAACTGGAGGGACGACTTGCTGAAGGTCTGCGATCCCCCCGGGATGATCCGCATGACCTTGTCGAATTGGGAGAGACTCTTCTCGAATCGGAGCGGCTTCCCTTTCATCGCTTGAATGCCGGTCTTGTCCCCTTCCAAAGAACGCCGATATCCCTCGTTCGGCACGATGTGTTTTGTCTTTTCGACCAATGTGGGATTCGCTTTGACGAGACCCGCCACGTCGGCGTAGGTGAAGTCGCGTCCTTCCAATTGTTTGAGGATCGATTCGAGAACGTCGGCATCTTCCTTGTAATCGAGACTGAGATGAATATGGGAGAGGTCCTCCTCCTCATAAGGAAGAAAGGCGGTGTTGAACCGCTTTGATCGTCGAAGATACGGCCCTACATGTTCCCGCTCGGACGGCAGCTTCGCCTCCGAGTCGGCCTTCAGGATCGCCTTCCCCGACATCACCTCCACGTCGAAGCCGTCGATGATCCTCGTCAGGATCAGGTAGTCGGGTTTGAGCGCATCGAATTGGGTCAGCGCATGCTGGACAAGCCGAGGGTCGGTGAGAAGACAATCGCCGGTGATCCGGACCACCGCGTCAAGCCGATAGGCCCGAACCGCCTTGGCAAACCGGCTGAGGACATCCTCCACGCTCCCCCGGACCACCTGCCAACCGCGCCTCTGGGCAATCTCCGCCAAAGGATCGTCCTCCTTTGCCTCGGAGGTGGCCAAGATCCGTTGATCGATCGCGATCTTCTCGCATCGCTCCAGGACCCATTCGATCGCCGGACGTCCGAGTAAAGGATGGAGCATCTTCCGCGGATAACGACTGGAACCGTTTCTGGCCTGAACCACCACCGCACGCGGCATGTCAACACACCTCCAGAGAATAAAGCTTCGCCCCTTCGACGAAAATCTTCAACGTCACCTCTCCCCTTACGCCGGTCCGGAGAAGGTGATCCGAAGAATCGATCCCCTCCATCCGGCAAGATTCCACCGGTTGTCCCCCTTTGAACAGATCGATCCTCACCCTTCCCCCGGTGGCGTCTGCATTGATCCGGAGGGTTCCTTTTCGACAGGTCAACGGTTTTGTCGTCATTGTCCCCTTCGCGCCGGCGGCATACACAAACCCATCTTTCCTCAACGTGGCCAGGCCGACGCTGAACCGATGGCTCTGTTCGTCGAACAGAAGTTGGGCGTTGCCGACGCCGTGGCTGAAATTCGACCCGCCGTAGTAGAGATCGATTCCCTCTTTCCTGAAGAGGGGGAGATTCGCTGTGGTGATCATCCCCGAGTCCCATCCCGATTCGCTCAGCGGAATCAACGGCTCATCCGAGAAACGGGTCCACTGTTTCCCGTCGGGACTGGTCGCGAGGAAAACTTCCATCTTTCCCTCGTGGGTTCCTTTTGCAAACTCATAATCCATGTAAAAGAGCCAGAGAAGTCCAAGGTAACCGGCGCCGTAATTGAAACCGCAAAGCCCGTAGAAGTCGGCCCACTTGAATCCACGCGCGACGGCCAGCCGATCGTCCGCCGCGGAGGGGGTCCAGATCGTTTCGGGCGGCGACCACCGGATAAAGTCGTCGCTTTCGGAATAACCGACCGATCGCCGCGTCCTTCCCTCTTCATCGATGACGTAGGTTTTGGCAAAGGCGATAAACTTCTTTTTTAGATCGTCCTTAAAAACGGGGGAGACATCGCTGACCCAATTTTTCTTTGTTTTCGGATTCGGAAATCGCATCAGCGGGAGGACGGGATTTCCCTCATACTCCTTGAAGTGAATCCCGTCCTCTGAAAATGCGACGCGGTAGCCTTCATTGGTAAAGCCGAATAATTTATAGGGGCGCTTCGAATCCTCCGGATCGTAGATCACGCTCGGGATGTGGTAAGTCGAAACGATGTTCGTCTTCCAGTAACCCGGGCTTCCATTTCTGAACGCAATCGCCTTTGTTTCTCTTTCTTTCTCCGATTCGATGGTGGGATAAAACCGCCTCTCATCGACCCGCCACTTGTTGATGAGGGGCTTCTCCCATTTTTTCCCGTCGCGGGATCGCGCATAGTTCACGAAGAAATCATCTCCGTCGAGATAGGATTGATACCACATATGAAGCTGTCCGTTTTTCTCCAAAACCGAACCGTAGAGATAGGCGTGAATACCCTCCCAAGGATATTGTGGAAAGAGGACCGGCCCCTCTTTCGTGACCAACCCCTGCTTTAGTTCAATCCCTTCCACAGAGGCGAGAGACGTCGTATCGGGAAATTGGATTTTCATCTTTTCCACCGGTAAGGAAGAAGGATATCCTCGTCGTCGACCTCCAGGTCGGCCAGTTGACCGGCGATCTGGCGATATCGGAGGAGGTTCTCATGGGTGAGGGCCTGGAGATTTGTTTTCAGATGATCCGCGGAATCAACCCCCATCACCACCCCATCGATCCAAGGGTCGGTCGCGACAAATGCCAGCGGGAGCCATTCCGGCCGTAATTGAGCATTTTCAGAGAGTTCCCGAATCTTCCTCACCTTCTTCTTCACCTTGCTCAAGTCGACCCCCAGCGCCTCCTCTTGCATGAAAAAGAGCCCCTGTAGAAAAACAGACCGCGCCAGCAAAAACACCCCCTGCGACTTCAGCCGTTCGAGGAGATTTCCCTTCTGAAAACGCCGGTCAAAGAGATTGATCGGGAACTCGATCGCAAGCGCTCCCGTTAAATCGCGGGCCGCTTCCAATGCTTCCTCCGGGTGATAAACGGAGAGACCGTAGCGTCCGATGACCTTTTCCTTGGAAAGTTTTTGAAGAACAGGCAGGATCACCTTCCCGAACCGCCGAACCGTTTCATACGAGTGGAGAAGGAGAACATCGATCGAAGGAACGTTCATCGCGCGAAGAGAATCGGTGATTTCTCTCTCCACCTCCATCGAATCGGCATACTCCTTCGAAGGGAGTTTGGTAATGACCCGGAGAGTCTTCCCCCGCGCTTTAAAATATTCCCCGATGATTTTTTCCGCGTCGCCGTATGCTTTGGCGGTGTCGATCCCCCAGACCCCTTGGGACTGCGCCGACGCGAGGATGCCGAAGACCTCCTCCCGGCTCAACTTTCTTTCATTCGCGATTCCATAGGACAAGCCGAAGTTCGCAGATCCGAGGATCCACTTCACATGAATCTCCTCCCCGACGAAGGAAGGAGAGGAAAGAATGTTATGCGCGGTCACGGAAGACCCGATCGACTGTTTCGATGACATAGGTCACCTCTTGTTGAGTCATCGCCGGAAAGATCGGAAGGCTGATCTCTCTTTGATAAAAGTTTTCCGCCGCCGGACAGAGGCCCTTTCGGTAGCCCATCTTCCGATAAACCGGATGCCGGTAAACAGGAAGATAGTGAACCTGGACTCCCAGGCCCTTCTCCCGGAGTAGATGGAAAACTTCTTTTTTATCTGCTTTAAGAGAATCTTTCAATCGGATCGGATAAAGATGGTAAGAGGACACCGAGCCTGCGGCTTCCACGGGGAGATCGAAATAGGGATTCCCGTTGAACGCCGTGTGGTAAAGGGCCGCGATCTCTCTTCGCCTTGCAACGAACCGGTCGACTTTTTTTAGTTGAGAACGTCCTAACGCCGCTTGAAGATCGGTCATGCGGTAGTTGTATCCGAGCTCTTGTATTTCGTGGTACCAGTCGCCGTGGGAGGGCTCCAAAAAATCGGTTCGCTCAATTCCATGCGACCGGAGCCGGTTCAGCCGTTGATAATAATCCTCACGGTTGGTGACAATGGCCCCCCCCTCTCCGGTGGTAATCGTCTTCACCGGATGAAAACTGAAAACGGTCATATCCGACAAACCGCCGATCTTCTTATTGGCATAGGAGGCGCCCAGCGCGTGGCAGGCGTCTTCGATCACGAGAAGCCGGTGTCGCTCCGCGATCTTGGCGATCGACTCCATGTCACAGGGGGTTCCCGCATAGTGAACCGGAACGATCGCCTTCAGATGACCCCGTTCTGCCTGAAGGGCCGATAGCGTTTTCTCAATTTCAGAGGGACTCAGGTTGAAGGTCGCCGGATCGATATCGGCGAAGACCGGCTTTGCTCCCAGGAAGAGGGCCGCATTGCCGGTGGCTGCAAACGTATTCGGAGAGGTCATGACGAGATCACCCGGTCCGAGGCCGGCGGCCTGATAAGCGAGATGAAGCGCGGCCGTTCCCGAAGCACAAGCGACGGCATACCGGGCGCCGCAATAGGCGGCGAGCGCCTCTTCAAAGGCGTCGACGGCCGGCCCCTGGGTCAGCCGGTCGGAACGAAGGACATCGACCACCGCCTGGATGTCTTCCTCGTCTATGGTCTGTCTCCCATAGGGGATCGTCTTCATCCGTTCTGAAGTTCCCTCACCATCTTTTCGATCTCTCCCGTCGTCAGCCGCCAGGGATTCTGATCGCTGGAGTAGACGAATCCATCCCTCACAGGTTCCCCGCCGTTCTTTCGTTTTTCGTCCGACCACCAGGGAAAGTCGGGCTGGATCACAAAATGCTCCGGATACTCCAGGGTCCGCCTTCCATCTTCGATCGAGATCAGAAGTTCATGGAGTTTCTCGCCCGGACGGACGCCGATGATTTTAATCTTGCATTTGGGAACGATCGCTTTGGCGATATCGACGATCGTCGCCGTGGGAATCTTCGGGACAAAAATCTCCCCTCCCTTCATTTGATCGAGCGCCTTTAAGACGAAGTCGACCCCCTGATCGAGGGTAATCCAGAAGCGGGTCATCCTCTCATCGGTCACCGGGACGGAATCCCCTTTCTTTAGTTGCAGGAAATGGGGAACAACGCTCCCCCGGCTTCCGACGACGTTACCGTAGCGGACCACGCCGAAACGGGTGATCTTTCGACCGGCATAGGAATTCCCGGCGATGAAGAGCTTGTCCGAGCAGAGCTTGGTCGCCCCGTAGAGATTGACCGGGTTGCAAGCTTTGTCCGTGCTCAAAGCGACGATCCGCTTGATCCCGATGTCGATCGCGACGTCGATGATGTTTTGCGCGCCGATGATATTGGTTTTGATCGCTTCAAAAGGATTGTATTCCGCGGAGGGAACCTGTTTTAACGCGGCGGCGTGGATCAGGTATTCGACCCCCTCGAAAGCGCGGTAGAGACGGTCCTTATCCCGGACGTCTCCAATAAAGAAACGGAGGCAGGGATCGTCCATCATCCGCTGCATTTCGTATTGCTTGAATTCATCTCTGCTGAAGACGATCAGCTTTTCAGGCCGGAACTTTGAAAGGACCCGCCGCACGAAACGCTTTCCAAAAGAACCGGTTCCCCCGGTGACCAAAATTGTTTTCCCGTTGAGATCGATCATCGTTTGCGCCTCGCCTGAAATACCCTTTCAAGGTATGTGCAATAATCTTGCCGCTATCTCTTTCCGGGAATAGTTCAAAAAGCGGATCGCTTCCCGACCTTAAAAAAGGGAGGTGTCAATCATTTGACAGGGGGGGGCATTTTCAATGACGGGAAAAACGAGTTCCTCAGAGGAAGGAAGACGCGGAATCGAGAGAACAAATCGTTCTTCCCTTTGATTGAAGCTCCCCACAGCAAGCTGCGAGGAATGTGCCCACAGGAATGAAGCGCGAAGCGCCTCTGCTCACATCGTGAGTGAAAGCGAACCATGCGACGCGCGTGCGTGTTCACGTTATTTTGCGCCGGCGACACCCTGCTCCGAAGCGCTCAAGACATGCGCGGGGAAAAGAGGTTCCCGATGGCTGTAGTTCAGGTCGGAAAGGACGATCTGTTTGCCCTTCCGGGTTTTGGAATTGATGACCAACGGCGCCATCAGGTTTGCGGTCAGTTTGAGCGGGTCTTCCTGCGGAATGGTTAAAATCGTCAATACCACCAGGG
The DNA here is from genome assembly GCA_021651055.1 of Candidatus Manganitrophus morganii. Lineage (NCBI taxonomy): Bacteria > Pseudomonadati > Nitrospirota > Nitrospiria > Candidatus Troglogloeales > Candidatus Manganitrophaceae > Candidatus Manganitrophus > Candidatus Manganitrophus morganii. The sequence continues at coordinate 301,158 of JAJHOH010000001.1, forward strand.
AGTCCGAGCTTTCGATTTCAAGCTCTTTCATCTCCTCCGGAGGGAGGGCCGGTCGATAGTCCGGCCGGAAGACCAGCGGATCGATCACCACAAAGGCCAACTCAGAATCTTCCACCGCCTGGAGCCAAAAAAAAGGGTGGCCCTTGTCATTATTGACCAACGTATACTGCTTGACCGTTCGGAAACCGGGGATCCCTTCCGGGAAAGTGAGCAGCCGCTCGGGATCGATCGACACCGGTCCCAATTTTGCGCTCTGAATCACGGTGTTCACGGTTTGGATCCTTTCCCTTTCCCCGGCGGAGGAACCCCCTTGCTCAAAATATCTTTCAGCTGCTTCGGATCGACGCCGGCCGCTTTTTTGTTCTCAAGCATGATTTTGGCCAAGACCTCTTCCCGGTAGATCTTGATGCCGGCCGGCGCTTCAATGCCGAGCCGGACCTGATTTCCATGGACTTCGATCACCACCACCCGGATCTGATCCCCGATGATGATTCCCTCTCCCGACTTCCGTGTCAGGACCAGCATCCGACCTGCCTTTCTTTAAATGGTGTAGGGGCGTATTGCAATACCCCTACCAGCGGAAATGCGACGCGCGATGCGTGTTCATTCCGACGCCCCGACCCTCTTCGTTATCGAAGGAAATCAAGGAGCGAGTTTTGAATCAACCGGGCCGCCGTGGCCCGGGTGGCTTCCAAGGCGACCTGCTGAAGCGAAAAATCCGAAATCGCCTGCGTAAGATCGATATTTTCAAGATCGGACTTGAACCGGGTGATCGAGAGCTTGAAATCCTCGAGCACCGTTTTGGTCGCATCCATCCGATTGAGTCGAGCGCCCAACAAAGCGCGTTCACCGATCACCTGCTCCTGCGCCGCGCTGATATTGGTGAGTGCCGCTTGGATTCCGGCGGTGTCATTCGTCTCCAAAGCCGCCTGTAGCCCCCCCACCGCCGAAAAGAGATCGACCCCTCCCGTCACGCCAACCCCTTTAAAGAGCCGGTCTCCGGGGAGGTTCATGATCACCGGTGTATTGGGGCCGATCAGAAAAGAGATTTCTCCCGAGTCGCCCATATAGGTTCCCGACGGCTGGTTCGTTCCCGCGGCCAATCCCAAATCGGCCAGCACGGTCCCTGCCGTGGGGACGGCGGCGGAAGTGCCTCCTTCCGAATTCGAGGTGATCACCAAATGGTCGGTATCGAAGGTGACGGTGGCCGAAGCCCCGGCTGCCTGAAAGGTCGGATCCGCGTTGATTGCGGTTTGGACCATCCCGGCCAACGCCGTCCCTGTCGCATAACTTCCGGCCGGCAGGGTGAGGGTGGAGGAGATCCCGTCCAATGAAAGGGTCAACTGATCATTCACCGCCGCCGTGACGGTCACCGGCAAGGTCACCGCCGTTCCAAGATAGCGCCCCTGCTCGAGGAACGGGAGGGTCCTGGTCTGATTTCCCGCAAAAATGTATCGGCCCTCGACGGAACGGTTTCCCATCGCAATCAGTTGATTGAAAATCTCCCGCACCTCATTCGCCGCGTTGGTCCGGTCGGTCGAAGAATAGGAATCGTTCGCCAACTGCAGCGCCAGTTCGTGGGCCCGCTGCAGTTGATCCCCCACATCCTGTAACGTCGATTCGGTGCTGGTCAGATACGTCTCGCCGCGATCGATGTTCTGCAAATACTGTTCGGTCGTCGCAAGCGTTTTCCCATAGTTCAGAACCAACGGTTGACCGATCGGATCATCCGAAGGTCGATTGATCTTCTTCCCGGAAGCAACCTGCTCCTGAATGTGAAGAAGCGATCCGGTCTGCCGCTGCAAGTGCACCATCATCGATTGAAAGAGCATTTGATCCGATACACGCATCTACTTTCTCTCTTTTTTTATCGCTTTATGGCCAAAATCGTTTGTAACAGTTCGTCCGCGACGGAGATCAACCGCGCCGATGCTTCAAAGGCCCGCTGGAACTTGATTAAATTGGCCGTCTCTTCATCAAGAGAAACGCCGGAAATCTCTTCCCGTTGATGGATGAGGTTCTGATCGATCACTTGTTCGGCAAGAAGAGACCGCTGGGCCAACCGCGACCTCGATCCGACTTCCCCGACATATTGGCTATAGAAACTCTGAAACGTCGCGTCTCCAAGCCCCGTCACCTCTTTCTCCTGTAGTTGCGCGAGGAGAAGGGCATTGCTGTTGTCTCCCGGCACGCCGGCTGCCGTAGAGGATGCGGCAATTTCATTCGGATCGATCGCGGAAAGAGCGATGGAACCCGACATCCCCCGATGGACGCTGATCTCAAAGGTATCTCCATTCGCCGGCGCCCCGCTCATGGCAATTTGAATCCCCTCGAACGCGACCGTCGTCGGGTCGACATAAGCGGCGGTGGCGGAGCTCCCTGTCCTGAGGTTCTGAATCGTATAATTCGCCCCGGCGAAGGTCAGCTGATAGGCGTCCAATGTCAGAAGGGAAGGATCATTCACCGTCGCGGCAATTGTCCCCGATCCGGTATTGCCGCTCAATCCCGTCACGGTCGGCGCCAGAGGAGAGAAGAAATCATTTCCGGTGGAACCGTCGAGACCGTAGCCGGCCCGGTGCTGCTGGTTCACCTCATTGACGATCGCGGCCGCCATTTGGTCAAGCTGATTGATATATCCGGGAAGAAGCGTATCCCGGAGATCAACCAATCCTTTGAGGCGGCCGTTTTCGATAAAGGAGGTGATGTCGGTGATCGTGCCGGTTCCCGGGTCATACCCCACGTCGGCGAACCCGGCGTTGTCTTGGTTCACCACCCCCCGAAGCGTAAACGACGCCGTCGATTCGACCAAGAGCTTTCCTCCGATGAGAATCGAGACCTCTCCGAGGTCGTTTTCAAACGAGGAGAAATTGATCTTTTCGGCAAGATCCTGTAAAAGACGCTCCCGCTGATCGCGCAGATCATTCGCATTTTGTCCTGAAATCGTCACTTGAGCAATCTGGCCGTTTAAATCGGCAACTTGCTCCGCGAGCGTATTGACCTCTCCAAGCACCCCCTCGACCTCGGTGTTGAGATCCTTTCGTATCTGCTGTAGCTGATCGTTCATCTGCGTAAAGTTCGCTGAGAGGGTCCTCGCTTGCTCCATCAGGGAGACCCGTTCAGGAAGTCCCTGCGGATTGTTGGCAAGATCATGAAACGCCGCAAAAAACTCCGACAAGGACTGATGGAGGCCGACACCGTCAGAATCATTAAACACCGCCTCCACCCGCCCGAGCGCTCCCCGCTCGACTCCAAAACGACCCAGATTCGATTTCTGCGCCGTCAATTGATCCTGAATGAATTTATCAAAAACGCGTCGAACCTCGCTAATCTGGACACCGGTTCCCAACTGTCCGGGAGCGCTGTCCATCGGCGTCGTTGACGAAAAAATCGCTTGCTGTCTAGTATACCCGGGGGTGTTCACGTTGGCGATATTCTGGGACGTGACGGAGAGGGCCCGCTGATTGGCGAAGAGGGCCAGCCTTCCGATGTTGAAAATCCCGAAGATACTCGACATGTCCTATCCTTGGCTGATCGCCCTTCCCCCCGATGGAAAATGCTGAAGCGCTCCATTCGGTTGGTAGATCGGATCGGTGGACGAAAGGTGCCGCAAAAGGCCGACCAGCGCCGTGATCCGTTCCTGGATTCGGTCAATTAAAAGTCCGTTGATCTGATTGAGTTCCTGAATGCTGGCGGTCAACGCCTCGAGCCGGGTATGGCAATCAGTCAGTCGTCCCCGGAAAGGCTCGGGGACCCGCTGAGCCAGCTGTTTGAGCGTGAATGGCCTATCTTCTCCCCCCCATTGTCGGGCCATCGGGGCGATCTCCGCTTGGCGCCGTTGCTCCAATCCGCGGAGACGGCTCAGAAGGTTTTCTTTTTCCTGAAGACAGTGGAGAAGATCGTCGAGCTCTCCACCGATCATCAGCTTCTTCTCGCGCTGAAGGAGAGAGAGCATTTCCTGTTGAACGAGGATCATCTCCTCCAGGGTCGAAACGAGCGATATCAATAGTGCATCCGGGACGGTCAGGGTTTCGGGGGGGGGAAGCGCCGATGGCAGGGGACGGGACGCGGAATAATCGATGTGTTGCTCTTCACGCTTCATTCCGAATTCAACGTCCCGCATTGATGAACCCCCTTCGAACTTATAGAACCGCATCCAGCAGTGTCGATCGAACCAGCTTTTCCGCGATCTCTTCGCTTTGTGGATGGTAGGTCCCCGCCTCAATTTCCTGCTGAAGGGCCGCCACCCGCTCGGATCGGACTTCCGGGAGGGATGCAATCACCTGATTGAGCTGCTGGTACTCTTTGGCCTCGCCGGAGATCTCGACGCGGTCTGTCGGAGCGGCCTCCCCCTTCTGATCGGAGGAACGGACAGGGCCTTTCTGATCGGTCTTCTTGACGCCGAAAAGAACGGTTTCCAGAAGGCGGGTTCGGTCATCTCCAGGTATCTGCATTTTTTTCTCCTCTTAAGCCGTCGTAAGGGTGCTTATTACCTCACTTATCGGTCTAATCCCTTAAAACTTGAGGATTGATCCGCCAATTTTTTGACGAGGAGCTTCGCCAGCCCAATACCCTCACTCTGCGCCATTTTCGTTGCCATGGTTTCGTCGAGCAACGATTCGTAGATCTCTTTCCCCGGTCCCGACCCGAGGAACCCTCCCGCCGGCACGGTCTTTCGCATCTCTTTGAGCAGAGAGAAGATGAAATAGGCCTCAAACGCCTCGGCCGCCTTCTTGATCTCTTCCGGGTTGCTTGTGGCCTGCTCCAGCGCCTTCAACGGATTGGCTCCCGTCCCGCCGATTCCCGAAAGCCCGCCCCCTTCCATTAGAGAATCTCCAATTCGGCTTGAAGGGCCCCGGCCGCCTTGATCGCCTGGAGAATGGCGATCAAGTCGCGCGGCGTCACGCCGATCGCGTTTAAACCGCGAACCACCTCGCCGATCGTCGCCCCCCTCAGCATCAGGATCTGCGCATCTTCTTCCCGAACCTCGGTTTGCCGTTGCGGGACAACGACTGTTTCCGATCCTTCCGGAGCGAAGGGAGGGGGCTGAGAGACCTGAAAGTCGGTCTTCACCCGGATCGTCAGATTGCCGTGGGAAACGGCGACCTCGGAAATCCGCACCTGATCCCCCATGACAATGGTCCCGGTCCGCTCGTTGACGACGACCCGCGCCGGCAGGTCGACCGTCACTTCCAGACTTTCGATCGCAGCCAACAACTCGACCAGCCGTCCTTTGTAGAAGTCGGGAACCTGAAGGGTGATCGTTCCTGAATCAACCGCACTCGCAACCGATTCTCCTCCCAACTGTGCATTAATCGCCTGGGAAATCCGGAGGGCCGTGGTGAAATCTTGCTGGCGCAGGAGAAGATTGAATCGCTCTTTATGCAAGAAAGGGAATCCGACCTCCTTTTCCACCTGGGCCCCTTCGGCCACCCTCCCGGCGGTCGGGTGATTCTTTTGGACTGAATCGCCCTCTTTCCCGCCGATGAACCCGCCGATCGAAATCGGTCCCTGGGCCACGGCATAAACCTGTTGATCGGCCCCCTTCAAAGGAGTTAACAAAAGGGTGCCCCCCTGCAAGCTCGTGGCGTCGCCCAAAGAGGAGACGACAACATCGATCCGGCTCCCCGTCTTAACGAACGGAGGGAGCTTGGCGGTCACCATCACCGCCGCCACATTCTTCACCTTCACCGCGCTCGGCTCGACCGCGATCCCCATCTTCTTCAACATACTGGAGAGGGTTTGAACCGTAAAGGTCGTCCCGGTCTTATCGCCGGTTCCGTTCAATCCGATCACCAGCCCATACCCGATGAGCGAATTCTCCCGCACCCCTTCCACCGCGGCGATATCCTTGATCCGAACCGCCTCCGCGTCGATCGGGAGGACGGAAAAAAAGATCCCGACGAGGAGAACCAATCCCTTTTGGATTCGCTTGCGATCTTCACTCCGCATTCCGCACCCCGCATTTCGCATTTAGAAGGGCCATATCCAATCGAGAATCCGGATCAGCCACCCCGGCCGTTGTTTATCGTTGATGACGCCACGGCCGGTGTATTCGATTTTTGCGTCGGCGATAAAGGTCGACAGAATCGTGTTCCTCGGACCGATATCCTCGGGACGGATCACCCCGGCGAGAGAGATCAATTCTTTTTCGCTGTTGATGAGGACCTCCCGCTTCCCTTCGATCACCATATTCCCGTTCGGGAAAACGGCTGTCACCACGGCGGTGATATCGGCGGTTAAGGCTCCGCTGCGGCTGGTTGATCCCGAACCGTCAAAATCATCCGAAAAGGTGGCATCCGCCTGGAGTTTTTGAGTGGTATTCGTCGGAATCCCCAAAAAAGCGCTCGTGCTGGCGCCGATCGTTGAAGAGCGGCCCGACGTGGTCTGGGCATCCTTCGATCCTCTGGCATTCTCGACAATCCGCACCGTGACGATATCGCCGACATGGCTTGCCTTTGTATCTTGGAAGAAAAAGGTCCGCGATTGATCGGCGGTCCAGAGAGAGCCCTCCGGCTGATGGAGTTCCGTGGGTTGAAGGTAGGCGGGGGGAAGGCTTTCTTCCGGCTTCATTTCCCTCGGAACCGCCGCACAGCCGGCAAAAAAAGCGAAAACCACGAGAAGCAACCGGACGGCCATTTTCCGACTTAAAATTTCTCTATCTGTCATTTCCCATTTCCCCTTTATCTCGGAAGGGTGATTTTCACCGTCGCGGCGTCGATCACCTCTCCGTAGACCGTCTTCTGGGAATCGAGGTTGACCACCGCCATCTGTCTTCCGAGAAAACCCTCTTCCTTGGCCCGGCCCATCGTAGCGATCCGCAATCCGCCCGATTCAACGATCATCGTCACCCGATCTCCCGAACGAATCACCGGCGCCGTCTCGACCATCTCGACGGAGATCGGCAGGCCAGCGCCGACGGAGCGGATCACCCTCTTTCCGATCAGCGCGTCGGGATCGAAGAGATAAGATTCCCCCGCGCGGGTCACTGCGACCGACCGGATCTCGACATCGTCCGGTCCGATCACTTGAGCGCGGCGGAGGGGCCGAATGGAAACGACGATCGATCGGATCATTTCGACATTCGCGGTGACCCACTGATGTGCGGCCGGTTTCCCGTTCGGTCTCGAAGAAATGAGGAAGACCACCCGGCCAAGCAATCCGCCGCGCGACCCTTCCTTGACCTCCAATCCGTCCTCCATGACAAATGAACCGTCCGGTGGACGGAGAAGGCGAACCCGTATATCGCTTTCATTTGAGGTAAGACGTTCCGCCACATAGGCGCGTATGGCGGTGCTGATCTTCTCTGCCGGGCCGGGAACGGTTTCCTGTTGAACGGCTGCTCCATTTTCCAAACCATCCGCCGCCTCAACCGCGCCGACACCCGTGAAGATCACCATGATCAAAAACAGGATTCTAAAAAAACCGCTCATCTTCCTTTACCTTTTGCTTACCCTTTGCTTACCGTTTGAGGTTATTGACCATCGACAACATTTCATCGGTCGTCTGGATCGCTTTGGAGTTCAATTCATAGGCGCGCTGCGCGACGATCATGTTCACCATTTCCTCGGCGATGTTGACGTTCGAACCTTCAAGGGAGCCTTGTTGGACGGTTCCGAATCCTTCCTGTCCCGGCGCGCCGGTCACCGCTTCTCCGGAGGCGTCTGTCGCCTGATAGAGGTTTTTTCCCATGCTGTGAAGACCGGCCGGATTGGTGAACCGCGCCAGTTCAAGCGTTCCGACCAGCTGCGGCGCCGCCCCGTTCGCCACAACGGCGGAAATCACCCCGGTGGGAAGGATGGTCACCGTTTGCGCGCCGGACGGGATCGTGACATTCGGAAGAAGCGGATAACCTTCGGCGGTCACGATGCTCCCTTCGCTGTCGAGGCTCAACGATCCGGCGCGCGAGTAGCCGGTGGAGCCGTCCGGAAGGGTCACCTGGAAAAAGCCGTCCCCCTCGATGGCGAGATCGAACGGATTCTGCGTCAGCTGAAAGTCGCCCTGTGCAAACGTCCGGTGGACCGAGACCGGAATCACCCCCGATCCGAGTTGAATCCCGACCGGCAGCGTTCCCGTTGCGGTGGTGGTGCCTGCCGATTTCAGGGTCTGATACATCAGGTCTTGGAATTCTCCCCGGCTCTTCTTGAAGCCGACGGTCGAAACATTGGCCAAGTTATTGGCAATGACCTCGACCGAAAGCTGCTGGGATCCCAAGCCGGTACTGGCGATGGATAACGCACGCATCATAGCTCACTCTCCTCCCGATTTACTCATCTTATAGACGCCCGACTTCATTGGCCGCCTTGGAGGCGACCTCATCGGCGGTTTGAATCGCTTTTTGGGCCGACTCATACAGGCGCATGACCGTAATCATCGCGACCATCTCTTCCACCGGATTGACATTCGCTCCTTCCAGGGCCCCCTGGCTCACCCTTCCTTCCGGAAAAGGAACCGCCCCTCCGCCGACCGATTCAAAAAGGGTATTGCCGACCTTCTTCAATCGAGACGGATCGGAAAACCGGTAGAGCGCCAAGGCATCGACCTCGGTCGGCTGCGCGCCGACTTCGGTCCCCTTCACCGAGAGGCGTCCCTCGGCGTCGATCTGGATCGACCCCGGTGGGAGGGTGATCGGCCCGCCGGTTCCCAAAAGCGGGAATCCGTCGTGCGTGGTGATCTGTCCCTGTGCATCAAGGGTGAAGCTCCCCCCGCGGGTATAACGAACCCCCCCCGGGGTCTGCACCGAAAAGAAACCTTCTCCTTCAATCGCAATATCGAGCGGCTCTCCCGTCATTCGGATCGGACCGGAGGAGAAATCGGTGAAAACGTGGTGAAGGATCTCGAAAGTCGGGCTGGGGGTGATCGATCCGCTCGGCCCTGCATTCGGTCCGGGCGGCAGCCCGATTCCCTCGAAGAGAGGATGATCTTTCTTGAATCCCGCGGTGTTGACGTTCGCCAGATTATTCGTGATAACCTCCAGACGCTTTTCTTGAGCCAAGGCTCCCGAGAGGACCGGATAGATTGCATCCATTGTTTTTCGACTCCGAATGAAAAAGAAGACCGCTCCGCTATTCCTGAGTGGAATCATAAGCAAGGGATGTGCCAGGACGAGAAATCGCGCTGAGAGGGATTCATTTGCCGGGAAAAAGTCGAATCGGCGCTTTTTGCCGATCGGGGTAGGCAGAAGTTTCCTTTCTGGAGGGATGACGGAATTGAAATTCAGAATTGTGCAGATGGGTTTGCAAGGAGCTTGACAGGTCTGTGTCAAAAAGATGACATCGCCGAAACAAGCGGCGTTTTAAAAACCGGCGCTGAGCTGATTCATCCAGGAGATCGCTCCCCGTTGAGCGCTCATCAAGTCGCTGAGTCTCAGCCCGGACTGTTTGAGCAAGCGATCCACCCCTTTGAAATCGGCCGCTTCCTGGCGCTCACTCAGGGAAAGAAGGAGGCCGAGGGATCCTTCATGCGCCAGCAGCGCCTGCCGCACATCGTCCGACAGATTGAGTTGCTCGACCACTTCCTTCATCGGCGTTCCAAGCAATACGTCGATCAACGAGAGGAGTCCCGTCATAAAGGCCAGATCGGAATACCCCATCCCCCGGTAAAGATCGGGCCGCGATTGGACGAGAAGCTCCATGATCCGGCCGCGCAGCGTTGCCGTTTGCATAAGCGGATTATGGATCCCCCCTTTGCCTCCTTGCGTAAAGAGAAGGAGCTGGACCCAACGTTTGAGCTGTTGCCTCCCCAGCATGGTAATGGCGTGGGAGATGGCGGTGATTTTTTGCCGCGTTCCGATCGCCACCGAATTGACCAGACGGAGCAGATTGTAGCTGAGGGCGGGGTTTCCCTTGAAAATCTGTTCGATCTCGTTTGTATCCGCGTCCTTCATCACCTTTTCATTCAGCTTCATCAGCGACACCATGGCGGGGTCGGCCCGCTTCTGAGATAAAATGGAAGGGCGGGCGAAATAATATCCCTGGAAAAGTTCAAATCCCATCGGACGGCACCGTTGAAAATCCTCTTGCCGTTCGACTTTTTCAGCCAACAGCCGGATCGATCGCTTTTTGAACGGTTGAATCCCCGCCCATAATTTTTCTCCCGTCATCTCGGCGATATTGATTTTGACCACGTCGATGACCTCAAGCAGCGGGAGATGCGACCCATCGTCGCGGAAATGTTGAAGGGCAAAACTGAATCCTTTCTTTTTAAGCGCCTGCATCCTCTGGACCACCCGCGGTTCGATCTTTGGCGTCCCAAAAACCTCAAGAACCATTTTTTCTTTCGGAAGAAGCTCAATTGCATCGCTGAGGAGGATCTCTTCATTGACGCCGACAAACCCCTTTCCTCCACCCAAGAGCGTCTCAATCCCGAATTGGGTCAGCGCACCGGCGATCACACTCGCCGATGTCTGCAAGACGTTGTCTGCCTGAGACAGGTGACTCTCCGAGTGAAAAAGGAGTTCGTAAGCGACGATCTCCTCATCTTTATTCAGAATTGGATTCCGTCCCAAGAAAATCGCTTCTTCACGCATAAAACACTTCGATCGTTGAAATCACGGAAAGCGAATACCGGTGTGGGTTATCGGTTTAATCTGATTACGGATTCTTCATGTCGGCGCCCGATCCATCCGGACCTCTGGGCGGGGGAAAAGGGTTAAATTCCGGATCGGCTTTTTCCTCCGGCGGATTTAAAAGAACGATCTCGACGCGGCGATTCTTTGCGCGTCCTTCTAACGTATCGTTGACGGCGATCGGCCGGAACTCGGCATACCCGGCGATCGAAAATCGATCGGGAGTCATCCCGTGTTCTGTTGTAAAGTAGCGGACAATCTGTGTCGCCCGGGTCGCGGAGAGCTCCCAATTCGAGGGATAAAACGGCGTTTTGATCGGAATATTGTCGGTGTGTCCTTCCACCAGGATCGCGTTCGGAGCGTCGATAATCAATCCGGCGATATGATCGAGCGTTTCCCTGAATTCGGGCAGAAGCTCCGATTGACCGGTTTCAAACGCGAGACTCTCACTGATTCGGATGACCACGCCCCGGCTGTCCCGAATCACTTTCATCCCCCCCGGATTCTCCTCCGTATTGATATTGGCCGTCAGCTTCTTGTAAAGCTGCAAGCCGATGTCGAACATTTCGGAGCCGGAGGCCTTCGAGCTGAGTCGAATATTCGAGGCGGAGTGCGCGATGATCGGGTGAAAGGCCGAATTGAGCGAGTCGGCGACCGCCCGGAATTTTCCTTCCCGCACGGAAGAGGTCGAATACATCACCACGAAAAAAGCGAAGAGCAATGTGATGAAATCGGCATAGGAGACCAACCATCGTTCCATGTTTTCATGCTCTTCATGTTTTTTCTTTTTCATTTCGGCTATCCCTTCTTTATTTTTTTCTTTTCCCCTTCGGTCAGAAATCCTTCCAGCTTCTCCTGGATCAGCCGGGGGTTCTCTCCGGCCGCGATCGACATCAACCCCTCGATAATCAGCTGACGCGTGATCCCTTCCATCTGTCCCCGCATCTTCAACTTCGAGGCAAGGGGCAGGAAGATCAGGTTGGCGGCAAGGACGCCGTACACCGTGGCGACGAAGGCGGTGGCGATCCCGCTCCCCAGCTTGCTCGGATCGGCCAGATTCTCCATAACGTGGATCAGCCCCAGAACCGCTCCGATGATCCCGAAGGTGGGACAGTATCCGCCGGCGGCGTCAAAGACCTTGGCCGCCATAACATGATGTTCTTCGCTGAACGATAGGTCGACTTCCAGGATCTCGCGGAGCAGCCTCGGCTCCGTCCCGTCCATTAAAAGCTGAAGTCCCTTTTTAAAGAAGGGATCTTTCACCTCTTTCACCTTCGGCTCCAGCGCAAGAATCCCCTGTTTTCGCACGATGTTCGCGTAATCGACCAGTTGCTTGATATAGCCCGCGGAATGGTCCGGCTGCGATTTGATCGTGCTGATTCCCAGCTTGATCCCTTCCAAGAATTTGGGGAGGGAATATTGGACCATCACCGCCCCGAGGGTTCCCCCCAACACGATGATCGCGGCCGTAAACTGCATGACCGACGAGAGGTGTCCTCCTTCGAGGTGTTGTCCGCCGATCAGCGCGGCCAGCCCGACAACCACCCCCATTATGGTCAAAATATCCATCGCGATCCGTTAAGGGCTTACAGCCCGTATTCCTTCAAAAGGTGATCGACGTCGGTTTGGCCCATTTTATCGGCGCCCGCGAACCGATTCCCCGTTTTCATCAAATTCGCATCCCGGTCGGTCTCTTTCGACGACGTCGGCGGACCGCTCTCCTTCCCCTTCACGTTGAGCGAGCTGTTCAGCCGTCTAATCCGCGACTGCACATTCGTCATATCGGAGGAGATCTTCTTCAGCCACTGGGCGGCGACATCCTGAAAGGAGAGCGCCGTCATCAAATCCATCAGCATTTTCTTTTCGTCCCGAAGGGTCGAACCGATCTCGTCGGCCTGGCGCTTCAGCGTGGGGCGTTGCAGCATCTCCGCCTGTGACTGGGTCTTAAGCGACTCCCACTTGTTCGCGAGCGCGTCATGACTCTCGATCACCTTTTCCACAATTCCCAAAACCCGATGAACCTCTTCTTCGGTAAACCGCGTCACGCCGTGGATCTGATCGGTTCCGTAGGGGATTTGGCTGGAGGCCGTCTCGATATCCGATTCAGCCGCCTGCAATTTCCTTGAAATCGCCTGGAGGTATTTCGCAAGCTTGCCGAGTTCATCGGAGAGCTTTTGATCGGCCTCCTTTTTGAGGTCCCCCTCGATGATCCCGCGCGCGGCCCGGATCAGGCCCCGGATATTATTGTCTTCTAACGAAGATTCATGGAAATCCATCCCGGTCATTCCTTTCATGATCATTACGTATCCGTTGAGCGAGCGAAGCCGCCGCCCGCCATGTCAACGATGGATTCCGTTTTCACGCGTGCTTAAAGACCTTGTCGATTTTTTCTTTCATCGTCTCGGGAGTGAACGGCTTGAGGATATAGCTGTTCACCCCCGATCGGATCGCCTCCAGGATATGATCCATTTCGGCTTCGGTCGTCACCATCAAGACCGGCAGCGCCGATAATTTTGGATCCTGCCGAATGGCCTTGAGAAGATCGAGGCCGCTCATGTTCGGCATGTTCCAATCGCTGACCACCAGATCAAACGGCGTATTGCGGACCATCTCCAAAGCCTTGTCGCCGTCTTCCGCCTCATCGGTGTTCGGATACCCCAACTGCTTGAGGGTATTTTTGATAATTCTTCTCATGGACGACATGTCGTCCACGACCAAGATCTTCATATTTGGATCAGGCATCTCTCGCTCCTCCGCTTGATATTCGTTCCCCTCCCGATTTGTCTTTCCGAAGATTCTCTCCCCTCTCTATCCCTTGGCGTCGTACGGGAGGCGGGGGAGAGGGGATTACGTCGTTTCTTCTATAATAGACTCCGCGATCAACTTCCATCCGAATCAGTCGATCGGTGATGCCAAGGGGTGTTTCTCCTCCCCCCAGAAAGAGGGCGCCGTTCGGGGTCAAAGACGCGGCCATCCCCTCCAGGACCTTCTTTTTCAAGGCGCTGTCGAAATAAATGAGAAGATTCCGACAGAAAATAATATCGAACGGCCCGAACGAAGAAAAATCGGTCAACAGATTAAGCCGTTTGAATTGGATCCAGCGCTTCAGCTCCGGCCGGACCTTCCACTCCGACTCGATTTGATCGAAAAAACGGGTCATGTATTGGGCCGGGAGTCCCCGTTGAATTTCATACTGGGAGTAGACGCCGTTCCGCGCCCGCTCCAGCACCCGCTCGACAAGATCGGTGGCCAAAATCCCGGCATCCCAGCCGGCCAGCATCGGCTCGATGTTGCAGAGGAGCATCGCCAGGGAATAGGGCTCTTGGCCGGTCGCGCACGCCGCGCTCCAGATCCGGATCCGCCGCCGCTTTTGGTTCGCTTTGAGCAGGTCCGGCAGGAGCACATTCCCGACAATATCGAATGGGACCCGATCCCTAAAAAAAGAGGTCTCGTTGGTCGCCATCGCGTCGACGACCTTCTGGAGGAGGGGGCTCTTCGGCTGCTGTTTCAGGTAAAGACAAAGCGCATCGATCGAAGTCAGCCCTGCTTCGCAAACGATCGGCTCCAGCCGGGCTTCAATAAGATAGGTCTTCGAGCTGTCCAAGACCAAACCGCTCTCCTTGTGCAAGAGGGCAATCATGAAATCGACCGACTCTTTTGAGACCATCAGGCCCGCATCCTTTTCATCACGCAATCCTCGATTGCTCCCCTCATCTCATCAAGGGGAAGAACACAATCCGCCAATCCCTCCCGCACCACAAACGACGGCATTCCCCAAACCACGCTGCTCGCCTGGTCCTGCGCAAAAATGATCGCTCCCTTGCTCTTCATCGCCCGGATGCCGTTTAAACCGTCCTGCCCCATCCCGGTCATGATAATCCCGAGCGTCTCCTCCCGGTAGACTTCGGCCACCGACCGGAAGAGGACATCGACCGAAGGGCGACAATAATTGACAGGCGGCTCCTGGTTCATTGCCAGGAAAACCCTTCCCTCTTTCTGACGAACCGCCATGTGATAGTTGCCCGGGGCGATATAGGCCGTTCCCGGCTCCAGGATCATACCATCTACCCCCTCCACGACCTTCACTCCATTCCCCTGCTGGAGCCGCTCCGCCAGCATGCGGGTAAAAACCGGCGGCATATGCTGGACGATGACGATCGGAACCGGAAAGTCTTTCGACAATTCGGGGATCAATTTAGAGAGCGCCGCAGGCCCTCCCGTGGAAACGCCGATGGCGACGATCCCGACGGTTTGAGGCGTCGACCTCAAGACCCGTTCGACAGTAAGCTCCTCGACCTGCTTCGCCCCTTTTTGGAGCGGCTTCGTCCAGGCGGGATGCGGCCGGAACTGCTTGATCTTGGGGATCAGCTCCGCCGCGACTTGTCTGACCGCCTCGCTATACCCGCCCGGATGGGTCGTGGTCGGTTTTGCGACATAGTCGCTCGCTCCCAGCGAGAGGGCTTCAATCGTCTGGACCGCCCCGCGTTGCGTCGCGCTGCTGAACATGATCGTTCTGATCTTCGGGAAATCGACCCGCAGCGCCCGTAAGAGTTCAAATCCATCCGCCTCGGGCATCTCCAGATCGAGAATCAACACCTCCGGACTCCATTGAGCGATCCGCTGCAGGGCGATTTTCCCATTGGAGGCGGTCCCAACGATCGAAATATCCGGATCATGAGACAGGGCCTCCGTCACGGCGCGCCGAACCACGGAGGAATCGTCGATGATCATGACCCGGATCGGCTCAAACATCTCAATCACGCGCAATTCCTAAAATAGACAATTTCTCTTCGAGAATCTCTTGTGTAAACGGCTTCATGATATATTCGTCCGCGCCCCGCTCCATCGCCTGGACGATTTTCCCCATTTCGCATTCCGTGGAAACGATAATAATGCGGGGACGTTTGTTCAGCCTTTTCACTCCGAGCGCGTCGAGCAACTGCATTCCATCCATCTCCGGCATATTCCAATCGAGCAGAATCAGCCCGATATCCGGATGGACGTTCAGCTGCTCCAGCGCCTCCTTGCCGTTGACCGCCTCGGTCACGGAATGCCCCATTTTTTTAATCATCTGCCGTAAGAGACTTCGCATTGCAGCGGAATCATCAACAACGAGCATCTTCATGAATCCTCCTAGGGCGACACCCGGTGCGCCCCCTTCATATTGAGAGAACAGCGAGTAACTCGCCTTATTCGGTTGCGTCTCATCTTTTTAGATCGGGATAAAACCTTTAGGCCATCCCTGAAGTGTAGCAAACAACGAACGCCCGTCAACCCCAAGATTCACCTCCTTAAACAACCTCACCCCTTTCCGGACTAGACCGGCTCGACGTTTTGAGTCATCAATAGCGATTTCCTCTCTTCTTGAATGCGGAATGCCCCTTTCGGATCGCCTGGGCCGATTCTGTCGGCCTCAACGTGGAATTGACTGACCATTGCCATTAATTCGGCGCCCATCTGGGCCAGCCGCTTCGAGGCGGCGAGGATGGCGGCCGCCCCCTCAGCGGTCCCTTTGGCCGCGGAAACGACCCCATCGATGCTCTCGGTGACCTCCCCGGTCCCCCGGGCCGCCTCCATCACCGAGCGGCTGATCTCGTTGGTCGTCGCCGTCTGCTCTTCGATCGCTCCCGCGATCGTGGTGGCGATCTCGTTGATCTGGGTGATGATCCCGGTGATCTCTCCGATCGCGGAGACCGCCTCTTTGGTGTCGGTCTGGATCACGCCGATCTTCTGCCCGATCTCCTCGGTCGCTCTCGCCGTCTTCTTCGCCAGATCTTTGACCTCATTAGCCACCACCGCAAAACCTCTCCCTGCTTCTCCCGCCCGCGCCGCTTCGATCGCCGCGTTCAATGCCAATAAGTTCGTCTGCTCGGCAATCGATGTGATCACTTTGATGACTTTGCCGATCTCCGCGCTGCTCTCCCCGAGCTTGCTGATCGTCTGGTTGGTCTCCCGCGCCACCTGCACCGCTTCTGAGGTGATCCGGGTCGCTTTCACCACGTTTTGGGAGATCTCTTTCAACGTCGCCGTCATTTCTTCCGCCGCGGTGGCAACCGCCTGCACGTTGCGGCTGGTCTGCTCGCTCGCCGAGGAGACCGTGCTCGCCAGCCGCTCCGTCTGCTCGGAGTTCGAGCCCATCTGCTGGCTCGAAGCCGCCAACTCCTCCGAAGAGAGCGCCAGGGAACGGGTCGATTCTTTGACCCGGAAGATGATCCCCGAGAATTTTTCCGAAAAGGTGTTAAACCAACGTCCAAGCTCGCCGATCTCATCGCGGCTTTTAATCTCGATCCGCTCTGTCAGGTCCCCTTGTTGTTCCGCCCGCTTTAACACCTCCATAATTTGATAAAGCGGCCGGCTGATCGATCGGGCCGTCCGAAGGCTCACCAGGACGACAATGACACTGACCCCGCCGAAGAGGAGCAAGGCGAAAAAGGTCATTTCTCGTCGGCTGGAGAGCAACAAATTGAGCGGTTGGAGAAGAACGACTCCCCCTTCCGTCTTCCCCTTTTTCCCCTTTAATGAAACGACCATATAGAGGTATTCCTCTTCACCCACTTTCCCTTCGATCGGCGCCGCGACGGCCTCCTTCATGGCGACGCGGTCGAAATGAGATAACGTCGAAGCGATTTTCCTCCCCTCACCATCCACGAGGGCGGCCTCCAACCCGACCCGATGTTTGATCCCCTCTACGAAGCCCTGATCCAGAAATACCCCTTCCCTCAAGAACCCGATCGGGCGTTCTAGAAACTGAAGCGCTTTATAAACCGAGACTTCGATCCCGTGTTCCATCACATTCCATTCGACCGCATGACCCTCCGCATGAAGCTGCTCCATGACTTCGCCCAGAAGCGAGTCCCCCGTTCGCTCCTCCATCTTCCCGACGAGCGAAGCGGAAGAGGAACCCGACTCAATCGAACCGGCCTGCACGGCCTTCGTTTTTTGAACGATCCAGAATGGAATCCCTTGTTCATTATAAATTCCCAGCAGGTCCGATTCGGAAAATCCGAGAAGCTGCGCCATCTGTGGTCTGATCACCTCCCGGCTGCCGGAGGCGAGCGCCTGGAGCAGCAACGACTGCGCGGCATGCCGTTCGGCTTGATTTACGAGTCGTTTCTCCTCTCTCCGAAGTTCGATCTCGACCCCTTTGCGGTTTGCCGCCAGCCGCTCTCCCATCTCCTGGCGGAGGTTCCTTGTGGAGAAAAAAAGGTTGGCCGCTGTCATGAGGATCATCGGCGCCATCGAGACGATCAAAAACCACGCGAGGAGTTTTTTCCGAAGATCCCATGTTCGGAAGAAATCGAGCATCTCTTTCTCTCCTATGTTGCTCTTTTGCATTTCGTTCTAGGACCCTGTTCTTGGCCTAACCTGTTTCAGTCAGCCGCGCGCCCGCCTTCACCTGAGATCCGGATACCGGTTTTGTCTCTTTCTTTCGCCTTTGCGCATCGTTGATTTGAAACTTGCTGACGAGGACCATCAAATCGGCCCCCATCTCCGACAACTTTTGAGAGGCGACTAAGACATTCTCCGCTCCTTCCGTTGTTCCCTTGGACGCGGAAACCACCCCATCGATGCTCTCGGTGACCTCCCCGGTCCCCCGGGCCGCCTCCATCACCGAGCGGCTGATCTCGTTGGTCGTCGCCGTCTGCTCTTCGATCGCTCCCGCGATCGTGGTGGCGATCTCGTTGATCTGGGTGATGATCCCGGTGATCTCTCCGATCGCGGAGACCGCCTCTTTGGTGTCGGTCTGGATCACGCCGATCTTCTGCCCGATCTCCTCGGTCGCTCTCGCCGTCTTCTTCGCCAGATCTTTGACCTCATTAGCCACCACCGCAAAACCTCTCCCTGCTTCTCCCGCCCGCGCCGCTTCGATCGCCGCGTTCAATGCCAATAAGTTCGTCTGCTCGGCAATCGATGTGATCACTTTGATGACTTTGCCGATCTCCGCGCTGCTCTCCCCGAGCTTGCTGATCGTCTGGTTGGTCTCCCGCGCCACCTGCACCGCTTCTGAGGTGATCCGGGTGGCCATGGTGACATTCCCGGAAATCTCTTTGAGGGTGGCGGTCATCTCCTCGGCGGCGGTGGCGACCGACTGCACGTTGCGGTTGGTCTGCTCGCTCGCCGAAGAGACGGTGCTCGCCAGCCGCTTGGTCTCTTCGGAGTTGGAACTCAACCGCTGGCTTGAAGAAAAGAGATCTTCCGATGTCGAGGCGATCTGTCGAGCGCCGCTTTGGATCTTAAAGACCAACTCTCGAAGATGTTCGGCCATACGGTTGAATGTTCCTGCCAAATGGCCGATCTCATCCCCGCGGGCCACCTCATTTCGTACCGTGAGGTTCCCCGCCGCCACCTCCGCCGCCACTTCCGAGACCTGTTTGAGCGCCCGGGCGATGGCTGCGGCGTTCGTAAGAGAAATGACCGACAAAACCAAAAACCCGACGAGGGAGATGGCGATGATCGTCGCCCTGGAGACGCGGTTCGCCCGATCGGCTTCCCCTTGGGACACCTTCATATCTTCCTCGATCAGACCACTTAAATGCGCCATCTCCACCTCCAATTTCTTGAAGGCATCGATAAATCCCTCGAACCGGGCGACCGCTTCGAGCTCGCCGTCGAGAACCATTCCGGCCACTTCCTCCCCACTATTGATGTAGGCGTTCAGGGCCGGATAAATCTCCTGAAGTTCCTCCTTTACCTTTCCTTGGAGCGGAAGCGCCTCGATTTTCGTCAACTGTTCTCGGAAGAGGGAGGCATGACCGGAGAGTTCTTTCAAGATCTCCTGCTTCTTCACGGCGTTTGCGCCCCCTGCGGCAATCATGGCCGCTTGGACATCTCCCTTTAAAGCATCGTGCATCATGTCGGCGGTCAAATGGTAGCGTAACGCCGTCACGCTGACTCCCATTCGGTTCATCGCCCCGGTCACCCGCGTGATTCCCCAAAAACCGAATCCTCCGATGACAAGCGCCAGAAACAATCCGAGAAAGCCAAGCCCCAACATTTGTTCTTGGATTGTCATTTTGAACTTCATTACAAAACCTTTTTCAATGTTTTATTTGTCACTCTTTAACTTGAAAGGATGCATCCTTCCTTTCTGATCATGATGAAACTGCTTCCACCCGGCGTATCACCGACGAGCGAGGGCGATTCCCCATCCGATCCATTTCCGGATGAGCCTCTTCTCGCTTCATTTGGAATTTGCCGACCAGCGACATGAGGTCGCTGCTCATTTTGGCAAGCCTTTGAGAGGCATCTAAAATGGTGGTTGCCCCCTCAGCGGTCCCTTTGGCCGCGATCACCACCCCATCGATGCTCTCGGTGACCTCCCCGGTCCCCCGGGCCGCCTCCATCACCGAGCGGCTGATCTCGTTGGTCGTCGCCGTCTGCTCTTCGATCGCTCCCGCGATCGTGGTGGCGATCTCGTTGATCTGGGTGATGATCCCGGTGATCTCTCCGATCGCGGAGACCGCCTCTTTGGTGTCGGTCTGGATCACGCCGATCTTCTGCCCGATCTCCTCGGTCGCTCTCGCCGTCTTCTTCGCCAGATCTTTGACCTCATTAGCCACCACCGCAAAACCTCTCCCTGCTTCTCCCGCCCGCGCCGCTTCGATCGCCGCGTTCAATGCCAATAAGTTCGTCTGCTCGGCAATCGATGTGATCACTTTGATGACTTTGCCGATCTCCGCGCTGCTCTCCCCGAGCTTGCTGATCGTCTGGTTGGTCTCCCGCGCCACCTGCACCGCTTCTGAGGTGATCCGGGTCGCTTTCACCACGTTTTGGGAGATCTCTTTCAACGTCGCCGTCATTTCTTCCGCCGCGGTGGCAACCGCCTGCACGTTGCGGCTGGTCTGCTCGCTCGCCGAGGAGACCGTGCTCGCCAGCCGCTCCGTCTGCTCGGAGTTCGAGCCCATCTGCTGGCTCGAAGCCGCCAACTCCTCCGACTGTTTGTTCAGGTCCACCATGCGGCCCAACACCTCTCCCCGAACATTCTCCATGATCTCCTCCAACTCGGCCTGCCTTTCCGCGACCAGCCGCATCTCCTGTTGACCGCGAAAACAGGACATCACGAGGATCACATCTTCAAAAACCACCCAGGCCGCGTGTTCCAGCCAACGCCATTGACTTGCATCGTGCATCCCGAAAACAGACTGAGGAAAAAAAATCCCCCGGATCAGGTGATCGGCCGCAACGATCGCCGTTCCGGAGAGAAGGAGCGACCAGTCCCGATAAAAAGCAATAAAAGCAAGAGAGCCGAAGACATGAAAATGCGTCTCGATTCTCCCCCCGGAGAGATGGATCAGCAACGCCCCCATGAGCATCTGCGATACCGCGATGACATGGCGGGTCAACAGAGCGCCCGGCTTGGTAAAAGCCAAAAAGACTGGAAACCCGGTAAGAATGCCCCCTAAAAAGAGAGCCAGCAGCAACGGATGCTGCCCCTGAAGGGTTTCTTTCGGCCACTGATTGGGAAAAACAAAAACGGCAAACACAAGCCCCACAAACCACTGAAAGATCATCAGCATCCCGAAAAGGCGATCGATCTCTCGATAATTTTTATTCAATTGCTCACAAAAATGGGGCAAGGCCCTTTGCTGAATTTTTTCGACCTGAACCGAAACTTTCTCTTCTGGTGTCATCCCCTTCGCCCCTCACCCTCCAAATGACAACACAACCGATGTCCTTGTCGTCTTCGTAAACAGGATCTTCATTGTTCGTCTGCCGGCTATAGGTGCTCTCTTGCCTTTATCAATGGTTCTCGACCAGTTTCGGGTCCTTCCCCAGGATGGATCCAAAATGAGACCGATCGCCTCGCCCTCTCTCCCCTGTTGGATCCGCCTGGAATTTGCCTCGTCCATGCTTTCATCGATCGACCTTCTTGCCGAGCCGTTCCATTCTTCCCGAGAAGGATCTACTCTCTCGGTGCCTACTCATATTGAAACCGTCCGATGATCTGTTTGAGCTGGGTCGCCATTCGCGCCAGATCTTCGGCCGCTTTTCGGGTGCCGCCGGCTCCCGCCGACGTCCCTTTGGCCGTGTTCGCCATACCGACCGTGTTCTGCGCGATCTCGGCACTTCCTTTCGCGGCTTCCGACACACTCTGGCTGATCCCGGTGGTGGTGACGGTCTGCTGCTCCACCGAACCGGCGATGGAAGTTTGAATGCCGTTCATTTGACTGATGATGGCTCTGATCTGATTGATGGCCGCCACGGCCTCTTTGGTATCGGTCTGAATCGATTCGATCTTCTGGCCGATCTCCTCGGTCGCCTTGCCGGTTTTCCTGGCAAGGTCCTTGACCTCGTTCGCGACCACGACGAAACCTTTCCCCGCCTCTCCGGCGCGGGCCGCCTCGATCGCCGCGTTGAGGGAGAGGAGGTTCGTCTGCTGGGCGATGGCGGTGATCACTTTGATCACATCCCCGATCTGGGTGCTGCTCTCCCCCAACTTTCCAATCGTGGCGTAGGTCTCCTCGGCAAGATTGACCGCCCGGGTTCCGACCTCGGCCGCCTCCCGCGTATTTTGAGAGATCTCTTTGATGCTGCTGTTCATCTCCTCGACGGAGGAGGAAATCGACTGCAGGCTGCGGCTGACCTCTTCCGCCGTGGCCGAAACCATATTGGCTTGGGTCGCCGTCTCCTCGGCGTTCCCGCTCATCTGCTGGCTGACCGAAACGATATTGTCGGAGGATTGCGAGAGAACATCCGAGCTGACCGAAATCGCTTTCACCGTCTCCCCCATCCGGTCGATCGCCCGGTTGAGGGCCTCTCCGATCTGGCCGATCTCGTCGCGAACCTCCACCTTGACCCGCCCGGTCAGATCCCCCTGGGCGATTCGATCGGTTACCTTCAGCGCCTGCGAGACCTGATTTTTCACGGACCGGATGACGACAAACGACAACACGCCGAGCAGAAAAATACATACGAAAACGACCAAAAAGATGAAGGCGAAGGAACGGGCCGCCTGTTTCTGATTTGCCCGCGCCTTCTCAAACGCTTCCCTCATCTCCTTTTTCCACTTCGCCGTTAATGCCTCCAATTGCCCGTTCACCTCCTTATACGATCCCTGCATCCGCTCCAGTATTTCGACGAGATTCTCTCCTTTCTCCTTACGAAGCATCTTAATCGACGCGTCCCGGGCGAGAATGTAATATCCGGTGAATCCCTGCTCCAGCCCCGCAAACGCTTCCGCGGCGGAGCGAATACCCTCTTTTCCACCCCGGAGTCGGTTCAAAAAAGTATCGCGAAGGGCGTCGACTTTTTCTACCGTCTCCATATCATCGGCGGCGACCGCGTCTTGCAAACTCCGCTGAATGTTCGCAAGGACCGTCTCAAGGTCGCGGCTCAACTCCAATGCGGGGAAGTATTCGTTCTCAATCTGCGTCATCAGATCCTCATCGGCGTTGCGGCCAAGCTGGGTAAAGAACAAAATGAGGAGAAACGCCGCCGTCGCCAATGACGGCATGAGGACAATCTTATGTGTGAATTTCAGGTGACGAAACACAATACCTCCTTTCTCGACGCTTACTCGAGCACCCTCACGACTTTTACGCCGTCGAGGGCAGTCCCTTCGGAAACATATCCGATGGCATCGGGATTCTCCCGAACAAAGGTAATGACCTCCCGGTCGGAGTTTTTCTCTACAGGCGGCACATCGCGGCCGGAAAAGATCTGCTTTTGCCAGTAGCTGATCACGGAATGGACCTCCTTGCCGTGAATCTCTTCCGTAAACCTGATTCTTGCCGGGGACGATTCGCTCTGATCGACCGGCAGGACTTTACGGCCGGTTTCCCAAGAGGAGGTCTTCTTCAAGAAATAATTTGAAATCTGAGTCTTCTTCAGCGTCGCCACGGGATTCGACGGGTGGACAATGATTTTGATGGATATGTCCCCCGCCTCAATGAGCGTCGCCATCAATGGAAATCCAAAAAGCAAGACCAAAAAAAACAGTTTCTTCATTTTTCTGCCTCTTTTTCAAAAGTTCAACTCACGGCCCGTTTCGGTTTTCAACAACGGAAGCGGGCGCCGATTACGATGAGGTTCTCTCCATCCATCTCAGCCTAGAAGCTGGTTGAAAGGCTGACGATGTAATACTTCACCTTAATCGGATCCATGAAAAGAGGCACAATCGGTTCCTCCGTATTGAGGGTCTTCACTTGATGCCCTTCCACTTTCAGAACCAGATCGGGTCGGAATTTATAATTCACGCCGACCGCATAATCTCTGTGCAGTTTAAGATCCATGAAGTTCAAACCAGGCACCACGACAGTGGGAAGATCCAGTGTCGCAATCTCAGCCATCACATTGAACTGGAATTTCCCGAGCCTTGCCCCGGCCAGGGCATAATAGTCCTGGAAGTCGTGATATTTTGAATCGCTTTTGCGATATTCCACCTGGAAGAGAAAATGCTCAAAATCGGCATCCAGCGAAGCATGCAGGTCTTTTTGGCTCTGCTTGTGACCGGGAGGGACGGTCGGGACATCATGGTCGACCGTGTGATTGCCGCCCAGGCCGAGTCGGAGGCCTTCGATCGGGGTCTGCAGCCAGAGTTGCGCGCCGAGCGCCGACTTGGAACGAACCGGCGTGACCACCCCATCGATCACGTAAACAAAGTCCCACTCCCCGGCATAGATTTCGGTCTGGAGTTCCCACGCACCGAGGGGAAGCGAGTGAGCAATCACACCGCCGTCGACGGTCTCGCTGGAAAAAGCCACCTCTCCATAGAACTGAGAGGCAGGGCGATAGAAGGGAAGAACGGTTCCGGCATCCATCACTTCATTGTAGATTCCGTTCGGGATGGGAATCTTACCGATTTTGATGATCACCGAGTCACTCAGCTGGTGTTGATAGTACAGCCAATCCATTTCCACTGTGTGATCGTCTGCGAGCGGACTCTCTCCCAACCGCTCATGATTCAGTTGGAGGACAAACGTATCCTTCGCGGTCATCTTGTAACGGAACATCAGTGCCGCCGTCCGATAATCGGTCGTCCCGTCCTGAGGAATTCCTAAAATCTGACCGCCGCTGGAGTTGGCATAGGCCTGCGTCAGATACCCATAGATCGAAAGGTTGGACTCTCCGATCTGGGCCGCCGAGGCGGTTTTCACAAAAAACATCCCTGCAATCGATAATGAGATGAAAAGGAACAGCCCCCAAGTCACTTTCGCCCCTTGCCGTTTCCGTTCCGATGCTTTCTTTGTTAAAGGCTGAATCCACTCCATGATGTTTCCTCCTAGTCGGTTCATGATGCTGCGGTTTATGCTCCTGTTGATTGCTTAGACAGAATTTCCTTGGCTGATGCGCCCGCCCCTTTGATGACCTCCTCGGTATTTAAGGCTAGAAAAATCCGGTCGTCCAGCTTATAGACGCCGTCGAGCACCAAAGCGAGCTGGGGGTCGACCGTCTCCGGAGGACGCTCGAAGAGGGCCGGCGTTACCTCGATCACGTCGCCGATCTGATCGACCAGGAGATTGACCGCCCCCTCCGCCGTCCGAATGACGACACTCATCGCTTCCATCCCGGCTGGACGCGGAGGAAAACCGAGGCGGTTTCTCAATTCCAGCGCCGTCACAATCTCACCGCGAAGGTTGATCAATCCGGCAATGACCGGCGGCGCCAGGGGGACCGGGGTGATCTCCTGGGTCGCAAAAATTTCTTGGACCCGCTCCACTTCGACCCCAAAGAAATGGTCTTCGATAAAAAAGGTGGCATACATCCGGTTTTGGTCATGGCGCCGGTCGGCCTTGGCGGCCCGGCGCTCGACGCCCTCCGGCGATCCCGCTTTTACCGTTCGCCGCGGCCCGATGCGGCGGAATGCTTCCGAACCGGTATCAAATTGTTCTTCGGACATTGCGCTCTCCCTTCTCTATGCCGGCGCCGGCCGATCCCCATCAGACATGCGCTTCCTTCTCCAACCATCCCGGCGCCACACTCTCGATGATCTGTTCCATGTCGAGAAGATCGGTGGTGAGGCCTTGAATGACCAGCGATCCGCGAACGCCGATCTTTCCGGCCGGCGCCGGATGAAGAATGACCTCTTCCTGAACCGTATCCAAAATCTGGCCGACCACCAGGCCGACGCTCTTTTTGTTTCTCGAAAAGAGAATTGCGGGAAGGGTCTCCCCCGCTCCGGTCGAGCCGTTCCCGATCACCCGATCGAGGCGGATCAACGGCAACAGATCGCCTCGATATTGAACCACCTCCCGTCCGGCGGCATGTTCGACCGCCGACGTTTTAAACTCTTCCAATCGTGTCACGAGCTTCAACGGAATGGCATACCGATCTTGGCCGGAAAGAGAAAAGAGCAAAAGGGTCTCTTGCGTCGCCTGCTCGACCGTCTCAACCTTTTCTTCGGCTTTGAGTTCGGAGCCGGCCGACATTTGGTGGAGCCCTCCCGCTTCGGCGATTCCCGACGCATCGAGGATCAGCGCCACGGTTCCGTCGCCGAGGATCGTGGCGCCTGCAAAGACGTTCAGCCCTTTCAGGTGGCGGCTGAGCGGCTTGACGACAATTTCTTCCCGATCGCTCACTTCATCGACCACCAACCCAAACGATTGGCCCCCCGCCCCCAAGACGATCACGTTCGTCTCCTCGGCCCCGGCGCCCTCTCCGGCATTCTCCGCAGACGGCCTCTTTTGTAACCGAAGAACGCGACCGAGACGGATGAGCGGAAGAAGTTCGCCGCGAAGCCGGTAGAACTCGGCGCCGTGGATCGTCTCGATCCGCTCGCCGGCCTCGACATCGATACGGACCAGCTCGATCAGATTCGCCTGGGGGATGGCGAACAGTTCCCGACCGCAGCGGACCATCAGGGCGGGGATGATCGCGAGGGTGAGGGGAATTCTCAGCTTCAGCAGCGTTCCCTGCTCAAGCCGGCTCTCGATCTCGATGGCGCCGCTGATCTTTTCGATGTTGTTGCGCACCACGTCCATCCCGACCCCGCGCCCGGAAACATTCGTCACCTTGTCGGCCGTGGAGAGCCCCGGAAGAAAGATCAGGTTCAGGGTTTCGGATTCGGTGAGGCCGGCCGCCGCCTCGGCCGTGATCAGCCCCTTCTCGATCGCCTTCCGTCTGACCTTCTCTCCGTCGATCCCGCCGCCGTCGTCGCGTATCTCGATGTTGATCTGCCCCCCCTCGTGATACGCATTTAAGAAAAGGGTTCCCTTCGGATTTTTCCCGCGCGATCTCCGGATCTCCCCGGTCTCGATGCCGTGATCGATTGCATTTCGGACGATATGGGTCAGGGGGTCCTTAATCGCCTCCAGAAGGGTTTTATCGAGCTCCGTCTCGGCCCCCTCCATCACCAGTTCCACCTCTTTCCCGTTGGCGTGCGCCAAATCACGAACGACGCGGGGAAACTGGTTCCAGACATTTCGAATCGGCTGCATCCGGGTGCGGGTCACGCTTTCCTGAAGCTGGGTCGTGATCAGATTCATCCGCTGAGCGATCCCGGCGTCGACCGCATTGTCCCGCTCACGCACCCGCTGAAGAAGTTGATTTCGAACCAAGACCAATTCACTCACGAGGTTCATCAATTTATCGAGGAGCCCGACGTCCACCCGGATCGTCGAGTCGGCCGCGGAAAGAGACTTGGAAGAGGAAGGGGCTTCTTTTCCCCCCTCGTGGGGCGGAGTGAGCTCCGCGGGCGGCGCGGCGACGCCCGGATTTCCGACCAGGAAGGCATCCAGCTTCTGCCGTATCGCCTCATAACTCCGATCCGGCTCCTGTAAGGTCGAACCGATGTGGGCCAGTATCTCTTTGATCGCATCAACCGCCTCCAGCAGGAGGTCGATCCCATCCGGGGTAACGATCATTTTCTTATCCCGCATCCGTACCAGGATGTTCTCGGCGCCGTGCGCCACATTCTCAAGCTTGGGCAGTCCCAGAAAACCGCAGGTTCCCTTGATGGTATGAATCGTCCGGAAGATGCTCGCGAGGAGGGCCCCGTTCGTCGGCTCCTTTTCCAAGGCGACGAACTCCTGATCGAGCCGCTCGATCCCTTCCGCGCACTCCACTAAAAACTCTCTTAAGATGCTCTCCTGCTCATCCATGAGGAACCCCCAAAACAGTGGCTCATTTCTCTCCCCCTCTTCTCATCGGCCGGAAGAGTTAAAATCTTTAACATTCCTGTAAATAGTGATTTGGCCGATGATCGGATCGATCCGATGAAAGTTCTGTATTTTCTCTAAGTGCGCCGCCTGGAGCCGGCTCTGCGCGGGGAGCAATAGAATCCCACCTACCGTTTTCAGATCCCGCGCCAGGGTCATCCCCTCTTTTAACTCTTCAAGCGATACTTTAACTTCATCCGACGAAATCGTCTCCTGGACCTTTTCGATAATTTCGCCAACAGCATGAACCACGACCGGATCAAAACGTTTCCCCCGCTCTTTCTCCAAGGCTTTCAGCGCTTCCGAAACGGAGGCGCGTCCGATCGCCACCGGAGGATTCAATAGGAGATCGAAAGTGTCGGACACCGCCACAATTTGCGACGGCAGGGGAATCATCTCCCCTTTCAAGCGGTCCGGGAATCCACTGCCGTCGTAATGTTCATGATGAGACCGGATGATCTGTCCGACCGGCTCCAAACGCTTAATCCGCTTGAGCGTCGCCTGTCCCAGAAGGGGATGCTTTTGCCAGAGCGCTTGCTCGACGGCATCCATTTCTTCTATTTTCTTTTTCGCGAGCGAATCGGGATAACCGAGGATTCCGCTGTCCATCAGCAGCGCCGCCGCCTCGCAGGTCCGTTGCTCCTCTTCCGGAAGGGCAAGATGCGCGGCAATTTCCTTGGACAAAATGGCCGCCCGTCGCGCATGTCCGACCAGCGCCGGGTTTTTCATCTCCATCAACCCCATAAACAGCTCGAGCATGTCCTGAAAGCCGGCTTCCAATTCCAGATTCTTCATCTCTAACGCTTTGGTCCGCTCCCGGACCTTCGATTCAAGGCTCCGGTTGATGTCGTAGAGCTCTTTGTTCTGCTCCTTGACCAATTCGTTCAGATTCCGGTTGGATTGGACCAGATCATAGTGACGGAGCGCCTCTCGGACCGTCAGGCGCAAGTCATCGTCGTTCCACGGCTTAGAGATATACCGGTAGATCTGACTCTGGTTGATCGCTTCGACCGCCGCCTTCATATCGGTATACCCAGTCAGCATGATTCGCATGATATCCGGGTTTCTCTCACGGACCTTTGCGAGAAACTCCGTTCCTTCCATCTCCGGCATTCGATGGTCGGAGACGATCAACGATACCGGTTTGGACGCGATGAGGCTCAATCCCTCTTTTGCGCTGACGGCGGTGAGAATTTCGTACGGCTCTTTTCGAAAGATCCGACGAAGCGCATGGAGAATATTCTCCTCGTCATCGACAAATAGAAGAAGGTGCTTTGCCCCCCCTCCAGACCCCTCTTCGCTTGGCTGGTTCATACCGACCTTTCCCGCTGGTTCATCAGATTCATCCCGATGCTCCGGCCGATTCATCGATCGGCAGGAGAAGACGGAATTTGGTTCCCTTGCCGACGGTGCTCTCGACCTCGATCTTTCCGTTGTGCTTCTGAACGATCCGATAGGACACCGACAGACCCAGCCCGGTCCCCTTTCCCACCGGCTTGGTGGTGAAGAAAGGATCGAAGATCTTCTTGACATGTTCTTCCGAAATCCCGCAGCCGGTATCCTCGATCTCTACGACGATCCAATCCCCTTCGACACGGCTGCGGATCCAGATCTTTCCCCGCTCGCTGATCGCATGCGTAGCGTTCACCAACAGGTTCATGAAAACCTGATTGATCTGCTGCGGATAGCAGAGAATCTCCGGAATCTCCCCCAGCTCTTTGATCACCTCGGCTTTGTACTTCAGCTCGTTCCAGACGATGTTCAGGGTGCTCTCGATCCCCTGGTTGAGGTTCATCCTCATCCGCTCCGCCCGGTCGACATGCGAGAACTCCTTCAGATCCTGTACGATCCGCCGGACCCGCTCCATCCCGTCGAGGGACTGCGCCACCAGCTGGGAGAGGTCTTCGAGGAGAAAGCCGACATTCACCTGCTTCGAAAGGGACCGAACCCGGCGCTTTTCCCCTTCAATCGCATCGGATTCTCCCCCCTCCACCGCGGTGAGGAGCGACTCGTAGCCGCCGACCAACTGCAGAAGGTCGGTCATGTACTCCTCCAGCGTCCTCAGATTGCTGCTGACGAAGCCGATCGGATTGTTGATCTCGTGCGCCACCCCCGCCGCCATCTGGCCGAGCGAAGCCATCTTCTCCGACTGGAGGAGGTAGGCTTGGGTTTCTTTCAGATCTTCATAGGCCCGCTGGAGGGCCTCTTCGGCCTGTTTGCGCTCGGTGATGTCTTCCGCAATTCCGGCGACGCGATACACCGCTCCCGCCGCGTTGCGAATCGGGAAGGCGCGGTCCCGTATCCACCGGATCGATCCGTCGGGACGGATGATCCGATATTGCAAATCGTATTCGCCGGTCGTCTGTTTCGGAAACGCCGCGATCACTCGCGCCCGGTCTTCGGGATGAATCGTGTCGAGCCACGCGCGCGGCTCTTCATAAAGTTTCTTGGGAGAAATTCCCCAGATCTCCTGATAGGCGGGACTGACGTAGATCATTTCGTTCTTGTCGGTCGAGGTCATCCAGAAAACCTCGCGGATGCTCTCGGCCACCTGCCGGAAACGCTCCTCGCTCTGCCGCAGCTTCTCTTCGGCGCGCCGCCGCTCGGTAATGTCCATCATCGCCCCGATCATTCGGACCGGCGCGCCGGCTTCATCGCGAACGATATAACCCCGGTCGAGGACCGTTGCATAGGTTCCGTCGCCGCGCCGGAAGCGGTACTCGCCCGACCAGAACTGGCCGCCGCGGTCGATCGCTTCATGAACGTCCGAGAGGATTCGCCGCTTGTCGTCGGGATGAATTCGGTCCGTCCAAGATTCGGCCCCCGGCTGAATCTCTTCGAGGCGCAAACCGAGGAGGGGGCCGAAATTCTCGCTCCACCAAAGGGCATTCGTGGTCAGATCCCAATCCCAGATGACGTCGTTGGTGGCGCGGGTGGCAAGCTGGAACCGCTCTTTGCTTTCTCGAAGCGCATCCTCCGCCCGTTTTCGCTCGGTGATGTCCTCCGAGATGCCGAGCAGATAAAGCGGTCTCCCCTCCTTGTCGTAGAGCGGTATCTTCCGGGTATGCAGAATCCGCGTCCCCCGGTGCCGGGTCTGGATCGGCTCCTCCGGAATATCCAGGAGTTTCCCCTCGCCGAACACCTGCCGGTCTTTGGAAGTGAAGAAATCGGCCTGCGCTTCCGGGAAGAGGTCATAATCGTTTTTTCCGATCAGTTCTTCTCGGGGATAGCCGAGCAGCGCTTCCCCCGCCTTGTTGAACCGCACGAACCGAAGCTCCCGGACCTCCTTGACGAAAAGCATGTTCGGAATGTTCTCGATGATCGAGTTGAGGAACGCCTCCGCGTTTCGCAACTCTTCTTCCGCTTGTTTCCGCTCCGTCACGTCTCGGAAGATCGCCCGGGTGATGACCGTCTTTCCATTTTCAATCCGAGGGTTGATGTTTCCCTCCACGGCAATCGGCCGGCCGCTTTTCGTCACGAAAACCATCTGCGCACTTCGGAGCGATTCCCCTTTCTTGATCCGCTCGAAAAGCGCTTCGCAATGGGTCTGGTTGTCGGGATGAAAGAGATCCGATAAGGTGAGATGGGGGAGATCTTCCTGTTCATAGCCGAGCGCTTCAAGCCAAGTCCGGTTTACAAATTGAAAACGGCCGTCCGGGGTCACGCTCTGAATCAGGTCATTCGCGTTTTCCAGGAAATCGAGCATCAGATCTCTGCTCTCATGAACGGCCTGTTCCGCCTTTTGCCGCTCGGTAATGTCTTCAACGACAAGAAGAAGTCTCGCCCTGTCTCCCTCGGTGTATCGGACACCCCGCATCGTGATCATCTGAAGCCGCCGGTCGCCCTTGAGATCATTAATATCGACGATCGTCTGGCATTGATGAACACCCCCTCCCAACACCTGCGTCGCCCATTCCGCCAGATCGGAAGTCGGCAACACCTCGAAAAGAGACCTTCCACGAAACTCTTTCTCGGGATCTCCCATCATCTCTCGGAACGCCAGGTTCGCTGAAATGATTTGTAGGTCCCCGGAAAGCAGGAGCATTCCGAGCGGCACACTGGAGATGACGTTTTGGAGGTGATCCTTGGCGGCGCGGATCGCTTGCTGGTCGGCGTGCCGGTAGGCGTCGATCGCCAATCCCATATCGAAGAAAACGACCTTCAACAGGGCGCGATACATCTCGATGAATTTCGGGGCATTTTCTCCGGAAGCTTGCCAGGCCTTCGGCAGAAGCTCCGAAAGATACTGCGCGTAGGTGCCGAAGTACCACTTCGGGGCCAAGCCGATGCGTTGGTGGGTCAGCCCGATTCGAAGACGATCTTGAACGTAAGCGTCGCCGTAATCGCCTGCGGTGAGTCGGTCGAAGTACGAGGCCAATGCCTGCTTGAGGCGCATAAATGTATCGGCATCAGGAAGGAGCGCGCGTGTCTCATCGAAAGAGAGGAGGTGGTCGTAGAAGGCATCCGCCAGGACCTGCTTTCCCCCTTGCTGTTCGTGAAACTCCTTCAGCAACGCCAAATCGCGATCTCCCAGCTTTAAGTAATCCCTTCGTCGATCCGCTTCCGCGCCATCGACTCCGATTTCTCTTACGATCGCCGCAATCGCTTTTTCGATACGCCGTTGATCCATTCCGTTCCGCTCCGAGGATTCTCTTTATTTCCTCTTCCGTCTCAAGCCGCTGTCATCGGCAGGAGAAGACGGAATTTGGTTCCCTTGCCGACGGTGCTCTCGACCTCGATCTTTCCGTTGTGCTTCTGAACGATCCGATAGGACACCGACAGACCCAGCCCGGTCCCCTTTCCCACCGGCTTGGTGGTGAAGAAAGGATCGAAGATCTTCTTGACATGTTCTTCCGAAATCCCGCAGCCGGTATCCTCGATCTCTACGACGATCCAATCCCCTTCGACACGGCTGCGGATCCAGATCTTTCCCCGCTCGCTGATCGCATGCGTAGCGTTCACCAACAGGTTCATGAAAACCTGATTGATCTGCTGCGGATAGCAGAGAATCTCCGGAATCTCCCCCAGCTCTTTGATCACCTCGGCTTTGTACTTCAGCTCGTTCCAGACGATGTTCAGGGTGCTCTCGATCCCCTGGTTGAGGTTCATCCGCATCCGCTCTCCCTGGTCGACGTGCGAGAACTCTTTCAGATCCTTGACGATTTGACGAATCCGTTCCATCCCGTCGAGGGACTGCGCCACCAGCCGGCAGAGGTCTTCGAGGAGAAATCCGACATTCACCTCTTTCTCGAGTGATCGAACCCGCTTCCGCTCGACTTCAACAGCGTCACCCTCTCCCAGTTCCACCACGGCGAGGAGCGACCCATAACCTGAAATCAATTGGATCAATTCGGCCATATACTCCTCGAGCGTCCTCAGATTGCTGCTGACGAATCCGACCGGATTGTTGATCTCGTGCGCCACCCCCGCCGCCAGTTGACCGAGCGACGCCATCTTCTCGGACTGAAGCAGATGGGCTTGGGCGGCATGTAACTCTTCTTCCGCCCGTTTGCGCCTGGTAATATCACGGGAATTGATAATGCCGATCACGGCACCGGAATGGTCTCGGTGGCCCCTTCCCATCGATTCGAGCAAGCGCCACGACCCGTCCCGGTGCCGAAACCGGAACTCAACCAAAAAAGCCTTCTCAAGCTCCTGGGAACCCTTTCTGACGGCCTCCATCAGAGGGGGGATGTCGTCCGGATGAACGCACTGAAAAATGTTCTGTCCGACCAACGCTCCCTGCCGATACCCCAGCACCCGCTCCACGGAGGGGCTGTCGTAAAGAATCCCCCCCATCACATCGATCACCGTGATAATGTCCGACGAATGCTCGATCAGCGACTGGAAGTAGTCCTCATTTTGCCGCAGCGCCGCCTCGGCCCACCTCCGTTCCCGCCGTTCGGCCGCTTCACGCAGTTCCCGATCGACGGCGGGAATCAACCGCTTGAGATTCCCTTTCATGACATAGTCGTTCGCCCCGTTCCGCATCGACTCCACCGCGGTGTCCTCGCCGATCGTTCCGGAGACGAAAATGAACGGGATATCCAGCCCCCTCTTCCTCAGCAAATTCAAGGCGGCCACCCCGTTGAAGTGAGGCATGGAGTAATCGCTGAAGGCAATGTCCCAGCTCTGCCGATCCAACGCCGCCGTCATCGCCTCCGGTGTCTCTACACGTTCATAGGTCGGATCATAGTTGCCCCGGCGCAACGCGTCGATCAACAACTCGGCGTCTTCCGCCGAATCTTCAATCACCAATACTTGCAGCGGCTTCGTCACATCCGTTCCCACGTTTTACCTTCCAAATGCCAAAAACGCCTGTTTCACCCTTATTCCTTTCTTTCAGCCAACGCCCCTTTCAACCGGCCGATCGCCTGTGCGTGGAGCTGACAGACCCTCGATTCGGTCACCTTTAAAACCTGTCCGATCTCTTTCATCGTCAACTCGTCGAAGTAGTAAAGCGAAATCACCTGCCGCTCTTTCTGTGGAAGGTGATCGATCGCCTGGACCAGCCGATCTCGAAGCCCTTGCGCAAGCAAGGAGAGAAGCGGATTTTCCGCGTTGAGGTCTGCCAGCGACTCGATAAACCGGCGCTCATCTCCCTCTTCCAACCCGACATTTTCCAGATGGAGCAGGCTGATCCCCTTCGCCTGAAAAAGAAAGGCGTCGAACTGAGCGGCGTCCATCTCGAGAGCCGCCGCAATCTCTTCTTCGGAGGGGACGCGTCCCAGGTCCTTCGACAGCTTCTCGAGGGTCCGCTGAAACAGCGTGACCTTTTCCCGGACCGACCGCGGCATCCAATCGAGCGATCGAATTTCGTCCAACATGGCGCCGCGGATTCGAAATTCCGCATAGGTTCGAAACCGGGCCTCCCGCGACGGATCATACTTGCCGATAGCGTCCATCAGCCCGATCACCCCCGCGTGAATTAAATCCTCCACATCCAACGAAGGAGGGAGGCGAAACGCCAGCCGTTGCGCCAGGTATCGAATGATCGGCGCAAATTCCGAAATCAGCTTTTCGGCGGACGCCGCGTCGATGGGGGGGACGGGCTTGCGTCGGGTGGCCGACTCTTTATCCGGGGCCATTTGGCATCCCTCTGTCCTAGTCCTTCATCCCCCCGCCGGATGGGGCCCGCGGGCGCTCCGTGTTCTGGAACAAAAACGACTTCCAGAGAAATTGAACGTTCCCCTTCGGAATCGGGCTGACCGGACGCTGAAGGATCTCCCGGGCCAGTTCGGCGAATCGAAGACTTGACCGGGCGCTCGGATAACGTTCCACGACCGTCTTCTGCTCGCAGACCGCCATCCGCAGATAATCATCGTAAGGAATGGCGCCGACATAGTCGACGGCAACCCCCAGAAACTGATCGGCGACTCTGCTGAGTTTTTTGAAGATCTCTTTTCCCTCTTGCGCTCCCCGAACCATGTTCACCAGGAGATTGAATCGTTTTTCATGATGCTGCCGGGACAACACCTTCATCACCGCGTAGGCGTCGGTGATCGACGTCGGCTCTGGGGTCGCCACCACCACAATCTCCTGCGCGACGGTGTTGAAGTAAATCACGTTGGATGAAATGCCCGCCGCGGTATCAATCAGAAAGATGTCGACTTCTTCTTCGAGCCGGTCGAGCTCGGAGAGGAGGATCAGCTTCTGCTCCGCGGTCAATTGGGTCATTTCCTCCGTTCCCGAGCTGGTCGGAAGGATCCGGATCCCCGCCGGACCCTGAACCATGATCTCCGAGATCGACTTCTCTCCCAGAAGAACATGCTCCAACGTGTAGGGCGGGACAATGCCGAACAGGACATCGACATTTCCCAAGGCCAGATCGGCATCCAAGATCAGAACCCGTTGCCCCAGTTGGGAGAAAGCCACGGCGAGGTTCGCGACGACGTTCGTCTTTCCGACCCCCCCCTTCCCGCTCGTGACGGCGATGACCCTCGGCTGCCGGGGCGCCCCGGAAGAACCCTCCGCCCATTTCCTTAACGTCCTTGCTTGATCCATTTTGTTGTCCTTTTCCGTAGGGGGCGCTCCGATGTGACCGCCCTGGGGCGGCCACGCAGGTCTCCCCCTACAATCAATTCAATACCAGATCGGCGATCCGTTTGGGGGTTGCAACCTCGATATCCTCCGGAACCCGTTGTCCCATGGTTAAATACGAAAGCGGCTTTCCTTTTCTTCTCATCGCGGTTAAAAGGGATCCGTAGTTTCGGGTTTCATCCGTTTTGGTAAAGAGAAAATAGCTGATCGGAACGGCGGAGAAACGATCGATGATCTCTTCCAGATCGCGCTCCCGGGTGTTGGAGGAGAGGACTAGATGGGTCTCGACCGGCGCCTCGATCCGGGAGAGGACCGCCAGCGATTCCAGCTGCGAAGCGTTCAGATGGCTTCGCCCGGCGGTGTCGATGAGGATCAGTTCTCCCTCCTGACGGCGGGCCACCGCCTCTTTGAGCCGGTCTTCCGAAACCACGACCGGCGCCCCGATGATTTTTGCATAGATCTTCAGCTGCTCCACCGCGCCGATGCGATACGTATCGAGTGTCGCTAAGGTCACCTTCCCTTTCTTTCGAAAATGATGGGCCGCCAACTTTGCGACGGTGGTGGTCTTTCCGACGCCGGTCGGCCCGATCAATGCGACCACCTTCCCTCCTTGCTTCGGCCGCTCCATCGCCACCGCCGCCTGAGCCATCCCCTTGATCATCTCCTTGAGATAGTTCTCGACAAAATCTTCTTTCCAAAGATCCTCCGGCCCGAGTTTCCGCTTCATGACTTGGAGCAGGTCGGACGCGATTGTTTGATCGACCCCGTTTAAGACCAACCGCCGGTAAATGGCCGTCAGGGTCGGATGAAGATCGTTCGATTGCGGATGGCCGAGTGCGGTGTGCGGAATGGGAAAATGGGATCGGCTTTTCATCGCCGATAGTTCTTCTCTCATCCCTAGGTTCGATTTCCGAAGGGCCTCAATCGACTCTTTGACCGCGCGAAGCTCTTCCAAGACCGATCCGATGGCCGGATCGGCCCCCCCTGTCCGGCCGGCTTCTTCCAAGAGATCACCGAATCCCTTCGATTCGCCCGTGGAAACGTCCCTGCGGGACCTCTCTCCCCTGACCGGATCGGACCGCTCTTCCGTCTCCCTCCGCTCCCGCTGTTGCTGCATCGGGCTCGGCGGATCGACGGCGGCGGTCACCTCGATCATCGGACGGCCGAGGAGCCCGAAGTCCCCCTTCCGAATTTCGCGCGTCGACAAAATAACGGCGTCCGGTCCCATCTCCTTCTTGATCGCTTGGAGCGCCTCCGCAATTTCGAACACCTCATACTTTTTAATCTGCATCGGTCACCTTCACGGTTTCGATCGATTGAATTCGGATCGGAGAGACCACTTCACTGGAGGAAAGGATCACCAAATTCGGAATAAACCGCTCGACCAGCTTGCGCAGGTGCGGCCGGATCATCGGGGAGCAGAGGACAACGGGGGGCGTTCCCTTCATCGAGACCTGCTCGACCGCCTGCCGGATCCGGAGGAGGACCTTCTGCGCCAAGAGAGGATCGAGCGTCAGGACCGATCCCTGAGCGGTTTGCTGGATACTCGACGCAATCCGTTGGTCGAGCAGCGGATCGATCCCGATGACCGGCAGCGTTCGATCGGAGGTCTGGTGCTGCCGGGTGATCGTCCGGCCCAGCGCCTGACGGACCGATTCGGTCAACAGGTCTGGGTCTTTGGTCGTGGGGGCCGTATCGGCCAGCGTCTCCAAGATGGTCCGCAGATCCCGGATCGGCACCCGCTCCCGGAGGAGATTGCTGAGAACTTTGACGACCCCGCCGAGGGGAAGGAGGGTCGGGATCAACTCCTCGACCACCTTCGGCGCTTCTCTCCCGAAGCGCTCGATCAGCTGCTGGACCTCTTGGCGTCCGAGGAGTTCATGCGCATGGCCTCGGAGGATCTCGGTCAGATGGGTCGCGACGATCGACGGCGCATCGACCACCGTATAACCGGCCGTCTGTGCGCGCTCCTTCTCCTTTTCCGTGATCCAGAGCGCCGGCAGGCCGAAGCAAGGCTCTTTGGTTTCGATCCCTCCGATTCCGCGGTCGACCCCGCTCGGGTTCATCGCCAGATAATGGCCCGGCAGCAGATCGCCGCGGGCGACCTCCACCCCTTTGATCAGAATCAGATATTCATTCGGTTTGATCTGAAGATTATCCCGAATATGAATCGGCGGAACGACAAAGCCGAGCTCCAAGGCAAGCTGTTTTCGAATCGCCGTGATCCGCTTCAGCAGTTCCCCCCCCTGCGCCTCGTCGACAAACGAGATCAGCCCGTAGCCGACGTTCAACTCCATCAAGTCGAGCGGAACGATCCACTCCTGTTTTTCGGGGATCATCGGGGCGGCGGTCTCCTTCGCCGCCGGTTTGGCCTCGGCCGCGGCCGCTTCATCCTTCACTTTTTGCGCGGTATAGCCCAAATAACCGATCCCCGCCGCGAGGGTCAGAAAAGCGAGGTGCGGCAGCCCCGGCATCAAACCGAAGAGGAAGATGATCGACGCCGCCCCCATGATCGCACGGGGATGGACCAGGATCTGTCGCGTCACCTCCGCTCCCAGATTCGATTCCGCCGCGGCGCGGCTGACCACGATACCGGCCGAGGTCGAGATGATCAGCGCCGGAATCTGCGTGATCAATCCCTCGCCGATCGTCAGCAAGGTGTAATTTTGCGCCGCCGCCATGAAGCTCATCCCTTGTTGCAGAACCCCGATGATCAATCCGCCGATGATGTTGACGAAGATGATCAAGATGGCGGCGATCGCGTCGCCGCGGACGAATTTGCTCGCCCCGTCCATGGCGCCGTAAAAGTCGGCCTCCTGTGAGACCGCTTTCCGCCGCCGGCGCGCCTCTTTTTCATCGATCAATCCGGCGTTCAGATCGGCGTCGATGCTCATCTGCTTCCCCGGCATCGCATCCAACATGAAGCGCGCGGCGACCTCGGCGATCCGGCCGGCGCCCTTCGTGATGACGACAAAGTTGATGACGACGAGGATGGCGAAGACGACGAGCCCGACGGTATAGTTGCCGCCGACGACGAAGTTTCCGAAGGTCTTGATCACCTGCCCCGCCGCGTCGATCCCTTCGCTTCCGTGGAGGAGGATCAGCCGCGTCGTCGCGATGTTGAGCGCGAGACGGAAGAGGGTCACAAGAAGGAGGACCGAGGGGAAAGCGGAAAACTCCATCGGCCGGAGGGTATACATCGAAACGAAGAGAACGATCAGCGCCACACTCAGATTGAAGGCGAGAAGAAGATCGACGAGCACCCTCGGCAGGGGGAGGATCATCAGCATTAAAATCCCCACCACCCCGAGGCTCAGAACGATGTCCCCGTTCTTCAGCCACGATCCGGCCGGCGCTTCTTGTGTGACGGTTTCTGCCATGTGAAAATCCTAAGTAACGGAAGAAAGTAGAGGGCAGAGGGTAGGGGGAAAAGATGGAAACAAAAATCTTTTTGGCCTTCCCCTACAGCCTATCCCCCCTACACCCTACACCCTCCAGTTTTTTTGCTTCATGCGATAGACATACGCCAAAATTTCCGCGACGGCGCGGTAGAGCTTCGACGGGATCGAATCGCCGATTTTGACCGCCTTGAAGAGGGCGCGGGCGAGCGGTTTGTTCTCGATCACCGGAACCCCGTGTTGACGGGCGATCTCCCGTATCCGCTCCGCGATAAAGCCGGCCCCTTTCGCCACCACCTTCGGTGCCTTCATTTTTCCGTGTTGATACACGAGGGCCACCGCCAGGGTCGTCGGGTTGGTCAGGATCACGTCGGCCTTCGGCACGTCGGCCATCATCCGTTTGCGGGCCATCTCTTTCTGAGCGCTCCGCACACGCGCCCGGATCATCGGATCCCCTTCGCTCTGCCGCATCTCCTCCTTCATCTCCTGTCGCGTCATCCGGAGGCTCCGCTCCAGGTTCCACCACTGAAAGAGATAATCGCCCGCCCCAAGGAAAGCGATCAGAAGACCGGTCGTCATCGCCAATTTAAAAACCATTCGGCCGGCAATCGCCGGCATTTGAGAGATCTCCGCCTGCATCGCGGTGGAGATCGCCGGAAGCGCCTGGCGAATGACGACATACGAAAGCGCGCCGACGGCAATAAACTTGATCAGCGTTTTGATCAACTCCGCGGCCGCCTGGAGGGAAAAGAACTTTGTCGCCCCTTTCAAGGGATTGAGCCGAGACCAGTCGGGGGCCAACGCTTCCGTCGACCAAACCCACCCATGCTGCCCGAAGGAGGCGGCGACCACGATTGCGCCGAGCATTCCCATCACCGGGATGAGAACCCACAACGTTCCTGAAAGATGGGTCATCGCCAAATGATAAAAAGAGCTCTCCGTCATCGGCGTGGCGGAGAGGGCGCTCCAGGTTTGAATCATCATATTCCGCATCTGCGACATCACCATCGGAGCGGTGATGGAAAAACCGAGGACGCCGCCGAGGATCAACGCGGCGGAATGGATCTCCCGGCTTTTGGGGACCTGCCCTTTCTTCCGGGCCTCCTCCCGCCGTTTTGGACTCGCTTTTTCGCTTTTTTCCTGATCGTCCGATGCCATTTATCAACTCAAATGCGTGAGAAGTGAGGAGTAGACGTCTTCACTCCTTACGGATTTTTCATTTCCAACAAAAGCCCCCCGATCGTTCCTTCCAGGCCGGCCATCTGGTTCTGCAGCAGCGCGACGTAGAGAGAGAGGGTCGCTCCCATGATCAGAAGACCGAGGCTGATCGTGATCGGGTAACTCATCAGCCACACATTCATCTGTGGAACGACGCGCGAGATGATTCCCAGCGCGACGTTCGCCAGCAAAAGGGCGATGGTGACCGGAATCGCAATCCGCATTCCCATGACAAAAAGCTGGCCGGCCGCTTGAACGAGTTGCCCGATCGGCGCTCCCCCGGGATTGAAGGTCATCGGAGGAAGAATGGTGAAGCTTTGAACCAGCGCCCGAAGGACCAGATGGTCCGCATGGATCCCGAAGAAAACGAGGACCGCCAAAAGGGTATAAAACTGTTCGATCAATGGAACCGGTTGGCTGGAGCTCGGATCAATGACATTGGCGATGCCGAACCCCATCTGAAGGCCCGCGAGCTCTCCGCCGAGTTCCACCGCGGCAAAAATGAGACGGGACCCGAGCCCGATGACCCACCCGATCATCATCTCTCCCGCCAGACCGACGACCCAGGCGGAGACCGTCGGCGGGGCCGGCTGAATCGGGATGATCGGCACGAGGATGAGCGAGACCGCCAGCGCCAACGACACCTTGATCAATCCGGGGATACTGCGCCCGCTCATGATCGGGAGCACGGCGAGAAAGCTCGCCACCCGAAAGAGAATCAGCACAAAAGCGGTCTCGTACCGGAAAAGAGGCTGCACCCACTCCATCACGCTCTCCTAATGGACGTAATTCGGAAGATTGATCAGCAGACGGCTCGTAAACTCGATGAGCAGCGAGAGCATCCAGGGAAAGAAGATCAACAGAGCGAGCGCCACCGCCAGGATCTTCGGCAGAAACGTCAAGGTCGCTTCGTTGATTTGGGTGACCGCCTGAAAGAGGCTCACGAGCAATCCCGCCGCCAAGCTGAAAAGAAGCGCCGGGGCCGACAATAGCAGCGCCGTTTCGATGGTCCGCTGACCCATCTCAACCACAAACTCCATCGTCATTGGAAAATCCTTTTGTAGGGGCGTGATTCATCACGCCCTGATTTACCACCCCTGATTTGCCGCAGCATACAAGGGCGCAATGAATTGCGCCCCTACATCCACCTCACGCAAAGCTCTTGACCAGAGACCCCACGACGAGAAACCACCCGTCGGCCAAAACAAAAAGAATCAGCTTGAACGGAAGGGAGACCATAACGGGGGGAAGCATCATCATCCCCATCGACATCAAAATGCTCGCCACGACGATATCGATGATGAGAAAGGGCAAGAAGATCAGGAAACCGATCTGAAAAGCGGTCCGGAGCTCGCTGATCATGAAGGCCGGAATCACCACATGAATCGGGAGCTCGGAGGGGGTATTCGGCGCCGGCAACTTCGCCATCTCGACGAAAAGGGCGAGGTCTTTCTCACGAACCTGCTTGAGCATAAAACCCCGCGCCGAGTCGGCCGCCCGCTCGAGCGCCTCCGATTGCGACGCCTTTTGCTCCAGGTAGGGTTGAAGCGCCTCCGCATTGACTTTTTGCCAGACCGGCGACATCACAAAGAGCGTTAAAAAAAGGGCCAAGCTGATGAGGACCTGGTTGGGAGGGCTTTGTTGCGTTCCCAATGCATGCCGCAAAAAGGAGAGGACGACCACGATCCGCGTAAACGAGGTGACCATCATGATCAGGGCCGGGGCCAGAGAGAGGACCGTCAGGAGGAGGAGAATCTGAACGACCACCGACATCTGCTGGGGTGTGCCGTCTCCCAGGTTGATCGTCAAGGAGGGAGCTCCGTTGGGGGTCTCCGCCGCTGAAACCGGCGCCATAACACAGATCAAAAAGAGGGCGCATACAATCCCGGCGCGGAGGAGAAGCCGATGCGTCATGTTCGCGGCCCCGCGCTTGTTTCGATCGGCGCCGACGGAAGGGGCGGCTCCTCCAGCCGGGTGAGAAGGGAGATCTGTGTCGGCGTGATGCCGACGACCAGATATTCTTTTCCGACCTCGATCACCGCAATCTCTTTCTTCGGGCCGAGATAGGTCGTCGCCAAGACCTGGATGAGGGGCTGCGAACGCCAGCGTCCCAATTTGGAGCCGAGGAACCGTTTGGCGGCATAGGCCGTCAGGGCCATGATTCCGAGAACAAAAAGAAGCGATGCGCCGACTTTGATGAGGTTCCAAAAGGGGTCCACGGGGTCATCCTTTGCTGAGTTGTTTGATCCGTTCCGCCGCGCTGACGATATCGGTGAGGCGAATCCCGAATTTTTCGTTCACGACGACGACCTCGCCTCGGGCCACCAACTTATCGCCGATAAATACCTCCAGCGGCTCGCCCGACAGCTTTTCCAGTTCGACCACCGATCCTTGGCCGAGTTGGAGGAGATCCCGGATGAGAATTTTTGCGTTCCCCAGCTCGACGCGAATTTCCAGGGGAATATCGAGGATAAAATCGAGATTGCCC
The DNA here is from genome assembly GCA_021651055.1 of Candidatus Manganitrophus morganii. Lineage (NCBI taxonomy): Bacteria > Pseudomonadati > Nitrospirota > Nitrospiria > Candidatus Troglogloeales > Candidatus Manganitrophaceae > Candidatus Manganitrophus > Candidatus Manganitrophus morganii. Next base: position 343,962 of record JAJHOH010000001.1, read on the forward strand.
ACCGGCGCGCCGGTTTTTTTCTGCTCCAGCGGCGCAAACGAAGGGGGTTTCGCTTCCGCGCCCGCAGGCTTCTTGGCCGCCCCCGCCGCCGGTGCGGCGGCCGGCTTCTGCGCCCCGCCCCCCGGTCCGGCCTTGGGATCCTCATCTGCCATGTTGCGCTTCCCTCCGATCGTAAATCAGCGAGGTGATCTGAAACGCGGGCTTCCCCCGGTGGAGACCGGGATGGCCTCGAAATTTCGGTCTTCCCTCCACCTTCATCTCCAGATCTTCATCCACCCCCTTTTCGAGAATAATGATATCCCCCACCGCCAGCTGGGTGATCTCCTCTACCGTCAGAACCGCCCCCCCCAACTCGGCTGTGACCGAAACCCGGCAGTCGGCCATCTCCGCCCTTAAACGCGCGGCCCATTCGGGATCAACCTCTCGGGCGGTTCCGGTGAAACCGCCGACCAATTTTTCAAAGACCGGTTCAAGAGAGGTAAATGGAATCGCAAGGATAATCTCCCGTTTCTGATCCTCAATCTCAAGCTTGAACGAAATCTTGACGACCTGCTCGCCGGGGCTCATGACGTTGGCAAACTGCGGATTGGTCTCGGACCGGACCAAAGAAGGTTTGAAAGGATAAAGCGGCGTCCATGCTTTCTGAAATTCTTCAAGAACCATCACAACGAACCGGCGGATCACCCGTTGCTCGATCGGCGTAAACTCCGTGACGGCGATTTTGCCCGGACCTTGGCCGTTTCCGCCGAAGAGGAGCTCAAGAAGCGTATAGAGAAGCTCCGGCTTCACCACGATCAAGGCCTGTCCTTTGAGCGGATCCATTTTAATCAGGTTCAGGCTGATCGGCGCGGGAGCGTCTTTCATGAGCTCCTTAAAAGGAAGGACCTGGATCGGCATCGGCTGAATCTTGATCTCTTTACGCACGACCGAGGAGAGGGTGGCCTTGAAAAATCGCGCGAACCGCTCATGAGCAAACTCGAAACCCGAAATTCCTCCGTGAGGAATGGGATCGCGGCTGGTGAAATCATACGGCCGGACCCCTTGAGACGGCGCCGGCGCAGGTTGCGTGCTGACCTTTCCGTCGGAAACGCCTTTGAGAAGGGCATCCACCTCTTCTTGAGATAATATTTTCTCCGCCATCATCGATTCACGATGTCGGCCCTGCAATCGACCGGTTCATCGCAACTCCTATTGCGCCACAAAATCGGTAAAATACGCCGCCTTCACCGCTCCCTTTTTTAAGATCGTATTTAACCTTTGGAGAATCTCATCGCGGAGCTCCATTTTTCCCTCAACGGTTCGGATACTCGCATACTCTTTGCTGCTGAAAAGAATCAGCAGCGAATCGCGGATTTGAGGCATCCGATTTGTCACCTCCTCGGTATATTCCTCCTTCGCCAGCTCCAACTTGATCGTCAGCTTAAGGTACCGGATCTCCGGGGTATCGGCCAGATTGACGACGAAGGGATCCAAATCGAAAATGACCCCCCCCTTCTCCTCCGTCTTCTTGCCGCCGGCCGCCTCCTTCCCGCCGCTACTCTCCGTTTTAGGAGGGGTCGCTTCTTCGGCGGCGACAGCCGCAACCGTCTCCTCGGAGGGTTTCTTCATCATGAAAAAAACGCCTCCTCCCGCCGCGAGGAGAATCACCGCGCCGACGATGATGAACAACATTTTCTTCGATTTTGCTGGAGGTTTCGCATCCTTTTTATCGGCTTTGTCGGCCTCCCCTTTTTTTTCTTCCTCCGCCACGGATCCACTCCCTCATGGGATTAAGTTCATTCGGTATGCATAGCAATGTCCATGCCAGCGATAAAATGCCTGGAAGCGCGACCCGGAGGCCGGAATCGCCACCTTTTGATGATTAAAATTGGTTTAGCGAAGAGAAGATGCGATGAAAATCAAAAGAGGTGTCAAACAAGGGGGGAGGAGCGTCATTGCTTTGACGGAGGCGCCGGGGCGGGATAACCGCCCCGGCGCCCGGGACTTATCGCGTCAAATTCACCAGCTCCTGGAGGATCTCGTCGGTAATGGAGATCACGCGGGAATTGGCTTGGAATCCGCGCTGATATTCGATCATCTTCACGAACTGCCCCGCCAGATCGACGCTCGACAACTCCAGCGAGCTCGCCAGAATCCTTCCCATTCCGGCCGAATCGGGCGAGCCGAAAATCGGTTGTCCCGAATCGGAAGAGACGGCATAAAGATTATTTCCGAGCTTGACCAAGCCCTGGGGATTGTTAAATCGCCCGAGCGTGACCCCCCCGAGGGTCCGGCTCTTCCCGTTGGTGAAGAGCCCGGTGATCAGCCCCTCATTGTTGACGGAGACCCGCTGAAGCGATCCGGAGGCATAGCCATCTTGCAATTGGTTGAGAACCCCCGAGTTCGATCCGAATTGGGTGAGCCCATTCAAACCGGTTCCGCCGTCCGTGGTAATGCTCTCCCCGAAACCAAAGTCGATGATCTGATTCTGCGTCGCCCCGCCGGAAAAGTCGAAGCCGCCGGTCGGATAGGTAATGACGCTCTCCGTATCGAGCTCTCCGGCGGTGGTGAAGGTCAACGTTCCCTGCGCCTGGATCTCCGTGACGCCGCTGGTCGCGTCCGCCCCCTCGACAACCGCGAACCACTGCCAGGTGTTTCCGCCTGGGGCCGTCGCGCTCTTTCTAAAGAAAACCGAGACGAGGTGGCTGTTTCCGAGGGAGTCGAACATCGACAAACTGGTCGAGAAATTCGAGGTCCCCGTCGGATCGGTCACATCAAAAGCGGCTGGAATGGTCGCCCTGGAATCGATATTCGCCACCACATCCATCCGGGTGGTCGCCTGCGGCGGAAAAGAAGTGGACGCCACATTGAGATTGCCGATCTGTCCGGTCAGAGCGCCGGTCGGGTCGGCTTGATAGCCTTGAAGCAACAGGCCTTCCGGATTGGCGATGAGTCCGTCCTGGTCCACACTGAAAAGGCCGGCGCGGGTATACGACTCCGTTCCCTCCGGCGTTCTCAAGAGAAAAAACCCGTCTCCCTCGAGCGCCATGTCGAGTCCGTTTCCGGTTGTCTCGAACGATCCTTGGGTGAATTGCGTCCGGATGCCGCTGACGAAAACGCCATGCCCGATTTGATTGCCGGCGGAGCCTTCCCCGATAATATCGGAAAACGCCACGCTGCTGTCCTTAAAACCGATGGTTGCCATGTTCGCGATATTGTTGCTGATAACGGAAAGCCCGTTACCGAATGCGTTGATCCCGCTGACACTTGAAAAAAGCGAAGTTAAAATCGCCATCTGATCTTCCCTCCCTGTTTATCTTATTGATGGATCCGCAATACGCCCGATGCCGGAACCCGTGCGCCGTTGACCATGAGATAAGCGATGCTGTTCTCAAAGGTCACGCCGGTCACCCGTCCTTGCGTGTAGGTTTGCGCCCGAACAGGCGCCCCGGTGACATCCACCGCGGAAACGTCATAGGTGTACGTCCCCTCCGGCAAGTTGTTTCCATGTTCATCCAAGCCGTTCCAGGTCACATTCCGCATTCCCGCCGGCTGGACTCCTGCGCGAATGTTCCGAACGACATTCCCCGTCTCATCCGAGATTTGAATCATCACCTCCCTGGCGTCCCCTTCCAATTGATAGTTCAATGTCGCGGGGACATCCTCCCGCAGAGGAAAGCTCCTCCCCTCGACCTGAACGTCTTTTCCGATCAAGCCGGCCGCGTTGTAATTGTTCATGGAGGCCATGTATTGCGTGAGCGTTCCCAAGGTTTTGTCCATATTCACCGACTTTTCCACCTGAGTGAATTGAGCCAGCTGCGTAACAAACTGCATGCTGTCCATCGGTTGGAGCGGGTCCTGGTATTGTAATTGGACCGATAGTAAATTCAAAAAAGTATCTGCGCCTAATTGACCGATTGCATCCATCTATCGTCTCCTCCACAAAAATGCGATTTGACTCCGGCGAGAAGATCGGTGCCCGCCTTATACGTAAATACTAATCGCGCTCCAAGCCCCCTCCTTCATCCACCGCTGCTCGGGAGAAATCTCCCCCTCTTCAGCCGGCAGCAGAGAGGATTGCGAAACGTAATAGGGAGCGTCCGTTCCCTGTTTTCGCAGGTGATCTTCCCAGCCGAGGGCGGCCTGGCCGGGATCGCCGATGCTGACCGAGAACCGATCGATTTTCATCCCCTGTTCGGCCAGCGTTCCCCTCAGCAATTCCTGATTCCCCTCCAGGAGTTCCTTCACGAAAGGATGTTTTGTCACGATCTCGGCGACGATCCCCTCTTGATGCATTGAGATATCGATTTGAAGCTCACCGAGCCTCTCCGGTTCCAATTGAAGGCGGAAGGAAGGTTCGTTCTTAAAGTGGGATAAGCTCCACTTTTCGGATATTTGATGGAGAAGGTGTCTCTCCTCAGGCATTCCGGACAAGGTATCGCCCGTTATATTTGACTGAATTGGATTGGACGATCCTATCTCCCTCTTCATGAAGTCATCTTTTAGGCGGGAGGGACCGATATCGGATGCGCTCATTCCAGCCGTTTCATTGGCAACCATCTCCATCGGGTTTGGCCGTTCCGATCCAGTTCTCCCCCCGGCTTCTTCAGAGTTATTTTGATCGCCACCGGCGAGGACAGAAAGAACGGATTTCTCTTTTTCGATCCCACCGATTGCTTCGGTCTCGAAAAAGCTTGTCTCACTGGATTCATTTCCCTTGGGTCGTACGTTGGAAGAAGCGATTCGATCTGGATTCTCTCCCGCTTTTTGATGAAGACCCTTTTCCGGCAAGGTCATCGGACGGAGCGGATCATGGGAAGCGATCGGCTCCGTTCCTTTAACCGGCTCCGTTCCTTTAAAAGGTCCTGTCCCCTGAAGTTCTTTCTCTCCTTGCGGAGCGGGCTCCCCTGTTAAGCCTCCCTGTTCGGGAAATATTCCGACCTCCGTTTCCAGATCTGTGGAAACGATCGGGCCGGGTGTAGCCGCTTCTGCAATCGGCAGATCTGGTTTCGAAAACAAACGGACCTGTGGGCCGTTTCCCCGTGTCTGTTCCGGTCCATCCGGTTGTGCCTCTCTCCCCGGAGAAGCGAGCGGAAGGGATGAAGATCCTTCCGGCGGAGGACCCTGTACAAGTCCAACTTGTAACGGAGTCAGCCCGGCAGGAGGATTGAGCGTCGAATCGATCGGAGAGGCCCCCCCTTCGGTTCCTTCCTCTCCCTCATCGAGAACGCCGATACGGACAATCTGGTTCCCGTCCAGCAAGGAGCGTCCGAGAAATGCCAATAAGGGATGGCCCTCCTCCGTCAAGGAAGCGAGAAGACCTTCCGCATTGGGGGTCCCGACGGCCCTCGTTTCGGCCGCAAGCCCATTCAGGACCTTCAGGAATCCTTCCGGGCTCTCTCCTTGTTTCGAAGCGAGCTTTTCGCCCTGAGATCCCGCGGCGGGTGCGAGGCCGTTGATCGATTGCAGATCGAGTAGATCACTCATCGCTTGTTTTCCGGTTGAACGTTGGGGCTGCCGTTTGTCATCGGGTTCGGATAGAGCAAGATGCGTACCAGCATGATTTCCGGAATTTTGTACCGTTTTCACCGAAACGCCGCCTCTTTTTCCGGACCTCTTTGCCTACCGGTGGGAATTTTCTGCCGGGAAGGGTCGGCGAGAAATCATCAGTCAAATCGTTGACAGATGGAAAAAGTCTGTTATGCTCTGACTATCCCCTTCTCGGAATATTCCATTTTAGAAATAACGTGATCGGAGAACGCTATGAGCGGTGACCGGATTCTTGTTGTCGAAGACGATCCTTCCGTCCGGACGGTGTTGTCAGAACTTTTGGAGCGAACGGGATATCGGGTTGAAACCGCCGCGGACGGCGCCGAAGCGCTCGCCTTGGCAAAGAATATCTCTTTCCAACTCCACCTGATCGATTACGAGCTCCCGGGCATGAACGGGATCGACCTCATGAGGGAGATCAAACGGGTCCACTCGCATGCGGTTTGCATCCTCCTTACCGGCTTTGGGACCATTGAGCTTTCGGTGAAGGCGATGAAGTCGGGCGCATTCGACTTTGTTTCAAAACCGTTTCAGGTCGACGTCGTCCTGGGTCTCTTGAAAAACGCATTGGAATATCATCGTCTCAAACATGAGAACCTCTTATTGCAAAAAATGGTTCGCGAAAAATATCAATTTGAAAATATGGTCGGACAAAGCCCCCTCATGCAAGGGGTTTACGAATTGATCGAGCGTGTGGCCGACAGCGACAGCACCATCCTTATCCAAGGTGAAAGCGGAACGGGGAAAGAGGTCGTCGCAAAAACGATTCATTTTAACAGCCCGCGACGAGACAAGCCGTTGATTCCGGTGAACTGCGGCGCCATTCCGGAAGCGCTTCTGGAAAGCGAGCTCTTCGGTCATGAAAAGGGGGCTTTCACCGGCGCCGTCACCTCCCGGATCGGCCGATTCGAGCTGGCCCACGGGGGAACCCTCTTTCTGGACGAGATCAGCGAGCTCCCGCTCCCCTTGCAGGTAAAACTGCTCCGCGTGTTGCAGGAACGCTCCTTCGAACGGGTCGGCGGAAACAAAACGATCCACGTCGACGTCCGCATCATCGCCGCCACCAATCAAGACCTCGAACAGGCCGTTGATGAAAAGCGCTTCCGGAAAGATCTCTTCTACCGGCTGAACGTCATTCCGATGATGATCCCTCCTCTTCGCGAGAGGAAGGAGGATGTTCCCCTGCTGATCGACCACTTCATCAGCCGCTTTAACGAGAAAAAGCAGCGTAAGATCCAGGGCGTCGTGCCCGATGCGGAGAAGCTCCTATTGGAATATCCCTGGCCGGGAAACATTCGGGAGCTTGAGAATCTCATCGAGCGGCTGGTGACCCTGAAACAGGAGGGGTTCATCCAGCCGTCGGATCTGCCCGACAAGCTCACCAAATCTCACGAGCGTCGGCTCCTCTTTCAATTCGAGCTTCCCGAAGAAGGGGCCAATTTTTCAGAACTGGTCTCCGAATTTGAAAACCAGCTCCTACAGCAAGCACTGTCGAAGGCCAATGGCGTCAAGAATCGCGCCGCCCAGCTTTTGAAGATGAACCGGACCACCCTCGTCGAAAAACTCAAGCGGCGCTGGGCACATCCCACTCCCTCTCCCGCCGATACCGGAGCAAACCGGGAACCGCTTCCCGCCGCGAATACGGACTGACCGGCGGGGGCCGAATCGTTTCTTCTCGACGATATTCTTGACTCTTCCTGTCAACCTGTTGACGGCCCTTTCCTCTCCCTCTCTTTCATTCACCTTCATTCACCTTTTTCCATCCCCTTTAAAACCATTTCATCCCTTCACCCATCGCTTGATCGGACCCAAGATTCTCCGGCTGGATCGGCACCCTTCTTGCTTATACCGGATTGGGGTCAAACCATTCATTACTATTGGATTGCAATGAAACGCGTGGTTTTCATCATACTCCTGTTGAACTCGATCGTTTTAGCGCCGGACATCCGGGCGGAGGACCGGGACCTTCCCCTCTTCCCGGAAAACCATTCGGCCGAAGGCGCCGATCCCTTTAAAGCGATTTTGCAAGCATATCAAGAGGGTCAATTTGCCCTCGCCCTTTCGGAAACAGATCGCCTCTTGCAGCAGGTCCCAAAAGGACCTCTCTCCGAAACGGCTTCTTTTCTCCGTGGAGATCTCCATTTGAAATGGGCCGAGACGGGAGGGGCTCACCATCTCGATGATGCGCTGGCCGCCTTTAAAGAGGCGCAGCTGATGCACCCTGACTCGGAAAATGCCGTCCGCAGCTTCTGGAGAATGGGTCAAGTCTATGAAAAAATTGGGTTCTATTATGAAGCAATCGGGAGCTTCAAGAGGATCCTCCTTCGGCATCCGAACAGCCGCTTCGCCCTGCTCGCCCGGATCGGAATCGCCGAAACCTACCGAGGGTGGAAAAAATGGAAGGAAGCGGCCGACGCATACGAACAGATCGACCTCCGTTCCCTCTCGCAAGAAGATCAAGTCTCGGTCCTGCTCGGTCATGCCGACAGTCTTTATCAGCAAGCCGACTTCAAAATCGCCTACCAGAAATATGAACGCGGAGACGCCTTATCGAGCCATCCGGGAAGAGCGATCTCACCGATCGTCTTGTTCCAACATGCCGAATCGGCTTATCGCACCGGCCACATGGGTCAAGCACGAAATCTCTTCACCAATCTCTTTAACATCTTTCCAACCCATTCCCTCGCTTCGATTGCCCTGGCAAGGACGGGAGACACCTGGCGGCGGGAAGGAAAGGTTGACGAAGCAGGCTTCATCTACGCACAAATACAATCCGCGCCGGCCGCCGATCCAAACAGCGGCCTCGAAAAAATAATGGCATCGATCGGTCAGCTCGCGATGCAGGAGTGCGCCGCCGCCGAACAAAAACGCCCTTCCCATTGTCAGGAGGAGAATCGCGAAGAAATTCGCCGGGCATTGGGGTTGATGGAAAACCAAGTGAAAACCGTGTTGCAGGCCGCGCCGCTCGACGGTTTCGCTCAAGAGGTGCTTCTGGAGGGGATCGAGCAATTTCGAATTTACGGCTCGCACTCCGTCGCGCTGGAGCTGCAAAGCCGTTTTCTCACCCTTCTCCCCTCCTCCTTGTTCCGGCTCCGTCTGGTCGCTATCCATCGCAAAACGATCGGCGAGGAGGTCGGCCGGCTTGCAAAGGAAGAAGATCATCTGAAGATCGTCGCCCTCTTTCACGCCCTCTCCTCCAATTTCACCCCGCCGATGCTGACCGGTCCGACCGGTCTTCAGGTCGGGAAAAGCCATGCCCGCCTCGGTCTTCATACACAAGCGATCGATCTCTATGCGCCGATTTCGGCAAGCCTATCGAGCCGATTCGCGGAGGAGGCCCTTTTCCTTCTCGGAAAAAGCTTGCTGGAAAAGGGAGAGTACCCCCAAGCGGAGCATAAAATGAATACCTTTCTCAAACGTTATCCGAAGAGCCGGCATCTTTCCGCTCTTCTCATCGATCTTGGAGCGGCCCTCGATCATCAAGGAAAACATCCTCGCGCGATTAAGATCTATGCCGAATGGCTTCTCAAAAATCCCAAACATGCAGACCAAGAGAAGGTTTCCCTCCTTCTCGCCAAGGCCTTCCGGAAGAAGGGTGATTATCGGAAAGAGGCCGCGATTTACCTAAAGTGGATCGATCACCGCCCGGAGAACGCGGTCGAGCTCTCATTCCCATTGGGGGACGCCTACTACCGGCTGCGGGAATATCAAAAGGCGATTCAAGCGTATCAAACGGCGCTGAAAGAAAAATCTGAAACCCCGCAGGGGGATTGGATTCACCTACAAATAGGGAAGAGTTACGCCGCCCTCGGCCAAAAAAACCGCGGACGCTCCCTTTTCGATCAGCTTGCCCGGAACGCGAAAGATCCGTTGGTCCGCCAGATGGCCGCGGAGGCCATGGCCACGTTAAACTTGAGGTCCGCCATCGATGGCAATCGAAGAAAAAAAGGCTGAGCTTCTTCGGGAAGCGTTCAGTCGCTTTAATGAAACTTCCCTCGACCTGGAGAAATACTACCGTCTCCTTCAAGAACAGGTCGCACAACTCAAATCCGAGCTGGAGGCGAAGAATCGCGCGCTGGAGGAAAGCCTCCAGCAGAGGGAGGCGCTTCGGGAGCAGGCGGAGCGAAATCATCGCCTGGCCGCTGTCGGTGAAATGTCGGCCCGGATGGCGCATGAGTTGAGAAACCCCCTCGGCAGCATCGAGCTCTTCTCCTCTCTTTTGAAGAAAAGGGTGGCCGATCCCTCTTTGCGGCAATACGCCGATCACATCTCCGCCGCCGTCGGCGCGATGGATTATGCCCTCTCGAATCTTCTTCTCTTTACCCGAACACCGGCCCCTTTCTTCCGCAAGACCGACCTGCGGAGAATGATCGAAGAGGCACGGCTCTTTGCCCTTCCGCTGATCCGGCAAAATCGGATCGGCTGGATCGAATCGATCGAGACTCTTTCCGATCCGGTCCGGTGCGATGAAGATCTCCTGCGACAGATCCTCCTGAACCTGATCTTGAACGCGGTCGAAGCGATGCCGCAGGGAGGCGAACTCCGCGTCACGGTCGCTCCTCAGGAAAGAGATGGACCGTCCGGCTCCGATCGAGGCGCCGTCATGCCGAACGATGGGGTGAAGATCACGATCAGCGATACGGGAGACGGGATTCCGCCGGAAATTCTCCCCAAGATCTTCGATCCCTTTTTTACCACCAAGTCGAGAGGAACCGGTCTCGGACTGGCGATCGTTCATCACGCCGTGACCGCCTTGGGGGGAACGATTCAGGTTCAAAGCGAGATCAATCGAGGATCGACCTTTACGTTGACCCTCCCGCCCCGACTTGATCTGACGGAGCCGATTGAATGATATATCCCTCCCCTTCCAGACCAATCCTGGTTGTCGATGACGACCCCGCCATGAGACTGGCCCTCTCGGAAAGCCTTCGGCAGTCGGGGCATCCGGTGGTGATTGCTTCGAACGGAGAAGAAGCGTTGCGTCACTGCCGGGAACAGGCGATCGGTTTGATGATGACCGATATCCGGATGCCCGGGATGAGCGGAATGGACCTTTTTCAGGAAGCGAAGAAGCTGATACCTTCCCTCCCCATCATCATCATGTCGGCATTTGGAACGATTCAAGCCGCCGTCGAGGCGATGAAGTCGGGAGCGTTCGACTATCTTGTGAAGCCCTTTTCCCAAGAAGCGCTGGAGATGGTTATTCAGAGGGCGCTCTGCTCGCAGGAGCTCCCCGCCGCCAAACCGCCCCCTCTCCCGACCGCTCCCGCCGGACGGGCTTTACTGACTCAGGACCCGGGAATGTTGCGCCTGCTCAAAACGGCCGAAGTGGTCGCCGCAAGCCAAACCTCGATCCTTATCGAAGGGGAAAGCGGAACGGGGAAAGAGCTCCTGGCCCGCTTTATTCACGAACAGAGCCCGCGCGCCCATCGCCCCTTTATCGCGATCAACTGCGCCGCGGTGCCGGAGGCGTTGCTGGAAAGCGAGCTCTTCGGCTACGAAAAGGGGGCCTTCACCGGGGCCGCCGCAAGAAAGCCGGGCCGGTTCGAGCTCGCTCACACCGGAACCCTCCTTCTCGATGAAGTGAGCGAAATGCACCTGTCGCTCCAGGCCAAGCTGCTCCGGGTTCTGCAAGAGCGCGAAGTCGATCTTCTCGGGGGGAAGGGGCCGATCTCGCTCGACATCCGGGTCATCGCCACAACCAATCGTCCGTTGTGGGAAGAGGTCAACGCCGGACGTTTCCGCGAAGACCTCTACTATCGCCTCAATGTCTTTCCGTTGCGCCTCCCTCCCCTCCGCCATCGCGTGGTTGATATTCCCCTGCTCGCCGATCACTTCATCAAAAAGGGATCGGCCAAAAATCAAAAGTCGGTCCTCTCTGTCTCGCCGGAGGCGCTCTCTCACTTAATGGGCCGGGAATGGCGTGGAAATATCCGTGAATTCGCGAATGTTATCGAGCGGGCGGTCCTCCTCTGCGACCGGGGGGTCATCACCCCCGATCATCTCCTCTTCGAAGCGTCTTCTGAGGCAAAGGCAGCCCCCCCGCCCCCGCGATCGACCACTGTTTGGGAAGCCGAGCGGGAGCTGATTTTGGAGACGCTCGAACGGGTCGGGGGAAACCGGACCCATGCCGCCCGGCACCTGGGGATCAGCATTCGAACCCTTCGGAACAAACTAAGAGAGTACCGGACCGCCGGATCAACAGACCCGCAACAGACCGCCGCCCCTGGGCGCGCGGATGAAGGAGGCACCTTATGATCTCGAGCTTGTTTAGCAAAACCATCGGCCTGCTGGGGCAGGCCCTCGATCTGCGGAGTGAACGGCATCGGGTGATCACAGCCAATATCGCAAATCAGGATACCCCCGGCTACAAAGCGATGGAGGTGAATTTCAAGGAGGCGCTCGGTTCCGCCTCGGGATCTCTTCCGCTATCGCTCGATCGGACCGACGCGGCGCATCTTTCTTCAGGCGGAAGCGTGTCGGCTTCTTCTCATGCGGCCGTCTCCCCCGGCGCTTCTCAGCGGCTCGACGGGAACACTGTCAACGGGGAGCAGGAGATGGCCAAACTCGCCGAAAATACCCTCTTCTATACGGCGACGACGCAGATATTAAGCGGAAAACTCAGAGGCATTCGAAACGCAATCAGAGAAGGGAGATAATCGATGGACATTGAACAGGCATTCGCCATTTCGGCTTCGGCCCTCGATGCACAACGGGCGAGATTAAACGTCATTTCCAGCAATCTCGCGAATGTGGAATCGACAAAAACAGCGGAGGGGGGACCCTATCGAAGAAAAGATGTCGTCTTCTCCGCCGCGCCGGCCGGAAGCTCTTTTGAAGAGGCCCTTCGATCGAATCTGGAAGGAAGCCAACCGGGGGTGTCGGTCACGCAGGTGATCCAAGATGACCGCCCCTTTAAGCGGCTCTACGAACCGCAACATCCCGACGCCGACCCGGACGGCTTCGTCCTCTATCCGAATATCAATGCGATGGAGGAGATGGTCAATATGATCTCGGCCCTCCGCTCTTACGAGGCAAACGTCACCGCGCTGAACGCGACAAAAAGCATGGCGATGAAAGCATTGGAAATCGGAAGATAGCGAGGAGAAAACAATGGCGATACAACCGATCGGACCCAATCAAATTCATCCGACGCCTGCAGCGGGGGGTTCTGAAAAAACCGACGCTTCATTCGTAGACACGCTGAAGGAGTCGATTCGCCAGGTGAATGATGCCCAGCTGCAAGCCGATCAGGCGATCACCGATCTGACGACCGGCAAGCAGCAAGACCTTCATCAGACGATGATCGCCATCGAAAAGGCAAGCCTCTCATTTGAATTGATGATGCAGGTCCGGAACAAGATCGTCTCGGCCTATGAAGAAATCTCCCGAATGCAAATCTAAGAGGTAAACCATGGCGGATATGTTTCAGCAGTTCAACGAACAGATGACCACCACCCCGCTGGCCAGAAAGATCGCCCTCTTGCTGGTTCTGGCGGCGACGGTTGCAGGCGGGGTCGTCCTCTGGCTTTGGGTGCAAAAACCGGAGTTTCAAATCCTCTATACCAACCTCTCTTCGGAGGACGCCGCTTCCGTGGTGGCCAAGCTGAAGGAAGGGCGCATCCCCTATGAGCTTTCGGCCGACAGCACCGCCGTGTCGGTTCCGACGGAGCGGGTCCATGAGCTTCGCCTTCAAATGGCGGGCCAGGGACTTCCGCAGGGAGGAGGGGTCGGGTTTGAGATCTTCGACCGGAACAGCTTCGGGACAACCGAATTCGTTCAAAAGCTGAACTATCGGAGGGCGCTTCAGGGAGAACTGAGCCGAACCATCGGCCAGCTCGCCGAGGTGAGCAAAGCGCGGGTTCATCTCGTCGTTCCGGAGCGAACCCTCTTCTCCGAACGGAAAGAGCCGTCGCGCGCCTCGGTCGTCATCACCCTTCGCGCCGGAAAACGGCTTTCCGAAGGGCAGGTTCAGGGGATCATCCACCTCGTTTCGAGCAGTGTGGAGGGATTGAGCCCTCAAACCGTTACGGTGGTCGACAGTCACGGCCAGATCCTCTCGAGACCGGGCGACGGATCGTCCCCCGTCCAGATGACCTCCGCTCAGCTCGATTACCAGAAGCATCTTGAAAAAGAAATCGAAGGGAAAATTCAGAGCATGCTTGAGACGGTCGTCGGGACCGGGAAGGCGGTGGTGCGGGTGACCAGTCTTCTGGACCTTCGCCAGGTCGAACACACTGAAGAAAAATTCGACCCCGATACACAGGTGGTGCGAAGCGAACAGCGCGCGCAGGAAGAGTTGAGCGGGAGCTCCGCCTCCGCCGGTTCGTCCGGCGTCCCCGGTGTTTTGTCCAACGTTCCTCCCGGGACGCAGGCGGGGTCCCCGGCCGGGGCCACCAGCACCAATAACTCGCAAAAGAAGAATGAAGTGATCAACTACGAAATCAGCAAAACGGTCAGCCGGATCATCGAGCCGTTCGGAACAATCCAAAAGCTCTCGGTCGCGGCATTGGTCGACGGCACCTATGAAGCCGCCGAGGGCGACACCCCCCGGAAGTATCTCCCGAGGAACGCGGAAGAGATGGCCAAGCTGGAGGAGCTGGTCAAAAAAGCAATGGGCTTCTCCGCGGAGCGGCAGGATCAGGTCGAGGTGGTCAATGTTCCTTTTGAATCCAACGCCCTCCTGGATGAAGAAACCGCCGCCGAGGAGCCGGCCGGAAACGCGTTCGCCCAGTGGCTTCCCTTCGTCCGCTACGGGATCGGCGTGGTCGTCGGGTTGATCGGCTTTATTTTTGTGGTTCGCCCCGTCCTCAAGGCGCTCCTCGCACCATCGCCGACGCCGGTCGCTTACCCTCCCGTCCGGGGACAGATGTCAGCTCCCTTCGGAGAACTGCCAGGTGCGCCCGGGGCGGAGCAGATGGTTCAGATGGCGAGACAAAATCCTCAGGCTGCAACGAAGGTGGTCAAGCAATGGCTCAAAGAGAAATAATGCGATTGTCGGCCTCTTCTTTGAACAGCGTCGGATGAGGGAATGATGCGGAAGTTGACCGGCGCCGATAAAACCGCGATTCTCCTGATGACCCTGGGGGAGGACCTTGCCTCGGAGGTCTTGAAGCATCTCGATCCGAAAGAGATCCGGAAGATCAGCGGGACCATTGCGAAACTCTCCGACATCTCCCAGGAGGAGGTCGATTCGGTCTTGGGTGAATTTGCAGAACAGGCGGGGGCGGGGGGGGGCCCGAAGCTGGGGGGAAGAGATTATCTGCAACGGGTCTTGACGCGAGCACTGGGCCAAGAAAAGGCGGCCAAGGTGATGGAAGGCTTCCCCGCCGCCGAAGAGGCCGGGCTGGAGGAATTGAAGTGGACCGAGCCGAAGGCATTGGCCGACCTCCTTCTCGCCGAGCACCCGCAGACGGTGGCCCTCATCCTCACCCACCTCGATTCCACCCAAGGAAGCCAAATCCTCAGCCAATTCCCGGAAGCGCTTCGCGCCGACATCGTCCTCCGGATGGCGACGCTGGAAGAGATCCCGCAGGGAATCATGAAGGAAATTACGGAAGCCCTTCAGGGGGAATTGAAACTGGTCAGCGCCCCTCCCGGAAAGAAGATCTCGGGGGTGAAGCTGGTCGCCGATCTCTTGAATCAGGTCGATCAAGCCACCGAGCAAGCGATTTTGGCCTCGATCTCCCAAAACAACCCGGAGCTGGCCGAAAAAATAAACCAATTGATGTTTACTTTCGACGACCTGATTCAGCTCGACGACCGGGGCATCCAAGAGATGCTCAAAGAGGTCAACAAGGATTCTCTCGCCGTTGCATTGAAGGCGGTCAAAGAAGAGGTCAAGCAGAAGATCTTCCGGAACATGTCCGAGCGGGCGGTGTCGCTCCTCACCGAAGATATGGAAGTGCGCGGACCGGTCAAGGTCAGCGAAGTGGAAAAGACGCAGCAGGCGATCCTCAAGATTGTCCGGCGGTTGATCGACGAAGGGAAAATCGCACTCGGAGGAAAGGGAGATGGAGACGCACTTGTCTAAAGTGGTCCGTTCCGGAGAGACGAATGAAAAGGGAGTGTCGGCTTATACATTGCGGGAGGTCTCCCCTGCGCTGTCGCACCCTTCATCCTCCCTCCCCGACCAAATCGGGGGAAGACTCTCGGCGATCGAACGCGACGCTTATGAGCGTGGATTCGCATCGGGGGAGCGGGCCGGAAAGGAGTTGGGTCTCAAACAGGTCGAGGCCTCGCACCAACTCGTCACACGCCTGATCGAAGCGCTCCAGAAGGTCAAGCCGACTCTTTTAGAAAGCGCCGAAAAGGAGATCCTCCAGATCGCCGTCGCCGTCGCCCGCCGCATTCTCCGGCAGGAATTCGGCCACAATCCGGAGCATCTTCTTGGGGCGATTCGCGCCGTTCTCCAAAAGATGGGTCAGATCGAATCGTTGGTGATCCGTCTCCATCCGCACGATCTGGAACGCCTCCGGAAGGAGCGGAATAAAGTGGTAGAATTGATCGGAAACGTGCAGTGGTTCCGGCTGGAGCCCGATGCAAGCCTTCTCCAGGGAGAGTGCCTCGTGGAGAGCAATGATCAGATCGTCGATCTGAGGATCGACAGCCAACTCTCGGTGATTGAAGAAGAACTTCTAAAAACAGACAACTCGAAATGAAACCGGCGACGGCAAAATACCTCGACCAGCTCCAAGGAATCGATCCGGCCCCTCCCTATGGACGGGTTTCTCAGGCGATCGGTCTGGTTCTCGAAGGGCATGCCTCGATCTCCGCCATCGGCGAAGTGTGCGAGATCTCCTCCCTCGGGATCGGAACACGTCTCCTGGCGGAGGTGGTCGGCTTTCGCGAGAACAAGGTTTTATTGATGCCCCTCGGAGAGCTCGCCGGGATCGGTCCGGGAAGCTCCATCGTCAGCCGCGGGCATCAAGCGACCGCGGCGGTCGGGGAAAGTCTGTTGGGAAGGGTCATCGATGGTCTCGGAAACCCGATCGACGGAAAGGGTCCTTTGAAGGAGACCGAAACACACCCGCTTTACCTCTCCCCGCCCAACCCCCTCGAACGGCAACGGATTACCCGCCCGCTGGACCTCGGAATCCGAGCCATCAACGGACTGCTTACCTGCGGGAGCGGGCAGCGGATGGGGATCTTCGCCGGCAGCGGCGTCGGAAAGAGTGTCCTGATGGGAATGATCGCCCGATTCACCGCCGCCGACGTGAACGTCATTGCATTGATCGGCGAGCGCAGCCGAGAGGTCAAAGAGTTCATCGAGAAAGACCTTGGAGAAGAGGGGCTTCGGCGTTCGGTCGTTGTGGTTGCCACCTCCGACCAACCCCCGCTTGTCCGCCGCCGGGGGGCGTTCCTCTCCATGACGATCGCCGAATATTTTCGAAACCGGGGGGGTCAGGTTCTCCTGATGATGGATTCGCTCACCCGCCTCGCCCACGCGCAGCGGGAAATCGGTCTCGCGATCGGGGAGCCGCCGACGACGAAGGGGTATACCCCCTCCGTTTTCGCCCTTCTCCCGAAATTTCTTGAACGGGCCGGCACCGGCACCGGCACCGGAACAATCACCGGTCTCTTCACCGTCCTGGTCGAAGGGGACGACCTGAACGATCCGATCCCCGACGCCGTCCGCGCGATTCTGGACGGGCACATCGTTCTCTCGCGTGAACTGGCGGCGCAAAACCAATACCCGGCGATCGATCTTCTCAACAGCACCAGCCGCGTGATGATCGATTTGATCAATCCGGATCATCTGGAGCTGGCGCGGAGTTTCTCCGATCTGATGGCGAATTACAAAAAGGTAGAAGATCTCATCAACATCGGCGCCTATAAACCGGGAAGCAATCCGAAAGTCGATCAGGCGCTGGCCCGATGGGATCGGATCCAGGCGTATCTTCGTCAACAAATCAATGAAAAGGTCGATTTCCAGGAAAGCCTTCAGGCGCTGCGGAAAGTCGTCAGAGAGTGAAGGAAGAAGTGAGAAGGGTCGCCCCCGTCACGTTACTTAAAGAGGAGCCATGCCCCGATACCAGTCAAAATTAGACGCCGTTCTTCGACAGCGGAAGCGTCGCGAGGGAGAGGTTCAAGAAGAGTTCATTGAAATGAAACACGACCTCGACACGGCGCAAGATCAGCTCCATCGCCTTCACAGGGAATTGGAATCGGCTCTGAAAGATCTGGCAGAGCAGCAGGTAAAGGGGATCGCTCCCGGCGAGCTCGATCTTTATTATCGCCTCATCAAGCATCAGCACGATCGGCTGGAAGAGCGGCGGAAAGCCCTCCAGCATCTCGCCGATCGATGCGAGAAAAAACGGGAGGACCTGCTTGAAGCAACCCGCGAGAAAAAAGTGGTGGAAAAAATAGAGGAAAAAAGAAAAGATCTCTATTTAAAAGAGCTCGAGAAAAAAGAAAGGAATCTTCTCGATGAATTGGCCGGGCGGCCGAAGCGGGAGTCGCCATGATCTCTCTGCAAAAGGCCCTCCTGCTCGCTTTCTTCTTCTTTTCAGCGATCTCTCCCCTCTATGCCCAAACAGAGCCGGTGAAGGCGGGGGAGATGATCACCGACACCCCCCCTCCCTCCCCTCTCCCCGATTTGTCCGCCCCCGCCGCGATGATCCAGGCGATCGAGCAGAGAAAAAACGAGCTCGAAAAAAGATCTCAAGAGCTCGATCAAAAAGAAGAACGGCTTCGGCTGATGGAGCAAGAGGTCGGTCAGATGCTGAAAAAATACTCCGAAATCCGAGAGGCATTGGAAGAAAAAGAGAAGAAACGGAAGCTGACCGAAGATGAACAGCTCGGACGGCTCGCAAAGATGTATGCGGTGATGCCGCCGGAAGAGGCGGCCGCGCGGATCGAAAAAATGGATGAATCGCTTGCGCTGAATCTTTTGGGGAAAATTAAGGAAAAGAGCGCCGCTCAAATCTTGACCAACTTAAGCCCGGTCAAGGCGGCCAAGCTGACGGAAAAACTGGCAAGGCCCCGCCGATAATCCGCTCATAAAGAGATTTGTTTTAAAAGGTCTTGGATTCTATCGAGACGCTCAAGGAGACGGCTCTCGTTTTCTTTTGAGAAGTGCGCCGCCTCCCCCAGCCCCTCCGCAAACACATCAATTTCCTCTGCAGGACACCCTAAACCGAGACGGTGACAGTACCGGTTGGCCAGAGCGACCAACGCCACCAGTTGCGGCCGTTCGGTCGCCTGATGAAACGTGTGGTGATGACGGATCACTTCCCTTAACCAGGACTGCAGCTTCCAGGTGGCGGCAACAAAGCTGCCCGCGTTACAATGATAATCAGTGAGAACCACTTCCAGATCCTTATCATTCCACTCCCGATCCAACCATGCCCGCTTCTTCTGTTTTTGAGCCTCTTCATTCAACGCCGTGTAGATGATCAGCTTTCCAATATCATGCAGCAGTCCCCCCATGAAGGCATCCTCCCTCTCCTTCAGGCCTGTTAACTCGGCGAGCAAGGCTGCGAGGTAGGCGCAAGCGACGGCATGCTGATTGAGCCGGCGGCACTCCTCTCGATAAAACCCTCCGACAAACTCCTTCGAGAGCATGGAAAATCCGAGCACCAAGATTCGAACCTGATCGAGCCCGATTCGCGTGATCGCCGTCGGAAGAGAATCGAACTTGTAAGCCCCTCCATAATAGGTCGAGTTCGCAATCCGAATAATATTGGAAGTAATCGCTTGATCATTGGCGATGATCTTGGCGAGATCCATTGAGCTGGCGTTGTAGCCCATGAGCAGGATTCGGTCGGCCACCTGGGGGATCGGCGGAACCTGGAAGTTGCTGTCGCTCATTTTTTCGGCGACAAGCGTCCTGAGTCGCTCCTCTCCCCGTTTTGCATCTTCGCTTTTTACAACCGGTTGGGCTTCGGCCGGACTCGGACGTTTCTCGATCAGCTCATCAATCACCTTTTTCACAGTAAGAACCGGCTCGGCAGGAACCGCTTTTTCGTCTCGCTTTTCATTGGAGGAGGTTCCGACGGCAGGCGGCGCGGTCGGTACTTTATTGACCTGAAGCGCGATTTCATGACGGCAGTGGGGACAGACAATGATTGCCTGTGGGGGCTGCTCCGTATTCATCGACTCTCCTGATTCGAGAGGGGGCCGGTCACTTTGATCCATTTCAGCCGCTCACTGCTCCCTTCGTACTTACGAAATAAACTGCATGAGGACAACTTCCGAGTAAAAGTATAGCATACCGAAATGCCGTGAACTCTCCTGTCATCTTTGAAACTTACGGGAAAAGGTTCCAATCGCCTAAGGATCAACCCGATAAAGGCCTTGACAAGCCCGGAAACCCTTCGTTATAGTCAAAAGCCTATCGGAATATTTTTTCAGCGTCCTTACAGTTATTGAATGGATGCGTTCGCGTTTTTTATCACGTCCGGAAGTTCGCAAGCTCAAATCGGAAAAGTGTCGTTCATACAGAGTAGGAGGAGAGAACATGGCTCGTTATCTCATCGTCGATAGCCGTGATTTGACGGAATATACGAACGGCCGCTATATCCAGAAGGTGGCCTCCAAATTAAAAGAGGATGGAAATGAGGTGACCCTTTTCCTGATCGAAAACGGCGTCATCGCCGCTCGAAAAGGGGGGGATATCGGGAAGAATCTGACCGACCTCTCGAAGCGAGGCGCCAAAGTCATGGTCGACGATATCTCGTGCAAGGCCCGCGGCGTCGCACAGCTTGCCGATGGAGTGACCCAGTCGAACGTCGATCAGTTGGCGGACCTGATCACGGAGGGATCGGATAAGGTCATTTGGTATTAAAACGAATTCTTCAAAACTTTAGGAGGAAACAATGGCTACTGCAACCGCACCGACTGCGGCACCGGCAAAGGTAAAAAGGGTTGCGATCGTCCTGGCAACCGGCTCCTACCAACGCGAGGCGCCGACCACCGTTCTCCGGCTGGTCGAGAAACTTCTCCAGCGGGGGGTCGATGTGAACGTCTGGGCCTTCGAGGAAGCGGTCACCCTGACCAACAAAGATCAAATCGATCACAACGAGCCCGGTTCGCTGCAGAAAGTCTTGGGCGAGAAACACCCGAACATCGGCCGATTCATCGATCAATTGATCCGCGCCGGTCTTCACGGCGCCAAGCTCGACTGGGTCTCCTGCATTCTCTGCGTGCAAGAGCGGGGGGTCGAGAAACACCAGATGGGTGGATCAATCGTCGGGACCCTCGGTGATCTCTGGAAATTCATCAAGGCGGCCGACCGGGTGA
Organism: Candidatus Manganitrophus morganii; assembly: GCA_021651055.1. Taxonomy (NCBI): domain Bacteria; kingdom Pseudomonadati; phylum Nitrospirota; class Nitrospiria; order Candidatus Troglogloeales; family Candidatus Manganitrophaceae; genus Candidatus Manganitrophus; species Candidatus Manganitrophus morganii. The sequence goes on from JAJHOH010000001.1 coordinate 364,734, forward strand.
TCTGCATTCCCACCTACCGATAACGGAGATAAAAATGGCAAACAAGGTGCTGGTTATTTTCGAAAAACCGATCTACCTGAGTTTTGAACCGGTCGATCCGCATGTCTTCGCCACCGCCCTCGGCGTTTCCGACACCCCGGTGGAGGTCAACGTTCTTTTGCGCGATTCGGCCGTGACCTACGGCGTCAAGAATCAGCAGGTCAACGTCAAGATCGCCGGCCAGGACATCATGCTCCATGAAACCTCTCCTGAAAAGGTGATGACCTTCATGATTGAACATGGGGCCAAGGTCCGCGCGGTGGCGGAAGACATGAAAATCCGTGGCATCAATAAAGAAGACATGGTTCAGGGGGTCGAGATCATCAGCGAGGATGATTCGATCCGTTTATTGGAAGAGCACGACAGTGTCATGGTCTGGTAACCGACCGGACTTCACGGAGTAATTTTCTGAGTCTGAACGTCACAAAAGTTTTAAATGTTACCGAGTATTTCAACCCGATCGACTGCCGAAGTCTCGGCGTCATCCGGACGACCCTGGCGCCGATGGAAAAAGGAGAGATCCTGGAAGTCCACGGAAACCGGTTTCAACAACGGGAAATCACCGCCTGGACGAATAAATTCAAACATCCGATCGTGAAGATCGAGGATGTCGACGGGCTTGTGAAGATATTCATCGAGAAGGGCGGGCTGAAGTGAAGAAGATGGCGATCATCGTCACCCGGGGGACGCACAATAACTTTGTGACCGTTTTTACAATGGTGATGGCCGCCGCCGTCTGCGAGATGTCTGTTCGTATCTTCTTCCGGGACGAGGCGGTCTATAAACTCTCCCGTAAAAAAATCTCCGAGCTGAACCTTTCGGAGGTCTACCGCGGGGTCGAAAATGAGTTAAAGAAAAACTATGAAGCAACCGGAATGGTCGACCTTCAGAAAGTGATTCAGGATGTCAAATCACAGGGCGATGTGAAGCTTTATAGCTGCACCTCTTCCATGGCGCTCGTCGGCCTGACGCAAGAAGAGCTGATTCCGGAAATCGACGAGCCGCGCGGCTTGACCTCCTTCCTCTTGGAAGAGATGGATGATGCCGATATGATCCTTAGCTTCTAGTCGCCGTTCCCCTCTTCCCCTACATTCGGATCGAGCGCTTGATCCCCCTCTTTTGGATCTTCTTCCCCGGCACTTTTCTGTTGAAATTCTTCCTTCACCCTTCCCCGCAAAAGATAAAACATCGAGACAAGATGCCCCATCAGCAGAAGGCCGAAAAACCATTTGAAGGCGACGGCCGAAGAGGGGGGATAGGTGACTGCGATCCTGAAGGGAAACGAAAAAACGAAGGTCGGCTGTTTTTTAACCATCAAGGGAAGAACAACCAAGACGAGCAGCGGCGAGAGGATCATCGCCAGCTTCCGGCCCCACGCCCGTCTCAACGCCACCCCTCCTGCGATAACGAATGAAGGAACGGCATAGATGAGGCCGGTTGCAATCAAGAGCGGATGGTCGAATTGAAAATAGGGAACAAAACAGATCAGCGCCGTGGCGAGATAGAAAAGCGCAACAAGATCGATTCCCCTCCGGACCATTCTAAAACCTGAAATGACGGGAGGCGGGTAACGTTAATTTACCCCTTACGCCTCACCTTTCACGCCTCATGGATTCTTTGCTTCCGACTTGGCGCAGCGGAATCCGGCGGAGATCGCCTTGGTCGCCGGGGACAGGGAAATTCGGTTGAAAGTTTGGAAGGAGAGGCCGCAGTTATAATAGCTGCAGTCGAAGAAGGAGCCTCCCCGGAGAACCCTCAACTTCTCACCGTAGTTCGGATGCGGCACCTTGTTTCCCGGATAAGGAAGGAACCAGTCGGCGGTCCACTGAAAGACGTTTCCGGACATGTCATAAAGTCCATAAGGACTCCTCCCCTCGGGAAAGGCGTTTACCGGCGTCGTATCCTTAATCCCCTCCGGGGGAACATTCGCCCGCTTGGCCTCGAATCGCGCTCCCCAAGGAAACATTCTTCCATCGGTGCCCCGCGCCGCCTTCTCCCATTCGGCCTCCGTCGGAAGACGCTTTCCTTCCCATTTGCAATAAGCATCGGCATCGAACCAGCTGACGAAGGTCACCGGATGGTCCCCCCTTCCCGCCGGATACTGATCCCGATTCCAGTGGGAAGGGGGAAATCGTCGGGTCGCATCGACAAACCGCTTATAGTGCGCGTTGGTCACATCATAAAGATCGATATGGTAATCATCCAGGTAAACTTTATGACGCGGACTGGCGTTCTTTTTAAAAAAGTCCTCCCCCATGATAAACTCGCCGGCCGGAATCAAGACCATCTTCTGTTCGATGATCTCCTCCCCTTTTTTCGGCTCAATGGCCCGGACCGCCCGTTGGAAGTAGGCCTCCAGCCCCAAGATATCGCCCAGGTTGTGAAGCCGGTGGCAGTTCACGCACCAGGGGTCGCGGGAATCGTCGATCTGATGCCGGGCCGGCCCCTTGTGACAGAGGCGGCACTCTTTTCGCGCAGCGGGGTCGGCCAAATTCGGTTCGATCGTCTGGCCCGACGTCGATCCGAAGAAAAGAAGACCCGCTCCGGAAATCAGAAACAATAGAAAAAGAAAACCCAGCCACTTCCGTTTCATGGGGTGAGATCTTAACACATTTCAAAAGGCGTGTGTAGGGCTCCGGCGCCATCCGAGGAGAAGATCGTTACCATCGGAACGCCAGTCCCAAGAGATAGGCTTTTGATCCCCGACTGACCCAGGGGGCCCAGCGGGACTCCGGATAAAAGTAACGGTAGGTGTCCACCGCCGCCGGAAAAAAAATGAGGGTCGCCATCCATTTATCGCTCACGTCAAGCGCCTCCGACATCCCGCGCAGATCGCCGTCGGGGTCTTTCCGGCCGATGAGAGCATAGCCAACCGAGACAATAATGTCGAAGGCGAGGACCCCCTTCAAGAAGGGCCTGCGCTCCTCACGCAGATTCGGATGCAGCGTCAGGATGAGCTCGGAGGTGATATTTTGGCTGTTGATTCCGGCCGAGGCGATCGCATACTGCTTCTGCGCCCCGTTGGAGACCGGCCTTCCCGCCTCATCTGTATACCGGATATTTCCGTTCTCATCTCTGGTCGAGACGAGGTCATAACGGACGACGACAAACGGAATCGGGTTCCCCCGCGATTCGAGCCGCGCATCAAAGCCGAGCGACTCGGCCACTAGGGCATGGGCCCCTTCGTGTAAGATAAACCCGGCCGACGCTCCCGCAAGAAACCACCCATAATCGGAAGGGTTCCATTCCTCCGCAGCCGCCGTTTTTCCCTCTGCGAATAACAATAGCAAGAAAATCAATACGAGCCGAATGATCCGATCCAGACGTGTCTCCCCTCTGAACGTCAAACGGTCTGGATATACCTGAACTGCGGCTGAAAGGCAATTTTTAATTGATCTCTTGTCTTTAAGCGCGATGAGACCTATAGAAATTTCTACAGAATTGAAACCGGTAAGGACCTAAGATTAAATTGAGAGGGACTGTTCGGTATCGGGAAATGGAGCAATGACTTCGAACTACTCTTCTATCTCTATCTTAATCAACTTTTTCTGGATGGCATAGATAATCAGCTGAGAAACGTGGTTGAAACCGAGCTTGTTGTTGATGTTCGTCCGATGGGTTTCCACCGTTTTGATTTGGATCCCCAGCTTCTCGGCGATATCTTTGTTTTTATAGCCTTCGGCCACGTAACGAATGACTTCTATCTCTCGCGGAGTCAACGGTCTGCGTTCGTTCTTCTTGTCCTTCTGCATTGAGACTTTTGATCATCCTCTGGTTAATGGGTAAATACCGCTTCGGATTTAGATCTTAACGAATGCTCTCAATCGAATTCAATACTAATGGTGAATAGGTATCAAATCCTAATCATCACTAAAAGCAAACGCGATCCGGAGCGCTTCAATGGCGCGCCGACACAAATCAGCATTTTTTCCGTCTCTCATCTGCTCTTGCTTCACACAAGCTCGATTCCCTTTTTCTTCTTGACAAGCGTATCAACTGCATGTTAGTTAGAGGAATTATCAGCCTAGTCACTACCCTAGTAGTGAGGATGGCTTTTCCAGAGGTCACCCCCTTCTTGAAAACATTAAAGATCAAAGAAATCATCAACCAATTCTCCGAAATCGGTTTTTCGGAATATGAGGCGAAATCGTATCTTGCCCTCGTTCAGAAAAACCCGTCGACCGCCTACGAAATCGGCAAGGAATCGGGCGTCCCTTCCTCAAAAATCTATGAGGTCCTCAACAAGCTCAAAGAAAAAGGGATGATCGTGTCGATCGACGAGGAAGACGCACGGGCCAAGCGTTATATTCCCCAGCATCCGGACGAGTTTCTCTCCCAATACCAACATGGGGTTCAGAAGACGCTTCAATCGCTGCGCGGCGTCTTCAGCGGGTTGAATGGGAACAAAGAGGCAAGCTATGTCTGGAACATCGTCGATCATGACCGTCTGGTCGAGAAGGCCTTCCAGATGATCGAATCGGCTAAAAAAATCATTCTGCTTTCTCTCTGGAACGAAGAGCTCGCCGCACTCGAAGGTCCCCTCCGCGCCGCCGAGCAGCGCGGGGTGCAGATTGCCCTGGTTCACTTCGGCCCTCCCAAGATCCGCGTGGGGCAGGTCTACTACCACCCGATCGAAGATACCCTCTATGCCGAAAAACAGGGACGCGCGCTGGTGATTGTGGTCGATTCACAGGAAGTGTTGATGGGGAACATCAGCCGAGAAGGAAAAACCGAAGGAGCCTGGAGCAAGAACAGAGGATTCACGATGATTGCGGAAGATTATGTGAAGCACGATATTTATATCGCCAAAATCATCAACCGGTTCGAAAAAGAGCTGATCCAAAAGTTCGGTGAAAAGTACGTCACACTTCGCAATGTTTTTGAAGATGAAGTCCTTTCTTAGGAGTCCGATCCCCATGAAGAAACACGGCGCGTCAGAGAATCGACCCGGCTTCCCCGCAAAACAAGGCCTTTACGATCCGCAGTTCGAGAAAGATTCCTGCGGCATCGGCTTCGTCGCCGACATCAAGGGCCGCCGCTCGCACGATATTATTCAAAAAGGGCTGCAGGTGCTCGAGAACCTTTCCCATCGGGGCGCCGTCGGCTGCGACCCCTGCACGGGGGACGGCGCCGGAATTCTGATTCAAGTGCCGCAGGCCTTTCTCAAACGGGCCTGCGGTGAGGTCGGCATGACGCTGCCGGAACCGGGACAGTACGGGGTCGGAATGGTCTTCCTTCCCCCCTCCTCCACCGATCGCCGCGCCTGCGAAACCCTTTTTGAGAAGGTCATCACTGAGGAAGGTCAGCGTTTTCTCGGCTGGCGAGACGTGCCGACCAAAGAGGACCATATCGGAGAGGTCGCGCGCCAGACCGTCCCTGCGATCCGCCAGATCTTCATCGCCCGCAACAGCTTAAATGAGACCGAGTTTGAACGGAAACTGTATGTCATCCGAAGGCGGGTGGAGAACGCCGTTCACCAGTCTGCCATCACGGAGCGAAAATATTTCTATATTCCCAGTCTCTCATGCAACACGATCATTTACAAGGGGCTCCTCCTCCCCTCTCAGATTCCACTTTTCTATCCCGATCTCGCCGATGCGCAAGTCGTGAGCGCCTTGGCGCTGGTCCACTCCCGCTTCTCGACGAATACCTTTCCATCGTGGCCGTTGGCCCACCCCTACCGCTATATCTGCCATAATGGCGAGATCAATACACTGAAGGGAAACGTCAATTGGATGCGGGCGCGTCAAGGCCGCCTCTCCTCCGAGCTCTTCGGTGAAGAGATCGAAAAGCTCTTCCCGATCATCGGTGAAGACCAGAGCGACTCCGCCTGCTTCGACAATGCGCTGGAGTTTCTGATCATGGGAGGCCGATCTCTGCCGCATGCGATGATGATGTTGATCCCCGAGGCGTGGGCCGGCAACCCCGATATGGATCTCGACCGGCGCGGCTTCTACGAATACCACGCCTCCATGATGGAGCCGTGGGACGGCCCGGCCGCCGTCGCTTTCACCGATGGGAAGCTGATTGGGGCGACGCTCGACCGAAACGGCCTCCGCCCCGCCCGCTACCTGGTCACAAAGGGTGACCTGGTGGTTCTTGCGTCGGAAGCGGGGGTCCTCTCATTTCCACCGGAAGAGATCCGGACCAAAGGAAGACTTCAGCCGGGAAAGATGTTTCTGGTCGATACGGTCCAGGGGCGGATCATCGACGATAAAGAAATCAAAGCCGATATCTGCGGGAGAAAGCCGTATCGGTTCTGGATCATGGCCAACCGGATCAACGTCGAAGATCTCCCGGAGCCGCTCAACCTCCTCCAGCCCGATCATATCACCCTGCGGCAGCGGCAGCAGACCTTCGGCTACAGTCTTGAAGATTTAAAAATGATCATGACCCCGATGGCGGTCAACGGAGAGGAGCCGATCGGATCGATGGGAACCGACACCCCTCTCGCCGTCCTTTCGGACCGGCCACAGCTCCTCTTCAAATATTTCAAACAGCTCTTCGCCCAGGTGACCAACCCGCCGATCGATCCGATCCGGGAGCAGTTGGTGATGTCGCTGGTGACCAACATCGGCCCCAAGTCGAATCTTTTGGGAGAGACCCCGGAGCATGCCCGCCGAATCCGGGTGCAGCAGCCGATCCTCACAAATGCCGATCTGGAGAAGATTCGGACGATCGCAGACGGCCACTTCAAAACACAAACGTTGCGGATGCTCTTCCCGGCGGCCGAAGGGCCGACCGGACTCGCCCCAGCGCTGGAGCGGCTTTGCAAGGAGGCCTCCGAAGCGATCCGGGCCGGATACAAATTCATCATCCTGAGCGACCGGGGGGTTAATGCGGAGTGGGCGCCGATCCCCTCCCTGTTGGCGATTTCGGCCGTTCACCACCACCTGATCCGGGAGTGCACCCGGACCGAGGTCGGATTGATCATCGAAAGCGGCGAGCCGCGTGAGGTCCACCACTATGCTTGTCTCATCGGCTACGGCGCCGGATCGATCAATCCCTATCTCGCCTTCGAGACCCTCACCGACATGGCGCGGGAAGGCTACTTCCCGGAGACGATCGATGAGCCGACCGCCGAGGGGAAATACATCAAATCGATCAATAAGGGACTTCTGAAGATCTTCTCGAAGATGGGGATCTCGACCGTCCAGAGCTACTGCGGGGCGCAGATTTTCGAAGCGATCGGATTGAACTCGGAGTTGATCGACCGCTACTTTACCGGGACCCCCTCTCGGATCGAAGGGATCGGAATCGGAGCGCTGGCTGAAGAGGTCCTCCGCCGCCATTCGCAGGCCCATGAGCTCACCCCGAACAAACAGCTCGACTACGGTGGGGAATACCACTATCGGATCCAGACGGAACACCACAACTGGAACCCCGAAACGATCATGAAGCTCCAGCATGCAACGCAGAACGAAAGTTATGCGACCTTCAAAGAGTTCAGCCAGGCGGTCGATGACGAAAGCCGCGCCCGGGCCAACCTCCGGGGGCTTTTGGACCTTCGCCTTCTCCCCGAACCGATTCCTCTCGCAGAGGTCGAGCCGGCTTCTGCGATCGTCAAACGCTTCAACACCGGGGCAATGTCGTACGGATCGATCAGCAAAGAGGCCCATGAGATGCTGGCCGTTGCGATGAACCGGATCGGCGGGAAAAGCAACACCGGCGAGGGAGGGGAAGACCCCGAACGATTTATTCCTTTGCCGAACGGAGACTCGAAATCGAGCGCGATCAAACAGGTCGCCTCCGCCCGGTTCGGCGTGACGACGAACTATTTGATTAACGCCCGCGAGCTTCAGATCAAAATGGCGCAGGGAGCGAAACCGGGAGAAGGGGGACAGTTGCCCGGCCATAAGGTCGATGAGGTGATCGCCCGGATGCGCTACGCGACGCCGGGGGTCCAATTGATCTCGCCGCCGCCGCACCACGACATCTACTCGATCGAAGATTTGGCGCAGCTGATTTATGATTTGAAGAATGTGAATCCGAACGCGGCGGTCTCGGTGAAACTTGTCTCCGAGGTCGGCGTCGGAACGGTCGCGGCCGGCGTCGCCAAGGCCCACGCCGACAAAATCTTGATCTCAGGCGACTCCGGCGGAACCGGCGCCTCCCCTTGGGGCTCCATCAAACATGCCGGCATTCCCTGGGAGTTGGGGCTGGCCGAAACGCAGCAAACGCTGGTTCTGAACGATCTGCGCGGACGGGTCCGGGTTGAAACCGACGGGCAGTTGAAAACCGGCCGGGATGTCGTCATCGCCGCCCTGCTCGGAGCCGAAGAGTTCGGCTTCTCGACAGCGCCGTTGATCGTTGAGGGATGTATCATGATGCGCAAGTGCCACCTGAACACCTGCCCCGTCGGGATCGCCACACAAGATCCGGTGCTCCGAAAGAAATTTACCGGCAAGCCGGAACATGTCGTCAACTACTTCTTCTATGTCGCCGAAGAGATCCGGGAGTTCATGGCGAAACTCGGCTTCCGCACATTTAAGGAGATGATCGGACGGGTCGATAAAATCAAGGCGCAAAGGGCGCTCGATCATTGGAAGGCCCATGGCCTCGATCTCTCCCCGCTGCTGAAGCGGCCGGAGGTCGGCCCCGAGATCGCGACCTACTGCGTAATGCCGCAAGAGCATGGTTTGGAGAAGGCGCTGGACCATGAGCTCATCAAACTCGCCCGACCGGCGCTGGAATCGAAGCAAAGGGTGGAGCTCTCCCGTCCGATCCGAAACATTTATCGAACGGTCGGAGCGATGCTCTCGGGTGAGATCACGAAGCGTTATGGCGCGGAAGGGCTCCCTCCCGATACGGTCCACTTCAAGTTCACCGGCTCGGCCGGCCAGAGCTTCGGCGCCTGGTGCGTCAACGGCCTCTCGCTCACGCTGGAGGGAGAGTCGAACGACTACCTCGGCAAAGGAATGGCCGGTGGACGGATCGTCGTTTATCCTCCCAAAACGGCAACCTATCCCCCGGAAGAAACCATCTTGGTCGGCAACACCGTCCTCTACGGCGCCACCGGGGGAGAATGTTACCTCTACGGGATGGCGGGAGAGCGCTTCGCCGTCCGCAATTCGGGGGCGCGCGCCGTGATCGAAGGGGTCGGCGACCACGGGTGCGAGTACATGACGGGGGGGATCGTGGTGGTTCTCGGGAAAACCGGACGGAACTTCGCGGCCGGCATGAGCGGCGGGGTCGCTTTCGTCTACAACGAAGACGGCGCCTTCGAACGGCGATGCAACTTGAGCATGGTGGAGCTCGACCCGGTTCGCGATAAGAAGGATCAGCTCCTCCTGAAGGGACTCATCGAAAAACACCTTGCCTATACCGGAAGTGAAAAAGCGAAGAAGATCCTCGCCCAATGGGAGTGGGCCCTCCCCAAATTCGTTCGGGTCATGTCGGTCGAATACAAAAAAGTGCTGGAACAGCGGGCGCGGCAAAAAACGATGGTACATTAAGGAATGGGAGGGGGAGGCGGAAGACACCTCCCGCCTCCCGTTTTTTGGAGTCTTGCATGTCTGACATCAAAGGGTTCTTAAAGTTTAAGCGGGAAGGGCCGAAGCGGCGTCCGGTTCCGGAACGAGTCAAGGACTGGAAGGAATTTTACGAGCCGATCTCCGAAGATGCGCTCCAGGTTCAGGGAGCCCGCTGCATGGATTGCGGAACCCCTTTCTGCCAGGGAACTACCGGCTGCCCGGTTCAGAACATGATTCCCGACTGGAATGACCTCGTCCATCGGGGGCGCTGGCGGGACGCGCTTAAGATGCTTCACTCGACGAACAACTTCCCTGAATTTACCGGACGGCTCTGCCCCGCCCCCTGCGAATCGGCCTGCGTCTTGGGAATTATCGACAATCCGGTTTCGATCCGGGTGATCGAGTGGAACATCATCGATAAAGGATTTAACGAAGGGTGGATCTCCCCGCTCACCCCGGAGCAGGAGACCGGCCAGAGGGTCGCCGTCGTCGGCTCCGGACCGGCCGGCCTGGCCGCGGCGCAACAGCTCCGCCGGTTGGGACACTCCGTCACGGTCTTTGAAAGGGACGATCGAATCGGCGGATTGCTCCGCTACGGCATCCCCGACTTCAAGATGGAAAAGTCGGTTCTCGATCGGCGTCTGGAACAGATGACGGCGGAGGGGGTGATCTTCAAAACGAGCGTCGAGGTCGGAAAAGATCTCCCGGTGGACCAGCTCCGGCGGGAATTCGACGCCGTCCTTCTCACCGGCGGGGCGATGCAGGCGAGGGAACTTCCCGTCCCGGGACGCGAGCTGGCCGGAATCCACCTCGCGATGGATTACTTGACCCAGCAAAACAAGATAAACGCGGGCGACACCATCAATTCGGCGCAACGGATCGATGCCAAAGGGAAGCGGGTCGTCATCATCGGCGGCGGCGACACCGGCTCCGACTGTCTCGGCACCGCGCACCGCCAGGGAGCCGAAGAGATCTACCAATTCGAGCTCCTCCCCGAACCGCCCCCCCATCGCGCGGCGTCCACCCCCTGGCCCCTTTGGCCGATGCAGCTTCGCTCTTCGCATGCCCACGAGGAAGGGTGCAAACGGGAATGGTCCGTTTCCACCAAAGCCTTCGTCGGGAAGAACGGGCGGGTCGAGAAGCTCCAGGCGGTTCATGTCGAGTTGAAGACCGATTCGGAGGGCCGGACTCAATTCGTCGAGGTCCCCGGAAGCGACTTCGAGCTGCAGGTCGATCTCGTCCTGCTGGCGATGGGCTTTACCGGCCCGGTGAAAAAAGGCCTGCTGGCCGATCTTGGCGTAAAACTCGACCCGCGCGGCAACGTGGCGGTCGACACCTACCACCGCACCAGCGTGGAAGGGGTCTTCGCCGCCGGCGACATGAAGCGCGGGGCGTCGCTGATCGTCTGGGCGATCCGGGAAGGACGAGACGCGGCCAAGGGAATCGATCGGTACCTGCGGAAACAGCAGTCCGTCTGATCAGGACGAGGGGTTTGACCCTTCCTCCTTCACCGACTTCAAATACTCCTCCCACTCAATCAGCAGCATATACTTTTTCTTGGTATTGCACTCTTTGCAGGAAGGCACCACATTTCCTTTGGTGCTCTTCCCTCCCCGCCCGATCGGGACGATGTGGTCCATCGTCAGCTCGGCCGGCTTGAACGTCCGGCCGCAGTAATAGCAAACGCCGGTGCTCCGGCGGCGCTTCCACCACTGGCTGTTCCGAAGCTCGCGCGCCTTCGCCTTCTCGCGTTTGATGTCATCATCGTCCACATCCGTGTAAAAGGGCTCTGTCATCTTTTCTTTCATGTCATTCCCGCGCACGCGGGAATCCAGACCAATGCCGCTTCCTGGATGCCCGCTTTCGCGAGCATGACGCAATGAGAAACTTAAATTAAGAACGGCCTGTCTGATTATTCAATCACCGCCATCACCGGCGCGTGGTCCGACGGTCGCTCTTCGGCGCGGGGATCTTTATCGATCTCGCACGCACGGCAGCGCGCCGCCACGGCGGGTGTTCCCCAGATGTGGTCGATCCGAAGACCGAGGTTCCGGCGGAAGGCGGCGATCCGATAATCCCACCAACTGTACACCCCCGCCTCCGCGTGATGGAGCCGGAAGAGATCTTCCAGTCCCCACGATTTGAGATGCGCCAGCGCCGCCCGCGCTTCGGGATGGAAGAGGACCTCCCCCACCCATGCCGCTGGATCATGGACGTCGATCGGCTCCGGCGCGACATTGAAGTCGCCGACCATCACAAGCGGCTCCTCGGGCTTGTGGCATTGATCGAGATAGGTCCGAAGCCGCGCGATAAAACCGAGCTTATAGATAAACTTCTCAGAGCCGACCGATTGGCCGTTCGGCATGTAGACGTTGATCACACGGACACCGTCGATCGTCGCCGCCATCAGCCGTTTCTGTTCATCGAGCGGCAGATCGGGAAAGCCGATCCTCACGTCGGTCAATGGCCGCTTCGACAACATCGCCACCCCGTTGTAGCTCTTCTGCCCGGCGACCGCCGGCTCATACCCCGCCGACCGAAAGGCTTCCATCGGGAATTTCTCATCCTCCACCTTCGTCTCCTGAAGGCAGAGAAGATCGGGCTCGTGCTTCCGAAGCCAGCTTAAAACGGACTCCTGCCGGGTGCGAACCGAGTTCACGTTCCAGGTGGCAATCTTGATCACATTTCCTCCGCAATCCGATGCTTATGTCTTTGTCATATCACTTCGGACCCCGATTTTCAATCCGCCCCGGCTCAAACTGACCCTTGTATCCCGTCTCCTGGATTTGCTACCCTAAGCATGATTCACCATCAAACGAGGAGGTGTGACATGAAAACGATCAGCTGTAGAGACGCCGGAATCGATTGTGACTTCGTTGCACGGGGCAACACCGCGGATGAAGTCATGAAAGCCGCCGCGGAACATGGCCGACAGAAACATGGCATGACCAATATTCCTCCCGACCTTCAACAGAAAATGCGCTCCCTCATCCGCGAGGAAAAACAAGCGGTTTAATAAAAGGGCCGCCTCCGAATCAAAGAGGCGGCCCTTTTTATATTCGCTTTTTCCGATGAAACTTCGTCATCTCCTGTCCGCGCGCGCGACCATCGCTTCAAACAAAAAGTGGTAGACCTCCGCGTGCCGCTTCGTCTCCCAGAGATCGGCCCCCCAGATATAGGCCCCATGGTCCTTCACCAAAATGCAGTGCGCCTTCGCGAAGTCGGGATGCTCGATCGCCGTCTTAATCTGCCCGACCAGCTCCGGCTCGCGCGGCGTATTCTGAATGACCGGGACGGCATGCCGATCGATGTTGCTTAATCCGCGAATCCCTTTCAACATCTCGAGACCGTGAAAGACGACCCGGTCGGACTTCACCGCCAGATCACCGGCCAATACGGAAGAAAGCCCATGGCTGTGCATGACCGATCCGGCCCCCCGCTGATTAATCAAGAGGCAGAAGATGGTAGAACATTCGGACAGGCGCAATGTTTTGTTTTTCGGCGTACGGAGGATCTCCCCGCCGCGCCGATCGACGATGAAGAGATCGGCGGGCTGGACCCGCTCTTTGTGAACGCCGGTCGGCGCCATCAGGAATCGATCGGCATCCAGCCCGGCGCAGATCCCGCCGCCGGTCCCCGCGACCCATCCCTTTTCATAAAAGAGGGAAAGCATCTCGGAGATCAGGGCGCGGGTGGTCGCTTCCGTGGCGCGTGGTGTCGGCATGATTCTCCTCTCTCTGTTCGTCGAAAACGTCCGAGAGAATACCACGCTTCAGTCGGTTCGATCAATAGGATTTGTGATCAGCCAAACCGTGAGGAAATACCGGGGAACATGCAATGTAGGGGCGTATGGGCATACGCCCCTACACGCCACATTTACACTTCGACGTTCATGCCGAGCCAGGCGCGGATCAGATCGTTTCGTGTAATCGTCCCGATCAATCGCTCGCCCCGGACGACCGGCAGGCGGTGGATGTGGAGATCTTCCATCGCCTGACTTGCCTCCTCGAGGGTCGCATCTTCCTCCGCGACCACCACGACGGGGTTCATGATCTCTCGAACGGCAATCTCTTCCAAACGGCGCGTTCCCCGAAGCGCCATGAGGATATCCTGCTCGCTGATAAAGCCGACCACCCGGTCATCCTCGCTGACCACCGGCATGCCGCTTTCATGGCTGTCGAGAAGTAGGCTCGATACATCAAAGGCCGAGCTTCCTTCCCTCGTGAAGAGGGTGTTTCCCTTTTTAATTTCTCCGACGGTTTGATACTTGGGTCTCATGAATACCTCCTGTCATCATCATCCAGACGAACCCCTCATGCGAACCCGCATCAGAGGAGAGACCCTCCCCCGCTCTCCGGATCGGCGGAAAAGCAGACCGGTCCGATTTCCTCGTCATATGTAAAAATGATATTCCTTTTGCCGTATGCAATGCAATCGCCTGCCTTGACCATATCGGCAAACCGGTCTATACTCCGACAGCAAAAGGGGAAATGCGTGAGCGATTCACTGATCCTCAAAGATATTAAAGAGTACTACTGGGACAAGCCGGTCCCGTTTCTCGTGGAGCAGCTTCCGCGGCTTCGGAAGGGACGGGCGCTCGACCTGGCGATGGGAGAGGGACGCAACGCCGTTTATCTGGCGGAGCAAGGATTCACCGTCGATGCCGTCGACATTTCCGAAAAAGCGGTCCGAAAAGGAACCGCGCTTGCCCGTTCGCGCGGCGTTTCGATCAACGGGATCGTCGCCGACCTCGATCATTATCAAATCCCCCCAAACCGCTACGATCTGATCTGCTGCTTTTTCTTCCTGGCCCGGCCCCTCTTTACCGCGATGAAGGAAGGCCTCCGACCCGGCGGCGCCATTGTTTATCAAAGCGTTACGATAGAGGAGTTAAAGATCAATCCGACCTTTCCGGGGGAGTGGTGTTTGAAGCAAAATGAACTTCTTCATGCTTTTAAAGCGCTGAGAACCCTCTACTATCATGAATCTCCTCTGCAAGGAACGACCAGCCACTCGGCGGTGGCCTCTCTCCTGGCGGTCCGGACCGATTCCTTCGAAAAGTAGGATGATACCGCTTTGCTTAAACCCGACCGGCCTCTGTTCTCCCTGTCAACCGTTTGCACTCTGATCGATAAAATGGTATCCTTTGGGAACTTTTTCGTCCCCCCCCAATAACAGGCGATGATCGCAATAAAAGCCGCACTCTGATGGGGGGTTAGGAGATCAATGGCCCGAAAGTATTTTGAGTTCGTGACCGATCACGCTTACGCCGTGATGGCGGGCGTCTTGCTGATTACCCTGTTCTGTCTCTTTCGACTCCCTTTCCTGAAAACGGAACTCGATCCAAAACGGATCCTCCCGCAAGACCACCCCTACATACAGATGAACAATCAGATCGAGCAGCGCTTCGGCGGCGGCCGGGTGGTGGTGGTCGGCGTCGTCTCCAAAGAAGGGAGCGTCTTCACCCCTTCCACCCTCGCCAAGATCGATCGGATGGCCCAGGCGATCGAGAAGATCCCCGGGATCTACGCCGACAATGTCCTCAGCCTCGCCTCCCGGAAAGTCAAACACCTTCAGATCAACGATCAGGGCTTTAACGTCGAGCGGCTGATGCCGGAGGTTCCGACCACGCCGGAAGGGGCCGAGGCGGTCCGGAAGCGCCTCTTCGCCAACCCGCTCTATGTCGGCTCCCTCGTTTCGTCCGATGCGACCGCGGCCGCGATCGTCATCGACGTCCAGGACACCGAAGCGGCCGAGGCGATCCGAAAAGCCACCGCGGCGGTGATCGAGGGGGAAGCGCCGGAGCCGATCAGCGATCTTGCAATTTATCGCCAGCTCAAGGCGATCGCCGACAAGGAGAGCGACGCCAACACGACCATCCATCTCGGCGGCCTTCCGGTCTCCCTCGCCTTCCTGGAGATGGACACCGCCGTCATGAACCGGTGGGTCTTCCCGATCGCGTTCGTCCTGATCATGGTGATCCACTATCTCTCTTTCCGGACCTTCCAGGGGATGTTGATTCCCCCACTGACCGCGCTGTTGAGCGTGGTCTGGGCCTTGGGATTTATCAGTTTGACGGGGATGAAGCTCGATCTCTGGACGAAGGGGCTGACGCCGATTTTGATCGTCGCGATGGCGGCAGGCCACTCGGTCCAGATCCTCCGCCGTTTTTACGACGAGCTCGAATATGCGATCGGAATGGATGTTCCGGAGCCGGCGCAGAAAACCGCCGTGGTTCAGGCGGGCGCCAAGATGGCGCCGGTTCTTCTGACCGCGGGACTGGTCGCCGCGGCGAGCTTCGCTTCGCTGGTGACTTTTCAGCTCGCGACCTTCCGATCGTTCGGATTGATGACCGCCTTCGGGATCGTCAGCGCGCTGGTTCTGGAGATGACCTTCATCCCCGCCCTCCGCTCGCTGATCCCCCCGCCGAGCGGCGAGGAGTTGGAGGTGGTCCTGCGCAAGACCTTCGCCGACCGGTTTCTCACCAAGATCAGCCGATCGATCCTCGGTCCGGAGCAGAAATGGATTCTCGCGGGAGGGGTGGTCGTCGTATTGGTCGCCCTGATCTTCGCCAACCGGATCGTCCTGACCAACTCCCTTCGCGATCTCTTCTTTGAGCAGACCGATCTGCGAAAAGATGATCGGGTCTTGAACCAAAAGTTCGGCGGGACTTCGACCTTGAACATCCTGATCAGCACACCCGCGCCGGACGGCCTGAAAGACCCGAACATCATGCGGGCGATCGAAGGTCTTCAAACGCGGCTGAAGGAGAACCCGGCGGTCGGCCGGACCGAATCGTACGTCGATTACGTGAAGCGGATGCGGCGGACCTTTTACCAGGACGATCCCCGCTCGGAGCAGGTTCCCGACAGCCCGGAAGAGGCAGCGCAGTTTCTCTTCCTCTATTCGGTCTCCGGCAATCCCGACGACTTCAAGCGGCTGGCCGACGTCGGTTATCAGAATGCCGTGATCCTCACCTTTCTAAAATCGGATGCGACAGAACTGGCCGAGCAGTTGATCCGGACGATCGATGAATACAAGGCGGCCCATTTCCCCCCCGATGTGACGGTCGGGATCGCGGGAAGCGTCCCGGTCACCCTGGCGCTCAACGATGTGATCATCCACGGCAAGCTTTTGAACGTGGTGCAGATGATCGCGATTACCTTTATCCTCTCCTCGGTGATCTTCCGTTCGTTCTGGGGAGGGGTGGTTGTGACGATTCCCCTCCTCTTTGCCGTCCTTTGGAATTTCGGTTTCATGGGATTGACCGGCATTCCGCTCGGCATCTCGACGGCGGCGGTCTCCGCGATGGCGGTCGGAATGGGAGCCGATTACGCGATCTACATTCTCTATCGATTACGCGAGGAGCTCTCCCTCAACCGCCACCTCGACCGGGTCGTCCAGGTCACCCTCGCCACCGCCGGAAAGGCGATTCTCCTGATCGCCGTCGCCTTCGCCGCCGGCACTTTCCTGGTTACCTTCACCGGCTACTACCTTCACATGGAAGGGATCCTGATGCCGCTCGCCATGCTGACGAGCGCCGCTGCGGCGGTGATCTTCATCCCCGCCGCCATCATGACCTTCCGACCCCACTTTATCTTCAGAGTCATCCCCTCCGAGTGGATCGAATTGTACACCCGGGGCGATGCTCAGAAGTTCAATGTGGAGGGGGACGTTTTGAAAAAACCGAAGAAGTAGATTAGAATCCCATCCAGGTGAGTCCCGCTTTTCCAACCCACACCAACGAAGCCAGATAGACCCAGGTCATGCCGGCCATCAGATAGCCGGCGACGATGACGGCGCCGTCGTTTTCCATCATCCCCGCCGCGATCAATAGAATCGACCAGGCCGGGATGGTATTGGTAAAGGGGATCGGAAGGGGGAGACTCAAGACCAACCCGCTCAAGAGGATGGCGAGCCCGTTCAGAAAATTGAAGGAAGGCCAATCTTTGAAGAAACGAAACCGTGGATGGAGAACCTTTTCCAGGCGGGTGGAGACGGCCAGTGCCCCCTTGACGACCTTCGCGAGGGTCGGATAGGGAATCTCCATGTTGAGCAGTCGTTTCGGGAGCCAGGGACGCTGTCGGAGCGCGATGCGAAGGCCGAAGAACATCAAGATCAGCCCGAAGGGGGTCGAGAGGCCGGGAAGCGGAATCGGCGTGCAAAAAGGAAGAACCAAGATAATAATGAGGACATCGAAGCCGCGGCCGTGGAGGATTTCGATGATCTTTCCAATCGTCACCCCCTTGCCGTCCGCCTGGTCCAAGATCCGCCGGAGGTCTTCGGAAAGACGCGTGGGACGATGGCTCGTTTTCGACTTCTTCACATCCACTCTCCCATCCGACAATCCTCCGGCCATCCGATCATTCGCAGAACCGGACCATTATATCGGAGGATGAGAAGTGGAACAACCCCTTTTTCTTTAAAGTCGGTTTTAGAAGGACGTTTCGAGCAAATCCCCTTAAGAGAAGCGCGCGACAGACTCCTTCGTTTCCTTTCGATGATCTTGAGTTTTCTCTCGCTCAAGCAATTCTTTTAACTTGCGCCGATCGATTTTGCCGTTGGCATTTTTGGGCAGCTGATTGAAAACGGTCCACTGGGAGGGGAGCATATAACGGGGAAGGATCCGGCTAAGTTCTTGCCGGATACGGAGCGGAGGAACATCCTCTCCTTTCACCGGAACATAGGTACAACAGAGAATGGTTCCTTCAAAACCGTCGGTAGGAAGGGCAACAACAGCACTCTCTTGTAGAAAAGGGAGGGTATTCAGGGCCGATTCAATTTCTCCAAGCTCAATCCGGTACCCGCGGCTCTTCACCTGCAAATCATTCCTCCCATGAAAATAAACCAACCCCTCTTTCCCCACTCTCGCCAAATCCCCCGTTTTATAGATCCGCTCGGAAGGATCGGCGGAATGCGGGTTCTTCAAGAAGACTTTCTCCGTCTTTTCAGGTTCCCTCCAGTACCCCGGACTCAAACCGACCCCGCCGATATAAAGATCGCCGACCTCTTCCGGGGAAACCGGTTCCATCTTGGCATTCAGCACAAGGAGTTTCTCTCCCTCGCATGCGGTGCCGATCGGAATTTGGACTTTCTCACTTCGTGGACACGCTGGAAGGGTATAATAGCTGCTCGCAATGGTTGCTTCCGTCGGCCCATAAAGATTGGTGAATGTCACATGGGGCAACCGTTTCATCCAATAGATCAGGGACGGAGTCGGAAAAACCTCGCCGCACCAGAGGACCCGTTTCAATGTTGGAAAATCATTCTGTTTCACTACATCAAGCTTGGCCATATAGTTGAGGATGGAAGGGACCGAGAACCATTGGGTGAGGCCGGAGTGAAGAATAAACTCAGCCAATTTATTCGGATAGAAGTTGAGTTCCGGAGCGACGAGATGGAGGGATGCCCCTGCCGCCAGTGATCCGAATAGATCAAAAACAGACAGATCAAAATGATGCGGAGGATGGCCTGAGATTTTATCCGCTGAATTGATCCCAAAATACCGGACGGCCCATTCGACAAAATGAATCACATTGGCATGGGTAATCACCACCCCTTTCGGAACACCTGTCGATCCGGAAGTGAAGAGAATATAAGCGGGATCCTCCGGGCGGACCTGATCATCCAGCGGATTTCCTGAGTAACTTTGAAAGTCCTGTCGAGTGAAAGTTGTCTTCAATCCGGCTCCTTCGATATTTTGATTCCCCACCCATCCGATCGAAAGATTGCCATTGGTTTTCTTTTCATGGACGATCTCGTCCAGTAACCCGGCCACAGCCCCTGCCGCAAGGATCATACGGCATTCACACAAATCAACCTTCTTTGCCGCCCAGGAGGCAGGACTGGTCGGATCGATCGGAACATAGATGCAGCCGGCCTTGAGAACCCCCAGAATACTGATAATAGCGCTCGGTGATTTCGGCATGACAAGGAGGACCCGATCTCCCTTCCGGCATCCGGCTGCGATAAGGAGGCGAGATAACTGATTGGCTGCTTCCTCCAATTGCCCATAGGTAAGGCTCTCCTCTCCCAAAACGACGGCCGTCGAATCAGGCTGGCAGGCTGCTTGCTCGGTTAACCAATGCTGTAGTAAGGTTGCCATTTCGTATCCTCTCGTCTCTTATTCGCCCTTTTAAAACCCTTTCAGTAAACAGACTTTCTTCGCGCTGCGGCCGCTTCTTCATTACCTTTTGACTGTTCAAAGACGACCTGTCCCTCTTCTTTCGAGGTTGTTTGATCGGTATCTCCAATGCTTCATATGAAACGCGATGATACCGGTTCAATTAAAATCATCAGATATGTGGGATAACGATCCCCTCCCGGTAATGGAATAGATCGGAGGTGGTAGCGGACTTTCCCATGGCTGAAAACCCGTTTTAAGAATGGAATCGGTTCCTTCCATCCCTCCTTTTTTGTCTCCATTCTTTCTTTAAAATCAGGATAAATCTCGGATAGAACCCGAGAAGGGAGGAAACGGTTCGATAAATTATCCGGAAGTTTCTTCTTCCGGATTGAATCAATTATTTTGAATGCACACTTGTTTTGATACAGTATTTTGCCATTTTGGCTTAAAACGAGGATCCCCGGCTGACTTCTAAGGCCTATAAGAGACCGAATCTCTTCCACTTAGCCACTCCGATCTGCATGAGAATTTTCCAGTTTTATATTTCAGGGAGTAGGTACGTGTTCAGATTGCATGCTGTCCGGCCTCTCTATTTAGGTTATTCTCCGGAATCTTAATGAATCTACGTTTGGAATGCAAGCTGAAGAATGTGATGCTTATCACAAAAGTGCAGACCGATGCGGGAAATTTGCAAAGACTGTTCCTTCTAAAAACCAATAAAAGCTGAAATAGGGACGATCTGAGGATTAAAAAGGAATTTTGGACGCAAACCTTTGCATAAAAAGTGAACGGCTGATGCCATTTTCGGAATAATAATGCGAAGAGGCGACGGACAATCGGCGAAGACATTTTTATTTAATGAAGATTGATATGCCGTGAAGGGCGTGAAAGAAAGGAACGGTGTGGAGAGGCTCGGAAGTGAATGCGGGATGGACAGAAGGCAGGACCAAAGAAAGATCAGAACATCGAAGCCGCGGCCCCTGGCGGATTTTGATGATTTCCCTTATCATCCCCTTTCTTGCACCTATTTGTTCGGAGCTTCTCCGATCCCGATCGTTTCCGCCGCTCTTGATGGGACTGCCGAAAGAACCGTCAGCGGATGGGATTTGCCTTCGGGAGGGGCCAGCGCCATGTCTCGGTAGGTCTTTGAAGAGGGATCTCTCTCGACCTTCCGGGCGATACGATAGAGCTTCCAGTATAATGCGGCCACACCGAACAGCGATGATCCGATCTCCCACAGACGGCGCCAGACAAAGACCAGCCGGCCCTCGCGTGGAAAGGACGGCCTCCGTTCGGAGCGGTGTTTCCGCCGGAAAAACCCGGCCTGAAGCGGGTGGACCCCCTCGACAAATATCGAACCGCGAAACCAGATCATCTGGCTGATCATCTTTCCGACGTTGCGCTGCCCGTCGGCCAGGCGCCGGCGAAAAATCGTCTCGATGTGCTCGAACGTGTAGAACGATTTCCATGCGTGCTGATACGCCCGCATCCACTCTGCATGCGACATCTTCGGGTGGTTGGCGCAGGGATGTTCGGAATCGTACTTGTTCATGTCGGGATCAAGCCACGCCCCCTCGTTCACCAAGATCTGATGGTCCTCCGATCCGGGAAGCGGCGTCAGGACGAAGAACTCGACCAGGTCGAGCGGCAACTCCTTCTTGAGAACCTCCACGTCGCGCATCACCGATTCATAGGTGTCGTTCGGAAAGCCGATGATGTATCCGGCGTAGGTGACCGCTTTCGCCTTCCGCCATGCCTGAAGCATCGCGCGGTACTCTTCCACATTATTCTGCTTCTTCCCGGTTTCTTTCAGGGTGTCGCGGTTCACACTCTCGAGGCCGATGAAGACCTTCCGGCAGCCGGCCTTTGCGGCCTTTTCAATAAACCGCGGCAGCCGATGACAGGCGGTGTCGACCTGGATGAGAAGGGAGATCCGGATTTTGTCCCGCTCGCGCAGGAGAATGATCCGATCCAAAATCGCTTCCCAGTTTCGGTTCCGGGCGAAATCATCATCGGTGATGAAGTAGCAGTTCAACCCGCGCTTGTGATTTTCCCGGATGATCCCCTCGACGTCATCCGCCGTCCGCCAGCGCGATTTTCTCCCTTGGACGTTGATGATCGTGCAAAAGCTGCATTCGAAGGGGCATCCCCGTCCGGCATCAAAGGTCGTCATCCGACCCAGATTGCGAGAGATGACGTCGGCCGGCAGGACCGGCATCGGCTGCCCTTCGAGCGACGGAAGATCATCGAGGAAATTATAGAGCGGCTTTAAGCGGCCGTGCAGCGCATCTTCCAACAACTCTCCGAAGCGTGTCTCCACCTCTCCCGCCACCAGCGTGATCCCTTCGTCCATCGCCGAAGTCAAATCTTCTGGAAGGCGCTTCAACATCGAAAGGCACCCGCTCACATGAAACCCGCCGATCATCACCGGAAGCCCCGCGGCCCGGAACGGCCGCGCCAAATCGACCGCGCGCGGAAACTGATTCGACTGCACCCCCGCAAAACAGATGACCCCCGACGTATTCTGCGCCGACAGTTGCCGGATGATTTTTTCGACCGGAATCCGCTGGTTGATCTCGTCATAGACGTCGATCGACAGATCGATCCCTTCTCCCAATCTGCCTGAGGTTTTGACCGCTTCCGCGATCGTATAGAGACAGGCAAGCGTGTTGCTCGGAATGGAGGACCTCATCCACCGAATGATATACCCGTCATCATCATAATGGGACGGCTTGATCAGCACGACGCGAAACGATCGCTTCAAACGGCCTCCTTACGCGAACAGTCATTTCTTTGGGCAGGTGCTCCCTGGTAGAAGAAACCAGCAACCAGGGTGGAGAGCAAGGCAGATAGCGCTTGCTGGCAGGGAAGAGTATACCAGGTTACTGGAAAGAGATGCCAGCAGAATTTACTGTTTAGAACTGTCCGGGTCGCGCTGCAAAAGCTTTGATGGACCCGTCTGAGCCAGAGCCTCACCTTTTTTGGAATTTCGATCCATCTTAAGTAAGGAACCCATCGGGTTGACTTCACTGCATGAAAATGTTACCCCTTGAATTAAGAGTCATGAATAAAGAAAAAAATAATCAAAACACACAACCCTCCGCCGGGCAACAGGCGCAAGAGGAAGATGCGGCGATTGCGGTGGAGCGATATCGGGACCTGGCGGAGGGAATCGACCACGGCATCGTCTGGGAAGCCAATAAAGCGTTCCAGTTCTGCATGGTGAGCCGGAGGGCCGAGCGGATGACCGGCTATTCTCTCGATGAGTGGTGCGAGGCTGATTTCTGGGAGAAGCACCTTCACCCGGAGGACCGGGACCGGGTCATGACTAAATTTCAGAAAGCGTTGGATGGAGAGGACGAACACTCCGATCATCGGTTCATTGCAGCGGATGGGCGTGTCGTTTGGTTTCATACCGGGATCCACGCGGCCCGTAATAAGGGTGAAATTGTCTATCGCGGCCTTTCGGTCGATATCACTTACCTCAAAGAAACGGAAGAAAAACTAAAACAGAAAACGAATCAACTGGAAGAAGCAAACCGGCTGAAGAGCTACTTTCTCTCTGTCGCTTCCCATGAGATACGAAACGCCCTCAACGCCATCCTCGGGTATGCCAGTCTTTTAAAAGAAGAAGGAAGGATTAGAGAGGCCGAGAAGCAACGGGAGATCTACGGACACATTTACAGAAATACCACCAACCTACTCGACCTGATCAATCAAATTCTTGACCTCAATAAAATTGAAGCCGGACAAACCGACCTCCACGCAGAGGTGACGGAGATTTCAATTTCGGAAGTCGTCCAACAAGTTTTAGAGGACTACAAAGCTTTATGGGAGGAAAAAGGGTTGAAGGTCAGCCTGCGCGATGAGCCCACCGGGCCGAAGATGTATTCTGATCGTGTAAAACTTCGCCAGATCTTCGTCAATCTCATTACAAATGCAATGAAGTTTACCGAAAAGGGCTCCATTACCGTCCGCATTATCCACAACCTCGAGGCAAAGAAGGTCTCGGTCGCGATTCAAGATACCGGGTACGGCATTTCCAAAGAAGATCTTTCCCACATCTTCGAGCCGTTCTACCAGTCAGGCCGGCCGGGAGAGGAAGAAGGGGTCGGATTGGGACTGCCCATCGTGAAAAAGTTTGTCGATATTTTAAAAGGAACGATTGATGTAAAGAGTGAGCCGGGAACAGGCTCCACGTTTACGGTTACCTTCCCCTATGAGATTCCCTGAAAGAAATCTTCCCACCCGCTTCCTCCACTGAGAAATCAACTTTTGATCCCATCGCTTGCTCACGGGTAAAGCGATATTTAATGAGCGTATAGAGCGCAATCATCCCGTCCCGAACGAACCGGAGTTTTTTTCCTTCGACATCGGTTCGCGGCTGATAGGAAATCGGAACCTCTCTGATCCGATAACCCCGCTTCAAGAGCTTGGCGGTCACTTCCGGGCAGAACTCAAAACCGGTGCACCGGAGGTCGAGACTTTTCAGGATGTCGGCCTTAAAGAGCTTATAAGCGGTCGCTTCATCGGTCAGGCGGGCGTTGTAGAGAATGCGGATCAGAGGGGTGAGAATCCGCTGGGCCAGACGGCTTTTCCAGGGAATTCGATTGGCGGAATTGAGAAAGCGGGAGCCGTAGACCACCGAGGCTTGGCCGGAGAGGATCGGGGCGAGGAGGACGCCGTACTCCTTGGGATCGAGTTCCAGATCGGCGTCTTGGATGAGGACAATCTCCCCGGTGACATACTTCAGGCCGATTCGGACCGCCCTCCCCTTCCCAAAATTTTTTTGCGAGCTGCAGACCGTGACGACGTCGGCGTGTTCCGACTGTTCGTGCTTTAAGACTTCCGCCGTCCCATCGGTGGAGCCGTCGTCAACGACAATCACTTCCTTTTCGACGCAGGAGAGTTCGACCGACAAGACCTGTTCGATCACCTCGCCGACGGTTGATTCCTCATTATAGACAGGGATGATCACGGAGAGCTTCATCACAATGGGAGTATACCTGAGGATATATTAATGGTCAAAATGGAAGTAGTGACAGAT
The DNA here is from genome assembly GCA_021651055.1 of Candidatus Manganitrophus morganii. Taxonomy (NCBI): domain Bacteria; kingdom Pseudomonadati; phylum Nitrospirota; class Nitrospiria; order Candidatus Troglogloeales; family Candidatus Manganitrophaceae; genus Candidatus Manganitrophus; species Candidatus Manganitrophus morganii. The sequence continues at coordinate 389,419 of JAJHOH010000001.1, forward strand.
AGGGTATCATCCGTCAGGACCATTGGAAACCTGATCGATTGACTTCCCTTCCCCACTTCATTATCCTTTCCTCAAGCATTCCAACCTGAGATAAACCCCATGGATCCATCCGCTCCCCGCACCATCCTTCACGTCGATATGGACGCCTTCTTCGCCTCGGTCGAGCAGGCGCGCAATCCGGCGCTGCGGGGAAAGCCGATTGCGGTGACCGGCGCGGGGGAGCGGACGGTGATCCTCACCGCGTCGTATGAAGCGCGGGCCTTCGGCGTCCGGACCGGGATGAGAGTTCCGGAAGCGTATCGAAAGTGTCCCCAATTAATTCGCGTCCCGGCGAATAACGCCGCCTATGTCGCCGCCTGCAACCGGATGATGGAAATCCTTCGGCGGTACACGCCGGAGGTGGAGGTCTTCTCGATCGATGAAGCCTTCCTCGACATCACCGGCTCCCTCTCCCTCTTCAAAGGAGCGGAGCGGATCGGCCGGTTGATCAAAGCGGAGATTCAGAAAGAGCTTGGGCTCGCCTGCTCCGTCGGAATCGCTCCCAATAAGCTGATGGCCAAGCTCGCGTCCGGACTTCAGAAACCGAACGGCCTGACCCTTCTGAAACCAGCTCTCATTCCGGCACTTCTCGAAGAGATTCCGATCGAAGAGCTTTGCGGAATCGGCCCGAAGTTAAAGTTAAAGTTGAACTCCATGGGAATCAAAATGTGCGGAGAGCTGGGCCGGATGCCGGTCTCGACGTTGAGGGGGGCCTTCGGCATCTGGGGGGAGCGGCTTTCAATGATGGGGCGGGGGGAAGATCCGGGAGAGGTGGTGCCGGAAGAGATCCGGGCCGATCCGAAATCGATCGGCCACTCGATGACCCTTGCGCAAGATATCTCGGATCGGACGCAGCTTTCAGTTTTCCTCCTACAGCTCTCGGAAAAGGTCGGCCGCCGGCTGAGGCGGGGCGGCTGGGCCGGACGGGTCGTCGGCTTGACCCTCCGGAATCACGACTTCACCACCCACACCCATCAGCGCCGCCTCCCCTCCCCCGCCTGGGAGAGCCGGAGGATTTATGAGGCGGCGCAAGCCCTTTTCGAATCGATCTCCCTTCCTCAACCGATTCGTTTGGTCGGCGTGAGCATGGCCGACCTGGTACCCAGGGGAACGCAAACCTCCCTCTTCCCGGAGGTGAATAAATCGGAACAACTCTATGAAGCACTCGATCGGGTGAACGAGCGCTTCGGCGAATGGACCCTCACCTGGGGCAGCCTGATCGAGCGACAGAACCATAAAGGGGTCCTCTCCCCCGCCTGGCGGCCCGACGGGGTTCGGCGGTACCTCTAATTGTCACTTGTCACGTTATTAATCATCTTGTCATGCTGAGCGTAGCCAAGCATCCCCGTTCGTATCCTTTTCCGAAATAACGAGAGAGACTTCGCTTCCGCTCAAAATATAAAAAAGCACGCAAACCCGGCGCCTGCACTCATTATCCGGTGCCGCTGGGAACGGCGGGTATTTTATTCGGGTCTTGATAAATCATCAAGTGGGCGTATGGCGTCCCCTCCCACATGATGTAAACGCCCCCCGGGTTTTCACCCGTCGGAAGACCGGTCGTCTCCGCATCGAACGGCCAGAGGAGCATCCAATGGGGCGGCTCATTCACCAATTTGGCCCCCTCCTCTTCTTGCAGCAGGATCTTTCCGTCCTTGTTCCAATGTTGTCCTCCATTGCCCATGTAGGCAATTCCGGGCGCTTTGTTTGCCGGCTGCGGTTCCCCCTTCAGAAGCGACGTTATAAATTGCATCGCATTCGGATCGGCGCAGACCGGATCGGCCTTAGGAGTGCCCGGAAGATCGGCCAAACAGGTGAATTGGTTCGTCCCCTCTTTGACCGTCATGAGGGTTCCATTTTGGTTAAGCGCCACGATGGCGGCATTTTTTGCAATCCGATCGGGAGCGGCGCTCATCGCAAGCCGGATCTGATCACTCTCTGAAAGTTTTGGGACCAGCCCTCCTTTATCTTCCGTCGTCCCTTCCTGCGCCGACACAAAAGAAATTCCGGCCAGCAGAAATAGACCGAGAAAAACTGCACCGTACAATTTATATCGCATCAATGTCCTCCTTTCATTTCGGGTTCTGTTGTCTATTTAAGCTCAGGCTAACATCGGTTGAAAGGAGCGGTCAATTCATCCAAGTGGATAATGCTTCGAGATTGACACGGGGACAAAAGCTGGTAATCTTAAAACGATTTTCCGATGAGGATGGCTTTGGGGAGTGTCGATGGAAGATGAGACAAAAACACATACACTCAAAATAGAGAGAAGGCGGCTCGACCGGGTCCATTTCCATTTCCCCTGTCTGGTGGTCGTCGCCGGGCCCTCCCTTGGGGAAAAGTTCCCGCTCACCAAAGAGCGGACCATCATCGGCCGTCATCGGGAAGCGGAGGTCTGGATTAATGACGATTCAATGTCGCGCAAACATGCCGAGATCCTCTCAAAAGGGGGCCGCCTCATTCTTCGTGATCTGGGAAGTAAAAACGGGACCTATATCAACGACCACAAAATTCTGGAGATCGAGTTAAAGGATGGCGATCTGATCCGGACCGGAAATGCGACGTTGAAGTACCTGGGGCCGAACAATGTGGAGCAGTTTTATCTGGATGAACTCTCCGAGCGCGCCAAATGCGACGCGCTGACGGGGCTGTTCAATAAACAGACCTTCTACACCTGTCTGGAGAAGATCCTCCTGCGCTGCAAGGATCTCGGCGAGCCCCTCTCCGTCGCCATGATCGATCTCGATTTTTTCAAAAGGATCAACGACCAGTGGGGGCACCCTGCGGGCGACGCTGTTTTAAAGGAGTTCGCGAACCTGATTAAACCGACGATCCGTCCGACCGATCTTTTCGCCCGATGGGGCGGCGAAGAATTCGGCCTGATTCTCCCCCACACCGGATTGAAAGAGGCTCCGATTGCCACCGAACGGATTCGCAATCGGATCGCCAATCACTCGTTTCTCTTCGAAGGACAGCGGCTTCCGGTCACGATCAGCATCGGGGTCACCGAACGGATCGACGCCGATCAAACGATTGAACCGCTGATCGCCCGCGCCGACAAAGCCCTCTACCAGGCAAAACGGGAAGGCCGAAACCGGACCTGCTGTCTCAGCGGCCCCTGACCGACTCAGTCGGCGGCCCGCGCCTCGTCATCTACTCTGAACCGGTAAACGAACGGAACGGAACGCTCCACCACCAGCGTCTTAAACCTCAAATCATAAACCAAAACGTCGGCCGGCACATCTGCGGACCCTCCCTCCACCTCTTCATCTATTTGCCAGACCGGCGCCTTGAAGAACCACTCAATCCGGCGGGCCAACGGGGTGGCCCGAGCTTTCTCGACCCGCGGGTCGCCGGTCTCGGTCACCACCTGATCGCGCTCCTCCTTTTCCCCGGAGAAGAGGTGAAGCAAATAGACCCGGTAGAGATTCCCCTCCCGCCACACCCCGCGCCACCGATGGGGTCCGAGCGGCTCCGGGAAGACATAGCTGAAATCGGCCGGCTGTGTCGATCCCTCTTTTAAGAGCCGCTCGGCCTGCATCCGGCTGAAGACACAAAGAAGAACATACACCGCCACCAGGGCGACCGCTCCGCGCGACAGGGGAACAAGCGACTCCCGCATCGATGGAATCCGGGAGAGGAATAAAGGGGCGGCGAGCAATCCGGTCAGGATCAGATCGATGATGAAGATAATTCCAAGCTCCGGCCGCCAATCGCTGAATGGCCAGAGGAGGACCACGCCGAAAGAGTTCACCAGATCAAAGAAGAGGTGAACCAATGCGCCGATGGAAGTAAGACCGATCAGCGTCCCCCAGCGAAGATGCGGATAATAACGGCGAAAAATAAAGCTGAGCGCCAGTATCCAGATTGGAAGGAGAAAGAGGGAATGGCCGAAGGTCCGCCGCATCAGGACGGCGGTCGGATCTCCGGTCAGCATGACGGCGCCGTCGATGTCGGGAAGGTTGGAGGCAAGGGCAAGAATCGGGACGGCGGCCTTTCCGATCCGCTTCCGAAAAAAAGCGTTCGCGATTCCGACGCCGACCAGAGTATGTGTCACGGGATCCACGGCGGGATTATATCATTCGGCTCCGCGGTGGACAATCCCCGACGGATGAAATCAGACGAAAAGATTTTGGGGAAGACTTATCCCCGTAAACGGATCCCGCAGGGCATTCCCCTCTACCTGGAACGGAAACCAGATCAGCGTGGCACGCCGAACGAAGAATGGCTTTTCCTCCGGCGTTTTCATCTCCTGCGTCCCCCGCATTCCAGCCCAGGTAAACCGGGCAAGGGAAGCCGCGTCTTCCGAATCGTAGCACCCCCCCTGGGAAGGAACGAACGGCGCCGTTGAAACCGTGTAGACAGGCTGTGCCTTGGAGAGCCGTTTGGCCAAATCGCCGAGGAGCTTCAAGCGGCGATAACGGAACGCCGGGAGAAAGAAGCGGGCGGGGGGATTCCCCTCCACCTCCGCCTGAAGCACCCAAAAGGGAAGGTAATGAGAGGCGGCTACTCCATCAGGCAGAGCGGCAACCTGATAATCAATCGGGGAAAGGGCGCTTCCCTCGATCTGCCATCCTCGGGCACAGGAGGTGCAAAAGAAGAGAATATCCTCTGAATCAAACGGAAGATCCCATCCGCAATTCGGACAGGTGAGGGGTCGAAAGCCGACCGTCGTGGCCTCACCCGACGCGGGACGGCCCAAAAATTCGAGAAGAGAGATCGGGGCATCCGAATGAATCGCCCGCTCGGAGACGGCATCAAGAAAAACCAACCGGTCTTCTCCCTGGCGTTGCACCCGGATCACCCAGAAAGGAAAATAGATCAGCGATAAAACCCGGCCGAGAACCTGACGATAGAGAACATTCTCCGGTTCGGCCTTCCTCATTCCCTGACGGAGCGCCTCCTCGGAGGAAAGCGTCACCCCCACGATCGTCCCCTGCTCCTCCAGGACCTCTTTCCGGAACAGCTCCAGCCTGAGAACAGCCGCCCGGACACCGAGCGAATAAGCTCCCCATCCCTTTAAGTCGCAGGCGATAAAATTCTTTTCAACATACCGATCCCGAAATGTCATCTCCTCTTCTTCGGAGGCCGGCGCCGCCCCTTTTCGCCGCAGATCCACAACCGGTTGCTTGCGCTCGATCGGTCCCGTCGGTTTCGATTCATCGGGCTCAGAAAGGGGTTCATCCTCTCCCCGATATATTTTCTTTCCAATTTCCCAGAGATCTCCCAGGAAATCGGAGGCCGCTTGAAGCGTCATCGTCAGATCGGCCTGCGGAGGGTCGGGAGAAAACGCCGAAAGATCGATCGGCTCGATCTTCGGTTTTGGAGCCGATTTCTCCCAGAGAAAATCGTGGCCGATCAGCCGATAATAGGGAATAAAGTAGAGACGCGGCTCGATGACCCGGCATTCAACCCCTTCTTCCTTTAGAGCCAGGAGCGCTTTTGCCACCGCGCGATGGACATCAAGCTTGGGGGAGATAAAATAGCTGAGGAGCTGTTTTCGGCCGGTGACGAGGAGGCGGGAGCGGCAGTGGCCGCATTGAATCGCGTGACTCCCCTCCGTAAAATCAAGAGGCGCCCCGCAGGTGGGACATCCGGTGGAAACGGTCAGCCGGCTGTTCATCGATCCTAGGCGGGATGGGGAGAGGTCATGATTTCGCCGGCGCGGGAATCGGCTCGCCGCAGTTGAAGCAGAATTTCGTTCCGGGCGGGAGCTTCGTCTTGCACTGTTTACACTGCAATTTACTCTTCAGATCGACCCCGCAGGCGGGGCAGAATTTGGCGTTGGCGGTAATGTTTTTATTGCATTGAGGACATTTCTTGATCACCACCATCTGATGGCCGCAGTGGGCGCAAAACCGGCTGTCGAGATTCACTTCGCCATGACACTCCGGACAATGAACCGTCCCCTTGGAGGAGATCTCCGGAGCGATCCCCTCTTTCCCAAGGGTTTGATAGAGCATGCCGGGAATCATCATCCCAATACCGGCGCCCATCCCCGCGCCAAGTCCCAGTCCCATCCCGGGCGCCCCTCCTCCGGAGGTCGCCGCATCCCCCATCGCCTTTGCCGCTTTGTACTTCATAAATTTTTCGATGTCGCCGACGGCGGCCATTCCGGCCCGCTCGTCGATCATCTTCTGGACCTCTTCGGGAGGGGTGATCCGATTGATATAGAAATCGACCAGCTCGGTTCCGTATTTCCGGAAATCCTCTGTCAGACGGGTCTTCACCGCCACCCCCATTTCATCGTAATACTTGGGAAGGTGGATCAGGCTATCGACCATCTCTCCGAGAAAATCGTTCAGACGCGAGACGATCACCTCGCGCAGATAATCTTCGATATGGGTCGTTTGGAAAGAGCCTTGGGTGCCGACCAGGGTGTTCACAAAAAGAAGCGGCTGCGTCACCTGCATCGTAAAAGCGCCGAAGGCGCGCAAGCGAATCAGCCCCAGCTCGCTGTCTTTGAACGCCACCGGATCTTTGGTTCCCCATCGCATGTTCGTGAAGATCTTCTGGCTGACAAAGTAGACCTCCGCCCGGAAGGGGCTCTTGAATCCCCAGGGGAGCGAGAGGACTTTGGTCAGGATCGGAAGATTCATCGTCGAGAGGGTGTGCCGTCCCGGGCCGAGGATATCGAGCCCCTTCCCGTCTCGAACGAAGATCGCCGCCTGATTTTCCCGGACGACCAGCTGCGCGCCGAATTTGATCTCCGCCGACCCCTGCTTCGGATAACGATGGACAATCTCCGATCCGGTCTGATCCAACCACTCGATCACTTCCATGAATTGAGACATCATCGCCTCCTAATGGATCGTGTAGAGATTGCAGCGGGTTGAGAAGATCTTCTCCAACCCGTCCAGGGCCTCATCAAAGGCATGGATCGCTTCTTTGAGCGCGGAGAGATCATCGACAATCTCCTCCAACGCATGGACCCGCTCTTGTATCGCCTGAACTTCATCAAACAGTGTGAGATCAAACGCATAGAGCTGTTCCAGCTTTTCCCGATCGACCGGAAATGGGTCGAAGAACCCACGGTAACCTTGGCCGGCATATCTCATCACGTTACTTAACTTATCCATTTTTGCCGTCAGGTAATCGAGCGCGGGGAGAAAGGAAAGCTCTTTTTTCTCTATCAATCGCCGTTTGATCCCTTCAATGTCACGTTCCCCTTCCCTAAGATCCTCGGCAAGGCGTACGCGAATCATTCGATCGGTCTCCCGCAGGTCCTCCATATTTTGATATCCGGCGACGCCGGGAACAACCCTCGCAAAGCGCTTCAGATGCTGTGCCAGCTTCATCTTGCTTCTCTCGTTTTGTCGTGCGATTTTCGTCCGGAGTGGGACGGCCTGAGGTGAGGAAGGCCGGTGAATCGAGGCCTTCTTCATGCCGTCCGAGTATTATGATGAAAGGGTACCAGATGTTTCGGGTCTGTCAAGGTCAGTGCCGATTCGGTTGGGGATCGGGCCGTTGAAAACCTAACCTTTCTCCTTAATAACGGTTTGCGGATCGCTCCCGATCGCGAAGCCCTCCTCTACTTTTCCTTCCACCCTGATCTGCTCTCCCTTTCGTGGAAGCGGCTTTGAGGTGACCACCCTGATTTCACCGGTTTTATCTTTCACAATAAAGTATTTATAAAGAACCAAAGAGAAGGCCTCCTTGACCTCTCCGGAGACCTGGACTGTTTTGCCGACCCATTCGCGCGGATGGCCTTGGATCTCCGAAATGGGGACGGGGATCGCTTTCTCTTTCCGAATTGAGGCACATCCGAACCCTGAGAAAAGGATGATCACCAGCGTGATCAGCAGCCAACCTGAATTAATCTTCTTCATCGTTCTTCCTCCAATCATTCCCTTTTAATATTTTAGGCTAATTCCGGAATGGATCACAAGGGAGGCGGAGTCACCTTCAAAATATCCCCTTGATCTGATATAGTTCCGGAAAAGAACAACTCACCTGGTCAACGACGCCATGGACCCACTCAATCGACTTCATTGCCTTGAAACCGGCGCCGGCCCGCCGCTGCTTTTCATTCATGGTCTCTTCGACCTGCTCGAAACGTGGGAGCGGTTGACCCCGCTTCTATCGGATCAATTCAAACTCTGCGCGATCGATCTGCCGGGGTTCGGGAAAAGCCCTCTTCCGGAAGAGTGGGAAGAGAGTCTTTCGGGGATGATCGAGGCGGTCGTCGCCTTCCTCGATTCGAAGGGGATCGAGAAGACCTCGATCGTCGGAAGCTCGATGGGGGGGGGCATCGCCCTGGGCGTCGCCGGGAGACATCCGGAGCGAGTGGACAAAATCGTTTTAATCAATCCCTACGGCTTCCCCTCCCCCCCGGTCGCCGCGGAAGTCGCCCGGAGCCGGATTCTCGGCACACTCCTCCCCTATCTTTTGAATAAGCCGGTCCTGAAACACTGCGCCCGAGCCCTCTTTTCGCGTTCTCTTAACGATCCTCGTCTCCTCACGGATACCCTGGTCGAGCGGGTCATCGCCCCCTTCGCGACTTTGCGCCGGCGGAAAGATCTCTTCCGATTCCTTCAGGGAATCTCCACCGAAACGATGCGGGAGATCGATGCGCTCCTTCCTCGAATTCATCAGCCGGTCCTCATCCTCTGGGGCGAAAAAGACCGCTGGCTGCCGATCGACCATGCGCACCGACTGAGACAGCGGCTTTCGAACAGTCAGTTGACCACCCTCCCCGACTGCGGGCATCTTCCTCAGATGGACAAACCGAAAGAGGTTGCGGAAGCCATCCGCCACTTTCTCCTCAACGATCTGTCTCATCCCTGAGCGCTCCCCCTTGCCTTATGATGATCTTTACTTTAGTATACTTAGGTATGCAACAATCTCAAACCGCGCACTAAACACCCGAAACAAACCAGGGCAATTCCGAAATACTCAACATCTACAACAAGGGTTGAACAATCCATGTTGGAAACGCTGATCCTGACGATATCGATCACCCTCCAGTTCGTCGCGGCGTTGCTTGCTCTGAGGCTGATTCGAATTACGGGAAGATGGACCGGCTGGAGCCTGATCGCCGCCGCCATCACCCTGATGGCCGTCCGACGCTCCATCAGCCTGTTTCACCATCTCACAAATGGGGGTCCCTCTGACCTTTACACTGAGTCGATCCCCTTGACCGTCTCCATGATCATTTCGATTCTGATGGCGGCCGGTATTGCGGCGATCACCCCTCTTTTTGTTTCGATGAAGAAATCCGAGGAGGCGCTGCGCCGGAGCGAAGAACGCTTTCGGAGCTATTTCGAGCTCGGGCTGATCGGCATGGCGATCACCTCTCCGACCAAAGGGATTTTGGAAGTCAACGACAAGATCTGCGAAATCTTAGGATATGATCGAAACGAGTTGGCGAAACGGACTTGGGCGGAGCTAACCCATCCTGACGATCTGGCGGCAGATGTCGCCCATTTCAACCGAGTCACGGCGGGAGAGATCGACGGCTATTCGATGGACAAACGATTTATCCGCAAGGACGGCCAGGTCATTGACTCCACCATTTCGGTGAAATGCGTGCGCCGTCCGGGCGGCTCGGTCGACCACTTCGTGGCGCTGCTGCAAGATATCACCGAGCGCAAACGGGCGGAGGAAACGCTGAGGGAGAGCGAGGAGCGGCTTCGACTGGCGCTCGACGCCGCGCAGATGGGAACCTTTGATTGGGACATGCGGCGGAATCGGGTCACCTGGTCGCGCGGCCATGAAAAACTCTGGGGCTTTGCACCGGGCGAATTCGGCAGCACTTATGAAGCGTTCTCGGAAAGAGTCCATGCCGAAGACCTGCCGGGGATAGAAGCCGAGATCTCCCGCACCCGCGCGGCCCGCGAGCCCTGGGCAGGCGAGTTTCGCGTCGTCTGGCCCGACGGCAGCATCCATTGGGTGCTCGGCCGCGGTGAATTCACCTTTGACGAAAACGGCATGGCCCGCCGGATGCGAGGAGTGATCATGGAAACCACCGCGCGCCGACAGGCCGAAGAGGCGCTGCATGCAAGCCGCGAGTTGTTGAACAACATCATCGATAGCTCCCCTTCCTATATCTTCGCGCAGGATCTGCAACATCGTATTATTCTGGCCAACGATGCGCTGGCCCGGCTCTTTGAAATCTCCAAAAAAGAGATCTTGGGAAAGACGGAACAAGATATTTTTCCCAAACACATTGCGGACAGGCTTCAAGCGGCCAATAAAAAGATCATGAAGACCGCAACGGCGCTAGAACTTGAAGAGATCATTGCACGCAGAAGCGGTGGAGAGCCGCGCGTCGTGATGACGGTTAAGTTTCCCCTGCGGGACCGACAGGGAAAGGTTTACGGTATCGGTGGGGTTGCAACCGACATCACGGAGCGTAAGCAGGCGGAAGAGGCGCTGCGCAAGAGCGAGGAGCGTTTCCGACTCGTCGCCCTTGCCACTCATGATGCCGTTTGGGATTGGGATCTGGCCACGAACACAATCTGGTGGAACAAGACCTTCAAGGAAACGTTCCGCTATAAGACCGAGGAGATCAAACCGGGGTTCGAATTTTGGGAAAGCCTGATTCATCCGGAAGACAAAGAGCACCTTCTCTCGGAGCTTCAAGCGATGATCGACCGCGGCGAGCAGTTCTTGGCGCAAGAGTATCGGCTCCGTCGGGGAGACGGAAGCTATGCAAACGTTTTAGATCGCGGCCATGTCATTCGTGATCAGAAAGGAAGGCCGGTCCGGATGGTCGGGGCCATCATGGACATCACCGATCGCAAACAGGCGGAGCAGGCGCTGCAAGAGGCGGAAGCCCGGCTTCGGCTCGCGCTGCAAGCGGGCCGGATCGGAACATGGGACTGGAACATGATCACCGGAAAAATCGTTTGGTCTCGTGGTCACGAGGAGTTGTGGGGAATGGCGCCAGGCGCCTTCAAAGGGACCTACGAAGAGTTCGAAGCCCGCTTGCATCCTGAAGACCGCGAGGGGGTTAACCGCGTCTTGGAGCAGGCCGCTGCCGGACGCCGCGCAGCCCGGAACGAATTTCGGATCGTCTGGCCAGACGGCAGCGTCCATTGGATTGCGGGCCGGGGGGAACCCTTCTATGACGACGCGGGACAGCCTGTGCGGATGATCGGCGTGGTCATGGATATTACCGAACGCAAACAGGCGGAAGAGGCGCTTCGCAAAAGCGAGGAGCGCTTCCAATTCGCCTCCCGCGCCACCAACGACGCCATCTGGGATTGGGATCTGATGACAAATGCCGTTCGATGGAACGAACGGTTCCAGACCCTGTTCGGCTATCAACCCGAGGAGATCGAATCGGGGGTCGAGTCCTGGACCAACCGGATTCATCCCGAAGACAAAGGGTGGATCCTCTCGGAGGTCGATGCCGCAATCAAGCAGGGGCAGCAGTTTTGGTCGGGTGAGTATCGATTCCATCGGAGAGACGGGAGTTACGTCGCCGTTTTCGACCGGGGCTATATCGTTCACGATGAGAACGGAAGACCGGTCCGGATGATCGGCGCGATGCTCGATATCACCGAACGGAAACGGGCCGAAGAAGAGATCAAGAAATTGAACTTGGATCTGGAACGGCGGGTCGCCGAGCGGACGGCCCAGCTCGAAGCGACCAACAAGGAACTGGAGTCGTTCAGCTACTCCGTCTCTCACGATCTGCGGGCGCCGCTTCGGGGGATTAGCGGCTTCAGCCGGGTCCTCCTGCTGAGGTATGCCGACCGGCTCGACCCTGAGGGTAAAGACTTTCTGCAACGGGTGAATGCCGCCAGCCGCCGAATGGGAGAGCTGATCGAAGATCTGCTGAATCTCTCCCGTATCACCCGAAGCGAAATTCGCGAAGAGCCGGTTGACTTGAGCTTCCTTGCCAAAACCGTCGCCTCGGAACTTCAGCGCTCCGAGCCTGGGCGAAAGGTTACAATTGTCATCCGGGACGATCTGAAGACATCGGGGGACCCCCGCCTCCTGAGAATCGCTCTGGAAAACCTGCTCGGAAACGCTTGGAAATTCACCATGAAGCGGCCGGTCGCAACAATCGAATTCGGGCGGATCGAACGGGAGGGGAAAACGACCTATTTCGTCCGAGACGACGGGGCTGGATTCGACATGGCATACGCCGACAAGCTCTTCGGACCCTTTCAACGCCTCCACAGCCTGAGCGAGTTTCCGGGAACGGGAATCGGCCTCGCCACCGTTCAGCGGATCATCCATCGCCACGGCGGAAAAGTCTGGGCCGAAGGAGAAGTGGAGAAGGGAGCCACTTTCTACTTCACCCTTGGATAAAGGAGCTTCCGTGCCCAAGAAAACGATTCTCCTTGTGGAAGATAATCCCGACGATGAGCTGCTAACCCGAATGGCGCTTCAAGAGAACAACCTGCTCAATGAGATCGTTGTCGCCCACGACGGCGTCGAAGCCCTCGATTACCTGTTCGGGAGAGGAAGGTATGCCGGACGCGATCTCAACGACAAGCCTCAAGTGGTTCTCCTCGATCTGAAGCTTCCGAAGCTCGACGGCCTCGACGTCCTTCGCGCTATCCGCGCCGATGACCGGACAAAATTCCTTCCGGTCGTCATTCTCACCTCATCGAACGAAGAGCAGGACCTCCTCGCCGGATACAGCTTCGGCGCAAACAGCTATGTCCGAAAGCCGGTCGATTTTCACCAGTTCACCGATGCGGTGAAGCAACTCGGCCTCTATTGGCTTCTATTAAACGAACCTCCCCCCGGGAGATAGGAATGGAAAAATCGCTTCGGATATTAATCGTAGAGGACTCGGAAGACGACACCGCGTTGGTTCTGGAAACGCTGAAAGAGCGGGACTTTCACCCGGTTTACAAACGGGTTGAAACCCCCGAAGAGATGATCGACGCCCTCCGCCAAAGCCCTTGGGACGTGGTCGTCTCCGATTACACGATGCCGCGCTTCAATGCGCTTGCGGCGATGCGCCTGATTAAAGAGGCCGGGCTCGACATCCCGTTCATCATCGTGACCGGCAGCATCGGTGAAGAGATTGCCGTCCGTGCGATGAAAGCGGGCGCCCACGACTATATGATGAAAGACAATCTATCGAGGCTGACGCCGGCGATCGAGCGGGAGATGCAGGAGGCCGTCCGCCGGCGCGAACACCGGCAGGCCGATGAGGAACTGAGAAACTCCCGGCAACAGCTCCGTGATCTCGCGGCCCGTCTTGATTCCATCCGTGAAAAAGAGAGGGCCTGGATCGCGCGTGAAATCCATGATGAATTGGGCCAACTCTTTACCAGCATCAAATATGAACTCTCCCTCCTACGAAAGCGCATCTTCAAACAAGCGGATCGCTCGGAAATAAGTACGGACATTGAAGAACGACTTAATTCAACATCGGACTTGGTCGACACTGCAATCAAGACCGTCCAAAAGATCGCGACCGAATTGAGACCGGGCATTCTCGACGACCTCGGCCTGATGGCGGCGATCGAATGGCAGGCCTCCGAATTTCAACAACGGACCGGAATCTCTTGCCGTCTCCGCTCGGATCTGCAAATCGTTCGGCTCGACCGAGAGCGAGCGACCGCTGTTTTTCGGATCTTCCAGGAAATTTTGACTAATATCGCCCGGCACGCCGGCGCCACACGGGTTGGGATCCGAATCAAAGAGAAGGCGGGCCACCTTTACCTCGAGGTCAAGGACGACGGCCGCGGGATCACCGGTGAAGAAGTCGCAGATCCAAAATCGCTCGGAATTATCGGAATGCGGGAGCGGGTGCTTCTTCTCAATGGCGAGATCGAGATCAGCGGGGGCCCCAAAAGGGGGACGCATGTTCGTCTGAAAATTCCGCTGCAGGAGGCGCATGAAGCGTAGCCGGAGTTCTCTCTCCCGGTTAAAATAAACGATTAGAAAGAGGAAGACGATGACAACCCCACTTCGCACCCTTATCCTTGAAGATTCCGAAGATGATGCCGCCCTCCTTCTCCTTGAACTTGAACGGGGCGGTTTTGATCCGACGCACGAACGGGTCGACACCGCGAAGGCGATGTCCGCTGCGCTTGAAGGTCAAACGTGGGATGTCATCCTTGCCGATTACAAGATGCCCCATTTTAACGCCTTGAACGCCCTTTCGATTCTCAAGGAAAAGCGTCAGGACATCCCCTTTATCATCGTCACCGGGAGCATCGGCGAGGAGACCGCCACCGCCGCCATGCGGGCCGGAGCGAACGACTATCTCATGAAAGACAATCTGACCCGCCTGAATGAAACGGTCCGGCGCGAGCTGAAGGAGGCGGTCAATCGCGCGGCGCTGCGCAGCGCGGAGGCGTCGCTGCGGGAGTCCGAAGAAAAATATCGGCGGTTCTTCGAAGAAGATCTCAGCGCCGACTTCATCTCCACCCCGGACGGAGAGATCCTCGTCTGCAACCCTTCCTTTGTCCGTCTTTTCGGATTTTCCTCCACGGAGGAAGCGGCCTCTCACGACTTAAAATCGCTCTTTCCCGACCGCGCCGCTTGGGACCGTTTTATCGACGCGCTCCGGCAAAAAAGAAAACTCCAATGGTGCGAGGTCGAGCTCCGTTGCCCCGACGGAGCCCGCGTCGACGCCATCGCCAACGTGGTCGGCCGTTTCGACCCGGAAAACAAGTTGATCGAATTTAAAGGGTACCTCTTCGACAACACGGAACGGAAAGCATTGGAGCGGCAGCTTTTTCAGGTGCGAAAGATGGAGAGCCTCGGCCGGCTCGCAAGCGGGATCGCCCATGACTTTAACAATGTCTTGACCGGCATTCTCGGTTACACCGATCTCTCCCTTCTTAAAATCGACGAGACGCATCCCCTCCACAGCTACCTCACCCACATCCGCCAGTTGGTCTGGAAGGCTTCCAAGATGATCCGGCAATTGCTGGTCTTCGGACGCCGGCAGGTGATCGAGCCGACCCCTCTGAATCTCAATACGGTGCTCCTCGAACTGCTTCCCCTTCTTGAAAAGGTCTTAAGCGAAGAGATCGAGATGACCTTTCACCCCGATCCGCATTTAAAAAACGTACATGCCGATCTCTCGCAAATTGAGCAGGTGATATTGAATCTCTGCGTCAATGCACGCGATGCCATGCCCGAGGGGGGACGGCTCATCCTGCAAACGAAAAACCTCTCTTCGACGGAACCGGACATTCCGGAAACCCCCTTCATTCACCCCGGCGACTATGTTCTTCTATCCGTTTCCGATACCGGCGTCGGGATGGATGAAAAAACCATCGAACGGATTTTCGACCCGTTCTTTTCAACAAAAGATCCCGATCACGGGACCGGTTTGGGTCTTTCAATCGTTCACGGGATCGTCGGCCAACATGGCGGCTGGGTCACCGTTGAGAGCCGAATCGGGAAGGGATCGACCTTCAAAATCTTTCTCCCGGCTGTTGAAAAATCAGCGCACGCCGCACCCGGCCGGGAATTCACCCGGCATCTTCCGCGACGGTCCGAAAAAATTCTCATCGTCGAAGACGACCCGCTTCTGAGGACGGTTTTCCAGCGGAGCTTAGAGGAGCGGGGTCATTCCGTCCTCCTTGCCGAAAACGGAGAAGAAGGCCTCCGTCAAATCAAGCAGCAGACCGATCCGGTCCCAGTCGTTATCTCCGATCTCGTGATGCCGAAGATGAATGGAAGGGAATTCTACGAGCGGGTCCAAATGATCAAACCGGGAACCAAATTTCTTTTCGTCAGCGGCTACACCGATCTCCCGGCCCACCAAGAGTGGCTCAAAAAAAACACCCCCCCCCTCCTTCTCAAACCGTTCAGCCCGTCGGAACTGGTCGCGAAAGTCCACGATCTTCTTGAACCGCCGACGGATGCGGCGAAGCCCGAAGCGGCATGAGAATGATCAGTAGGGATCAAGAGGGTTGATCTTTTGGCCTTACCGGATTAAAATCACCCCTTATGTTTTCCGAAATCGCCGATCACTTCCATGGAGAAACCAATCCCCTCTACCGCGAACGGGACAGGCTCCTGGCCCAAGGCAAAAAGGTCATCGACCTCGTCTCCGGGAACGTCCATCACCATGGTATTCTCTACCCGCAATCGATTCTAAACCAAGCCCTCGCATCTGCCGCCGAACAAGCCCGAATCTATACACCCAATCCCCTCGGCCAGCCGATTGCCCGCGAAGCGATCAGCCGTTTCTACCGGGAAGAAGGGCTCTCCATCCCCGCCGAGCAGATCGTCGTCACACCGGGAACCAGCCTTTCTTATTGGTATGCCTTCACGCTTTTTGCCGGACCGGGAGACGAGATCCTCTCCCCCCGCCCGACCTATCCCCTCTTCGACGCCATCGCCACACTCGCCGGCGTTCGAATGGTCGATTATCGTCTTCGCGAGGCCGATCGATGGACGATCGATCTCGATCATCTCGAATCCCAAATCACGCCTCGAACGCGGGCGATCATTCTGATCTCCCCCCACAACCCGACCGGCGCCGCGGCGCAGGAGGACGAGGTAACCCGTCTCGCCGAGATCGCCGCCCGCCACCGCCTTCCGATCCTCTCCGACGAAGTCTTCAGCCCCTTTCTCTTCCGGCAAAACCGCCTCCCCCGCCCGGCGGCAACGAACGCGCCGCTTGTCCTCACGCTAAACGGTTTTTCTAAGATGCTTGCCCTGCCCGGGATGAAGATCGGCTGGATCGCCCTCTCCGGAGAAGCCCCGCTCGTCCGAAAGGCATTGGCCGCCCTGGAGACGATCTCCGACACCTTTCTCCCGGTCAACGAAATCGCTCAATTCTCCGTCCCGGCCCTCTTTGAAGGAGCGAAGGGGTTTCTACCCGCCTATCAGTCCGCCATCCGCGAACGCGCTCAACTTGCCATGGACCTTCTCTCCCGATCGGATCGACTCTCTTTCGTCCCCCCCGAAGGGGGATTTTATCTGACGGTTCGGATGAACGATCCGAAGGCCGACGAAGAGGAGATCGCCCTCGATCTCCTGCGGCGGCACTCCCTTCTGCTCCATCCCGGCTTCTTCTACGATCTCGAACCGCCCCATCTGGTCCTCAGCTTTGTCTCCGAACCGTCGCTGCTACAGACGGCCATGGAAAAGTTGACCTCTTACTTCAAATAAGTCTCTGCCCCCTGACGCCTCCCGTGTTTTCGTCTCTAAGAATTGACTTCATGCCATCCACCATTATAAGCTTCTGAAGATGGATTTCATGACCGCGCAAAATCGGGCCCGTTTTTTTGAGATTTGGAAGAAGGCCAAAGAGAATCTCCCGATGGAGGGGGAAGAAGCCCTCTTCGCCGAGATCATGCTGGAGCACCGGGAGCATCATTCCCTCTTCGACCTCGGCGAGGCGGCGATGAATATCGACTTTGCGGGCCGCCGCCAGACCAACCCTTTCCTTCATACGTCGCTCCACGCGGTCGTCGAGCAGCAGCTTCAAGCCCATGAACCGATCGAAGTAGAACAGGCCCTGCTCTCGGTGATCGCGCGCGGCGACACGCGGCACGACGCCGTTCACCAGATCGGCGGCATCCTGGCCCAAGTGCTTTACGACGCGGTCACCCGGAACAAACCGATCGATGAAGCAGATTATCTCTTGAAAGTCCGAGCGCTCATTTATTAACGCCAGAAAGGAGAACCGATGGAGAAACATCTCGCAGAAGGGGTTCCCGCCCCCGACTTTTCGCTCCCCGCCCATGACGGAAGAACGATCCGTCTTTCCGACTACAAGGGGAAAAACCATGTCATTCTATATTTCTACCCGAAGGACGACACCCCCGGCTGCACCAAAGAGGCCTGCGCCTTCCGGAACGACTACAATAAGTTCAAGCCGTTCGGCGTCGAGATCCTTGGGGTCAGCACCGATCCGATCGCGTCCCACCAGGCCTTCGCCCGAAAGTACGATCTCAACTTCCCGCTTCTGGCCGACGAGAAAAAAGAGGTCGCCCGGCTCTATGGGGCGCTCAATCCTGAGAAGGGATACGCCCGCCGGATGACCTACTTGATTGCGAAGGACGGGATCATTCGGCGGATCATGCCGAATGTGACGGTCGATGGGCACAGCGAGGAGCTATTCACCGCCGTGAAGGCGCTGGTTCCTTCCTTTCCGATGGAATAAGACGGGATGTTTCTGGAGCGTGAGAAGATCCGGGCCCCGGAGATCGAGGGGGGTCGATGGTTCAATTCAACGCCTCTCTCCATCAAGGCGCTGCGCGGAAAGATCGTCCTGATCGACTTTTGGGACTACACCTGCGTCAACTGCATCCGCACCCTTCCCTACCTCAAGGCCTGGCACGAACGGTATGCCGAAAAAGGCGTGGTCCTCATCGGGGTTCATTCGCCGGAGTTCCCCTTCGCACGAGAGGCTTCCCAGGTCGAGCGGGCCTTAAATTCGTTCGGCCTCACCTACCCGATCGTGATGGATAATGATTACAAAACCTGGCGGGCCTACGTCAATCGCTACTGGCCGGCAAAATATTTAATCGATCGAAACGGAATCATCCGCTACCGCCACAATGGCGAGGGGAACTACGTCGAGACCGAGCTGGCGATTCAGGCCCTTCTGATGGAGATCGACCCCGCGTTGCCCCTCCCCGACCCGATGCGGCCGATCCGGGAGAGCGACTATCCCGGCGCCGTCTGTTCCCCCCCGACCCCGGAGCTTTATCTCGGCGCCGACCGGGGGAGGATCGGAAACAACGAGGGACTCCCGGAGGGGAAGACTGTTCAATACACCCTTCCCGATCGGCTGATAGAAGATAGTTTCTATGCCGAGGGATCCTGGGAGGTGATGGCCGACCGTCTGACGTTCACCGGTCCGCGGGGCGGCGCGATCCATTTGATTTATTCAGCGATGGAAGTGAATCTGGTGGCGTCGGCCGAAGAAGAGGCGATCGTCTGGATCAATCAAGACCGGCGGACGATGCGGAAAGATGAAATCGGCGAGGATGTCGCGATTGATGAGAAGGGGCGTGCGTTCGTTCGGGTGAAAGCGCCCCGGATGTATCAGCTGGTGCGGAATCCCGGCTTCGAAAAACACGAACTCCGGCTCTTCACCCAGGCGAGAGGGCTCTCCCTCTACGCCTTTACTTTCGTCTCCTGTAAGGTCTCGCCGCAATAAGCGACGGCGCGCAACCCGAGATCTTCGATCATCTTCATATCGTCTTCGGGTTTCCGCCCCAGCGTCGTCAGATAGTTCCCGATCAATGTATGGCTGGCGCCGGCGGCGAACATCCACGATTGTAGGTCGCGCAGATGGACCTCCCGCCCGCCGGCGGTCATGATGTCTTTCGACGGAAGCATCAAACGATAAACCGCGATGATCTTCAAGATCTCCATCGGCTGAAGCGGCGGCAGGTTTTCAAACGGCGTTCCCTTGATGGCGTGAAGAAAGTTGAGCGGCACCACATCGGCATCGAGCTCCTGGAGGGCGACGGCCAACTCGATCCGCTGATCCGGACTCTCCCCCATTCCGAAGATCCCGCCGGAGCAGATTCCGATCCCCGCTTCTTTGCAATATTGAATCGTACGGACCCGGTCGTCGTAGGTATGGGTGGTGCAGATCTTCGGGAAGTGGGACCGGGCGGTCTCCAGGTTATGATTGTAAAAGGCGAGTCCCGCCTCTTTTAATTTGAAGGCGATCCGCCGGTCGGCGATGATCCCGAGCGAGGCATCAGTGCGGGTATGGCCGGCGGCGACCAATTCACGAATCCGCTGCAGCACCATCTCCAGGTCCCGGCCTTCGCGAAGCCCCCACCAGGCGGCGACGATCCCGAAGGCTTCCGCCCCATTGCTTCCCGCCTCTTTGGCCGCCTGGACGATCCCCTCCGAATCCATCAGTGGGTAACTGGGAATCCCGGTGTCATGATAGGCTGATTGGGCGCAGAAATTACAGTTCTCGGAGCAGTTCCCCGCCTTGGCATTGACGATGGAGCAGAGGTTGATCTGATCCCCCCGGTAATGATGCCGGACGTGATTGGCCGAGGCGATGAGATCAAAGAGATCGGGGCCGGAGACCTGCATCAGCCGGCATCCTTCCTCGTAAGTCAGACGCTCCCCTGCGATCGCCTTCTCTTCCATTTTCCGGATAAAGTCTCTCATCGCTCTACTCCTACAAGGATAGATAACACCCTACAATTTGGCGGAGTTTAACATAGGCCGTTTCTTAAAGCCATTTCTTTTTTCGGAAGAAGGCCAGCATCCCGACGGTGATCGCCGCCATCACCGCGATGACGATGAAGTAGCCATATTTGGAATGAAGTTCCGGCATGTTTTCAAAGTTCATCCCGTAAATTCCGGTGATGACCGTCAGCGGCATCAGCGTCGCCGTGAAAACGGTGAGGACTTTCATCACTTCATTGAGGCGGTTTGAAACGACCGACAAATAGGCGTCCAAGGCGCTGGTCACCAGGTCGCGATATGACTCCGCCAAATCGTTGATCCGGGCCAAATGATCGTAAACATCCCTGAAGTAGACCGCCGCCGTGGGACTGATCACCTTGAGGGGATCGCGACTTAAGCGATTGAGGATTTCCCGCTGCGGACCGGCCACCCTTCGAAGGTGCATGACCTCTTTCTTCATGCTGAAGATTTTGTTGAGCGTTTCCCGATCGGGCTGAGCAAAAACCTCCTCCTCGATTCCATCAATGAGGGAGTCAAACTGGTCAAGAACCGGGAAATAATGATCGACCATGGCATCCAGGATTTCGTGAAGGAGAAAATCGACGCCCCGCGTGATGGCCGGTCCGTTCCGTAGACACCGTTCTTTGGCTTGGCTGATGCTTCGAGAGGGCTCATCGTGGTAGCTGACCAGATAATTCGGCCCGAGAAAAAAATTAATCTCAGCGGTGACGAAGGTCTGATCACCCATGGTACGGGCGCCATGCAGCACCAGAAAAATATAATCACCGTAATCGTCGATTTTGGGAAGAAGCGTTTCGGAGATGCAATCTTCGATCGCGAGGGTATGAAAATGAAAATCGCGGGAGAGGCTTTCCGCCGCTTCGGGGGCGGGTCCCTCGAAGTCGACCCAGACCTGATTCTTCTTATTTTCCAGAAGGGAGGGCAACACCGACAAATCGTCAAAAGAACGGTGCCCCTCTTCTTCCGAGTAAACGAGTATCGACGTCATCGATCGGTCTTAATTTACCTCTCCTGCCTTATGAAGCGCCTCAAGAAAGAGGTCGCCGTATTGCGCGAGCTTCTTCGGTCCGATTCCGTTGATCTGAAGGAGTTCATCGCCGTTGCGCGGCCGATGCGTCGCCATTTGAAGCAAGACCGCGTCGCTGAAGATCAGGTATGCCGGCAGTCCTTTCTCGTCGGCCAGTTTTTTTCGCAACGCCCGCAGCCGCGCGAAGAGATCCCCCCCTTCCTCTCCGACGTTCTCGCTCGGAACAAAGGCCCGCTTTTTACCCTTCGGGATGGAACGCTCCGGCTCGAAGCGGGAGGCGGGGCGGATCTCTTCGAGAAGGTCCCACCCGGCGCAGTGATCGCATGCGCTTCCGCAGCCGGCGATCCGCTCCCCGAAGTGGGCGACCAGCCGCTGATGGCGGCATCCCTCGCCCTCTGCGAACGAAAACATCTCGCGGGTCTGCATCCGCATCTTCTTGTTTACCTGCGAATCGGAAACGCCTTCGGAAAATCGATCATAGCTGATCACCTCCGACCAAGAGTAAAAGAGCACGCAGTCGCTTTCGACGCCGTCGCGTCCGGCCCGTCCGATCTCTTGGTAGTAGCCTTCGATGCTCTTCGGCATGTCCCGATGGATGACATAACGGATATTCGATTTATCGATCCCCATCCCAAAGGCGACGGTCGCCACCACCACTTCGATATCGTCCCGGCGGAAGGCTTCCTGGACAATCGTCCGCCGGTCGTTCTCCATCCCGGCATGGTAAGCCGATGCGCGGACCCCGTTTGCTTTGAGAAATTCGGTCGTCTGTTCCGCCCCCCGGCGGCTGAGAGAGTAGATGATTCCCTGCTGGCCGGCGCGGGAGCGGACCAGATTGAGGATTTCCCCCTTGGTATCCCGTCCCCCCCCTTTCTTGTAAGCATGAAGCCGCAGGTTCGGACGGAAGGAAGAACCCCGGAAACGGAGGGGGGAGACCATCCCCATCTGTTCAACGATATCGGAGGCGACGGCATCGGTCGCCGTGGCGGTGAGCGCGAGGACGGGGATATTTCCGAAGCGGCGCTTCAGACCGGAGAGGTTTCGGTAAGAGGGGCGGAAATCGTGTCCCCATTGGCTGATGCAGTGGGCCTCGTCGACCGCAATGAGACCGATTCTGCAGGAAGAAAATAGATCGAGGAGCCCTCCTTCCAACCCTTCGGGGGCGGCATAAACAAGCCGATACTCGCCGGCTCTCAAACGCGCGATCCGGTCAAGCCGCTCGTCAGAGGTGAGACTCGAATTGATGAAAGTCGCCGGGATGCCGACTTCGGTCATCCCATCGACCTGGTCTTTCATCAATGCGATGAGCGGCGAGATGACAAGGGTCGTGCCGGGAAGGAGTCGCGCAGGGATCTGATAGGTGAGCGATTTTCCGGCTCCGGTCGGCATGACGCCGATGCAATCACGGCCGGAGAGGACCGACTCGATGATCTCCCTTTGACCGGGGCGAAAACCGGTGTAGCCGAAAACCGACTTCAGAACAGCGTCGGGCGAAACCAGCGCCGGGGGGTGGATCGGAACGGTGGCGGCCAGTCGTTTGAGCGAAGTAACCAGCGCCGGGGTAAAGAGGTCCGGCTCCACCCGAAAAAGATCGCGCAGGCCTTGAAGCCGCTCGTGAAAAAGGCGCGCCCCCTCGGCCTCCCCGACCTTCCCGAGCGCCGCCAAATGGGCCAGGGCCTCGACCTCCTCCGCCACCTGATCTTTCGTCCACGATTTTATCATCGCCGAGAGCTTAACGGAGGCGGGGAAAAAACTCAAGGGGGAAAAGAGCGATCATCCGGCGGATGGAGTGGCCGGGAGCGGATTCGCCGCCGCAGGCTCTTCCGCTTCCGCCGAAGTCCACTCGGGACCGAAATCAAGGACGATGAATCCTCCCGAGGTTTGGTCCTTTTCTAAGATCAACAACTTCCGCTTCTCCGCCTCTTCCAAAAGTTGGTTGAAGTTTCGAAACCCGTAGTATGATTCGTTGAAACCGGGCTTCCGCCGCCGGAGGGTCTGCTTGACCATCGATCCCCAGACCTTTCGCTCTCCCCGCTCGTTGAAGATCGCTTCAACCGTTTCCAAGACCAAGTTGAGCGCCTCTTGCCGCTTCGACTCCTTTTTTTCCTCGTCGTCCTTGGTCACCTCGGTCTTGACGTCTGTCTTCACGGCAGCCGTTTTCGCCGCCGGGCGGGGTGTTTTCGGTTTGCGCCGGGCGACCGTTTCTCGGACAAGGTCGTCGTAGAAAATGAATTCATCGCAATTGGAGATCAACAGATCGGAAGTCGACTTCTTCACTCCGACCCCAATGACATTTTTATTGTTCTCCCGCAGCTTGCTGACGAGGGGGGAGAAATCGGAATCGCCGCTCACGACGACAAAACTGTCGATGTGGGACTTGGTATAGCAGAGGTCGAGCGCATCGACGACCATTCGGATATCGGCCGAGTTCTTCCCCGATTGGCGGATATGAGGGATCTCGATCAGCTCAAAGGCGGCCTCATGCATGCCACCTTTAAAATCCTTATATCGCTCCCAGTCGCAATATGCCTTTTTGACGACGATATTCCCCTTCAGCAACAACCGCTCCAACACTTTTTCGATATCGAATTGAGCATAACGCGCGTCTCGAACCCCGATCGCAACGTTTTCCAGGTCGCAGAAAACCGCCATATTGAATGTACCTTCAGTAGTCGCCATTGGTTTTAATGCTCCTCTTTAGATTAAGAAAAGTCATTCTACCTTTTTTTTCCGGGACAGACAAGCAGAAGCGTCGGAACAGATTGATTTATCTGTTTTGGATGTCATATTGAGGCCAAGCCGAATCTCGTCGAAATGCCGGAAACAGGATCCTTCGCCGGCGCTCAGAGATGACCATTCGGGACATTTACAGAAACCAAGCGTACGACAAAGATGTTTGATCCTATTGAAAAATCACCGCCGGAGCGCCTTCCTGAATCGATAAAAACCTTGACAGAGAATGACGAAAAAGGTATCCTTTTTCTAACTTTTCAGGAGTTTTCGAAGATGGTTAAAATACGTTTTTTTGCAGTCCTCAAGAAAATTGTCGGTAAAGAAGAGGTTGTCCTCGATGTTGAAAAAGGGACCACGCTGGAGCAGCTTCTCAGTCGGCTGGAGCGGGATCTTCCTCCCTTGCAACAGATCATGAAAGAAGGAAAGATCTTGATCTCGGTCAATCAAGAGGTGGTTCCAAAAGAGTGTTTGATTCAGAACGGAGATGAGATCGCATTCCTTCCCCCTTTCGCCGGGGGATGAGGCTCCGAGAAGATCTTTAAACAAAACGTTTATTCATTCATTTAATAAGGATCGGCCATGGATACAAAACAGCTTTCCGAAAGAATCCGCGTTCAAACCGAAGATTTCAGCGTCGAAGAAGAAACCAATAAGGTGAAAAACAGCTCGAAGAGGATCGGCGGCATCGTCACCTTCCTCGGAACGGCGCGGGATTTCTCAAAAGGACGCGATATCCATAAGATCGATTTTGAACATTATCCCGGAATGGCCCAAAAGCGCCTTGCGGAAATCCGGGAACAGGCGCTCAAAGACTATGACATCATCGAGGTTTCGATCATCCACCGGGTCGGCGAAATTTCGATCGGCGACAACATTGTTCTCATCGTGGTCGGGGCGGAGCATCGCAAAGACGCCTTCCGGGCCTGTTCCTGGTGCATCGATGAATTGAAGCGGATCACACCGATCTGGAAGAAAGAGACGACCCCTCAGGGAGAGGTCTGGGTCGAAGAACACCCGTAATTCACAGATGGAACCTTTGGAATAAAAAAGGGATGGAGAGAACTCCATCCCTTTTTTATTCTCTTTTTATCTTTGCCGACCGCCGTTCCGTCTTTGTTACGGCTCTCGCTCTTCAAAAAGTCCCAACTGGATAATCTCTTCGCCCGTGAACGGAATAGGATAGTTTCCGGAAAAACAGGCGGTGCAGAAATGCCGATTCTCCCCCGAATCCGAGTTGTAAACCGCGCGGAACATCCCTTCCGTTGAGAGATAGGAAAGGCTGTCGGCAGTGATATATTTTCTAATCTCTTCGACGCTGTGACTCGAAGCGACGAGCTCTTGGCGCGTCGGCGTATCGATCCCATAAAAGCAAGGCGAAATGATCGGCGGGGAGCTGATGCGAACATGGATCTCTTTCGCCCCCGCCGCGCGGATCATTTTGACGATCTTCCGGCTGGTCGTCCCCCGGACGATCGAATCATCGACCACCACCACCCGCTTTCCATCCAGGATCTCACGCACCGCATTCAACTTGATCTTTACGCCGAAATGGCGGATCGACTGCTGCGGTTCGATGAAGGTCCGGCCGACATAATGATTTCGGATCAGCCCCGTATCGTACGGAATTTTGGACGCCTCGGCAAACCCCAACGCAGCAGGAACTCCCGAATCGGGAACCGGAATGACGATATCCGCTTTAATATCTCCTTCCCGCGCCAACTCCATTCCGAGCCGCTTTCGGATATAGTAAACATTCCGATCGAAAACACGGCTGTCGGGCCGTGAGAAGTAGACATATTCAAAGACGCACTGCGCCGGCGAAACCTTGGTAAAGGGCTTAAACGAGAAGACCCCTTTCTCGTTGATCTGAACGATCTCGCCCGGCTCGATGTCGCGAACATATTCGGCATCGATCAGATCAAAAGCGCAGGTCTCCGAAGCAAGGACATAACCTTCTTTCATCTTCCCAAGGCAGAGAGGCCGCACCCCATACGGATCGCGAACACCGATCAGACCCTCTTCCGAAAGAAAGAGAAGAGAGTAGGCTCCGCGGACACGCTCGCATGCATCGACAATCCGTTGAACGAGGCGCTCCTGACGGGAATGGGCGATGAGGTGGATGATGACTTCGCTGTCCATGGAAGATTGAAAGATGGCGCCGTAGGCTTCCATCTCATCGCGCAGAAAGCTGGCATTGATCAGGTTGCCGTTGTGCACCATCCCGAGGGTGCCCAGGGCATAATTGACCATCAGCGGTTGGACATTTTCGAGACAATTGTCGCCGGTGGTCGAGTAACGATTGTGACCGATGGCGGCGTTCCCCTTCAGCTTTCTGAGGCGGTCCTCAGAGAAGATGTCGGCAACAAGCCCGGTTCCTTTTTCCTGGTAGTAGGTATTGCCGTCATGGGTGACAATGCCGCTCGCCTCCTGGCCGCGATGCTGGAGGGCATAAAGACCGAGGTAAGTGAGATTGCCCGCCTCCGGATGGCCATAGATTCCGAAGATGGCACACTCTTCTTGCAGCTTATCAAATACCGATTCGTCCACCTGGCTCACCTGTTGTTAATCAAAGTATTTTGCCAAACCCCTCGAGTAGGCCTCTTTCATCTCCGAAACGGAGAGATGGATCGCCTGCTCCTTTCCTTCCAACCGGATATCGAGAGAACCTCCCCCCGTTGTCCCCAAGACCGAGTGACCGACCCCGGCCTCTGCGATGAGGGCCTGCAGTCTCGAAAGAGATCGCTCCGGGACGCTGACGAGAATCCGCGATTGCGACTCACCGAATAGATAGGCATCCGGCCGGATCGTCCCAGTATCCAGCGCAATCATAGCACCCAGAGAGGTCGGAGACAAGATGCAACTCTCAGCGAGGGCCACCGCCAATCCCCCTTCGGAACAGTCGTGCGCGGAGGAGAGAATCCCTTCCCGTGCTGCGGTGAGGACCACCTTCTGGACCCCCTTCTCCTTCTCAAAATGGAGCATCGGCGGATAACCGCGCTCTTGGGAATGGAGAACCTTTAGGTATTCGCTCCCTCCCAGCTCTTCGAGCGTCTCCCCGATCAGAACGACCACTTCATTCGGCTCCTTGAATCCCGCGGTCAGAGGGCTCTTCATCCCTTCGATTAGGCCCAGCACGCCGACAATGGGGGTCGGATAGATTCCCAGGCCCCGCGTCTCGTTGTAGAGGCTGACGTTTCCGCTGACGACCGGGATTTTGAATTGCTCGCAAGCCTCGCTCATCCCCTCGACGCAGAGGGCGAAAGACCACATCACCTCCGGCCGCTCCGGATTTCCGAAATTCAGACAATCGGTCAGCGCAATCGGTTTCGCGCCGACGCAGACGAGGTTCCGCGCCGCTTCCGCCACGGCGATCGCGCCGCCATAGTAGGGGTTGAGCAAGCAGTAGGTGCTGTTTCCGTCGACGCTGATCGCCAGGGCGCGATCGGTCCCTTTGATCCGGACCACCGCCGCATCCCCCCCTCCCGGCCCGACCACCGTATTGGTTTGGACCATATGGTCGTACTGGCGGTAGACCCACTCTTTGCTTGCCAGGGACGGCGAGCCGAGCAACGTCCGGAGGGCTTCGGAATACGATTTCGGCTCCTGAATCGATTCGATATTGAGCGATTGAACCAACTCCTGGAACTTGGGGGTGGCGATCGGACGCTCATAAACCGGCGCTTCGGAGGTCAACGCCGACACCGGGATCTGCGCCACAATCTGGTCCCGGTTCTTGATCGTCAGCAGCCGCTCTTCGGTGACCTTTCCGATCACCGCCATATCGAGATCCCACTTCTTGAAAACCGCCTCCACCTCGGCTTCTCTCCCTTTCTGAGCGACCAGAAGCATCCGCTCCTGGGATTCGGAGATCATGAACTCCTCCGGCGTCATTCCGGGCTCGCGGCTCGGCACCTTGGAGACGTCGATTTCGATTCCGGTTCCGCCGCGGTGTGCCATTTCGGAGGACGAGCTCGTCAGACCGGCCGCCCCCATGTCTTGGATGCCGACCACACAACCGGTCTGCATCACCTCCAGACAGGCCTCCAGGAGGAGCTTTTCGGTAAAGGGATCGCCGACCTGGACGGTATGCCGCTTCTCTTCCGATTGGCCGAGCTCCGCGCTCGCCATCGTCGCCCCGTGGATGCCGTCTCTTCCGGTCTTTGAGCCGACATAGATGACCGGATTCCCGACCCCGCCGGCCGCCGCCGTCACGATCTCTTCCTTTTTCGCAATCCCAAGACAGAAGACATTCACGAGCGGATTCTTCGAATAGATCTCGTTGAAGTAGATCTCCCCACCGACGGTTGGAACTCCCATGCAATTGCCGTAACCGGCAATGCCGGCGATCACCCGCTCGAACAGGTAACGGTTCTTGGGGACCTCCAGCGGACCGAAACGAAGCGAGTTGAGCAGCGCCACCGGCCGCGCCCCCATCGTGAAAATATCCCGGAGAATTCCTCCGACGCCGGTCGCCGCTCCCTGGTACGGCTCGATAAAGGAGGGATGATTGTGGCTTTCAATCTTAAAGGCGGCGACCCATCCTCCGCCGATGTCGACCACCCCCGCATTCTCGCCCGGTCCATGGAGGACATGCTCCCCTTGCGTCGGAAAACGTTTCAAGTGGACCTTCGAGCTCTTGTAACTGCAGTGCTCGCTCCACATCGCGGAGAAGATCGCAAGCTCCGTGGTGTTCGGCTCGCGACCGAGGAGCGCGACAATTTTCTGATACTCCTCATCGGTCACCGGATGGGCCGGTCGTTCCGGGGGCAGCCCTTGATTATGGGCCGTTTTCTGAGGGTCTGTCATGGATTCTCCAGATATCGTGATTCGTAATCCGTGAATCGTTATTCGTAAAATCTTTACGTTTAACGAATAACGGGGGCAGCGCGCTCCCTGCGAGAGCGGCGGAGAGATTCAAAGAGTTTGATCCCATCTTCGCCGCCAAGGAGGGGATCGGCGACGCGCTCCGGGTGGGGCATCATGCCAAGGACATTCCCCGCCTCATTGGAGATTCCGGCGATCTGGTCGATGGAGCCGTTCGGGTTTGCTTCATCCGAGACCGCTCCTTCCTTCGTAACATAGCGGAAGATGATCTGATTTCGCTCCTTCAACCGCGCCAACCCGGCGGGATCGATATAATAATTTCCTTCCGCGTGTGCGATCGGAAGAGAGAGAACCTGACCCGGTTGATAGAGCGAGGTGAACGGGGTTTGATGATTTTCGACCCGAACGAAGACCGGCTTGCAGATAAACTTGAGGGAGCGGTTCCGCCGGAGCGCTCCCGGAAGCAGACCCGACTCGACCAGGATCTGAAATCCGTTGCAGATCCCGAGAACCATTCCCCCTTGCGCGGCGAAATCGACAACCCCCTTCATCACCGGAGAAAAACGGGCGATCGCCCCCGCCCGGAGATAATCGCCATAGGAAAAGCCCCCCGGAATAATCAGGGCATCGACATCGGGAAGTTTTGTCTCCTTGTGCCAGATGAAAGTGGTCGGCTCTTTCAGGATCCCACCGGTGACGTAATGACAATCTTGGTCACAATTCGACCCGGGAAAAACAACGATTCCGAAACGCATTCTATCCTCTGATTCTATTCCGTCTTTAATAAATCCCTGACGATCTTAAGAAGTTCGTTGGTTTGAATCGGTTTGGAAAGGTAGGCATTGGCTCCCAAAGCAAGCCCTTTTTCTCGGTCGGTTTGGGAGCCTTCCGTCGTGACAATCACAATCGGGGTCGATCGATAGGCGGGATCGTTTCGAATCATGCTGACCAGCTTGAGCCCATCCATCAGCGGCATGTTGATATCCGAAACGATTAAATCAAATCGATTTTCCTTCAACTTCTTGAGGGCATCGACGCCGTCGCTCGCCTCAACGATCTTGGAGTTCGGAATTCGTTTCAAGCTGAAGGTGATCAGTTGACGCATCGTCGGCGAATCTTCGACGACGAGGAAACGGATGTCAGCCATTTTGCCCCCAGGAATCTTCTCGACCGCTCAACAAGTCAATAAAACCTTGAATCGTTGACAACTTTCTGGCCGATTGCGAATAAAGTTTGGCGCTGAAAACCGCCGTGGCGGCATGCCCCGCCAACATAGTGAAAAGCTCTTTGTCGACGTGGGTCAATGTCTTTTTCTTTTGCTCCAGGAGCGAAAAAACGACGATGACGCCGAGCGTTTGATCTTTGATTTTCAGCGGGATGCAAACAATCGGACGAGGTTCCCCTTCGACACTTCCCACGCTTAAATCGCTTTCGAAGAAGTTTTCGCCGCTCTGGACCGCCCGGCCGATGACCCCTTCGCCGATCCGGGCCTTGCGGATTGTCCCCTCTTCCATCCCCTCGGAAGCGATGGTAGAGAGAACCCCAGAGGCTTCATCCAGCAACATGATCACAAACCGCTCGGCCCCGACCAGGTTGATCATGATTTCGATGATGATTCGAAGCACTTCTTCGAAGTCGAGGGTCGAGTGGAGCTGATTGCTGGCGACATAGAGGTTGGCCAGGTTGTTGTTTTCCTCTTCCACTTCCAAATACTTTGAAGCGAAGCCCTTATTTTCCTCTTCAACCTCCTTAAAACGGTTGATGAGGCGGTTGCGCTCTTCCTCAGCCTTGGCCAACTGCTCCTGAAGCGCTTTTACTTCGACCGGATTGGAAAGTTGGACCAACCCGTTCCTTTCCTCTTCGAGCTTGAGGACCGTATATCGGAGCCGCTCGTTCTCCTTGAGCAATTCTTGAGTGAATTCCTCCCCCTTCTTGAATACCCTCAAGAACTCTTCAGCCTTTTTCGCGATCTCGTTTTCTCTTCGCTCCATAACCGATTTCCTTCCGGATTTGAAGGCCTTGTGGATTATAACACAGCCTATTTCAAAGCGCCAACCCTATTTTGGAAGACGCCGATAATACCGCGTGATCTCCGCCGCAATCTTATACAACGGCAAAACGTGATCGACGACCCCCGCTTGAATCGCCTCTCGCGGCATTCCAAAAACAACCGCCGTCTCCTCCGACTCCGCCAACGTGATTCCTCCCCTTTCCTTCACTTTTGTTAATCCGATCTTTCCATCATCTCCCATCCCGGTCAGGACCACCCCAAAGACCGCCTCCTTGAAGAACTCTGCGGCGGAGATCATCATCAGATCGACCGAGGGGGCGTATCGATCGGCCTCTCCCTTCGCTTTCAGGCAGGTATGAATCCGGGAGCCGATCTTTTCAAATAAAAGATGATAGCCCCCGGGGGCGATATAAACCCGCCCTGCTTCCAGCGGTTCCCCGCCGCCGACCTCCGAGACCTGCAAGCGGGAAAGTTTGTTCAGGCGTTCCGCAAAAGATTTGGTGAATCCCGGTGGCATATGCTGAGAGATCACGACCGATACGGGAAGATCCTCCGGGAGATTCGAGATGATTTCAACCAGGGCGGGGGGCCCCCCCGTCGATGCCCCGATCGCCAAGAGCCGGGAGAGGCCTTCTCTCTGTTTGGGGGGCTGAAGAGAAACTTCAATCCGTTTTTTGGAACGGGTGAGCTTGGAATACTTTTTTGACAAGCTCTCCTTTGGAATTTTAGAAAGGGTCTCGATTTTGGAGATGAGCGCATCCGGTTGCTCCAGGAGCGTTCCGTTCGGTTCCGGTTTTCCATAGAAATCGCACGCTCCCAGCTCCAGCGCCCTGAAAACAGTGTAGCCGTCGGATCGGGCTGAGACGACCAGCACCGGTGTCGGATAATAGGCCATCAGCCAGCGGAGAAAGGTAAACCCGTCGATATGAGGCATCTCCAGATCGAGGAGAATGACATCAGGCTTTTTCTCGACAACAAGCCTCATCGCCTTTTCGCCGTTTTCCACCAATCCCGCAACAGCCAGGTGGGGATACTTTTGAAGAATGACATTGATCATTTGTCTAAACAACGGCGAGTCGTCAACGATCAGAAGTTTGATCGGCGTTTGTTGAAGCCTTCCCTTCTCCATCTCTTTCCTCTCATCCATTCTTTGCCAGAAACGGCTTTTGGTACACGAGATCGTTCTTAAAATGTTTTAACGCATAATGGGTGGAGAGATTCATCAACGACTCGGAATGGCCGAGGAGGAGATACCCCCCTTCTTTCAGCTTTCCGTAAAACCCCTCGACCACCCGCTTCTTAACGGTCATGTCAAAGTAGATAATCACATTCCGGCAGAAGACCGCGTTCACTGCGGGAAGCAGAATCCATCTCTCCCGGTCGTTCAGGTTCAGGTGGAGAAAAGTGACATTTTTTTTTACCCGATCGTTGATTTTAAATCCGGCCGTTTCTTTCGTGAAATACTTCTTTTGAAAATAGGGGTCCATGGAGCGGAAGGAGGTCGGCTGGTAAATTCCGCGTCGCGCGCTCTGAAGGACATTTTGGCTGATATCGCTGGCATAAATTTCAACGTTCCAATCATGGAATAACGGACTTTCCAGGATTAACATGGAGAGGGTATACGGCTCCTCGCCGGTGGAGCAGCCCGCGCTCCAGATCTTCAACTGTTTTGTTTTTTCCTCCATATGGGCCAGTTCCGGAAAGATCTCCTGACTAAACGTCTGAAGCTGATGATTCTCGCGAAAGAAGTAGGTTTCATGGATGGTGATAATGTCGATTAAAGAAGCCAGCTCCTCATCCCTTTTCAGGTCGTATTTTAAAAAATAATAATAATCACGGAAATTATCGAACTGTTTCCGCTTGACGCTTTGCTGCAATCGGCTTTCCATGATGAACTTCGAATCATCGGAGAAATAAATCCCCGAGATCTCATAAATCATGTCTCGAAGAAGCCGGAAGACCTCATCGTTCAGAACGATCTGCTGGTCGCAGGGATTCATTCGTTTCCAATCAACATGGGTCCGCTCTCCGATTCGATCTGAGAGAGGCACTGGCGCGCGGTTTCACGAACCATCGGATCCGAATCGGAATCGGCCATCTCTTTTAATCGAAGGATCGACGAGCGATCCCGAAGGCGACCGATTGCCCGAATCGAGGCCACCCGGACGGTCCAATTCAGATCGCTCAGAAAACTTTGGAGGAGTGGAACCACCGAGGGCTCGCTCAGAAGACCCAAAGCCAAAATAGCCGCTTTCTTTACATCGAGGTCCGGATTGTTTGTCTCGGCTAAAATGAGCGGGAGCGCCCATTTTTCCCGGCGTTCGCCGAGAACGGAAAGGGTGGAGATTTTCACGGCGCCGACCCGGTCCGAGAGCAATTCGAGCAGGAGGGTTCGGGCCTTTTCTTCCTCGACCCGGGCCAAAATCGGAGCGATCGCCGACCGAACCCAGATATTCTCGTCGTGAACAAGCGGATGC
The DNA here is from genome assembly GCA_021651055.1 of Candidatus Manganitrophus morganii. Classification (NCBI taxonomy): domain Bacteria; kingdom Pseudomonadati; phylum Nitrospirota; class Nitrospiria; order Candidatus Troglogloeales; family Candidatus Manganitrophaceae; genus Candidatus Manganitrophus; species Candidatus Manganitrophus morganii. The sequence goes on from JAJHOH010000001.1 coordinate 422,600, forward strand.
AGGGTGTCTGCCAGATTGGCAAGGTGCCCGATCTCATCCCCCGCTAAAATCTTGAGCGCCGCCAGACGAACATCGGCAGACTCATCACCCAGGGCGAGGAGAATATGTTGGCTCACCTCCGGTGAATGGAAACAACCCAAGGCGGCGACAGCCGCTTTTCGAACGCTCTGCTCCGGATCGCTGAGGAGGAACCGCAAGGGTGCGATCGCTTTTTCCTCTCTCACCCGTCCCAAGAGAAAAGCGGCGTTGCTGCGAAGCGCCGAAGAATCGTGGCGTAGATAATCAAGGAGTGTCGTCCGGGGGAGGGCCTCCTTCATCTGCAGCAACGCCTTGACCGCACTCTCCTGTACGTTCGGGTAAACATCGGTCAGAACGGGCAACAACGCGCCGATCGTTCCGGGATCTCCGACTTCTCCCAAGGCGGCCGCGGCCGATTGGCGAACATGGCCGCTGCGATCTTGCAACAGTTCCAAGAGAGCCGGAACCACCCGGCGCCCCCCGATCCTTCCGAAGACGGTCGCCATGACCTCCCGAACAACGTCGTCCTGTCCGGACAATCCGGCGATGAGCGGCTCGATATGCTCCTTGCCGATTGAAACGAGCGCAGAGAGGGCTTCCTCCCGGCATTCACTGTTGATCAGCGGAATGAGGATTGAAACGCTTCGGGCCTCCGCCACCCATCCGTACATACGGATTGCGGCCCGCCTCAAAAAGGAATCTGCATCCTGGACGGCTTCGTCGAGAAGGGCGCAGGTCGAATCTTGGTAGACTTCCTTCACACGGCGATGAATCACGGCGCGATCGGTCGTCGATTGTCTCGATTCCAATGCGGCGATCGCCTTCAGGGCGGAGCAGCGGATGCTCTTTGAGCCCGATTGAAGGGCCGCCGTCAACGCCTCCAAGACCCGCATGTCTCCCATCGTCCCGAGCGCTTCCAGGACGGCCCGTCTGTACGGATTCTTCGCCAGAAGACCGATCAGCGGCTCCACCGCACGGGAATCGCCGATTTGCTCCAGGGCCTTCACCGCCGAGAAGACGAGAAGCGGATTCTCCCGCGTTAAAATCTCCAACAGCGGCGGGACCGACACGGGATCTCCGATTTTTCCCAAGGCTTCGACCGCCGAAGCGGCGATATTCTCGTTTTGATCCGAGAAGAGGGCCACCAAGGGGGGGACGGCCTTTCTCTCCTTGATTTCACCCAGCGTATCGATGATCAGCTTCTTGACCTCGTCATCGGTGCGGCGAAGTGAAAAAAGGAGGGGATCGACAGAGGTTTTTCCGAACTGAATAAAGACCTCGACCGCCGCATTCCGCATCCCGATATTCTTCTCTCCGCTGAGACGGTCGATCAGTTGATGAACGATCCGATTTCGATCGACCCCCTCCAGCAGGATGGCGGCCGCCATTTTCCGAACCCTCCAATCGGAATCGCCCAACGCGGTGATGGCGGGGTCGATGACCGAGGCATCGGGAAGACCGGCCAACGCATTCAATGCGGAGAGTCTCACCTCCACATCCGGGCTCGTTAAACGTCTCGCAATATCTTCTTGAACAGATCGCATGGATCCCCGAAAAGAATCGATCAACCGCCCAGCGGGCGATCAGCCCTTTTTCTTCCTGATAAAATCTTCGAAAGCCTCTTTATAAAAATCCCGCACCTTTTGGACTTCCGGAGCGACCCTGGAATCGTAGTGTTTTCTTCCCTCTTCGATTTCCTCTTTCAGCAGTTCATAAAACCGACCGGAGCGTATCCCCTCTTCGACCTTCTTTTTGTTGTAAAGAACGATGTCGGAGACGATGATTCGCGCCAGCCGCTTGGCGTCCTCGTGCTCCTTCGGCTCCGGCGCTTTTTCAGTCGGCGGCTCAAGGGCCGGGGGGGGACCACTCTCATCCAAGGTAATACCGGCTGGCTGCTCGACGCCAAGGGTCTTTCCCTGATCGATTTCCGGCGAAATCGACCCCATTTCGGAGGGCTGGGTCCGTGTCGTTTCCTCCAAAGAGGGCATCGACGTCTCTCTCAGGACGGGATCCCTGGCGGTTTCGGCCGCAGGGGGCGGGACGGGGGAATCGCCGTTCTGCTTCCGATTCAAATGTTTCCGGATTCTGACGAGAAGATCCTTCTCGACATGATGGCGTTCGATATAATCGTCGGCGCCGAAAAGGGAGCTCGGTTGTCTCCGATATTTATTGTTCTTCTCATAGATGGAGGCCATCAGGATGACAATCGTCTCCTTGAGGCGGTCGTCTTTTTTGATCATATTGCAGAATTCGCTCCCTAACCCATCGGGAAGACCGACATCGATCAGCGCGATCGCAGGGCGTTGCCGGTTTAGAAGAGGAAGAATTTCCTTTCCCGAGTTGGCCTCGACCACCTTGAAACTGGCCCCGGAAAGGAGCTCCTTGATCATCTCTTTGGTCCCCTCGCCGTCGATCGCAACAAGCACCTTCTGAGGATCGATGGCGGCGGGGAGAGGGTCCTCTTGGAGCGGTTCTACCGACCGCGCCGGAGTCGCCGCCGGCTTCGATCGTTCCGGGGTTGCCGTCGCCTCATTTTGCGGGGAGGGGGTCTTGAACGCGTGCGCCCCTTTTTCCACCAGGATTTCGACGACGATTTTTGTTTTTAAAATGGACCGGCATCCCCTGCAAACCAGGGCGGTATCCTCGTCGAGATGTTTCATGTCGAGCGCGAGTTCCGTTTGACACTTTGGACATTGTACAATCATTCCCCGCTCCTTCCCTTCCGACTTACAGCTTAAATCTCGATATTTCCGCTTCCAGTTGCTTGGATTGGCGCATCAGTTCCTCGACGGAAAAACCGACCTTTCCGACGGTGTCGACGTTTTCGTGGGTCACCTTCTTGATCTGATCGATGGCGTGCATAATCTCTTCGCTCTGAACCTTCTGGTCCGACGTCGCATTGGCGATTTCTTGGGCCAGGCGGGAGACCTCCTCGACCGTCTCGGTGACCTTCTTCATTCCTTTTGAGTGAGACAATAAAACAGACTGAAGCCCCTGCGTGATCGATTTCATCCGGTGAGTGGCCTCGATGATCTGTTCAGAGCCTTTGCTTTGCTCATTGGTCGCTTTGGCGATTTGGTGCACCATTTGGTTGACCCGCTCCATCGAGGTGGTGACCCGCTTCACGCTCTTCGATTGTTCTTCCATCGTATTCGCCACGAAGGTGATCTTCTGGGTCGAATGGCTGATGCTCTCCACGATTTTCCCGAGCGCCGCGTGAGCCGAATTCGAGAGGACCACCCCCTCCTCGACGCGGGCGTTCCCGACATCGATCGCCTCCACCGCCATCTTTCCCTCGGACTGGAGCGCCTTGATAATTTCATGGATTTCGTGCGTCGATGCGGCGGTCCGATCTGCCAACTCCTTAATCTCATTCGCCACCACGCTGAAGCCTTTTCCATGCTCGCCCGCCTGGGCGGCGATAATGGCGGCATTCAGCGCCAACAGATTCGTCTGTTCGGCCACTTCATCAATGACATTCAAGAATCGGCCGATGTTCTCCGTCTGCTTTTGGAGATTGCGGATAACCCGGCCGACCTCGGTCGAGTATTCCTTGATCCGCGTCATCCCGTCCATCGTCATTTCAACCGTTCTCTTTCCGGCGTCCGCATTGACGCTGACCTCGCGTGAAAGGTCAACGGTCTGAACCACATTTTCGCGCATTTGGTTGAGCGATTGATCCATCTGGATCATTGCGGAAGAGGTGACCTCCGCCTCTCCGAGGAGCGTTTCCACATTTTCATCGATCTTCTTCACCGAGGATGACATCCAAAGAATCGAGGAGGAGGCGTCTTCGACTGAGGTGTTCAGGATCGTCATGTTTTTCGCAATCTCATCCATCGCGAAGGTCATTTGTTGGATCGCGCCGGCGCTTTCCTTCGATGCGCCGGCCAGGCTTTCGCTGGTCTCGGCGACGCTGCGGATGCTGCTGTTCATCTGCTCGATGGAGACGGAGGTCGCCTCGGTCGCATTGATCTGAATTTCCGCCCCCTGCATGATCTCGCGGCTCCCTTCCATGACCCCGCTCGAGGTGGAGGAGACATTCTTCGCCGCCGTCAGGATTTGCGCGATCAAATTGGACATCTTTTCGGCGAAGAGATTGAATCCGCCCGCCAACCTTCCGATTTCATCGCTGCTCTTCACCTCCAACCGTTTGGAGAGATCTCCCTCTCCGCCGGCGATGTCTTGAATCCGCTCCGACACTTTGATGAGCGGTTTCATCGCCAGACGGCTCATCGAGAATTTCAGGGCAAATCCGGTAATCAGGAGGGTCGCCGCCGAAAGGATGAAGAGATTTCGTTTTTGATCCTGAATATCGGCGTGCATCCCTTCGATCGAGGTGGAGATCATCAGGACCCCCCGCAGCTTGTGGTCGGAATTATGGCAGAGGAAACAGCGGTCGAAGTTCGGAAGCGGCTTCAGATAGGTCATGACATTTTGATCGGCGATCTTTTCAAAATAATAGGTGTCCGGCTGCATCGGATCTTGAACATATTCCTGGAAAGCCGTTTTAAACTCCGGCGTATCGACACCATCGGCCACATTGTGCTCCTTGTTCCGGTGATTGCCGATCCATTCCGGCCTCAATCCGCCCGGAGCGCGTGTTTTAACATCGTCCAAGGTGATAAAATCCTGAAAAGCCTCTTCCGTTCCGTTTCCCGTCTTTCCACGAATGATTTGAATGCGAACCATCCCCGGTATGTCTTTCAAATCTTCAATGATATGGCGCGCGATATCGGCCCGAAAGTTGACCATGCTTCGATCCAATGTCCGATGAATCGAAGAAGCGAGCATTTCGGATTTCTGATGTGTTTGAGAAACCGAATACTTTTCGATTCGCTCCGAAAGGAGGTAATAGAGAATCCCGAATCCGCACACGAGAAACGTCAGGATGATCGCAAGGATCTTCATTTCGAGGTGATTCGCCAGGTAGGTTTTGAGTTGTTTCATTGCTTCCTCTTAATTTGAGGAGAGAGATCCGCTCCATTCAATGTCGTTTGGCTGAGCGTCTCTAACTCGGATGTTTCGGCCGCAGTCCATAATTGCTCTAGGTTCAGCAGAACGATCAAGCGTTCACCCACCCTGTAAATTCCCTCTACATACGCTGCGTTTTGATCCATGAACGATTCTGTTTTTTGGATTTGATCCTCGCGGACTGCCATCACCTCATTCACGCAATCGACAATCAATCCGATCTTCTGTTGACGCACTTCGACAATCAAGATATGCTCCGGCACACCCGGTGGAACCGCCGCCTTGAATTTTTTCCGGCTGTCAATGACAGGAACAACGGCTCCCCTGAGGTTGATGACCCCTTCGATTCCTTCCATCGCCCCCGGCAGAGGATGGACCGCCTTCGCATAAATAATCTCCTTGATCCGCTCGATGGAGACCGCGTATTCGATTCCTGAAGCGTTGAAGCGGACGATTCTCTTTTCCGCTTTGACTTTTTCTTCTTTTTTCGTCTCTTTGAACAGCGGCATGTCAGTCGTCACACTTTATATCGGTTGATCTCATCCTTTAAGATGCCCGCTTGTGTGATGAGGCTTTCGACCGCCTCATTCATCTGTTGCGCCATCTGCATACTGACCTGTGTAATCTGGTGTATCTCTAAAATTGATTTGACGATCACTTCACTTCCTTTTTTATGCTCGCTCATTCCCCGGCCGATCTGCTGAATCCGTATGGTCACATCCTCGACCGCATCGCTGATCTGTTTGCTTCCATTCGCCTGCTCTTCCGTCGAGATCTTCACCTGGCGTGTAATCGACCTCATCTTCTCCGAGGCCTCGGTGATATGCTCGATTCCTTTCCCCTGCTCCTGCATGGCCCGGTTGATCTGTTGCACCATTGTGTTCATCTTTTCCATCGCCTGACTGACCTGGTTGATCGCTTGGACCTGTTCATAGGTGGCCTTTTCAATTTGGCGCGACATGTTCGATGATCGCTTTGAGACATCCAGAATCTTGTTCAACGATTCACGCGCATTGACGGAAAGGCGGACCCCTTCTTCGACGCTTTGGGACCCTTCATTAATCGAAACCACCGCATCTTTCGCCTCGGATTGCACGTCTCGAATCAGCTGCGCGATTTCTTTCGTGGAGGCGGCCGTCCGATCGGCCAAATTCTTAATTTCATCCGCGACGACCGTAAACCCTTTCCCTTGCTCACCGGCCTGCGCGGCCAGAATGGCGGCGTTTAATGCGAGCAAATTGGTCTGCCGGGTCACTTCGTCGATGACGGTGAGGATCTTCCCGATATGCTCCGTCCGTTCATCCAGTTTATTGATGACGTTGGCCGATTTTTCGACCGTTCGTTTGATCTTTTCCATCCCCTCGATTGTTTTCTCAATCGCATCCATCCCCAAGTCGGTCGCATCCTGACTTACTTTCTCCGTCATCACGGCCGACTCTTTCGCGTTTTTCTCCACCTCCCGGATCGATGCATTGACTTCATTGATCGAGGCGGTTGTCTCCACCGTATTCATCGAGAGCGCGTCGATATGCTCGACCACCTGCTTAATGGAACTCGACATTTGAATCAGGGAGGAGGCGGTGTCTTCGACCGATGAGGAAAGGGTCACGGTGCTCGTCGCCACTTGACTGATGGCCGCGCTCATTTCGATGAGCGACGAAGAGGTCGCCTCCGCGGAGGTGGAAAGCCCATCGATGTTCTCCGAGATACTTTTGACCGACGCATTCATCTCCTCAATCGACGACGAGGTTTTCTCCGCCGCTTTCGCCTGATGGGTGGCCCCTTCGTTGATTCTGCGCGCATTGATCATGACCTTGTCGGCGACAGCCGTGACCTGTTGAGACGTATCTTGAATTCTTTTAATCATTCCCTTCAGCCCGTCCGACATCTGTCCCAACGCGTTGGCGAGGACACCCACCTCATCTTGCGTCTTTACCTCGACCGGTTGCCTGAAATCTCCGCCAGCAATCTTTACGGCCAGCTCCGCCATCTGTTCAAGGGGAGCGATGATGATCCGCGTGAACACCAACGAAACGAACATTCCAATTCCGATCAACGCGCCGAGGATGGAAAGGGTGACCAGAAAGAGCCTCTTCATTTCCGACTCGATCCCAGTTAGGGAAAGTCCGACACGGATGAGCCCCACCTTCTTACCGTCATGCGATTGCATTGCTCCCAGGTGAACCGGCACAACGACATCGAAATAACGTCCTGACGCATTTTGATAACGGTAGACCGTCGGTTGTAACGTCCTCGACGCTTGGACGGTGAGTGGATCCTTCAACGTCTTCCCGTTTTCTCTCTCATCGGAATGAATGATGATCTTTCCTTCGTGGTTCAAAACGGCGATATATGCGACATCCAATTCATGGGAGGGGCCGAGAATCATCTGCTCCAGCGCGGCCCGGTCTTCGACAGACACCGCCAGCGCGCCGAACTTCGCAATACCGTTGGCCAGGGCCAATCCTCTTTTTTGAAGCTGACCTTCAAAGGAGTTCTTTAGCCCGATGAGCAAGGTCAGGCCGATGAGAAAGCCCATTGTTCCCAACAGCAAGCCGATGATCAGTAAAAATTTGAATTTCAATCCCCGCTTGGGTTCCGTTTGATTCATCTCTTGCATGATGGCTCCTTATCCCGCATCCTCTTTCTTTCTATCAATTGATCTGCAATGTTTTTTCAATATCCAAAAGAATGAGAAGCCGACTCTCGTGTCTTGCGATATTTTTGATAAAACCGGCGTCGACGGCCGCCACGCCGGCCGGGGTCGGTTCCAAATGGCGTCTCATCAACCGGACAACATCATTCACGCGATCCACCAACATCGCCACCATTCCGTTTTCAGTGGTGCAGATGATGAATCGGCTTTTCGGCTCGTTGACGAAAGGAGCGAGCCCCAATCTCGCGCGCATGTCAAAAACGGGAATCACATTGCCTCTCAAAGTGATAATGCCTCTGATGTAAGATTGAATGCGCGGAATAAGCGTAATTTCGGTCAATTTCGTGATTTCCTGAATCAGCCCGATATCCACCGCGTATTCTTCATCCTCAAGATTGAAGGTGAGCAGCTCCAGCTCCTCAGGGGCGACTTCAGACGTCTCTTCCTCCATCGGCAACGCCGTTTCACTCGCATCGGGAAGCGCCTCCTCCAAAGAAGAAACCGGCATCGGAGACGAAGGGGGAGGTGTTTCCGCTTCCGTCGCAACCGATTCCGAACCGATCAAACCTTCTCCGGCTTCGACCGCTTCCTGCGCCTCGGGAGCGCATTTCATCTCTGGGAACGCCTGCTGCTCTTTTGCCATACGCCGAGGGGGCTTATTTTGCCGACTCTTCTTGGCCATTCTGCCTTATCCGCTTGGACCAACTCTCTCTCACTTTCTGTGCCGCTTTGCTGACCAGAAAGCCCTCATCCGTAAGCGCCTTTACCTCTTTCAAAAAATAAAAATCATCGTCGGTAAATCGCTTAAATACTTTTTTCCCATGCGGCTCCAGAATGGGCCGGACCACGCCGATCAAAACCCAGTAGTCAAGCTGCCGGTGTGAAAGGTTCAACAAACCGCAGATCTCTTTCGGTCCGAGTTGTTTCGGAATGGAATCTTCCATCGATTGAACGGCCCCTCACTTTACGAACATACCGGCTTAGAATCACATCCCACAGGGTTGTGGGATTTAAGAGCAGTTAAATTGCAAGTCGTATGCCTCTACCTTGAACGGATTCGCCTCTAAAATCCTTTGCGTAAACATACTCTTCTACTATTCCCCTTTTGTCCCCCTAAGCGGTAATATCCCAAATATGTAAGCTCATTCACGGTCGCATAACAAAAAACGGCATCCGACAAATCACATCCTTGTGACATTGTAAGACCTCGCGGATATGACGACAGGAACGGATTGGCAGGTTTTGATTCAGATTGCTGTAAGGCAGGTGTTTTTGCTTTAAGGAATGACTACTTGAACATTTCGGATCAGAAAACGGAGAGGTTATCCAGCGATCTCGATCTTCTTCTCTTTCCCGAGGGTCGCCTCGTCGATTAAAGAGGCGACATCCAGAACCAAAATTGTCTTACGGTTTCCAAGCTCGGTCGCGCCTGAAATCCCCGGAACATCTTTTAACAATCCCCCGAGGGATTTAATCACGATCTCCTGCTGGCCTTCGACGGCATCGACTACCAGACCGATCCGCTTCTCCGCCAGGCCGACGACGATCACGTAAAGCCGGTCATCCGCCGCCTTCCCCTCCCCCAACTCGAAGAGGTCATTCAACCGAACCAATGAGAGGGTATGGTCCCTCAGCTGGACCACCTCTTTTCGCTCGATGGTCTTGATCTCCTTGGAGGAAACCATCAAGCTCTCCGAGACGGAATTCAAAGGGATGGCGAATGTTTCCATCCCGACCCGGACAATCAACGCTTTGATGATAATCAACGTGATCGGCAAGGTGATCGTAAAGAGGGTCCCTCTTCCCAACGTCGTTTCGACATCGACCAGCCCGGAGAGCTTGGCAATATTCTTTGCGACCACATCGAGCCCCACCCCTCTTCCGGAAATCTCCGTGACCTGTTCGGCCGTTGAGAACCCGGGGAGGAAAAGGAAATGAATCAGCTCCCCTTCGCTGTACTTTTTCCCCGGATCGATCAGGCCGCGCTGTTTGGCTTTCTTATAGATCCGATCGGCATCGATTCCGCCGCCGTCGTCCTCCACTTCGATGACGATGTGGTTCCCCTTCTGAATCGCGCGAAGATGAATCGTGCCGACCTCCGGCTTCTGCGCCTTGATTCTCTCCTCACGGCTTTCAATCCCGTGGTCGAGCGCATTTCGGATAAGATGAAGAAGGGGATCGGCCAGATCTTCCACCATCGATTTATCCATCTTGGTCTCTTCTCCTGAGACCATGAGATTGACCTCTTTATTTAAATCTCTCGAAAGCCTTCGGACCGTCCGCACCAGACGATCGAAAATCTGCCCGATCGGGATCATTCGCACCTCAACGAGCTTCTCCTGAAACTCGCTGATCCGCTTGTCGAGCATCCTCGATGCCTTCAGCAGCTCCAGGGACAATCCGGAGAAGCCCGATTGTTCCAAAAGCTCTTTGCTGATCTGGCTGACGACCGCCTTGCTCAGAACGAGCTCTCCAACCATGTTGAGCAGAACATCGAGCTTTTGAATATCGACCCGGACCGTTTGCGCCATGCTTCGGAGGGACGCTCCTTCCTGGGGAGAAAGCGAGGAAGGAGGAGCCGGGCTGGACGCCCCCTCGGAATTTAAAGGGACTGGCGCGATCGCCTCCGGCTTCGGAGAGGCCGAGCTTTGCCCCTTCTTTCCTTTCCTCTGAATTTCTCTAATCGATACCTGATCGGAGGTGATCTCCGAACCAAGCGGGGCGCTCTCCGGCGGGAGGCCGACAATGAGGTTGAACTCCATTCCCCCCTCCGGGGAGGGGCTGATGCTCGGAAGGGTGGTAATGATCTCCCCCATTCTCTGGATCTTTGCGTTCAATGTGGAGAGATCGGTGTCGAATGTCTCCAGCTTGAAGCGGGCCTTCACTTCAAAAAGAGTCGCATTCGACTTGATGTTCTCAAAAAGGCGATGGCTTTCGTATTCGGTGAGGACGTTTAAAATGGAAGGATCGAGATCGACGCCGTCGAGCTGGTTCGCCCCAACTTCTTGCGGTTTTCCGCTCAAAGCGGCCTGGATCCGCTCCTCCATCTGAGAGATCTCGGGCTCTTCTTTTCCGTGGGCCGCAGACTCGATCATCTTCTGGAGCAGGTCGACCCCGTCAACCAGGATATTGAAAATTTCGGCGGAGAAGGTCAGTTTTCCCATCCGAAGCTTGTCGAGCATATCCTCAAGGTGATGGCTCACCCGGGAGACCCGGCTCAGGCCGATCATTCCGGACATCCCCTTGAGCGTATGCGCCGCGCGAAAGATCGCGTTGATCACGTCGGGGCGCACCTGAGTCCGATCCGGCAACGTTTCAATCTGCCGGAGATTTTGATGCAGCACTTCGATGAGCTCTTCCGCTTCCGGAACAAAATCATCCAAGGCTGGATCTTTTCCCTTCTCGGCCATGCCACTCCCTACTTTATGTTCAGAAGCTCCTTCACCGTCTTCTTGACGTGCTCGGGGTCAAACGGCTTCGTGATATATTTCTGGGCGCCCAATGCCAAGCCCTTCTGGATATCCGCTTGGCCATGCTCCGTTGAAACAATGATCAGTGGAATATTCCGGTAGGTTTCATTATTCTTGATGAAATGGACAATTTCGAGGCCATTAATCTCCGGCATATTGATGTCGGTCAACACCAGATCGAAGGATTGCATCGGAAGCGCTTTCAGCGCTTCAAACCCGTTGCTCGCCTGAACCGTTTCAATCCCGTCGATCTCCTCCAGGGTCGAGACCAGAAGCGAGCGCATGGTTGCCGAATCATCCACCACAAGCACTTTTTTCTTCACTTCTCCTCCAGACCCATCCCTTCCGATAAAAACCGACGCCCGATCAGCCGGGTCCTTTTTGTCTTGTTTCCTGTAATTTTCGCTCCAGCTTCGCCTTTCCAAAAGCAAAACCGGCCACACGGACAAACGCCTCCAAGCCCTCCGTCTCCGGAATCGGCGTCTGGTGCGGAAGGTTATCTCCATAAAGAAGGGCGATGACCTCCGAACCGTTCAAGAGCGGGGTGAGGAAGACCTCTTTCGGCCATCCCCCTCCGATCTGGTCGAGAAAATAGCGATGCCACTTCTCCTGCGCCAGGACCCCCTTATAACTACTCTTCTTTGCAATCACCTCTCGAAAAAGAGACGGCTCGTTCAGAGGAATCTGGACCTCCCGTATCTTCTCATCGGCCGATTCGTCCCTGACCTGAAGGCCGAATTGACCTAAGCCCAAGATGTCTTCGCTCCGGACAAGAAAAATGATGGCGCGGTTCATCACCTCGCTTGCGAACCGAAGGACAAGAAGGGTGATTTCGCTTCCGCTCGCCGGACCGGAAAGCTCTTCGATCATCGAGGTGAGTAACGCAAGATCTTTTCGGTATGTCGTTTTTTCCGGCGCATTCGCAGCGGCTCCTTGGCTGTCCTCAAGGGAAGGCAAGCCTCCTTCCGAAGTTCCTCCAGGGGGAACGGTTGCTTCGGCGCCGGAAGCCTCGCTTTCCGGTGCCGGCGGAAGGGTATTTTGCTGCTCCGCCTGGTTGCGCTCATATTCATCCTGGCGCCGGCTCGCCTCCATCATCAAGAAATCAAGGTTGAGGCCTTCCTCCAGCGTCAAGTCGTTCGCAACCGGATCTCCCAGTTCGAAATGAAACGATCCGCTCTCCCAATTGAGAAAATCGCGCACCACCTCCACAAGATGATTCCGAAGCTCCTCCTCGAGCACCCCCTTCGAGATCGCGCCGGTCTTTTCCAGAATGGCCCCCACCGGCAGCTTCATTCCCCCCGTTTTCTGGAGCCGCAGCGCTTTTTCAAGCTCCTCCGTCGTGACCAGCCCCTTCTTCACCAAGGTATAACCCAGCCGGCTGACGCTGTCGGAACTCCCATAAATCAGCATGCCGCGATTAAAAACAAGACGCCCCGTTCCCTCTTTCCGGATGATCGTCAACACCCCGGATCGCTTGCTTAAGCTGATGATTTGAAAAATATCGGCCAGGCCGAGATCTTCCAGGCGCCCTTCGAGGCTCATGGTGAATCACCTATTCCTTCGGATCGAGTTCGTACCGGTATGTTTCGATCACCGTATTGGCGAGGAGCTTCTCGCACATCTCCTTGATGCTTTTCTCCACTTGATCGATCGGACCCGGAGCGAGAACCAGCTCCATATACTTTCCGACCCGCGCCTCTTTGACCCCCTTAAAGCCGAGCACGGAAAGGGCATGCTCGATCGCCTTTCCCTGCGGGTCGAGGATTCCGCTCTTCAACGTAATATAAATTTTGGCTCGCATCTTTTTTACCCACCCCGATGAACTGCGCCCTCCTCTTGATGAGGCGGCTTACGCTTCGTTGAACACCCGTTTGTAAATCGTTTCGATATGGCTGACGAATTGCCGCGGATCGAAGCAAGCCTCGATCTCCTTGACGCTCAACCGTTTCGAGAGGTCGGGGTGTGAAAGAATCGCCTTCTTAAACGATCCCCCCTTGTTGAACACCGCCATCGCCGCCGATTGAACAATCTCGTACGCTTTCTCTCTCTTCATCCCTTTCTGGATTAATAATAGCAGAACCTTCTGAGAGTAGATCGTTCCACCCGTCAAATCGAGATTTCGGGTCATCCTCTCCGGGTAAACGAAAAGCCCTTTCATGATCTTCGTAAAACGCGCCAGCATGAAATCGAGCAGGATCGTGCTGTCAGGCAGAATAATCCGCTCCACCGACGAGTGGCTGATATCCCGCTCATGCCAAAGCGGCACATTCTCCAAAGCGGCATGGGCGTGGGAGCGAATGACCCGCGCCAAGCCGCAGATGTTTTCGCAGCCGATCGGATTGCGCTTGTGCGGCATCGCCGAAGAGCCCTTCTGGCCCTTCTCAAACGGCTCCTCCGCTTCCAGCACTTCGGTCCGTTGGAGATGGCGGATCTCCGTTGCGAATTTATCGAGACTCGCGGCGATCAACGCCAGCGTCTGAAGAAACTGGGCGTGGCGGTCCCTCTGAACGATCTGGTTCGAGACCGGTTCCGGGTTCAGCCCGAGCTTTTCGCAGACGAAGGTTTCAACCGAAGGATGAAGATGGGCGAACGTCCCCATCGCGCCTGAGATCTTTCCAAAGGAGACGATCTCTTTCGCCTGCTGCATCCGAAGGAGGTTTCGCTTCGTCTCCTCATACCAAAGGGCCATCTTCAGGCCGAAGGTGATCGGCTCGCCATGCACCCCATGGGAGCGGCCGATCATAATGGTCTCCTTGTGCTCTTCCGCCTTCTGCTTCAACACTTCCAGGAGGGCCTGAAGATCCTCGATCAAAATATCAGCCGCCTGGCGCATCTGGACCGCCAGGGCGGTGTCGAGCACATCGGAAGAGGTCATTCCCATATGGAGATAACGCCCCTCCTCGCCGACCTTCTCCGTAATCGACGATAAGAAAGCGATCACATCATGCTTGACCGTTTTTTCCAATTCATCAATCCGGTCCGGATCGATCTTTGACTTCGATCGAATCGTCTTCAGGGCCGATTTCGGCACCTCTCCCTGATCGACCATCGCCTCACACGCCAGAAGCTCGACCTTCAGCCAGGTTTCATATTTATTTTTTGATTCCCAAATCGCCGCCATCTGTGGCCGGCTGTAACGTTCAATCATTTTCAGATCTCGCTAATGAATAAGGCTGGCTCCAAACATACGATCCGTTTTTTATCCGCTGTTGAAGGGCCCTTGCTTTTTCGCCGTCTTTGACGATAAAGGTCAAATCAAACGGCTCCAGTTTTTTTGTCTCCTCCATCCCCTTGAGGAAGGATTCCATCAAAAGGACCGGGTCGAGTGAACGCGAGGGAGGAGGGAGTAATTCCATCGCGCAATCGCGCGCCTGAAGCCCCATCATCACCCCGGCGATTCGCTTGGCGATCCGGCCGAAATCGGCCGCCTCGTAAACGTTGCTGGGACCCAACCCGGCCAAAATGACCTTGGGAACCTGCATCTTCTGTTGGGTCGCTAGGAGGAGAATTTCGCCGAGTTTCCCGGTGACCTTCCCCTGCATTAAAAGGTTCGAGAAAATTCCGCCGTAGAGCCAATCGACCTCGCCGGCGAATCCTCGGAGAGGCCGGACATCTTCAAAGCAGGACACAACCAAAACTTCCGCATGCAGCTTCGTCAGCTTCCCAGAGAAGATCCCTACCCGCACTGTTCACTCCAGATGTCCCCGTCCGCCGGATGCGATCCGTTCAGGAGTTCGATACCGACTGGACAGAACCGACCGGAACGGTTACATGGCTCCGTGCTTCAGGTCGGTCAAACCGAATGACGCTTCATCCCGATGAATTCGGTCGAGAATACCGTTCACGAATGCTCCGGAATCCTCGCTTCCATACTTCTTTGCAATTTCGATCGCCTCATTAATGGTGACCTTGGGCGGAATCTCTTTTAAATAGAGAAGCTCAAAGATTGCGAATCGCAGTATGTTTCGGTCGATTGCGGCCATCCGGTCGCGCGACCAATGCTGGGTATATTTTTCAATGATCGGATCGATTTCGGAGAGGTGCTTTAAGACCCCGTTGACCAAGATTTCGGTGAAAGCTTTCACCTGCGGAAGCGATTCGTTTTCGGTCCAGAAAGAAGGAGGAATCTCGATGCGATCCCCCGTAAAATCGATCTGAAAAAGCAATTGAAGGGCCAGCTCTCTGGCCTTTCGTCTAAAACCCATTTTTTTACACCCGGTGAAGGCTTACTTTAATGTTCGATATAAATGAGCCATTTCGATCGCGGCCATGGCCGCCTCGGCCCCTTTGTTGATCTCACTTCCCGATCGCGCGATCGCCTGCTCCACGGAGCCTGTCGTCAACACACCGAAAATAACCGGGAGTCCCAGCTCCAGAGAGAGTTGCCCGATGCCGCGGCTGACCTCGGTGGAGATGTAATGAAAGTGCGGGGTCTCCCCTTGAATCACGGCCCCCAAACAGATCAGGGCGTGAAATCGTCCGAGGAGGCCTAATTTCTTGGCTGCGCCGGGAATCTCAAACGCACCCGGCACCTTCACGACCTCGATATCTTCCGGACCGACCCCCTGTTCCCCCAGGACCCGAAGGGCCTCCCTGAGAAGCGGATCGGTGATCGTTTGGTTGAACCGGCTGACAATAATCCCGAAGCGGAACCCCGCCCCGCGGATCTCCCCCTTCCATTCCAAAACCTGAGACTGAAACGGCGGAAGGACTCTCTTTCCCCTCCCGCCTTCCGCCTTCCGCTTTCCAGCATTTTTCACCACATTAGACATTATCAAGCATATGTCCAAGTTTATTCTTCTTGGTTCTCAGGTAATGGACATTCTTTTCATGCGGCGCAATTTCGAGGGAAACCCGTTCGACCACTTCCAAGCCGTAACCCTCGATTCCGACGATCTTGCGGGGGTTGTTGGTCATCAGTCGAATTTTGCGAAGCCCCAAGTCGACCAAGATCTGAGCGCCGATTCCGTAATCTCTGAGATCGGCTTTGAAGCCGAGCTCGAGATTCGCCTGGACAGTGTCTTTACCGCCGTCCTGCAACCGGTACGCTTTCAGCTTGTTGACCAAACCGATCCCCCGACCCTCTTGGTTGAGGTAGAGGAGAACGCCGGTTCCTTCCTTCTCGATCCGGCCCATCGCTGCGTGGAGTTGTTCGCCGCAGTCGCACCGCTTCGATCCGAAGATATCTCCCGTGACGCAGCCGGAATGAACACGGACCAACATCGGCTGGCTCCCCTCGATCTCCCCTTTCACCAGGGCGATATGCACCTCATGATCGATTTCGTTCTGATAAACGACCGCATTAAAATCGCCATATTCGGTCGGAAGCCGGGCCTCGCTGACCCGATGCACCAGCGACTCCCGCTTCATTCGATATTCGATGAGATCTTTGATCGTCACCAGCTTCAAATCGTGCTGCTTGCCGAACTCGATCAGATCGGGAAGGCGGGCCATCGTCCCATCTTCATTCATGATTTCACAAATGACCCCGGCCGGAATAAGACCTGCCAGCCGCGCCAAGTCGACCGAGCCCTCCGTCTGACCGGCCCGCTTCAGCACCCCTCCCTTCTGGGCGCGAATCGGGAAGATGTGGCCGGGACGAACAAGATCGCCGGGGCGGGTGTCGGGATGAATGGCGGTTAAAATCGTGACGGCGCGGTCTTTTGCAGAGATCCCTGTGCTGACGTCCTTTCGAGCGTCGATCGAGATGGTAAAAGCGGTTCCGAAAGAAGAGGTGTTCTCTTGGGCCATCGGGGCGAGTTGAAGTTGCTCGGTCCGCTCCTCCGTCAAGGTCAGGCAGACCAAGCCCCGGCCGTACTTTGCCATAAAATTGATCACTTCGGGGGTGACTTTTTCGGCGGCGATGACGAGGTCCCCTTCGTTCTCCCGATCCTCATCGTCGCTGAGAATGATCATCTTCCCTTTTTTAATGTCGGCGATCGCCTCTTCGATGGTGTGAAACTTCATAACCCTTTGTGCCTTTTGAGAAAAATTTAAATGGTGAGGATCGAATGTAAATATATAAGAAACCTGGGGTCTTGTCAAACCATGCAGCGTATAAGATGCGGGATAACGAAGCCAAAAATGTATAAAAAAAAGGGGGCCTGTCCGTTGGGACAGGCCCCCTTTTTAGGTGGAGCTTGATTTTAAAGATCGTAATAGAGGAAGAACTCATACGGATGAGGCCGCAGCCGCATCGGATCGATCTCTTTGCTCTTCTTATATTCCATCCAGGTCTGCAAGATGTCCTCGGTGAAGACATCCCCTTTGAGCAAGAAGGCATGATCCGCCTCAAGCGCCGCCAAAGCCTCATCCAGGCTTCCCGGCATCTTGCGGACGTGGGCCGCCTCCTTCGCTTCCAACTCGTAGAGATTTTTGTCGATCGCTTCTCCCGGATCGATCTTATTTTCGATCCCGTCGAGTCCCGCCATCAACATCGCGCTGAAGGCCAGATAGGGGTTGCAGGTCGGGTCGGGGAACCGGACCTCGATCCGCTTCGCCTTGGGATTGTTCGAATACATCGGAATACGAATCGACGCGCTCCGGTTCCGGCTCGAATAAGCGAGGTTGACCGGGGCTTCATAACCGGGGGTCAACCGCTTGTAGGAGTTCGTCGTCGGGTTGGTCAATGCCGCCAGGGCATGCGCATGCTTCAAGATGCCGCCGATGTAGTAAAGACACATCTTGCTGATGCCGGCATATTCATCCCCCGCAAAAAGCGGCTTTCCCTTCTTCCAGATGCTCTGATGGGTATGCATTCCGGAGCCGTTGTCGCCGAACAGCGGCTTCGGCATGAAGGTGACGGTTTTGCCGTGGCGCTTCGCGACATTTTTCACGATATACTTGTAGAGCATGAGCTTGTCGGCCATTTTGGTCATCGAATCGAATCGCATGTCGATCTCGGCCTGGCCGGCGGTCGCCACCTCATGATGCTGCTTTTCAACATGAATGCCGGCCTTTTCCATCTCCCGCACCATCTCGGCCCGGATATCTTCCTGGCTGTCGATCGGAGCGACGGGGAAATAGCCCTCTTTGTTTCGCGGCTTGTACCCGAGGTTGGCTCCCTCTTTTCCGGCGTTCCAGATCCCCTCTTCCGACTCGATGAAATAATATCCGGAGTTCATGTTCTGATCGAACCGGATGTTGTCGAAGATGAAGAACTCGGCTTCCGGACCGAAAAAGGCGGTATCGCCGATCCCCGATCCCTTTAAATAAGCCTCGGCCTTTTGCGCGATGTAGCGCGGATCTCTCGGATAAGGCTCATTGCGGATCGGATCTTGGATATTGCAGACGACCGAGAGGGTCGGGATCTTGGTGAAGGGATCCATGATCGCGGTATTGGGATCGGGAACGGCAAGCATATCGCTGTCGTTGATCGCCTGCCAACCCCGGATGCTCGATCCGTCAAAACCGGAGCCCTCTTCAAATGTCTTTTCTGTAAACTCGATCATGGGGACAGCAAAATGCTGCCACATGCCGGGAAAATCGACGAATTTAAAGTCGACCATCTCCGCCTTGTTCTTCTTGGCAAACTCCATTACTTCCTTGGGTGTCATGTCTTCTCCTTTCCCTCTTCTCCGATGATTTGATGATCTTCTTTTATTTCTGATCGGGTTTTTTCTTTGCCTGATAAAAACTGCGATACCGATTAGTGATCGGCATCCGTCGGTCTTTGCCCAGGGCCCGCGGGGTCAGCTTAATCCCGGGAGGGGCCTGTCTTCTCTTAAACTCCGATAAATCGACCAAAGCGATCACCTTCGCAATGACCGCCGGATCGAATCCCATCGCAACGATTTCATCGTAGGATTTATCCTCCTCGACATAGGCCTTTAAAATCGGATCGAGAACCTCGTAAGGAGGAAGGGAATCCTGATCGGTCTGATTGGGGCGGAGCTCGGCGGTCGGAGGACGGGTGAAGGTCCGCTCCGGGATCACCGGTTTCCCTTTTTTATTTCTTTCCGTCGCCAACTCATACACAAGCGTTTTCCAGACATCCTTGATCACGCCGAAACCGCCGGCCATGTCGCCATACAACGTCGCATACCCCACGCTCAACTCGCTTTTATTCCCGGTCGTGAGGACCAGCCATCCGAACTTATTCGAGAGGGCCATCATCAGGTTTCCACGAACCCGCGACTGGAGGTTCTCTTCGGTGATGTCGGCGGGAAAATTTTTGAATTCGTGAGAGAGAAGCGAAAGATACGACTCGAAGGGCGATTCAATCGGGAGGGTGATCAAGCGGATTCCCAGGTTTCGCGCCAACATCTCGGCTTCCTCCTTGCTCTCCTGCGAGGTGTACCGGGAGGGCATAAACACGCCGATGACATTCTCTTTTCCGAGCGCATCGACGGCGATCGCCGCCGTCAGAGCCGAATCAATTCCTCCCGAAAGGCCGATCACCCCTTTTTTGAAACCGTTCTTATGAACATAATCGGCCAAGCCGAACGTCAGGGCGCTATACATCTCATCGAGACGCGAAAGACGATCTTCCAGAGAAGGTAAAAGGGGCTTCAACTTCCCCTTCCGTTCCGTATGACCTAAGACAATCTTCTGAACCTCCGGGAAAACACGCTCCCGCTTCTCCGTCCTGCGCCGGGGATCGTGCAGCCTGGCACGGAAGACGGAGTCGACCGACAGATCGATCATCATGAGCGATTCTCTGAACTGCTTCGCCCTAGACAAAACTTCCCCGCTTTCATTCACAACAAAGCTTCCCCCGTCGAAAACAAGCTCATCCTGCCCGCCGACCAGATTGACGTAGGCAATGATCGCCGCATTGTCCCGCGCGCGGGTCGCGATCATCTCTTCTCGGAAAAGTCCTTTCCCCGCATGATACGGGGAGGCATTGATGTTGATAATCACCTCGGCCCCCCCGCCCAATGCTTGCGCAAAGGTCGGCCCTTCCGGATACCAGATATCTTCACAGATATTCACCCCGAGGGTCATCCCATTCAAGGTGAAAACAGTCGCCTCTTTCCCCGCCTGGAAATAACGATTTTCATCGAAGACGCCATAGTTCGGGAGGTGGCATTTGTGGTAAACAAGCCGGACCGCCCCGTCGTGGATGACGGCGGCGGCGTTGTAGATATCTTCTTCCCGATCAACGAAGCCGACAATCGCGGTCAGCCCCTTGCATCGCTTCGCCACCTTCTGCAACGCCTGGAGATTTTCCTCGATAAACTGGGGTTTCAAGAGGAGATCCTCGGGGGGATAGCCGCAGATGGCCAGCTCCGGGAAAGCGATCAGATCGGCCCTCTTTTCTTTGGCCCGCTCGATCGCCTCCGAGATCTTTTGAACGTTTCCCGCAAGGTCCCCCACCGTACTGTTGATCTGGGCCAGCGCCAGCCGAAGGGTCCGCATCGATCTCCAAAATAAAACGCCTTGCAACCGTCGATTGCAAGGACGACATTGTCCTAAAAAAAATGGCGTCTTCTCCGCGTGGAGAAGACGCCATTGTCTTCCAAATTTCCAAAAATGAATTGAGTAGGGTTTTATCATATCGCCAAAATCTTGTCAAGAAAAATCCCTTTCCCATCCTCTATCGTCATTCTCAAATACCGCCCCTTTCCCAACCCCGTTTTGGACCGGCCGCGCCGATTCTCTTCCTCTTCGGAGAAGAGATCCGAAAGGGACTCCTCGAAACACAAGCCAAGACCTTTCCCCCTATATTGACTGACAGAAAAACCTTATGTTACTTTTTATAAGATGCCAATTATTCCGAGGTTTATCTTCATAATCTGCCTACATCTCCCCCTCCCTTTTGTAAGTGGAAACATGGAGTCCTGAATGAAGATTGCACAAATATCTCCTCTCTTTGAAAGTGTTCCGCCCAAGCTTTATGGGGGAACGGAACGGGTCGTTTCGGTATTGACCGAAGGACTGATCAGAAACGGCCATGACGTAACCCTCTTTGCCAGCGGTGATTCGAAGACCAGTGCCCGTCTCGTCTCGGTTTGCCAGGCGGCGTTGCGATTAAGTAACGTTAAAGATCCTTACGCGGACCATATTCTTCAACTTTCGACGGTTTACGATCATGCCGAAGAATTTGATTTGATCCATTCCCATGCTGATTACTTTACCTTCCCTTTTGCCCAAAGGAGCGCCACGCCGACCGTGACGACGCTGCACGGCCGGCTCGATATGCCCGAACTTCAGGGAATCCACCGTTATTATAAGTCGCATCCGCTGATCTCCATCAGTCACAGTCAACGGACCCCTTTTCCCTTCGCCAATTGGGTCGACACCGTTTATCACGGCCTGCCGATGGAACAGTATCGCTTTTACCCGGAACCGGGGAAGTATCTTGCTTTTCTCGGTAGGATCGCCCCGGAAAAAAGAGCCGATATCGCCATCGCCATCGCGCAGAAGACCGGCATCCCCCTGAAGATTGCCGCCAAGGTCGGCGATCAGGATCGCGACTATTTCGACGCGGTGATCCGGCCCCTGATCAAACCTCCTTTGATCGAATATCTCGGAGAGATCGGCGAGCGCGAGAAAAACGTTTTCCTCGGGGAGGCATTGGCGCTCCTCTTCCCGATCGACTGGCCGGAACCGTTCGGCCTCGTCATGATCGAATCGCTCGCCTGCGGAACGCCGGTGATCGCGCGGCCTTGGGGCTCGGTGAACGAAATTTTGGCCCATGGAACCACCGGTTTCATTCATTCCGAGATCGATGATTTAGTCCGTGCGGTCGAGCGGATTGGAGAGATCTCCCGAAAGGGATGCAGAGAATATTTCGAGAGTACTTTCTCGGCCGAAAGGATGGTCCGCCGTTACGAGAAGGTATATGAAGAGGTCATCGCCTTTTGGAACAAGCCGCTGTCGGCGGGCGAGTTGGCCGAAGCGGCCTGACCTCCGAACGGACGCGCCGGATGAATCAAGGGATCACACCATCGCACCCTCTTTCAAGGAGACAGCATGAACGACGAGACCGCCCTCCGGGATGATTATTATATTTTAACCTCTCCGGTTGCGGCCGGAATCAGGAAGCTCAGCCTGAAACAGGACGAAGGGTTCATCGTCTGCGATAAATTCGGGAATTTCAGAAGCCGTTTTCAGGGCGAATTGGGGTTTTATTTCGAGGGAACACGATTTCTCAACCTGCTGGGACTTCGGATCAACGAGGAATTTCCCCTCTTCCTCTACTCGACGGTTTCTTCCGACGACAGCGAGATTCTCGTCGATCTGACCAATCCCGACTACACGATCGACCGTCATCTCGTGATCCCCCGGAACACCGTCTTTATCCGCAAGCGGCTCCTTCTCTATCGGAATACCTTTTATCAGACCCTTCAGTTCAAGAACTTCCACACCCATCAGATCGAATTGAAGATCTGCCTCCAATACGGCGCCGACTTTTTGGATGTTTTCGAGGTTCGCGGGACCGAGCGGCCGAAACGGGGCGAGCTCTTCCCGCCGGAATATCAAAGGGGGGCGGTCTCATTCAAATATTCGGGTCTCGACGACATTCTCCGAAGTCTTCACCTCAAGTTCGATCCTCTCCCGGAGGAGGCAAATGGGGAGGAAGCGACCTTTTTCATCCAGCTTCCGCCGCAAAAGGAGTGGGAGCTCCACCTCTCGGCGACCGCGCTGACCGGAGAGCGTCGATGGAACAAACGATGGAACTTCCCGCAGGTGATCACGCGGGTCCGGAAAGGGATTATCAAGTGGGAGCAGGAGCGAACGCGGATCGTCACGAGCAATGAATCATTCAACCAGCTGCTCAGCCGATCCCTCTCCGACATCCGGATGCTCGAGACGGAGACCCCCTATGGTCCCTATCCGTATGCCGGCATTCCCTGGTTCGTCGCCCCGTTCGGCCGGGACGGGATCATTACCTCGCTGGAGATCCTCCCCTTTCAGCCGCAGATCTCCCGCGGAACCCTGCAATACCTGGCCAAACTTCAGGGAAAAGAGCACAATCCTTTCCTCGATGAGGCGCCGGGGAAGATCATGCACGAATACCGGAAGGGAGAAATGGCCAATCTCCGGGAGATCCCCTTCATCCCCTATTACGGAAGCGTCGATTCAACCCCGCTTTTTTTGATTCTGCTTCATCAGTACCTCTCTTGGACCGGCGACGTCGCGTTTGTCGAATCGCTCTGGCCGAATGCCCTGGCGGCGCTGGAATGGATTCGAAAATACGGCGATCTCGATCAAGACGGCTATATCGAGTACCACCGGGAGTCGCCGATCGGTCTCCAACAGCAAGGGTGGAAAGATTCGCACGATTCGGTCTTTCACGCCGATGGGAAATTCGCCGATTCACCCATTGCGCTGGTCGAAGTGCAAGGGTATCTTTACGCGGCGCTGGTCGGGCTCGGATCGATCGCCTCGCAGCTTGGGAAGATCAACCTGCAGATGGAGTTGATCAGCGAAGCCCAAGCATTGCGCGAGCGGTTCGATCGTGATTTTTGGAGCGACGAGAAGCAGTTCTATGCGCTGGCGTTGGACAAGGATAAGAAAAAGTGCGAGGTGGTGACCTCCAATCCGGGCCACTGCCTCTGGACCGGGCTCATCGACGACCGGAAGGCGAGGAAGATCGCAGACCGGCTCATCAGTCCCGACATGTTTTGCGGGTGGGGAATCCGGACCGTTGCGGAAGGGGAACCGAGATACAATCCGATGAGTTATCACAACGGCGGGGTCTGGCCGCACGATAACGCGATCATCCTGGCCGGATTCAAACGGTACGGTCTGAATGAACATCTTCGTCTGGTTGCGACCGGCCTCTTTGAATCGACCCTTTTTCTCGAAAACGGACGGCTGCCGGAGCTCTTCTGCGGCTTTGCAAGGACGATGGGTCACGGCCCGACCCCTTACCCGATCGCTTGCAGCCCTCAAGCCTGGTCGGCCGCATCGATCTTCTCCGTCCTCAGCTCTTTTTTAGGCCTGTCGGCCGACGCGCTCAATCAACGCCTCTACTTCACCGATCCGGTCCTTCCAAGCTGGCTCAAATGGGTGGAAATCACCAATCTTCAGGTCGGAAACGAGCGGGTCGACTTTATCGTCCGGGAGGGAAGAACCGGCGCCTTGATCGAGGTGACCAACAAGTCGCCGAAGGTTGAAGTTGTTACGAGGAGATGACGGCGTTAAACGAACAGCGTTTAACGTTGTTACCCCTTTCTCACCCGCCGCGCCTGCAGCACCCCTTCGACCTTCTCGATGCTTTTTAAGACTTTTTCGAGATGCTTGGTGTCGGTGATGTCGATGACGAAATGGAGGGTCGCTTTCTTATCCTCGGTCGTGATGATTTCGGCCTGGCTGATGTTGGCGCCGGCCCCCGCGATCGAGGCGGAGACGGAGGCGAGAAGGCCGGGCCGGTCGAGGGTCAACACGGAGATATCGACCGGATGGGTCGCCGCGATCCGCTTGTCCCAATCAACTTCGACCAGCCGGTCTTTGTCGTAATCGAGCTCGTCGATGTTCGGACAGTCGACGGTGTGGATCGAAAGGCCCCGTCCCCGCGTGATGAAGCCGATGATCTGATCTCCCGGAACGGGATTGCAACATTTGGAAAGGTGGATCATGATATCATCTAAGCCGCTCACCTTCACCTCGCTTTTGGCGAGGCCGACCTTCTTGATGAACTTGTCCTTGAGCCCTTCCTTCATCCGCGGCTCCGGCAGGAGAGGCTTGATCACATGATGCGCCGAGACCTTCCCGTAGCCGATGGCGACGAAGAGCTCCTCGATCGTCCGAATGCCCTGCTCCTTGAGGCCCGTTAAGATTTGATCCGATTTGAGGACCTCCGACGGGCTGAGGTTCTCCTTTCGCAGCTCCCGTTCTAGAATCTTTTTGCCGATATCCAAGCTCCGGGCCCGCTCCTCTTCTTTAATGAGGTGTTTGATCTTTGCCTTCGCCTTGGAGGTCTTGACGATCTTCAGCCAATCTTTGCTTGGCACGTGCGTCGGCGAAGTGAGAATTTCGACCGCATCCCCACTCTTCAGCTGATACCGAAGCGGGACGATCTTTCCATTCACCTTCGCTCCGACGCAATGATTGCCGACCTCCGTGTGGATGGCATAGGCGAAATCGATCGGGGTCGCTCCCTTGACCAGCTCTTTCACATCTCCTTTCGGGCTGAAGATATAGACCACATCGGTGAAGAGATCGGTTTTCACCGAATCCATGAACTGCCGCGTATCGGAGAGCTCCTGCTGCCACTCGACGAGCTGCCGAAGCCAGGCGAAGGTCCGTTCATCCTTCGGATTGAGCGTCCCCCCCTCCTTGTAAGTCCAGTGCGAGGCGATCCCTTCCTCCGCAATCCGATGCATCTCTTCCGTCCGGATCTGGAATTCGACATGCCGCCCCTCCGGGCCGACGACGGTCGTATGGAGCGACTGATAGAGATTCGACTTCGGGATGGCGATGTAATCCTTAAACCGCCCCGGCACCGGCCGCCAAAGGGAGTGGATGAGACCGAGAATGGCATAACAATTCATCTTGTTGTCGGTGATGATTCGAATCCCCATGAGGTCGTAGACCTCTTCAAAAGGGATCGCCCGCTTCTCCATCTTGTGATAAATTCCGAAGAGATGTTTGTACCGTCCGGTGACTTTGCAGGTGAAGCGGTTTTCCGCCAGCTCTTTCTGAACCGCCTCAACGACCGACTCCATATATTTTTCCCGCTCTTCACGGCCGGTCTTCACCTTTTTGACGAGCGAGAGATAAATATCGGGCTTCAAATATCGAAGACAGAGATCTTCCAACTCCGACTTGATCCAGCCGATCCCGAGCCGATTCGCCAGCGGAGCATAGATCTCAAGCGTCTCTTGAGCGATCCGCTCCCGTTTTTCTTCGGCCAGCGCATCGAGGGTTCGCATATTGTGGAGGCGGTCGGCCAGTTTGATCAGGATGACCCGGATATCCTCCGCCATCGAGACGATCATTTTCCTGAAATTCTCGGCCTGTTTTTCCTGAACGCTCCGGAACTCGATCTTTCCAATTTTCGTCACGCCGTCGACCATGGCGGCGATATCTTCCCCGAATTCCCGCGTCAGCTCTTCTTTTGTGTGAAACGTGTCCTCCACCACGTCGTGCAGCAACCCGGCGACGATGGAGGGAACGTCGAGCTTTAATTCGGTCAGAAGGTTGGCGACCTCAAGCGGATGCTGAAGGAACGGCTCCCCGGATTGGCGGAGCTGTCCCGCGTGCGCCTTCTCGGAAAAGGCATAGGCCTTTCTCAGAGGCGAGACGTCGGCCTGCGGCGCATAGGCGTGGATCTGCCTGACGATATCTTCCAGCGTCAGTTTCTTTGCCGGGCGTTCTTTAAAGATCAGTCGATTCAGCATCGCTCTTCCGGGCGCTCTTCAATCGCCCCCATCCTCCGAGTTCCTTTTAACCAAAAATCCGCGGCTCGTCCAGCCAGTTCCACATTGGCGAGATCGACGGCTCGGATTCTCCAGATAAAGATCCTCTGCCGCGACGGTGCGCCTTATATAAAATACCCTCATCGACATCACAACTCGGCTTTCAGTTGTTCTGCTTCCGTTCAGGTCCCACATGGCTTAATCGTAGAATCATCGGAAGGGATTGTCAAGCGAGGAAACACCCGAAGTAGGGGAAAACTCAGACGAAATACTTGGCCACATCGATTTTATATTTGCCGGCGTCGATCGCATTGACGATCTCATATTTGAAATGGCCGCTCTCGTTTTGCTCGCAAAGATCGATCAACTCTCCATGCGCCTCATTTCCCTCGGCATCCATGACCCGCTTTACCTTGGGGCGGTCCCCCCGTTCCGGGTTCGGATTGGAGGTGAAGACCACGCCGATCTCCTTGGTATTCAGCAGAACCAGCGTTCCGATCGGATAGACGCCGATCGCATTGACGAAGAGCTTCATCAAGATCGGGTCGAACGCCTTACCGCTTTTGCTCAACATGAACCGAAGCGCTTTATCGGGGGGAAAAGGAACCCGGTTGTAGACCCGGGAAGAGGTCAAGGCGTCGTAACAATCGACAATGCAGATGATCCGGCCGAGGAGGCTTAAGTTTCGCTTCTTTGCCAACTTGGGGTACCCGGAGAGATCGTAATTGAGATGATGCTCAAAGGCGCCGATCGTCACCCGGATCGCCATGTCGTTGACCCCCTTGAGGCGGACCAGCTCTTTGACCGAAAAAATCGGATGGCGGCGCATGACCTTCCACTCTTCTTCGGTGAAGTCGGTCGGCTTGTTCAAAACATCGAGCGGAATGCCGAACTTGCCGAGATCGTGGAAAAGTCCCGCCATGCCGAGCTCGCAAAGGCGCTTCTTGCTGTAGCCGAGCCGCTGCCCGATCGCCAACGCCAGGATGCAGACATTGACCGAATGATTGTAGGTGTATTCGTCGTGGCTTCTCAGATTGGTCAACCCAAGGAGGGTCGAATCTTCCTGCATGATCAGATCGACCATCGATTGAACGATCCGCTTGGCCCGCTTCAGGCTCACCGCCTGGCGGAGCTTCACACTCTCCATCACCTCGCCGACCGCCGTCACGGTATTGAAATAGGTCTTCTTCGCCAGATCCTTTTCATTATCCTCGGTGGCCTGCGCAACCTCTTCCTTTTCTTTCTTCTCCTCCAAGAATAAAATCTGCGGATTGGTTAGGCCGGCATTTTCCAGCTCCTTCTCCAGCCGCTCGAACGGTTCGGGGAGGCGCGGGTCGAGAGAAGCAAACAGAGAAGAGAACTTTCGAATCTCCTTCTCCCCGATCCCCCGCGAGAAGACGATGCTTCCGACCTTCCGCTTCTTCATCTCTTCATTCACCAGCATGAAGTTGGTGAAGATGTCAATGTCGAGCTTTAATTTCATGTCGCCGAGGAAGAGGGCTTCCCCCTCCAGGCTCAGCGCCACCTCGGGATCATCGATGAAGAGATCGCCCAGCGTTTTGCCGAAGTTCTCGGCCGGCGGCTGCAGCGCCACATTTCCCGCATCATGGATCTGGGAGGTCTTGATCAAGATGGCAAATTGATTGACCACCTGCTTTCCAAGCTGGGCCCTTTCTTCATCGTAGCTTCGCACGGCGGTATTCCGGCTCATGTTTTCCCCGTTCCCAACAGCTCCAGCGCCTTGGCGCACGCCTCGCTGATCTGCTTGCTCTTCGAGCCGCTTCCCTCTCGAAGCGCCTCCACGGCGGGAGGGCTCCCGATGCGCTGAAGCGCAAAGGCGGCGCAGAGCCCCATCTCCTCCGCCCGCGCGTTCTTAAACAAGCTCCACTTTACCTCCAGGAGCCGCCGCAGCCGGGGAACCACCTTGTCCCCCCCGATCTTTGCAATGGCATCGAAGATTTCCTTTTTTTCGTGCAACTCCTTCTCATCGAATTCTTTGGATGGAAGGAGGTTCATCAGCGGCTCCAGCCCTTCCTGCGCCTTTCGCTTGGCCAAGGCCCGGACGGCGAAGAGGCGGTTCGAAAGATCCGGGTCGGAGAGAACCTTGGCCAAAAGATCGTTGGTCTTCGGACTCTCGATCATATCGAGGGCATGGAGCACTTCCTTCCGAATCTTGGGATCTTTGTGCTGCAGCAGGCGGGGAAAACTTTTAAGCGCCTTCGGATCGCCGATTTTCCCGACCACGTAGATCAAATTTCTCACCAGATACCACCGGTCATCGTCCAATTTGGCAATGAGGAAGTCGATCTGACGCCCCCCCAGCTTGATCAGAATTTCACAAATGACCCGCCGCGCTTTCATTTTGTCGACCGCGCCGAGCAGTTCCACCAGAGAGGGAACGATCTGTTGATCAAAAAACATCATCAGAGAAGAAAATTCTTCCAGCCGGTCCGGCTCGCATTCGTTTAATATATTTTCCAACATCCCGATCCGTTTTGGATTTCCGGCCTGGACCTTCGCCTTCTGAATCTGATCGATCAAAGATTGCGGCAAGCCCATCGATGGATCGATCATCTCCTGGAAAAACTCCAGAATCGCGCGCGCGTGGGGGAAATCCCCCTGAAGAAGAAGGCTCTCGAAGATATTATCGATGATGCCGAGGATTTCACCGAAGAGACCCGGATCCCGCTCGATCCGGAGGATGTCGAAGAGAATCCCTTCCAACTCCGCCACCATATCGAGCTCTTCTTCCCCACGGACCTCCGCCTTCATCCTGCGGATTTCCTCATCGGTGAGCTTGAAGATATGGAGCGACGGGATTTCAACCCCCTTGGGGGCCTCCAGCGCCTGGGGCGCCGCCTCTTGATGGAACATTTCCCGAAGCTGATTCGGGTGGGCCGGAACGGTTTGCATCTCCTTGCACTCTTCCGCCCGGTAGTCTCCTTGGAGCTCGTCGACGACGATATATTTCACGTGCACCAGATGTTTTTCCCAGAGGAGGGTGACGATGTCGTCGTCCACATTGTCTCCCTCCCCCCGATTCCCGATCACTTCAAGGAAGATGATCAGCTCTTCTTTCTCGATCCCGGGATGGAATGAGAGCTCCCTCAGTCCGTCGATGAAAAGCTTGAAGGCCAAGCTCTCCATCCGATTCGAATTCTCGTAAACCGGCTGGCCGGAGCAAAAGAGCTCGAACTGTTTGATCCGCAGCCGGAGGGGCCCGTGCTCGGTGAGGTGACGCTGGATTTTCTCCGCCAACTCGTTGATGAATTTTTGATGAATCGGATTGTTCGGAAGGTAGATCTGGAGGGTCTTGGTGGTCTTTGTCAGATACTGAACGATCTCTTTGGCCGATTTTACTTCTTCCTTGTCGTACTCTTCCCCTTCTTCAACGGGCTCCTGATCGGTCATCGGCGCTTCAGTTCTGTCATCCATGATTGATCCTCAAAAAGCATAAAAAGTATATATCACGATCCCCATAAAGTCAAAAACTTGACACCCAAAATCGATTTCAGTAAGATCGATCCTGCATGGAAAATGAATGGCTTACAAAGGAGGCGTTTTGGGAAGGTTGTCGGCGGAATCCGATCGATCCCGTTCTCCGGCTGCTTCTCACGTCGGACGGAACACTCATTCGCCATCTGGAATCGCTCTTCCTGGCTTCGGTGAAAGTGGCCATTCAAGATCAACGGGAAATACTGATCGATGAGGAGCACGCTTCCCGAATCGGGATTCCTGCGGGAGAAAAAGGAATTCAACGAAAGGTCTGGCTGTCGGCGGGAGGGGGGAGGAAGGTCTTTGCGGTCTCCATCTTTCCCCTTTCCGGATTGAAACCCGATTTTCATCAGGAGGTTCTACTCGGTCAGAAACCGATCGGTCGGATCATTGAGGCACAACAGCTTCCGACCCGCCGAGATCGGCTGGAGATCACCCGCCTCGCCCTCCCGCAGGTCGCCGAAGCGCTCGGACTGCAACCACGGGAGTTATTTTGGGCAAGACGTTACCGCTTAAACATTTCCGATCAGGTCTCGGGCGTCATTTTCGAGGCATTCTTACCCTCCCTTTTCTCTTCCTCCTCGTTTTCGCCCTAGCCGGCTGCGGGGCCCGACTTCATCACGGGACCCGATTCGATCAGATCGATCAGATGGCATGGATCCCCGCCGGGGAATTCATGATCGGATCGGATGAGGTGGATGAGACGAAGGAAGCGATTCAGCTCGGTTTCCCTCGCCCTTGGTTCGAGGATGAACATCCTCTCAGGAAGCGATCCCTCCCCGGCTTCTACATCGATCGGCACGAGACGACCCAGGAAGCGTATTTCAAATTTGTCACGGCGACGAACTACCCGCCCCCCGCCCATTGGCCCGACGGGCGGGTGGAGAAGGGAAAAGAGCGGCATCCGGTGACCCACGTCGATTGGTATGAAGCCAACGACTATTGCCGATGGGCCGGAAAGCGGCTCCCCACCGAAGAGGAATGGGAAAAAGCGGCGCGCGGCCCGAAGGGCCGCCGGTATCCCTGGGGAGATACCTTCGAGATCGACAGGGCCCATGTCTCGTCGGGATCGGGTCTGAACGAGACCACCCGACCCGTCGGCAGCTTCCCCGCCGGGAAGAGTCCTTATGGAGTCGATGATATGATCGGCAACGTCTGGGAATGGACCGACAGTTGGTATCTCCCCTATCCGGGAAGCGCGTTGCGGCATCCCGATTTCGGAATGAAGCACCGGGTCGTTCGAGGCCTTTCTTACTTAAGCTTGGGACATTATCCGGAGGGGGCTTACCGACGGGTGCTGGAGATCTATGCAAGGGCGTCGACCCGATCGTACGATCCCCCCGCGGAGCGATTGGACGACGTCGGATTTCGATGTGCGAAGTCGAAGTAGGATAATCAACGAATGAAGCAGCTCTGGCAGAAACGGCAAGAAGTCGCAAAACTGATCCGGCTCGACAAGCAATACGGCACCCTGCTGCTTCTCTTCCCCACCCTCTGGTCGCTTTTTGTCGCCTCGGAAGGAAGGCCCAGCTTGAAGCATCTTGCCGTTTTTGTCCTCGGCTCCTTTATGATGCGGAGCGCCGGCTGCGTGATGAACGATATGGCCGACCGGAAATTCGACGCCCGTGTCGAGCGGACGAAAGATCGCCCCCTGGCAAAAAATGCGTTGACGTTGATGGAAGCGCTTGTCGTCCTTTTCTTCCTGCTCTTATCTTCTCTGTTTTTGGTCCTCCTTCTCAACCCGCTGACGTTCCTCCTCAGCTTTGCAGCCCTCTTCACCGCCCTTTTCTATCCTTTCGCGAAGCGCTTCACCTATCTCCCGCAGATCATCCTCGGCGTCGCCTTCAGTTGGGGGGTCGTCATGGCCTGGACGGCGGTCCGAAACGAGCTCGCATGGACCCCGTTCTTAATCTTGCTCGCCAATCTCTTCTGGGCCACCGGCTACGACACCGTTTATGCCTTGATGGATCGGGACGATGATCTTCGGATCGGCGTGAAATCGACCGCCGTCCTCTTCGGCGCGCAGAGCTGGATGGCGGTCAGTTTCTTTTATCTCCTTGTTATTTTCTTTTTGACCCTGGCCGGGAAACAGCTCGGGATGAATCTGATCTATTACCTCTCTCTGGCCGGCGCCGCCCTTTTGTTTTTCGGTCAGACAATCCAGCTTCGCAGATTGCCCGAGCGGCCGGCCCTTTTCGCCCTTTTCCGATCCCATGTTTGGGTGGGATTGATCATCTTGGTCGGGATTACATTGAACTATCATTTAAAGCGTTAACGGAGGAGAAATGCCTTACACCGATCTGCGCGAATTTATGGAGATGCTCGAGAAGAAGGGACTGCTTATTCGGGTGAAAAAAGAGGTCGATCCCAAGCTGGAGATCACCGAGATCTACAATCGCCTCCTGGCCAAAAAAGGTCCCGCCGTTCTCTTCGAGCGGGTCAAGGGGCATTCGATCCCGGTACTGATCAACCTTTACGGGACGATCGAGCGTGTGGCGCTGGGACTCGACACCGACGAAGCGGGGCTCCTTGAGATCGGCGAGTTCCTCGCCTTCCTGCAGCATCCGGAGCCGCCGAAAGGATTTATCGACGCGGTCAAACATCTCCCCTTCTACGGCCGGATTCTCCACCTCTCCCCGAAGAAGGTCGGCCGGGCCCCCTGTCAGGAAGTGGTTTTGGAGGGGGATCAAATCGATCTCGATCGGATCCCGATCCTCCACTGCTGGCCGGACGATGCTGCGCCGCAGATCACCTGGCCGTTGGTGATCACCAAGCCGCCGACCGGTGAAGAGGGGAAATACAACATCGGGATCTACCGGATGCAGAAGATCGACAAGAAGACGACGATCATGCGCTGGCTCCAACACCGCGGCGGCGCCAAACATTGGCGGCAGTGGATGGCGCAGGGGAAGACGATGCCGGTCGCCGTGGCCCTCGGCTGCGATCCGGCGATGACGATCGCCGCGGTGACGCCGGTCCCCGATCAGATCGGCGAGTTTCACTTCGCGGGGCTGCTCCGGAAAAAGCCGGTGGAGTTGGTCCGCTGCAAAACGGTCGATCTGGAGGTCCCGGCGACGAGCGAAATCGTGATCGAAGGGGAAATCCGCCCCGGCGAGATGGCCGACGAGGGGCCGCACGGCGACCACACCGGATTCTACAATTCGGTCGAGCCGTTCCCCATTTTCCATATCACCTGCATCACCCATCGGAGAGACCCGATTTATCTCACCACCACGACGGGACGGCCGCCGCGCGAAGACGCCGTCGTCGGCCTCGCACTGAACAAAGTATTTCTTCCGCTTCTGCGCCAGAACTTTTCCGAAATCGTCGATTTCCACCTTCCGATGGAGGCCTGCTCCTACCGGATCGCCGTGATTTCAATGAAGAAGGAATACCCAGGGCATGCCAAGCGGGTGATGTTGGGTATTTGGGGCTTCCTAAAACAATTCCTTTATGTTAAATATATTATCGTCGTCGATCATGATATCGACGTCCGGAACTGGGAAGATGTCATCTGGGCGATCTCGACCCAGGTCGACCCGGCCCGCGACACCTTCACGATCGAGAACACCCCGATCGATTATCTCGACTTCGCGTCGCCCGAATCGGGGCTCGGCTCCAAGATGGGGATCGACGCCACCACCAAGATCCCCCCCGAGACCCATCGGGAATGGGGAATACGGATCGAGATGGACCCCAACGTAGTCGATCGGATCGACCGGATCTGGAATGAACTAGGAATCGATTGATGCCATTCCGCACAATCATCCGTCACGCATCCATCATCACCCTTTCTTTGGCGGGGGCGGTCTTTGTCTCTGTTTTTTTGGCGACGGAGGGCTCCTCGCTTCCGACGCGCCGCCTCCCGACCCCCGCCCGCCGCGCGACCCTCTCCGATCCAAGCTGTCTGCACTGCCACTCCGACCGGGCAACCTTGCAGACCGATACCTCCAAGCCAGAGTGCCAAGAATGCCACAGCGACCGCCCGTCCCTCCCCGAATATGAGATCACGCCGGTCCAGCAGACGAAGGAGGAAAAGATCATCGAGCAGAAGATGGTCCTCATCCCGGAAGGCGCCTTCGTCATGGGGAACAACGGGCGGCCGACGGCAGAAGGGGCGGGAGACGAAGACGAGCAGCCGGAGCATGAAGTCTTCGTGAAATCATTTTATATCGATGTGTATGAAACGACCAACGCCCACTTTAAAAACTTCGTCGACGCCGGCGGCGCCGATCCGCCGCTCCTCTGGCGAAACGGCGCCTACCCTCCCGCCAAGGTGAACCATCCGGTCGTCTATGTCAGCTGGTACGATGCCGACGCCTACTGCCGATGGGCCGGCAAGCGTCTTCCGACCGAGCAGGAATGGGAAAAGGCCGCCCGCGGGACCGACGGACGCCACTTCCCTTGGGGAACCCCCTTCTCTTTCCAGAAGGCGAACACGCCGCAATACTGGCTGGCCAAAGGGATCGATGTCTCGAAGGGGAGCACCCTGCCGGTCGCCAGCTTCGAAGAGGGAAAGAGCCCCTACGGCCTCTACGACATGGCCGGCAACGTTTATGAATGGGTCGGCGATTGGTATCTTCCCTACCCCGGTAATCCTTTTCCCAATATCCACTACGGAATGAAAAACAAAGTTTTAAGAGGGGGATCGTGGTATGATTGCCTCTCATACGGCTGCGGCCTCTCCGCCCCGTCGTACAACCGAAGCCGCTTCACCCCCGAGATCAAGAACAAAGGTTTCGGCTTCCGCTGCGCAAAAGACGCCGTTGGGGGAGTGAACGCCGGGGGTCAGGGAAAAGGGGCTAAGAGATAATCGATCGATTTACCGTTCCCGAGTTCATCCGCTCTATTCAACCGTTCACCCGACGCGTAAATCTTTTCTGCCGCTTTTAACCAAATCGCGAAGAGCGTGCTGGGCGGGGGAAATCCCGCTCCAACAGTCGTTGTTGCTCGCTTTTATCAAGGAGGTTTTGTTTTGAAGTCGAAAATCACATCGATGATGATTCTCTCCATGCTCTTCATCGCCGGACTTTACCTCTGGAACGGAACAAACGACCCTGCGCCGGCCGGCATGGTCCTCATCCCCGCCGGCGAATTCATTATGGGAACGGATGAAACCGGCTACTCGGTCGATCCGGCCTCCATCCTCCCGAACAAACCGCTTCTCAAAGACGAGCGCCCCGCCCACGCCGTCTACCTGGAGACCTTTGCAATCGACCGGACCAAGGTCCGCAACCGCGACTATCAACGCTTCGCGATGATCTCCGGCCATCCGCTCCCTTTCGGCCTCAGAGAAGCCGACCCGGACCAACCGGTCACCGGCCTCACCTGGCAGGAGGCTGCCGACTACTGCGACTCGATGGGCAAACGTCTTCCGACCGAAGAAGAGTGGGAAAAAGCGGCCCGGGGAACCGATGGGAGAATCTATCCGTGGGGAAATCAATTCGATCCGGAAATCGAAAAAGCGGTCCGGGCTTCCCTCCCCGCCAAACCGATCTTCTCCCCTTACGGCGCCGAAGCGATGGTCGGGTTCGGATGGGAGTGGACCGCCGACCTCTATCGTCCCTACCCCAACAATCCCTATCGCGCCGATCCCTTCCGGAAAAATGTCCGCGCCATCCGCGGCGGGATCGGAGGCGATCAACCCGGCGCGCTTCGTCTCCTTACCCGAACGACAACCCGCTTCTACGCCGATCCCGAAAAGCGAGATCCGCTGATCGGCTTTCGGTGCGCCAGATCACTCTAATCCGTCCGGCTGATTTGTAGCTTTTCATGAAATTGCGTAAGATGTTTAGATCGACTTGAACTTTTCGTTCGATCGGACTACGCTCCTTCCGAACCACGCCTCCTCTCTGATCTGAGGAGGATCTGCGAAGATCATGATGATCTCCTTGTTATCCCGATTGACCCTTTTTACTCACCTCTCTGTATGGAGAAAGCGTTATGAAGTCGAAACATCGTTTGAGCGGGATCATTCTTTTGTTTTTCTTCTTCTGGACCGGGGGCTGCGTCACGAAAAGCCGCTACCTGGCGGAGGTGGCTCAACGGGAATCTTCCGCCGCACAGCTTCAGGAAGAGCAGCAGAAACGCGCCGCTCTGGAGAAATCGCTCGAAGAGGCGAGAGCGGCCGCGTCGAAACGGGAAAAGGATCTCGCGCTGCTGGAGCAGCAGCTCTCCCTCGCGAAGGAGACCGGAAACAAGACGGAGCAGGAATTAAGAGACCAGATGCTTCAGATGAAGGGAACCTTTGAAGAGACCGATCAGTCCCGGCAGGCGATGATCGACCGGCTGGAGGAGGCGTTGAAGGTCACCGAAGAGGAGGCCGCCCGGCGCGAGAGAGAGCTCCGGGAATCGGAGAAGACCCATCAAGAGCTGATCGGGGAGCTTCAAAAGGAGATCACCGACGGAAGCGTCAAAATCACGCAGCTGAAGGACCGGCTCTCCGTAGAGATCGTCGATAAAATTCTCTTCGCCTCCGGGAGCGATCAGGTGACCACCGAAGGAAAAGGGGTTCTCAAGAAGGTCAGCGACATCCTGAAGAACGTGAAGGAGAACAGCATCCGGATCGAGGGACATACCGACAACGTCCCGATCGGCCCCAAGCTCGCGGGAAAATTCCCGAGCAACTGGGAACTCTCCGCCTCGCGCGCGACCCAGGTGGTCCGATATCTCTCCGAGCTCGGCATCTCTCCGGACAACTTGTCTGCCGTCGGGCTGGCCGAGTACCGGCCGGTCGCCCCGAACGACACCCCGGAGGGGAAACAGAGAAACCGACGAATCGAGATCGTTCTCTACCCGAAAGACATCCAGGAGATCGTCTCTTCCGTCGAGCCCCCTCAAATGACCGATAACCGATAAGCACCCGCGCAGCAAAGGGGCCGGTTCGCCGCTTCAAACCCCGGCGGACCGGGCCCTTCTTTTCATGAAAATGACAGCGTCAAATCGATTGACAACCCCCTCCCTCTTCCCCTAAAATCGGCCCCATGGTGAATGCGGTTGAATGGAAAAAAGGGGCGGTCCGCCTGCTCGATCAGACGAAGCTGCCGACCGAGGTGATCTTCGTCGACTGCGAGGATGTCGAGACCGTGGCGCGCGGGATCAAAGAGCTCTGGGTCCGCGGGGCGCCGGCCATCGGGATCACCGCCGCTTATGGGATCGCGCTCGCGGCGCAGAAAATCTCCGCCCAATCCTTCGATGATTTCTACAAACAGCTTCTTCCGAGCTGCGATCTGCTCGCCGCCACCCGGCCGACCGCGGTCAATCTCTTCTGGGCCATCCAGCGGATGAAGGAAACGGCGCAGGCCCATCGAAGTGAATCGCCCGACGCGCTTAAAAAAATCCTGCTGGAAGAAGCCCACGCCATCCTGAAAGAAGATATCGCGATGAACCGCGCCATCGGGAAATTCGGCGCGGCGCTGATCGAGGCGGGCGACGGCGTCCTAACCCATTGCAACGCGGGGGCCCTCGCCACAGGCGGATACGGCACGGCGCTCGGCGTCATTCGCAGCGCCTGGGAGGCGAACAAGAAGATCGCCGTCTATGCCGACGAAACCCGGCCGGTCCTCCAGGGGGCGCGGCTGACCGCCTGGGAGCTGGTTCAGGACAGCATCCCGGTCACCGTCATCACCGACAACATGGCCGGCTTTTTCATGCGGCGGGGAAAGATCCAGCGCTGCGTCGTCGGCGCCGACCGGATCGCCTCCAACGGCGACACCGCCAACAAGATCGGCACCTACAGCGTCGCCGTTCTCGCCAAAGAGCACGGCATCCCCTTCTACGTCGCCGCCCCCTACTCCACCATCGATTTCAGCATCGCCTCCGGAGATGAAATCCCGATCGAAGAGCGAAATCAGGCCGAGCTGACCCACATCGCCGGAAACCAGATCTGGGCCACCGGCGCCACCACCGCCAACCCCGCCTTCGACGTCACCCCCGCCAAATACATCACCGCCATCATCACCGACAAGGGGGTCTTCAAGCCGGAAGAGATCGTCAGACTAAAACCCTCCAAGCGCGGTTAAGACGGGAATCGGTTTCGGTCGATCTGAGACGGGCGGAAGGTCCCTAACACTCATCGTATATGAAAAAATATTCCCTCGCCCAAATTTTCGTTTTATTCGGTTTGCTCTTTCTTACTCACGGTCTGCATGCGGAAGAGATGGTTCAGATTCCGGAGGGGCCTTTTCTAATGGGAGAGAAAAACGATACGAAACCGGCTTCCCCGAAAGAGGTGACCCTCGCCCCTTTTTTTATTGATCGGGTCGAAGTCGCAAATAAAGCGTTTCAGAAAGCGTTCCCTTCGCATGCCTTTCCTCCCGGCGCGGATCACCACCCCATCAGTCTTGTGACCTGGGAAGAAGCGAAGTCGTATTGCGAGCGGCTCGACAAGCGCCTTCCCACTGAAGAAGAATGGGAAAAGGCGGCCCGCGGCACCGACGGGAGAATCTATCCGTGGGGGAACAAAACGCTTCGAACGGCGGCCCATTCTTCCACCTCCGGAATGGTCAAAAGAAATGCCGGGTTTAACAAAAAGGACCTCTCCCCTTACGGCGCGTTGGAGATGGCCTCTTCCGTTTGGGAGTGGACCCTCGGAGACGAAGGGGGAAAGAAGATCGCCCGCGGCGGGGTCTGGAATCTTCACCTCGATTATGAGTATAGTACAACGTTCGATCGGATCTTGGTGGGACCCGATCAGCGGTTTATCTTCTTAGGATTCCGATGCGTGAAATAAATCCGTTCGGCCGCAGGGACTTTTTGAAAAAAACGATCCTCGGGACGGCCGGGTTCGTCCTCTCCCTGGTGAATCCGTGGCGCCGAGCCGAGGCCGGTTTCAGTTTTTGGACGAACTCGGAGTTTGTCGGAAAAACACGCGACGGGGAATACGAAACGTTCTACATCCAGTACTATAAATCGTTCAGACGGATCAAGGCGGATCAGTGGCGCCTGAAGATCGGCGGGCTCTGCGAGGCGCCTCAGGAGTTGACCCTCTCGGAGGTGAACACCATTCCGGGACGCGCTCAGGTGTCGCGGGTAAAGTGTGTCGAGTGTTGGTCGGCCAAGGCGGAGTGGGGCGGGTTTCATCTTTCGGAGTTGGAGAAGCGGGTCCGTCCCAAACCGGAGGCGGTCGGTATTCTTTTTCGGTGCGGGGATACTTACGTTGAATATCTCTCGCGCGAAGAGCTGCTTCATGAGCGCTCGCTTCTCGTTCACACGATGAACGGCCGGCCGCTCTCGGATGAACATGGTTTTCCGCTTCGCCTGATCATCCCATTCAAATACGGGTATAAAAGTGCTAAGGCGATCTTGGAGATGGAATATGTTTCCACTCCGCAAAAAGGAACCTGGACGCAGATCGGGCCGTATTCGGCGGACGGGACCATTCTCCCCGGTTATGATCATCCGTTGGATCGGGGGAAGGTGAAGAGAAAAATTTTTGGGGGAGAGGTTTTTGATTAAAACTTTATAGGCTGGGATGGGGCGCTGCCCCACCGCCATGGGGGGTTGCTTGCCCAACCCTCTCAATTCGTAACTCTTAATTCCTAATTGAAATATAGAGGAGAGAATGAATATTCGTGATAATGTGCTCGATCTGATCGGCGGGACCCCGCTCATTCGGCTGAAGGGGCCGTCCGAAGCGACCGGCTGCAACATCTTAGGGAAAGCGGAGTTCCTCAACCCCGGCGGGTCGATCAAAGACCGGACCGCCCTCGGCATTATTCGCCACGCGGAAAAACAGGGCCTTTTGAAAAAAGGGGGAACGATCGTCGAGGGGACCGCGGGGAATACCGGGATCGGATTGGCGATGATCGGGCGGGTCCTGGGGTATCGCACCCTGATCGTCATCCCCGAAACACAAAGCTCCGAGAAGTTCGAGGCGCTGCGGCTCTTCGGGGCCGAGCTGAAGCTGGTTCCCGAGGCCCCCTATTCGACCCCGCGGCATTTCGTCCGGATCGCCGAGCGGCTGACACAGGAGATGAACGAAACCTCGCCCGGCGCCGCCTTCTGGGCGAGACAATTCGACAATGTCGCCAACCGCGACTTCCACGCTGCGACGACCGGCGCGGAGATTTGGGAGCAGACCGGCGGAAAGATCGACGGATTCAACTGCGCCGTCGGGACCGGGGGAACCTTGGCGGGAGTCGGTATGGCGCTGAAGGCGCGGAATCCGAAGGTGGTCATCGCCCTTTCCGATCCGATGGGAGCCGCGCTCTACAATTATTACAAGGATGGCGAGTTGAAGTCGGAGGGGGATTCGATTGCCGAGGGGGTCGGTCAGAGCCGCGTCACCGAAAACTTGGTCGGCGCGCCGATCGACGAGGCGTATCAAATTCCCGACGACGAAGCGCTCCCCTACATTTTTAATTTATTGCGGGACGAAGGGCTCTGCGTGGGGGGCTCTTCGGGGATCAATGTCGCCGGGGCGGTTCGGCTGGCGCGCCAGTTGGGGCCGGGGCATACCATCGTGACGATTCTCGCCGACAGCGGCCTGCGGTACCAACGGAGGCTCTTTAACCCGGCCTTCCTACGGGAACAGAAGTTACCGGTTCCGGAATGGCTGGAAGCGAGTTCTCATTAAAGTGCATCCGGTTCAAGCAATGAACTTCGTCGTTTCTACGGCCTATTCAAGTTCATCACCTCATCGCATCGATTGACATGCAATACTTACTTTTACATGCTAACATATCTCTATGAGCGAAACCTTTAACCATATTCTGAGTTTAGTGGAACGCAGAGAGGTGAAGATTTCTGATCACGGTTATGACGAATTGGCCACAGATCAGATTTTTGTGAGAGATATTATCAAGGGAATCGCACAGGCCGTTGTGGTGGAAGATTATCCTGACTATTTAAAGGGTCCATGCGTATTGGTTTTACAAAAAGATCGAGATGATCAACCGGTTCATGTCGTTTGGGGAATTCCTAAAAACACCTCCTCCCCTGCGGTTCTTGTCACGGCCTATCGACCTGATCCTTCGCAATGGACAGATGACTTTCTACGGAGAAAAAAACAATGAAGAGAAGATCCCATACAAAACTGGTCCGAGAAGGCAAATACATTGCCGAGGTCGAGGTAGAACTCATCGAGACGGATGAGGGTTGGTCGCCGTATTTGGCTCTCGAAGATGTCTACAAACTCGATGACGTTCGGGAAGCCTTACGCCGCGGCGATATTAAGGATGCAACACGATTCGCCCGCATCTTCACTCTCACCCCCGTCGCCCCGTAAGAATTACTTTTATCGGCGCCCGATCGACGAGGCGTATCAGTTTTCGGACGAGGAGGCCCTCCCTACATTTTTAATTTGCTGCGGGACGAAGGACTCTGCGTGGAAGGCTCTTCGAGGATTAAGATCGCCGGAGAGGTTCGGTTGGAATTAGAAAATAAATCTGTCCCCTTTAGCCCCCTTTACTTCGTTCAAACCCTCCACCGAAAACAGCCCCGCCGACAACGTGGTCCGAAGGCCTCTCGAAAATAAATCCGCCTGATCTGACCTCCTGTTCTTATTCATTTAAAGGAATCTTAAGAATGTGCATCCTGACACAGAAAATAAAATCTCCCTCACTCAATCACACGAGGATCATCACCCCGAAGTATTGCTCCAATCGTCTCAACCGCCTTAGAATATCTATAAATACTTCAAGATCTCATAGTGTGATAGGAGAAACCCAATGAGAACCGTGACACTTCCTTCAGGAGTACCGGTCCCCGTGCTCGGCCAGGGGACATGGGGAATGGGCGAGACGCTGGAACGGCGGCAGGAAGAAATCGCCGCGCTTCGCTTCGGCCTCGACCTCGGCCTGACCCTCATCGACACGGCGGAAATGTATGGCGAAGGGGGCGCCGAAGAGGTGGTGGGGGAAGCGATCGAAGGGCGCCGCGACGAGGTCTATCTGGTCAGCAAAGTTTATCCGTTTAATGCCAGCCGGTCTGGAACCGTCGCCGCCTGCGAGCGGAGCCTCAATCGCTTGCGGACCGATCGTCTCGATCTCTACCTGCTTCATTGGAGAGGCGACTATCCCCTTTCGGAAACCGTCGAAGCCTTCGAAGCGCTGAAAGAGGCCGGGGCGATTCGGGACTGGGGGGTCAGCAATTTCGATCTCCCCGATATGGAAGAGCTGGTGACCGTCCCGAACGGCGAAGAGGTTGCGACCGACCAGGTGCTTTATAATCTTTATCACCGGGAGGTGGAGACCGCGCTCCTCCCTTGGTGTCTGAAGCGTCACATTCCGATCATGGCCTACTCCCCGATCGAGCAGGGGCGCATGCTCGACGATCCCCTCTTGAAGGAGATCGCCTCGCATCATGGAATCACCCCGGCCCAGGCGGCGCTCGCCTGGCTACTTCAAAAGCAGGAGGTGATCGTCATCGCGAAGGCGAGCAAGATCGAGCACGTTCGACAGAACCGCGAAGCGCTCGATGTCCATCTGACGATCCGAGACCTGGAAGCATTGGACCAGGCCTACCCCCCTCCCCGCAGGCCCACCCCATTGAAAGTTCATTGAGGGAACCCTCATTCCAACGACATGGATCTCTCCCTGCTCTTCATTCTTAATATCGGTTCCCATCATATTTGATCTTTTCATGAAATGTTTGACAACGGATCAAGTTTCGGCGTATACCTAAAAAACAGCCGCAAGAAAAGCCTTTAAGGCGTCTACCTGTTTGGCATCAAACGAACCTGGGCGGATAAAAGCGGGAGAACGGCAGATGAATCCACCCCTTCAAGGCAAAGTGGCGTTGGTCTCAGGGGCGACGCGCGGCGCAGGGCGCGGCATCGCGGTCGAGCTCGGCGCGGCGGGCGCCACGGTCTATTGCACCGGCCGCACCACACGGGCGCAGCGCTCCGAATACAACCGCCCCGAAACGATCGAAGAGACGGCCGAGATGGTCCAGCAAGCCGGCGGCGGGGGGATCGCCCTGCAGGTCGATCATTTGGACCCGGCGCAAGTGCAAGCGCTGGTGGCGCGGATCGAGCGGGAGCAGGGGCGCCTCGATCTTCTGGTCAACGATGTCTGGGGGGCCGACTTCCTGGCCGAGTGGAACGTGCCGGTGTGGGAGCATTCTCTCGAAAAGGGCTTGCGCCTGCTGCGGCTCGCCATCGACACCCACATCATCACCAGTCACTTCGCCCTCCCCCTCTTGATCAAACATCCGGGCGGGCTGCTCGTCGAGATGACCGACGGCACGGCCGAATACAACAATGCAAACTACCGTCTGTCGCTCTTCTACGATCTCGCCAAAACTTCGGTCATTCGAATGGCCTGGGCGCAGGCGAAAGAGCTTTCGCCCCATCAATGCACCGCCGTCGCCCTGACCCCCGGCTGGCTGCGCTCCGAGATGATGCTCGATATCTACGGTGTCACCGAAGCCAACTGGCGGGATGCCACCGCGAAGCAGCCCCACTTCGTGATCAGCGAAACGCCCCGTTACACCGGCCGCGCCGTGGCCCATCTCGCCGCCGATCCCAAGGTATCGCGCTGGAACGGCCAATCTCTTTCGAGCGGCCAGCTCGCGAAAGTATATGGCTTTACCGATCTCGACGGCTCCCAGCCCGATGCCTGGCGCTACCTTGTTGAGGTCCAGGATCCCGGCAAACCGGCCGACGCGACCGGGTACAGGTAACCGACCCACAAATCGCTGCAGAGGAGTTCTCCTATGCCCGACGTTTACGCCACGATTACCAAGGCCGATCCAGCGGTCCAGGAGCGTCTCGCCGATGTCATCGAGCTTCGCTTTGCCGATCCCCGCCAGCAGGCGATGTTACGGTCGTATCTCTCCGAAATCGAATTCCCCCCCGAGGCGCACGTCCTTGAAATCGGATGCGGCACCGGCGCGATAACGCGCACGCTCGCGCAGTGGCCGGCCGTCGCTCAAGCAACCGGCATCGATCCCTCGTCTGTCTTCATTGCGCGGGCGCGGGCACTCGCTCAGAACATTTCGAATGCCTCCTTTGAGGAAGGAGACGGCCGCTCCCTGCCCTTTGATGCAGCGGCTTTCGATCTGGTTGTTTTGCATACCACACTTTGTCATGTTCCGCAGCCGGAACGCGTCCTCGCGGAAGCCTGGCGTGTCCTGCGGCCGCGCGGCTGGATCGCGGTCTTCGATGGCGACTACGCCACTGCCACGGTCGCGACCGGAGACTTTGATCCGTTGCAGGTGTGTGTCGAAGCGTTCCGGCAGAATTTTGTGAACGATCCCTGGCTTGTGCGCCGTCTGCCGCAGTTCCTCAAAGCCGGGGGGTTCGAAGTCATGCCGATGCGCAGTCACGGTTATGTCGAAGCGCCGGAAAGTGGCTACATGCTGACCTGGATTGACCGGGGAGCCGACGTGCTTGTGCAGACCGGCCGCGTCGACAAGGCGCACGCGAAGGCGCTGAAAGCGGAAGCCCGGCGAAGAAGCGCGACGCAGACCTGGTTCGGGCAGATCGCTTTTGCCAGTATTCTGGGTCGAAAGCCCGCATCACCCCGGTAACACAGCCGTTCGACATCGCCGGACCAAGCGATGTCCGTTGTGGGAGATTTACCTGATGGCCGCCGCCTCTACACGCATTCATCGTCACCTGAACGCTTCTCGCGCAGACGTCTATCGCGCCCTTCTCGACGCGCGAGCGGTCGCGACATGGATGGTGCCAGACGGCATGACCAGCCGCGTGCACACATTCGACGCGTGCGAAGGGGGCTTATTTAGAATTTCGCTCACATATGACGCGCCGACCGGGAC
Organism: Candidatus Manganitrophus morganii; assembly: GCA_021651055.1. Classification (NCBI taxonomy): domain Bacteria; kingdom Pseudomonadati; phylum Nitrospirota; class Nitrospiria; order Candidatus Troglogloeales; family Candidatus Manganitrophaceae; genus Candidatus Manganitrophus; species Candidatus Manganitrophus morganii. Next base: position 467,245 of record JAJHOH010000001.1, read on the forward strand.
CGGCAAGACGACCGCCCACACCGACACCTACCACGGCCGCTTCGTCAAACTGGTTCCCAATGAACAGGTCATTGAAGTGCTGGAGTTCGAGACGGATGACGCCGCGATGCGCGGCGAGATGACGGTTACCTTCACCCTCACCGACGCGGACGGCGGCGCCGATCTGCTCGCCGTCCATGACAACCTGCCGCCCGGCCTCTCGCCGGCCGACAATGAAATCGGCTGGCGGATGGCGCTCGACAAACTCGCGGCATTCGTCGAGGCGGACCGGAACAAGTAAGGCCGATGATCAAGATGAAACAAGCGATCGGCCGAGACCCGCCTCTCTATGACTTCACAGTGACCGCCTCGTCAGAAAAAAATCTCTCGCCGCCCACGCCAGTATAATCGGCCGCCTTCGGATTGCACCCATACAGTAGGGAAGCCACGCGTGCCCATAAGGAATATAAATCCGGACAGGAACCCCCATCGGCTCCGCAACCTCTTTCGCCCGCAGCGGCAAACCCCACAACTGCTCCAACCGGCAGGGAGTTCCCGACTTTTGAAGCCGCGCCAACGCGGCCCGGGCCAACACCGGATCGTGTGTGGCGACCGCCACCTCGCTAGCCCGGCCGGCCAACCGATCGATCAGATCCAAAAAGCGCCCCTTCGGATCGATCGCCTCTCTGATCGGATCGGGCCACTCCCCTTTCACCACCCGCACCGGGACCCTGAAAGCGATCGCCCGCTCGGCGTCGAAACAACTCCGACGCCATCGGGAAGGAAGGGTGCAACCGATGTTCGGATAAAACTGAACGGCCCTTTCAAGCAGCCGAAAAGTCGGCGTGGCGGTATGAAAATCTTGCGCATCAAAATGGATTCGGGCTCCCCGCTCGGCGGCCGGATCCATAAGCCGCTTCAATAATTCAAAGTCATATCGGAGCGAAGGGGCTTTGATCGAGAGATGGGCGTCCAAATTTTCGCAGGCGATGGTCTGCAACGCCGTTTGATAATTTGAGAGAACCTCTTCCGGCGTATCCCCCGGCCCGTCCCAGGGGCAGAGGATACTCCCCCACCCGCGGGCGGATATCCGGCGGCAAAGACGGAGGGCATCGGTGAGATGCGGACCGGCGATGTAATTTTCGGCCAGACGCCGCACCATCCATTCTTTTATTTGGATCAACAATTCCGAGCCTGCCTTCTTATTTGAAGCGCCGCATGACCTTGCCGGCCGCTTGGTAAGAGAGATCGAGCCCCAGGCCGAACAAGCCTTTTAGGGAATAGGGGTAGAGCCGGGTCGAGACATAAGAGTGGGCCTGGTCGGTCCAGATCCGCAGCCAAGGTTCATCGATTCCCAAGAACTCATATCCTTCGAGCCCCTGCTCGAAGGCATAACGGATCATCTCATGCATCAGAAGCGCCCCGGGGGAACACCGGGCCCATACTTCATCATAGCCGGTCTTTAAGACCCAGAGCCGATCCGCATATTCAATCGCCAGCATAGAAGCGATCGCCTTTTCATCCATCCTGAAAAAACCAAGCCGAAGAAGTCCGAGGCGCGCCGCAGCCTGAGCGTAGAGATAAAAAAACCGTTTCAGCGGCTCGTTTAACCGCAGCGCCGTTCCATGTTGTCCTTTCCAGCCGGCCGTCTCCACAACAAGGAGCTCTTCAAGATAACGATCGACGTTTTCGGCATCGGGAGAGACCATCTCAAACTGCACCTTTCCCTCGGCCTCCGCCCGCCTTTTCGCCCTCCGGAAACAGGCGCGGCGGGAAGAAGAAAGGGCCGACTCGAATTCGGACCATCCCCCTTTACAAGAGAGCCAGAGCGACGCCTCCGTTTCCTTGACCGTCGAATAGGCATGCCGCTCGCTGCGCTCGCGCAATCGGCGGATTTCTTCAGCGGAGGAGGAGACCCTTCGCAGGCGCAGCGGCCGCTTCAGAGCGACGATGCCGTCCACCAGTTCTTCCAGCGCGGCCGGGTCTTCATAAATAAACCCGCCCGGCTCAAACAAAAAAGAACAACCCAATAGTTCGAGCCGTTCGATTCCCTTCTGTCGAACAGAGACCAAGGGGGCCGCCGCGGTGGTCTTCCCTTTTGAACGGACGACGACGATGGAGAGTTGCTGCGGCGGGCAAAAGGCCTCGGCACAAGCGACAAACCACTCGTGACGAAGCAGCGGATTTCCAAACGGCTCTGCAATCTTGTTCCAAGACGTCGCAAGAATGCGGAGATCCTCTAGACGGTCGATGATTTCAACCACGATGCCCATCCATCAGTAAATGTGATCGAGAGGTTCGCATCCTGGTAGAAACGTGAGATGGAAAACCCTCCTACGATCTTGTGTTAATTTATCGTAAAGAGATCTCCGGATACTGTAATAGGTGATACATGATCGATAAAAAAATAAGATTCTTCGTTGAACGGATTTGAGAACGGACCCGAAAGAGAGGAGAGTTTAGGAATGTTCCTACAAAGGAGGGATGAAACGCACGATAAACGGGCCGATCACAGACGAAAAGAGGGATCGCTTCGGATGGCGCGAAGCCGTTACGCCGCCCGGCGCGCCTCATTCACCAGCTGATGCGCCATCCGTGTCGGCTCCGGCAAACGATAGCGGAGTTGGGAGGAGAGGACGATCTCCACCGCCCGGTCGAGCGTCATCCGGTGACCGGGAGAGATAAAAACCGGCGACACCCCATCGCGCGTCCGGAGGACCGCGCCGATCGTTTCGCCGCGATCGATCAAGGGAGCCCCATCCCCTCGCAATGGCCCCGGCTCGCGATGGGTGCCGATCAGCCGCGTCTTGCCGCAGCCGATGGAGGGAAGATCGACGAGCAGACCGAGATGAGAGGCAATGCCGATCCGCCTCGGGTGGGCGATCCCCTGGCCGTCGGCCATCAAACAATCGGGGCGGATCTGCAGTTTCTCCCACGCTTTTAAAACGACAGGAATTTCTCGGAAGGAAAGCAGACCGGGGACATATGGAAAGTCGACCTCCAGCGAAGCGGTCGCGACCTCCAGGATCGGGAATCCCTTCGGCTGCGGATGTTGAAGATCGAGGACGACCACAGCGGCGAAGAGCCGATTCGACCCGAACGCGTTGGAAACGTCGACCCCGGCGATCGTTCGGATCACCGCCGGGGCCTGATCTAAGATAAGTTGTCTGCGGAGCCGGTTCTGGATCTCGATCGCTTCGAGGGGGGTCACATCCCATCGATGAAGATCGAGAAAGTTCATTTTTTTGCCTTGCCCTTCGGCTTGGATTTGGACTTCGCCTTGGCCTTCGGCACGCTCTTCAGCTTCGGCTTTGCTTTGGCCTTCTTCAGCGCCGCCGCAGGGCGCCGGGCGCCCCCTTTTTTCTTCAGCAGTTTCTCGATCGCCTCTCCGATCAGCGCCGGATTTTTCACGACCGTGACGCCGGCCGCTTCGAGGGCCGACATCTTGTCGTCCGCCGTCCCCTTGCCGCCGGCGATGATGGCGCCCGCATGGCCCATTCGCCGTCCCGGAGGGGCGGTGATCCCGGCGATGAAAGCGACGACCGGCTTGGTCACGTTCCGCTTGATGTAATCGGCCGCCCGCTCTTCGGCGTCGCCGCCGATCTCTCCGATCATCACGATCGCCTCGGTCTGCCGGTCTTTCTCGAACATCCCGAGGACATCGACAAAGTGGGTTCCGTTCACCGGGTCGCCGCCGATGCCGACGCAGGTCGACTGTCCCAATCCCCGCTGCGTCAGCTGCCAGACCGCCTCATAAGTAAGGGTCCCGCTGCGTGAGACGACGCCGACATTTCCTTTTTTATGAATGAAGCCGGGCATGATCCCGATCTTCGCCTCTTCCGGCGTGATGACGCCGGGACAGTTCGGCCCGATCAGACGGACCGGCTTGTCGGCGAGGAACCGCTTCACCTTCATCATGTCCAGCACCGGGATTCCCTCGGTAATGCAGATGATCAACGGAACGCCGGCCTGCGCCGACTCCATGATGGCGTCGGCCGCGAACGGGGGGGGAACGAAGATCAGCGACACATCGGCACCGGTCTTCTCCACCGCCGCTTCGACCGTATCGAACACCGGAATCCCCTCGAAATCGGTCCCCCCCTTGCCCGGGGTGACCCCTGCGACCACCTTCGTTCCATAGGCTTTGCAGGCCGAGGCATGGAAGGAGCCCTCCTTCCCTGTGATCCCCTGCACCAAGATCCGCGAGTTCTTATTCACCAGAATGCTCATCGAGTGCTCCTTAAGCGTATATGGAAAATATAAGGTTGAAAATTAATCAGCAACGTTGTCCTCTTAAGGCGAAGTCGAAGCATCTGAGTTTCTTCGCTTCGCTTAGGATGACAGCTTATCTCACCTGCGACACAATTTTTTGTGCGCCGTCCCAAAGGGTGTCGGCCACAATCAGGTTCAGGCCCGACTCGGCCAGCATCTGCTTCGCCTCCTTCGCATTGGTCCCTTCAAGGCGGACGACGAGCGGAACGTTGATCGAAACCTCTTTCGCGGCCTCGATGATCCCCCCGGCGATCCGCTCGCAGCGGACGATCCCGCCGAAGATGTTGACGAAGACCCCTTTCACGTTCGGATCGGAGAGCAAAATCTGAAAGGCCTCTTTGACCGTCTCTTTCGAAGCACCCCCGCCGACATCGAGAAAGTTGGCCGGCTCGGCCCCGGCGAGCTTGATCACATCCATCGTCGCCATCGCCAATCCCGCGCCGTTGACCATGCAGCCGATCGTCCCATCGAGCTTCACGTAGTTGAGGCCATGCGCCGTCGCGCGGGTCTCAAGCGGGTCTTCCTCATCAAGGTCTCGGAACACCCGAATATCTTCATGGCGGAGGAGAGCGTTGTCGTCGAAGTTCACCTTTGCGTCAAGCGCCATCAACTTGTTCTGCTTGGTGATGATCAGCGGGTTAATCTCGATCTGAGAGGCGTCCTTCTCGATGAAGAGCCGGTAGAGATTCCCCAGCATCACCACCCATTGCCCGATGACCTCCTTCGGAAGGCCGAGCTTGAAGCCGACCGTGCGTCCCTGGTGGGCCTGGTATCCGATCACCGGATCGACCGAGAGCTTCACGATCTTGTCGGGAGAGTGCGCCGCCACCTCTTCGATCTCCATCCCCCCTTCGGTGCTGGCGATCAGGACGATCGACGCGGTCCCCCGATCGGCCACCCAGCTCACATAAAGCTCTTTCGCGATATCGACCCCTTCCTCGACGAGGAGCTTCTTCACCTCTTTTCCTTGCGGGCCGGTCTGAGGGGTAATGAGGATTTTCCCCAACAGCTCCTGGGCGATCGAAGCGACGTCCGATTTATTCTTCGCCAGCTTGACGCCGCCCGCTTTTCCCCGTCCGCCGGCATGGATCTGCGCCTTCACCACTGTGATCGGTGTCGCCAAGGTGTCGGCGGCGGCCTGCGCTTCCTGCGGATTAAATGCCACCTTGCCGTTTGGAACCGGGATCTGATATTTCGCAAAAAGGGCCTTCGCCTGATATTCATGAATGTTCATCGATTCGTCCTTTGTTTTTGTAGGGGCGATCCTTGTGATCGCCCTGTCCGGTCCGGGGCGAAGCTAAGATTCGCCCCTATCATCGAAACCACGCCCACGTCCAAATTAATTCTTCTTCACATAATCGGGAAACAACATCGGCGAGACTGTTTTCGACTCGACCCCCGCCTTCTTCTGCGCCTCGCGAAATTGATCGAGGTGCGCCAGGGTCAACTTTCCGAGCGCGATCTCCGTCGCCCGCTTCGACGCCGCGCGCCCGGCCCGCCGCCCGTAGACGATGATATCGAGAAGGGAGTTCCCCATCAACCGGTTGCGGCCGTGAATCCCACCGGAGGCTTCCCCCGCCACAAAGAGATTCCGGACGGTCGATTCGCCGTCGACGTTGATCTGAATTCCCCCGTTCTGATAATGCAACGTCGGGTAGACCAGGACCGGCTCTTTTTGGATATCGATCTGATAACGCGAGAACTGCCGGACCATGTTCGGGAAGCGATGGGCCAGGGTCCCCTCGGCGTTGACGATATCGACCATCGGCATGTCGAGCCAGACGCCGCGCCGGCCGGCCGATGTCTCCACCCCCCGCCCCTCCGCGCACTCCCGGATCACGGCGGAGGCGACGGCATCGCGCGTCTCCATCTCATTGATGAACCGCTCCCCCTTCACATTGACCAGCTGCGCCCCGACCGACCGGATCGCTTCGGTGACCAAGATCCCCGCCATCGGCTCGGGATAAACGGCGCCGGTCGGATGATACTGAAAGGTATCCTGAAGGGTCAGCTTCGCCCCGGCCCGGTAAGCGATCGGCAATCCGTCGGCGGTGGCGCCGTAATGATTGCTCGTCGGGAAACCTTGAATATGAAGGCGGCCGATCCCGCCGGTCGCCAGAATCACCGCCTTTGCTTGAACGACGATAAACTGGTTGTTGTCGAGGTTCTTCAGGACGGCGCCGGTGCAGGCCCCTTCCCCGTCGGTCAGAAGCTCGACGATGGGAGAGAACTCCAGCAGCTCGACCTGCTCGTTGAGGACACAGTCTTTCAGCACCCGCATCAACTCAAGACCGGTATAATCTTTACAACGAAGCAGACGCGGCTTGCTGCTTCCGCCGCCCCCCCGGATGCTGAGATTGCCGTCCGCTTCTCGATCGAAGAGAACGCCGATGTCCATCAGCCACTTCGCCACCTCCGGCCCTTCTTCGACGAGGGTCTTCAGGAGCGCCGGGTCGTTTTTCATATAGCCGCCACGGAGAGAGTCGAGGAAGTGGCGCACCGGGGAATCTTCCGCCGAGACCGCCACCTGCATTCCCCCTTCGGCCATCACCGTATTCGAATCGCCCAGCCGCAGCTTGGTCGCAAGGAGGACGTTTGCCCCCGCCGCCTTCGCCGTGAGCGCCGCCGTCGCCCCCGCGCCTCCCCCGCCGATGATCAGCAGGTCCACCTGATGCTGGGGTGAAAGGGAAACCGCTTCGGAAGCGATCGGGCTTTTCCCTTCGAGGAGGTTGGCCAGCTCATGAACCGTCTGCTCCCCTTGGTTGGGGCCGATCTGAATCGTCCGGTATGCCTCTTTCTTATAATCGGGATGAAACTTCCGGATCAGGGCGTCTTTGTCCTCCGGAGAGAGGAGCGCCCTCTCCTCTTTCATCCGCGCCGCCCGGCTCTCATTCACCCGTGTTTTCGAATCTTCCAAAATACTCATCGACCCTTCTTTCTCAATGTTCCGAACCCCTTCGTAGGGGCGCAATTGATTGCGCCCTTTCCCTCGCCTCAAATATCAGAGCGTGATGAATCACGCCCCTACAACGGCCGTTGGCTACATCACACGATCATGGGCCAATGCCGAAAGATCGCCGGAAAGGAGTTCTCTCCATTCGGCATCATATTTCCCCGATCGAACCTCCTCGATCCGATGAAGCAGGCTGGTCGCCTCTTTCGGATAGAAGGCGCCGGTCAGCCGGCGGGCATACATCCCGACGCGGTGGGGCTTGATCTGCACTTCGCAGACCGCCGCGCAAAGGCCGCACATCACGCAAGTGGTGAACTTCTCCGCCACGGTGGCAAGCTCTCCGTTGATCGCCGCCCGCACCCCCCCCATGACGTCGATCTCCTGCGGACAAACCGACGTGCAGGCGCGGCAAGCGGTGCACCGGCGCGTTTCGGGATAATACTGAAAGAGGGTTTTCTGCGTCGGGGCTTCTTTCGGAAGAAGCGCGATCGCCTTTTTGGAGCTGTCGGAGGGGATGAAGGTGATCGCCATTCCTTCGCGAACCGCCGTCTGGCAGGCAAGCCCCGTTTTCGAGGCCGGTTGGTCGGGAAGGCGGTAGGTGATGGGACAGGCGCCGCAGACGCCGCCGAGACAGCCGACCCCGTGGATCGTCGGCCGGCCGAGATGCCACATCGCTTGGATGACGGTGATTCCTTCCGGGACGGGGTGTTCGGCGCCATCGACCTCGATGCGGATCAGAGAAGACTGAGAATCGGAATGGGACATCAAGCCGTTTCCTTTTTGTGCGGATGAGCGCAGATCAGGCGATGGGGCAGGTTTTGAGCTCCTCTTCGGACATCTTCATCAGCGTCTCCCATTGCGTATTGTACTTTCCACAGTGAATCTCTTCGATTCGGCTGGAAAGCTGCGGCGGCCGTTCGTTGAAGAAGATTCCCTCCGCGCGGCGAACATAGAGGCCGACCTGATTGGAGGAGATCTCGGCGATGCAGACCGGGACGCAAAGGCTGCACATCACGCAGGAGAGGAAGAGATTGGAGGCTTCTTTGAAATCGCCGAACGCCGCTTTCCAGATGCCGGTTCGGACATCGATTCCCTGGGGACAGGCTTCGGTGCAGGCGTTGCAGTTTCGGCAGAGGGCGACTTCGGGAAAATATTTGAAGAGATCCTGTTTGGGATCGGTGATCTCTTCCATCCGGTAAATCGGCTTCTGAACCGGAAAGGAGGCGGAAAGAGAGAAGGACATCCCCTCCTCTACGATGAGCTGGCAGCCGAGCCCCTGCTTGAGCTCATAACTTCCTTTGGTCCGGTAGAGGGTCGAGCAGGCCCCGCAGACGCCGCCAAGACAGCCGATGCCGCGGGTAATCTGGTGGCCGGTATGCCACATCGCTTGGATCAGCGTGATCCCCTGGGGAACCTGATACTTCTTCCCCATGATCTCCACCGTCACCAGATTCTTTTTTTCGGTCGTTTCCGCCGTCGGCATTTTTGTCCAAAATCGTAGGGGCGATCCTTGTGATCGCCCCTATTCTTCAATGAACGTTACGCGTTCAGCGCATTGAGCGCCGATCCCGCCTTGAACCAGTCGATCTGCTGCGCGGTCATGCTGTGATTCGCCTGGACCGTGATCTCTTTTCCGTCCGCCTTGTGGATCACCACATCGACCGCTTTGCCCGGGGCCAACTCGGAAAGACCGACGACGCTCACCCGGTCGTTCTGCTCAAAGCTTTCCCAATCCTTCGGGTTCGCAAAAATGAGCGGCAAAATCCCCTGCTTCTTAAGGTTTGTCTCATGGATCCGGGCGAAGCTCTTGGTGATCACCACCTTGATGCCGAGGAAACGGGGGGACATCGCGGCATGCTCGCGGGAGCTTCCCTCGCCGTAATTTTCATCGCCGATCACCACCGACCCGACCCCTTTGGACATATATCTTCGGGCCACCTGGGCCGGCGTAAGGTTCGACTCATTGGCAAGGACATCGTTCGCCTTCCCCGCTTCGGTCGTGAAGGCGTTGTTGGCGCCGAGGAACATGTTGTCGCTGATCTTATCGAGATGCCCCCGGAACTTGAGCCAGGGACCGGCCGGAGAGATATGGTCGGTCGTGCATTTTCCTTTGGCCTTGAGAAGAATCGGCAGCTTCGAGAAATCTTTTCCATCCCATTTCGGGAAAGGCTTCAGAAGCTGGAGCCGCTCGCTGGTCGGCGGAACGTCGACGGTCAGGTTGTCGCCGTTTTCCGCCGGGGCGACAAATCCTTCTTCCCCTTTGGCAAAACCTTTCGCGGGAAGCTCTTCGCCTCGCGGCGGCTCGAATTGAACCTTCGTCCCATCGGCGGCGGTCAGCGTCCCCTTCACCGGATCGAAGGTCATGTCGCCGGCAAAAGCCATCGCCGTCACGATCTCCGGGCTGCTGAGGAAAGAGAGGGTCTCGGCGATCCCGTCGTTGCGGCCGGGGAAATTTCTATTGAAGGAGCTGATGATCGAGTTCGACTCTCCCTTCTTCACATCGTCCCGCTTCCACTGGCCGATGCACGGTCCGCAGGCGTTCGCGAGAACCGTCGCTCCCATCTCTTCGAAGGTCTGCATGAAGCCGTCCCGCTTCATCGTGTGGTAGATCCGCTCGGAGCCGGGGGTGACGAGGAACTGCGCTTTCGCCTTGAGCCCCGCTTTGAGTCCCTGCTTGGCGATGTGGGCCGACCGGCTGATGTCTTCGTAGGAAGAGTTGGTGCAGCTGCCGATCAACGCCGCTTTGAGCTGGATCGGATACCCCTTCTCCTTCGCCTCGGCCGCCAATTTGGAAATGGGACGGGCGAGGTCGGGGGTGTGCGGGCCGACGACATGCGGCTCCAGCTCCGAGAGGTTGATCTCGACCACCTGGTCGTAGTATTTCTCCGGCGATTGGAAGACTTCCGGATCGGCGGTCAAGAGCTCCTTGTTCGCATCGGCAATCTTGGCCCAATCCTCCCGTTCGGTCAGCTTCAGGTAGGCCGCCATCTTCTGGTCATAGGGGAAGATCGAGGTGGTGGCGCCGAGCTCGGCCCCCATGTTGGTGATCGTTCCTTTTCCGGTGGCGCTGATCGTCTCGGCGCCCGGTCCGAAGTACTCGACGATTTTGTTGGTTCCGCCCTTGGTCGTCAACAGGCCGCAGAGGTAGAGGATGACATCTTTCGCCGAGGTCCAGCCGCTGAGGCTGCCGGTCAATTTCACGCCGATCAATTTCGGATGAAGCACCTCCCATGGAAGGCCGGCCATCACTTCACCGGCATCGGCTCCGCCGACGCCGATCGCCATCGCGCCGAGTCCGCCACCGTTCGGCGTATGTGAATCGGTCCCGATGATCAGGGCGCCGGGGAAGGCGTAATTCTCAAGAACCACCTGATGAATGATCCCGGCCCCCGGCTTCCAAAAACCGATCCCGTATTTCTTCGCGGCCGAGGCGAGAAAGTTGTAGACCTCTTTGTTCTCGTTGATCGCCCGCTCGATGTCTTCTTTCGCCCCGCTCTGGGCGCGGATCAGATGATCGCAGTGGATGGTGCTCGGGACGGCGGCCTGCTTCTTCCCCGCCTGCATGAACTGCAACATCGCCATCTGGGCGGTCGCATCCTGCATCGCCACCCGGTCGGGCCGCAGCGCCAGCTGCGCCTTCCCTCGCTCCCACTTCTGCGTTCCAAAATCGTCGACATGCGCGACCAGGATCTTTTCGGTCAGGGTGAGCGGGCGGCCGAACTTCTTACGCGCTTCTGCCAGACGCGCCGGCATCGACTGATAGAGCTTCTTGATTAATTCAGTAGACATCATTGTCCTCCAACAACTTTTGAGCGGCCCCGACAGAGTGTCGCGCCTGCACTAAATAAAAGAGATCTTTCATCTTATCAAGCGGTGAAGACTACTTCAACACCTCTTGCCGGACCTCGATTTTCTTGGTATTCGTTTCGAGGGGAGGGGCTTCCCTCCGTTTCGGAGAGGCGTAGTTGACCACGTAATTGAACATTCGAATCAGACGGCTTCCGTTGCGGGTTTGGTCGACCCAGTGACCGATCAGACCGATCGTCCGCGCCAGGATGAAGAACCCGTTGAGCGATTCCACCGGCCAGCCGAGATCGACCAGAACGGCGGCGATCGTTCCATCGACGTTCAAGATCAGGGTGTCCTTCTTTGCCGTGGTGATCTTCTCGACTGACAAGGCGAAATCAAGATGCGGCGTCGGAACCCCGGTCGACTTCACGAAGGAGACCAGCTCTTTCACCCGCTTGTCGGGATTCTTGACGCTCTTGACCCGATGGCCGATCCCCGGCACCGGCCCGACGTTTTTCTTCATATGCTCCAGAAAATCTTCCGGAGAGAGCTTCTTCTCGACCGCATACTTGAACCATTTTCCTGCATCGGTGACGGCGCCCCCGAACCGGGGTCCGATCATGATCAGACCGGCCGCGACCGATTGCGCCATCTGAATCCCGGCACACGCGGCGATGATCGTGGTGAGCGCCCCCGAAACGCAGGGACCGTGGTCGGCCGAGAGCATGATGATCCGCTTGACGATCTCCGCTTCGACCGGGGTGATCAGCCGCTTGTCCCAGAGGAGCCCCATCACGTGCGGAATCTGATATCCCTTGTTGATCAGATCGGAAGCGGGATAGCCGTAATAGAGCGGCTCGTCTCCCCGGTCGTCGCTGATCGTCGATTTGATCAACGGCTCGACGAAGACATCGCCCGACTTGATCGCCTCTTCCACCGGCTTCGGAAGTTTCGGAAGCGCCGTGACGTCTCCGTCGACCGTCGGCCGCACTTCGCCCCGGGCCACGATCTCCTCATAAACCTGCTTGATCGTCGGGCCGAGTCCGCCGAAGGTCGCCGGCACGATGGCGCCCGATTTCTTCAAGGCGTCCGCCTTGCTCCGGGCCGAGCCCTCGCCGTGCTGTCCCTCTTTCGCGCCGGCATGGCCGAACTTCATCCCCTTGGGGAGCTGCTCTTGGCAATACCCGGAAACGACCGCGATCAGTTTTATCCGCCGCTTCTTTTCCCCGAACCACTCCGCGGCGCGCTCTTCGAGATCTCCCCCCATCTCTCCGACAATGATCACCGCTTTGGTCTGAGGATCTTTTTCGAACATCTCAAGATAGGTGACGTAGTCGGAGCCGGGATACGCGTCGCCGCCGATGCCGATCGCCGTCGTGATTCCGTCGGCGAACTGGCTGCAGATCCAGATGATCTCGTTGGAGAGACCGCCCGATTTGGTGATGACGCCGAACGATCCGGGCCGGTGGAGCTTCGAGAGAATCAAATTGTCGAACGCCCCGCCGATCACACCGAGACGGCACTCGCCGGCCGAGATGATCCCGATCGCCGACGGTCCGTTGAAAACCTTGCCGAGCTTTTTGGCTTCGAGGCTCAGCCGCTTGGAATCTTTCTCCGGCACCCCTTCCGTGATCATCGAGACCAGCTTGATCTTCGGATCGGCCAAGGCTTCCATCGCCGCTTTAAACGCGCGATCCGGTCCGACAAAAATCAAGGTCGTATTCAAGGCGGGAAAAGCGGCCGTGGCCTCCGCCATCGTTTTGAAAATAGGAATCGAAACCAACTCGCTTCCGAAGGGAACCTCCGCCGTTTTGCCGGCATCGGGCGGAAAAACAAAGGCAAGGACATGGAGCGGTTGACGGGTCAGGTGACAGAACTCGGCCATCCGGCGGGCGGCGTTGACCCCGGCCGGTCCGCCTTGAATCACAACGCGGGTCTCTTTGTTGGCGACGATACTCATTTTCCCACTCCTTTAATCGCGTAATCGATAATATCGGTTAAGGGTGTGTAGCGGTCATAGACGTGAATGTTGAAACCCTCCGCCTCAAGCGCCTTCATCGCCGCCAATCCTTCCTTCTCGAACGGCCCGCCGCGCCGAACCCAAATCTCAACCCCTTCCAGCTTCCCTTCGGCCTTCGCCTTTCGGAATCCGTTGATGATCCCCGCGAAGGTCTTCTTCACGTTGGTGAAGTTGGCGATCGCCCCGCCGACGATGATCCGCTTGATCCCCTTGAGGGAGCAGACCTTCTCGGTCAGCGCTTCGACCGCCCAGTCGGGAGGATCTCCGGAGTACTCGGCATAATTTGCGATTTTGCCTCCCAAGGCCAGGACAGCATCGGAATAATAGACGGAAGCCCCGCCCCCCGCCGGCAAAAGCGCCGTATCGCCGCCGGGGATTTCGATGAACTTCACCGAACCCTTGATCCGGGAGTCGATCTCCATGATCGCCCGCTCGTCGTTGGTGTAGGGGCGGCCGAACTCGGAGGCGAAGGTGAAATTCCAATCGGGATGACGGAACCGGGCGTCGCCGTCGACCATCGTCACGGCATCGAGGGCAACCAGATCCCCGTCTTCGCGGGTGACAAGCGGGTTGATCTCGATGTAGGTGCCGTCTTCCTGGTCGTAGCATTGATAAAGCTTGAGGGCAAAGTCGGCGACTTTTCCGGCGAGATCTCCCTTAAAGCCAGCCTCTTTGGCGAGGCTCGCCAATTGCTCCCGCGTTGGATCGGTTCCCAAAGGAATTGCGATCCGCTTGACCTTCTCCCAATTGGCTTCGACTTCGATTCCGCCGACACTTGCCAGGAGCAGCTCGGCCCCTTCCCGAACCGACTTGACGGCCAGGTAGAATTCTTCTTTATGCTGGATCATTTCGGAAATGATGACCTGAGAAATCGTCATCCCATTGAGATTTTTCCCGAGCATCTCGCTGGAGGCCTTTCGCGCCGCATCCAGATCGAGACCGACTTTCACGAGGCCCAGTTTCATTCGGGAGCCGATCGCCTCGTGCGCCTTGACGACCAATTTCGATTCCCGAAGCCAGGGATTGGCTTGAGAGAGCCGATCGAGTTGATCCGCCGCCGTGATGACGACGTAGTGGGGAACCGTCATCCCCCACTTTGAGAGAAGCCCCATTCCAGGACCTTCCAACACCTTTGCCATGCAGCGTCCTCCGTCAATTTCCTTTAGATTTCGTTTACTTTACGACTGAGCCCCAAAGGGCATGACTCATTCTTTGAAGTGTTTCCGACAAAAAAAGAAGACCGAACCGTAATTAGAGAATATAGGGAGGTGACAGTCGGTTTGTCAAGAATTTTTTCCATGTATTTCGCTGGAATTCCCGCTTTGTAATCTCTTCGGCAGACTTGATCTGAAGGACATGTACCCGACCGAATGAGTCGATCCTCAAAAGTAACCCGATCAGGCGATTCAGGCTTAAAAAGCAACCGTCCGGATGAATGGGATTGATTGAGAGAGAATTGAGTGATTGGAAGGCTTATTCTTCATCAAGGAAACGGCAGCAACCGACGAGAGGCCCCCATTTCCTCTCGTGGGTCACTGATGCGAAGCGGAGCGAAACGCCATCTTATCTCCTCATCGAAAAGTGTAAAATTGGAACGAATATCAGGAAGCGGTCAGGCGGCTTTTCTTTCTTCTTCCTTGATCTCTTCAGGGGATTGGGAAACCGGCTGTTCTTCGGCCTGCGGCGGGGACTGCTGTTGGGCAAACCTGCGGCGGGCGGCCTGTCCCCCCTTTCGGCCGGCCTCTCTGGCCTCCTCAGGGGTAAACTCATGCGCCGTCCCCTTTTGATGGGCGGCCTGTCCTCCCTTTCGGCCGGCCTCTCTGGCCTCTTCAGGGGTGAACTCATGCGCCGTTCCCTTCTCATGGGCCGCTTTTCCCCCCTTTCGGGCGATTTCCTTTTGTTTTTCCGTATCCATTGCGGCAAATCCGCGCGGGCTCTTTTCCGCCATTTTACTCCTCCACTTTAAAAGTCGAATAACTGCCCCTTCTCTGGATAAATGTTCGCCCTGAGGTTTGGGCTGCTTGACTTATTTCGGCGCGAACAAGGCGTTTTTATATTGAATTACTTTTGATAATTCAACTGATAATTCAACTTTTATGCCAATCCCACACTCAAACTAAAGGGGGAGGACAACAAAGATCAGACCCCTCTGACTCTATCCGTTCCGTTTTGACCCGTCAGTACCGGACAAAGGACCCTCTCCGTGCAGTTTTGTTACAGGTAATCTCATTTATACCCCTTATTAACAACCTTCCCGGCCTTGCATCCCACCCGAGTCGCAGGTCCCCGGTAGTGACTCATTTTGAATTCCAAAGTCGTCATGCCCGCGAAAGCGGGCATCCAGAGGTTTTAAATCACTGGATTCCCTCCTGCGCGGGAATGACAATCCAGAAATTGATTCCAGACTGAGTCACTACGCAGGTCCCCCAAATTTCTTGACCTTGGGCCGTCTGTTTGATAGACTACGGAACGCTTCATCGCAAGTTTAGGAACAGGATCATCGGTTTATAAAAGGAGACAAAAGGAATGGCGACCAACGGGAAATCGATTTTAAGCGTAGAGGGAACGGTTCAAAAGAAGAGAGGGTGGAGTTATGAAGAGCTCTCCCGTCTTCCCAAGGAACATCAAGTTGAAGATGTCAGCCGGTTGGTCGCCGGGATGGAAGGGGCGGGCGTTCGTGTCAAAGCGGTCTTAAAGGAGTCGAATCCTCTCTCCAAGGCCGACCATGTGACGTTCCATTCGCTGGATGGAAAATTTGCCGCCAGTGTCCCTCTGCAAGAGGCGATTGAAAAAGGAATTCTGATCTACAAGCGGGACGGCGGCCCTCTCCCCGATTCGAAGGGGGGACCGATTCGGCTGATCGTCCCGCACGGGGACAACGCGTGCAGCAACGTGAAATCGGTGATCCGAATCGAATTGACCGTGGGGAAAGGGAAAGACACCACCTGGGACCCCGACCACGACAATCCCGCCATCCACGGACACTCCCACGATCACGGGCATGACCACGGGCATGATCACGACCACGATCACGGGCATGACCATGATCACCATGACCATGGGCATGATCATGGACACGATCATCATGACCACGATCATGGACACTCCCACTAAAAGCGCTCCCGCAAATGGGCTTGAAAGACACCCTTATGATAAAAGGGATTCAAGTCCCTCTTACCGACTAAAAAGAGCATTCTTGTGACTGGTCTCCCCGAAAATCTCCGGCCGCTCGTCAGCATCGTTATTCCGGCCTACAACGCCGCTCAGACGTTGCCGCAGACGCTCGACAGCGTTCTCGCGCAAACCTATTCCAACATCGAAGTTATTGTAGTGAACGACGGATCGACCGACAAAACCGCCGAAGTCCTCCGTGCGTACGCGGACAAGGTGCGCGGCATCGACCAACCGAATGGAGGCCTGCCGAATGCCCGCAACAAGGGCTGCCGCGCCGCCCGCGGTGAGTTCATCGCTCTGATGGATGCGGACGACTTGTGTCGGCCGGAGCGCATCGCGGTGCAGGTGGCTGCCTTCCAGAACTGTCCCGAGGCGGTCCTCTGTTGCTCGGACTTCTCGGCGTTCAACGCCGAGGGTCCGGTCGCCAGTTCACACAGCGCGACCTACTATTCTATGATCGGAGAGGCCCCGGAGGGATTCAGTTCGCTCTATCCCGAGCGGCGGAAGATCGAGGTGGCGGCGGACGCATTCCCTGGGTCACAGCGGCCGGCCGCCGTCGAAGCCTATGTGGGAAGGGTCTATCGTGAGCTAGCGCAGGGCAATTTCGTCCACCCTCCCACGGTGATGTTCCGGCGCAGCCTGCTGGAAACGGCGGGGACATTCGACGAAACGCTGCGCTACGATTGTGATTGGGAATGGATGGTGCGTATGGCTCGCACCGGCGCCTTTGTGTATGTGGACCGGCCGATGCTCGATTACCGCCTGTCGGAGACACAGATGTCTTCTTCTCCACGCCGCGCCATCGACACCCTGCGCGCCGCGACGAAGATCTGGGAGTCGGACGCCGATTTGATGTCTAAAAATCACGCCCGGATGCAAACGGGCCTGGGGCAGCTCTGTCTTGAAGCCGCTTATGCGTTGGCGGAAGAACAAAGAATAGATGCCGCAAAGATGCTGGCTAGAAGCGTTTGGACGTACGGCCTGGTCAAACCTGCGAGCGTTAAAACGGCGATTCGGATTCTAATGCCTCTCCCGCTTCTTGAACTCATCCGGCATTTGCGGTCAGGCTCTTGAAGTACGTTTCGTTGCCGACCCGGAAACAGATTCTCCTTGAATTCGATTGATCCCCGCCTCGTCCCCTATCTCGTTTTCATCAACCTTCTCTGGGGGGGAAATGTCGTCTCCATCAAGCTGGGGGCGGGGGAGATCTCTCCCCTGACGATGGCGACCCTCCGCTTTCTCATCGGCGGAAGCGTCATTCTCCTCTACGCCGGGTTCCGGAAAATCGGTCTTGGCCTCGCCCGGAAGGAAATTTTCCTCCACCTGATGAACGGCCTTCTCTTCGCCCTTCAGATCGCCCTCTTCTACTTGGGGACCTTCCGCACCTCGGCCTCTCACGCCTCGGTCTTGATCAACACCCATCTTTTTTTCGTCGCCGTCCTCGCCCATTTTTTTATCCTTCACGACCGCCTCAGCGTTCGGAAAATCTCCGGTCTGGCGCTCGCCTTTCTGGGAGCGGTCGTTCTCTTCAGGGACCGGCCCGAGCGAGCGATGGAGACGGTCTCGCTCCTTGGGAACAGCTTCGTTTTGATCAGCGCCTTTGTTCTTGCCGTCAAAATCGTTTATATCAAGCGATTGATCGAACGGATCGATCCGGTGAAGGTCGTCTTCTGGGAGATGGCGATCGGCGTTCCCCTCTTGGGTTTTATCGCATTCTTTTTTGGAGAGAGCCTTCCCGATCGTGCCTCAGCGCAGCTGATGGGGGCGATGCTCTATCAAGGAATCGTCGTCGGCGCCTTCTGCTTCGTCGCTTCCACCGTCTTGTTGAAACGCTACGCGGCCAGCAGCATCGCTTCGTTCTCGGTCTTGGTCCCCTTTTTCGGCGTGACCCTGAGCCATCTTTTCCTCGGAGATCCGCTCACCCCCCATCTGACGATCGGCGGCGGAATGATCATTCTTGGAATCGGCATCGTGAACATCCGATGGCCGTTGATCCCGCCTGAGTAGGAATCGGAGGGGCGATCCCCCCGCGGCGGCCCGCATTAACCGATTCAGAACAAGACAGGGGAGGCACAGGGGCCTGCCTTACGGCAGGTTCGGTCCGGTGGTCACTCGGACCGAGCGGGGCTGTCTTCCGGCGGCGACCTGGCCGAAGGGGGTCAGCAGGCCGGTGGTCTGATCGATCGAGAAAATCGAGAGGTTATTTGAATTAAGATTGGCGACGTAGACGAACCGGCCCGACCGGTCGATGGTGATCGACCGCGGGCCGGCGCCCCCCCGGATCGCGCCAAGCGGGCTGAGCGTCCCGCTTTCCGGATCGATCCGATAGATCGAGATGTCGTTCGTCGCGGAATTCGCCACATAGGCGAATCGGCCGGAGGGATCGACGGCGATCGAGAAAGCCTGTCCCCCCGCGGGGACGACGCCGCTCCTCGTGAGCCGGCCGGTCGCCGGATCGACCCGAAACGACCAGACATCGTCGCTGTCATAGTGCGAAACATAGACGAATGCCCCCGAGGGGTGAACCGCCACGGAAATCGGGGCGCGGCCCGCGCCGATCTCGCCGAGACGGGTTAACAATCCCGACTCGGAATCGACCCGGTACATCGAGACATTATTCGTGCTGTAATTCGCCACATAGGCAAATCGACCGAGCGGGTCGATCGCGACCGAAACCGAGCTGATTCCCGCATCGGCCGTCCCGAGCACCGTCAAAACGCCGGTTTCGGGATCGATCCGGTAAATCCAAACATCGTCCGCCGCGTTTTCATTCGCCGAATAAGCGAATCGGCCCGACGGATCGAAGTTGATCGAATAGATCCCGGCGCCGGTCGGAGCGCTCCCCCGCGCGGTGAGATTCCCGGTCGCGGGATCGATCGCATAGATCGAAATATCGTTTGAGGCGAAATTGCCGGCATAAACGAACCGCCCCGTCGGATCGACGCCGATTGGATACGGATCGCGCCCGGCCGGAATGGAGCCGATCTGCGCCAGCGCGCCGTTCTCAGGATTGACGGAAAAGATCGAAACATCTCCGGAAGCGGAATTCGTGCTGTAGGCGAATCGCGGGGCCAAGGCTTCCACCGGGAAGACTTCGGCCGTCGCTTCGGCCCGCTTGGTCGGATCGGAGACGCTCGTTGCAACGACATGATAACGTCCCGGCGCGGTCGGAGCGGTGTAGTTTCCATCGGAATCGATCGACCCGCCGACCGTCCCCTCTTCGATCTCCCAGCTCACGGCGGTCCGGTCGCTTGCCGAAACGGTGGCGGCAAAGCGAAAGCGCCCCCCCGGCGGGAGGGTGACGGCCGCCGGCTCGATCGCCACCGAAATGATCGGCAGGGTGATCACCTCCACCTCGGCGATGGCGCGGACCGCCGGATCGTCCAGGCTCACCGCGACGATATGATAAACCCCGGGGAGCCCGGGAGCGGTGTAATTTCCATCGGGAGTGATCGACCCGCCGCTCTCCCCCTCTTGAACTTCCCACCGAACCGCCGGGTCGGTTCCATCGGTCCTTTCGGCCTTGAAGGTTTGCCGGGTCCCGGTGGTTACGACCGTCTCCCCCGGGGTCACCTGGATCGGAGCATTCTCGTCTCCACCGACCTGATCCCCCCCGATCGGCGCGACCCCGGTCCCCCCTCTGCTTCCCTCATCGCTGCAGGCGGTCAGCCCGCAAAGTACAACGGCAAAAAAGATAACAATCACCCTTTTCATATCGGCCCTTTCTCCACTGGACGTAATGCGGATAACAGGTTCTCTGTAATTAAGATTACCAACGGAGCGATTGTTTCCGCCATTGGTAAGCCGACTTACTTCAAGGGGGGAAAAGGCCTATATTCCGATAGGAAAGTGACATGCCCCCTCCGGATGAACTTCCGGAGGGGGGATATTGGAAAGAGATTAGTCCTGAAGGTGAGGTTCCTGCAGCGGCACGAGTTTCTCGACATCGGGGAGGTGCGCTTCTTCATCGAGGGCTTCGATTTCGTCCATCAGCGGAATGCTCCAGAGGACCAACGCAAGATGATCGGAAGGGGTCGGATGCCGGGGCGAGACGGTATGATAGGTCAGTTCGATATGGGTCTTCTCATCCTCCCAAACGATGGTTGGACCGGGACGCTGCTCCTTCGGTTTTCCGTAGGCGCCGGCCCACTTCGGGAGGAGCGCTTCCAGCTCGCCCGGATTGTTGGTGTCCCGGAACCGGACATGGATGATCGTCAGTCCGAACTTGGGATGAAATCCGAGGCTGACCGACCGGATGTCGGGCTCTCCCAGCGCCCCTCCTGAAACGGTCAACTCGCCGGGGGCCGGTCCTTGCACCGCCCAAGGTTCGTTGTCATGCGTATGTTTGGGGGGGGCCAACTGAACCTGATAGGCCGACATGAACTCCGGCTGCGTCATCCCCCACGTCGCCTTGCCGAAACCGGGGGGCAGGGCCGCCTCGGCTTCCACGCCGACGGTCAAGAGAAAAATCATCGTTATCAGCTGTATGCTCTTCTTCATCGCACCGTTTCCTTTAACCAACCAACGACGTCGGCAATCACCCGTTCCCGGCCGATCTCGTTGAAAACTTCATGATAAAACCCCTCATACCAGAGGATCTTTTTTTTCGCGGAGCCGATCCGCTCAAACAAGGCGCGCGCCCCCGACGGAAAGACGATCCGGTCCTGGCTTCCCTGCAAGAGGAGGGTCGGCAGGACGATCTTCCCGGCATCCTGATGGAGATGGTCGTTCATCTTTCCGAACTCGACATAAAAACGGGGGGTCCCGGCCCGCTGCACCAGCGGATCGTTCCGGAAGGCGACCCCAATCGCCGGATCATGGCTGAGCCAATCCGGAACGCTCGGGTAACGGACCGGACGCGACGGAAGAAGACGATTCAACAGGGCGCCGATAAAACGGAGACGAAACGGAAGCGCCGGAACATCATACGCCGGAGCCGATAAGACCAACCCGTCGGCCGCGTTCGGATAATCGATGCAGAAGGCGGCCGAGACCGCGCCGCCAAAGCTATGTCCCAGGATCACCACTTTCCGATCGGGATGCGTTTCCCGGACAAAATCAAGAACGCGCTTCAGATCGTGGAGCATGTCGGTGTAGCGTTCCATGTGGGTCCGCGAGCCGTCCGACTCTCCGAATCCCCGCTGGTCGTAAGCATAAGAGGCAAACCCCTCTTTCGCCAGATCGAGCTGAAGGCGCCGATACCTCCCCCGGTGCTCGCTCAGGCCGTGGACGACGACGAGAACCATTTCGATCGGATCGGGAAGCACGGCGGAAAAAGAGAGGGCGGTCGCGTCGTGGAGGATCGTTCCCCCCTTGCAAACGATCCGACCGACGGAGTCGGTCTTATCCTCCGACGGGGCGGCCATAAAGGGTACCCGAAGAGACATTATCGATCTGCACGGAGACCATCGTCCCCGGTCCGAAGGGGGTTTTCGGAAAGACGACGGTGGTGTTCCCTTCCGTCTTCCCCATCTGATGGCCGGGCCGTTTTTCGGCCTCGCCGTCGATCAGGACGGTCAGGGTCCGGCCGATTTTCTCCCGGTTTTTCTCAAGCGAGATCGCCCGCTGCAAATCGATCAGACGGACGATCCGATCGGTCTTCACCTCGGACGGGACATCGTCGGGATATTTTCGCGACGCAATCGTTCCCTTCCGCTCCGAGTATTTGAAGATATAGGCGCTGTCGAATTGACAGTCCTTAAACAGGCCGACCGTCTCCTGAAAATCTTCTTCCGTCTCCGTGGGGAAGCCGACGATAATGTCGGTCGTCAGCGCAATCTCCGGGATCGTCCGGCGGATCTCCTCCACCAATCCGAGATACTCTTTCCGTGTATAGGTTCGGGCCATTAGGTCGAGGATCCGGTCGCTTCCTGCTTGGAGCGGAAGGTGGATATGTTTGCAGATGTGAGGGTGCGACCCGATCGCTTCCAACAGCGGCTTCGGGAAGTCTTTCGGATGGGGCGAGGTGAAACGGACCCGCTCGATTCCGGGAACGTCGGCCACTTTGAGAATGAGATCGGCGAATCGGCGCCCTTCATCTCGGTAGGAATTGACGTTCTGTCCGAGGAGGGTTACCTGGCGATACCCCTTCTCCGCGAGCGACGTGACCTCGCCCAAAATGTTCTCGATCGACCGGCTTCGCTCCCTTCCCCGCGTGTAAGGGACGACGCAGAAGGTGCAGAAGTTGTCGCAGCCCCGCATGATCGCCACCCAAGCGTTGACCCCTTCAACGCGGGTCGGCGCGATGTCGCCGTAGGTTTCGTATTCGGAGAGATACGCTTCGATCTCTTGTCGATCGGTCCCGATCACTTCGTCGATCAATCGAGGAAGCGCCCGGTAGCTGTCGGGTCCGACGACCAGACTGACCACCGGATGATCGAAGAGCTCCTCTTTAAGGTTCTGCGCCATGCAGCCGAGGACGCCGACAATAAAGTGTTTCTTCTCCTTCTTTAGGGGACGGAGGATGTCGAGCCTCCCGTAGATTTTCCGGTGGGCGTTTTCGCGGATGGCGCAGGTGTTGATCAAAACCACCTCCGCTTCTTCGACCGCCGCCGTCATCTCATGGCCGTGCGGCGTCAGGATCGAGCGGATCAGCTCCGAGTCGTATTCGTTCATCTGACAGCCGTAGGTTTCGAGATACACTTTCATCGGATTTCCTCAATCAGCTTCCCGATCGCCAGCCCATCGGCCGCTGCTTCGATCCGGACCGAGCCGAGCCGGCCGGAGAGATCCCGGTCGCTCTCCACCCCCACCCGGATGTAATTCGGGGTGAGACCGCAAAAGAGCCCCGCTTCATTGCGCGTCTCGAAGAGGACCTCGACGCTCCCGCCGATCGCGCCCGAGTAAAACGCCTTCCGCCGCTGCCGGGAGAGATCACACAACATCCGGGAGCGCTCCTTGATGACCTTCGACGGCACCGGCGCGAGATCCATTTTGGTCACCCGGGTCCCCTTCCGCTTCGAAAAAGGGAAGACATGGAGGTAGGAAAAAGGAAGCGAATCAATCAGAGCAAGGGTCTCGGCGAATTCCTTCTCCCCTTCCCCCGGAAATCCGACCATCACATCGGTCCCCAATCCCAGATTCGGAACCCGCGCCGTCGCCTCCCGAACGAAATCGATATACTCCCGCCGCGTATATCGCCGCCCCATCGCCGAGAGGACGGCGTCGCTCCCGCTCTGGAGCGGGAGATGAAGATAGGGACAGAGCTTCCCCCCCCGCGCCATTTGATCGAGAATCCGGTCGGAGACGGTCGTCGGCTCGATCGAAGAGATCCGGATCCGATGAAGTCCGTCAATCGTCTCCAGCGCCTCGATCAGGTCGGCCAGGTCCTCCCCTTCCGATCGATATTCGCCGAGGTTCACCCCGGTGAGAACGATCTCCCGATGGCCGCGCGCCACCCAGATCGACGTCTCCAACAAAATATCGTCCTGCTTCCGGCTTCGCTCCCGTCCCCGCGTCGTCGGGATGATGCAGAAGGAGCAGAAGAAATCGCAGCCGTCCTGGATCTTGATGTTTGGCCGGGTCGCCTTGTCGAAGGCGGCGTAGCTTTCGATCGTAAAATCGTTCCGGCCGATCTTCGAGGTATGGAAAACCATCGGCGTCGGCCGCTTCGCCGGCGGCCTCCCGTCGAGCAGCTCCTCGACCAGCTTCGGCAGATCCATCTTGAATTCGGTCCCGGCGATCAGATCGATCCCCGGCATCTTCCGGAGCGCGTCGGTCCCGACCTGGGCATAACAGCCGGTCACGGCGATGAAGGTCTTCGGGTTTTGCTTGAGGATCTTCCGGATCAGGTTGCGGCACTTCGCCTCGGCCTGCTCGGTCACCGAGCAGGTGTTGATCACGGCGAGATCGGCTTCGTTCTTTTCATCGACGACCTGATAACCGGCCGAATAAAATCCGGCGCCGAGCGAAGCGCTCTCGGATTGATTTAATCGGCAGCCGAGCGTATGAAAAGAAATGGTCGGTTTACCCGGCGAAAAGATTTGAAGGAGTCGATCTGTCGCGGAGGAGGTGTCATCGACCGCAGACCGGGTTTCGCTCCGCATTCTCGTTATCCCCTTGCCCACGATCGGGGCATCAGCAGTCGCTCGACGATCTCTCCCTTGAGGAGATGTTTTTCGATCACTTCCAAAGCGTCTTCCCGGTTTTTCACGGTGTACCAAACCCCTTCCGGGTAGATCACAACCGACGGTCCCATCGCGCAGGTATCGAGGCAGCCGGCCTGGTTGGCGCGGACAACTCCCTTCAATCCCCGGTTCGCGATCTCTTCCTTGAAGAACGACCGAAGATCGTCGGCCCCCTTCGTGGCGCAGCATCCCTTTGAATCACCCGCCGGACGCCGATTGGTGCAGATAAAAAGATGATACTTATACTTTGACATTATCCCCTTTGTCCCTCTTTTCTATTCTGTAGGGGCGTGATTCATCACGCCCTGATCTATTTTAAACAGAAAACACAGGGCGCAATGAATTGCGCCCCTACGATTTCTCCTCCAGAAACCTTCGGAGTTCGTCCTTCAGCTCCGGAATCTGCGGGAGGTTGTTTCGAATCGCCCCCATGATGTTCTCCAGGCGCGCCATCCGTTGTGTCTCTTTGTCGGAGGCGATGTACTGATCGAGCGTCTCATAGGCGTTGCCATGATGGGATTCCAGAAACGGTCTTGCGGCGAGAAGGGCGGCGATCAAATCGGCCGGCTCGACATCGGGGGGAGAGGCCACCACAAACGTTCCATCGGAAAAGATGACGACCGCGTTCGACGGCCCCGCCGCAACCACTTTCTCGATTTTCTTCCCGTCGGCCGAACTCCAGTCGATCAGCCGTCCCGGAAAAGTTTTGGCGAAGGCGACCTTTTCGGCGTTGATCTTCCATTTTTTCTCGACGTATCGCTCGATCGCCTACCTCTCCACCGGAAGGCCGAGCCGCCGCCACGCCTCGAAGCCCCCCTCCATCGAGGAGACGTTTTCATAGCCCATCTTCTTTAAGACCTGCGCCGCGACGGCGCTCCGTCCGCCCGCCGCGCAGTAGAGGATGACCGGCTGCGTCGCATCTTTAAAATGCCGCTCCATCTCCATTTCCAAGATCCCGCGGGGGATGTTCCGGCTCTTCGGGACCCGTCCGGCCTGGAATTCGTCCCCCTCCCGGACATCGATCAGTGTGAATGCTTCTCCCCGCTCGATCTTCTCCTGGACATCTTTTACCTGGAGAAGCGGCACCTCCCGCTTCGCTTCCGCCACCAGATCCCGCCACATCTTCATTCTTGTCTTTCCTCCCTATCGCGATGAACCGAACGTTCAGACTAATCTATTTTGGCCCCTTTTTCAACCCGCGGGGATTAGGTGTCATGAATCATTTTTGCGCCGGCGCTTCGACCGTTTCACCCAGAAGACGCCCCAGGGCCGGCCGGCCGAAGAGGTTAAATCCCCGGGCCGCTTCAGGCGGGTGGCCCGCTACGCAGACGATCGGCTTCGACCCCGCCGCCCCCAGCACGAGCGGCTTTCCGGAACGCATCGGGACCCCCTTCACCACCGCGCCGGGCGCTCCCGCCGCATTGACGAGATCGACGGTGAAATCTCTCCCCCCGATCGCCGTCCCCCCGGAGATCACCACCATCTCGGCCTCCGCAAGGGCTTCCTTGAGCCGCTTTACGAAGAGATCGAAATCGTCTTTAATGATCCCTTTGAAAAGGGGGGTCCCCCCCGCCTCTTCAACCAGTGCCGAGAGGCCGAACGAATTGCAGTCCCAAATCGCGCCGGCCCGAAACGGCTCGGTCGGCGGAATCACTTCGTTACCCGACGAGAAAATCGCCACGCGCGGCCGCTTCGCCACGCTCACTTCCAGAATCCCTTGGCCGGCGAGAAGAAAAATGTCGGCCGGCGTGATCCGGCGCCCCTTTGCAAAGAGAAGACTCCCCTTCTTCCGGTCACACCCTTGCGTCTCGATATTTTCATTCTGCGCAAGCGGCCGGGTCAGCCGGATCCGGTCCCCCTCCTGAGTCACGTCCCACTGTTTGACGACGGCGAAGTCGCCGGCGGGGATGTAGCTGCCGGTCGTCACCCGCATCGCCTTTCCGGGCCCTAACCCCTTTGCCTCTCCGGCGCCGACCGGAATCTCCCCGACGACGTTAAACGTCACGGGCCGCTCAGCAGAGGCAGCGGCCGCCTCCGACGCAACCAGAACATATCCCTCCATGATCGAGCGGGAATAGGGGGGATCGTCGACCCCCGCCGTGACATCGGCCGCGAGGATACGCCCGCGCGCCGATGAAAGGGGGACCTTCTCCGCCCCCGAGACCCCTTGCGGGACCACCGCCAGAAAGCTCTCCAAGGCCGTTTGAACCGGATCGTCTTTTTGACTCATCATGACTCCTTACATCCCTTGTTGTGATTCCTGTATCAGGAAGAGAAATGCCACACCAGCCCCCCGAGCCCCCAAAGCAAGGCGATGAGGCCGTAGAAAAAGGCCCAGTACCGTTTCCCTCGGGCCGACGGAAGGAAATGGACCTCCGTGGAAAACCGCATGATCCATTTGAAGAATGAAAACTGATTCTCAAAATGATAGCTGATGAAGAAAAGAAAGGCGATCCCGATCATCACCAACGACGACAATAACATCGGACCCTCCCGGCCGGTTGGAACCCTCATTCATATCACGAAGCTCCCCGCTGGTTCAAGTCTAGCCCGGCCTTTGTGGGGGCAGGCACGGGGGCCTGCCCCCACAAAGGGACTCCTTTAGAATCTGTACACACTCTCAAATGTCATGGTGAAAAGGTCTTCATCGACACCGCCGGTTGTATCCTCCTCGATGTTGGTCCATATCCCCTCCAGGCGGAACTCGAGGTGATTGACCGGCTCGATGGAACCGCTCACCGTCCACTCGGAGATATCGACCGCCTCCGCCGGAAAGACGCCGATCCTCGGCGTCGCCAGGAAATACGCTCCGGCAAAATCGGAATCCTCGTCCGCGTTCACCTGTTCGTACCGGACCGTCAGGCCGTGCCGGAACGGTTCCTTGTGGGTATGATTCGCCGTGATCCCGAAGGCCTGGTTGCTTTCATCCATCGTATATTCAAAGCCGAGAAACGTCATCGGGACCGCCCAGCTTTTGGCGACGAAGTTATAAACGGTTCCATCCCCGTCATTTTCATCTTCCGTTCCATAGACCGCTCCCACGCGAAAGTCCACCCAGTCGCGGAGTTCGAAGCCAGCATCAAAACCGTAACTCCACTCCTCCGGCGCGTCATGCCACTCGTTTCCTTTAAAAGCCCCCAGGGAGAACGGCCCGGCCTCTCCGGCAACGCGGTACCCTGCAAAATTAACCGGTATCAACTCCGCCTGCAATGTCCGGCTGGTGGTGAGGCGCTCCGGCGCATCCTGAGGTTGAAGCCCCAGCGGCAGGTTCCAAACCCCTCCGGTCAGCTTCAAGCCGAATTCGGCTCCGAAAAGCGGGGTCCAGTCGAACCGGGCCTGTTCGATCCCGATCCCCTCCCCGTTGTTTTGGACCACCCCCTGCGCTTCCTCTCCGGTGGCGGGGATATTGAGATCGATCCGCCCGCTCAGCTCGGGCCAATTCTTCTCGACATCGAGCTCGGCGGTAATGTCGGTTCGATTCTTCAGAAGGTTGTCGCCGACCAACGGTTCGGCCCGCTCATTCTCAAAATTGTACCGATAACTCGCAAAACCGCCGATGAGCAGCGGATCCTCGGCCTGCGCCGACGGAACGCCGCTCACAAACGCCATACTGCCGGCCAAGAACAAGAAGAACGACGCTTTCGTCTTCGAACGGAACCGATCGAGTTGAAATGCGCTCATGATGAACTCCTTTCTCTTTTTTAGATGGCGTGAGATTCGCCCCGTAGAGAGCGAAAGGGGAAATAAATGTGCGAGCGGGATCATACCAAAGAAGGAATAAAAAGTCATCCCGAAACCGAGAACAAGAGGGAACGGAAGCGGGCCACCCTCCCTGGCTTGGCGAGCGGGATAAAACATTTGTATTTTGAATAAATTTTGGTTTATAGTAATACGCAATGATCCAAGGAGGAAGGATGGCGCTGACGGTCGGGATTTTATCGATTAAAGAACGAGGGATCGTGCCGGGCGAGGACCGGGTCACCAATGAGCTTTCGAAGATGATCACGGAAGCCGGCGGGGAGATCGTCGTGAAAGAGGTGATTACCAGCGAGGAAGAAAAGGTCCGGGACAAGCTGATCGAATGGAGCGACCGGATCATGCCCGACGTCATCCTCACCGCCGGCGGCTCCGGCCTCGGCAAACAAGACCGGACCCCCGACGCCACCCGCGCCGCGATGGACCGGGAAGTGCCGGGGATCGCCGAGATCATGCGGACCGAAGTTTTTCAGAAAAAGACGAAGAAGGCGATCATCTCCCGGGCCACGGCCGCCATTCGAAAAGACACCTTGATCATCAACCTCCCCGGCAGCGCCGGCCCCGCTCGGGAAAACCTGGAGGTCATTCTCGGGACCCTCCAACACCTGGTGGACATGGTCCATCCGAGAAGACCATAAAAATAAAATAGAGGTCTTAAAAATGGGAAGCCCCCTCTTTTTGGCGACTGTTTTCACCCTCGTTGCCATCTGGGCCGTTCTTCTCGCCATTCCGGCCCTTCGCCGTCCCCCTCCCGGATTCGAGCCCCGGCTTTGCCTTTCCTGCAGCAAGACCAGCAAATATGATGCGACACAATGTGAACATTGCGGCGCCCCGATCGAACCCCGAAAAGATGTTTGATCCGTTCCGGGGCGCGATGGTACAATCCGAACTGCAAGGAGGAATTTACTTTGGAGCCGGATGATCGGCTGATTGCCAAGAAAGAAGGGTGGGCCCGGAACGGACGGGGCCTGACGGGAGAGATCCAAAAGGACGAACGACCGCGCCTTCCTCCCGGACAGAAGCTCAACAAGGGCTTTCCCGTGTTGGATCTCGGCATCCTTCCCGAGGTCGATATCGATGATTGGGCGCTATCGATCAAAGGGGAGATCGAAAACCCGCTCGTCTGGAATTGGGACCGGTTCAGCGCGTTGGCGACCGACCGGATCGTCACCGACTTCCATTGCGTCACGACCTGGAGCATCTTCGATGCGCATTGGGAGGGGCTCTTCTTCAGGAAGCTGATTGAACAGGTCCGGCCCGCCCCGGAAGCGAAATTCGTTTACTTCACCTCCTACGACGGCTACACCACCAACCTCCCCCTCTCGGTCTGCGCCGACGACGATGTCCTGCTCGCCCACGCGTGGAACGGCCAGCCCCTTTCGAGGGAACATGGGGGCCCGGTCCGGATGATCGTCCCCAAGCGATATGCCTGGAAGAGCGCCAAGTGGATCAAAGAGATCCACTTCATGAAAAACGACCGGCTCGGCTTTTGGGAAATGCGCGGCTATTCCAACACCGCCGACCCCTGGACGGAAGACCGCTACGCGCAATAGTCAGAGAGAGCAGGAACAGAGGTCACCGGCATCATGGCGCAGCAAAGTAAAAACGCCGCAATCATCATCATCGGCAATGAAATCCTCTCCGGAAAAGTTCAAGACGCGAACTCCCCTTACCTCACCGGCGAGCTGCGGGCCTTGGGGGTCGACGTCCAGCGGATCTCGGTGATCCCCGATGAAATCGATACCATCGGCGAAGAGGTCGCCGCTTGCCGGAAGAGATACCATCTTGTTTTCACCAGCGGCGGGGTCGGGCCGACCCATGATGATGTGACGATGGAAGGGATTGCCCGAGGGGTCGGAAGGCCGCTGACCCATCATCCCATCCTCGATCAGCTCCTCAGGACCGTTTACGGGGGAGATTTAAATCCGGCGCAACTGAAGCTGGCCGATGTGCCGGAGGGGCTCGAGCTTCTCCACGCGGAGGGGCTTCGGGTTCCGGTGCTTCGCTTCGAGAATATTTATATCTTTCCGGGAATCCCCTCTTTATTGGTCCGGAAATTCGAAGCGATCAAGGAGCGATTCAGAGAAACGCCTTTCCATCTCCGAAAAATTTTCCTCACCGGAGACGAAGCGCTCGTCGCCGAAGATCTCAACAAAGTCCTCCGCCTCTTCCCCCGCCTTCTCCTCGGATCGTACCCGATCCTCCATCATCCCGAATACAAAGTGATCCTCACCCTGGAATCGAAAGACAAAGGGTATCTTGAAGGGGCGACGCAGTCGCTTCTGTCGTTCTTGCCGAAGGATGTGGTGCTGAGGCTGGAGTAAGTTCAATTAGGAATTACGAATGTGGAATGAGGAATGCGGTTTTTAATTCCTCATTCTCAATTCCTAATTTTGTTTCATCGCGCTCTCTCGATCAGCTCGATTTCATATTTATCGGGCGCCTCGATGAAAGCGAAGCGACTCCCGCTGGAAGAGACGGTGGGACCGTCGGTGATCGGAACTCCCTTTGACTTGAGGTAGACGAGCATCGCATCGAGGTGGTTGACCTCGAAGGCGAGATGGACCAAATCTTCCTGAACCTGCACCGGGCCGCTCGGCTTGTATTCGCAAAGCTCGATCTCCTCCTGTCCCCCCGGCACGGAGAGGAAGGCGAGCTTGGAGCCTCGGGGGGAGTCGTGACGCTCGGTCACTTGGAGACCCAGGACTTCGGTGAAGAAATAAAGGGCCTGATTCAGGTCTGAGACGCGCAATCGGGTATGCAGCAGCCGTTTAATCATCATGTCCGCCTCCGTTGTAGAGGCGCACAATCTGCGCCCTACGAGGGCAGACACTCCGGTCTGCCCTTACCACATTCAGATTATTTGGATCGCGTTTTGGTCGATGATTGCATCAGGCTGTCGGCCTGTTCCGGATAGAATCCGTCGTAGCCGTTCCGCTCCGTCAATTCCAGAACGGAAAACGCCTCTCCCTCCCGGACTTCCGACGCCGTAAAGATTTGCCGAAGGCGCGTTCCCTTATTGCCGACCACCGCGCCGGAGAACTCCACCCCCCGCTCCCGGAGCGCCGCGACGGTCTGATCGATATCACTCACCCGGACGGCGACGTGATGGAGCACCTGGTCGCTGAACCGGGCAACCCAGGCCGGAATGATGCTCTTTCCCCCGCGTTCATCCTCGTACGCCTGATCGACGAAGAGGGCCGGATAGCCGGGCCGCCGGTAGACCTTGGCCCACCACCCCTGATCGGGATACTCGACGACCTCTCCTTCGAAACGATAGCCGCTTGTCAGGAACGGCTCCGCACGGCGATCGACATTCATGCAGCGGATCGTGATGTGGTCGATGACGAGGGGCAGGCCCCTTCTTTGGCATTCATCGGCATAAACCCGGGCCGCCTCGTTGCCGTCAAAAAAAGTCTCGATCATTTTCTGAACCGTCGGATCGCCGTAGGTGGGAAGGGCCTTGTTTTTCATCGCTTTTCTCCAGGTTCTTTCCGAATTATACGGCCTCATCCTCGACTTGTAAAGACACGCCTTGCTCCTTCAGAATCGATTAATCGCATTTTATCCCTTTCGAATAGGAGCGGTCCAGCCCTCTTCCGGGCCCTCTTTTTTCGTCGGTAAAACCTCACCGGCCACTTGACACCCTCTGCGTTGCGCCCTACAATCGGCCCCATGAAATTCGGACAATGGATCATCATCGGACTCGCGCTCGTCATCGGCTGGACCTTTCAGGCCCCGCCGGTTCTTTCCGCAAAGCCGAAAACGGAGGCCCCGCCCGGGATGGTCCTGATCCCCGCCGGACCGTTCTGGATGGGGCTCGATAAACTCCCCCCCGACACCCCCTGGGGCCAGGAAGACGCCAAGCCGAAACATGAGGTGAATCTTCCCCCCTTTTACATCGACCGGACGGAGGTGACCTACGGCGACTACAAAAAAGTCGATCCCAGCCTGAGGATACCGGGCCGGACCGAGACCTTTCCGGTCACCGACGTCAACTGGTTCGAGGCCGACCGCTACTGCCGGGCGATCGGCAAACGGCTTCCGACCGAGGCGGAGTGGGAAAAGGCGGCGCGCGGAACCGACGGCCGCGCCTACGTCTGGGGAGAGGGATTCGATCCGCAAAAAACGAACGTCGGAAAATTTCCGATGCCGGTCGGCGCCGTGCCTCAAGACAAGAGCCCCTACGGCGTTCTCGACATGGGGGGGAACGTGTCGGAATGGACCGACAGCTGGTATCAGCCCTATCCCGGCAACAAATACAACTCGTCCGACTACGGCATTCTTCACAAGGTCGTCCGGGGCGGCTCGTTTAATTCGGACCGGCACTTCGCCGACGAGATGTTCACCCAGGTCACGTTTCGCAATTACAACCGCCCCGACGTCTTCGGCCCCGACAACGGTTTCCGCTGCGCCCTCTCGGCCCCGCCGGCCAAACCGCCGTCATCCAATCCGAAAGACGAGAAGCGCCGATGACCGAGGCGCTCCTCCTCGGAGCGATCGGCGCGGTCGCCGGCATGATGGCCGGCCTGCTTGGCATCGGCGGCGGCGTCCTCTTGGTGCCGGCGCTGATTTTTCTTTTTCAGGCGCGCGGGGTCGCGCCGGAGATCGTCACCCAGCTCGCCGTTGGAACCAGCCTCGCGACCATCCTTTTTACCGGCTCGGCCGGCGCCTGGACGCACCACAAGAACGGCAACGTCGATTGGCAGGCGGTGACGGGGATGTCGCTCTTCATCGTGGTCGGGACGCAGGTCGGGGCCGTTCTGGCGGGGGCGATTCATGGGATGACTCTCAAGCGCCTCTTCGGTTTTTTTGAATTGATGATCGCGGCGCGGATGCTCATCGTCCCGCCGCCGAAGCCCCCCGGGAAGCCGGTTTCAACCGGGTGGATCTACCCTTTCGGCGGACTGACCATCGGCGCCGTCTCCTCCCTTTTCGGCATCGGCGGAGGAACGCTTACCGTTCCCCTCCTCGTCACCCTTCTCGACCGGCCGATCAAGATCGCGATCGGGACCTCCAGCGCGCAAGGGGTGGTCATTGCGCTCTTCGGAGCCGCCGGCTTCGTTTATCATGGCTGGGCACATTCGGCCCTTCCCCCCGACGCGTGGGGATTTGTCTCACCCAAAGCGGCCCTCCTGATCGCCATCACCAGCACGCTGACCGCGCCGGTCGGCGCTTCGCTGGCCCACCGGCTTCACCCGCCTTACCTCAGCCGGGCCTTCGGGATCTTTCTGATTTTCGTTGGGATGAAACTGTTGGGTCTTTTTTGATGAGAAAAGAGGTGAAAGATAATGCGATAAGATAAAGAATGGATGCTCTTTAGAGTTTTCCCCCCTGATCGGCTTGAACAGGAGAAGGAGAACCTGCCTTCAGTTTCCGAATCAGCTTCTGAAGCTGA
Organism: Candidatus Manganitrophus morganii; assembly: GCA_021651055.1. Taxonomy (NCBI): domain Bacteria; kingdom Pseudomonadati; phylum Nitrospirota; class Nitrospiria; order Candidatus Troglogloeales; family Candidatus Manganitrophaceae; genus Candidatus Manganitrophus; species Candidatus Manganitrophus morganii. Next base: position 500,712 of record JAJHOH010000001.1, read on the forward strand.
ATGCTGTAGAGTGTTTTTAATGGATAGTAGAGGGAACGTCCAGAATACCATTCACCGGATGGGAATCTTTTATCCGCGCCGCCATCGGGGACGATCCGGGCCAGTTTTAACAACTGGGAGCTCGGCCTCAAACCGGCCCGCTCGAATGCCGACACGTTGACGGCAAAACGAACCCGGTTTTGCTCCATGACCAATTGGACCATCCCCCCTTGCCCGGCAAACCGGTCGGCGTCGCTGACGGTGAGGATCGGCGCGCGGCCCAGACCCTTCAGATGCCCGGTGATATTTTTCTCCTCCGAGCCGCTGATAAAAAGAATATGCGAATCGACCGCCTCTTCGATCCGGGAGAATCGCCTGACGGTCATTTTCTTTTCGCGGATCCGCTTTCCGGTAATCGCCTCATCAATAAAATTCCCAAAAGGGTCCTGCCCCACAATCCCGATCACAAAGGGCCGGCCATCCCCCATGACCTCTTCGGGCCACTCCACAAATTTGGCGAAGTTATAAATAAAGGCCGCTTTCACCTGATATTCGGTAAGCGCCGGCGGCGCGGCTTGAACAGGAAAAACCAACGCCATCATAAGGATGCCCCCGACGAAAAGCCGACACAAAAACAAATTGATTCTTAATAGGCCCCTCATCAAACGGGTCTTCCCTCGCTGAATATACGCACGTTTGTCATTCCCTGACCGCCCCATCGCCACCCGAATGGCCCTCCCAATTTACGACGATCGATGTTTTATCGAGTCGGGACGACGCTGCGAATGTATTCGAATTACGGGAGAAATGTCAAGAAAGATATCATCGAGAGGCCGTGACTCTTTTTGGAATGTCCGAGGTACGTCATGCCCGCGAAAGCGGGTATGACTTCCGTGATTCTCAAAATGACCCACGACCGGCGCGAAGGCTCCCTATGAATTGGATTTATGTTTATGATAGGATACAAAAGAATTTTTGATTTTATACAACCAACAATTCGGAAAGAATGAATCCTCAGGAAAAAATAAATATATTGTTGGTAGACGACCATCCTCAAAACCTTCTTTCGCTGGAAGCGCTCCTCGACTCCCCTGATTATCATTTGGTCAAGGCCCACTCCGGGAAAGAGGCCCTCAAACATCTTCTCAAGGAAGATTTTGCCCTCATTCTGCTCGATGTCCGAATGCCGGACATCGATGGATTGGAGACCGCCAAGCTCATTAAACAACGGGAACAATCAAAATATATTCCGATTATTTTTCTCACCGCACTCCAGCAGGATGAGCAACAGCTATTCGAAGGGTATTCAGCCGGCGCGGTCGATTATGTCCTCAAACCATTCAACCCGCTCATTCTAAGATCGAAAGTCTCCGTCTTTGTCGATTTATATAAAAAGAACCGGAAACTATTACAAGAACAAAAAGAGCGTCTGAACGTCGAGGCCGCGCGAAGACGCCTGTCGGCTCAATATGCCGTGACGCGCGTCCTGGCGGAATCGACGACTTTAAAACAAGCCGCCCCCAAAATCATTCAGGCCATTTGCGACAGCTTAACATGGGAACTTGGCGTGATTTGGCTCGTGGACAAGGAGCGGTACCGGCTGCGGTACGTCGAGATATGGCACAAGCCTTCCGAGGCGCTTGCCGCTTTCGAAGAGGTCTGCCGAAAAAAGACCTTCCTGGTTGGCGAAGGGCTGCCGGGACGGATTTGGGCCAACGGAGAGCCGGCCTGGATTTCCGACGTCGTCGAAGACGCGAACTTCCCGAGAGAGGGAATCGCCATCGATGAAGGGCTGCATGCGGCGTTTGGATTCCCGATCCGGGGCGGGACAGATCTCTTGGGGGTCATTGAATTCTTCAGTCATGAAATCCGAGAACCGGATGCGGACGTCCTTCAGTTGATGGCCAGTATCGGAAGTTCGATCGGGCAGTTCATCGAACGAAAACAGGCGGAGAGAGCGACGCAAGAAAGTGAGGCCCGCAAAACGGCTATCCTGGAGTCGGCGTTGGATTGTATTATTACGATGGATCACCAGGGAAGAGTCATCGAGTTCAACCCGGCGTCGGAGAGGACCTTCGGCTTCCGGCGGGATGAGGTGATCGGGAAGGAGATGGCGGAGTTGATTATTCCCCCCGCCCTGCGAGAGAAACATCGCGAAGGCTTGGCGCATTACCTCGCCACCGAAAACGGACCCATTTTGGGAAAGCGGATTGAGATGACCGCGATTCGGGCGAATGGAGCCGAATTTCCGGTCGAGCTTGCCGTCACCCGGATTCCCTTGGACGGCCCCCCCCTGTTCACCGGCTATCTGCGCGATATTACCCAACGGAAGGAAGCGGAAGAATCCCTCGAACAGCGGACGATCGAAGCGCAAGAAGCCAGCCGTCTTAAATCACAATTTGTCTCGAACGTTTCCCACGAATTGAGGACGCCGATCAATTCGATTCTCGGCTACGCTTCTCTTCTGTTGGATGAAACGTACGGCCCGGTCGGCGATGAACAAAAGACCCCTCTGGAAGGGGTGGTGAGAAACGCCAGTGATCTCCTCGCCCTGGTCAATGATGTCCTGGATCTATCCAAAATCGAAGCGGGAAAACTGCTCATTCATATCGAAGCGCTGAATCTCCCCGACTTACTCAAAGGGATCATCATCGGGATGAAACCCCTTTTGGATCAGAAACCGATTCAGCTTAAATGGAAGGGGTTCGATCGTCTTCCACCGATTGAATCGGATGTCGGGAAGATCAAGCAGATTTTCACCAATCTCTTCTCCAACGCCGTCAAATTTACCTCCAAGGGGAGTATTACGGTCACCGGAAAAAATCTGCCGGAGAGAAAAGGGATTGAGATCGCCCTTCAGGATACCGGCATCGGCATTAAGGCGGAAGAGCTGCCTAAACTATTCAACGCATTTCATCAAGTCGATGCCGAATTGACGCGCGCCTACGGCGGCGTCGGTTTGGGCTTAAGAATCGTAAAAGATTTGGTCCACCTCCTTCAGGGAGAGATCCGCGTCGAGAGCAGCCATGGGGAAGGATCGACCTTTACCGTTTTTTTACCCGTTCGATTGAATGAAACGAAACAAATAAGGCAAGACAAAGAATGAGGACAACCTGTTTGTAGGTCGATCCTTATCATCGCCTTCATCCTTCTCCAAAACAAAAAGCCTGAAGCAGAATGTGTTTTCCTGCCTCAGGCTTTTGTCTAAGTGCGCCGGCAGATAGTATCGGCATCCGCGCGTGTGCTAACATCGAAGTATGTCGGTTTTTTATGTTTGTGGGCAGCGCCAGGAGGAGATCAGAAGATGAACATTGCCATTTATAAAAAGACAGGATGCCCTTGGGCGGCGGCCGTCGCGGCATTTCTGAAAGCGCAAGATATTCCGTTTGAGGAAAGGGATATGACCCGGAACCCGGATTTCAAAAGAGAGATCGAAGAGAAGTCGGGTCAAAGCAAAAGCCCGACGTTGATCATTGACGGTGAGATCCTTCCGGATGCAAGCGTCGAGCAGGTCTTCGAAGTCTTGCAGAAGAAAAAATAACATTCCTTCAGGTAAAAGTTCCGTGAGCGAGTTCAGGAGGTCGCATAAGTAAAGATGCGACCCCCGCCTCTCTCGGGACATGTCATTCTTAAAAGATCCGCGACCGGCAACCCTATTTTCTATCGAAAACGTAACCATTCTCCGGGTTTTGAGAGGAGGTTACGCACGTTTTAAAAGCGCAATAAAAAGGTTGCTTATTTCGCTCACCTCGTATACTATGCAACTTCAACATGCAACTAGGAGGTTGCCCATGAACGATCGCATCGAAAAAAGCATTGAGCTCAAAGCGCCGATTTCAAAGGTCTGGCGCGCGCTGACCGATTACCGGGAGTTTGGCGAATGGTTTGGAGTGAAGCTGGAGGGACCGTTTATTCCCGGCAAAACCGTCCAAGGAAAAATCAGCCATCAGGGAGAAGATTTTAAATGGAAAGTCGTGGTCCAGAAGATGGAGCCCGAGCAACTCTTTTCCTTCACATGGCATCCTTACGCCGTCGATCCCAAAATAGATTACTCCGCGGAAATCCCGACGCTCGTTGAATTCAAATTGGCGAAGACCGCAAGCGGCACGCTGCTGACCATCACGGAGTCGGGCTTTGATAAAATCCCCGCCAACCGTCGCGCCGAGGCATTTCGTATGGATGAACGGGGTTGGGAAGCTCAAATGAGGGACATACAACAGCATGTCGAAGGCAAATCGTAGCGGAGCGGCAGTCAAGCTCAAAGATTACGCATACCTCTTCTCGGCTCTGGGAGATGAGACGCGTCTATCCCTCGTGATGAAACTCTCCAAGGGGCGGCGTCAGTCGATCTCACAATTAACAGAAGGGTCGGAGCTCACGCGGCAGGCGGTGACAAAACATCTCAGGGTGTTGGAGGGCGCCGGCGTCGTGCGGAGCACCTACTCCGGCCGTGAAAATCTTTTTGAGCTTGATACGCGCCCATTCAAAGACATGAAGGAGTACCTGGAGTTTGTTTCCGATCAATGGGATCAGGCGCTATCGCGACTGAAATCATTTGTGGAAAGTTAGGCGAAAAAACAGGGGAAGAAAATATCAACCAGATTTCAAACGGAGGACAACATGGTCGATATCATTCACAGGGTTGGAATGAAGGCGCCGATTTCGAAAGTTTACGCAGCGTTATCGACGGTCGAGGGCATTGCGGGCTGGTGGACAAAGGAAACGACGGGCGTTTCTAAATCCGGTGGAGAGATTGAAGTCCGCTTCCTCACCCCGAGCGGAAAGGAAATCGGCAGCATGACCATGGAGGTGATGGCGCTCGATCCGAACAAGAAGGTGCATTGGCGTTTCAAATCGGGGCCGGCAGAATGGATCGGAACGGACGTGATATTCGACCTATCCCAGGAAGGTGATTACACGATCGTTCTCTTCGCTCACAAGAACTGGCGTGAGGCGGTCGAGTTTACCGCTCATTGCAGCATGAAGTGGGCCATATTCATGTTGAGTCTCAGAGACCTCGTTGAAACAGGAAAAGGGAAACCCTCGCCCAACGACATCAAAATCGATAATTGGAATTAAACATGAGACTCACACGATGAATAGGGCGATGGGGTCTGAGTGCGCTAGCCCGACTTTCACGGACACCGAAAAAAGAGGTTCGGCGATGCTTCGCGTACTGAATGTTTAAGATGAGCGGGGTGTTTTCCGTATCCGCTCCATCTTTTTGTGGTGCTTTTTTTCTAAGTCACGCGCGGCGTACAAGGCTTCAGGAGCGATATCGACGCCGTTTGGCCAAGCGAGTGTTCCCCCTTCTATGAAGAACTTTTTAAACAGCTTTGGATCCTTGAGAGGTTCAAAAACCGGGCCTTTGAACCATTGAGAAAGATCAATGTGTTTCTCAGTTCCGTCATCGAAACGAGTTGAAACGATAAATCCGCTTATATGGCGCGCTGCGATTACCTGTGGTAAATAATTCATAAAATTACTCCAAGGGCTTAATTCGATTGAGTGGCCGTCCTCTCTCAATGTTTCTCCAGTTTATCATAAGCTCGAGTTTGTGACGACGGGCCCAGTCACGCACCAATTTCCGCGCCGTTCCGGAGGAAATACTCCCAGCAAGGAGTTTGCCCTCGAAATTGAATGTTGCCTTCTCCCCCTGAAATTCGGCATGGAAGTGTGGAGGATTATGATCCCCGAAATACATTCGTATAATAATCCCAAAAAACGTTGAAATGATTGGCATGGGTCCTCTTATATAAGATTCGGGTCGCCAGGCCCGAGAAGCCGCTTTTTTACGATTGGTTTTTAGATATACGCCGAAAGCGACATGTTGTCAAACGCTTCAGGGAAAGAGCGTAGAGCAGGAAACATTTAAATACGCCTCTAACGGTATCAGATAAAGCCGAAACAGACAGGGCAAATAGGAATGTGTTTAGTCCCGGCATTACGGCGCTCAAAAACAAAAAAGCCTGAGGCAGAACATCCTGCCTCAGGCTTTTTTCTAAAACCTTCCGAAATCTATTTAATCGCGTCGACGATTGCGTTCAACGTCGGGCTTGGACGCATCGCTTTGCTGGTCTTCTCCGGATCGGAATGATAGTACCCTCCGAGATCGACCTTCTGCCCCTGAGCGGCTTTCAGCTCGGCCAGAATCTTCGCCTCGTTCTGCTCCATCTCTTTGGCGATCTTGGCGAAGCGGGCTTGAAGATCTTTATCCTGCGTCTGCTCGGCCAGGGCCTGCGCCCAGTAGAAGGCGAGGTAGAAGTGGCTCCCGCGATTGTCGAGCTCTCCAAGCTTGCGGCCGGGTGACTTGTTGGTGTCGAGGAACTTGCCGGTGGCGCGGTCGAGCGTGTCGGCCAGGAGCTGCGCTTTCGGATTGTTCCCGGCCTTGGCGAGATGCTCCAAAGAAGCGGCGAGCGCTAAAAACTCGCCGAGCGAATCCCACCGCAAGAACCCTTCTTCCTGAAGCTGCTGAACATGCTTCGGGGCCGAGCCGCCGGCGCCGGTCTCGAAAAGGCCGCCGCCGTTCATGAGCGGAACGATCGAGAGCATTTTGGCGCTGGTGCCGATTTCCAGAATCGGGAAAAGATCGGTGAGGTAATCTCTCAGCACGTTCCCGGTCACCGAGATGGTGTCCTTCCCCTCTTTGATCCGCTCCAGCGAGAGCTTCGTCGCCTCGGCCGGAGACATGATCCGGATGTCGAGGCCCTTGGTGTCGTGATTCGGGAGATATTTGTTGACCTTCTTGATCAGCTCCGCGTCGTGCGCCCGGCTCTTATCGAGCCAGAAGATCGCGGGGGAGCCGGTCGCTTTCGCCCGATTGACGGCGAGCTTCACCCAGTCCTGGATCGCGGCGTCTTTCACCTGGCACATCCGCCAGATATCGCCTTCTTCCACCGCGTGCTCCAGCAACGTTTGTCCGGAGGTGGTGACCACCCGGATCGTTCCATTTCCGGGCGCCTTGAAGGTCTTGTCGTGCGATCCGTATTCCTCGGCGGCTTGCGCCATGAGGCCGACGTTGGGAACGCTTCCCATCGTCTTCGGATCGAGGGCGCCATGTTTTTTGCAAAACTCGACAACTTCCTTATAGACCGGGGCATAGCTGCCGTCGGGAATGACCGCCTTGGTGTCGTACGCCTTTCCATCGGGACCCCACATCTTTCCGGAGTCGCGGATGACCGGCGGCATGGAAGCGTCGATGATCACATCGCTCGGGACATGCAGATTGGTGATCCCCTTGTCGGAGTTCACCATCGCGAGGGGGGGCCGCTTCTGATAGACCGCCTGGATATCGGCTTCGATGGCGGCGCGTTGATCGTCCGGCAGGCCCTTGATCTTGGCATAAAGATCGCCGAGGCCGTTGTCGGGATCGACCCCGAGCTTCTGGAAGGTGTCTTTGTGTTTTTCGAAAACCTCTTTGAAGAAGACCGAGACGACATGGCCGAAGATCTTCGGATCGGAGATCTTCATCATCGTCGCTTTGAGGTGGACGGAGAACAACACCCCCTGCTTCTTGGCATCTTCGATCTGCGCTTCGAGGAACTCGCGCAGGGCGCGGCGGCTCATGAATGTGGCATCGATCACTTCGCCCGCCTTCATCGCGACCTTCGGTTTCAGGACGGTGGTTTTTCCGTCCTGGCCGACAAACTCGATCCGCGCTTCGGTCGCCTCGGCGACCGTCATCGATTTCTCGTTCGACCGGAAATCGCCCTTCGTCATATGGGCGACATGGGTCTTAGAGTCGGGGCTCCAGGCGCCCATCTTGTGCGGGTTCTTTTTGGCATAGTTTTTCACCGAGAGAGGCGCGCGGCGATCGGAGTTTCCTTCGCGCAGCACCGGATTGACGGCGCTTCCCAAAACCTTGGCATATCGCGTCTTGATCTCTTTTTCTTGGTCGGTTTTCGGGTCTTCGGGATAGTCAGGGATTTTGTAGCCCTGGGCCTGTAATTCTTTGATGGCCGCTTTCAGCTGGGGGATCGAGGCGCTGACGTTCGGGAGTTTGATGATGTTGGCTTCCGGCGTCTTGGCCAGTTCTCCCAATTCGGCCAGGTCGTCCGATTGCTTCTGGGCTGCCGTGAGATTTTCGGGAAAGGTGGCGATAATTCTACCGGCCAGCGAGATATCCCTCAATTCAACCGAAACGCCCGATACTTTTGTAAATGCACTGACGATCGGAAGAAAAGAATAGGTTGCCAAGGCAGGCGCTTCATCCGTTTTTGTCCAAAGAATTTTGGTCGCTTTTGTCGTCATGATTTTTCCTCACTTGAAAGATTCAATTTCCCCGAGTTTCTGAGCCTATGGACCGTTACTTTCTTCTATTCGACATATCATTCCGCGCGATCTAAGTCCCTATTTAAATGCAAAGAGAAACGCCACGTCAAGTAAAATTTGTTGCATTTAAAATGTCCATCCCCCCCCTTTGTCGATTTTCCGCCCGCCGTCAATGAAAACCATCTTTCGATGCGGAATGCCCGCCTCGTAAAAGCGCTCCCCTTCCGCTCTAAAACCAAGCGCTTCATAAAAAGAGAGGGCCGACTCCTGTGCGTGGAGGTAGAGAGCGATCAGTCTTTTTCTTTTGGAACTCTTCTTGATAAAATCGATCAGCGCGGTCCCAACCCCCTTTCCGCGCCAATCCTTCCGGACCGCCATCCGGCCGATCTTTCCCGATTTTCTCTGGCCCGCTTTTCCCTGGCCTGATTTTCTCTGGCCCGATCTCCCCTTCACGACCAGCCGCGCCGTGCCGATCACCTCTCTCCCCGAGATCGCGACGAAGTGGATCGCGCGGTCATCCGCGTCATCGAGCTCGATCTCAAGCGGAACCCCCTGCTCGATCACGAAGACTTCTTCCCGAAGGCGGATCAATCGAAAGAAATCTTCTTGCTTCCCGGCGATTCGAACCGTGGGCCGCACGATCATTCCCTTAATTGACAGAACGGAGCCGACCGGCTAGAGTAGAACCATCGGAGGTGACGATGCGCGCACGACTCGCTCTTTTCTTTCTGTTATTTCTTCTTCGCCCGGTTGACGGACAGGCCGAGGTATTCAAATATACCGACGAGAACGGGGCGATCTCTTTCACCGATAATATCGAGAACGTTCCCGAAGATCAGCGGCCGAATCTTCAAGAAGCGGCCCCTCCCCCCCTCCAGAAGGTCGAAATGCCGGCTTTCTCCGAAAGAGATTCCGACCGGTGGATCGATCATCCCCTTTCCAAGTACGTCATCGTCTTTATCATTCTCTCCATCGGCATGTTGTACATCCAATACAAAACAGAAAGTTTTCTCCTTCGGTTGGCGACGAAGTTCCTCTTCGTTGCCTTTCTCGGCGCCGCGATTTACAGCGTTCTCGTCGCCCAGGAAAAACCGATCACCCCCGCCGCCTTTCAGAAAGCGGCGGAATCATTCGTCCCCACCCCCCTCCCGATGACCCAGGCCAAAGAAGCCGTAAAAAAGATGGAAGAGGCCCACAAGAAAAAAGAGGCGGCGATGGAGTCGCTGATGGGCGAATAGCCGGCTAACCTAATCTGGAAAGTTTGTTTCTGAGGAAGTGATCGACCAGGACCAGCGCCATCATCGCTTCGGCGATCGGAACGGCGCGCAGGCCGACGCAGGGATCGTGCCGCCCCTTGGTGGCGATCTTCGCCGGGCGGCCATGGATGTCGATCGTCTCTTGCTCGACGGCGATCGACGAGGTCGGCTTCACCGCCATTCGGACGACGATTTCATCCCCGTTGGAGATCCCGCCGAGGATGCCGCCGGCATTGTTGGATTTAAATCCGGCCGGCGTGATCGGATCGCAATTCCGGCTCCCCCGCATCGTCACGACCTCGAACCCGGCCCCGATCTCGACCCCCTTCACGGCATTGATCGACATCATCGCCCCCGCGAGCGCCGCGTCGAGCTTGTCGAAGACCGGCTCGCCGAGCCCGGCGGGAACCCCTTTCGCGACCACTTCCACCATCGCCCCCACGGAATCTTTTTCCGACTGCGCCTCCTGGATCACCCGCGTCATCGCCTCCACCGCGTCGGGGTCGGGGCAGAAGAGGGGGTTCTGCCGGATTTGCGCATAGTCGATCTTTTTAATTTTCACCGGACCGACCTGCGCGACATAACCGACGATCTCGATCCCCTCGCGCGCCAGGATCTTCCGGGCGATCGCCCCCGCCGCCACCCGCGCCACCGTCTCGCGCGCGGAAGAGCGCCCGCCGCCCCGGTAATCGCGAAAACCGTATTTCTTGAAGTAGGTGTAATCGGCATGGCCGGGGCGGAAAAGATCTTTGATCGATTCGTAATCTTTCGACTTGGCATCTTCGTTGTAGATGATCAGGCCGATCGGGGTCCCTGTCGTCCGCCCCTCGAAGATTCCGGAGAGGATCTGGACGGCGTCCGACTCTTTCCGCTGCGTGACCAGCTTGCTCTGGCCCGGCTTTCTCCGGTCGAGGTCTTTCTGAAGGTCCTCTTCCGAGAGGGACAACCCGGCGGGGCAGCCGTCGACGACCGCGCCGAGCGCGATGCCGTGGCTCTCGCCGAAGGTGGTCACCCGAAAAATCTGTCCGAAGCTGCTTCCCGACACGTTTTCTCTCAAAAAAGCGGGCGGATCAGAGACCCGCCCCAAACACCAAGCGTCATTCCCGCAAAAGCGGGAATCCAGAAGCCTTTGATTTAAGTGCACTGGATTCCCGATTAAACATCTGGTGGCCGCCCCTTTTCCTGGGCTATCGGGAATGACGGATTAAAGCTGTTAGTGCACCTTGACCTGGAGGCATTCCTTGCAAAGCTTCTTTCCACCCTCCTCCAACAGGAGGGCGACATTCGTCTGCTCGCCGCAATTTTCGCACGGCTCGGCGTCGTACTTGCCGGACTTGGGAGGAGGCGGCAGGGTGACATGCTCGATCTTGAAGAGGGCCGATTCCGGGGCGGTCAGAATCTCGTCGATCTTGTCGTCGGTCAGCTTTTGGAAAGCCGCCTTGTTCTCCGCCGTGGCGTTGGGAGCGGTCGCCTCTTTCCGCAGCTTTCGCAGCTGCGCGTGATCGAAGGTGTCCCAATAGGTGCAGTAGGCCCGGACCGCTTTTCCGGTCTTGGTGTTCTGGAGAATATAAACCGGCTTTCCGACCTGGGTGAGATAAAGGTTCCGCTTCCCGAAGGTGCAGCCGGTGACGGCCTGAATCGCATCGAGCGCGCAGGTCTCATTCCCGACCAGGGCGACCAGCTCCTTCATATTCTTCATCTGGTCCCCCATCTCCCGCATCAACATCGTCGCCGCCCGATAACCGACGGCGATATCCAAACAAAGATGCCGATGAAAATCAACCGCCTTCTTGAATTCAGGATCCATGCTTCGCCCCCTTCCGGAAAAAGTTCAACATTTGCCCGCGATCATATCATATTATTCCAAGAAATCAAACGAGTGAGATCTAATCCGCCCCCGCGGGGGCCGGCGCCACTCTCCCCCCGATCGCCCCGCGCCGCATCAGCCACCACAATACCGCCAGTCCCGGAATCGCCCCCAATACGCTGGCGGCGAAAAACATCGGCCACCCCAGCCCGGCGGCCAGGAGGCCGGTCGGCGCGCCGGCGATTTTCGGGGTGATCGCCATCAGGCTGGAGAGGAGGGCATACTGGGTGGCGCTGTAGCGCTTTTCGGTGAGGCTCATCAAGAAGGCGACAAAGGCCGCCGTTCCCATGCCGCCGGAGAGGTTGTCGACGCCGACCGCCAGAATGAGCGCGGCCTTGTTCTGCCCCGCCAGGGCGACCCCCATGTAAGTCAAATTGGTGACCGCCTGGAGGATGCCGAAGGCCCAGAGCGAACGGTAAATCCCGAGGCGCGCGATGAGGCCGCCGGCGGCCACGGCGCCGAAGATCGTGGCGACCAGCCCGAATCCTTTGTTCACCGCACCGATCTCGGTTTTGGAGAAACCGACATCGAGCAAGAAGGGGGTCGTCATCGCCCCCGCGACGGCGTCCGGGAGTTTATAAAGAATGATAAAAAGGAGCAGAACCAGGGCGGCATCGCGGCTGAAAAAGGCCTTGAAGGGGAGCGCCACCGCCTCCGCCAGGCTGCGCGGGCTGCCGCCGCTCTTCGGCTCGGTTCCCCACAACGCGGCGGCCACGCCGACCAGCATCAGCCCCGCCATGATCCGATAGACCGCCGCCCAGGGGAGGTGGTCGGCCAGGATCAGCGCCATCGCCCCGGAGGAGAGCATTCCCAGGCGGTAGCCGAGCACCGAGACCGCCGCCCCCGCGCCGAGCTCTTCCTCTCTGAGAACGTCGGCCCGGTAGGCGTCGACCACGATATCCTGGCTCGCGGAGAGAAACGAAACGAGCACCGCCGTTACCGCCAGGAGCCAGGGCTGTGAAACCGGATTCAAACTTCCCATGAAGACGATCGCCGCCATAAGGCTGAGCTGCGTCACCACCAGCCAGCCCCGCCGCCGCCCCAGAAAAGGAAGGGTATAGCGGTCCATGAGGGGGGCCCAGAGATATTTCACCGTATAAGGCAACCCCACTAAGGTAATCGCCCCGATGGTGGCGAGATCAACCCCCGCATCCTTCATCCAGGCCTGCAAGGTGCCGAAGGTGAGCGCCAGCGGCAGGCCCGAAGAAAAGCCGAGCAGCAGCAACACGGCGACCCGCCGGTTGCTGAAGACTTGAAGATAAAGATTCATGATTTCTCGCGTCGGTGGAATGATGAATCATCGCTACTTTACCCCGTTCGGATCGTTTTGTCATCTCCCTTACATTCTAAAACTCTGCCTGAACGGTATGATAGAGAAGGAGGGGGATTGACTTCCTTAAGGGCTCTGCGTATTCTAGAAATGTTTTTCCAACCTTTGATTTTAATCCATTTTTCAATCCTATTCTGGGGTATAAGCGGAAGCCGAATCTGACATCTGCGAACCAACTTCACAATGGAGCCGACCATGAAGGGACAAAAATTTCCGGACATCTTGCGAAAGCGAACAGATGAAATTCTTGAGAACTGGGTGAAGCGGCAACTTCCTCTGGCAGGCAAGGGAGGGATCACTCCGGATGAGCTTCGGCGCCAGTGCGCCGAGTTCCTCAATCTGCTCGAAAACGTGATGCAGAGCGGGGCCTCCAGTCCGGATGATCCGAAAATGGCGCCGATCGTCGAATTCCTCAAGGAGGTCTCGCGGGATCGGGTCATGAAAGGATTCTCTCCGACCGAAACGGCCGCCTTCATTTTCAGTCTCAAAGAAATAGTCCTCCCGATGCTCCAACCGCTTGCCAAGAATGAGGAGACCTTCTCCAGCGAAGTAATGCCGCTCTCTCTTCTTCTCGACCAGATGGGATTGCTCACCTTCGAGCAATACCTGAACAACCGCGAAGAGGTCATCGCTCGACAACAGCTCGACATGACCGAGCTCTCCACCCCGGTTGTCAAGATTTGGGACGGGATTCTCGCCCTGCCGCTCATCGGCACCCTCGATTCCAGACGGACGATGACCGTCATGGAAAAACTGCTTCAGAAAATCGTCGATACCACGGCCACCGTGGCGATCCTCGACATCACCGGCGTCCCGACCGTCGACACCCTTGTGGCCAATCACATCATGAAAACGGTCGCGGCGACGAGACTGTTAGGCGCGGAGGTGATCATCACCGGGGTCTCGCCCGCCATCGCGCAGACGATCGTTCACCTGGGGGTCGATCTTTCCGGAATTCAGACGCGGGCGACCATGGCGGATGGGTTGAAGCTGGCGCTCCGGATGACCAAACAACAGATGACCGAGGAGGCTCGGAACGGGGTGAACCTGCTGGAGAAGGGAATTGCAGCGACCCAGGCGGCGCAGGCCCGGAAGGGACGGAGCTAAATGGAAAAAATTCCGATCATCAAAGTCGGCGACACCCTTCTCGTCTCGATTCAAACCGATCTTCAGGACCAGATCGCCATGACGATGCAGACCGATCTTCTCGGCAGGATCGAGCAGACCTCCGCCCGCGGGGTGATCATCGATATCTCGGTCGTCGATATCGTCGATTCGTTCCTGGGCCGGGTCCTCTCCGAAACCGCTTCGATGGCGCGGATCATGAACGCGGTGGTGGTCGTCGTCGGGATCCAACCCTCCGTCGCCATCACCCTGGTCGAGCTCGGTTTGGAGTTAAAACAAATCCCGACCGCATTGAACGTCGAACGGGGCTTGCAGCTTCTCCGGGAGAGGATCGCATGGGAGGATCATGCCGTCGCAGACGATGCGGAATCGAGGGAGCTCGGACGGGAAGAGGAGCGCGCGCGCAATGGTCACGGTTAGCCGGGCAACCCGCCTCTCGATTTCGAACGAAGTCGATCTGGTCAGAGCCCGCCAGGAGGTCCGCGTTCAGGCCCAGGCGCTCGGGTTTAGCCTGGTCGATCAAACGCGCATCACCACCGCGGTCAGCGAGCTGATCCGGAACATGATGAAATATGCCGGCGGCGGAACGATGGAGATCGAGGGGGTCCGGAACGGGATCCGCGCCGGCCTTCGGATTATTTGTCACGACAAGGGCCCCGGAATTCCCGACATCGGCCTGGCGATGAAGGAAGGTTATTCGACCAGCAACGGGTTGGGATACGGCCTGCCGGGAACGAAGCGGCTGGTGGACGAATTCGACATCTGGTCGGAAGTCGGGAAAGGGACGCGGGTGACGATTTCGAAATGGCGCTGAAAGTAACGGAGCTCTGTGTGATTGTTCCCGAAGGAGAGGCATGGGCCGGCGAGATCCGGCGCAGAATGGTTCGCGCCGCGGAGTCGATCGGACTCTCGAAGGAAAAATGTTCGGATGTCGCCCTGGTTGCCACAGAGATGGCGACCAATCTGGAAAAACACCGCGCCGTCTTGCCGATCATCCGGTACGGCGTGACCGAATCGGATCGGCGCGGCCAAGGCCTTCTCATAATCTCGGAAGACCGGGGCCCCGGCATCCCTCATCCGGAGCAGGCGCTTCGAGACCATTATTCGACGGCAGGAACATTGGGAGGGGGGCTCGGCGCCATCCGGCGCCTCTCGGACGACTTCGCGATTTACTCCGAGACGCCACATCCGAGGGGAGGCTTCCCCGGAACCGTCGTTGTCTCGCGGATCTGGAGCAACGACCCCTCTTCCGACAACCTGTTCGACTGCGAAGCGCTCACCCGGCCGAAGCCGGGAGAGATCGATAACGGTGACGGGGTCTGGTTCGGGCAAAGCGGCGATTCTCTGCAGGTGGCGGTCATCGACGGCCTGGGACACGGTCTGGGGGCAAAAAAGGCGGCGCAAGCGGCGCGGGAGGAACTCGATGGAACCGGCCGGCTCCCCCTTGACGCCATTCTCGACCGGCTTCATCGCGCGCTCCAGCGGACGCAGGGGGCGGTCGTCGGGATTCTCCGGGTCGACTTGAAAGAAGGACGGGCGACCTTTGCCGGGGTCGGGAACATCGATTGCCGGATTTACGGGTCGCACCCGATAAGACCGATCTCGATGAACGGCTCGCTCGGGGTGGTCACGCCGCGATTTCGTGAAGAGTCGTTTCCCTTCGAAAAAGGGGACGTTTTTGTTCTTACGAGCGACGGGATATCCACCAAGTGGGATCCGGCCGATTATGGCAAATCGGCCTCGGCCTCTCCCCTTCTCCTCGGGTCGCTCCTGTTGAGAGACCACAGCCGCCCGAAAGACGACGCCACGGTGGTCGTCGGGCGAATTGGATGATGATGGGTTCCCTCACGGAAAAGAAAGTTTTATCGATCTCGATCGGAAAACAGAGCCGGCTCTTGACCGTTCGGAACAAAATCCGGACCGTCCTCGATCACCTGGAGATCCCGCGCCGGGAACAGAACCGGCTGATCATCGCCCTCTCGGAGCTGATGCGCAACACCATTCAGTATGCCAAGTCGGGGGAGCTGACCCTGTCTGCCGTTCAAGAGGGATCAACCTGGTCGATCGCCTTCGTTCTCTCCGACAAAGGCCCGGGCATCGCCCATCTCGACGAGATCCTGCAAGGGGCCTACCGCTTCGCGCCGGGGCGGGGCTTTGGAATCGCTTCGGCAAAACGCCTCTTGGATGAATTCGAGATGCAGACCGTCTTGGGAAAAGGGACCAAGGCGTGCGGCCGGATGGAGGTCGGGCATCTCCATGCGCAAGGGCTCGATGAAGGGCGGATGGAGCGCCTGCACGAGACCCTCGCCCAGCAGCCCGACATCGAAGAGCTCGTCACCTCCCTTCGCGAAAAAGAGCAATTGATCGAACAATTGAACAATGAGCTCAACGTCACCAACGAAGGGATCATCGCCCTCTATCGCGAGATCGACGAAAAAAACGTCGAGCTCTCCCGCGCCAATCAGATGAAGTCGTCGTTCCTGGCCAGCATGTCTCACGAGCTGAGAACCCCGCTCAACTCGATCCTGGCGCTCAGCCAGATCCTCCTCGACCGGATCGACGGCGATCTTTCCGGCGAACAGGAAAAACAGGTAACGATGATTCAAGACTCGGGCGAGCGGCTCCTTCAGTTGATCAACGATATCCTCGATCTCTCCCGGATCGAGGCGGGAAAGGTCCGGATCGAGAAGATGTGGATCGATCTGCGCAAGGTGGCGCAAGAGGCGATCACCAGCATGGAGCCTTTGGCGAAGAAGAAAGGGCTGACCTTGCGCTTCGTCGCCCCCGACTCCCTTCCTCAGGTCTTTGCCGATGAAGCGCGCGTGCGGCAGATCCTTCTCAATCTCTTGAGCAATGCGGTGAAATTCACCCCCGCCGGCTCGATTCTCGTGAGCTTGGCCCTTCCCATGAAGGAGGATCGGGAAATCGCCGTGTCGGTTCAAGACACCGGGATCGGAATCGCCCAGAAAAACTTGGTTTACATCTTCGAGCCGTTCCATCAAATCGACAACACCCCCGCCCGTAAATACGGCGGGACCGGCTTGGGACTCTCGATCTCCAAACAGCTGGTGGAGCTGCTGGGGGGAAGGATCTGGGCCAACAGCAGCGTGAGAGAAGGATCGACCTTCACCTTCACCCTTCCGATGGCCAAAACAGGCGTCGGCGCGAAGTTTCAGGAGTGATCGATGCCGATACGGATTTTATTGGTCGAAGACACGCCGGTGAACATGTATGTCCTTCAGCGCGTCTTCAACAAGGAAGGATTCGAGGTGCTGGAGGCGACCGACGGGAAAGAGGCGGTCCGCAAAGCCGAAAAGGAAAAACCCGATATCGTCCTGATGGACATGCGTCTTCCCGGCATGAGCGGGTACGAAGCGGTGACCCTCCTCCACAAGAAGATCCCCTCGCTTCCGATCATCGCCGTGACCGCCGACGCCCTTCCGGGAGACCGGGAGTGGTGCCTGAACCTCGGATGCGCCGATTATTTTTCCAAGCCGATCAAATACCGGGAAGTGATCGACGCGGTTTATCGAATTATCAAAGACGGCGACAATCGATCGACCGCAAACGCTTAAGAAATGTGAGCCGACGGAAATGAGCCAAGCCGATTCAATCAACCCATATTCTGAAGGAGGAAGAGAGAATATGCCGACCGTTTTAGTCGTGGATGATACCGAAACCAATCGGTATATCCTGGAGAAAATTTTAAAGACCGAGGGCTTCCAGGTCATCTCCGCCGAAAACGGCGCCCAAACCCTGGCCCGCGCCGCCGAGGACCGGCCCGACCTGATCCTCCTCGACATCAATATGCCCGACATGGACGGGTTCGAAGTTTGCCGGCGCCTCAAAAAAAATCGACAGACCGAGGTAATTCCGGTCATCATCGTCTCCGCCACTTATTACGATCTCGAAAGCCGCATCCGCGGCATCGAGCTGGGGGCGATCGACTATTTGACGCAGCCGGTCAACAAAGGGGAGCTGTTGGCCCGCGTCCACAGCAACCTCCGGTCAAAATACTATTATGACCGGGCGGTCAAAGATGCAGAGCGCTTCAAGCGGATGACCGAGGTCGGGAATCTTCTCTTCGCCTCCCTCTCAAGCGGCCCATTTCCTTCCGAGATCGCGACGAAGATCATGCAGATGTTCGACGCGGCGGGAGCCGCCGTCCTCTTTCGAGACCGGTCGGAGGGGCACTTCCGCTGGACGATGACCGGCGGTATTTTTGCGGGACTGGAGAGCGACCCCGACGCACTCACGGGGGAAACCCAAGGGCTGCTGGCGCAGGTGCTCTCAAAGCAGCGGCGGACGGTCCTCTCTCGCGCCGAGGTCGCGGCCGATCCTTCTCTTGGAAGAATCTTGGCCGGAAAGGAGTTGGAGGGATTGGTCCTCTCGCCGCTCTCCTACCAAACGTACACCAAGGGGGTGCTGCTGATCGCCCTTCGCAGGCCGCTCCTCTCCCCCGAGGAGGAAGATCCCCTTGAGATTCTCTCCTCCCGAATGACCGCCGGACTGCTGAACCGGGAGGCCTACCAATATCTTCACCGGACGAACGAAGTTCTCACCCGGACCAACCTGAAACTTCGAGAAGAGACGATGCAACACCAAACCTCCATCTCCTACACCTCTCACGACCTGAAAACGCCGTTAAACGCCATCATGGGATTTGCCTCGCTCCTTCGGGACGGAAACATGGATGACGAAAAGAAAAAGTCGGCGGTCGAGCGGATCCTCACCAATTCGAAAGACCTTCTCCGGATGCTCGAAAAAGGGCTCGACCAGTTCCGCTCCAAAGCGACCGAGGCGGCCGAGGTCGATCTGAGCGAGCTGGTCCGGGAGCAGATCCAGAACGAGCTGATTCCCCTCCTCTTCGGGAAGGAGGTGGAGGCGGAGAGCCGGATTGAGCCGGGGGTGCGCATCCGCGTCTCCGACCCGGATCTGATCAAACATATCCTCTCGAATCTCCTGTCCAACGCGGCCAAGTTCACCCCGACCGGGAGCATCCAGATCCGGGTTCGGAAGGCGAAGGAGAAAGAAGAAGAGGGGGCTCAAATCGTCGTGACGGACACCGGGATCGGCATCGAGGCCGACCGGATGGCCCGCATCTTCGACACGTTCAGCCACACGTCTGGATATGAAGGGACCGGGATCGGCCTCACGATCGTCCACCACATCGTTCAACGGCTGCGCGGAAAGATCAAGGTGAAAAGCACGACGGGGGCCGGAACGCAATTTACCGTCTGGCTCCCTCGACACTCCGATTCGGCCGGTTGATCGATCCCCGTGAACAACGCGCCTCCCCTTGATTCATCACGGCACGACCGGATCACCTTCTGCCTCGTTGCGCCCGAAAGCCCCGGCAACATCGGAAGCGCCTCCCGCGCCCTCAAGAACATGGGATTCAGCCGCTTGGCGCTCGTCTCCCCGACCGATCCGCGCGGCGAGGAATCGATCCGGATGGCCTACCGCTCCCGCGAGGTGCTCGACGAAGCGGGGCTCTTCCCCGATCTCTCCGAGGCCCTCTCCGAAACGGAGTGGGTTGTCGGCATCAGCGGGCGAAAGAGAACAGGGGCCGGCGTCGAATCGATCGAGACCCTGGCCCCGGAAATCTGGGAGCGGGCCGGCCGTCAAAATGTCACATTGCTCTTCGGTCCGGAAGGGACCGGCCTCTCCAACGAAGCCCTCTCCCGCTGCCACCGAACCACCTTCATCCCGACCGGCCCCCGTTTCTCCTCGCTGAATCTCGCCCAGGCGGTCTTGCTGGTCGCCGCCGCCCTCCACCGGGCAAGCGCCCAACCTGCCTCCTCCGATCCGAACGGCCGGCCCGCGCCAGGGATCGCCTCTGTTGCCGAAACGGAATCTTTCTTTCATGAGATGGAACGGACGCTGGAAGAAATCGGCTTTTTGAAACCGCCTGCAAAGAAAAAAACGATAAGAAGGCTGAGGGAAATTTTGATGCGGGCGGAGGTTGACTCGGAAGAGGCGAAGCTGTTGCGGGCGATGTTCCGGCAGATGCTCCGGGCGGCGGAAAAAAAGAAGTCGAACTAACGCCGCTCCGCCGTCATCATCATTCCGTGTTTGGGCCGCAACGTGATCAGCGGTTGAAGCACCACCGGATGGCCAGGAACCAATCGCAGCCGCCAGCGTTGGGCGAGGGTCGCAATCAGGAGAATCCCCTCCATCCAGGCGAACGATTCGCCGATGCAGACGCGGGGGCCGCCGCCGAAAGGGAAATAGGAAAACTTCGGACGGACCGCCTTCGCCGCCGGCTCCCAACGCTCCGGGTCGAACCGGAACGGATCGGGAAAATAGCGCGGATCGTGATGCATCACATATTGGCTCATCAGGACGATCCCCCCCTTCGGGACGACATACCGGCCGACCGGGTAATCGCGAATCGCCCGATAGCCGAGCAGCCACGCGGGAGGATAAAGCCGCATCGATTCGGCCAGCAGCTTCTCGGTATAGGTTAACTTCGGCAGATCGTCGACCGCCGGGAGCCGCCCTCCCAGCGCGTCGATCTCGGCGTGCAGGCGCGCCTCCGCGCCGGGATGTTGCGACAGCAGATACCAGGTCCAGGTCAGCGCATTCGCGGTCGTCTCATGTCCCGCCAGGAAGATCGTCATCGCTTCATCCCGAAGCTGCCGGTCGGTCATCCCGCCGGTTCCCCCTTCCTCGTCGGTGGCGTGAAGGAGCATCGAGAGGAGATCCCCCCGGTCTCCTTCGCTCGCCCGCCGCTCGGCGATCATCCGGTAGACTGTTTCATCCAGGCGGCGCTTTGCTTTTCGAAATTTGAGGGTGCTCGGCACCGGCAGCTCCGCCAAAAGGTCGGCGAAAGGAAGGGTAAACCGGTTGAAAAATTCGACCGAGACCGACAGCGCCCCCCCGATCTCCTTCGCCTCCGACTCGGCCTCGGTATCGAAGAGGGTCTTCGCCGCGACCATCATCGTCAGGTGCATCATCTCCTTTAAGACATCGAACGGTTTCTCCTCCTCCCAGCGCTCCCGCATCCGGACGCCGTAGCCGGTCATCATCTCGCCGTAAGCTGCGATCCGCTGCCGGTGGAAGGCCGGCTGCGCGATCCGCCGCTGGCGGCGGTGGAACTCCCCCTCGCTGGTCAGAAGCCCTTCACCCAGAAGGCGCTTCGCCCACTGAAGTCCCCGCCCCTTGATAAAGCTGCGGTGATCGACCGTTAAGACGTTTTTGATGAGGTCTGGATGGTTGAAAAGAAACAGCTCTTGCGATCCGATCTTGAAGCGGGCGATATCCCCGTACTCGCGGGAAAGCCGCATCAGGAAATCGATCGGATCGCGTCGAAAAGGAAAAAGCTGCCCGACCAGCGGCGTTCCCGGCGGGCCCGGCGGCGTGTTGGGATGTTTCGGAGTCATGCGGTAGAGGATACCTTAAGCGGCCTTTGATCTCAAGTGGGGCATCTTATAAGGAAGGATCACCTTGAAGGTCGCCCCGGCCCCCAATGCGCTGGCCACCCGAACCGTCCCCCCGAGCAGTTCGGTGAACTTTTTCACGATGGAGAGCCCCAGCCCCGATCCTTCATAGGATCGGGTATCGGAAGGATCGGCCTGGTAGAACGGCTCGAAGAGATGCGGCAGATCCGGCGCGCCGATTCCGATGCCGGTATCGGAGACTTCGATGCAAGCGCGCTGTTCCGCCGAATGATCCGAGAGCCGAATCGTCACCGAGCCTTGGTCGGTGAACTTGATGGCGTTCGTAATCAAGTTGGTGACGATCTGCTCGATCTTCTTCGAATCGGAGTGAATCGGCAGCGGGCCGTCCTCATTGATGAACGCCACCTTCAAGCCTTTCTCCTCTCCCATCGATTTGAGATTATCGACAATCGCGCCGACCACATCAGCGAGGAACACCATCTCCGCCTCCACCGGCATCTGTCCCGCCTCCATCCGGTTGAGGTTCAGAAGATTATTAATCAGTTCAAGCAAAATGTGGGCATTGTAGTAGATCCGGTCGATCCGTTCCGCTCCCTTCGCGGGATCTTCAGCGACATTCGGACGCTTCAGAAGACCGGAATAGCCGATGATCGCATTGAGAGGGGTCCGCAACTCGTGCGAGATGATCGAGACAAAGTTCGATTTGGCCCGGTTCGCCTCCTCGGCCTCCCGCGTCTTTTGCTTGAGGACCTCTTCCCCCCGCTTTCGTTCCGTGATGTCTTCAAAGGTGGTATAAACCTGATAGGGCTTCTCTTCTCCGGGCTGAAACTGCGGGACGGCATTGATATTCACCCAGCGATAGGCCTCCTCCTGGGGATGAAAGATTCCCATCACCACATTTCGCACCGCTTTTCCGGTTCTCAACGCGACGATCGCCGGGTGGGTCTCTTCCGGAAAGTGGGCTCCATCTTCGTGAATCGCCCTCCAAGTGAGATCAAACGAAGTCCTCCCCGGCATCTGATCCAACTTCAATCCGAGGATCCGCTCCGCGGCCGGATTCAACGATACGATTTTTCCCCATGCATTGTGATAGACGACCCCCTGCGCCATCGTCTCGAACAGATTGCGGTATTTTTCTTCCGACTGCCGCAGAGATCCTTCCACCCGTTTGCGCTCCACAATTTCTTCTTGAGCGGCGCGGTAGAGTCGCGCGTTCTCGATGGCCAGCGCGGCCCGGCGGGCGAGGTCTTCCGCCAAGGCGAGATCGGTCTGGTTGTATCGCCTCCCCGATTCCGCCGAGATAAAAGTAATCGCACCCAAAATCCGATCGCGGCCCGCGATCGGAACCACCATGACCGACGTTGAATGCATCCGCCGGATCAAATCTAAATGCTTCTCATCCGAAGCGGCTTGCTGCAAGAGAGGATCGGAGACCTCCGGGTAGAGCTCCGGTTGACCGGTCCGTATTACCTGCGGGGCGCCGAAGGCCACCTTTTGATTGAGCGGTTGACGCTGCAGCTCTTGAGCAAGGAGGCTCTTAGACGGATCGGCTTGCGCGACGGCCAACCGGACGATCGACTGTTCTTCTTCGACCATATCGATTAGGCACCAGTCGGCAAAACGGGGGACAACCAGGTGTGCGACGCTGGAGAGGGTGGTTTTGTAATCGAGCGAGTTGGCCAGGAGCGCCATCACCTCGGCTTTCATCAACTCCGCCTGCCGGGCGGTGCGCCGATGCATCAGCTCCTGCTCGATGACATAGGCCGTGTGCGCCGTCAGGATCACCCGCTCCGGATTGTCGTCGGCCCCGGGGGTCCCGAAGCCGAGCGCGCCGATGCCGTTTCCGTTCAGATGAATCGGCGCGCCGGTGCAGGTATAAGCATGAAAAGGCCGCACGAAATGCTCCATCTCGATGATTGAAATCGCCTGATCTGCCGATAAAGCCGTTCCTGCGCCGTTGGTCCCCACTTGCCGCTCGGACCAATCGTAACCCGGAATCAGGTGGAGTTTTTCACGAAGTTCGGAATCGTTCCCGGTAACGTAGAGGACGATGCCGTCGCGGTCGATCAAAAACAAAACGTGCGGGAGACGGGTCCATGACGAGGAGATCCAATCGAGGTGGAGCGCGGCGATCTCGATCAGCTCACGATTCGATTCGAGCCGTCGCTGAAGGGTCTCCTCCGCAATACGTTGGAATAAAACCTGCTCCGGATTGACACCTTGGGCGCGACATCGCTGCCACGATTCCAGGATGACGCTTCGCGCCCCCTCGGGTAGAATACCCTCTGTAAATTGCTTCCACTGTCTATGAACGGCGTTTTCCTGATTTCGATCGCTGCGCACCGGAGGAATTTCTTGGGTCTCTTGTCCGGTTTGCTCTGTGGTCTCCGCACTTCGAAGGCCCTTCATCGACCGCAGCTTTTCTATATCTCGATCCATCATCCATCTTATCCTCCTTATCCTCTTTATCCTCGCCTGGGATCAACCCAAGCTCATCTCTCGAACGTAAATCATCTAATATATCTATATTACGCTTACGAAAATAACGGTTCAAGAGGAGGGAAAACACGGAGAATCACACTGGATGTTTACGTTCATAGGGAAGGGAGAGGGTGAAGGTCGTTCCGACCCCCAATGTACTCGCTACCCGGACGGTTCCGCCGAGCAGGTCAGTAAACCTCTTTACAATGGAGAGCCCCAGCCCCGTTCCCTCATAAGAACGGGTATTGGAAGGATCGGCCTGATAGAACGGCTCAAAAAGACGCGGCAGATCCCCTTCGTCGATGCCGATGCCGGTGTCGGTGACTTCGATGACGGCCCGTTGCTCCGCCGAGCGGTCCGACAGCCGCACCGTCACCGAGCCGTGATCGGTAAACTTAATCGCATTGGAAATGAGGTTGGTGACGATCTGCTCGATCTTCTTCGAATCGGAGTGGATCGGCAGCGGGCCGTCTTCATTGATGAACGTCACCTTCAGCCCCTTCTCCTCTCCCATCGATCTGAGATTATCGACAATGCCGCCGACCACATCGGCAAGAAACACCGTCTCCGCATCGACCGGCATCTGCCCCGCCTCCATCCGGTTGAGATTCAGCAGATTGTTGATCAGCTCCAGGAGAGCCTGCGCATTATAATAAATGCGGTCGTTCATCTCGATTCGCTTATCCGAGTGTTCTGAAAATTCAGGACGCTTCAGGAGACCGGCGTAGCCGATGATGGCGTTGAGCGGCGTCCGCAGCTCGTGCGAGATAATCGACACAAACTGTGATTTAGCCCGGTTCGCCTCCTCCGCCTCGCGCGTCTTTTGCTTGAGGGTCTCCTCCATTCGTTTCCGATCGGTGATGTCGCTCGAGATGCCGCAGATCCCATACGGTTTTCCCGCTTGATCGATTAAAGGAACCTTCATGGAAAGGTAAACATGAGTGCCGTCCGCCAATGGAACCTCCTCTTCGAATTCCAAAGGGATTCCCCCTTCAATTACTTTCTTGTTATTGGCCTGAAAGGCATCGGCGACCTTCTTCGGGAAAACCTCATAGATCGACCTGCCATGCGTCTCTTTATTCTTTAAACCGAAAAGCCCCTCAAACTGCCGGTTGATTAAAATGAACCGGTTCTCGATGCTCATGAGATAAACCACGGCCGTCGTATTATCGAGAATCGTCTGGAGCTGTTCCCGGCTGTTCCGAAGCGCCGCTTCCGCCTGCTTGCGCTCGGTGATGTTCGCCGCCGCGCCGATCAGCCGCGCGACACCCCCTTGCTCATCCATGACGGCAAAAGCGCGCTCCTCGATCCAGACGACGGCCCCGGTGTCGGGGCGGATAATGCGAAACTCGGAATGGTAGCTCCCCCCCTCCGTCGCCACTTTTTTGACCATGGCGGTGTGGCGCTCCCGATCCTCGGGATGAAGCAGCGACCAACCCTGTTCGGCGTATTCGATGGCCGAAAGACCGTAGATTTCCTTGAAGCTCTCTGTGGTGTCGACCCGGTTGGCGTGCGGATCCCACTCCCAGACGACAATCTGCGCAAACCGGGCGGCGAGCTCTCGTCGCTCCTCACTGGTGCGCAGCCGCTCATGGGCCCGCCGCAATTCTCCCTCCGCCTGCTTGCGCTCGGTGATATCGTTAAAGAGGATGGCGACTTTTCGCTCTTCAGGCCCCCCGACGCGGAAGGCGTAAACATCATACCAGCGGTACAGTGCTTCGGCCCGGTTTTCAAAACGGACCGGCATCCCTGTCAGCGCGATCCGGCCATAAATCTCAAACCAGTACGCTTCATGTGTGGGGGCAAGCGATCGCATCGTCTTACCCACGGCGTCCCGCAGGCCGGTTTGTTTTTCGAACATCGGATTGGTTTCCAAAAAGCGGTAATCAACCGGCTTATCGTTTTCGTCGAACAACACTTCGATAACGCAAAAACCCTCGTCGATAGAATCGAAGAGCGTCCGGTACCGAAGCTCGGATTCACGCGAGGCTTCCTCCGCTCGCTTGCGCTCGGTAATTTCCCGCTGGGCCGCGCGATAGAGCTGCGCGTTCTCAATCGCCAGCCCCGCGCGACGGGCGAGATCCTCAGCGAGTGCGAGATCGACCCGGTTATAGCGCCGGCCAGATTCTGCCGAGAGGAAGGTAATGGCCCCCAATACCTGACCCCGGCCGGGAATCGGGACCACCATGCCTGATGTTGCATTCATCTGCCGAATAAGCTTGAAGTGCGCCTCACTGGAGGCACCTCCCCTTTTTTGGGAATCAGAAATCTCCGTGTAGAGCTCCGATCGGCCGGTCCGTATCACCTGCGGAGCGCCATAAGGGACATCCGGATGAAGGGGTTGATGCTGTAAGTCGCGAGCGAGGGTGCTCTTGGAAGGATCGGCCTGCGCGACGGCGAATCGGACGATCGACCGATCCGCTTCGACCATATCGATGATACACCAATCGGCTAATCGAGGGACAACCAGGTGTGCAATGATGGATAGCGTGGTTTTATAATCGAGCGAGTTGGACAGGAGCATCATCGCCTCGGCTTTGATCGACTCCGCTTGGCTTGCGGTCTGCCGATGCATCAGCTCCTGCTCGATGACATAGGCCGTGTGGGAGGTCAGGATCATCCGCTCCGGATTGCCGTCCGCGACAGGGGTCCCGATGCCGATCGCGCCGACGACCTCGCCATTTGCATGAATCGGAACCCCTGTGCAGGTATAATGATGAAACAGTTGAATGAAATGCTCCGGCCCCGCGACCGCGATCGCCTGATTCCCCGCCAGGGCCGTTCCGACCGCATTGGTCCCCATTTTCCGTTCGGACCAATCATATCCCGGAACCACATGGAACGACTCCCGCATCCGAGCGTCATTTCCGGCCGCATAAAGGACGATGCCGTCCCGATCGACCAAAAAGACGGCATGAAGGATCTGAGCCAATGAAGAGGAGATCCAATCCAGATGAAGGGCGGCAATATCGATCAATTCTCGGTTCGTGTCGAGCCGAGCCTGAAGATCCTCCGCGGTCATGCGACGGAGAGAGAGTTGAGACGGTTCCGGATCGATGCCGTCGGCGCGGCTCCGCCGCCACGACTCCAGGATCACCTTTCGCAGCGGCCCCTCGGGCGAAAGCCCTTGAAGAAACCGCTTCCACTGGAGATGGATCGATTCAAATGACGCTTCCCACCCTTTTTTCGACAAAGAGCGCTTGCGAATCCGATTTTTCTCGATGGGGTTCTTTAATTTTGACTGGGTCTTGCTCGTTCGGATGCCTTCCCGCTCGCGATCCATTCATCGATTCCCGGATGTGTCTGAGCTGATAGTTGTTAAGAGACTCTTTATTTATTCTACGGCATTAAAGAGGGTCATTCAATAGGATGACAGGGAAGGGGAATTACTCGGCGCGGAGAATCGCCAGCGGCTTTTGTCCCAAGATCCGGTAGGTCATCATGAAACCGGTCAGGAGGGTCAGAAGAAGGGTCGCGATCACCCCTTGCAAGAGGGAGACGCCATCAAACCGCCACGGCAGATCGAGAAAGAAGTGGACGATCCCCCAGGAAAGCCCGATCGAGAGGAGGCCGCCGACGGCGGCGGCAAGAAGGCCGAGAAGGCCGTACTCCACCGCCATGATCGCAAGCAGCGTCGGCCGGGTCGCCCCGAGGGTTTTGAAGAGGGTCATTTCGTGAAGCCGGCGGGCGCGGGTCGCCGCAATCGCGCCGGAGAGGACGATCAGCCCGACGGCAAAACCGAAAAGAGCCATGAACCGGACCGTCCGGGTGATCTCTCTGAGGATTCCGGCGATCGTCTCCAGGATCTCCCGCAGATGGATGACGGTGACATTCGGAAAGGCGCGGATGACGGCGTTCTGGATCGGAAGGTCTTCCGCAGGGGTCGTCGTTGCGGTCGCCACATAGGTAATCGGCGCGCCGTCGAGCGCCCCCGGCTCGAAGATGAAGAAGAAGTTCGTCGAGAGGCTTCCCCAATCGACATCACGGATGCTCGTCACCTCCCCCTCGATCGGAACCCCTTGGATATCAAAGGTGACCTTCGAGCCGATCCTGATCCCGAGATGCCGCGCCGCCTCCGCCTCCGCCGAGATCCGGGCAACCGCGCCGTTGGGATTCCCGCCTTCCCACCAGTCGCCTTTGCGGATCGTATTGTGCTTCGGAAGATCCCGTTGGTAGGTCAGGACATACTCCCGGGTGAAATACCATCCGTCGGGGCGCTCCTCGGCCTGAATCTCGGAGACCTTCTGGCCGTTTAAATCGAAAAGCCGCGACCGGACCAGCGGGGTCAGCTCGACCGGCTTTTTTAGGTCCCACTTCGCCATGATCGTCTCGAACGGCTCTTTTTGGTCGGGCTGCAGGTCGATAAAAAAGAGACTCGGCGCATCGTCCGGAATATTCTGTTGAAGATTCGCCAGGAGATTCTTCTCCACCTGCAACAGTGTGAGGAGAATCAACACGCCGATCCCGATCGAAAGGACCACCGTCATGATTTGCCGTCCGGGGCGGGTGAGATTGCCGATCCCGTAGCGGAAAATCAGCGGCCGGGGGCGGCCGAAGATGCGGATCAATCGTAACGCCCCCCAGGTCGCCCCGAGCAGAAGGACGACCGCCGACGCCACCCCGCCGATCACCCATCCTCCCAACCGCCACGACCCCGCTTGCCAGATCGAGAGCCCGGCCCATCCGAGGACAATGAGGAGGCCCAGCGCGAAGGAGCGGGATGAGAAAAAAGAGAAGAACCTTTTGGAGCTCTCCCCGATCGCCTCCCGCCCTCTCCCGGGCTCTCCAAAAGAATCTTCCACCTCCTGCCGGAAGACCCGCGACGGCGCGATCCGCCAGACTTTTTGAAGCGGCCAGAGGGAGAAGAGGATGGTCGTTCCCACCCCCATGGCCACGCCCCGGAAAATCGGAAGAAAAGACATCTCGAAAGCGAAGCCGGGGGGAAGAAATCGGGTGAGAAGCCCGAGCAGCGATTGATACATCGCCACCCCCAGGCCGACGCCGAGGAGGCTGCCGACGGCCCCGAGAAAAGCGGACAGGAGGAGATAGATCAGAAGGACGGAGAAAGCGGGACTCCCGAGCGATTTGAGGATGGCGATCGTCCCGATCCGCTCGGTTAAAAAAGCATGGATGTTGCTCGCGACGGCGATCCCCCCGATCATCAGGGTGATCAAGCCGACGAGACCGAGGTAGGTGGTGAAATTCTCAAGAAACCGCCCGAGGCGGGGCTGAGACTCCCGGTAGGTCTTCAACCGGACCGATTCGCTCTTCCACCGCTCTTGTAATTCGGTTTTGAGGGAATCTGCGCTCCAAGGCTCCGGGGTCTGAAAGAGAATTCGCCGGTTGATCCGGCTCCCGGTCTGGACCAGCTTCGTCCGCGCCAATCCCTCCTGAGACAACATGACCCGGGGCCCCAATGTAAACGTTCCGACGGCCCGGTCGGGCTCTCTCCGGATGACCCCCTTGATTGTGAAGACAGCCTCTCCCAGCTTGAGCCGGTCGCCCACCTGAAGGCCAAGCCGAATCAACAGCCCCTCCTGAACCCAGGCCGCTTCGGGATCTTGAAACGGGTCGGAGGTCGGCGGATCGACGGCAAACCTCCCGTAGAAAGGATACCCCGGCTCAACCGCCTTTAACTCCACGAGCTGCGACTGATACCCTTGCGGCGCTTCTTGAGAGGAGGGGTCGGTGGCGGCCATGCCGATCATTTCGGTGATCCGGACCAGCCGAATTCCTTGGCCGGTCAAATCGGCCAGCGCCGCCTCCCCCTCCGGCGACAACGGCTGCCTTAACCGCGCCTCCAGATCGGCCGTGAGGAGATTGCGCGCCTCGTGGAAGGTCATCTCTTCCAGGTTGGCCGCGATGATGCCGACCGCCACGATCGACCCGACGCCGAGGGCGATCGAGAAGAGAAACGAGAGGAAATGCCGGAGGGAGCCGCGCGCTTCGCGCCAAATCATTTTGAAAATGAAAAGGGCCATGTCAGACTTTCGTTATCCTTCGTTCCTTAACTCATCCCCCACGACCTTCCCGTCGCGCAGCGAGAGGACCCGCTCGGCCCGGGCCGCCAGCGACGGATCGTGGGTGACCAAAATCAGCGTGCTCCCCTGATCGCGGTGAAGCTGAAGAAGGAGATCGATGACGCGGGCGCCGTTGGCGGAGTCGAGATTGCCGGTCGGCTCATCGGCAAGGAGAAGGGCCGGCTTCGCCGAATAAGCCCGGGCGACGGCGACCCGCTGCTGCTCCCCGCCCGAAAGCTGGACCGGATAATGATGTTTCCGATCCCCCAGCCCCACCGCATCGAGAAGACGGATCGCTTCCCGGTCGGCGGCGCGCTCCCCCCGAAGCTCCAGCGGGACCTGGACGTTCTCCAGGGCGGTCAGCGTCGGGATGAGATGGAACGACTGGAAGATCATTCCGACCTTTTCCCGGCGGAGGCGCGCCAGATCATCTTCGCTCAACGCGGAGAGGGAGACGCCGTCGATCCGGATCGATCCGGAGGTCGGCCGGTCGAGTCCGGCGATCAGCCCGAGCAGGGTCGACTTGCCGCTCCCGGAAGGGCCGACCACCGCCACAAATTGCTTGGCGGGAACGGAAAGATCGATCCCGTCTAAAATGGTGACGGTCCTTCCGCCGCTGGTGAGTTGCATCGTGAGATTGGAAATTTCAATCATGGGCGCTCCTCGTCCTCAAACACAAGCTCGTATTATACACCAGGCGGAAAGGAAGGAACAGAAGCGGAAGAGATTCGTTTACCGAGCCAACTTCTTAAGGAGGAAGGTTGATATCAAAGGAAGAGGGAGAACCTCATCGACGGCCCCCCGGGCGATCGCCTCCTTCGGCATGCCGAAGACGACGCAGGTCGCCTCGTCTTGGGCGACGGTCGCCCCCCCCGCCTGTTTCATCTCCAGGAGACCGGCCGCCCCGTCGTCTCCCATCCCGGTCATGATGACGCCGACCGCGTTCGGCCCCGCCGCCTTGGCAACCGAGCGGAAGAGGACATCGACACTCGGACGGTGGCGGGAAACCGGCGGGCCGTCGACGATCTCCACGGCGTAATGAGCGCCGTCGCAGGTGAGGAGCATATGATGGTTCCCCGGCGCGATCAAAGCCCGGCCGGGGATCACCCGATCCCCGTGCGCCGCCTCCTTGACCTCGATCTCGCAGCGCTGGTTGAGGCGATTGGCGAACGCTTTGGTGAAACCCTCCGGCATATGTTGGACGATGACGATCCCGGGGGCGTCGGGGGGCATCGCTTCGAGGCATTCCCGGAGCGCTTCGGTTCCCCCGGTGGAGGCGCCGATGGCGACAATCTTGTCGGTTGTAAAGGTCAGCGGACGCCTACTCCCCGGCGGGAGGATGACATCGGCGTTTTGTTTCTTTCCCGACGATCGGAGGGGCGACGGAGAAGGCCGGAGGCGCGCATGGGCCGCCCCCCGCACCGTCTCCGTCAAAGCGCGGGCCGACTCGGAAAGAAAATCTTTGACCCCCATTTTCGGCTTGGTGATGATCTCGACCGCTCCCTCTTCCATCGCCCGAAGCGCCGCTTCCGACCCCTCTTCGGCAAGGCTGGAGCAGATCACGACCGGAATCGGATCTTCGGTCATGATCTTTTTGAGAAAGGTTAAACCGTCCATCCGGGGCATTTCGAGGTCGAGGAGGATCACATCGGGCCGGGTCTGCTGCATCTTGCCGATGGCGATCAACGGATCGGCCGCGGTGACGACGTGAATGTCCTTCTCCCGCGAGAGCAGGGCGATCATCGTCTGGCGGACGACGGCGGAATCATCCACCACCAACACATTCAAAAAACGCCGCGCTCCGTTTTCCATCGTCATGATTTTCCGCTCCATTCGGCATTCCCCCGGCTTCCCCCCTTCACGTAGACCGTCGGGAGGACGCTCCGGACACGATCGGCCAATCCGGTGAGGCTCTCCGCATGACCGATAAAGAGATACCCCGTCGGCGAGAGCGCGCGGAGCAAGCGGTCGATGACGCGGCGTTTCGATTCGGCGTCAAAATAGATGAGAACGTTCCGGCAAAAAATGAGGTCCAGCGGTCCTGAGGTGGGATAGACTTCTTCGTTGAGATTGAGCCGCTCGAATTGAACGATGGAGCGGATCTCCGGGCCGGCCTTGATTTTCCCCTCTTGGCTCCCGGTCCCCCTCAACATAAAAGGTTGAAGATAGCGGGGCGGGATCTCCTTCGCCTTTTCGATCGGCCAGACCCCCTTCCGGGCCCGCTCCAGCGCGCGGGTGGAGAGATCGGTCGCCAAGACTTCGATCCGCCACCCGGAAGTGAAAGGGAATTGAAGCAGCAGGCTCATCGCGAGGGAGTAGGGTTCCTCCCCGGTGGAGCAGCCGGCGCTCCAGACCCGGATCTTTCGGGGTCGCCGTCCCGACTCCCCCTCGCGGGACCACTCCGGCAGAAGCCGCCGTTCGAGAAACTCGAATTGTCCCGGCTCGCGGAAGAAATGGGTCTCGTTGGTGGTGACGGCGTCAAGAAGGAGAATTCGCTCCGCTTCCCCCTCTTGAAGGACGAAGCGGTAGTAAGCCTCGAAAGAGGGGAGGCCGAGCTCCCGGAGCCGGCGGGTCAACCGACCGGCCAGCAGCGTGTTTTTGACTGAAGAGAGGTAAATGCCGGCCTCTTTGTAAATCAGCTCCTGAAAGAGAGAAAATTCCCGTTCCGTCATCGGCCGAAGCGCGATCCGCTCCCGCGCCGGCCTCTCTCCCTCTTTCATCACCGTCCCGGCTCGCGCTCTTCCGCAGGACGCGGATCGGACCCGGCCGCTTCCTGGAGCGACGCCACCACTTGCAGCTCGTCGGCGGATAAAACGCGGTCGGCGTCCAAAATCAAAACGAATTTCTTCCCGGCCTTCCCCATCCCTTTCAAATAATCGGTTCGGATCTTGGTTCCGAAGGCCGGCGGCGGGGTCACCTGCTCGGGAGAGAGCGCCATCACCTGGCTGACGGCATCGGCCATGATCCCCATGACCGAACGCTCCCCTCCCAGATCGACCTCGACGATCACGATACAGGTCCGCTTGCCGACCGGGCTTTCCGGGTGTCCGAACTTCACCGCCAGATCGATCACCGCCGCCACGCTCCCCCGAAGGTTGATGACCCCCCGCACCCAGGGAGGGGTCATCGGAACCTTCGTCAGCGCGTCATATTCGATAATCTCCTTCACCTGGAGAATATCGATCGCATATTCCTCTCCGGCCAGATGGAAGGTCAGGTACTGCATCTGATGGGTCATCTGATTCACGATTTTATCCTTCCTCGCCAGAAAGTGTTAACGGGCCGGCCGGGCTTCTTTCGGAATGCCGACCGGGCCGACCGACATTCGCTGGCTCATCATGGAGCTGATCAACGCCAGCCCGAGGACAAGCAGGGTCGCAATGCCGACCCCCCATGCCAGCGAGGAGCTGTTCATCCCCGTCGCGGAGGCCGCCGACGCGGTCGCCGAGGAGGCGGTCGGCATGAAATTCGACGCCATCATCGCCGTATAATGGAGTCCGATGATCGCCCCCCCCATCACGAAGGCGCTGATTCCCTTTTGAAGCATCCCGATCCCCCCCGTCTCGTTACGCAGATGGAAAGAGAGCCAGAGGGCGACAACCGACACCACCACGGCGATGACGACGGAGAGAAGGAAAAAAACCGGATCATACGAAACGGTCGCATCGACCCGCACCGCCCACATCCCGGAGTAGTGCATGACCCCGATTCCGACCCCCATCAAAACCCCGCCGAGCAGCAACTGGGTGAGCCCCATCTCATTGCGGCTGACGATAAAGAGGGCGATCGCCGAGGCGATGATCGCCGCGATCATCGAAAAGATCGTCACTCCGATATCATACGAGATCGGAACCGGAAGGCTGAAGGCAAGCATGCCGATGAAATGCATCGACCAGATGCCGATTCCCATCGCAGTGGCCCCTCCCAGCAACCACGCGGTGCGCGACCCTCCCTGCGCCGCCGTGACCCGCCCGGCGAGGTTCAACGCCGTGTACGATGCCACGATGGCAACGATAATTGAAAGAACGACCAGCAGCATGTCGTAGCTGCTCGTCATGGCCATATTCATCCCTGTGTTTAACATTTCATACCTCCTTTCATATCTCCTTGCTTGGTGTTGTTACCGCATTTCCTTATTAGATTAGAAACGCTTGAATTCATGATCGTGCTCTTCCGCGGGGGTCGCCCCGTTTCCCTCCTCGCTCCGCCTTCCCTCCTTCATCCCCGCGAGTGAAGCGGCCCGCTCCTTCGCTTCCTGTAACAGGAGCTCCTCCCTCTCATGCGCCGGAGCCGTTTCGATGAGATCATGACGTTGTTCCCCCATCTCGTCTTTTCCGAACCGGAAGTAGGCCATCAGCTGTTGTAATGCAATTGCCTGAGAAGACATCTCCTCCGCCGTGCTCGAAAGCTCCTCCGCCGCCGCGGCATTGCGCTGGGTCACCTGGTCGACCTGTCCCATCGCCTTGTTGATCTGCATCACCCCCGACGATTGCTCCCGGGAGGCCGCCGCCACCTCTTGGACCAGCTCCGCCGTTTTCCGGATCAAAGGGACCAGCGCGGAGAGCATCTCTCCCGCGCGCTCCGCCATCTTGACGCTGGAGCCGGCCACCTTCCCGATCTCCTCCGCCGCCGTCTGGCTTCGCTCCGCCAGCTTTCTCACCTCGGTCGCCACCACGGCGAATCCTCTTCCATGCTCTCCGACCCGCGCCGCCTCGATCGCCGCATTCAGGGCGAGCAGGTTCGTCTGATAGGCGATCTCCTCGATCACCGAGACCTTCTCCGCGATCTCCTTCATCGCGTCGACCGTTTCCGTCACCGCCTTTCCGCTCTCCTCGGCATCCTTCGCCCCTTTGACCGCCATCTGCTCCATCTGCCGGGAGTTGTCGGCGTTCTGCGTGATGGAGGCGCTCATCTCCTCCAGGCTGGAGGTGACCTCTTCCACCGACGCGGCCTGCTCGCTCGTCCCCTTCGACACCCCCTGCGACGAGGCGGAGACCTGCGACGAGGCGGAGGTCAGGGAATCGGCTTGACTCCGGACCTGCGTGATGATCTGTCTGAATTTCGAGATCATGACATCCAAGGCAAGCAGGAGCTGTCCGACCTCGTCTTTCGAGGTGACGTCGATCCGGGCCGTCATCTCGCCCTGGGCCACCTGATTGGCGACATCCACCGCCCGGCCGAGGGGGGTGGTAAAAGAGATGATGAGGGCGATCGACAATCCCGCCAAACAGACTACGCAGACGAAGCTGATGATGGCGATGATCACCATCAACATCCGTTCATTGTTGTCGGCCTGAACGAACGCGGCGGAGATGATCGATTCATTCTGGCGGATGACGGCGTTCAGTTTCTCGGCCAGGTCGTCGTATTTTGCCTTGACCGCCTCGGGGAAGGCGCCCCTTCCCCTCCCTTGCAGCGCGGCCTGTCGCGCTTCGGAATAATAACCCTGGAACATCCCGATCATCCGGTCTATCTCGGACGCCGCGATCTCCCGATTTTCCTTCCCGCTCTCCAGCTTTTTGATCAATTCATCTTGAATCGCTTCGGCGGTTTTGAGCTCCTCTATTTTTCCGGCCGCGACGACCTCTTCCAAGGCGAGATGAAGCGCGCCAAACGACTTCTGCAGCTCCTGGCTCAATCGCAATGCGGGATAGTAGCCGGTCTCGATCCGATCAAACAGCGCTCTGTTCTTGTTCCCCATGAAGAGGACGACAAGAATCATGATGACGAAAGCGACGGTCGCCAGGATGGGCAAAAGAATTACTTTCGATTTCACCGTCATATCTTTAAACATCTCTACCTCCTGCAAAGGGCGTTAAGAAAAACCGTACAACGGAAGACCGTTCATCAGCGGCCCGGAGCCACTTCCATTGAAGCTCCCCGCCGCAAGCAGCGGGGAATGTGCAGTTATAAATCGGGTACGAAGTACTTCTACTCACATCGCGAAGCCATCTTCGACCCGAAAGGAAAAAAATCTATTTGTATTCGCGCGTCTAACCCTCGCCCCCAGGGGGCGGGGAATGCGACGCGCGTGCGTGTTCACTTACCCGGCGATTCTCTCCGGTCGGCGTTTCACCGCCTCACGCAGCAATCCCGGCACATCCAAAATCAGCGCCACCCGTCCGTCTCCTAAAATCGTCGAGCCGGAGATCCCCGGAAGGCCCTGAAAAAGCTTTCCCAATGATTTGATCACCGCCTGCATCTCGCCTTGGAGGAGATCGACCACCAAACCGGCCTCCTTCCCTCCCGAATTCACAACCACCACGCTCTGCCGGCGGGGCGGGCTTCCCCCCAGATGGAACAGTCTCCGAAGATGCAGATAGGGAAGGGGCCTCCCGCGAAGGGAGATCACGCCGTCGCCGTTCGGATGGACGCTCTCCTCCCTCGGCAGCTCCACACATTCCGTGACCGCCTCGAGGGGAAGGATATAGGTCTCGGAGCCGACCCCCACCGCGAACCCTTCGATGATCGCCAGGGTCAGCGGGAGCCGAAAGGTAATCGTCGTCCCCTTCCCCTCTTTGCTCTCGACCGAGATCGATCCGCGCAAGGCATCGATGTTTCGTTTGACGACATCCATCCCGACCCCCCGTCCGGAGAGATCGGTCACCGCTTCCGCGGTGGAGAACCCGGGCTCGAAGATGAACCGGTAAACCTCCTCGTCCGACAGCCCCTCCGCACTCGCGATCATCCCCTTCGAGAGGGCCTTCTCGATGATCCGCCGCCGGTTGAGTCCCGCCCCGTCGTCTTCGAGCTGGATCACGATGCTTCCCGCGTCATGGAAGGCGCGAAGGACCAGGCGGCCGCACGGATCTTTCCCGAGCGCTTTTCTCCGGTCGGGCGGCTCGATCCCATGGTCGAGGGCGTTTCGAATCATGTGAACCAGCGGATCTTTCAAATGCTCGATCACGGTGGTGTCGACCTCCACCTCCTCCCCTTCCAGGCTGAGGCGGGCGCTTTTCCCATGCGCTCTGGCGATATCCCGGACAGTCCTCAGATGCGGTCGAAAGATCGGGCCGACCGGAACCATTCGGATCTTCATCACCTGCTCCTGCAGGTCGATGAAAAGGCGGTTCGCCTCCTGATGCGCTTCCAGGAGATCCTCTCTTCTTCCTTTCCATTCCAGCAGCTGTCCGAGGCGTCCCTGAGCAATCGCAACCTCGCCGGCAAGATTCAACAGCCGGTCTAATCGATCGATGTCGATTCGGAGGGTCTTGGTCCGGTCATTCGTAAAATGGCGATCCCCTTCCCTTCTTCCCGGCTCCTTGCGGCGATCCTGCGTCGGAGCGTCGGCAGGGATCTCTTCTCCCTCCACGGCCGCCAAGGGAAGTCGCCGAAAAAAATTGAGGGCCGCCGAAGAGACCGTTCCGGCTTCGGTTTCCTCGGTGACGATCCGCCGGAGATAATCAACGGCTTGCAGCAGCAGACTGATCAGCCGATCATGGACCGGAAGCGTCCGGTTCCTCAACCGCTGAAGAAGGTCCTCGACGACGTGAGCCGACTCGGCCGTCTGGACGAAGCCGAGGCTTGACGCATTCCCCTTCAATGTGTGCGCCATCCGAAAGATTGTGTGAAAGAGTTCGTCATTCTCCGGCTCCGTTTCGAGCGTGATCAACAACTCTTCCATCTTGGAGAGATTCTCCTCCGCCTCCACCAGAAAGGTCTTCAGAACCATTTCCAGGGTAATATCCTCGGGACTCATCTCTTCCGGCTCTCGTTCCATCGATACCTCTTATAACGATTTCACCCAGACAACGCCGTCATCGGTCTGGAAGATCAATTTGCGGCCATACCGCCCCCCCACATCTTCCCCGACGATTCCTATCCCCGCTTCTTCCAAAAGCCTTCGGGCGACCCCGACGTTCTTCATTCCGAGATGGTTCTCACCCTCTTTAAAAGCCTCGATGACGCAAGCCCCTCCGAAGAGCTTGGCCACCAGCCGCTCCTTCACGCATCCGAGGGAGAGAAGACTTTCAATGAGGCACCGCACCGCCACATTGCCGTATCGAAACGACGCGGCGACACCCCCCGCCCAGTGGGGGAGGAGATAATGGTTGATTCCGCCGACCTTCAACAGGGGATCCCAGAGACAGACGGCCACGCACGACCCCAAAATCGTCGTCACCGCAGCCGGCTCGGAGGAGACATGAAACTGTCCGGGATGGAGGTAGACCTTCAAGCGCCCGCCCTGCGCCTCTCTGCCGGCGGGGCGGCCGGCGCTTTCACTCACGCCCCCCTCACCCCCGAGGTCACTCGCGCGTGAAGGCCCGCGCAATAGAGGGACATGGCGGCATGGGTCGCCAGAAGATCGAACATCTCCTGATCGATCGTTTCCAACGCCGTTTTATGCTGGAGTAACCTGAAAATAGCGATCACGCCGGTTACCTTTCCCTCCACCTTTAACGGAATGCAGGCGATGAGCGGCGTCCGTTCGGAAGAAGCGGGGTCCGCCCCGTTCTCCTTGGCGAGATAAATTTCCCCGGCCCTGACCGTCTCGCCGATCTTCCCCTCCCCGACCGGAATGCGCCCGTAGCGCGCCGTATCAATCCCCATCGAGGCGGTCAACGTAAGCATTCCCCCGTCATCCAGGTCGAAGATCGCAAATTCCTCGCAACCGACCAGATTGATGATGATCTCCTGGATGGAGCTGAGAATCTCCCTCCGGTCCAACGTTCCATGCAGGCGGTAACTGGCCACATAGAGATTGGCGAGGTTGGAATTCTGAACCTCGACCTCCAGGTATTTTTGGGAAAAGCTGTGGTTCTCCTCCCGAATCTCGGCCATTTGACGCTTCAGGGCATCTTCTTCCCTTCGACGATGCTCGATCTCGGCCCGCATCGTCGAAAGCGCCTCCTCGGAATCCCGCCCCTCTTTTTGCAGCCCCGCCACCAGGTTGCGGAGCCGCTCGTTCTCCGTCAGAAGGTCCTTGGCAAAACGGCGCGTTTCTTCATGCACCTTCCAGACATATCCCTCTCCACCCTTCTCCTCTTCGCCCATCCGAATCCTCCCTGCGCTACTCGCCCAGATATGTCTTGACCTTCGACATCAACTCGACGCCGTTGATCGGCTTCGTCACATAATCGGTGCACCCGCTTTGATAGCCTTTTTCGACGTTGCCTTCCTCCCCCCGCGTCGTGACCAGGATAATCGGGGTCGATCGGGTCGCATCACTCTGCCGGAGCTGCACACAGGCCTCGAATCCGGTCATATTCGGCATCATCACATCCATGAGGATCAGATCGGGCCGCTCCGCCGCCGCCTTTTCGACCGCCTCCCGGCCGTCTTTGGCGGTCACCAGATCGTATCCCCCCTTCGCCAGGATCATCTTCTCCATCATGAGGATGGTGCTGGCATCATCCACCAACAAAATCTTCTTTCGTCCCACAATCCCCTCCCTTTTCTCTCCGCGGTCCACTTTCCGATCGTCACAGTAATGAAATCTAGCACATCTTTTTATTCCGTCAAGGAATACGATTAGATGGCAACATGAATTCACTTACCGATACAAACTTGATCAATCGCCCTGTTTATGACAAAATAATTTTTTGCAAGTCGCAGAAAAACAAGTTTCGGAAAGAGGGAGGAGAGTTGAAGCAAGGGATCGTTTTATTTTTACTGGTTTTTTTTCTTTTCGGGACGGCGGATGATCCCGGAAGGAGCCCCTTCTTTGCGGCCCATGCGCAGGAGCGGGAGCGGGTGATCGTCGCCTTCGGCGACAGCCTCACGGCCGGCCTGGGGGTCGCGGCAAGCGAAGGGTACCCGGCGGTGCTGGAGGAAAAGTTGAAAGAGGCCGGCTTTTCTTATCGGGTCGTCAATTCGGGGGTGAGCGGGGAGACGACCGCGGGGGGACTCCGCCGGGTCGATTGGGTCCTACGAAGCCGGCCGGAGATCGTCGTTTTGGAGCTTGGCGCCAACGACGGGCTGCGCGGGCTCGACCTGATTCAAACCGAAAAAAACCTTGCCGGCATTATCGAGCGGCTCCAGGAAGCCGGGGTGGAGGTGATTTTGGCCGGGATGAAGATGCCGCCCAATTACGGGAAGGAGTATACGGAAGGGTTTGAGAGGATTTTTCCGAGACTCGCCGCGCGATACCGGCTGACGTTGATCCCGTTTTTCCTAGACGGGGTCGCCGCGCAATCGAATCTCAACCAGGCCGACGGCATCCATCCGACGGGGCAGGGTTACCGCGTCATCGTCGATCGAATCTGGCCGATCATCAAACCGTTGCTGAAAAAATAAGAAAGAGGCCGGAAAAGAGAAGGACGGATCAAAACGCTTCGGCGGTGAGAGGATGCTCCTTCCCTTCCCGTTGCGAGGAGAGAAGCACCGTGATCACCCCCCGCTTGCTTTCCGTCTGCATCAAAACCGGAACCCGCTTGTCGTCCTCCGTAAACCAGATAAAAACGCGGCCTTTGCTTGAGAGGGGGCCTTCTTTCGGGAGGGCCGTCTCGACTTTCGTCGTTTGAAAGGTCCCGGCGGGGGTCGTTACACGCTGCCTGGATAGACTCCGGACCTCCAGCTTGCCGTTCTTTTCGCTCTCATGGATATCGATGGAGATCTCCTCGCCGGTATCCGGAAGCGGCTGTGTTCTGAAAAAGTAAAGCGAGCTCAAGGAATCTTGAACCCGAGGCGGAATTTCGAATGTCTCCGCTTCATTGTTCTTCCACTGAACCGCGCGATGGCCGACTTGATCGAAAGTCACCACCTTTTCTTCCGTCTTTCTGCGCCGCTCCTTTCGGATTTCAATCCGGTGCGAATAGAGGCCCTTCATATCCATGTAGGACTCCACCCGATCGTTGATCGGAACGAGAAGGGAAAAAAAACCGCTCGATTTCACCTCGGAGATCAGGTGATAGACCGCTCTCCCCTCCAGGATCGTTTCCTCCACCTTCATGACCGCCTTCCCCACCTTGGTGTCATTGAGCAGGACATCGTAAACGAACCGCTCGCCGGGGGCGAAGGGAACCGGCGAGGCGTATGAGACGGGGGGGATGGCGCCGAATGCGCCGGGAGTGGTCCTCTCCAGCGTCAAGGCGGGAAAAAGGATCAAGAAAAAAAGGAGGGGGGCGACACGTTTCGTCATGATTTTTCTTCCTTCCGATGAAATAAATTGGAGCGTCTGTCGATGGAGAATATCGAGAACCCGCCCGATCGTAAGGAAAGAATATCAGATCACGATCTCATCGGCATTCGGAAGAAAGCGTAGTTTTCATAAGAAAATACCCTAAAGAAAGGAGGATAAAGACCAAGAGGGTCTGGCCGAGAAAACCTTCAGTATCCCATTTCGGTCAAGAAGGCGTCATTCTTCCCCCACCCCTTTTTGACCTTGACCCACAACTCCAGGAAGATGCGGGTCCCGAGGAGGGTCTCCAGCTCTTCCCGCGCCTGTTTTCCGATCTCTTTCAGCATCTGACCCTTCTGCCCGATCAAAATGCCTTTCTGGGAATCCCGCTCCACGAAAAGGGTCGCTTGGATCGTGATGAGATTCTTCTCTTCCTCCTCTTTGAACGTATCGATGTAGACGGCGACGGCGTAGGGGATTTCTTCGTGGGTCTTTTGAAAGACCTTTTCGCGGATGATTTCGCCGGCCAAAAAACGGACCGGCTGATCGGTGACCAGATCCTCCGGAAAAATCGGCTCTCCTTCGGGGAGATAGGAGAGGGCGGTGGGAACCAAGCGGTCGATGTTCTCCCCGGTAAGGGCGGAGATCGGGAAAATCTCCGAAAATTGGGTCTTCTCGTTATAAAAAGAAAGAAGCGGAATCAATCGATCTTTCTTCACAAGATCGATTTTGTTGATCACCAATACCTTCGGCGTCTTGATCTGCTGCAAGTGTTCGGCGATGAATCGGTCCCCCTCCCCCGGCTCCGGATCGGGCTCGACCATGAAAAAGATCAGGTCGACCTCCTGAAGTGATCCGATCGCCGTTTGGACCATCCGCTGGTTCAGCTTGTTCCGGGCCTTATGAATTCCGGGGGTATCAAAGAAGACCATCTGCCCTTCGGGAAGGGTCTTCACGCCGACGATTCGGTTGCGGGTCGTCTGCGGCTTGTCCGAGATGATCGAAACCTTCTGACCCAAGAGGTGATTGAGCAGCGTCGACTTCCCGACGTTGGGACGACCGATAATTGCGATAAATCCTGAACGGTAAGACATCTATCACCACAAAAAAGAAGAGGCCACCCTTCGGATCGCCTCAATCATAAAACGGTCACCCGATTTAGATCGGATTCCCCTCAGTCATAAAATTCATAGATCAGCTCTCCCTCTTTTGCCAGCCCCAGACGGTCCCGGGCGATCTGCTCGATGGCATCGGAATCGGTCTTTAATGTCTTGATCCGCCGGCCGAGCCTTTCATTCTCCTCCCGGAGCGCTTCATTCTCTCTCAGAAAGTGCGCATAGGTCTGCTTCATCTTGATGAATTTCAGCAGCCCCATTTCGCCGAAAAGAAGGGAGAGAAGGAGATAGCCGTTGGCGACGAGGGCCATCGCGCAAAAGAGGCGTTTTAGACGGCTCTGCCGATGCGCGACTTCCCCTTTAGTCCGATTTCTCATAAGAGAGAGCACACGTGAGGTGTTAGGCGTGTAGCCCAGAAAATGGAGCGGCCACTAGAAGCGTGAGGGGTAAAAGATGAAGGTCTTTCAATCTTTTGACTTGACCCGTTACGCCTCACGCTTCACGTCTATTCGCCTTTAAAGGTGATAGTTCAGCCGAAGCGTGAGGGAGTTCTCGTTGATGATCCGCGCCTCGCTTGAGAAATAATAGTTTTCGTAAATCTTGAATTCAGCGCCGACGAAAAAGCCGATGAAGTCAT
This sequence comes from Candidatus Manganitrophus morganii, assembly GCA_021651055.1. Classification (NCBI taxonomy): domain Bacteria; kingdom Pseudomonadati; phylum Nitrospirota; class Nitrospiria; order Candidatus Troglogloeales; family Candidatus Manganitrophaceae; genus Candidatus Manganitrophus; species Candidatus Manganitrophus morganii. Next base: position 543,255 of record JAJHOH010000001.1, read on the forward strand.
CCGATCGGATCGTCGAGCCTCCTTCGAATTTCCCTTGCGCCTTCGAAAGCAAGAGACCAAAGTAGGGAACGAACTGCTCCATCCCCTGGAGCGATCCGCCCAGGAACGATTCGATTTCGGTCCAGGTGACCTTCGGCGCGGCCGACCCGTCGTCCCGGCTGAAGAATTCGAGAAATTGAATTCCGACGCCGATTTTGAGTTTGTCTTTTTGAAAGAGGGTCCAACGTGCCCCCCCGCCGAAAGCAAGCCCGAAGTCCCCTTCGAAGTTCCGGGAACCGGTCTCCAGATCGGCCACGCCGACCCGAAGATAAAGATCGACAAAATGGGTGAGGCCATAGATTCCCTGGAGGAGAATCCGCTCGCTCGTCGCCTCCCCGCCGAACCCGTTTTGTCCGGCGTCCATGTCGCGCTGGACCAGATCATATTCGAGGTTGAATTGGGAAAGGGTTTTCGGCTCCCCGGATGCGGTCGGCTCTCCGATGACCCCCGCCTTCGCTTCCTGCACCCAGATCAGAAAAAAAAGTCCAGAGACCAACAAGAGAAAGTGAAATAGCCGCCCTTCTTCCAACCGCACACGACCGACCCCGCCTCGCCCCGCTACGCCCATCCCGCCTCCCGTATTGGATCGAAATAGCGGGAGGGGTCACCCTTGACGCCTCGCGTTATTTCGAATAAAGGTTTTTCCCGCGAAACACCGCCGCATCGCCCAGCTCCTCTTCGATTCGAAGGAGCTGGTTATATTTGGCGGTTCGATCGGTCCGGGAGAGCGAGCCGGTCTTGATCTGTCCAGCCCCGGTGCCGACCGCCAGGTCGGAGATCGTCGTATCTTCGGTCTCTCCCGACCGATGTGAAACGATTGTACCATATCCCGCCTGTTTCGCCCGTCCGATCGTATTGAGCGTCTCGGTCAAGGTGCCGATTTGATTCAGCTTGATCAGGATGGCATTTCCGATCCCCTCCCGAATTCCCTTATCCAGGGTCTTTTCATTGGTGACGAAGAGATCATCGCCGACCAGCTGGACCCGTTTCCCCAAATGCTCGGTCAGCATCTTCCACCCTTTCCAATCGTTCTCCGAAAGCCCATCTTCGATCGAGACGATCGGAAAAAGATCGATCAGCTCCTCATAATAGCGGACCATCTCTTCGGAAGAAAACGACTTCCCCTCGGATTTGAGATGGTATTTCCCCTTTTCGTGAAACTCGCTCGCCGCCGCATCGAGGGCCAACAACACATCCCGCTCAGGCCGGTAGCCGGCCGCCTCGATCCCCCTGATGATCATTTCCAACGCTTCCCTGTGCGACCGGACCGCCGGGGCGAATCCTCCCTCATCGCCGACCGCGGTGGTATACCCCTTCTTTTTCAAAACCGATTTAAGGCTGTGGAAAATCTCCACCCCCATCCGGAGCGCGTCCGAAAAGGTGGCTCCCCCCGCCGGGATGATCATGAACTCCTGAAAATCGAGACCGTTGTCGGCGTGCGCGCCGCCGTTGATGATATTCATCATCGGAACCGGAAGCTCCCGCGCCCCGAGCCCCCCGAGATAACGATAAAACGCCATTCCCCGCTCCTCCGCGGCCGCTTTCGCCGCGGCGAGGGAGACGCCGAGGATCGCATTCGCCCCCAACGACCGCTTGTTCGGGGTCCCGTCCAGCGTGATCAGCGCTTCATCGAGGGCCGCCTGCTCTTCGGCAAAAAGACCGATGATCTCCGGCCGGATCTTCTTGCGGATGTTCTCGGTCGCCTTGAGAACCCCTTTCCCATGGTAGCGCTTCGCGTCTTTGTCGCGAAGCTCCAGCGCCTCCCGCTCCCCGGTCGACGCTCCCGAAGGGGCCGCGGCCCGGCCGACGGCGCCGCTTTCGAGAAACACTTCCACTTCGACCGTCGGATTGCCGCGGGAATCTAAAATCTCACGCGCATGAACATCAGCAATTTGACTCATTCGAACCTCCACACCCAAAATTCGTAGGGGCGAACCTTGTATTCGCCCGGTCTCAATCGTTCCGCAGTCAGGGCGATCACAAGGATCGCCCCTACGTCTGCAATTTTTTCTTCAATAGTTCGTTCAGCTTGCCGGGGTTCGCCTTTCCCCCGGAGCGCTTCATCACCTGTCCGACGAAAAACCCGAGAAGCTTCTCTTTGCCGGCCCGATAACCCTCGACCTCTTTCGGATTCGCCGTCATCACCTCGTCGATCACCCCTTCCAGCGCCGATTCATCGCTCACCTGAACGAGCCCCTTCTCCTCGACGATCTTTTCGGGATCGGCGCCGCTCCGATACATCTCTTCGAAGACGGTCTTGGCGATCTTTCCGCTGATCGTTCCGACTTCGATCATCTTCAGCATCGCCGCGAGCTGCCGGGGGCGGACCTGCGCCTGGTCGATCTCCTTATTCTCATTGTTCAGCTCCCGGAGAAGATCCCCCATCACCCAGTTGCTGACGTTCTTCGGCTTCGGATAAAGCCGGACGGTTTCCTCGAAGAAAGCGGCCAGCGTCTGCGAACCGGTCAGGATCACCGCATCATATTCCGGGATCTGGTATTCCGAGACAAACCGTTTCCGCTTGGCATCGGGAAGCTCCGGCAGGGTCGCCGCAATTTCATCGATCCATTTCTGATCGACAGCGAGCGGAACCAGATCGGGCTCGGGGAAGTAGCGGTAGTCGTGGGCCTCCTCTTTGCTTCGCATCGAAAAGGTCATTCCGCTCTTGGCATCCCAAAGCCGGGTCTCCTGAACGACCTTCCCCCCCTCCTCCAAAATTTTCTCCTGCCGCGCGATTTCGTACTCGATCGCTTTCTGGACAAATCGGAAGGAGTTCATATTTTTTATCTCGGCCCGGGTGCCGAATTTTTCAGTTCCGACCGGCCGGAGCGAGACGTTGGCGTCGCAACGGAAATTTCCCTTCTCCATGTCGGCATCGGAAACGCCGGTATAGACCAGGATCGCGCGAAGTTTCTTCAGATAGGCGACCGCCTCTTCCGGTGTCCGAAGATCGGGCTCGCTGACGATTTCCAGAAGCGGCACCCCCGCCCGGTTCAAATCGACGTGGCTCGCCGCTTCGATCCCCTCGTGGAGATTTTTGCCGGCATCTTCTTCCATGTGGATCCGGGTGAGCCCGATCCGCCGCATCTTCTCGCCGACGGCGATCTCGACCGTGCCGTGTTCGGCCAACGGCAGCTCATACATCGAAATCTGATATCCCTTCGGCAGGTCGGGATAAAAATAGTTCTTCCGCGCAAAGCGCGCATAGGGCGCGATCTTGCAATGGGTCGCCAGCCCGATCCGAATCCCCTGCTCGACCACTTTCCGATTGAGCACCGGCAAGACCCCCGGATGGCCCAAACAGATCGGACAGGTCTGGCTGTTCGGCGGCTGGCCGAACTTCGTGCTGCAGCCGCAGAAGATTTTTGATTCGGTGAACACCTGGGCATGCACTTCAAGCCCAATGACAGCTTCGTACTTCATTCAATCATCCTACAAAATAATGGGCGAATGGGTTGCTTCAATCATGCGTTCGGAGCGATTTCAAAAAACCGAGATAACGTTCCGAAACTTTGTTCTTCTCGGCCCCTTGGATCATTTTACTCAGATAGGCCCGGGAGGGAAGGAAAACGCCTTGACGGATCGCCACATAGGTCAGCGCCGGAAGGGTCGCCCCATCCATCTCCACGAAGACATCCTGGCGGATGTAGGAATTCGGATAGTCGGCGAACTTATCCATCCGTTTGAGGTCATCCAGCGTCAAATCATAAAGAACGCCGCAGATCTCCTTTCCCCGCTCCGGAAGGATATCGGCGGTCCCGCTGTTCCACGATCGGGACCACCGCGTAAAGGCGAGGGCGTAATTCGCCAGCCGTACCGTACCGATGACGCGGTGTCCGGGACAGCGGGTTTGCATCTGCTCATGATCCATGTTGGATCCGTAGGCAAAATAAATCACGACAGCGACGGCCTCCGTGTGTGAAATTCCGTTTCTTGTTCAAAGGTGTAGGCGACGCGAAGAATCCCCTCTTCGTCGAACGCGCGACCCAAAATCTGCAGCCCGATCGGAAGCCCCCCCTTGGAGAAACCGCCGGGGAGGGAGATCGCCGGGATTCCGGCAAGGTTGACCGAGATCGTGAAGATATCGGAAAGATACATCTGGAGCGGGTCGGCGGTCTTCTCGCCGAAGCGGAACGCCGGGGTCGGCGCGGTCGGCGTGACGATGACATCGACCGACTGGTAGGCTTCGTCGAAATCGCGCTTGATCAACGTCCGGACCTGCTGCGCTTTTTTATAATAAGCATCATAATAGCCGGCAGAAAGGGCGTAGGTCCCGAGCATGATCCGCCGCTTCACCTCCGGCCCGAATCCCTCGGCCCGCGTCTTCATGTACATCTCCAGCAGATCGCGCGCTTCCGGGGTCCGATAGCCGTACCGGACGCCGTCGTAGCGCGCCAGGTTGGAGCTCGCCTCCGCCGTCGCCAAGATATAATAGGTCGCCACGGCATATTCGGTGTGGGGAAGCGAGATCTCCTTCACCTCCGCCCCGAGCTTCTTGAGCGTCTCGATCGCCTGCGCGACCGACCCTTCCACCTCCGGGTCCATCCCCTCGATGAAATATTCTTTCGGAACACCGAGGCGCATCCCCCGGACATCGCGCCGCAAAGCGCGGGTCAAGTCGGGCATCGGAAGATCGGCCGAGGTCGAATCGGACCGATCGTAGCCGCCGATCACGTTCATCACGGTCGCCGTGTCGGTGACATCTTTGGTGAGCGGGCCGATCTGATCGAGCGATGAGGCAAACGCCACCAGACCGTATCGGGAGACCCGTCCGTAGGTCGGCTTCAACCCGACCACCCCGCAGCAGGCCGCCGGCTGGCGGATGGAGCCGCCGGTGTCGGACCCCAACGCCGCCGTCGCCTCCGAGGCGGCCACCGCCGCGGCCGATCCGCCGCTCGACCCCCCCGGAATCCGGGAGAGGTCCCAGGGGTTCTTGGTCTTCTCGAAGGCCGAATTTTCTGTCGAGGAGCCCATGGCGAACTCATCCATATTGGTCTTTCCGAGAAAGATCACCCCCGCCTCCTTCAGCCGAGAGACGACGGTCGCGTCATACGGCGGACGATAACCGTCGAGGATTTTAGAAGAGCAGGTCGTCCGAACTCCTTCGAGACAGAGGTTGTCTTTGAGAGCGATCGGGATGCCGGCCAGCGGGCCGATCGCCTCTCCGCGCGCAATCGCCTGATCGATCCGGTCGGCCTGCGCGAGCGCCTCTTTCTGCGTGAGGGTGTTGTAGGCGCGGACCCCCTTTTCGACCGACTCGATCCGCGCGTAGAAAGCGTTCACCAGCTCCTTCGCCGAGACCGATTTCTTCTTCAGCGCCTCATGCAACTCGTGCGCGGTTGACTCCACCCAGTTCAAATCCCGCTCCTGATCGCTTCGATTCGGTTCTTTTCGTCCACCTTGACCACTTTCGGCTTGTATTGCTTGAGCTCTTCTTCGCTGTAGGAGGCATAACAGAAAATGATGACCTTATCCCCGACCACTCCCTTTCGGGCCGTCGGCCCGTTGAGACAAATGGTGCCGGAGCCCTTCACCCCCGGCAACGCATAGGTCACAAATCGTTCGCCATTGCTGAGATTGGAGACCATCACCTGCTCATACGGCAGCATCCCCGCCGCATCCATCAACCCCTCGTCGATCGTGATGCTTCCCTCATAATCGAGCTCGGACTCGGTGATGGTGGCCCGGTGAATTTTGGATCGTAACATCTGTCTTAACATTCCGTTCCTCTTTATAAGTATGGGTGGGAGTGAAAACCGTTCACCCATCCCGATGTGATTGTTATACGAAACTACTCAATGATCTTCGGGACCCGGAAAAAAGGCCCTTCCGAATCTGGCGCGTTCTCCAATGCCTTCTCAACCGGGAGCGACGGTCTTGCGCGATCCTCTCGAAAGACATTCGAGATCGACAGGACGTGGGAAGTCGGCTCGACCTGCTTTGTGTCGAGCTGATTGAGTTTCTCGACATAGGTGAGGATGTTGCTGAGCTGATCGGTCAGCCGTTCGATCTCTTCAGACGACAGCTCCAGCCGCGCCAGCTTCGCAACGTGCAACACCTCTTCCCGACTGATTTTCACCTTCTCATCTCCCCTATCACCTGCTGATTTTTAAGAACATTTTTCCAGTCTAGCATATTTCAATGCCAATTTCTTCGTCCCGGCCGAGGAGAAGGCGACGGTAACTTTCGCCCCCTCTCCCTCCCCCTCGCACCGCTGGACACGGCCGATTCCGAAGAGCGGGTGGCGGACCATCGCGCCGACCGGGAAGAGCCCCGCCTCGCTCTCCTGGATGTCGTTATACACCGGATCGTCCGACTCTTTCTTGACCCGCCAGCTCTGCGCGCGGCGGCCGTCCGCCTCCGGACGGAAGGCCGGCCGGCGGCTCACGATCGTGATCCCCTCCTTCGGCAGCTCTTGAATAAATCGGGACGGCGCGTTCCACTGAGAGCTGCCGTAGAGCCGCCGGTGCGCGGCGCTGACGAGGTAGAGCCGCTCCATCGCACGGGTCATTCCAACATAGCAGAGTCGCCGCTCTTCTTCCATCTCCCGAAGATCGGTGAGCGACCGCGAGTGGGGAAAGAGCCCCTCCTCCATCCCGATCAGGAAGACCACCGGAAATTCGAGCCCCTTGGCCGAGTGGAGCGTCATCAGCGTCACCCCGCCGCCGCTCGCGTCCCGTTCATCCCCATTCGAGACCAATGCGATCTGGTCGAGAAAGGCCTTCAGATCGGTCGGGCGCTCGGTTTCGGCCACGCCGGAAAGCTCCTCCTCGTCGACGATCGGATGGAACTGATCGGCCGCGTCGATGAACTCCATCACGTTCTCGATCCGCCCTTCGGCCTCCGTCGTGAATTCCTTCTTCAGATAATCGAGATAATGAAGCTCTTCGATAAGATAACGGACGACCTGCGATAACGGTTGGCTCTCGGAGACGATTCGGATCGCCTCGATAAACTGATAAAAAGCCGAGAGGCCCCGTCTCGCCCCGCCGGTCAGTTCGATTTGATCGGGAAGCATCGCGTCGCTCCCCGAGACAATTCGGCCGATGGCATCGTACAACGAGAGGGCGTGTGTCTCCGCATAGGTCGCGAGCCGGTCGAGCGAGGTCGTCCCGACCCCCCGTTGGGGGAGATTGATCACCCGCCGCAAGCTAAGGGCATCTTCCGGATAGACGGTCAGCCGAAGGTAGGCGATGAGGTCCTTGATCTCCTTCCGCTCATAAAATCGAAGGCCGCCGAAGATGAAGTAAGGAATCCCGGCGTTGCGAAGGGCCTCCTCCATCACGCGCGACTGGGCGTTCGTCCGATAGAGAATGCAGAAGTCGGAGAGGGTCCGCCCTTCCCGGTCGACCAGCCCCCGGATTGTGTCGCGAACGAAGCCCGCTTCTTCCTCCTCGCTTTCAACCTGAGACCAGAGGATCGGCTCTCCCGTCGGGTTCTCGGTGAAGAGCTGTTTCGATTTCCGCTTGGTGTTGTTTTCGATCACCGCGGAGGCCGCCGCCAGAATCGTCCGGGTCGACCGGTAATTCTGGTTGAGGATCACCACCTTCGTGTCGGGAAAATCGCGCTCGAAGCTGAGAATGTTCCCGACGTCGGCCCCGCGAAACGCATAGATCGACTGGTCGTCGTCGCCGACGACGCAGAGATTCCGCCGCTCCGAGGTGAGGAGCCGAATCAATCGATACTGGGCCGGGTTGGTGTCTTGATACTCGTCGACCAGAATATATTCGTACTGTTCTCGATAGCGCCGGCAGACCTCCGGGACCGATTCAAACAGCCGGATCGTCAACCCGAGCAGATCGTCGAAATCGAGCCCCTGCGCGGCCAACAACCGTTCCTGGTAAAGGGCATAGACCTTCTTGAGCTTGTCGTCCAGGCCGTAATCGGCCCCCTTCTCCGCGAATTCGGCGGGGCTCATCAACTGATGTTTTAACTGGCTGATCCGGGTCAAAAAAGTCCGCGGCGGATAGAGATCTTCGTTGACCGACAGCGCCTCGGTGCACCCCTTCACCAGGGCGAGTTGATCGCCGGCATCGTAGATCAGAAAATCGTTCTTGTAGCCGAGCAGATGGATATGGCGCCGAAGGAACTTAAGACAAGCCGCATGGAAGGTCGAGATCGTCAGCCGCCGGCACTTCTCCGGCGAAACCAGCTTCGCAATCCGCTCCCGCATCTCTTCGGAAGCTTTGTTGGTGAAGGTGACCCCGAGAATCGCGGCGGGGGAAACGCCGCACTGCTCGACCAGATAGGCGATTCGGTGCGTGATCACGCGGGTCTTGCCGCTTCCGGCGCCGGCCAAAATAAGAAGCGGCCCCTCCGTATGCCGGACCGCTTCGCGCTGCTGGGGATTCAAACCGCTGAGAAGATCAGTCAACCGGAAATCCTTTCGTCCTTCGCCCTCAACGGGCGAACACAAGGTTCGCCCCTACCGAATATTACTCCACCGTGACGCTTTTTGCCAGATTCCTCGGCTGGTCGACATCGCTCCCCCGCAGCACGGCGATATGATATGCCAGCAACTGGAGCGGGATCGTCATCAAAATCGGGCTGACGTGAGGATGAATCTTCGGGACATAGAAAACCTCATCGGCCAGGGAGGCAATTTCGCTATCCCCTTCTTCCGCAAAAGCGATGATGATCCCGCCGCGCGCCTTCACCTCCATCACGTTGTTGACGATCTTATCGTACACATCGTCCTTCGGCGCCAGAATGACCACCGGCATGTTCTCGTCGATCAGAGCGATCGGCCCATGTTTCATTTCACCCGCCGGGTAGCCTTCCGCATGGATATAGGAAATCTCCTTCAGCTTGAGCGCCCCTTCCAAGGCGACCGGGTACTGGATTCCCCGCCCCAGATAGAGAAAATCGCGGTGCCGGAAAAAGTGCTTCGCGATCGCCGCGATCCGCTCTTCGTGCCGGAGGAGATCTTCGATTAGCTTCGGAAGATGGACCATGGCATGGATCAGCCGCTTTCCTTCTTCTTCCGGAAGGATCCCCCGCTTTCGACCGAGATAAATCGCCAAAAGGGTCAATGCGGTCAATTGGGTGGTGAAGGCTTTCGTCGAGGCGACCGAAATTTCCGGACCGGCATGGGTGTAGAAAACGGTCTCCGCCTCCCGGCTGATGCTGCTGCCGACCACGTTGCAGATCGAGAGGGTCCGGGCCTTTTTGGATTTCGCCTCCTTGAGCGCCGCCAGGGTGTCGGCCGTCTCTCCCGACTGCGAAATGGCGACGAGGAGATCGTTGGAAGAGAGCCGTGGATTTCGATAACGGAACTCCGAGGCGATATCGACCTCGACCGGAAGATGGGAGAGCGATTCGATCAGAAATTTTCCGACCAGGGCGGCATGCCAGGAGGTGCCGCATCCGATGAGGATCGCCCGCTGGAACTTTTGAAGATCGCTCTGCGACCAGCCGATCTCGTCGAGATAAACCTCCCCCGCCTCCTGCGCCACGCGGCCGCGGATGGTATCGACGATCGCCCGCGGCTGCTCGTGAATTTCTTTCTGCATGAAGTGGCGATAGCCCCCCTTTTCGGCCATCACCGGGTCCCATGAGATATGCTGGCTCTTCTTTGAGAGGAGCGCTCCCTTGAGGTCGGAGATCTCCGCGCCGTTCCGGGAGAGAACGGCCAGCTCCCCATCTTCCAAGAAGATCACCTCGCGCGTGTGGCTCAAAAAAGCAGGGATATCGGAGGCGACGAAAAACTCTTTGTCTCCCACCCCGATCACCAGCGGACAGCCGGAACGGAAGACGACCATCTTCTCCGGCTCTTTCTCCGAGATGAGGCAGATCGCATAACTTCCGACCATCTTTTCAATGGCGGACCGGACCGCCTGCTCCAGCGGCATCCCTTTTTGATAAAGGTGATCGACGAGCTGGACGATCACCTCCGTATCGGTATCGGAGGTGAAGACCCGTCCTTCGGCCTGGAGGCCTTTTTTCAAGGAAAGGTAGTTCTCGATGATTCCGTTGTGGACCACCACCAAGGAACCGGCCCGGTGCGGATGGGCATTCGCTTCGGAGGGTTTTCCGTGCGTCGCCCACCGGGTGTGGCCGATTCCTAGATAACCTTTCGGCGGGATCAGGGAGAGGGTCGATTCGAGCGCGGCGAGCTTCCCGGCCGACCGTTTCACCTCCAACGCCCCGTCCGAGAAGTAGGCGATCCCGGCCGAATCATATCCCCGATACTCCAACCTCCGAAGCCCGTCGACCAAAATCGACACGACGTTTTTCTCTCCGATATAACCGATGATGCCGCACATAGGATGACTCCGAAATACCGCGAAGCGTGAGGCGTGAAGCCCGCCTCACCCCTCACGTCTTTTTTGTTTTTCTCTTACGAACCCAGCCTTCTTTGTTTTCTTGCCGGACGCGTGAAATGGCGAGCGCCTCCGGCGGGACGTCTCGTGTGATCGTCGAGCCGGCGGCGATCAACGCGCCGGCGCCGACGCGGACCGGCGCCACCAGCTGCGTGTCGCTTCCGATAAAAACCTCATCTTCGATGATCGTCTGGTATTTCTTTTCGCCGTCGTAGTTGCAGGTGATCGTCCCGGCGCCGATGTTGACCCCTTTGCCGACCACCGCGTCCCCAAGGTAGCTGAGATGGTTCGCCTTGGAACCCTCTCCCAGCTCGCTCTTCTTGATCTCGACGAAATTTCCAACCTTGGCCCCCTTCCGAAGCACCGTTCCGGGCCGGAGATGGGCGAAGGGGCCGATCGAAGCATCCGCATCGATTTCGGATTTCTCAATGACACTGTAATCCTTCACAACCACGCGCTCGCCCAAGCGGCTGCTCTCGATCCGGCAGGCGTGCAGGACGCAATCTTCACCGATCTTCGTATTTCCCTCCAGGGCGACGCCGGGATGGATCACCACATCCCGTCCGACCTCCACCGAGGCGTCGATCCGGACCCGGGCCGGATCGAGGATCGTCACCCCTTCGGCCATCCAGCGGGCGGCGATCCGTTTCCGGAGCGTCCCCTCGGCCGTCGCCAAATCGGCGCGGCTGTTCACCCCGATCACCTCGTCCGGATCGGCCTCCGCACCGGCGAGCCGCTCTCCCCTGCGGGCGGCGATCCCGATCAGGTCGGTCAGGTAATATTCCTTCTGCTGGTTGTTCGGCCGAACCTCCCCCAGCCCATCGAAGAGAAACGGCGCTTCGATGATATAGACCCCGGTGTTGATCTCCTGGATCGAACGCTCGGCCGGGGTTGCATCTTTCTCTTCAACGATCCTGGCGATCGCGCCGTTCTTCTTTCGGAGGATGCGGCCGTATCCATAAGGGTTCGCCAGGCGTGTGGTCAGCAACGTCATCGTCGCCCGCTCCTTTTGATGTACCTCCCAGAGCCGCTGCACCGTCTCCGGCCGAAGGAGCGGCGTGTCGCCGCTGAGGATTAAGACCGAGCCGGAAAAGTCTTCGAGCGCTTTCTTCGCCTGGAGAACGGCATGCCCCGTCCCCAGAGGGGGATCTTGAAGAAGGCAAGTCACCCCCGATGATGAAACCGCCTCGGAGACCTGCTCCGCGCGATGGCCGATGATGACGAAAGTCCGCTGAATCTCCAGCCGCTTCACCAGATCGAGAACGTAGAAGAGCATCGGGACACCGGCGAGCGGATGAAGAACCTTCGCCCGCTTCGACTTCATCCGTTTCCCTTGACCGGCCGCCAGAACAATCGCCGCCCGTTCGCCCGAGGGACGCGGAAATTCCCCAGGTTTACCCGCAGCGATTTCTCTCTTTCGGCTGTTTCGCCGCGGCGCTGAAGGGGGATGCCCCCCCTTTTTCTTTCCGTCTTTCATGGCTGGATCAGTTTAGACCTTCAGAATCGTTCAAATCGGCTTCAAAACGGGATGCAAAGGACCATCAGGGTAATTGAAGGTTCCCCGCCGCAAGCAGCGGGGAACCTTCGACCCGAATGGAGATGAATCTATTTGTATTCACGCGTCTAACCCACGCCCCAAGGGGCGGGAATGCGACGCGCGTGCGTGTTCAATCAATGCAAACGAGACAATATACCTGACTTTTCAGGCTGCTTGCAATATTTTTTTCCCCGAACTCGGAAAGGAAAGCCGCCTACAACCCAAGCAACCTTTTCGCATTTCCAAAAAGAATTTTCTCCCACACCGCCGGCTTAAACCCGGCCTTCTCGAAATCGGCGATCCAGCGCTCCGGTGTGAGGAAGGGGTAATCGGAACCGAAGAGGACCCGATCTTGGAGAAGACTATTGGCATGTTGCACCAGCGAGGGAGAAAAATATTTCGGCGACCAGCCGGAGAGATCGATGTAAATGTTCGTCTTATGGACGGCGATCGCCAGCATCTCCTCCTGCCATGGCCACGAAGGATGGGCTCCGATGATCGTTAAATTGGGAAAATCGGCGGCGATGTCGTCGATGTAGGGAATCGGCTGGGCGTATTTCAACTTCAGACCGTTCCCCCCCGGGACCCCCGCCCCGACCCCCGTCGTCCCGGTATGAAGAAGAAGCGGGATCTTCAGCGCTTCGCAACATTCCCAAAGCGGATAAAACTTCCGGTCATTCGGAAAGAAAGCCTGGATGATCGGATGGCATTTTAATCCGCGCAGCCCGAGTTCCTTGACCGCCCGTTCCAACTCCCGAACCGCCACGGCCCCTTTCCAGGGATCGACGCCGGCAAAACCGATGAAGACGTCGGGATATTTTTTAACGATTCCCGCCACGTAGTCGTTGGTGACCGGCGGGAGGCCGGTGTGGGTCTCCGCGTCCCAGGCGAGCAGCACCCCCATCATGTCGAGCCGGCGATAATACGCCGCCATCTCCTCCACGCTGACGACGGCGTCGTGCCGATGAAAGTAATGAAGCGCGTCGGAAAGGTATTTCCCCCCGGCATCGACCAGATACTCCCTGGTCCCGGGATGGACATGCATGTCGATCGCCCGCATGGCTGCTTTCTCCTGAGAATTCCGAGATTGTACCATAACTCTCTTCTCGAATTCCTCCGAAAACACTTCCGGCTTGTAACTTTTTTCAAGTCAATCTAGAAAACACCCCGTATCCCTTAAAAATCAAATTTGATAGTGTAGCCCGGCATCGTGATCGGGCCGGATTTCTCTTTGTAAAAATTCGCCGACGACTCCGATGTGATTTACCCTCACCATTTAATGTAAGGAGGAGATTATGCTCCAATCGATTGGGTTTGGATGGGCCGTCCTGGCTGCTTTTCTTTTTACCAACTTGCTCTGGTGCTGGGACACGGCCATCACCCCTCCCCCTCGTACCATGAAGAGAAAACGGGTTCTAAAGCGGACAAAATCGAATTTGAAAAAAATACTAAAACATCCCGCTCTTCCCATCGTCCAGTTACAGCGCTCCAGAGAGCCGGTCGCTCCACAGGCCGCTCAACGGTAGCGCCCCCCCTTTCCTCCATCTGCTTGAAAAGGCACTCCCTTTAGTATCGATCTTCTGAAACGAGAAGATCGGTCTCTGAAATCGGCCTCCGCATGATGCCGGCGACCCTTTCCGGAAATCAAATGCAAGTTCACCGGCGCAACGCCGCGTCGGTGAACTTGCATGAATGCGCGCTCCGGAGAGCGTTGCTTCTCAATGATCAACGGCTTCCTCTCTTTCAGACCAATACGCATCGGAATCAGGCGGCCAGTGCCCAAAAATGTCACTCGCTGTGAAATCTCCTCCACAAGTTTAAACTTCTACGGTTGCCGACCTTCTCCCGACCGGCCGTCCGATTCTTGCCTTCCGATTGGAATTGTTGAAGAAAAACGGCGCATCCAACATCCCCCACTCTTGGCACTACTATTGCTTTAAGGTATCGACCTAGGTATCTCCGGCCGGGATGGCGTCAAGCACGCAAGCGGCTATCTACGGCCCCTTGAGCGGTATATTCCAGCTCAGGATAGGCTCCGGCTTTGAAAAGCGCGGACCTTCGATTCAATCCAAACTGAAATGGAGGAGAGAATGCGACCACCGAAATTCCTGTTACAGATGATTGTAGCGGCAATGCTCTTTGTTTCGTTTCCGAAGATGGGATGGTCCTTCGAAGTAAACGATCGGTTGCGGATCGACGCCTTCGGAACCCAAGGGTATCTCAGAACCAGCGAGAACGAATTTCTCGGCACCGATTCGAGGGGCACCTTCGATTTCGGCGCCTACAACCTCCTTTTCAAAGCAAGTCCGGCCGAACGTTTTCATGTCTGGCTGGAGTTGTTCTCCTCTTCCCAGCTGGACGACATGGTCATGCTGGAGTGGGCTTTCGGCGAATATATCTTCAACGATCAGGCCCATCTGAAGTTCGGGAAAATGCCGGCGCCGATCGGGATCTATAATGAGATGCGGGACGTCTACCCGATGCTCCCCCTCTCCCTTCTTCCCGCCTTTTACGCCGAGGCCACCGAGTTCAGCCCGGCGACGTTCAAAGGGGTCGGCCTGAACGGCCGAACCTCCGTGCTCGGAATGGAAATCGAATACGACCTCTTCGGGGGAACGAGCTACTTCAATCACTCGACAAACACCCGTCGGTACGAGTCTGTGACGGGCGCCCGTCTCTGGCTGAACTCACCGAACCGCGTCCTCCGTTTCGGGCAGAGCCTCTTTTCCGGCACCGAGATGCCCGACACCGGGGCGACCGCCGGACAGCGGATTCGGATGAGCACCTACATTCCGTCGATCGAATATTTCTCTCCCATCGGGCTGAACATACGCGGCGAGCTCGGCCTGCATTACCACCAGGGTGAGCTGAAGAACCCGAAAGACCCCCGACGGCTCGGCTACTATGTGGAAGCGACCTACATGATCGCAGATCGCCTGATGCCGGTGGTCCGTTATGATGTCTATTATCCCCGCCGGCGCGACGTGAACACCTCCGCCGATTATCAAAAGGATCTCACCGTCGGCTTCAACTACAATGTGACCCATTTTCTGGTTTGGAAGGCCGATGTCCACTTTATCAAAGGCACCGCCCTTCTCGCCGCGGCGGATAACCCCACCCCCGAAGAGGAATGGCGGCTTTACGCCACCAGCATCTCTTTCCTGTTCTAATCGTGGAAACGACGGCTCTACCTTTGACAGCCGAGCCTTTTTTAGATATGGTAGGGATGATTCCAGGGGTGTAAACCTGGAGAGCCGGTACGGGGGAGACCGCTGAGCGGATCTCCCCCGCCATCATAAGATCGAAGGGATTGTCTTTCGATGAAAATTGTTCTTCTGGCGCTGATCATGCACCTCTTGATGATCGGCGCCGCCTCGGCGCAAGAGACCGCTTCATTCAAGATCATTGTGAATCCTACCAACGGCATCTCTTCCCTGACGAAGGAGCAGATCTCGGATCTGTTCTTGAAAAAGATGACACAGTGGGAAAACGGACGGAAGGCCCTCCCGGTCGATCAGGTCACCTCCTCGCCGATCCGCGAAAAATTCTCCAAAGAGATCCATGATAAATCGGTGACGGCGATCAACAGTTACTGGCGCCAGAAAATCTTCTCCGGCCGCGATGTCCCTCCTCCGGAAAAATCATCCGACGCCGACGTGCTCGCCTACATCGCGGAAAACGCCGACGCCGTCGGTTATGTCTCGGCCAATGCCCCGATCGACAAAGTCAAAGTCCTGAAGATTGCGAAGTAAGCCCCCCTGTCCGGACAACCCCGAACGCTCCTCATACGCGATTGATCCCCGATGTTACGAGCGATCCCGCACCGCCGAGAGAAAAGCAAACGCACGCGCTTCAGACCAATAACGGACCTTCCAGGGCGAGGAACCTCCGACGAAACCGGTATGGCCGCCGGAGGATGGGAAATCGGCCGTGAGCCATTTCGACTGTTCGACGATTTTGAAGGGAAGGCACTCCCGCGGCAGGAAGGGATCGTTCTGGGCGTTGATGAGGAGGACCGGCCGGCGGATCGCATCGAGAAACTTTTTCGAGCTGGTGCTCGTCCAGTAATCGACGCCGTCCCGGAATCCGTGGACCGGCGCCGTCACCTGATTGTCGAACGCGGCGAAGGAGGCGATCCGCCGCACCTGTGCCGGATCGACCAGGCCGGGATATTGCCGTTCTTTGATCAACGCCTTCTCCTTGAGCGTTCTTAAGAAGACCTTCCCGTAAATCCGGCTGAATCCCCGATCGATATTCCGCGCCGCCTCGGCGAGGTCGAACGGCACCGAGATCGCCGCCGCTCCCCGGACCGGATCGGGGGCCTTCTCCCCCTGCTCGCCGAGCCATTTCAGAAGGACATTCCCCCCCAATGAAAACCCGATCAGGAAAAAGGGAGAGCCCGGAAAGCGTTCGATCAGCCGCCGGACGACCCAATCGATATCGGTCGTCTCCCCCGAATGGTAAAACCGCCGCTGCCTGTTGATCTCCCCGCTGCACGACCGGAAGTTGAGCGCCGCCCCCCGCCAGCCGAGCCGGTGCGCCTCCCGGAGCATGCCGAGAATATACTTCGCGCGGGAGGAACCTTCCAGCCCATGGAGGCACAAGACGGTCGGAACCGGCCCGACGCCCTCTTTCTCCGGATCGGAATCGAAGAAGTCGAGGTCGAGAAAGTCATCATCGGGGGTCTCCCACCGCTCCCGGCGGAGGGTGACGGTCGGAATCTCCCCATAGAGCCGCCGCCAGACGGTCTGCAAGTGCGGCCCCGGACACCACCAGGCTGGATGAAAGTCGTTCATTTGCATCACGATACTACTCAAGTGCTAAATTCGGAGTGTAAAGTTGAAAAGAAAATCGTTGGAATGGGGCTCTTCGCCCCAAGCCCCCACCGCGGGGGTTGCTTGCCCAACCGTTTATTTGATGTGGGGCCGGCGCTGGAAGAAGACGATGGGTTTTCGACCTTCACACCAGGTGCGCCATGCCCCACACCCTTCGGCTTCCTAAGGGCACCGGGGTTTCACCCCTGGACCCCCATACCGGTCAGAACTCGCACCACCACGGGAGGACACCGTGGATGGTGCTTCAGACAGCTGACCTTGTAGGGTAGGTGAGACGATTTGATTTATAGTGGGCCTCTGCGTCCTCGCTCCACCCATCCCCCAGTGGGTCCCTTGCGCTGCGGGCACAGTGGCCCACAGAACACAAAGCTGATTAAAACCAATAAAATAAAATAGCAAAGAGCCTGCGCGTCGTGGGCGTTCTGTGCCCCCCATTCTCCTGCGTTCTTCTGTCCAGACGTTTTATCGACCAAATCAGGTCACCATTGTTTGAAGCACAATCCACGGTGCTCTTCCGTGCGTTGTGCGAGTTGTGACCGTGGGGGGAGCAGGGGGGGCTTGCCCCTCCGCTGCCCGGGGAAGCCGGAGGGGCCGTGGCAATACGGCCCCACGGTGGGGCTTGGGGCAACGCCCCATTCCAATGCTCTTGATTCGGTCGGCAACTCCAAGTGAGACACGATGGCCGATCAAAACCTCGTTGCAATTTAAGGGTGCCTCCATTATGATGATTGTTTCGGAGGTTGTATGAAGGGGCATTTTATCACATTCGAAGGGGTCGAAGGGAGCGGGAAAACCACACAAATGGCGATCCTCGGCCACGCCCTCGAAACACGAGGATACCCCGTCGTTCGAACGCGCGAGCCGGGCGGCACCAAGATCGGCGATGCCATCCGCTCGCTCATTCTCGACTCTAAAAATCAGATGATGGACGCCAAAACGGAGTTCTTGCTCTACCTCGCCAGCCGCGCGCAGCATCTGAAAGAGGTGATCCTCCCCGCACTGGCGGAGGGGAAAATCGTTCTCTGCGACCGGTTCGCCGACGCCACCTATGCCTACCAGGGATACGGCCGGGGCCTTTCCAAGCGGGAGATCGAGCTGATCGGCCGCTTCGTCACGGGGGGGCTCTCCCCCGATCTGACCCTGCTGCTCGATATCGATGTCAAAAAAGGTCTCGCCCGATTGAAGGGACGAAAGGAAATCAACCGGCTCGACCAGGAAGCGCTTCAGTTTCATGAAGCGGTCCGAAAGGGCTATCTTAATCTGGCCAAAAAAAACTCGCGCCGCATCCGGGTGATCCGGACCGACGCCGGTGTCGAAGAGATCGCAAAAAAAATTAAGGAGGCGGTGGATGACTATTTCCGGGTCCCCTGACAAGCCCGCTTTTCAGGGTGGCTTTCGTGATATTATCGGGCACCCGCGGGCGCTCGATATTCTGCAATCAATGCTCCTCTCCGAGGAGATCCCCCATGCCCTCCTCTTTATGGGGGAGGCGGGGATCGGCAAACGCACCGTCGCCCTCACCTTCGCGCAGACGCTCCTCTGCCACGAGCGCCGGATGCCGGAGGGGGAATCGGAAGGGTGGATCGAGCCGTGCAATCGATGCCTCTCCTGCCAGAAATTCGCCGCGCAGAACCATCCCGATTTGACGATCATCGAACCGGAAGGAGCCTCGATTAAGATCGAGCAGGTCCGCACCCTGCAGGATAAAATCATTTACAAGCCGCTCGACGGGCCGAAGCGGATCGTGATCATCGACCCGGCCGACAAGATGAACGCCGCGGCGGCCAATGGCCTTTTGAAAACCTTGGAAGAGCCGCCGAGCCATGCCATCCTGATCTTGGTCACCTCAAAACCTTTTTCCCTTCCGGAGACGATCCTCTCCCGCTGCCAAAAAATTTCCTTCTATCCCCTCTCCCTCTCGCAGGTGGAGAGCCTTCTCACCGAGCGGAAAGGATGCTCGACGCAGGAAGCCCGGTTGATCGCTTCCCTCACCGGCGGCGATCTGGGGGAAGCGCTCTCGCTGGAGATCGAAGGGGCGCGGGAGCTCGAAGCGGCGCTCTACACCCTCGTCTCCGAGACGACCCTCAACGATTATGACGCGCTCTTCGATGCCGCCACCGCCCATTCCCGGGATGAAGAGATGATGGCCCAGTCTCTGCACTATCTCTCCGCCTGGTTCCGCGATGTCCTGGTGTTGCAATCGGTCCCCAATCCGGAAGTGCTCGATCCCTCCTGGCTCGTCTACAGCTGGCGGCATGAGGAGATCCGGCGATGGGCAACGCGGATGAATTCACACGAAGTCGGATCGTTCCTGGCCGACATTCAAGAGATTTACCAGGCACAGGTCCGCAACGTCAACCGCCAGCTCGCCCTCGAAACCCTCCTGATGCAATTAAGAGACAAAGTGCTGAGCCAAAAACAGAAGGCCTCCGGATGACCTCGAAAGAAAAGTTCTACCTGACCACTCCGATCTATTATGTGAACGATGAGCCGCACATCGGCCATGCCTACACCACGATCGCCGCCGACGTCCTCGCCCGCTACCACCGGCTGCTTCGGCGCGAGGTTTTCTTTCTCACCGGCACCGACGAGCATGGCCAAAAGGTGGCGCAGGCCGCGGCGAAGCGGAACGTCCCCCCGCAGCAGCATGCCGACGAGACGGTGGTTCGCTTTCAGGCGCTCTGGAAGAAGCTCGGCATCTCCAACGACGATTTCGTCCGGACGACACAGGAGCGGCACAAGCGGGTCGTTCAGACCGTTCTGAAAGAGCTGAAGGAGAAGGAAGAGCTCTACACCGACAGCTACGAAGGATGGTACTGTCTCCCCGACGAGCGGTTCTGGACCGAGAAAGATCTGGTCGACGGGAAGTGTCCCGACTGCGGCCGGCCGGTGGAGCATCTTTCGGAGCAGAACTACTTCTTCAAAATGAGCCAATACCAAGGCCGCCTTCAGCAATATATCCGTGACAACCCCACCTTCATTCAGCCGGAGAGCCGGCGGAACGAGGTCTTGGGATTTTTGGAGAAGCCGCTCGGCGATCTCTGCATCTCCCGTCCCAAGAGCCGCTTGCCGTGGGGGATCGAATTTCCGTTCGCTCCCGATTATGTGACCTATGTCTGGCTCGATGCGCTGGTCAACTACATCTCGATCCCCGGCTACGCCACCGATCCGGCCCGTTTTCAAAAATGGTGGCCGGCCGATCTTCATCTGGTCGGCAAAGATATTCTGACAACGCATGCCGTCTACTGGTCGACGATCCTGATGGCGCTCGGCCTCCCTCTTCCCAAAACGCTTTTTGCGCATGGCTGGTGGACACTCAATGGTCAGAAGATGTCGAAGAGCCTGGGGAATGTCGTCCATCCCGGCGAGGTGATCGACCGTTACGGCGTCGATCCCTTCCGCTATTTTCTTTTCCGGGAGGTCCCCTTCGGGCAGGACGGCGACTTCTCCGAAACGGCGCTGATCAACCGGATCAACAGCGATCTGGCGAACGACCTCGGCAATCTCCTCTCGCGGACATTGACGATGCTGGAGCGCTACACCGGCGGCCGCACCCCCCCCGCGCACGAGGGGAAGCAGCCGGAAGATCTCGATCTGCGGCGAAAGATGGAGGCGCTGCCGGCGCGGGTCGATGTCCTGCTCGGAAAGCTGGAATTTCAGAAAGTGTTGATCGAGATTTGGGATGCGGTCAATCAGGCGAACCGGTATATCGAGGGGGCGGCACCCTGGGTCCTGGCGAAAGATCCCGCGAAGGCGGAGCGGTTGCAGACGGTCCTCTATTACACGACCGAGGCGCTCCGGATCGTCACCCTCTTCGTCTCCCCGTTTATGCCGGCCACGGCGTTGGAGATGGCGCGGCAGATGGGACTCCCCTCTCTCTTCGAAGGGATCTCACTGAAGGAGGCGGCGCAATGGGGCCGGTTGCCCGCCGAGAGGCCGATCGCCAAGGGAAAGTCGCTCTTCCCACGCATCGAAAAAAAGACGGAGAAGACATTGGAAAAAGAACCGACCGCCGCTGCTCCCACCCCCACTGAAAAAGCCCCTGCCGAAAAAAAGAGCGCTCCAGCCGCCCCGGCCGGTTTTAAACCCGCCATTGCCTACGACGACTTCGCCAAGATCGATCTGCGTGTGGCGGTGATTCTCGCCGCCGAGAAGGTCCCCGGATCGAAGAAGCTCCTCAAGCTGCGCGTCACGCTCGGCTCGGAAGAGCGGCAGGTGGTCGCCGGCATCGGGACGAAGTATGCGCCGGAGGCGCTGATCGGAAAGCGGATCGTGCTGGTTGCGAATCTTCAGCCGGCGAAGATCATGGGGGTGGAGTCGCAGGGGATGCTTTTGGCGGCGGGGGCCGAAGAAGTTCTGGAACTTGCCACCTTTCTCGAAGAGATCCCGCCGGGGACTCGGATTAAGTAAGACATTCAGAGGTTCAGGACTATCTCTGTCCGCTTTCCGTTAGACCGTTTTCTAACATCCTAATCACGAAACATCATCTAATCCCACTCGAAAATAAGTCGTTGACATTAAGGGCAAACTATCTTATACAGGAAAGCCAGGCGCAAAGACGCCTTTTAGGACTCTACTACACCATTCGGTAGCATGATACACAACATGTTATTCTCTGATCTATTTAACGTTTTTTCGAGACGGCCAGCCACGCAACCTGCGAGGCCGAAGCCTCTTACGGAGTCGTTCCGTAATAGGATTTTTATGCGTTGCAGAGATCTCTTTGGCAACGGCCAAACTTTCTGGACCGAGATTCATTTAAAACTTGCTTACCTTCATGGTCGTCTGCGCTTATCAAACACGGATAGCCACTCTGAATTAGAGGATGTGCTTCAGTTTCTTGAAAATTGTGCTGACACTCATTTCCTGGATTTCCTGGAGTACATCTTCCGCACCCAAGCATATTTCCATGCCTCAAATCGTGCCAACCTAGTCGATGATATTAACGAGTTCTTTCGACAGGACGACTTACCGTACGCACTCACGGACTTCGTGTATACGAAAGGAATCGAAACCCAGTTCGGTCAAGAATACTCGACCATCACGTTAACAGGCTATCCGCAGGTGATCCGAAAGGACTCAGAGGTTCTAGATCGTGGTGCGATACAACCCACTCTTCAACTACTTCGTGAACCGGACTTCATGGCAGCAAACAAAGAGTTCTTAGAGGCTCTAGAGGATTTCCGCAAGGCCGACTACGGCGACTGTCTCACAAAATGCGGAAGTGCCTTCGAAAGCGTGCTCAAGGTTATATGTGCTCGTAAGAAGTGGCCGCATAACCCAACGGATACGGCATCGCCGCTCCTAAAAACAGTCATCAGTAAATCGGGGCTCGAGTCATTCTTCGAACAGCCTCTTATTCTAGTAGCTACGCTGCGAAACAAACTAAGCAAGTCTCACGGGGCGGGACAGGAGGCTCGCGATGTCACGGAAGCAAAGGCCGAGTACACCATTAACGCCACAGCCGCTGCGATTCTGCTATTAGTGAAGGAGGCTGGCTAAGCTATGGAACCACATCACTATAGTTCGAAGTTCCCTGTTTTTGTCAGATAATGCGAGCCAAGGTGAAATGCGTATGTGGCCACAATTAAAAACCGCAGTTTTTTTATATGATATAGCTAATATTGGTCTTATTATTAGTCTTGTAATCGGCGTTATTTCTACGGGTTTAGTAGTCTGGATGGGAAATGTAAAAGAAGAATATTTGGATCGTGAACTCGCGTATTCTCGTGAGAGAACTGCATCTCTCGAAAAACAAGCTGGCGAATCACAAACAGCTATAGAGCAAGCAAAGGCTGATGTAGCTAAAGCATATGCGCGAAGTGATGAAGCAAAGGCTGAATCTGCAAAATCTTTTGAGCGTGCTACTGAGGCGCAAAGGCACTTAGCAGAATCAAATGAACGAGCTGCACAAGCCGAACAAAAAGCAGCTGAAGCGAAGCTGGCATTGGAAAGATTTAAAGCACCTCGTGTTTTAAGCCAACAAGAACAGCAACTCATAGTTTCCATAGCAAGCAAATTTACTGGACAGGAATACACAGTAACGACATTCTGGGATATTAATGAAGCATTGGCCTTTAGTAACCAACTGCACAATACACTTCTGACAGCAGGCTGGAAGTTTATCCCACCTGGTGAAGGCGGCTCTTTTTTATTGGGTAGCATGATTGGTGTGCAAGTATGGATGCATCCTGACGCCGATCCCTCGGTTAAGGATGCCGTGAACGCACTTCTCTCGGTTCTATCAGAAATAGGGCAGCCTTCCATATTGAAGTTGGAAAATCCCAAAAACACTAAGAACAATAAAATACATTTAAATATTGGCACAAAATTCTGAAACGAAAAAATATTGCGATAGCAATTCTTTCTTCATCAGGATAGGGGCATCTCCTTCATCCTCGAAACCCGGAACCGAATTCCGGAATTCCGGGGACACCATACTTAATTCTTGACTCACCTTAAGGTAGAGGTATACCCTCCCGCTATGGCCAGACTAGCACGGGTGACCGCACCCGGTCTCCCCACCATATCACCCAACGCAGCAGCCGTCGAAAATAAACACTTTAAGAGTGAGGATGATCTAGCCACACGGCAAGATAGTGAGTCACAAATGCAATGCTCTCGGTTCATATGCGGATTTCTGCTCGTCACCCTCAGTCTGGCAACTGCCAACTGCTCGCGTGTCTCTTGGTATCGTGTACCGATTGATATGAGCCCATCTACAAGGCTGAGCCAGGCCGAAAGAAAGATTATCAGCGCAGAGGAATCCTCCGCGCTGCCAAAAACCTTTGTCCAAGTCCTGCGGCATATCGAGAAAGATCATATCGATGAGGTAGATCCCACGGCGCTCATGCATGGCACTATCCAGGGAATGCTGGACGTTGTGGCTTCCGATGGTGCCACCGTTTCCCCTCAGGTCATTGAGGCAATGCAATCCGTCACGACTGAGGACCCTATCAAATTACGCAGAGTTTTTCTGGAAGCCTTAACCCATGCTCAGAAAATAAACTCTCAGCCTCTCACGTACGGCGCCATCCATGGACTGCTAAAGGCAACAGACCCTGAAGGCTTCTTCATACCTCCCGACACATATAGGGCACTGACGGAAAAGACTCCTCTGCAGCAAGGCGGAACGGGAATTGAAATCTCTATCCGCGATAATAAGTTTACGATTACAACTCCCATAGACGGAGGACCAGCCTTTTATGCGGGCATTCAGTCTGGGGATCAACTTGTCAAAGTGGATGGGGAACCGACCAAAGGGATGACACTGTATAAGGTCATATCAAAGCTGCGAGGTCCTGAAGGCTCCCCTGTGACCCTGAGTATCCTCCGCCAAGGTTTTACGGACCTTATGGAGTTCACGCTGCTCAGGCAGATTGTCCGGTATCAAATCGTCCGATGGATAAAGCTGCAGGAAAATATTGGGTATATAAAACTTAGCAGATTTGATCAAACCACAGTGAAAGAGCTAGAAAGAGCTTTGAAAGACCTGGAAAAGCAATTCATCAAGGGCCTCATCTTGGATCTTCGCAATAATCCAGGGGGTCTTTTCGAACAGACCATCGCTGTTACCAGCGTATTTCTCGACGAGGGGCAGTTAATCACCTATACCGAGGCACGAATCCCAAATCAGAACATGAAATACTTTTCAAATGGGGTAGGCTTTCATGTGGGGTACCCTATGGCTGTGATCATAAACGCGGGCAGTGCGGCTGGCTCAGAAATTTTTGCTGGTGCCCTGCAGGACCTCCAACGGGCCCATATAATTGGGGTTCCCTCATACGGTAGAGGCACGATTCAGACGCAATTCCCACTCAGCGATGGCTCGGCCCTGCGCCTAACCACCGCTCGATTCT
Organism: Candidatus Manganitrophus morganii; assembly: GCA_021651055.1. Lineage (NCBI taxonomy): Bacteria > Pseudomonadati > Nitrospirota > Nitrospiria > Candidatus Troglogloeales > Candidatus Manganitrophaceae > Candidatus Manganitrophus > Candidatus Manganitrophus morganii. The sequence continues at coordinate 567,847 of JAJHOH010000001.1, forward strand.
TTACCCCCAAGGGCCGTTCTATTCAGGACGTGGGCGTCACCCCCGACTTGGTTGTCCACTCGCCGACATCAGAACGCAGCTTTGGTGATCTTAGTACAGATATTCCGCTTCAGCGAGCAGTGGAAATTCTTACTGACCGTAAAGAATAATACAACGTAATTCTTTAATTCCGGGGACACCATACTTAACTCTTGAATCGTCCTAAGTATGCGAACACGTGTAAACAATACCGCGTACCGATCCGCCATCGGCGTTGCGCTCGCCGCAGCAGTCCTCCTCGTCTGGCTGAGTCTGGGCGTCGGCATCATCGGGGCGGACGGCGATCCCGCCAACCGGATGTATTTCGGGGTGCTCGCCGTCGGAATCATCGGTGCCGTTATCGCGCGCCTCCAACCCCAGGGGATGGCGCGCGCGTTGTTCGCGACGGCGCTCGCGCAGGGGTTGGTCGCCGCGATCGCGTTGATCGCAGGGTTGGGTCTGCCGTGGAGCCCGCCGGCGGAGATCATTCTGCTCAATGGGTTCTTCATCGCGTTGTTTGCCGGATCGGCCTGGCTGTTTCGGCGTGCCGCGCGCGGGCAACCCGAACGGGGTGGCGCCTAACAATTGAAGCTCCCCGCAGCAAGCTGCGGGGAATCTTCGACCCGAAGGGATAAAAAGGCTCTATTTGTATTCGCGCGTCTAACCTCTCAGCAAGCTGCGAGGAATGTGCCCACAGGAATGAAGTGCGAAGCGCCTCTGCTCACATCGTGAGTGAAAGCGAACCATGCGACGCGCGTGCGTGTTCATCAGTGAAAGATTGGGGAGGTCTGGGTCCTGTACGCCTTACTTCGATTTTCGGGAGCCGTCCAAAGAGATCCTGCGATCGACGCCTGGCTGGCCGAACAGCCCGCCGAGCTGGGCTTCATTGCCCGGACGTGGTTTTCGAAAATGCGCCAATGCGGCGCCGACGTTCGAGAGCTGATGCATGACGGGTATCCAACGGCGTGTGTAGAAGATGCGCCTTTTGGATACGTCGGTGTCTTCAGGGCGCACGTCAACATCGGCTTCTTCCACGGCGCATCTCTGCGGGACCCCGCCCGCCTGTTGGAGGGAACCGGAAAATACATGCGCCATGTAAAACTGAAACCGGGAATCCCCATCGACAGTGCGGCTTTGGAAGCCCTCGTTATCGCCGCGTACGCGGACATTAAAGAGCGGCTGAGGGGAGATTAGACCGGAACGGAGTTCCAATGAGCCAGACCGAGTATGTTTTTCAAAACACTTCATTTCAAGCCGAATTGAATCGTCTAAGATCGATCGAGGCGATCTTTGACCCCGCAACGCGCCGCCGACTCCTTTCCGCCGGCTTGAAAAGAGGAATGCACTGCCTGGAAGTCGGGGCCGGCGCCGGCTCGATCATGGCCTGGATCGCCTCCGAGGCCGGCCCCTCCGGCCAGGTGACAGCCGTCGATATCAACACGCGCTTCATCAGCAATCCACCGCCGAACGTACAGCTCTTATCCGGCGACATTCAGACGGTCCCTTTGAAGCCCGATTCATTCGATCTGATTCACGCCCGCTACGTTCTGGTCCATATCCCGGAATATCAAACCGTCCTGCAAATCCTCTGGAGATCGCTGAAGCCGGGGGGAAGCATCATCATCGAGGAGCCGGACTTTTCTTCCTTTCGGGCGATCGGAGGGAGCGACGCGGGAAAACGGGCCTTCAAAAACATCCACCAAGCCATCAACGAGATGTATTCTTCCAAAGGGATCGATCCCGCTTTGGGAATGAAGCTTCCGATCCTTTTTCAGGAGCTGGGAGCGAAGGACGTCGTGGTTGAGAACGACGCTCCGATTTCCCGAGGCGGATCGGAAATCGCCGAGATGATGAGGATGTCCTCGATCCCATTGAAGGAAAAATATATCGCCACGGGGAAAGCCGCCCCGGCCGATATCGACGACTATGAAGCCTTCACCGCCGACCCCGATTCATCGGCGATTTATTATGCGACCATTGGCGTCATCGGCCGGAAAGAGGGGATGGCTTAACGGCCAAGGAGTGAATCATGAGCAAACTGCGCGTGGAAAGTTTCTCCATCTCGATCGACGGCTTCGGGGCGGGGCCCAATCAGACCCTTGAGAATCCGCTGGGGGTCGGCGGAGAGGCGCTGCATGGATGGGTCTTACCAACGGCCACCTTTCAGAAGATGTTCGGAAATGAAGCCGGCACCACCGGAACGGACAATGACTTTGCGGCGCGCGGCTTCAAAAATATCGGTGCATGGATTCTCGGCCGAAACATGTTCAGCCCGGTGCGCGGACCCTGGCCGGATCAAGAATGGAAAGGATGGTGGGGAGAGAACCCGCCCTATCATGTGCCGGTGTTCGTTCTGACCCACCACCCCAGACCCTCCATTTCGATGGAAGGGGGCACCACCTTTCACTTCGTGACCGGCGGGATTCAGGCCGCATTGGCCGCCGCCAAGAAGGCGGCCAATGGCCTGGACGTTCGGGTCGGAGGGGGCGCTTCGACGATCCGGCAATATTTGAAGGAAAGATGGATCGACGAGATGCACATCGCCATCTCTCCCATCCTTCTCGGATCGGGTGAGCCGCTCTTTTCCGGATTGAACCTGGTGGAGCTGGGGTACCAATGCGTTGAACATGTCGCAACAGAGAACGCGACCCATGTTGTGCTCAAGAGAACATGAGCCCGACATATGAAAAAAGAGAGTCAGCAGATATAAAAGCGCCTGTACAAAACCTCCGCCTTTTTGTTGACTCGACCAACCCCGCCCTAGTATAATCCCCCACATATTTCTCCAACGCGGCCTTATCGTCCTAACGTCCATCCATCAAGCCGAAAAGGGTCTTCTGTGATCCATTCCGAAATCGGTGATCAAGCGTCCAACCCGGCGCGTTCCTATCAAAAAGGCCATCCGAAATGGCCTTGGGTCTTGATCATCGGCCTCTGTCCAATTCTCTTTCTGATCTCGTGCGCCCCGCCGGCCCGATATGTGATTATTCCTGATGACCTAAAAGATTTGGGCCTTGAAGCCAATCAGCGGTACGTTTGTCTGATGGAGGCCGATGCGCAAGCAAATACGGAGATCTTGCACCTTCGCACCATATCGGACGTTCGGAATTATGAACAGAGAAGAAAAGAGCGCCGGAACCCGGTCGAAGACGTTTTATACCACCTGATACGCGAAGATTACCAAAAGGCCGGGGAATTGTTAGTCGAGTACAGCGATCAAATTCCGGAATATCTACGGCTGGTTCTAAAAGCCGATCTCACGTCAGAAATTAAAAAGGAGAAGGTCGACACCAGCCAGTTGGTCAAACTGTACCAGGAAGCAACCGAAGTTAGGACCTGTTATATCAACCGAGAGATTATTAGCCTCCGAATCCGACAATTGAGGTATGGACGATGAAGAAACTATGGATACTGGTAGCGATTTTTTTCTTAACCGGTTGTGCTGGAGCCACCGGGCTTCAAAGAACCCTGGAAGTAAGCTCGGGGGAGTTGCTCTTTCTACATGACAGTGAAAAAGTACCCGATAAGCAAACTGAAACGGTGAAGATTGCATCTTTCGTTGTGGATGACATCCTGCAGCCGAACACGACGGTTGAGAAAAAATCAGGTTATATCGTTCCCCTCCTCTTTCTTAATTTCTGGAAATTTGAATATCAAAGTAGTCTCGGATATGCGCAGATTAAAAACGACTATAAAAAGTTTATCCAGGAAAGTTTTGTCCAAGAGTTAGAACGGAGCGGCAAATTTCGACAGATTGAGGACCAAGCCGATCTGGAGTTGGATATCGAAGTAAAAAATGTAACGATGTCCGCCCCCATTGTTAAAACGGGAAACTTTTTATTTGTGGTGGTCGCGTGGGGATTTGGCTATAACACATTGGCGGGACCGGTCGATGTGGTCACCACAGCAAATGTTGCCCTTAAAAAAGACGGGATAGAGTTATTCAGCAAAGAGTTCCATGGAAATTCTAGAACCAATATTCTAAGTGGAACGAATATTAAAATAGAAGATTATACCCTGGCCATGATCGAGGGACTCTCCTTGGCGATTAAAGACCTACATGAAAACATCGTCGAGGAAATAAACAAAACCTAAACGGGGTGCGACAGAGTCCATATGACTCATGTCGGTCCTGCATTTGCCGCAGATGCGTGCACGGCACAGATTCCATCAGAGAAACCGCGATGGCTAAACGGCAATCGGTCTCCGTCGCAACATTGAAGGCAATCACCGATGCGTTTAACGCCCACGATCTGGACGCCATCATGGCGTTCTTTGCCGATGATTGCTCGTTAGACCTCCCTCGGGGACCGGACCCCTGGGGGTGGCGCTTTACCGGTAAAGCGGCCGTGCGAGAGGGATTAGCGACACGGTTCAAGGGTCTCCCGGACGTCCACTACAGCGATGACCGGCATTGGGTCAGCGGCAATATGGGCGTGTCGGAGTGGCTACTCACCGGCACGACACCCGACGGAGTTCCAGTTCGAGTACGCGGATGCGACCACTGGGAGTTCCGGGACGGGAAGGTCATCAGGAAGGACTCGTACTGGAAGATCGTCGAGAAACCCTCATGAAGTAATATGGAGTCAACGGGCAATCAGATCATCGGCGACCAATACGGGAGGGACCGTGATCCATTCTCAAGAGCCCTCTAACAACGCGATGCAGCAGAGCCCCGGCCGGCGCCGTTGCGCTTGCGCCATGGCCGGGATCGTACCCGGTCTCCCCCCTTATCCCTTACATTCTTTTTGAAGAGTTCAATGATGAAAGGCCTTTATCAAACCGACTCTTTTTCCATACGCCGACTTGGCCCCAACGACATTCCAGTGATGGAACGGATGTTGACGATGTTCGGCAAGGCTTTCGGCGAGGTGGAAACCTATAACGGGTCTCGACCGAGCAGCGCCTATCTTCATCGCCTACTTGGCAGCGACACTTTCATCGCGCTCGCCGCCTTGAAGGACGACGAGGTGGTCGGGGCGCTTGCCGCTTATGAGCTGCGCAAGTTCGAGCAGGAACGGAGCGAGATCTACCTCTACGATCTGGCCGTCGCCGAGGCGCACCGGCGCCAGGGCATCGCAACGGCGCTGATCATGGAACTCAAAAAAACGGCGGCATTGCGCGGGGCCTACGTTATTTTCGTGCAGGCCGACCTGAGCGATGCGCCGGCGATCGCGCTCTATACGAAACTGGGTACGCGTGAAGACGTTCTGCACTTCGATATCAAAACCGCAGAGTAAGTGCACCCAAAGAGGACCGGTCGTGAGCCAGAACCATCCGGTGCTTTTGTGAATAGAGCATTCATCATGGGACTCTAATGCCGGCGGAACCCCGCGAACGCATTGCGCTATGGGAAGCGACCGCGTCGCTCCCCTCAGGCCTGGAAGAGCGGTTTAACGGTTACGGTGTAATGGGCCTCCCCTTCAGCTCAGGCCACATCTTAGCGATGCGGCGATTCCCCGCCTCATCGGTGGGGTCCGGCTACACCTCCGTGTGGCATCGAACGCCGGAGGGCGATTGGCGGTTTTATGCCGATGTCTCCCCGAGACAGGCATGCACCCGGTTCTTCGGCGCGCTCGCGTCGGATGCCATCGAAACAGAAATCAGACTGACGTGGTCGTCGCCCTTCCGCCTGCATATTGCGATGCCCGCCCTCTCATTCGAGTGGGAAATCACCGCAGGGACCACAGCGGCCACCCGGCTCATGAACGCCGTGGGACGGCTGCTTCCGGATGTGGCGTGGCATCGCCCGGCCGTGCTGGCAATGATGGGCAAGCTGGCGGGGCCCCTGCTCGGCGTGGGACGTGTTGGCCTGCACGGAAAGGTCCCCAACGGGCAGCAGTTCATCGCAAACCCGCGCATCTTGTGGGCCATCGTCGAGAGCCATGCGCGGTGGGCGGGAGAAGATTTCGGGTCCCCCGGTCCGGTGCAGCCCCAAGCGCGCCTGGGAGATTTCTGGATTCCGCAGCGCGGAATACTGGCGATCGGCCAAGCGTATTTCGATCCATTTGATCCGGCACGTCATTCGTCCAAGACATCTCGTTCGCCAATGGAAGCCGAATGAGTAAACCCGAAAGGGCTCCGGTCTGCTCCCGACGCCTGTTTCCGATGCACATCGATAAACTGTCGGAGCTTTTTAACAGCGACCTCAAAAAGGAGGGCTATGCCCATGTCTCTGCGTCGTCAAGTCCCAGCGCCATTCTGGTTCTTTCTTCTGTTCTTCACGCTTGCCGCCTTTGGTTGTTCAGGGGCGAGTTATATCAAGGCAAGCGTCCCCGACAACCCCCTTCAGAGAGTTGCACAACAGGCCGAGCCGGAGTGGTCCGTTGAGCGGGTGGACGAGAACACGTTGCACCTTCGCGATTCCTGGCCCATCCACAGTATTTTTGCTCTCGGTTACAGTGCCTCGTATGCCCATTTGTTCTACGATCCATCCGTTTCGGAACTCAACATTCAGTATTATTTCAAATCCTATCAACCCGTCACGTTATGGGTTGTTCCCTTCTCCCTCGACGCCGAGCCCGGCTTCGCAGGTGGCGCCCTCAAGCCAACCATGAATCAGCAGATCGACGATATCCTGAGGTGGAGCGGCGCGACCGTCACATCGCGGCGCGGCGGTTCAACGTCGGAGCCGTTCCCCCCGAGGAAGGAAGACAGACTTGCCCCCCCTCTTGCTCCATAGATGGATTAAAAAAATAGGGATGGACACTTTTTGCGAAATACAAGATAATTGATCTGTTTCGGCGTAAACGAACAAAGGCGAATTGAGTCTGCCACGCCGATTTCCCCTAAACGCGAAAGGCGCGACGCTCCGAAGCTTCGTTCCTTTCCCTCAACAAAAAGGACAACCATTTGGCAAAACCGAATTATCAACATGAAAAGCGTCAGCGAGATATCGCGAAGAAAAAGAAACAGGAAGAAAAAAGACAGAACAAGCTGAAGAAAAAAGAAATCGCCTCCAACGCGAACCCGAATCCATCTCCAAAAAATTGAATACGCGCGCGCGTCGCATGGTTCGCTTCGCTCACGATGTGAGCAGAAGCGCTTCGCGCTTGATGGATATCGGCATATTCCCCTTGGAACGCGGGTGAGACGCGCGAATGGGCTGCTGAGCTTACTGGACAGTGAGCTCTATCTCTTTGAAAAAATGATTTCCTTCGATATCGGTCACATCGATTCCAATCTTGATCCGATCTCCGTCGGCAAGAGATAAGTTGCTGGAAAAAGGACCGGACAGCACACGAACCCGGTGTACGATACCTGAGCCATTTCCGCAGAAGCTGCAAAGCGGAGCGATCGTTCCATCGGTGTAGATCGTCTCGCCGTCAACCCCGCTGAAAAAAGACTCCGGATTGATTCTGACCACGTCATTTGGACCTTGCGTCGCACCCGAGGCGGCTGCGATGGAAATCGCCTGGTAGGTTCCTGTCACATATTCAGGAAATTCCAAATAGACCTGAGAAGGCGAACTACTGGCTGAAGAACCGTTGTAATTATCCGCAGTGATACTGCTTGAAGCATTCAGGCCGGTACCGGTATCATCCGAAATATAGACATCCTGTGTAAAAGAAGAGGATAGCCCCGCTACCGTCGCGGTGATCGACCTGATTCGAATCGTCTCGTTTTTGGGGAAACCACCTGAAGGAGGGGTGATCGTTAAGATGGTCCCTGTGGAATCGAGCGCAGCCTGAGCCGCCAGAGATTTTATTTCTGGAAAATCCGGATCGATGACATCATTTCCATCCGCATCCGGATTAACAAGATCGTCAATATAGCTGACCGCGATCGGACCGTCCGTGGAAACAGGATAGTTAAAAACCAATTTGATCGGGCTGGTTGTGTTTGAAGAAGAAACAGTAGAGGCCGGGGAACAGTTATTGGGTACACACCCGGCCCCGATCACAGGAAGATTGCTCCCCGGATCAGGTCCCGTATCGGAAAGATTCTGGGCATTAAACGCGACCTCTTTATTTCGGTCCATGCTCGTTGCAACAACGGAGATCGAATCATCCCGCTGGGCTTGTACTAAAGCCAGGGAAATCGTCTTTTCGCTGTTGATTGCTTCGATCGTGGCCGTCGCTGTAACATAATCGTAGATTCCATCATCATTGATGTCATGCGGAGGAGCCGCGATCAGATACTCTCCACATTGATTCAGACCCGCTAAGGTGGCGATGCCGTTTTCATCCGTCGTAGAACGAATTTCATTGCTGATATCTGAAACAGTAAAAAACGGGCTTGAAGAAAAGAAGAAGGGATTACACTCCGACGGAAAACCATTGGGCAGCGCAAAAACCGAAACACCGGGGACGATATTTCCTCTGTCTGTCGTGACCACTTTTAAATCGAACGCTTTTCCTAAAAAAATGGCGCCAAGGTTTGCGGTGACCGGCGTGTTATCACTGGATTGAAGGACGCCGACCAATAATTGAACCGTCGAAAAACCGGGGGCGACGATCTTCAGCGGATGAGGTCCCGCAGGCACCGCCGAAAAGACGAACGTTCCTTTAAGATCAGAATCAGAAGAACTGCTGCTTTGGGTGGTTCTCTTTTCTCCATTCACAATCAGCGACAGATCGACCCCCTCAAGAGGTAACCGGCTGTTCCCATCAATCACTTTCCCCGTGATGACGCCGGTGGGGCTCGCCTCTTTTACAATCGTCGGCTCAAAATTGGTATCATCACATCCTGCCACAAAGAAGCTCATCCCCAGAAACAGAATGGCAACCCTCAGAAAACGGTTGGACAACCGCTTTCCATTGATCATGATCGGTGCGTTCATTAAGAGACCTCTCCTTGATGATATATTTCCAAATTGAAAAATCATTCCGGATCGCCCCCTGCCGGCTGGGACGCCTTATTTAGGGATAAGACCCTTGGAAATACCAGAACGGACTAGGGGAAGTCAAGTGGAAAAAGAGAGGTTCTACTTTATCTAAACAGGAAAACAGGAACACCCTACATCATTCTTGACTCTCCCCTAGGGAGGAGTGTACCCTCCCGCTATGGCGAGACGAACCCGGGTGATCCCATCCCCACCCGCCTTACTCCTCATTTACAAGGAAAACATCGGCAGGAAAACATTTTCTTTTCGAGGAATTGGGCCGTCTCCTTCATTTTGAATCCCGGTACTGAAACAATTAATTAAAATTTGCCATGCCCGATGTCGATTTCAGGGTTCCCTGACGACTACTCAATGCAGGAAGGTGATTGTCAAAAAAAAGATGATGAATTAGACTGATCCGGATTAAAACAGGCTTCATCTGAACAAAAATAAGGAGAATCCAGTATGAGCGGCGTACGCGTTTTGGTCGGCACACGGAAAGGGGCATTTATCCTCACCTCGGATGGGAAGCGCGCGAAATGGGAGGTCAGCGGACCGCACTTTGCGGGGTGGGAGATCTATCACATGAAAGGCTCTCCCGCCGATCCGAATCGCCTCTATGTCTCCCAGAGCAGCAGCTGGTTCGGACAGATCATTCAGCGATCGGACGACGGGGGCAAAACATGGCATCAGCCCGGCTTGAAACCGGGCGAGCCGACCACGACCCCCGATGGGATGCCGATGGCCGAAAGCAACAAGTTCGTTTACGACACCTCCCCGGAAACGGGCAAGCCGCTCACGACCCACCAGTGGTACGACGGCACGCAGCATCCGTGGGAGTTCAAGCGGGTCTGGCACCTTGAACCATCTTTGAATGATCCAAACACGGTCTACGCCGGCGTCGAAGACGCGGCGCTCTTCCGCACCACCGACGGCGGACAAAGCTGGCACGAGCTCGCGGGATTGCGGGGCCACGGCACAGGGCCCCAATGGATGCCCGGCGCGGGAGGGATGGGATTGCATACGATCCTGCTCGATCAAAAAAATCCGAATCGAATGTATATCGCGATCTCCGCCGCGGGGGTCTTCCGAACCGACGATGCCGGCAAAACGTGGAAGCCGACCAATCAGGGACTGGTCTCTCAATACATTCCCGATCCCAAGGCCGAAATCGGTCATTGCGTTCACCGGATCGCCATGCACCCGTCGCGCCCGGAGGTGCTCTTCATGCAGAAACATTGGGATGTCATGCGCAGCGACAATGCCGGCGAGTCGTGGCACGAGATCAGCGGCAACCTCCCGACCGACTTCGGGTTTGCAATCGACGTTCATGCGCACGAGCCGAATACCGTGTATGTCGTCCCGATCAAAAGCGATTCGGAGCATTTTCCCCCCGAGGGAAAGCTGCGGGTGTATCGCAGCCGCGCCGGCGGGAATGAATGGGAACCTCTGACGAAAGGGCTCCCCCAACGCGACTGCTACGTCGACATCTTGCGGGATGCGATGGCGGTCGACGCGCTCGACGACTGCGGGATTTATTTCGGCACCACCGGCGGACAGGTCTACGCGTCGCCTGACGGCGGGGAGAACTGGAAGGCCATCGTGCATGATCTTCCGGCCGTGTACTCGGTCGAAGTGCAGACGCTCAGATGATCCGCGTCGGGCTCCCCTACCATCTGCGAAACCTGGCGAAGACCGACGCGGAGGTCCAGCTCCAGATCGACGGCCCGGTGACGCAGCGGGCCGTGCTGGATGCCCTCGAAGCGCGCTACCCGATGCTGGCGGGGACCATTCGCGACCATATGACGCAGAAGCGCCGGCCGTTTCTTAGGTTCTTCGCCTGCGGAGAAGATCTATCCCTCGACTCTCCCGACGCCCCGCTCCACGAGAAGGTGGCGGCCGGAGAAGAACCGTTTCTCATCATCGGCGCCATCGCGGGAGGATAAGGAGACACCAAGTAGTAGGCCAATTTAAATTTTGTCATGCCTGCGGAAGCGGGCATCCAGAGGTTTTAGGGCACTGGATTGCTGTCGCGAAGCGATCGGAGGCGCTGTGCGCATCAAGTCGGTTCCAGGCGCTTTCCCGCTTTCGCGGGAATGACGACCAAAAAGCGACCGCTCAGATCCAGCCACTTAATGGACTGAGCAACTCAACACACACCCCATTTTGAGAGGAGATAAAATCATGTCTAAAAACACGGTCCGGCTTCACCGGGTCCTCCGTGCGACGCCTGAAAGAATCTATCGGGCGTTCCTCGATCCCGACGCCATGGTCAAATGGCTTCCGCCGAACGGCTTCACCGGCAAGGTCCATCATCTGGAGGCCAAAGTGGGCGGCACTTACAGGATGTCGTTCACGAACTTCACCAATGGTCACAGCCACTCTTTCGGCGGGGCGTATCTTGAGCTCGTGCCGAACGAACGGATCCGCCACACGGACAAATTCGATGACCCGAATCTGCCCGGAGAGATGCAGGTGACGATCTCTTTGAAGAAGGTTTCCTGCGGGACGGAGCTGAACATCGTCCAAGAAGGAATCCCCGACGTCATTCCATTGGAATCCTGCTATCTCGGCTGGCAAGAATCGCTTACACTCCTCGCAAAACTGGTCGAGGCCGAGATTCAAGAGTAAGGAGGGTGCAAAATGTCTATTCCGAAAATAACCCCCTGTTTGTGGTTCGATAACGAGGCCGAAGCGGCGGCGAGGTTTTATACCTCCGTCTTCAAAAAGGGCAAGATCGGAAAAATCACCCGCTTCGGAAAAGAGGGCTTTGAGATTCATGGGAGACCGGAAGGATCGGTCATGACGGTGGAGTTTGAGATCAACGGCCAGCCGTTCACCGCGCTCAACGGCGGTCCGGTGTTTCAATTCAACGAGGCGATTTCGCTTCAAGTGCCGTGCGAGACGCAGGAAGAGATCGACTATTACTGGAACGAACTTTCCAAAGGGGGAGAAAAGTCACAGTGCGGCTGGCTCAAAGACAAATATGGCCTCTCCTGGCAGGTCTTTCCGAAGGGGATCGACGAATGGGTCGGCGATCCCAACTCCGAAAAATCGCAACGGGCGATGAAAGCGATGCTCCGAATGAAAAAGATCGACCTCGCGAAGCTGAAGCAGGCCTACGAGGGAAAGCGCACGGCATGACACAAAGAGGTCAAATCTTCTCTGGCTCAGCTCACTAAAAGAGCGTCACGCCGATGAAGGCGAGATTAGCACTGCTCGGCGTGGAGATGGTCCCGGCCCTTTACAATGTCGTTTTCGAATACTGAATCAGATTTACCAGCGCCCAATAAGAGAATCGTTCTATTTATGCACACATCGCCGGACGGTTTTGCGGCGGGACCCTCGCTTCCAAAACAAACTCCACGAACCGCATTAACACTCAATCCTTCACGCCCGCCGGTGGGCCCGCCGATCCGGATGAGCATAGTGGTCGCCACGATCGCGGTGGAAGAGAAGCTCGCTCCCTTTTCTCCAGAAAGCGCCGAGCGTCGTCTGCCGGAGGGGTTGGGTCTGAGACCTTCTCGGCGTCAGCCAGTATTTCCAGGCAAACCGCAGCCACTCCCTTCGGACCACCGGCCAGATGTGAGCGTACCGCTCCCGCCCCCGCAAGACCTCGAAGTAAAGCTCGGCAATCCACTTGTGGCTCTGAAGGAATCGGTAGCTCGTCTCCGGCCATTTGTGGAAGAGGCGCGCAAACCGGCGGGCGGCCTTGAACTCTTCCGCCGTCTCGGCCCGGACCCGCGCGGTATAAGCCGACAAGCCCTCTCCGGTCCCCTTCAGGTTATTCGAGATCACCTCCGCCGCAATCAGTCCAGTCAGAAGGGCATAATAAAGTCCGTCCCCGGAAAGGGGATCGATCAGGCCGGCGGCGTCGCCGACCCAGAGGACACCCCCCTCATGAAGCGGCGTCCTCTCGCTGATGGAGGCCCGCTGGAAAACACTCACCGGTTGTCCCGACGCCTCCTTGAGGATCCCCTGATTTTCGATGAACTGGCCGTAGAGCTCTCCGGCGCTTTTGACCTTTCGGTCCGCGCCGGAAACGCCCGTTGCGTGATGATCCCGCTTCGGAAGGCGCCAGCCGAAGCCGTGCGGGGCCGATCCGAGATCGATCTGAATGAGGCTGTGATCCTCATGCTCTTCTCCCTGATAAGGGATCTCGCTCTCCACGCCGACCGCCCCTTCGCCCGGCAGCCCCCCGCCGCGCCGGATCAGGCCGTTGAGGCCGTCCGCCCCGATTAGGTAACTGCAACGCCATCCGTCGTGTTGGGTCCGGACCGCAATCTCCCCGTTCTCCTCCGCCCACTCGACCACTTCGGTCCCGTCACAGAGCACCGCCCCCGCCGTTTCCGCCTTCGAGGCCAAAAGATAGTCGAAGCGGTCGCGCGACACCGTCGAGGCGACCGGCTCGGGCGTTTCGATCATGAAAGGATCCTTCCCGCAAAAATCAAAACGGACCCCCTGGATCGTCTGCTCGATCTGATCGCTGATATCGAAAGGGATCAACGCGGCGGCCCGAACCGTCAGGGCCCCGCCGCAGATCTTCCCCCGGGGGAGAGAAGATCGCTCCAGCGCCAGAACCCGGTGTCCCCGCCGGCTCAGCTCATACGCGGCGATCGCCCCGGCCGGACCGAGGCCGACCACAATAACATCATAATCGGTCATGGGATCACCCCTGCACCTTCAGATTATTCTCAACCTGTTTGACGCCGGCGATCTCCTTCGCCAGCGCTTCGGCTTGACGCCGCTGGTCCTTTGTTTGAACCTCCCCCTCCAGGACAACGACCCCTCTGCGGCTTTGCACATCGATGTTGGCCTGGCGCGTGGCAGGATCGGTCACCAGCTCGGTTTTCAACGCCGCCACGATTGAATTGTCCAGAATGACCTCCTGCGTCAGCATCAGTTGATTATCCACCCGTCGAAGCTCGCCGACGACTGACTTCGTCAACTCCTCCGCCCGCTGACGCTCTTCCTCACGATCGACCAGACCGGTCAGGGTCACGGTATCCCCCTCCAGCTTCGGACGGATCTGCCAGGCCGCCGTGAGGGGATCCCCTTTTAGTTTGCTCTGAATCTTCGATTCGATCGCCTCGTTCTTCGGAGGAACCTCCGCACGGCGATTTTTCGCGCCACAGCCATTCAAAAAAAGCGACACGATCAAGACAACCCACACCGTTCTCTTCATTAGACAGTCTCCTCTTATCGCCTACATTTTATTTCTTATGTCTTGAACAAGGGTCTTCTGGGGATGGAACTAAAATGTAATAAAGCAAAAACCAGGCCCGCTAAAAAGGGTGGTCCCCTTGCTATACGTAAGCCAGGTTCCAATAGACTGATCCAATTAGGATCAATTTCAATTCAGGATGATCGAATTTGTGAAAAACATGCACAAGGTTGAATTTTTTATTCATCGGAAGTAACATGATCCCTTCTTCCTGAAGAGGGCTCTGAAATGTTGATCGATACGCATACCCATATCGCCGACCCCGAATTCGATGCAGACCGGGCGGCCGTCATCGAACGCGCCCTCGCGGCGGGGGTCAGAAAGATGATCCTGATCGGAACCGACCTCGCCTCCAGCCAAAGGGCGGTGACCCTTGCTGCGCAATACCCCTTTTTCTGGGCGACGGTCGGCCTGCATCCGCACGAAGCGAAATCGCTCGACGAAAACCTCCTTCAGGCGATGGAGAAATTGGCGGAGCACCCCAAAGTGGTCGGTCTGGGGGAGACCGGCCTCGACTTTCACTACAATTATTCCAGCCCGGAGGAACAGCGCCGCGCGTTTATCGAACAGATCCGGCTGGCAAAGCGAAAGCGGCTCCCCTTGGTGATTCATACGAGAGAAGCCTGGGACGAAACCTTTCAGATCTTGGAAGAAGAAGGAGGGCGATCCCACGCCGCCGAGGTCGGCGGGGTTTTTCACTGCTTCACCGGAGACGGCGCGGTCGCGGAGAAGGCGGTTCAATTCGGCTTCTATCTCTCTTTCTCGGGCATCATGACCTTTCCGAAGGCGATCTCGCTTCAACAGGCCGCCGCCGCCATCGATCTCTCGCGGCTTCTCATCGAGACCGACGCCCCCTACCTGGCGCCGCAAGGGTATCGGGGAAAAAGGAATGAACCGGCCTACGTCCGCGCGGTGGCCGAAAAGATCGCGCAGATCAGAAACACTCCGTTCGAGAAAATCGCAGAAACCACCTCCGCCAACGCCGAGCGACTCTTCACGCTTACCTAAGCCGACTTTATCGCCTCTCTTCTGAACCCCGCGTAATTTGACAGCTTTTTGATCGGGTGGTAGATTTTGTTCTGCCCGAATCGCCACGTTATTGCAGGCCATGCCATTCCTGTTTGAACACCGCCGAACAGGAAAACCGTTAAAGGATCCAATCCAGTGAGAATTTTAAAATGAGTCAGCCGATCCGGTTCGGAAAATATCTTCTCCTCGACAAGATCGGCACCGGCGGCATGGCCGAGCTCTTCCTTGCGAAGCAGACCGGCCTTTCCGGTTTTGAAAAGTCCGTCGCCATCAAACGGATCTTGCCGCACCTCACTCAAGGCTCCGAGTTCATCGCGATGTTCATCAACGAGGCGAAACTCGCGGCCCTTCTGACCCACCAGAATATCGTTCAGATTTACGATCTCGGAAATGTCGATCAGTGTCATTACATCGCGATGGAATATATCATGGGGAAAGACCTTCGCACCGTGATCAATCACGGAAAATCGAAGAGCATTCCCCTTTCGATCGGCGATGCGCTTCTGATCGTCAGCAAGATCTGCTCCGCCCTCGATTATGCCCATCGGAAGAAGGATCTCAACGGAAACGACTTGCACCTGGTCCACCGCGATATCTCCCCGCAGAATATCCTGGTCTCCTACGAAGGGGAGGTCAAGCTGGTCGACTTCGGAATCGCCAAGGCGGCGATGGGGGGACAGGAGACGAAGACCGGCGTCTTGAAAGGGAAGCTCGCCTATATGTCTCCCGAACAGGCGTGGGGAAAACCGGTCGACGGTCGGACCGATCTCTTCGCGCTGGGGATCGTTCTCTATGAGGCGGTCACGGGGGAGCGGCTTTTCAGCGGCAACGATGAAATCTCTATTCTGGAGAAGGTCCGAAAGGCGGAGGTCCCCCCGCCGACGCAACTGAACCCCGCTGTTCCCCCCGAGCTCGAAGCCATTCTTAAAAAGGCGATGGCCAAAGAGCCGGAGGATCGGTATCAGACCGCCTCGGAGATGGAGATGGCGCTGGAAGATCTGATCACCAAAAAGGGCTACGCTTTCAGCAGCCTCTCCCTTTCTCATTATATGCAGGCCCTCTTCGCAGCGGAGATTTTAAACGATACCCGGCGATTCCAATTGCTCACCAGTCAGGCGCATCAGACGGCCCCGGTGGAAGATCGCAGCACCGTCGTTCGTCCCGCACACGCGGCCGCAACCCCCGTCCCCGCCGATCCTGCGGCCGCCGTACGAAAAAGCATCAGCCAGAGCAAGCTCGTTCTTCCGCCGCCGAAAGGACGCCGATTATCGCGGTGGGTCTCGGCCACCCTTTTCTTAACCTCTTGGTCGGTCTTCTTATTGCTTCTCTTTCTCTCCGATATCAGCTTTGTCGCCCGGCTACGATCGAAATTTCCTTTCCTGGAGGAATCGAAGGTCAAGATCGCGGCCTCCCTGGAAGGGACAGGATTGCTCTCTTTTCTGGATCGCTTCAAGGAGGGAATTTTTCAACTGGTTGAAACGGGAGAGCCGGAGCCTTCCTCCGTCGCCCCCCCTCCGAAAGAGGAAGCGGTTGCCGTGACGCTCGCCCGTCCGGAATCGGAGGCGGCTTCGCCGGTTCCTCCCGGTGCCACCGACTCGGAGGCCGAAGTGCCGCCGGCGGCTCCCTCTCCTCCGGCGCCGGATATTCCGAGCCTCTATCGGGAAGCCAAAGAAGATTACAACGCCGGCCGGCTGGATGAAATGGAGCGGAAACTGCGGCAAATTATCGAAACCGACCCGAACGAAGTGCACGCGTATCACCTCCTGGGGACGGTCTACCAGGAGAAGAAAGAGCCCGACAGAGCGCTCCGGATCTTTGCCGACGCGGCGGCGCTTTTTCCAAAAGAGGCGATCCTTCATTATGATTTGGGGTTCCTCTATTTTAAGAAGGGGGTCGACTCTCTTGCCGCACAAGAGTTAACTTTGGCGATGAAACTTTCCCCCCAGGCCCCGGAGGCGGAGCGCGCCCAAGAGATCTTACAAAAACTGGGGCAACGGCCGCGGCCGACCGCTTCTCTCCCGAAGAAAGAGATGGAGCCCCCCCGACCGGCCGCCGCGCCACCGATCCTTGCCCCGAAGCCGGAAACGCGGGAGGAACCGGGAGAAAAGCCGGCATCGCCGCCGCTTCAGTCGGCGGCCCTTCCCCCCGCCGCCCCCTCTCTGCTCGACGATCAGGAACTGATCCGGCTGCTTATTTCAAACCTGAAGAGAGGATTTGAAAGTAAAAATACAGAAGGGGTGCTTCAAAGTTACCTCCATCCACTGCCGGCCTTCCGGCAGAAAGTGGGGCAGTGGTTCCAACGCTTCGATCGGGTTTCGGCCAATTATGAGGTCTATGAGCTCAAGGTCGAAGGGAAAGAAGCATCGGTCTCGGCCCTCGAAACGATTGTCCTCCAATCGGATAAAGTCGCCGCCCGTCAGGTCGAGAAGGCGCTTGTTTTTTGGAAACTGGAGAAGGTGGGGGACCGCTGGAAAATCGCCAAGGCCAATGTGGTTGAGAAATATTAAGGGGGGTCGGCATGCAGATCACCTGTGAAAATTGTTTTACCGTTTATGAACTCCCGCCTGAAAAGAGCGGCCTCGCCGGATGTCCCTATTGCGAGCATATCAACAAGCCGAAGAAGAAGGCCCCCTCCGTTCAGTTCGGAGGGGGCGCCGGCGGAGAGATGGGGATCGACCCCAGCAAGACGATGCTGAACTACATCGAAGGGGAGCGAAAGAGTGAAGGCTCCGCCGTCCACAAAATGATCGAGGGAAAAGCCCCCTCCCTCCCCGCGGAAAAATCATGGATCCTCACCATCCTGGAAGGGGACGACAAAGGAAAACGCTTTCTCCTCTCCAAGCCGGTGATCCGGATTGGACGAAAAGAGGTGGAGCTGGTGTTGAGGGACCCGGAGGTCTCCCGGCAACAGTGCGTGATTCAAATTTACGGCGAGACGGCGATCCTTCGCGATCTGAAGAGCGCAAACGGCACCCTGGTCAACGGCTTCATGGTGCAGGAAGAGATCCTGAAGAATAACGATCAAATCCGCGCGGGGAATACCCTCTTTCAAATTTCCCTCCAACCGAAGAAGTAAAAGAAATTATCGAAGGGAATCGGTTTCCCATGGAAGCCAAATTTCGACCCCCTCCCCGTGACAGTGATCACCCCCCTTCCAGCGGCCCCCTCATAACACATTGATTTCTTTCCGATGAGAGATCTCATCCAATACGGAATAGAGATTGCATTTACTCTCGGTAGATATCCCTTGGAAGGATCTCCTTCCAAAGGAAGGTCCCCCAGGAGGCCTGATGGAAAGGCACTTTATCCTCATTGTCGATGATGAACCGAGCATTCGAAGCAGCCTGGCCCGGCTCCTTCAGAAAGAAGGATATGATACGCTCTTGGCGGAGAGCGCGGAGGATGGGCTTGCTATTCTTGAAAAGAAATCGTTCTCGGCGGTCATTTCCGATTACAGGATGCCGGGCCGATCCGGAACCGATTTTCTGACCGAGGTGAAAAGGCGGCATCCGGAGTCGATCCGGATTCTTTTGGCCGGGCAAGCGGAAATTGACGAAGTGATGCCGGCCGTCGACCGGGGCCTGGTTTCTCATCTGATCGTCAAACCTTGGGACAATGATACTTTAAAAAAGGCGATCGAAAGATGGGGCGAAGAATTCGAGAAAGCGCACCCCGGCAGGCCCCCGGTCCCGGTGGAAGCATCGGACGAAAAGGAAGAAGGGATGATCCTCATCGACGAACTGGAGACAGCCACGATCCCGGACGAATTCCTCCAATTCATTTCACCCGCCTCAAAGAAACCTTCCTGACCTTTCACATCAATCCCGCTTGACTTTTCTTTCCGCTTCGATAAAAATCGACCTATGTCGATCCCGCCGAATTCTTCCCAAAGCAATACCATCGATTGGAATGAGATGTCGAAGAGCTTCGACCGGTGGCTTCCTTATATCCAGCCGGTCGCCGAGGTGCTGATCTCTCTGGCCGATCTCTCGGAAGGGGACGAGATCTTAGATGTGGCCGCCGGGACGGGAGAGCCCTCTTTGACGATCGCCCGGCGCTTCGGATCGGCGGTCCGGATCACCGCCGTCGACGGCGCCGAGGCGATGGTCGCCGTGGCGGAAGAAAAGCGCCGGAAGGAGGGACTTTCGGGGGTCACCTTCCAACCGATGAAGGCCGAGGCGCTTGCTTTTCCTTCAAACCGGTTCGATCGGGTCATCAGCCGGTTCGGTGTGATGCTCTTCGACGATCCCCTTCAAGGACTCAAAGAGATGCGGCGGGTGATGAAGCCGGGGGGAAAGATGGCGATTGCGGTCTGGAGCGAATTCCACCGGATCGAATCGCTCCATCTGATTTGGGAATTGATCATGAAGCGTCTTCCCGCCGAAGCGCGTCCTCCCCTCCCCAAGATGGCCGATCTCGGCCCCCCGGGAAAGCTCGAAGCCCTTTTAAAGGCCGCCGGGTTCGAGCAGTTCGAGATCAAACCACTTCTCTTATCTTATACGTTCGATAATTTTGAAACTTATTGGGCCATCAATACCGAATCGGGAACCCTCCGGGAACCGCTCGACCGGTTCAGCGCCGAAGAACAGGAAGAAATCAAGAGAGAGACCTCCAGGCGGACCGCCCCTTTCTTTAAAGACGGGAAAATCATCATGCAAAACCAAGCCCTCCTCGCCACCGCCATGGCGTAGGGGCGACGCATGCGTCGCCCGACAGAAACTCCCCTTGCCCGATCTTCACCGGTCCCTTGCATCGTCCTCTTTCAGTCCGCTACAATAAGTATCTAAACGAAACCGGTCACCAATCTAAGGAGGGTCCATTGCTGAAGACGATTCCGCCCCGCCCATCTTTCGGTGCAACAACCTTGGAAAACGGTTCCGTCGCTTTTCGCGTCTGGGCTCCTTTTGCAAAGGAGATACAGATCAAACTGATCGGACAAAATCTTCCGATCCAGATGACAATGAAAGCGGCGGACCGTCACTGCTTCGAAGCGATCGTCCCCAATGTTCCGGCCGGCACCCGTTATTTTTACCATCTCAATGGGGATCGGGATCGCCCCGATCCCTACTCCCGCTTCCAGCCCGAAGGGGTCCACGGCCCCTCCGAAGTGGTCGATCCGAACGCCTTTGCCTGGTCGGACCAGGGGTGGCGAGGAATCCCGCTCGAAGATTATATCCTTTACGAACTTCACCCCGGGACCTTTACCCCGGAAGGGACCTTTGATGCAATCATCCCCCATCTGAATTACCTCAAGCAGGACCTCGGGGTCACCGCCGTGGAGATCATGCCGGTCGCACAGTTTCCCGGACGCCGAAACTGGGGTTATGACGGCGTCCATCTCTTTGCCCCGCAAAACAGCTACGGCGGGCCAGACGGGCTGAGGCGGCTGGTCAACGCCTGTCATGCCGCCGGCCTGGCGGTGGTGCTGGATGTGGTCTACAATCACCTCGGACATGAAGGAAATTACCTCCGAGAGTTCGGCCCCTACTTCACCTCGAAGTACAAGACCCCCTGGGGAGATGCGGTGAATTTCGACGATGCCGGGTCGGACTTCGTCCGCCGCTACGTGATCGACAATGCGTTGTACTGGATTCGCGAGTATCACATCGACGCCCTCCGCCTCGACGCCATCCACGCCATCTATGATTTTTCGGCCAAACACATTCTGCAGGAGATGAAGGAGGCGGCGGACGAGACGGCCCGCGGGCTCGGAAGGCCGGTTTATTTGATCGCCGAAAGCGATCTGAACGACCCCAAAATCATCCGCGCGCCGGCGCAGGGAGGTTACGGCCTCGACGCCCAGTGGAGCGACGATTTTCACCATTGCCTCCACACGCTGCTCACTGGAGAGCGGGAAGGCTACTACCAAGATTTCGGACGGCTTGATCAGATGTCGCAGGCGATCCAAAAGGGATTCGTCATGGCGGGCGTCTATTCTCCCTACCGCGATCGGATTCATGGGAGCCCCTCCGACGACCAACCTCCCTCCAAATTCGTCGTCTTCTCTCAAAATCACGATCAGACCGGAAATCGGGTATTGGGAGACCGGCTCTCGACGCTCATTCCATTTGAAGCGCAAAAACTCGCCGCCGCCGCGGTGCTCCTCGCTCCAAATCTTCCCCTCCTCTTCATGGGGGAAGAGTATGGCGAAACCGCCCCCTTCCAATATTTCACGCACTACCAAGATCCGGCGCTTGGAGAGGCGGTTCGAAAGGGACGGTGGGAAGAAGCGATCGGATTCGGATGGAAGGGTGAGGTCCCCGATCCGCAGTCGGAGGAGACGTTTCAGCGGTCCAAGCTCGATCTCTCGCAACGCTTCCAGGAGCCGCACAACCGGCTCTTCGCCTTCTATCAGCGGCTCATCGCGCTTCGGAAGTCGGCGCCCGATCTTCATACGATAGGGGGATCGGCTTCGGTGAAGGGACACGATCAGGAGGCCTGTCTCACGTTTCAACGGGGGGACAAACTTTGGATCGTTCTCAGCTTTAATCCAAAGGCCGTTTCTCTTTCGATCTCCCTTCCCGGAGGGACTTGGGAACGGCTCCTCGACAGCCAGGAGAAACAATTCGGCGGATCGGAAGAGACACTTCTTCCCGCGCGTCTGGAAAAAGATCGCGCGACAAAACTTCGACTCTCTCCTTATCAGGTCGGACTCTTTCGCCAGAGTGAATAACAGACCCATTAATGTAGAAGTCTTGTCAGATCGAGCCTGATTTGATACGATCCGGCGGATGAAAGAGAGAACCGTCGCATTCCTCCAGGAAGAGGTCATCCGTTGCACCCGCTGCCCCAGGCTGGTGCAATATTGCTCCGAGATCGCACGGACGAAACGAAGAGCTTATCGAGATGAGACGTATTGGGGAAAGCCGGTTCCCGGATGGGGCGATCCCGATGCGCGGCTGCTGATGATCGGCCTGGCCCCCGCCGCGCACGGCGGCAACAGGACCGGCCGCGTTTTTACGGGAGATGCTTCCGGCGATTTTCTCTTTCGCGCCCTTCACAAGGCCGGCTTCGCCAACCAGGCGACATCACTCCACAGGGAGGACGGTCTCCAATTGAAAGGTGCCTACCTGACCGCGGTCGTCCATTGCGCCCCGCCCGACAACAAACCGCTGCCGACCGAAATCGAAACATGCCGGAGCCACCTTGCGGCCGAGTTAACGGCGCTATTGAAGGTGAAGGCGGTCTTGGTCTTTGGAAAAATCGCCCTGGACGGATTTCGCGCCGCCCTTCCCGGGGCGCACGGAATCGACCTTCCGGCGGCATCAATCCCGTTCCAGCATGGGGCCGTTTATGAAATCGGACCTTCCGCGCTCCGTCTCTTCGTTTCCTATCATCCCAGCCGCCAAAACACGCAGACCGGCCGTTTGACGGAGCCGATGTTCGACGCGGTCTTCCGAAAGATACGGGCCTTCTTGGACAAGAATTAACCGGCCGAATTTATTTTTTCTGCGGCTGCAAGCTTGCAATAAACCGGTCGATCGGAATGGCCGGCATCGTCAAGAGCTTGACCGATCCCCGCCCCCCCAGCTCGACGGAGAGGCGCGCGACCGTCTCGTTGTCGGGCGCTTCGATAATGTTGACGAAATCATACGGCCCGAGGGTCGCGTACTGGCTCATGATCTTCACCCCCATCCCTTCGATCTCTTTATTGACCTCTTTGAGCCGGCTTGGATTTTCTTTGAGCGTCTCGCTCCCGTCGTCGGTCAGCGTGCTGAGCATAATATAGGTCGCCATGGCACCCTCCTCGTTGAAGGATCACGTTCAGATATAAACCTCTCAAAGTTTAAATCGATTGAAAATGAAAATGCAAGTAAGCGCAAAAAAGGGGAAAAAGGTCAGGAGGGACTACGTATAGATGAGACCGAAGAGCCGCTCCGCCCGTTTACGATCGAGATCGGAGAGGATTTTATATTCTTCCAGCGCCGCCGCCTGATTCTTTAGGCTGATATAGGTAATTCCCAAGTTGAAGTGGGCCTCTGGATAATCGGGGCGCAGAGAGATGGCCCGCTTTAACATCTCGACGGCTTCTTGCTTTCTTCCCATCACCCCGTAAAGGGTGCCGAGATTAAAATAGCCTTCCGCCAGCTCCGGTTTGATCCGGATCAGGTTTCGGAACGCCTCCGCCGCTTCTTCCGGACGGCCTAGGTTGCCGAGAACGACGCCGGCATTGTAATAGGCTTCGGCGTAATCGGGCGAAAGCGCGATCGCTTTTCGGAAAGAGGCGAGCGCCCCTTCCTTATCCTTCTTGGATAATTCGAGACCATGATTAAAATGTTTCTCGGCATCCGGATCTCGTGTTGACACGGCATCGTACCTGCGCGCAGACTCATCGTCCGATCAGTCGATGGAGGATGGATCGAAGGGGGCGCTAACCCCGATAGATCTGGTCGTGTTCTCTTACGTGATCGCGCACCTTCAACCCGAATATCTGACCGGCTGAAGCTTCTTGAAGCGATTGATGATCGAGCTCCATCGATTCAACCGATTGCCGCAGATCGGTGGTATGTCCTTTGATGTGGATGGGGTCACCGACCCGCAACGGCCCTTCGTTCAGTTGAACGACCGCAACGGAAAGGTGGGAGTAATAATGGGTCACGACGCCGATCGATTGCTCGGCCGGCACCGCCGCGGGCGCGGGGGCGGCCGCTGCGGCGGAGGGTAAAGGCGCGGCCGTTTCTCTCATTGGGATGACCGGGGCCTGTCGTTTTTCTATCTTCGGGGCGGAGGAGACCTTTGGAGGGGGAGCGGCGGCTTTTTTGGCGGTGCTCTTTTTTGCCGCCGTTTTTTTGACCGTCGTCTTTTTCGCCGTTGTTTTCTTGGCGGTGCTTTTCTTCGCCGTGCTCTTCTTGGCTGCGACCGTTTTCCTCTTTACGGTCGTTTTTGACTTGGCCGTGGTTTTCTTTTTCGGTTTTGCAGCCGTTTTCTTCCGTGTCGTTTTACTGGCCGTCTTTTTGGTCGCTTTCTTGGCCGTTCTCGTTGCCGCTTTTTTCTTTTTCACTCCCCTCTTCATCGATTTGACCCCCTCCCGTGTATTTAGACAGGTAACCGATTGCAAGCGTGATAAGATCCCGCCTCAAGCATTACAATATTCCCAAAAAGGAGTCAAGTAGTTTTGTTTAGAGCCTTCCCGGCCGTCTCTGTAAACCGCCGCCGATTATCCCTTCCGCTCAGAGATCGGCAGATACGCCCGGTCGTGCTCTCCCTCATAGATCTCGGTGGGACGGAAGATGTGGTTGTCTTTCACCTGCTCAATCCAATGGGCCAGCCAGCCGACCACCCGTGCCATCGCGAAGATCGGGGTGAAGAAGTCGGTCTCGATCCCCATTTTCTGGTAAAGAATTCCCGAGTAGAAGTCGACGTTCGCATAGACCTTTTTAGAGGCAAGGTACTCTTCGCCGATCTTCTCGACCTCGACCGCCACCTCGTAAAGGGGCGATTTGCCGTAATGCTCGAACAGGCGTTTGGCCAGGCGCTGTAAGATGATCGCGCGGGGGTCCTTGACCTTGTATTCGCGATGCCCCAACCCCATGATCCGCTGCTTGGCTTTGACCTTTGCTTCGATGTACGGCCGCACCCGATCGATCGAGCCGATCTCTTTCAGCATCGTAAGGACCTTTTCGTTCGCCCCCCCGTGAAGCGGCCCTTTCAGGGTTCCGACGGCAGAGGAAACAACGGTATAAGGGTCGGCCAAGGTCGAAGCGGTCACCAGCCCGCTGAACGTCGAGGCGTTCATCGTATGCTCGGCGTGGAGAATGAGGCAGGTGTCGAAAATCTCCGACATCACCTTATCCGGGACCTTTTCGGTCAGCATATAGAGGAAATTTTCGGTGTAGTTGAGGTCGTCGCGCGGCTGGATCTGATCGTCTCCGCGCCGTAGACGGGCATAAGCGGCGACGATGGTCGGAATTTTGGCGATCAGACGAACGGCCGAAAGATATTGAGTTTGTTCATCCTGGACATTCTTATCGGGATAGAACATCCCAAGCGCCGCGACCGCCGCCTGAAGCGCATCCATCGGGTGACCGTTGTCGGGAAGACATTTGATCAGATCGGTAATGCGGTATTTGATCCGCCGGTGCACGCGGAGGTCTTTGTCGAACTTCTCAAGCTGGGTGGGGGTCGGCAGGTTTCCGAAGAGGAGAAGGTAGGCCGTTTCGATGAAGTTGCTCCGCTCGGCCAGGGTCTCCAATCGAATCCCTCGGTACTCGAGAACCCCTTTGGTCCCATCCAGATAACTCACTTTGGACCGTGTCGCAGGAACCCCCGCCAATCCCGGTGAATAGTCGCTCATCAGTCTCCTCCGCGTAGAATTTCAGTGATTGTATTTTATTCTAGCGGATTTAGGAGATTCGGTAAAGTGGGAGAGAGCAGGGTGTAGGGGGCAGGGTGATAGAGGCTAGGGTGATAGGGGGCAGGGGGTAGGGTGTAGGGAAAGAAGAGAAGAGAAATAGTAATAGAGGGTTGAATCTTTAACTACACCCTATCACCCTACCCCCTACACCCTATTTTTTAGAGCACCTGCAGGACGGCGCATTTGAGATATTCGGTTTCGGGCAGGGGTAAGAGCACCGGGTGATCTTTGGCCTGTGAGCGGAGCGTCACCAATCGGAGCGTTCTTCCGACGTCTCGCGCCGCATCGAGGAGGATCTCCCGAAACCGCCCCTCCGAAAGGTGATACGAGCAGGAACAGGTCACCAGAAACCCTCCCGGACGAAGGAGTTTCATCGCACGAAGATTGATTTCCTTATAACCGCGAACCGCGTTTTCAATCTCTTTCCGGCGCTTCACGAAGGAAGGGGGATCGAGGATGATACAATCGTACTGTCTTCCCTCCCCTTCCTGCGCTTTTAAGAGATCAAAGACATTACCGGCCTCGAATCGGCATCGCGACTCGAAACCATTGCGCGCCGCGTTCCGGCGTGCGAGATCGAGAGCCCCCTCCGAGGCATCGATCCCGATCACCCCCTTGGCGCCGAATCGGGCCGCATGCACCGACCACCCCCCCGTGTAACAGAAAGTATCGAGCACTTCTCCCCCGGCAACGAGCCCCTCCAACTGAAGGTAATTTTCGGATTGATCCAAAAAGAATCCGGTCTTTTGGCCTTCCAATAGATCGATCTCAAAGGCAAGGCCGTTCTTCAAGATCACAACGGGCGGCTCCAGTTTCCCGGAAAGGACCTTCCGCTCGACAGGAAGCCCCTCTAGGGCGCGAGAAGGAATATCGTTGCGGGCGACGATCGCCTGAGGGGAGAAAAGCAACTCGATCGCAGCAAGGATCGATTCGGTATGCCGCTCCATCCCGGCGGTCAAGACCTGAATGACGATATAGGATCCATATCGATCGACAATCAGCCCGGGGAGGAGGTCCGCCTCGCTGTAAACAACCCGATAACTCTCTTCCCCGGCATAAAACCGTTTTCGGTAAGCGTCGGCGCTCGCGATCTTTCTTAGGAAAAAGTCGCCGTCGATTTTCTCCCGTTCCCGAGAGAGAATACGGACCGAAATCACCGATTTCGGATTACAATACCCGATCGCGATAAACCTCCCCTTTGGATCGACGAGTTCCACCAGCTCTCCGGGCGGGAAATCGAGCGGGAGCTTCGGCAATTCGTTCCGATAGATCCAGGGGTGCCCCTGTATGACGCGGGTGGCAACTGTTTTATTTAAGCGAAATGATTCCATGGAACGCTAGCCTACAAGATAAAGGGGGGAAGATGCAAGAACCGTTATTTGAAATCGGGAGGGCGAATCGCTTCCGGTCGCATCCCGGTTCATTCACTTTCTAAACGGAGAGGGCCGGATAACCCGACGGTTACCCGGCCCTCTTTCATTTACGAAAATCTTTACTAAAAATATTATCGCTTGATCGCCAGCTTCTTACGGCCCCAGATTGCGAAACCGGCCAAACCCGATCCGAGAAGCAAGAGACTGCCCGGCTCCGGCACTTCCGAAACGCTGAGCGCTCCTCCCCCTTGTGTTCCGGAGAAAGCAACCCCGCTGGCTGTAGGAGAGGTTCCGAAGAAGATCTCCACCTGGGCAAGCGATCCGCCGGCGGCCGGAAGATTGAAGTCAAGCGCGGCAGCCAGGTCGGCATCAAGATAAGAAATGTCGAGGAGTCCACCGAACGAGGAGGCGTACACGGGCGAAGAACCGGTGCAGCAGTTGAATGTCGAGTTATTTGCGAAGTCCCCCTGCATGAGAAGAACCGAGCCCGACCCGACATTTCCATAGATCGTCAACGATCCGCCCGCTGCGTAGACATTCTGAAAGCTAGTCCCCGTCGATCCGCCGCCGATGTAGTTGCCGGTAGCGAAGTCAAGATCCCCGCCTGTAATAGAGAGGGTCGTCGAACCATTTCCGACCGCCGTCACCGCCCCGTTTGTCGTCGTAAACGCGCTATCTCCCCCCCCGTAAGAGACCGTCCCGCCAAAGCCTAAGTTAAAGACGATGGGGACCGCCATCGCCGGAATGCTGGAAAACCCGACGAAGAGGGCGAACAAGGCCACGATCACGGCCGCTTTCTTCATTTTTCTGAAATCCTTCATATTTAAGATTCCCCTGTTTTGTTTCATCTGTTTTTGTTTCTTTACTGTTTGTTTCTTACCGTGGGTCCGGACTTACTTTGTCTGAACCAGACTTCCCTTCAGCCTGCGACCCCAAATCCCGATCGCGATCATTCCGAAACCGAGCAACAAAAGGGTCGTCGGTTCGGGAACCACCGCCGTATCGGTGACCGCCACGGCTCCTCCGCCCTGCGTTCCTGAGAAGGCCGTTCCGGAAGTCGTGGGCGAGGCGCCGAAGAAGATCTGGACCTGGGCAACCGATCCGCCGATCGGGGGGTTGTTAAAGTTCAGCGCCGCAGCCAGCGTCGGATCGACGTAGGCGATATCGAGAAGGCCGCTGAAAGAAGAGACCAGAACCGGCGAGCTCCCCGAGCAGCAAGCGAATGTGGAGGTATCGGCGAAGTCGGCCTGCATGAGAAGAACCGAGCCCGACCCGACATCTCCGTAGATCGTCACCGATCCGCCCGCTGCATAGACGTTCTCAAACCCGGTCGCCGTCGCACCGCCGCCGATCAGGTTTCCGGTGGCGAAGTCGATGTCCCCGCCTGCAATGGCGAGGGTCGTCGAACCATTTCCGACCGAGGTCACCGCCCCGTTCGTCGTCATAAACGCACTCTCCCCGCCCGCGTAAGAGACCGTCCCGCCGTATCCCAAGTTAAACACGATGGGAACCGCCAGCGCAGGGGAGCTGAAGAGCAATGTGAGCGAAGATAACAAGAGCGCACTCAAGATTGCCATCCGGAATTTCCGCTTTAGATTCATCATTTCGATTCCTTGCCTAGTTTGATTGTTTGTTTATCTAAACTCGGGGACACTAAGAGCAAAGCACATGCCACACAGCAATATGGAAAAAACATTATACCTAAGACATTGATTTTTAAAATATAATTTACTCTCTTCACCTCGAACACTTTCGAAGGATTTTAAACCCGGAAGTGAGAGTGTCAACTTTTCCGTCTCTTAGGAATCGATTTAGAAAGGGGCTTTATAATAATTTCTTTAAAAATCAGTTACATCGGATAAATAAGGGGAAGGAAGAGGTGTCAACTTTTCGGTCGGCGGTCTTACGTTCGATCGATTTTGTGCTTTGAAAGAATATCGTGGAGGGCCTGCCGTGAAATTCCAAGGACGGATGCCGCCTGGGTGACATTTCCCCCCAGACGCGCCAATGCCTGCTCTACTAACTCCCGCTCCAGCTTTTCTCTTGCCACCTTGAGCCTGGGAAGGGGCGCGGCTTCATTCGGTACGGCCAATTCCAGGTCTTCCGGGGCTAAATGAACCCCGTCGGTCATCACGACCCCCCTCCTGACCTTGTTTTCCAGTTCACGGACGTTGCCGGGCCAGGAATGGGCCGTGAGCGCCTCAACGGCCGCAGGGGTTAACCCTTTGACCTTCTTCCCCGTTTCTTCCGAAAAACGGGCGATGAAGGCACGGGTGAGAACGAGAAGATCCCCGTTTCGCTCACGTAACGGGGGAACCGAAATAGAAACGACCCCTAACCGATAAAAAAGGTCTTCTCGGAAAGCGCCGCTCGCCATCCTCTCCTTCAGATCGCGATTTGTCGCGGCAATCACCCTCGCGTCGATATGAAGACTCTCCCTTCCGCCAACCCGCTCAATCGTCTTCTCCTGAAGAAAACGGAGCAGCTTCACCTGAAGGCCCAATCCAAGCTCTCCGATTTCGTCCAGAAAAAGGGTCCCCCCCGCCGCATATTCGATCCGGCCCTTCCGCTGCGCGTGCGCCCCCGTGAACGCCCCCTTTTCATGGCCGAAGAGCTCGCTTTCCAAGAGGTTCTCCGGAATCGCGCCGCAATTGATCGCGATAAAAGGACCGGCCTTCCGGGCGCTATGCTGATGGATCGATTGAGCGACCAGCTCTTTCCCGGTGCCACTCTCGCCGGTAATGAGAACAGGGATATCGGTCGTTGAAACTTTGCGGATCGTCGCGTAGAGCCCTTCCATCACCCGGCTGGTGCCGATCATCCCTCCCTCCTGGGTCGGGCGTTTCTTTAATTGACGATTCTCCTCTTCCAACTGAAAGAGGTGAATCGCCCGCCGGAGGGTTACCCGGATCTCGTCGAGATCGATCGGCTTGGTGAAGAAATCATAGGCCCCTTGCTCGATCGCCTTGAGGGCATTCGCCCGGTCGGAGTTGCCGCTGACAATGACAATTTTGACCCGGGGGTCGATCTCCAGCATTTCGGAGAGGGCCAGCAACCCCTCCGTCGCCTCTCGGGGATGAGGCGCCAGGCCGAGGTCGAGGGTCACCACCGGAGGGAGCTCCCGCCGGAAAAGATCGATCGCGCCCCTTCGGTTCTCGGCCAAAAAAATCTCATACTCGTCGGCCAGGGCCCATTTCATCTGTTGGCGGATCGTCTCATCATCATCGACGATGAGGATCTTCGGACGAGATGAACCAGGGGGTAGGGGGCTGGGTGTAGGGGGTAGGGTCGATGATGACATACTATTTTTGCCCCTTTGACAAAGAGTCGATCAGGCTGCTCAACATTTTGGATATTTCTTCCTGGAGTGAGTATAATGCATCGAAATTTTCGGGATCGATCATTTTCAGATCTTTAGATAATGACAACAACGTCTCGAGTTCACCGCAGGAACCTAAAGCGACATGTAAAAACTGGATGTATTCTTTTCGTCCTCTTCTTCGGTATCCTTCCGCAATATTGCAAGGGATGGAAACGACCGCCCGCCTCATCTGAGAGATTAAACCAAACTTCTCCTCGGAGGGAAAAGCATACGTCGCTTGATACACGCGCAAAGAAAGCGCATACCCCTTCTGATAAACAACCAAGTCTTTATAACTTTTTATCTTTCCCACCCCCTACACCCTGTCTTTTCGCCCCACCGGCAGGATCACCCGAAAAGTGGTCCCGACCCCCTCCTCGCTCTCCACTTCGATTTTACCGTGATGCGCTTCCACAATTTTCTTCGTATGAAACAGACCGATCCCGAGCCCCTGACTCTTTGTGGTTTGAAACGGCTGGAAAAGAGAGCGCTCGATAAATTGTTTCGAGATGCCGCAACCGTTATCGCTGACGGAGAAAACGACGCACTCTTCCGTCCGGTCGGTCTCGATCCGGATAACCCCCTTTTGGTCGGCCGCTTCGTTTGCATTGAGGATAAGATTCACGATCACCTTCTGGACCTGGTCGGGATCGATCATGCACTTCGGCAACGTCTGAAGGTTTTTCTCCACCGTCGATTTGACCGATCCATTCATCCCTCCCAGGGTGGAGGCGACCAATTCATTTAGATCGACTTCAACACACTGCAGCTCCATTTTTTTCGTCAAAAGGGAGAGCCGGCTGCACATGTCGTTCATTTTGGAGACGCTCTGGGAGATCACCCGCAGCGCATCGCTTCTAAATTCGGGATTATCAAAATGGGCCGGCAGATTCCGCATCGTGAGCGAAAGCATCGATGCCAAATTTTTTAAGTCATGGATGAAAAAGGCCGAGAGGCTCTGAAACGCTTCCATTTCTTTTGCTTTTAAAAGTTGCTCCGTCAGCTTCACATTCAGGAGACTCCCCGCCGCCTGATCGGCGATGGTTTTCAATAAATCGGCATCTTCCACCGAAAACCGCTCCTTGGTTACACGATGATTCAGGGTCATTACCCCCAGCAGTTTTCGGTTGGAGATGAGCGGAACGCAATAGCTGACTCGGGTCTTTTCAAAATAACTTCCCTCCGCTTCTTTCAACCCCCTCAATTTTTCGTCTTTGGTTGAATCCAAATCAAACGGCACCGGGTGGGTGTTGATAAATGAGAGAAGCTCATCCCATATTTTACCCTTATTTTTCAAATCCAGGATCCGGGCGTCGGAAAACACAGTAGACCCCCCGAAATAAATCAGGTTGGAACCCTCATCGACCAACCAGATCGTCACGGAGGGGGCGCCGAACGCTTCCGAAACCATCTTTGATACCGCGGAGCAAAGATCGTTTACATTCATCAACGAAGTGGTCTGTTGGGTAAATGCCGTCCACTCCTTGCGATAATCGTAACGCGGCTGATAGAAGTTCCGGCTGATAAATCGCTTTAGCTCTTGCCGCAACTGATCGGAAAGAAGGATGGCCGTTAGGGCAAGGAGCGAAACAAAAACGAAAAAGGTGCCCAGGGGAATGGCCTGGTTCCCCCCAAAATAAGCGATCGCCTTCGCAAGGATACCGACCGTCAGAAGATAGGCCCCGACCACCACGACGGTAATTGAGTTGTAAAGCAATGTGCGTGAGAAATAAATATCGACATTGAGGAAGCGATTACGCAGGAGGGAGAGGATAATCAGGATATTCGCCACCAGAACTGCAAAAGAATTGATCGATTCCATCCCCGAATTAATTAATGAAAAGAGAAGGGTATGACTGACCGTATAAATTTGAACGGCAAAGAGCCCCCCGATCCCCAGGAGCATAAATTTGACCTGCCACCGCTTATTCCCCGTGGAAGCCCGGAGAGTCCCCTCCAGATTCATCAGTATTACTACGGAAGCCAAAAGATAGAAAAGGTAAAAGGTATAACCGGACCATCCAAGCCGGACGATGGGAGATCCCCCTTCCTCCGGAAAAGCGGACACCAAGAGTGATTCCCTAAATAATACTGTCATTGAAAGCGGGAAGGTCAGAGAGAAGAGGATAAACCACTTCCACTTTGCCACCAGCTCTTTGTAATTCGAACGACCGAAACTGAGGCTAAACAAAAACCAGCTTCCGGGAAGCATACTGGCCGCTGTCAGCCCCCAGGCGCCCCAATCGACCCTTTCCGAGGGAAGGGGGGTTCCCATCGCCATTCCGACGAAAAGCTCTTTAAAAGCCAGGGCGATCATCCCGAAAGAAAATACCCGGTGGACAAAGGATCGCCTGTCCTCAAGGAAGATGAACAGCGCCAACCCGATACAGAGAAGGGCATTCAATAACGGGATAAAAGAGGGAAATATCATCATCACCTATTTTTTTAGAAATCAGAGTATTCTAGTAGAAACTCGGGCGCGGCACAATCCCCTCAATCGGGGGGGGGTCCCTGGGTAATTGGCTCCACATCGGAGAGACAAAAAGAGGTTCCAGCCTTAAAAATGCCGTTTCCCGGCTCGAACACCCTCATATGGACCTGAGAACTCCTTCCATAATCATTGGATAGAATCTGTCCTCATGATCGACCCTTGAGAACTCCTTCCATAATCATTGGATAGAATCCATTCTTTTCTCCATTCGTGTTTCACAGGCATGTCGCTTGCGTATACCGATACGCAACATACGATAGCAACTCGTGAAAAAGGGCAAACTATCCGAGAGGGT
The DNA here is from genome assembly GCA_021651055.1 of Candidatus Manganitrophus morganii. Taxonomy (NCBI): domain Bacteria; kingdom Pseudomonadati; phylum Nitrospirota; class Nitrospiria; order Candidatus Troglogloeales; family Candidatus Manganitrophaceae; genus Candidatus Manganitrophus; species Candidatus Manganitrophus morganii. The sequence goes on from JAJHOH010000001.1 coordinate 600,816, forward strand.
AGGACGCAAAGCCAAGAGACCGATGAGTAGGGGATCCACTTCCCACGGTTCGTCTGGTTGCCATGACGATGCCGGCGCATCTTTAGGCACAGCCCATTCCGAGGAATGGGCTTTTTTTTTACACAGACCAAACACTTTTTGTTGATGCATGGAGGAACAGCATGCAGACCTCATTAATCAAGCGAAGCGCTCTGATGATCATCGGGATGATCCTTCTCCTGAATTGGAAAACGCCTGCGATGGCTGCGGATGCCTCCCTCTCCTGGGACACCAACACGGAAAACGATCTGGGAGGGTATAAACTCTATTATGGAACCTCCTCCGGCAGCTACGGCGCCCCCGTGGACGTCGGCAATCAAACATCTTTCACTGTAAACGGTTTAAGCAGCAGTCAGACATATTATTTTGCCGTTCGCGCATACAACACCTCGGGGGCGGAAAGCGGCTACTCTAATGAAGTCAGCAAGAGCTTCGGCGACACCGCCGCGCCGACCCTCTCCGCCATTGCGGCCGGCAGCATCACCAGCGCCGGAGCAACCGTCAGCTGGAGCACCAACGAAGCGGCCACCTCCCAGGTGGAGTACGGCGCCACGACCGCTTACGGCTCCCTCTCTGCGCTCAACTCAACGCTCGTCACCAGCCATAGCCGTGTGTTAAGCGGCTTGAACCCTTCAACGACCTATCACTATCGGGTCATCAGCAGAGATGCCGCCGGGAACACCGGCACCTCGGGGGACCGCACCTTCACCACCACCGCCGCGCCCGACACCACCGCGCCGGCGATTTCCGGAATCGGCGCCTCGAATATCACCACCACCGCGGCCACGATCAGCTGGACGACCAATGAGAGTTCCGACACCCAGATTCAATATGGGACAACCACTTCGTATGGAAGCTCCACGACGCTCGATACCACCCTGACCACCAACCACAGCCAACAGGTCACCGGCCTTCTCCCCGCCACCCTTTATCATTATCGCGTCCGCGGCCGGGACGGCGCCGGAAATCTGGCCACCTCGGGAGATCGAACATTTACCACCGCCGCGCCCCCCGACACCACCGCGCCGACCCTTTCTAATATTGCCGCCAGCAACATCGCATCGACCTCCACGGTGATCACCTGGAGCACCAATGAAACGGCGACCTCCCAAGTCGAATATGGAACGACGACATCGTATGGTGCTTCCTCCGCATTGGGCGCCACGCCGGTCACCAGTCACAGCCGGACCCTTTCCAGCCTGAGCCCCGCCACCACCTACAACTACCGGGTCATCAGCCAAGATGGGGCCGGAAACATCTCGGTCTCCGGAAATAGAACCTTCACCACCTCCGCCACCCCCGATACGACGGCGCCGGTTCTCTCCGGTATCGCCGTGGGGAACGTTGCTTCCACTTCGGTTGTCATTTCCTGGAGCACCCATGAAGCGGCCACCTCCCAAGTGGAATACGGACCGACCACGGCGTACGGCTCTCTCAGCACATTAAATACCACCCTTCTGGCCGCCCACAGCGCTTCGTTGACGAACCTCCAGCCGGCCACCACCTACAACTATCGGGTCATCAGCCGGGACGCCGCCGGAAACACCGCCACCTCCGGGAACAATTCGTTTACAACGGCCGCCCCGTCATCTTCCGATACAATCGGGCCGGTTCTGTCGGCGATCGATGCGCGGGAGATGACCACGGAGGGGGTGACGATCCACTGGGGAACCGATGAGCCTGCAACAAGCGAAGTGGAGTATGGCCTGACCGCGGGATACGAAAACAGCACCGGGGTCAACGCCACCCTGTCGAACAGCCACAGCCGGATCCTTTCCGGCCTCCAATCGAACACGGTCTATCACTATCGTGTCAAAAGCGCCGATGCCCTGGGCAATCTCTCCGTGTCGGCCGATCATACTCTCACGACAAACCCGCCCACCGATTCCACCCCTCCGGCGGACGTCGAAAACTTCACCGCCGTCCCGGGAACCCAGGTGATCACATTAAGCTGGGTCAATCCGTCCGATTCCGACTTCGTCGGGGTCCGCATCGTCTACCGGACCGATCGGTTCCCGAACGGCACTGAAGACGGTGAGATCCTCGGGGACTTTTCGGGACGAACCGATGAGAGCATCACCGTCCTCCATGCAGGGTTAGAGGAGAACGTGACCTACTACTATTCGGCCTCATCGTATGATAACAACGGGAACTATCAACACACGGCGCACGCTTCCGCAATGCCTTTCGGGTTTTCGACGGGCGCCTCGAATGCGGACGACGGCGGCGCTGGGGGCGGTGGCGGCTGCACGATGGTTTCGCCGAGCTCCGGAGCCGCTTCTGGACCGGGCCATTCGGCCGACATGATCGGGCTGATTCTGGTCCTCTCGCTTGCGGCGCTTCGGAAGGGAATCAAGAAATGAACGCGGCGCCGGCGATCGACTCATTAAGTATGAATCACTTACGAAGGTCCGCTACGTTGACCTTCCGATTGATCTCGGTCCGCTTTTCTTATATCTTGCCGAGGATGATCGAGAACGTTGAACGACAGGAAGATCTTGAATAAGTCGAAGCGGTATAGATTAAGTGGAGGGTGATTATAGTTGACGGGAAAAAAAGAATATAGTATTTTATATCGTTATTAACACCACATAAGTCGAAGCGTCAGAGTGGGTTACGCTGAAGAATCTCACGCCGATGGCGTAACCCAAGTTACATTTCGACCTTTGCTCAGAGCAAACCCATCGAAAGGTGGGGACGCAGAGTAACGGGGCTAAAGAAAGGGTGTAGGGGGTAGGGTATAGGGGGTAGTGAGAGGGGATAGGGTTTGGATTTTCTACACCCTACACCCTGGTTTATCACACCCGACACCCTTTCCTCTTCGCCTTCTTCCATGCCCGCCGAGCCGCCAAAGGATTCACTTGGCGGCTTTTTTATTAGGTGGCTTTGTAAGCGAGAGCACTGAACAACGAAATAAGTCATTGTGGAGGTCATTATTATGCAGGCGAGATACTTGGCTAAATACACGACAGGAATCTTAATCGGCTTCGTTCTTCTTCTGCTGGGAGCAGGGGTTTCTCAGGCGGCGGTGCTCTTCTCTTCTACTGCCGAATCCGGAACGTGTGACACCGGCGTGTCGACCAGTATCTGGGATTATACTGGGAGTGGCGGTCCTGGCGGCCCCCTGGCTGCTCGGATGTTTTATCGCTGTGACACTCCAGTTCCTAATTCCGGTCGCTCCAAATATTTCCGCGTCGACACTGTCAATCTCATGCAGGGCACCTGGAATGTTCGTCATGTCAACCGAATCAATCTAACACCGGGCGTAACATACTACCTCGGGGCATTTTTTAGATTCGATAGAATCCTTGGTCTTGATATTTGGCATGATGCAAAAATCGGTAATGATGGGCCAGATAGTTTCGATAAGCTCTTTGAGTCTGATGGATCGGTCAGGTGGATTATTAATTCTGGATGGATGAATGGCGGGTTTACGCCACCGGCAACAAATACATGGGACCATAAATTTACGTTTAACATTTCTTTGCCGGGTGCTTCCGGCACTTGCACAAATTGTGGCACTGATACATTAGTCCATAACTTTTCACCATATACTAGAAGTAATCCCTTCCTGTGTGACTACGAAAAATGGTATGCCGTGGTGATGGCAATTACGCCATCCACCGGAGGAAGTTCAACGAATGGTCGACTTGAGCTTTTTATTAATGGCACTAAAGTTAGCTCTCACACCGTGAAGACACAAGACACGTCCACGCCGTACATTGAGTCGTTCCAATACTCTGGTACAATCGCACAGCCAAGCTATGATTCCCCGCCGCACTTTCGGAAAATAGATTATTTTATTTTTTCTGACAGCCTAGCCGATGTTCAAAACGCGGGGTTGATGAGCGATCCCGCAGCGGGGGCACCAGCTCCTCCCACAAACCTAAGGGTACAATAATCAGTGGAAGCCAAGAACTCTAGCAGAACTTCCTTAACTCCTGACGAATGGCGAGGCCCCTCTCTCGCATGAGAGAGGGGTGCTTGCGTTGCACCTTTGAATTTAGGTGAATAACCTCAATCTTCGAACGCTCAGATCCTAAACCATATTCTGGTTTCAGACAGAAATATTAGCTTAGTCTCTACCTGACTTTTTGATTTTCTTTGCTATTTCTTGTGATTTAACTTTACTCTGTCTTCAGATAAAGTTTACTTAAAGCGTGCGTGCAGATCGTACCATCCACCCCTGTTGTCTGCTGCATAATCATTACAAAATTGCTGCCACTGAGTTCGCACGGAGAGGTATGATTTCCATTGTCCATCCGTTGCCTCCGCCATTGGACCAGCGCCATGCTCCCTTCTAAATTGAACTCCATGGTAGGTAACGTACTCGGCTTCAGGCATATGCAACATTCGGCGTAGCCTGCCACGAATTCGATCAGGCAAATAATCTATCCTCGAGAGCTCTCGGAAATTGACCTGGTTGATGATTTTAAAGCTCCTATAACCGATAGCGGCCAGATGGTCAAGTAGCTCTATAGCATCTTCTCCCATTTCAAACGAGACATACTCTGGTAGGTGCTTTTCTGAGAGCGCCAGAATAGTATGTCGATCTGCTCCTTCAATATCGCACTTAAGGTAAAATGGAGTACCGAAACGATCTAAGATATTTTCGAATCGCACACAGCGGACTTTAATTGAGCCGTTGGGTCTGCGGTTTACTACTCTGTCATATTCTATTGAGCTTGATCCTAAGTCCTGTCCTGATAGATATAGTTCTACGGTACCTTCGTGATCGCTGATTGCCACATTTTCTATAGTAAGACGCCCCGTCTGGATAAAGCTTGTAAAGCGTTCATGAGCACTCTCAACAAGTTTGGTGTTTGCCTCGACTGCAATCACTTGGAAACCTTTAGCAAGATAATACGCTGTGTCGGTCCCATCATACATACCAACATCAAATATTAACGAATTTTGAGCCATAACACCCCCTTCAAAACTATTGCGTTACAATTCAGATATAAAATCCGCCTTCTTTCTGTTCGCAGACTTTAGATTGATCTTATCTTTAATTTCTACTTTAAGATCATCAGAAAAATATTTTTTGAATTCCCCTATCAGCCGATCCCGATCGGTCTGATTAAGCTCGCTTTCTATTGCGACTTCCAACAGTCCTTTTTGTTTCTGGATCGCCTGATAGTTGAGTACCAGATCATATTCCATCGCCAGATTCTTGAAAACGTAATAGAGGGTCAAGCTTGGATATTGGTTTTTGACACCATGTATCACCTTCCCTATTCTTCCAAGCACCTCTTTGACGATATGATGTTGCATCCCGCAAGAACATTTCGTCTGAGAGTCGAGTTCGATATAGTCCCCCAGCTTAAACCGGATAATCGGAAATGATTTTGAAACCAGGTTCGTCACAATGACTTCATTATTTTCTTCCTCGACGATCACCGTCTCCATATTCATATGCATCTTTCCTTGGGGACATTCAAAGGCAATAATGCCCGCCTCGGCGGCGCCATACTCGCTGACAATTTTTCTCCCGAACGCTTTTTGGGCCTCGATTTGATACTGCTCAAAAATTTTCTCGGACGTTCCCTTCACCATCTTAAGATTTGTCAGAGGCCCCATCCCCGTTTTATTGATCCGCTTGGCCACTTCATAGATCATCGATGAATAGCCTCCTAGGAAGGCGGCCTTTCTCAACTTCCTAATAAAGGCGTCAATCTCATCATCTTTATAGGAAAAGAGCCTGAAGCGATTCTGAAGAAAATCCAAAAACTTTATCTTTACCCGCCGCTTGAATGCGGTGTTGTATCCCCACAAGTAACCATTCAAATCCCACGGATCGACGCCATACCATGAATATCCTCGATAAACAGAGGCCCGATGCCATGCATCCCAGTCTTCGTTCCGATAGAACACCAACGGCTTGCCGGTGCTGCCGGAAGTCTCAGAATAAAAGAGCTTTTCAGGGAGGGTCTTAATCTGAATTTTTCCGACGTTGCTCAAGAGTTCCTCTTTGGTGAGCACCGGCATCTTCTTTAAATCAGACAAAGATCTGATATCATCGGGGTGGATCTTATTTTGTTCAAACCTGTTTCGATAGAACTCGGAATGGTCATAGGCATGGCGAAGCAATGCAGCAAGCTGCTCATACTGGTATTTTTGGAGTCTGTCGATATCCCACTTTTGGCTTTCGGCTAAAAACTCAAGGTTGTTCAGGATGCGCGGGTTCCGCGCCCGAATCCCGGCCAAGTAAACAAGTTTACTCAGCATTATTCCCTCCGCCCCTGGAGAATAGACCGCGCACAAAAATACCCAACATGGATTTACCTCTCCCCCACAACGGCTTGCACTTCTTCCATCCTTCTCTTGAAGGATCGGGTCAAGCTTTGATAAATCACATTCGGACTATATTGGTAGAGATGTGAAAGAAAGAAAAAATAATTCTCAAACCGATTGCGCAACATTTTCTGATGAGCCAGTTTTAAATAATCTGCCTGCAAGGAAGGCAGGTCCGTCTCCAGGCGTGCATACTTCTCGGAGATCATCGATCCGAGCCGGTCCATTGACTGTAGGAACGCCGGATGGAACCGCTTGTCGGGAATTTCCGGCTGGAAGAGATCGTTTATATATAGAGGAATCATTTCAACCTCTATCGTCCCCTCTTTCGAGACCCTCGCCTTCAACATCATCGATTGGCGCGTTGGCTTCTGCCACATATCGAATACAAAATTGCCAAGACTATAAACGATGACGCCTTGTTTATACTTCTCTACCCCTTGCAGCACATGCGGATGATGACCGAGAATGAGATGGACCCCCTGATCAATCAAGCGGCGAGCAAAGACAACCTGCTGCGGAGAGGGATAGGTCATGTACTCCTCGCCCCAGTGCAAAGAAACAATCAGGACATCGGAACGACCTCGATACGTTGCGACCTCTTGAAGGACCTGCGCTTCCGTGGAAAACGCATAGGGGACTTCTTTCCCTTTGTAGTAGTTTTCACAACAGAGTGAATAGGAAAGGAGGGTGGCTTTCATCCCATTCTTCTCAATCTCATATGGAATACAGCCGCCGGCTTCCGATCGCAATCCGGTTACAAATATTCCCTGTTTCCGAACAAGATCCACCGTTTCTAAGAAGGCCTCTAATCCATACTCCATGCAATGATTATTAGCGAAATTAAGAAGGTTAAAGCCGGCTCTCTGCAGGGCAGGCACGGTGCTTGGAGCTCCCCTGAACTCGGCAGATTCAACCTTTTGACTGACCAGCCCGATGTCAGAAAGGACCGCTTCCAGATTACCGAAAACAATATCTGCATCACTCCAAACTGATTTCACTTTCGAGAAAAGATAGTCCGGTCCCAGTTTTTCCGTTTGCGAACGTACCCCATTGCCAAATCGGACCGGATGGTCCCCGAACATCAAATCACCAACCGCAACGATACTCAGATGTTCCTTCAATTTGTTCCCTCACTTCTACTCACGTAATACTCAAAATTTAAATACTTGATTTGTTATTCATTACAGACAGGAACGCGTCAAAATCTCTTTCCCAATTAAAGACCTCTTTCACAGCACGGCATCCGTTCGAACCTAACTTTGCTCTCAAATGTGGGTCTTTCAATTTCAACAAGGTTTGAATAAGAGAATCGTTCGTGTAATCAAAGATCATCCCTGAATTCGTTCTCTCAAGAATTCTCTTGACCGGTTCCAAGTTTCCAGAAACAACCGGTAATCCACAAGCCATGTAATCAAATACTTTGTTCGGTAGAGTAAGATCATTATGCGAAACTTTGAGGTGGGGAATGATTCCCATATCTCCTTTCATTAAGTAATCAGGCAACTGATGATGCGGGACAAAACCGGAGAATAAGACATATTTTTCGAGCTTTCGATCACCGACCAACCTTCGAAGTTCAGTCTCGTAACGGCCTGCTCCAACAATTGTGAATACAAACTTCTCGTCCAACTTATTGACCAGATGATCGACTGCTTCAATAACCAGGGGGATTCCGCGCATCTCCGTGAGATCCCCAACATAGATAATCTCGAGTGCATCCTTTCGTTCTGTATCATTCCTAATAAAGCTAAGCTTGCTCTTCAGAGGGGTATTATGTAATAAGGTAATTTTGGAAGCTGGAACTCCCTTTTTTATCAGATTAAGCTTCATCTCTTCCGATACAGGGAAAATGTGGGCCGCCAGCCGGCAAACTGTTTGTTCGACAATTTCCGCAAAGCTTGCATTTCTTATAAGAAAATTGATCATCCTTTTTCTATAAGGAGGCCTTTGTATTTTGCGATAGCTATCCAACATCTCAGGATAGGGTTCGGCCATATCAATAAAACAGGAAAGTCCAGTCGCTTTTCCAACTAAAATACCAGTTAATGCAAGCGGTAAATCTCGGACTAAGATCAACTCGACATTATATTTCCTTACTACTCTAAAAACATATAGCAACCAAATAGGATTGAGAAAAAAAGGAAAGCTTAATAATTCGCCGAGAAATCGAAACGTAGGAAGTCGATGAATATGGATGCCATTACTATATTCGTAACGTTTCCGTCCTTTGGTGTTCCGACACACCAAGTGGACTTCATGCCCCGCACCCGTGAGGGAGTCACATATTTTTTCTACCCTGACATCCCAGGGATAGTCGGAATCCCATATCTTGCAGACTCTCACCATAACCCTCTTAGGGAGCATGCTCTCTGTATTTTAGAAATGCCCGTCTTCACTGTCCGTCTTCTTATCGCATGCGCCATCATCGTTCTTCACCAACACCATCACTTTGTTAGTGGCCTTTGTTCATCGCCTTCTCTTTCCTGAGCCATTCCCTAACGTTTTCTCTTATACCTGATAATTCGACCTTAAAAAACAACTCAGAAAATTTACCGCCGAGACCCATCGAGCATTCCTCAAGGACATTTTTTCTTTTCAACTCGAAGGGCCTTTCGTACGAAATATTTGTTCCAGGCACGCATGTAAAACCGGCCAAATAGCCTTCCTCTTCTGCTGTTTTGATAATAGATGAATCAAAGTTTCCATTCGGATAAGCGATAAAGTTCACAGGTCTTCCAGTTTTTTCCTCTATGATTTTCTTAGATTCTTTTAGCTCTTCCCGAACCTTTTCACCGGGAATGTTGGTGAGAAGAGAGTGACTCTTCGTGTGAGAACCGAAAGAAATATTATTTTCAGACATCTCGGCAATTTGCCTCCAGGAAAGCAGGTCTGAATATTTCTCCCGACGCTCATGACCAAAGGCTGAATTTAAATCTCTGATTAGATCATCGATTTCTTCCAACTGAAACGCTTTCAAGTATGAGATCAGATCATTGATAAGCGGCATTCGAGCCGGCATTGGACTGATCAGGACTCGATCGATTCTTTGTAACAATTCGGACGGACGACCTTTCAAAATCGATTGCAAGGCCTGCCTTTCTTGAGAGCTGTCTGGAAGAGGCATTTTCTTCAACAAATCAGCCAACTCTTCATGCCAAAAAGTACGACTGGTATCGATATAATCTGTGCTGATAAAAATAATGGCCGGCACCTCATTTTGTTTCAATATCGGAAAAGCATTTGTATAGTTATCACTCCAACCGTCATCAAAGGTGATGAAGACCGATTTTTTGGGAATCGAACGTCTGCTCTTGATGATGTCAGCCAGTTCTTCTCCGGAGAGGATGTGGCAGTTCTCTTTGAGATAGGATATTTGTCTCTCAAAGCTCTTCAAGGAAACCTTGAGCGGGTCGTCAAAATCAGAATGCGTCGATATTCTATGATAGGTTAAGACAAGAAGCCCCTTCTGTTCTCTTCCACCAATGGAAGAAATCTCAAATAGAGAAAGGAAAGCTGCTTTTTTGAGAATATGCATCATCATTTTAAAATAAAAGGATCAACTCTTGAGGTTGATTTAGACAACCTTCCGTTGCAAATGAGAGTAAACATCCACATATTGCTTTGCCATATTCGCTGCGGAAAATGCATCCCGGACGCGATGTCCTGCATTGATCCCGACTCGCTCCATCCGCTCTTTATCCCTGAAGAGAGATATGACCGCATTTGTGATCATCTGAGGGTTTGCAGGCGGCACCAAGATGCCCAGTTCCGGGCCGGCGATTGCCTCCGGCACCCCCCCCACATTCGCGGCCACAATCGGTTTCTCTGAAACCATCGCCTCCAGGAGCACGATCGGCAAACCCTCGGACAGAGAAGGAAGTATAAAGAGATCGATCATTTCTAAAAGTGCCCGAATCTCTCCCACATATCCGAGTAACTTAATATTGTCGATAAGTCCAAGTCTCTTAATGATCGCCTCCAAATCTCCCTTAAGAGGCCCATCACCGGCAATAACCAATTGGCAACCGGGGATCTCTTCTAAAATAGAAGGCATCGCTTCGATTAAATGTGCATGCCCCTTCACTTTTGCAAGGCGACCGACGGCCCCGATGATAAAAGCATCACGCTGTATTCCATACTTCCGACGGAGGGACAATGGATCGAAATCAGGAGTATCGCCGTCAATGTGAATCCCATTATAAATAAGGCCGATCCGATCCTTCTTTAATCCGCGCCTCGTCAAGTCTTCCAGAACCGCCTTAGATACAGCGATGACTCGATCCATTCTCTTCAGGGCAACCGCATCCAAAAATTCATAGAGCTTCCCTTTCATCCCGGCCGATTGTTTCGCCCAACCATGCACCGTAGAAACAGTATTAAAACTTCTCCCCGGCAAGAGACTCAAGAAAATATTCGTTTTATAGCCATGAGAGTGGACAAGGCCCAAACCCTGATCTTCAACAAACTTCCGAATACCTTGAAGGCCGGAAAGATTTAGCCCCCGTCTCATCGTAAAATATTGAACAGGAATGCCTTCCTTTTCCGCCTCGGCAGCGATTTGAGGTCGCTCGCTCTCACCCTCCCGAATACATCCCAAGATTCCGGCGTATTGAGAGCCCTGCAATTCCTTAAGGAGGGTCAAAACGACTTTTTCCGCTCCATACATCCCGCCACTGTCTATCAGATGCAATACGTTAGTTCGCATTTGTCGCGGTATAGACCGATTGGTATAATTCCTCGTAACGGCCGACAAACCGGTCCAGGTTAAAGTCAGCTTCTACCCGTGCCCGGCTGCACTCTCCCATCCTCTTTAACCGTTCAGGATCTTTTAAAAGAGAAATGGTCCCCTGGTGAAAGGCCTTTTCATCATTCAGAGGAAAAAGCAGGCCGTTGGAGTGATCGATCAGCTTTACATTTCCGCCGACCTCAGACGCGACAATCGGAAGGCCGCACGCCATCGCTTCCAAAATCGTCATCGAGGTTCCTTCACTCAATGAAGAACATACATATAAATCAAATACGGGTAACATCTTTTCAACTTCCGCTGACCGCCCCATAAACATGACCTTGGAAGCCACTCCGTTGCTTTTCGCATAACTCCTGAGACTTTCCTCACTCGGCCCATCCCCCACGATCAAAAGCTTGCATTCCGGAATGGCCTCGGAAAGAGATGGAAGAGACCGGATTAAAAACTCCAAGTTCTTAATCGGATCGAGTCGACAGATGGTGCCTAAAACCTTATCCCCTCTATTCAAGCCGATGGCGTTTCTCAATTTATTTTTTTGTTCCGTATCCAACGGCACAAATCGGTCCGTATCCACGCCATTAATGATCGTTAATAACTTCTTCTTGTTTATTTTTACTCCCATCTCCAAATATTCCGTCAAATTTTCGGAAACTCCAACGACACGATCCATCATCCAAGAAGAGAACCGATCCTCTAGAACAGCAGACCGCTTGTCGGGAACGAGTCTTCCATGATCTGTATGAACAATTCCTTTGACCCCGGCCTTCCAACCTGCCAAGGCCGAATAAAGCGAACAACCGTTTTGGGAATGAATGATATCGATCTCGTTATCGACTAAAATCTTGCATAGGTTTTTAAATAATCCGGTATCAAAAGGACCAGGCTTTCTATTGAGGATATATGTCCCAACCTCATTTTCTTTCAATTCCTCACAAAATATCCCACCTCGGTCAAGACAACAGAGATATGGGATAAATAATTTCTTGTCGATTCTCCGAATTAATAGGTTAACAACCCGCTGGAGCCCCCCTAAATCCATGTCTAAAGCGATATACAAGATTTTTACTTTATCTGAGCCCATCGATTCAGCCAACGAATTTATTTCTTCGGTCCCATAACTTCTTTGATGATTTTGTCCACCAATGTCGCCTGACTTCCCCATGAATAGGAGTCCTCAACGGTTTTTCTGCCCGCTTCAGCAAATCTCTTTCTTTGTACTGGGTCTGATAAAAGTGTAATGACCGCATCAGCAAACAGGTCCGGGGCATCTGCAATCAAAATATTTTGACCGTGGACTGCATTTATTCCGTTGCAACTAAAAGAGGTTGCAACGACCGGCTTTGACATGGACCACGCCTCGAGAACTTTATTTTTTAATCCCGATCCGGAAACAATCGGCGCGATACAGACGGCCGCTTCTTCAAAAAAAGGCCGGATGTCTTCAACAAAACCGGTCAGCTTGACGCCCGGCATCTGGGACGCCAAAGTTTGGAGTTCTGTCGTGGGATTCCTTCCGGCGATGGTGAGCGAGACGTTCGGCATTTTTTCGCGGACCAGGGGAAGAACCTTGCTGATAAAATAGATCACCGCTTCAACATTTGGAGGATAGTCCATGACCCCGGTAAAAAGAAGAGAATCGTTTTTTGGGGGCTCACCTTTTGATTTGAAAAAGTCGGTATCAACCCCGTTCGGAACCACCCACAACTTTGAACGAGGGGTTTCTTTCATTACATAATCCTTATCTGCTTGCGTGATAAAGATAGAATTTCGGGCCGTCGAAAAGTGAATTTTCTCATATCTTTTTGCCCATATATAATTTACATAATCTGTCAGCTTTTCTCTCATGCCCTTTTTTACCTTGAGGCAGCTATCCATAAAAAGAGAGAGCGAATCGATGATATCGACAACATAAGGTATCCGATTGGACTCTTTCTGATCGTAATAAAGAAACATCGAGAATCCGCAAAAGAAGATGAAGTCATATTTTGACGACGCCATTTTTCGATTGACCGCTTCAGCCATTTCTTCGGAATAATAGGGCAACCCAAGACCGAGCGCCGAAGGATAAAAAATGTTTCTGAGCGTTGAGATCTTTTTTCCCACCCTTCGCAGGGTAGACTCTGGCACGATTTCCATATCGACAAAACAGGGGCCCAATTGCTTTAACGCTTTTTCACGGTCCTGCAAAAGTTGGGGATCGCCGAAGGTCAAGAAATCGAACTGATACCCTGAGCGAAAGCTCTTGAACAGGTTGTAATTTCTGATCATATGCCCATCGGAGGGAGGATAGGGGTACTTGGGGGCAATCAGCAAAACGAGGAGATCGCTCAAATGGGGGCCCTCTTTTTTATTAACGATCGAATATAGAGTTTGTCCTCGGAATCAAAAACGCCGAAGAGAAAAAGCAAGACCGGATAAAAAGCGGCGCCCCCCAAAATGGCCGCGAAGAGATTTATATCCAGAAGAAAATTCACCATGACAATCATCGCCGCAACACTAAATACCAATCTAAAAATATGCGGGTCGGGTCTGTATTTCACATCAAGCTTCCACAACACCGCGTTGATAACTACCACCACAACTGCTTCCGTGATAACGGAGGAATAGGCCGCCCCGATGATGCCATAATTTTTGATTAGAATAATATTGAGCGAAATATTAACAAGACAGGCGAATGCCATAATTTTTACCTGGGCCGCTTCTTTCCGGATCGAAAACAGGATGGTGGACTGCATCTGAGAGAAAAAGGAAAACACCCAAAAGAAAATGAAAATGTTAAGGACCTCGGCCGACCGGATAAATTCCGGGCCAAAAATAAGGAAAATGACCTTTTCTGAAACAAGAATGGTCCCGACCGAGATCCCCGCCGTCAGGATGATTAAAAACTTTGTCGTTTTTTCATATGTGCTTTGAAAAGTGTCTCCAGATCCCCCATGCATTCTTGAGAAGGCGGGAAAAATGGAGGAGGTGAACGCCGCCGGGATAAAATACAATCCCTCGACCAACGTCACCGCCGCCATATATAAACCGACCTCCAGCTCACTCGTCATCTTGGAAAGCATCAAGATGCCAATTCTCGAATAGACCATCGTCAGAAGGGCCGAGGCGTAAAAGGGAAACCCCTGCTTTATCAGTCTTAACCACGTCTGCGCTTTGAATCTCACGCCGGATATTCCCAAACTTCGATAAGAAAACAACAGGAGACCCAAAAAGATGAATGCGTTTCCGATCGAGAAAGCGGAGACGATCCCCCAAAAACCGATCCCGGAATAAACTGCAAAAACAATAATCAAAGCGGTAAAAAGTCTGAATGCCAACGAGGCCAGCCCGATCACATACATCTTCTCCAGCGATCGGTATACCGACAACAAACTCTCATAAAGCACCTGAAAAAACAGACCGATGCATAACACATAAATCACCTGGATCGTCTCAACTGGATAATGGAGAAGATGAACGGAGAGAATAATTACCGCAATATTCAGGGCTGATAATAAGACTTTAAAAGGGAGAATGTCTTTAATGAGGTCGATGTTTTTTTCGTCTCGGGCGGCTTCCCTGATGAATAATGACTCAATTCCTAAATTCGAAAGGACGCTGAAAAATAAGATATAGGAGAGCCCGAATGTATATCTGCCGTAGAGCTCCGGACCGATGCTTTTGGCGATGATCGAGGTGGTAAAGATGGAAACAAAGGTATTCACGATCGAAACAACGCTAAGCAGCAGGGTGTTTGTGATAATCTTTCTTCCGCCGGTCATGAATGATCCTTACTTTACCTTGTAAATCCGAATGGTATCCCCGCTTCTTGTCGCGGTCGGCTCGAAGCTCTGAACGAACGAAAATTGCTGGTCCAGGTTCTCATAGAATTCGGCCGACTTTGGATATTTCTCTCTCCAGGCGGAGTCTTCCAACCAACTCCTCAGGCTCGCGTTGTGAATGATATAGTTAAACCCATTTTCTCGGTAGTAATCGAACGATTCGATATCGCGTCCTAACTCGGTTGTGGTGATATCATAGGTAATCTCAGGCATATTTTGAAGCAATAGCTCAAAATAGATTGACGCATAGGAATCTACAATTTTAACCTGGGGAGAATCATAGGTTTCCCCCTCTTTCAAGTTTCGAATCACATTCATCTGCGCTTCGAGCTTCTCGCGAGATTGACTGATTCGAGGCCCCGATGTGATCATCGTATGTCCCGCATCGATCAAGATCTTACTGCCCGCCGGAATATTCTCTTCGATCCACTTTTTCGAGACCTTGCTCGTGTTGTCCTCCGTCAGACGAACCGTATATGCCGCTGAATTGCGGAAGGGATAGAACACCATCACGATGCAAACAACCGCGATCGCCGTCGCTTGCAATCGTTGATCGGATACGAACCGCTTGATCGTCACATCGAGCAGACGCCCGCTGAGCAAAAATAAGGCGGGAAAGAGGGTCATCAAGTAGCGGTCCATAATGAGAAAGTCGGAATTCGCAAGAACAAGGAAAATGACAATCACAAAAGTCAGGAGAATATAATCCCAGCGCTCTCTCCGATAAACCGCGTAGAAAAGGCCACAAGCAGTCAATAGGAAAAGGGGAAGGCCGAAATCCTTTTGAAGGACCATCAAATATGTGTAATAGGCATTTCCTCCCACGGCGTAGGAGACTTCGTCGTAAACGTTCGTATAGATCCCGTATTGCCAAACGAAATACATCACCCATTGCTTGAAGGCGACAATAATCGCAGGATTGCTGATCAAGAGGCCGGCCGTAAATGCGGCGGTGGAATAAAAAATTTCTCTGGAAAAGATCGAGCCCTTTATCGATTTCCGCTCTTGATAACACCTGAAGAAGTGGGCCATGAGAAAAATGATCCC
The DNA here is from genome assembly GCA_021651055.1 of Candidatus Manganitrophus morganii. Lineage (NCBI taxonomy): Bacteria > Pseudomonadati > Nitrospirota > Nitrospiria > Candidatus Troglogloeales > Candidatus Manganitrophaceae > Candidatus Manganitrophus > Candidatus Manganitrophus morganii. Next base: position 616,767 of record JAJHOH010000001.1, read on the forward strand.
GATCCCCCCGCCGATGATCTTGATGTTGATGGTGACCGCCCCCAGAAAGGCGGCAATGGCGTAATCGTTCAGACGCCCCGATTGGAAAAACCGGACGATGAAATAGAAAGAGAGAAGAAAGAAAAAAGTCAGGGGAACATCGGTCCCCACGAGATGGGAGGTCCAGACATGAAGGGTGTTGACAGTGAGAAAGGCGGCCGCGATGAGTCCGACCGTTTTGTTATAGAGCGATTTTCCGATGAGGTAGAGAAGAGCGATTGATATCGTCCCCATGGTCGCCACCGTATAGCGGCCGATCAAAAAAAGCGGATCCATGTTTCTGATGATCTTCGCCGCAAAATCCATCGGGCTGCTGAAGAGATTGGTCAGATATCCGATGATGAAATAGACGCCGTATTCGACCGCCAATATATTTTGAAATCCTTTTTTGTGCCATCGGTTCGTGTTAAATTTTCCCGAAGCGACCCGGAGCGCTTCGAACACCTCATTATATTCATCCGTATTCTCGGCATTATGCAAGCCGTAATACCTCAGAACGGCGCCGAAGAACAGAATCGCCAAAAGGACTTTGACAGATGGATCATCACGGACATAATCGATCGCGTTGTAAGCCTTTATCCTGATCGTCGTCAAAATCGAATCTTGATTCCTCGGGAAGCTCTGAACGTCGGCTCCCATCGGAATCCGCTCATCACTTTGAGATACTTCATCCAAATTCGGCATCCTTCTTTTCAAGAGGTCCGCAGCTCCTTTCTTCCGCCCGCTTTGATATATTCGACGCCTCCGAGAATGCTGACCGAAACGACGATTGCAAACCACAAGAGGGAGAGGCTCAGCGCCTCCTCTTGTGTCGCCCCGATCATCGTAAACAGCAGCACGAAGGCCCCCTCCCGGACACCCAAGCCGGATAAGGAAAGGGGGAACATCGAAGCGGTGGTGGTGAGAGGGATGAATATAAAAAAGTAACCGAGAGGAATATCGATTTGAAGCCCTCTGGCAATCACATAATACCCGATGATCACGCCGATCTGAACGACCATGGAATAGAGAAAGATCTTTACCAGCATTTTGTGGAATTTTTTATAGCTCATCAGAACATTGTAAAAATTATCTATCTTTTCCGCGACACGATGTAATCGCGTCCTTTTTAATAGATTCAGCATCCAGCCGTGCATCGCGTCGACCCAGAGGACAAGGCTGAGGAGGAAATATCCCGCCACAAAAACTCCCAAAACGATCGGAAGCCCCGTGTCCTTAATCAGCGGATAGCCGGCAACAAGCCCGGCCAGGACGATAAATATCAGCGCCGTAAAGCCGGAATACCGATCCATAAAGATGGAGGCCAAGGAAGCCCCCCCCTTTCCGGTCACCTTGTAGAGATAATACCCCTTCACCGCGTCCCCGCCGATCATCGTCGGAAGAAAGTTATTGAAAAACATTCCGATAAAATAGATGGAGAGAAGGTTTCGATAAGGGATATCGACATCTTTTTCCAAGATAATCGACCACCGGTAAGTCGAGACGCACTGCACTCCGATAAAAATGCAGGCCCCAAGCAAAACGATGCCCGGATTGACCGAACGCATTTTTTCCCAGAGCGAACTGATGTCTATCTTCGAAAAGAGGGCATAAAGAATCACCAGGCTGATGATCGATTTCAAAGCCGTTATGGAGCTGCTCTTCTTCATCTTCCGAGTATTTTCTTTACGATAAAGATCGGTTTGCTCTGTGATTCGTGATACGTTCTCGCCAGCATTTCTCCCAACAGCCCCATGCCGATCAGCTGCCCCCCCAGAATAATTAACAGGATCGAGAGAAGAAGGAGCGGCCTTCCGCCGATGTCTTTACCGACCACAAGTTTCTCATACGTCAAATAAAGGGCCATCAAAAAACCGAGGGCTCCGGATAACAATCCGGCGGGGCCGAACGCCTGTATCGGCCGGGTGGAAAACCCCTGGAGAAACTTGATCGTAATAAGGTCCAAGATCACCCGGATCGTCCTCGATATGCCGTATTTGCTCTTCCCGAACCGCCTGGCATGGTGTTTTGTTTCCACTTCGGTGATCGAGGCGCCGACCCAGTTGGCCATGGCCGGAATAAACCGGTGCATCTCTCCATAAAGCCTGACATTCTTTACAATCTCTTTTCGATACAATTTTAATGTGCAGCCGTAATCGTGCAGGTAGACCCCCGTCACCTTCGATATGATCCAGTTGGCGATCTTGGAGGGTAATTTTCGACTGAGAAATTTGTCCTGCCTGTTCTTTCTCCACCCGCTGACGACATCATAGTCTTTGCTTGCTTCAAGCAGTTTCGGAATGTCGGTCGGATCGTTTTGGAGATCGGCATCCATCGTAATGATGACGTCCCCTTCCGCATAATTAAACCCGGCCGCCACGGCGGCGGTCTGTCCGAAGTTTTTTCTGAATCCGATCACCACCACCGTTTTGTCCTTCGCTTGTATCTCCGACAAGATCGAAAACGATTTATCCCTGCTCCCGTCATCGACTAAAATGATCTCGTACTCCCTGTCCAATTTCTCCATCACATCTTTGATCGCCGTATAAAGATGGGGAATGCTCTCTTCTTCATTGTAAATAGGAATAACGATCGACACTTTTTCTTTCATGCAAAAAACCTCCTAAACCCGACAAGAATCAATCTGTACGAGATTAATCCCTAAACCGCTTACCTTCGCCTTCAAGAGCATTCATTATTAAACGCTCAGTCTCTCCAACGTATAGTTTGCCCCGACCCTTTTGGATTCCTTATACTTTATAATCAGCATCGTGACGGCGAAATTCATCAGGATGAAGAGCTGCGGCACCAAGAAAAAGTTAGGGACCAGAAAGGTTAAGGCCATGGCAAAGTAGGCATGAATCACAAATACAGACAAACTGTGCCTTCCAAAAGACAAGAGCACCCCGCCCACCCTTGTATCTTTTATGTACTTCCAGGAAAGGAACGCGACAGACCAGACGAGGTATAAGATTGAGCCGTGGTATAAGAGCCCGAGATAATTTAACGGGAACTTTCGGACGATCAAACCATACTCCATCCTTAGGTCTTCCCAAACAGGGAACCAGTGATGACCAAAATAAACAAGGGCCATCAGCAAAAAAAGAGAAACGGCCACTGATAGATGGACCTTGATCTTTCCGCTATATAGTGTACCAGACCCGGATTGGGTCCGCTTACCGAGCAGGATTCCAATGACAAAATAGATTTGCCATAAAATGACAGGGAAAATGGCCTTTTCTCCAAAGGGGAAGGGATGGGGATAGAGGTTTCCGACCGCAAACAACCCAATGCTGACGGCCATCACGACCGTGTCTTGCCCTTTTTGGAGGAGATACAAAATAGGAATTGCCAGGAGGAACAGAGGGATAAATGTCGGAAGGATATGAAGCAGTTGGACTTGATTTAGAAAAAGAAGTGATTTGGTCACAAACACCCAAACGGAGTCCGCCTTCGTTATCCGTGATCCAACGAGAAACGCAAGAGGAATACTGATCGTCAATACAAAGAGGTAGTACACTTTTAAAATCTCAATGACTCTTTCGATAAGCCTTCTTATGACTCCTGCTTTGTCTTGCTTAAATTGACCGAAGTAGTGCTGACCTACGGCAAAACCGGCGATGAGCGTAAACCCTTCGATGGCAAAATCGGAATACCGGATGACCCTGCTCAGGTTGATGTCGGGCAGCAGATTCAAAAAGTCGCTGTAATGCACCAGGATCATATCGAAGATCGAGAGGCCTCTCATAAAATCGAGCATGTCGTTCCGGCTCTTAGGCATATACCCGCTCTCTAATCGGAACCGGACTCTCCGACGGGAGAGTCCTTCGACTACTTTCATAAGCCAGATAATTCAGAATTAAAAGATCCCAGACCCAATGGTAATACACGATATTATAAAAAATACCGTTTAACAGAAAAGTCACCATCGCCGCCTGCAGGGCGAGGGCAAAGTAATTGTATTTTCTGTTCCGAGAAATCAACTTTTCTTCCTTTTCATGCTGCCGATGCGGATGTTTAAGAGAGCGTTGGTACACTTTCTGGATGGCGTTGTTCTTTCTCCAGAAGATGCCGATCATCATTGCGAAAGTGATGACCCCCAATGAACCCTGCTCGGCAAGGATTTGAAGATAGACATTGTGGGTATCCCTTCCGTACAGATGACCGAGTTGAACACCTCTTTCTCCTGCCTCCTGATCGGTCGTCACGGTGACCAGCGCGATACCGTAATTAAAAGGACCCACCCCGACAAGGGTATTTCCAGGACTGTCAAAGAAGATTTGGAACGCTTTCTTCATTAAAAAATGCCTTCCCTCAGATGCTTCGTCCACCACGGATTCACGGACCGATGCAATCTCCTTCCAGTATTCGCCCCCTTCAAAAAAGAGACTCGTTGAGATTAGGACAAATGCAGCAAAAACGCTACCAATTCCCATCAGCAACATTTTCCTTTTCGACCGGTACCAGATGAAGAGGATCCCCGCGCAAAGACTCAAAAAAGCGCCTCTTGCATCCGAAGCGATTAATCCCAGGGTGCAGAGCAATCCGACGATAAGATAGCCGTACCTGACCTTTCCATCCTTTACCGAGAGAAGCAATCCCATCACAACGCCAAGATCCATGAAAGGCCCGAATGCATCTTCATCACTGAGAGCAACATGGAAAGGGACCACCGCCCCGTTCCCCACCCCTTCCCTCATGTGGATGATTCCAGCAAAGAAATAAAAAACCATTGCAGCCATATAGAAATTAAAAATCCGCTCGATTTCTTCATCTTTTTTAATCAAAACGGCATTTAAAGCAAAGAAGATCAGGGTGTCCAGCATGCCGAAAAAGGCGTCACGGGCTCGGCCGGTATTCATCGCAAATACCGTTGAGACCGCAATCGACAGGAAAAAGACAAAAACCCCCGTATCAATTTTTAATTTTTGTCCACGAACAAAAATCACATAAAGGAGCAGAAGATATAAGAATAGTGTCGGCAGCCCTCTTATGACTCCGGTACCCGGCACATAATAAGCGATGATCCATTCTGGCTTAAAAAGGCGTAGGAACCAAATAATGTATATAAGGCTAAATGCTTCTTTCACAACATCTCCGAGAGGCAGACATGCAAGAGCCGCTTATGATTTCGGACTTTCAATTTCGCGATGAATCGTGGGCTGATCAGAAAGTTTCCCGATATCTCGTGAAACCGGTCTCGCCGGATTACCGGCATAAATCGAGTTTTCCATTACGTCTCTTGTGATCACCGCGTGTGCCGAAATAATCGAATTATCGCCGATGGTGACCCCTTTTAAAATAATGCAATGCGCGCCGATCCAGACATTATTTCCGATCTTGACGGGACGGACTTCTTCTTTTTCAACCGGCATCCCTAAAAGCCTTTTTTGAGGATCGATGGGATGATCATCACTGTCCATAATGATGCAACCTGGGGCAATCATACAATTGTCGCCGATGATCACTTCTTTCGCCACACTGATCGTCGTTCCATAACCCAGCGAACTATTATTTCCAATTTTCAGAACCGGCTCATCAAAAACCTTGCTCGCCCCAATAGTGGACCTGCCAATGCTGACATTATCGCCCAGGAAGATTTTTAAATGGCCTCCCACGATGTATGGTATTCCATTCGGCAGGCGCAGGTTCCTGCCGACTTTTTCGCACCTCGCTCTAAAAAGAGGGACCGCCCAAAAAACGCTGATGAACCATCTCAATCCCTCTTTTACAAGATGGTCCAGATGATACAACGGAAGGTGTATCGGTTTAATCGATGGAACATTAAAGGAAAGAACAAACTTTCCAAGATCATACAAGAAAGAATAAAAGGAATTTTCTTTCCGCTTAATTTTTAAGATCACTTGACTCAACATTTCTTACATTCCTAACTTGGACGTTGTTTTTTCTCGTGTTGGATTTCGATCTTCCGATAAACGGGCAGGGCCGATAGGGAGTGCCAAAAAGATGAATCGTATTTCAAGACGACGATTTATCCTTCACGGCAGTCGCCAGGAGAAGCCCGCCTAATTGATTCAAGATTGGGACTTTTTCCGCAAGCCTTGAGAAAAATACCCTGCCTGGTTTAAACCGGCTGATGTAAGGGACCCAAATGATGACTGTTTTCATCTCTATTGCTGAAAAATATTTCTCCAACTCCCGTCTCAGAGAACCCCTTGTAAATCTTTGGAAAAAGATTCCATTTTCGTATTCTTCCGCCGTGCTGACCCCTCTTAGGATTTCTCGAATGTCATGATGATGCGTGCTGACGACGTATTTTCCATTTAGTTTCAGCGCCCGGGAAACCGATTCGTTCGCTCGAGAGCGAATCTGGGCAGAAGGAAGATTGGAATAGGCCGTCGAGAAAGCCAGGTCGAAACTTTCCTCCTTTAATTTCAAGTTGCCGGCATCCGCCCGAACAAACCCCACGTTCCGGTCTTCGGGCAAAGACCTTGCATTTGCGAGCAGTGACTCTTTTGAAAAATCGACGGCCAAAAGAGAATTGCAGCGCTCGGCCAACGGTCTCGTGTATCTTCCGGTTCCGCAACCGATTTCCAGCAGAGATCTACCGTCTGTCTTTCCCAGCTGCCCCAGTGTCGTTGGAAGCTCCATCCGATCGATTTCAGAGAGGGCCGTAATCTCATTTGATTCAACCCGTTTATGGGCTTCAACATCCCGGGTCGCCATTTCAAACTGATTGCGCTCATCCAATGGCGCAGCGTCTTCAAGCATCTCCAGAATTCCATCCTGGATTTTATAAACGACGCCGCACTTCTCACAATGGAGCTTTCCCTCGGCGATGGAATCCACCCCCTCTTCCGACCTATCCAAACGAAGACGCCCTCCGTCCTTAGTACATCGGACCGTATCGATCAATCGGACGGGAAACCCTTTGATGACCGCCGCGAAAAGAATAAAATTCCGAACGCGACGGCCGTACTCCGAATCTTTTTCCAGCATTTCGGGAAACAACAAAAACAACGGACTGAATAAAGCGACCACGAGAATCATCATGGAAACCTCCCTGCAAATGAACGGTCTTTGTATTTACCGCTACGGCTCCCTCGGCATCATGCCGGCCGGCACCTGCGGGAGCGCTGTCTTCGAGGTAAGGAAATTGATTTTCATTGCACCCTTGTAGTAGGTCATGAAATTGTCGAGTTCCATGAGCATCTCCGTAATCGTCGGATACATGGAGACCCGCTCCAGATTGTATCGATCGCTTCCGGTCGTGACCTTGCCTCCGTAGTCCGAACAACAGCAATCAAAACCGGCCGCGCGCACGATGTCCAATACGTCGTCGCGAATGGCATCGGCCCTTCCGAAGGGAAAGGCAAACGCATTAATCCTTTGGCCGATTTCCTTCTCAATTTTCTCTTTGCAGCCGACGACCTCTTCCCGGGCCGTCTCGATCGAAGCCGTCCCGAGATCGACGTGATTGACGGTGTGTCCGCCGATCTCGAACCCCATCCACGCAAGTTCTCTCACCTCATCCCAGGTCATCAGCGGGTGCTTCACGGGGGATTCTTCATCCCAGGGAAAAACGCGCTCCGTATCAATGTATCCGCTGGTGACAAAGAAGGTGGCGGGAAGAGCATACTTCTTGAGGATCGGCGCCGCGTTGAGAAAATTATCTTTGTATCCATCGTCGAAGGTGATCGCAACGGTGTTCGGCTCAAACGGTTCCCCCTTTTTCACTCTCTCGATGAGGGTCTGCAATGAAATCGGATTGTATTCCCGCCGGACAATCTGCATCAATCGGTCGAACACGTCCACCCGGACCGTGAGTGGATCCGGATGCGGCTCATTGTTATTCACACGGTGGAAGCAGAGGATATTCGCGTAATTGAGCGCCTGGTTTCTGAGGCGCAAGAATCCGACCGTTTTTGCCAATCGATAGCCGCCGAAGAGAACCTGTCTTTTGATGTTCATGGTTTATTTGGCTCCCGACAATACCGGCACCACGATCGGGTCCAGCAAAGCATACGCTTTCGGGTTTAAATGAAGACCGTCTCCGTTGGTCAAATCGGCCCGTAACCTCCGGTCCGAATCACTTCTCCTCAAAGCCGCTTCCAAATCGAGAAGAGAAAGGCCTTTCTCCTTCGAATATTTTTTAATCCAGTCATTGTATTCGACAATAAAGCGGAGCCGTTTTTCGAGATCGACTTTGCCCAACGGAAGCACCTTTTTCAAAACATCCTTGAAATAAGGGACGCTCAAAAAATCGGGGGAGGTCACCGGCACCACCGTCGTCGGGATGGGGACGATGTTATTCTTTGACAACTCCTCGATCCACCCCTGCATCAGCCGCTTCTGTTTTTCGAAATCACCCGGGAAATAGGCGGCGCACTCTTTCAGGAATACCGCGAACGGTTTATCCGAGGTTCTTTTCACGATCTGACCGACCGCTTCGCTTTTGTCGAACTCGTATTCACCGATGAACTCGAACGTGTAGCCGGTGACGCCGATCCGCTTCGGCAGCTCCGCGATATTCCAGGCGTGCCCCACCGAAGCCCCGACAAGAATGACATGTTTCGCCTCAGAGCCTATCGCATAGTTCAGGTCTATTCCCATCCTCAATACTCCCCAAAACGGATGATTATTTTCCTTAATTGAAGCTCCCCGCCGCAAGCAGCGGGGAATCTTCGACCCGAAAGGAGAAAAATCTATTTGTATTCGCGCGTCTAACCCTCGCCCCAAGGGGGCGGGGAATGCGACGCGCGTGCGTGTTCAACCGGTAATTACTGTAAGGCGATTTTTGTTTGATCTTGATGCATCGCCGCGCTTTTTACCACCGTGGGGACCACGATCTTATCCAACAGCGAATAGGCGTCCTGATTTAAATGCATCCCGTCGCCGCTGGTCAGCTCGGGTTTTAATCTGCGATCGGCATCGCTCCTCCGCAGAGTCCCTTCCAAATCGAGAACGGCGAGACCTTTCTCATCGGCATATTTTCTGACCCAGTCGTTAAACTCCGCGACATAACTTTGTCTCCTTTCGATCGGAATCTTTCCGATCGGAAGATACTTTATCAAATTCTTGACGTACTGCAGGGTGAAGAACCGAGGAGAGGTGACCGGAACGACCGTCGCCAGAATAGGGATAATTCCATTTTTTTGAAGCGCCTCCGTCCACGTCTGCATCAGCTCCTTCTGTTCCTCAAACTTGCCGGGAAAATAGGTGGAGCATTCCTTTAAAATAACGGCATACGGCTTGGGATTCCTCGTCAGGATTTCGTTCAACGCCTTGCTTTTGTCGAAGACATACTCGCCGACGAACTCGAAGGTGTATCCCTTCGCGTCGATCCGATTCGGCAACGCCCCGAAGTCCCATGCGTACCCGATCGAAGCGCCGACAAGAACGATATGTTTTGTTTCCGGCGTTTCCGCCCGGCCGACCGCACCCTCCCCTATAAACAGAAAAGACAAAACGGCAAAGGCACAGATGAATATTTTCATTTTACCCCCATCGATGGTTTGTTGTTTCCCAGACCCTCGCGCGCGGTGGTCCAGGTGGTATAGGTGTCTCCCTTCATATATTTGATCCAGCCCGTTAAAATGGCGGCGTTCACCACCACAAAAGTATGGGCCATGGAGATCAGTCGGGAGAAATCTTTCAGCCATCCCCAATGTCCCAGAGCACTCAGACCATAAAGGGACAACTGAACAAATAAGGCGGCGATATAAAGCGTTCCCTGTCTCAGAAGGAAGAGGTTTAAAATAAACGCGCTCAACAAAAAGAAGGGAACGAGCAGCTTACAGAGTTTATGCGATGCAAGTTCGAATGCAAAGAAACCGTATTGAAATGGATTCAGCAGGTCTCTTTGATTCACCACCGCCCGAATGGTCCGGTTGGTGATTCTGACCTGGCGGTTGAATTCCCCTTTGGTCCCCTTCGCAATTTTTTCGATGCAGAAGGCGTTTTCATCCAAGATGCCTCTAAATCCTTTTCGGATGATATTCAGAGGAATCACAAAATCATTGATGTCGACACTCTGAAGCGGCTGATACAGGCTTTTTCGAATGGCGAAAATGGCGCCGTCCGCGCCGACGCAGGAGCCGGTTCGGCTCTCCAGGCGCTTGGTCGCTTTTTCGATCTTCGAGTAGATCCCGATCGAGTCGAGCATCTTCCCGCCGTCTTCCGAGATGTACTTCGTCCCCCCGGTGACAAAACCGATGTGAGAATCGGAGAAATGCGACACCAACCTTTTGATCGCCTCTCGATCGTATTTCGAATTCGCATCGGAGAAAACAATGATCTCCCCCTTTGCCAGCGGCGCCGCATTGTTTAAGCAGGCGGTCTTTCCGATCCGTCCCTCATACGACCGAAGCAGAACCCCTTGTTGGGCATATCGGGCGACGATCTCATCGGTCCGATCGGCGGAGCCGTCCGAGATCACGACCACTTCCAAGCGGTCTTTCGGATAGTCCAACGCGAGCGAGTTTAAGAGCTTCTCTTCGATGACCGCTTCTTCGTTATACACGGAGATGAAGAGCGAAACCTTCGGAGCCATATTCCCCGACTGAATCCCATGTTTAGCCGATTTCACGAGAGAAATCAACCAAAGGAAAAGGGGATACCCCGCGTACGAATAAAAAACGATGAACAGACAAAACCAGAATAAAAATTGAATGAGTATCATAGAACCATCAATCCAAGTGATCTAACGATTTCCGATCGAACAATCCGCAGCCCATCCGAGATCTTGCGAGGGGGACGCCTTGGCAAGAAGCGCACAAATCTCTCTCTTGTCCCGCTCCGAAAGATACGGATGGGTCGGCAATGCGAAAAGGGTCTCCGCCATCTTTTTCGCGACGGGAAAGTCGCTCCCCTTGAAATCGTCCTTGATCTCTTCGATTTCATTGATCGGCGCCGGATACATCAGGCTGAGGCCGTAACCCTGCTTTCGCGAGAGGGCATAAAGCCGGTCGCGCTCTTCACGGCGATTCATCAGGATCGGCAAACGGAGATAGGGAATATCCTCTTTCTTCGATGTCTTCAATTGCAAATGTTCTCTGAAATAGGCCGCCGTTTCCGCTCTCTTTTGATTGGATCGTTCCAGACGCTCCCGCCAATTTCGTAGGAGGCCGGCTTTCGCCCCCGACAACCGCTTCACCGGAAAGTCCCGGTGGAAAAAAGTCTCCCCCAGTTTAAGAAAAGGAAGCCCGGCCGGAAACCAGTAAAAGACCGGCCGAATAAAAAGGGCCATCAACATCAGCTGTAGAAGCTCGCCGAGCGTTTCACCCATCCGCGGGGCTTCAAGGCCATGATCGTGCCGGCGGATCGCCTCGGCGATTGAATCTGAATTTGTGACAATAATCCCGCCCGAACCGCAGGTGATGTTCTTGCCGCGACCGAGACTGAAAAAGCCGACATCTCCGAGTGTGCCGAGTTTTCCCCCTTTGTAGGTCCCCCCCATCGCCTGGGCGGCATCTTCGACGACATAAACGCCCTTCTCCCTGCAAATCGCATTGACCCGGTCCATCTCCGATGGAATACCGAAAAGGTGGCTCGGAATTACACAGAGGGTCTTTTCATTCACCGCCGCTTCCAGAAGTCTGTAATCAAAATCGAATGTCGACGCATCGAGATCACACAGCGCCACATCGAGTCCGGCTTTCACGACGGCCGAAGGAACGGAGAAACAAGTATACGCCGGAATCACCACCTCTCTCTTCGGAGAGAGCGACTTCAGCGCGAGCAAGATCAACGTCAGCGCGGCTTTTCCGGATGAAACGAGGAAGAGATGCTTCACGCCGAAATAGGCCTTCATCTCGGCTTCAACCCGCCGAGCCGAAACACGATTGGAAAACAGACCGGTCACCCCTCGTCCAAGGTCTCGCCAATCGAGCGGGGCCGCCGCCGGAGGGATCGTCCGCTGTATCTTCATGGAAGATTCCTCACGATCGAAGGGCCGATCAGTTTCGTTAAGCCGACCGGAAGCTTTTTCCAGAGCTGGATCGCCGCCGCATACTTCGGATTTTTGGGGTTCAATTCCGGAAGCGCCCCCTCATTTTTCATCCAGTAGTGCCAATACAACGGAACCGCTTTGGCCCCCCACTGTTCTTTAAATTTGTAAGTCCCTTCCCCCGGCGTCGAACGGCCGAAATCAAAAAGCCGATATCCTCTCTCGCAAGCGAACCCCAGCGCGGCCCAGTAAAGAAGCATGTTCGGACTCGATCGGCTATACGCTTTCAATGAAGAGGCCCAGGGGATTTCAATCATTTCTCTGAACCCGATCAAAAACCCGGAAGCGACCGGAAGCGACCCTTGGTAAACCGTGCAGATCCAACTCGTTTCCGGAAACGTCTCCAGGATATTTTTGAAAAATGCTTTCGGATAAACGGGGGTTCCGAGGTCGCGCATATTTTCGGAGAAGACGGCATAGAAGCTGTCGAGCTCGTCGCGCTTTCCGATCTTCGAAATCATTCCATCTTTCGTCGGTCTTCGCACCTGGCTTCTAAGCTTGGCATCAAACGTCTTAAAGAGCGCATCGCTGTTCGCGGGAAGGCTCAGCCGCATCGACACCTTTGCGGTTTTGTAAGGGAGACCGATATTCAAAGGGGCTTCCTGCCTCAACTCGATATGGGACATTCCCTCTTTCTCGGCGCATCGGGCCGCTTCTTCCAAAAAGGCGGCCGTCACCGAATCCTCCTCGGCGCAGATACCGCCGTAATTGAAATACGGAAGGGAGACCATAAAATTCCCGAAGAGAAAGCTCTTGAGGTGAACGGCGGGGAAAACCCCCCGGATATGGCCGAGCCGGTCTTCCGCATACCAATAATATGTTTTCTGGCCGAAACTCTTCTCAACGATCTCCTTCCAACCGATATGATGATAAAGGGTCGATGCGGGAGCGCTTTTGACATACTCCTCCCATCGAAGCCGATCTTTCGGTTGGTATAAGCCGATCTTCATCGAAACTATCTCACCCAAATTTTGGCGATCGATTTTAAAAATCGAACCGTCAGCCAGATCAGCAGAGGCCATCTTCGTTTATAAAAAAAGAGGTGGAGCGAGCGGTCCCCTTGGTCGGCCCAATAAAACTTGTACTCCTCGTTCCCCTTGAGAAAGTTGTATTCGGAAAATCCTTCCGCCATCGCCTTTTCAATCGATCGTCCGACCAGAATATTGCCGATGCTGATGGTTTTATTGAAGGTGTGATCCACCGTCATCAGGTAAAGCGAAAGGCTCTCCCCATACCGTAAATGAAGAAGTCCCGCCACCATTCTTCCGTTGACATTCAAAAGATCGAGTTGAACCTGATCCCCCCCTTGAAAACGGAGGAGCGCCTGCTCCAGGAAAAGGAAGAGGGGGTCCGAATCGGTCCACCGCTTCTGGTAAAGCGCTCTGAATTCCTTCAGCGCCAGCCCCGACTCCAATTTAATGGAGTCATGTCGGACATCCCCTTCCTTTTCTAGAATTCTGGAGTCCCTTAAATAGCGCTGTCTTCGGCTGTAAGAGAGTTTCGCCAAAAAGTCTTCGCGGGTTTTTGGAAGGGCAAAAATCGGGCAAAAGGCCCCCGCTTCCACCTCCAGATACTTTCCATCCTCCTGCATCAGCTCCATGAAGTGAAGAAGGAATAAAGAATCGGAAGGGATATCGAGAAACCCGAAACAGTCCCACTGAGAAGCCCCCACGCCAAAAAGAAAATGATAAATCGATCGGGCGACCTCTTTTTCTTTCCCCTTTTTTGCAAAGACGTCGAGATAATCCGATCCGGTTTCGGGCGTTCCGAGAAATTCGATCCGCCGCATCGGAAAGCCTGCGTATCGCGCTTTCCGTATGCACCAGGGGGCGATCCCGATAAGGGTCTTGTCATTGTAAACCGTCAGGATATAGAGCGCGCGGTCTTCTTTAAGGAAACACTCCGCCCAGGAGTAAAGCCATTCCGATGTGAGAAAAACGCGGTTCGACCCCGACCGGTGAAGGAGATCGTTCCACTCTTTGGAAAGCTCCCTCCACTGCTCCATCGAAGTGACAACGTTTATTTTGTTGTCTATTTTATTTTCGCGGCTCATTGGGGTAAGAATTTGGGAAGCAGAGGTCGGATCACCTCTATAAATGAGGCACTGTGTGCGGATGCCTTCTCAAGATCCTCCGGATGAGACAGGTCGGCCGTGACCATGACGACGGCGCCGTGGGTCCTTCCTCTGAACAAAGACTGAATCGTCATCTCTTTTTTTGCCTGATACCAATCCGAGACGTCGCTCCCGTACAAATGGTACCAAAAGAAGGTGACCTTCTTTGCATTTTCGTCCACGACGCGATTCACCTCGATGACGTTGCGACCGTCGACGCCGGCTTTTATTTTTTCCGCCTTCCGATGAAGTTCAAGCATTTTATAGTGAACCAGCTCTTTCCCATGGTCCTGGTATTGGTAATATCCGATATAAAAACGAACAGACTCGCCGAAAATAGTACGGTAGCTCCTCGAAAGCTCCTGATCCACGCCAAAATTGTCACTGAAGGAATCGTCCGGTGACGTTTCTTTCCCGATCCAGCCTCCGACCTGAACGGGAAAATCCCCCAGGCTTCGCTTCAACGGAACCGACGACCGTTGATAGAAATGAAGATAACTCCCGGCCAACAATAAAACGGCGCAGACCGACAGGCCGAGGTACATCGTCTCCTGCTTCAGAATGGGGAGCCGACGCGATTCCGGCGCCGGAGCCTTTCCAAAGGATTCCGCCGGAGTCGCAGGATGCGAGAGAAACCACACCCCCGCAAAAATGGCCCCATAGCCGATCATGGAGACGGAAAGTCCCTGCAGGATGTGGAGGGGGCCGTGAAGGTCTCCTGCAATTCCGTAATAAGAAAGGGTTCCGATCAGCGCCACCCGCAACACGTTGCTGAAAGCCGCGATGGTGACCGAAAATCCGATCAGAACCGCTTTTCGCCACCACCCGTTGAGAAAAAGATTGGCCATCGGGATCCCGATCGCGATCACGGCGATCAGGTAGTTGACCCCGCTGCATGCATTCGCCACTTCCAAGATAATATTCGGCAACTCGATATAGATTCCATTCCGATAAGCCGGAATCCCCCCGAATTGTAAAAGCTTTGTCCCCAGATTCGCCGAAAAAAGCTGAAAGGGGAGATGGAGCCGTTCCGTAATGAACCCCCAAACGGGGATCATAAAAAGAAGATAGGCGATCGGAAGCCACAAGCGATAAAGAAACCGCTTTCCCAGGAGCAGAAGAACCCCACCCGCCAGAGTGACAATCAACGAGAGCTCTTCCAGCAAGGCAATCCCGCTGGCCTGACCGAGCGCCAGGATCATTAAACCGGCCAGAAGTAAGAGACCCCCTTTCAAAAGGTCCGGGGCCGGCGCCATCACGCGCAGCTTCTCTCTTTGAACCCAGACCAGATAAAGGCTGATCCAGGGGATAAGGAAGCCATACGAGTAAATGTCGTTGTTCCACCAGAGACGGACCAGGGTCACAAACACCTGGGCATAACAAAAAGCGAGGGCGAAAATGAGAAAACCTGCCAAACCGAGAATCTGCCCATTGATTAAAAAATTCTCTTTGGCATTCGCAAGAATGACTGATTTGCTTGTAAGTTTCATAAGTCGTGTCTAACGAAAGGGATCGGCCCCTCAGATGAGAATCTCGCCGACCTCTTCAACCAGTAATGGTTTGGAATGCATATAGCGGGTGGCGTTTCTTTTGGCGTCGATATCCCGATAGACCCGCTCCACCTGCTGAGCGGTTAAGCCGATCTCCCCCGCCACCTCGGCGGCGGAGACACCTGCGTTCTTCGCATAGAGACAGAGGTCCATCTTGTCATAGGGGAGCGAGAAGTAAAACTCCTCCTGCGATTGCGGCAGTGAATAGGTATCGGTCGTCGGCGGCCGCTGGCGAATTTCGGCGGGAACCCCCAAATAGGCGGCCAATTGGTAAACCTGGGTTTTATAAAGATGGGCGATCGGCTTGATATCCGCGGCGCCGTCGCCGTTCTTCACGAAAAAACCTTGATCATACTCCAACCGATTCGGCGTTCCCGCAACCACATATTGGAGCCGATCTGCATGGTAGTATTCGAAAAACTTTCTGGCCCGTTGTTTCATATTGGTGGCGGCGACGATCCCGAGATAGGACTTTACATTCAAACGGACCGTCTTCCTCTCCCCCTTGTCCGACTCGACGACCAGGTGGAAGAAATTAAAGCCGTCTTTCTCCAAAATATTGGCCAAGACGATCTTCGACTTATACCCTTTTCGATATTCTGGGACTTGCGCCCGGATCGCTTCGTCTCTTCTTCGATAACAGCCGGCCGCCTCCAGAAGCGGTCCGATGTCCTCGACAACGCTCTCGACTCCGAGAGCATCGGCCAAAAGCCGGCCGAGCTTCATGCTGTCGTCGGAGGAGTCGAGCTCCGGCATGAATAACCCCAAGACACGCTCACGCCCCAACGCCTTAGTGCAAAGGGCCGCAGTCACGCTGCTGTCGATGCCGCCCGAGAGGCCGACGACCACTCCTCTTCTTTTCAATTGAGCGACCTGTTCCCGCAAGGCTTTCTCGATCTTCTCGGTCACCTCGGCGGCATTGATATTTAAAACATCCTTGGAAAATTTCTTCATCGACATTTTTACTCCTAATGGGCCGTTCGCACCGGTGATTTAAACACCGTCCGGCTGATTTCGCGAAGCTCCTGCCGCAACACCTTGCCGGAAAAAGATTTGGGAAGCTCCTTCACCAGACAAATCACCTTGGGCCTTTTATAAGGGGCGAGATGGCGGGCGCAATGGGCGAGCAGCTCCATGTCGGTCGGTTGATGCTCCTCTTTTGGAGCGACCACGCCGCAGATCGCCTCTCCTAAAATGGCATCATCGACGCCGACGACCCCGGCCTCTTTCACCGCCGGATGGCGGAGGAGCACCTCTTCAATTTCGACCGGGCTGATGCGATAGGCGCCCGATTTGATCATCTCGCTGTTGCGGCCGACAATGGTCAGATATCCCTCTTCGTCCAAATGTCCCATATCTCCGGTCCGTAGCCATCCTCCCTCCAACGCTTTGGCGGTCGCCTCCGGATCGTTCCAATACCCCTGCATGATATTCTCCCCGGACGCATAAACCTCCCCGGTTTCACCGGGACGGGCAACCGCTCCCCCCTCTTTTACGATTTTCAACGCGACGCCGGGGACGGGTCTCCCCGCGGACCCGGCTTTTTGAGAAAGCGCATTCGGAGGAAGATAGGTCAACCGCGCCGTCGCTTCGGTCTGGCCATACATGACATAGATCTCTTTTTCCGAAAAAAGAGAGCGCAGCCTGCCGAGGAGCCCGGAGGGCATCGGACCGCCGGCATTCGTCAAGTAACGCAACGCCGGAAATGAGTCCGCCTTGAGATTCGATTGATTCAACAGAAGGGTATAGGTTGACGCAACACCGGAGAAGCCGGTGACCCGCTCCTTTGAAATCCGCTCCAAAATCAGGTTTGGATAGACGAAACTGTTTTCGATTACGATTTTTCCACCGACGAACAAATGGGTGAGCATGACCGAATTGCCGTAAGCGTAGACAAACGGAAGAACCGCTACGATGGAATCTTCCGAACTCAACTGAAGATAGGCTAGGATGGATCGGGTATTCGAAATCAGATTTTGGTGAGAAAGCATCACCCCCTTCGGCCGCCCCGTCGAGCCGGAGGTGTAGATGATTTGAGCCAGGCCGGCCGGACTTTTTTCCATTTCACCGGCACCATGGCACCGGATCGTCTCATCGTCCCTGAGGATGAACCGCAAACAGGTCGACTCGAACTCACCCGAAGTCCATGCCCGGATCAAAGGAGAGACGATTAAACCGGCCGCGCCGACATGGGTGATGATCCGAGAGACCTCGGAGATGGACATCTGCGGGTGCAGCGCGACGACGCCCCCTCTCAGCCCCATCACCGCCAGATAGGCGGCAACATACTCTGCAGAATTCTCCATCCATAAAACGGCCCTGTCTCCTTCGGAGAATCCCGCCTTGGACAGCTTCTTTTTAAGCTCGGCCGCACGCGCTCCCACCTCGGCATAGGTCCAGCTTCGGTCTTTATGGACGATCGCCGTGCGGTTTGGCCAGCGCTCGATTGTCTGAGCGATCACCTCTTCCAATCTCATCATGCAGATCCTGTGACGACCCCTGTTTTCTTCTGAACGAACTGGGCGAGCCGAGAAATGGTATCGAAATTTTCCGGAAGGATCTCTTCATCATTGACGGTGATTCCGAAAGCCTCCTCGACATAAGAAACCAAATGGACCACCCCGGTCGAATCGATGATCCCCTTTTCCAAGAAAGAATCTCCGTCGTTTAACGCTTTCGACGTATCTCCGAAAAGGAAATTGTCTGTAATAAATTCACGCAACTTCTCGTTAATTGTGTTCCCCAAGTATATCCCTCCGGTTCCTATATGTTTTAAGTATACCCTCATTTCACACCCGAGGCTGATCCCCGCCTCTTATCGAAGGGTAAATATATCTACTTAAGATAGCCCTTCGATTCTATTGAAGCACTCCCCTTGCGCCTGTTTCTACTTTCCCCTTTACAAACTGCTTGTATAACAATTGAACCGACAATGACCCCACCAACGCCATCCCATCTTTTATTCCCATTTTCTCCTGACGGCGGCATTTTGCAAGAAGCGTGTTGAGTGGTTTCGCAGAAAAAAATCCGGCCTCTTCAAGTCGTTCCGAGGAAAGGGCTTCATCCACATAGTCGAACCCTTTTCCCTCCGGAAAAAGCGCGGCCTGATCCGGGGCGCGATAAGGCTGTTTTTCTCTATTCAAAATAGCTGGAGGGAGTAACCCCTCCGCCCCTTCACGTAGAATATGTTTTTCTCTTAAGCGTTTCAACTTAAAAATTGGCGGAACATTCGCCGCAAATTCGATCACCCGGTGATCTAAAAATGGATACCGCCCTTCGACGCCGTGCGCCATCGCCATCCGGTCCCCTTGAGAAGCGAGAATATACCCGGGAAGAAGATAGGCCGACTCCAGATATTGCGCTTGCGAGAGGGGATGCCATGTCGAGAAGGCCGACGGCAATTGGTCGCGAAGCTCGGCGATCGGGTCGTATCCCTTTAACTTCTCCCTCATGCCTTCCGAATAAAGCCCTTTGATCGGGGAGGTCACCCGCCAACGGGGAGCGTGGGAGTAAAACGGGTCGTTCGTCTCCTCCAAGCCCTGGCCAAAAAACGCAGTCAGATAAGCGGCGGCTTGTCCCTTCATATCGGAAAGGTAAGGGTAAAGACGCCGGAGCAGAAGCGGGCGCATCCGAGACTGCGGAGCGCGGGCCCAGAATCGCCTTACCTTCGCCTCTTTGAAAATGTCATACCCGGCCAACACTTCATCGGCCCCCTCCCCGGTCAGAACGACTTTGATCCCCGATTCCCGGACCCCTTTGGCCAAAAGCATCATCGGAACCGGCGCCGTCCGAATGACCGGCCGCTCCATGTGCCACACCGCCGCCGGGAACGCCGCCCCGATCTCCGTGCTGAGGCATCGAAAGGCGCGGTGTTCCGTCCCAAGATGGCGAACGACCTCCGATTGGAAGGCGGTTTCATCGAAGTCCTCCGCCTCGAACCCGATCGAGAATGTTTTGAGTTGATCGTTGATCCGGCGTTTGGAGAGGGCCGTGATCACGGACGAGTCCAGCCCCCCGCTTAAGTAAGCGCCAACCGGCACATCGGCGCGAAGGCGGATTTGAATCGCTTCATCCAGGAGCGCCATCAGCCCTTCGGTATACCACTTTTCGGGACGAGGACTCGGAACACGCGATCCTTCGATCGCGGGAAATTCAAGCTTCCAGTACTGATTGATCCGCGTTCTCTTCTCGCTCACCGTCATCGTATGCCCGGGGGGAAGTTCGTTTACACCGGCGAAGCCGGTCCGGGGCGGAATCGGGAACCAGAAGGTGAAGACCTGATCGACGGCAAACGGATCGATTTCCCGCGGCAATGTCGGATCTTCAAAGAGGGCTTTGATCTCCGAACCGAAAAGGAAACGTCCATTGTGTTCGGCATAAAAGAAAGGGCGGACCCCCATCCGATCTCGCGCGATAAAAAGTTCGCGACGTTTCCCATCCCATAGTGCAAAAGCGAACTGGCCGTTGAATGCCCTTACACACCCCTCTCCCATCTCTTCATAGGCATGGACGATCACTTCCGTATCGGAATGGGTTTTAAACGTATGCCCTTTATTGACTAAAGCCGCTCGAAGCTCGGGATGGTTATAGATCTCCCCGTTAAAAACCACCCAAATCGACCCGTCCTCGTTGCACATCGGTTGATGCCCGCCGGAGAGATCGACGATGCTCAGCCGGGTATGGCCCAGCCCGACGTCGCCCGAAAGGTAGATCCCCGAATCGTCCGGACCGCGGTGATCCAGCGTATGGACCATCCGCCCCAACAGCGCCGGATCAACCGGGGCCTTCGATTTAAAATTCCAAATTCCTGCGATACCACACATTTGTTTCTCCACTCGAACCCATGAGCGTCCGAGGAAATAAATCGGGAGTTAACCTCGATTCTCGATCGGAACGCTCTGCTGCTTTTCCGGTTCTGCAGGCCGATTTTGGTCTTCGATCTCTTCCTTCAGCCGCCGCAGCGGCGCGAAGCGGAAATCAAGGAGAAGTTGTCGGAGACGCGATTCCGTCTTATCAAGATTAAGATAATGCCGAAACTGCGAAAGCCGTGAACCGTTAATCCGCGGTTGGCTTGGGTCGATTTCCCACGGATGCAGATAGATATTCGCCGGCGCGTTTTCCCGTTCGTTGATTTGCCGGATTCCCCACTGAATGAACCGATAAGGGAAAAGGCGAAGATATCCTCCCCCCGCAATCGGGACATTGCGCCCCATAAACCGGACCGTCGACAATGGAAACTCTAACAGTTTTCGTCCCTCCGAAAGCATATGGTAATAAGGGAAGCGGGACGCGTCCGGAATTCCATAGCGGTCGTGGTGGATCGGGAAGATACTCGAATCATATTGAAACCCTAATTCGTGCAAGACATCCAGTGCCCAGAGGGTCTCTTGGATGATCGAATAACTCGCCGCCCGATAACCGACGACCGGCACCCCGCAGAGGTCTTCCAAAACCCCTTTCGACCGTTCGGTGTCCTGCCGAAACTCCTCCCGGCTCATGTTGTAAACGAGGCGGTGTCGGTAGCCGTGAGAGGCGATTTCATGGCCCTCTTTATGGATGGCAAGGACAACCTGGGGATATCGCTCCGCAATCCACCCGAGGGTGAAAAAGGTGGCCTTCACCCGATGAAAATGAAGCATTTCAAGAAGACGCCAGGTGTTTCCGACCACCCGGCTCTCATAATCGGGCCACTGCTCGAACCGTATGTGAGACTCAAAACCGGAGACCTGATAATAATCTTCAACGTCTATCGTCAGTGCGTTCAACCGACCGTCCATCGCTTGCCCCATCCTCGTCTCTATTTTACTGCATGATCCTCAACGGCGGCGCCGCGGCCGTCAAGGTAACCAACACCATATTCCTCCGGGCGCCCCGATCAGTCCCCCCCCCTTCCGTCCGCTGGTTCAAATAGGAATAATTCACCCCTCCGCTCAGCCAGGAGAGGAGGCTTACCTGCATTCCTATCCCGACCTCCTGGGTGGAGATCTCCAGAGGGGACCCGGAAAGGGCTTCGTTGGCGCCATAGCCGAGACGGAGGGAGACCGATGCCGACCGTCCCAAGGTCTGCGTGACCTCGGCCACCAGATTTTGGGTGAGGGTCGGCGTCGTCGTCACCCCGCCGCCGGTTCCGATTCCGCGGTTGTATTGAAGCAAGAGGCTTCCAAGCGGACCGGCCTTCTCTATCCCCGCGCTCAATGTCCACTGCGTCGAGTCCCCTGGAAGGAGTGCGGCGCCCGCCCCGATATTCACTCTAAAAGTCGGACTGAACTGATAAAGCTCTCCGATGTCAAATCGATGCGCCAGGACCGAATCGGCGCCTTCATAATCGTTGAGGGAAGACGAATAAGAGACCCTCCATTGAAGGTTTCGAGATGCCTGGTAGTGACCGCTGAGCCCCCCTTCATGGACGACATAATCCTCCAGAGCCCCTCCCTGATACCGGTTGATGAGATGGGAATAGGAAAGAGCCGTGCTGAAGAGAGGGGTCCAGCCATAATCGAGGGTCACCCCGGCGCGGTTTCGAAACGTGTTGATTCGGCCGACCTGAATCCCCTGGTTGGCTTCCGGCGAGAGAGGATCACCGCTCCGACCGAAAGAAAAAGCGGGAAGCTCCGGCACATAAGCGACACTTTCAGTGATGCGGACATCGAGCCCTCTGACCCGCTGTGAAACGAATGGAAGATGAAGATCGACCCCAAGCGTTTGCCCATACTGGTTCTCTTCCGGATGGCGCCCATGAAACTCCGCAGTCCCCTCATACCTTGCAGATAGATTCCAATTCCTTTCGTTGACAGTCAACGTCAATTGCGGACCCACCATTGTCGTGAAATCACCTTCTCGATTGGCCTCTATTTCCGAGAAGAAAAAATTGTCGCTGTATCTTTCCGAAAGGGCGAGAGAAGGGGAAAGCGTGCTGATCCCCTCGGCGTTTTCATGAAAACCGATGAGGAGAACCAAAACCGGTGTGATCCATCGAACCCACCCTCTGAAGCGTCTTGAGAAAAAAAGGCGGTGTCGGGTATTGGGCGCCCTCAATCGGTTCCCCGTTCTCCGGCTCGCTCCCCTCCACATCCGCGCCGCTTCATCGTCCCTTTCCTCCCAAGATCACCTGAATGGTCTCCATCACGATGGTCAGGTCAAAGAAGGGAGAAAGATGCTTGATGTAGTAGAGATCATATTGGAGCTTCTCAAGGGCGTCTTCTTCGGTCGATCCATATTGATATTTAATCTGAGCCCAGCCGGTGAGTCCGGGCTTGACGGTAAAGCGAAGGTCATAATAGGGGATTTTCTTCCGAAGCTGGTCTACGAAGACCGGCCTTTCGGGCCGCGGGCCGACAAAGCTCATTTCTCCCTTGAGGACGTTGATCATCTGAGGAATCTCATCGAGACGGAGCAACCGCATGATCCTTCCCAGTCGCGTCACGCGCGGGTCGTTTTCACTGGCCCAGACCGGCCCCGTTTTTGTCTCGGCGTCCTGGCGCATCGAGCGGAATTTAATCACCATGAAGGTTTTTCCCTTTTCTCCCACCCGCTCCTGGCGATAAAAGATCGGCCCCCTCGAATCGAGCTTGATCAAAACGGCAAGGATCGCAAAGATCGGCAAGGAAACGATCGAGCCGATGGAGGCAAGAAAGATATCCAGCGCGCGCTTCGATAGGTGCATAATCCTCATCCGGTTGAACCCTTCGCTGAAGATCAGGCTGCTCGGCCGAAGGGGTTTCACAAGGATCTTGCCCGAAATCTGCTCATAAAAAGAAACGCCTTCGATCACCTCGACCCCTTGCACCCGAAGGTTGAGGAGCGCCTCGACCGGAAGCTGCCTCCGTCGATCATTCAATGCGATCACCACCTTGCGGACCTGATGCATCCCGAGCACATTTCCCAGTTTTTCCCATTCTTCTCCCAGCTTATCCGGGGAGCCTAAATCCCATTTGAATTGAACGGGCCGATAACCCAAATTCCGGTGTCGAGTCAGCGTATCCATCAAAAGGGTTGCAACCTGTCCCGAACCGATGATGAGAACAGGGGTCTCCCATCGTCGCACGGCGACCAGCGCCTGGTACCCGAGGCGAAGTCCGATCAGGATGAAGGGGGAAAAAGCCAGATGCTTCCAGAAACGGGCTGTCGATGCGATCTCAACAGGGGTGACCAGGTAAATTCCGAAGAGAATTCCCCCCGCCAGCAGGATCGACTGAAGATGCTTTACCCAGAACTCTTTCAGTGAAAATCGGGGGAAGGAGGGATGCAGTTCATTGTAATAGAGACAAACCTGGACGACGAGCGGGACCAGGATTAAATTGGGCCACCCGCTTTTCATGGTCGTAGACCACATCAGGAAGAGAAGGATGAGGGCATTTTCCAAAACGAAGTAAACGGTATCCCGAATCGGGAGATAACGATTAAAAATCCGAATCATTTTCCAAATCCACCAGAAAGAAGGTCAAAATGCTTGAAAAACCGACAACGCGATGTTCTGATGCCCGTTACTGCTGTCTGCTAATATCCATACTCATAATACCGGGAAGGCCAATCCATCTTGGCTCTGTTGAGAACGCTTCCGATAATCTTCGAAGAACCGAGTGATTTGATTGCCTGGGCAAGAACCTGCTCGGGAACCTCCCCGGCTCGGACCACAATCAGGGTGCCGTCGACCGAATCCGAAATGAAGCTCATATCAAAAAGGGGAAGAATCGGCGGGGCATCGATCCAAACGTAATCAAACCAAGCCCGCACTTCGGTCAAAACATGCTTAATCTCTTCCGTCGTCCATATATTATTCTCTTTGCCCGATCGGTGTCCCATCGGGAGAATGGCCAAATTCTCGACCGGCCCTCTTTTCAGCGCGTTTCCAAGCTGGACCTTTCCCTCGATGACGTCGATCAAACCCGATTCGTCCGGCATGGCGAACTTTTTTGCCAACGTCGGGTTTTTAAAATCGCCGTCAATAACCAGGCACCGCTTCCCAAAGTCCCGGGCAGCCACGACCGCGAGATTGGCTGTGGTGGTTGTTTTTCCCTCCCCTTTGATCGAGCTGGTCAGCGCGATCAACTTTTTCTCCGGTGTACGGCAGAGTTGATCCACCTTTGCAAAAAGCATTCGGTACCGGTCGGAGGCAAGGGAAGCCCGTCGGGTCAAGGTCACCAACTCCTCCCCCTTTCCTTCCTGAAAATCAGGTATGACTCGTTTCGCCATTTGTTTTCTCATCATTCACCGCGGTTTTGCTCAAGTACTTCTCAGTGATCATCAGTTCTTCGTCGAAATCCGGAATCGAGGCAAGGACCGGCACGGACGTAATCCGTTCCACTTCCTCCGGCTTGCGGATGGAGCTGTCGAGTTTCTCGCGAATAAAAGCAAGCGCAACGCCCAACCCCAGCCCGCCGGCAATTCCCATCAAACCAATTTGAAGCGGAACCGGCTTGAAAGGTCTTTCCGGAAGATTGGCCGGATCCAGAATACGGAACTGCTCTCCCTTTTGCCGCTTTTCGAGGTTTTCGGAGATTTGTGCGTTTAGCTTCTTGTCCAGGAGCGACTCATAGTTTTTCTTGGTGTTTTCATAGTCTCGCTCCAAAACAGCGAGTTCCTGCTCCCGGGCCGGCACACTTTCGACCCGTCTCTCATAGAGTTGAATCTGTCGTTGAAGTCCGATCTCTCGCTCTGTCAGTGTGTTCAGTTCCACTTCAATCGCCTGAATCTGCCTTTGGCTTTCGGCGATGTGCGCCCGCTCCAGCTCAAAGCCCATCGGCACCCTCAACGGCGCTCTTCTTCGATCATTCTGGTTGCTTTGGCCCGGCTCTCTCAATCCCGCCGGGAGCGTTCCCGCCTCGCTCATCTCGGTGAGGGCGACTTGATCCTCCAGCTCTTGAATCTCCCGCTTCAGCATAATAATATCGGGATAAGTCTCCTTATATTCCGTCTGCAGATTGGCAAGATCCATTTTCTTTTGGATCAACTTAAGCATCTGCTGAGAGGGGGCTCTCTCTGTGGTAGGAGGTGCGATCCCCGATTCGAGAAGGGCATTGTCTTCGATTCCCCGTTCCTGATTGGCTGCCCTCTCGATCCGCTGCCGCGTCAGTTCGATTGTTTTCTCAAGAACCAGTTTTCGGTCTTGTGCGGATCGTTTGGCCAATTGAGTCGCCAGAAGGTCCGACTGAATCCGATCGAGCGAACGAAGATTCGCCTCCAGCTGCTGGGGAAGTTCTCCCATATTCATCCGTTTGAACTCCCCGATCCGGGCCTCCTGCCGCTCCAGCGTCTCTTTCAAGTTTTTTAACTCGTTATCGAGAAATTCAGTGGTCCCCTCCACCAACTGCTCTCGGATCTTCAGATTCTCCTCGATAAAAAGAGAGGCGAGCTCGTTGGTCACATTCATCACCATCACCGGATCTTTTCCCTGAAAAGAAAGGGAAAAGGCTTCGATATTGTTGTTCCTCGCCACAGTCGTTCTGACTTCAATATTGTTTCGCATCCTTCCGATCGCTTCTTCCGTGATCACACCGTTGGAATTTTCCGGATAGAGCCCAAACTTATTGATAATTTTTTCAATAAGGCTCCGGCTCATGATCTGCTGCTGGATGGTCGAGAGGCGGCCTTCCACCGTCCCGGAGACGGCCGACTTGACATACTCCTCCGGAACCTTCTGCGCTTCCACTAGGATGAGCGTCGTGGATCGATAGATTTTGGGCAATTTCACGATCAGAACGCCGGCGATGAGGATTCCTCCGATCAGCGGAAGGATGATCCACATTTTTTGGCGCCAAATCATCCCAAGGTAATCGCGTACAAGCTGTAGAAGATCTTGGTTCGTCTCTTCCATCTTCATTCTATCCTTCGCTACGGATTGATTCTTGTTTTTACGTCGTGAGCCGTGGAAAGTTATGGAACTAAAATGGTATCCCCTCGACGGAGAAGAACATTTCCGTCGGGATTCCTGCCATTGACGATGTCTTTGTAGCGGACGCGGATCCGCGTCTCACCACCCCTCTCTCTCCGCAAGAGGAGAATATTATCCGGATCTGCATACTGGGTGAACCCGCCCGATAAGGACAAGGCCTGAAGGAGGGTCGTCTCGCTTCTAAGCTGAAGTTTTCCGGGACGGGCGACCTCTCCCAGGATAAAAACGGCCAGACTGTTGACTTCTCGGATGATGACCGAGACCTCGGGCGTCTCTTTGAACTCCTGCAGATGTTCTTTGATTGAATCGCGCAACTGCGTTGCGGACAAGCCGGCCGCCTGTAAATCACCGATAATCGGAAGTGAAATCTTACCATCGGGACGGATCGACACCGTCCGGGAAAGCGCTTCATTTCTCCAAACAAGGATCTCTACGACATCTTCCGCGCCAAGAATATATTCTTCAGAGGCTGAAATGGTCGATTCCTGCATCTCCGCCGTTTGATTCTCAGATTGAGAAACCGTTCCTTGGCGTTTGGCGCAGGCGCCATTCGTCAGTAGAACCAACCCTAAAAAGATCCCGATGAAATACTTTCCGACAGACACATTTCCTCCAGTCATAAACAAAAATCCCCTCGTCCAACTCGCGGGTGCGGGAGGAGGGGATATTGACACAGGTCTTTATATCGTGATATACAGCACCTGTATCTCCCCCATCGTGGAGATACCCCGCCTTATGGGACGATCAATCTTAAGGAAACTGAAAGGGTAGCGATCTGGCCATCGCTGCCCTTTCCTTATTTATAAGAGAAAACGAAGGCCGACCCAATATCCCTTTTGCTTCTTCAGCCCCTCTACCCAACACACCTCTGCCAATGTGGGCGACATCGCGTTTACTTTTGGGATAGGGATGCTTACCCGTATGATCTGGGATTGCGATAGAGGTGTTTCTGTCTTCAGACAAAACCCCCCACTGCTGATATTGATCGTTCTTCCAGCATGCACCTTTTCTTTAAGGTCCAGTCCCGCGGAGGGCTCATACATTACTTTTGTACGAAGCCCATACCGCTCTGATTCCCTCCGTTCTCGATCGATTTCTTTCGCCATGCTTGCCCTTCCTACATGGTAGTTCGTTAATCGTGGCATAATAATACTCTGTCTCACAGGGTTCGAAGCACGGCTCCGATAAGAGCCTCTATACTTCACAGGATTGTTTCAATTTCAAAAGGAGGGAATCTTGACAGGCATTCCTGAAAGATGATATATGAATAAATGTATCTCATCCACCGGGATACCCTCCTTAACAAGAAGCGTTTACCACCACTCAGGGGAGGTAAAAGGGTAGCGATCCGTCCATCGCTACCCTTTTTCTTGCCGAAACATTGTTACAATCTAAGCGATAATCGTCCAAATATCAATCCCCCCAAAAGAGGGGGGACCCGCTTCTTATCATGTATTTCCAGTGATCCATTCGGTTAGACACCACCAAAAGATTCCATGCCGCACGGGGGCACTGCAAGCATCTGTTACATCACTCCGCTTCTCAACCCGACGGATGATTAGATTTAATCTATATCACTATTCGGAAGGTCAAGGATAAATCTTGAGATCCTAGGAATGCTACCTATGATTGGGTAGGGAGGTGTTGGTGAAGAATTTTCGCCACAATGCCGGCTCGCGTCGTTACGTTTAATTT
This sequence comes from Candidatus Manganitrophus morganii, assembly GCA_021651055.1. NCBI lineage: Bacteria > Pseudomonadati > Nitrospirota > Nitrospiria > Candidatus Troglogloeales > Candidatus Manganitrophaceae > Candidatus Manganitrophus > Candidatus Manganitrophus morganii. The sequence continues at coordinate 645,002 of JAJHOH010000001.1, forward strand.
TTTCATGATTCTTTTGACATGATCTTTGACGGTATACTCCCCGATATTCATACACGATGCAACTTCTTTATTCGTTTTCCCTTCAAGAAGGAGCCGCACAACAGCCTGTTCGCGCTCGGTCAAGTTTGTCGACTGTACAAACTGATCAATCCGAACCCCTTGGGATACTTTTTCGATTAATACCATAATATGCATGGAGTCTCGACTGGTTCCTTGCTTCTGTAAAAGAAGCGCCCGGAAAAGAAAGACCACCCCCTCATGGATGCAAACTCGGTTGACCGTCGGCATGGACGACCCAAGCAAATCCGGGCCTACACTGTTGATGTTTTCCTTAAACTGGGTATAAAGTTGATAGACGATTTGAGGAAGCGGACTATGATTCGGAGAGGGTGAAGGGCTTTTCGCTGTAAGCGCTTCTAGAAGACTTTTGGCATCCTGGTTCACATAAAGAATGTGGCCGTCCTGATTCAATATAAGGATACCGGGTTGGGCCCGCCGGCGAACAAGCTGATGGAGCTCCTCCTCACTGATCTCAGAAACGATTGAATTCTTTTGAAAAATAGGCATTCTCTCTAAATGGGCTCCGATGATCGGGGAAACAAGGCTTAATACTTTAAGATTCTCCTCAGTAAAGTCGCCTTTATTCTTCTCTCTCCAAAGAGTAATGTACCCTCTACACTTCTTCTCACTATCCAGAAGAATAAGGATAAGGGCAAAGTGAAGCTGATTGGGTTTCAATACTCTCTGATATATAGGATGGCTGCTGAGACGAGAGGGGCTCCACCACTCCTCTCCCCGCATACAGAGCGCCCCTTTTTGCAGCAGTTGTCGAACGGTCGGGAATAGCGACGAGCCAGGATTCGCGCCGTTCGTTTCCGGAGGAGCCACTCCGTTCCAGATCTGCCGAGCAGATTCGATTAGTTGCAACGTATTCGGACTCGTTTGAAAAAACCATCCCGCCCGAAATGGAATCTCTTTTTTGACTTCTGAAAAGATCTCGTTGAAAAGGGAGTCGAGGTCAAGATCATTCGAATTGATTTTCTTAAGCCGGGCCGCAAGCCGCTTTTGATTAGAAATCATGGAACCAACCATCTCAGAACCTGAGGAATATACCTAAATAACATGAATCCGGGTCAAAAGTCAATTTTTTGACGCCGAGAGGCTCCATGATCGAAATTCAGGTCATCTAAAGAAATGAATTTTAAGTTTTCATTAAAAAACAGCGGCTTGAAAGAAGACCGTCGCTCTTGACCGGATCTCACTCGATCTTGGCATTACGAATTTAATTCATTTATCCTACAATAACTAATAATAAATAATCGACCTTACCCAAAAATAGATTGGCAGTAAGTTAGCAGAACCATCCAACGCCTCATCGACGTCGATTCGGAACGGCACTATAGCTCGTTCAATGTCCTTTCCGCCTCATCGGCGCCGGGAAATTCCTTTCCGAGTTTTAATGATTCGGACAACTCCTTTTTAGCGAGTCCATTCTGGCCGCTTTTGTAATAGGCCATTCCCAGATGATAACGAACAACCGGGTTCTTGGATAACTTTTGGGCGCTCTCCTCCAATAAAGAAACCGCTTTCAGAAAGGCATTCTTTTTATAATAGATCCAGCCGAGGGTGTCGGAAATGGCAGGATCATCCGGGTATTTCTCTTTGGCCATTTGCGCCAAGGTCAGCGCACGATCAATGTTGCCCCCATGTTCGGCATAAATCCAGGCTAAATTATTCGCGGCCGGCGCAAAGTTGGGATCAATCTGCAGCGCTCTCTCATAGTCGGCTCTCGCCTGATCATGCTTTTGCTGCGCCTCATAGATCGACCCCCGTGTCATATAGATTTGGGGGAGGTTCGGATTAACCTTGATCGCCTCATCCAATTTTCGGATCGCCTGATCAAACTGCTTCCCTTGAACATAAAGGTTCCCAAGATCAACATAGGAAGCAAGATAATCCGGGTCGAGTTCGATTGCCCTTTGATAACTCTCTTCCGCCTTCTTGAACTCTTTTTTTGCGATATAAACTTTTGCCAGCAGGTTATAAAAAGCCGGGTTTCTCGGCGATGCATCCACCTGCGTCGTGACCCGTTTTAGCGCTTTTTCCGAATCCCCTCTTGAGAAATCGATCGTAACGATCTGCGCCAAAGCATCGACATGGTCCGAGTTGAGCGATAATGCCTTCTCGAAAAACGTCAACGCTTCCGGGTCCCTTTTCTGTCCGCGCCGGAGGAGACCGAGCCTGTAATAGCCGATCGGCTCATCCGGCGCCAATTTGATGATCTGCTGATAAGAACTCTCCCCTTTTTTGATCTCCCCCTTCGATGCAGACGCATCCCCCAAAATCAGGAGCGCTTTGATATTGGAAGGATCCAATTCAATCGCCCGTTCAGATTCCGTCATGGCAAGATCAAACGACCGCGCTTGGAGGTGGAGCTCCGCGATCGCCGTTCGGGCGCGGACGTCTTTTGGATTCTGGTTGAGCGCCTCTGAAAAAGCCGACTTCGCCTGCTGAAGATCATGATCTGCAAAATGAGCCAGTCCGAGGAAGTAATGACCTGAACGAAGAGCGGGTTCCGACTGAATCGCCTTCCGGATGAGGGTCACGGCCTCGCCGCTTTTATTCTCCGCCAGGAGAAGACGTCCCTTTAGTAAAAGCCCTTCCGGATCGTTCGCATTGTTCGTCAAAAGCTCCTCAATGATCCCTCCCGCCTCGTTCTTCTTCCCTTGATTGAGGTAAAAATCGGCCAGCCGCTTCCGGCTAAACATTCCGTCCGGCTTGGCATCCGTCGCCTGCCGATAGGCACGCTCCGCCTCTTGCATCTTACGGTGGCCGACATAAAAATCACCAAGCGCAACAAAGGGTTCGGGATCTTTTCCATCGAGTTGACTCGCCTCTACGAGTTTGGTTTCCGCCTCCGCCGTCCGTTTTTCAATCGTATAAAAATTCGCAAGGGCAAAATAGAGCGATTTGTTCTGAGGGGAAAGGGCGAGCGCTTTTTGATAAAATGCCTCGGCCTCGGCCGGCTGCCGGTTATAATGATAAAACCGGGCGAGAGTGACATGGCTTTCAACCGATTTGGAATCGATCGCGAGTGCCTTCTGGAGAAGCGCCTCGGCCGATGCGGGATCCTTCTTCAGCAACTGAAGGCCGGCAAACTCATAGTAGGTCAACAGCCGCTTCGAATCAAGATCGAGAAGTTGACGATACGTTTTCTCCGCATCGTCCAGACGGCCTTCCCTCTGCTCGATTCGGGCCTTCACCAAAAGGGCATCGACACTGTTTGGCTCTTTTTGGAGGACCAGGTCGGATTTTTCCTTTGCCTTGCTCAGGTCGTTCGACGCCAAATAAAGTCCGGCCAGTTTGATTTGCGCATCGATGAGATCCGGTTTTCTTTCAACCGCCTCATTCAACATCTTAAAAGCATTGCGTAGATTGGCCGGTCCGCCCATTTTCAGATAGGCAAGCCCCAGGTGATACTTCGCATCAACATGATTCGGATCGAGTTGGAGAACATTTTTAAACTCGACGACCGCCTCAGAGTACTTCTCTTCGGCCACATAGTCCTGTCCCCTTTGATAGTGCTTCTCCCGCTTTGCCTCCACCGATGTGCAAGACGACAACACAACGAAATAGAGAACAAGGAGCATCGGGACCCAGGGTCCTCCGGTCAGGCGCATTGAACGATTCTCCATGATTATTCAATTAATTCATATCGATCATGAAGGTATCCGAGAAGAGTACAAATGTCAAATCCTGGAGCGGTCTTCCTGAAGAGATATCGGACATGCCAGGCTTCTCCCGGTTTGGTTCTGCAAAAAAGGACAACCTATGTTCGATTCTCTCCGGGACCATCGGGAAGCCCGCCCCAAAGATGGAGCGCTCTCCAACGATCGGTTAAATGGAAGGGGCTCTCCTTTAATCCCGCGATCGTCATCAGGATTTTATCATGGAGATCTCGTTTGCAATGGATCGACCGGAAGATCCGATCTCGCGCCCAGGTGACCGGAGGAAAACCGCTGTTCCAGAGCCAGGTCAGCTCGTCTCCAAGCCGTTGGAGCGCCTCTACGGAAGGTCGCCGCCGTGATTCGTAGTCCGAAAGCGCTTCCGCCGAAAAATCTCCCTTCTGGAAACATTCCTCCAGAACCTCCGCGAGAACGATTCCATCTTCCATCGCCGTATTTCTCCCCTGCGCCACATGAGGGTTCATCGCATGAGCGGCATCCCCGATCAGCGCGGCGCCGTCCGTGACCCATCGCCGGCATCGAACCAGAAAACAGGGCATATAGGAGGTTTCCTTCCAAGAAGAAACCGCTTTGAGCGGTGCGTCTAAAACGGAACGGGTGGTGGGGTGGAAGGAGAGGATTTTCTCTTTAAATTGCTCAAAGCTCCCCTCGCGAAGCCTCTCTAAACGGCCGGAAGGAACCATATAAAATAGATAAATTTTTTCCTTTGAGACCGGAAAGGCGCCGAAGATTGCCCGGCGGCCGAGATAATAACGCGTTTCCCCCTCGAACCCGGGGGGGCGATCTACGACCATCGTCAAATAACCATCCTTATATTGATGAAGCCGATGCTCGATCTGAAGCGCCGTCCGAATCGCGGAGCGGACGCCGTCTCCCCCCACGATCACCGGCGCGCGCAATGTTGTTTTCTCCCCGTTCCAGTCGACCTCTACCCCGGTCCGCTTCGTCCCTTCATATACGAAACCTTGGAAAGTGGTCCCCCAAAAAAGAGAGACATTCGATCTCTGAGCGATTTTCTTTAAGAGAAGGTCCTGTGCAACCTTGGGGAGAAGGATCAAAGAATAGGAATAAGGAGCAGAGAGGAGACGATAATCGACGGTGCAGAGAAGCGGTCCTTTTTTTTGAAAGAAGTCCACACGCTCATTTCGATAAATATCCGAGGCGAGAAGTTCCGGAAGAAGGCCGAGCCGGTCGAGAAGGCGGAGGCCGTTCGGCTGGATGATCTCCCCCCTCGGAAGGGAACCGGGATGCGGCTGCCGGTCGAGGATTGCGATCTGAAGCCCCTTCTTCGCCAGCTCCAGCGCAAGAACAAGCCCCCCCGCCCCGCTGCCGACGATGATCAGATCCCATTTTTGGGGTCTTACCACAACTCCCTCCATGAGGCCCTACTCTACTTGAGCCCACGTGACCCGTCAAGTTACCATTTGACGATCGCCCGATATTTGAATACACTCATTTAGGATGGAAGCCGGTGATCCCTTTTCAGACGGGATCGTTGATTCACTTTGTATAGAACCGCTGTCATAAGGAGGAACGTTGAGTCGGCAAGATCGGTGGACGGATGAGCATTTCAGGGAGCAGCTTCTATCCATTATGGACGGGAAAAATCATTGGGCGTGGACCCGCTTCTCCGGTCCCAAAATCAGCAAAGCGCAATTGAAGATTCATTATCAACAAGAATATGCGGTCTACGTTCGGGATTTTCCCATCTTTCTCGGACGGCTTTATTCAAAAACCCCCTCGGCCGAAGCCCGGCGTCCCCTCGCCACCAATTTATATGAAGAAGAGACCGGCGGCTTGAGCCTCGGGAAGCCCCACCCGGCGCTTTTCCTAAAAATGATGGAAGCGCTCGGACTTCAGGAAAATCACTTCCAGCGCATCTCTCTTCTGCCGGCCAGCCGTCGTTACCGCCGCTGGCTGGATGAGGTCACCCTCTCCCCCTCCTGGTTGGAGGGAACCGCCGTCATCACCATTTTTGTCGAGGGGAGCATTCACGATCGAAAAGAGATCGGCGACAATCCCCCCGCCGCTCCCCCCATCGAAGAGGTCCTAAGAAATCATTTTCTGGTCCGCCATCATCAACTCGATTCCTCGGCGCTCGATCTGATTCGGGCCCACTACCTGGTGGAACATGGTCACCGGCTGGATGCCTGGCAGATTGTGCTCCAGAATGCAACTTCCCCCGCCTCACGGAAGCGGGTTTACGACCATCTCCATCGCTCTTTGGAACTCTGGCTTGCCTATCGAGAAGGGGTCGCCAAAGAAGCCGGGATCCGCCCCTCTTGACGGTCCTGCGATAAAGTATGAGGCCCTCCGGATGATCGAATGGAATCAGATCGATTCCGTCCTGCTCGACATGGACGGAACCCTCCTCGACAAACATTTCGATGATTACTTCTGGGAAGAGTTGATCCCGGAGAAATTTTCGGAGTTAAAAAAGATTCCGCTCGATGAGGCCAAACGCCAACTGCTCGCCGCTTATCGCGCGGAGGAGAAAACGCTGAACTGGACCGATATCGAATACTGGTCGCGGCGGCTCGGCATCGACATCGTGGCGCTGAAGGAGAGCATCTGCAGCCGGGTTCAGGTTCATCCCGGCGTGGAGCCGTTCCTCCATTTTCTCAAGCAGGAGGAGAAGCAGATCGCCCTGGTGACCAACGCGCACCCCAGAACGGTTCAAATCAAGCTTGGCCAGACGATCCTGACCCCCTACTTTGATGTGATCCTCTGCTCCAGCGATATCGGCTTACCGAAAGAAGAGGTCCATTTCTGGAGAGGAGCCCAGCGGGTGCTCCAGTTCGATAAGGAACGCTCGCTCTTTATCGACGACAACGAAGAGGTCCTTCTCGCCGCACATGCCTTCGGGATCAAGTACCTCTTCTTTAAAACCCACGCCAGCAGCCGGGTCCCCCGCGACGACTCCAAAAACTTCCCCTCCCTCCGGCACTTCGGCGAACTTTTGCCTTAGCTTTTTTCATTCTGCCTACATGCAGAGAACTCCAATAGAACCTCCCGTTCTCAAGCCGACTTCCGCCTCTGTTGATCTCGGGCTCGAGCGGGTTGAGAGAAGCGTATCCAATTTGAGGGGCGAACATCTGCTTTCAGCAGGCGCTTCATCATTCGAAGCGCCTGCCGGTTTTCAGTTTCGCTGTGGGAGGTCACGCAGTCGGAGGGAATGATCAGGTAATAATCGCGAAGATACGCATCGTTCGCGGTAAAGAGGACGCAGTTATCCCCTGTGATGCCGGTGAGAATCAAGGTTTTCACATTCAGATAATGGAGAAGAACATCCAGGGTGGTGGAGTAGAAGCCAGAGTTCTTCGGCTTTAATACAAAATAATCCTCCGGCTCAGGCTTTAAATTCTGGACCAGAGGTCCTCCGCAAACGTCATCGTCAAGACAATGGGCCACCAGCCCTTTGAAGTCCGACCGCCACTTCCCGAAGTTGTCATTGATGTAGACGACGGGAACATTCGCCCGTTTCGCCCGCTTCTTCAGCTGCGCAATCTTTTCGGCGACCCGCAATGCCCGTTTGAGAAGCGCACGCCCCTCCTTAAACTCCAGGTCGTTGATCACGTCGATCAACAGCAAGGCGACGTCCGCTTTGTCCGGAACATTGCCGTGCAGATCGGGATTCCGAGCCGGCATCTCCCACCCCTTCTGTTGTTCATGAGAGCACGACGCTTGAGCCGCCGCCCCTTCTATACTTCCATGGTACCGAAAACCGTCCTTTGATACAATCCTCTGCTCAATCTGTCCCTATCCCGCCTGCGGTAACTCCGTTTTCTTTCTCCCTTTTGCTTTTTCTCTCGTCCGCTTCAGGCTCGCCTTGAGCGCCTCGGCCAGATCGATGAGCGGGGCCTCGGCCTGCTTCGAGATCGTCACCTCCCTCCCCTCGATCTTGTTATGAATGATCTCAAGCAGCTGTTCGCGATGGGTGTCGTGATACGCCTCCGGATCAAACGGGGCGGACAATTGCTTCATCAATTCAACCGCCATCTCCAGCTCCTTCGGCTTCAATTCAATTTTTTTCGGAAGCTCTTTTGAAAGGGTGTCCACCGTCCGGACCGATTCAGGGTAATAAAGGGTCTCCAATCCGATGGCGTTTTCGATCGGCCGCAGGAGGGCCAGATGTCCCTTCTGTCGGAGCGCAATCCGGCCGACCGCGGCGAGATTCATCTTTTTCATCGCCTCGCGGAGGAGCGTATAGGCTTTCGCACTCCCCTCTTCGGGGACGGCGTAATAGGCCCGATCGTAATAGACCGGATCAATTTCCTGAATGTGGACGAAGTTGAGAATCTCGATCGTTCTCTCCAGTTGTTCGGCCGCTTTCTCAAAATCTTTTTCATCCAGCAGGACAAACTGTTCCTTCGAGTATGGATAACCTCGGATGATCTCTTCCTGTGCAATCTCCTTCTTGCAGCTCGGGCAATATTTACGATATTGAATCCGGGAATGACATTCTTTGTGGAGATAGTGGAATTTCAACGGACGATCTTCCGTGGCGGTGTACAGCCGGACGGGAATGTTCACCAGTCCGAATGTAATAGAACCCTTCCAAAATGAGCGAAATGCCATTGTGATTCTCCTTGCTTATTGGAGCTTCTTTAGAGCCTCCATCGGATCTTGCGCCGACTTGAGGATTCCCTCCCAGAGGTCGCCCGATTTTGTCAGCAAATCGGGGACCGACTCCATCGTATAATCAAGGGGAGAGACGCGCCGGAGCGCTTCCCATTTGATCGGGAAGGAAACGGTCGCCTCCGGCACCGCGCGAAGCGAATAGATGGAAGCAAGCGTTTTCCCCGCCGCATTCTGATTAAAATCGATCAACACCTTCTTTCCCCGTTGCTCCTTCTGCCAGGCGGTTGTGATCTGCTTCGGATGCTCGGCCTGAAGCTGCTCGGCCATGGCGCGCGCAAACCGGCGGGTCTGGGTGTAGCTGTAGATCGGAATGATCGGCACAAAAACATGGAGACCCGATTTCCCTGTCGTCTTTACATACGGCTGTATCCCCAACTCCGCCAACTGGCGATTCAGCCAAAGGGCGACCTCCGCTCCCTGTTCGAATCGTTTCCAATCCACCGCTTCTTTCCCTTCGCGCTTCGGAGGATCGATGTCGAAAACGATAAAATCGGGGGGGGCGAGAACCGCTTCCGGATCGACCCGGCTATACGAGGGATGCAGCTCGATATTCCCGAGGTTGGCGAGCCAGACCAGGGTGGAGGCATTGTTGCAGACGATCATCCTTCGATGCGTTTCCTCCTCGGTTTCAATCGTCACCCGGTTGACCCAGGGGGGAGCCGCTTCTTTCCAATCCTTCTGATAAAACGACTCCCCCTCGATCCCCTCCGGAAATCGAATTAACGTCAACGGACGATCATGTAAATGAGGGAGGACGAAGGGGGCGACCTTTGAGTAATAGTCGATCAGATGGGCCTTGGTATATCCACGCTTCGGCCAGAATTGTTTGTTCAGATGGCCCAACTCCAGCCGATTCCCCTCGAATTGAACGGCGACGCGCTCGCCGATCCAGATCTCTTTTTTTTCTTTTTTCTGCGGGACGACCTCCTCTGGATTCACGCGCGGCTCAAACCGGCACTCCTCCGGCGCGATATCGTCCCGGAGCCCCAGCAGGATCGGCGCGCGAAGATGGCGGTCTTGGGTCCAGTGGGTGAACTTCACCCGGACCACCAGACGCGGCGTCACCCAATGGGGGCGGGCATTGGTCTTCGGCCGGGTTGAAAAGGGGCATTGATCGATTTCAAGCGGGCGGAGCTTTTTTTCGACCTGCCGCAGCATTTCCGCATCGAATCCGCTTCCGGTGTGCGAGATATAGTGGAGCGCCTCCCCTTCGTAGAGACCCAGAAGGAGCGCTCCGATTGTATGCGACCGGTTCCCCCTCCCCTCCGTCCATCCCGCCACGACACAATCGAGTTCTTGAACCAGTTTGAGCTTGATCCACTCTCGGCTCCGTCTCCCTGGAGAATAGACCGAGTCTTTTCGTTTGGCGACGATTCCCTCTCCTCCCTCCGCGCGAAGGCTCTCAAAAAGAGCGACCCCATCTTCATAAGCAGGACTCAACCGAAGCGTTCCATGAGGCAAGGCGAGCGAAGCGAGCAGCTCGCGCCGGTAGATGAGAGAAGCCGTCATCAATGATTTACCGTTCATATAAAGCAGATCGAAAAGAAGATACGTCACCGGAACGTCCTTTCGCACCACCCGGATCTCTTCTGAATCGGTCAGATGCATCCGATGCTGAAGGAGCTGGAAAGAGGGCTTTCCTTTTTCGTCCAACGCCACCACCTCTCCATCCAGAATCAGCGATCGGATCGACCCGTTCGCTGCCATCAGCTCACACAATTGTTCGACCACCTCCGGATACTGCGAATCGAACCGGGAGAGATTTCTCCCCCAGAGATCGATCCGAATCGATTCTCCCTCCCGAACCATCTTCGCCAGAGCGCGAACCCCGTCCCACTTCTCCTCAAAAACCCAATCGGGATCGACAAACGGCTTCTCACCGAGCGCGGCGCGCATCGGAACAAAGGGAGAGAGAATGGGATCATTCCCCTCGGGAAGGGGTGATCCGCTCTTCATGATCAGCCAGGCCTCCTTCTCCCCTTTCCGATCCGTTCGGACCAGCGTGTATCGGCCATGATGACGGCGACCCGACACAACGAACGTCAGCTTTCCTTTCTCCAGATCGCCGGAGACGACTTGATAGGTTCCGATCTCCCAAAGGAACACCTTCCCTGCGCCGTAATTTCCTTCCGGAATCACCCCCTCGAAGTCGAGATAATCGAGCGGATGATCCTCCGTTCGGACCGCCAAACGCCGCTCCTCCTCCGACACGGGAAGCCCCTTCGGGATGGCCCATGATTTGAGGACCCCCTCCATTTCCAGACGGAGATCATAGTGGAGCCGCCGCGCATGGTGCTCCTGAATTGAGAAACGATTATCTTGGGAAGGGAACGGCGCGGGTGTTCGAACCCCGCTCGGCTCCGGTGTTTGATGAAAGTTTCTTTTTTGCTGATAGACTGAAAGCGGGTTCTTTTTCATCCTAGTTTTATCCTAGAATGATTGAATCCCGCGGGTCAATTCCGTCGCCGTGTCTAATCCAAAAGGAGTAAATTGGCCCGAATACGCTTAAAGGAGTAGACGACTCGGCTGGAAAACTAGAGAAAACTAGTATTGTTTGTTTCTTTCTGCTTTTATTTTCGGATATAATAGCCTGAACTTCTAGGAGAGGGTGCGCCGTGGAAAACGATCTGATCAAGGAGCGCGTACAGAAAGCGCTCGACTGCGTTCAAGGATTGGATGAGCCGTATCGCGGGATTGCCTTTCAGGTGATTCTAAAAGAATTGCTTCGAGAAGGGAGTGTGCCGGAAGTGAGGCGCATTCAACGCTCGGATCATCCGCCGAAATCATTTCCTCCGATCAACGAGTTCTTCTCGGCGGTGCACCCCAAGGCCTATACCGATGCCGTGATCACGATCGCCTATCATCTCCTTCATGGCGAAAAGGTCCAATCGTTCACGATTCAGGATATCGCGGAATCTCTTTCAAAGTGCCGCGCCGAGAAGCCGAAGAACCTCTCCGATGTCTTGGCCGGCTGCGCGCGAAACGGTTGGCTGGCGGAGGGGAATCAGAAACAGCGGGGAATGAAAAGCTGGTATCTGACCTCGACCGGAGAGAAGTACTTTCAGTCAAAATTAAATCCGGCGGGAATGGGCGGGGTTTCCGTAGGGGCGTGATTGATCACGCCCGCCCGGAGGGCGCAATAAATTGCGCCCCTACGTTTGATCGGTTTAGCCCTCCAGCAGGGCGGCGAGATCTTTCTCCATCGCCGGCAGCCAGGCCTCGATCGGCTGATCGGCGTCGACGGTGATCTCGAACTTTCCATTGGGAAGGCGGCGGACCCGCCCCGGGGAGGCCGGGCCGAGCGGGACGACAATCGCTTCTCGCGAGATGCCGAGCCGGTCGGTCACGCTGAAAATCGCATTCATTTCGTTCATTCCAATGATCTTGATCGAACCCATATCACCTCTTTTAAAATTTTGTTGCCTGACATAAATGACGAAACGCTTGAAGTATAACATCGCAAAATGTTAATTTCTACTTATTGCTTACCTGTCGTATCGGAGAAAAATGATCCCTGAAGCGACCGACCATTCATTCGATCGAATCATCGAGAACAGCCCGACGCCGGTTTTGGTGGAATTTTGGTCCCCGACCTGTCGAAATTGCAGAGCGTTATTATATGAGCTCGATCGGCTCTCAGAGGAAAGAGGGGATGAAATCGCCATTTACAAAATGGACGTCACGGAAAACTACCAAATCCCGTCCGAGTACGAGATCTCCAGCCTGCCGGCCCTGGCCCTTTTTTCAAAGGGAAAGTTCGTTCAGTTCATCGGCGGGATGGGAAAGAAGAGCGCCATCCAGTCGGCCGTCCAAAAAGCCCTCACCCTTCGCGAGCGGTCGGCCAACATCTTATAACCGAGAAAGTCCAACAAAAAAGGTCCTCGACCGGCCTCGGTCTCGGACCTCTCTTGTCATTTCTCATAACGTCTTTAGAATTAAGACGGTGAGACTTCCGCAAACTGTCCCTTCAGATAGGCCGGCCCGGTCGGTTGCGCCTTCCCTCCCGCCGGCTCGATCGTAACGGAAAACGCCTTCAGCCCTTTCGGGTTGATGATCTTTGGGACCTTCATCACCGCTGTGCGGTCTTTGGAGGGTTGGAACATCCCGGCGCTCACCGGAGCCTCTCCGATGGTCCAAAGCTGGTAGATCTTCCCCGCCGGCAGCTTCGGCAGCTCAAAGCCGTAGAAGGCCGCCGCCTGTGTTTCAGGGTCGAAGAGAAGAAGCCCTCCCGCCCCTCCGGCCTCTTTCGATCCGGTCATCCGGACAAGCTCGGCTGTCGGCGATGAAAGGAGCCGGAGCCATTCCGTTTGGTTGGTCATCGCATTTTGGAGGGAGGCGTTTTCGAGCTGTTTTTGAACGAGCTGCGACTGTAATTCCCGCGTCTTTTTCGGCAGCTTGGCGCCGAACTGGGCCGTCTGCTGAAGCCGAGAGATCTGGCCGTCCCTTTCCATCAGTGCCAGCCGCATCGATTCGACCTGTCCCTTTAATTGATTGGCCTCTGCACGCGCCTGCTGGAGGGAATCTTCACGGCCTTTCACCTCCCCCGTCAGCGCGGCGACGGTTTTCTCCTGGGCCGCCGCCTCCGTCCGAAGGCTCTGAATCACCGTATGCATTCCCCGGATCTCTTCTTGAAGCTTGAAATAGCTCAAACCGCCGAAGCCCGCCAAGGCAACCACCAGAACGGAGATCAACACCGACTGATAGGACCGTCGGCTCGTTTTCGCCGGTTTGGCTTTCTTTTCAACCGTCGCCTTTCCCGGAGTCGCCTTGAGAGGATCGATATCCCCAAACGTGCCGATCTGCGTTTCCCCTTCGATTTCAGAGTGGTCCATCCGTCCCTCCGTATTTTAGAATAATTAGAGTAAAAGGTAGACGAGGTTTGGAAACCTGTCAAGGAACCCCCCCACTGCATTATCCCTCTATGGATTACTTCGGCGGCCCGGATCGTTGTCAATTTCCGTATTTACAAACCGATCCCGGACGATTTAAGATGACCCCAAGAGACTTCAATCCTAAGAGAAAAGGACGGAACCGATGGAGCAGCCGAAGCACACCAATCGCCTCATTCACGAGACCAGCCCTTATCTCCTCCAGCATGCCCACAATCCGGTCGATTGGTACCCCTGGGGGGAAGAGGCCCTTAAAAAGGCCAAAAATGAAAACAAGCCGATCCTCCTCTCCATCGGTTACTCCGCCTGTCACTGGTGCCACGTGATGGAACACGAATCGTTCGAGGATGAAGAGACCGCGCAATGGATGAATGAGCACTTCGTCAACATCAAAGTGGATCGCGAGGAACGGCCCGATCTCGACCAGATTTATCAGAATGCCGTTCAGCTCTTCATCCGGCGCGGCGGGGGATGGCCGTTGACGATGTTTCTCACCCCCGAGAAGGTTCCCTTTTACGGCGGGACCTATTTCCCCCCGGAGGACCGCTACGGCCTTCCCGCTTTCTCCAAGCTGCTGGAAATTGTCACGAACACCTACCGCGAAAAACAAGACGAGATCGTGAAGACGGCGGAGCAGGTCCGGACGGCGCTGGGGGAGATGTCGGGAGGCAAAGCCGCCCCCGCAAAACGAGAGATCGACCCTCATCTTTTGGAAGGAGCGGCGGAGAGCCTCGGCCGGATTTTCGACACCAAACAGGGCGGATTCGGAGGCGCCCCGAAGTTCCCCAGCACACCGGCGCTGAACCTCTTCCTGCGATACTACCAACAAAACGGCGAAGAGACCTATTTGACGATGGTCACCTATACCCTCGGGAAAATGGCCTGGGGAGGAATCTACGATCAGCTCGGCGGCGGATTCCATCGCTACTCCACCGATGATCACTGGTTGGTCCCCCACTTCGAGAAGATGCTCTATGATAATGCTCAGCTCGCCCGTCTCTATTTCGCGACATACCAGGCAACCGGCCAACCGTTCTATATGAAAATCGGCGAGGAGATTCTCGAATATGTCCTCCGCGAGATGACCGACCCCCTCGGCGGATTCTACTCCACACAAGATGCCGACAGCGAAGGGGAAGAAGGGAAGTTCTTCGTCTGGACCCCGCAGGAGATCAAAGCGGTCGTCGGAGAGGAAACAGGCGCGTTGATCTGCCGGCACTACGGGATCACGGATGCGGGCAACTTCGAGGGGAAAAACATCCTCCACATCCGACAACCGCTCGACAATCTTGCCAGGGAAATGGGGAAAACGACGGAGGAGCTGGAGCGGATCGTCGGCGAGGCGAAGAAAAAGCTCTTCCTGGAACGGGAAAGAAGGATCAAACCGTTTCGGGATGAGAAGGTGCTGACGAGTTGGAACGGCCTAATGATCGGCGCCTTTGTGGATGGATACAATGTCACCCGAAATGAGCGTTACCTGGCCGTCGCTCAGAAGGGGGCCGATTTTCTCTGGACCCGCCTCTACCAAGAAGGGCGATTGCTTCGCACTTTCAAAGAAGGGGTCGCCAAGCTCAACGGTTATCTCGACGATTATACCTTCACCGTCGACGCCTTACTCGACCTATATGAGGCAACCTCCGATGCAACGCATCTCGATCGGGCCCGGGGTCTGACCACCCGCTTGATCGACCAGTTCTGGGATGACGCTCAGGGGGGGTTCTTTTTTACCTCGAAAGATCACGAACCGCTCATTGCCCGGTCCAAATCGTCGGCCGACCAATCGATCCCTTCCGGAAATGCCGTCGCTGCGCAAAGTCTTCTCCGGCTCTTCTACCTGACCGGGGAGGCCTCTTATTTTGACAAAGCAGAAAAGACCCTCCAATTTTTCTCCGAAGCGATGGAGGAAAACGTCTTTGCCACCGGCAACATGATCGCCGTCTCCGACTTCTACCTGCGAAAACCGAAGGAGATCGTCGTCATTGGAGACACAAAGGCTCCCGAGACGGAGCGGCTTCTCGCCGGCATTCAGCGGCTTTACCTCCCGAACAAGGTTCTCTTCCGCGTCGACCCCGGTCAACCGCAGGAGACTCCCCTCCCCGATCCGGTCAAAGGGAAGAAGATGATCGACGGAAAACCGACCGTCTACATTTGCCACCACTTTACCTGTTCTCCGCCGCTCACCGATTGGGAGGCGATCCGGGCGCAGCTCATCGCAAAGGATTAGCTATGGGCACGGAAGTTCTCGATCTTCCCGAAGTCGAAACCATCTCGGAGGAGGCGACGCAGGTTGATCTTCCCTGGAATGTCATTCTTTACAATGATGACTTTCATAGCTTCGATGAAGTGATCCTCCAGGTCCAAAAGGCGACCGGCGTCTCCCTGGAGCGCGCCGCCGAGATCACGCTGGAGGCCCATCTCAAAGGCCGCGCGGTCTGCTTTACCGGCCCGCTCGAACGTTGCGAGCATGTTGCAGTTATCCTCCGGCAAATCGAGCTCACAGCGGAGATCGAGCGGGCCGTATAATTCCGACGAACATCCATTCCGCCTTCAAGGCAAAAAAATAGACCCGCCGACGGCGGGTCTATTTTTTCAGATGGAAACCTGGGATTATCTCTCCTTCTTACAATAGGGGCAGACCAACCAGTCGGCTTTCAGGTGTCTCTTGCAACAAGAACAGTTTGATTGAATCTCATGTCGGCAATGAGGACAGATCACGAAATCGAGATGGATCGCCTTTTGGCACCCGGGGCACAGAATGCGAATCTCCTCTTCCACTTCGATCACACGGAGAACCTCCTCCAGCGTAGTCACCCCTTGCTTGACCTTGGTCAGCCCGTCCTCTCCCATCGTCGTGACCCCCTGCCCCTCGATGGCCCAACGGATCTCTTCTTCCGTTCCGCCCGAGGCGATCATCTCCCGGATTTTGGTGCTGAAGGGAAGAACTTCAAAAATTCCGGTCCGACCTCGGAATCCGGTGAAATTGCACTGGGCGCAGCCTTTCCCCCGATAGGAATCGGAAGGGCTCAACGGGGAGGCCCGCTTGCTCAATTTCCGAATCCCCTCCTCGAAAACCGGCGCCGCCTCCTTGCATTTTGAGCAGATCTTTCTGACGAGCCGCTGGGCCACGATCCCCACCAGCGTGTTGGCGATGATGTATCTCGGAATTCCCATATCGAGCAGCCGGACGATGGTCGCAATCGCGTCGTTGGTATGGATGGTGCTGATCACAAAATGACCGGTCATCGCCGCCCGGAAAGCGATCTCCGCGGTCTCCAGATCCCGGATCTCTCCGACCAGAATGACATTCGGATCTTGCCGGAGGATCGATCGGAGACAATTGGCGAAGGAGAGTCCGATATCGGGTTTTACCTGAATTTGATTCAATCCCTCGATGTTGTACTCGATCGGATCTTCCACCGTCATGATGTTGATCTCTTCGGAACGGATCTGATTGATGAAGGAATAGAGCGTTGACGTCTTCCCGCTCCCGGTCGGGCCTGAAACGAGAAGGATGCCTTGCCGTTTCTGAGAGAATTGGAGAAGCTGTTGGTAATCCTTCTCGGACAGTCCGAGAATCTCCATGTTCACGGGGGTCGCCGACTGGTCAAGGATCCGGATCACCACCTTTTCGCCATACTGCGTCGGGAGGGTGGCGATTCGAAGGTCGATGTCATGGTTATCGAGCCGGACGCGGATCGCGCCGTCCTGAGGAAGGCGGCGTTCGGAGATATCGAGAGAGGCGAGAATCTTGATCCGGGAGACAACCGCCCCCTGGACCCATTTGGGGAGACTCATCTCCTCCTTCAAAATCCCGTCGACCCTGAACCGAACGGAAACTTTGTTCCGCTGCGAATCGATGTGGACGTCGCTCGCCCGCGCTTTCATCGCCTTAAGAAGAATCAGATTGAAGAGCCGGATAATCGGGGCCATCTGGCTCTTATCCCTGAGATCCTCGGAAGGGGCCACTTCCGATTGCGAGATGACCGGGACAATTTCAAGATACGAATCTTTGAAGGCGTCGGTGGTCTCTTCGACGATATTCTCCACCGAGTCCTCCAGATGGTAGTGCTGCTCGATCGCCTTGACGATCTCTTTTCGGGTGGAGATCAGCGGTTTTACTTCCAAGTTGGTGTTGAAGCCGATATCTTTGATGCATTCATAATCGAGGGGATCGACCATCGCCACCGAGAGTTGCCTTTTATCGACGTTGATCGGGACACAGTGATATTTGCGCGCCAGATTCTCCGGGACGATGGCGATCGCCTCCGGCTCGATGGGGGTGCTTTCGAGCGAGATGTATTGAATGCCGAGTTGATGGGCGAGGGTATTTGCGATATCAAACTCGGTCACAAGCTTCAGTTCGATAAGGGTGACCCCCATCCGCTTGCCGGTCCGTTTCTGCTCCTCGACCGCCATCTGAAGGTCGGCCTCGGTGATCAGTCCGGAAGAGCAGAGAAGATCGCCAATACGTTTTTTTGTGAACGACGGCTCTTTCATTACGTTTATTTTATCCGAGGATGGGATAATGCGCAACTTCACGGGATACGGGGAAAGCGGATATTTCCCTTGATCGATCCCGATCGCTTGGATATAGTGACTATTCACCCTCTTACGTTTCGCCAATCTTTCTTTTTCAGGGACAGAATGGGGATTCCAATCGCTCAAGTCGACGCCTTTACCGATCAGCCTTTTTCGGGCAATCCCGCGGCTGTCTGTCTTCTCGACGAGCCGATGGAGGCCGGCTGGATGCAGAAGGTCGCCCGGGAGATGAATCTTTCCGAAACCGCCTTCCTTCTCAAAGAGGGAGTGCTGTTTCAGCTCCGCTGGTTCACGCCGACGGTCGAAGTCGATCTTTGCGGCCATGCCACGCTCGCCGGCGCCCACATGCTCTGGGAATGGGGAATCCTGAAGCCGGATGAGCAGGCCCGTTTTCAGACAAAAAGCGGCCTTCTGACCGCCGACAAAAAAGAGGGGTGGATCGAGCTGGATCTCCCGGCCGAGCCAGAAAAGGAGGCGCCTCCTCCTCCCGCCCTTCAGAAGGCGCTCGGGATGGCGCCGAAATACATCGGCAAGAATCGTTTCGACTATTTGATTGAAGTCGAATCGGAAGAGGTCCTGCGAAAACTTCAGCCCGATTTCGGACTGCTCGCCACCGTGCCATGCCGCGGGGTGATCGTAACGAGCCGGTCGGATTCGGACCGGTTTGATTTCGTCTCAAGGACATTCGCGCCGCGGGCCGGCATCAACGAAGATCCGGTGACGGGGTCGGCGCATTGTTGCCTCGGTCCTTTCTGGAAAGAACGGCTCGGCAAAAACACTTTCCTTGCTTACCAGGCCTCCGCGCGAGGAGGGGTCGTCCGGGTCCGTTCGGCCGGAGATCGTGTATATCTCGGCGGAAAGGCGGTCACCGTTTCGCGCGGGACGCTCCTCTCGCTCCCTTAAGGTTCTTTCATCCTCCCCTGCGCCGATTTTCCCAGAAGGACCCCCAAAAGGATTGCGAAAGCCGGGACGAGGATGGTACCTCCGGTGAAAAACAGAGGATCATGCCGGCTTTGCAGAAAATGGATCACCATGAGGACAACCAATCCCGCCAGGGCGACCGTCAAGAACCTTGTTGTCGATTGGACGCGAGTAGAGAGCGCCGCGAAACAACCGACGGGAAGAAAGAGGAGGAATCCGAATAAGCCCCGCTCGCCCTCGACCGTCGTTCTCAACGCAAGAGAGTCGGTCAGGAGGAAGAGACCGTCGGTTAAAATGGCCGCGGCCACCTGTACCTCATTCAAATAGAGCCGTATCTCCCCTCGATCGTAGACGGAAATAAGATGGACCGGCCCGGACTGAAACGGCAATTGGGTTGTTTCGATATCTCCCAGGTTTGGAAATCCGGTCTTGACGCGGTTTCGAACCTCAAAACCCAAATCGATTCCCTGCTGCTGCAGCAAGAAGTAATCGAGATCGGGCGTCTTGGCCAATGAGATCAGCCGTCCTACATCTCCATAACGAATCTGTCCCATCTCAACCCAGGCCTCTATCGTAAATTGATGTCTGTTTGAAATTCTCTGCCGGATCTTTTCCGCCGGTTCCCGGCTGATGAACGCGGCCGACCGGTTGAACGCATAACCAAATGGAGAGAGCCACCTTCCTCTGCCGGAATTGGATAATTCCAGATCGAGCGGAGGGAGTACTCCGGCGCGGTCATGAAGGGTGCTCCCCTTCCCCTCATCGAAGGGATAGAGGACGATCGGGTTTTGCTGAAGATGGATCTCAGACCGAAAAGAAGCACCGGTCCGGTAATGCCGTTCGATCGTCGCCGGATCAAACGCCTGATCATAAACAGCCAAGAAAAAAACTTTCCCTTTCCAGCCGTCTTCCATTTCCGGGTCGACACCGACCCAGAGGAGTGCCCCCGGATCCCATCGGTCCAGCTTTTCCCATGAGAATGCCGCCAGAAAAAGGAGAAATCCGGCATAAAAGAGAAACCCTAGCTGCGCCAATCGCCGTCGATAATCCCAAATCCAATCGAGCCACCCTCGATCGGCCATCGTCTTGAACAAAAGAAAACCGGCCCCTCCTCCAAGGGTATTGGAGAATAGGTCGCTAAACGAAGGAAACCGCTCCGGTAGAAAGAGCTGCATCGTCTCCACTGAAAGGCTGACCGCCGCGGAGATCAGGAGCGCCGGCATCAGACGAGACCGACCCGGCCGGGCCGGAAGGAAACCATAAAGCAATCCTCCTAAAGGAAGAAAAAGAAGGAGGTTGACCGCGACATCGGAGGATGAAAAGAGAACTGATTTTTCCCATCGGTGGGGCTGCGAGATGAACTGAAAATCAAAAGGGGCAAGGGTCACCGCCCCGATGTAGAGGAGGTAAAAAACCAAGCCGATCAACCAGACTCTACGCATCGATTCGTTCCTGTCCATCCTCGCGTCGACCCTTCACCGGCAAACGATGAATTTCTCGCAACAATACTTCTCACTCGAAGCGAGCGCAACAAAATAAAAAAATCTTTCGTTTAGGGAGTTGTAACAGACAAAAACAGGAAGGTAAAGTGGATCGGACACTCCTTATTCAATCGTCACCTCCACTTTCAAAGATCCCTCGGCGGGAGGCGGTTTTTTGGAAATCTCTTTGAGCAGTCCAAGCGATTGGAGCGATCGGGAAAAGCGCTCATAACGTTCGGCGGGGATAAGCAGCACCACCTTGGCCTCCATCTCATCCCCTTTTTTGCTGAGCACTTTCCCCTGAGAAGCCACCGCATCGGCCGCCTCTTTAATGCTCCTGGAAATCAGGAGCAGCTTGACCTCGGACGGCTGCGGAAGTGCGGCCTGCCGACGGGCCTCCATCGAAAGGGGTTGGGCCGTTTCGTTGTGAACCTTCATCGGCATCGGGGCCGGCGGATCGGCCGGCGCGGTTTGCGATGATGGAGGGGGAGAGGTCGGCGTTTCCTTCTCCTGTGTACCTCCGTGGTTTTCGGCGGGAGCGGAGAGGGCCACCGTCTCTGCGGCCGGCGCAGCGCCATTTTCCGTCATTGAGAAATCGGCCTTCAGATCGGACGCTCCCCGTTGATAGAGGAAAAGGGTCCCGCCGATCAACACGATCGTCACAGTTATCTCAACGGGGCGATGCCACAGAGCGGAGAGCATTCCAGAAGTGGATGGAAAACCGGAGGAGCGCTCCTGCGGGGGAGAGACCATCTTCTCCGACGAAATTGCAACCTCCTTCGCCTTTTTTGGACCCCCTTTCTCCGCCTTCAAGGCCGCAATACGGCTCCGACATTTTTTACACCCCTTCAGGTGCGCCTTAATCGATCGGCAGAGGGCTGGATCGGCCTCTTCAGCAAGATAGGCGGAGAGGTCTTCCTCAATCTCTCGGCACTTCATCTTTTATCCCAGCGATGCCTGAACGGCTCATTGTCTTCCAGACTTTTAAGTCAATGTTTTTCGGAAGTTTCCGCGATAAATTTCTCTATTTCACCCGCCAGTTCCATCGGCCGCTCCGCCGGAACGGCATGGCCGGTTTCCCTAAAGACCGAGAGCTTTGATCCAAGTATACCCGAATGGAGACGTTCTTGGTATATCGCCGGAATCGCCCGATCGTGGTCGGCACTAATAATTAAGGTCGGCATCCGGATCTCGTGAAGCCGGTTGTGAAGCTCCGGGACCACTTTTTTTCGTTCAACCAGACCGGCAAGGGCCCGAGAAGACCGGAGGATCTCCTCTCTCTCCGCCGGCGTCAGTTTATGTCGGGCCAATTTTTCTCGAATTTCCGGGCGATGATAAAATCGATTGAGGATCTCTTTGAAATTCATCCCGGACGGGCTGACGATCGGAACTCCGGGAAGACGTCCGCCGGAAGCGGCGATCAGGATGAGGGTTTGGAATCGCTCCAGGTGGGAGAGGGCCAAAAGCAGACCAATCCATCCGCCGAGGGAAAATCCGACCAGATGGCAGCGCTGAAGGCCGACGGCATCCATCCAATCGATCACGAACCTCGCGAGATCTTCGGTCCCCTCAATGGAAGGGAGGGAATCGGATTGGCCGAAGCCGGGATAGTCGAGGGCATAAACATGAAACGCTTTTGAAAGAAGCGGAAGGACCTCCCGGTATTCGGCGGCACGCCCGGCGGCGGAGGGAAGAAGAAGGATCGGTTCACCTTCTCCTCCTTCCAGATACCGAATGGACCCATTCCGCAATCTAATTCTTCTTTCAATCATCATTGGCCACTCTAACATCGACCCAGGGGTTTTTCAACACTTAGGCAGCCTGTCCTCTTAACCGCCAACTTTAAATTGACATGCTATACTACGGGAAGTAAGATGGCGGCTTGGAGAAGCTCATGCAGAAGGATCATCCCTTCCAGATTCACCACATCGCTATCCAAACGGCCGACCTGGAGCGCTCCGCCGCCTTCTACGGCGAGACCCTCGGTTTGGCCCGGATCAAAGAAGAGAAAAGCCCCAAAGGGAGAAAAATTATTTGGTTTGATTCCGGAACAGGACGGATCGAGCTTTACAGCGGCAAGCCGGAACAAGCGCTGATCAAACCGTGGAGTCCCAATTCAGTCGGTCCGATCTCGATCGGTTTTCGGGTAAATAATTTAGAGGAGGCGGTCCGGCGCCTCATGGAAGCAAACGTGCCGGTGATCAAACCCCCCTATGAGCCGGTCCCGGGGGAGCGGGCTGCGATGATTCAAGGCCCCGATGGAGAAGAGATCGTTCTCTTAGAAAAAGAGGTCGGTTGACTTCCAAAAAGAGGAGAAGATGAAACAGCGGAAGCTAAGAAGATACAGTATTTTTGTCGAAGCGAAGATCGAATCGAACGATTTCCGTCTCCATGTCGTCGCGGTCAATTTCAGCTACAAAGGGATCGGCGTCTGCTGCCTGACCCCGCTTGCCGTCAAAAGCGAAGTCTCGCTGACGTTTTACTTCAATGATGAGCAGGGTAAGGTCCACTCGGAATCGATTAATGGGATCATTCGGTGGGCCAAAAATTTCGGCCACCTTCAGACCGGGGGGATCGAGTTTTCGGAAGAGCTCTCGGAAGAGAACCATTTCGTCATCCTCTCACATATCGAAATGGCTAAGGAGTTTGAGGGGTAGTCGCCGTCTCCACCCCTTCCGGTCCCTCTGAGTTTTCTATCGTCCTTTCTTTTGGAATTTCCTTTTCCATCGCCATCCGGGTCTCCGGATAGCGTTTTTGCATTGCCTGAAGAATGGAATCGATCCGCTTTCGCAGATAAGGGGTCGACCGGCGATTCTGGTAATAACGGGGGGCGGGAAGAATCGCCGCCAGAAAAGCCGCCTCTTGAGGGGCCAACTCCGCCGCAGGCTTGGAAAAATAATGGTCGGCGGCCGCCTCCGCGCCATAAATCCCCCCTCCCCACTCCACCACATTGAGGTAAACCTCCAGAATGCGCCGCTTTTTCAACTTCGCCTCCATCACCGACGTGATCAACGCTTCCTTGATCTTTCGAATCGGGCTCTTCTCCGAAGAGAGATAGAGGTTCTTGACCAGCTGCTGGCTGATCGTGCTCCCGCCGTATTCGAACGATTTCGCCGCCCAATCCCGCTCGGCCGCCTCCACGATCGCCTCCCAATCAAATCCCCCATGCTGGTAAAAACGCGCATCCTCCGCAACGATGACGGCGCGCTGAAGGTGGGGCGAGATCTGGCGAAGGGGCCGCCAGCGCGCGGCGAGCGAGATCGACGCCTCTTTTTTTCCCTTCGCCCTCCGCGCTTCGATCAGGGCCGTCGTTTTCGGATTGGTTTTGGCCAGCCGCTCCACCTCCGGCCAGTAGGAGAAAAGATAGGCTCCTACGGAGAGGGGGATAATGAAGAGACAAAGAAAAACAAACGATCGAAACCTTACCCGTTTCATGTTGATCTCACCGGACGTGAACGCGCTATAACTTCGCGATCTCTTCCATTATTGTATCAACAATTCGCTGGGAAGTTTCGACCGTATCGGGGAGGGAATAATAAGGCGAGAGGTCGATCGGAGGTCCATAGGCAATGGTCGTCTTCTTTCCGATTCGGGGAAGGATCTTCCCGACCGGTAAAACCTGATCGACCCCCCGCACCCGGACCGGAATCACCTTTCGCGGGCGCGCGTCGTAAAGGATCTTTCCGACACCGGCCCGCCCCGGCTGGAGCGCGCCGTCGGAAGAACGTCTCCCCTCCGGCGCGATCACCACGACCGAATGCGACAGCATTTCCGCCATTTTTTGCATCGCGACCAGATCGCGTTTTCCCCGCCGGACCGGAAAAGCCCCCCAGGAGGAAAGGATCGTCCGGACGATCGGAATGTCGAACAGCTCTTCCTTCCCCGGGGCGCGCCACCAGACGGGGGAGAAAAAAGGCATGCTGGTGGCTCCCACCAGAAAGGGATCGATCGCCGAGATGTGGTTGTACAAAAGCATCACCCCCTCCTCTCCCCGTTTTGGGATATTTTCTTCGCCGAAGACCTCGACGCGATTGATCCACTTGAAGACAAAATGCCAGAAGGAAAGTCCGAGGAGGTGCCACAGATTTAAAAAGAAGCCGGGACCGTATTGCATCACTTATGGAGGGTGTACGATGGATGGAAGCGATAAAGCTGATCGAAGAAGGCCGATCACCGGCCCCTTCTCGGCCTTGAAGAGGAAGTCCGTCCCTTGGTCGGGCGCGAAGGGGGATGGGCCGGCCGCGTTCTTTGTATCCGCTCGGAATGAGGGATCGATTTGGGCTGAACGAAGAGATCGTCTTCCGGCCATTCGACCGGAATCTTCTGTCCGATGTACTCCTCGATTTCCTCCAGGGCCATGACATATTCCTCATCGGCCAGGCTCAACGCCTTGCCCGCCGCGCCCGCGCGGGCGGTCCGGCCAATCCGGTGGACATAAGCCTCCCGGTCTTGGGGAAGATCGTAATTCACGACGAGGCTGACCCCCTCGATATGCAGCCCCCGCGAGGCGACATCGGTGGCCACCAGGATCGGCACCTTCCTCTCCTTGAATTGCTCCAACGCCTTCATCCGCTGTTTTTGAGGCAAGTCGCCGGTGATCGCCCGAGCCGGATACCCTTGCTCGGTCAGCCGGTTCGCCAACACCTCCCCCTGGTTTTTGGTATTGACAAAAATCAACACCCGCTCCCAAATTTCTCTCTTGAGCAAACCGAGCAGGAGAGGGATCTTCTTTGTCCGCTCCACATGGAACAGGACCTGTTCCACCTTCTCTGCGGTGATCTGTTCGGGAGAGACTTCGATCTTGATCGGATTATTCATATGTTCATAAGCCAGCTCCATCACACGCTGCGTGAGGGTGGCGGAAAAGAGCATCGACTGCCGCTTATGATAAGGAGGAAGACGCCGCATCATAAAACGAAGGTCGGCGATAAATCCCATATCGAACATCCGGTCGGCCTCATCGATCACGAGGACCTCCACACGGCGAAGGTCGTAGACCTTTTGCTTATAATAATCGATCAGTCGTCCCGGCGTTCCGATGAGAAGATCGACCCCTTCCCCCAGCATCGATCGCTGCTTCTGATAATCGATTCCGCCGTAGACGGCCTGGATGTTAAACGGGGTCTTCTGTCCGAGCAGGGTTGCTTCTCTGGCAATTTGAATCACCAGCTCCCGCGTCGGGGCAATGACGATCGCCCGCGGGGAAGAGAGCTTGGAGGAAGGGGAAGGCTCGGTTTTGAGAAGGCGGGAAAAAATGGCGATGAGAAAGGCGGCGGTCTTTCCGGTCCCGGTCTGGGCCTGACCCGCGACATCCTTACCGGCAAGCGTGATCGGAAGGGTCCCCTCCTGGATCGGAGTACATTCTTTAAAACCGAGAGACTCAATCCCCTCAAGAACAGAAGGAGGAATCGGCAACGATCGAAATTCAGTAGGCATATCGTTGATATATTACCCTGCCGTTTGCGAAAATGCAAGGACCGATTGACCTCGGCGAAACTCAAACAGACGCGCCGGACAAGTTTTGTTTTTATGTTGCGGAGGGGGCGTTCAATAATTCTGGTTGCGCGGCTTCCTTCTTTCATGCTACATTTTTAACTGGATGTAGAATGAATCCCCGATCGCGTACCGTGAACTTGTAGAGTTCTTTTCTCATATTCCAATAGGGTAAACGTAGAGTTGAAGGAGGAAATGAATGGCCGATATCTTGGTGGTAAGTTCGAAAATTAAGAAGTACATTCGAGAGAAATCTGAATTCAACACCTCCGCTGAATTTCTCCAGGCGCTCAGTCAGCGTGTTGAAAAACTCGCGATGGAAGCGATTGAACGCGCCAGAGCGGACAAAAGAAAAACGGTCAAGGAGAGAGATCTCCCCTGACCGTTCGATAAAGGCGCTTCGAGCAGGCGGCCCTCCTTAGCAGCGGCAATGCGGCCCGAACCGCCTCCTCTTGAATGATCTACAAAAATGATCTACAAACCGATGTCGTTCCGATGAGTTCAGGGGGAGGAGCTATCTTTGCAGTAGCCCTCCCAATCCCTCTTTTTCCAGCCTTTCTGTCAGTCTTTCCCGAAGCTGCTTCGCCGCCGTCTCCTTCAGCGCTTCCTCACGGAGGGCAAGGCGGGCGCCTTGAGGGGTCCCTGCAATTTCGATCGGGACCTCCAACTTCTCCTCCTCCATCGGGAGGAGCGACCCGACCGGCGTGCTTCGAATTTTCTGTGTAACCGACTCGGCCAGCCTCATCTCGCCGAGGAGGCGGTAAACACCGTCCAATCCGACCTCCCCTTCTCCCAAAAGATCAAAAAGAGGATTCTCCATGGAAAGACGGCTCAGCCCGATGCGGCCGGCGTCGATCTGAAGCCCCCCTTTTGCGGAAGAAAATCGGGTATTCGGCTCCAGCGGGAGTTGAACCTGATCGAGGACCTGAAGCGTGGCGAGAGCCTCTCTCAAAAGGTTCACATTCTTAATCTCCCCTTCTCCGACTTCCCATTCCCCCTTCCCCGTCAACGTCTTTGAAAGCGCTCCCCAGTTTCCTCCACTCCCTTGCAACGTCACTCCGATCGAAGTCGTCCCGCTGAAAATGCCCGGATCGATCGGCACGAACTGCTTTACGACCGATCCGAGAGAGGCCTTTTGAAGCGCAAAGTTTGTTGTGAAGGGGAAGGCGCCGCTCGATAAGTCGACCCGGCCGCTCCCCGTAAAATGGCCCCCCCAGATATTGCCGTTTAAATTTTCGAGCGCGCCGACTTTTCGATTCAGCCTCGCTCGACCCGAAAGATTCGAGACCTCCATCCCTTTCACCTGAACCTCTTTCACAGTGAAATCGACCTCCATCGGGGTCGTTCCCGGAGAGGAAGGAGGGGGTCCCGGAGGAGGAGAGGTCTTCTGTGGAGGAGACCCCTCTTGCGGCAGAAGGAGCATCAATTCGTCAAGATCGACCTGCTCCGCATTCGCCCTCAAGAGAAGGCGCCCTTTTTGGTATCCCCCCTGGAGGTGAAGATCGCTCCGCCCGACGGTTCCCGAAAGATCAATCGTTTCCGGTTTGAGCGCCGTGGTCAGCGGTCCAACCCGTCCTTTCAAACTTGTCTGCTTCCCCTGCGGTTCAATCCGTGTCTCCAGATCGATCGAAGCGATCTCACCCAACTGAAGGTTGGACAGTTTAAGATCGAAGTCTTCAGCGGAAGTTGATAACGGCGGCCCTCCCTTCACACGACGAACGTGTGTGATCCGCCCGTTTTTGACGATCACTTCATCCGCAAGAATTCCGATCGGACGTTGCTCTTGCGGGGATGTTGTCCCCCCCGGCGGGGATTTCTCGCCGCCGCCGAGGGTCGATGTGTTCCATTTTCCGTTCGCATCCTGGATCAGTTGGAGCGCCGGGCTTTGAATAAGAAGCTCCTCCACTTCCACCCTTTTCTGCAAGAGCGGAAGAAGCCGGAAGCTCACAACGACTGAATCGGACCGGAAAAAATCTTCGGGGGAGAATTGAGGATCATCCCGGACAACGACTTTTTTCAATTGAACGCCAAGCGGCCAGAGCGAGAGGCGAACGCTCTCGACGTCGACCGACCGTCCCAATGCCGCTTCAACTTGGGGCAAATAACGCGATTTAACAAAAGAGAGGTCGACCAAAAACGGAGCCAAAAGAAGGATGAGGATCAAAACCAGAACAATCCCCCCCAGAATAACCGCTATTTTCTTCATCACCACACTCGGATTTATGTTTCTTTTATTATAGGGAATCCGAAGCGGGTGAAGCAAGTTGGGCGGATGGATGAATCGAAATCCGTTCAGGCGGGGGGGGCCACGCAGATGCGGTCTTTTCCCTGGTCTTTTGCAACGTACATCGCTGCATCCGCCTTACGGATCAAAAGATGGCGGATATTGCTGTTCGAAGTGCCGTTGCCGACATGTTTCTTCAAAGAGGCCAGCCCGATGCTGCAGGTCAGCCGTCCCTGAAGGGTTTCGGCTTTCGCCTTTTCATTGATCGGCACGGTGGAGAAGGGGAATTTCTTGATCGCGGTCCGAATCCGATCGGCCACCTGCACCACTTCCTCCAGCGTGGTTTGAGAGAAGATGATGACAAATTCATCGCCGCCGTAACGGGCGACCGTTGTCCCCCGGGCCGGAACGACTTTCCGGAGAACGTCGCCGACCTCTTGAAGAATATGGCTTCCGGTCAGATGACCGAATTGATCATTGACCCCTTTGAAGTGGTCCATGTCCAAAAAAAGGAGGATCAGGTCATGCTGGCCCCTTCGGACCTGCCGCACCTCCCGCTCGAGACGGGTGTGAAAATAGCGGTCGTTATAGAGTCCCGTCAATCCGTCTCGCTTCGCCAGCTCGATATGTTTGCGGGCGTCCAATACGTTTTGAATCAATGTCGATGTATACCCGGCGAAGATCTCGAGGAGTTTCAACTCTTCTTCGGTAAAATTGGGCTTCCCTTTGCGATTGATTAATTCAATGACGCCGTAAATCGAATTTTCCACGATGATCGGCGCACAGATAATCGAACGGGTGCTGAATCGACTGATCTTGTCGATTTTGGCGTAGAACATCTTATCCCGCTTGACGTTCTTGCTTAAATACGGCTTCCCGGAGAGATAGGTCGCCCCGGCGATGCCGGTGTTGATCGACAGCCGAAGGCCCGGAAGCTTCGAGGAGCCCGGCCCGAAACAGGCGACAAAAACCAGCTCTTCCCGTTCTTTCTTTCCGATCGGATCATCCAACAAAATGGAGCCGGCCTCCGACGGGACGAATTGATTCGCTTTTTTCAGGATTTCCTTCAACATTAGATCGAGGGCAGGCTCGTCCCGATCGGGCGCTCTCTGTTTTCGCTCGCGTCCCAGCAGGACGTTCAAATGTCGGTGATCGAGAAGATGGAGCTTCATGAGAATTTAAGATAACCTCTAATCAAAAGCATGTCAACGACGTAGTGAAAAATCCCTCCTTTCTCAGGAGGCCTTGAAATGACTTGACAATGGAACGAAAAAAAGATAGTTTTCTCAGCGATGGCTCTTTTAAAAAGAACACCCTGGTTGCTTATTTTCTTCATCTTGGCGGGAGGCCTGTTAGGTGGAGTGATGGGAGAGATTCTACTTCTCTTCTCTCCTTCCGGCCTTCTTAAAGATGTTTTTCTCAAAGGGTACCATATCGGCATTACCCCTCCGTTTACCTTTGATCTTCATTTGGTGACGTTTACCTTCGGCTTCACCTTCCGAATCAATCTCCTCAGTCTCCTCGGCATTATTCTGGGAATCTATACTTACAAACAGGCATAAGATCGGCGTTTAACGGATGACTTGCCCCTCCTTGAGCCGCTTGATGCGATCGCGAATCTCCGCCGCTTTCTCATATTCAAGGCGTTTTGCCGCATCGCGCATCTCCCGTTCCAGGCTCTGCAGAACCCGCGGCAGCTCTTCTTCCGGGATATACATCTCCCCCTCCTCCGCGGCGATCGGAACCGTGTAATAGTCCGCCTCGACCGCCTCGCGAAGGGTTTCGGGAATCACCTTTCGGATCGATTCGGGGGTGATGCCATGTTCTATGTTGTACGCCGCCTGGATCTGACGACGCCGGTTCGTCTCATCGATCATCATCCGCATCGACTTCGTCATCGTATCGGCATAAAGGATCACCTCTCCCGAAACATGCCGGGCCGCCCGCCCCGCCGTCTGGATCAATGAGCGGTGGGAGCGAAGGTAGCCCTCTTTGTCGGCATCCAAAATCGCCACCAGCGACACCTCCGGAAGATCGAGCCCCTCGCGAAGAAGGTTGATTCCGACCAGGACATCGAACTTTCCCAGCCGGAGATCGCGGATGATTTCCATCCGCTCCATTGTTTCGATGTCGGCGTGGAGATAGCGGACTTTGATCCCGATCTCTTGATAATACTCGGTCAGATCTTCGGCCATCCGCTTGGTCAGGGTCGTAACCAAAACCCGCTCGGATCGGTCGACCCGTTTTCGGATCTCCTCCAGCAGATCGTCCACCTGGCCTTTGGCCGGCCGGATGACCACCTCCGGATCCATCAGGCCGGTCGGACGGATCACCTGCTCGACGATCCGGCCCTGGGCCCGCTCAAGCTCATACGGACCGGGCGTCGCCGAGACATAGAGAACGGTCCGCATGAATTGTTCGAACTCCTGAAACTTCAATGGACGGTTGTCGAACGCCGAAGGAAGCCGGAATCCATACTCCACCAGGTTTGTCTTGCGGGCCCGGTCCCCCTCCTGCATCCCGCCGATCTGCGGGACCGTCGCATGGCTCTCGTCGATGATCAGGAGAAAATCGTCGGGGAAATAATCGAGCAGGGTCGGCGGCGGCTGCCCCGGCGCTCGGCCCGAGAGGTGGCGCGAGTAATTCTCAACCCCCTGGCAGTATCCGATCTCCCGGATCATCTCCAAATCGAAGACGGTTCTCTGCTCGATCCGTTGCGCCTCCAGAAGCATCTGCCGGTCCCGAAAAAACTTGATCCGATCGTGAAGCTCTTCCTCAATCCCTTGCAATGCGACATGGAGCCGATCGGGCGGGATCACGTAATGGCTCCCCGGATAGACGGCAATCTTCGGAAGGCGTTGAATGATCGTTCCGCGGAGGGGATCGACTTCATAAATCGCATCGACTGTATCGCCGAAAAATTCGACGCGGATGCAGCGGTCTTCCGATGACGCCGGAAAGATTTCGATGACATCTCCCCGCACCCGGAAGGTCCCCCGATAAAAATCAAAGTCGTTCCGCTCGTACTGGATTTCGACCAGCTTCTTCAATACCTGATCCCGCTCGATCTCTTTCCCTTCCTCCAGATAAACCAACATGTCATGATAGGCCTCCGGCGATCCAAGGCCGTAAATGCAAGAAACCGACGCGACGATAATGATATCGTTCCGCTCCAGGAGGGATCGGGTCGCGGAATGCCGCATCCGGTCGATGGCATCATTGATGGAAGAGTCCTTTTCGATGAAGGTATCGGTGTGGGGGATATACGCCTCGGGCTGGTAATAATCATAATAGCTGACAAAGTACTCGACCGCGTTTTCAGGGAAAAAGGTCTTAAACTCGTGGTAGAGCTGCGCGGCCAAGGTCTTGTTGTGGGCGATCACGAGCGTCGGCTTCTGGACCTGCTCGATGACATTGGCGAGCGTATATGTTTTTCCTGAGCCGGTGACACCTAGGAGGACCTGGTGCGGCTCCCTCCGACGGACCCCTTCAGAAAGGGCACGGATGGCGTTCGGCTGGTCTCCCCTCGGCGTAAAATGCGAATGAAGCTTGAATGGATTCATGTAAAACACCCTCGAAGATGGCATGATAACACACCTGGATAAATCTTACTATCTTTTGGCTTGACTTCGAAAAGTGTATCGGACTATAAAGGGCAGGTGAAAAAAGGCGAATCTGGTCGCTTTCAATGGCTTCTTCATCCAATGGACAGGCAATCTATTTATGCAACGAACCCTAGATTTAAACAGGCACAAGTGGGAAGAGATACAGCATTCTCTATCGTCTTTAACCGGCTTATCCCTTTTTATCTACGATCCCTCTAAACACCGGCCCTGTACAGCGATCACGCGTGAGCATCTCCTTTGTCACCTGGTTCATCAGACCGAGCGGGAGACCCTTTGCCAGAATGCGTTTGCGCAACAGGTTGATCTTGCGATTCAGACGCAGCAGATCTCTTTTTCCAAATGCCAGGCCAATCTGAACTATTTTGTCATTCCGATCCGGCTCTCGAACGAGATGAGTTATGCCATGATCGGCGGGAAAGTGTATCAACATCCCGATGAATATGCCCATTTCAAACAAAATGCATCCGAGTGGGGCATTTCATCCGAGAAGCTGCCGGTCGACGTCGATCTCTCCTGCCCCGGCGCGCAAGAAGGGTTTCAACAGGTCGCCTCCTATCTCCAAGTCGTCGCCACCGCCCTGTTGGAGAACATCTACCGTCGCGGTCAATACCAGGGAAAGGCGGCCCACCTGACGACCCTTCTCAATGTGGGAAATCAGTTCAAAAGCGTCAGCAATATTTCAATCCTTCACAGCACGCTACTGAATACGCTCGGCATTCTCTTCAACTTGAAAAGCGCCTGCATCTTCCATCAAACAAAAAAACAAGGAGCTTACCGCGGCGTCGCCGTTTTCGGGGAGAAGAAGGAGCGGTTTAACCAATTGGAGGCGTCCCTGGACATTCTCTTTCAGAAAAGAAGCGGGGGCGATCCGTTCGTCTTCAACGACGTGACATTTGACCTGCTGAAGTCGAAACTTCCGCAAGACGTGACCTCCTGCTATCTCTTCCCCCTTTACCAAGGCCGGAACGCAACATCAACCCTGGCGATATTCGACACCATCCTCACGTCGGAAGAGACCGCGATGATCTCTTCGTTCTGCAGCCAGGCGGGGTCTGCCGTTGAAAATATCGAGCTTCAAAATCAATTGGCGGAACAACGGAAAATCATGATTGCCCTCTCGAACCTCACCCTCATGATCGATTCGCCCCTTTACCTTCATCACCTTCATCATAATATCTTGGAGCAGACCCTTCAGCTCCTGCAGGCGGAGCAAGGATCGTTGATGGTCCTGGACGAGTTCAAAAATGAGCTCTCCGTGAAAGCGATGAAGGGGATCAATCGGCCCGTTTATGAAATGTTCAACTCGAAGCCGGGGGAAGGCATTGCGGGATCGGTCTATGAAACCGGCGTCCCGCTTCTGGTTCAAGATCTCAACCACGATCCTCGCGTACAACAGGGGGCCAAGCCGCGATATCGCACCCCTTCCTTCGTCAGTGTTCCGCTCAAATTGAGAAACCGAACCCTCGGCGTCATCAATCTGGCGGATAAAATTACCGGAGAGGTCTTCTCGGAGGAAGATCTCCAATTGTTGCAGGCGATCGGCAGCTACATCTCGATTGCCATCGAGCGGTCCGAATTGTACGAGAAAACGGAAGAGCTGAAACGGATCTCGATCACCGACGCCCTGACCGGCCTTCTGAACCGCCGCTACTTTCAAGAACGCTTGACGGAGGAGATCGAGCGATCCCGGCGCCACCGGATCCCCGTCTCCCTCATTATCGTCGATATCGATAATTTCAAAGGCTTCAACGATACCTTTGGTCATTTGGGAGGCGACGAGATTCTGGTTTTGCTCGGACAGGCCCTTCGAAACTACATCCGGGCAATCGACGTCGCCGCGCGCTACGGCGGGGAGGAATTCACCATCATCCTTCCCCAGACGAATAAGGAAGATGCGCGAATCATTGCAGAGAGGTTGTGCAGGGAAATCGAGCGGAACGAAACGCTACAAAAAAAATACTCCGATTTGGCCCGACTGACCGTCAGCGTCGGTCTTGCCACTTTCCCGGATGATGCCGAAACGTTCGAAGAGCTGATCCGAAATGCCGACCGCGCCCTCTACCAGGCGAAACTGCAGGGAAAGAACAGGGTCATTACATTTGATAATGGACTCTTCTCTTAAATCAGGGCGGGTCCTCACTCCTTACTGCTTTCAAAAAGTCCCTCTGCAAACGACTCGATGTTGAACGGGATTAAATCGTCCACCTCTTCGCCGACGCCGACGTAAGTGACCGGAACCGAAAGGGCCTCGACGATCGGGACGATGATTCCCCCCTTTGCCGTCCCGTCCAGCTTCGTCAGGATAATCCCCGTCACCCCGATCGTCTCATGAAAAAGCCGCGCCTGGGAGAGCGCGTTCTGGCCGGTAGTGGCGTCGAGCACCAGGATTCTCTCATGGGGGGCATCGGGAATCGCCTTGGCGATGACCCGCTTAATCTTCTTTAACTCTTCCATCAAATTGCTCTTCGTCTGGAGACGGCCGGCGGTATCGATCAAAACCGCATCGATCTTCCGCGCAAGGGCGGCGCTCACGGCATCGAAGGCGACCGCTGCGGGATCGGCCCCCTCCTGATGCCGGACGACCTCGGCGCCGACCCGGTCTCCCCAGATGGCGAGCTGCTCTCCGGCCGCCGCCCTGAAGGTGTCGGCCGCCGCAAGAAGGACCGTTTTCCCCTCTCGCCTCAATTGAGCGGCCCGCTTGGCGATGGTGGTGGTCTTGCCGACCCCGTTCACCCCGACGAAGAGGGAGACGACCGGCGTCGTCTTCGGCGGTTCCTGCGGAACCCCCTTGTTCAGGATGACGACCAGATACGACTTCAGCTTTTTTTTGAGGGAGGCGAGATTGGAGATCTCCTTTCGCTCGACCGAGGCCCGAAGCCCGATCATCAACCGGTCGGTCACCTCCATTCCTAAATCGGAACCGATGAGGAGCTCCTCCAACCTGTCCAATGTTTCCTGATTGATGTTCGGCTGATCGAGAAAAACCGCCTCCAATCCGGACGACAAGTATTCCCTTGTTTTCGCCAATCCCTTCCCAAGTTTTCCCCAAAACCCTTCCGCCATCACTCTCCTTCCAACCCGCAGGAGAGGCCGCTTCGCCTCCCCTAAATCTCCTTTTGAATTTCAGCCGCCGCCCAACGGAGCCAACGCCTCGCCTGGCCGATCCCTTCCGAGGGATTCACCAATAAGAGAACCATATATTCTTTCTGCACCGGCCGCATCAGGCAGATTCCCTTCTCTGCCGCAAAAATCGCTTCCGCCGCGGAAGAGGCAAGGTGACGAGATACCATCGCCTTCATTTCAAGCCAGACGATGCCGTAATGCGCCCCCATCAATTTCATTTCATCTCCCGAAAGACTTGTGTAATGGGCGATCTCCTCTCCCTCGCGATCAAGAAAGATGGCGCCAACCGCTCCTCGGGTTTCCACAACGGCTCTCTTGAGGATCTGATTAAAAACTATCTACTCCTGATGATAAATGCGTTTGAACAGAAGCCGTTCTCGACGTTGCATTCGACGCTCCTCCTTCGGAGATCGTTCGTGGTCATACCCGAGGAGATGGAGCACTCCATGAATGAGGAGAATCAGCAACTGTTCGCGGCGGGATCTCCCATACAAGATCGCTTCTTCCGCCGACCGCTCCAACGAGATCATCACATCACCGAGAAAATCAGGATGAAGCTCCCCTCCGACCCCCTCCCGCATCGGAAAGGAGAGGACATCGGTCGGCTGATCTTTTTTTCTATAATCACGATTATAAACGCGGATTTGACGATTATTCACCAAAATAATTCCCATCTCAGCGTGATCCAGCTTCTGCAGAGATAAAATTTGGCGGGCCCACCTCAGGAGATTCTTTTGGTTCACCGGGTAGGTCCGCTGCCGGTTTTGCATCGAAATTTGCATAATAAATTAAATAGAAGATCGGAAGATCGGGTCAATCGATAAGGAGCCGCCGACAAGCGTCGGCAGATTCTACCTGTTGATGGAAACAAGAACAAGAAATAAAAATGACCTCAGAAGAAAAGTGAGGTCATTTGGCGTGATCATGGAGGAATGCTATTTTTTCTTTGATTTCCCCACCTTTCCCTCATACCGCTCGTACGCTTTCACAATCTCCTGGACCAGACGGTGCCGGATGACATCGCGCTCGCTGAAATAAACGAACTTGATCGCGGAGACCCCTTCTAAAATCCCCTGGATTTCGATCAGCCCGGAGGTCCGTTCGACCGGGAGGTCGACCTGCGTAATATCTCCCGTGACGACCGCTTTCGACCGGAACCCGAGACGCGTCAGAAACATCTTCATCTGCTCCGACGTGGCGTTCTGGGCCTCATCGAGGATGATAAACGAGTCGTTGAGGGTCCGCCCGCGCATGAAGGCAAGCGGGGCAATTTCGATATCCCCCCGCTCCAGGAGGCGCGTGGCGCGATCGACCTCCATCATGTCGTAGAGGGCGTCATAAAGGGGCCGCAGATAAGGGTTCACCTTTTCAACCAGATCCCCCGGAAGAAACCCGAGCTTTTCACCCGCTTCGACCGCCGGACGCGCCAAGATGATCCGGCTCACCTCTTTCTTGAGGAAAGAGGAGACTGCCATTGCCATGGCGAGATACGTTTTTCCCGTCCCCGCCGGACCGATCCCGACCACGATATCGTGCTTTCGGATGCTTTCGATATACTCTTTTTGGGAGGGTGATTTCGGGGCGATGAGCTTCTTTTTCCCGAAAACCGGAATGGCGTCTTGATAAATTTCCCGGACGGAAGCGGGGGCGTTTTGTTGGGAAGATTGGATGGCGTAGTTGACATCTTCCGCCGTGACCCGGAACCCGTCTCTGGAAAGATTCGCGA
The DNA here is from genome assembly GCA_021651055.1 of Candidatus Manganitrophus morganii. Taxonomy (NCBI): domain Bacteria; kingdom Pseudomonadati; phylum Nitrospirota; class Nitrospiria; order Candidatus Troglogloeales; family Candidatus Manganitrophaceae; genus Candidatus Manganitrophus; species Candidatus Manganitrophus morganii. The sequence goes on from JAJHOH010000001.1 coordinate 681,411, forward strand.
GATCGGCGATGACCTTCTCAACCTGTTGAACCTGCTCTGGCTCCCCTTCGATCGTAACCTCTTCCCCTCTCGCCGTCATTCGAACGTTGAAGGCCTGCTCAATCATCTTGATATGGCGATCGTAGCTTCCGTAGAGGGCCGAGGTATCGGTTCCTTCTTGTAAATTAACTTTTCCGATCAGGTTTTTTTTCAACGAATAAAACTTCTCTAAAATAATAACGGCAAAGACAATGTCATTATAACAACCCAATCTTCAAATTACAAGGAAAAGCCCTTAATCGATCAAAGCCAAGACAAAAGCGTGTCGTGCGACGCCGACGGCGCGCTTCAGCGTCCTCCGATGATCAATCGTTGAATCGCTTTTCCTCCCTTTGCATCGTCCACCTCAATCACGGCATTGACCCTTTTGTCGAGAGTATCCGGTTTCCAGGTCAAAAGTCCCGAGGCCGGATCGAGGGTCATTCCGGGAGGGCCTTCGACGAGTTGAAAACGAAGCGGGTCGTCATCAGGGTCGTTCGCAGACACTTGATAAACATATTGCCCCTCCTTTATTTCTTCCGGCGGTATCGAAGAAATTTTCGGAGATCGATTCGCGACAAGGATCGGCTTGCTGATCCGGGCCTCCCCCTCCGAGCTGTCGGCCGGAGTCACAACGGCATAAATTGTATCTCCGCTTCGGAACAGCTTCCCATCCAAAGCCTCCCCCTGATCTCCGTCGACGAGTTTGTTGTTCACATACCATTGATAGCGATACTCGACAAAGTTCCCATCGGCGTCGAACGATTCTGCTGCGACCCGGACCGGCTCGCCTACGGTCGGTGCGTCCGGAACCAGTTTGAGGGCCGTTAACTTTGGCGGACGGTTGCCGATTCGAACAGGCATACTACGGACAGGAACTCCAACACTGGTTCCGCTTGTGGGAACAACCTCCACTTCAACAAGGTCTCCTTGCCGAAACCCCGCTAACGGAAGAACCGGCTGATCGCTTACCTCTTTTCCATTCACCCGCCAGAGGTAGCGATACAAGACCTCTTCTTGACTCGCGTGCTCGCTTGTGATCTCCGCTTGTAGAACCGAACCAAGGTCGGGCTCGGCGGGGAAAACCCGAATCTTTCCGAGTCTTGAGAGGGCAATCAAATTCGACGCCCCGGCGGCCTCCTCCCTCTCCTCGTTTATCGGAAGATCCTTTTTGCTTACGGAAGCGTTTTCTCCTCCTCTTGGTAGAACGAAGAAGAGAAGCAGGAGCAAGAGTCCTCCCATCATTGCCAGACGCACTTTACCCTTCATCACCCCTATCTTCCCTTGCTGACTTCTCTCCGGGCTCATTCTGCCGATATCTCCTTAAAGACCTTTGTCCCCTGCCGGACGGAGCTACTGGTCTTGATATCATTGATCTGTAGAATCTCTCCCGTGCTACTCTGGACGAACCCGGTAATCGTATTGTCGCTGACGACGACGTTCACCTTGGATGCAACCCCCGTCCCCAGGTCTAATTTCCGTTTAACGGTGGTGCCGTCCGACTCTAAACCGATGATGCTGGTCGCCGTCGAGCCGGTAAAAGCGGTTCCTGTTTGGAAATACATCGCATAGAGGGCGTTTGTCCCCTGGACCGAACAGACATCTGTCGCGTTCGGCTTAAAGGTGGTCGCCGCGACGATCCCTCCCAGGATGGTCGCTTCATGGAGCACCCTTTCCCCTCCTGTGAGGGTGATATACCATCCCTGCTTTGATGCCATCGCAGTCACCAAACTTGTCAAGGTCGTCGCGCTACCGCAGGACGCACACGCGCCTCCGACGGAAATGGACGCGCTGGTTGCATCGAAGAGATCGGTCGACGGCACCGCGGTGGTGGGACAAGATGGCTCCCAATCACTTCCGTCCCAACACCCATTTGTTCCGCTTTCCTTGATTCCGTAAAGCCCATGATTGCTGGTGTCGGTTTGATCGCTCGACGTCCCGGTGCTGAAATATCGGCCGGTGCCAAAAAAGATCCAGAGCCGGTTGTTGTTATCCATCGTCGCCGTCGGCTTGGATAGGACCGGCTGTCCCGGATTATACAAGACGTTTAAATCATAGGATGAAAAGTCGGCCGATTTCATGACAAGGCGGTAGACCTTTCCTTTCCACCCGCTTGAATAGTAGGTCTTCCCGATGTAGAGAACATCGGTATCGTAATCGCGCGGAAGATCAAAGGATGAGGGATCTCCCATGAATGCATTCGTATCGGCCGACGAACCGTCCGCCTGAATTTTTTTGACCAATGCACCGGTCTTCAAGTTGACGATATAAATCCAGCCTTTATCGCTGATGGTCGTCTCAAATTTGTTTGTCGATCCGCTGGTAGCCCGCTCTCCTCTGTACGTGGTCGGACCCGATCCGAAGGCCGCGTACCAGACCGGGGTGCCCGAATTATCCATCCGAATGACTGCCGGCCAACTGCCGGTAAAGCCCATGTCTCCTTCTTTGTAAACCCAAAGGAGCGTCGGGGTCGCCTCCGGATCGGTGATATCCAAAGCAAAATAGGCGGAGCGGAACCGATTCTCGCCTGCATCGGTCGTGTCTCCATCTCCATTCAGATCGACCTTGAGTACCCCTCCTCCCAGCCGCATGCTTCCGATGAGGATTGTCGCCCACCCCCCCGGATGAACGCAGGTGGGGTCGTTGATATCCGTGGCGCATGCCGCTTCTTGTGTATAAATCTGCACGTCCGCGATTCGGGGGCTCCCATCGACAAAGTAGACATGCTTGTTCCGATCATAGTCTGTTCCGGTCAGCCACTTCAGATGGGGAAGCAGTTCTTGAGGGATGAATGCCCAGAGTTCCTCTCCCAACAACTCTCCGCCATTCCCGTCCTCGTCGGTGAGCGTAAACCAACTATGTTCCACATCATCCGGGGTATCGGGATCATCTCCTCTGTGGAAGAATCCGGCATTAAAAGCATGGAGCATGCCATCGTTGGCTCCCACATAGACGACATGCCGCCGGTCTTTATACTTCTGATAAAATCGATTGTACGTGGTATCCTGATAGCGGAGATCAAAACGCTCCGACGGGCCGCCGACCGAGACCGGGCTGGAATAAACGATGTCTCCCAACCGCCATGTTGTGTCGGCGGTTCCCGACACGGTCACTTCCCGCGCCCGGTATCCCGTCACCTTTTCTCCTCGAATAAAGTTGATGATGTTGGTCCCCTCTGTCGAATTCGAAGCCCGGAGGTAAGGCCGCAGCGTCGCCTCGTTTGCGGCATTGAATTCGATAAATTCACCATCAGCGTAATCCACAACCCCGTCGGGGGACGTGAGTGAGTCGGTCCAGGTATAAATTTTCCGGGGGTTCGTGGAGGTGTCCCGCTGCGCCAGCTTTTTCCCCGCCTCCCAGATCGGGTTCATCTCACTCAACGTGATCACCTCGGGGGTTCCGGTCGGATCTCCGTTCGCGTCGACGTTGTAGCGGCGAACCCGCGTCTCCTGGTTGGTGCTATCAAAGAAGGTCTGCACCACCTTGTCCGCATTGGTACCCGATAAGACAAGCGCTCCGTCTTGATTGCTATCTTCCCGAAGCTGGCCGTCGGCATCGAAGAAAAGCCCCTGAAGATAGCCGAGCCAGGCAATCTCCTCGGTTCCCTCGAAGATGGAGGGATAGAAGTAGGCTTGATAGATCGCCCCCTCTCCTCCGGAAGAGGTGGCCAACACCGAAACCGATGTTCCGGAAGAGGACTTGGAGAGGATGTCGGCCAGCGCCTCGGTCAGCTTCGCCTCCAGCTGGAGCGGATTGTCGGCGCGGTAGAAAGTGTCCGGGACGCCATCATTGTCTTCATCCCATTCTTTCTGAAGATCCGGAGTGCCGCTGGCGTTCGAGTCTTCGAAACCGCCATACTTCGCCGCATACCAGAGGGGATCTTTAAGAAATCCGGAGGACGAACTAACCGCCGTAAAGGTCCGCTCGACGGAGGCGGTTTCATTCCCATCCGATGCACGGTCGCAGTCGGTGCCGCCGGCCAAGGACCCGCCGCAACGGAGGTCATAAATATCATCTGCAGTGACTGAGGCTGAGATGGAGACACCCGAGATAATGTAACCCATGAATCCGGTATGCCCCGCATTCGCGTATAATCCCTTCGTCTTCACCGTGATCGTCGTGTTGGTCTTTTTGACGTAGATCCGATAGCGTGTATCAAGGTCATAATCGCCCCCCTCCTCGGAATCGTCCCAGAGGATGTCGAAGCAGTCTGTATAGCCGTTCCCCTGCTCCGTCGTCCAATCGGCATCGTTCTGGCAATACTGAAAATCGGCGATCTGCCCCTTCGAGTTGTCGCCATGCTGCCCCAGCGACGTACATCCGGCCAGAGTTGTATCCGGACAGCCGTCATGAAAGATCGGAAGAATTTGAACCGGGAAAGCCGTAGCCGGATCCGGACCCACCTTGAATTCCAAGGTCGGAACGCTCGACCCCGCCGCCACCACATAGGTGGTCATCTTCTGATCTCCCTGGATCGCATTCAGATCGGTGGTCTTCGCGTAATGCGCCAGGCCGGCGATGTAAAAAGATCCCTGTCGCGTCGGCTCTTCAACACAGACCCCTCTGACTTGTCCGAAATTGACAACACCTGATGCGGGCCCTTTAGGGGTGCATTTATTATCGGCGGTTCCCTGATATTGGCCGACAAAAGCCTGGTTGACCCCATCCAACGTATTAATACCTGAATTGGTAATTAACGTTTGTACACTGGGCGTATCACTGGTGCTGATGGTTGTCGGCCAGTAGGAGCCGGGGAGATGATCCGAATCGTAGGAAGGGGTTAGATCGCTAAAGATCAAAGTAAACGGCTTCGTACAGTAAGGGCACTTGGCACAATTGGTACAAGTGCCATATGGATCATACCATTGGGTCTCTTCATTAAAGTTCGCATCATTCACATAAAATTGAGAGGTATCGTCGCTTCGCCCCTGATAATACCGGATGGTTTCATAAAGCATCTCCCCGATCGGATTTCCCCAAATATTGGTGCTGGTGTAGCTCCCCCCCGCGGATACGCCATAAGGGCTGCTGCTGCTCACGGTTGGGAAAGTGTAATTCGTCGTCGCCTTGAAGCCGTTGAGCGTCTTGATGATTTCCGATGAACTTTTGATCATTCCGTTCGCATTATCGATCTCTGCAAGCATATCGGACATATTGCTTCGGAGAACACCTCCCGCCTTGCTCGCCCCGTAGGAACCTGTGAGTAGGCCAAATTTCATTTGGGAAACATCGTCGGAGGTATCCACTGTCCCCTTTCGATCCACTCCCAACTTCTGCAACACTCCCACCGGTTTGTACCCGGACGCCGAACTGCCTTGTTTGTATTCCTGGCAGTTTGGATCGAGCAAAGACGTAACGCAAACCAGAACATCGACGTTATACGTATAGGTCGGACCCAATGCCGTTGGTGATGCCGCCTGTTCCCGGATACGACACTGGGCCACCTCCGTGCTCGCCGAATAGGGGAAAGCGCCGTTCACGATCATGACCAACGAGCTCGTCGCCTGCGAGCCGGTACCGGAGGTATTCGTGTTACAGAAGGTAATTGCGGTCCAAGCGTTAGGGGTGAGGTCACCGATGTCGGAACCGGTATAGACCTTCGCCCAAGAGTGGGCATCCCGCGGAAGGGTCGCTCGGCTCAGGACGGTCGTGGTGCTCGTATCGACCGTCCTATACCCTCCATAGAGAACCTTTCGTATAATGTCGATTCGCGCCATCGTAGCCCAGTTGAGAAAGTTCCCGCTCCATTTGGCGGAGCAGTAATGCAAGTTCGCCCCCGTCGCCGCGGCAGACGGCTCAAACCGACTGCTGGAATAGACATAACACTTGTTGCTGTCAAAATAGCCGTAGTAATCGATCGTGTCTTTATAGGTCGTATCAATTGTACCGTCTTCATCAAGGTCGATCAGATCATTGTAAGCCTTGTAGAAGAGCTTGTGATCCTTCGACATCATGAACATGACCCCAGGAGGAACGCTTGCGGAGACAAAAGGGGGAACCGACGAGTAATCGGACAGGACCTGAGATGAGGCCGGGGTACTAAACGCCACCACCCCGACTGCAATGAGAAACGCGCTGATGATTCTTTTCATGTTCCATCCCTCCTCATGCCGGCTGTCCAACTTCAATTCATTCCTCACCGCCGGCATATCAGTAACACTCCTATGAGCAATTAAAATAGGCGGACCCCACGTTCGACTGCGTGGACAGGGGACCGGAAGCGACAACATTGATGTTGTAAATGGTTCCGGTGGTGCACCCTGTTCCCCCTGTTTTCTTGTGATAACCGATCGAGAATTCGTCCAACTCGGAACCGGGAAGCGTGGCGGGCCCCTCGTAGTCAATGTCAACCCGGAGCGTCTGACCGTCAAGCGCCGTGATCGTCAAGTCTGGATTGCTCGCGGCCGCATCATCGGACAACGTTCCACCTCCTGTGGCGAGTTCCTCGATTAAATCGACGACGCCGGCATCCCCGCCCGTTGCGGTATTGTCGAGAACGATTGTGGCCGGATACCCGGTGGGAAGGGCATTGTCCTCAAGGATCTCTTTGATCACCGTGGGAGCGATCTCCACCCCTGCACCGGCCGCCTGAAAGGTTTGGGTCGTCCGTCGATTGGTCGCCGAGAGAGTCATTTCGATTCCGCTGATGTTCAGGGCCATCATCAGAAGCGCGGTCACCAGAACAATCATCAAGACGACCGTGATCAACGCGGCCCCTCTATTTTCTTTCAAACCGGAAAACTTATTAATAAAGAACCCCATGATTCCTGACCTCCACCACTTTCGTGACCCACCGACGGTGATACCGATCCGCCGCCGTCCCCGCCGCATGATCCTCCAGGGCCGGACGGGCCGAGATCGTCGCCGTTGCACTTGTATCCTGCTGCCTTGCCAGCATCGAGATCCGTACTGCCCGGATTAACGTCGCCGCTCCGGCCGGATTGTCTACGATCGTTCCATTATTCATCAGATAGGCAAATTGCAAATCTTCTACACCGGACGCGATCAGCTGGGCCGCACCTCCATTCACCGTTCTAAAGAGCGCCGGCTCCGTCCCATTCATCTGAACCCGGTAAGCCACCTGCTGTAGCAACATGACGGAATTAGACGAGGTGTAATCCCGATTCAATGGCGTAGCTAAACCAAGACGGTAAGAGCCATTTGCTTCATCCGTAACAGCGTTCACCACGCCAGTGTAAAAACCATCTAATGTAATCGTCCCACCATTTATGGTTGGGCTTGTAGGATTCGTTCCGGCAAGAGGGGTCACCCAGATCTCAGCGGCCCCCTCAGCGGCCACCGGGTTGGTGCAGGGAGGGGTCTCGCAGGTGAGCGTTCCGACGAACTGATATCCTCCCCAGAGGGTGATCCGGTCAAGCCTGCTTGCCACCCCTTCGGGGTCTGCATCGGCATTATTGCTCGGCGTAATACTCGATAACCCAGCGGTCGTCGCATGACTTTCTCCAGTCAAAGGGTCGAGGAGGCCGAAACCGGCGATCCGAACCTCCCGGCTCAGGATATCGATGGCAACACGCGTTTCACGTTGCATTCCCGTTTTCCGGCTGTGGACCACCGAGAAATTGAACGAGTTCGTGAAAAAGCTATACCCCGCCGCCATGACGAATATCGTAATGGCCATCGCGATCAACAGCTCCAACAATGTAAATCCTCTTTCTTTCATAAGAGATCCTCTGACTACAAAAGCGTTTCGATCGTAACGCTCCGCGCCGGTGTGCTCGTCCAGGCGACCGTAACGGTGATCAGTTGAACGGAAGAAATCGGCCCGGCCGCCACAGTGACGGTTCCCCTTCCCCCCGGCAAGCCATAGGGCCCCGCTCGCTCGATCTGCGCCTTCCAGTCGTCATAATCGGTCTGAAGCATCCCCGCCGAGCCCGGCCGCGTGGTTGAATCGGTTGTGTCAAAACCGTTGTAGCTGGCCAGATTGTCCCGATTGCGGCGCATCTGCTCCACGATCCGCTCCGCCGCTGCGGTTGCGGCGGAAACATCGCGGCCGACACGGCTGTTTGTCACCGAAATGGTTTCTCCCGTCGCAATCGCCAGCAGACCGATGCCGAGGAGGACGGAAGCGATCATCACTTCCAAAAGGGTAAATCCCCTTTCATCCGTCCGCCGAAAAATCTTCCGACTTCTTTTATAAAGGCACCACATCGACATCCCCCACAAAAGTTACACTAACCTGGTATTCTTTCCCGTGGCTGCTCTGAAGGACCACGTTCGCCGGGTTGGCCAGCGGCAGCCCGCGCAGCCCTCTTCCGTTAAAGAGGATCCCATTGCTCGCCACGTTGACTTGAGACAAGGTCACCCCGCTGCTGAGCTCTCTCACAACAAGAGCCGTCTCCGCCCCGGTGAGGGTCAGGCTGCGGTCCGTGTCGACAAAAATGGTGTATTCGCCTGCCGCAGCGTCAAATAACACCGTCACCGGCTGGTTTCGATTGATTGCCGTTATCCTTGCAAACTGAAGATCCCCCTCCAGCTGTGCCATATCCCCCCGGGCTCTTTGGTTCACGACCCAAACCTGAAAATTGGGAATGGCGATCATGACCAAGACACCGAGGATGGCCACGGCCACCAGCATCTCAAGCAAACTAAAACCTTTCTGATTCATTCCGATTCTCCTTGTGCGGAAAGGATGTGCAACTCCCATACCAGGATACCGGATAAGTATCACTTATACTATTTCAATGTAAACAATACTTTAGAGGAATTGCTTAAAGGAGATCTTGTTTGAGGACCTGCTATGAGCCTTAAAGATAGGAATCCATTGGGATAGGAACTATGTAATCGGTTACATACCGGGAGGGATATATCGCCACGTTCCTTTTAGCCGGACCATCGGGGGCATATTGGGATAATGAGCAGAGGCAAATTCTTTGTTATACCAGACTTGTAAGTGTTCCGCGCCGGGGCCGGTGAATCCTTGTCCTGCATAGACGGCTCCGTATGCTGAAAAGGGCCCTTGCAGATCGATCACACCCGGCGTAAAGAAAAATCCATCAAGGCGGATATGATCGAGCGCAATCGGGAAAGGATGCGAGGCAGACCAGGGATGCGCATGCGCTTGAACCGTCATTCCGATCTGAGACCGCTCTTCTTGAATGTGAATGTCTTCGGAAAAATAAAAATATCCCTTATAGTTTTTACGACCCAACCGGATCGGCCCCGAGCGGCTGTACCCGGGAAGAACGTCGATCCATACCAAAGCATATTCACCTCCAGGGTTCCCGAATACTTCGTCGAATTCTCCCCGGTCGGCCCCGTTTTGCTCCAGTCGGCCCGACGGGGAGACAACGTAGTAACCTCCCCGCTTCTTGATGAAATTTTTGATCTCGGTTAATTGGTTCGGCGTGAATGAATCAAGGCGCACGGCGCTGTCGTTTTCATAGACATTGGGACGCCGGCCGATTGGAGGGCCTGTAATCCCCCTTTCAGTATGAATCTCCACGACCGGATCCTCGTTCAACCCTTCTTCTCTATAAGGATGGGAATGCGGCGAGAGGATCGGATTGATCGTCGGAATTCGATCCGGACGCGGGCCCAATCGAACCCCTCCGATATACCGGATCGGCCCCCAGTGTCCCCAGACCGGGACCGAGACCCCCGTCTCGCCGAATCCCTGAATCGCCGCCGTGATCGGCGGCATCGGATTTCGTGCAATCTCGACCTGGACGACCTTAGCCGCCCCTTTCCCGGCGACCGCCCCGCTTTGAATTGTGCAAATTCCATCCGGATGAGACGGTTTGTAGAGACGCAGATCGACGATCTTCCCCCGCTCGCTTATCTCGGCAAAGGGGCCTTCTCCGTGATCGTCCATGTGCGCCTCCGAGAGCTGGAAATCGGGAGAGGTCCTCTCCCCGGCACAGCGCCGGGTCGGCAGTTCGGCAAAAAACGCCGGATCGGGAGATCGGGCCGGTTCGGTCACCCAGGAGAGGACCTTCTCCACACCCGATTCAGCCAGATAGGTCGATGCAAGCGCACGGCCGGCATAGGCGGAGATCTGAAGCTCCCCGGTGGAAACATGGAACGCAAGTAATCCAAGCCCGGTGGCGAGGACCAGGAGTATGAGAGCGGCAAAAATCGCCGTCCCGTTTTCATTCTTCACAGATTTTGCAAGGTGCCTTCCCATCTACATGTTCCTCAGCCGCACTTCGAACGTGACTTGGCGCGTTCGAAAGCCTTCGCCGGAGGGATTGTTCGGATCTCTTCGCTCCGACCGGGCGCGCAACGTCATCGCCACTTTTCGAATGCGCGTCCGCTCGTCTTGACTCAGCGCCCGTTCGGGAAGAGCACGCCCCTGTTCATTAAAATAAACCAATTTAAATTGATCGATCGTAAAGGCGACCTCCTGCCCCCCTCCGCCCCCTCCCGTATCCCTATAGAGGGTGAACGGCGCTTTTCGAATCCCGCAGGAATCGATCCCGCTCGCCCCGACCCATTCATAACGGACATCTTCATCGATATCCTTTAGTGTGGAAATAGAATCATCAAGGACGGTGTTTCCATTCAGGTCGGCCAAAAGGTGAAAAACAACAGGGGTCGCCTCCAGAATTCGCTCGGCCGGATGAGCCCTCCGTTCACAACCGACCCGGCTCATCGCTTTGGTCAGCTTGTTTTCGTTCGGGAGACCTTCCGGCAAAAAGAGCGATCCCGTCGGATCGTATCCGGCCACCTCGATCTCCCTCGACAAAAGGTCCGCGGCCACGCGCGCCTGCTGCTGCATCTCCGCGATCTCCTCCTGGTTCTGGTAGTTTTGGTAAAACGCAAGGAGCAATCGATAAAACGAGGCGGTCACAACGATGAGAATGATCGAAGAGAACAACAGCTCGATCAGGGTCGCCCCCTCCTCATTCTGCGAGATTCGGTACATCGTTGTCCCTGTTAATGGAACACGAAGCTTTTGAGCAAAACGGTCCGGTTCGGCGCCAGGCTGTCTCCCCAATCGACCTGGACTTCTACGATCCAGATCCTCGGATCTCTCCCGCTCCGCTCAATCGTCCAACGCCTTGGCATTCCTTCCGGTTCATCTTGTCCCCCGGAGAGGAGGGACGGGTCGGCGGAGCGAAACGCTTCCATCTTCTCTTGCGCCAACTGCGCCGCAAGACCTTGCCTGTTTCCGGCTCGAAGCGCCTTGAAGCCGACTTCGAAAAAACCGATCACGCCGAGCAGCCCGACCGACAGGATCGACATTGCGATGAGAACCTCAAGGAGCGAGAAGCCGCTCTGGTCCTTTTCAGCGCCACGCATTTCCATTCCACTTTCGAATTTTGACCCGCCCGGTGGTGACGACGGAGACCGCAACCGTTTCATGATGGACCGAATCGTTGGTCAGGTAGACCGTCCCGCCAAGCCCCATGATCGTTCCGTTCGGCTGGAAAGTAATCGTATTCTCCCGAAAGCTGATCCCATCGTCGGGAAGGACGGCATCGGGTAGAGGTGGGACCCCCTCTCTGAGACCGAACCGGATCTGAGGGGGGAGGGTCCGCTCCCCTGCACCGGGGACGCTGTATTTTCGACCGTCCGGATGGAACTGAATCGGGCCGGCAATCCCCTCCGCGATCGCCTTCTGACGAATCAGCCTCAAATCAGAGATGATCTGGCGGCCGGCGTCGGTCAGATGGTTGTGCGCAATTTGGTTGGAGAACGAGGCAACCCCCACCACCGATAAAGAGGTAGTAATCGCCAACACCACCATCGTTTCAATCAAGGTGTAACCTTTCTGGGATAAGTGGACCATGTCGCTCCCTCCGAGTGATCTCTCTGATACTCGAAGAGCATTAGCAACAAGGGTGCCAACTTAATCGGAGACACCTAAGTATCATAAATCGAAGAAAATGAAAAGCTTTTGATAGAGAATCGTCGAGGAAGGTCTTTAAGGAGGGGAGAGCCGGAGGACTGAACAGATACAGTCCCCCGGCTGATTGTATTTAAAAAGATTCAGAAGATCTCATGCATCTCCTTTCTCCAAACCGTAATCTTTGATCTTCGTCAGCAGCGTTTTATAGCTCACCTGCAGGATCTCCGCCGCGCGGGTTTTATTCCCGCCGGTTTCATTTAAAACTTTTCGAATCATTTTTGATTCCACCAGGCGCGTTACATTCTCGCTGACCTCTTGGAGGGTCCCTTCGATCGAGACATCTCGAAGAGAGAAATCGCCTGGAGGCTTTGTCTTCAAACCGAAGTGCTCGGGAAGGAGTTCGTTCCCGTCACTGAGGATAATCCCCCGCTCAATAGCATTCTGCAGTTCTCGGACATTCCCGGTCCAGGGGTGGGTCATCAACAGATCCATCGCCTCGGGGGAGACTTTCTTCACCTCTTTCTTCATTTCCTTGGAATAATAAGACATAAAATGATCGACCAGGGCCGGAATATCCTCGCGGCGGTCGCGAAGGGGAGGGATGACGATCGGAAAAACATTCAGGCGGTAGTAGAGATCCTCTCTGAACGTCTTTTGCTGAATCAGCTGCATCAGATCACGATTCGTCGCCGCCACCACACGGACATCGATCTTCACTTCGACGGTCCCCCCCACCCGCATCATCTCCTCTTCTTCCAGGACCCTCAGCAGCTTGGACTGAAGCGACAGGTCCATCTCCCCGATCTCGTCCAGGAAGATCGTTCCCTTATCGGCCAGCTCGAACTTTCCGATTTTTTTCCCGACCGCTCCCGTGAACGCTCCTCGCTCATGGCCGAAGAGCTCGCTTTCCAAAAGGTCATGCGGAATAGCGGCGCAATTGATCGCGACAAAGGTCTTATCTTGGCGGGGGCTCAACATGTGAATGGCGCGCGCAAAGAGTTCTTTCCCCGTCCCGCTCTCCCCGCCGATGAGAACTGTCGTTTTCCCCGGAGCGACCTTCCGCATCTGCTCCACCACCTGGTTCATGGCGGGGGTCTTTCCGATAATCTTCGGGAACCGGAGCTGATTGGTAAAGTCCTCCTTGAGGATGATATTCTCCGTCACCAAGCGCTGCTTCTCCAACGCCTTTTCGATTTGGAGCAAAAGATGGTCCGGGTCAAACGGCTTGGCGATGAAATCATACGCCCCTTCTTTCACCGCCTTGACCGCCGTCTCGATACTTCCATAGGCGGTCATGACGATGACCGGAATAAATGTGTTCTGCTCCTTCACTGCATGGAGCACATCAAGGCCGCTTTTATGGGGCAGCTTCAGATCGGTCACGACAAGGTCGATCTTCCCCTCTCTGATTTTGGCGATCCCTTCGCGACCATCTTTAGCCCAAACGACCTGATAGCCAGCCCCTGTGAGGGCCTGCGAAAGCATCTGCGCGAGACTTTCCCGATCTTCGACGATTAAAATGTTCTCCATGATTACTCCATCATCACTCGTTGATCTTGAGGGGAGACATCTGAAGGGGCAGGTGAATCGTAAAAACGGTTCCGCTCCCTTCCGTACTCTCTACCGATATTTGTCCGTTATGCGCCAGGATAATTTTATGAACCAGGGCCAGCCCCAAACCGGTTCCCTTCTCTTTGGTGGTATAAAACGGGAGAAAAATTTTATCGATGTGTTCCTTGGCAATGCCGAGCCCGGTATCGGAGATCTTCACCGCCAGCATCCCCGCCGGCCGATTCGAAATACGGATATGGATCTCCCCCGTCCCTTCCATTGCCTCCAAGGCATTTTGAATTAAATTGGAAAAGGCCTGCCGAATGAGGGTCGGATCGACGGCAATTTCAGGGGCCTCTTTCAATGAAAGAAACCACCGGACATGGGGATAACTTCCCGATGAAACAAACTGCTCTTTCAACTCCTCGATAAGCGGGGGAAGGGGGGTCGTCACCGGATGGATGACCGTCTTCCGGCCGTAGGAGAGAAGCTCCGTAATCAACCGCTCCATCGCGGAGAGTTCGGCCATGATCGCTTTGATCATCTCTTGGCGCGGGTCGTTCGGTTCGATCTTCTTGGAAAGGAGCCGGGAGAAGCCTAAGATCGTCCCCATATAATTCCTAAATTCATGGGCGATCCAAGCCGACATCTCCCCCATCACGGTCAGCCGTTTCTTCAACTCCACCTGGTCTTGCAACATCTTCATTTCGGTCAAGTCGGTGAAAACCAGGGTCGCGCCGATCGTCGAATTATTTCGGTCCCGAAGGACGGAAGTGTTCAGCCCCAGCCAAATTTTCCTTCCGTCCGATCGTTCTACCTCGCACTCTTCGCGCGCCACCTCTTTTCCCAGATCGACCGTCTCCTGGAGCAGCCGGGTGATCTTCTCTTCCCCTCCGAAGATCGCTTCGTACGACTTCCCGAGGACCTCCTCGGGAGAGAGATGAAGAATCATCCCCGCCGTCGCGTTAAACGTGGTAATTCTCCGTTCGCAATTAAAGGTCAAGACACCGCTGGTGACGCTCTGGAGAATATTTTCATTATAACTTTCGACGTTTTTTGCGTATTCTTCCGCCCTTCCCTTCAACTGCTCCAGCGCTTGCTCTTTCTGTTTTAATTGCTGGATCAGACCCTGAAACGTGTGGATGACGAATCCCGTTTCTGTGGCGGGGTTTTCAGGAACGGCATGAAAGTACGAGGGCGAAGGAACCATGAACAATCGGAGGAAATAATATCCGAACATTCCGGCGCCCATCACTCCAAACACATTCATAAACAAAAGAAGCAGGCGGGCCTTTGGATCGGTTCTCGACGGGAGCGCCACGAGGAGTTGGGCCGCCCGGCCGTTCAACGGAAGCCATATCTTTCCGACAAACTCTCCAGACGCCTCCTCCGCCGTCTCCATGACGATCTCCCCCGCGAGCGCGGTCCGCCAGGCGGCGCCCCCCTTCCCCGAAGGAATCTTCTCCTTTGTCTTGATCTCACGATGAGAATCGGCCAGAAGGGTGCCGTCGGAATCGACGAGAATGATCCGCTTGAGGTTTTTCTCCGCAGCGATATCATAAAGAAAGGCGGGGTCTTCCCCGACCTGATCGAGAGAGCCCAATAAGACCGGCTGAACCGAATCCCCGAGAAGCTTCAGCCGTTCCTGATCGCTTACCTCGAGGGCTGATTGAAAAGCGCGAAATTGCAGAAGGCGATAACTCGCGAAGAGAACCAGGAATAATAAGAATAGCCCTAAGAAGAGAAAAGCAAAAAAGCGAATTTGACGCGGTCGGCTTGTAGGGATGAGCACCTGTCTCCTTAAATAGGCGTTCGAACGAACTCCGCCCGGACATGAGGAAAAAACTCAGAGGCATCCAATCCGGATCGATGCCTTACGTCCGGCCGAGGAGTAAATACCATTGAAGGATCTCCGGCCCCCAGAAAAGGCTGACCATCGCTCCCAGCGCCAGGAACGGACCGAAGGGGATCGGCTCCGCGCGGTTCTGCCCTCGAACGAGAACCAGGAACAGGCCGATGACGGAGCCGGACAACGCGGCCAAGAAGATCGTCAGGAGCATTCCCTTCCAGCCGAGAAAGGCCCCGATCATCGCAATCAACTTAATATCGCCTCCCCCCATCCCCTCTTTCTTCAAGAGGGCGATCGACAAAACCGCCACCAGGTAAAAGAGGCCTCCGCCCAGAAAAAGGCCGATGAGCGAATTGATCGGGCCCGGCGGAAGCACGGTGGAAGCGGCCAGAAGGCCAAGGACCATCCCGGGAAGGGTGATGACATCGGGTACAATTTGATGAGAAAGGTCGATGAAGGTCACCGCCATTAATGAGGAGAAAAAGAGCGCATAAATGACTGCGGCGAAAGAGGGACCGAATTGATGCAGGATAAAGAGGTAGCCGAGGCCGTGGACCAATTCCACCAATGGATAACGCCAAGAGATCGGCGCCCGGCAGGATCGGCAGCGTCCCCTCAAAAAGAGGAAGCTCAAGAGGGGAATGTTGTCATAAGGCCGGATCGGTTGCTCACAAGAAGTGCAGTGGGAGGCGGGGAAAACAATCGATTCTTTCCTCGGCACGCGATAAATACAGACATTGAGAAAACTGCCGATGAGCAATCCGAGAATAAAAACAATGGCTTCCAACATAAAGATCATTCCTTTTTGCCGGTAAGTCTAACACAAGATCCGAACACCAGCAAGAGATCGTTGATCGGCTTCTCCTCCTGAAAGTGAGCATACCGAAGACCTCTAAAACAAGTGCGAACGTTTCTGATGATCGTCTCCGATGCCGAAGGTCTTCCTTCAGAAATTCAAGCCGTTTCCTTGACAAGGGTTTGAAAAGGAAATAGGATAATTTACAAGTGGCATAGGGTAACGGAGTGCGCATGAATATTGCCGTGATCGGCGGAGGAAGTTGGGGAACGGCGCTGGCGGGCCTGCTGGCCCGAAAAGGTCATTCGGTCTCCCTCTGGGTTTATGAAAAAGAGGTGGTCGAATCGATTCAACGTCGCCATGAAAACAGCCTCTACCTCCCCGGGTTTTCCCTCCCGAAGAATCTCTCCGCCCGCACCGATCTGGGGAAGACCCTTTTAGGGGCCCGATACGTCCTCTTCGCCGTCCCTTCCCATGTCGCGCGGGACATCCTGGTTCAAATGCGCCCCCTTCTCCCCCCGGAGATCCCGGTGATTAGCGCGACGAAAGGGATCGAGCGGAAAAGCCTGAAGCTGATTTCCGAGGTGATCTGTGAAGCCCTCCGGAGAAAGAATGCCGATCGGATCGCCGTCCTCTCCGGACCGAGCTTCGCGAAAGAGGTGGTGCTTGAACACCCGACCGCCGTGGTCTTGGCCGCCACCGACACCCGTCTGGCCGCCCGGGTTCAAAATATCTTCTCGACCCCTTTCTTCCGGCTCTTCTTAAGCGCCGACCTGATCGGCGTCCAGCTCGGGGGGGCGATCAAGAACGTGATCGCCCTGGCCGCCGGCGGCTCCGACGGGCTCGGCTTCGGATACAATACGAAGGCGGTCTTGATGACGCGGGGCCTCTCCGAAATGGCCCGCCTCGGTCTCGCCATGGGGGCGGACATCAACACTTTCTATGGTCTCTCCGGCATGGGTGATCTCTTTCTGACCTGCAGCGGCGCACTCTCCCGCAACCGAAGGGTCGGCGAGGAGATCGGGAAAGGGGTCCCTTTGCCCCAGATTCTCAAGCAGACCCAAATGGTGGCGGAAGGAGTCCATACGACCGAGTCGGCGTATGCCCTCTCGCTGAAATACAAGGTCGAGATGCCGATCGTGCGGGAGATTCATCGAATTCTTTTTGAAGGAAAACCGATCAAACAGGCGGTGATGGATCTGATGAAGATCGCGCGGGGGGGAGAGATCCCGCTGAAGGTAAAGCGGACGAGAGAGAAGCGATGACGGAGGATTTCGGATCGGCGCTCTTTGTCCTCTTTCTCCTCGCGGGAGGGGTTGCCATTCTCCTGCACGGGCTTCAGTTGGCGGGAAGCGGTCTCCAGGATCTCGCCGGAAAAGGGCTGCGGTCGCTTATCAGCTCGGTCACACGAAATAAAATCTTGGCGACCGGATTCGGCGCTTTTCTCTCCGCCGTCATGCAGAGCAGCAGCGCCACCACCATCCTGCTGGTGGGATTGACCCGGGCCGGTTTGATCTCCCTCTCCCAGGCAATCCCGATCATCCTCGGGGCCGATATCGGAACGACCCTCACCGTCCAGTTGATTGCATTTGAGATCCACCGGCTCTCGCCGCTGATTATCGCCGCCGGTTTCCTGATCCAAGCGATGGCAAAAAGGAAAAAAGCCAAATCAGCCGGCATCTCCATTTTAGGATTCGGATTTATCTTTCTGGCGCTCGACATGCTGACCCAGGGAATGCGGCCGATCCAGTCCCAGCCCTGGGTTCAGGAGATGTTGCGATCGGTGGAGGACGCTCCCCTGATTGGAATCGTCGTGGCGGCGGCCATTACCGCCCTTCTGCACAGCAGCGCCGCGACCCTCGGAATCGCCCTGGCGATGGGAGGAGAGGGACTCCTCACATTGAAGGGCGCCTTGCCGATTATCTTGGGGGCGAACATCGGGACCTCCGCCCCCGCCTGGTTCGCCAGCTTCGGCGCTTCGGTCGAGGCGAGACGGGTCGCGATGGCCCATGTTCTCTCCAAGCTGATCGGCGCCTTGTTGATCTACCCGTTTCTCTCTCCGTTCGCATCGTGGATCACCGAAACGGCATCGACTCTTCCCCGCCAGATCGCAAACGCCCACACCTTTTTTAATCTCGGCCTCGCCGCCCTCTTCCTTCCCCTGACCGATCCCCTCGCACGCGGGATCTCATGGCTGGTGAGTCCTCCGCCCCCTCATGAAGATCCGGCCAAGCCGAAATACCTCGATCCCCAGCTTTTGGGGACCCCTTCGTTTGCCTTGGAGCAGGCGGCGCGCGAAGCGTTGAGGATGGCGGGGTTCGTTCAGGGGATGTTCAAACAGGTTCCCCGCATCTTCACCGAAAACGATGAATCGCTCCTCGAAGAGATCGAACGGCAGGAAGAGGTGGTCGATCATCTCAACCGGGAAATCAAACTCTACCTAACCCGGCTTTCGCAAAATGCGTTGACCGACGAGGAGTCCGACCGGGAGATCGCGATCTTGGATCTGACGAAGGACCTCGAAAATATCGGTGACATCATCGACAAAAACTTGATTGAGCTGGCGCGAAAACGGATCTACAGCGGCCGCCGCTTCTCCGGGGTCGGCCTGAGGGAGCTGATCGACTTTCACAAGCTGATCTCGGATGATCTCGATATGGCGATCAATGCTTTCGAGCGGCAAGACCTGGAGATGGCCGAACAGGTCATCAAAGAGAAAACCCGCATCCGCCAGCGGGAGCGGGAGCTCTCGGCTTCTCATATCCGCCGCCTCCATGAGGGGATCTCCGAGACGATCGATTCGAGCTCCATCCACTTGGATATTCTGACCAACTTAAAACGAATTACATCGCACATCACCTCAATCGCCCATAGTGTCATCGGAACAGGACCGGCCGCCCATGAATCGTGATTTACTGGAAAGGTTATTGAGAGAGGTCCAGGAGGGAAAACGCCCGATTGAAGAGGCGCTTGAAAGATTACGCCATCTCCCCTACGAGTCGTTGGGATTCGCGCGGCTCGATCACCATCGAACTCTCCGGCAAGAGATGCCGGAGGTGGTCTTCTGCCCCGGCAAAACCGAGGCACAGGTTCTGACGATCCTGCAGAAGCTCGACGCTTCTGAAGTTCCGGTCCTCGCCACCCGGGTAGAGCCGGCGCTGGCTCGGAAGATCCTCAAGAAGCTCCGGAAGGCCGAGCACAATCCCGTCGCCCGGACGATCGTTCTAAAAAAGAAGCGTGTCGCGCGGCGGCCGGGGGAGATCGCTCTTCTCACCGGCGGGACCGCCGACCTTCCGGTCGCCGAAGAAGCGAAGGTCACCGCGGAACTGCTCGGTTATCGGGTCCTCCCCTTTTACGACGTCGGCGTCGCCGGGGTCCACCGTCTCCTGGACCAGCGGGAGAAAATCGAGAAGAGCGATCTGATGATCGTGATCGCCGGAATGGACGGCGCCCTCTCGAGCGTCGTCGGCGGGCTCTTCGGTCAACCGGTCATCGCCGTTCCGACCAGCATCGGCTACGGAACAAGCTTCGGCGGGATCGCTCCCCTCCTCACCATGCTCAACTCCTGCGCCGCCGGCCTCGCCGTTGTCAACATCGACAACGGATTCGGCGCCGCGATCTTGGCCCACCGGATTTTAAAAGACCGCAAATCGTAACAAGACACCTTGGCAATCCTCCCCCGCTTTTGATATGATGTGCTCCGAATCATTCTATATAAGGAGATCGGATTGCCATGAAACGGAGCGTTCTCTTCATTATCGTTAATCTGTTTGTCTTCCTTCATTCAATAAACGGCTTCGCGGAAGAAAGACCCGCCTCCGTCGTTCTAGAGGACTTCTCCGGCCCGGATGAGAAGGGACTGCCAAAAGGATGGATCGCGCAAAACGAGAACCCCGATCCCGCCCAGGTTTATCGGATTCAGAAAGAGGGGGACCGCTTTTACATCTCGGCCAGCGGCCGCCCCAACCGGATCTTCAAGAAGATCCAGTGGAACCCGAATGAATATCCCTTTCTGAGCTGGAAGTGGCGGATGAAGAACGTCCCGGTCGATCCGCAGAAGGAGCGACGCGCCTCCATTTATGTCTCTCTCGATCGCGATTTCTTCGGCATCCCCGTGATTACGAAGTATCTCTGGAGCAGCCTGGCGCCGGCCGGAGAGGAAACCTCAGGCGGGTTCTTCGGCGCTTCCACCATTGTCGTCCGGAGCGGCGCGGACCAGGCCGGGGAGTGGATCACCGAGAAGATCAATGTTCTGGAGGATTTCAAGCGGCTCCACGATGGAAAACTTCCTCCGGAAGACGCCTATGGAATCGGCATCATGACAAGCATCGAGGCCGACTTTGCCGATTTCATTGCCCACAAATAAGAATATCGCAGAACGCGGATTTCGGATTGCTGAATAAAAAAGAGAAGGAACAGATGCGAATCGCCTATTTTGATTGTTTCTCCGGGATCAGCGGAGATATGATCCTCGGCGCCATGATCGACGCCGGATTGGATCTGGACGCATTTCAGAAAGAACTCTCCAAGCTAAAACTTCCCGGCTGTGCGATCGAGGTTCATCGCGTCCGCCGAGGGGGAATCTCGGCCGCAAAAGTCGATGTCCTCAACCGGAAAAATCTCCCCCCGTTGACGACCTTTCCTGAAATCGAGCGCCAGATTCGCAAAAGCGCCCTTTCCCGGCCGATACAAGATCGGTCGTTGGGGATCTTCAATCGCATGGTCAAAGCCGAAGCGGCGGTGCATGGGCGAAAACGCCATCAGACCCATCTGCATGAGGTCGGCGAGGTTGATACTCTGGTCGATGTGACCGGCGCCGTGATCGGACTCTCTCTCCTGAAGATCGATCGGATCATCGCCTCTCCGATCCACGTCGGGACCGGGGAAGTCGAAACCCGGGCCGGCCTTTTTCCGATCCCCGCCCCGGCCACCGCGGCCCTCCTTCGCGGGACGCCGATCTATGCCACCGGCCTCCGGGGGGAATTGACCACACCGACCGGCGCGGCGATCATCACCACCCTCGCCTCGGCGTTTACTTCTCTTCCCCAAATGACTGTCGAGAAAATCGGCTATGGCGCGGGAAGCGCCGAGCGGACGACGCCGAATCTCCTCCGGCTTTTTATCGGCCTTCAAGCGTCTCCCCTCTCCGAAGATGAAATCGTTCAGATCGAAACCAACATCGACGATATGAATCCGCAGATGTACGAACATGTCATGGAAACCCTCTTCCAGGCCGGCGCGCTCGATGTTTTTTTAACCCCGATCATTATGAAGCGGAGCCGGCCCGCGATCCTGCTGACCCTCCTCAGTCCCGTCTCCGCACAACACAATCTCCTCCAGACCCTCTTTACGGAGACAACTACGTTGGGAGCCCGGATCCTCCGGGTCGGACGGAAGAAGCTGGAGCGGGAGATCCGAACGGAGAAGACCCCTCATGGATCGATCCGCGTGAAAACCGCCTCTCAAAACGGACGGGTCGTTCGGAAACGGCCCGAATTCGAAGATGTCCGCCGGCTCGCCCGAAAAAGCGGCCGGCCCTTACAAATATTATGGGAAGAGATCACGCGGGATGTGTAGTGCGATGGCAAGCGTTGCACTTACAGATAAGGCGGGAAGAACCCTCACGATGAGATGCGCCTCCCGAAATCATTGAGGGCGACACAAGCCGTTCTATGGCGGGGCCGGAAAGGACTCCTCATCAAGGTAGAGGGTCTGTGTGTCGGGATTGTACCCCAATAATTCCGCATACCGCCCCCAATTCACGATCGTCTTAAAGAGCACCTCGGCATTTTCATGAGGATAAAGACGGGCAAGCTCTTCTAAAACAACCTCCCGGCCGAGACGTCCCTCCTCCGATTTCTGCAAGGTCTCGATGAGGTGCTGGAAAATCTTCAGCTTCTTCAATTGCTCTCGAATGATCAGTTTCCGCTGCGCGACCTTGCTCTTGAGAATCTTCCTCCCCAAATCGGTGATGACGACATCTCCCCCCGGGGTCTCCACCAAGCCGAGCATCTCGGCCATCTTGATCACCGAGAGGAGCTCTCCCAATTCGTAATGAATCGCCTCTGCCAGTTTATAGATATCTTCCTTCCCGTGATGGTCATCCAGGTATTCCAGCAGTCCAATCACTTTGCTCGACGTAACACCGTGGGGCAAAGGTTCCACTTCCATACTTTCTCCTATAAGAAAGCGATTGATCTCGGCTCCGAAGGCTGGAGAAAAACCGATCACAGATCGCTGTTTATGCCATCAATGAAAAGATCCGGTCACTGAACTCACTCAGGACCGGATCTTTCCGGTCGCGAGGACGGGGCGCATCGATGGGGATATCGGCCACCAAAGTCCCCGGATGGGGCGACATGACCAAGACACGATCGGCCATGAAGACCGCCTCTTCAATAATATGGGTTACCATGATAATCGTATTGACCGGCATCGACTTGTCCTCCCACAACATCAAGACCTCCTCCCGCAACGCCAGCGAGGTGAGGGGATCGAGAGCGGAGAACGGCTCATCCATGCAGAGGAGCTTCGGCTCCACAGCCAGGGCGCGGGCGATGCCGACCCGCTGTTTCATCCCCCCGGAAAGCTCCCTGGGATAGGCCTCTTCGAAGCCGTCGAGACCGACCTTCTCGATGAAGTGAATCGCCTTTTTTCTCCTCCGCTCAACCGGAAGCCCGCGCGCTTCGAGGCCCAATTCGACATTTCCCAACACGGTCAACCAGGGAAAAAGCGCAAACGATTGGAAAACGATGGCCGAATCGAGATTGACGGAGCGGAGTTCTCTTCCTTGATAGAGGATCCTCCCCTCCGTCGGCGGAATCAGGCCGTTGATGATTCTCAAGAGGGTGCTCTTTCCCGAGCCGGAGGGACCGACCAAAGCGACAAATTCCCCCTCCCTGACGCTGAAAGAGATTTCTCTCAGAACCGGCATCGGCAGCCCGTTCTGATGAAATGATTTGGAGATCTTTTCTACTTCGAGCAATTTCATTTTAATAGTCGATCTTATACCGCTCTACGGCATAGATAAAGAGTCTTCGCCAGAAAAACCGATTGAGCAATGTGATGGCGAGGACCATTGTCACCAGGGTTAACAAGATCATCTGCCCGTTTCCGGATTCATAGATCGCCCGGTCGAGCATCGCCCCGATCCCGGTCACGGAATAAATTTCGCGCTGATAGACGACATATTCCGAAACGATCAGTGCGTTCCACCCGCCTCCCCAGGCGGTGATGCTCCCGGTAATGAGGGCGGGGAAAATGGCCGGGAGATAAAGCCGCTTCCAATAGAGCCACCTTGAAACTCCCAACCCCTTTGCCGCTTCTTTGAGGTCGCCCGGGATATTTTGAACCCCCCCGATCAAATTAAAGAGAAGATACCATTGCATCCCGGTCAAGATCAATAGAATGGCGGCGCCGTTCATCCCTCCCAGCACATGAACGGCCAAGACAATGAAGAAGGGGAAGAGGGCCGTGGCCGGAATCGACGCGCCGATCTCGGCGATCGGGGTGACGATTCGGAGGGCGCGCGGATTCTCTCCCACCCAGAAGGCGACCGGAAGGGTCCAGGAGAGCGCGATCAGATAGGCCACCGATAATCGCAAAAACGAGGCGAGAAGGGCCACCGGGATTTGCCTCGCCTCGGTAGGAAACGGTTGCCCCAATCCGTTCACAAGCAGAACGAAGCTCCACCCGATCAGAAGGAAGAGCCCTCCGAGGAGGAGATAACCGATCCCTTTCCGGAGACGGGGCCAGATCCGCTTGCGGGTCTCTTGGACCATCCTTTTCCCGGTCGGCGGAAGATACCGGCGGGGATCGATGAGGAAGATTGGTTTTGCCATAACCCGTCTGATCCTTCGCCATCGCTTCGTCACCCGGAGCCTGCGGTACCACTGAAGCGCAAAGGACTCGGGAGGGGCCGTCTCCGAGGAAATGTTTTCATACCGGAATTTTTCTCCCCAAACCGAGAGCGGCCTCCAAATAAAAAGATCGAGAAGGACGATGATCACGATCAACATGAACAATCCATAGAAGGTCCGTCCTAGCTCTCCCTCCTCGACCGATTCGATCAAAAAGCTCCCCAAACCGGGGAGATGATACCGGATCGAACCGATAGCGATAATCTCGCAGGCGATCAGAAAATACCAGCCGCCGGCCCAAGAGATCATGCTGTTATAGATCAACCGCGGGATGCAGATCGGAAAGAGGGCCTTTTTAAATTTGGGCCAACCTTGAAGGCCGAGCCCGTCGGCGGCCTCGATCAGATCGTTCGGAACGGTTTTGAACGATTCGTACGTGCCGAAGGCCATGTTCCATGCCATCGACGTGAAGATCAGGAGGACACTTGCAAGTTCGACCCCCAACCGGCTTCCCTGAAAAAGATTGACGAAGAAAAAGACGGCCACCGGGAAAAACCCGAGGATGGGAATCGATTGGAGAACATCAAGGATGGCGATCATCGGTCCCTCCGCCTTCGAAACGGTTGCAGCGATGTACCCGTAGAAGACGGAGAACAAAAAGGCAAGGAGATAGGCGGAAAACATCCGGAGGAGCGAATAGACCGCATAGAATGGAAGGCGAGAGAGGCCCGTATCGAGCTCGATCTTTACCGCTGGGAACTCCAACCGCCGGCCGATCGCATACGTGAGTCCCACTATCAGAAGCAGGGTGACCCCGAAAACCACTCTTCTTTTCCCCTCTTTCGACATTCCGGTCACCTCATGAAGCGGACGAAGCCTAACAGAAACAAAGGGTAAATTCAAATCAGAGATGCTCCCCTGTCATTTTGACATCTCCCATCTTGAATGATAGAATGAGGACATTTTACACGCCCCGCTTTTTACGTAGAAATTAGTCCCCGGGATACCGTTCGCATGATAAAAATCACCCGAAGTTTTCAGGCCCGGATGATTTTTTCCATCCTCTTGATCGCCGGGCTGACCTGGGTCCTGGGACTGACGGTGATCTATATCGTCGGCAAGCGCGCCATCGAAAAAAGCATCGGGCTCGAATTCCAGCATACCGCCGAAGAAACCAGCAAGAACTTTACCCGGCTTCTGGAACATCACGTCGAAGAAGCTTACGCCTTCACCTCCTCTCCCGACGTCCTCGATATTCTCCACCAATCGAACCGAGCGTACGATCTTCCCCCGCCGAAACAGCACCCCGACCGGGTCGCTCACATGCGGGCCGAATGGAGCGATGCGTCGACCCGCTCCCTTCTCGTCGCGCATTTGCTGCAAAACCCGGCCTCCCACCACCTTCAAACATTCCATCTCAAACCGGGACGGACCGAGGAAGATTTGGGAACGCTGGTCATCGACGAGAAGGGAATCGTCGTGGCGGCGACCGCGGAGCCGATGGAGATTTATTATGGAGACCAACCCTGGTGGAAGGACGTTCTCAATGTATCGGAAGGGAAACAGTATATCTCGGATATCGAATTATCCAGTCCCTTTAAAAACGTTCCGACCATGTATACCCTCTCCATCGCGACCCCGATTTATGATTTAAAGGGAGAGCGGCCGATCGGCGTTCTCCTGATGGTCCAATCGGTCAAGGATTTTTTTGAACTGGTCACCCAGGTCAAACTCGCCAAAACCGATCATACGATGCTGGCCGGCTCGGACGGCAACCTTCTCTTCTGCCCGATCTTCCTTGTAAAAAACCACACGCTCGAGCCGGAGTTGGTCCAAAAGGTCACGCAACCGCAACCCGGATGGGGAAGCAGCCATGCCGATGTTCACCACCCGGGAGAGCGATCGATCAACGGCTTCGCCCCGGTCGTCGTTCCGAGCGCCATCCGGGGGAGCTTCGGCGGCCACCGATGGTATATCTTCACGAGCCAAGACCCGAAGGAGACCTACGCCCCCATCCAGACCCTCCTTTCCTGGGTCGCCGGGCTGGGGCTCCTCGGAATGGGATTGCTCGCATTCTTCATCTCCTATGCCACAGGAAGGCTCGTTCAGCCGATCATGCAGCTCCGAAAGGGAGCCAAACAGATCGCCCAGGGCGAACTTCAGGCGCAGCTCGATATCCGAACCGGCGATGAGATCGAGGAGTTGGCCGCCGACTTTAATGAGATGGCGGCCAAAATCAAAGTCTCCTATACCCAGCTCGAACAGAAGGTGGCGCAACGAACCCATGATCTGGCGGCGAAGAACAAAGAGCTCTCCGCCCTCTACATGATCGCTTCAACCCTCAGCAAATCGCTCAATCTGAAAGAGCTGTTGGACGAGGCGCTTTCCACCGTTCTCAAAATTTTCGGCACGGAGGGGGGGATGATTCATCTGCTGGAAGAGGCCGGCCGACCGCCCCGGCTGACCTCCACCTGGGGCTTTTCAGCGGACGGGCTGGATCCGGACCAAAAACAAAAGGACAGCGAAATTCTCTACCGTCAGGTGATTGAAAAGGAGGTGCCGATCTCCTCCATCGAAGAGTCGCTCGAAGAGGTCCCGTTCAAGGAGACCCCCTATCCGAATTTCATCACCATCCCGATCCGCTCCAAGGGGAAAATCCTCGGGACCCTCACCCTCCTTGATCGCACCTCTCAGCCTTTCATCCGGCAAGATCTGGGACTTCTGGTGGCGATCGGAAATCAGATCGGCGTCGCAGTGGAGAACATCCGGCTTTATGAAGAGACGAAAAAGGTCGATCAACTGAAGTCCGATTTCGTCTCAAAGGTTTCCCATGAATTTCGCACGCCGTTGACCTCCATCAAAGGCTTCATCGAAATCCTCCTCTCCTACCAAGATATCGCCGCCGAGAAACAGCAGGAATTCTTGCAGATCATCAACCAAGAGTCCGATCGTCTCATCCGGTTGATCAATGATGTGCTCGATATCTCGAAGATCGAGGCGGGAAAAATCGCTTGGAGGGTCGAGCCGCTCGACCTGGTCGATCTGATCGATTCGACGGTTCGCGCCACCCATTCGCTGGTCGACCCGAAAAAGATCGCCCTTTTGGTCGAGATCGAACCCGATCTTCCACCCGTTTTGGGCGACCGGGACCACCTCATTCAGGTTCTGAACAACCTCCTCTCCAACGCGATCAAATTTACGGAACGGGGGCAGATCGCTCTCTTTGCGCGGCGCTCCGGAGAAAACGAGATCCTCGCCGGGGTCCGCGACACCGGGATCGGCCTGCCGCAGAGTGAGACAACGAAGATCTTCAACAAATTCTATCAGGTGGCCCGGCCCGAGAAAGGTTTGCCGAAAGGAACCGGCCTCGGGTTGGCGATCTGCCGCGAGATCATCAGCCATCTCAACGGGAAAATCTGGTGCGAGAGCGCGCCCGGAGAGGGATGCACCTTTTATTTCACCCTCCCGACGGCGGCGCACCAGCCGGAACGGGAAACGGAACCCTCTCCCTCCTAAGATCTAAAAGGAAGCGCAAACCAACGATGCCTAGAACCATGGAAACGAACACCGGCCAGGTCAAGAAGATCTTGATCGTGATCCTCGGTCTGAATCTTCTGACCGCTCTTGCGAAGTCGTTCTGGGGATATTGGACCGATTCGATCAGCATGCAGGCAGACGGCTTTCACTCCTTCCTCGACGCGGCATCGAATGTGATCGGACTGGTCGGCGTCTGGTTCGCCTCTCGCCCCCCGGACGACACCCATCCCTACGGCCACCGCAAGTTCGAAACCTTCGCCTCGTTTTGCATTTCTGTTTTCCTTTTTCTCGGATGCTTCGAAATCCTAAAGAGCAGCTACACCCGATTTCAGGATGGAATCATACCCGAGGTGACGGCGACGAGTTTCGTTATCATGATCCTGACGATCGGGATGAACCTCTCGATCAGCCGATGGGAGAGACGGAAGGGGGATCTCCTCAAAAGCGAAGTCCTGATCGCCGACTCATTGCACACCAAGAGCGACGTCTTCGCCTCTCTCTCGGTGATCGTCAGTCTGGCGGCCGGCTGGGCCGGCTACCCGATCCTCGATCCGCTCATTGCGGTGGTCATCGCCTTCATCATCGGGAAGGTCGGGATGCAGATCTTGATGGAAAGCTCAAAGGTCTTGACCGACTACTCCCGAATCCATCCACGGGAGATTCACGGCTTGGTGATGCAAATCGACGGGGTCGAAGAGTGCCATGCCGTCCGAACCCGCGGGAGCATGAACCACATCTACGTCGATCTCCACATTCATGTCAATCCCCAGATGCATTTGGAAAAGGCCCACGTTCTCGCCCATCGTGTGGAAGCCGAGATCATGAAGAAATTCTCCGACGTCATCGAGGTGGTCGTCCACCTCGAACCGCACCTTCCGGAGCTTGAGAACGACTGAAAGGATTTCATTAGAATGAAGCCGATCATCGCTGTCACGATGGGCGATCCGTCCGGGATCGGCCCGGAGGTGATTGTTAAAGGACTCCTGGAAAAAACAACCTATACCCGCTGCCGTCCCTTCGTCGTCGGAGATCCGAACCGGATGTCGGAAGCGGCGGCCCGTTTTGCCCCCGAGCTATCGACTCGCCGAATCAAAACACTTTCCGAAGCGCGCTTTCAGGAGGGAACCGTTGAAATCCTGGAACCCCCTGGGAAACCGCTTCCGTCGTTAGAATACGGAAAAACCCACCCCGAAGCGGCCCGCGCCGCCTTCCAGGCGATCAAGCAGGCGGCCGAGATGGCGTTGCGCGGGGAGATCGACGGGATCACCACCGCTCCGATCAACAAAGAGGGGATGAAGACGATCGGCTTTGCCTTTCCCGGCCACACCGAATTTCTGGCCGATCTCGCCGAGACCGACCGGTTCGCGATGATGATGGTCGGCGGCGGATTAAAAATCACCCTGACGACGATCCATCTTCCCCTCCGGGAGGCGATCACAACGATTCGGAAGGAGATCATCGTCGAGGCGATCCGCCTCACCGACGGGGCAATGAAACAAGACTTCGGCATCGAAACCCCAAAAATCGCCTTGGCGGCGCTGAATCCGCACGCCGGCGAGCGGGGCATCTTCGGCGATGAAGAAAAGCAGCATGTCGTCCCTGCCGTCGAAGCGGCCCGGCTGGAGAAAATCAATGTCCTCGGCCCGTTTCCGGCCGATACCCTTTTCTATCAATTAAAAACGGGACGGTTCGATGCCGCCGTCGCCCTCTTTCACGATCAGGCGCTCATCCCGATCAAGCTGTTGGCCTTCGGCAACGCCGTCAACGTCACCATCGGCCTCCCCTTCATTCGAACCTCCGTCGATCATGGGACGGCGTACGACATCGCCGGCAAAGGGGTCGCCGACCCCGGCAGCCTCCGCGAGGCCTTGAAGCTGGCGGCCGAGATGGCGGAGAGCCGAAAGCGATGACCGAAACCACCCCCCGCCCTCGAAAATCGTGGGGCCAAAACTTCCTGATCGATTACAACATCCAGCGAAAGATCCTCGATACGGCTGAAATCGGGCCGGGAGAGCGGGTCGTCGAAATCGGGCCGGGCCGCGGCATCCTCACCAAAGGGCTGTTGGAGCGCGGGGCCGAGCTCCTGGCCATCGAAATCGACCCGCTTTTGGTCGCCACGCTCCGGCAAGAGATTCCCTCCCCCCATCTTCACCTCCTCCAGGAAGATGCGCTTCAGTACCCTTATCATCAGATCCCGTCCCCTTATAAAGTGGTCGCCAACCTTCCCTATTACCTCTCGACACCGCTCCTCTTTCGCCTCCTCGAAGAGCGACAACGGATCTCGCGAATGGTCCTGATGCTTCAGAAAGAGGTCGCCGAAAGACTCGTCGCCCCCGTGGGAGAAAAAAACTACAGCGTCCTCTCGGTCATGGCTCAGCTTTATGCCGACATTCGGATTGCCTTTCATGTCTCGCGGGGCTGCTTCCGTCCCCGTCCCGATGTCGACTCTTCGGTGATCTCTCTCACCCCGCTTTCCCATCCCCGGGTTCCCATCAGAGATGAAGCGCTCTTCGGGCGGATCGTTCGAGGGGCCTTCGGGCACCGGCGG
Organism: Candidatus Manganitrophus morganii; assembly: GCA_021651055.1. Taxonomy (NCBI): domain Bacteria; kingdom Pseudomonadati; phylum Nitrospirota; class Nitrospiria; order Candidatus Troglogloeales; family Candidatus Manganitrophaceae; genus Candidatus Manganitrophus; species Candidatus Manganitrophus morganii. Next base: position 711,381 of record JAJHOH010000001.1, read on the forward strand.
AAACGCCTCGCCAACGCCCTCGCCGACGCCGGCTTTCCGAGAGATCAGGTAGACGCCGCCCTTCAGAAAATCGGCCTCGATCCGGCCCGCCGGGGGGAGACCCTTTCGATCTCCGAGTTCGCCCTTTTGGCCGATACTTTGTTTGATTAAGAAGCCGATCTATGCTATAGTCCAGTGTTTGAGAAACCTGATGTCGAAAGAGCAGTTAGAAAAAAATGTCCATCCTCTCCGGGTGATCCCTCTCGGAGGACTGGGGGAGATCGGCATGAACATGATGGCCTTCGAATATGAAGGATCGATCGTGCTGGTCGATGCGGGACTGATGTTTCCCGAGAACGATATGTTCGGGGTCGACATCGTCATCCCCGACTTCTCCTTCCTCCTCGATCCGAACAAGACCGTTCTCGGCGTTTTCCTCACTCACGGACATGAAGACCATATCGGCGCGGTTCCTTACCTTCTCCGGGAAATGAACGTCCCGATTTATGGAACGCCGCTGACCCTCGGCTTTCTTGCGGACAAGTTTAAGGAACATCGGTCCGAATTCTTGCGGGAAGAGGACGGATCGCCGATCACCCCCCGTTTGATCACCGTCAAGCCGAGGGAGCCGATCTTTGTCGGACCGTTCTGCATCGAGCCGATCAGCGTGACGCACAGCATCTCCGACAGCGTCGCCTATGCGATTACGACGCCGGTCGGCGCCGTCATTCATACCGGCGATTTTAAGATCGATCCGGAACCGGTCGGCGGAAGCTACTTCGATGTCGAGCGCTTCAAAGCGTATGGCGAGAAAGGGGTGCTCGCCCTCTTCTCAGACAGCACCAACGCCGAGCGCGAAGGGCACACCGGATCGGAAAGCCGCGTCGGCGAGAATTTTGAAACGCTCTTCGCCGAAGCGGAAGGAAGGATCATCGTCGCGACGTTCTCATCGAACATCCACCGGATCGATCAGATCGCGCAAATCGCCAGCCGGCTCGGCCGAAAGGTCTTCCTCTCGGGAAAGAGCATCATCGGCAACGTGAAGATTGCCCGGGAGCTCGGCTATCTTTCCTTTCCACTCGACCAGATTGCCCCGCTGGAGGAGCTGAGCCGGACCCCCGATCCCGAGGTGGTCCTGATTACCACCGGCAGCCAGGGGGAACCGATGTCGGCCCTCTACCGGATGGCGACCGACGACCACAAGCAGATTCAGGTCAAGCCGGGCGATACGGTGATCCTCTCCGCACGCGTGATTCCGGGAAACGAAGAAGATATCTCGCGCGTCATCAATCATCTCTTCCGGAAGGGAGCCATCGTCCTGCACGAGAAGATCGCCCGTGTCCACGTTTCGGGACATGCCAGCCGGGACGAACAGCAAAAAATGATCGAGTGGGTCCGGCCCGAGTTTTTTGTCCCGGTCCACGGCGAATACCGCCAGATGGTCTCTCACGCCGCGCTCGCGGCGAAGGCCGGGGTTGATCCCGGAAATATCTTGGTCATCGAGGATGGGGACGAGCTCGTCTTTAGGCAGGGGCACTGCGAAAAGGGAAATGCGATCCCCGCCCGACGGATCTACATCGACGGGAAGGGAGTCGGAGACGTTGAGCAGACCGTCCTGAAAGACCGCAAACACCTCGGCTCGGACGGGGTCATCGTCGTGACAGTGGCGGTCGATCGGGAGGGGCGAAAAGTGCGATCCGGCCCGACCCTTCTCTCGCGCGGCTTCACCGGAAACGATATCGAACATCCCCTCTGGGAAGAGATGGCGCTCTCCCTCCAAACGCTCCTTCGCGAAGTGGAAACCGATCCCGCCTGGGGAGATCATTTTGCCGCCGACCTACAACAGGGGATTGAGACGCGGATCAAACAGACCTTGAAAAAGATCATCTCTAAGAAAATGAATCGTTATCCGATGATCATTCCCAATGTGATTGTGATCTGAATCTTGTAGGGGCGACGCATGCGTCGCCCCTACGGTAATCATGTCCTACCGTAACAATGTCCAAGGAAACCAACGATGGCCTCCAGCAAATCCCATAACGGCTACACTGACGAAATCATCGGCATTCTCCTGATCGTCCTCGGACTTCTCCTCGGCATCAGTCTTTTGACCTATCACGCCGATGATCTTTCATTCTCGACCATCTCCTCCGATCCGAAGGTGCAAAACGCGATCGGACGGGTCGGCGCCAATCTCTCCGATCTCTTCTTTCAGTTGTTCGGAATCTCCTCTTATCTCTTCCCGATCTTTTCAATCATTATAGGGGTCCGGTTCTTCAGGGAAGGACGCGGCCTCCTCACCAAACAGGGCCTCGCCGGATCGGCCCTTCTCCTCCTGACCCTCTCCTCCCTGGCCGAATTGGAATGGGGAGGATCGACTTCGATCACCTCTCCCAACCTGAAGGGAGGGGTGATCGGGCGAATTCTCTCCCGCTTCTTCCTCGACTATTTTGCCTCGATTGGAAGCCATATCATCCTCCTTTTTCTTTTCCTTCTCGGGTGGATGTTGATCTCTCCCTTTTCCCCCCGCGCGGCGTTGAGCCGATTGCAAGAGCGACTCTTGGAGGCCCGACAATCGATCCTGGAGCAGATTGTGATCCGGCAAAGTAAAAAGAAGCGCCGCGCCGCGGCGCCGCCGGCCCCTTCCAAAGCGCCGGAAATCGCCCGGACGCCGGCCGTCGAGCCGCCGCCGCCGAAGATCACGATCCCCCCCCAGCAAGAGGTTTTTCCTTTTATCCGTCCGGAAGAAGGAGACTACCGGCTTCCCCCCCTTTCCCTCCTGGCCGACCCGTCCGGGGCGGCCAAACGAATGACCGAGGAAGAGTGGGTCGCGCAGTCTCGGATACTCGAAAGAAAGCTGCTCGATTTCGACGTGGAGGGAAAGGTCACGCAAGTCCATCCCGGACCGGTCGTGACGATGTTCGAGTTCGAGCCGGCCCCCGGCATTAAACTGAACCGGATCACCAATCTCGCCGACGACCTCGCCTTGGCGATGAAAGCGATGCAGGTCCGCATTGTCGCCCCCCTGCCGGGGAAATCAACCGTCGGGATTGAGATCCCGAACGTCGTTCGCGAAGAGGTGCTGTTGAAAGAGATCCTCTCCTCCCCCTCGTACAACCAGATCGGCTCCAAGCTTCGGCTGGCCCTCGGCAAAGATATCTTCGGGAATTCGGTTTCCGCCGATCTGGCCACGATGCCGCATCTGCTGATCGCCGGCTCGACCGGCTCCGGAAAAAGCGTCGGGTTGAACGGCATGATCCTCTCGCTTCTTTACTCGGCCACGCCGTCCGAGGTCAAGATGCTGATGATCGACCCGAAGATGCTCGAGTTTTCGCTCTACGACGGCATCCCGCATCTGGTCGCGCCGGTAATCGTTCGGGCCAAGGCGGCGTCCGATGCGCTTCGCAAGATGGTCGCCGAGATGCAGCGCCGCTATCAGCTCCTCGCGGAGAAGGGGGTGCGGAACATCGACGCGTACAACAAGCTCTTGAAGAACAGCCCTCCCCCGCCCCCCAAAACGGAGGAAGCGGTCCCGGGCGGAAAGCCGCCGCTGGAACATGGCCCCCTCCCCTATATCGTGATTCTCATCGACGAGCTGGCCGACCTGATGATGGTGGCGCCGCGCGATGTGGAAGATTCCATTACCCGCCTCGCGCAGATGGCCCGCGCCGCCGGGATCCACCTGATCCTGGCCACGCAGCGCCCCTCGGTCGATGTGATCACCGGCGTGATCAAAGCGAATTTCCCGGCGCGCATCGCCTTTTGTGTTTCATCAAAAACCGACTCCAGAACCATCCTCGACGCCAACGGCGCCGAGCAGCTCCTCGGAAAAGGGGACATGCTTTATCTCTCCGCCGGAACCGGAAAGATCCTCCGCGTTCACGGCTCCTACGTATCGGAAGAAGAGATTAAGAAGGTGACCACCTTCGTGAAGGAACAGGCTTCTCCCCATTATGAAGCCGCGTTGTCCGAAGAAGACTCCTCCCCGGAGGAATCTTCTTTGAGCGAGCGCGACGATCTTTACGAACAGGCGCGAGAGCTGGTGATCTCCACCGGGCAGGCCTCCGCCTCTTTCATTCAGCGCCGGATGCGGGTCGGCTACCCCCGCGCCGCCCGGATGATCGAGATGATGGAGGAAGACGGCGTCATCGGGCCGGCGTCGGGCGGAAAACCGAGGGAAATCCTCGTCAAGAAGGACGCCAACTAACGAACGGGCAAGCATAGAGCAACCCCCTCCCGAGAAAGGACAACCGTGAAAATCTTATCGATCATTGTGACGCTGCTGAGCCTCTGCGTCCTCGCTCCCCACGTCGCGGCCGAAGAAGACCCTGCCGCCGTGGCGGCCAAGATTCAAAGCGCATACGAAAAGATAAACGACCTGCAGGCCGACTTCGTGCAATCGGTCCGCTTCGAAGATTTCGACACCCCTTATGTCTCCAAAGGAAAGCTCTTCCTCAAGAAAGGGAAGATGCGTTGGGATTATCACGAGCCGAGCCGCCAGCAGATTGTCGTCGACGGAGAGCGCCTTCTTTTCTACATCCCCGAGCACCAACAGGCCGTGAAGAGCCGGCTCGGAGGGGAATCGGACGGCCATCTCCCCCTCCAGCTCCTCTCCGGCGCAGGCCGCCTCGACCAGGATTTCCAAATCTCCATCGAAGAGGAACCCCGGTCGGATCGATCGATCGCGCTTCGCCTGATTCCGAAAAACAAGCAGTCGCAATTGACCAAAGTCGTCGCCTCGGTGGCCCCTTCTCCCCAAGTGGAAGGATTGGTCATCCAAAAGGTGACCCTCTTTGAACGGAACGGGAATGTCTCGACCTTTTCATTTGAAGGAATTCAAATCAATAAAGGTTTTTCGGAGGATGTTTTCACCGTAAAATATCCGAAAGGAACGGAGGTCATCGAGTCCCCCTAGCCCGTCAGACCCTTCGGTCCGGATCGACTCTGACCGATCCTCTCTCCTCACCCGCCAGTACAGGGAAATCAGGTGACAAGTTGGATTCATTCGAGTATACTTTAGAAAACTTTCCGTCGAGGAGCCGTTGGTCGATACGTCGAGAAAGACGGGACTGCGAAAAAAAATCGTTTCAGCGATGGTCATCATGGCCATCCTCCCCGTTCTTCTCGGACTGATCGTCACATCCTGGAGAGGAACGACCGAGCTTCGCAAAGCGATCGGCAACAACTTCGAAGGGCTTGCGAAAGAAGCGGCCAGCAAAACCGACCTCGGCGTCCAGAAAGAGATCGCCGAGCTCCATTTTCTCGGCGATTCGGTCGAGATTCAAGAAGCGCTTCAAAATGCGCTGAGTCCCGCTCCCAAAGGAACCGCCGCCCAAGCCGCCCTTCCCACAATCCCGTCGGACCCGAAAGTTTCCGCCTTTCTGAATCGCGCCATGCGCCTTCCTGAAACGCAAGCGGTCCTTCAGTCTTTGGTCATCACCAACAATGTCGGCCAGCAAATCGCCTCTTCCGCCGCGGCACCGGCAAACAGTTCCTTTCTCGCCGACGAAATCTGGTGGAAAGAAAGCGCGCGGGGGGAGAAGGGAGCGGTCTACATTGGAGCGCTCTACCAGCACGATCAGGATGCAACCGACTTTCTCTTTGATATCGCCATGCCGGTCCTTCACAAAGAGTCGGGGGATTTTTTAGGGATCTTAAAAGCCACCCTCCATCTCAAACCCTTTTTGCAGCCGTTCATCTATCCGATCCGGTTCGGCTCGACGGGCCATGCGATGCTCATCGACTCCTCCGGCGTGGTCCTGATCTGCCCGATCCTTCCGACCGGAAGTCATGTCGCCGATCCGGTCCTGCTGCAGCGGATCACCGAAGATCGTTCCGGGTGGATGACCGCCCAGAATGACGGCCACGGCGGGACCAATTCGATCGTCGGTTTTGCGCCGGTGTCGGCGGTGAATCAACTGGTCTCTTCAAAGGGGGGAAAGCAGTGGCACAGCTTCATCCGGCAGGAGCCGAAAGAGACGTATGAGCCGGTCCAGTCACTTATTCGGACCGTCTTCCTTTACGGATCGCTTCTGGTCGGCTTCACCGGCGCCCTCGGCTTCGTTGTCGCCGGAAAACTCGTTCGGCCGCTTCTCCTTCTGCACGAGGGGGCCGAGCATATCCGGAAGGGAGATCTCGGGTATCGCCTCCAGGTCAAAACGGATGATGAGATCGAAGCGCTGGCCGACAAGTTCAACGAGATGGCGGAAAAACTCTCCGAATCGTATGCGACCTTGGAGCACAAGGTCCTCTCCCGGACGCGGGAGCTTCAAGCGCTCAATCAGATCGCGACCACCGCAAATCAGTCGCTGGAGCTTCAGGGACTGCTCGATACCACACTGGAGAAGGTAATTGAGGTCACGGGATTCGAATCGGGTTATGTTGAAATCTTCAATCCCTCGGAGAGCCGGCTGGTGATGAAGAGCCATTTCGGCATCTCCTCCCCTTTGTTGAATGAGCTTCACGCCGCTGGAAATCTGCAGATTTCACTGGAAGTCGTCGACACCCGGGCCCCGGTCATCTTGGAGCAGGCCGATGTTTCCGAAACGACCAATCCGTTGATCAACGCGGGATACCAAACGCTGATCGTCTTTCCGGTTCAGTCGAAAAACAAAATTATCGGCGCCTTCACCCTCGCGAGCCGCACCGCCCGCAACTTTACCGCGCAAGATCTCCAGCTTCTCTCCTCCATCGGAAATCAGGTCGGAACCGCGGTGGAAAATGCCCATCTTTTCCAAAAGGAGCAGGAGACCGTCGAGAAACTGATGGAGATGGACCGGATCAAATCGGAGTTTCTCTCGAACGTCTCACACGAATTGCGCACCCCCCTCACCTCGATCATCGGTTTCTCGGAGATCCTGCTCGACCGGCTGGCCGGAGCGTTGTCCCCCGATCAGGAGTCCTACGTCCGCAACATGAACACCAGCGGCCAGCACCTCCTGGAGATCATCAATAACCTGCTCGACCTCTCAAAAATCAAAGCGGGCAAGATGGAGATTCATCCCCACCTCTTTAGCCTTCGCTCCCTTCTCGAAACGATCCAGCAGACGGTGATTCCGATGACTTACAAGAAGGGGCTCCATTTTGACCTTTCCGTCGATGAAGGGGTCGATATGGTCTACACCGATGAGGGAAAAGTTAAACAGATCCTTTTAAATATCCTTGGAAACGCCATCAAGTTTACCCCGGCGAAGGGCTCCGTCCAGCTCCAGGTCCGCGCCGGACGGCTGGGACGCGCCCGGGCGATCGAGATATCGATCCGGGATACCGGAATCGGCATCCCGACCCACGCGCTGAGCAAAATCTTCGATGAGTTCCAGCAGATCGACGGTTCCTACACGCGGGATTACCCCGGCACGGGACTCGGCCTGGCGATCACCAAGCGTTTCGTCGATATCCTGGGGGGGGAGATCCATGTGGAGAGCCGATCGGGTTCCGGAAGCACCTTCCGGGTCTCCATCCCGATCCCAGAGGAGCGCGACGTACAACCTCCGCCGATCCAGACATTCAGCTCCTCGGAAATGACGGCCAGGGCCGATGCGATTCTCAACATACCCGCCCTTTCGGAAGGGGCCGAAGAGGACCGGCCCCGTATTCTGGTCGTCGAGGATGATCCCGCCGTCGCAAAATTGCTCGCCCTTTATCTGACCCAAGAGGGCTACGCCGTCGTCCATGCTTATGACGGACAGGACGCCATCGAGAAGGCACAGGAGATCAAACCGTTCGCCATTACCCTCGATATCATGCTGCCACGGATCGACGGATGGGAAGTGCTCAAGAAATTGAAAACCCTTCCCTCCACCAAAGATATTCCGGTGATCATCGTTTCGATCGTGGAGAATCCGACGCTCGGATTCAGCCTCGGCGCGGTCGATTATTTCACCAAGCCGATCAATCGCAAGGGACTGATCGACAGCCTGAAAAAATACAGCATCACCCAATCGGTGATCCGCAAGCCGATCAACTTCCTGGTGATCGAACAAGACACCGTCGTCATGGAACAGATCGGATCGATCTTGGATGAAGAGCACTTCGGGGTGATCAAGACCAACAACGGTGAAGAAGGGATCGCTTTGGCGGTCGAAATCCAACCCGACCTGATTCTGCTCGACCTGATGCTGAACAACATCTCCGGTATTGAAACCATCCATCGCCTCAAGCAGCATCCGACCGCCCGGAACATCCCGATCATCCTCTTTGCTTCGAGAGAGCTGACCGCGGAAGAGAAACAGATCCTGGACGGTCAGGTCCGCGAGATCATCTACAAGAACCCTTCCCTCAAGGAGACGCTGATTCAGGAGGTCCGGAAATTCGAGAAGCTCTATCCCGACAAGGCCAAGATGATCGACGGCCTCACCGGTCTTTACAACGAACGTTATTTGAACAATCGCCTCGCGGATGAGGTCAGCCGGGCATTCCGCTACAAACGCCCTTTTTCCATTCTCATCTCGAATGTGGACCAGTTCCGCCTCTTCAACCGCCGCTACGGAACCGAAGCGGGAAATCATGTCCTCCGCGAAATTGCCATCATCTACAGAAGGAATACGCGGTCGTCCAACCCGCTCTGCCGGGGGGGCGGAAGCACCTTCATCCTGATGATGCCGGAGACAACCCGCGAGTCGGCGAAGATGGCCGCCGAAAAGCTGAGGCGTCTTGTGGAGAGTTACGACTTCTCCATCCCCGGAAAACAGAGCATTGAAATGGTCACGGTGAGCATCGGAACCGCCACCTTCTTTGACGACGCCGATACCGCCGAAAGGATGATTATTCATGCAAGCAACGCATTAAAAAACGCGCAGGAGCAAGGAGGCAATTGCACGATGTCGCTAGACAGGGTTCGCACATGAATCCTAAAAAAGTATTGATCGTCGATGATGAAGAGTTCGTCCGTCAGCTCATCCAGATCAAGTTGAAGTTCTGCGGGATTGAGACGGTCGAAGCGGGAAACGGCGTCGAAGCGATCGAAAAAGCCGTTTCCGAGAGGCCCGATCTCATTCTGCTCGATGTGATGATGCCGAAGATGAACGGATTTGAAGCTTGCCAACGGCTGAAGGCCAACCAGGAAACCTCCCACATTCCGATTATCATGTTGACCGCCCGCGGCGATCCCTCGGCGAAGGAGCGGGGTGAAAATGCGGGCGCCCTCGAATATCTCACCAAACCCTTCTCGCCCCAGAAACTGGCGGAGAGGGTCCTTGAAATCTTAAAAGAATTCGAAACCCGGACGTAACATCTTCGCCTTGACTCATCCTGGAGGCGACCCCGGCGGGTCGCCTCTACGCCATTGACAATCCGATCTGCCCCATTGTATTTTGAAGCCATCTCCCTTTATCATTGGGAATGATCTTCATTTAAGAATCCCGCAACTTCCTCTGATCACCCATTCATCGAAAGAAAGGAGTATTCCATGGCGGAGACAAGCTCATTTGATGTGGTTTCGAAGATTGATATCCAGGAAGTTAAAAACGCGGTCGAGCAAGCGATGAAGGAGGTTCGCCAGCGCTTTGATCTGAAAGGAACCAAAAGCGAGATCCGGCTGGAGGAGGAGAAAGAGGTGGTCGTCACTTCCGAGGACGAGTATAAACTCAAGGCGGTCCTCGATGTCTTTCAAACGAAGTTGGTGAAACGCAATGTCTCGCTCAAGGCACTGGTCTATGAGAAAATCGAAAAGGCGCTCGGCGGGGCCGTCCGGCAGAAGATCACCCTGCAGCAAGGAATCCCCTCCGAGAAGGCCAAGGAGATCAGCAAGGCGATCCGGGACGGCAAGTTCAAAGTACAGGCCCAGATCCAGGCAGACCAGGTCCGCGTCCAAAGCAAGAGCAAGGACGAGCTTCAGTCGGTGATTAACTTCTTACGCTCACAAGACTTCGGGCTCGATCTACAGTTTCTTAATTATCGATAAGGCCGTAGGCGCCTTGCTTCACACCGGAATTATTTTAAGATCCCCTTGTTCATTCAGTCTGCAAGGTCACACGATAGGGCAGGGAGATAATAAAGGTCGTTCCGGCTCCGACGGTGCTCTCCACGCCGACGCTCCCCTTTAAGAGAGAGACGATTTCTTTCACGATGGCAAGGCCGAGCCCCAGCCCCCCGAATTCCCGGGTCGCCTTCCGGTCGACCTGATGAAAAGCATCAAAGATTCTCGCGATCTCTTCCGAAGGAATTCCAATTCCGGTATCTTGAACGACGATTTCGACCCCTTCACCTTGTGACTTCATCCGCACCGAAAGGGTGACCCCGCCTTTCTGCGTAAATTTCAATGCGTTTGAAAGAAGATTTACGACGATCTGCCGGATTTTATAAGGATCCGACTCGATCATCGGAAGCGTTGCCTCGATATTCCAAAGAATCGAGAGGGACTTCTTCTCGAAGAGCGGCTGCATCGTCAGACAGACCTCCTCGACTAACTTCGTGAGATCGATCTCTTCAACATCGACGACCATTTTTTTTGATTCAATTTGCGTCAGATCCAGCAAGTTACTCACCAGCTTCGATTGATCATTTGCATTTCTTAATATTCCTTCCAACGGCTTCCGTTGGTCTTCGGGAAGAGGACCATACGTGCCATCCATTAAAAGCTGAGTGTAGCCGAGAATGGCATTGAGCGGCGTTTTCAGCTCGTGGGAGACCGAGGAGAGAAAATACGATTTTGTTCGATTCGCCTCCTCGGCTTCCATCGTTTTCTGCTTCAGCTCCGCTTCGGTCCGGATCCGCTCGGTGATCTCATGTTTGAGCTTCGTATTGGCCTGAAGCAATTCTGCAGTCCGCTCCTCGACCCTTCTCTCAAGCTGAGCGTGGGCCTCGCGGAGGGCCTTCTGCGCCGCTTCATATTCTTTGCGTAACCTCTCCTTCTCAAGCGTCTCCTTCACCCCCAGCGAGAGCTGAAAAAGATACTTCTTAAGGATATAGTCACTTAACCCGGCTTTCATCCCCTTTACGGCGATCTCCTCATTTCCGGTATCGGTGACCATAATGACAGGGATGTGAGGGTGATGCGCCTTGAACTGCGAGAGGACCCAAAGACCGTCGGTCCAGTTGAGCCGATAGTCGGTGAAGACAATGTCGAAATCTGCCTCCGCCAGGGCGGTCTCAAAATCACGCCTCCGAAAGACCTCGGAATAAACCGCATTCCGATATTCTTTCTTTAATTCCTGAATAATCAGTTCCCGGTCGTCCGGATTATCGTCAACGATAAGAAACTTCAATTTCATCCTGATTTCCATGTGCTTCTTCGTTCTGGAGACCCAGTTCGATCCAAAAGAGGCTCCCCTGGTCCGGAGCCGATTCGACGCCGACTTGCCCCCCCATCAGTTCGACCACTTTCCGGACGGTCGAAAGCCCCAATCCGATCCCCGGATATTCCTCCACACTGTGAAGCCGGACAAATGGTGAAAAAATACGTTGTTGGTTTTCGGACGAAATGCCGATACCATTGTCCTGGATGTGAATGCGGCAACGTCGTTGGTGGATCGACGTAGAAAGAATGACATGCGGCTGCGTCCCGGGGGATACATACTTGATGGCATTCGAGAGAAGATCATTTAAAGCCATCTTCAGCAGGGTGGGATCGGCCTGAACGGACGCGAGCTCTCCTCGGATGACGATTTGTGCGTTGGCTGCTTCGATCTCTTCTTGCAGATTCCTCAGACAGGATTCGATGACGGAATGAAGGCGAACCCTCCGGAGAGTGATCTCTTTTCGTCCAAGGCGGGAAAAGTTGAGCAATGCGTCGATCATGTCCCACGCCTGCTCTGCGACCGACTGAATCCGGTCGAGATGGTGTTTTCCCCGCTCATCGAGTTTTCCTTTCTGCTCCTGGACCAATAATTTCGCAAAACCGCCGATGGCCCGGACCGGTGCCCGAAGATCATGCATCAGTGCTTGGGAATACGCCTCCAGATCATCATTACGCAACTTGAGCTCCGATGAAAATTGCCGCGAACGCAAAAGCACTTCGATCCGGACCTGCAATTCTATCTGATCGACCGGATGAATGATCAGCTCGTCTACACTCTCCCAAAGATGCTGCTTGAAGAGATTGACATCCGGTCGGGATACGGCGAGGATAAATGGAAGAAAGCGGGGACGCTCCGCCGCTTTTCTCGTTTGGACCTCTTTCGATAAACGGCTGAGCGCCGGGCCGTCGATCATCCCCAAGTCAAAGGGTTGGTGGAGTTCCTCTTTCGAATCGGCCGGAATGACCTGATACCATTTCCCCAGCCACGCCGCCAGCAAACGGCGATTCTCAGGATGATCGATCAGAAGCAAAATGCGGTTCATAAGGCTCATTGAAGCTCCCGCAGCAAGCTGCGGGGAATCTTCGACCCGAAAAGAGAGAAAGACTCTATTTGTATTCGCGCGTCTAACCTTCGCAGCCAGGTGCGAGGAATGCGACGCGCGTGCGTGTTCAAAACATTCGGACCGGCGGCGGGCTACCTTTCCCGGTGTCCCCTCGGATCTTTTGGATTGGATCGGGAGGCCTCTTTTGTTGGATTAGAAGCGGGACGGCGGGCCCCCCTTCTATCATCTCTTTTCTTGGGAGCATTAATCCATTCAGGAATACCCCTCAGGATGCCCCGCAGCTCGATCATCGGCGCACCAATCTTGACCCCCTCCTTGGTAATCTCCATCTCTCGAAGGGTCTTCTCGAAATCGGTCAGACGTTTCTTCAAGACCCCGATGGCCTTTCGCAGCTCGCCGTTTAATTCCAGGTAGCGAAGAAAGACCACGTTGTCGGCCAGGTAGCTGATTCCCTTTTCGGTCGCGCGAAAGTCGCCGGTAATCTCCTCGGTCTCATTCATCAGAATGATCGTGACCCCCATGTTTTTTAAATACCGGCAGACGGCGTGCAGATGGCTGATTAAATCTTCTCCCCGGACGGAAAGCCGATAGCCGGAAACCCCATCGATCATGACGATCCGTGTATTTTTTTCCTCGACCTCTTTCCGGACCAGGTTTGCAAACTCATCCGGAGCAAACTGAAGCGGCTCGACCTGAACCACCGAGAGGGTCCCCCGATCGAGCATTTTTTTAATCGGGACACCAATCGACTCCGACCGGTGCAGGAGCGTCTCCGCAGCCTCCTCAAAAAGGTAGATGACTGAGCGCTCGCCCCTGGCCGCCGCTTCCTTCATGAACTGAACGCCAAGGGTCGTTTTGCCGACACCGCTGGGACCGGTCACCATGGTAATGGTGCCGCGCTCCAGACCCCCGTGCAGAAGATCGTCCAGGTGGGAGACCCCCGAAGAGATCGACTCGGCGATGAACTCCCTCTGGTGCGCTTCCGGAATGAGGCGGGGCGAAACGACGATCCCCGAATCGGTCAGCCGGAGGGTGTGGCAGCCGCCTCGGAAGCCGGAGCCTCGGAATTTGGTCACGCAGAGACTCCGTTGCCGGTCCGACATTTCGAGGTGGATCGCCCCATCACACATAAACTCCAAATCATCATCCGGAACCGAGGCGGTTCCCTCGGAGGTGAAGAGAACGGTGATCTTTCGAGAGGTGAGAAACTGAAGAAAGGAGAGGACCTGTTTTCGGAACTGGAAGGAGTCGGGGGAGAGATACCGGAACTGTGTGATCGCGTCGATCAGAACGCGTTGTGGTTTGATTTGTTCGATTTTTTCAATAATCTTTTGGGTGGTCGGCGCTCTTTCCACATCGGCGGGGGAAAAGATGTCGTACGTTTTTACTTCGGAGAAAAATTCAGGGGAGGGACTCAGATCGAGAAAAGAAACGCCGGATAGATCCAACCCCAAGGTCGATGCGTTTTTACGGATCTGCCCCTCCGCTTCCCCCAGGGTAATCAGCAGCACCTTTTCCCCTTTTGTCGCGCCGTCTGTGAGGAAATGAAGGCCGAGGATGGTTTTTCCCATTCCCGGCTTTCCGCGCACCATATAGGTCCTGGCGGGGATCAGCCCTCCCTGGAGAATTTCATCCAGGCCGACAATGCCGGTCGACAAACGGACGGATGGTTGCTGGGTCATCGACTTCTCCCTTTGTATGAGATTTTCGACATTCAATTATCCTAATACAATCCCCTCAAAACAATCAACTTATGACACGAAGGTTGAGCTTGAGGCATACCCGGTCGGTGTGCTCCATACCCACCCTATCCTTCATTGGCAAAAGGGGAAAAGTTGAATCAATCTAAATTCTCCTCAGCGGAAGCGCTCGGGATGAACAAAAGATAAAGATCGTTCAGGTGGGTTCGCGTCGGACCGGTTCGGATCAGATCCCCGAGCGCATCAAAGAAGGGATACGCGTCGTTCTCAGCCAGCGCCATCCGAGGGTCCATCCCCTTCCGTGTCGCCCGCTGCACCGTCTCCCCGGTGGCGACCGCCCCCGCCGCGTCGGTGGGCCCGTCGGTCCCGTCCGTCGAGAACGCCGCCGCCGTGATCCCTCGCGTTCCGGCCAGCGAAAGAGCGGCGGAAAGCGCAAACTCCTGACACCGGCCTCCCTTCCCATTGCCTCGGACAGTCACCGTTGTTTCACCCCCGGCAATGAAGCAAACCGGTTTTCCCTTTCGACGAGATTGGATCTCCTTGGCCAGCGCAACAAGGACCTTGGCGACTTCGCGTGACTCCCCTTCAAGGACACTTGTGAGAATGTGAGGATGAAATCCCATCCGCCTCAATTGCCGGGCCGCTTCGTTCACAGCCGCTTTGCCGTTTCCGATCAGAATGTTTTCAATCCAACGGCCGAGCCGCTTCGGCGTTTCGGGCCGCTCCCCCCGCACTCCTTCCTCTAAGGCGAGCCGGACGGAGGAATCGATCTTTTCCCAAAGACGATACCGTTTCAAGATCTCGATTCCATCGTTGAAAGTCGTCGGATCGCGCACGGTCGGACCGGAGGCGATGACATCGAGCCGGTCTCCAACCACATCGGAGAGGATGAAATTGACCATCCGGGCGTTGCCGACCGCTCGGGCAAGTTGACCTCCTTTGATTTGCGAGAGATGCTTCCGAACGGTATTGATCTCGCCGATCACCGCACCGGAGCGCAAGAGGAGATCGGTCACCTGCTGCTTGGATTCGAGAGAAATCCCGGAAATCGGCAACGGGAGAAGAGCGGATCCTCCACCCGACCAGAGACCGATGACGAGATCGCCCCGGTTTGCGCGACTCAGCAGCGCGAGGATCTCCCTGGCCCCCGCCTCCCCTGCTCTATCGGGAATCGGATGGCCGGCCTCGATGATGCGAATCCGCCGACAGGGAAGACCGTATCCGTATTTCGTGATGACGATCCCATCGGTGATTGCATCTCCCAAAAGCCGTTCCAATGCTTCGGCCATGCGGGCCGATCCCTTCCCGGCCCCGATGACATAGATGGAACAATCGGGGTTGAGACGATAGGAGCGGCTGTCCCATTCGATGGTTCCTTTTCGAACACGAATTTTCTTTTGAAGAAGCGCTCCTGGATCGAGCGCATCGAGGAGCGGAAGGATGATCTGTTTGAGGTATTTCTTTCCCGAAGGAGGAGGGCTCATGAATCAGGACGGAAAAAGGAAAGGTTGCGGACGACACGGGCAGGCCCCTGTGCCTGCCCTGTTTCTCAAAGTCAATAAAGGAAAGGGCCGCCACGGGGGGGCGCCCCTACAAATATATTAATCCTACCCCTTCGTTTTTTCCCAATCGGCAAGGAACTTGGCCAGGCCGATGTCGGTGAGCGGGTGTTTGAGAAGCTGCTGTATAACGGCGAAAGGCATGGTGGCGACATGGGCTCCGATCTGGGCCGCCTCGATCACATGGATCGGATTTCGAATGCTGGCGACCAGGACCTCGGTCTTAAAATTGTAATTCGAAAAAATCGTGACGATCTGATCGATCAGGTCCATGCCGACCTGGCCGACGTCGTCGAGCCGGCCGATGAAGGGGCTGACGTACGTGGCGCCGGCCTTTGCAGCCAAAAGCGCCTGGGCCGGAGAGAAAATGAGGGTGACATTGACGCGGATCTCTTCTTTTGAAAAGCGACGGGTCGCCTTCAAACCATTCGCCGTCATCGGCACTTTCACCACGACGTTCTTGTGGATCTTTGCAAGGGAGCGCCCTTCTTCGATCATCCCCTCTTCGTCCGTCGCGACCACTTCCGCGGAAATCGGGCCGTCGACGATTTGGCAGATCTCTTCGATCAGCTTCCTGAAATCCTTCTTCTCTTTTGCAACCAGGGAAGGATTTGTGGTGATGCCGTCAATCAATCCCAGCGCAACAGACTCTTTAATCTCGGAAATGTTGGCGGAATCCAAAAAGAATTTCATACAACGCTCCTTATTTCGGTTGAGCCGCGGAGGGGGTCGGCTGACTGCCGGTTTGTTTTAACTCGCTGATCTTCTTCTTCAGCTCTTGCGAAAGGGGATCGTTCGGCTTGAGCTGAACCAGCTTTTCCCAGGCCGCCGTCGCTTTCTCGGCGTCATTTTTATCGTTCAGAAGGATGATTCCGGAATTATATAGCGCGACTTCATGTTTCGGATCGGACTTTAATACCTTGTTCAACTCTTCCAATGCCTGATCGGTTTCGCCGAGACTCCGGTAAGAGGACGCAAGATCGGTCCGAACGTGGGTGTTGTTGGGATCAACCTCAAGCGCTTTCTGATAGAATTCTTTCGCTTTTTCAAAGCGCTGGATGTCATAATTCGCGTTCCCCATGAAGACGAGCGCTTCGATATCTTTTGGATCTTTCTCAAGGCGCGCCTTGTATTCGGCCAGCTTCTGCATGAAGGGGACCGGAGCGCCCGATCCATGAGGCGACTCCGCGGAGGCTGAGGAGGACGCGGCCTCTCCGACAGGGGCGGGGGCGGAGGGAACCGGGGGAGGGGCGGGGGCACCGGCTCCGACATTCTCGGCCATCCCATCTTGTTTTTGGCAGCCGACGAAAGAAAGGGAGGCAAATAATAAGAGGAAGAAAACCATCCACTTTGTGAAATAAAACATAAAAAACCCCCTTAAAAGACGCCCCATATTAACCGATCACCCCTCCCCTGTCAACAAGATTGAAGCCGCGCGCGCTCCCTCTCTCGGTCGGGAAGAAATCTCCGCCGTAGAAAGGGTTCACCCCGCTTCGCTCCCGTTGGAAAAGCGTCTAACCTCAGGCAGAACCGTAGGAAACGGTCGGGAAGAGGCATTGACACAAATCGTTAAAAGTTGCCAAAATAAGTCGAACCCATTTGTTAATGTCCTGCTCAGAAGGAGGCATCGATCATGATCTATGAATATCAATGTCGAAAATGTCAGGAGGTCTTCAGCGTACAGATGTCGCTCGCCGAACACGACAGGGGCGATCTCATCTGTCCCCGTTGCCAAAGCCGGGACGTCGACCAACGAATGACCGGATTTTTTGCTCAAACCCCCCGAAAGGCCGCTTGATTTCGAAAGGAGTGATCATGATCTCATGGAAAGACGTAAAAGAGCTGCTCGCTTATGAAAACGGAAATACATGGGTCAGCACCCTCAGCCTGAACATCGACGGCCGCCGTTTTCCAAAACGGAAGGAATTCATGGTCGTCCTGAAAAACCTTTTGAAGCAGACGCGGACCGACTTGGAATCGAAGACGCTCGCCCCGGAAGTGCGGCAATCGATCGAAGAAGATTTGGAAAAAATGGAAGGATACCTCGGCGATCGGTTCGAGCGGAATCATCACCGGGGGGTGCTGATTTACTCCTGCTCCCAAAAAGGTCTCTGGCTTCCGCTCGCTTTTCCGGTTCCTCTCCGATCGAAGCTGGTTGTCCTTCCGCACCCTTATACCCTTCCCCTCACCGCCCTCCTCGATCAATATCCGAAATATGCAGTCGTCCTTGTCAGCCAGGAGCGGGCCCGCATTTTTGAAGTTTACCTGGGAGAAATCACCGAGCACTCTGAAATTTACGACGAGATCCCCGGGAAGGTGCACGATCCTTCCAGCAAGGAATACAAGTCGATGGAAGAGTACGGTCTCGCGGAACGGCGGATTGAGCGGCGGGGGAGAAGATCGGACAGTCCCGTCGGAGGTGGAAATTCAGAAAGCGGCGTCTACGGACTGGCCGAAAGGAAAATCGAGCGCCACGTTGGAAGCCACGTCCGGCACCACTTCAAACGGATCGCCGACATCACTTCCACTTATTTTCGGGATCATCACTTCGATTGGCTCATCGTCGGTGGCCAAGAGGAAAACCGATCCGGGTTCGAGGAGACGCTCCATCACGATTTAAAGGAGCGGATCATCGGCCGGATCAAATCCGACCCGAAGCTCTCCCTTCCCGAAGTTTATGAAGAAACGCTGAGACTGATTCAAGAGGTCGAATGGAGCCAGAAGGATCAACTGGTCAAACAGATCGCCGAGGCGAACCAGCCGTATGGGCTGGGGGTCTTCGGTGTGGGGCCGACCCTGCACGCGTTGGGACAAGGGGCGGTCCAGACCCTGGTCGTTCAGGAAGGGGTCGACTTGGCCGGTGCGCGTTGTCCCTCTTGCGGGCATCTGAATATGGGCGATTCGGCTTGTCCCGAATGCGGAAGCCCGACCGATCCTGTAGCCGATCTGGTGGAGGAAACGATCGAGCAGGCAATCTCGCAGAGCGCTCAGATCGCCTATGTGCCCCGCCACCCGCTTCTCGAACAATCGGGAGGGATGGGAGCCCTTCTTCGGTATCAGCCGGCAAAAAACACCAACCTCGCCAAGGGAGCCGCCTGAGGGGATGATCATTATGGAGGAAGACCGATGGCGACCGTCGCACTGACGCAGCATTCGAAGATCCGGCAGGCCGTTGAAGAGGCGCTGGGCTTCCTACCGGTGGAGGAGCTTTTCAAGAACAAGATCGTCGCGATCCATCCCAACGACACCTGGGCGAGCAAGGACGACACCTCCGGGGTGACACAGCCGGATACCCTTGAAGCGGTCATCCAGTTCGTGAAGCCTTTTCAGCCGAGGGAGCTGATCGTCTCCGGCGGCGCCGGGGCCGCGGAGACGGATGAAGTCTTCCGGGTCACCGGAATGAAGCAAGTGGTCGAACGGGAGCAGGTCCGATACGTCGATCACAACAAGCCCCCCTTCGCGACCGTTCCCCTCGATTACGGACCGATGCGGGAGGTCGTCGTCCACGAGGGGGTGCTCCGCTACGAAACGGTCGTTTCCCTCAGCCAGTTGAAGGTCCACTCTCAGTCGGTGATCGTCGGCGCCGTCAAGAACATCGCCATGAGCTGGCCCGCCGCCGACTACTACGGCCATCCGAGAATGGCCGATCAGTACGGCCGGAGCGGGATGGTCGAGGACAAAAACGGATTTATCGTCGGGATGCTGAAGCGCTTTCCCCCTCACCTGGGGATTGTCACGGGACACCCGGCGATGATCGCCACCGGCCCGACCGGCGGGATCGCCGTCGAGACCGGATTGGTCGTCGCCGGACGCGACCCGGTTTCCGTCGATACGGTTTGCGCCTCGCTCCTCGGATTCTCGACGATGGGGGTCGAATACCTCCGGCAGGCAACGAAGCTCGGGCTGGGGGAAGGAGATCTCTCCCGGATCGAAATCAAGGGGGTCCGCCTCGATGAGGCGATGCGGGTCTTTAATGAACGGGCCTACGGCGTGCGCAAAGCGCTCAAATCGGCTTGAAGAAGCGCTGCGCTACGCGCGCTTTCGCCGCTCCACCTGCGAGAGAGGCGCCTCCCGATTCTGCCGAGGCACCGAAAATCCGATCACGCCGGTGATGATGATCAGCATGACGCCGATCACCTCGCTGTTCCAAAATTCGGCCGTATCGTACCTATAGCTGAAGAGAAACGGCGAGACGATCAACCAGGCCCCGACGATCAGATTGACATAAATGAGCACCTTCACATCGATATCCTCTTCTATCGCCTCTACTCGCCGGACCAGTATCGGATGATATAGTAAATCGCCCAGACAACGAGAGAGACATAAACGACCTTCAACCAAAACGGAACAATACCGGCCCGCTCCACGATCCCCGAGGCGTACTCGTAATCTTGGTGGAGATGCGAATCCTTTTCCAGGCCGACCTTCTCCATCAGCCGGTGACGATCTTCTTCATGCTCTTTTTTCGGTTCCATCGGCTCCCTCTTCGGATACCTCATTCTCGAGCATTCGCCGGGCGGTCTCTTCCGTTTCGCGGAACTGCCCGTCGCGGATGGCCCAAAGAAAAACAAACCAGGCGGCCAGCGAGACCAGCATCCCGACCAGATAATTGATCCAGGTGATTTCCATCCGACACCCCGACAGAGCGGGTCAGCGCCGCGCCGTCTGCGCCGATGCTCCCACGCGTCGCTTCTCCAAAAATTCCTCTTGCGCCTGAAGATAAAGGGACCGGACAAAATAAACGACATCCCAGACCTGCTCCGGCGTCAGCCGCTTTGAGAAAGCCTCCATCGGCGTTCCGCCGACCCCGGTCATCACCACAGTGAAAAGATGCCTGGCGTCGTGCCCCAGTTTGACTCCTCCCGGCACCCCCGCCGGGAGGGTGAAGTTCGCCGGACGGACCGGATTTCCCCAGACGTCGCGCAGGATCGGCGCCAACGGGCCGTCCCCTTTTCCCTGAAGCCCGTGGCAGCCGAGACAACCCGCCTCGGCATAGACCGCTCTTCCCCGATCAACCGACGCGGAATCGGCCGGCGGCTCAGGCGGAATCGTAATTGGAGGAGGGACGGCCTCGTTCTTCCATCGGTCGGAGAAGATCTTGATGTATTGAACGACCGACGCGCGCTCCAGCTCCGAAATCTCATGCCAAGCCGGCATCGCGGTTCCCCACAAGCCGTGCGTGACGGTCCGGTAGAGATCGGCATCGAGCGGCAGGGTATTCTCCCCCCCGCCGGTGGAGCGGAACTTGAAGATCCCGCGGGTGAAATCGCGCGGCTTTGGATCCAAAAACCGGGCCGACGGGCCGTTGCCGTCCCCTTTCTCCCCGTGGCAGCCGGTGCAGCGGCGCGCATAGACCCGCTTTCCGATTTCGAAGACCTCCCGCTTCGGATCAAGCGCGGTGCCGGCGTTGACACTGATCGGAAGAAATTCCTCCCGCCAGTCGCCGATTTGAGTGCCAAGCTTTTGGAGATAGGCGATGAGCGCCTTTCCCTCATCCGTCATCTGCGGAGCGCCGTTCGCATCAGCTGGGTTGAACAGCCACCGAAAGGAGGGCATGATCGAATCGGGAACGACCGCGCGGGGCTCCCAATGATGGGCGATGTGCCAGTCATCTCCATACTTTCGCCCGACGCGGAATAAATCAGGTCCGATTCGACGGGTCCCAAAGAGATGGGGAATGTCATAGGTATACTCGCCCGCCTGAGAAACCGGACCCCAACGGTTGTCCTCTCCGGTCACGGGGCGGATATACTGCGAATGGCAATACCAGCACCCTTCCCGGATATAGACCTTCCGGCCGAGCTTTTCTTGCTCCGTATAATCGGTCGGCAAGATTTGTATCCCCTTCACCGTCCGCACGGGCAACTCATAATTCGACTCCAACGCAATCGGCATCAGCCATTGAACGGCGATCGCCAGGAGGAAAAACGCCACCCCGGCGATCAGGATGATGGCGGAGGGCCGCTCGAGCGGTCCCGATGCATGCATCGGCGCCCGCGCCTCCGCCGTCGGACGGGGAGAAACCGGGGTCGTCTCGATCGGCGCCCCGTCGCGCGCGCTCCGCCAGAGATTGTAGAAAAAGAGCGCCATCCCGACGTCCATCGCCATACCGGAGAAGGTCCGCGCCTCCCACCACGGCTTCATCGCCACGACACTGTCGGTGAAATGGACCCCATGTTCGAGCATCGCCCCCTGCATGAAGCCCATCGCGGCCAAAATCACCCCCATCATCCCTCCCCCGAAGAGGACCAGCCAGAAATGCCAACTCGCCAACCGCCAGCTCCAGAGCTCGCGCCCGGTGATTCGGGGCCAGATGTAATAAAGCCCTCCCATCACCCAAATCACGAATGTCCCGAAGACGGTCATATGAGAGTGGGAGATGGTAAAGTCGTTGAAGTGGGTCAACTGCTGCATCCGCCGGAGCGCTTCGACCGAGCCTTGAAAACAGCCGACGAAGTAATTCACCGCTCCCAGGATCAGGAACTTCGCCGCATAGTCGTACGATCGCTTTCCCGCCAGGAGATGCCATTTCCCGAGCATCGTCCCGAAGAAGTTCGTCGTCACCGTCCAGACCGGGATGATGAGAAGAATCCCATAGGCGATGGCGACCGTCTGCGTCCACTCCGCGATCGGGCTGTAGAGGTAGTGGTGGATCCCGAGAAAGGGATAGAGAAAGGCGATGCTCCAAAAACCGATCAGGGAGAGCTTGTGGGAGTAGAGGGGGTTTCTCACGCTGCTGGGGAGGAAAAAGTAGATCAGCGCCAAACCGGACGGGGTGATCCAGAGCCCGACGACATAGTGGATATAGAGGCCGTGGAGCGCGGCGCTGTTGACGCCATTGATCCAGAACGGGAGAATGAAATTTCCGAGGGGATAATTCATCGCCGTCCAGATCAGAGCGGCCATCGCATACCAGAGGGCGACATAGACCCTGCGTTCCCGCCGCCGAAAGACCGTCCCGTAGACCTGGAGGGTCGTCATCACCAAAACGATCATGATCAAGACGCCCACCCAGACGGGATATTCCCCCGCCTCGATCCCTTTGTTGAATCCCGCCATCAAGGCGATGCTTCCCGACAGGATCGCGGCATTCCAGAGCCAGAAGGCAAGATATCCCCACTGTTCCTTGTAGAGCCGGACGCCGCAGATTCGGGGAACGAAGTAGTAGAGCAGCGCAATGAAGCCGGTCGAGAAGGCGCCGAAGATGACGCCGTTGACATGGACCGGACGGAGCCGTCCGAAAGAAAACCAGGAAATTTCGTTGAGGAAGTTCGGATGGTGGAACTTAATCGAGAGGATCACGCCGACGATCGGGTACAAGGTCAGCCACACCAGTGTCGCATAGGCCCAGCGCTTCACCAGATCGTGATTGACCAATGTCTCTTCTTGATAGACTTCCCTTTCCTCCGGCATCTCCTGCGAATCGACCTCCCCGCCCCAAAGGGGGAATGGAATGGTTACTTATTCCTTAATGAGCAAAAACAAGACCGCTTCGCCGGGCCTCCTCACCCGCCGATGCGGACGGTCTTTTTGGCATCGCCCGCGGCTTTCTTCAGGGGGACGTAAGGAGGCCGACATTAAAAAGAAAAGTGAGTTGCAGAAAAATCACACTTCGATTCAGTCCGGGGAGCGTTTCAAAAAGGGTTGGCGTTGATCAGGCAGGATCTCTCCGATCGGTCCTCCTAAACGGAGGACGGGCTCTCTGAAAATGGCCTCCGGTCGGGGGTTCGGAAAATTTATTCGAAAATGATTTCAGGTTTCCTAAGATGAAAATGAGGTTGGGTCGACATCTGTGATCGTTTTGTTTTGATCGATTGTCCAGACATCTCCGATTACGCGGCCGGAAATTCCCTGGCCGGATGCTAAGAATGTCGTTGCCGCAAGGTTAGAGAGGGTATACGAATACCGTGGGGATCCTGATGCCGTGAAATCGATGCCGGCAATCGATGCGCTTGAATAACCGGTATCGACCGCGCCGTAGTGGACCATCATCCCCGTAAAGATGGCGGCCAAACCGGTCCGGACCTCAGCCTGCTGTGCTTTGGCTTGATAATTTAGAAAATTAGGGATGGCAATCGCCGCCAAGATGCCGATAATGGCGACCACGATCATTAACTCGATCAATGTGAACCCTCTTTGGCCTTTGATTCGCCCGACCATGATTGCCTCCTGTTACTGAAGAAAACGATTCTTCTTTCCATCCTCCGATCTCTTCAGTAGCAGGTTATGTGCCATTCGCCGAGAAATTATTTCTCCTTAAATTTAAAGGGTTTAGATCCTGGTAATTTACATAAAGGTTCCCCCGTTCCGTAGAATGTCCACGCCGGCCGGTCCGGATGACACTTTTTGTCATTCCATTAGGGGATGATTAGAGTGCAGAAAAGACAGGATATCCATACAATGGGGATCAGGCTGATGATGAGACACCGATGACTTCGCCGCTTTCGGAGGCCGGTATTCTTTACCCAAAGGATCGCCCCGAATCGGCCTCCTTCCGTCCTTCGCATTTAAAATTCCATCTTTGGAAAGTGCAACATCTTTTCCGGGGGCGTCCCCGAAATCTTCAGGGCCAGCTCCCAGAGTTGCTGATAACGATCGGGCGGCATCGGCGTGAAGCCGTGCCCTAAGATCGAGCGCTCTCTTGCCTCCAGCGGGATTTTGAATGTACTCCACTGTTGATCGAAGGCGATTCCGAGCGGATCACCGATCTCCTTCAATAGCCGGTAATCCCCGAGCAGGTCCAGCTTGATCCGCCCATCGAGCGGGCTCGTATACTTTTGAATGAAATCGGTCTTTAAGGAAGCAGGAAGCGGATCAGGATCAATCCGGTCGAATTGAAATCCTCTCTCCGCTAACCGCGCCTGCGCCAAAACCTCCAGAGCGCGCAGAAGGCGGACGGTGGCCTCCTCATATTTCTTCTCGGTGTGGGCGCGGCGCTGGGCATTGGCGAGAAGATCGAGAAAGAGCTCCGGCTTGATCTCCTTGGTTCCCATCACCAGTTTTTCTAGGAAGGAGAGGTTCTCCTTTAATTTCGCGACGACATCTTTCAGGCCGGGCGGCCCGCCGAAGAGGGCCGACATCTCGAGCCCCTTCTTCGCCGACTGAAGCCGGTTCCACCCCTCCCGATAATCGAAGGCGTCCCAGAAGGCATATCCCTCCGAAAAATCGGCCAAGCTTTTATAGAGCGGCTTGGATCCGCCGCTCACCCGCTTCTCGATCTTCCGAAAAAGATCGGCCGCCTCGCGATAGCGGGCCTGATTGAATACCGCCGCCGCGTCGCGACGCCCGTTTGCAGCCAATTCGTCCCACGGGTTTCCCTGGTAGAGGACCCGCGCTTCCCCACGAACGGCCGTCTCGGTTTCCCCCTTCGCCTGCGCTTTGGAAACAACCGCGTGAAAGGAGGAGGCGGCATCCACCGCGCAAAGGGCCAAGGCCGCGGCCATCGTCTTGGTCCCGCCGGTGATGTCGATCGTCAACTGGGAAGGCTCCACCCCCCAACGGGAGAGGAGTCCCGGAATTTCCCGGAGCAACACGCGGCAACATTGCAAAAGATCTTCCGGATCGGGGGTCACGATCTGGTCCCATTGTCGGGGAGGCTGTTCAATCTGCGGGATGATTTCCCGGTCGATCTCCCCTTGCTCCGCTTCTGCGACGAAGAAGCAGAGGGCCTCGGGGCGCAGCCGGTTGATAACGAAGATCGTCGAGGCGAGATCTCCCCCCACTGAAACCAGCAGCGCCTTTACCGATGATTGCGACATGGCACTCTCCGATCGGACATTGACATGAGAATCTCACTTCGATTATTGACTGCTGCTCTAAAACCGATGCTCGATTGACTCATATGGAGGGACCGATGGCCAATGCGATTGAACAGCTCAAAACGGGATTAACGGTCGGTTACGCCGGACTCGGCTTTCGAAGCGGAACCACCGGAAGCGTCCGGCAGTAGGCCCACGACGGCGATACACTTCATCCCCGCCCGCTTTGGAAGAGGTGATGGACCGCTACGGCCGGCTCCTCTCCTCATTTCGAGGATCGCCTCTTCATTCCAACAGAGTATGTTCCCCTCTTTGTCGAAGCGGGTTGGAAACGGCAGTCTGATTAAAACCTCCCTTTGTCGGATCGCCCCTCGGGGATCGCTTCGTAGACGCTGACCTCCGGGGCGCCGGCGACCAACTCGGGGACGCGGCTTAAGAGCGCTTGAACATGCGGCGCTGCGAAATGTTGATCGATCGTTTCCTTCGATCCCCATCGTTCGATCGAGATCATCACCCCCGGATCATCGACTGCGCGATGAAGGATATATTTCAGACAGCCCGGCTCGTTGTGGGTCGGGCCGATGATTGCCCGCCACGCCTTTTCCAACTCCGCTTCTTTTCCCGGTTTCGCTTTCGCTCTTACCACCACCGTCAACTCCGGCATGTTCGCCTCCTTTTGGTTGTCGCTGTCACACAAAAGAATCGGGCCGATTCTAAAACTTACACGCAACGCGTGTCAATCTTCATTCGAGACCGGTGCTTCCGAACGAACGCGCTCCCCTGAACGCCGCCTCTACCTCCTTAAAAAGTTGCGCTCCTTCGCCGTTATACTTCGCCGAGAAGTGAAATGGAATCACCTCCTTCACCCCTGCTTCACGGGCGAGACGGCCGGCCTGCTCGGTGGTGAGGTGATATTTCTCCGCGGCGCGCGCGGCATCTTCTTTGAGGAAGGATGATTCGATAAAAAGGACATCCGATCCGCAGGCCAGGTCGATGATCTTTCGGGCGTTCTCCGGATGGTAAACCACATCGGTCACGTAAGTGATCTTCTGTCCAGGGACGATTCGAATGATCTCCCGTTTGAGATCTCCGAGCGGGACGATGCGTGCTTCGATTCTTCCCTCCACTTTCCACCAAATCCGGAAGGGAGCCTCCTCCGGCTCCTGGCGCAGGACCGCGTCCTTTAATTCCTTGAGCCACGGTCCGATCGGAAACGCCCGCTCCTCCAATCGGTTTTTTAAGATGTTGATGTGGGCTTTCTCTTCAAGGGTGTAGCCGAGGGAAGGGATCTTGTGGTCGAGGCGCGCGCATCGGATACGGAATCCCAGCTCATCCAGCAACAGGCCATCCGAGAAAGGAACGACCGTGCTCTCCTCTCGCCGGAAGGCACTGCGGGTGCGGAAGCGGGTGGTCTTCAATTCCCGCTCGCCGACCTCGGTGACGACGACATGGAAATCGGCCGGATAGTTCTCGACGAGGTTCCACGTGTAGGCGGAAAGTTTATGGGCCACTTGATCGGTAATCCGGGGCGGGCCGAAGAGATGAAGCTCCTTCTCCCGGCCGAGACAGACCCGAAGCATCTGGTCGAACCCGATGAAATGGTCCATGTGAGCGTGGGTGATGAAGGCATGGCTCGTCTTGAGGAGCTGACGCGCGGAGAGGGGCCGGAGATCTCCCATGTCGAAGAGAAGCCCCCGCCGCTCGAAGAGCAGCGATACGTAGAGCCCGGGATCACCGAAGGGGTCGTGGATCAGGCGGGGATGAAAGAGAGGCTTCATACGCTTCGACCGGTCGCCTCCGCTTCTTGCTGACTATCCCCCGGCCTTAAACGCCCGATAGAGCGCGTCGGCCTCGCCGACGAGCGAGCGGTGCCGCGGCTCCCATCCGAGCAGCTGTTGGGCCAGGGCCCCCGAGACCTGCTGATCCAATGCCAGCGTATCGGCAAAAGGTCCCATCTGTTTTCTGGCTTCTTCGAGTGGGGTCGTGTTGACCTTGCCGTAGCAACCGGCCGCGGTGCTGAGCGCCTCGGCAATCGCGCGGAGCGTCAGCCGGGAGCTGTCGCTGGCATTGAAGACCTGTCCCGCAGGGGTCCGCTCGACGCAGCGGACATACAGATCGGCCAGATCATCGACGTGCACCAGCGTCCAATGGTTCCGTCCCTCGCCGACGATCCGTACCGCCTTTTCCTTTTCCGCCGACGCCATCAGCATCGCCAGAATGCCGCCGGCGCCGCCGTAAACGAGAGCGGGACGAATGATGCAGGGAGTGACTCCCCGGCCGGCGGCCTCCAAAACCATCTGCTCCACGGCAGGACGCCAGGCGACGATCGGCGCCGCCTTCTCGGTCGACGCGTTCTCGTCGACAAAGCGGCCGCCGGTATCCCCCAAGACCCAGACCCCGCTGGTATAGATGAAGCGACTCCGGCCCTTGGATTGCGAGAGGGGATCGAGCACCGCCGAGACCCACTGCTGGTCGATCTTCCCGCCATCCGGAGACATCTCCGCCGCCGTATGAACGATGGCATCGACCTCTGCGGTCAACGGGATCAAAGGGCCCGGCTTCTTAATGTCCCCCTCTACCGCTTTCGCCCCGAACCGTTCCACCCGTTGGGCCTTCTCCGGCGTGTGAACCAGCGCCGTCACCGCATGTCCGGCGCGGCAGAGCGCCGCCACCACCGCATTTCCGATATACCCCGATCCACCCGTGACAAAGACTCTCATGAAAACCTCCCTCTGCAACCGTTGGCCCCACTTACGGGAGCAACCAGAACTCGCCTACTTCATCTTCTGAATGTCTTTTTTCAATTCGGAAAGCAGCTTTTCCTTCTCCGACCGAAACGCCGCCTCCGCCGACGGGCCCTCCTTTTGAACCTGTTTGACGAGCGTGTTAAATCGCGCGTCATGCGCCTCAGCCTGGTCCTTTCCGAGCTTTTGAGAAATTGCGTTCCTCAGCCCCGACTCTCCATAGAGCCGAGAATGGGTGGTCAACACCTTGGTCATCGCCCCGGTCCTCTTCCCCCCTTTCCAGGTCCGGATGGCCTGATCGAGCGAGACGCCGACTTCATTCAGCACCTCCATCCAATCCTTATCGGGGACTTCGGTCAGATTCGCCTCTTTAGGCGTCTTCGTCGTCAAACTCAAATCGGCGGAAACTGCCGTCGCCCCGACCGTAATCGATCGGCCTCCCGTCTTGATCTCCTCGGCAGTCAGCCGGGGATGCCACGCCTCGATCCGATATGTGCCCGGCGGGACGTTCGGAAGCTCATATTTTCCGTTCTTCCCGACCACCGCATAATATTGCGAGGGAGCGACGAAGACCATCCCTCGCATCTGCGTGTGGATCTTGCACCGGAGCATCACCGCCCCCGGCTTCTCGAAGATGACTGTTTTGATGTCCCCCTTATTATGCGCCCCGATATCGAAACGGTTTCCCGGGGTGGTCGAGTGGACATTGTGCATCTCTGTGTCGTGATTCTCAAAGAGAATGGTGGAGCCGACCGGCACGACGGTGAAAAACGGGATGAACTCCAAATTCTCCTGCCGAATTGTCGTCTCCTTCGGCGGCGCCGGGGCTGATTTTGGACGGGTGTCCTTCAAATAAATCACCGCCCCCTCCCCCAAATCCGAGCCGACCCGGACGGTCCCCCGGACCGCGGCCGCCTCCGCGTTGGCCGAAAAACAAACCGCCACCAACCAAAGAGAGAGGATCGATAGGACTCCCCCTCGAATCGTTCTCCGAACATGATGTACATTCATCATAACCTCTTTATCCTCTCCATGAAAAGACCATCCGCGCAACAATAATCTCTGCCGAAAAAAAGTTCAAGAGGGGGGGACAATTGATTTTTTCAGCCGATCCAGAGATATGCCATCGCCAGTCCAAGGTAGATCACGAAGGAAAAGATCAGGCGCCATGCCGACTCTTTTGAAGGGCGGGCCCACTCCGGAAGCTGGGGAGCGAGAAACCGATAGTTCAATAAATAGAGCGCTCCCGGAAAAAGGATCGTTCCGGAAAATCCGATCGCGGCGCTGGTAAGAATCAGCGGTCCCGGCTGATCGAGGAGCATGGTCAACGAGGTGATCACCGTTAAAAGCGCCAGGAAGAAGTAATACCACTGGCGGCCGGTAAATTTTTTGCTGGCGGGAAAGAGGATCGTGACGATATCAGCCTGCATCCGGCTGACGGCGTCGGCGGTCACGAGCCAGGTGTCGGTGAGAAACGCCGCGGCAACTATTAAGAAAAGTGTCCGGCCAAATGCTCCCCAGCTCACCTCAAAGAACCGGCTCTGGACCACCGCGAGTTCATAATCTTGAGGGACCAGTCCCTTCGGAAAGAGCAAGGCATAAGCCAAAAGAGAGGTCATCATCGTCGTCGCGAGGTTGCCGAGAATGCCGATCAACACATCCGTGGAGAGATACCGCTCCCATTGCCGCCACGCGGCCGCCGATTGCGCCGACGCTTCGGGTAAAAATCCATCGGCGGTGATCGGCTCCGGTTTTCCGGTCAATCCGGTGATCCGGCCGATATGCTCCGCCATCGCGCTTCCTTTGTCGCGCAGCCAATAGGAATAGAAGAGAATCCAGAAGCCGCCAAGCCCGGCAAAGGTGATCGCCGTCAAGAGCTTGGTGTCGTCGTTTCGATCCCAGGGCCGCGGCGGCGGGCCGGTCATGCCGAAGAGTCCGGCAAAAAAGCGGGGGGTCGTCTGAAGGACCTCGGGCTGAAGACAAGCCCAGAGGAGCCCCGCCACGGTGGTGATCGCCACGATCTTCATCGACCACTCGATCAGGGTGTAGACCATCCGGCTCAACAGAATCGCAACCAGAAAGATCGCAATGGTCGAATAGGCCCAGAAGAGGGTTTGGCCGCGCGGGCTCCAGCCGGGAGGAAAGTGGGTCAGCGCCGCCATCGCCGTTCCCCCCGCCGAGGCGAAGGCGCCGAACCAGAGGAAGGAAAGGCTCATCAAGATCCAGAGGAGGATCCCGAACCCGCGGTGGAGCCGGATGAAACCATGAAAAATGCTCTCTCCGGTGAGGAGGGTATACCGCCCGATCTCGACCGTCATCGGATACTGAAGCAGACAGGCCGGAATCAGCAGGACGAGAAAGGTCAGTCCATATTTGGCGATGAGGTAGGGCCACCAGATCAGCTCTCCGCTTCCCTGCGCCAGCGCCATCCAGACGATCCCCGGACCCAACGCCGCGGCCCAGCCGGGAAAGGGGGGAATCGGTTTTCGACCGTACGACATGGGCCTCCGAGAGTCAAAAAGCCGCCCATTTTAACACAAACTGAAAACGTGGAGGAAGGAAAGAAAAAGGGGGGAGATCCGGTCAGGGATTTTTTCGGGTCAGGACATTCCCTTCCCAGTCGAGATCGATCGTCGTGACCCAGGCGCCGATTCGGACGGCGAGACCCTTCGGTTTTTGATCGGGAGCGCTCCGCTCCGGGTGCCAGACTTCGATTTCATAATCGCCCGCCGGCACGCCGGAGAATGCGAACTTCCCATCCGATTCGATCAACATAAAAAAAGGAGAGGGGGAGACGAAAACCATCCCCTTCATATCTGAATGGATTCTGCAACGGAGGTCTACTCCGCCCGGTTTTTTGAGCACGACCTTCCTCGATCTCCCCGGAATCTGCAACCCAAGATCAAACCGGTTTCCGGGAGAGTCGGACTTGATATTGTGCATCTCAAAGTCGTCGTTCTGGAAGGTGACCGTCGAGCCGACCGTGACGATGCTGAACTTCGGTTTGAATTTGAACATTTCCTGGCGGATGGTGATCGGCATCGGAGAAACGGGGGCGGGAGGCTGATTGAGATCACGGAGGTAGACGACGGCCCCTTCTGCGGGCAAGGTGTCGATGATCAAATTTCCACGAAGGCTGCCCGAAGACTCAGCATAAGTTGAAGTATGGAATAAAAGGATAAAAAGGAGGATGATGAGAACACTTCCGGTCTTACGGCAGTCCAAATCTGGACCTCAAGATTGTCCGGATCATCTCCGCTGTCTTCATGGAATCTTCGGCGGCCTCGCGGTCAGCCTGGCGACCCGGATAACGAGAGGCGATGCCGAAAACGCTCAGGCGGGCCAGCTGTTCCTTGTGGGCCTTTAAATCCTGAAGCGGCTCTCCGGAGATATTCAACAGGACGACGAGATCATGCGTTTTTGGAAAGGCAATATTGGATTCTTCTAGGAAAGCCTTCAAATACTTTTCTCCGCACTGTTGCGCGAGAAAACAGATCACGTTCCAGACAGGATCGACCGCTCCCATCTCCCGCCGCGCCACCTTCAGATCGCCCTCCGCCTTCTCAACCCACTCCAATGTTTCAGGCTTCATAAAGGACGACCCCTCGGGTGATCACCTCTGTTGCGAAAACTCCTTTTCTCTTCAGGGAAGCTTCTAACTCAGAGGGGGTGAAAACGGCGATATCGAGAGGAAAAGGATGATCGATCGACGCGGCGATGCGAGCCGCGGTGTGGAGAGGATTTTCGTCCGTCCTCATTACGACTAAAAGATCGACATCACTATCCGAGGTCGGTTTTCCATAAGCATGGGAACCGAAGAGAATCACTCTCTCCGGATGAAAATGAGTGGCGATTTGCTGGACGACTTGTCGAATATCACTTAAAGTGATCGCTGCTTTTTGTCCGGCCATGGCTTTATTGTACCTTAAATCATTTTCTTGTTCATGCTGACGAGAAGGCTTTTCTTCTGCGTCGCTTAGCCCTCTTAAACCTGGACTATCTTGGGAACGCCTCCCGCACCCCCCCATCGACCGGAATGATCGCGCCGGTCGTTTTGGCGGCACGGTCGGAGGCGAGGAACAGCACCGACTCGGCGACATCGCGCGCGGTGATCTTCGTCTGGAGCAGGTTTCGCTTGGCGTAGAAGTCTTCCACCTGCTCCACCGGAATGCCGTGGGCGCGCGCCCGCTCTTCGCGGATCGCCGGCGACCAGAGGCCGGAATTTTCGAAGACCCCGTCGGGATTGACCATGTTGACCCGGATGCCGGCCCCGGCGTTCTCGATCGCCATGATCCGGGACAGCTGGGTCTGCGCTGCCTTCGACGCGGAGTAGGCGCCGAAGTCTTTTCCGGGGGCCAGGACGTTTTTGGTCGCCACCACGACGACCGATCCGCCGACCCCCTGCTCCTTCATGATCCGGAGCGCAGATTGAGAGGTCAGGAAATGGCCGGTGGCATTCACCGCGAGCGACATTTCCCAATCGGCGAGCGACAGCGTGTCGACCGAGGCGGTCTTCGCCACCCCCGCGTTGGAGATGAAGATATCAAGCCCACCATAGGCCAGCACCGCCTGCTCGAATCCGCGGCGGACGCTCTTCGGATCGGTCACGTCCATCGCCACCGCCGTCGCATTCACCTCGCCGGCCTTCTTGTTGATCTCATCGACGAGCATTTGGGTCTTCTTCAAATCGATGTCGGAGAGAACCACCATCGCCCCCGCCTCGACGAACGCCGCCGCAATGGCGCGCCCGATCCCGCCGGCAGCGCCGGTGACGAGCACGATTCTCCGGGAGAATTCTTTCTCCGGCGGCAGGAGCGTCAGCTTGAAGTTCTCCATCGGCCAGTATTCGAAGTCGCAGATCTCGCGGGTGGTGATCGACCGGTACGCCTCGATCCCGGCGGCGGCCTCGATCACCGACATCGTGTGAAGATAGAGATCGCGCGGAATCCGCGTCGCCCGCCGATCTTTGCCGG
The DNA here is from genome assembly GCA_021651055.1 of Candidatus Manganitrophus morganii. Taxonomy (NCBI): domain Bacteria; kingdom Pseudomonadati; phylum Nitrospirota; class Nitrospiria; order Candidatus Troglogloeales; family Candidatus Manganitrophaceae; genus Candidatus Manganitrophus; species Candidatus Manganitrophus morganii. The sequence goes on from JAJHOH010000001.1 coordinate 744,394, forward strand.
TGGTGAACATCCCGATGCCGGGGATCAGAACGACGCGCGGGTTCGGATCGAGCATGGTCACCCCGGGTGTCTTATACTTTTCAAAGTAGGAAATGTACTTTTCCCGATAAGCCTCGCATCCCTTCCGGATCTTCTCCCGGAGTTTCTCCGGATCGCCCGGCTTCTTCGTATCGACGAAGAGCGGCCACGGCTTGGTGTGCATCAGGTGATCCGGCGTGAAGGGGCCGATCTGGGTCAGCCGTCTTGCCTCTTCCGAACCGGCAAACTTCAATACCGCCGGCGCATCTTCATACTGCAGCACCATTCGTTTCTCTGGTGGCCGCCCCTTTACCTGAGCCATTCGGCTCACCTCGCCGCGCAGGGTGGGCGCCACCTCGGCCGCCACGGCATGCCGCTCGGCATGGGAGAGCGCCGGCACTTTCATTCCACCCAAGGTAAGCTTTCCCCGTCCTTTCTTCGCTGCATACCGCTCGGCTTGGGTGACCATGGAGATTGTGAGGTCATACGCTTCCTTCGCCGTCTCGCCCCAGGTGATCAGGCCATGTTTGTCGAGGATGATCGCCTTGAGATTGGGATTTTTCTGATAGGCCTCCCCGACCCACTTCGAGAGGAGAAACCCCGGCCGGATGTAATCGACGACCGCCACCTCCTTTCCATAGACCTCTTCAACCACTTTCGGACTGTCCGGGGTATCGGTGAGGGCACAGATCGCGTCGGCGTGGGTATGATAAATGTGTGGAGAAGGGAGGAATGCATGGAGAAGGGTTTCGATCGACGGCTTCGGCGCGCCCGGCTCTAAGACCGACTTCATCTGGTAGGCGACCATCTCCTCATCGGTCATCGCCTCCCGTTTCATCAACGGAAGGAGATCGTCGAGGCGGAGCGGGGTAAAGTTCTTCGCGGCGATCGTCCGCATGTCCGACCCGCTCCCTTTGATCCAGAGAATCCGGACCGGGGCGCCGGTATGATCCTTACCATTCACCTTGATCGACGAATTCCCCCCGCCCCACAACACCAGGTTGGGATTCGCCCCGATGATCCGGGAGGTATACACGACCAAATCGACCCCCGTCAACCCCTTCGCATCCCGATCCGACCAGAGACTTTCCATGAGCCCTCCTCAAGAAGATAGAATGGGGCCTATCGTAGCGGACGGACCGAAGGGTGTCAAGATTTTGATTGGGGGACGATTGCCGGGAGAAAGAGGAATGAATGAACCGAGCCGCCTACTGCGCGACGAGATCAGGCCAAGCGGCGTCGTTGTTGTTGACCATCGCAGCGGTCCATTCGGCCATCGAAATGCCGTTCAGCCGCAAATCGAAGAAAGCGGGGTCGAGCAGGATGGTATGCATTTCCCCAGAAATGAAAAAACGATGCAGCCGATCTCCGACACGGCTAACCATGTCGTCGGTGACTTGCCGAAGCAACGCTTCGAACCCAGGCCCATCTAAAAAGAGAAAGGCTTGAAGGACAAGATCCCGAAGAGAAGAGAACATTCCGACACGCAGGTTCGGATCGCGGCTGAGGGCCCACTCATAAAGATAGGCCGGTTGCTCCGGGCAGCGGGTGCAGCCGGCCGGGAAAAACTGGGGAAAGGACCAGTTCCGCTCACGCTGCAACCTTTCGATGGAGTCGTTTACATTCTGGATTCCGGGGCCGGAGTCGCTCAAGACCCAGTTGCTCTGAGCGGGAAAAACCAGCTTGGCCATCATCATTGCGAAGAGGGTCCCATACCCCCCGGCGCTGGATCCGGCCACCAGCACCTTCTCCGGGCTGGGAAACGCTCGTTGCATGGCGGTCGCGGCCGCGCCGAGGTTCGCAAGCCCATGATGATAAGCGGTCACATCTCCGTACTGGACCACATTGTCACCGCTGAAGACCGACCCATCGCAATAGGAAACAAACACGATGTTCCAATCTTTAAACGGATTGTCGGGGCGTGACGCATCCAAGATCCCGCCTGCGGAGGAGCGCTCGGCCGTGGCGCGGGCCGTCGGAAAGTCCAGGCAGGTGAATCTGCTCCAACAGGCTCCCCCGCCCTGGAGATAGAATAAGACATTGCTGGATGCGCCGCGGCGGATGCTGATCTGGTATTCAGATCCGAAAAGGCAAATGGCCCGTCCCTCCGCCGGATTGAAAAAAAGGACTTCCCACTCGGCTTGCTGTTCTCTTCTCGATTCCGTTTGGCCTAAAAATTTTTCGATGCCGGTCGCTTGAATATCTTGCACAATGGAAAGCGCTGGGGGCACGGCGTCTCCGGAAGAATCGCCCCCGGAGCCACAGCCGGAGAAAATACAGAGCACAATCAGAAAGACCCATCTCGAAATGCTCATAAAACAATGCTCGCGCGACATGGTGAAGGGTGATCTTTGATATCGGCCAATGCAGCCGCCGCGAGGAATCTGGAAGTATCTAAAGTCTAGAATAATCCGATCTCTCGATGCAAGGCGGCTTCGGAGCGAGGCCGTAATGCAGAGCAACTCATTCCCTATTGCTTTATGACGATCGAATCGCGGGAAAGATCGGTCTTCGATTCTGAATTGTGATCACGGTTGGAATGGTGCGGGCTTGATGAGGATCGGTATCCCGATCAAATGGGATCGGCATGCCCCGACGAATGACTCACTTCAGGACATCGGTTTTCCCTCATTCAGGGAGCACACCGTTCGCCTCCTGAAAAACTAAATAACGGCGGATTGAATTGGGAGCCTTGGCAGGGATTTCCGTTTCGATCGACGCAGGTGATCACGCCGGTCATCCCCGACTCAAACCGCCCCTCGGAAGAAGCATCGGCCGTGGTGACCGTGCAGGTCGACCCTCCTCCGAAATCCTCACTCATCGTCATCCGATAGGAGCCGACGGCATTTCCAACCATTTGTCCGTTGGCGTCCGTCGTGGAATTAATCGTAAAGAAAATGTTGAAATTCTGCTCACCATTAATGTCGAGGTCGAATCCGTATTCAATCTGATGAACCTTGAGGGTTCCGAATGAGTCCGATCGGTGTTGATAAAACGGTTGTCCCACCCCTCCTAAACTCGGCGGGCTGGCAATAATGCCGGGATTATTCGGATCATCGATTCCCAAAGGAATGATTTGATAGATCGATCCCTTGGTTTGACAAGGATAGGGGAAGGGAGGGCCGTTGACGTCATTCGGGCCGCAGGGGGCGCCCCTCCCAAAGCGGTTATCGGCCACATTAAATCCGCCGGGAAGGCCGGGATCAAATTGGGAGGAGCAAAAATCTCCGAAGGCGCCGGGAGAACAGTCGTCGTTCGGATTAAACGGATCACTGGTGTCGGCATAGGGACCCGTCGCGCCCCCAAAATTCCCGCAGCTCCCGGCATTTCCCCCCGAACAAGCAACGCCGGGGGCGTCGCTGGTGGAGAGATTCTTATTGCCGTTGTTGTTGACCCCCATCCCGGTATTGACGGTCAAGGTCTTGTTGACCTGATTTCCCGCCCCCGATGTGAAATCCGGAAAGGCGAGGAGAAAAACGATCGAGAAAAGAAAAATGATTTTCATATCGCCCTTATCTTGGTCACAAAGGTTCGTTCTTATCTAACCATTAGACTAAAAATTTGTAAATAAAAACAGTAACTTAAAGCTTATTAGCCACTGAACTCTCCATTGCAATTTAAGGTTAGCGATCTTCAGGGGAATGAAGCTCCATAGTGTGATCTCCCGTTATCAAAAAGCTGACATTAAGGGAAAATTGGACTGAGATGTCGCTGAGGAACTTCCCGAGGGACGATAGGATAAACCGGTAAAATAGGTTCGCCGCCCCCCCATCTACTTGCAGGAGGTTTGTCAGGAAGCAAATCCACCTTCTAAAAGGTCCCGTTTCGTCTTTTTCCTTGAAATGGCCCTACGGTATACGATATAGATATCCCACCCCGACCAGCGCACCGTAAGGCGAGCAACACGGGGAGGAAAACGGGAGCCGGTGAAAAATATTTCGATCCTTTTCTTCTGGAACCTTAAGCGGTTTAGGGTGGGCCTTTTTCTGGCGGCATTGTTGGCGGTCAGTCTCGTCGCAACGGCGGAGACAACCGATGTCGCCGAGAAAAAACGGGCGACCCTCGACCCCCGGCTGCAGCGGTTCCTTCTCACCCCTCCTTCGGAGCGACCCAAACTTCAGAAATCGCTCTCCATGAAGCTCGAGGAAAAGGAAGCGGCGACCATCGACGTCTTGATCGGGTTCTCCGGCGAGGCCGACCTCTCTTCGATCCCCGGTCTCGTCCTTCGGAGCCGGATCGGCAACGTGGCAAGCGCCACGGTCACCCCCGAGGCACTGGAAGCGGTGGCGGAGAACCAAGCGGTCCGCTACATCGAACCGGCCGTCCGTCTTAAGCGCCACAACGATATCGCCATCGCCGCCTCTTCCGGAGCTGGCGGCATTCTGGACGCTGGCGATCCTATCCCCCTTCCATTTGACGCTCAAGCCGGACAATCCTTGACGATCTCGATGCACGCTGGCGCAGGTCAGGAGGGCACATTTGATCCTGTCTTGGCAATTTGCCAGGATAGTGAGTGCAATACCACCCTCGCCACGGATGATAATTCCGGACCCGGCTCCGACGCCCAACTGACATTCACTTTTCCAACGACTGGAACCTTCTTCATCGTCGTCTCCGAAAAAATGGGAAGAGCCGGGATTTTCCGATTGATCCTTCATAATGATCAAACCAGAGGTGTTCCCTTGGGCATCGGCGCGCAACCTCTTCACAGAATCGGCCTGGAAGGCCAGGGGGTAATCGTCGGGGTGCTCGACTCGGGAATCAACTGGTGCCATGGCGATTTTATCGACGATACGACAGGAGGCTCGCGTATCCGCTTCCTTTGGGACCAAAACCTAACCCCGGATCGGGATGGAGAGTTGGCGGTCGACGTTGGAAATGATGGCAATACCGCCAACGACTACGGCGTGGAGTATACCGCCGCCCAGATCGATGCCGCTCTTAATGCAGGAGATTGTGTTCTAGGGGATCCAGCGAACCGACGGGTCCGCAGCGCCGACAGACTTGGACACGGAACACACGTAGCGGGAATCGCGGCCGGAGATGGATCGGCAACGAATGGGCAGGAGCCGCCCGGAAAATACAGAGGGGTAGCGCCGAAAGCTGATTTGATTGTCATTAAGTTGAAAGAGGGAGAGGAGGAAGGATTCTCTGAGGGCACCGGCATCATCGATGGGATCGCTTATCTTGCAGCAAAAGCCAAGGCGCTGAATCAACCGGTGGTGGCAAATTTGAGCCTGGGCAATCACGGTGGCCCGCTTGATGGAACCGGCCTACTCGACCAGGTCGTCCAGAGTTCGGTCGGACCCGGCCAAGTCATCGTCGCTTCGGCGGGAAATGAACGGTTCTTTCCGATTCATGCCGAAGGAACGATTGCTGCTAACGCATCGGACACCTTGGCCGTAGATCTCTCCAACTGCCATTCACCTGATTGTACCGATATTGGGATTAATTTCTGGTACGACAGCGGGGATGCCTATACGATCACGGTCAGTGCGCCGAATGGAACACAGCTTTCCGCCGACGATGGAGCCACCCGCTCCGCCATTATCGACGGATCAATCGTCCGGATATTCAATGCCACTTCCTCTCCTCCAAATGGAGATAAGAATAGCTCGGTATTCTTCAGCGGTCGGGGAAGCGGCACATTCGTTTGGTCGGTAACGCTACAAAGAAGGGAAAACAGAGGGAGTGGAAAGTGGGACGCATGGGCTCTCTCCGATCTTGGAGAGATCTTTTTCAGAGATCATGTTCCGAGATATCCAGATCTGTCGGTCGCCGGAACAGTCGCAACCCCGGGCTCCTCATACGGCGCGATCACTGTAGGCGCTCACCCCATCAAGTTCCGTTGGGACAGTCCAGCCGGGACTCAACAATACATGCCGGCCTTCATAGACTTCGGCCGAGTCTTCGTTTTCTCCTCCAATGGCCCGACGAGAGATGGCCGGATCAAACCTGATGTGACGGCACCCAGTTTCGTCATGTCTACAGCTTCAGCCGACTGTCCCGCCTCCAACTGCTTACCTGAAAGACTCGCGTCCGATGGGCGACATCGAATTGAGGGTGGAACAAGTGTGTCGGCTCCCATGGTGACCGGAGCCGTCGCCCTGATCCTTCAAGCCGATCCGACCAACTTTCCCCGGCCGCTTTTACAGAATACCGCCACGCAGGATGTCTTGACCGGTACGGACCTCCCCAACAACATCTGGGGCCATGGGAAGGCCAGCCTCCTCAATGCCTTCAGCGCGCTGGAGTCCGACCAGCCCCCCACCGTCAGCCTCAGCGCCGGCCCGATCGATGAGACGACCGTCACCTTCACGGCAGCGGCCTCCGATCCCGATCCGGAGGACAGCATCGCCGAATACCTCTGGGACTTCGACGGTGACGGCGCCACCGACGCGATCACCACCATCCCGACGGTCAGCCGGGAATATACCTCCGGCGGCGCCTACACGGCGAAAGTGATCGCGGTCGATCAACGGGGAAAGAACGCGGAAGCCATGACATCGGTCACCGTCACCGCATCGGCCTCGGATGACGGCCGCGGCTGTTTCATCGCCACGGCGGCGTATGGAAGCTATCTGGACACTCACGTCCAAACCCTCAGAACATTTCGGGATGAGGTGTTGATGCCGTCGGCCTTGGGGAAGACTTTCGTTGACTTCTACTATGTCTGGAGTCCCGACGCGGCCCGGTTCATCGCCCGGCGTCCCCTGCTCAAAGGGGCGACCCGGCTCGCCCTGACGCCGGTGGTCTTTACCCTGGAATATCCGCGGCTTTCGGGAGGGATCTTACTGGCGGGGGCATTGATGTTTAGTGTTGTCCTTCTAAAACGAGACCGGCGACGCGCCTAAATGATTTTCTCGGAATCATCCAGAACCGCGAACTGATTCTCCGTCGGCTCCGCACAGCAAAACCACGGCTCGGTGAGGCGCGGCGGCTTCGGACGGTTCGGATCGACCGCCACGTCGATCTCTCGATGTAACCGTCCTTCCTTCGCGGCGACCGCCCGCTCCTTCAGCCGATAAAATATCGTCATCGGGTCCTCTTCCCCCTTCGTCCCTTCCTCGACCACGCGGCTCATTTCCTTTTGAAGCAGATCCATCCTCGGATCGGGATGGGTCCACTGATAAGTAAATGACTCCTGAATGAGCGGCCCCAGATGAGGGGCCATGCTCAATTCATTCAGGAAGAGAGAACCGGGAGGCACCAGAAGACGGATCGTAAATTGGACCGGATCGAGGTGGTCGACCAATCCCTCCTCTTCGACGAAATCGAACAACGCGACGGTATCATCAAGCGTCGTCCAAGGGGTAAACGGGACCAGCGACGGACGAAGGGCAATCCCCGCCGCTCGGACAATCTTCAACGCTTCCAGAATATCGGCCCGGGTGTGATTCTTCGCAAGATGGGTCAGGACCGTGTCGCTCAAGGACTCCGCCGCCGAGATGATGAATCGGCAGCCGAGCGCTGCAAATTCCGGAATGAGGGCGCGATGCTTTAGAAGGTGCTCCACCTTGGCCGTGAAATCGAACGTGATCTCCGGAAAGGCCGCATGCATCGCCCGGACGATCCGGAGCGAGTGGTTCGGGCCGTTGAGAAAATCGGGATCTCCGAAAGTGATGTGCGTCGTCCCAAGCCGAACGAGGCTTCGTATGTCCGCCAGAACGGTCTCATAGGGCACCAGAAAAAACCGCCCCTCATACACCGGCGGGATTGGGCAGTGGCGGCAGAGATGGCGGCAGCCCCGGCTCGCCTCGACGGAGCCGGCCGTCCGGCGGACGCCGTTTTCTTCAAGATGCGCATACTTCGCCAGAGGCGGCAGCGCCTCGCGGTCGGGAACCGCAAAGGACAAATGCGCGCGCAGCGGCGCTTGCCGCTCCTCCCCCCGGCTGACCCCGCCAATCGCATCGGATGAATCGGCCCGCCCCGCGGCGAGCCGGTCGATCAGCGCCAGCAGCGGCCCCTCATATTCGCCGCCGATCACCGAATCAGCTCCGTTCTTCAGAAGGTAGTCTTCATTGAGCGAGGCGTAGAGGCCGAAGAAAGCGACGTGGCAAGACGAATTGATCGCCCGAACCCGCTCCAACACCCGCGCGCCGATCCGGAGCGCCGTGTGCATCGGGACGGAAATGCCGACAAACCGGGCGCGCGCGACCTTTTCGGGATCGAGTTTATCGACCGAGAGATCGACCGCGTCGGGAAGATAACCGGCCCGCGCGAGAAATCCCAGCGGCATGGCGATCCCCACCGGCTGGTGTCCCAGCTCATAACAAGAAATGAGTAAAATCTCCCCCCGCTTCTTCATGACCCTCTCTTCCGACCTCCCGTGACGTTGGAAAGCTTATTATAGAGGCTTCCCCTTCTCCGGGCAATCAGGTTCTTTTACCCGGATCTGGGGTTCGGCGGCGCTTCCTGTTCGAAACCGCGCCTTTTATAAGACGCTCCCCGCTCCCCTTCCTTGTCAAATTTTACCGGGGTGGTATATTAAATCACATGTCGGAAGAAACAGTCATCCGGATCGCGATTATCGGAGCGGGAAGAGGGGGCCTGGCGCTGCTGCAGTGCTTCTCCGAGATCCCCGACATCCAAATTTCCGGCATTGCCGATACGAACCAAGACGCTCCCGGGATGCAGGAGGCCAAACGGCTCGGCATTCCCTCCACCATCCGTCTCCTTGATCTCATCACCCGGCCGGATGTCGATCTGATTTTGGAAGTGACCGGCGATCCCGATATGCCGGCCTTTATCCTGGGGCACAAAAATAAATCGGCCGAGCTGTTCAGCGGGGCGGAGGCCAAGCTCCTCTGGCGGCTTGTGCAAAACATGATTCGCCAGAATCGCCAGATTCGCTCTCTCATGGAGCAGATCAAATCGGAGGCGATGCGCGACACCCTCACCGGGCTTTACAACCGCCGCTATTTCGATCACCGAGCGGAAGAAGAGATCATCCGTGCGGACCGTGGCAAACATGCCCTGGCCTTTATGCTCTGCGACCTGGACGATTTCAAAAGCCTCAACGAAGCCAAGGGACGGCAGCTGGGAGATGAAATATTAAAAGCGGTCGCCGCCGACATGAGACAGTCGACCCGGGGAACCGATTTAATCTTCCGCTGGGGAGGCGATGAGATCGTCGTGGTCCTCTCGAAAGCGACGCGGGAAGGGGTCCTCATCGCCGCGGATCGCATTCGAAAAGGGATCCGGAAAATCGGGAAAAAAGCGGCCGTCTCCCTCGATCTGAGCATCGGCGTCTCTCTCTATCCCGATCATGGAGATAATCTCGACAAGCTGATTCATCTCGCCGATCGCGCCCTCTATATCGCCAAGAAAGGGGGGGAGAAAATTCACATCGGCGACGAGGGTTACCCTCTCAATGAAACGGCGATCAAGGTGGTGTTCCAACCGATCATCGATCTGCGAACGAAACAGGTGATCGGTTCTGAAGCGCTCACCCGGGACCCGAAAGGGAAGCTGAATGTCTTCGATCTCTTCAGAAGATATCACACGATCGGACAGCTGAACGAATTGAAACGGATCTGTTTTTCCACCCAGCTCAAGGCCGCCGAAGAGCATAAAATCGAAAGGCTGTTCGTGAATATCGATTCGGATATTCTCAGCCGGATGGATTCGGTGCCGAAGCCCCCCGGCGTCGACGTCATTTTAGAGATCTCGGAAGCGGAGGCCCTCCATAGCGTCGAAAAACATCTTCAGATGGCCGACAAGTGGCGGGGGAAGGGCTTTAAGTTCGCAATCGATGATTTTGGGGCCGGCTTTATCTCCTTGCCCTTTGTCGCGCAGCTGATGCCCGATTACATTAAAATCGATCGAATGACGACACTCCAGGCGGTCTCCTCCAAGAAATTCAGAAAGTTTTTAAAGAATTTGATCGCCGCCCTGCAGGAATATGTGACGGTCGGGATGGTTGCGGAGGGGATCGAGACGGAGGAGGAACTGGAGGTCGTCCGCGAACTCGGCATCTACCTTGCCCAAGGCTATCTTCTCGGCAAGCCCAAAGCGATCAAACCCTCCCGCCCCCCCAAAAAATAGGGACCGTCTCCCTCCGGTTCGACCAAACGGAAAATCTCTCCCGAGTTCTCATTTCTTTTGAAACGGAAAATAGCTTTTCTGCTGATCGTAGAACGCCTGCATCGCGCAATTCGCCTTGTGCGTCCGCTGGAGCTGCGGCTCGAGTTTCTCGAGCAGGCGGCCCGACAGGGCGGCGAGCATGTAGGCCGGCTCCACGCCGGTGAAGGTCCGCATGCCGCTGCAGCCGAAGGAGAGAGAAACCGCCGCCCCCTGAGAGGCCACCGCCAGCGCCGCGCAGGCGGGCCGGCCGAAGATCTTGGAGGAGACATCGCTCTTCCACTCGGCATCCCCGGTCGCCTCCCGCAGGAGCATCGCCTGGGCCGGCTGAAGCCAGATCACCACCACCTCCGGCACGACCGGGAAGTTAGAAAGCGGCCCGTACAACATCGCCTTTCCCTTCTTCGCCAAAGCGGGAATCTCTCCCGCCTCTTCGGGCTTCACATACCCGACCTCGCACATCATCGAGAGCCCGCGCTGGAGCCCCTCTTTCGCCTCGGAGGTCAGATCAAACCCCATCACCATCGCCCCGATCGGGCAATTCATATGATCTGCATCGTTCGCGGCGAAAAGCTCTTTCTCCGCCTGGCGCCAAAAAGCGCAAGAGGAGGGAGAAACCCCTTCAAAAATCGGAATCCCTTTCGGGACGGCTTCCACCGGCGCCGCCGCCACCGGCGGCCGGTCTAATCCGAGAAGAGTGGTCAACGTTTGGGCCAACGAGGCATATCCGGTCATTTTTTACGCTCCTTCAGCAATAGGTTGGACGCGATCCATTTTCATCTGTCGCCATATTATACGGAGGCTCCATGCTCAAGTCCACTCTGATGTCGGGCGCGGCTTGCCTCGCTCGATGCAAATCCCTTATGATGGAAGAAGCATCTCCGCACCTCATCACCTGAAGTGATGTTCTTACCTTTACATGAGGGAGGGATCATGACCACAGTAATGGATCGAATCTTTCGCGCCGCGAAGCTGGATCGGAACCTCTATGAGGAGGTCGAAGCCGATAAAAACACATTGTCTCAGGCGCTCGGGGTCGTCTTCTTCTCCGGACTGGCGGCCGGGATCGGCGCCGTCGGACGCGGACCGGCGCAGATTTTATTCGGCGCCGCCGCCGCTTTGATCGGATGGTTCATTTGGGCGGCATTAATCTATCTGATCGGGGTCAAGCTTCTCCCGGAGCCGCAAACGCGGTCCGATTTGGGAGAGCTGCTCCGGACCATCGGTTTTGCCAGCGCGCCCGGCCTGATTCGGGTGCTGGGAATCTTTCCGGGGATGGCCGAGATCGTCTTCTTCGTCGCCGCGATCTGGATGTTCGTCGCGATGGTGCTGGCGGCTCGTCAGGCCCTCGACTATCAGAGCACGATCCGCGCCATTTCGGTGGTTGCCATCGGATGGATTGTCCAGATGGTGATCCTGGTTTTTGTATTGAGCATGATGCAACAGCCGTCTCCGGGAGCAGGTGAAACGGTCGCACCGGGATAGATCCGAATCCGATCAACGTCAAAACCAACTGAGGGATTCGTTTCACGGCTCGAAATGTTCCACCACTCCCCAATAGGTGAAGGTGTTCAATCCCTGGCTGAGGTGCTCCATGTAAATCATCTTCCCCTCCGAAGGAGCCACCTTGATATACCCTCCCCCCGTCGGGTCGATAAAGAGGGTGAAAGGACCCTGGATCGAACGGATCAGCTTTCTCTTTTCGCGGCTCTCCCAATAGAACTCATCCCCGTCTTTGATGATGATCACCCGATGATTCTTTTTTTTCACGCTGTCCATCTCAATCCGGACCGATTCCTCCACCGTGCTCTTCGTCTGAATATCCGGCGCCCCGCTCAGAATCAGCGTCTTTGCAGCCGCCGGCCGGACCGAAAAGAACGATAATAACAACAGAACGAAAACAAACCTTTGTTTCATTGAATTCCACCCTCCATACCTTTGATTCTTTGAACCCCGCATTGAACAATGCGCGGCCTCCCCCTGTCAATAGGAAAGAGGTGCGGCTTGCCATAATCGACCGCTTTGGATATTCTAAAAAGAGAGGAGAGCACGTTTTCATTTCAGGAAAGGATTTCAAAACACCGATGGCAACAAGACAACGGTATGTTTCCAGCGAGATGACCCACTTCGTCGGAAGGGATCACACCGAAGCCGATCAGTACAAGCTCTTGATCCAGATTATCACCTCCGGCTGGCTGACCCACCCGCCGCACGATCCGGCCATCTCCGGCCGGCTCACCGTCAACACCGACGCGCGAATCAGCGAGAACGAGATGTATTATCCGCAGATCATCTCCTTCTCCGATATTCCGATCGGCGAGCTCGATATCCACATTCAAAAATTCAGCCGGTTCGGCCTCTCCTTTTTAAAGTCGTTCCTGGTGAAGCAGGGGGCCAATCCGGTTTTCTACATTGCCAAAAATGCACTCTCGCGCGACAAGGGGCGAACCGATCGGTTTACCCTGGCCGAGCGCTTCGACCAAACCATCCAGCAATACCATGCTCTTTTTGAGGAACTGCGCAACACCCCCGAGAAACCCGATTCTCCCGACCGGATAAAACGCCTCTTCTCCATCAAAGATTTTCTCGATTACCATATCTTCAGCTTCCTGAAGTTTTTTGATGCGTCAAAGCCGGAGGACGATCCCGAACACTTCTACATGGAGCGGGAATGGCGAATCCTCGGCAACCTCCACTTTACGCTTCAAGACATCCGCCGGATCATCCTCCCCGAATCATACGCCCCTCGGCTCCGGGAAGATCTGCCGAAATATATCGGCCAGATTACGTTCGTGGAGTAACCCGCCGGAGCTCCGCTATCGATTCCTATCTTTACCCTCCTCATTTGTTATGTTAACCTGATGCGTGGCATTCATTACTTCCTCAAGGGATACGTGTGATTGAGCTAAAATCGGTCAACAAGACCTACCCTCACCCGGTTCACCCGGTCGCCGCGCTCAAGGAGATCACCTTGCAAATCGAGAAAGGCTCCTTCTCCTTACTGATGGGGCCGAGCGGGTGCGGAAAGTCGACGCTGCTCAACCTGATCGGGGGGCTCGACCAGCCATCTTCCGGCGACCTCATGATTGCCGGCCGGCCGACGCGCGGTTTCACCGATGCCGACTGGACCCGGCTTCGCCGGACGGAGATCGGGATGATTTTTCAGTTCTTCAATCTCCTTCCGATGCTCAATGCGCTGGAAAATGTCGCCCTTCCCCTACTGCTCCGGGGCGATCGTCCGGAAGAGGCAAAGCGGCGCGCCACGGCGGCCCTCATTTCAGTTGGATTGGGAAATCGGCTCGATCACCGGCCGAGCGCCCTCTCCGGCGGGGAGATGCAGCGGGTGGCGATCGCGCGCGCCGATGTCGTTTCCCCGCAGATCCTCCTCGCCGACGAGCCGACCGGGAACCTCGATTCTGAAAATGGGGAAGAGGTCCTCAAGCTTCTCTCCTCCCGCGCCCGCGCCGGGGTCACCCTGCTCCTCGCCACCCATAGCCCGCAGGCCGTTCCTTACGCCGATCAGATCATCCACCTCAAAGACGGGCGGGTGGATCGGATAGACCGGATCGAAAGGAAATACTGATGCGCGTTCTGTTCGAGTGGATCTCCTTCCGCCATCTCTTCCGCGAGCGGCGGGCTTGGCTGACACTGATCGGGGTCGCTCTCGGCATCTCGGTCTTCATCTCGATCCGGATCGCGAACCAGAGCGTCTTGAGCGCCTATCGCCACTCGGTCGATGCGGTCGCCGGAAACACCACGCTCGAGGTCGTCGGCCGCGCCGGCCCTTTCGATGAAACAATCATCGCCGAGATTCGAGAAACCCCGAACGTCCGATCGGTCGCGCCGATCATCCAGGCCCCCCTCCCCATGACCGCTCCCCCCTCGACACAGGGAGAGATCCTCTTCTTGATGGGGGTCGATCTCCTCCAGGAAGGTCCCTTCCGCCAGTATGAGATCAGCAGCGGCCTCAACGAAAGTGAGCCGGAAACCTTCTTTACCGAATTGATGGAACCCGATGCGGTGCTGCTGACGGCGCCTTTCGCCGCCCGCCATCGGATTCAGATCGGGGATGCGATCTCCGTTCGTGACGGCAATCGCCTCCTCTCCCTTCGCGTCGTTGGTCTCCTGAAAGGGCGCGGGCTCGCCGAAGCGGAGGGGGGGAATATCGCCGTCATGGACATTGCCTCCGCGCAGTGGCGCCTCGGCAAGCTCGGAACACTCGACCGGATCGATCTGATCACCGACGCGCAGACCCCGCTGAGCGAGATCATCCCCTCCTTGGCCGAGCGGATCGGACCGGGGCTTTCGCTGCGCCGTCCCGAGCGGCGGAGCGAGCAGGTGGAGAAGATGCTCTTCGCCTTTCAGTTGAATCTGACCGCCCTCTCGGCCATCTCCCTTTTTGTCGGGATCTTTTTGATCTACAATACGCTGCTTGTCTCGGTCGTTCACCGGCGGAAAGAGATCGGCATTCTCCGCTCCCTCGGCGTCACACGCCTCCGGATCTTTCTTCTTTTCTTATGGGAGGGAATTTTGCTGGGAACCCTCGGGGGGCTCGGGGGGGTGCTCATCGGCGCTTTTCTCGCACAGGGGGTCTTGCGGCTCGTCGCCCGGACGGTCAGCGCGATTTATGTCCCAATCCCCCCTTCCCCCTTTTCCCTCCCCCCGTCGATCTTTTGGGAGGGGATCGGCATCGGGATCATCGTCTCGGCCCTCTCCTCCCTCCTCCCCGCGCTGCAAGCCGGCCGGCTCCGGCCGCGGGAGGCGATGGAGGGGATCTATGCCTCCCAACAGCCCCCTTCGGTGGCGAAGTTCTTGATCGCCGCCTCTCTCCTCGGCCTGACCGCCGCCCTTCTCTCGCGGGTCCCCTCCCACTGGGATCTCCCCGCGGCCGGCTATCTCTCCGCCGCTTTTCTCCTGATCACCTTCTCGATGCTCGTCCCGCCCGGCCTCCTCTTCTTCTCCCATTTGATCGCGCCGCTGCTGGAGCACCTCCCCCCCTCCTGGCGGCTGGCGCGCGGCCATTTGGAGCAGGCGATCCGGCGGAATGCGCCGACGATCGCCGCCTTCATGGGAGCGCTGGCGATGATGATCAGCGTCGTCATCATGATCGAGAGCTTCCGCAACACCGTCGTCCTCTGGATCGACCAGACGATCAAAGCCGATATCATCGGCGCCCCCGTCTCGCTTCTCTCCAATGAATCGGAAGAGACCCTTCCCGATGATCTGATCTCGACGGTGCGTCAAACGGCCGGGGTCGAAGCGGTCGACGGCTACCGCTCTCTGCGACTTCTCTTTCGGGAGGAGCCGGCGCTGCTGGTCGGACGCGATCTGGCGATCCACGCGGCGCACAGCCGGTATCTCTTCCGTTCGGGCGATTCGGATGAAGTCATTCAACGGGCCGTTCGCGAAGGAAAGGTTCTCCTCTCCGAAGTCTTCGCCAACCGCTTCGGCCTGCGCGAAGGCGAGACGATCGAGGTCCCTTCCCCCGAAGGGCCGGTCCCGCTGGAAATCGCCGGCGTCTTCTATGAATACAGCACCGACGGCGGCAAAATGGTCATCGACCGCTCGCTTCTTCAGAAATTCTGGAAAGACGACCGGCTCAACGTCATCGCCGTCTATCTGGAAAAGGGATTCTCCCCCGATGCGGTCCGTCAGGAATTGGTCCAGCGCGCGGGGGCGGAATCGGGGCTGGCCTTCATCACGCAGGTCAATTTTAAAAATGAGATCTTGCGGATTTTCGATCAAACCTTTCTCGTCACCTATGCGCTGGAATGGATTGCGGTCGTGGTCGCGCTGCTCGGGATCACGAACACCCTTTTTGTCTCGATCCTGGAGCGGCAGCGGGAGATCGGAATCTTGCGGGCGGTCGGCGCCTCCCGCCGCCAGGTGGTTCAGGTCGTCTTGATCGAGGCCTTCTATATGGGGGTGATCGGGAACATTCTCTCCCTCTTCTGCGCCTTCTTCCTCTCGCTCCTCCTGATCTTCGTCATCAACAAACAGTCGTTCGGCTGGACCCTTCTTTATCATTATCCTCCTTCCGTCATCGTCCACTCCTTCTTGCTGGCGACCGTAACGGCGCTGCTCGCCGGATATTTCCCGGCGCGCAAGGCGGCGCGACTGGAGGTCACGGAGGCGATTTCGTATGAATAGCGGGGTTCTTCCAAAAATCGGTAAGGGCGTATTGCGATACGCCCCTACCATCTGGATTCTCCTTCTTTTCTTCCTGGCCGCTTCCGATGCGGCGGAGCGGCAGGTGGCCGCTCTTTCTTCTAGGCCATTCGAGGCAGCCGCGCCGGGCTATCGCTTCTCCTTTCCGAGGGATCACGGCGCGCATCCGAACTTTAAAACGGAGTGGTGGTACTTCACCGGCAATCTCACGGCGGACGGCAAGGCGTACGGCTATGAGCTGACCTTCTTTCGGCGCGGGGTCGATTCGCCTCAGACGGAGAAGAACCCCTCCCGGTGGGCGATTCGGGATCTCTACTTCGCCCACTTCGCCTTGACCGACGTCGAAGAAAAGCGGTTCTATCACACCGACAAAATCAGCCGGGAGGCGATCGGAAAAGCGGGCGCGAAGCAGGATCGATTGGAAGTTTGGATCGATCGATGGCGGGCGGCTCAAGATCCGGATGGAACCATCCACCTTCAGGCAGAAGAGGAAGCGGAATCCGATCGCTCCGGATGGAAAATCGATCTTCTCCTCACTTCGGACAAGCCGCTCGTCATCCATGGAACCGACGGAATAAGCCGGAAAGGGGGCGAACCGGGACAGGCCTCGCACTACCTCTCCTTTACCCGGCTTCAGACGCAGGGGTCCCTTTCGATCAATGGGAAGACGCAGTCGGTTTCGGGATTGAGTTGGATGGATCACGAATTCAGCAGCAGCATGCTGAATAAAAATCAGGTCGGATGGGATTGGTTCTCGATCCAGCTTGAAGATGAGCGAGAGGTGATGCTCTATCAAATTCGGACGATCGAGGGGGGGAAAGATCCCTTCTCCGGCGGGACGATCATTGAGCCCGACGGAACGGCCCGGCACCTCCCCGCTGACGCATTCACCCTCACGCCGCTGCGGAATTGGACGAGCAAGAAGAGCGGCGGGGAGTATCCGGTGGCCTGGCGGATTGCGATCCCCTCCGAAAGGCTGACCCTCGAATCGGAGCCGCTCCTGGAGGACCAAGAGCTGATCACGTCGAAGAGCACCCGCGTCGCCTATTGGGAAGGGGCCAGTCGCTTTCAGGGAACAAAGGAGGGGAAGTCGATCGAGGGGAAAGGTTATATCGAGATGACCGGCTACGCCGAGCCGTTCAATAAGTGAAATGAATCGTAGGGGCGCACCGATGTGTGCGCCCTGGCAGGAGAGGGCAGACACATCGGTCTGCCCCTACCCGCAATCACACGAATCCCCACCCGCCATAAACGTGTCTCAGCAGATCTCTCACCGAAAGGACACCGATGATTTTTCCATTCTCGATGACGCCGAGATGGCGGATGTGCTCTTGATCCATGATATCGTTTGCGTCGACGACCGAGCGGTCGGCTTCGATCGCGAGAAGAGGGGTGGTCATCACCTTCTCCACCGGCGTGGTCTCCGGATCGAGACCGTCGGCCACCAAGCGTCGAACCACGTCGGCATCGGTGACGATCCCGGCGTAACTGTTGTTCCCGTCGGAGACGAGAATGCTTCCGACCCGCTTGTCTCGCATCAATTCGGCGACCTTTTTTATCTTCGTTCCCCGTCGGACCTTAAGAATTTTCTTGGACATCACCATCTTCACCGGCACCATCGTCGTCCTCCTTTTCTTGCGTTCGGAAACGGTATCTAAAGATACCGTAGACGAGAAAGATTGTCAAAAAGGGGGATCGAAATCATCCTCCACCCATTTTGGAGCGGGGATAGACCGGATGCCAATAACACGACAAAAAAATGCTTGACACGTTTTCCGGGCTTATTATAGAATCCAGCCAACGCAAATGTTTTTGCAAGGCCGTGATGATCCGACCCGACGGTTGGCTTGTCGCTCAAGCAAAATATTTGCTATCGACGGGTAGTAAGCCCGGTCATCACCAAATCAAGGAGGAGTTCGTAAAATGCCAAAAGGTCGTGTAAAGTGGTTCAACGCCAGCAAAGGTTATGGTTTCATCACCCAGGAAGATGGTAACGACATCTTCGTTCACTTCACTGCCATTCAGGGAGAAGGTTTCAAGTCTCTCGAAGAAGGACAGGAAGTGACATTTGAGGTCACTACTGGCGCGAAAGGACCACAGGCGGCGAACGTGTCAAAAGCCTAATCACTCCGATTAGCAAACAAAAAGCCCCAAGGCAAAACCTTGGGGCTTTTTGTTTTATTCTATCCTGTTTGATTCTTCATCGCCCTCTACGCGGCGGGGGCAACCGGCTCTTTGTACGCCCGGCGGCAGTGACGGCAGGTGACCACGTCGTAATCGACGCCGCTCTCCAGGTGGCAGCGGAAATCGAATCGGGCCCCGATGCCGCTGCAGTAAGGACATTTGGCTTCGAGGACCTGCCGTTCTTCCGGCGGCGCCATCGCTTCAATCTCTTCGATCACCCCCCGGGGAATCACCACGACCCGCATCTTCAAGCCGCACGGCCGGCAGACCGCTTCGAAGTGCGCTTCCTCCGGGTTTCCTTCCACGTGCGCGACCTGAAACTTGGCTTCTCCGCAGGCGGGACAGGAAACCTCATTCAATTTCTTTTGAACTTCAAACGGAGTGATGGGAGTCCTCTTATTCGATTTGATGGACCTTGATTAGATCATTGATCGTCGAGCCGACCCAGGGAGATTTCGAAACCATCACCAACAGATCTCCCCGCTTCACCTCTTTGCTCTGGGTGACGGCGTGGATAAACTCCTTGAAGATGTCATCGGTATTTTTCAGCAGCGGCATTCGACGCGGCGTGACCCCCCAGTAGAGGCTCATCCGGCGCTCGATCTCGGGATGGGGGGTAAAAGCAAGGATCGGATTCGTCGGCCGGTATTTGGAAAGGCGAAGGGCCGCCCCTCCGGTGAGGGTGGAGGTGACGATCGCCTTCGCGCTCATCTGCCAGGCGAGCTGGCAGGCCGCGGAGCTGACCGCCCGCGCCACGGAGAGTCCTTGCTGAAGACGGCGGTCCATCACCGGCGCCCGTCTTTCGGCGGCAACGATGATCCGGGCCATCGTCTTGACCGACTCCACCGGATAGTTCCCCGCCGCGGTCTCCGCCGAGAGCATCACCGCATCGGTCCCGTCGATGATCGCATTGGCCACATCGGACGCTTCGGCGCGGGTCGGGCGGGGCCGTTCGACCATCGACTCCAGCATCTGCGTCGCCGTGATCACCGGAATCTGCGCATCGTTCGCCTTCTTGATAATCTCCTTTTGAAGCAACGGCACCTGCTCCAGCGGAATCTCCACCCCCAAATCCCCGCGCGCCACCATCACCCCATCGGCCACCTTCATAATTTCATCCAGATGGTCGATCGCCATCGCCTGCTCCAGCTTGGCGATCACCGGAACATCTTTCTTCTCCCGCAGGATCAACCGCTTGATCGTCAGGAGATCCTCGGCCCGCCGGACCATGGAGAGGGCGACAAAGTCAACCCCATGCGCAAGACCGAATTTGAGATCGGCGCGGTCCTTGGCGGTGAGAGAGGGAAAGCCCAAATCCCGGCCCGGCACATTGATTCCCTTGTAAGCCTGAAGCGTTCCCCCGCCGATAACACGGCAAATGATCTTTTCATCCTCGATCCTGAGGACGCGAAGCTCGATCGCGCCGTCGTTCATCATGATGGCATCGCCCGGCCGGACCTTTTTGTGTAACTCCGGATGGGTCGTGGAAATCGCTTCTTCCGTTCCCGGGATCGGCCTCGGCAAGATCGTCAGAAGTTTCCCCCGTTTGAGTTGAATCGACTTCTCTTTTAAGGCGCCGACGCGAACCTTCGGCCCCTGAAGGTCTTGAAGGATGGCAACCGGCTTCCCCTTCTTCTCCGAGATCCGTCGAATGTGCCGGATCGCCGCCCCATGTTCTTCATGAAGACCGTGAGAAAAGTTCAGCCGGATCACATCGGCTCCGGCGCCGATCAGGCGGGAGATCATCTCCTCGGATGCGGTCGCGGGCCCGAGGGTGCAAACAATTTTGGCGCGTCTTGGCGTTGTCACGATAGATTATTCAGGGCGGAATCGTCGAATGAGATTGTCGCGCTCTTTCTTCTCTCCCCGCGCCCTTCCTCCTTCATTTAAGATTCAGGGCCATCAGCTTCAGGTCGGTCATCTCCTCGATGGCGTAACGAACCCCTTCGCGGCCGACCCCCGACTCCTTGAGGCCGCCGTAAGGCATGTGATCGACCCGGTAGGTGGGGACGTCGTTGACGATCAGGCCGCCCACTTCGATCTCTTCGAAAGCATGGAAGGTCTCTTTGATGTCCCTCACAAAGAGGCCGGCCTGTAATCCATAGGGGGATTGATTGATCCGGGCGATCGCCTCTTCCAGCTTTCGGTAGGGGGCCATCGTCACAATCGGCGCGAAGACCTCCTGGCAGTTCACCTGCATCTGGGGCGTCGTTTCGGTCAACACGGTCGGCTCCAGCAGTGTCCCCGATCGTTTTCCGCCGGTCAGGATCTTCGCCCCCTGCGAGACCGCCTCCTGAATCCAGCGTTCGGCGCGCTCCGCCGCCTTGAGGTCGATCATCGGCCCCATCGCCGTCTTCTCGTCGGTCGGATCGCCGACCTGCAACCCCTTCACCTGCTCGGCAAAAAGACTCGAGAAGCGGGAGTAGATCTGCTCCTGAACAAAAATCCGTTGGACCGAAATGCAGACCTGGCCGGCATAGGAGAACCCGCCGATCGCGCAGCGTTTGGCGGCATAATCGAGATCGGCATCGGAGTGGATAATGACCCCGGCGTTCCCCCCCAATTCCAGGACAACCCGTTTCTTGTTCGCCTTCTCTTTTAGCATCCAACCGACCGCGGCGCTCCCGGTGAAGCTGAGCATCTTAACCCGCGGATCGAGAACCATCTTTTCGGCCAGCTCATTCCCGCAGAGAAAGACGCTGACCGCCCCGTCGGGAACTCCCACCGACGCGATGATCTCCGCCAGGAGCAGCGCGGTCAGCGGCGTCTTCGGGGCCGGCTTCAGCAGAATCGTATTCCCCGCGGCGAGCGCCGGGGCGATTTTGTGGGCGACAAGATTGAGGGGAAAGTTAAACGGCGAGATGCCGACGATGGGACCGATCGGAAATCGTCGCGTGATGCCGACCCTTCCTTCCGATCCCGGCATCAGATCGAGCGGAAGGAACTCCCCCTCCATCCGCTTCGCCTCCTCGGAGGCGATCTGAAAGGTGCTGACGGCGCGGTTGACCTCGCCGCGGGCGTCGGCAATCGGTTTCCCCGATTCCAATGTCATTGTCCGGGCGACCTCCTCCCGGCGCGCCTTTAACCCCTCCGAAATCTGATGGAGGATCTCCCCCCGGCGAAAGGCCGGCATCCGCCGCATTTCTTGAAAAGCATGCGTCGCTGAAGCGAGGGCGATCTCCACATCCTCCGCCGAGGCCGAATACGTCACCCCGATCGGCTGGTTGTTGTATGGATTGACGACCTCCACCTTCTCCGCCGATTTGCGCCACTTCCCCGCGATCCAAAACGGATGTTCCGGAATCATGGTTCCCCTCCGATCTGTTTTTCTGATGATACTAAAATCGCGGTGAGGAATCAATGACTTATAAGGAACGGTACGGCATGAAGGAAAATAGTATCAGTGAAGGAGACAAAAAAAGCGCCCCGGCTTTCGCCGGGGCGCCCAAAGTACAAAACCGATCAGGCTAAACGCAAGCCTCCGCCGCCTCGCAATCGTCGAAGGTCTGCTCGGCGGAGCCGTCGCCCCCTTCATCAATCTGGACCCCCGTGGAGGTGTATATCACCGCCGTGGTAACGCCGCCTCGGTTAACCAGGATTTTTCCGTCGACCGGGCAGGAAGCGTCAAGGGGAATAAAGGGCTCTTCTCCGACCGGGGTGGTGAAGGTGAATGTCCCGTCGACGCAATCGGACGAGATTGCGATGGTTCCATCGAAGGAGAGGGTCTCTCCCTCTCGATCGATGCCCTCAAGCGTTCTTGTCGCCGGTGTGACCACCATCGCAAAATGGGTGAATGTGGCGGTGATGTTGTCAGCTCGATTCAGGCGATTGGTGAAGGTCGAGTTGCCGTTCATTGTAAAGATCGTCGCACCCGGCGTGCAGTCGGGTTCCGGCACATGCGTCTCCGCCAAGACCATGACGAAGTCGTTCAATGAAAATGACTCATTGACTTCAAAAGTTCCGTTGTTTTCCAGATCGACCTTGGCCGTACCGTTCATATCCATCGTAAAGGTCATCTCCAGGAAGGAAGAATTTCCGCATTCGACTTCTCTGCCGGAGAAAGAGACCGTCCCATTGTTGAAGGTTTCAAAGGTGCCCGAAGGTTCCGTGACGCGTCTGGTAAACCGATTAAAAGTCAATGTAAATTCCTGACCGCCATTCGTGAACGTGAGGCGCATTGAACCGTTAAAAAAAAGGGTAGAATCCCCATCGCTTCCGGAGCAGTTGACAAAGTTCGCGGTAAAAGAATCATCGGACTCATCGTCCGGCGTGTTGTTGTCATCCGTTCGGATTCTTTGCATTCCTCCGTCGGGACACGGCAGATCGCCTGAGTCGGTGGTGTCCCGAAGCGTCTTCTGCCGCCGGAGAGCCACCGACGCCTTAAAATCATCCAACGCCTGTCGGACCTGAGCTTCATTGCTTAGAATTGACGCCGCCTTTCGGTTTAAAGCGGCTTTAGCGATGTCGCCATCGCCGCCGGGATCCGTAGCCACTCCCAGCGCGCTGACGATCGCCTTCGAAGCGGCGCTGGCGGATTGCGCCGCGGTCCCGGCCGGGGCATTGCCCCCTCCTCCACCCCCTCCCGATCCGCAGCCGTGAATCAGAAGTGCCAATGAAACCAACACTCCAAATGCCATGCCGTTTTTCCTAAGGATACACATCTCTCGTCTCCAATTTACGTCTGTTCGATTGGTAGGGTCAAACACATGGGAGCACTTTCTTCGACTCAACGGCTGAAAATATACGATTGATGGATGCGCGTTGTCAATGCGTTTCTTCACGCTATACTACTTAATAAAATTCGGCTCGAAACAAAAAAAAGCGCCCCGGCTTTCACCGGGGCGCCGCTAAAATATAAACTACTTACACTTCGGTCCCAGTACAAATTCCTTCCGCTTCCGCATCGTCGCAGCTGGCGAAGCTATCATCGATAGAGCCGTTGTTGCCTTCATCAATTTGAACACCACCTGTCGAGGTGTAGATCACAGCGACGGTGTTGCCGCCGTTGGTAATGATGCATCTCCCATCCAAATGCCAATAAAATTCTTGGACATTCTTACTTAAGAATATAATTTTAAATGAGTGTGCGCTTAATGTGGGGATTGGAAAGACGCTCTGGATTCCCGCTTGCGCGGGAATGACGATCAGCCCGCCCGTTGCCTTTTGAAAAAAAAGATGGTAGGTTACCCGCCTGAGGAGAGAAAAGAATGAACCATCCGCGGAAGATCATCGGCTTATTTCTGATTGTCGTTCTCGTTCTGGCCGCCGGGGCCACGCGGGCCGACTTTATTGCCGATCAGTACATCACCATCAGCTTGGGAGAGATCGGAGAGAACGCCCAGATCTTTCCGGCCAAGGTCTACTCCAGACAAAAACAGCTTCGGGTGGAGATCAACAACGCCGGGAGAAGCGTCGTCCACATCTCGCGGGGAGATAAACGGCCGCCGGTTTTCTGGATGCTGATGCCGAATGAGAAGATGTACGTGGAGACGGTCGGCGGGGAAAACCCGGTCGATCCTTTCTCGCCGAAATCGGGTGTAAAAATCGAGAAGGTCTTCGTTGCGAAGGAAAACGTGGCAGGCCGTCCGACCAATAAATTTAAGATGACCTGGAGAGACAAAGAGGGAAACAAACGGATCGGGTTCGCCTGGGAGGCGATCGACCTGAACAACGCCCCGATCCGCCAAGAGTTCTTCAGAGAAGGCGAGCATGTTCTGGTCCAGCTGGCGAACATCCAGGTTCAAAAGCTCGACCCCGCCCTCTTCGAGGTCCCTTCCGACTACAAGAAAATCACCGCCCCATCCAACGCGCCCGCCGGTCCCCCCGCGCCAAAAACGCCCGGGCCTTAGACCTCCACCGGGTTACTGCCGCACCGGCGTCTCGATCGCGTCACCCTCCGATAGATCCCGTCCGATAATCACCACGCCGGTCGGGAGAAACTCCCTGTCCCCTAATGGGGAGAAGGAGACGCGAAGCTCAACCGTTCCCCCTTCTCTCCCGCAGAAAAGTATCTTCTCATCCCCCAATGAGATTCCCCTGATGACCGCCTGAATCCGTTCTTCCAGTCCGGAAGAGCGCCACACGAGGGAGCCGACCGGTTTTCCGATCAGCTCTCTTTCCGAGTAGCCGAGCGTCGCACAGGTCGTCCGATTCACACGTTGAATCGTCCCTTCCGCATCGCAGACGATGAGAAGGTCGGCCGTCGGCGAGACGGTCTGACCGGCGGCAAGACCGGGCGACATATCGATCAACCGGTACCGGCGGATTGTTTTGGCCATGATCAGGAAAAAAATGAAGATCGGGATATAACCGAAGGGATAAAGCGGAACGCCATAATTCGCCAGGAAATCGAATGAGGCGAAATAGCCGACCCCAAACGCTTTCAGAAAAGATTTGGTCCGCTCCCGATGGACGCTCGGGACCGCATTGCGAAATTGACCGTCATATTCCCAAAGGCTCAAAAACATGATCCCGAAGAAAAAGAGCAGAAAAGGGATGCTCAGCCAAGCCACCTTGGGATAATAACCCCACCAATAGGCATAGACTCCTCCGACAAGGAGATCGGACAAAAGAACCGCCAGCGCAAAGAGCGCGGAGAAAGACCAGCTGATTCGTCTCCAAACTCGCCGCTGATATTCCAGGTGAAGGGAAACGATGGAGAAGTCATAAATGAGGGAAGGGAGAAACGTCACCGCCAGATATCCGGCCTTCGCCCAAACCAGGGCGACCTCCTCCGCGACGGCGGAGTACATCCAGGAAAAGGAGAAAAGCCAAACACCCCCCATGAAGGTCATGTAGAAAAAAAGCCGGCCGATCCTGCTTCCCCGCTCATGGATCAGGACAGCCGCTCCGAATAAAAACGTCGCGGCAGCCGCCGCGAACATCGGAATCGCATAAACGTTGAAGAAATACTGAGTTGGGGTAAAAAGTTGCGCAAACATGGCGACCTTTTCGGCGATCGAGCTATTTAAACGATACCGTAAGAGAGAGGGACCGTCAAACGGCGGGCCACATCGCGCGGAGAGAGCGAAGCCTCTGTTTATTCAGGCAATTCTTTGGCAGGGAATTTTCTCAATGGGCCCGGCCGAACCAACGATAGCGGTTCTCGGCGACATGATGGTAGATCACGGCCGCCAGCCGGGGGACCCCCGGAAGGTAAAAAAGGAGGGAGAGAGGCCGTCCAAAGGGGAGGAGGGGAAGCATTCTCCGGAAAGCGTCCACTCCGGAGGTGACCTTTCCTTGCGCATCGATAAAGCGCATCGCATCCATGCAGGCCATCCCCGCCAGATCGGGGAGCTGTTCCTTTGCTTCGGCCGTTTGAAACGGAAGGAAGGAGATCCGGCGCCGCCGATCCCATCGCTCGACCCACTCTTTTGAAGAGACGCAAAGCCGGCACTCGGCATCGTAGATGAGAACGTTGCGGGAAGACGTTGTTTCACCCATTCGGCTTTTCCTCTTCGTTCATCAATTGGGCGATGTGCTTCACCTCCACCTTTCCCTTCAGACCGTTCTGCAGCTGGATTATACAAGCGGGACAGGAGGTGGCGACGATCTCCGCCCCGCTCTCCTCAATCCCGCGCCGCTTCCGCTCGAAGATCGCCGCCGACTGTTTCGGATTTTTGACGCAGAACGTTCCCGCGCCGCCGGCGCAGCGGTCGGCGTCGGCCATCTCGACGAACTCGAAATTCGGATTTCGACGGAGAAGATCCCGCGGCGGCTTACTGACGCCTGCCGCCCGGAGATGACAGGAAGAATGATAAGTGACTTTTTTCTTTTTTCCGGATGAAGACGGCCTCTCTTTTACCGGAACCGTGCCGGCCAGGAATTCCGAGATATGGACCACCTTCGCCGCGAGGCGCTTCGCCTCCTCTTGTTCGTCGGGAGGGAGAATGCTCTCATAGTCTTTCAACATGAAGGTGCAGGAGGCGCAGCCGGTGATCACCTTCTCAAACCGTTCGAGGGAGGCGATGTTGAACCGGGCGTTCTCCCGGACCTGATCGATCCAGCCGTAGGTCTGAATCGGCGTTCCGGAGCAGCGCTGCGGCGGGAGCGCCGCCTCCACCCCGTTTTTTTTGAGCACCTCGATCACCGCATCCCCAACGCCGTCGTCGAAGTAGTCGGCGGCGCAGCCGTGGAAATAGGCGATCGGACTATTGGACTCGATCAGCGCGGGATAACGCTCGCGCAAATGCCGCTTCGCCAACTTCGGCAAGGTCATGTCGGACGGAATCCGTGCCGTTGGGGCCAGCCCCCTCAGGACCGGCCGGGTCAAATGCTCGATGAAGAATCGGCCGATCCGGTTGTCCCAGATCGGCTGCGTCCAGGCGGCCAGCTTCAGCAGGCCCTCGAATAATGAGCGCTTTGATTGGAGCCGGAAGGCCATTCCCGCCACCCGGTTCGGATGTTCTTCCCGTTTCTTTAAAATCAGCTCCGAGACGTCGATTCCGGCGGGGCAGACGGTCCGACACGATTTGCAGTTGACGCACGCTTCCACGACGCGGGACGACTTCTCGTAGGTGTAATCGGGCGCCGTCACGATGTGGAACCACCCTCGCGCGGCATTCGACTCCTCCCCGGCGACGTCGTAGACCGGGCAGACCGAGTTGCACTTCCCGCAGGTGGCGCACTGTTTGGCGAGCCGTTCGAGATCGATCTTCTCGGTGAACGGTGTTTCGCTGATCTTCACACCGGGATTGAGGAGATATTTCGGATCGAAGAGGGTCTTCACCCGCTTGAAGAGGGTATAAAGCTCCGGGCCGTAGAGATCTTTGACGAACTCGGCCCGCACCCGCCCGTCGCCATGCTCCCCGCAGAGCGAGCCGCCGAACCGGTCGATGACGGTTTGATGGATCTCGTGAGAGAGGGCGACCATCTTTTCAAAGTCGACCGGATCGTTCACGTTCAGCAAGGGATTGATGTGGGCGTTGCCGTTGCCGATGTGGCCGTAGATCGCCACCGCCACCCCCTTCTCGGAAAAGAGCCGGTCGAGATAGGCGATCAGCTCCGGAATCCGGTCGGCGGCGACAACGACATCGTCGGCAAAGTTGATCGGCTTCTTCTTGGCGTCGTAATTATACAAGGTCGGATACATCGCCTTCCGGACCCGCCAGAGCTCGGCCTGATTTTCGGGGTCGAACGCTTCGGTCATGGGGGCGCTCAGATGATACTGCGTGATCGCCCGGTGGACCGCTTCCATCTTCGCCCGGGGCGACGCGTCGAACTCCGCCAGCAACATCGCCGCCGCCTCCTTCGGGATGCCGAAGCGGGCGCGGCCGACGAGGTCGAGCGAGTTGGCGTCCATCATCTCCAAAGCGCTCGGCGCCAGGGGGAGGAGGGCATTGACCGCGTCGCCGATCTCGGAAAGCCGGTCAAAGTAGATAAGGGCCGTGGCCGTTTCCGCCGGTTTGGGAACCAGCTTGATCTTCGCCTCGACCGCCAGCCCCAGCGTCCCCTCGCTTCCGATGAGGAGCTGGTGGAGCGGGAAGACGCCGCGCGCCAATCCGTCGGCGAGATCGAACAGGTTGTACCCGCTGGAGTTCTTCGACACCTTCGGCCGCTTCGACTGGATCAGGTCGCGGTTCCGCCGGATCAGCTCGATCAGATCTCTCAAGAAGGGATTCTCGACAAGGAGCTTCTGGAAGCGCGGATCATCGAGCCGGTACGCTTTGGCGGTGACCCAATTGCCATTCGACAGAAGAACTTCCATCTCCAGGACGTTGTCGCGGGTGGCGCCGTATTTCAGCGTGTGGGGTCCTGCGGCGTTGTTTCCGAGCATTCCCCCGAGCTTGCACATGTCGCCGCTCGACGGATCGGGGGCGAACATCCACCCCCGCTTCGCCAGCCGCTTGTTCAGCTCGGCGAAAACGATCCCCGGCTGGACCCGGGCCCAGCGGGCCTGCTCGTTGACTTCCAAAATCTTATTGAGACGGGAGAATTCGAGGATGATCCCCTCCCCCACCGCATTGCCGGTGAGGTTGGTCCCGCCGCTCCGGGCGGTCAGCGGGACATGGTGCTCCTTGGCATAGTGGAGCACTTTTTCAAGATCCTCCCGCGATTCGATGACGGCCACTGCTTGGGGAACGACCTTGTAGATGCTGGCGTCGATCGAATAGGCGGTGATAGCGGGAGGGTCGGAGAGGATTTTTTCTTTCCCTAACGTTTTCTCGAACTCTTTCAGAGTAAACGGCATGAGGGGATTATAACAGTAGGGGGGGGCATTGACAACCGCCACATGCGGATGAGGTTAATCGCATGATTGGTATAATTACTTGCACAGTGCTATAATGCCATCATATCATGCGAGGGAAGTACCATGACCACGAAAGAAAAAGTGATCAACGCTGTTCGAGATCTTCCGGATGACGCTTCGATAGAAGATGTCATGGAACGTTTGTTGTTCTTGGCAAAGATTGAGAAGGGCATTCATCAGGCCGACGCCGGCGAGACGATTTCCAACGAGCAGTTGAAAGAAAAAATGGCGAAATGGCTGAAATAAGATGGACTCCCCAAGCCGCAGACGATTTGGAGTCAATCGTAAATTTTATCGCCAAAGACTCCCCCTACTACGCTCGGCTTTTTGCGATTGATGTTTCTGGTGCCGTCGATCGACTCTTGGATTTTCCTAATTCGGGGAGAACGGTCCCCGAGTTGAAGGACCCGACCATTCGAGAGATAATATTAGGCCATTACAGAATTGTGTACCGAATTAAAAGGGAGACCGTTCATGTGCTCACGGTACACCATGGGGCGAAATTCCTCGACCCCTCCAAATTGAAATAAGACAGAAAGAAATGAGAGAACAAGGCTTAAAAAGTAAATACCCTCTATGTGGCGGGCAAAAAAAACCGGGGAAGACGATCTATAGTGTGGACCTCGGTTTCGGCGTCATCGTCGTTCGAA
Organism: Candidatus Manganitrophus morganii; assembly: GCA_021651055.1. Lineage (NCBI taxonomy): Bacteria > Pseudomonadati > Nitrospirota > Nitrospiria > Candidatus Troglogloeales > Candidatus Manganitrophaceae > Candidatus Manganitrophus > Candidatus Manganitrophus morganii. The sequence continues at coordinate 773,746 of JAJHOH010000001.1, forward strand.
ATGTGCCGGCGACCCTGTGTGATCAATGCGGCGAGGAATGGATTAGCCCGGAGGTGGCCTCCCAATTAGAGCTTCTCGTCGAAGAAGCCCGCCGAAAGAAACTCCAAGTCGAAGTCGTCGCCTTATAAACGGTGGTTAAGGGGCCCTCCAGACCGTCTTTCCGTCCATATTAACGAGCGTCACAGCCGGATCACCCGCCAGGCTCAACATTGGACTCCCGTCATTTCCAAGCGCCAGCTTGGCGCGGGAGGCTCCGGCCTCATCGTGAAGCTCGATCAGCGCGCTCCCGTCGGCGTTCAGCATCAATAAGATACGGTCCTTCCCCTCTTTATCAAAAAGGGCGAAACCGGGCTCCCCCTTGGCCGAGACAAAGAGGGCGCCCCGAAGTTTGCCGGTTTCATCGACAAGATGGAAATCTTCCGCCGTAACGACCCGTTTCTCTTTCGACCCCTTCCGGGCAAACGCCTCCCCAACGTTGAAGATCCAAACCGACAACATCCCGCCGATCAGCCCGGCCGTCATCGCCGCGGCCAACCAAAGACCGACTCTTTTCATGGCCCCCCTCCTTAAACAATAAAAAAGGAGAAGGCTCTGAACGAACCTTCTCCCCTCTCATCGAGATGAAATTATTTCAGTCCGGAGTGCGTGCCGTCGCAGAACGGCTTGTTGGCGGAGTGCTTGCAGCCGCACCAGGCGACCTTTTTCTTCTGCTCGATCTTCACCTCAAGGGGGCTGAACTCCGTCCCTTTGTGAGAGCCGTCGCAGAACGGCTGGGCTTTCGATCTCCCGCAGCGGCACCAGTAATACGTCCCCGGCTCCATTTCCTGAACATAAGGCATGCGTTGCGCAATCGTCGGATCCGACATTCGTCACCTCCTCGCATCAATAAGCGAAATCAGATTATCCCCAAAAGAGGGCAATGTCAATTCGAATACGGATTGAACACGCACGCGCGTCGCATTCCTCGAAGCTTCTGCGAAGGTTAGACGCGCGAATACAAATAGAGTCTTTCCATCCTTTCGGGTCGAAGATTCCCCGCAGCTTGCTGCGGGGAGCTTCAATCAGGAATGCGAGTAGGAATGAAGTCCTCGAAAGAAAGCGTTCGGCTTTTTCATTCTTCATTCCTAATGGATCCTTCGGGAGAGCCGGGAAATTTCTCAGGCAAAAAAACCGTGAAGGTCGATCCTCTTCCGTATTCGCTTCGAACGTCGATCCGCCCATGCAGGATCGTCAGCGCATTTTTAACGATCGTCAGCCCCAAGCCGCTTCCTCCGACCTTTCTGGTCATCGAGCCGTCGATCTGCCGGAAGGGATCAAAGATGTAGGGGAGGTCTTCTTGTCTCATCCCCACGCCGGTGTCTTCGATTGAAAATTGAACGCCCCGCTTGACATTGGAAGCCGAAATGGCGATCGATCCCACTTCGGTAAATTTGATCGCGTTGCAAATAAGATTCAATATGACCTGCCGAACCTTCATCGGATCGGTCTGAACCGGAGCGAGCCCCTTCTCAAGGTTCCATCGAACGTCGATCTGCTTTCCATTCATCAGCCCTTTGAGATTTTCAAAAACGTCGGGCAAAAGGCGATTCAGGTCAACCGGCTCGATGACAAGCGGAACCTTCCCCGATTCCATCTTGGAGAGATCGAGGAGGTTGTTGATCAAATTCAGAAGCTCCGATGCGTTTCGCTGAATTCCCTCCATCGGCGGTTTTTGATGACCGTTCACCTCGCCATACGTTCCCTGCAGCAAAAGGGAGGCGTAACCAATGATGGCATTCAGCGGGGTCCGCAGTTCGTGAGAGACGTTGGAGACAAACTCCGATTTGATCCGGTTCGCCTCTTCCGCCTCCACTGTTTTCTGCCGCAGCACATCTTCCGCCCTTTTATGATCGTCGATATCGGTGCTGGTTCCCAGCCAGGCCATCGTCTGGTCGTGCTGATCTCGTTCAGGCAAGGCGCGAACCAGGTGCCATCGATAAGCCCCGTCGGCCCGCTTGAGGCGGCAATGGATCTCGAAAGGGATGCCGATCTTCAATGTCTCCCCCCATCGATCGAGATAATATTGAAGGTCCTCGGGGTGGATCACCTTTTTCCATCCCCACCCCTCGCTCTGCTCGAAGGAGAGACCGGCATATGAGAACCATTGCTGATTGAAAAAATCGATCATCCCGTTCGGACGGGCGATCCAGACGATTTGCGGGATCGCATTGGCGAGATTTCGGTAGCGCTCCTGCGAGAGTTTCTCCAGCTGCCCGAGCTGCTGCTTTAGCTTGGTCCCTTTCTTATAGAGATCGACCAGAGCCGACACTTTCGATTTTAACGTGTCCGGATCGAACGGCTTGATGATGTAATCGACCGCGCCGAGAGAGTAGCCCCGGGCGGCGTCGGTTTCGGTCTTGTTGACCGCGGTAATGAAAATAATCGGAACGTTGCGGGTCTTCGGCCGCTCGCGGATCATGGCGGCGGTCTCGAATCCGTTGAGGCCCGGCATAAATACATCCAGGAGGATCAAGCCGAAGTCGTCCTTCAAAAGAAGTTTAAGCGCCTCCATCCCGGTCGCGGCCTTCACGAGGGTGTATTCCGGAGAGTCGAGCACCGCTTCGAGCGCGATAAGATTCTCCGGATGGTCATCGACCAGCAATATATTCACTTTTCCTTCCCCCCTTTTATTCGGCATCTTTTCCTGATTGGAATCGGGCGATCGCCACACCGTCCGGAGATCGATCGAACGAAGCGCCCTTTCGGCCGCGCCAAACGCTTATCCTTTATCCGGGTGCGATTCAATCCGCGACTTCACAGGTTTGAACCGATCAAATGGAAATTCGGGAAGAAAAACTTTGAAGGTAGATCCCTTCCCAGGCTCGCTCTGGACCTCGATCGTTCCGTTGAGCGCCGTGACTGCATTTTTAACGATGGCCAGACCCAATCCGCTCCCGCCGGCCTTTCGGGTGGTGGAGCCGTCGATCTGTCGAAAGGGATCGAAAATATAAGGGAGGTCTTCAGGCCGCATTCCAATGCCGGTATCCTGAATCGTGAGAAGAATCCCCCCCTCTCTATTCGACAAGGTGGTGGTGATGACCCCCCGCTCCGTAAATTTGATGGCATTGGAAAGGAGGTTCAAAAAGATCTGTCGAATTTTCAGCGGGTCGGTCTGGATGACCCGGAGGTTTTCATCGACCATCAAGTTGATCTGAATTTCCTTGTCGTTCGTCAAGCTCCCGATATTATCAAAGAACCCCGGAACCACTTCCTTGAGGTCGATCTGTTTGAGGCTGAGGGGCATCTTCCCCGATTCGATTTTGGAGAGATCAAGAAGGTTGTTGACGAGATCGAGAAGGTCCGAGGCGTTTCGATGAATCCCTTTGACCCACCCGCTCTGCTCTTCCTTGATTCCGCTCTCCTCCGATAAAAGATCGGAATAGCCGAGGATCGCGTGGAGCGGCGTCCGCAGCTCATGGGAAACATTGGAAACGAATTCCGACTTGAGCCGGTTTCCCTCCTCCGCCTCCAGCGTCTTTTGCTTCAAGAACGCTTCCGCTTGTTTTTGATAATCGATATCGGTCGCCGTGCCGAGCCAGGCGATGATCACCCCATTTTCGGCCTCGGGAATCGCACGGAACAGATGCCACCGGAAGGTTCCATCGGCCTGCTTTAACCTGCATTCAACTTCCAGCCGCTCCCCCGCTTGGAGCGCCTCCCGCCACTGCTGCAGCAGGCGCGGGAGGTCTTCGGGATGGATCGCCCGCTTCCACTTCCACCCCTCGCACTGCTCCAAAGTCAAGCCGGTATAAAGATGCCACTGCTGATTGAAGTAATCGACGGCGCCGTCGCGACCGGCGGTCCAGATGATTTGGGGGACGGCATCGGCCAGGTGACGATAACGCTTCTGGCTCGCCCATTCCTGCTCCAGAAACCGCCGTTCATGCTCCCGCCGTTCGCTTTGACGAAGCAGCTCCCCCTGTCTTTTGATCTGCTCGCGGTTTCTGAACAGCTCGGCGAAAACCGCCACTTTGGACCGCAACACCATCGGCTCGAACGGCTTGAAGACGTAATCGACCGCCCCGACGGAGTAGCCTCTGAAGATGAACGGCTCATCTTTGCTGAAGGCGGTCAGAAAGATGATCGGAATATCGCGAAGCTTCGGGCGTTTTTTAATCAAAACGGCGGTCTCGAACCCGTCCAGGTCGGGCATGGCGACGTCGAGGAGGATGAGGGCGAACTCGTCCAGCAGAAGATGTTTCAATGCCTCCACCCCCGAGGCGGCTTTGATCAGACGGTAGAAAGGAGAATCGAGGATTGCTTCCAGCGCGACGAGGTTCTCCGGGTGGTCATCGACCAATAAGATGTTTACCTTTTCCATCGGTGTTCCTCACCCGGCTAAGCCGATTTTGATTGTTTCTTTCCCTCTTCTTTCCGATCCATCCAGACCCGGAGCAGGGAGAGAAGACGGTTATTATCGACCGGCTTGGTGATATAGTCGGAGACACCCGCTTCGATGCATTTCTCCCGATCCTCCTTCATCGCCTTGGCGGTCAGGGCGATAATCGGAAGCGATTTGTATTTCTCCATGTTTCGAATCATTCGGGTCGTTTCGTATCCGTCCAACTCCGGCATCATGATGTCCATCAAAACGAGATCGACGTCCCTGTTGTTTTTCAACAGTTCGATCCCTTCCTTGCCGTTCTCAGAAAAGAGCACCGTCACCCCCTGGCTTTCGAGAAGGCTGGTCACCGCGAAGATATTGCGGACATCATCGTCGACCACAAGAATCTTCTTTCCGTTCAGGCTTCCCGGGGGAATCTCGTCCGATTGGGCGTTTTCGTTCTCCGCGTCCTGGCCGTAGTCGCGTTCGACATCGGAACCGGCATACGACTCCGGCAGGTAGAGGGTGAAGGTGCTTCCCCGGCCGGGGGTGCTCTCCACGTGAATTTCCCCTCCCAACAGCCGCGCGATCTCCCGGCTGATCGTCAGCCCCAGACCGGTCCCGCCGTATTTCCGGCTGGTGGTCCCATCGGCCTGCTGGAAGGCTTCGAAGATCAGCTTTTGTTTGTTCTTGGGGATCCCGACGCCGGTGTCGGTCACCGAGAATGCAATGATGGAATTCGACCGTTTGAGGAGCTCGCTCTCAAAAACCACCTCCGGATCGGCAGGAGCGATACGGAGCAGGACATTTCCTTTTTCAGTGAATTTGAAAGCGTTCGACAAAAGGTTCTTCAAGATCTGCTGGAGGCGCTGCTCATCGGTCCGGATCGCGCTCGGCAAGGCCTCATCCCGGATGGTGTTAAAACCAAGCCCCTTCTGCTGCGCCATCTCCCGGAAGGTCCGCTCGACATAGTCCTGGACCTCCGGAAGGCGGATATCGCTCGGGGTCACCCCCATCTTCCCCGATTCGACCTTGGAGAGATCCAAGATCTCATTGATCAGGGTCAACAGGTCACATCCCGACGTATAGATGGTCTGCGCATACTCGACCTGCTTCGGAGTAAGGGTCGTGTCTTTGTTTTCCGAGAGGAGCTTGGCCAGCACCAGCAGGCTGTTGAGCGGGGTTCGAAGCTCGTGAGACATATTGGCGAGAAATTCCGACTTGTATTTCGAAATCAGGGAGAGCTGTTCCGCTTTTTCCTCCAGAGAGACCGACGCCAGCTCGACCTCCTTGTTCTTGACTTCGAGCAGCGACGCCTTCTCTTCCAGCTCTTTCGCCTGGGCCTCGAGCTCCGCGTTGGACTTCTGCAGCTCTTGGAGCAGCTCTTCCGTCCGCATGCTCGCCGAGATCATGTTCAGCACCACGCCGATGCTTGCCATCAGCTGATCGAGAAAGATCTGATGGTTCTGGCTGAACGGCTGGAAAGAGGCAAGCTCGATGACCGCTTTGACCTCTCCCTCGAAAAGGACCGGCAAGACGATGATGTTCAGCGGAGGGGCCTCCCCCAGACCGGAGTTGATCGTGATGTAGTCGGGCGGGACCTTCGTCAGAAGGATGCTCTTTTTCTCCAGCGCGCACTGTCCGATCAAGCTCTCTCCGAGGTGGAACCGTTGCGTGAGATTTTTCCGCTCCTTAAAGGCGTAGCTGCTGATCAGTTTAAAGATCGATTCGTTGTCCTGGTTCTCCGCAATGTAGAAGGCGCCGTGGTGCGCCGAGATCAGCGGGGTCAGCTCCGACATGATCAACCGGGAGATCGCCTTCAGATCTTTTTGACCCTGCATCATTCCGGAGAACTTGGCGAGGTTGGTTTTCAGCCAGTCCTGCTCCATGTTCTTCTGCGTCGTATCTTTCAGGTTCGCGATCATCTGGTTGATGTTGTTTTTGAGGGCAGAGACCTCTCCTTGCGCCTCGACCGTAATTGATCGGGTCAAATCTCCCTTCGTCACGGCGGTGGCGACCTCCGCGATGGCCCGCACCTGCGTGGTGAGGTTGCCGGCGAGCTGGTTCACGTTGTCGGTCAAGTCCTTCCAGGTCCCCGCGGCCCCCGGCACCTTCGCCTGGCCGCCGAGCTTCCCTTCGATTCCCACCTCCCGGGCGACGTCGGTCACCTGATCGGCGAAGATTCTCAATGTATCGGTCATGCTGTTGATCGTGTCGGCCAGCGCGGCGATCTCCCCTTTCGCTTCCACGACCAATTTCCGGGTCAGATCTCCGTTTGCGACCGCGGTCACGACCTTGACGATCCCGCGCACCTGCGTGGTCAGGTTGCTCGCCATGAAATTCACATTGTCGGTCAGATCTTTCCAGGTTCCGGAGACCCCTTTCACCTCCGCCTGGCCGCCGAGCTTTCCTTCGGTGCCCACCTCTTTCGCCACACGGGTCACCTCCGCGGAGAAGGAGTTGAGCTGGTCCACCATGACGTTGATCGTATTTTTAAGTTCGAGGATTTCCCCTTTCGCATCGACGGTGATCTTCTGAGACAAGTCTCCTTTCGCGACGGCCGTCGTCACCTTCGCGATGTTACGCACCTGAGAGGTGAGGTTGCCCGCGAGCTGGTTCACGTTGTCGGTGAGGTCCTTCCAGGTTCCAGCGACCCCTTTCACATCGGCCTGACCGCCGAGCTTCCCTTCGGTCCCCACCTCTTTCGCCACACGGGTCACCTCCGCCGCGAAGGAGTTGAGCTGGTCCACCATGGTGTTGATCGTGTTCTTCAGCTCCAGGATCTCCCCCTTCGCATCGACGGTGATCTTCTGAGACAAGTCTCCTTTCGCCACCGCGGTCGTCACCTTCGCAATATTACGCACCTGAGAGGTCAGGTTGCCCGCGAGCTGGTTCACGTTGTCGGTCAAGTCCTTCCACGTCCCGGAGACCCCTTTCACCTCCGCCTGGCCGCCGAGCTTTCCTTCGGTCCCCACCTCTTTCGCCACACGCGTCACCTCCGCGGCGAAGGAGCTGAGCTGATCCACCATGACGTTGATCGTATTTTTAAGTTCGAGGATTTCCCCTTTCGCATCGACGGTGATCTTCTGGGAGAGGTCCCCTTTCGCCACCGCGGTCGTCACCTTCGCGATGTTACGCACCTGAGAGGTCAGGTTGCCCGCGAGCTGGTTCACATTATCGGTCAAGTCTTTCCAAGTCCCGGAGACCCCTTTCACCTCCGCCTGACCGCCGAGTTTTCCTTCGGTGCCCACCTCTTTCGCGACCCGGGTCACCTCCGCGGCGAACGACCGAAGCTGATCCACCATGACGTTGATCGTATTTTTAAGTTCGAGGATTTCGCCCTTCGCATCGACGGTGATCTTCTGAGACAAGTCTCCTTTCGCCACCGCGGTCGTCACCTTCGCGATGTTACGCACCTGAGAGGTCAGGTTGCCCGCGAGCTGGTTCACATTATCGGTCAAGTCTTTCCAAGTCCCGGAGACCCCTTTCACCTCCGCCTGACCGCCGAGTTTTCCTTCGGTGCCCACCTCTTTCGCGACCCGGGTCACCTCCGCGGCGAACGATCGGAGCTGATCCACCATGACGTTGATCGTATTTTTAAGTTCGAGGATTTCCCCTTTCGCGTCGACTTCGATCTTCTGGGAGAGGTCCCCCTTCGCGACGGCCGTGGTGACCTTGGCGATATTACGCACCTGAGAGGTCAGGTTGCCCGCGAGCTGGTTCACATTGTCGGTGAGGCCCTTCCAGGTGCCGGAGACCCCCTTCACCTCCGCCTGGCCGCCGAGCTTCCCTTCGGTCCCCACCTCTTTGGCGACGCGCGTCACCTCCGCGGCGAAGGAGTTGAGCTGATCGACCATGACGTTGATTGTGTTCTTCAGCTCTAAGATCTCGCCTTTCGCATCAACGGTGATCTTCTGGGAGAGGTCCCCTTTCGCCACCGCCGTGGCCACCTGTGCGATGTTACGCACCTGAGAGGTCAGGTTGCTCGCCATGAAGTTCACATTCTCCGTCAGCCCCTTCCAGGTGCCGGAGACCCCCTTCACGTCGGCCTGGCCGCCGAGCTTCCCTTCGGTCCCCACCTCTTTCGCCACACGCGTCACCTCCGCGGAGAAGGAGTTGAGCTGATCCACCATGACGTTGATTGTGTTCTTCAGCTCCAAGATTTCGCCCTTCGCATCGACGGTGATCTTCTGGGAGAGGTCCCCTTTCGCCACCGCCGTGGCCACCTGTGCGATGTTACGCACCTGAGAGGTCAGGTTGCTCGCCATGAAGTTCACATTCTCCGTCAGCCCCTTCCAGGTGCCGGAGACCCCCTTCACCTCCGCTTGCCCGCCGAGTTTCCCTTCGGTCCCCACCTCTTTCGCCACACGCGTCACCTCAGAGGCGAACGAGCTGAGCTGGTCGACCATTTTATTGATCACGTCTTTAATCTGAAGAATCTCCCCTTTCACCGTCACCGTAATCTTCTGTCCCAGATCTCCGTTTGCAATCGAGGTCGCCACCTTGGAAACGTCCCGCAGCTGCACGGTCAGGTTGGCCGCCATCGCATTCACGTTGTCGGTCAAGTCTTTCCACGTTCCGGAGACCCCTCTCACCTCCGCCTGCCCACCGAGCTTCCCTTCGGTACCCACCTCTTTCGCGACCCGGGTCACCTCCGCGGCGAACGAGCTGAGCTGGTCGACCATGACGTTGATCGTGTTCTTCAGCTCCAAGATTTCGCCCTTCGCATCGACGGTGATCTTCTGGGAGAGGTCCCCTTTCGCCACCGCGGTCGTCACCTTCGCGATATTACGCACCTGAGAGGTCAGGTTTCCGGCGAGCTGGTTCACGTTGTCGGTGAGATCTTTCCAGGTACCCGAAACCCCCTTCACGTCCGCCTGCCCGCCGAGCTTCCCTTCGGTCCCCACCTCTTTCGCCACACGGGTCACCTCCGCGGCAAAGGAGTTGAGCTGGTCGACCATGACGTTGATCGTGTTCTTCAGCTCCAAGATCTCGCCTTTCGCATCGACGGTGATCTTCTGGGAGAGGTCCCCTTTCGCCACCGCGGTCGTCACCTTCGCGATATTACGCACCTGAGAGGTCAGGTTTCCGGCGAGCTGGTTCACGTTGTCGGTGAGATCTTTCCAGGTACCCGAAACCCCCTTCACGTCCGCCTGCCCGCCCAGCTTTCCTTCGGTCCCCACCTCTTTCGCGACCCGGGTCACCTCCGCGGCGAACGAGCTGAGCTGGTCGACCATGGTATTCACCGTCGTTCCGATTCGTAAGAACTCTCCTTTGACCGGTTTTCCCTCAATCTCCAGGACCATCTTCTGAGACAAATCACCGTGCGCCACCGCCGTGATGACCCGGCCGACCTCCGTGGTCGGTCGGACCAGATCCCCGATCAGTGTGTTCACCGAATCGATGCTGGTTGCCCAGGCGCCTGAGACGGTGCCGAGCGAAGCCCGTTCGGTCATTTTCCCTTCCTGGCCGACGATCGTTCCGACGCGGACAAATTCTTCCGCCATCCCCTCATTCAGGTCGACGACGTCATTGAACGCTCTTGCAATCTCGCCCATGATACCGTTCTTCACCACCGGCATCCGCACCGAGAAATCTCCCGCTTTTACTGCCTTGAGTGCCTCAAGGAGGGTGCCCAACATCGATTCACCGCCGCCCCCGGCCTGACTCCTGCCGTTCTTCGCAGAACCCGCTCGGTTTGTTTTTGCTTTCTGCTTCGATGCTGGCGTGCTCTTTGCCGTTTTTTCCATTGAACTGGTAGCCACAGCAAGCCCTCCTTGTTATTTTTTAAGGTAAGAAATCGCCCAGATTAAATTTTAGATGAATAGATATAAAAGAGATGTCTATCCCCGGATATAATATTGTCTTCATTTAAGACAGGGCATAAAAAACCCAATATGAAGACGATTATATAAAATTCAACTTGTAAGATACAAGGGGGTCGTTTTGTATTCATTCACACGATAAAATGGGGGCTTGATCCGTCCATTTTGATTGCTGTATAGTTATTTACCCCACCCAAACGAAAACCTGATTAAACCCGAAGCGAGGTCGTCTCATGGAATCTCAAAAGGAAGAACTTCATTTCGTCACGGTGGAAGGGCTGGTCGCCTATGGCGAGGCGATGACAAGGCGAACCCCGCCGGAAGGGGTTACCTTTCCGCCCCCCCTCCCCGCAACGGCGGATCGCGTCGGTCTCGCTCGAGAGGCGATCTCCAAAGTAAGGGCCTTTGTCGATCGGACACAAGAGAGATTTTCCGACGCCGAATCATACCGGACGGCGCGTCGGTCCCTGATCGAGGAGGGATGCGGCGGCGATCTCATTGTTTTCTTCGCCGCCTGGAATGCCGTTCTGGCCGAAGGAGGGCTCGCGCCGCTCTTGCGCGGGCCGATCGGTTCGGTTCAGAAACCGCTCGGACGCCGGCCGGTGGCGATCGTCCCGCGGACGCAGCTGACGCCGCAGCTGGCGGAGGGGCGAATCGTCCTCGATCTCGGCGATGACCGCTTCTGGCTCCTCCCGCGCAACCTGGCCGGCCGAAGCCTTTTGTTTACGATGCGGCATGGGGTTTCCCGGGTTGAAAGCAAAACCTATCGGGTCGGCTGCCGGCTGGCCAATACGCTGGAATCAGGAAAAGGAATCCCGAAAGCCGACGCGGTCGGCGCCGCCCTCGCCCGGATGGTGGGGGTGGTCGGCCAACAGCTCGACTTCCTTCACCTGGAAAATTACCTCGACCCGAAGAGTTTTAAACATTTAATCAGCAGCAGCCCGAATACCCGCCAACTCTTTGAGCGGGTCGCCGGAGCGTTGATCTCGAACGATCAGGATGTCCAACCCGCAACGGTCGACCCGGCGCTGGCGTCGCAAGATTTCGGCTGGGTGACCGGTCTGGAGAAAGCCGCCGAGGCGGAAGAGGCCGGCCGGGTGTTCGGGGTCGATGCAAAAACCGCCAAGCGGCTGATGAAAAACCCCCTCTACTGTTATCCCGGCGGAAATTCGTTTTTTGATCTTTATGTCGACGTCGTCGACGGCATCCATCGGATCGCCCGATCCCAGCAGGGGGGGGTTGCCTCGCTCTATACCCACAGCTCGACGCTGCGGGCGCTGATCACTTACCTCGATCCGAGGCCGTTTCACGAAGCCTTCTCGGAGTTCGGCGAATACAAGGAGGGGCAGGACAACGTCGTTCTTCTCGCGTATGAAAACGGACAGCTCTCCGGCTACTCCACCGCGGTCGGCCTCTCCGAACGGGAGCGGACGGCGCGCGAGGCCTGGATCAGCGTCGAGCGGGAACGGGCCGGCCGGGTCACCCTCCGGCCGAATCAACTCCGGCAGGTCGTCGCCCTGGTTTCCGGGGGAGATTTCGCCGGCGCCGGGGCGGCGCTCAAGGAGCTTCGCGCCTGCGGCGACCGTCTCGGGATCGCCGTTCACTTCGTCCGACACGGATTCTTAGGGTTGGCGAACAACTGGATCGAGCAATTCACCGAGCGGGAGATGCGCGGCATGGCCGGCGTAGCCAGCAGCCCGATCGGGAGCAGCCGGTTTGAAGATTTCAAGGATGAAGAGGTCCAAGGAGTCGTGATGCGGAACCTGGCCCCCTACCTCGAAAACGGCGCCCTCGTCGTCATGGGGGGAGACGGGAGTCTCCGGGGAGCCCGTGTTCTTTTTGAGAAGTTCGGCGTACAGGTCGTCGGCCTGCCGGGGACGATCGACGACAACCTTGCCGGCACGACCTCACTCGGCTTTCATTCGGCGGTCGCCCTGGCGAACCACTCGCTCGAATCGCTCAAGGCGACGAGCGCCGCGATGGGAAGCATCTTCTTCGTCGAGGTGATGGGGGCCGGGGCGGGCCATCTCGCGCTCGCCTGCGCTTATCAGGCCCGCGCCGAGGGGATCTTGGTGAACGAACATCCCGACCCGGACGCCTATATCGATCAGATCATCTTGGGAAACCTGAAGCGGTCGATGGGGGTGCCGAACAAGAGCCATCTCTTCATCGTCGCAGAGAAGACCCCGCACCGGCATCACCCGCTCGGCGGGGTCCATGGGCTCGTCGATTACATCGCCCAGACGATCGCGAAGTGGCCCTCCGCGCGGTCGGCGCAGGGGGACTATCGCTTAACGGTGGCGACGAAGGCGACCATCCTCGGCCACACCCTGCGGGGCGCCCCGCCGACGCCGATCGACCGGACGTTGGCGCAGCACTTTGCCTATGAAACGCTCCATCGTCTGGTGGAGCGGCCGGAGAGCGCGGTCGGATGCCTCCTCGCCTGCCGTGTGGAAGGAGCGGTCGAAGCGATCCCGCTCCACAGCATCACCCCCAAGCCGTTCGACTGGGAACTCTTTTCGAGAATGCACGGAAACATCAATACAATTAGGAATTAGGAATCTGGGAATGAGGAATTGGAAACTGTGTTTTTTTGACTTTGATTCCTCATTCCTAATTGAACCATTCCTAATTTTGTTTTTCTCAGTCCCCGATCGCCAGCAGCGGTCGCCCTTCTTTCCGCGCTTTTTGAGAGAGGGCCTTCAGCGCTTTTAGAAATTGAAGCACGCCGTTGCGCCCGCACGGTTTTCCCTCCGGCTCGGTCTCCAGGCCGATGTTTTCGGGGGGCTCCAATGACGGCGCCAGCCCTCCCTTCCGGTAAAGCTCTTCCAGGATCGAACGGAGGTCGTCCACTTCCCGCTCCAAGCGGGAGAGCCGCGTCCCTTCGAAGAAGGCATCTCCGTACGGATCGAGGTGGGTCAGACCGGTCGGCGCGATCCCGATTTGGATCGATACCCGCCGAAAGTAATCCCGCAACTCCGGCTCGAAGAGAAGCCCCTTTCCCGCGCGGGCCTTCTCCGGCGATTCCGCGACTGCAAAGGTAATCGCCACGCTACTTGACCGGGAAGGCGGTGATGACCCGGCCGGCCTCATCAATGACAACGCGCAATGTCTTCAACGGTTTTTTCTCCGGGCTGATGCCGATTTTTTTGTGGTAGGTGACTTCAAAAATAAATCCCCGGCGCCCCTCCGTGTTGGCCCGGATGCGGGCGTCGGGGCTCCTCAAAACAAAATCGATCCCTGCGCGGACATCAAAATCTTTTACAAAGCGGCTCTTTCCGGGAACGGTCGTTTTATATCCATGCCGAGCCAGGATGTGGTCAAAGAGGGTTTTGTTGGAAAGGGCATACCGGTCGGCCGCCCGCCGGGCCCGCTTTCTCAGCGCCGCCTCTTCTTCCAACGCTTGAGGAGATTTTTCTTTCGCCGGCGGCTTTTTGACCTTTTTGATCGCGGAGGCCGGCCGATCCGGCGCGTCCGATGGAGCGGGGCCGGAAACCGAATCGAGGAGAGCGGACGGTGGAGCCCCCTCTCTCCGAGAGAACTCTTCTCCGAAAAGAGCCAAGGACGGAAAAAGAAAGAGAAGGGTCAGAAGAAGCCCCCGCCAGGGGAGAGAAAAAAGAAGGGGTATGCATCGAAGGAAGATTTGCTTCACGAAGGGGGCTCTCTGAATAGAGGTCAAGCTTGACTGTTACACGGTATACCGAATGATCTCCTCCCTGTCAATGTCCGTCTGTTCTTGTCCTACGATTTTTCCAATTTTTTGAGATAATTCTCAATCCGCCGGGCGTTGGTGCCGACGTCGCTCCTCCCGACGCGGGAGACCGATCGGACGTCGATCCGGCTCCCCTGATCGGCCGGCGTGATCCGAATCACGACGTCGTCTTTGAACCCGAACCAGAAGGTCGTGTCGGTCGCCTCGATCCGCCCCTCTTCCCGGTTCGCATCGACGATCTGCCACCCCATCGACCGCGCCGCCGCGAGCGCCCGCTCGAACGCCTGGTCCGGGGAGACCGGGAGGACAATCGGGCCGAGCTCCGGGTAGCCGCTCTTTTGCTGCGCGGCGATCTCGGGACCGCCGTATTCGGCCGTATTGGGGGCCCCTTGGCGGACTTTGAGGATCGCGACGAATGCCGGCGGGTTTTCAGTGTCGGTGGTGATGTCGTGAATCGGCGGAACGCGCCGCGCCGTCATCATCCACTGCACCGGGATGGCGAAGATTGTGATCCCGATGGTAAAGCCGAGCAGGGCGAGGACGATCTGCCGCTGAGAGCCGCGGCGTCGCCAGAGGCCGATGAGGGCGATCAGCGAGACGATCGCCGCCGCGGCGCCCCCCATCGCCCCCCATTGGAGAAGGGCGAATCCCGTCCGGAAATGCCATCGCTCAAAGCGGGCCCCGAACCCCGCCCCGATCGCCATGAGGGCCGAGAGGATGGCGATGGAGAGACCGATCTGGGCGGCGAAGGCCCACCCGGTGGACCGGGGGGGTTCAACTTCTGTCGGCTCCATGTTCATCAGCTTACCATGACACCTTCATCAAAAGAGGGTGAGGGGTAGTGGGTCAGTTTGGTTGAGCGGTTCCTTTTTGGTCGTCATTCCCGCGAAAGCGGGAATCCAGTGCTCTTAAACCTCTGGATGCCCGCTTCCGCGAGCATGACAAAATTTAAACTGGCGCACTACCGGGTGAGGACATCGTATTCTCATACCCCCCTCCAAGTCAATCTCATCCGAATCAAACTGGCCGCCGATGCAAAAAAAAAGAGCCCCCGGTAAACCGGGGGCTCTCGACAGATCGTCATCTTGGTCGACGATCAAAAGCGATCCGATGATCGCGCGTCTACTTCATCACCCTGACAATGTCTCCCACTCTGAACCCAGTCCCTGATTTGATCTTGACCTCGGAGATGTTGTCCCCTTGATGGGAGGTCAAGACAGCCTCGCCGACCTGGCTCTCCCTTTTTCCGATGACCCTTCCCGTGTCGGGATCGACGAGATCTTTACCCGCCCGGTAGACGCCGAAAACGGTCCCGGATTGAAGCTTGCTCTTTGATCCGGCCCGGACGATCAACACGCCGCTTTCAACCTCGAGCACACGGCCTTGAAAGGGAATGCTGTTGAGTTTATCGATCATCTTCGTCATCGCCTTGGTCATGGCGTCCCGAAGCGCCCCCTCTCTCAAACCGGCGTCGGCGGACGATTTGGAGCCGAGACCGAACAGCCCTCCGGTCTTCTTGCTGTACTCTCCCATTCCCGAATCGGCCACAAGGCTCTTTCCGGTCGCGATGTCGACCAACGCATAGTCCACCTGGACGCGCGCCACCTGGGTTTTGCTTTTCGCGACCAGGATGTCGGAGCTCTCCTCCACCTCGGAGTAGGAGGTCACCGCCCCGGAGATTCTAAAGTCGATCGAATCAAAACCTTCGGCGGCGTTTTTCTTGCCGGATTTCACCGCGCCGGTCTGCTGCATCGCGATCAACTTCTCTTGATCCCGCATCTCCGCGTCGGTCAATGTGATCGGCTCAAGCCCCGACTTTTTCACGATCGTTCTCAAGATGTCGGTCGCGGCTTCCCCGACCCCCAGAACCTTGCTCGGCGTCTTGTTTTCAAACGTCATAATCGCGACGTTATACTGTGGGCCGCTATAGTTGAGTCCCGCCTCTTCAAGCTTGCCCGTCTGCCCGGTCAGACTCACATCATCCTTCACCGCGCCGGTGGTGGTCGGCGAACAGGAGGCTGAAATAAACGCAACCAAACCGGTTAAGACCAAGGAATATACTCCGAAACCCTTCGTGCTCATGTTATAACCTCCGTCATTGTTCAACTGTTGACTCAATCGTCTCCGATGCGCTTGTCCCTGATCTCCTATTTCTTTTCATCCATCAAATCCAAAAAACCGGCCGCCAACGTATAATCTTTCGGAATCTCGAAAAGGGGCGGGGGAGGCGTTGCGAGCTTCAAATTCTTCAGCTCCATCGTCTGCTTGAACTCCTGATCCTCGAACTCCGATTTGACGATGAAATCTTTGATCTCCTTCGGCTCCCAGATATACCCTTGAAATGTCTTTCCGTCCGACGCCGTCACATCGACCTGATACTTATCGCACTTCCGCCCATCGACCACCTCTTCCCCCACCTTCTTCTTGGTGATCTTCGGCTCTTTGGCCCCCTTTTCGCTTTCGACGACCTCGTGCTCCATGTATTTTTTCAGGTCGGGATAAAGCGTATAATTCTTTTTGCTCTTGCCCCGCGAAATCGACGCCGTTTTGAAAAATCCGGCCGGCGCTCCTTTCGCTTCATTTTTCATCGCCTCGGTCATGTCGATGTCGGTGCGAAAGTTCTCACCCCCTTTCGCCAATTTTCCGACCATCACCATCTGGCGGTTGTCTTTCTTCATGAAAGAGGTCATCACGAGATCGGAGGTAAAATCCCTCTGGCCAAGCTTCATATAGCTGAAAAAGGGATTTCCGGCGGTCGGCGGCGGCGGAGCGACTGCCGCAGCAACGCGCGGAAGAGCCACCGGAGCGGCCTCCCCCGATCCCCGGCCGGCGGGAAAGTTCCCGAATATTTTATTGAGCATCGCCTCCGTCTCGGCCTTGAGGTAGCCTCCCGTCGCCTTCTCCAGCAGCTTTCCCCCCACCGCCATCATGAAGGAAGCGTCCGCCGCCTCGCCGGCCTTCTCCCACTCCTCCAACCGGGGGATTTCGGAGATTCCCGGCACCGATTTCAATCCGCCGATCCCGTCGTCCCGGGAAGAGGCCATCGATCCGAGGCTTCCCGACTCGTTGCGGATCCCCCGTCCCCCCGCCCAGACGACCTTTCCGGTTTTTGTGTCGACGAGCCGAAACCCGGCCCGGACCCTTTTCTCATTATAGACGCCGGTCGTAATGTCATCGAAATTCAAGAGATAGCCGTAAAGCACCGCGTCGACGCCGAGGGCGGCGCCGAGCTTCTGCGGCGTCGTCAGCTCCA
Source organism: Candidatus Manganitrophus morganii (assembly GCA_021651055.1). Classification (NCBI taxonomy): domain Bacteria; kingdom Pseudomonadati; phylum Nitrospirota; class Nitrospiria; order Candidatus Troglogloeales; family Candidatus Manganitrophaceae; genus Candidatus Manganitrophus; species Candidatus Manganitrophus morganii. Next base: position 790,899 of record JAJHOH010000001.1, read on the forward strand.
GCTGGGAGCCGAGCGTCAGCCCCATTTGATCCTTGAGGATTTGATCGACCTCGTTCAACGGCTTGCTGGCGTAATGCCATTTTTGGATCCGCTTCTCGGCCAGCTCTCTGACGACGCGGGGGCCCTCCACATCATTGGTGGCGTTATACATCGGCAAGACCGCCACCGTGCGGATCGGGTTCGAGGGATTCGGGGAGATGGTATGGACCGGAATCGAGCAGGAGATCAGGAGAAAACAAAAGACGATCAAAAAAGAGAGGTTATTTTTTTTCATTTTTCTATCCCTCGATTGCGCTAATTATTCAGCCCCGGCCATTTGAGATGAATCTGCTCGATCAACCGATCGGCCAGCTCGGTCCCCGCTTTGCTTAATGCCTCCATTCCGCCGGTCACATCCGAGACATGTCGAGAGACACCGTGTCCCTTTGCAGAGGCAAGCACTTTTCCGTTATCGACACGGATCGCCGTCGCCGTCACATCGGCCAGATACGAGCCGACGGCGCTTCCGGGGGTTCTCGGCCCTTCCTTCGCCAGCGCTTTTCCCTTGATCACGATTTCCGCGTTGACCTTTTTCGCAATTTCTCTCGCCCCTTTGTCGGTCAGGTCAGCGACGCGGTAAGCGTTCGATATTTCAAACGTTCCGGTCGTCGCGGAGATATCGACGACTTCGAACCCGTTGTTCAGAAAACTCTCCTTCAGCGTCGTCTCCGCCGCCGACATATCGACGGTCTCACCCATAAATTCGCTCTGGCCCCACCACCAGAAGACGAAATGTTTCTGGCCGATATTCTGCTCCGCGATCATGAACAAAATCCGCGGCTTTCCGGTGCCCCCTTCATCAACAACTTGATCTTGAGCGAAGGCGTCGGACGGGGCAAAAAAGAGCGTCCCGATTAAAACCAAACTTTTTATGAAGTCCAGAATCGACCTTCTGAAACCGATTTTTAATGGGCTCATCACCTCTCCAATATTGAAGAATCCCCCATGGCAATATACCTAAGCACTTTTGGAGGTCCCATTCTATAGAATAGGAAAACGCGAGTCAAGCAAAAGGAATTGCATCGTCAACGAATCCAACGCAGATACACTCTGACGCAATCCCCTGATGGAATGTGTCATGCTATCACCTCAACCCTGCGAATTCAAGCAAACAATTCCGGGAAAAACCGGTCGCCAGACAAGGGATCGAAGGAAGAACCCTCACCACAGAACGCTTGATCGCTCCTGTCGATACTTGTATCCTTTTAGGAATGAAGCCCACCGGTTCACAATCGCCCTCCTTTCTCAAAGTGACGAACAAGCGCTGCTTCTTCGTTTTCTTTTTAACGGCCGCCGTCTTCATTCTCATCTCCTGCGCCTCCCCGCCGAAAGGTCTCTTTCCTCCTCTGCCGGGAGAGCCGACCAAACCGGTTTACGTCGTGAACAACGGCTGGCATGCGAGCTTCGTCGTCAAGAAAGAAGATATCCCGGTGGAGGTTTGGCCGGAGAGCAACGACTTCCCTGAGGCCGCTTATCTCGAAGTCGGCTGGGGGGACAAAGATTACTACATGGCTCCCGGCTTCAACCTCTGGTACGCCTTCAAGGCGCTCTTCTGGCCGACGGCGAGTGTCCTCCACATCGTCGGGTTTAGTGAGCCGATGGAGCGCTTCTTTCCGGAGAGCGAGATCATCGAGATCCCCCTCTCGCTCTTAGGTTTTGAGCGGCTTTGCAAAACGGTCCATGACAGCTACCGGCACAAGAAGGGTCAGCCGATCGTCGCCGGACCGGGACTTTACGGGGAGAGCCGCTTTTATCTCTCCGACGAAAAGTACCACCTCTTCAAAACCAGCAACATCTGGACGGCGAAGGCCCTCCGATCCGCCGGCGTCCCGGTCCGCCCTCTTTTCTCGATCACCGCCGGCGGCGCGGCCAGGCAGGCGCGACGGTTCGAACGGCCTCCGACGGCGGTCCCTTCTACGACCCCAGAAGAAAATCGAAATCGGCTTTCGAGATAGAGAAACCCTTTCCGGCCTGGGCCGTTTCTCCCATGACCGCTTGGTAGAGGGCGCGCTTCTTCTCTTTGAGCGCCATCATCTTCTCCTCGATCGTATGCCGCATCAAGATGCGGGTGATCGAGACCTTCTTCTCCTGTCCGATCCGGTGGGCACGATCGGAGGCCTGGTCTTCGACGGCCGGGTTCCACCAGGGATCGAGATGGAAGACGTAAGAGGCCTTCGTCAAATTAAGCCCCTGCCCCCCCGCCTTGAGGCTGAGGAGAAAAACGGAGGCCCCTTCCCCCTTCTGAAACCCTTCCACCAGCGCCTTCCGCTTACCGACGGCAGTGCTCCCGTCGAGCCGCGCGTACGGAATCGCCTCGCGGCGGAGCGCCTCCTCCACCAGATCGAGGAAAGAGGTGAACTGCGAGAAGACGAGGGCGCTGTGGCCGGCTTCGAGCAACTCGTTGAGGCGGCCGATCAAAAACTCGATCTTCGGAAAGCGCCCTTCAAGCGTCGGGGCCAGAAGCCGGGGAGAGACGCAGATCTGGCGCAACTTCAGCAAGGCGGTGAGGGCGATAATTTTCGCCTGCGCCTCGGTCTTGCTCCGGTAGGCGTCGTCGATCGCCGATCGGATCTGCGCGACGGTCGCCTGGTAGAGGCGCTTCTGAGGGACGGTCAATTCCAAGTAGACGTCGATCTCGGTTTTGGGGGGAAGCTCTTTCAGGATCTCCTCCTTCGTCCGCCGGAGGACGAACGGCCGGGTCCGGCGCAGCAGCAGATCCAAGGAGGGCGACCCCTCCTGCTTGGTCTCCGCCCTGAAATCGTCGTATTCCCCCAAGAGGCCGGGAAGGGCCAGATCGAGGATCGAATAATATTCTCCGAGATGATTCTCAAGCGGGGTGCCGGTCATCACCACCTTGAACGCCCCTGTCAATCGCCGGACCGCGCCGGTGGTGTCGGCATGAATGTTCTTCACCGCCTGAGCCTCGTCGAAAAAGATGACGTGGAAAGGGATCTTCCTCAACATCTCGATCTCCCTTCGGACCAAGGCGTAGGTGATGAGGACGATATCGGCGCCGTCGAACGCCGCGCTCCGCGCCGCGCCGGTATAAGAATGGATCTTCAGGTCGGGGTAGAACCGTGCGACCTCGTTCTCCCAGTTGAAGAGGAGGCTCGGCGGGACAACTACCAGATGCGGGCCTCCGGGCAGATGCGGGTCTCCGGGGGACGTCCCCTTTGCCAGGGCATCGATCTTTCCCTCCCGAATCCCCGCCAGGAGGCTGATCGCCTGGAGGGTCTTCCCCAATCCCATGTCGTCGGCAAGGCAGGCGCCGAAACGGTTCCGGTAGAGAAAGGCGAGCCAGTGATACCCGTCCTTTTGATAGGGCCGCAGTGTCGCCGCCAGCCGCTCCGGGAGTGGGGTCTCCTCGATCCGCTCGAATCGGGTCAACCGCGCGATCAATGCTTCGTCCGCTTCGGAGAGGGCGACCTTCACCCCCGCTCTTCGGAGCGCGATCCAGTCGAGAATCTGAAGCCTCGGGACACGGATGATCTCCTTTCTCCCCCGCTTCCCCGGCCGGTAAATGGCGGCCAGGCACTCCAATATTTCCCGCGAATTCGAATCGAGGATCTGGACGACCCCTTCTTTCTCCACCACCCCGCGCCGATCGAGCGCCTTCCGCCAAACCGTCTCGTCGATCAGGGATCCGTCGCATCGGATCTCCGGCTTGATCTCGAACCAGTCGATTCCGGAGGCGCGGCGGGCGTCGAACGAAAACTCCCACCGCGACGCCTCGACCCCCTTTTTGTCGTAAAAAAGAGCGATCCCCGCCTCCTTGAACCGGGCGTAAAGTTCGGAAAGACCGGCGTGCAGCGCAAGGGGGGGGAGCGACATCTCGTTCGGGGCGGCCATCCCCCTGAACACCTCCGGACCGAACAGATCGTACGGAATCCGATAGAGAAGGGCCTCTTTCGATTTGTCGACCGGGACGATGCGCCACCTCCCATCATAAAACCGCAGGCGAACCTCGGGCCGCAAGTAAAGGGATAAGAAGTACCGCAGGATTTCCTTCGCTTCCGATTTAATCGCATGCTTTTTAAAATCGTTCCCCGCCAGCGATTCACGGAGAAGTTTTTCCGCTTCTTCTTTCGTCCGGATCGGGAGGAGCTTGAAAAAAAGATCGTAGAGAACCGTCTTTCTCTTTTGCGCCCGGAGCGATTGGGAAATTTCGCGCCCCTGCTCCAAGACGGTGAAAAACTCGAAGAGGGGAATCGTCGTCGCCTCCCCGGGGGCCGCCCTATTTCTTAGGCCGCTGGCGGCCGCTTTATTACCCAGGCCATTCGATTCCCCCAGACGGCATTCCGCGCGGAGGATCAGACGGTCGTCGCCCCCTCCTTTCGGATCGATCATCATTGCGTAGGCATGTTTCGCGGGGAGAGGAGAAACCACCTCGCCGTCGATCTTCAGGAGAAGATGGCCTAAGATCTTTTCACGGTCCGAATCGGCGATGTTGATTTGGGCCGACGCGAAGAGGGGATGGGAAACCTCGAAAGAGACGCCGGTCTCCTCGTCGTCGAATACTTCATCGGCGCTCCAAACCGAGTCGGCGCGATCGAAGCGCTTGCGCAGGGTTTTAAAAACCTCCCAGCCATCGACGTAAGGGAGAGGCACGAGCCGCTTCTCTTTGAGATCGATCACCAAGCCCCCGAACCGGGCGAATGGGACCACCTCCTCCCGTTCTCGGAAACAGACAGCCCGGATCGTCACCCCCTTCTCCGTGGCCTCTATCTCCGTTTTCCCCCGATAATCGGTCGAGGGGCTCCACGCAACCCGCTCCTCCCCTTTTCCCGTCCGGAAGAGGATCGGATGGCGGTTTCCTTCTTTCTTCAAGTATCCCTCGAACTGTTCCATCAGGAAAGGGGAAACATAACCGTTGTAATGCGAAACGAACCGCGCCAGCTCCGCCGGCATCCCCCACGGAGAGAGAAGACGGCTTCCGTTTTTCCGAATGGAAAGGGTCGGGTAGCCCTTTTCTTTTCCGATCACGATCTCGTAGACGGCTTTTCTCTTTGAACCCGAAGGCGAAGCCTCTTCCCGAACGTTCAGCAGCGCCTCCCTCAGCGGCGCGAGATGTCCCTCCTGCTCCCCCGGAAGCTTAAAGAGATCGTTCGAAAGAAGATGGAGGGTCGTCATCAAAGCGCAGACGACATGTTTGCAGTTCGACGCGGCCGTCCAGGCGGGGCAGTCGCAGGAAAAGCGCAACGCCCCTTGCTCTACGGAGAAGAGGACGGCGTAGCGCCGCGTCCCCTGGACGAAAGCGGCCAGGACGGAAGCCGTCCTGTTCCACCGGTATCCCATCAGCCGCTTTTGGTGATGATATTGATACCCAGACCTGACAAAACGCTCCGGGGCGACAAAATAGACCTCGTTCGGAGGAAAGGACCTCAACGCCTGAATGGTTTCATTCTCTTCGAGAAACATGGCAAAAATTTTCCTGATGATGTGAGACGGCGCCGATCCGATTTAAGACGTCGGGCCGATCCGCCCCGATATCCTAAAGAAGCCGTCAGGAAGAAGTCAACGCGATTTTAAGTCCGGCACGGATCCCGCTACAGTTGCCGGAACTTCTTGATTCCAGGTCAAAAGGCTGTTAAATTTACCCCCATGGCCAAACCGCCCCGACAGAAAGGACCCAAATCAGCCGCCGCGATGAGGGCGTCGCTGCGCCCCGTTCAGGCCGGCGTCGATTATTTGGAGGATATTTTCCGGGATGTCCTGCTGGAGCAGGGGGGGGAGTCGCTTGTCGGCTGGGTCGATCAATTCCGGGGAATCTGCCGGACGCTGCGCGACCGCTACGATCCGAAGCTGGAAAAGAAGCTCCTCCGGATGATCGACCGGCTCGACCTCGCCACCTGCACGCAGGTGGTCTCCGCCTTCGATCTGTCGTTCAATCTTCTCAACGTGGCGGAAGAAAACCATGCCATGCAGGCGCGGCGCCACGAGGAGCGGAGGGGAGGCTTTGTCGAGGGGGCCCTCCCGCACTACTTCTCCGAGCGGACCCGCCCGACGCTCGCCAAACAACTGGCCCGGCTGGGTGAAATCGAGATCATGCCGGTGATGACCGCTCACCCGACCGAAGCAAAACGGCAGACGATCCTGGAGAAATACCGGGCGATCTATCTTCTGATCTTCCGGCTGGAGAATCCGATCTGGACCCCGCGGGAGCGGCGGGCGATCGAGCGGGAGATCTACAACATGGTCACCCTCCTCTGGCAGACGGGAGACCTCCATCTGGAGCGGCCGACCGTCCGGGAGGAAGCTCAGAACATCCTCTTCTACTTCAAAGAGACCTTTTATGACGTCATCCCCCGCCTCTATGGGGAGCTTCGGGACCACTTCCGAAAAAAAGGGATTCCGGTCGACTCCCCCCTCCCCCCTTTCCTCCGATTCGGCTCGTGGGTCGGCGGCGACCGCGACGGAAATCCCTTCGTCAAAGCGGAAGACACGGAGTGGACGGTCCTCACCCACAAGGACCTGATTTTCCGGCTCTACCATGATTCGCTCAACCAATTGGTCGTTAATCTCAGCCCTTCGCGGCATCTGGTCGGGGTCTCCGACAGGCTGCTCGGGTCGATCGAAGCCGATGCGCTCCTCTTTCCCGAAGCGGTGAAGCGGATCCGGGCGCGGAATCCACACGAGCCCTACCGCCAGAAGCTCGGCTTTATGAAGCTGAAGCTGGAAGCGACCCAGCAAGAGCTCGACCGGCGCCTCCGCGAAGAGATCGACGACGATGCCCCGCCGGCGCGCGGCTATCGAAACGCCGACGAATTCGCGGCCGACCTGGAGGTCATGCGCGAGAGCCTGACCCGCCACCGCGGCGCCCGGCCCGCCGAAATGGAGATCGATGCCATGCTCTCCTGCGTCCGGGTCTTCGGCTTCCACCTCGCCCGTCTCGACATCCGCCAGGACGCCGCGCGCCACCGCGAAACGCTCGCCGAGATCTTCAACCGGGTCAAGCTCTATCCCGGCTTCCTCTCCGGAGACGAGGAAAAAAAGGTCGAAGTCCTCACGCGCGAGCTGATGACGATGCGCCCCCTCCTCTCTCCGCACTGGACATTGTCGCCCGAAAACCAGGAGGTCATCGACACCTTCGCGGCGATGAAGAAAATCATCGGAGCGCTCGGTCCGGACGCCGTCGGCAGCTACATCATCAGCATGGCCTCCGGGATGAGCGATATCCTTGCCGTCCTCCTCCTGGCGAAAGAGACCGGTCTCTGCGGCCCCACCCCCGACGGCGGCTTCCGGAGCGAGATCGACATCGCCCCCCTCTTCGAGACGACGGAAGACCTGCGCACCGCCCCGGCGGTCCTCCAGGGGCTCTTGCAGAATCCCGCCTATCGGTTGCAGCTCGAGGCCCGCGGACGGCAGCAGGAGATCATGCTCGGCTATTCCGACAGCAGCAAAGATTCCGGCATCCTCACGTCGAGCTGGGCGCTCTATAAAAGCCAGATCCACCTCTGGGAGGTCGCCCGGAAAGAAGGGATCGCGCTGACCCTTTTTCACGGCCGCGGCGGAACGGTCGGCCGCGGCGGGGGCCCCACCCATCGGGCCATTCTGGCGCAGCCGCCGCACACCGTCGAAGGCCGGATCAAGATTACGGAGCAGGGAGAGGTCATCTCCTCGAAGTACGCCAACCAGGGGACGGCGTCGCATCAACTGGAGCTGCTGATTACCGGCGTCCTGAAGGCGACCTTCGGCCCGACCCCTTCTCATATCGATGCCGAGCGGATGGCCCGCTTCCAGGGGGCGTTAGAAGAACTTTCTCAGGCCGCCTACCGGCGCTATCGCGATCTGGTCGGGCATCCCGATCTCTACCGGTATTTTCAGGAATCGACGCCGATCTCCGAGATCGGCTTTTTAAAGATGGGCTCCCGCCCCGCTTTCCGCTCCCAGGCCAAGTCGATGAAAGATCTCCGGGCGATCCCATGGATCTTCTCTTGGACGCAGAGCCGGCAGATGATCGGCGCCTGGTATCCGCTCGGATCAGCCTTCAAGGCCTTCGTCGATCGCGATCCCGCCCTCCACGGCCCGCTCCTCTCCGAGATGTACCGAAGTTGGCCCTTTTTCAACAATCTGATCGACAACATTCAGATGACGCTGGCGAAAGCCGATATGCACATCGCCCAGCACTATGCCGAGCTCGTCTCCGACCCGCAATTGCGAAAGGCCATCTTCGGACAGGTCCGGAAAGAGTACGACCTGACGGTAGAGACGATCAAGCAGATCACCGGACAAACCGACATCCTCGACAACGACCCCTCCCTTCAACGCTCGATCCGCCTCCGAACCCCCTTCCTCGACCCGATCAACTACATTCAGGTCAACCTGATCGAGAAGCTCCGCACGCAAAAGCTCGGAAAGAAAGAGCGCGAAGAGCTGATCCACGCCATCCTGCTGACGATCAATTGTATTGCGACGGGGATGAGAAATACGGGATAAGGCGGGTAAGGAGGATTTGTGTTAAATGTCTATTTCAATCAGGAATCAATGCGGGGTGATTAATCTATTCTGCGGATGAGAGCGATTTTCCTTATTTCTTGACCGCCCGGATTGGAAGCCGAACCATGACGGTCGTTCCCTTCCCCTCTCCGGCGCTTTCAGCCGAAACGCTTCCGCCATGCAGCTCTGTGAGGTGCCGCACAATGGCGAGACCGAGCCCCAGTCCCCCGTGGGATCGGGTGGCGCTCGCCTCGGCCTGACGAAAACAATCGAAAACATACGGCAGAAAATCGGAGGAGATGCCGATTCCGCTGTCTTTGACACGAATCTGAATCGAACGATCCGCCCGTTCCAAGAAAATCTCGATGCCCCCTCCCTCCTGTGGCGTAAATTTGATCGCATTCGAGAGGAGGTTCCAGAAAACCTGCTGCATTCGATCCGGATCGACCGTCACAGGTTCGATGGAGGGATCGACGTTCAATTTCATTTCAATTCCTTTGGCCTCGGCCGCCTCTCGAACCGTTTCAACGGCGGCTTCAATGATCTCCGCCAGATTCAACGGACGGATCTTCAGACAAAGTTTTCCTGTAATCATACTGGAGAGGTCCAAAAGATCGTTAATAAGACGCTCCTGCGCCTTGACATTCCGCTCGATCCCTTCCAGCGCGGTATTTCGTGTTTCAGGATCGGCTTCTCCCGTTTGAAGCAGATGCGCCCAACCGTAGATCGCATTCAGGGGGGTGCGCAATTCGTGAGAGACGGTCGCTAAAAACTCATCTTTTAACCGGCCGGCTTCCTCTGCTTCCAGTGTTGCCTTTTGTTCACGGGCGAGGAGTTTCTTCTCTTCTCTCTCCGCCTGCTTCTGCCGGGTAATATCGATGATTGCGATTCGCCGGACGGAACGCTCATCGATGTCTTTCCCAATGGTCTGTTCTATCCGGGCATCGAAGGGGAACCCTTCCCTCGGATTTAATTTGAGCTCATATGTTTCCCGCCCCCCGTTTTTTAAAGCCATGCTCAGATAAGACCTGAATCGGGCGCGATCTTCCTCCGCGACATACATTAAAAACGGCCTTTGAATCAACTGCTTTCTTTCGATCCCCAATAGCTCCGCGCCTTTCAGATTTATTTCCAGGACAAGCCCGTTCTGATCCAAGGTGCAATAACCGATCGGCGCGGAATCATAGAGATCCGCATATCGGCTCAGTAACTCTTCAAGTTCCGACCGGCTCGACCGGAGATCCTCGTTTTGCATCTCGAGCTCGAGCTGATGAACTTGCAGCTCATGGATCAACTCTTGTGTCTCTTCCGGGGAGAGAGTCTTCGGAGGGGCCTTGCTTCTCGTCAGTTTTGCTTCAGCCCGGCTTCGAATACCGATTTTATTTTCCATTTTCGGGTCCAGCGCCTTCAGCTTCATTCTTTAGGAATGAATCTTTCTATGCATCTTACAGGAAGCAGATTGAAGATTACAAGAGAAGAGGATGATGAGGAATGGGGGGTAAAACCAGGAGGGTTTGCGGAGAGCATTGCTCTCCACAGGGCTCGTTCGTAGCATAGGAGAGACCGAGTCGAATCTCCTATGCCTACGAACGTCATTTTAACAAGAAGATTACATTCTAAGATGTTTCACTAAAATTTCACTCTTTACGATTCTTGGATCGTCCGCCCCGAACTTTTTCGCATTCTGAAATGCTTCTTTCGCCTCATCGTGTTTCCCCATCCCATCTAAAGCGACCCCCAGATTAAAATGAGGCTCCGGAAAATTGGAGGAGAGATTAATCGCCTCTTTAAAAATCGGAGCGGCGACATCCCAATGGGACTGAATAAGGTGGCCGACTCCTTCATTGTTCTTTTCCGCGGCGGCCGCGCTGGGCCAGCCGGAGGGGGAAGTAAAATGAGGTATGTCCGAGACGGGACCTGCCTTGCCGTAACAGCCGTTGAGGGTGGACAATGCGATCAGAAACACAGATAGAAATCCAATCTTTTTTATGCTCATGGGGGTCTCCTTTCATTGTGATCTTACCAGTGCCTATTATGCCTGTAAGAATAGAAAGTGGTCTGGTCAATATTGCTCAGTTTTGAGGGATGATCGAGCAGGTAAAACGCGCATCATCGTCGCTAAATCCAAAATAGTCAGGACGTTTCCCGATCGATTGAGTGCCGTTCCGGAAACCGGAACCGGTTCCTTCCGGAAGCCGGGATTCCTCCCCCTTCTCATACGAAAAGAACCCTTAAAAACACTGCGCCGGCCGGAAAAATCTCCGGCATCTCCCTTGCTAAGACAAGCCCTGGGGAAAGTTCACGAAGCGCCGACCGGCGGGGAGGAGACAAATGGTGAAGCGGCAGATCAGTATCATATTGCTCATCGGATTGTTTTTATCGGGGTGCGGGAGCGGCGGCTCCGGCGGCAATGGAGGGGGCGCGGGAGGCGGCAATCAACAAGCGGTGCAAAACGAGATCGATCACCTCTTCCCGTTTACACCCAATCAACCGTTCGACGTCATCTTCGTCTGCGGCAGAAGCAATTCGCAGCTCACCTATTACTTCGACTTCCGGTCGGACGGGAGCTTTAACGTCTACATCACCCTCGACAACGGACAGGACGTGGCGTTCTCCGGAACATACAGCTACGCCAACGAACAGATCCGGATGGTGGCGTTGAACAATCCGATCCTCCCATTGGATGAAACGACCACCGATATTGTCCCTCATATGGGGCTGGTCGGAGAATTCGCCACGCCGATCATGCAGTGCGGCGCATTGGGGCATCGAGAAAACGATCCGAGGATGGAGCGCTTTAAATCGTATCTTTGCCCGCTGATCAACATCGGCCGGGTGAGCGACGAGGAGAATGCCTTCGAATTCGTTCACAGCGCCATCCCCTTCAACCTGACCGTCCCCGGCTCCATCTTCCGCCAAAAGGATGTGCATGTCTCCGGCATGACCAACCCGATCGTGCGGCGCGGCTACGGCATCTACCGCCGCGTCGGCGATACTTTCTATGCCGACTTTGGAATTCAGTTCGACGACCACAACCTTCTGAAGGGGGCTTTTGCTAACGGCGATCAAGAAATGAGCGTCGAGCAATTGGAACCGTCCGCAGGACCCTGCAACAGGAGATGAAGTTCGATTAGGAATGAAAAAGAAAAATTAAAGATTCGGCGGCAGCTCGTATGGGAAGCGGACGGTGAAGGTAGAGCCGGCGCCCGGTTTGCTGACGACTTCGACGCTTCCTCCGAGAAGATCGACAAAGCGCTTTACAATCGACAGCCCCAATCCCGTGCCTGGACCATATGCTTCTTTAAAGGCAGGCGCTTGATAGAACTGGTCAAAGATATGGGGGAGATCTTCCTCGGAAATTCCGATTCCGGTATCGCTGATCTCCACGGAAAGCCGCTTTTGGGAAGAAAGATGAATGACCCGGATCCGGATCGATCCCCGTTCTGTAAACTTGATGGCGTTGCCGATCAAATTGGTGAAGATCTGTCTCACCTTCCCTCGATCGGTCCGGATCGCGGGCGCGGTCGGATCATCAACAAAGTCGACGACCAGCCCTTTTTCCGTCCCCAGCGGTTCCAGCGTATCGAGGATCTCCCGAATCAGCTCGGAGAGATCGACCCGCTCCATTTGGATCTCGATCCTTCCGGTTTCGATTCGGCTGAGATCGAGAACGTTGCTGATCAAATCAAGTTGTATCCGGGCATTCTGGTGAATTCTTTCGAGCATCTCTTCCCGTTTGGCGACGTTCTCACTTACGCGCGGCTCTCTTAAGAGGCTGCTGTAGCCGATGATGGCATTCAGCGGCGTGCGAAGATCGTGGGAAACAATCGAGAGGAATTGAGATTTGAGACGGTTGATCTCTCCAGCCTGCCGCAGGGCCGAAAGCCGCACCTCGCTCAACACGCTGATGATCACCGCCTCCAACACAAATAAGCCGACCATCAAAATATCGAGACTTTTTACCTCAAATGCTTGAGAGGGAAGAAAAAAGAAGTAAACGTCGGCCAGCGTCGCCAAAAACGTCGCCAGCAATCCCGGGCCCAGCCCGCCGTACCAGGAGCTGATCATGACCGCTGCAAAGAAAAGAAGAAATGGGGGCGACTCGATTAAGGTGCCGATCGCCAGTTTGATAAACAGCGCCGATCCGGTCGCCAGAAGGGCAAGGGCGTAGCCCATCTTACGAGACGGGCTCCCCCTGAGGATGTTGAATCTCCCGGGCCATTTCATCCAGGATCTCCCCCCATTGAGATTTAACCCTCCGCAGTTTCAGCCATACTTTTTTTAGTTTAAGCAGAATGATCCGGCAACTTCAACCCCCGAAGGATGAAACTTCTTGTACAGGTACAGGCATTGCTCTTATTGTTTCCCGCCGGCGGTGATTCCCTGAGCATAGATGTCCCAGCTTGGGATTGCGTCGGTTCCATTGCGAGAATCTTCCCAGACGACGGCCGCCCCGCCGGCGCCGTCCGAAATCAGCAGGGGGACTTTCTGGTCGCCCGGCGCGGTGGAGATCGCAACACCGTCGATGCTCCATTGCACCTCTCCGACCTCATTCACCCGCTGGGCATAGAGATCCCAACTTCCGCCGCGAAGATCCTGCCAAGCGATGATTGCTCCGCCCGCGCTGTCTGTCTCCAACTGAGGCATCCCCTGAATGTCGGGGGCAGAGGAGATGACAACACCGCCGGCGGCCCAGTGTGCCGCCCCGCTCCCGTCGACCCGCTGGGCGCGGACATCAAAAACGGTTTGGCCGGAACCATCCTGCCAGGTCATGATCGCCCCGCCCGCGCCATCCGACACCGGCCGGGGAGCGAGTTGGTCATTGGCCGCATTTGAAATGATCACCCCGTCGGCGGTCCACGCGGCTGTTCCGCTTCCATTCACCCGCTGCGCGTAGACGTCCCACGCTCCATCACGATCATCCTGCCAGACGATAATCGCCCCGCCTGTGCCGTCCGAAACGAGCTGAGGCGCGCCCTGGGTATTCGCCGCAATGGAAACAGCGACGCCGTCGGCGGACCATCGGACTGCGCCGTTTCGATTGATCCGCTGCGCGTAGAGGTCCCAATCTCCGCCCCGATCGTCTTGCCAGACGAGGACGGCCCCTCCGGCGCCATCAGAGATCAAGCGGAAAAAGAATTTGTTCGTCGCCGCGGTGGAGACGACGACACCCCCGGTTGCCCACTGGACGGCTCCGTTCGCATTGACCCGATGGGCATAGACATCTATCTTTCCGTTGCGATCATCCTGCCAGGCAATGATCGCTCCGCCGGCGCCGTCCAGGACGATCTGGGGGGAGAACTCGGCGTGCCCCCCTGCCGCGACGGCGATCCCATCGACCGCCCATTGCACGACGCCGTCTCTATTAATCCGCTGGGCATAGATGTCTAAATTTCCATCGCGGTCATCTTGCCAGGTGATGATGGCGCCGCCGGCGCCGTCCGAGATGATCTGGGGGTGCTGTTGGCTGCCCGCCACGGTCGAGATGGGGACGCCGTCACTCGTCCATTGCACTGTCCCGCTCCCGTTCACGCGTTGGGCATAGATATCGAAACTCGTCCCGCTGCGAATATCCATCCAGGCGATGATCATCCCGCCGATGCCGTCGGAGACCGCTTGGGGAGATTGTTGGTCGCTCGCCGCCGCCGAGATCGCCACATTCTCCGGATTTCCTTGGGTCCACAAGACCGCCAGAAACCCGGGGCTGCTTTCCGCTCCGCCGATCACCACCTTCACCGATCCGCTCGACGCGTCCTCGGGCACAACGGCGATAATTTCCGTATCGCTCCAGCTCACGATCTGCGTCGCCGCCGCGCCGCCGACGATTAGGCTGCTGTTTCCCTGGCCGGTTCCGAACCGCTCTCCCGTCACCCGGATTTCTTCTCCGACCTTGGCCTCCGTTGGGCTGACGCCGGTCACGATCGGCGCGGCGGGATCGGCGCTTTCCGCCGATCCTTGCGAGAGGCTTCCACACCCCGTTATGAGAAACAGGCTGAATAAAACCGCGCTCCAGACGATCCAAACTTTTTTCATTTGTGTTCCTGGATGTAAACCGGCCTCGGCCGCTAAATATACCGGGGATGATACCCGTATGTCATAGACGAATCAATGGGAAAAGAATGATGAAGAGGGGATACTTTTCGGGAAGCAAAAATGGAGGGGCTGAGTTGCACAGCGTCATTGCCAAGTATGGGACCGTGCAGGTGGAGGTGGTGGTGAATGGGGATCTTAACTTTGGCGAGGATGATGTGACGGGTGTTTACAATGCGGTTTGGCAGGCGGTCTAATTAGGCATATGGAGTAGGACCAAGCCGTTCATCCTATTAATTATCTTGGATACCCAGAGTTCGCCAAAAACATGGATGTATAGAGACGCGCGTTTTATCATTAATTTCTGCTGGTGAGATGCTTGGCCTTCCAGTTATACTCCAAGATACTACTTCATAGCTTTCAAGTTTTAATCCAACTAAGGCAACCCGGTAAAAAATACGAATAATCTCTTTTCTGAAATCGAGAGGAGATAAGGTACAATCTACTACCTTCTTAGCTCCAATTGATAAGCTATCCTTTTCATCCAAATGATCAGATACAAATGTGAGGCAAAAGTCGGAAATTTCATCCTCAGCTATTTCTGTTACTGAAAATACTTTTCGGCGGTTCTTGAGTAAGCTTGAAAATTTTATTAATTGTGGATAGTCGGCATACCATTCATCAGCCAACGAACGTAAACGAGTCCGAGAGTATTCACCTTCCGATTGTTTTATCATTTGAGTAGTAATTTCAGGACTTCCAGTAGCCAAAGCAATACAATAATTAAAAAATAAAATTACGTCCCTTGGCCTCATCATTGTTCTATCTAAAATGTAGTCTATGATTGGCTGTCCTTTGATTAATTTCGGCAAGATATCCTTATGAGTAACCTTTTGCAATGTATATGACTGCTTAATTAAGAAATCGATACGTGTATCAAGCACATTTATCAATTGTTCTTTTGTCCAGCGTAGATTAAGATACATCGATTCATACTTTTCTTCCTGAAACCCTGCATCACGCGTTATTCTAAAAACTCGGTCAAGAAGGTCATACCTGAGTGCAACTATTATTTTTGCTTGTTCAACCTTACGAAAATCTCGAACGGTTTCGATAAGTGCGCGGACAAGCCTATATCTTAGGCTGTCTTCAATCCAATTTTCATCCAATCTGTCAATTACGATGTAGTATCGTTTCTGAGAATCAGTGATTACTTTATTGACCAAGTCAATCACATCAGACAATTGACGTATCTGAACCTGATTAACAACATGTTGGGCTCTCTGAATAACCTCCTGTTTCTCTTCCTCAGTAAGCCTCTGCAATCCCTCATTGGTGAATGTGATGCCAGGAATCTTTGTGAGGATTGAAGCACTCAAATCAGTTTCAAGTTTACTTGTAAGCTCTTTAATACGATACTCAGTCTCTTCCCAAAACATCTTTCCCCAATTTTCTAAATACTCCAGTGCCTGAGTGTGTTGTTTATCCCGAAATAAATTTTTAATTTTTTCGACAAAACTAATCTTATCTGCTTCATTTCTGATATTAAAATGATATTTTAATATCTCCACGGTAAAAATATGACGCCAAAGAAGTCTGAAGAATATATCAAGCTTAACCCCCAGTTGTGATAAAAAATTTAGGATAGAGGAGTTGGAAATATAGGCAAGCGCTAAGCTCTGAGGTTGTACTTCAATTACTCTTCCTTCCACTTCCTTCAACTGGCGAAGAAGCGCAGTTTTACCTGAACCAGTTCGTCCCATAACAAAGTGATGTGGATCAGAACAGTCTCGAAGCATTTGTAAGTCACCAGTATCTATGAAACATGTCTTCAAGAATTGTTCGTCTTCCTGAGCATCCGCGGCACCTATGTTGTCGATCTTTCGGAAGCGATATCGACTTTGTTTGCTCATAATATCTCCTGAGTTTTCATTTCAGGCTTGACCTTCTTTTAAGCTACGCCACTCTCAAAAAGCGATAGTCACGCCTTTTTATTTGAGTCTGTCTTGCCTTTTTGGCTTGTGTTTTAGATTACTGCTCAATCGGTACACTATGAACATTTTCTACAACCGGAAACACATCAGGATTCATTTCCACTACCAACTGGGGAAACATTACCTTCAGATCTTTCCGAATATCGATCGCCATGATGAAACCTCCTCTCTATCAAAGATAGTTGATATCAAAGATCACTCACCTTTTCTGTCTTGACCGTAAGTGAATCCGCATCTACCTGGGGCGTAACCTCAGGCAGAAGCCGCTTCTCAATCCCCTCAATCCCGCCTATCGTCTGGAGATCCGCAGCGATTCGATCCTCCTCATCCACTACCCTGATCTGTGGTTTTGCCGTTCCCGCAGGGAGGGGATCTTCAAGATCGATGATGATCTTTCCAACATAAGTGACTTCATGTTCTTTGATCTCGAACGCATTCTCAGGATAGAGGAACGAGACGGAATCGATGATTGGAATAAGTGCAAAATAAAAAGGTGCCGTTACAAAGTTAAGGAGGTTCACGAAGACGAGACCAACATTCGCTGCTTTTCTCCCGGTGGTTTTGTTGATCTCGGGATTGAACGCCGTAATGGAGGTGAAAGAATATTTTCCCGGAGCAAGCGGAATCCGGAAATCGGAGCCTTCGAGGTTGTGAATGTACGTCCTGCGTTTCCATTGAAGGTTGTTGAGTTGGAATCTCGATTTAGATTCGACGGGCCGTCCCCCCTGCCGCCACTCAACCGTGCCGACGAGGAGCCCCTTGGAAGTATCTGCGAGGGACTCCCCTTCTTTAAGATTCTGAAGTGAGCAGGCAGCAAGGAAAAAGAAAGGAAGGATGAAAAGAAAGAAAAGTCGGGCGAGGGATCGCAACGGGCTTCTAATTCCGATCCCCCTCGCTTCCGCCATCGCCGACCCCCTCTCCAGTGGAGTGGTTTACGAAGAACCGAATTGCTCCATGGGCTATCCCAGGCAAACACCCGCATGATACTGTTCCCCTGCAAGAAAGTCAATTCTGGGATGTTAATGATTAAAAGAGACAGGCGTCACGACAAAAGAAGTTCTTGCTCTGAATTTAATCGTTTTCCTTTGCCCTAGATCTTTCGAGGAGAATCGGAATACTTGTGTGTTGTAACGTGAGGTAATTCCAATGTTGTAACCCGTTCTTACCTGAAAGGTCAGAACGAAGTCCTTCTGTACCGGACGGTCTGTCATAACCAGATCGACTGCTTTTTTGACCTCTGCTTGCAATACATCTTTATCATTAAACTTAGATACCGGCAGAAAACCTTTTAAAACCAGTTCTCCCGAATTCACTTTGAATTCGAAACCGATATTTTGAAAAGAGGTTACTTCTTCGATGCGCCGAGAAGTTTCAAACAATTTTGAGAGTGTGTCCGTATCAGTGAAAAAGATCTTGATGGTGCCTGCTGCCATAACGAGGAGTGCAACCATTACAAAAATAATGACATAAGCTCGTCGTTCCTTTCGAACATCTCTCAACGCTTCAATTCTCTCTGGGGTAAACGAACCTACTCTCACCACGACTGTATTGACAAGAAGATCGTGCAGCCCCTGCTTCAAAGGGTGGACCGGTACGATCAACACCACCCCCAAAAAACAGACCATCTGGATTAATCCAAAAAACGTCAAGAACCAATCTTGTTTAAGAAATGGGAAGCTAGCTGTAAGCCCGGCTAATATCCAACCTCCATAAGCAATAAACGCTAAAACGGAATATCGTAAAAAAGACTCAGAGAGCGACATGAACGTTCCGTCTCGCTTGATTACCTGAATACCGAGCAACCGTTTGGCTAGGCTCTGACCATTTCCAATGGCAGACTGTGAAATGCCCGCATAAAGGAAGGTCACAACGAGTCCAATCCACCAGCCTTTCTCTCCAAGAATGTTAAAAACGGGAGCCAGGAAAAAGAGCATAAAACCGAGAAGCCCCAGTAAAAAGGCATCTAATACATCCGAGACAAAGCGTTTCCAAAAGCCAATGACGGCCGTCCGGTCAGAGTTCTCTGTCACCGCTTTTCTCTCCATAAACCAAAAGAAGAAGACGGCAACGACCGCAATTACAGCAAGGATATAAAATATTGGTTGAATTTGACCCATGACACCTGATCTCTTTTATTGCTGGAATATACGGAGGCAGACTTACGCATCATAATGACCGCAAAAGAGAAAGTCAAACTTTGGGTATATTGGGGTATATTAGAGATGAAGAAGGTTGATCCAAAGAGGAAAGTAAAAGAAACATCTGAAAATAAAAAAAGCCCTCCCCTACTCGTAGTGCATAAGGGAGGGCCTTCCAATATTTGCGACGCTGCTTAACTCTTTACTTCAATCGATTCGGCGTGGCCTTGATCATTGACCTGAGCGGTGACTTTCGCGCCCTGCTTCAGCTCACCGGTCTTCTTGGTGGCTTTGGGATCGACATGGACCTGCTGAACCTTGCCCGAGTCGTCCTTGATCGAGACCATCTCGCCGTCGATTTTGACGATTTCTCCGGTGACCGCTTTGCCGGCAAAGCCGACGCCGGCCAGCGTCAACACCATCATAAACACACCAATCAAACCAAAAATCTTCTTCATCATGGTCGTTTCCTCCGGTTGGGTTGTAATCATGGTGACAACTTAGTTTAGCCGATGAGCTTGAATAGAACCATTCCCCGAAAGGAGTAATCCTTTTGGAGGATAGACCCCATTCTGGGCGGCGGGTTACGCTCATAATGATACGGAGCAAAACGACGACAGGAGAAGACAATGCAGGTGAAAGAAATTATGACACAGGATGTCGAGGTGATCCGCCCCGAAGCGACCCTTCAAGAAGCGGCTGAAAAGATGCAGGAGCGGAAGATCGGCGTCTTGCCGGTGTGTGATGGAGATCGTGTCGTGGGGATGCTCAGCGATAAAGATGTCAACATCCGGACGGTGGGAGACGATCCAACCCAAACCAAAGTCCAAGACGCCATGTTATCGGATGTCGTCTACTGTTTCGAAGATGCAGAGGTGGAAGAAGCGGCCAAGCTGATGCAGGAGAAGCAGCTTCGGCGGCTGGTGGTCCTCAGCCGAGAGAAGCGGCTGGCCGGAATTGTCTCGCTGGCCGATCTGGCCGGCCGGTACAAATAAATTCAATTAAGAATTAGGAATGGCTCAATTAGGAATCAAAGGCTCTCTTCTGTGCCTTCGCGCTCCAATTCCTAATCGACAGATTCTAATTGAATTTACTCCTACGCCTCCGCCCTCCTCAGCTGTCCACGCAAGCCGTGAACTCTGAAGCCGAGCACGATTTGAATGACCCCATAAATAACGGCATAAATCGCGATGGCCCAGAGAAGTCCGATGGCCCCCGCGACGGGGTTCCACATTAAAATTCCGGCGAAGAGAACGGACACCACACCGCTCAGCACCAGCCACCACTCCCCTTCGATCTCTCTTCTTAGACGAACGGCCCCCACAATCTGGAGGACGCCCACAACCAGGCTCCAGGCCGCGATGTAAAACACCAGACTGAGCGCCGTGATTCCAGGCGCCCAGAAGGTGAGCAGTCCGATGCCGACGCCGACAATCCCCTGCAGCAGGAGCAGCCAATAATCATCGATATAGTCCCAACCGCCCATGGCTAAAATAATCGAAAAGATCCCGTCTACAAAAACATAAGCGCCAAAAAATAGAACGACTGTAGCCAGAGTAATCTCCGGCCGGATGAATGCCAGCACACCGAAGAGAATCGCCAAGATTCCCCGAACGATGAGCAGCCACCAGTTGCGCGTCAAAAGATTAAACATCTTCCCCTCCTTGAGCTCGGGTTTTTATTCCGGTCTGAATGACCGATCGCTATTCCTCGCGCGGGCGTGCACCCGATAAGACCAGAAAACCACGCCCCACTCAGAGGGGTCAACTCACCGCAAAGGGCTAGCATGGCGATTCGAAGGAGCTAGTTAAGAAGGAAAATCATGCAATCCCCCTCTCCCCATGAAGAGAAGAGGGGGAACCGCATCAAGGAACCTTCACTTTCGTGAGAGACGCTTTACAGTTGTTCGTCTCATTGCTTTCAACAACGACCCCCTTGTCATCGGCACAGGCAAGCAGAAAGTAGCTTCCGGCAACGGTGGTCGTCGGAACGGTGACGGAGGTCGCTCCGGTCGAAGAGATCCCCGGGTTCAGAACGGGGACCGACCGGCCGCCGGTCAGAAGAACATCTCCCCCGTTCCGGAGGGTGTCGAGCGACAGATAATACCGGGTGGCCGAAAGCGCCGCGGCGGCATTCCCGATATTTTGAACGTTGTCCTTCACCGAGAAGCTGCTCCCCTTCAAGGCGCTCGCCGGCGGATCGCTCACTGCTGTCTCGACGAGATCAGCAGCGCTCACCTTCACGACCGTCTTGGAAGGGCGGCAGTTGTTCGCTTCGTTGCTCTCCCCAACCACCTTGGTGTCGTCCGCGCAGGCGAGGAGGTAATAGGCCCCCGACACGATTCCGGCCGGAACTTTGACGGTGACCGTTCCGGCTGAGGTCGCGCCGGAGGCGAGGGCCGGCACCGCGCGGCTGCCGGTCAAGAGTTTATCGGTCGCACTCTTGAGTGTATCGGTCGAGAAGTAGTACCGGGTGGTGGAGATCCCGGATGCGGCCGCCCCCTGGTTGAAGACCGTATCGGTCACCGCAAAACCGGCGCCCGACACAACCGCGGACGGCGGATTGCTCACGGCCGTTTCGGTCAAGTCAATCCCGTTGACCAGATTCGTCGGCACGACATAGCCGCTCGCGGCGCTGGCCAGCTCCGTTGTTCCGGCAAACATGCAAGCGATCTGCTGCGCCGGAACCTTCTCGGGCCTCAAAAGTCCTTCGAAGGTTCCGTCTTTGGCGACCGTCACGACCTGCTTCGATCGATCGAGAAAGCGGCCGTCGGCCACCCCCACGATCAAGACCGGCCAAGGCTGCTCCGGGTGATAATATTTCGAGAGAACCGTTCCGAAGTCGGGGGTGGCGAAAAAGTCGCCGCTGACACGGAGGGTTCCATCCGGATTTCGAAACGCCCGGCACTTCACCTTCACCGGGGCCAGGACACGCGCCTCCACCCGGACCCCGCCGAGCGGTTTAAATTCCGGATGTTGATCTTTCGGATTGAGATCGTTCTTCAACAGCCGCATGCTCGACGCGGAGACATCGACGCCGTAAACGCTGCCGATCGGCTGACTGCTTCCCGGTTCGATCGTGATCGGAAGCTCGCGCATCTCGTTCGGTAAAAGCTCCACTCCCTGCACCCCGCCGTTGAAATCGACCTTCCAATCGGAAGGCAGGGTCGAAAGATACGAGAGATAAAATATCTTCTTATTCACCAGATCGTCGTTGCGGAGGCGAATCACATGTTTGTAGGTGGCGCCGCCCGGCGCCCCCGGCGACACCGCTTGGAAATAAGAGATGTTCTCCTGTTCCCGGTCGCCGTCTTGATTGCCCAGCACCGTTTCGCCGGCCACCTGATTCAGCTTCACCCGGACACAGGTGTGAAAGGCAAAGACCCCCGCCGCCATGTCGGCCGCCGAGACGGTGAAATTCGGCGTCCACTCGACGTAGACGTCGACAAACCCGCCGGCCGGGATATTGGCCAGTCCCGGAAAGCTGTTCTTATCGACCATCCCGATAAGGGCCCACCCGTTGGCCCCGGCGATTCCGACGCCGGGGGGATCGGTGATCTCCCAGTTGACCACGACGTCGGTCGCCGGAGAGAAACCGACATTCCGAACGCGGGCATAAAGCCGGTTGACCTGGCCGACGACCGGGTCGTCGCCGTTGCCGGTCGGCACCGTCCCGCCGCTTCCATCCGCCCAGGTCCCATACCGGTACGTTCCATAGCCGTTTACGGGGCTGTCGACCCAAATATCGGTCGTCTCCCAGGTATTCCCCGGCGGCGCGGTCCAGGGATTCAACATCACGTCTGGCTGGAAGGTCTGTTTCTCGTAGGCGACCCGGATAAAATAATGGTCGGGGTCGGTCTTCTTGAAGATGCTGATGAAGACCCCATCCGCGCCGCCGTCGTAGGTCTGTCCCTCCTGCCACAGGGCATTGCGGTTACAGCCGGGGGCGGTGCAGGTCCCCCCGGAGCCGCCGGGGCCGATCACGGTGACCCAGGGATCCGATCCCTCCGAAACCCGCTCGATCAAGACCCCTTCCGCCGGAATCCCGACGGGGGTGAAGTCGCCGTTGAGGTCATCGCCGAGGACCCGCCGCCGCACACTGATCAGGTAGTAAAAATTGGCCGTGATTTCCACTTTCACCGCCTGAATGTTCGGCAAGTTGGCGGGGGGATACTCCATCGCCCAGATCTCCGCGAACCCTCCGCCGCTCGGTGGGGTGAAGAGCTGGTATTTCGTTCCGGGTAACCACCCCGGAAAGCCGGTGTGGTCTTGCTTCTCGAAGACCCCGGTCTGGCCGGGGTAGTTGCTATCCATCAGCTCGAACTCATTGTTGTAGTTGCTCGGATGGGCCGGTCCCCCTTGTTGAAAAGCATGCCCCATTTCGTGCGCCCAGCGTCCCCAGACCTGAAGATCGCTTTCGGTCGGGTTTTCGCTGAAGATGGCGCAGCCAACCAATTTGGTCGCCCCTCCGGGGCCCATCGGCAAATTACATTTTGTCGCCTGGCCGCGGTGGAACTGGGCCGCGTTGGTTTCAGCCATCACCACCATCACCGCATCGACATTCGTCCAATCGAGCCCCGCCGGAGAATCGGCAATCGCATCGTTGAGGACCTTGGAGAACTTTCCCCCGTTGGAGAGATCCCCGTCCGCAAAATCATCGACATACAGGTTTCGGTTATCGGGAAGCTCGAAGAGGTCGGAGACCACCGAGTCGATTGTGATGTTGCTGTACGACGTATTCTGCCAAAGGGTATCGAGGTTCCCAAAAAATCCTTGAACCTGCGCGAGAGAGTACCGCGAATTCGCCGCATAATCGGCAAAATGGACCCGGAGGACCATTACCTTCTTGGTCCCCGTCACCGGCGCCGCATAACCGAGGGTAACCCTGGAGAGGCTGATCGCGAAGAACACCACGAGCGCCAGAAAAAAGAGCGCTTCCCGACAACGTCGATCCCAATGGGATATCGACCGATTCTTTTTCATTGTTTGATCCTCCTTGATTCGTTGTGATGAGTGGACATTGCGAAGGAGGGAAGCCGTGCACCCCCTCGCAGGGATTGGCAACATCCGAAGTGGATGGCTCGAGTGACTGCGGGGGAGACATTGCAACGTCGGGGCCGGAAAAAGGAGGGTTCTATTTTGGGGATTCTCTCCGGGAATATCGTTTCGGATACAATCGGTGTATCTCTATTTAAGAAGGGGGGTTCTTACGTGAAGGACAAGATCGGCAGGAAGTTGATTCGTGGAGGAAGGGTGAACTCGGTCCGGATCGATCTTTCCGGATGAAAGGGTCTCGTTCCAAAACCTCAGTGGCCGGCCTGAGCCTTCCCCCACAATTCCTCGAGACGCTGATCCCGTCCGCAAAGATAACGATAAAACTTGTAGCGGACCGGACTCTTTTTATAGAAATCCTGGTGATAATCCTCCGCCGGATAGAATTCGGAGGCGGCGGTGATCTTCGTCGCGATCGGCTCTCGAAAGCGCCCCGATTTTTCGATGGCCGCTTTCGACTCCTCCGCCAGGCGCTTCTGCGTCTCGCCGTGATAGAAAATTTCGCTCCGGTACTGCTCCCCGGAATCGCAAAACTGCCGGTTGACCGCGACCGGATCGATATTCAGCCAGAAGATCGCCAGCAATTTGTCGTAACCGATGAGATTCGGATCATAGACAATCTGCACCGCTTCGGTGTGTCCCGTTCTCCCGCCTGTGACCTGCTCATAGGTCGGATTCTCGACGTGGCCGCCGGTATAGCCGGACGTCACGGAAACCACCCCCTTGAGCTGATCGAAGGGGGGGACCATGCACCAAAAACAGCCCCCGGCGAAGGTCGCAATCTCCGTCCGGGCGCCCGGCGCCGCGGCATTTTCCGACGGGTGCGCGGCCATCGGGACAATGACCATCCACAACCCCATCACCCACCCCGCCGCTTTTAAACCGAATGTTTTCATCAGGGTCCTCACGAATCGAGCCGATTCATCTCCGCTCCCGCGTTATCTTATCACAAAAACAAAGAGGGTTTCATCGCCTTCCCGTTGCAATGCGGCATCGTCGTGTCCGGGAAAAGCCGGCCGAACGACTTTGACGGTTGAGCCGCATTTTTTCCGTCCCTCGGATATTTTTTTATTGCATATCCTTGTCTGGAATTGTAGAATACGACGGCTTTGATCCCACGATGGATTATTCATTATTTAGAGAAAATGGCCCGGCACCGCCATTGCTCGAATGCCAGGAGAGACCGATGCCCGTACACGGCCTACAAAAACCGATCGGGAACGAGAAAAACCGTTCCCTGAACACGGACGAAGAGCTGTTTGATTATTTCTGGCAGCGGACGTATCAGATCGTCATGACGGCCATCCAGCAAACGGATGGAGGAAAACGGGGACCGATCCAACGTTACTACCGGCAGGCCCTGGTCTATTTAGAAGGTCTTGAATTGATGATCCGCCACAGCGAGCTTGATCCGAAGTTGAGAGAGCAGGCGAAGCTCGGGATGGGATCGTTTTTCAAGATCCTAGCCGAAATGCATTTGGTCGCAACACAACAAAAGAAAAAGAAAATCGTTGTTCCTTGAAATCGAACGAGGGAATGGATGGATTTTTCAAAGCAACGAATCTTGGTTGGATTGATCCTGCTCCAGACGGTCGTCATTTTATTTCTGATCCACAAGGCGATCGCCATTCGAAACGGCGAGCTCTTCGCCCGAACCGAAGCCGACTATTATAAGAAAGCGCTGGAAGAAGTCTCCGAAAACGACGACGCTTTTCTCGACGAGATCCTTCAAGAGAGGGAAGATCTTCTCCGCGAATACAAGTCGACCTTAGAGATTGCACGCCAACACGGGGTGAAGATCCGGTTATCGCCCCATCGCGCGACGGCGCTCGAGCAGACGCTCTAAGTGCGCCGCCGCTTCGACGGCGGTGAGGCGGATGCGGTCGCCGTGGCCCGGCAGCACCCATTCGAACGCATGGTCGAGCAGCTTGGCGACCGACGTCAACAGGCGCTCCCCGTCCCACACCAGCCGTTCCGGAGCGCTGAGCGCCCTCCGTTCGGGGTCCCACCAGAGATGATCGCCCGAAAAGAGAAACCGCCGATCATAAAGCAGCGCCATGCTCCCCTCGGTATGCCCCGGAACCGGAATGATCTGAAACGCCTCCGAAACCACAATCGGCTCTTCTCCATCCACGACCCGCTCCGCCCCCGGCGAAGCCGCAGCGTCGGCCCGGTGGATGATGCGCGTCGCCCCGAAATGCTCGGCGTAACGGGCCGAATCGGCGACATCATCCTCATGCGTCAGAAAAATGGTGCGAATTCCCCCCATCTCCTCGAATGCATTGATCAGGCGCCCCACGTACCGGGGGGAATCGACCAGCCAGTTTCCGTCGGGATGGCGGATGAAGTAGCTGTTCCCGCCGAACGACTTCTCCGAGTTGAATCCGTTATAGTAGACCCCGTCTTCCAGAAGGAGCGGGAAACTTTTCATCGCCTCTTGCAGCCGCGGTTTGTCGCTCCGCTCCGTGCCGATCGATCCGACCGGGCAGGCCAAGAGCGCTTGATACGCCTGAAGCAGCTCCGCGTCTCCCTCCGGCTGGCGCGCCACCGCCGAATAGTCCCCCTCTTCTTTGAAGCTCTTTGGAGCCAGCTGCCGGCAGGTATCGCAATTGATGCAGGTGGCGTCGACGAAGAAGTTTCCTGCCACATTGGTTGCTAATCGCCTCTTCAAGTTGGCCATCTTCGACTCCGATCCACTAAAAATACCCCATTATAGTCACAATGAGAGACTTCTGCAAAGCTCCCCGCTGAATGGTTTCCTGACAAGAGGCATTGACACGCGATCCTCGTCTCATATATTGTGCCCACGGATGGGATGGCGTCTAAGAACAAGTTCGCAGACATGGAAACCCGATTGAGAATGCAAGGAGGTGGATACGAATGGCAACCAAAACAACCGTTGAAGATCTGAAACAGTTCCCCCTTTTTTCACAGTTGACGGTCGATGAGCTCCGGTATCTTATCCAGAAGGTGGAAGAGCGGGAGTATAAGAAAAATGAAGTCATCTATAAAGAAGAGGACCTCCCGGGCATTTTGTATTTGGTTCAGCGAGGGTCGGTGGAGATCACAAAGAAGACCCCCAGCGGCCATCGGCAGGTCATCGCGACCGTTCCCTCCGGACAATTCTTCGGAGAGCTCTCCTTCTTCGTGAGCCGGCGGCATGCGTCCCGGGCAAAAGTCACCGCGGACGGTTTGGTGCTTCTGCTCCATCGGTTCGTTTACGACGAGATGGAGAAAGAGCAGCCCGCGCTGGTCCATCAGCTCTTGAAAGAGATCATCTTGAAGATGAGTGCCAATCTGGACGCGATGAACGACCTCTTCCTGCAGACGATCAACTACACCTTTTATGGGGGCGGCAAGGCGGGAACGGTCGAGGAGGATTAAAGGACCCGTTTCATTCCGTCGGAATCAGGTGAACCGAGGAGGCTTTGATCACCGCCGTGATCTCCGCGCCCGGCCGGAGAGAGAGTTCCTCCACCGCTTGACGGGTCACTAGCGCCGTCAGGGAGAAGCCGCAATCGATCACCACGCGGACCTGCGCGCCGACTGGAATGCACTCTTGTATGAAGCCGACGAGGCGATTGCGCGCGCTGCTCTGGGCCGGCGCACCCCGCTCCAGGATCACCTCCTCGGCGCGGACCGAAACGAAACAACGACCGCCGGGGGGCGCCTCTCCGACGGCGATGATTCGTCCTTTTCCGACCTCCAGTATCACCCGCTCTTCCGAAGCAAGGATCACCTGCGCGGGCAACAGGTTCTCCACCCCGACGATCTTTGCCACCTCGGGACTGGCCGGTCTGCTGAAAATGTCGAGCGGGCGGCCCCGTTGAAGAATCACCCCTTCCGAGAGAATGATCAAATCTTCTCCCAACGTCATCGCATCAACGATGTCATGGGTGACGACCAATGCCGTCGCCCGCTCCTCCTCAACCCATCGCCGCACCTCAGCGCGAGCAAGCGCCCGCGTGCGAAGATCGAGCGCGGAGAACGGCTCATCGAGCAACAATAAACGCGGCTTGGGCGCAAGCGCCCGCGCCAGGGCCACCCGCTGCTGCTCTCCTCCGGAGAGGGCCGCCGGAAATCGATTCTCCTTTCCGCCCAGCTGAAACCGGTCGATCCAACCGCGGACCGACCGCTCGCTCTCCGCACGGTTCCACCGGCGCAGGCCATAGGCGATATTTTCTTGAACGGTGAGATGGGGAAAGAGAGGGTAGTCCTGGAAGAGAAGACCGACCGAACGCCGCTGCGGCGGAAGTGAGATCCCTTGCGACGCATCGAACCAAATCGTGTCGCCATGCCGGATCTCTCCCCGCCCCGGCTGAAGAAGTCCCGCCAGACAATGGAGCAGTGTGCTCTTGCCGCTCCCCGACGGGCCGAAGAGAACAACGATCCGGGGAGAATCGAGCGGAACGGAAAAATGGGCCTGCAGACCCCCGCCCTTCGGGAGGGGATAGTGGAGATCAACGTTCAGTTCCACCCGCTGCTCCTTGTCGCTTTCGGTTCATATAAGTCACGATGGAGAGGAAAAAAAACGAGAGGATCAGGAGAAAAAGGGCCGTCTCTCCCGCCGACCGATAATTGAGCGCCTGGACCTGATCGTAAAGATCGATCGACAACGTTCGCGTCACCCCCGGAATATTTCCGCCGACCATCAGGACAACGCCGAACTCCCCCAGGGTATGCGCGAAGCTGAGGACGAACGCGGTGATGATTCCGCTTTTCGACAGCGGCAGGACGATCCGAAGAAAGGTCCTCCAACGCGACTCGCCGAGCACCCACGAGCTTTGGACAAGCCGGGGATTCACCCCCGCGAAGGCCGTCGCCAGAGGCTGCACCGCAAAGGGGAGAGAATAAAGAATGGAGGCGACCAAAAGGCCGCCGAAAGTAAACGGCAAGGTGGTGCCGGCGATCGACTCATAAAAAGCGCCGAGCGGACTGTTTTGGCCGAACGCCACCAAAAGATAAAAGCCGAGAACGGTCGGCGGGAGAACGATCGGAAGGGCGACCACCGCCTCCACCAAGAACTTCCAGCGCCATTTAGAGAGGACGATCCAATGGGCCAACGGAATCCCTAACAAGAGAAGGAAGACCGAGGTCAGCAACGCCAACTCCACTGAGAGCCGGAGCGCCTCCCAATTCATTTCGCCTCCGACGACAGAGTAAAGCCGTATCGTTCCAGAATCACTTTTCCCTCTCCCGATTTGATGAAATCGATCAGCGATTGCGCCAACGCCGCCTCCCGGCTTCGGCGTAAGATCACCACCCCTTGATGGAGCGGCGGGTAAGCGTCGGCCGGAACCAACCAGAACCGCCCCTTCTCTTTCATCGCCGCCGCATTCGCGTGAGAGAGGGAGAGCAGGCCGATGTCGGCATTCCCCGACTGAACGAACTGGGTCGCCTGCGAGATGTTCTCTCCGAGGACAAGACGGGATTGCACCCGCTCATAAAGCCCCGACGATTGCAGCGCCGACACCGCCGCCTTGCCGTAGGGGGCATGGGCCGGATTGGCGATGGCGATTTTCCGGACCGACGGGTGAAGGAGGGCCCGCATCTCCTCTTTGGCGACGTCGATTGGAGACTCGTTCGGCACCCAGAGGACGAGCCGTCCGGTGGCATATCGGAAAAACGATTCAGGAATGGCCAGTCCCGTCTCGATCAACCGGTTCGGATACGACTCGTCGGCCGAAAAGAAGAGATCGAACGGCGCGCCCGCCGTGATCTGTGCAACGAAGCTCCCGGAGGCGCCAAAGGAGACTTTCACCCTGCTCCCCGTCGACTTCTCGAAGGCCGATGCGATCTCTCCCATGGCGAACTGAAGGTCCGAGGCGGCGGCGACGGCGAGGGTCGGCGAAGAGGGCGCCGCTCCATTCGATGAAAATGCGATGAGGACGCAGATGAAGACGAACAGCCCCGGTACGCCGATCCGCCTCACGCCATTTTCTCCCTTCGAAACCGCTCGAGCTCCTTGAACCAAAAGAGAACCGTCTCCCGAGGATAACCGGCGTTTCGCCGACTGGTTGAAGGGACGACGAAGACGTTGCTCTCCCCGATCCTTTCGGGTTTGGCCCCCGGCCCTTCATTTCGGCCGAAGAGGGCTCGGTATGCGGTCAATCCATTCAAACAAACGATCCGCGGACGGTACATCCTGATCTTATTTTGAACGACGATCGCTCCGGCTTCAAATTCGGCCCTCGTCAAATCAGAGGCGCTGTCGGAGGAGCGCTTGACGACGTCGGTCAAACCGATGCCGAATCGGACCAGTTTCCAATCGTCCTCCGGTTTGAGCGGATGCGGAAGAAGGCCGCTCTCGTGGAGCATCGGCCAGAAGAGGTTCGTTGAGCGGGCGTAGTAGTGTCCAACCTGAGCGGAGGTGGTTCCCGGGTTGATCCCGACGAAGACGATCGAGAGCTCGGCCTCCAGGATGTCGGGGAGCGGCGTCATCGTCTTGGTCTCCTCACTCCGACTGGCCGGGCCGGAGCGGCTCGTGGCAGACCTCGCAGTGAAAGGCGTCGGGATCGTTCTGATGGCGGCATTCCGGACAGGCCAAATAGCGGCCCTTCGAGGAGGGGAATTCGGTTAAACACTTGTCGCACCAGGGCATGGCCGGATCGTTCTCATGGCCGCACTTTTGACATTTCATGACCGACCTCAACTTAAAATAAAATGGGCCGACCTGATTGTATCAGATCAGCCCATCGATGTGAATGGCGAATGCCGTAGAGACTATTTCGTTGTAACGAGGGTGTCTTTAAAACCGACATTCCGGATTTCGAATCCGTTCTTTAATTCGGTAATGGGGAGCATCTTAATCGCGT
Organism: Candidatus Manganitrophus morganii; assembly: GCA_021651055.1. Lineage (NCBI taxonomy): Bacteria > Pseudomonadati > Nitrospirota > Nitrospiria > Candidatus Troglogloeales > Candidatus Manganitrophaceae > Candidatus Manganitrophus > Candidatus Manganitrophus morganii. The sequence continues at coordinate 821,402 of JAJHOH010000001.1, forward strand.
GATGCTTCGCCAAATCATCGCAAACACCGACGCAAATCTCGCATCCTTTGCATCGGTCTACCGCGACGTAAGCCGTTGCCCGGACCGAATCGTATAAAATCGTATTGGACTCCGGACAAAACTGGGTGCAAAGCCGGCATTTCGTTGCACCACAAATGTCTACATCAATATCCGCGACTGAATACATCCATCATCCTCCAAACGTTGATTAATTCACACCCGCTTTTTGCAGCTTGTCCGAGGCGGTGACCCGATCTTTCTGCCACTGATTCCATCCCTGCTCGATCGCGTACTCATGGGCCGCCTGTACCACCGCGAAATTCTTCGCCACCAGTTCCGCTTTTTTGGCGAACTTCTTTTCGATCACATTGTCCAGCGAGGCGGTTCCCCCCGAAACGACAAATCCTTTTCCGAGAAAACGCTCTTTCACCGACTGCTCCAGCGATTTCAAATCGGGCATCTGGATAATTCCGGCGATGGCGCCGCACATGGCCATGTTGGTCGCCAGGTCGGTCCCGCCGACTTCGTTGGCAATCTTCGTCGCGGGGATGTAGCAAATCTTCGCGTTGTTTTCCTCCAGCTCCCGGACCTGATCCGCAATCATCGGAACGGGAACATCGCTGTTGATCAACACGACTCCATCTTTCTTCAGACCCCAATAGAACGGCATCGTATATGATTTGCCGTGGGTAATCACCTGAGGATGGAAAATCATGATGATGTTGGGATAAATGATCTCCCCGATTTCATAAATTTTCCCCGACGCGATTCGGACGTAGCTTTCGACCGGCGCCATCCGTTTCTCGGATCCGAAGAAGGGAACCAGCGTGCTCTCCCCTTTTCCGATGATCACCCCGTTGCTTAAGATATGAGAGGCGGTTACCACCCCCTGACCTCCGATGCCAGCCATTCGGATGTTAAATCGCTTTACTCCCGTATCGATTGCCGCCATGCTCAACCTCCTCTTATCGTCTGCTCGCCGTTGTCCTATTTTGTCTGGGGCGCTTTCAGTTTCCGGCGATCCGCCTCTGACTTTTCCCAATAGGCTTTGGCGTCGTCGGTCATGTATTCCATAAAGCCATACCGATCTTTTTCGACTTCCCGGGCGTCATCCATCACCTTCGGCGTCGGAATCGCATATTCGATGTTGCAGGAGGTATAGGCCTGGATGTAGGTCGGGCCGACCTCACGCGCAATCAAAACCGCTTTCCGGACGGTGTTCGCCACGCGGGTCGGATTGGTCGGGGCGATTCGGGCGATGTAGGACACGCCGGAGGTCTTCGCAAGACCGATCATATCCATCTTTTCAAATTTTTTCCCGTTCGGGGCCATCTTCAAAACCATCCCCTTTTGGGTCATCCCGCTCTCCTGTCCTCCGGTATTTCCGTAGACTTCGTTATCGAGCATGATGGTGGTGAATTTCTCTTTCCGGAACCAGGAGTGCATCACCGCCGAGAAACCGATGTCGGCCAATCCGCCGTCTCCCGCCATCACGATCACATCCTTCGGCTTGTCTTTGAAGCGAACCGAGAGACCGCGCTTCAATCCGCTGGCGACCGCATTGGTATCTCCGTAGTTTCCGTAGACGAATGGAATCGCCGCCTGGCTCAATGCCAACCGCCCGCAGCCGGCCGTTCCGATGATGACGGAATTTTCTACGCTCGGCAACGCAAGAAGGGTCACCCGGATGAAGAGGGTCATCGCACAGCCGGCGCACATCGGATGCTCTTCAAGGATTTCCTTAAAAGAGCCGAGCTCCGAGACTTTTCTCTCTTTCGTAAAAGGACCGTTCTCGACGAGATCCTGATATTCCTTCGGTAAAAACTTCTGGAACCCTGGGGAGACGCGAATGGTATCTAAAGACATGAGAGAACCTCCTATTTACCGTCTGTTTGGCGTACCCGTAATATATTCCAAGATCAACTCCGTCGGCATCGACATTCCACCGAACACCCGCGGCCCAGAAATCACCCGCTCGCTTCCTCGAATAGTCGATTTGACCTCTTTGGCGAGCCAGCCGACATAGTTGAACTCGGGAACAAGAATCTTTTCGGCATGATCGAGCGCCGCCCTGACCTCATCGGCCGGGAAAGGACGGATGGACCGAATCTTCACCAAACCGACTTCAATCCCCTGCTCGGCCGCCTGCCGGACCGCTTCGCGGGACTGGGAAACGGCGGCGCCTGAGGCGACAATCATGATCTTCGCTTTCGGATTGACCACCTCGATCAACCCTCCCAGCCATCGATCGATCCACTTCCGGGAACGCTCCTGCGCCGCCCAGATCTCCTGCTGCCAGGAAGCATGCATCTGATAGGAGATAAAATTCGATTTTTGAATCGGCGCGTCACGCGAAATGCGGATCGGCGGATTTTCGTTATCCATCATCGGCACCGCTTCATGATAACAATCCCGAGGGGGAAGCTTGATATCTGCCGCTGGAAGCGACACCCAGCCGCGCGCATGCGTGACGAAGAAACCATCCACCGCCACCGCGACGGGAAGGGTGACCTCCGGCTTCTCGCCGATCATAAACGCCGCAAGCGCATAATCATAAAAATCCTGCTGGTTCTCGGCATGGAAGAGAAGGCAGCCGGTATTGAGCATGTAGGAGAGCTCGACATTGTCAGGCTGAATCGCCAGCGGGGCATTGATCACCCGGCACATGATCAGAAGAACGGCCGGGAGACGTCCGCCCGGCCAGGAGGAGATCACCTCAAGACCTCTCATCAGGCCCGGTCCGGCGGTTGCGGAAAGGCAACGCACTCCGGAGCGGGACGCGCCGGCGATCGCCGACATCACGCCATACTCTTCCTCGCCGCGATAATAATCTTTGACATACCCCTCGGCATAGAGATAACCGACCTGCTGCATCGTTTCGCTCTGAGGGGTGATCGGATAGGAGATCGCCACGTCGACGTTCGCGCGCCGGATCGCCTCTTTCGCCGCCTCGCTCCCTGTGATAAACGTTTTCTCGCGGGGAGCTTGCAAAAACAGATAATCGGGATCGACGATTCTCTGCGCCGCCGCTCCCTTCTTCGCCTCTTTCGAGGGGGCCGGGGCCGCCGTGATGACGTCTCCCTGCGGGTTTGTTTTAACCTCTTCTCCGAGTCCTTCGCTCATTATTCGGTGACCTCCTTATTGAGGGCTCCCCAAAAAATCTCTTGGGGGTCAATATCAAAATAAAAATTCAACCAGCGGGTTATTCTTCGTTCTCGTCCAACCCTTTTTCCAAATCGTGCGCGAAACCAGCCTCGACCATCTCCTCTTCAGGCTTCACCGCCTCGACCCCGGTCAGCCCCGCAATTTGGGCCCATCCGGAGGGGATGATTCCCTGGCCCTCGTACAGCGGTTTGATCCCGTTCTTCTTCACCCGTTTCAGCGTCTCGGCAAACTTCTTCAGCTTTTCAGCCGTGAACTGGGGGACGGAGGCCATGGCATCTTCATGGCCCGCTTCGGCGCAGAGGGCGATGGTGTAGCAATTCGTTCCCGCACGGATCATCTTGAGGGTGATATTTGCGAAATGGCAGTGAACACCGATGAAAACGCATGCTTCGATTTTATTATGCCAGATGGTGAGATTGGGATGGCATGGATTGATCACCGCTTCCGGATCGATCTTCGGATAGATCGGACGATAATCGGGCATAGGGATAATGCGAACGCCGGGGATTTCCCGCGCCACTTCAAAAAAAGGAGCTGATTTCTCGATGGTATGTTCATTCCATCCCCACAACATGAGCGGTCCGGGGAAGAGCGTCGGGTTTTTCCGCGTCAGCATGGCAATCGCCGCGGCCTCCATCGCCTTTTCTTCAGGAACGATCCTTCCTTCGACCAAACCCTCTCCATCTTCCGGAAGATGAATTCCCATGATCGCAGCGGCAGGGGGGAGAAGCCCCTCCGGACCAGGAAGAACACGATAGGCTGGCTCTTGCGTCTGCTTCATTACAACTCCTTATTTTCTCAGGTGAATGATCGAAGGGTTCGATCACTGATTTAATGAGTGGGATACCTTTAAAATATTTTTCATAATATAACAGCGGAAGAACGCTTGTCAAATCAAAAATCGCAGCCAAAACACCTTTTTCCACCCAGAATCAAAGGCCTGTCCCGGGAGAGAAAAACCCTATTTTTTGGCCAGACGCTTCCGGTCCAGTTCGCTTAGGTATTTCTTCCGCAACCGGATTGTCTGAGGGGTAATTTCCAGGAGTTCATCATCCGCCAGGAAGGCAATCGCCTCTTCTAAACTCATTTTTCTCGGCTGAGTCAATACGAGGGCATCCTCTGCGGTGGAAGAGCGGAAATTGGTAAGATGTTTCTTTTTAGAGGCATTCACAATCAGGTCGTTCGCCCGGGAATGCTCGCCGATGACCATTCCCTCATAAATTTTCTCTCCGGGAGAGACGAAAAGAACGCCTCGTTCTTGAATATGATGGAGCGAAAAAAGGATCGCCTCGCCGGTTTCCATCGAAATCAGCGCCCCCTTTGTTCGAGAGGAGATCTCGCCCTTGTGCGGTTGGAAAGAGGAAAAGGTGTAGTTCATGATTCCCGTGCCGCGGGTGGCGGTTAAAAATTCGGATCGATAACCGATCAATCCCCTGGACGGGACCTCGAATTCGAGACGAACGTGCCCGCCGAGCGTGTTCCCCATATTGACCATCTCTCCCCGCCGTCGGCCGAGCCCCTCCATCACCGTCCCAATATAGGCCTCTTCGATATCGAGCATCAGGCGCTCGATCGGCTCATAGGTTTTCCCGTCGATCTCTTTTAAAATGACGGTCGGCCTCGAAACGGCAAACTCATATCCCTCCCGTCGCATCGTCTCAATGAGAATCGAAAGATGGAGTTCTCCCCGCCCCGACACCTTGAAAACATCGGTGTTCCCGGTGTCTTCGATTCGGAGCGCGACGTTGGACCGGAGCTCTCGATAAAGACGCTCCCGAAGGTTGCGGCTCGTGACGAACTTCCCCTCTTTCCCGGCGAACGGAGAGGTGTTCACCATAAAATTCATCGAAATGGTCGGCTCGCCGATGGAGATCGTCGGCAGCGCCTCCGGCGCATTCGGATCGGCCAGGGTGGCGCCGATCTGCGCCTCTTCAAAGCCGGCCACGCCGATGATCTCACCCGCGGCCGCTTCGGCCAATTCCACCTTTTTCAGCCCCTCATATCCGATAATTCGCGTGACCTTTCCCTTAATATTCGCTCCCTCTCCCTGAACGAGGGCCAGGGTCTCTCCGACGCGAATTTTCCCGCGAAAGATCCGCCCCAACGCGATCCGGCCGACAAAATTATCATAATCAAGAGAGGTCACCAGCATCTGTAGCGACGCCGCCTCATCTCCGGCAGGAGGACCGACCCTTGAAATGATCGTGTCAAAGAGGGGCGAGAGATCGGTGGAGGAATCTTCCAGGTTCAGCTTGGCGAAGCCCGCTTTGGCCGAGGCGTAAACGATCGGAAAGTCGAGTTGATCGTCATTGGCTTCCAATTCGAGGAAAAGATCGACCACCTGATCGACCACTTCCTTGGGCCGGGCGTCGGCCCGGTCGATTTTGTTGATGACGACGATGGGGCGGAGGTTGAGCTCCAGCGCCTTTCTGAGAACAAACTTGGTCTGGGGCATCGCCCCCTCAAACGCGTCCACGAGAAGAAGAACCCCATTCACCATGTTGAGGGTCCGCTCCACCTCTCCCGAAAAGTCGGCATGGCCCGGGGTATCGACGATGTTGATCTTGAACTGCTTATAGTGAACCGACGTATTCTTGGCCAAAATCGTGATTCCGCGCTCCCGTTCCAGGTCGTTGGAGTCCATGACCCGCTCGACAACCCCTTCATGGGATTTAAAAGCCCCTCCCTGCCGGAGCATCTTATCCACCAAGGTCGTCTTTCCATGGTCGACGTGCGCGATAATCGCAATGTTTCGAATGTCTTCTCTCAACTTGTTCTGGATTTCGGCCTTCATGCTTCTGTCGGTTCCCTCTCAAAAAAAAACCCCAAAAAGCTTTGGGGTTTGTGTGGATATACGCGGACCCAAAAAAGTTACGTGGAACGGATTATAACACTCTACCGCCGGTTCGTCAATCGATATACTCCCGACGGTAGTGACTCATTTTGAAATTCCAAAGTCGTCATGCCCGCGGAAGCGGGCATTCAGAGGTTTTAAATCACTGGATTGCTGTCGCGAAGCGATCGGAGGCGCTGTGCACATCAAGTCGGTTCCAGGCGCTTTCCCGCCTGCGCGGGAATGACAATCCAGAAATTGATTCCAGACTCAGTCACTACCCTCCCGACAATATACTCCCGATTCCAGCGGACGGCCCTTACTTTGCCAAACGTTCGAGCGCTTCAAAATATTTCCGGCTCGTCTGCTCCACAACCGAGGCGGGGAGATGAGGCGGAGGGGGAGTGCCGCTCCAGTTGACCGAGAGGAGATAGTCGCGGACATACTGTTTGTCAAAGCTCGGCTGCCCCTTGCCGGGGGCGTAGGTGTCCATCGGCCAGAAACGGGAAGAGTCGGGGGTGAGAAGTTCGTCGATCAAAAGGGGGCGTTTCGTCTTCGGATCCAGGCCGAACTCCATCTTGGTATCGGCGATAATGATCCCCCGCTTTTCGGCGTGCGCCGCCGCCTTTTTGTAAATGTTCAGGCTCGCCGCGCGGACCTCTTCCGCGAGGGAGGCTCCGACCGTCGACTTCATCTCTTCGAAGGAGATGTTGATATCGTGGGTTCCCATCGGCGCCTTGGTCGAAGGGGTAAAGATCGGCTCCGGAAGACGGGCCGATTCGACCAGGCCCGCCGGCAACTTCTCGCCGCAAACGGTCCCTGTTTTTTGATATTCCTTCCAGCCGGAGCCGGAAAGATACCCTCGGACGATGCATTCGACCGGAAGCGGCTCGGCCTTCCGAACCAGCATGCTCCGCCCTTCCAGAACATCCCGATAAGGACGGCACTTTTCAGGAAAGCGGTCGAATTCCGCAGTGATTACATGGTTCGGCACCGAATCGCCCATTTTGGCGAAGAGGTCGAACCAATGCAGAGAGAGCTGTGTGAGGACATAACCTTTTCCGGGAATCCCCTCCGGCAGAACGACGTCGAAGGCGGAGATCCGATCGGAGGCGACGAAGAGAAACGCGTCTCCCAGATCGTAAATATCGCGCACCTTCCCCCGCGTCGGCGTCCCCAAGCCGGTCAGTTGACTCTCCAAGAGAATCTCTTTCGGTACCTTCATTTTCATCCCCATAACCTCCGCTCCCTCTTGTTTTAGAAATCGTTCCTTTTTATCCTACCCGCGACCCGATTGTCAATCAGCCGTTGATCAGTTTCACGACAGCTCTGTTTTTGAAGTAATCGATGATGTTCAGCGCGGCATATTTTTGCTCGATCCGGAAAAGGGCCGTCGGGGATTGTCCAAGCGCGTCGGCGAGGAGAACCTTGTTGACCCCGCCGTGCGCGACGACCGCCACCTCTTCCCCCGCATGCTTCCTTAAAATGATCTCAAAGGCCGCCAATGCCCGCTCTCCAACCTCGCGATACGACTCTTCCCCTCCCGGGCGGCTGTCGGCCGGATTCGTCAACCAGGCGGACCATCCCTCCGGATCTCGGCCGGAGATCTCCTCGGCGGTGAGCCCCTCCCAGCGTCCGAAGTGCTTCTCTCGTAATTCAGACATCTGGAAGAGGGAAACACCGCATGCTTTTGCAATCGCCTCTCCTCCTCGGACACTTCGCTGAAGGTCACTCGTATAAACCTCTCGGATCGGACAGGAGGCAAGGCGCGCCGCGACCTCTTCGAGCTGCAAGAGCCCTCGCGGAGTGAGCCCGACATCGGTTTGGCCGTTGAAGGTCCTTCGCTCGAAGGTCGTCACCTCCCCGTGGCGGAGGAGATAAACGCGGGTGGGCCGATCTTCGGGGAGGAATTCAAAGCGAGGCGCTCCGTCGCACCATTTCATTCTGGTCGGGTCCTTACCGTAAACATAAAAAAGCCGGGATCTTAATAACAAGAACCCGGCTGATTCCGATTGATCTTGGTGGAGTGGGAGCCGAGCCGGGATGGCTCCCCATAAAACGGGGAGCAGACAGAAGCCTCATCCGACTCTTACAAACTGCCGAGCTAAATTGGAGCGGGAGACGGGACTTGAACCCGCGACCTCAACCTTGGGAAGGTTGCACTCTACCACTGAGTTACTCCCGCATAGGCTGGAAATTTTATCTGTTTCGAAAATCGTTGTCAAGCGTTTGAGTGTCATTCATTCGATAGAAGGCTGCCCGGCCTGCGATTGGCAAATGTGGAGGAGCTCTTCCCATCGGTCGTCCGGAAGAAGGTGGACGAACGGGCCTTGGGCTTCTTTTGCCAAGCGCTTCAGCCGTTCGATCCGCTCCTCCGTCAGCGGATGGGAAGAGAGGTACTTCAAAGCGGCCGGCATTTCCATCCCTTCTTTTTTGATCATTTCGAAGAAGGTGATCATTCCCTTCGGGTCGATCCCCGCGTCAATGAGCATCCGCATTCCCTCCCGATCGGCCTCTTCTTCATTCTGCCGGCTGTAGTGCATCAGCCCCAATGTCTTCGCGCTCTGGAGTCCGAATGCGATCCCTCCCGTTGCATCTCCGGTGAGGGCCGAAAGGAGCAGCCCCATCGACGTGTCCTGCAGAATCGATCGCGTGGCGTGGCGCTGAAGATTGTGTTGCAACTCATGCGCGAGGACGGCGGCGAGTTCCTCCGCCGTCTGCATCCGCTCCAGCAGCCCTCGAAAGATCACCGTGGTCCCGCCCGGCACGGCAAAAGCATTGACCAGCGGATGATCGACGACGATGACCCGAAAGCGGTACGGCGCATCCGGAAGAGAGCCGGTCAACTTTTTAACAAGATCCTCGATGATCGCCGATGGGCGCTCCTCTCTGCATCGGCTCTCCGGCGGGACCCATTGGTCGACGATCGCCTCCCCCATCCGCTCCTCCCAGGAGAAGGGAACATGCGGGGTGAGCATCGAAGCGAGGGCGGGAATGCCCCAAAAATAAAGGGTGAGTGAAAAGACGACGGTAAAAAGAGCGGCAAGGAAAGCGAGTTTCAGACGTCGCTTCCGCCGGGTCGGGTCGTTGAAGTGGGCCGTCTGATCGGGGGCCAGACGGTGAAGGGCATTCAGGAATCCTTCTTCCGAGATGAGAAGGATCTGCGGGTCGGGCCCGCCCCATTCCAACCGGATCTGCTCGCCCGGGTAGAAGCCCTGCGTCTGGCGAATCTCGCGATAAGGCCAGAAGAACGTCTTCTCCTGCTCGGTCGTCACCTTCAGACCGCTGCCGGTGAGGAGAATGGTTGCCGTTTGCCGATGGGCGGTTTGACCGTCGAGGTAGTAACCGCGCCACTCCATCGGCAAAGGGTTCAAGCGGCACCGAAATCGGAATCAAGATTGAGGAGTCCTCCCAGCCCCTCCCCCGTGGCCGAGGCGCTCTGGCTCTCCTGCTGAACCGACGCCAGATCGAGCGGGCCTTCCATTGTGAGGTGAGAGAGGGTGTAGCGAATATTTCGGATGACCACCCATGGCCAGGCAAGGCCCAAGGTCATCAGAAGAAGAAAAATATTTCCAAGATTCAGAAGGAGCAATCCCCCGCCGGTCATAGAAGCCCGGAAGCGGGCCGCGCCGAAGGTGGTCTGCTCCCACAAATATCGCTGCTTTTTAGCAAGAAACCAAAACCAGTAAAGACCGAGGGTCAAGATCGACAGAAAAACAGCGACCGCGAAACTTCCCCAGAGATCGCCCCCTCGCCCGTTGAATTCCCATTTCTTGCTTCCGAAGTAAGTGTGCGTGGTCATAAATCGATATTGATCGACCATAAAAATCGGATAGTAGAGTCCCAACGTCACGATGCTGAGGAGGGTTCCCCCAATGAAAAGCTTGATGAACGGGGCGGCCTCTCCGCGAAATGAAAACCGGATCCCCCGCCAGGAGGTCCGGCTCAAACGATACCGGCGCGCCCCGACCATGGCAAGGGGAATGAAGGTCAATAAGAGGCCATACGCAAGAAGGAGAACGCCGATTTGGGCGGTGAGTCCCCCGGGGACAAAAGGAACCGCCTGGAAAAGGGCATAGAGGAGACCGAATACCACGGCCGACTTGAGGAATCCGATGAAGAGCTCTTTGCCGGTGCCGTGATAGGCAAATCGATCTCCGTTGAACGCCATCTGCCCCCAAAGGTAGTTGCGGACGCGGACCTTTCCCCAGAAGTGATAAATGCCGAGGGTCACCAGGGTCAGAAACATGTTGATGATCCGGATGGCGAAGAGCGCCCCTCCTGTTCCATGGAAGGAGAGAGGGTGGACGAGGCCTGTCCCCCCCGCGTTGACATCGGTCTCGGTCGCCTCGGATTTCGGCACCGCTTCCCTTTTGATCGGTTGAGGGACGGCAGGCCGCGGCTCGATTGGAAGACCGGAAGCGATCCCCGCGATCGGCGCGCCGCACGCTTTGCAGGCCGATCGGGCCAGCTGGGTCAATCCACATTTGGAACACCGCATGCTTCCGGTCATTGTCGACGCCTCGCCTGAGAAACCATCCTCAGCCTATTTTCGGACAGAACCGCAACTCTTGAAAAGCAAGTGTAGCATGCGGCTTCAATTTCGCAAGCAGCTTACCCTGTATTATTCCGAAAGGGGATGTCCCTTTGAATCGAGGGGCGGTCGGGAATGCCTCTGCGGAGGGGAGATCAATGAGGCGAAATCATGACCGGAATGCACAAACGCCGACCGGTCCGCATTGAGTCTGGCGGGCTCGGCCGGTGCCGGAAAAGAGACCTTCGATCGGTAAGGACGATCGCCAGGTTTTACTTGGAATGTTTTTCGACGAATTTTTTGATCTCGTCGAGATTCTCCAAAATCAGCTTCGCTTTCTTCAAGCCAAACTGAAACGGAAACTTATCATCAGGTCCCTGGCTCAAGACCAGCATTGGGTTTCCCTTGAATTCGGATTCGGATGCAGGCATTTCTCACCTCCTTTTTATGAAGAAGCCCCTCGTTACGAAGGGATCTTCTTTTCCATTGTGCGGACCGACGGCGCGACCAGGTAGCTCCGGCTCCCCAGGGCCAAAGCGAAACCGACCGCTACGTAGATGACGCCGATGACCAGCGCCGGCGCTCCGAAGAAACGGATGGTCCGGCCGATCAAAATCATAACGAGGATCAACAGCCAGCTTTTTACGCTGAAGGTCATGTAGAAGGGGCTCTTCTCGGGAAGCTGCTCGATCCGGGCGATGTTCTTTTTGGCGATCTTCGGGAGAACAAAGTTCCCCTTCGCGAATCCGGTGATGAGCGCGATCAGCAGCCCGATCCCTTCGGCGATTCCGGGCGTCCCCCTGGCCGGGTCGAGCTCGCTCATCGTTCGTCCGCCGAAAAGAAAAATTCCTCCGGCGATTAGCAGACCGGTGCCGACGAGCGCCCAGAGCAGGAACGCCAATTTCAGATGGGTGTCGCGTGATACCTCCATTAATTTGCTCCTTTCTTTAATCTTTCGTTGCGTTGCCTTAAAACTTCGTACGCGACCACGCCGACGGCGACCGAGACGTTGAGCGAAGAAACCTTCCCCCGCATCGGCAGTGAGACGACCTGATCGCAGTGCTCGAGCACTTTTTGATGGACCCCTTTCCCTTCCGCGCCGACGACAACGGCGACCGGATCGGCAAAATCATACTCCAAATAAGAGGTCGGCGCTCCCGCCTCGATTCCGACGGTCCAGATGTTCTCTTTTTTCAGCCGGTCGATCGTCGCCGAGATATTGACCACCCGCGCCACGGGAACATGAACCACCGCGCCGGCCGACGCTTTCGAAACCACGCCGGTCAACCCGGCCGCGCGCCGCTCCGGGATGATTACCCCATGGACGCCGACGGCATCGGCGGTCCGGATGATCGCCCCCAAGTTACGCGGGTCTTCGACCTCGTCGAGGACCAGGAGAAAAGGAGTTTCCCCGCGCCGTCGAATTCCCTGTAGAATCTCATCCAGCTCGGTATAACTTTGGGCCGAGAGAAGACCGACCACCCCCTGATGTTTGGCGGTCTTGGCCATCCGGTCGAGCACATCGCGCGGAACCGTCTGGACCGTCGCCCGCTGCTGCCGGGCACTGGTCCGGATCTCGTCGACCTCCTGGCCGCCCCGGCCCGGCGCCAGGAAGACCTTGTTCAGCCGCTTCGCCCGGAGCGCCTCCAGGACCGGATTGATCCCGTAGATCACCGCCTCTTCGACGGAGAGCGAAGGCCGCGGCTCCCTTGGCTTTGGATCTCTGGGGGTTTTCTCTCTTCTCATCGCTTCACCCGCGTTGTCCCGTCCGGCCGGTCTTCGAGGACAATCCCCGCTTGGGCCAGCCGATCCCGGATCTCATCCGACTTCTTCCAATCTTTCTTCCGGCGCGCTTCCTCCCGTTCGCGGAGGAGCGATTGGATCGCCGCCTCATCGAACGCGGCCTTCGCTGGAAGACCTTTCTCCCAGGGTTGATGACTCCACTCGGAAGGAGGATTTCGGAAGAGGCCGAGGACACCGCCGAGCCCCTTCAGAAGCGCTTTCGCGATCCCTAGAAATGAATCTTCCCCCTTTGACATCCGGGCATTGACCTCGGAGCGAAACTCCTGAAGCACACCGATCGCACGGGCAGTATTAAAGTCATCCTCCATCGCCGCTTCGAACGCCTCTCGGAACCGATCCCACTCCGAACCGGCCGCAACACTGTTTGCGGGAGAGATCGATTGCAAATTCATCTCCTCCAACTTCTGAAAAAGCTCATAGAAATGATCGAGACCGCTCTTCGCCGTCTTGAGGCTCTGATCGGAAAAATCGACCGGAGATCGATAATGGGTCGAGAGAAGGTAGAAGCGAATCACCTCGGCGATCATCGCCTCTGGAAATCGAGGGGACTTCTCGAAGATTTCTTTCACCGTGAAGAAATTGCCGAGCGACTTCGACATCTTCTCCTGATCGACGGTGACGAAGCCATGGTGAATCCAGGTCCGGACGAACTCCTTTCCGGTCGCCGCCTCCGATTGGGCGATTTCGTTTTCATGATGCGGGAAGATCAAATCCTTGCCGCCGCCGTGCAGATCGAGGGTCTCCCCCAGCAGCTTCATCGACATCGCCGAGCACTCGATATGCCACCCCGGTCTCCCCATCCCCCAGGGGCTCTCCCAGGCCGGCTCCCCCGGCTTCGACGATTTCCAGAGGGCGAAGTCGAGCGGGCTTTTCTTTCGCTCATCGACCTCCACCCGCGCGCCCGAAATCATCTCGTCGAGCTTCTGCTTCGAGAGCTTTCCATACGAGGGAAACTTCGCCACCTCGTAATAGACATCCCCGTCTACAGGATAAGCGATCCCTTTCGAGATCAATGCCTCGATCAGTCCGATCATTTCGGGGATGTATTCGGTCGCCTTCGGCGCCGCCGTCGGAAGCCGCACCCCCAGCCGGGCCATGTCCTCTTCGTAGGAGGCGATATACTTTTCAGAAATCTCCTTCCACTCCTTCCCCTCCTGCTGCGCACGGCGGATGATCTTATCATCGACATCGGTGAAATTTTTGATATAGTGCACCGAGAGCCCCTTGTACTCCAGATAATTTCTGACTACATCGAAGACGATCGCCGACCGCGCATGGCCGAGGTGGCAATGATCGTAGACGGTCACGCCGCAGACATAGAGGCGGACCTCTTTGTCCATCATCGGGGACCACGGCTCCTTTTCGCCGGAAAGAGTATTGCTGATTTTTAGCATCGATTTTTCCTGCTGAACGGCCTAGTATGATTTCAGGCGGGCTGCGGTGTCAAGATGCAGACAGTATCATTTATGAGCGTCCGTTCCCGTCGATTCCTCTTCCTTGCTCCAACCGGACGCCCCCAAGAACGGAACAAAAAGACAGGGTGTGATCGAGACGGTGACAGGCCCTTTTTCTTCCTTGACGATCTTCTTCAGCGTTTGCGACGTCCGCTCTCCGATGGGGATCACCATCCTCCCGCCGACCTTGAGCTGATCCATTAAGACCGACGGAATCTGAGGCGCTCCCGCGGCGACCAGGATCGCATCGAACGGGGCCTCGTCCTTCCAGCCGAAAGAGCCATCGGCCTGTCGGATGACGGCGTTCCGGTAGCCGAGCTCTTCAATCATCTTCCACGCCTTCGAAACCAAGAATTGAATCCGCTCGATCGAGCAGACCCGCGCCGCCAATTCCGCCAGCACCGCCGTCTGATAGCCCGATCCGGTCCCAATCTCCAACACCTTCTCGGTCCCCTTCAGCGCCAGCGCCTCCGACATCAACGCCACCATGTACGGCTGGGAGATCGTCTGCCTCTCCCCGATCGGAAGGGCATGGTCGCCATAGGCCCGGTCGCGAAACGCCTCCTCGACGAAGAGATGCCGGGGGACCTTCCGCATCGCCGCCAGCACCCGCTCGTCCTTGATCCCCCTGGGGATCAGCTGGTCTTCGACCATGCGGCGCCGCGCGGTCTCAAAATGATTCATGATCGGTCTTATCCTATGCAAAAACGCAGATAAAAGAAGGGTGAGGCGATTTTCCATTTATCATTTATCATTGCTCATTTGCGCTCATTTGCGCTCATTTGCCATTTTAAAATCGGAAATGAAAAATGGAAAACGATAAATGGAAAATCCCTTACTTTGGGCCTCACCTCAACCGATCTCCGTCTCCAGCTGCTCTTTCCAGGAGCGGAGCCGTTCGACCGTTTCGTGATGGGTGAGATCGAGATGAAGCGGGGTCACCGAGATCTCCCCGCGCTCGACCGCCTCATGATCGGAATTCTTCCGCTTCTCCCATTTCATTCCGTTGAGGCCGATCCAGAAATATTTTCTCCCGCGCGGATCGGTGTTCTCGATGATGGTGCTGTCGTCGAAAACCCGCTTGCCGAGCGTGGTGATCCGAACACCCTTGATCTCGTTCGGGGGAAGATTCGGGGCATTGACGTTGAGGAAGACCTCCCGCGAAAGCCCCTCCTTCAGAACCAGCCGCACCAGCCCGACGGCAAACCGCGCCGCCGTTTCGAAGTGATACTGGCCGTCGCCCAGTTGGGAGAAAGCGATCGAAGGAATTCCGAGAAGGGTCCCCTCCATCGCCGCAGAGACCGTCCCGGAATAGGTCACGTCGTCGCCGAGATTCCCTCCCTTATTGATCCCGGAGACGATCAAATCGGGCCGCGCGTTCTTCAATAAGTAGAGCACCCCGAGATTGACGCAGTCGGTCGGCGTCCCGTTGACGCTGAACACCCCCGGACGGAGCTCATCGGCGCGAAGCGGCTTATGAAGAGTCAAGGCATGGCCCGCCGCGTTCCGTTCACGATCGGGGGCGATCACCACCACCTTGCCGACCTCTTTGAGTGCGTCGGCCAGCTGATGCAGGCCGGGCGAGTGGACGCCGTCATCATTCGTCGCCAGAATGAGCTTTTCCTTCTTGCTCAAAACAAAAACCTTTCTACCCTTACCGGAGCAGAGGCGCGGCGCCCCTGCACAAAACAAAAAAAGCTGCCAAGCAGCTTTCAGATCTTATCTCAATGACCCTGGGCCTGTCGGTGAGCGGTCTGACCTCTCTTCACGAAAGATGGACCGCTCACCTACAAATTGGTCGGGGCGACTGGATTTGAACCAGCGACCACTCGCACCCCAAACGAGTGCGCTACCAGGCTGCGCTACGCCCCGCCTAACTTAAAATGTGTAAAACTTCTTCCAGTTCCCTTCGAACCCGATCGAGGGTCTCTTCGTGACGGGGTTCTCTCATCGGCGGATCCGATGGAACGGGGGCGCCGTTCAATTTCTTCTTCGCCCCCGCGATCGTCATCCCCTCCTGGTAAAGGAGCTTCTTGATCTGAAGGATCAGATCGATCTCCCGCTTCGTGTAGACCCGTTGGTTTCCTTTACTCTTCTTCGGATGAAGGGCCGGAAACTCCGATTCCCAAAAACGGAGGACGTATGCTTCCAGGCCGGTGAGCTGACTGACCTCCCCAATCTTATAAAAGAGTTTGTCCTGCATCCTCTCCTATGCCTACTGGTTGACGAACTTTTTAAAGACCTGGCTCGGTCTGAATGTCACCACACGGCGGGGGGTGATTCCGATCTCCTCGCCTGTCTTTGGATTTCGACCCTTCCGAGCCCGCTTCTGTCGAACGACAAAATTTCCAAAACCGGCGACCTTGACCATCTCCCCTTTCTTGAGGACCTCCTTGATTGAATTCAGTATGACTTCAAGAATATCGGCCGATTCCTTCTTAGAGATTCCTAACTTGTCGAAGACTTCATTGGCGATGTCGGCTTTTCTCATCGTGACCCCTTTCTTCGGTCCATTTCGGCTGGGTTTATTCTTGAAGACAGTCTCTCTCTCGGAGAGCTTGCAAATTGGCCATAAAATACAATAGGTTGCCGATAATGTCAAGTGTTTTATTCGTAGGGAATACGGAAGAGAAGAGGAATATCCGGCCTTACCGTCTATTTTCCGCCCTTGGAAACCTTCGGCGGTGAGATCCACTCGGAGAAAAAGATCAATCGAAAATCACGGGATCTTCAAGGCAGGTCGGTATTTCGGGCTACGGCAGGGCCAGGCGGCCCTGGCTGATGGTTCCTTTATCGACCCATTCCTCGACGACGGTTTTCGCCATGTTGATCGGAATGGCGAAGCCGATCCCTTGTCCCGTGGCGACGATGGCGGTGTTGATGCCGATCACCTCCCCCTTGGCATTGAGGAGAGGGCCGCCGCTGTTTCCGAAGTTGATTGAGGCGTCGGTTTGGATAAAGTTGTCCTGATCCGTCAGGCCGAGGTCGGTCCTTCCGGTCGCGCTGATGACGCCGACGGTCACCGTCCGGTCAAGGCCGAAGGGGTTTCCGATCGCAATCGCCCACTCTCCCACCTGAAGCCGGCCCGAGTCGCCGAGGTCGGCCACCGGCAGATCGGATTGAGGGGGAATCTTGATGATCGCGAGATCGGTTTTGGGGTCTTTTCCGATAATCGTTCCGATGAATTCTCTCCGGTCCGAAAGCTTGATCGTGATTTTGTCCGCCTCGGAAATGACATGATGGTTGGTGATGATGTAGCCGTCTCTGCTGATGATGAAGCCGGAGCCGAGGCTCCTCTGCCGGAACTCCCGGCGGGGAGGGTCCTTGAAGAGCTCTCCCAGGAAGTCCTGAAAAAGCCCTCTATCTTGAGCGGAATCGGGATGACGGACGAAGTGGACGGTGCTGATGTTTACCACCGCCGGCGTGACCCGCTTCGCCACCCGGATGAAGGCCTTCTCCGTGATGAGGAGCTCGCGCGCGGGGATCTCGCCGATCGGCTCGATCTCTTCGAAGTGCGGCTCGGGAGCGGAGGCGACGACCGGGGTCGATGCGGTTTGCTCCGTGCAGGAGACGAAGAGAATAACAATAAGGAGGGGGAGGATGGAGGTCAGCCTATCTTTCGCAATCTGCATCGAGCGATTTCTCATTTCCTAAATTATAGGCCGACCGATGGTAAACACGCAAGCGCGCCTGAAACGGCGCGGCGCTCAGCTGTTCAATAGTTTGTACTCGATGCTGTCCACCAATGCTTGCCAGCTGGCTTCGATGATGTTTTCGGAAACCCCGACCGTCCCCCAATTCTTCTCGCCGTCGCCCGATTCGATCAAGACCCGGACCTTCGATCCGGTCCCGTCGCTGGCGGTCAAGACGCGGACCTTATAATCGAGGAGCTTGACCTGAGAGAGGGCCGGATAAAACTTTTCGAGCGCCTTTCGAAGTGCGTGGTCGAGCGCATTGACCGGTCCGTTTCCGGTCGCCGCGGTGTGCTCCACCTGGCCCCCTACCTCGACCATAATGGTCGCCTCGCAGAAGGTCTCCTCGCTTCCTTTTCGTTTTTCGACGATCACGCGGAAACCGACCAGGTCGAAAAACTTCTGATGTTTTCCGAGCGCCTTCTTCATCATCAGCTCGAAGGAGCCCTCCGCCCCCTCGAACTGGTAGCCCTGGTGCTCCCGCTCTTTGAGTTGTTCGAGAATTTCCGTAAGATGCGGGCTGTCGCTCGCCAGGTTGATCCGGAACTCCTTCGCCTTCTCCAGAAGGTTGCTCTTTCCGGCGTTGTCGGAGATCAGGACCCGCTGCCGATTTCCCACTTTGCTCGGAGCGACATGCTCGTATGTTTCCGCATTCTTCCGGACGGCGTGGACATGAATCCCCCCCTTGTGGGCGAAGGCGGCGTCGCCGACATACGGCTGGTGTTTGTTGTGGGGGAGATTGGCGATCTCGCTGACGAAGTGAGAAACTTCTCTCAACCGCTTGAGCTGGCCGTCGGCGATGCAGTTGATCTTCATTTTCAATTTCAGATTCGGGAGGAGCGAGCAGAGGTTGGCGTTTCCGCAGCGCTCCCCGAAACCGTTCATCGTCCCCTGCACTTGAGTCACGCCGATTTCGACCGCCGTCAAGGCGTTCGCCACCGCCATCTCGGAGTCGTTGTGCGTGTGGATGCCGAGCGAGCCGCCGATCTCGCGCTGAACCACCTCCAGCGCTTCGCGGAGCTGCCACGGCATCGTTCCGCCGTTGGTGTCGCAGAGGATGATGCATTCCGCGCCGGCCCGCTTGGCCGCTTCCAGCGTCTTCAGCGCGTAGTCGGGCTTCGCCAGATAACCGCTGAAGAAATGTTCCGCATCGTAAAAAACCCGCTTCCCCTGAGAGCGAAGGTACTCGATCGAATCGGAGATGATCTCCAGATTCTTCTTGAGCGTGATCCCGAGCGCCTCGGTGACGTGCAAGTCCCAGCTCTTGCCGAAAAGGGTGACGACCTCAGTCCCGGCCTCGGCCAGTGCTTTGATGTTGGGATCTTCCGAGACCTTGTTTCTCGATTTCCGCGTGGCGCCGAAAGCGACGAGCTTGGACGACTTGAGCGGGATTTTTTTCATCTCCTCGAAGAAGGTGATGTCCTTCGGGTTCGCCCCCGGCCATCCTCCTTCGATGTAATGAAGGCCGAGCTCATCGAGCTTCTGGACGATGCGAAGCTTATCCTCGACGGAGAAGGAGACATCCTCCGACTGTGCGCCGTCGCGTAACGTGGTATCGTAGATCTCAACGATCTGCATGGTCACTCCTGTCTTTGCGGTTGTGAGACCTCTTCGAGCGTCGCTCGCGCCCGCAAAGACCTTTTATTTTGAAGCCCGCCTCACCGTCTTGGCTTTGCCCTTTTCGCTCTTCTGCGGCGGGGTCTTGCTCAGCTCGAAAACATCATGAAGGGTCCGGACCGCCAGCTCGGTATACTTCGAATCGATGACGCAGGAGATTTTGATTTCGGAGGTGGAGATCATCATGATGTTGATCCCCTCCGCCGCCAGGCTGGAAAACATCTTGGCCGCCACCCCGGAGTGGGAGCGCATCCCGACCCCGACGATCGAGACCTTGGCGATGTTCTCCGTCAATTGAATGTCCTGCACCCCCATCTCTTCCGCCAATTTGGAAAGGGTCTCTTTCGCCCGCCGCGCATCCCCCTTCGGGACGGTAAAGGAGATATCGGTCATCCCTCCCTGGCTTACGTTCTGGATGATCATATCGACGACCACATTCTCCCGGGCGAGGGTGCCGAAAATTTTCGAGGCGATCCCCGGCCGGTCGGGCACGCCGAGGAGGGTTACTTTCGCCTGATTTTTATCGTAGGTCACCCCCGAGACGACCTCTTGCTCCATCTCTAGATCCTCCTTTGTCACCAGGGTCCCCTCGTGGTCGTTGAAGCTCGACCGGACACGGACCGGAACCTGATATTTCATTGCAAATTCCACCGAACGGGTCTGGAGCACCTTCGCCCCCAGGCTCGCCATCTCCAGCATCTCCTCATAGGAGATCTTCGACAACTTTCTTGCATTCGGAACGATATTCGGGTCGGTCGTATAGACCCCGTCGACGTCGGTATAAATGTCGCAGAGATCGGCCTTCAGCGCGGCGGCCAATGCGACGGCGGTGGTATCGGAGCCCCCCCGGCCGAGGGTCGTCACATCCGACCGCTGATTGATCCCCTGAAAACCGGCCACCACCGGGACAACCCCCTCGGCGAGCGATTCCTTCAACCGCTCCGCGGTGATCTGCTCGATCCGGGCGTTGGTGTGGACGGCATCGGTCAAGATGCCGACCTGTCTTCCGGTGAAAGAGCGCGCCGCCACCCCCGATTCCTGAAGGGCCATCGCCAGCAGGGCGATCGTCACCCGCTCTCCGGTCGAAATCAGCATGTCCATTTCGCGCTGATCGGGAAGGGGGGAAATCTGGTGGGCAAGCCCGATCAACCGATCGGTCTCCCCGCTCATCGCGGAGACGACCACCACGACATCGTTTCCCTCCGCCCGCGCCTGCGCGACCCGCCGCGCCACATTTTTAATCCGGTCGGTGGTTCCGACGGAGGTCCCGCCGAATTTTTGAACAATCAACATTTAAATAAACCCCATCCCCTGTTTATGCTTTTAAAAAATGCTCCATCAATCGATGGCCTTCGGACCAGAAATTCGCGCTTCCGGCCGCTTCCCTCTCCGAGAAGGGGCGCTCCTCTTTTTTTCCGTCGAGACCCCGGCAGAGGAGAAAGGGGACCGGATCGCCGGCCGCGTCCCGGCTCGATACCGGCGTGGCGTGATCCGAGAGAAGAAGCAGCCGCCACGGCCCCTTCTCTCTCAGTTGAGAGAGCAACGGGCCGACGAGCTGCCGATCAAAACGCTCGATCGCCTCCATTTTCAACTGCAGGTCGCCTGCATGCCCCGCCGCATCACACGCTTCAAAATGAAGATAGACCAGATCATGTCCTTCGAGCGCTTCGGAGGCCGCCTTCACCTTTGCCGCATCGTCGCCGACGGGGACATCAATGACCTTCATTCCTGTTTTTCGCCCTAAGCCGCGCAGGAGATCGGCCTCCGAGATCAGCGCCCCGCCCTTTGAAAATCGCGTTGAGAAGGGAGGCAGTGGAACCTCTCGCCCGGGCCCCCAGAACCAGACGCCGTTGGCCGGCCGCTCCCCTCGCGCAATCCGCTCTTCGTTGACCGGATGGTCCAATAAAACGGTAAAGGCGCTCTGAACCAGCTTCTTTAAAACCCCTTTGTCGGCGCCGCGGGGGAAGACCGAGACAATCTCCTTATCGACCAGCTTGTGAGGCGGGAGGCACTCCACCTTCAAGGCGCCGTGGACCCACACCATCAGGTGTCGATATCCTTTTCCTGCATAAAACTGAATCTGATCGCTCCCGAGCAGATTGTTGAGCAGATCGATCAGTTCCCGGGCCTCCTCATCACCGATCTTCCCCGCCGTGGGATCCTCTAAAAATACCCGGGAGGAGAGCTCGTTGAAGGCATATCCCTTCTGCCGGTCCCGAAGGGTCACAAGGTTGCAGCGGAAGGCGACATCCCCCTCATTAAGCAAGACTTCCATCCCGGCCGACTCAAGCGCGCCTCTCCCGGAATAAAACCGGCGCGGGTCATATCCAAGGATCGACAGGTGTGCGACATCACTCCCCGGAACGAATCCATCCGGCGTCGTCCGGACCAAGCCGATTTCACCGCAGGTCGCAAGAAGATCGATGTTGGGTGTTTTCGCCGCTTCAAGCGGCGTCCTCCCGCCGAGCGCTTCGATCGGCCGGTCAGCCATTCCGTCCGCAACCAAAACAACGTATTTCATTCGAATTTTTATTTGTAGGGGCGACGCATGCGTCGCCCTTCCCTCAAAATCCCAAAACCTTCAGAACATCATCCAGGCGCGCCTTGATCGTCGTCGGCTTTTGCGCGATGCTCATCGAAAAGTCGGCATCCTTCAGGCCGTGGCCGGTCAGCGTGCAAACAACCCTGTCCCCCTTCTTGAAAAATCCCCGCTTGCTCAACTTGACCACGCCGGCCACCCCGGCGGCCGAGGCCGGCTCGCAGAAGACCCCTTCCAAACCGGCGATCATCCGATAGGCCTCGACGATTTCATCGTCGGTCACCAAATTGATCTCCCCCTTCGATTCGGCCGCCGCCTCCACGGCCAATTTCCAACTGGCCGGGTTCCCGATGCGGATGGCGGTGGCGATCGTTCGGGGCTTCTCGACCACATGTCCGAGGACGATCGGCGCGGCGCCAGCCGCCTGAAAACCGATCATCTTCGGCAACGCCGTCACCTTTCCGCGATGGAAGTACTCTTTGTAACCCTTCCAATAGGCGGTGATGTTGCCTGCATTGCCGACCGGCAGAAAATGATAGGTCGGCGGTGTTCCCAGGTGATCGCAAACTTCAAAAGCCGCCGTCTTTTGCCCTTCAAGCCGATAGGGGTTGATCGAGTTGACCAGGGTGATCGGATACTTCTCCGCCACCTGCTTCACCAGTTCCAGCGCCTCATCGAAGTTCCCATCCACCTGGATCACCGTGGCCCGGTGGATCATCGCCTGGGCCAACTTGCCGAGGGAGATCTTTCCCTCCGGGATCAAGACATACGCTTTCATTCCTGCGCGCGCGCTGTAGGCCGAGGCGGAAGCGGAGGTATTTCCGGTGGAGGCGCAGATGACCGCCTTGGCCCCCTCCTCCTTCGCCTTCGAGATCGCCAGGGTCATCCCCCGGTCTTTGAAGGAGCCGGTCGGGTTCTCCCCCTCGAATTTGAGATAGAGATCGATGTCGGCGTGCGCCGCCGCGGCGAGCCGCGGCGCCGGGATGAGCGGCGTGTTTCCCTCATGCAATGTGATGACCGGGGTCCGGTCGGTGACCGGAAGGAACTCTCTGTATGCTTCAATGATCCCGGGCCATCGTTGATTCACGGCGAAACTTCCCAACCGACTTTTCGGAGTGTCACTCATCTTCACCCTCCACACGAATCAGCATGGTCGGCTCCGAGACGTAATCCATTCGATTGATTTTAGAGAGCGCCTCTTGGACGTCCCTCTCCTTGGCGCGATGGGTCATCATCACCAGCGGGACATTTCCCCCGGCCTTTCTTCCCTGTTGGATAACCGACGAGATGCTGATCCGGTGCTTCCCGAGCACGCCGGAGATCTTGCTGAGAACCCCCGGCCGATCCTCGGCCATAAACCGGAGATAGTAGAGGCTTTCGATCTCGTCCATCTGCTTGATCCGAAGCGCCGGCCGGGCTTCCGGCAGGAAGGAGGCCGGCGGAACCCGGCCGCTCGCCCCCTTTAAGATATTTCTGGAAATGTCGATCAGGTCGCTGACCACCGCGCTCCCCGTCGGAAGACTTCCCGCGCCCCGCCCGTAAAAGAGCGCTTCTCCGATCGCTTCTCCGACAAGGTAGATCGCGTTATGGACCCCGCCGACCCGGGAGAGGAGATACTCCTTGGGGATCATCGTCGGATGAACGCGGGCCTCGATCTCGCCGTCGGCCGCTTTCGCGATAGCGAGGAGCTTAATCTTGTAGCCGAACTCCTCGGCGAAAGCGATGTCGAGCGGCGTCACCTTGTCGACCCCTTCCGTGTAGATCTCCTTGAGCGGAACCGCCGTCCCGAAGGCGAGGCAGGTCAAAATCGCCAGCTTGTGCGCTGAGTCGGCCCCGCCGATATCGAGGGTCGGATCGGCCTCGGCATAACCGAGCCGCTGCGCCTCGGCAAGGACCTCGGAGAACTTTTTCCCCTCGTCGGTCATCTTCGTCAGGATGTAATTGCAGGTGCCGTTGACGATCCCATAAATCGCCGCGATCTTCTCGGCCGCCAAGCCTTCCTTGATCGCGTGGATGATCGGGATGCCGCCGCCGACGCTCCCCTCGAATCCGACATCGACCCCCTGCTCCACCGCCGCGCGAAAGATCTCCTCCCCGTGGGCGGCGAGCAGCGCTTTGTTCGCGGTGACGACCTGTTTTCCCCGCCGGATCGCCTCCAGGAGGAACTGCCGCGCCGGATCATATCCCCCGATCAGCTCCACGACGATATCGATCTCGGGATGCCGGACGACCTTCATGGCATCGGTCGTCAGAACCCCCTTTGGAAGGGAAACCCCCCGGCTTCGTTTGACGTCGAGGTCGGCGATCTGAACGATCTCGATCGGACAGCCGAGCCGCCTTCGGATCAGCCCCTTCTGTTCGGTCAGAATCTTCACCGCGCCGGTGGCGACGGTCCCAAAACCGATAAAGCCGACTTTGATGGATGATTTCATCGTTAAAAGCTATTTCCCCTTGAGAACCTTCTTGATCCCCTGAATCGCCTGACGCGTCCGGTGTTCGTTCTCGACCAAGGCGAAGCGGACATGATCGTCGCCGTATTCTCCGAACCCGATCCCGGGAGCGACGGCGACCTTCGCCTCCGTCAAGAGAAGCTTGGAGAACTCGAGCGACCCCATCTGCCGGAACGGCTCCGGAATCTGCGCCCAGACAAACATCGTCGCCTTCGGCTTCTCAATTTTCCAGCCGATCCGGTTTAAGCCGTCGACCAGGACATTCCGCCGACGGCGGTAGAGCTCCACCACCTCACCGACGCAATCCTGCGGTCCGTTCAGCGCGATGATCGCGGCGATCTGAACCGGTTGAAAGATCCCGTAGTCGAGATAGCTCTTCAGCTTGGTCAAGGCCCCGATCATCTCCCGATTTCCGACGCAGAAGCCGACGCGCCATCCCGGCATGTTGTAGCTTTTTGAAAGGGTATAAAATTCGACGCCGACCTCCTTCGCCCCGGGCACCTGAAGGAAGCTCGGCGCTTTATAGCCGTCGAAAACCAGATCGGCATAGGCCAGATCATGGACCACCAGAACCTGATTCTCGCGCGCGAAATCGACGATCTTCTTGAAGAAATCAAGTTCGACGACCTGCGTGGTCGGATTGTGCGGAAAATTGATGATCAACATTTTCGGACGGGGCCAGGTTTGCTTGAAGGCGGTGATCATGTCCTCGAAAAAATCGCGTCCGGGCGCCAGCGGGATGGAGCGGACCTCCCCGCCGGCAATGACGACACTGTAGGGGTGGATCGGATAGGTCGGACTGGGAACCAGCACCACATCCCCCGGGCCGAGCGTCGCCAAAGCCAAATGCGAGATCCCTTCTTTGGAGCCGATGGTCACGATTGCTTCGGTATCGGGGTCCAACTCCACTGCATAATTCCGCTTATACCAATCGGTGATCGCCAGCCGAAGCTTCGTGATCCCCTTGGAGGCGGAGTAACGGTGGTTTTTTGAGTTTTCGAGCGCTTCGATGGCCTTTTCAACGATGTGCGTCGGGGTCGGCTGGTCCGGGTTTCCCATTCCGAAATCGATGATGTCTTCGCCCCGGCGGCGGGCGTCAATTTTCATGGCGTTGACGACATTGAACACGTATGGCGGCAGCCGTTTGATTCGTTGAAATTCCACTCCACCCTCTTCGCAAATAAGTTGAGAAATCAAACTGATTGAAATTTAACCATTCTATTTAAAAAGGCTTAGATTGTCAAACAAATAGCACGACAGACCGGGTAGATCAGCCCCATCCGGATGGCCGTGAGGGATAAGAACGATCGATCCGAGTGACCATACCGGTCCGAACCTCTCGACCGGTTCACGGCGCAGTGATAACTCCTTAATCCGAGCCATGGTGGGGAAGTGAAGAATTGACAGAAAATCAAGAGGTAGTAAACTAAAGAGGGTCGGCTCCTACAATGAATGGGAAAGTCCTGCTTTCTTTGCTGATTCATTGGTGTTTCGACATCCCACATTCGGAGGGAATCCTCTGAAGAAGCGCTACAAAACAGAATTGATCGGAAAAACAGATTGAAGACAGAAAAGGCGACCTCCCTCGATAAAGACTACGTCGACTCCATCGTCGATAGCATGATGAATGCCCTCATCGTGATCGATCCGGATGGTCTGATCAAAACGATTAACCGGGCGACCCGGAATCTGTTGAAGTATACCGAAGAGGAGCTCGTCGGCCGGCCGGTTGAGTTTATTTTTGCAGATGACTCCCCCTTTAAGGGAATGGGCTCGGGTGTATTTGAAAGCACCTACCTTTCGAAAGACGGGAGAAGAATTCCCGTTTTGATCTCCGGTTCCGTCATGAGAGACGCGGCGGGACAGATCCAGGGAATCATTTCGCTGGCTCAGGATATTACGGAAAGGAAGAAATCGGAGGAGGCGCTGCGGGAAAGCCAGCGGGTGCTCTCCACACTGATGGGCAATCTCCCGGGGATGGCCTATCGCTGCAAATATGACCCGGACCGGACGATGGAGTTTGCCAGCGAGGGAGCATTGGAGTTGACCGGCTATCCTCCCTCCGACCTGATCGGAAACACGAAAATCTCTTTCGCTAAACTGGTCCATCCCGACGATCTGGAGCGGATCGAAGCGGACATCAAGACCGCTCTCAAGGAGAAACACTCGTTCAAATTGGTCTATCGAATGGTGGATGCCGCTCAAAACGAGAAGTGGGTGTGGGAGCAAGGAATCGGGATCTTTGCGTCTAATGGGAAACTGCTGACCCTGGAAGGCTTCGTGATCGATATCACCGAGAGAAAACTCTCCGAAGAGCGTTTACAATACCTCGCCAACCATGATTCTTTAACCGGTTTGCCGAACCGGGCTTTATTTATGGAGCATCTCCGGCTGGCGTTGATGACAGCGAAGCGGCATCAACGGCTGGTGGCGGTTCTCTTTCTCGATCTCGATCGCTTCAAGCTGATCAACGACACACTCGGGCATGGTGTCGGGGATCTTCTCCTCAAAGGGGTTGCCGACCGGCTGAACATCTGCCTCCGCCGGACCGACACGGTCGCCCGTCTAAACGCCATGAACGGGACGGTTGCGCGCCTCGGTGGAGACGAATTCACCCTCCTGCTCACCGACATCGCCCAGACGCAAGATGTCCCGATCGTGGTCCAAAGGATCGTCAATATTTTTATGACCCCCTTCTTTGTCGAGGGGCATGAGCTTTTTGTCACCCCCAGCGTCGGGATCAGCCTCTACCCCAACGACGGGGACACCCCTGATAAGCTGCTGAGAAATGCCGACACCGCCCTTTATCGCGCGAAGGAACAGGGACGCAACAACTACCAATTCTATCTTCCCGAAATGAATGCAAAGGTCTCCGAGCGGCTCGCCATGGAAAACTCCCTTCGGAAGGCGCTGGAGAAGAATGAATTTCTTTTGCACTATCAGCCTCAGGTCGATTTAAACACGGGAGCGATTGTCGGGATGGAAGCCCTGGTCCGCTGGCATCACGCCGAATCGGGGCTGATCTCCCCCGCGAAATTCATTCCGCTCGCCGAAGAGACCGGATTGATCCTGCCGATCGGAGAATGGGTGCTTCGCACCGCCTGCGCTCAGAATAAAGCGTGGCAGGAGGCCGGCCTTCCGCCGATCCGGGTTGCGGTCAATCTCTCCGGACGCCAGTTCCAGCAGAGAAACTTGATTGAGACGGTCCGGCGAATCTTGACCGAAACCGGGCTCGGCGCAGAGTTCCTGGAGCTTGAATTGACCGAGAGCATCTTGATGCAAAAGATTGAAATCATCACCTCGGTTCTCTCCGAGCTCGAGGGCATGGGGATACAGATCTCCGTCGACGACTTCGGGACCGGCTACTCCTCGTTGAGTTATCTCAAGCGCTTTCCGATCTCCAACTTGAAGGTCGATCGCTCTTTTGTCAGCGATATCACAACCGATCCGGATGACGCCGCCATCACCAGCGCCATCATCAATATGGCCCATAGCCTTAAGCTGAAGGTCGTCGCGGAAGGGGTGGAAACGGCCGAGCAGCTCGCCTTCCTCCGATCACTGAAATGCGACGGCATGCAAGGATACTTCTTCAGCCGTCCGCTGGCGGCGGAGGAGGCGACAAAGCTCCTGGTCGAGAAAAAAGGAATCTCGTTTCCCTCGTAACGAATCATCCTCTCTGTTTGTCCCGAACATTCCGGCCTCATTCCACCTTGACAAGAAGCTAAACCGCCCCCTATAATCGGCCCGCTTTCTTGTTGAGGAGGATCGTGTGAAGAAGAGAAGATACCATTGGATCACTTTCGGGTTCATCATTTTTATGGTTTTCTTCCTGGGATGGGAGGCCCCGCTTCAGGCCCGCCCGAAGAAGAGCAACAAGTATCCTCCGGAGACCCTCTTCGATACCCTTCCGAATCCGCCGTTTCATCTTCATCCGCTCCTTGCGCCGTCGATCCCCCCCTACAATCTCCAAACCCCGGCTAAGATAGAATTGGGGAAGATGCTCTTCTTCGATCCGCGGCTCTCGCGGGATAACACCGTCTCCTGCGCCACCTGCCACAACCCGGAACATGGCTTCTCGGATGCCCGGCCGGTATCGGTCGGCATCGGCGGACAGAAGGGGAACCGGAACGCGCCGACAATCTTCAACGTCGCTTATAATAAGACGCACTTCTGGGACGGCCGCGCAGGATCGCTCGAGGAACAGGCGTTGGGTCCGATCCAAAATCCGATCGAAATGGGGGAAGATTTAAACCGCCTTGTGCAAAAGCTGAACGGTGTTCCCGGATATATCGAAGCCTTTAAAAAAGTTTTCGGAACCGGGGTGACAGCCGACGGCATCGCGCAAGCGATCGCCGCCTTCGAGCGGACGATTCTCTCCAACAACTCTCCCTTTGACCGATTTATGGCGGGGGATGATAACGCATTGACCCCGACCGAACAGCACGGCATCCGAGTCTTTAACGAAAAAGGAAAATGCGTCACCTGCCACAACGGACCGAATTTTACCGACAACAAATTTCATCCGCTCGGCCTGCCGAAACGAGAGGGAATCCCCAACGACATCGGCCGCTACGCGATCACCCAGGACGAGGCGGAGAAGGAGCACTTCAAGACGCCGACCCTCCGCAACATCGCCCAGACCGCGCCTTACATGCACAACGGCATCTTCGCGACGCTGGAAGAGGTGGTCGAATTCTACGTCAAGGCGGAGCCGACCACCTCCCCCCGCCATCCGCTGCTCACCCCTCTGAGCCTTCTGACCGATCAGGACAAAAAGGCGCTGGTCGAATTCCTCAAATCCCTCACCGGCGAGCCGATCAACATCACCCCGCCGAAGCTGCCGGAGTAGACAAGATCGATTCGAATCCCGTATGATTTGGAGCAGATCTTCTACCTGGGGTAATTGCGGGGAGCAGAGGCGTCCCCCACGAACGGAAGGACCTTCCCGAGATGGCCGATAAAAAAGAGAACGGAAAGAGAAAGCTGAAAATCGTCAAACCGGAGTACACCCTCACGTACGGAATTCGGCTCGACCCCGGAACCGCTCCGGAGCAGGTGCATCCGCATGTTCCGGTCACCCTCCCCGATGGGACCGAGGGGGAAATGCCGCTGCATGTGATGAATGGAAGCCTGGCGGAAATCCGAAGGCAACTTCACGAAAGCATCGACGCTTATTTTGAGATTTATCAGGAACGGGGCGAGTAAAATCAAAGACCGGAACAAGCTCATCCCGATTGAAGCTCCCCGCAGCAAGCTGCGGGGAATCTTCGACCCGAAAGGATGGAAAAACTCTATTTGTATTCGCGCGTCTAACCTTCGCAGCAAGCTGCGAGGAATGCGACGCGCGTGCGTGTTCACATCGATCAGGAAATCTCCATGAAACAGGTGCCCGTTGTATTTCTAATCGGATTGACCCTGCTCCTTTCGCCCTCGACTTCTCATGCCGGCGAAACAAGGGTCTATGTCGGCGTCAGCGTCGGTACGGCGATCGTGGTTGGGACCGGGATCGCCTCCTTCAACATCGGATACAACCAGCGTGTCGGCAAGGGTCGGCCGGAATCCCCTTCACCTGAAACCAATCCGTCCACCGCGCTGGCTGAAATAAACCGCGAAGGGAAAAATGAGACTCCCGAAACCTATCCTGATTTTCGAATCAATGCTCCATCTATCCCGCCTCCAACACTTCGGTTCGAGTTTCCCCTCTTTATTCTCCGATGGTAAAGACCTTCCCAGGCCGCTCACGATAAAGATCGCTTGGAGGAATACGGAAGAAATCGATCTTTACAAACCGTCCCGCTGCTGATGTATAATGATTTTTTGATCATCGCTTTAGGATTTCATGAGAAAACTCGAAACACTCCGCTTTGATAATTCCTTCGCGCGCCTTCCCGCCGCGTTCTACTCCCGCCTCTCTCCGACGCCGCTCCCCGACCCCTACCTCGTCCACTTCAATGCGGATGCGGCGGGGTTGATCGAGCTTGATCCCCAGGAAGGGGCGCGTCCGGAGTTCGTCGGCTATTTTGCGGGCAATCAGCTTCTCCCGGGGAGCGAGCCGCTCGCGATGCTCTACTCCGGCCACCAGTTCGGCGTCTATGTCCCGCAGTTGGGAGATGGACGGGCGATCCTCCTCGGCGAAGTTCGAACCCGATCCGGGGAGCGGTGGGAGCTGCAATTGAAGGGGGCCGGCCGCACCCCCTACTCCCGCGACGGCGACGGCCGCGCCGTTCTCCGCTCCACCATTCGCGAATATCTCTGCAGTGAGGCGATGCATGGGCTTGGCATTCCGACCACGCGCGCCCTCTCCATTGTCGGGAGCGATCAGAAGATCTTCCGGGAGACGGTGGAGACCGCCGCGGTTTTGCTGCGCCTCGCCCCCTCCCATGTCCGTTTCGGCTCGTTCCAGATTTTTTATTACCGCCGCCAGCACGAGCATCTCCAGACCCTCGCCGATGATGTCATTGCCCATCACTTCCCCGAATTGGCGGAAAAAAAGGAGAAGCACGCTCTCTTTCTGACGGAGGTGGTCTTTCGGACGGCGCGGTTGATGGCCGAGTGGCAGGCGGTCGGATTCGCCCACGGGGTGATGAACACCGACAACATGTCGATCCTGGGTCTCACATTCGATTACGGTCCCTTTGGATTCGTGGAGGCGTATGAGCCGGGTTTTGTCTGCAATCATTCCGATCACATCGGCCGGTATGCATTTAACCGCCAGCCGCAGATCGGCCTTTGGAACTTAAGCGCCCTGGCGCAGGCCCTCTCGCCGCTGATCTCGAAAGAAGCGCTGACAGAGGCACTCGACCAATACGAGCCGGTCTTTAATGCGCACTATATTACATTGATGGCCCGGAAATTGGGACTAAAAGCGTTTCAGAACGGAGACGCTCCCCTCTTGATCGACCTTCTCGGGCTCCTTCAGAACAACCATATCGACTATACGAACTTCTTCCGAGCGCTCGGAAACTTCAAGCAAGCCCCGGGTGAGAAGAACGCCGATCTTCGGGATCGGTTCATCGATGCGGCGGCCTTCGATGCCTGGGCCGAACGTTACCGGGCCCGATTGCTTGCCGATGGCGCGCGGGATGAAGAGCGAAAAAACGCGATGGATCGGATCAACCCCCAATATATCCTTCGCAACTATTTGGCCGAGACCGCCATCCGGAAGGCGACACGGGAACGGGACTACACCGAAATTGGGCGGCTGCTGACACTCCTCAAGCGCCCCTTCGATGAGCAGCCGGATCAAAATCATTACGCCGCCCCGCCGCCGGATTGGGCAAAGGGAATAGAAGTCAGCTGCTCATCATAATCGGACTCAGAAATCGATGATTCAAATCACCCCCGAAGCACGGAAAAAATTGAACGCGCTCATCGTCGAGCATCCGTCCGATGCCGTCATTCGCCTGACGGTAAACAACCGTGACGACGGCCGGCTCCTTTTTAGAATCGTCCTCGTCTCAACCCCCGAAGCAGAAGATGAGGTCCAAGATTACGACGGCCTGACCGTTGCGATTGAAGCCAAAAGCGCCCGCCGGATGGACGGGGTGACGCTCGATTATCAGGAACCGGGCGGATTCAAATTTCATCATCCGGAATCGAAGGAGCCCGGTATCCGTCTGATCCCGCTCAACTGACTTCCCATTTTTTTCTTCCAGTTTTTCGAATCTTCGTTTAAGATAATAACAATGCTTTCGGAGTGGTTTATCAGGTGAAAATCCCAGCTTATTTTGAATCGGGCCGTCCGATTTTCTCATTCGAGTTCTTTCCGCCGAAAACGGAAGAAGGGGTGGAACATCTTTTCCGGACCATCGGCGAATTGAAGGCGCTCGCGCCGGCGTTTGTCTCCGTCACCTATGGCGCAGGGGGAAGCAACCGCCAGCGAACGGTCGAGGTGGTCAAGCGGATCAAGGGAGAACACGGCGTCGAGGCGATGGCGCATCTCACCTGCGTCGGATCGGACCGGGACGAGATTGATCGGGTTCTAAGCCAGCTGAAAGAGGCAGGCATTGAGAATGTGCTGGCCCTTCGGGGCGATCCGCCGAAAGGGGAGGCAACCTTTAACCGCCCCGCCGATGGGTTCTCCTACGCGCACGAATTGGTGGCTTACATCCGAAAGCGCAATGATTTCGCCGTGGGGGGGGCCTGTTACCCGGAAGGGCACGTCGAGTGCCGCGATCTCGAAAAGGATTTGGCGAACCTGAAGAAGAAAATCGAGACCGGGTTGGATTTCGTCATCACGCAGCTCTTCTTCGACAACCGATGTTATTTTGATTTTGTAAAACGGGCCCGGGCGATCGGAATCCGCGTCCCCATCCTCCCCGGCATCATGCCGATCACCAACGTCGGCCAGGTGAAGCGCTTCACGGAAATGTGCGGCGCGTCGATCCCCGCCTCCTTCTTATGCGAACTGGAAGCCGTTCAGGAAGATCCGGCGGCCGTGATGGCGCACGGCATCCGCCACGCGGTGACGCAATGCCGAGAGCTTCTGAGCAAAGGGGCCCCCGGAATTCATTTCTATACCCTGAACAAATCCCCCGCCACGCGGGCCATCCTCGAGTTGCTCTCGGATCTTCGTTAAGCCACCGGCACACGTTACATCCTCTCAGCCGTCCCCCGATAGAAATAACCGGCGATTTTCGGCGCCCCCGCCAGATAAAACCGATCGAGCCGGACGACCTTAAAGTATTTTCCAATGAGGAGCTGAATCTCTCGATTCAAATGGCAGCCGTCCGCGAACGTCTTGCTCAAGGGGGTGAATCGATGCTGCCATTTCTGAATTTTTGATTCATCACTAAGGCCATGTTCAAGGAAGAAGAAGCGCCCGCCCGGCTTCAAAACCCGATGAACCTCGTGAAGCGCCTGATCGATATTTGTGATGCTGCAGAGGGTCCAGGTGCTGACGGCGGCATCGAATGAGCCGTCCGGAAACGGAAGCCGTTCGGCATCGAGCAGCCGGCTCTCCACCGGAATCGGCGAAGCGGCGATCCGCTTCTTTGCCGGAGCGCTCATGCCGGGATTGGGATCGACCGTCGTGAGCTTCTTTACCCCCGGCGGATAATGCGGGAGATTCAGCCCCGTGCCGAATCCGATCTCCAGAACCTCCCCGCGCAGATCGGCGAGAAGGGTATGCCTCAATTCGGATAGATCGTCCCGGCGCATCGCGAAATCAAGGAGCCTTGGGAAAATGACGCGCGAATAAAAACCGATGTTCCACCTCCGGGGAAATTCTCAATTGAAATGAAAGGCCCGTCCTGATATCGTCTTTGAGGAGAACTCGACGCGGCGGACGATGGAGCGCTTCGTTCGAGTATAGTCCGGGATTAAGATCGATTCAAGCACGAGAGGAAAAGGACACCATGCCGAACCGCCTTGAACGGCACGAGAAAACCCCCTCAGGGAGGTTTGAAGGATGCGTGATCACATTGCACGGCCGCGGCACCACCGGGGAAGATCTGATGCCGTTGGCCGATGAGATCGCGCTTCCCGGAATTCACTGGATTTTCCCCGACGCTCCATTCCCCTTTCCCGACGACTTCGGCGGACGGATGTGGTACACCTCCCCGCCGCAGGGTCAATCGGGAATTTTGGAAAGCCGCCGTTTGCTCTTCGATCTGCTCGACCAACTGATCACCCGGGAGGGAATCCCCTCCGACCGGATCGCGTTGATCGGTTTTTCACAGGGGGCGGTGATGAGTCTCGACGTCGGCCTTCGTTATCCCCAACCGCTTGCGGCGATCATTGCGCTCAGCGGTTATCTTGCCTCTCCAGAAATGCTCGCCGCCGAGAAATCATCCGAATCTGTAAAGACACCGATCCTCCTCGTGCATGGGACGATGGATGAGGTGGTTCCGGTGAACGGATCCCGAAAAGCACACACGGTCCTCGTAAGGGAAGGATATCAGCCTCGATTGGAGGAGTATCCGATGGGACACCAAGTCATTCCGGAGGAGATCCAACTGATCGGGGATTTTTTAAAAACTCAATTGAGGATCTCGTGACAAAGAAATCGTTTGAAGGGCTTGTCCGAAAAGCAATCGACCGGATTCCGTCCGAGTTTCAGGCGGCGATGAAAAACATCGCCATTCTCATCGAGGATCGGCCCGGTCCGGAGGCCGAGGACCTGATCGACGATGATCCGGAGGGAGCCCTCTACGGTTTTTATCAGGGAATCCCGCTTCCGGAGCGGACCGTCGATGACTCCGGAATGCTCCCGGACGTAATCTACCTTTACCGCAAACCGCTTGAGGAAGATTTTCCCGACCCGGAAGAGCTCATCCGGGAGATTGAAATCACGCTGGTCCACGAGATCGCCCACTATTTCGGGTTCGATGAAGAGATCCTCGCGCGTTACGGATATGATTGAAAGGTGGGGAGATGCATGCGTCTCCCTGCGTCGCGACGCGACCGAATTTCCTATTGACGCAATCGGCTCGTTATGATATATAAGAGGCAGTCCATTGTAAAAGTTGAACAGAATCCATCGGAAGCTGCAGCCTTTTACAACACGCTGCGGCTTTTTTATTTAGAGGCTTACTGACACTGAAGGAGCAATGGGCGTTCCGTCAGCGAATGGCTGGCATAATAACACCAGTTGGAGAAACACCGAAATGATCAAAGGAACCGTGAAGTGGTTTAACGGCAGCAAGGGCTATGGGTTTATCACACGTGAAGATGGACAAGGCGATGTCTTCGTCCACTTTACCGCGATTGTGGGCGACGGCTACCGCTCCCTCGAAGAGGGAAACGCGGTGGAATTCGAAGTGACCCAAGGCCAAAAAGGGCCGCAAGCCACCAACGTCAAACTCGTTTCCTAAGACAGAAACCTTTTTGACCCAAGGGCACCCCGCCGGATTCTGTTCCGGCGGGGTGTTTCATGTGAGGAGCAATCATGGCAAGCATCAGTCAAGTTCGAAATATCGGCATTTCAGCGCATATTGATTCCGGTAAGACGACTCTGACAGAACGGATACTTTATTACACCGGGAAGATCCATCGAATTGAAGAGGTCCGGGGAAAATCGGGCGTCGGCGCGAAGATGGACTCCATGGAACTCGAGCGGGAGAAGGGGATCACCATCCAGTCGGCCGCCACCTATTGCACCTGGAAGGACAATGTCATCAACATCATCGATACGCCGGGCCACGTCGATTTCACGATCGAGGTGGAACGGGCGCTTCGGGTGTTGGACGCGGCGATCCTGGTTCTCTGCGGCGTCTCCGGCGTGCAGAGCCAGTCGATTACCGTCGACCGGCAAATGCGCCGGTACAAGATTCCGCGGATCGCCTTCATCAACAAGCTGGATCGATCTGGAGCGGATCCGTTCCGCGTGATCAAGCAGCTGCGGGAGAAGCTGGGCCATAACGCCCATGCCATCTCAATGCCGATCGGCGCCGAACAGGATTATCAAGGAACGATCGATCTGACCAATATGAAAGCCTATTACTTCGACGGCGACAACGGCGAGAATATTCGGGAAGAAGCGATCCCGGAGGCGCTCAAAGAGCGGGCCGAAAGCCTGCGCCATGACCTGATCGAAGCGATGGCTGATTTTGACGATGCCATTGCCGAGAAATTCTTGGAAGAAAAGCCGGTCTCGACCGAAGAGCTCCGAAAGGCAATCCGGAAATCGACGATCGCCCTTCAATTCATCCCGGTCATGATGGGATCCGCCTTCAAAAATAAAGGGGTTCAGCTGCTCCTCGATGGGATCGGCTACTATCTCCCCGATCCGACCGAGGTCACCAATGTGGCTCATGATCAGGACAATAATGAGGCGAAGGTCATTCTCGAGAGCCGTTCGGACAAACCGCTGGTGATGTTGGCCTTTAAGCTCGAAGATGGGCGGTACGGACAGTTGACGTATACCCGCCTCTACCAGGGCAAGCTCAGCAAGGGAGATGTCATTCACAACTCGACGAATGGGAAGAAGATCCGCGTCTCCCGTTTGGTCCGGATGCATGCCGATGAGATGAACGATATCGACAGCGCCGAGGCGGGTGATATCGCTGCCATGTTCGGCGTCGATTGCGCCTCCGGCGACACTTTCACCGATGGAACCGTCCGATACACGATGACCTCGATGCACGTTCCCGATGCGGTCATCTCCCTGGCCGTGTGGCCGAAGGACAAGGCCGGCGCCGGAAATTTCTCCAAAGCGCTCAACCGCTTTACGCGTGAAGATCCGACCTTCCGGGTGCACCGGGACGAGGAGAGCGCCCAGACGATCATTTCCGGAATGGGCGAGTTGCACCTCGACATTTATATGGAGCGGATCAAGCGGGAGTACGGCTGCGAGGTCCAAAACGGTCAACCGCAGGTCGCCTATCGGGAGACGGTCTCACAACGGGCCGACTTCGTCTACACCCACAAGAAACAGACCGGCGGCTCCGGCCAGTTCGCCAAGATCGGCGGCTACATTGAACCGCTTCCAGCCGACGCGGTCGAAACGTTCGAGTTCGTCGATGATATCAAGGGGGGTTCCATTCCCCGTGAATTCATCCCGGCTTGCGAAAAGGGTTTCCGCGAGCAGGTCAAGACCGGCACATTGATCGGATTCCCGGTGGTCGGGGTCCGGGTCGTCATCAATGACGGCGCCTCCCACCCGGTCGACTCCTCCGAAATGGCCTTTAAGATCTGCGCCATGGCGGCGTTCCGCGAGGCGTATCCCCAGGGAAGACCGGTCATCCTGGAGCCGATCATGAAGCTCGGATGTGAAGCGCCGACCGAATTTCAGGGGGGCGTCATGGGTCTGATCAATCAGCGGCGCGGGATTATCACCGGAACGCAGAGCAACGACAGCTTCGTCCAGATCGAGGCCGAGGTTCCCCTCTCCGCGATGTTCGGCTTCTCGACCGATCTGCGCAGCGGCACCCAGGGAAAAGGAGAATTCACCATGGAATTCCTCAAATACGCCCCGGTGCCGAGACAGATCTCCGATGAGCTGATCAAAGCCTACCAAGCGAAACGGGCCGAAGAGCGAAAATAAGAAAACAGCAATAAAAAACACGCGGAGAGATTCGATCTCCGCGTGTTTTTTTTACCCTTCTATCTTATTTACCGACCCTACACCCCCGCCAAAACCGGCGCTTCTTCTTTTACATTCGTCTTCTGAACCGGCCTGCCGGGGACAATATTCCGTTCCTTCCGAAACGCCTCCAGCGATCCCCACGACCTTCTGATGTTGAACGCGAGTGATCGGGTTGCTTTCGATCGACTCAATTCGGTAGTCGTCGGATGGACGCCCCGTTTCCGAACGAGGGTGTCGTACTGTTTGATGCTTTGTAGTTTACGACCCTCCGTCCGGACCGCCTCGAGTTCTTCGTCGGAGATTCCCAGAAGCGTGATCTGCTTTGAGAGATAATTCGCAGAGACATGGTTTGACTTCGCCACTTTGGCCATTTTGAGGAATTTGCGGTAATCCTTCAATATTTTGTCCTTTGAAAGAAGCGGGGCCTTCGGCGGCTCATA
This sequence comes from Candidatus Manganitrophus morganii, assembly GCA_021651055.1. Taxonomy (NCBI): domain Bacteria; kingdom Pseudomonadati; phylum Nitrospirota; class Nitrospiria; order Candidatus Troglogloeales; family Candidatus Manganitrophaceae; genus Candidatus Manganitrophus; species Candidatus Manganitrophus morganii. The sequence goes on from JAJHOH010000001.1 coordinate 858,956, forward strand.
TTTGAACAGCCCGATCGCCGCCCCCTTCTTTAACAACTGGCGCACCCGCTCCCAGCTTAATCCGAGCTTCGCTCCGACCCCCCTGAGACTTTTTTCTTTCTCATAAAGAGAATAGACTTCCATCAACCTCTCGATCGTCGAATGGTTCGGCGAAAAATTTTTCCGGCGTGTTCGTTTTTCACCGAGCGCTCCCCCTTGTTCAAAGGCGGCGTGAATCTTCTTGGTGACGCTTCTCGAAACCTGACTCCCCTCCAATATTTTTTGAACTGTCGAGGGATTCACATTCAGACTGTCCGAGACCCTCCAGAGATCAACCTTGTTGGTGACCATCCCCTTTAGCCAGGAGAACGGTTCGCCCTGGTTCTTCAGCGGCCGAGCAGTCGACTTTGATTTGATGACGGTAGAAGCCGTCGATACGGTCAGCAATGCTTTCCCTTTCTATAAAAAAACGTTTCTTGATTGGATTCTGATTATGCCCACGTCAGGGGCCGGGGCTGGAGCCGATGCACTCTCATTCGGCTCCAACCCCGGTGGGGGGCCCTCCCGAAGGAGGGAACTAACCGACGTGTATTTTTTCTTTAAGCGTTGGGGTGACCAATTCAGCCCCCTCCATCGGGATACCCGCTTCCAATTCTTTCAAATCAGAATGCGTGATCCCTCGCCGAACCGGCGGGGCATCCATGGTTACTCCCCAAATCACATTCACAAAGGCAAAAGCAGCCAACGCAAAAAACCCAAACTCAAAAAATCCATTTTCCATGGCACCCTCCTTCAAAAAGGTTGTATGCCCTATCTCTAGAGCAAAGGAGATGCCAAATGAATAAAAAATTAAAAATCACATTTTATCAATGACTTATGTTTTCAGGAGTATCTTTCGAAGTGTTTCAAGTGTTTCAGGTTGACACATGAGTAGTTTCAGAATGAGATTTACTTGGGGATTTTGATGCCATACTCCTTGAGCCGCCGCCAAAGGGTCGATCGGCTGATACCCAATTCCTCAGCGGCCTTTGCCTGATTCCAATCTGTTTTCTCGAGCGCCTTCAACATCAATGTTTTCTCTTGATCGGCCAGTGTCCCCTCCTTCCGAGAGGAAAGGGGGGCTTGCTTTGCTTGCTTTGATAGAGGGGCCACCGGTTTCGGAAGATGTTCAATCGACAAGGTCGGCCCGGGCGAGGTCACGAAGGCATGCTCGATCATATTCTCCAATTCCCTCACATTTCCAGGATAATCGTATGAGAGGAGATATTCAAGCGCCTCGGGCGAGATATTGCTGATCTGTTTGCCTGTCTCGCGGCTGAACTTCGCCATGAAGTGTTTGATGAGGGGGAAAATATCATCCTTTCGCTCCCGCAACGGAGGAACACGGATCGGGAAGACGCGGATACGATAATAAAGATCCTCCCGAAATTTTCCGGCGCGGACCTCCTCGGTGAGATCCTTATTGGTCGCGGCGATAATCCGGACATCGACCTGGATCGTCTTCGTCCCCCCAACCCGCTCAAACTCATGCTCCTGCAAGACCCGAAGCACCTTTGCCTGCGCCGTCGGGCTCATATCGCCGATCTCGTCGAGAAAGAGGGTCCCATGATCGGCCAGCTCAAATCGGCCGGGGCGATCATAAATCGCCGTGGTGAAGGCTCCCTTCATATGGCCGAAGAGCTCGCTTTCGAGAAGCTCGTCCGGAAGAGAAGCGCAATTCACGGCGATGAACGGCTTCTCGCGTCGCGGGCCCATCTGATGGATCGCCCGGGCGATCAATTCCTTTCCGGTGCCGCTCTCCCCCTCCAGCAGGACGGTCGCGGTCGATCCGGAAGCCGACGCCACCAGATCGAGCATCTCCAACAGTTTCTTGCTCTTTCCGACCAGCGAGCGAAGGCCGGAGGGTCGCGACTGTTTTTCTCCCGGCTCTGGAGAGAACGGGGCGAGATTCCGGACGATCTCCACGGCGCCGACCACCTCCCCCGCTTCATCCAGGAGAAGATCGATATGGATCTGGACCGGGATCGGCATTCCATTCAGGTCTCTTAGAACCGTTTCATAGTGTGAAACACGTTCTCGATTGAACATCAGACGATCGAGAAGGGCCGCATGTTTCGGAACGAAGATGCTGTCGCTGAGAATCTGCTGAACGGCTTGGAGATCGGCCGCCGCCTCATCATGATGAAACAACATCCGCCCCAACGCCCGATTGGCGAAGATGACCTTCTTATCGGTATTCACCGCGAAGACCCCTTCACTCATCGCGTTTAAAATCGCCGCCGCGTCGAACTTCATGCCGACTCCAATCGTTTCCCGTTCTTTATCGGAAAAGGGAACCCCAAACCAGTCTTATTCATTACTCCCCTTCTCACCAAGAATCAAGAGGGAAATGAAATCCAGTCTGACTCCCATCCGTCCATTCTGGAGAAACACCGCTTCGCCTCAAATCGTCGGACAAAAGACAATTCTGTCATCCGAGGTCATCGTTTCAGCGTCGGGCCGTTTCGCTGAACGGCTGAATTTTGATGATAAAACAATTCCATCCGTTGCTTGCACACCGATTCTGGAATAGGGTACAGCTCTTGCTTTTTTATAGGTCGGATACAACGTTGTATTCCCGGACGGGCAAGGCGTCCTCTCCCATAATGAGGTGGGTATTGGAGAGGAGGCCTTTTTTATTGACCAGATACGCCAGATACGCCAGATACGGAGGATGCAATGAAACCAGAACGGCTTTCTTTCCCTCGGACCGTTGGAAATACGGCGACGGTATCGGATTCGGAGCAGACCCTGCTTCGGCGACACGCCATCGACGAGATGCGCAAGCCGGACGGTATAATTCGAGCGCATTACGCCTCCTTCAACGACTGGCTGCAAACCGTACCTCCCGCGCAAATGAAACAGAAACGGGACGAAGCGGAACGTCTTTTGCGCCGGCTCGGCATCACCTTTGCGATTTATGGTGAATCCGCCGGCGCCGAGCGGTTGATTCCATTCGATCTCATCCCCCGGATCATCCCGGCGAAAGAATGGAAGATCCTGGCGGCCGGCCTCCGCCAGCGGGTCCTCGCTCTCAACGCCTTTCTTCACGATCTCTACCACGGCCAGGAGATTCTCAAGGCGGGGCGCATCCCGGCCGAGATGATCTTCAGCAATCCCCAGTACCGGGTCGAAATGCAGGGGATCAACCTCCCCGGCGGGCTCTACGTTCACATCGCCGGGCTCGATGTGGTCCATACCGGAGAGGGGGAGTTTCACATCCTTGAAGACAACCTGCGGACCCCCTCCGGCGTCTCCTATATGCTGGCCAACCGCCGGATGATGACCCGACTCTTCCCCGATCTCATCCGCCGTCACGCCATCGCGCCGGTTGAACATTATCCCGAGTTGCTCCTTGAAACGCTCCGCTCGATCGCCCCGGCAGGGGTCGATGAGCCGACCGTGGCGCTTTTCACACCCGGTCCCTATAACAGCGCCTACTTCGAGCATACCTTTCTCGCGCAGCAGATGGGAATCGAAGTCGTCGAAGCATCCGATCTGTTCGTCCGGGACAACAAAGTTTACATGAAAACGATGGAAGGACCGGTCCGGGTCGATGTTCTCTATCGGCGGATCGATGAAGATTTTCTCGATCCCCTCGCCTTCCGCTCCGACTCGGCATTGGGGGTGCCGGGACTTCTTTCGGTTTACCGCGCCGGAGGGGTCACCCTCACCAACGCCGTCGGCACCGGGGTGGCCGACGACAAGGCAATCTATGCTTACGTTCCGGAGATGATCCGCTTTTATCTCGGCAAAGAGCCGATTCTGAAAAATGTCCCGACCTTTCAACTGCGCAATCCGGAAGAACGCGCTTATGTCTTAGCGCATTTGAGCGAGTTGGTCGTGAAAGAGGTTCACGGCTCGGGAGGATACGGCATGCTCATCGGACCGGCCAGCAGCGCGAAAGAACGGGATCTCTTCCGGCAGCGCATTCTTCGCAATCCGGAGAGCTATATCGCCCAGCCGACCCTCTCCCTTTCGACCTGTCCCACCTTTGTGGAACAGGGGATCGCGCCCCGGCATGTCGATCTTCGCCCCTTCGTGTTGAGCGGCCGGACCGTTCATTTGGTCCCCGGCGGCCTCACCCGTGTTGCGTTACGCGACGGCTCCCTGGTCGTGAACTCTTCCCAAGGGGGAGGGACAAAAGACACCTGGGTCCTGGAGGAGTAAAATATGCTTCTGCGGGTCGCCGACCACCTTTACTGGATGGGACGCTACATCGAGCGGATGGAGAACACCGCGCGCGCCATCGAGGTCACCTATCAGGCCTCGCTTCTGCCAGTCGCGCTCTCCGCCGACCGGGAATGGGAAGGCCTTCTTGCCATGGTCGGCCAGCGGGAAGATTTTTTTGCGCGTTACGGTTCTCCTTCCGCCGCGAAGGTTCTCCGCTTCATGAGCATCGACCTGGAGAATCCGGTGAGCCTTCTTTCTTCTCTGCGGGCGGCGCGGGAAAACGGCCGCTCCGTCAACGGGAACCTTTCTCCCGAAATGTGGGAGAGCTTAAACGCGACCTGGCTCGATCTCAGAGAGGTCGATGAGGATCGCCTTCTCTCCGCGGGGGTGATCCCTTTCCTGGAACGGGTCAAAGAAGGGACGTATCTCCTCCGCGGTATTCTCCACAGCACCCTCAGTCAGGAGGAGGTGCTCCGCCCAATCGATTTGGGAACCTTCCTCGAACGGGCCGATCACACCATACGCATCCTCCGGGCCCGGTACGCCTGCCTGCTCCAGCAGGGAAAACGGGAGGCCGACTATTATTCATGGCTTGCGATCCTCCGGTCGGTCGGCGCGGCCGCGGCCTACCGGCGCCTCTATCGAGATCTGATCACCCCCGGCCGGGTGGCCGAACTTCTGATTCTACGGGAGGAGATTCCCTGCTCTCTTCACGCCTGCATGGACCGAGTCAACGATCTTCTCCGGCCGCTTTCCGGCGGGATCGGCCCCGAAGCGGTGCGGCTTGCCGCAGATCTTCACTTTCTGCTTCACGACGGACGGATCCGAAAGACCCTCCAATATCACCTGCACGATTATCTGATCGATTTTACCGGCGCGCTCGGCAGGCTGAGCGCAAAAATAGGCGAGGGATTTCGGGGAGAGGCATGCGCCTGAAGGTAAAGCATCAGACCGTGTATCGCTACAGCGCACCGGTCCAGCGCAGCGTTCAGACGCTTCGTCTGACCCCCCGATCAAACCGGCGGCAGCAGATCCTGAAATGGCGCCTCGACCTTCCGGCTGCCGCATCGGAATATGTGGATGCCTTCGGGAATCTCACACAGTTGTTGACCGTCGAAGAGCCCCACGAAGAGATCCGGATCGGGGTTGAAGGAGTCGTCGAGATGTCGGAGGTGCCCGGCCCCGACCGGGGCGAAACACTCTCCCCGCCTATTTTTCTAAGGGAGACCGCGCTGACGGCGACCGATCCGCGCCTCCGCCATTTTTCAGAGGAAGACCGAGATCGGACGGCCTCGGATCCGGTCGCCGCCCTTCACTCCCTTGCGGGACGGATTCGGGCCGCCGTCCGGTATGTAAAGGGAACCACCACGGTCCAAACCACGGCGGCCGAAGTTTTATCGCAGGGAAGCGGCGTCTGCCAGGATCACAGCCATCTCTTCATCGCCTGCTGCCGTATCCTCGGCATTCCGGCGCGTTATATCAGCGGTTATCTTTACACCGGCACCGAAGCGAATCCGGAGCTCGCCATGCACGCCTGGGCGGAAGCGTGGGTCGACCGGATCGGCTGGCTGAGTTTTGACGTTTCCAACGGAAGCCCGGCGGAAGCCGCGCATCTCCGCCTCGCCGTCGGGCGGGATTATCTCGACGCCTGCCCGGTGCGCGGCGTTCGATTCGGCGGCGGCGACGAGACCATGAACGTCCAGGTTCAAGTCATGAGCGCGCAACAATAGCCCTTTACATTTAAATGGAGACCCGATGACGTATTGTGTTGGAATGTTGCTCGATTCGGGAGTGGTTTTCGCCTCCGACTCCCGGACCAATGCCGGTGTCGATCATATCGCCACCTTCCGGAAGATGACCGTCTATGAAAAACAGGGAGACCGGCTGCTGGTGTTAATGGCCGCAGGGAATCTGTCGATCACGCAGGGGGTGATCAATCTTTTGGACGAAGATCCTTCCGCGGAGATCGGCGAGACGATCTGGAATGTGCCGTCGCTGTTCGCCGCGGCGCGGCTGGTCGGAAGCGCTTTACGGAAGATCTATGAAATTGACGGCGGCTATCTGAAGCAGCATGGGGAGGAGTTCATCGCGTCGATCATCTTGGGGGGACAGATTCGCGGCGAGCAGCCGCGTTTGTTCAATATCTACGCGGCCGGGAATTTCATCGAGGCGACGGCGGAAACCCCTTACTTCCAGATCGGAGAGAGTAAATACGGAAAACCGATTCTCGATCGCCTCATCACCCGGAGCAGTACTTTGGACGAAGGGGCCAAGTGCGCCCTTCTCTCCTTCGATTCCACGATTCGAAGCAATATCTCCGTCGGTCTTCCGATCGATCTGCTCTGCTACGAGCGCGACCGTCTGCGGGTCGACGTCCGCCGGAGCATCGATCAGCAAGATCCCTACTTTCGCGAAATCAAAAGGCAGTGGGCGGAGGGGCTTCGGGAAACCTTCGCGCGTCTTCCCGATCCTTGCTGGGGGGAAAAACTCGACCCGATCTAGTCCATTCACTCTTCGGGCGAGCGGTTCGCGCCGGCCACCGGCGCCTCCGCACCCGTGATGCTTCGAAGCTTCAGTTCCACCCCCTCGGCCGAGAAGGAGAGAACCAGCTCCCCATGCTCATCGGCATTCTCGAAGCGCTCCGAAGTGGAATTCTGATGAAACCGAAGCGCTTCCCCTTCCCGCTCCGGCGGCGTCTCGCCCTTTCCGGACTCAAATTGGAGGACATCGTCGAGGCCGGCCCCGGCCTCGGGGTCCTCTGATCCGACCGCCGGGGCGCGATCGGAATCGAGATCCGGCTCCGATTGAACCGGTCTGACCGGATGAACAGCTTTCTCCTCCTCCGCCGCCCTGGCTGGAGAAAGCGGGAAAAGGAGTGTTCCCATCATCCAGATTCCGATCAGAACCGAGCTGGCCCGACGTTTCATCTCTCTCACCTCACAGTATATGAATCCCGGAAAGCAGATACCCTAACTTCATCTTATCAACGTTTGAGCCCGATAACGATCCCCCAAAAGGGGTAATCCGAAAGGAGTACTCGTCTGCCGTACTGCGTTACTTAGGAAGAGATTGGGGCAGGGAGTATGATATCGTCTTGCACACTGGAGAAGCCGTTATCTCGGCGCCCGGGTCCTCTGAAAATGCCCTTTATAGATTCACCGCCCGCATTCCCTGCTCGGGATAACGCTCCCCCCACGTGCCGCCGTGCGGGGCCGCTTCATTAATCGAAAGAAGATCTTCCAAAGTCATCTCGATATTGAGCGCCGCGATATTTTCCTCCAGATGGGATCGCTTGCGGGTCCCGGGGATGGGTACGATCTCATTCCACTGCGCCAACAGCCACGCCAGCGCCAGCTGCGAAGGGGTCACCCCTTTTTCAACAGCCAGCTCCTCGATCCGCCGGACGAGGTCGAGGTTGCGCTTGAAGTTCTCTCCCTGAAAGCGGGGCGAGAGGCGCCGGAAATCCCCTTCCTCCAGATCTTCAAAGCGCTTGATCCTTCCGCTCAGGAACCCGCGGCCAAGAGGACTATAAGCGACAAAACCGATCCCAAGCGCGTGGCAGGTCGGAAGGATCTCGTCTTCCGGATCGCGGGTCCAAAGAGAATATTCGGTCTGCAGCGCCGCGATCGGGTGAACGGTCTGCGCCCGGCGGATCGTGCTCGGGGCCGCCTCAGACAGCCCCAGATAACGGACCTTCCCTTCACGGACCAGTACCGCCATCGCGCCGACGGTCTCTTCAATCGGCGTCTCCGGGTCAACCCGATGCTGATAATAAAGATCGATCACCTCCACGTTCAGCCGCCGCAGGCTCGCTTCACACGCCGACCGGACATAGTCCGGCCGACCGTTCACTCCGAGGAAGCTTCCGTTCGGGCCCCGCACATTCCCAAACTTGGTGGCAATGATGACTTGATCGCGCCGTCCCGCAATCGCCTTCCCGATCAAGGTTTCATTGTGTCCTACTCCATACATGTCGGCGGTGTCGAGAAAGTTAATCCCGAGATCAAGCGCCCGGTGAATCGTCCCGATCGATTCTTGATCATCCTTCTGCCCATAGAATTCGGACATTCCCATGCAGCCAAGGCCGATGGCCGATACGGTCAGACCCTCTCTCCCCAATGGTCGCTTTTGCATGCCAAGCTCCTTCTCATGGCTGAAAGCAATGATCCTGCTTAGTCGGTTAGATCGATGCTTCATGAAGATCGAAGCAATGGAAAGTCTCTTGAAGGTTCAACCCTGTTTGGCCGCCTCAATGACTTCTTGAATCGCATGAAGAACCAGATCGGGTTGCTGCGCAATAATTCGATGGCCGCTTTTCTCCGCAATGATCTGCTTCCCCTTCAAAGAACGCTGTGCCAGGGCGGCCTGTTGCGCCTGCCAGATCGGTTCGATCTCCTGCAATAATTCAGGATCGCCACGCGGTCCGAGCAGGTCGCCGGTGAGGCCGTGGGTCAGGACGCAAAGCGGCAGATCGGGCCGGAGCGGCGGTGCCTCGCGCAGATCGGCTTCGCTTCTCTCGAGACTCTTCAGAAAGCATCGCGCCGCATCCCAGGCGGCGGCACGATAGGTCAGCACCGAGCGGATGCTCCCCTCGTCCAGCGGCAGCTTTTTTAGACTGAAAGGATCAAGCAGATGGAGAACTCCTAAGCGGGCGAAAATTTGTCCAAGGGAGACCATCTTCATTACGTGCGCGCTGGCGCGCGGCAACCGCGCAAGCACCTCCCCATCCAGGGCGTCGATCAGCACCAGCCCGACCACCTCCTCCGGGTACGTTCGCGCGAAGAACTCAATGATCAGTCCCCCGGCGGATCCGCCCACGAGGACATAAGGAGGTTCGATTTCTGCGCACCGGAGCAGCGTCCTTAAATCTTCCACGAGCGCACGAACGCTGCGCGGTGCATCGCAGGGATCGCTCCATCCCATCCCCGCCCGATCGTAGGTGCAAGCGCGGGTCGTTTTCGAAATCTCCGACTGGATCGCGAGATAATCGACCGAGCAGCCGAATCCGGCCGCCTCCAGAAGCACCGTCGGCTTTCCTTCTCCCATCACACGGAGGTGAAGACGGCGTCCCCCTACATCGATCAGTCTGCCGGGGGCCGGATAACGTCGGGCATTGTTTGCGCTCACCCTTGCTTGATAGGCAACCCCCGCCAGAATGGGGACCAGACCCCACATGGCCATTTTTCCCCAACCGGTCAGAGCGCGACGCAGGCTCTCACCGTCGGGACGAATCCGATTCAATTGCCCCCACAAGAGCTTCATCCATCCTTCTTCAAAGGGAGGATGACGAAAGGGGATCGAATGATCGAGAGATTTCACATTCATGGTTAAATTATAGGCAGGCGGGGGCAAGCCAATCAAGAGGAAGGAAGAACAAGATCAGGTTGTGCGGGAAACGACCTCTTGCTTTTTGGATGGGAAGTTTAGAACCCCCGGAGCTCTTGGACAGTGGTCCGGAGCCTCCGGCAAATGGTCTTGAGAAGGTTGATCATCACGGCGGGATGAGAGGTCATCTTCTCTCGGAGAATGTGCGCGTCAAGGTAGATGCATTCGGCTTCTCCGGCGGCAATCACGTTGCTTGTCCGCGGGGTTTCCTCGATCAGCGACATCTCCCCGAAGACATCGTTTGCGGAAAGGGCGCCGACGATTCGTTTTTCCGAACCGACCTTGACCGAGACATCGGCTTTCCCGGAAATCAGGATGTAGAGACCCTTTCCCGGAGATCCCTCTCGGACGATGACATCGCCCTTTTTATATGAGATCCGGCTCGACCAGATCGCGATATCGGAGAGGTCTTTTTCGGAGAGCGAGGAGAAAAAAGAAACCGACCGGAGAAAACGCACCCGCTCCTGAATGTCCGGCTTCATCGAAGATCCTCCATCTGTAAAAAAGCTCCGTGGAAACCACCCGAAGTATACCATATCGTCCCGCCCCAAAAGAGTTCGACAGGTCGATCATTCGATTGGTTTCCCTCTCCGAGAAGAAGGACTGCTCTATACTCCCCCTTGATTATCTCCACGGACCCTGCTTATACTTCACTCCATTACCCCTGCATCTTAACCCTTCAGCAGTCACTTCGATCGGAAAGGAGAAAACAACGATGAAATACGGAACACTTTTGCTTCTGGCGTTGCTCTGGGCGGCTCCCTCCCTCGCGAAGGAGGCGGAACCCGCCTCGGTTCCTCTCTACGACAACCTCGGAAAACATCACCACAAGATCACCACGAAATCTCCTCAAGCCCAGCGTTATTTCGACCAGGGCTTGCGGCTCACCTACGCCTTCAATCATGAGGAGGCGATCGTCTCCTTCATGGAAGGGGCGCGGATCGATCCCGACTGCGCCATGTGTTATTGGGGGGCGGCGCTGGCGATGGGGCCGAACATCAATCTGCCGATGGAGCCGAAGACCGAGCCTTCGGCCCACGAGCTGGTTCAGAATGCGGTCGCCCTTGCCCCGAAAGTCTCGGAAGCCGAGCGGGCTTACATCAACGCCCTCTCGAAGCGTTACGCCGCCGAGCCGGGAGAGAGCCGCACGGCGCGCGATCAGGCCTACGCCGGCGCGATGCGCGAGGTCGCCCAAAAATATCCGAAAGATACCGACGCCGCGACCCTCTTCGCCGAGGCGCTGATGGACTTGCAGCCGTGGGACTATTGGACTTACGAGGGGGAGGCGAAAGGAAATACCAAAGAGATCGTTGAAACGCTCGAGACGGTGCTCGATAAAAACAAGAATCATCCCGGCGCTTGCCACTACTACATTCACACCGTCGAGGCCTCCTTCGAGCCGGAACGCGCCCTCCCCTGCGCCAAGCGCCTCGCCAAGCTGATGCCGGGGGCGGGACATCTGGTCCACATGCCGGCCCATGTCTACATCCGGGTCGGGATGTACAAAGAGGCCGAGGAGGCCAACGTCCACGCCATCCACGCCGATGAGAACTTTATCCAGGACCGGAAAGCGCAAGGTTTCTACACGATGGCCTACTACCCGCACAACATTCACTTTCTCTACGCGGCGGCGGCGATGGCCGGAAGGAGTGAAGTGGCGATTCAAGCGGCGCGGAATCTGGTGGAGAAGGTCCCCGATGAATTGGTGCGGGGGGTCCCGCCGCTCGAGATGTTCAAGCCGACCGCCTATTTCGCCCTGACCCGGTTCGGAAAGTGGGAAGAGATTTTGAAGGAGCCGGCTCCGGCGGCCGAATTTAAATACACCACCGGCATCTGGCACTACGCCCGCGGGCGCGCCCTCGCGGCGACCGGAAAAATGGAAGAAGCCCAAGCGGAGCTCGATTCATTGGCGAAGCTGGCCGAAGAGGTCGGCCCCGACCTGATCATCAGCATCAACTCGGGCAAGGCGCTCCTCCAGATCGCAACCAAAGTCCTCTCCGGAGAGATCGCCGCCGGTGAGGGCCGGACCGACGACGCGGTTAAGGCGCTCAACGAAGCGGTCGAGATCGAGGACCGCCTCGTCTACGAGGAGCCGCCCCCCTGGTATCAGCCGGTCCGCCAGAATCTCGGCGCGGTCTTTCTGGCGGCGGAGCGCCCGGAAGAGGCCGAGCAGGTTTATCTGGAAGATCTGAAGCGAAATCCGAACAACGGCTGGTCGTTCTACGGCCTCATGAAAAGCCGCAAAGCCCAAGGGAAAAAGAAGGAAGCGGCGTCGGCGAAGAAACGTTTCGAAAAAGCGTGGGAGCGGGCCGACGTCAAACTCACCGCCTCGCGATTCTAATAGCATCTCTTCCCAAGACAGACCGCCGCCGGGTCGCCGGCGACCCTGGCGGCGGATCTTTTTTATCCCCGCACAACCTCTTCCGTCTTGATCTTTGTCGAAAGAATCGTTAGGATAGCAGCCGGAACAGATTCCGAAAGGTCATCAGCATGGAAATCTTTGAACCCTATCCGGCGTTTCGGTGGATCGTGGCGCTCCTCTTCGCCGGCTATCTTCTATACGACCTGATCGAACTGAGGGCCTGGTACCGCGCGCTCCCGCGGATGGTCCAACGGATCGTCTTCTTAAAGCTTCTTCAACTTCGTTCCCGCGCATTGAAGGTGGAACTGTCACTGATCGTGATCCTCTTTTTTGTTCAGGGCTGGCTCACGGTCCTTTTGTTGAAAGGGTAATCGTCGATGGCATGGCAAGTCTGGATCAATATCGGAAAGGTCCTCAGCCCTTTTGTAACCGCGCGGATGGCGGAAAGGGTCCGGGAGAAAACCGACCTTTACATCGATCGGAAGCGGAATGAATTTGTCTCCCACGCCCGCACCGAGGCGGACCGATTCGCGGCGGAGCAGATGCTCTTGATCGAAGCGAAGGTCGACGCCAAGATCGATGAGATCGAGCGGCGGTTCGACGCATTGATCGAAAAAGAAATCCGCACCAAACTCCGCATCTTGATCCTCACCCTCGCCGCCGTCATCCTGATGAGCCTTCTCTCGCTGGGATACCTTTATTTAAAACGGAGGATGGGGCTGTGAGGAATATTCGCGGAATGAGGAATTCGGAATGAAAAACAAACGGAGCGACACCCCTTGATCCGAACCTACGAAGAACTCCTCCGCACCGCCGACGCCTTCACCGATTCCCGCACACTGATCGCCGGGGTGGAGCTCGACCTCTTTACCCATATCGGGAAGAAACCGGCGACGGCGAAGGAGATCGCCCGCAGGGCGGATGCCTCCCCGGAAGGGGTGGAATTCCTCCTCAACGCCCTGACCGGGATGGGCCTCCTCGCCAAGTCGGGCGAACGCTATCGTAACACCCCCCTTAGCCGAACCTACCTCGACACCGCCAGCATCCAATCGATCACCAATTTCATCTGGCTCGCCGGCCAGCATTGGGACGACTGGATCGGTCTGGCCGACGCCGTCCGAAAGGGCCGCCGGCCGAAGAAACGTCCTCCGCCCGACAATCCGGCCTTCCGCAAACATTTTTCCAAAGCCCTTCATGAGCGAAGCTTCTACCTTGCCCCGAAGATCCTCCGCCCCATCGACCTGCGCGGCGCCCGGACCCTTCTCGACCTCGGGGGGGGGGCCGGCTCGTACGCTTTCGCCCTGCTGGTCAAATATCCCGAACTTCACGCCACCATCTTCGACCGCCCGGCGGCGGTCAAAGTCGCCCTTGCCGAAGCAAAGCGCGCAGACCTCTCGGAACAGGTCGACGTCATCGGAGGGGATCTCTTCAGCGACGACTACGGCGGGCCGTATGACGTGATCTTCTACTCCAATGTGGTCCACATCTACTCCCCCGAAGAAAACCGCCGGGTTTTGAAGAAAATCAAAAAGGCCTTAAAACCGGGCGGCCGGCTCATCATCGTCGAATATTTTCTCGACAAAGACCAGGCCCATCCCCCCGACGTCTCCTCCTTCAACCTGATGATGCTTCTCTTCACCGAACGCGGCCGCTGCTACACCTGGCAGGAGGCGACGGCCTGGCTGAAGCGCGCCGGCTTTTCACGCTTCCGCCGGACGCGGGTCGATGGGAAGATCGGAATTCTGGAGGCGACCTTGAAAACCGCTCGGAGAAAAAAACCTTCCCCTCAGCGTCGGTAGGCTGCCCCAACCGTTCAACACACATTAAATAGTTGTAAACCGCGCTCCCGCTATTTTAGAATAAAGTGTCGTCTTTGATGGGCATTTCATCGCTCGCCCTGAACCGCCCGCCCGCTGTGTAAGTCCTCAATGAGGACCGGCTTATGAACCGGCTGAATCAGGCCATTCTCTTTTTGCTTCTCTTTTTATCGATGGCCGCCTGTATCGAGTACCCCAACAGACATAGAGAGACCCCCGGCGTGAGAACCAATCCGATCTTCTCCCTCCAAGATCCCGGTCCGCCCTACCAGGCGATTCAGCGGACCGTTTTTCATCAGGACGACGGTTACCTCGTTGAAGAAGTTCACCTCGGCGCCATGACGGTCCGCGTCTGGCAGCCGGAGGGGGATGGACCCTTTCCGGCGATCCTCCTGCTCCCCGGCATCTGGGGCGACCGCATCATTTCAGGTTTTGCGCAAGAGCTCGTCAAAAAGGGATTCATTTGTTTGCAGTTCAGCAGCCAGCGCTACCTGACCGGCCTCCGCAGCGCCGCTGTGAGGCTCGACACCCTCGCGGAGCTGATCCGGCTGCAAGTGGCGGAGGCGGCGCAGCTTGTCGATTGGCTCTCTCGCCAGCCCTCCGTCGATGCAAAACGGATCGGCCTCCTTGGCATCAGTCTCGGCGCGATTGTCGGCACCCTTCTTACGGAAGCCAACGGTCAGATCGAAGCGGCGGCCTATCTCCTCGGCGGGGGAAATCTTCCCGAGATCATGGCCTCCCCACAAGGATATGTCAAAGGAAGAATTCGGGACCGGATCATGCTCGCGAACGGGTGGAGCGCCGAGGAATTCAAACGGGAAGCGATCACCGCGCTGAAACCGGTCGACCCGCTCACCTATGCAGGGCGGCTCGACCCGGAGCGGATCTTGATGGTCAATGGCCGCTTCGACAAGGTGATCCCTCATTCGAACGCCCGAGAACTTTGGAAGGCATTGGGACAGCCCGACTGGATCGTCCTCCCCGCCGGACACTACACCGCTTCATTTTTCGACCGCTACATTCGGTACCGGGTCGCCCGGCATTTTCTGGAAAAATTGACTCCGCAGCAGTCCTTAACTCAAAAATGATTCCGCCACCGCACTGAAATAAGGAGATCGAGATGAGCGTGCATGTCTACGGCTTGGGTCACATTGCAATCGAAGTGGATGACTTGGAGAAGGGGATCGCTTTCTACCAGGATGTCTTCAATCTCGAAAAACTCGATGATGGGGAGGGTGACGCTTTTTTCAAGCTCGGCGAGCATCAGTTCTTGGCCATGTTCGAGGTCGACGAGGTAAAGCCCGACCGGACGCGGCATTTTGCCCTCATCGTGCGGGACGACAAACAGGTGACGGAAGTCCGCGAAAAAGTCGGTAAAAAATATGGGCTCAAGCTAGAACCGCGGTTCCGTTGCGACTTCCGCGATCCGTTCGGCAACCGGATTCAGGTGATTGATTTGCACGACGAGTCGATGGTGTGGCTGCTGCCGTATCAAGAAGTACAGAAGACGGGGATCACATTTTCCGATTAAAGTTTCCCTTCAAACCCCCGCCCCTTTCAACACCGTGAACCGATACTCCAGCACGTTACTTTTACGCCCCGCGTGATCTTGCACGAAGACCTCGAAGCGGTGGGTCTGCCTGGCCGCCCGAGGCGGGACCCCGCTGTGCCCGATGTAGATCCCATCCCCCTTCTTCACATCCCCTTCCAGGCCGTCGTCTCGAAGAGGGATGTCGAGCTCTTCACGTCCCTCCCTCACCTGATGAAGCAGCGGAACAATACCGCCCTGGCTCGCGATCCGAAGCGAGATCGTGTAGATGCTCCCGGCGGGGCCGGACGCGGGAGAGATATCGAGATCGGAAATAACAGGGCTGGGAGGCTCCAGGATGGAAACGGGGGATAGATGCAGCGCCATCAGAGGGATAAAGATCGAGGCCATCAGCTTGAGCATCACCCTTCTCCGCGGAACAAATCAAGTCCGAAGCGCGACCCGGCAGGCAGGAAACCACGGCATGATACTGCGATGCGGAGAGAAAGTCAATTTTGGGATGAAGAAACAGAACCGGTTCTACATCAAATACCGAACGCCCACCGAAATCGGCATTGCGCGGAACGACTCCCCCGCTGCGTCGGGAATACCGTGATCCTCATATTTTATCTCGAAGAAGAGGAGAACATTCGTGTAGGTGAGGACATCAGCTCCGACGCCGAAGGAGAAGGCGAACTTCCGGCTCCGATCGGCGATCGGTTCGGCGTTGAAGTCCGCCCCGTTGAATTGGGTGAAGCCGACATCGGCTCGCAGGTAGGGATCGATGCCGGCCGCCTCTTGTGGAAGGGCCGGACCGAAAAGATATCCCTTCACCCCTAGATAAACCGAGAGCAGCTCCTGATCGTTAAACCGCCCGTTGACGGTCCCCGCGGGGGTCTCCAGCGAAATCTCTTTCGCCCGGTAGAGATGGTAGGCCCCTCCAACGTAGACGGCGACGCGACGGGTGGCGCGATAGCTCAATTCGAGCGCCCCCACGGAGCCCTCCTCATAGAGGTCCGACCAATCCAATCCCGGCTCTTCCTCTCCGATCGGGAGACTGTACCGAAAAGCGGCCGAGAGATCGAACTTCTTCCGTCCCTCCTCTTCCGCCAGGGCCGGTCCGGAAAGGAGGAAAAAAGAGAGAACCGCGCCGATGACCGCTTTCCACACCCTCCGATTTCGAATCATCCTAGCACGCGCTCCCTGTCCCGTATGTACCCTGAATGAACCGCAAAACAAATTCATCATAAACGAAACAACAGGACGAATGCAATTTCTGCAGAATGAAAACGCGGAGTAATTTCGTCCACTTTTACCTTGACGCCTTAGGGAACATTTGCTAATCTTCTTCCCGTCCATCCCCTATCTGGATTCACCTTTAGTGTAGGAAGGCCGCCATGGCGGATGACCAGCGCGCATCAAAACGGGTCCCCTTCATTACAGATATCGACATTGTCGGTGTTGGGAAGCGGCGCACCACGGACCTGAGCGTCGGCGGGATGTACATCGAAATGGTGGCCGATTTTCAGACCGGAGCCGAATTCGAGCTTCGCTTCAAACTGGCCGACGCCGACCCGGACGAAATCCGCGTCCGCGCCCGCGTCCTCTACATCCATCCCGGCATCGGCGCCGGCGTCTCGTTCCTCAATCTCTCCGCCCAAAACGAAGAAAAAATCCGAAAGTGGATCAACCGGGGTTCGAATTAACCGACCCTCAGAAAAGAACGCTGCCGGAGACAAAAAAGGTCAGCACCTGGGATTTCACGTCAAAGTGCTCTCCGGTGGTTGCATCTTTGGTCTTTCCCTTCCCCAGCGCGTAGCGCATCCCCACATCGAACGTAGAAAGTTCATCGATGTAGCCGGCGCCGAGGGTAGCCCCGTACGAATCGACCCGGTCATCCTGCACCGTTGGACGATCATTCAGACGGGGCGCGGCGCTTCGATTCGTATAGAGGCCGAACCGGATCGGGAATTTCGGCCGGATCACCTCTTCAAACCCGAACGCCGCATTCCAAACCGGGCGGATGTCGATCTGCCTCGATGAAACAGAATAACCGGCGGAACCATAGTAGGAGAGATCAAAGGAGAATGTCCGGCCTAAGGACGGATGAAGCGCCAGACCGAGGGTGGCGCCGGGCGGGCGCCGGGCCGACTGGCTTGTTTCGCTTTGTGAAAAACTGTTCGTAAAAATACCGGATGTCGCGTCAAACGAATATTCCTGATTGTCCGTTTTGACCGTCTGGCTCAGAGGAACCGGCGCACGCAGGAGCAGGCCGACCGCGTAGCGTTCGGAAGGCTTTGCTAAAAAACCGATCTGCCCCAGCAGACCGTGCGTCGTCGTGCTTGTCCGGCTGAACTGCCCTACCTGGCTCTGCCCGCTCGCTCCACCGAAAAAGAGGGTCGTCTCTCGAAGGGCTTCACCATACCAATAATAGAGGGTTGCACCGACCATCAAGGTCGGCGTGATCCGGTACGCCAGCGACGGGCCGATGAGATAAACACGGTCTTTGATTCTGGAATCAATCAATCCGACATCGAAGAACTGGCCCGGCAACAGTTCCACATTTCTGAAGTTCGTCGTTGAGATCACATCAAGGTTGCTCGGGACGATTGCGGAAAAAGCAAGCCGATACTCCCCCAACGACTGGACGACCGACCAGGCGGAAGGATAAAATGCGTTCGATCGGAAGGTGAGATCCTGCCCGAAGAGGCGCTTTTCAAGGGTGTACGTCTGGATATCGAGGCCGTTGGCGGAGATCGACATGCTGGGGGTCGTGATCTGGCCCAGCCCCGCCGGGTTGAAGTAGGCCGCGGACCCGTCTTCCGCGACGCCGGTGTAGGCCCCGCCCATCTGGGCGCTCCGTCCGCCGATCATCACATCAGAATAGGTATATACGCCGGCCATCGCCGGAGAAACAAACCCGAAGATTAAAACCGCAAGCCAAACGGCTAACGCCTTCCAAACCGTCCCCATTCCGACCTCCCTCAATCAAAAACAAGGTGAAAGACAAGGGAGAGCATGATCTCCCTCCGACATAAAATATTCCTTTTAAGTGTACTCGATTTTAGAATAATGTCAGCTTCTCGGGGAAAAGGGTCAAGACCAAGGAACACCGTTGACACCCTCCCCCCGTCCATGGCAGACTATCGATCAGCTTTTCATCAGAAATCGTCATGAATATTGAATCGTTGCTTAGACGGAGGGAAACCGATGAACCACTTTCGAGCGAATTTTAGATGGATTGTCATCCTCATGATCGGCGCCATCGGGTGGATGGTGTCCGAATCGGCCGCCGACACCGCACCGGGGACCGCGGCCAGTCCGGCGGAAGTCGAAAAGTATGTGAAGGCGCGGATCGATCTGGGGGAATCGATGCGGGATTATTTCCGCCAACGGGGGGCGCCGCGATTCGGCGATCCGGAGGGAGGGGGCCCCTCGATGGAAGAATTGCAAAAAATGGAAGAGGAGATCAATGCGGAGGTGGCGAAGGTGCTCGCCAAACATGATCTCACGATCGCAGAGTACCAGAAGCGAAGCCCGGAGGTCTTTGCGGACAAAGAAGCGGTCAGCCGGTTTTTATCCGAGCACCCCGACCTGAAGCAACGCTACGATGCCCTGCCGCCGAGCCCGATGCGGCGAGGGAGATAGCGCACTTAAATCCATATTCCCCAATTCAAAACAAATCAGCTCAGGATGCAGACAACGCCCACTCGTCGGTGGGCGTTGTCGTTTCTCAGACTTCAAACCTATCCGATTGAAGATCTGTGCATTCCGGCGCCCCACACCTTCTTTGGCCCTCTCTTGACCCGCCTTCGCCTCAAACATTACCATGGATGTATAGGGTATTTGCGACGGGGGGAGGTTTCAACCTCAGAGGAGCAACGTCGTGATGAAGAAAATGCACGGGATTTGGATTTTGGTATTTGTGATGGGGATCTTTTTTATTCAGGCCGATCTAGGATGGGGTGAAAAACCCTCGGAAAAGAAAAATTCCCCGGCGGCCTCCGAAGAAAAACCGAAAAGCGGGGACCGGCAAGAAATGGCGGCCGAGTGTCCGCCCGGATTAAGCGGGGAATTGCCGTCGAGCCGGGACCAGGCGGCGGGGTTGGATGGGACAGCGAATCTCGGCCGACGAGATCAAGCGGTGGGGAATGACAGTCCGCTCACCAAAAATTCCAATGAAGAGATCGACGCCGAACACGTTCCCTGCCCGCCGGCCAGCAGCGACAAAGGGGGGGCCGAGGCGGGGAAAAACGGCAACGGCTCGAAACAACCCGACAACAACTCAAAATAGAAACGCTGCAAAACAATAAAAATAAATAGAGGCCGGTGCATCTTGCACCGGCCTCGCTATTGAACACCCAATCTTCATTTGAAGTCGTGCTTGCACTCTTGAGGGAAATAAGTTAATTTGCAAGGGACACGTCTTTAAGAGACCTTGTGACTCTGCCTCTACCACGGCTTGTGAAGGAGATGCGCGAATGGACTATGTTGGGTTGGGACGAACCGGGCTCAAGGTCAGCCGTCTTTGCCTCGGCACGATGAACTTCGGACCGGAGACGAGCGAGAAGGAAAGCTTCGCCATCATGGACAAGGCGTTGGAGCTCGGGATCAATTTTTTTGATACCGCCAACGTTTACGGTTGGAAGCGCGGCGAAGGGTGGACGGAGCAGATCATCGGCCGGTGGCTGGCGCAAGGGGGGGGCCGCCGCGACCAGATTATCCTGGCGACGAAGGTCTACGGCCGGATGGGGGAGTTGGAGAACGAGCGGCGTCTTTCCGCCTATCACATCCGGCGGGCCTGCGAGGAGAGCCTGCGGCGGCTGCAGACCGACCACATCGATCTCTACCAAATGCATCACATCGACCCGGAAACCCCTTGGGAAGAGATCTGGCAGGCGATGGAGATCTTGGTGCAGCAGGGAAAAGTGATCTACATCGGAAGCAGCAATTTCCCCGCCTGGCAGATCGCCACCGCAAATCAGCTCGCTGCGCGGCGCCACTTCATGGGACTCGTCAGCGAGCAGAGCATCTACAGTTTGCAAACAAGAACGATCGAGTTGGAAGTCATCCCCGTCTGCCGCGCCTACGGCCTTGGACTGATTCCTTACAGTCCCCTCGCCGGCGGTCTCCTGGCCGGGGCCCTCGCAAAGCCGACCGAAGGGCGGCGGAGCACGGAGGAGTTCCAGTCCGAGGTCGAAAAACATCGCGCCCAGTTGACGCAGTATGAAGATCTCTGCAAACGGATCGGCGAATCGCCGTCGACGGTCGCCCTCGCCTGGGTCCTCTCCAATCCGGTCGTTACCGCCCCGATCATCGGCCCCCGGACCCTGGCGCAGCTGGCCGACAGCCTCCGCGCGCTCGAGATCACCCTCGACGAACAGCTCCTCCGGCAGTTGGATAAAATCTGGCCCGGCCCCCGGGGAGAGGCGCCGGAAGCGTACGCCTGGTAGAAAACTGAAATCGAAGAGGCTGCGCGGTGACCCTTTGGATTTAACATCTAGGTTCTCCTTCACTTCTCATGTTATCATCCGATCGGCAGAAACCCTCTTCTTCGGAGGCCCGCCATGATCCCCAGCCTGATCCTCTGGTTTACCCTCCTCACCTTGCGTCCCTCAACACGTCCCATTCAAGCCCCCGATCCCTCCCCCGAAGAACAAGAGATCGCGTCGGTCATCCGGCAGCAGCTCGACGCATTCACATTCAACGACTATGAAGAAGCATACCGCCTCACCTCTAAAAAAATAAAAGAGCGATTCTCGCCGGACCAGTATGCGCAAATGGTCCGCGCCGAGTATCCGGAGATCACCAAATCGCTCATCGTCTCGTTCGGAGGGATCCACTTTTCCCCCGATCCCGCCCAGGCAACCGCCCGGGTCGAGATCACCGGGTTCAACCACAAAAAAGTCACGGCGGAATATCAAATGATCCGGGAGGAGGAAGGATGGCGGGTGGACGGCATCACCCTCATCACCCTTCGGGCAAGGGGGCCGATCGGGTGGGGATAAGAACCCTGATCCTTCCCGGGATAATGATGTTCCTCTTTCTCCTCCTCGGCTGTACCGCCGGCGGCCCCCCCCTTCACCGATCGAGCAGTGGGACCTCTCTCACCGACCCGGCCGACCGGAAGGAAACGCTGGCGCAGATCGCGTCGGTCGTCCGGCAACAACTCGACGCCTTTAAGCGGGACGACTACAGCGGCGCCTATACCTTTGTCTCCAAGGCCTTCCGAAAGGAATTCCCGCGGGACCTCTTTGAGGCGAGGATTCGCGCCCGCTTTAAGGAGGTCGCCCGGCCGGCGCAGGTCCTCTTCCGAAGGCTTCATTTCCACCCGGGCGACAACCGCGCCGTGCTGGAAGTCGATGTCGCCGGGGCAAACGCCCGGCTCGCGACGGTCGAATACCGGATGGTTTTCGAGGAGGGGAGCTGGAAAATCGACGGGCTGGAACCGCTCGATCCCTTCCGGGCTTTATAGCGGGGCGGCGATGACCCGATTCGGCATTCTTTCCGACACACATGGCCGGCTTGATCCGGCGGTGCTGAAGCATTTCGAAAAGGTCGACCGAATTCTTCACGCCGGTGATATCGGAAGCAAGGAGGTCCTCTCCGCCCTGGAGAAGATCGCGCCGGTGACGGCGATTCGGGGAAACAATGATCTCGGCACACCGCTCGAACGCCTCCCCGATATGGATCGGATCGAGCTCGACGGAAGAGAAATCCTTCTGATTCACAATGTCAAAGATTATTGGAAGCCGGCCGGTGAAATGAAAGAGCGGCTGAAAGGGGCCGATCCCGATCTGGTGATCTCCGGCCACAGCCACAAGGGAATCATCGAACAAAAGGACGGGATGATCTACTTCAATCCGGGCGGCGCCGGACCGAAGCGGTTCTCGCTGAAGCGATCGATCGGTTTGATGGAGTGGAGCAAGGAGAGGGTTCAGTTGAAGCTGATTTTTCTGGAGGAAGGACGGCCGATCTCACGATCGTTTGCGTTCGACGATCAATAATCAAACCCCTTCGCCTCGGCGATAAAGCCGGACGCGTTCCGATGCCCCCCGCCGCCGTGGCGCTTGGCGATCTCCGAAACGTCGATTCCCCCCTCGCGGGAGCGAAGGGCGACCGATCGTTTTCCGTCGGCGCGGGTAAACCAGGCGATCCCGAAGGGGCGGCCCTCCGCCAGCTTCCCCGCCACTTCCGAAAGAAGGGCGGAGGTATTGACCGCGAGGACCTTGTGGCCGTCGAATTCGATTTCCCGCGCCAGCCGGACGAGCGCCCGGACCAGCTGGTCCTCGTAGCGGGCGATCGCCTTTCCCTCCGCCACCAATTCGAGCACGTCCCGTTTTGCGAGCGCGTCCCAAACGTCGAGCTTTCTCGGGTAAGAGCGGAGCGCCGCGTTTACTTCGCGGGAATGGGGGAGGTCCCATCGCCAGAGATCGCGATCTTCCGTGTAGGCAACCAGCCAGGGAGGGGGCTCCTCCTTCTTAAAATATTCCCACGCCATCTGTCCCCCCGATTTCTCCATATCGAACCGGCAGAACGGCAGATCGGAGAGAACTTCCGCGTGGGTTTTATGGTGATCGAGGACGACGAGCGAAGCGGCCCTTTCCTTCATCGCCAGAAGCGCTTCGCGCGGGTAGGCGAAATCGAAGATCATCACGTCGCGCCCCGTGGCGTCGGGGGGGCCATGCTCATAGTCGACCGGACGAAACTCGGCATCGATTCCGAGTTGATGCACCACCCAGGCGGCGGAAAAACCGTCCGCGCATCCGGCATGATACAACACAAGGGGCTTTTGGGACATTCGCTTCGCTCCTCTTCAGCCTTGCTTCAGTCGGCGGGGGGACCTTCCATCGGATAGGCGATTGCCAGATCGGGATCGATCCCCCGCCGCTTCGCCATCTCGCGCCCCATCGCAACCATCTGCGATGCGGTCAGGACACGGGCGGCGACCGAAAAAACCTCCCGATCCTCAACCTCCATATGCTTTTCATACGATTCCTGCAGCGGTGGAAGCAGCGCCAGCAGCCGCTTCCCTTCATGAGGGAGAAGTTGTCCTTCCATCAGCCACCGTTCGACAAGCTGTTCAGCCTCAGATTGGATCTTTTGGATCGTCTGATGCTCCGCCGCCAGCACATGCAGCGTCGGCCGCAACGCGACCGCAGACGGAGCGGTTGATTCCTTCAACCTCGGAAAGAGCGACTGTTCCTCATCTTCGGTATGCTTCGGGGCCGCCTCCCGGAAGTAGCGGAGAAATGCTTCGAGCGCTTCCCGATCGGCCCGGTGAAGCGCCCCCCATTGCCGCCGTGTCGCCACGGTCGCCAGCATTTTCAGAAAGTGCGCGATCCGGTCGTGGCAACCGCGAAGCCATCCCAATGGATTGGTGAATGTAACCTCGGGCCCTCGCCCGATGGTGATCGGCATGATTCCGTCTCCGTGATGACCATTTAATTTTTATTCTAACATAAGCCCATTCCGAAACCGACAGTTGAATTCCATCGCCCATTTTCGCTAACCTGAAGAAAGCCACTTACCTCAATCCCAGGAGGACAACCCATGCCGACCATCGTCGAACCATCCGCCCCCACGACCCTCTCGGCCGCCGACCTTAGACCCCGCGGCCGCGTTCAGCCGAGTCCCGCCACCTGGCGCGACCAGACCCTTTACTTCTTTCTCCCCGACCGATTCAGCGACGGGCATGAAGAAGAGCGCCCCTTATTTGATTGGAGACATCCCGATCAACATGCCGCCGCCGATCGGCGACTCTGGCAAGAATCGGGACGGCGATTCCAGGGAGGCACCCTCAAGGGGATTGCCGGCAAACTCGATTATTTAAAAGAGCTCGGCATCACCACCCTCTGGATCGGCCCGATCTGGCGCCAGCGGCCCGATCTGGAGACCTATCACGGCTACGGGATTCAGAACTTTCTCGACGTCGATCCCCGGTTCGGGACCCTTCAGGAGCTGAGGGATCTGGTCGACGCCGCCCACGACCGCGAGATGTACATTCTCCTCGATATCATCTACAACCACTCCGGAAACAATTGGTTCTACGATGAGGGCGGAGAGCCGAAGAGCGATCTCTCCTATCGCTACGCGCCGCCGTATCCGATGCACGGCTGGCGATCCGGAGCCGGCGCCAGCATTCCCGACATCCTCTCGCTCGACGACGGGGTCTGGCCGAAGGAGTTTCAAAACAGCGATTGGTACACCCGCGCCGGGCGGATCGGGCGGTGGGATCCGGAGCCGTGGGAAGATCCGCTCCATCCCGAGAATGAATTCCGCCGGGGCGACTTCTTCGATCTCAAAGATATCAACCTGAACCGGAACGAAGCCCTCTCGGCGGTCGCCCGCGTTTATCAATACTGGATCGCGTTGAGCGACTGCGACGGCTTCCGGATCGACACGGTGAAACATGTCAGCTTCGAGGGCTCCCGGAACTTCTGCGGGGCGATCCGCGAATATGCCGAGTCGATCGGAAAAGAAAACTTCTTCCTCGTCGGCGAGGTCACCGGCGGCGCCGCGCTGGCCCGGGATTACCTCGATATCTTCGGCCGCAATCTGGACGCCGCCCTCGATATCGGCGAGCCGGCCCGGAATCTCACCGCCCTGGTCAAAGGGCTGACCGAGCCGGCCCGGTTCTTCAATCAGTTCAGCGGCCACGACATCCTCGGAAGCCATCGGGAGACCGGGCGCTACCATATCTCGATCCTCGACGATCACGACATGGTCGGACGCGATGGAAAGCACCGCTTTGCGGCGCGCAATCCGATCCCCAACAAGGCCGAGCAGGTCGCCCATGCGGTCGGGGTCCAGCTCACCACCCTCGGCATCCCCTGCCTCTACTACGGCACCGAGCAGGCCTTCGACGGGACGGAGGATCGCCACGATCCGGCGATCGATTCGGGTTTCGAAGACCGCTACATCCGCGAGGCGATGTTCGGCGGGAGCTTCGGCGCATTCGGAACCGCCGGCTGCCATTTCTTCGATCCCAACCATCCGACCTTCCTTCGGATCAGGGCAATCGCGCGGATCCGAAACCAGAACGGCCCCACCGGCCTCGCGCTGCGGCGCGGCCGCCAGTACCTTCGCGAGACCTCCTTTCTGGGACAGCCCTTCTCGATCCCCGGCGCCGGGGAGCTGGCCGCCTGGTCGCGCCTTCTCTTCGATCAGGAAGTATTGGTCGCGCTCAACCCCCATGGAACCGCACCCCGCGGAGCCGATGTCACGGTAGACGCCTCCTTGCACCCCCCCGGCTCGATGATGACGTTTCTCTACCGGGGCGATTGGGGCGAGACGGAGCTTCGCCACCCTCCCCGGAACAAACGGGTTCCGGTCCTCTATGATCAGGACCGGGCGACGGTCCGGATCGATCTCCCCCCCGCGGGGATGGCGATCCTCGCCTGACGATTGCGGATCGGCGATTTCGGATTTTGAATTGAGATTTCCTGCAGGGGGCGGGTTTGAAACCCGCCCCCGCACATCCCG
The DNA here is from genome assembly GCA_021651055.1 of Candidatus Manganitrophus morganii. Lineage (NCBI taxonomy): Bacteria > Pseudomonadati > Nitrospirota > Nitrospiria > Candidatus Troglogloeales > Candidatus Manganitrophaceae > Candidatus Manganitrophus > Candidatus Manganitrophus morganii. Next base: position 884,724 of record JAJHOH010000001.1, read on the forward strand.
TAAAACGGATAAAAACCGCCCGCCTCAGCCCTTGACCCCCTGGTCCGTTTCTGCAATAATGGTCCGAATTTAAAGGGGTTCTTCTAAAATTTCCCATTGAAGCTCCCCGCAGCAAGCTGCGAGGAATGCGACGCGCGTGCGTGTTCAACAAAGAGGAGAAACGCTTGGCGAGACTCGGGGTGAATATCGATCATGTGGCGACGGTGCGCGAGGCGAGGAAGGCGAAACAGCCCGATCCGATCGCCGCGGCGGTCCTGGCGGAGCTGGGGGGGGCGGACGGGATCGTCGTCCACCTTCGTGAAGATCGGCGCCACATCCACGATCGAGACCTCAAAATCCTTCGGGAAACGATTCAGACCAAGCTTGACCTGGAGATGGCCGCGACGGATGAGATGGTCCGGATCGCCCTTGAGGTGAAACCGGAAATGGTGACCTTTGTCCCGGAGCGGCGGCAGGAGCTGACAACCGAGGGGGGACTCAACGTCGTCTCGAACCGGGATGAATTGCAGAAAGCAATCGATCTCCTTCACGACGGCGGAATTGAGGTCTCCCTCTTCATCGATCCCGATCCGGCGCAAATCAAGGAGGCGCATAAGGTCTCGGCCGATCTGATCGAGATCCATACCGGCCCGTACACCAACAGCCGGGGAAAAGATCGCCGGACGGAGCTGAATCAAATTTTAGAGGCGGCCCGGCTCGCCGCCAAGCTCGGGATGGGGGTCAACGCGGGGCACGGCCTCGACTATCAGAATGTCGCCGCCGTGGCGCGGATCCCGGAGATCGAAGAGCTGAATATCGGCCACAGCATCATCGCCCGGGCCGTCTTGGTCGGGATGGAGCGGGCCGTCCGCGAGATGAAGGAACAGATCGAGGGGGCGGGTAAAGGGAACCGATGACGATTGTCGGAATCGGGGTCGATCTGGTCAAAATCTCCCGGATTCAAGAAATGACGGCGCGGTGGGGCCCTCGTTTTCTCGACCGGGTCTTCACCCCCACCGAGCAGGCTTATTGCCTTCATCGAAAGGCCCCCCACGTCCACCTCTCCGCCCGGTTCGCGGTGAAGGAGGCGATCCTCAAAGCGCTGGGGACGGGACTTCGGATGGGGACCCGATGGCGTGAGATCGAAACAATCAACAACCCGGCGGGCAAGCCGGAGGTGAAGCTCTGGGGCCGGACGCGCGAGCTGGCCGACGCGCGAAACGTCGCCGACGTCTTCGCCAGCATCACGCATGATCATGACTATTCGATCGCGCAAGTGATTTTGGTGACGAATCAATGAAAATCGTGACCGCAGAGGAGATGAAAAAACTCGATCGGAAGGCGACGACCGACTACGCCATTCCCTCGCTCCTGCTGATGGAGAATGCGGCCCGGGGATTGGTCGACGAGATCGAGAAGACGATCGGTCCGGCCGCCGGCAAGCGGGTGGTCATCCTGGCGGGACGCGGGAACAACGGCGGGGACGGCATCGCGGCGGCGCGGCATCTGCGGATGCGCGGCGCGCAGGTCATCGTCTACCTCTTCTCGCCGATCGAGAAGGTCGGGGGGGACGCGAAGACGTCGCTCGACATCTGGATGCAGACCGGCGGCGTCCTTCATGTGGCCGGCTCATTCCGCTGGAACCATCTGACGCAGGAGCTGTCGGAAAGCGATCTGATCATCGACGCCCTCCTCGGCACCGGGCTCTCCCATCCGGTCGAGGGGGACTACGCAAAGGCGATCACCCTGATCAACCGAACGGGCCGGAAGGTCGTTGCGGTCGATATCCCCTCCGGGATCTCGGCCGATACCGGCGAGGTCCTCGGCGTCGCGGTGAAGGCCGATTACACTTTTACGATGGCCCTCCCGAAATGGGGCCACTTTCTTCAGGAGGGGCTGGAGGTCCGGGGCCAACTCGCCGTGATCGACATCGGCTTCCCGCCGGCGATGATCGAGGCGGCGAAAATCCCGGTCGAGCTGATCACCCCGGAAGAGCTCGCCGGCTTCCCCCCTCCCCGCCCGCGCGGCGCGCACAAGGGGACGGCGGGACACCTTCTCGTCATCGCCGGCTCGTTCGGCAAAAAAGGGGCGGCGCTGATGACTTCTCTTGCGGCGCTGCGCTGCGGCGCCGGACTGGTGACGGTCGCCCTTCCGAAATCGATCGATCTCGCGACGGCCGATTTGATGGAGGTGATGACCCTTCCGCTTCCGGAAACGCCGGAGGGGACCCTCTCGCTTGCGGCGGAGAAAAGTCTTCTTCAAGCGGTTCGGGGGAAGGATGCCGTCGCCATCGGACCGGGTCTTTCGCAAAACGAGGAGACGCAGCGGCTGATCCGAACCTTGATCGCCGAGATCTCTCTTCCGATCGTCGTCGATGCCGACGGCCTGAATGCCCTCGCGGGCGATCTCTCGCCGCTGAAGAAACGGAAGGCCCCGGTGATTTTGACCCCGCATCCGGGAGAGATGAGCCGTCTGACCGGAAAGCGGACCGATCTCATTCAAAAAGAGCGCTTCACCGTCGCGGCCCATTTCGCGGAGCAATGGGGGGCCATTCTGGTCTTGAAGGGAGCGCACACCGTCGTCGCCACCCCCGACGGCGCCGTTCGCGTCAACAACACCGGCAATCCGGGAATGGCGACGGCCGGAACCGGAGACGCCCTCACCGGGATGATCGGCGCCTGGCTGGCGCAGGAGATCGACCCGGTCGATGCCGCCGCCGGAGGGGTGGCGCTTCATGGCACGGCCGGCGATCTCGCCGCCGCCGACCGCGGGGAGATCGGCCTGATCGCCTCCGATTTGATTCAGAAGATTCCGGAGGCGATCCAAAATTATGTGAAACGTAATTCCGGCGTCTTACCGCCGTAGGGGCGTATTGCAATACGCCCCTACAGAACATCAGGAAACAAACAAAAATTAAGAGGCATTACATGACACTGTCCCAAATTACCGCTTTTTTCCTCCTCATCCTCTCCGTCATCGGCATTTCGATGGTGGTCCATTCCTGGATCGACAAGCGACGGATCAAGAAAAACTTCCTCCGCCTCGCCGCCGAGCTGCAAGGTTTGGTCGCGCAGGAAAACGCGCTCGTTTATCCCTACTTCACCGGCGATATCGACGGCAGACGATTCGACCTCTTCTTCAAGGTCGTTAAAGTCGGCCGCCAGCATATCCTCTACTACATCTACAGCCTCAAAGCCGATCTGCCGTGCGATCTTCTTCTTCTCAAGGCGGAGTATTTCAAACCGATCAAGAATGAGGAGACCTTTTCCGGAGACGCCGGCCAAATCATACCGGAGGCCGCGCCGAATTATCAACTTCGATCGCTCAATCCGGAAGCGGCCCGGGAGATCTTCGAGAAGGCCGGCATCAAAGAATTCCTCTCCCCCCTCGATGAGTTCTCAAGCCTCCAGCTCGGTCCCGACGCCCTGGTGGTGGGGAAGCCGTACGACGGCCCGGCCGATACGGAGCCTTCCCATATCGTGCGCAACGTCGAAACGCTCAAAAATTTAGCCAAGGCGATGGAGCGATGCTTCATCCCGGCTTAGGAAAGAAGGGGTCGATGGTTCCTCCGGCCGCCCAGGATCGTCCCGAAGAGAGCCTCTCCCTCTACAGCGATTCCAGCGAGGCGACCTTCGCCCTGGGGGAGTGGATCGGAAGAGAAGCGACCGGCGGCGAAGTCCTCGCCCTCATCGGGCCGTTGGGGGCCGGGAAGACCCGCTTCGTTCAGGGACTGGCGAAGGGGCTGGAGGTCGCCGAGCGCTACATCACCAGCCCGACCTTCATCCTGATGCAGTGTTACGAAGGACGGCTTCCGCTCTATCACATCGATCTTTATCGAATGGAAAAGGCGGCCGAAATGGAGGCGCTCGGCCTGGAAGAATTCCTGGAGGGAGAGGGTGTCGCCGCCGTCGAATGGGCCGACAAAGGGCTGGAGGTTCTCCCCCCTGCCCGGCTGACGATCACCTTTCAGTATGCAGGAGAGGATCAGCGGGAGCTCCACCTCTCCGCATCGGGATCGCATTATCAAGAATGGCTTCGTAAAATTCGGGAGGCGCGCCGGTGGAAGATCCTCGACGGGAAGAACTAGCGGCGATTGCGCGCGAGATGAAGGCCCGGCTCTCCTGGTATCGCCAGGAAGGGATCGATGCCTGGAATATTTCGCCGGCGCCCACAATAAAAGTGGATGAAGGAACCCAACAGATGCCAAATCAAAATAAATCAAAACCCTACGAACCGGCGGAGCAATCGCTCCTTGCCGCCGAAGCGCCGAGCGCGCTTTTCCCGATCGCCTCCGCGGCGACCCCGGCAAGAACCCTGTCGGAGGTGAGAGACGAGATCGGCGACTGCCGGCGCTGCAAGCTCTGCTCGACCCGGAAGAACATCGTCTTCGGAACGGGAAGTCCCCATGCAGCGTTGATGTTCGTCGGCGAGGCGCCCGGCGCCGATGAAGACGCTCAGGGGCAACCCTTCGTCGGGCGGGCCGGACAGCTTTTGACCAAGATGATCGAGGCGATGGGGCTCTCCCGGGAAACGGTTTACATCGCCAACATCATCAAGTGCCGCCCCCCCGAGAACCGGAACCCGCAGCCGGATGAAATCGCCGCGTGCAGCCCCTTTTTGCTGAAGCAGATCGAGGCGATCCGCCCCAAGGTCATCTGCGCCCTCGGCACCTTCTCGGCCCAAACCCTTCTCGAAACGCAGCAGAAGATCTCGGCCCTGCGCGGGAAATTCCACGACTATCACGGCGTGAAGCTCCTTCCGACCTTCCACCCCGCCTACCTCCTGCGCAACCCGAACGAGAAGAAAACCGTCTGGGAAGACCTCAAGAAGATCATGGAGGAACTGAAAAAACGATGAAGCATCTCTGGGCGCCTTGGCGGATCGACTACATCAAAGGGGAGAAAACGCCCGGCTGCATCCTCTGTGATAAGCCGGGGGAGAAGAAAGACCGTGACAACCTAATTCTGGCGCGGGGGAAACATGCCTTCGTGATGATGAATCTCTACCCCTACAACAACGGCCACCTGATGGTCTCGCCCTATCTGCATGTGAACACCCTGGAGGCGCTTTCCGATACGATCACGACCGAGATGATGCGTCTGATGAAGAAATCGCTGGAGGTTCTTCGCAAAACGCACAAACCGGACGGATTCAACATGGGGCTGAATCTCGGGAAGGCCGCGGGAGCCGGGATCGAAGAGCATCTTCACTTCCACATCGTCCCGCGCTGGGGGGGGGACACCAACTTCATGACGGTGACCCCGGAAGTGCGGGTCATCCCGGAAGACATCCAGGAAACCTACCGCCAATTGAAGCGTCATTTCAAATGAGGCCGCCGTGCTCCGACTGATCCTCTTCATTATCGTCGTCTTCTTTCTCTTCACCTTTTCCTACATGAATCAAGAGGAGCAGATCTCGCTTCACTTCATCGGGGGAGGGCCCTTCCCGCCTGTCCCGGCTTATCTGATCGTGATCGGCTCTTTTCTGGTCGGGATTCTCTTCGCGGTGCTGATGACCTTTCCGGGATGGCTGAAGATGAAGCTGGAGAAACGAAAGCTGAACAAGCGGATCGAAGTGTTGGAGACCGACCTCGATCATCTGCGCGCGGAGGCGTTGAAAACGACTCCCCGACATCCGACCTATTCGACCGATGTAGACGACAGTCAAGACGATGCGATGGGAGACGGGTAAAAAGAAAGCGATCAGCGTTCAGCTTTCAGCAATCAGCGAACAGATCAATGCTGTCCTAAAGTCATTCGTTCTAGGTCTTTCTTAGAGCTGAACGCTGAAAGCTGACGGCTGAAAGGTCTCTTTTAAGGATTTTCATCATGCCTGAAGTAACCCCCCTCATGAAGCAATACCTCGATACCAAGCGGCGGCACCCCGACGCCATTCTCTTCTTCCGCGTCGGCGACTTCTATGAGATGTTCTACGAAGATGCGGTGACCGCGTCGAAGATCCTCCAGATCGCCCTCACTTCACGTGATAAAAGCAAAGAGAACTCCGTTCCGCTTTGCGGCATTCCCTACCATGCCGCCTCCGGTTATATCGCCAAGCTGATCAAGGCCGGCCTCGCGGTGGCGGTCTGCGAGCAGGTGGAAGACCCCGCCTTGGCAAAGGGACTGGTGAAACGGGAGGTGGTCCGTGTGATCACCCCCGGAACGCTGATCGAGCCGGAGCTCCTCTCCCCCAAGGAGAACAACTACGTCGCCGCCGTCGCCTGGGATTTCGCCTCCCCGCTGGAAAAAGCCAAGTCGCTCGGGCTCGCCTATCTCGATCTTTCCACCGGCGATTTTCGGATCGCCTCCGCCGACGGCTGGAGCGAGATCGAAAGCGAGCTTTCGAAGATCGATCCAAGGGAGGTGATCCTCCCCGCCTCCCTCGAAGGGAAAGAGGCGCCGCTCTTTTTCCGGCGATGGCCGATCCGCTACACGGCGCCCGCGCTCTTTATCCCCGAGCAGACGGAAGCCCTTCTGAAATCTCACTTTCAAATCCATTCCGTCGCCGCTCTCGGCGGGGATCGTCCCGCGCTCCTTGCCGCCGGCGCCCTCTTGGGCCATGTTCAGGAGACGCAAAAGACCGCCCTCGGCAACATCCTCTCGCTTCGGCCGCACGCTTCCGGGGAGCAAATGCGCCTGCATCCCTTGGCGCAGCGGCACCTGGAATTGGTTCCGACTTCGCGCGAGGGCGCCCAAGGAACGCTGCTTCACCTGCTCGATCGGACGGTGACCGCCATGGGGGGACGCCTCTTGAGGGAATGGATTCTCCGTCCTCTCCTCTCCCCCGCGAAGATCATCGAACGACAGGAGGCGATCGCTTCGTTCTACGACGATCTCCTGCTTCGGACCCGCCTTCGAAATCTGCTCGAAAAGATCTCCGACCTCGAACGGTTGATCGGACGAATCAGCCTCAAGGCGGCTCACCCGAGGGATCTGGTGGCGCTGAAGGAGTCGATCGCGCTTCTTCCGGAAATCCACAAGGCCTTGTCGGGCGCGACGGCGCCTCTCTTGGAGGAGACCCTCCGGAGTTGGGATAACCTCGATGAAGTCCACCGGCTCATCGAAAGCGCCATCGTCCCCGAGCCCCCCCTCTCGATCAAAGAAGGAGGGGTGATTCGGGAAGGGTATCTTCCGCAACTGGACGAGCTTCGGCGTTTTCAGAAAGAGGGACGCGCGATGCTGACCCAGGTCGAGCTGCAGGAGCGGCGGCGGACCGGGATCGAATCGCTCAAAGTCCGCTACAACCAGGTCTTCGGTTATTACATCGAGGTGAGCGAGAGCCAGTTGAAGAAAATTCCCCCCGACTACGTTCGCAAGCAGACCCTCACCCGGGCCGAGCGATTCACGACCGACGAACTGCGAAGAATCGAAGAGAAGCTGACCGGGGCGGAGGAGGCGATCCGGGCAATGGAGGAGTCTGCCTTCGAAGAGATCCGGCACGACCTCTCGCTGATGGCGGGTCGGGTCCAGTCGATGGCGAAGAAGGTCGCGCTGCTCGATCTGACGGCGGCCCTCGCGGAGGTGGCGCACCAAAACAACTACGTCTGTCCTACAGTGAACGAAGGGAGGACGATCCGCATCGTCGAAGGGCGGCATCCGGTCCTGGAGCAGTTGAGGGCGAGGGAGCGCTTCGTTCCCAACGATACCCTGCTCGATCCCCCCTCGCAGCGCCTGTTGATTCTCACCGGCCCGAACATGGCGGGGAAATCGACCTACATGCGGCAGGTGGCGCTGATCGTTTTGATGGCGCAGATGGGAAGTTTCGTTCCGGCGCGCGAGGCGACGATCGGCGTGGTCGATCAGATCTTCACGCGGGTCGGGGCGCAGGACGCCCTCTCGGAAGGGATGAGCACCTTCATGGTCGAGATGACCGAAATGGCCCAGATCCTCCGGCACGCCACCTCCCGCAGCCTGATCCTCCTCGACGAGATCGGCCGGGGGACGAGCACTTTCGACGGGATGAGCATCGCCTGGGCGATCGCGGAGCACGCCCATTCGGAACGGCTCGGCGCGCGGACCCTCTTCGCCACCCACTACCATGAGCTGACGCAGTTGGCCGGCGCCAACGAAGGGATTCGGAATTATCACGTCTCGGTCCGAGAGTGGAACGATGAGATCATCTTCTTGAGAAGAATGGTCGAAGGGGGGGCCGACAAAAGCTACGGCATTCAGGTGGCCCGGCTCGCCGGGCTTCCCCCCGAGATCATCCATCGGGCCAAGGCGGTGCTGAAACAACTTGAAGAAAATGCCTGGCAGCCGACCCTCTCCCCCCCTGCGCAGCCCGATCTCTTCGCCGCTCCTCTCTCCCCTGCGTCCCCCGCGGCGGAAACCAACCCTATCGTAGAACGCCTCCGGAAAATCGACCCCCTCCACCTCACCCCGATGCAGGCGCTGCAGATTCTCGTCGAGCTGGCGGAAGAGGCACGGCGGGACCGCCAAGATGGATAAGCGGCCGGTCATGTCTCGGCGCGGAGAGAAAGCGGCGCAGGCGCGCCGCGTGGGCTTCCGTGAGTTTTGGAATGGCTTTCAGGATTGCTCCTTCGCTCTCAATAAAACCTCCAGCCGCTCATAATCGCCGAGGTGCGCGCGCATAAGGCTCTTCCAAAGCTTTCCGTGATTGGGAACGAAGAAATGAAGAAGTTCGTGGACAATCACGTAATCGATGACTTCCTTATCAAAGGCCAAAAGCTCGGTATTAAAGCTCAGGTTGCCGGCCGTGGAGCACGAGGCCCATTTGTTTTTCATCGGTCGGGCGGAGAGAGTGCGCACCTTCACCCCTAGTTTGTCGGCCCATTCGAGCACACGGACTTTGAGCGCTTCTTTCTCTTGCCCTCTCTTCACTTACGAAAACTCTTCTGCAAAAGGGTAAAGAGCGCTTCGACGGTGGCAGTGACTTTGTCCATATTTTCCTCCTCGGCGAAGAGGGCGAAGGTCACCTGCTTACGCGCCTCGCGCAGCTCCGCCTCGCTCCGCTGCCAGTTCGGGAATTTCGAGAACGCCGCGGCGACCTTCCGGCTTGCGACATCGGGATTCGGGATGCCATCCTCGGTCAGCTTGCAGAGGACGAAGTAGGTCAGCCCGTCCAGCCCCTTTGCGGCCTGCTCTTTCTTCCGCTGCTCGTTTTTCTCGATCTCTTTCAAAAGACCGGCGAGCGCGTCGGCGGTTTTGATCTGCCGGTCTTCAAAGCTTTCCTGGACCGCCTTTGCCCGGTCGGCGAGGGCGACCAGGAAAGGGTCGCCGCTGTTCTCCTCGGCGCTCTTCTCGATCGACTTGATCAAGTTGATCACCTTTGTGGCATTCCCTTGGTCCCCCTTTTTGATCGTCTCAATCGTCGCGCTGTCGATCTGCACGAATTCAGAGGGCGATTCCGCGGCCATCTCCGCGCCGATGTATTTCTGGACCAAAGCGTTGGTCTTCTTTTGGAACGCCCTATCCACATAGACTCTCTTGGCATAGGCGTTGCGCACCACGGCATAGATCGATGAAAGGGTCGCGTAGTTTTCCATGAACGGGCGCAGGAAGGGGTCGGGTGAAATGATCTCGTAGAGCATCTCGATCTCTTTATACTCTTTGAAAAACTCCTTGCGGCGATCTTTATCGCGGAAGTGCTCGATGAGATTGTCCACGTCTTTGTCGTCGAAGTTTTTTACAATCAGATTCAGATACGCCGGGGCTTTGCTCTCCATCTTGGCTTTGAAGAGCTGCTTGAGCAGGCCGATGTCTTTGACGATGGCGTTGATCTCGTCGCTGTCGAAGGCGAGCGCTTTTTCCAGCTTGTCGAAGATGCCGACGAAGTCGAGGACAAAGCCGTGCGGTTTCACCATCTCCTCCGCCTCGTTCTCGTAGGGCCGGTTCACCCGCGCGATCGCCTGAAGCAAGGTATGATCGCGCATCGGCTTGTCGAGATACATCGCATACAAAATCGGCGCGTCGAATCCGGTGAGGAGCTTCTCGGTGACGATGAGGATCTTCGGCCGTTCCCCGAATTTCGCAAACTGTTTCCGGATCTGTTTTTCCTTCGTCTCGGTCAAATGCCATTTTTTCATGTGGGGCGGGTCGTTGTTGTTGCCGGTGTAGACGATCTCCGCGTATCCCGGCAAGATGGTATCCAGCGCTTCTTTATAGAACGAGCACGCCTCGCGGTCGACGGCGACCAGGAACGCCTTGTAACATAGCGGCTCCACGTTTTCGCGGTAATGATCGGCCACATAACGCGCCACCTTTTGGATACGGTCGTCGCCCTTGAGGAAGTTTTTCAGGTTCACCGCCCGGTCCAGGATCTTGTTCAGCTCTTCGATGTCGGCGATCCCTTCTGTCTCCGCCAGGGCCAGAAATTCCCGTTCCATCAATTCATGCGGCACCAGCATTTCGTTGGGGGCGAGATTGTAGTAGAGGGACAGGGTCGTACCGTCTTCAATGCTCTCTGCGATGGAATATTTGTGCAGATAACCTTGATCGTCCTCGCATCCGAAGGTTTTAAATGTTCCTTTGCCGTAAGCGGTCTTGTCGACCGGCGTGCCGGTGAAACCGATGAAGCTCGCATTCGGCAGGCCGGCCATCAGGAAATTGCCGAGGTCGCCGCCAGTGGTCCGGTGTGCCTCGTCGATGAGGACGAAGATATTTTTGCGTCTGTTCAGATTCGCCGGCATGTCGCGGAATTTGTGGATCATCGTTACGACAATGCCGCGATAATCTTGCCCTTCTTCATCCAGCAGCTTGTTGAGGGTGGCGATCCGGTCGGCGTGCTTCACGTTGCCCAGCCCCACCGCCGCCAGGTTTTTGAGCATCTGGTCTTCCAGCTCGTTGCGGTCGATCATCAAGAGGACGGTCGGCTTCTGCGCTTCGTTCGCCTTGAAGAGCAGCTCGGCCGCCATGATCATCGTGTAAGTCTTGCCGCTCCCCTGCGTGTGCCAGACCAGGCCGCGCGAGCGCTTCGGGTCGAGGGCGCGCGCCATCACCCGATCGACCGCCGCCGTCTGGTGCTGGTGGAGGATGATCTTCTGCAGCTCCTCGTCCTTCTCGGCGAAGAGGATGAAGTCTTTGAGGAACCGGAGCAGATTCGGCGCGGCGCAGAAGGTTTTCACCTTCGCTTCGAGATTGCCGACTTCTTCATGCTTCCAGCGGAAGATGTTCCGCCGCACCATGTTCCAGGTGACCCCGTAAGAAAAGCCGATCGCCTCGGTGGCGGTGAAGAGCATCTCCGGGACCATGACCTCCGGGGTCTCCTCATGGTAGCGGCGGATCTGGTCTACCCCCAGCGCAATCGCCTCGTCTTTGTCGGCGTTTTTGCATTCGATCACCAGCACCGGAAGGCCGTTGATCAGGAAGACCACATCCTCCCGCGTGCCGTATCGGCCGTTGTGAACGTAGAACTCCTCCGTCACTTCATAGACGTTGCGCCGCTGCTCGCGCGGGCGGGTCAGGTCGCCGTAGTCGATCACCGTCAAGTCGAGCTCGCGGTTTTCTTCGGCGCAGAAGAATTTCCCCTGGTTACGGAGGTAGGCGAGGAAATCGCGGTTCCCGGCGATGTCGGTATTCAGCCGCTGGAACTCACCGACCAGCGCGCCTTCGGCCTCTTTGTATTTCGGATTGAATGCTTGGACTTTGGAATGAAGCAGGTCGCCGAAGTAGAGCGACGCCGGGCGGGCGCGCTCTTCCGGCGTGGCGCCGTTGGGGTCAAATCCGCGCCGTGTCTCGGCTTCGGCGCGCGGCACGTAGCGCCAGCCGATCTCCTGCGCGTAGGAGAGAATGCGGGCTTGGACGGTTTTGTGTTCGGTAGGCGTGGGCATTGGTCTCACGCTAAGGATGTTAGCAGTGTCTCGTCGATACTCGGAAGGGCTGACCGTTCAGGTATGGTGATTTTGTCAGAGAAAATGAACATCTCCCGACCCTTATAGGCTCTGGCTGCATTGTATTGGAGTGTATACAAGAATGATCTTCTTCTTGGGTAGTAAGACAGAATCTCTGGAGCGGAATCGTATGACACAACCCAAGGGATCTTGAGATTATCCTGGATAACTTTCGCTATGCGGGCATGGTCTTCGCGGCTGTAGTGGTTTGGGTATAATCGATCAGCCTTTTTAAAGTATGGCGGATCACAGTACACGAGCGTTTTCTTCTGGAGCTTTGGAACATACTCCATTAAGAATCTCTCGGCGTCCCAATTTCTGATATGAATGGCTCTTTTTCTGTCCGCAATAGCTTCAATACGCTTAATAAGTTCGTTCCGTGGGAAGCGAGCATCGATTTTCCAAGGCCCCGATTGGTCGATGCCGCCAATAACGCCCCCAGTGAGAATTCCAGAGCGGTTGCATCTATTTAGATAAAATGTAGCGAACCCTAACTCAAGAGGGTCGGCTTCTTCGCGCTTCCTGAAAATCTCTCGTTGCCTCTTCCATTCTTCGACAGTCAGTGATGCTCGTGATATCTTTCGGCACATCTTTTCTGTTTCATTCAGAACAGAATCCCAGAATGAAAATACCGCAACGCAGGCGTCGTTAAGGTGGACACCAGAAACCTTCCCTCGCAGCAAAAGCTCCATTGCAACTCCCGCCCCCCCCGCGTATGGCTCCACATAGTGCCCTCCCTCAAGATCATTGGTGGTTACGATCTCGTCAATAAAGCGCCAGATCCGTTGTTTTCCGCCAGGATATCGTAATGGTGTCTTGTAAAGGCTCACAGTAAACTCTCCCTACGTTCTGAAATCAGTTGTTCATCTCAACCAGCAATGGGAAAACATTCCCGAACATGATGCTGATATCGGGAGGTTGTATGGAGAACGACGGATTATGTACAAGTTGGTTCATCGAGGTGACTGACAGTATCCCGTCCTTCTTGCCAATTTCAGTTGTTGCGCCGTGTAAGAGTTTCACCTTCTCCTTATTTTTCCCGTTTCCCGTCATGTGACCAGTGATCTCCCTAAGTAACACAGCAAGCTCCTTATTCCGTCCATCAGGTTTCTGCGTAATTGGCCCCCCATGTGGCTTGTGATCCGCACAGTAAGCCACTGCAGATAATTCAAACATACTCCGTAACAGGAAACAGAAGGCATGCGGATGCTCTTCATGTTTAAGTTTCTTGATTTCGTTCAGGAGTGTCACAAGTTTGTCACGCCCTGCACCTTTCACATGGAAACTTTTTAGTTTTTTCCGGACAGACTTTGGGTCATTGGACGCAAAGGCAGGAGCAGCCTTGTTTTTCCCAGATAACTGCACGCCGGGCGAAACAGCCTGTCCGCCTGATGCCACTGAGTTCATAGTTCCCTGTGAGGACGGCTGCGTACTTGGGAGATTTACATTCTTATTTGTTACCACCCCATAGGATGCCGCCCAGAATACTGTGTTATCACGCAACTCTTTGAACCCCAAGTGCGCTATTCCAATATCGTAGAGAACGCTTTCAAGGAGTTTCTTATGCTTCTTGGGGTATTGAGAAGCCAGTTCAGCCGCAGACTGATAACCAAGGTGCGGCGACAGCTTCTGAATGGCTTCGTCCAGAACAGTTAATGGGTAATCGCCTGCCCATCGTTCAGCTTGTTGAAGCGAAACGTTTTTGCTATTTCCTAGGAATTTCTCGAGCAGGTCAAGGCCTGGCTCCGGTTGCCCCTTCTGATCTCGCCCGAATCTCGCTTTAGCAACAGCGTTCCACTTATCTCTGCCTGCCTTCTCACCTTTGGCATGGGTACGCGCCACGAGCTTTTCAACCGTAACTACTTCCGTACTTTCGTATATCGCACAAGGCACAACGGCATTTTGCGCTTTCCACTCGGTTGAAAGGGTGTCTATTTTCTTCCTCAAATGCTGGGGGATTTCGATGTTGCCGACCAAGGAAAAAATTAATTTAAGCGCCGCAACACGTCTATTCCCCTCTTTGACTACTAACTTGCCGTCAGTGTGCAGGACGATGATGTTCTCAGTAGGCTCGTAGCCGTCATCCAGCAAGCTTTCCATCAATGGCCAAAACCAATCTGGATTAATGGCTATCATCGCGTTGATTGCATGTCCTTCATCTGCTTGAGGTATAGTTCGGAAATTCTTCAGGTCAAGTCCAAGCGACTTGATTTCTTTTTGGACCGTCTTAGGCATGGCGAACAAACTCCTCCATGTTTTGAATTTCAAAATCCTTTACCCTTAGTTGCGCGGTCATTAAGTGGTGCAATAGGGTGCGGAACAGGGTCGTGAGCGCGGCGTACTTGCGTCTAAGCAGCTCAACCTTTATGTCCGCCACTTGGAACACCCCGACGATCTGCCGCTGCTCGTCCAAGCTGGGGAGCGCGATCTTCAATTCGCGAATCTTGCCTGGCGATGTATGGCGGACCTTTGATCCGCTGGCAGTCATGGCGATATGTTTACGGACATCGGCGGTATTGAAGAAATAATACAAGAACAGCTTATTCAGCCTTGAATCATGGAGTCTGTGAATTAAACCCAGCCGCTGGTTATGAAGAAACTTGTCCGACTCCGGGATAACTATGGAACTGCCTAGCAAGCCCGCCTTCTGCTCAGTCATCGCGACGAGTAGATCACCTTTCTCTAACAAATAGCTCCGCGGGAAATCACCAGTGTAGAACTTAGTTTTGTCTTTCTGGTCTCTGAATCCGCCTTCTTCGAAAAAATGTCCGGGTGTCAGTAGGATATAGCTGCCATCGGAAGCAAAGAATTCGCCCTCAAATGCGAAACCGTGCTTGATCTCAAAAAGATTGGCAAGTTCCACTACCCCCCAACTCTCCGGCACAAGTCCGATCTCGGTTTGTTTTTGGGGTTCGCCGCGGAGGCCTTGGGTGAAGAGTTGGTGGAGGAGCGCCTTTTTCAGTTCGGCGGTGAGCTGAAACAGCCGCTCCTGCTGCTCGATCGCCCGCTGCACCACTCCCAACACCGCTGCAATCTTCCGCTGCTCGTCAAGTGGTGGTATGGTGATTTTGAACTCCCGCAGGGAAGCCCATGAGGTACGTGGGTGTTGCACGCCAGAGGTTGTCGCTTTTGCATGACCGACAAATTCATCGGTATGTGTCAGCATGCAAAGAAATTCAGGGATGCACCTCTCCGTTGCTCGAAACACCAGGATATCCGTTGAGCAGATACCATCCTCGTTAACTAAGACAGACTTGCGCAGGTAAGGACGGAGCTTCCCGAAGAGTACATCCCCACTTCGAAATGTTGTCTTGCTGCTATGAACGTCCGACTCGGTTCCGCGCCCGACAAGAGATGGAAGACCTGAAGCGAGATGTTCAAGTCCGAGATAGAGCCGTGAGCCATCGGCTGAAGGCGAAGCTGGATCTTGAACTCGGCTGCAAATGTCTCCGAAGCTGGCAGGTGTCCAGCTACGAGGAGGCCTCTCCAACAGCAGCGAGTGGCCCATCATTGTTCGTTCAGCCATACAGCACCTCTTGCTCCTTCACAATCATCGCCTTCTCCCGCTCGATCTCCTCGATCAACTCCTGCTCGGTCGGGAGGTAAAGCTGGTATTTGGCGGCGAAGAGCTGCTTGTTCTCCTGGAGGACGGAGTATTTGACGACCGTCGCGTCTTTCTCCGTGCAGAGGATGATTCCAATGGTCGGGTTGTCGTCGGGGGCTTTGCGTTTGTCTTCGTAGAGGCGGACGTACATGTCCATCTGGCCGATATCCTGGTGCGTCAGCTCGCCCGTCTTCAAATCAACCAGGACGAAACATTTGAGAATGTAGTTGTAGAAAACCAGATCGACAAAGAAGTCTTTGGTCTCGGTGCGGATGCGCTCCTGCCGGGCGACGAAAGCAAAACCCTTTCCGAGTTCCAGCAGAAAAGATTGGAGCTTTCCGATGATCGCCTGCTCCAAATCGGATTCCCGAAAGGCGGGGATCTCTTTCAGGCCGAGGAACTCCAGGACATAAGGGTCCTTGATGAAATCGCGCGGCCGGTCTGCAAGCGACGCGGTCTTCTCTTTCATCTCCTTGAGGATGGGTTTCTTGTCCCGGCTCGCCCGCAGACGCTCGTAGCAGAGCGAGTGGATCTGCCGTTCCAATGCACGGACGGACCAGTCCTGCTCGGCGGCTTCTTTCATGTACCAGGCGCGCGCTTCCGGTTTGTCCACGCGGATCAAAAGCCGGTAATGGGACCAGGTCAATTCTCGGCGTAACGTTTGGGATATTGCCGGAGTCGGGTCGATGTTGTCCATGCTCTCCGTCGGGTGAACGCCGGAAGATTCTCCGCGCACTGTGCGGAGAATTGGGAAAGCGGCGTAAAATTGCTTGAAGGCCCAAAGGTTGGAGACGTTGAATCCCTTACCGAAATCGAGCGTGAGGCGCTCCGATAAGCCGCGGATCACCGCTTCGCCATAGCCCGCCCGCTTCTTGCCTTCCTGCTCCTCCTCGACGATCATCCGCCCGACCTGCCAGTATGCCTCGACCATGGCGAAGTTGACGGCCCGGTACGCGTTGCTCCGTGCTTTTTGAAGGATTTCCGCGACCGCTCGGTAGAATTCACCGCGCAGCAGGTGATGAATCTTCTCAGGTTTCGGAGAACGATCCGCTTTTTTCCGGGTCATCGGCCGATCCTCGCCAGAATCGCTTTCAGCGCCGCGTCGGTGGTTTTTGCCTCCGCCTCCAGCGTCTCCAGTTCTTCCACGATCTCCGCAAGGGGCCGGTATATCTCCCCTTCACCGGTGTGGATATAGCGGCTGGGGGAGAGGTTGAAGTCGTTCTTGGCGATCTCCTCGCGGGTGATGATGCGCGAATACTTCTCGACTTCCTTCCAGGCGGTGAAGGTCTCGGCGATGCGGGCGATCGCCTCTTCCGGGAGGTAATTCTTCGGGTCCCCCTTCACGAATTCTCGGCTTGCATTCAGCAGAAACAACTTGTCCTTGCGGTCCTTCGGCTTCGCTTTGTTCAACACGATGACGATGCCCGGCGCGGTGGTATTGTAAAAGAGATTTTCCGGAAGGTAGAGGACCCCCTCGATCAGATCCTTCTCCACGAACCAGCGGCGGACCTCTTTTTCCTTGTTGGTATTGGCGTTGCCGGAGCCGCGCGACGCGGCGCCGGTGTCGAGCACCACGGCGGCGCGGCCGCTGTCTTTTAAACTTGCGAGGATGTGCTGCATCCATCCCCAATCGGCCTTGTTGCCGGGATAACCCGCGTCTTTGGGAAAGCGGTCGAGCTCGTCGGCGTCATAGTCTTTCTCTTTGAACTCGGTTTGATTCCACATCGGATTGGCCACCACCCGGTCGAAGGTCTGGAGGCGGTTCTTCTCGCGGAACTTTGGCTTTCGGAAAGTATCGCCGATCTGAATCTCCCCTTCCATATCGTGGATGATCATGTTCATGTTCGCCATCGCCCAGGTGCCCGGCTCGGACTCCTGGCCGTAGAGCTTGGCGGGGGCGAACTTTTTGCGGGAGCGAAGATTCATCTTCTCTTGCAGCACCAACTCGCACTTGATGAGCAAGCCCGCGGAGCCGCAGCAGGGGTCGTAAACGGTCATCCCCGGCTCGACATCCATAATTCGCGCCATCACCAGGCCGACCTCGGCAGGGGTATAGAACTCGCCCGCGCTTTGACCGCTCCCCTCGGCGAACTTCCGGATCAGGTATTCGTAACTGCGCCCGATGATATCCGGCTCCACATCGCTCAAACCGAGGCGCTTGGCGCTGATTGCCTCGATCAGGTTGGAGAGGCGGTCGTCATCCAAATCGCGCTGCCCGTGGGTGGTGGCGTTGAAATCGACGCGGTCGATGATTCCTTTGAGCAATGGGTTGGCGTCGGCGATGGCGCGCAGGTGGGTGGTGAGCTGTTCGCCGATTTTATCCGAGAGGGTGCGGATGATCGACCAGACGGCGTCGTCGGGGTTCTTCGGCTCCAGCGGGAGATAGAAGCGAACCAGTTTCTTGTCGCGCTTCACCAGCTTGAACGCCTTGGCGCGCGAGCCGACCTCCTGGGCGATGCGGTTCAGCTCATCATCGAAAACATCGCAGAGGCGCTTTGTGAAGATGAGGGGGAGGATGAACTCTTTATACTTGGCGGCGTCCTTCGCACCGCGGATAGAGCAAGCGGCGTCCCAGATCCAGGATTCCAGCGTTTTGTCGGTTCCATTCATGACATACTCTTTTCACAAAAGGGATACTAACCGTAACCGATGTTTCCGATGGGACTCTTATCTCGACTGCCGGGCGCCGGGGGCGCCCGCTCCTGATTTTCCACTGGGGGATGAAACAATTGGTTTACTATAGAAAATCGGCGGGAAAAGATCAACACCGGAATGACATGATCCTCGGAGGCGGATGGAAGCCATTTATCACGGCGGGAAGTCCGGGAGTGCGTCCATCTCCCGCTTTTCTCTGCCCCCGACCCCCATTGACATCCGTATTTCCTTTAGGTATGATCCCCCGGTCACTCAGGAGACGCCGTGATGCGGATTGCGATTGTGGGCGCCGGGAAAGGGGGGACCTCCCTTCTGGAAATCCTTTCGGAAGATCCGACGATTAAAATCACCGGCGTCGCCGATCGAAAAAAAACCGCCCCCGGCATCCGCCTCGCCAAGGCCCTCCGCATCCCGACCACGGCCGACTTCAAAACCTTACTCAAGAAAAAAAACGACATCATCATCAACGTCACCGGCTCCCTCGACGTGGAGACCGCCCTGCAAGCCTCGAAACAGACCGGCGTCGAGGTGATCAGCGGACGGTCGGCGAGACTTGCCTGGACCCTCATCGACGAGCGGCAAAAGAGCCAACGGGAAGCGGAACGGCTTCTCTCCGAATACCTCTCCCTCTACGATCTGAGCTTGAAGCTCTCCTCGAACGAGAACATCGCAAAACTCTATACCACGGTGATCGACTACGCCACCGAACTGACCCGCACGCCGGCCGGAAGCCTGGCGATGTTCGACGAGGAGCGCGGCGAGATGGTCCTGGTGGCGTCGAAAGGTTTCTCCAGAGAGTTCGCCCGTGTCCGGCGCTGGCGGGTCCGAAAAGGGGGGCTGACGACCTATATTCTGAATCAGAAGGGGGTCGTTGCCATCGAGAGCGTGAAAAAATTCCCCAAGTTCAATAACCCCGTCCTCCTGGAAGAAAAGATCGAGGCGGTCGCGGCCATCCCCCTTTGGAACGAAGGGAAGATCTTGGGAATTCTCTATGTAAACGATTTCAAGCCGCACCTATTTTCCGAGAAAGAAACCTCTCTCCTCTCCCTCGTCTCGACCATCGCCGCCACCTCTATCGGAAAGGCCAAAATCCTGGAGATGACGCGGCTGATGGCGATTACCGATGAGCTCACCGGCCTCTTCAACCACCGCCACCTCTTGCAGCAGCTCTCCTCGGAGCTCTCCCGGACCCAACGCTACGGCCGCGCCCTGACCCTGGCGATGATCGACATCGACCACTTTAAACAGTACAACGACACACACGGCCATCTAATGGGGAATGAAGTCCTCCGGACGTTGGGAGATCTGATCCGAAGGAATATCCGGGAGACCGACATCGCGGCCCGATACGGGGGGGAAGAGTTCTCGATCATTATGCCGGAGACGAATCGGACGAGAGGGAAGATCATCGCGGAGCGGCTGAGGAAGGCCATCGCCGACTATCCGTTCAAGAACGGGAAAACGCAGCCGGGCGGCGCCCTCAACGTGAGCATCGGGCTCGCCACCTATCCGGAGAACGCCGCCTCGCCGCACGATCTGATCGAAGCGGCCGACCGCGCCCTCTATCGCGCCAAATCGACCGGCCGGAACCGGGTCTGCCTCTCGACGAAAGATGGGGGCCAGGGGTCGGGGGCCGGGGGCCGGGGAAAAACCAAATAAAAAAGGTCTTTACGATTCCCGTAAAGACCTCCTGTTTGAACCCTCTTTATTCTTTTCTCCGATCCCCGACCCCTGGCCCCCGTCTTTTAAAGACTCAAATCCTGCGGCAGAAGACTCGAATCGATTTTTCCGAGGGCGGTGAGGGAGAGATGTTTCGAGTCGAAGAGGACTTTGGCAAGCTGCTGGACCTGATCGAGAGAAACCCGGTTGATCTCGCGGACCACCTCTTCCAGGGAAAAATGCCGGCCGAAGTAAAGCTCGTCCTTCGCCAGCTTGCTCATCCGGCTGCTGGTGCTCTCCATGCTGAGCATCAGGCTCCCCTTGATGTGGTTTTTCGCCTTCTCCAGCTCGACCGGATCGACCCCTTTCTCTTTCAGACGCTTGAACTCTTTTAAGATCAGCACAATCACCTTCGGCGCGTTTTTGGCGCCGGTCCCGGCATACACCGTGAAGAGCCCCCCGTCCTGATAAGAAGAGGGATAGGAGTAGATGGAGTAAGCGAGACCCCGCCGCTCCCGGACTTCTTGAAAAAGACGCGAGCTGACGCTTCCGCCCAGGATCGTATTGAGCACATAGAGCGCATACCGGTCGGGATGGCGGTGCGGCAGTCCCTGTGTCCCGATGCAGATGTGGACCTGCTCTAAATTTCGCTTCTTCACCTGGAAATGGGGGCTCATCTGGGGCGCCAGCCTCGGATGGAGATCGATCTCCTTGGCCGAATACTTTCCGAAGGCCTTCTCCAGCGCCTTCATCAATGGGGGAAGATCGAAGTGGCCGGCGACCGAGACGACGATTTGCTTCGGATCGTAGGCGCGCTTGAGAAAACGAAGGATCTTCTTGCGGGTCATGCCGGAGATCGTTTCGACCGTCCCGAGGATCGGCCGCCCCAGGGTGTTTCCCTTCCAAATATCTTTGGTATAGAGGTCATGGACCAGATCTTCCGGATCATCCTCCACCATTTTGATCTCTTCGATCACAACCTGTTTTTCCTTCTCGATCTCGCGCGGCTCAAAGGTGGAGTGATGGAAGTTGTCGGAGAGAATGTCGACCGCCTTGGAGAGATGGTCGTCGAGGACTTTGGCGTAGAAGGTCGTCGTCTCACGAGAGGTAAAGGCGTTTAGCTCGCCGCCGATGGCATCGGTCTCCAGGGCGATCTCTTTTGCGCTCCGCTTCTCCGTCCCTTTGAAGAACATATGCTCAAGGAAGTGGGAAATGCCGTGCTCGTGCGCCTCTTCGTCCCGGGAGCCGACATTCACCCACAGACCGATCGAGACCGACTTCACGGACGCCATTTTTTCCGCGACAATCCGAATTCCGTTATCTAAAACGACTTTCCGAACCATAAGGAGATCCCTCGTTATCCGTTAAAAGTTAAACGTGGAACGGAAGGCACTGAACCTCCCGTTCTTACGTTCAACGAATAACGATTCACATTTAACTTTCTTTTGCAGGGGGAGGAAGGGTCTCCTTGCGGGAGAGGCGGATCTTTCCCTGTCTGTCGACTTCCAGAACTTTCACCGTGACCTCATCTCCCTCTTTCACCTCATCGGTCACACTCTTGACCCGATGATGCGCCAGCTGAGAGATGTGGACCAGGCCGTCGACCCCCCGTCGAAGCTCGACGATGGCGCCGAAATCCATGATCCGGGTGACCTTTCCGACATAGACGCGGCCGACCTCGACCTCTTCGACGATCATATTGACCATCGCGATCGCTTCTTGGGCCGCGGCGTCATCCATCGAGGCGATATGGATCGTCCCGTCGTCTTCGATATCGATCTTCACGCCGGTTTTCTCGATGATCCCGCGGATGACTTTTCCGCCCGGTCCGATGACTTCGCGGACCTTGTCGGGCTTCACCTTCATCGTGACGATTCGCGGCGCATAAGTGGAAAGCTCCGGCCGGGGCGCTGCCAGCGCTTCCAGCATTTTCCCTAAAATATGCTGCCGTCCTTGCCTCGCCTGTTCCAACGCCCGTTTCATGATCTCGATGGTCAACCCGCCGATCTTGATATCGAGCTGAAAGGCAGTGATCCCCTGCGCCGTTCCGGTGACCTTGAAATCCATATCCCCCAGATGATCTTCCAGTCCCAAGATATCGGAGAGGATCTGAACCCGTTTGCCCTCCAGGATCAGCCCCATCGCAATCCCGGCGACCGGACGGACGATCGGCACCCCGGCATCCATCAAGGCGAGGGTTCCGCCGCAGACGGTCGCCATGGAAGAGGAGCCGTTCGACTCCAAGACATCGGAGACGATCCGCAGGGTATAGGGGAAGGCCTCTTTGCTCGGGATGATCGGTTTCAACGCCCGCTCGGCCAAGGCCCCATGACCGATCTCGCGACGGCCGGGTCCCCGAAGCGGCCGGGCCTCGCCGACGGAGAAGGGGGGAAAGTTATAGTGCAGCATGAAGGTCTTCTTCCACTCCCCTTCCAGAGAGTCGATCCGCTGCTCGTCGTCGGAGGTTCCGAGGGTCACCACGGCCAAACTCTGCGTCTCGCCGCGGGTGAAAAGCGCTGACCCGTGTGTGCGGGGAAGAATCCCCACCTCGCAGGTGATCGGCCGGATATCGGCCGGCCCGCGGCCGTCGGCCCGGACCCCTTTGCTCAAAATCATCTCCCGGACCGCTTCCCGCTCCAGCTCGTGAAAGAGCGCTTTGATCTCCCGGGTTCGATCGACCTCGCCGGTATTGATCGACGCGATCTTCTCCTTGAGAATCTGATCGAGGCGCTCCTGCCGTTCGGTCTTGTTCGAAATCAGGATCGCTTCTTGAATCGGCCCAACGAGGGTCTCCCTCAGTTGCTTCTCGAAAGCTTCATCCCGATCGATCGCCACGGGGGAGCGCTTCTGCTTGCCGACCTTCGCTTGAAGCTCCTTCTGCAGTCCGATCAGCGTCTGGAGCGCTTGATGCCCGAAAGCGACCGCTTCCAAAACCGCCTCTTCGGGGAGCTCTTTGATCTCGCTTTCGACCATCATGACCGCCTCGGCGGTTCCTGCGAGAACGATGTTCATGTCGCTCTTCTCGATCTCCTCCAGGCTCGGCATGGCGACGAGTTTTCCGTCGATCCGGCCGACGCGGATCGCGCCGATCGGGCCGTTGAAGGGGATGTCCGAAATGGTCACCGCCGCGGACGCGCCGACCATCCCGAGAATCTCGGTCGAGGCGGAGAGATCGCTCGAGAGAACCGAGGCGATGATTTGGGTTTCAAAATACCAATGATCAGGGAAGAGCGGCCGCATCGGCCGGTCGATCAACCGGCTGGTCAATGTCTCTTTTTCGCTCAGCCTCCCTTCTCTTTTGAAAAATCCGCCCGGGATCCTTCCGGCGGCATACGCCCGCTCCTGATAGTCGACCGTGAGCGGAAGAAAATCGACATCTTTTGCCTGTTTGGAAGCGACGGCCGTGGCCAGGACGAGGCTGTCGCCATACTGGACAAGAACCGCTCCATCCGCCTGCCGGGCCATCCGTCCCGTCTCCAGGATCAGTTTTTTCCCTGCAATCTCTGCTTCTACGCGATGAATCATACTCTGTGACTCCTCCACTAGGGCAGCAGGCCACAGAACTACAATGAAAAACCAAGAAAGAGAAGTAACGCGAGGCGCGCGGCGCCTCACTTCATCCCCCCCCTTATTGGCTCTTCATTGTATTTCTGTGCCGGCTGCGATACATTATTTAGCTGGACCTTCACACCGTGGAAGATCCACTGCATTGGCTGAGTTACTTTCTCAGCCCCAACTTTCCGATGATCGCTTGGTACCGGGCAAAATCGTTCTGCTTCAGATAATCGAGCAGCTTCCTCCGACGGCTGACCATGTTGATCAGTCCGCGCCGGGAATGGTGATCTTTCTTGTGGGTCTGAAAATGCTCCGTCAAATAAGTAATCCGATTCGTCAGAAGGGCGATCTGAACCTCCGGCGAGCCGGTATCGTTCCCATGAATCGCATTTTCCTTGATGACACTCTGCTTCTTTTCCTTAACGAGCGGCACGTGATGTTCCTCCTTATTTGTTAGTATAATGAACTCCGGATCGATCCTTCCACCCCTGCACCGACTTCCGGTTTAGAGAGGTCGAAAAGAACCGTTTCCGATTTAAAGAAAGACTGTCGATTTTCCCTCACCTCATCTTCATTCATGACGGCGCGGCCGATCGCTAAGAGACGGCCTTCCGGATCGAGAATGCGAAGCGGCTCTCCTTTTTTAAAAGAGGATCGATTCAAGACCCCCTCGGGGCCGACCGGCGCACCATGCAGAACCTTCTCTCGGTAGGGCTCTTTCACCCAAACCGCGGGAAGATCCTTCAACACCTCGTTCAAAGAGTAGACTTCCTTTTCCCAATCCCCCTCTGCGTACAGCTCGCAAAACCGGTTCAGCTCGACCGAATCGACGATGGGAAATTGACCGGCGCGGGTGCGGCGCAGCCGGAGGAGATGTCCCCCTACCCCCAACTTTTCGCCGATGTCGGCGCAGAGGGTCCGGATGTAGGTCCCTTTCGAGCAGACCACGCTGAAGGCGGCGTCCCTTCCCTCAAACCCCTTGAAACGGATCTCCCTGATCGAAACGGTCCGGGCCGTCCGTTCGACCACTTCTCCGGCGCGCGCCGAGCGATAAAGGGGGACCCCCTTCACCTTAATGGCGGAGTACATCGGCGGCATCTGCGCGTAGGTTCCGACGAACGATTCCGCCATCTCGCGAACCTGCGCCGCCATCCCAGCGGGGATATCGACCGTCTTGAGAACCTTGCCCGTAGCATCTTGCGTGTCGGTCTCCTCTCCGAGACGGAGGACCGCATCATACTCCTTCTCGGCATCCATCAGAAAAGGAACGACCTTCGTCCCCTTTCCGAAGCAGATCGGGAGCACCCCGGTCGCCTCCGGATCGAGGGTCCCCGCATGGCCGACCTTCTTGATCCGCAAGAGGCCGCGGAGCTTCGCGACCACATCATGCGAGGTCCACCCGGCCGGTTTATCGATGTTGAGAATCCCATCCTTCATTGTTCGTTATCCGTTATTCGTTATTGGTGAATCGTGAACGGCCTCTACTTTTTCTTACGTTTGACGTTTAACGACGAACGTTTAACGATATTTTCTCATAGATTGCTTCCTGCACGGAGGTGAGGACCCACTCTTTCACCTTCTGCCAGGAACCGCCGAGGGTACATCCGGCCGCATACGTATGTCCCCCTCCTCCCCAGCGTTTCGCCAGGAGGGCGACATCGACCTTTCCCTGCGATCGGAAGCTGATTTTATATTGCTCAGGACCTGTCTCGCGAAAAAAGACAGCCACCTCGACCTTTTCGATCGAGCGGGGGTAGGTCACAAAATCCTCCGTATCTTCGAAGGTGGTCCCGGTTTTTCGAAGCTGTTCATCCGAAACATGGATCCATGCAATCCGCTCGTCTGCGCTGACCTCCATCTTCATCAGCACTTCAGCGAGCAATTTCAACCGCCCCGCCGTGTTCGCCTCAAAGAGGGCGGTGGCGATGCGGAACGGATCGGCCCCCTTCTCGATCATCTCCCCCGCGATCTGAAGCGCCCGGGAGGTGGTGTTGACGAATCGAAACGAGCCTGTCTCCGTAATGAGGGCGGTATAAATGCACGTGGCAATGGGGGGGGTGATGGGGGCCCCGATCGTTTTGAGCAGATCATAAATCATCTCCCCGGTCGCCATCGCCGTCGGCACCACCCAATTAATATTCCCATACGAAGGGTTGGTGATGTGATGGTCGATATTGATCATGGTAGGGATAGAGGGAGGGCGGGTATATCCGGTCCGCTCGAAGCTGCCGGAGTCGACCACAATGAGGGCGTCGGCCGTTTGCGTAATGGCTTTCTGCCGGGTGAAGAGCCCTTCATGGGGGAGAAAAAGAAGCTGCTGGGGAATCGGATCGCGATTGACCACCTCCGCTGTTTTCCCCATGTCCCGGAGGGCCAGGGCCAATGCCATGCCGGAACCGATGACGTCTCCCTCGGGACTGACATGCCCCGTAACGACGAACGATTGCTTCTCTTGGAGAACCGAAACCACTTCAGCGAGACTCATTCACGCTCCCAATGACTGCAGCAACGGAGGCCGACTCCCCTTGGAGGGTTTTTGAGCCGCAGGCCCCTGCTTGATGCATCACCGTTTTTCCTTCTCAATCCGGTCGAGCAGATCGAGGATGTGGGAGACCTTCTCGGTCGATTCGTCCGGTAAGAAGACCACTTCCGGAACGCGCCGGATCTGCAGCCTTCTCGATAATTCCGCCCGAACGAAACCGGTCGCCTTCCGAAGCCCCATGAAGGCCTGCTTCGCATCCTGATCCTTCTGGACCGTCACAAAAATTTTTGCATGCTTCAAATCATCGGACACGTCCACGGAGGTCACGGTGACGAACCCGATCCGGGGGTCGCGGATCTTTGTCGTCAAGATGTCGGCCACCTCCATCTTGATTTGATCTCCGATTCGATTTGTTCTCTTATACTCTTGCACGGCGAAAGACACCTCCGCCCTCCTCTCCAGCGAGAGACTTAAATCAGCTCCAGTTGATGATGAACGATCTGGACCTGCGGAAAACTCGAGATAAACCCGACGACCTTATCCATCACCTCGTTTACGAAACTTCTGTCGTTCGCGACCGTCGTCACACCGAGAATCGCTTTCTGCCAGAGATCCTGCTCGCCCACCTCTGCAATCGCCACATTGAACCGGTTTTTGATCTTCGTTTTAATGCTTTGCAGGACCTGCCGCTTTCCCTTCAGAGAGCCGTTCTGGGGAATGTACAGCTCGATGACGCAAATTCCGACAACCATTTTCGTATCAAGCGACGCCATCTCGCATTAAGCCGCTCGGCCGGACGCCGAGCACCTTCCCCATTACAATTTTGCCGCAATCTTGTCGTGCGTGTAGACTTCGATCACGTCGCCGACTTTGATGTCGTTGAAGTTTTCGATCCCGATACCGCACTCGTATCCAGCCTGGACCTCTTTGACGTCGTCCTTGAAGCGACGCAGCGAACCGATCTTTCCTTCATAGACGACCGTACCGTCCCGAATGACGCGGGCTCCGGCGCTGTTTCGGGAGATCAGGCCGCTGCTGACATGGCCTCCGGCGATCACCCCCTGCTTCGGAATCTGGAAGACCTGCCGAACTTCGACCCGTCCCAGCGTTCGCTCCTTCAGGGTCGGCTCCAACAAACCTTCCATCGCGGCCTTCACGTCGGCAATGGCGTCATAAATAATGGTATAGAGGCGGACATCGACATTCTCCCGCTCGGCCAAATCTTCCCCCTTCGTTTCCGGCCGGACGTTGAACCCGATCACGATCGCGTTCGATGCCGAGGCGAGGAGAATATCCGATTCGGTGATGCTCCCCACCCCGCGGTGAATGACACGGAGCTTCACCAAAGGGGAGGTCAACTTTTCGAGCGACTCTTTAATCGCTTCCGCAGAGCCCTGGACATCGGCTTTAACGATGATATTCAGCTCCTTGACCGTTCCCTCCTGAATCTCTTGATAGAGATCGTCGAGGGTGACACGCCGCGTCTGAGAAAGCTCGGCCAGCCGCTGCCGCTGAGACCGGCCCTGGGCCACTTCTTTCGCCGTCCGCTCATCGGCCACGACCACAAAGGTGTCCCCCGCCAAGGGAACCCCGTCCAAACCGATCACCTCCACCGGGATGGAGGGTCCGGCCTGGTCTACTTTTTTTCCTTTATCGTTGATCAGGGCGCGGACTTTCCCGAAATGCGCTCCGGTCACGAAGATATCCCCGACTCGCAACGTCCCTTGCTGGACCAAGACGGTCGCAACCGGCCCGCGGCCGCGATCGAGTTTCGCTTCCACAATCGTCCCCAGCATCGGCCGGGTTGGATTGGCCTTGAGCTCGAGTACTTCGGCCTGCAGGAGGATCATCTCAAGCAGATCCTCCAGACCGATCTTCTTTTTCGCGGAAACCTCGGCAAAGATGGTCTTGCCCCCCCACGCCTCCGGGATCAGTTCGAACTCTGCAAGCGCAGTCTTCACCCGGTCCGCATTCGCTTCCGGCTTGTCGATCTTATTGATTGCAACGATGATGGGGACATTCGCCGCCTTGGCATGATTGATCGCCTCGATCGTCTGGGGCATCACTCCGTCGTCGGCCGCCACAACCAGGATAACGATATCGGTGACCTTGGCGCCGCGCGCCCGCATGGCGGTAAAGGCCTCATGACCCGGCGTGTCGAGGAAAGTGACCCGTTTATCGCCGACGGTCACCGTGTAGGCCCCAATGTGCTGCGTGATGCCCCCCGCTTCCCCTTCCGTCACCTTCGTCTGCCGGATGGAGTCGAGCAGCGAGGTCTTCCCATGATCGACATGCCCCATGATCGTGATCACCGGAGAACGCGGCAGCAGGTCGTTCGGATCGTCCGGCATCGACGGGCTGAGGATCTCTTCTTCCGTCTTCTCGGAAACCAACTCGGCTTTGACGCCGAATTCCTCCGCAATCAGCGACGCCTCATCGAGCAAAATCGGATGGTTGATCGTCGCCATCTTTCCCATCGCCATCAATTTGGAAATAATGGAGGGAACCTTTTGTCCGATCAGCTCGGAGAACTCTTTTACCGTCATTCCTTCGTAAAGCTTGACCACTTTCCTCCGCGGCTTGGTGATATCGGTTGAGACCGCCGGCCCCCTTCGGAGTCCCCTTCGGTCTTCTTTGCGATGGATCGGCTTGAAGTCTTGCCACTTCCTCGCCTCGACCGGGACCTCGGCGATCGCTTCGGGCTCTTCGACAACAACATCCGAATCCCAGCGCTTTTTCGGTCGTTTTGCTTTCTCCTTGAACTTGGAGGCAAAATCTTTCTTCAATTCGGGGCGAAGCTCGATTTTCCCCTTCTTCTTATCTTTATCGGTTTTCTTCTCAGCCGCTTCTTTGGCTCCGCCCGGCGAGGGAACCACCTTGAGGACGCCGGGGGTCGGCGCAGGTTCCGCGGCGGGAGAAGCCGGTTTGACCTCTTCGACCGGAGGGGAAACCACATCCGAAGGGGCCGATGTCGCTGCCGCTGCGGGAGCGATCGGCTCCATGGTTGGGCTGAGCGGCGCCTCTGTCTCCGGAGTCTCTACGGCCGGCGCTTCCGGCTGGATGGCCACAGGAGGAGGGGCCATCTCTTCCGGCGTCGGCTTTCTCTTAATAAGGACGCGTGATTTCTTTTCGACGACGGGCGGGGGAGGAGGGGCTGCTTTGACAGACTTCGTCCCCTTCGACGTAGTCTTCGCCACCGACGATTTCTCCATCCCTTTCATGACCGCTTGGATGTCGCTTTCCTCCAAGGCGCTCATATGATTGCTCGCCTTGATTCCCATCCTTTTCAGGAGCGCCATCATCTCCTTGGTCGGGATGCCGATTTTTTTTGCAATCTCAAAAACTCTCATCGTCTACCTTCTTTCTCTGGAAAAGAGATCCACGGGCGATCTACCCTCGCGAACAAATCGGAATTTTCCGATCGGTCAGGCTCCTTCCCCTTTCTTTTCCATTTTGAGAAGGTCCCTCGCCTCCTCAATAATCTTGGCGGCCGTTTTCATTCCGATCATCGGAAGATCGGACAGGGCCTCCTCGTTTGTCTCAGCCAACTTTTGAACGCTGTCGATTCCGTGCTCCTTGAGCGCTTCGACCATATTTTCTCCCAGACCGGGGACATCGGAGAGGGTATACTCCCGTTTCTCAGCCGCTTGGCGCTGTTCTTCCACAATCTGCGCATCCGCCTGAATTTTCTGCTCATGAGAGATCGCCGCCGCAATTTCCTGCTCGCGCTCCTTGGCCCGTTCTTTCTCGTACTCTCCTTGATTGATGATGTCGATCTTCCAGCCGGTCAACTTGGCGGCCAGGCGAACGTTCTGCCCCTTCTTTCCGATCGCCAGCGAAAGCTGCTGATCGGAGACCACTACCAGGGCCGACTTCTCCGCCTCGTTAATTCCGACCTTCTCGATGACCGCCGGACTGAGCGCCTCGCCGATAAAGGTCCGCGGATCGTCGCTCCAGGTTACGATATCGATCTTCTCCCCCTTGAGTTCACGGACGACCGCCTGAACGCGCGAGCCGCGAACCCCGACGCAGGCCCCGACCGGATCGACGGCTGAATCTTTGGAAAAGACCCCGATCTTGGTCCGATCGCCCGGCTCCCGGACAACCCCCTTGATGATCACCACCCCTTCGGCGATCTCCGGAACTTCCATCTCGAAGAGCTTCGCGACAAAATTGGGATGGGTCCGCGACAGAACGATCTGCGGCCCCTTTGCCGAAGGCTTCACCTCGAGCAGATGGGCGCGAATCCGATCGCCGCGGCGGTAACTCTCCCGGGGAACCTGCTCCTGGTACGGAAGGATCGCCTCGGTTTTACCGAGCTCCACAATGTAATTGCGACGCTCCTGGCCCAAGATCATTCCGCTGATGATCTCTCCCTGACGGACCGAGTACTCTCGATGGACCGATTCCCACTCCGCCTCACGCACGCGCTGAAAGATCACCTGCTTGGCGGTCTGCGCGGCGATCCGGCCGAAATCTTCCATCTCAAGGAGAGAGCCGATCTCATCCCCCAGTTCCGCAGATTCATCGACCTTCTTGGCCTCTTCCAACGAAACTTCGGCGCGGGGATTGGTAACGGCTTCGACGATCTTCTTCAGGGAGATCACTTCAATCTCTCCGGTTTGAGAGTCGAGCCGCACCTGAATGTTCTCGTTTGCGCCGTATCGTTTCTTCGCCGCCGTCAGGAGCGCGGATTCCACCGCCTTGATGATCTTCTGGCTCTCTATTCCCTTCTCTCTCCCAATCTGATCGATGACAGAGAGGAGCTCGCGATTCATTTTCTATCAACCTCCATTTTCCGACGGATCGGGCCAGGATCTTGGCACGGTCCGATCCATGATATCTCTTGAACCCGCCTGGTTTCCAGGAGGATCAGGGTCTCTTCAGCTAAAACTCGACCTCAAGGCGGGCTTGCGCAATCTGGTCGAAGGGGATCTCGATCGCTTTTCCCTTCCCTTCTTCCAGATATAAAGTCACTTTTTCCTCTTTGAAATCGGCGAGCCGACCGGTGAACACCTTCTGGTTTTCGATCGGAGCGGATGTTTTCACCTTGACCTTCTTTCCGATCGATCGAGAAAAATCGTCTCTCTTTTTTAACGGTCGATCAAGGCCGGGCGAAGAAACTTCAAATGTATAGTGATGCGGAATCGGATCGTCGACATCGAGCGCTTGGCTGAGATACCGGCTGACCTTTTCACAATCATCGAGGGTCACCCCCCCTTGTTTGTCGATAAAAACGCGAAGGGTGCCGCTCCTTGCGGAACCGGCATACTCGACCTCAACCAATTCCAATCCCAGCGACCTTAGCATCGGCTCCGCAATTTCTTTGACCCTGTCCACCAGAACCGTTCGATCCATCTGATCCCCATCAGGACCGATTTCGGTCCCTTAAAACAAAAAAGTGGGCGGAAGACCGTGCCCACTTGAAAAGCAGACCAAATTCAGAAGTGTTTATAGCACAAATAATGACAAAATGCAAGACGAATCCCCTATTTCGAGGCAATCTGTTCTTGAAAGGCGCGGCATAAAAATTCCGTCTTTTCTCCAGGCCGTCCGGTGGCGATCGGCTTGCCGTCCAAGCGGACCACAGGCAAGATTTCCACGGTCGTTCCGGTGAGGAAAAGCTCATCCGTCGAGGGTAACTGCGAGAGCTTCAGCTCTCTCTCGAGCATTTCCAAACCGTTCTTCTTCCCGATCCGGAGAACCACTTCCCGGGTAATACCGGAGAGGATGTAAGGGCCCGCCGGCGGGGTAATAATCTTCTTCCCAAGCACGGCAAAGAGGTTGCTCCCGGCCCCCTCCGTGACCTTCCCGTCGCGAATAAAAATCGCCTCAAAGGCCCCTGCACGGAGCGCCTGCTCCCGGCCCATCACGTTCGGCAAGAGGTTGAGCGATTTGACATTGCACCGTGCCCATCGGATATCGGGGGTGGAAATAATCGCCACCCCCTCTTCACGAAGTTTCAGTGGAAGCGGCTCGAATTCCCGGAAGGTCATGACCACGGTCGGCTTCACTTTTTTTGGAAAGGAGTGGAGGCGGGGGGCGGCGCCGCGCGTCACCTGAATATAAATCTTCACGTCGGCAAAATCGCTCTTGCGGCATCCGAGGCGGATGATCTTCTCCAACTGGCTTCCGGTGTACGGGAGGGTAATTTCAATCTCTTTGGCGCTGGCCTCCAGGCGGGAGAGGTGTTCATCGAGATGGAAGACCTCTCCTTGATAGGTTCGAATCAGCTCATAAATGCCGTCTCCAAATTGAAAGCCTCTGTCTTCCACGGAAACTTTCGCGGCTGAGATTGAACTCCATTTCCCGTTCACGAATGCAATATTGGGCATGAACTTTCCTTTTCTAGGAGCGTCTTCCCTTCTCCTTTTTCCGCATTAACACATGGAAAAATGCATAGATAGATTGCCGCTCTTCTTCGACATTCAAGACCTCGAAGTCCCGGCCGAAAATCGACTTAAAATCTCCCTTCCGAAAAAACCGGTCGTAGTGACCGTTGTGCACCATCCAATCCCGTTTTCTCTTTTCATCAGGATGGTGTTTGAAGTGCGTCGAAAAACAGGAAAGGAGAAAGTAGCCCCCCGGCTTGAGAACCGGACCGACGTTCCCAAGATAGCTCTTCGTATCCCTACGGCGGATGTGATGGAGACAGCCGTAATCGAGAACGACGTCGAATGTTCCGGGCCGGAAGGGGAGATGGAAAACATCTCCCAGCATGAATCGGAGGTTTGCCCGGGCCAATCCGTTCCCGGAGATCCGGCGCGCCCGCTCTAATGCGAGCGGCTGATAATCGAGACCGACCGTCCGGTAGCCCTCGCGCGCAAAAAGAACGGAGTGTCTCCCTTCGCCGCAGCCGATATCCAACACGCGGCCTGCGGAGCGCTCTTTCTTAAATCGCGCGACGAAACGGGAAACCGGTACGGAGGCTCCTTCCACGGGCCAGCCATGCTCGCCGGTCCGGTAGGCCTCTTCAAAATATTTTTTCTGGGAGGAGTAGATGCTCACGATAGGCCTTCCGATGTTTTGAGGCGTTTTTAACCTATCATATTTGGAGAAGGCAATCAAGCGAAACGGCGGGCGGTTTCAAACGGATTCGATGACGTTCCGGATTGGATTCCTGTCGGGGCGAGGCGCCGCCTCGCCCAGGTGTTTTACGGGAAAAAAATCTCGATCAACGCTGTCGGCAATCCCGACGCATCCCCCCCGCCGATCAGAAGCACCCCCTCCTTCAACAAGGCGCTCTCCGTCCACGGCAGGGCGACATGACCGAATCGGGCCAGACCGAGAGAGTCGGAGAGGGGGGTAAATAGATTTTGGTCCGGATCATAGATCTCGGCCGAGGCAAGGCCCTGCCCCGACTGATCGAACCCGGCGGCGATCAAAACTTTTCCGTCGGGGAGCGGCGTGGCGGTATGTTCGGCCCGCGCCGAGTTCATCCCCGCCTGCAGCAGCGTGAAAAGGCCGGTGACGGGATCATAGATCTCGGCGCTGTCCAGAACACGGCCGCTCGCATCAATCCCCCCTGTTACAAGAATCTTCCCGTCGGGGAGACAGACCAGAGCCTGCCGGACCCGCTCGACCGACATCGATCCGGTCAGAAAGAACCCGCCGTTGGCCCCTCCCGAGTAGATTTCAGCGGTCTTGATCGGACGATTGGTCTCATCGTACCCCCCCACGACGAGGAAGCGATCGTCCTGTGCGTTCTGGTTACACTCTCTGAAAGGAATTGTCCGGTGCAGCTTACGCTTCTGGATCAGCAGCGGGCCTGGAGTGAAAGCGAGCGCGGCCGGGTTGTAAAACTCCGTCCTTCTCAACGTTTCAATTGTCCCATCCGATAAGTCGGTCTCTCCCCCGACCTGCAGCACCCTCCCATCTGAAAGGAGCTGCGCCGTGTGGAAGCGCCGGGGGTCCTCCATTTCCGTCGTTTCAACGACGGAGTTATCGATCGACGGATCGAAGAGGAGGGCGCGGTCGATCAGATCCTCATCTTTATCGGCGCCGCCTGCAATCAGAACCTGGCCGTCGTCCAGTCTTGTCGCCGTGTGATAGAAAACGCCGGTCCCCCGGTTGTAAAAATAGTTGGCGACAAGCGGCGTCTGGTTGGCAGGAGGGGTTGCGAAAGTCAGCGAGATCGCCCCGGTCTCATAGTCGATCGTTCCCGATTCGGCGTCCCCCGTCCATCCGCCAAGCCCGTTATCGGTCGCGGTCAGATTCCCAGCGGTAATCACGACGCGCCGATCGTCTGCAGTCACCGTCGGAGAAGGGTCCGGCCCCGGATCACTGACGATGGGGCCGAAGATCGCTGTCGGTAAGAGCGGGTCTGGTATCGCTTTCTTTAACTGAAGTTGGAATACTCTGTTGCTGCCGTCTCCCGATTCCACCTGCTCGTCGCTCACCTTCACAATGTTGAGCGGGGCTAGATTATCGAGCTGGTCGTCGTCCCGGATCTGCTCCGTTTCGGAGACGGTGCGGGCGCCGTCGTCGATCCCGCCCGCGATGAGAAGGCTTCCATCCGCCAGCGGCGTGATCGTATGGAACCGCCGCGGGAAATCGAGCCGGCCGAAGGGCTGAAAGCCGACCTCCCCGACCAGGAAGAGATCGTTTCGCCGGAGCGAAAAGTCGGTGAAAAGCTCGGCCCCGGCGAACTCGTCGAAATGCCAGAGGCCATGCACCGCAAATCGCGCCCCCGGCACGAAAGGAGAGTCTTGGATGAGACGCTCCACCGGCGGATCAAAGCCCCCCTCGGGATAGCGGACATCCTGGGTGACCCGAATCTCATCGGCCATCCCCACCAGAAAGGCTTTTCCCGCCCCCCCGCCGATGGTCAGCCGGTTCGGATTATTGTTGAGGAGCAACCCCGTTAAATCGACCGCGGCGACGGTCGTTCCATCGACGGCCAGGTAGGCGCGGTGTTGATTCCTCCCGGCAATCACGGCGGCGACGTGATGCCACTGACCGGTGTTGAACGGGGCCGGTCCCAGCGTAACGGGCTGTCCGACCCGCGGGGTGATCCGCAAGAGAAGATCGGCATTGGAGGTGAGAACGATCTCGAAGAAATCGCTCTTCCGCATCAGCAGCGCCTCCGTCCCCGCCGCCGGCAGCGCGCCGGCGAAGAACCATCCCTCCGCCGTCATCTCGTTCAGCTGGGTATTCGCGCCGACCTGCAACGGATCCCCGATATCCAACACGGTGGTGGAGAGGGCAAAATGGCTTCCATCGAGGATCAGCTTATTGCCGGCATTTTCGAACGCCCCCGGGTCTCCGGCGATCACCATCACCTCGTCCGGCTCGCTGGTCGCGCCGGTATTCTCGATCGGGGCCCCTTCGGGAATATTCTGATCGACTTCTTCAACGACCTGAAGCGCGATCCGGTAGACCCCATCGGTATCGGCAACAAAACCGGTCGTCGGAGAAGCGGGGGTGTCGAGCTGGGCGCTGCTCCCCTCCGGCGTCTGAACCATTCGCCATTCATACCGGACTTCATTGCCGTCCGGATCGCTGCCGCTTCCCTCCAGTTGGACCTGAGCGCCGCTCGGAACCGTCTGGTCGGGACCGGCATTGGCCACCGGCGGCCGGTTCTGATTAAAGAGACTGTCACTGTCCGGCTCGCTGTTGACACAGGCGCTGAAGAAGATCCCCACGATCATCATAAGAAGGAGGTGGCCGATTTCTTTTCTAAGAGATCGAATCATTGTTGCCTCTTTGGAATAAAGCGCGAAACGGCGCTCGCGTCGGATACACGCCGCTGCGCAAGCTGACGGAAAGTGAACTCTTGGAACGAAAGCCCCCCCGCCTGGATCGCATGCACTCTCCAGATAATCGGCCGCCCGTCCACAAAGGGGTCGAGTTGGTCCGGTGCCTCCTCCGGGAAAGCCGGAAGGGTGATTTCGGTCCGGCTGCCCGGAACCCAGGCCTCCCAGAGCTGCTCTCCCTCCTCTGTTTCAAGGGTCACCCGGTAGAGATCGACCGGCCCCGCATCCGGAGCGGCCCAGACGAGGTGCGGGGTGTTCTCCGAGACCTCTGCCTCCTCTTCAGGAGCGGGAGGAACGGGCGATAGAAGACGGGGCGGATCGGGCAGGGTCAGATCTTGGCGGATCGGGATCCCCGGAAGACCCTGCACCTGAATGAGACTGGATGCTCCGCTGTTGTTTCGAGCAGTCGCTGTCACAAAATAAGAGAGCGCTCCTTCCGGAGGGAGGGAGAGAACCCGGAAACCGGGGCCGACCTTCCCCGGAAAGAACCCGATGATATCGGCGCCGATAAAAGCCTCTCCCCGAGGAGCGGCCGCTCCGATCAAAACCGCTCCTATATCGGAATGGGAAAAACCGGGTGGAAGGGTGATCAACCCGGTCGTCTCGACCAGCGACACCGAAGGGGTAAAGCCGATATCAAAAGTCAGACGCCCTCCCACTGCGAGCGGGCCCAAGCCGGCGGCGAACGCCACATTGTTCAAGGTCCCGTCCGAAGAGAGGCGGAAGGTCGACAATCCCAAAGCGCGCTTGGAGCCGGAAACCGGGACGGAATAATCGCCGCCGCCGGTCCGCTGCTCCATTCGAACGAAATATTCCCCGGCGGCCGGGAGGGAACAGCCTTCTCCGAATTGGGGACAGTCTGGATTCTCCCCGATCAGAGAGAGCTGGGGGGGGGTGATCGTATTCCCTTCCGGATCGCGAATCACCCCCAGGACAATCTCTCCGGACGCCTGGACCAACTCCACCAAGTGAACGCCGTTGGCATACACTAGGAGGCTCTTCCGGTCGATCGTCTCATTTGTAATCGGATCGGTCGCAATCACAGTGTAGACCCCCGGCGTGAGGCCAAAGGCGAGGAACGCCCCCTTTGCACCGGTCTGTTCACGGTCGGGATCGACCTCCCCCTCATCATCAAAATAGGCGCGAGTCAAAACTTCATCTCCAAAGGCGTCCACGACGGCGATCTCGACATTCGGGATCGGGGCGAGGATCAGATCGCCGTTCGGATCGGTCTGGCCGGTCGGCGCCACGATCCGAGCGAGAATCTCCGCCGTGCCGGCCTCCAGGCCGCTGGTGTCGTCCTCCTTTGCCGCGCGCACCATTGCGACCAAATTCCCCAGCGGCACCACGGCCAAAGGATAATTTGTCTTGGAGCGGTTATTGAATTGCAGCTCCTGATAGGTCTGCCGGAAAGTCCGCCCCGCCAAAACAACGGCGATATAGCGGCTGTTCGGGAGGAGATGGCGCACGCTTCGATAATTTCCGCCGATCTCCGCTCCGCTGTCGGTGACGACGATCTCACTCACCGGATCCCCTGAAAAATTGATGAGCACCCCCTCCACCCCGACGTTTTCGCTCGAAAGGAACCCCTTGCGCTCTTCCTCCTGAAAATCGGGCCGATAGACGACGACCCGGCCGGAAAGATCGACCGCCTGCTCGATGATCGGAAGGACCGGGAGGGTGAAGACGGTCGTCCCCGCGACCGGAAGATGAATATACCGGGCGCCCACTCCCACCCCGATCTGCCGCGCCGAAACAAAAACATCATTGTTCGACGAAAGCCGCAGGAAGAGAAATCGGCCGTCGGCCGTGGTCGCCTCCAAGCTTGGATCGATCCGGCCCGCTTCGTCAAAATAGTAAGGCCGGCCGGCATCGTTTCCACCGAAGTATCGCGCGCCGACCCGGACGCCCGCTTGGGGCTGCTTCGACACGTTGATCGCTTTTCCAATCAGCGCCACCTGATTGAACCCTTGGCGTCCGCCGTCCGGATCTGCGGCCGCCCATTCATCCAGATCTCTCGTAAAAACGAACGTCAAATCGATCGGGGGAGGATCGGGATCATTCAGCAGCTGCGACTCGGCCGTCACCCAGTGATAGGTCGTCGAGCCGAGCGGGCCAAGAACGTCAAACACCCCCAGTTCATCAAGGGCGGAGACAAAAACCGATTCGTCCCGCTCCACATCGAAGACTTTCCCTTGAAAGACGGCCTCCGTGAACGACCGGTCGCCCGGAATGATCGGGATGGAGACCTGCCTCGCGTTCACCTGATAATAAGAGGCGATCCGGTAAAGGACGGGGATCACCGGATTGGCCGCGTCGGCGTCGCATCCTCCGCAAAAGTAGACATGAACGTCCTGCGGCCCGATCACCCCCGTGAAGACGGCGATTCCCTGGCCGTCGGTCGTCGTCGTGATTCTCCCCGAATCCCCCAGCGAGACGAGGACCCCCGGAAACGGATCCCGGGTGGTATCATCGAACACCTGCACCTCCAGACGCCCGTTGATCGGCCCCCCGGCGGTTCCCCCCCAGTTGGAGGTAAGGAGGGGACGATCGTTCCGCTGCTCCCCCCCGCTGCAGGAGAGAAGGAGAATCATCAGGAGCCCGATCCACCCGCCCGGTGAATTCCGATTGCGATGTCCGTTTCGTTTCACTTTCTTCCTCGTTAAAAGAGCAACCGGATGCCGAATGTCGTGAGCCACTTTGTATATTCGCTCAATGAGTTCACCTTCTCGGCCGTCACGGCGGTCTGACGTTCAGGGGGGATTCCGGGTTGGTTTGACCGATTGGCCAACAAAGAGCCCCGCAGATAGAGCTGGAGTCCCCGCTCCAAGCCCACCGTCACCCCTCCATTGATCGCATGAGCATGGCTGACCCGTTTCTCCCCGAGAACCGAATCGGGATGCAAGTAGTGTAGATAGGAGTAGCTGTAAGAGAGATTCAGAATGACCCCTTGGATCAACGGACGATCAAAAGAGATCGACGGGGAAAAACCGATATAGGCATAGTCGTCCGCGGACTGGGCTGTATCATTGATCTCCTGTGTATTGAGGTTGGCATAAAGCGCGCCCGAGACCGCGAGCCGGCCCCCCAAGATGCCGTCGGTCGCGAAGCTGCTCGAGAGGGAGGGCTGAATCCCGTCATAAATGTCGCTGTCGATTGTGTTGAAATCATTATCAACCGAGTCGAAATATCGAAGCCGAACGGAACCGCTGAGCGTCGAAGAGTCCCCCGCCGGGAGGAACCCGTCCAGGAAAAGCTCGTGGGATCGGTCGGAGAGAGAACCCTCAAACAATCCGACGCGAAAATTATATCCGTATGAAATTCCTCTTTGGAGTTGCCTCCAGTCGCCAAAGAGGCCGACTTGTCCGGTGAAAACAGAGACCTGGTCCCGATGGAACATGGTCAGCGAAGGGGTGAGGCGAAAACCGCTCCGCCAGCCTTCCCCAAACAGAAAGAACCGCTGATACTGCGAGAAGATCTCCGTTTTTAAGTCGCTCTCCTCGTTTTCGCTCAAGTTGATATTGCTGTCATAGGTCACCTGATAGACGAAAGAGATCGTCCCGAAAAGAACGTTGATCCGCTCCTCGAACTCCTCCACGAGCGACGGGCTCACCCCCTCCTGCTCCAGCCCTCCTTGGTAGAGGTCGAGGGCGTCGTAGGGGCGTCCCAAGTCTTCGTAAAGCTTGGCCAGCTGAAATCGAATGACCGTTTGCTTGGGATCGATCTCCAACACCTTTTTGAGATTTTCCGTTGCGGGGTAGGGATCGTTCGTTTTGATCTGAACCAATGCCAAATTGTAGTACCCCCTCATCTCCTGAGGGTCCAGCCGGATCACCGCTTCAAATTCGGCGCGGGCATCGTCATAACGCAGCTGCTTTCCGAAAGCGACCCCTTTGAGAAGATGGAGACCGAGTTTGGCCCGGGTCGCCAAAGGCTCCGGACCGAGCGCGATAAGACGCTCGTAAGTTTCAATCGCCTCCTGCTCACGGCCGCTTTTTTCAAGAATCTCGGCCAGCGGCAAATAAGCATCCTCTTCGGAAGGGTCCAGGGTGATGACCTGATCGAAGGCATCTGTGGCCTCGGCGAGTTCGTTACGCCGGACATGGAGCAAAGCGAGATTGAAATAATTCGCCGGATTCTTCGGCTGCAGCGCCACGGCTTGTTTAAACTCCTCCAGGGCCTCATCCAGTTTTTCAGCCTCGATGGCCCTCTTCCCCCGCACGGTATGGGCGCTGACCGCCGCATTCACCCCATCCGGGCTCGCCGGTTGGACATCGCGGGCGCTTTCATATGCACGCAAGGCCTCCTCCAGCTTTCCCTGTCGCTCGTATAAAATACCCAGGTTCAAAAACGCCCCCTGATTTCTCGGATCGACTTCCAGGGTGCGGTTTAAGGCCGCTTCGGCATTCTCGAAATCTCCGATCCTGAGGTAAACCTGAGCGATATTGAAATAGATCGGCGCCGGATCGGGCGAGATCCGGAGGGCCTGTTGAAACGCCCTCAAAGCCTCTTCCGCCCTTCCGCTCTGGGCCAACAGGATGCCCTGAAGGAAAGGGATTTTTGCCTGCGCGTTCCTCCCGCCGGGGGTATTCGGGTTGATTTGGGCCGCGGCGATGAAGGCCTGGAGCGCCTCTTGGAATCGCGTTTGCCGCTGATAGAGATCTCCGAGCTCCAGATAGGCCGGCTGATATTGCGGGGCCAACTCGATCACCTTTTGGAAGGCCTCTTCCGCCTTGGCCTCCTCTCCCTTTCTCTGATAAACCCGGCCGATGTTATAGTGGGGATCCGGGTTGCCGGGATCGATCTCCGCCGCCGACTTAAAAAAGCGGAGAGCACCGTCAAAATCGCCTGCACGCGCGATGAGAATTCCTTGGACGAGGTACTTTTTAAAAAGCCCGATTTGGGCCCCCTCTCCGAGGGGGTCTACCTGGATGACCCGATCGTAGAGATCGAGCGCGTCTTGCAGCCGTTGTGTCTGCTCATAGAGTCCGGCCAGCTGAAAATAGGGGCGGACATCCTCCGGATTGAGGCGAATCGCCCGCTTGAGGGCCTCTTCGGCTTTCGGAATTCTTCCGAGCTCCATGTAGCTGACCCCCAGACGGAAGAAGATCTCCGCCTGTTGAGGAGACTGTTTCGCCATCTCTTCAAACAGCCGGATCGCCTCTTCCCACTTCTTCTCCCGCATCAATCGAATCCCCTCCTCCATCCTTCTTTTCAGCCTTGATTCGGGGATCTTTTCCTTCATCTCTTTTTCCACAGAGGGCGTTTTTTCTTCCTCTACCGGGGTCTCTTGCGCCCAGGAAAATGGGCTCCAGAGAGAGAGGAGGATCATGATGACGTAGATCTGCTTTATCATAATACCGTTTAAAAGAATATCCTAATTCCGACGGCCGCCTGCCAGCCGCTCAACTCCATCTCGAGGAACTGTGCTCTGCTATTCCGGTCCACATAGGAAACGGGATCTCCATCGTCCGGTAGGCGCGTTATTCCGAGCGCTTCCTCGATTGCATCTTCCTCCAAAAAGGTGTGCCGATACGACTTGTAGTAGAGTGGAACCGCGTTTCCCAGCCGATAATTCGCCGTCATGTTGATCGCTGCCCAACGGGTGATGTAATAATCGCCCCCGATTCCCCAGGTGACAAGATAGCCCCCTCGGCTGGAGGCGCGGGAGAGGACATTTCGAAGGAACTGCTGTCCATTCGCCTCGAACACGTAACTAAAATCTTCTCGATAGGTCACCTTGACTTGATTAAAAAAACCTAGCTCGAGGTAAAACCGATACCGCTGCGGCTCATCGACGAGATAGTATCGCCCCCGGAGGGCATACTCATTGAACGAAACCCGGGTGGTCCGGTCGGCTCGAAAAGGGACGATGCCGAAATCCTGAAAACGCATTTCGCTCGATTCACGCG
This sequence comes from Candidatus Manganitrophus morganii, assembly GCA_021651055.1. NCBI lineage: Bacteria > Pseudomonadati > Nitrospirota > Nitrospiria > Candidatus Troglogloeales > Candidatus Manganitrophaceae > Candidatus Manganitrophus > Candidatus Manganitrophus morganii. The sequence goes on from JAJHOH010000001.1 coordinate 926,173, forward strand.
CGCTGGACTCCCCTTCCCAGAAAGAGGTCAGCGCCACCAATGAGAAGCTGCGCCGCACACGCCACTCCACCTCGATTCCAAACAGCGGTCCCCCCTCGATCGGAGGGCTTCCCCCCACCCTTGGAGGGAACGGTCCGATCTGGGTGAGCTTTTCATTGTTGAGCGTCTTTAACAAAGCATCGTTATATCCGGTAAAAAGCTGGACGTTCCAATCGGACGCCCCCCAGGCCGGCTGCGCCGCTCCCAGCAAAAATAGAATTAGAACAAGAACCGGCACCGCTCCTCCCATCAGAAACTGTATTTCAACTCGACGAACACCCGATCATGGCCGACGAAAGTGCTCACGAATTTAAAGAGCCGGTCGCTCGCCGGCGCGGCGATATCGGGTAGAAAGGTCTCCTTTTTCCCGTGAAAAATATCGGCCCCGACCGCGACCTGGAACTGCTCCGAAATTTGGTAGGAGACCTTCGGCTTCACCAGCAGCTCGCCGTTGTTGATCAGATAAAGGATAAAGAATTGTGCTTTCACCGAGGCGCTCCGAAACGACTTCTGCCCGAAAAAACTGAGGAAGGTGTCGTAATTGTCTTGAAAGAGAACTTTATCCCAGCCGAAAACGATCCACTGCGATACCGCGAACGAGAGATCCGCCCCCTTCAGGATGGTGTCGACCTCCACCCCCCACCGGATATGGTTTCGCTCCAGGGCGCCGCCGTGATCGAGCAGACCGTCCCCGTCCCGATCGGCCAGGCGCGTTCCAAAATATTTTCCCGTGATATAAGCAGCTTCTCCCTTGAGGATATAACTGCCCATGTTGAGCACCGCCGAGGTGCCGAAGATATGCATCCGGTTAAACCGCGGATGAAACACCGGCCCGCAATCGGGATCGGTCACCGGCTGATCGAACCGGACCTCCGTCGGAAGACACTTCGACGGAGGGGCGAAGAATCGAAAGCCGGTATACTCCCGAAACGGCGTCGGAAAAGGGTCCCAGACATTGAGGTAGCTGACCGCCAGATCGATTCCGCCGAAGGTCCGCGAGAGCCGCGCGCCATATTCGGAGTTGTCGATCGTCTTTGGAGGCTCCTCCTGTCCCGGAAGCCGCTGGAAGAGTTCCCACTCCGACCCGGGCGGAGCGGGACGGTGGGGCTCGAAGAAGGGAATCCAAAGGGCTTCCAACTGATATTGGCCGAAGTAGTAATCGGCCTTCACGGTCCAAAGCGGGATTCGGAAATCGATCAGATCGGGAAGAACGAACTCCCGAAAGTCGAGCGGATTGATTTCATCGATGATGCGGAATCCCAGAAGCTGCTCCCAAACGACGATTTGCTTCCCAACCCGGAGATCGAGGTTTGGAAGCAAAAGATCGAAGTAAAGCTCTCGAAGCTCGGAAAAATAGCGGTAATCTTCTCGATCGCGTTGAGAGAGGAATGGAAGGGGGAGATTCGGATCATTCGGGGGATTGATCGTATCATAATCAGCATAGAGATAAGCGGCGTCGTACCAAGCCCAGAAAGAGCCATAGAGATGCAGGTTCGTCCGGGGATCGGCGGCGGCTTCTAAAAAGAGGATGTTTCGAATTTTCGTGAAGGCAACCGGCTCTTGGAATCGAAAAGCGGTCTCATTTTTCAGATACCCGCCGAGATGCAGGTTCCCGACGAGTCCCGTTTCTTCGGCTAACACAGGGAGACTAAAAAAAAAGAAAATTAAAAGAGAAAGAATGAGGAGCCTAAGGTGCAATTGAACTTATCCTCTCCCCACTCTTTGAAGAATATGCTCCATATATCCTATCTACATCGGCCGACACGAAAGATGATGTTCGCGTTGCCGGAGTAAGCCTATTGCCAGACCCATAAGGGGGCTTCGTGATTGAAGCTTCCCGCAGCTCGCTGCGGGAAATATGTCGGTACGAACTAAACCTAAAGCGCGCACCTTCAGATCGTAAGCAAAGTGAGCCATCTGATCGGCCGCGTGTTCGAGTAGCAACGTTCTTAATCGAAGAACCATCTCCGGATCCTTCTGCGGTGAAACACCTAACCAACAAACTGAGAATATCATAAAATTGTTGTATGGCAACTCTTTTTTGCACCCTCCGCCGACGGGAAAACGCCGCGGTGATGGATCGTTAACGATCTCCGCCGACCAAGAAATTCCGCCGCTTCTGCGGCGTTGTTCTCTCTGAACGCGGCAACAGACGGCGACAGCGCCTCATCCCCTCTCGGGTGAGACACTCATCATTCGCGTGATCCATTCATGCATATCCGGTTTTCGGTGCGGAAGAAAAGAGCAGGATGGAAAAGAGGAGTACGGAGGAACGATACGCGAGGTAAAGTGAGGAGGGAGGCGGCGGGCCGCCTCCCTCCCCGTTTCCGTCGACTTCTTTAATTCCTTAACTAAAAGTTCTGATCGACGCTGGCCGGCGAACCGGTTTGGAACGTCATCGTCGATGTGAAACCAGGAGTCGTCGGATCGCTGACGGCCTGGTTGATCGAGGTATTGAAATCACCCAACGCCGGTGTGCTGATGTTCGGCGTGATCGTCACCGTGTTCACGTTAAGCCCCTGCGCCGTATCGGTGATGCTCTGAGTAATGTTCATCTCGGTGCCGACCATGTTCTCTTGGCCGGTGCCGGTCCCCTTGTTAATGATGTTCAGATTGTCCATCCGGGCCAGCACGCTCACCGTTCCGCCGGTTGCATTCATCGTCTGCTTGAAGGTAAGCTGATCGATCGAGCTGGTATTCGTGGCCCCCTGAATCGCTCCTCCCGGGGTGAAGGTCTCCTGAATGAAGACCGAACCGGTGGCTGGGTCGGGCTTGCTCCGAACGATCATGTGATTCAGCTGCCGTCCGTTGATGACAATCGCCTCTTGGAAGAAGAAATTGTCGCCGCTGATCTCCGTCAACCGGTTTGTGCCGCCCGCCAATCCGCAGGTGGCCGCCGTGTTACAGGTCGGGCTGGCGAAGTTCACGGTCGTTGTCTGGGCCATTGCAAATCCTGCAGAGAGAAGGACTCCCGCTACGGCCAGAGTCGTTTTTTTGTAAATTGATCGCATTTATGTCGTGCCTCCCTAATTAAATTAAACTCCATCCACTTTCAAGCGTTCTTTATGGACCCTGAACGATTGTCGGCAGTCCTCCCGTTGTGAAATCCATGTCCTGAGTGAAGATCACAGTGGCCCCTTCCGTAACCCTGACCTGCTGATCGATCGTGGTACAGAAGACCGGCGCCCCCGCACCCGTACCGCAGGATGGATCGGTGGCATGCTGTTCTCCGTTTGGACCGGTTCTGTTCGGAAGAATCGAGACGTTGCTGAACGAAAGTCCGCCCGACTGGCCGTTGACCGGATCGGGCGATGCATTCTGCTGGTGGATGTGAATATCTTGTCCGGGATCGAGGCTGGCAGTGGTAGAAAACCCGTTGTCCTTGACCGACTGTCTGAAAGAGATCTGGGTATGGCCCGGCGGAGGAACAATGGGGGACGGGGTGTTGTTCTGGATCGTCGGCGGTCTCTGACCACTCAATAGAACGAACGACTCCTGAACAAAAGCCTTTCCGGTGCTGGCCCCTTCCAACATCGTGTGGATCGCCGCTTCGGGCCCGGCCCCTCCGGGTCCGTCCGGATCGATATTCACGAATTCCTGCTGGAAAAAGTTGCCGCTTCCCATGGTTCCCTGGAAGGTAATCAACTGCCCCCCGGTCAGTTGGGTCCCCGACCCGCCGACTCCGGTATGAACATACGGAAAGGGCGACGGGTTGTCCGTGTTAAAACTGGGAGGGGCTCCCACTTGCGCCAAGGCGACGCCGCTCGCGATCGAGACGATCCCGAACGCCGACATCATAATCGACCATTTGTTTCTTTTACCATTTCTCATCAATGTTCCCCCCTGTATCTTTATTAATATTCTTGAAGATTGATCGATAACCGGATATTTATGAAACCGGCAATCCGGCGAATAGCCTTCTTACCCTTCTTTCTGTTTCCTGTTTTCTTCCCTTTACTACCTTACCGACGTACTAAACTATCTCCGACCGTCACCATCACCGCCGTTGCTTCCCGAACCATCCGGGAAGTCGGTATTCAGACCGCTGCGCAGCTGTCCGGAGCCGGGGCCGCCCCAGCGATCCCACCAGATCGGGGTCAACTGAAAGCTGTCGGAATCGTGGTTCGGAATCGGAGGCCGGCCCGAGCCGCTTGAACGGGTTGCATTACATCCCCCGCGGCGCCCTGCATCTTCTCTAAATTCGCCCTCCAACCGCCCGGTCGGATCGCCGAAATCGTTGCACCGGCTGAAACTGACGATTTGGTTGGTGACCGGATCGACGACTTTAACAACCGTGAGATCGTTCCAGAAATCGATCGGCCCGCCATCGCCGTCGTCACCGCGACCGCCAAACCCGCCATCATCGTCGCCCCCACCGCTCCCGATCGACCTGGCAATGACATGAGAAAGATCTCCGGAGCCGAGGGTAAAGTCCTCGTCTTGTGTAACGTCATCCCCATGGACTCCGTTAAAACCGGTAATCCAGACCCCGACGTCTTGACGGACCCGAACCCTTCCCGTGGCGGTATCGAGGAAAGGCTGCTGTCTGAAAAACATGTCCATCTGGTTGAAGCCGCCCGACAATGCGGCGACCTTCGACTCGACGATATCGAAATGGAGCTGAATCGGCTGTTTGAAGCCGTTGATGAAGCTATGGTCGGTCAGTCCCCAGGCGGGATCTTTCAGAACTTGATTGAAGATGATATTTCCCGTGGGGTCGTTGTTCGCCCCTTCCGTTCTCTTGACATACGAAGCAACGGAGAAATCGGTCGTCGTGATGTTTTGAAAAAAGAAGCTGTTCCCATTCTGAAGCGAAACCGTCTCCTGCAAGAACCCATTTCCTGTAATCGTATCGGAGATGGTCGCTCCGGGAATGGTCGCCGGATCGGTTCCCCAGGGGGCCGGGGCATCGGAAGGAAGCGGCGTCACGGTCGCCTGTGGAAGGGGACCGGGTTGAGGGGGCTGCGACCCGTTGTCGCCGCCGCCGCCACCGCCGCCGCCAAATTGAGCCCAAACCGGCGTGGAACAAACAATGAGAAGAGCCGTAAAACTTAAGGTGGGAAGAATGTAACGAATGCTTTTCGAGGATGGCAGTAAAGACTTCGAGCATCCAAGTATCTTCATAACGAATACTCCCGCTCCAAAATGGTGAAGCAACTGCCTTTCTGAATAAAACCGAGACTGTATATCTTATACTGCTATTTACGGAGACTTCACTCTACATAAAAAAAACTAACCTGTCAACAAAAATTTCAAATAAAAATTTAAATTTCATTAAGTATAAAACGCGCCTATTACCTACCGATAAAACCGATATTTCATAGACACCTTAGGGAATGCCTCGCGCATACTTAAGGTCCTCAGCATCCCCAGCGGCCCGGTAACTGATGTGAACCGTTCCGTTGTCAACTGCAAGGTAGGTGTCCAATCCAACCTCACCGGGGGCGTCAATCGTATAGGTCGACCAACTCTCCGGGACGAGACAATTCGATGGACAGACCGCATACTTTAGATTCTTATTGTCATCGTTCCGGTAGCTGACATGGAGGACATTGCCCACCACTTTGATCTGGCTGCTCCCTCCCGCCGCATCGATGGCAATCTTCTCCCATGCATCACCGGTATCTGCGCAGCTACTTTCGCAACGGGCATACATTAGAAGACCGTTGCTGTTGTCCCGGTATGTAACGTGTATGACATCACCGTCATCCACAGCCAGAGAATTCTCGGTTCCAACGTCAGCCTGATCCGCCCCCCCATTATCAACTACAATTGACTTCCAATTTATTGGGACAAGACCCTGATCGGAGCAATCATTAGACATAAGACAGGTTGCATATTTCATTGTTCCATCTAAGTAATAGCTGATATGGATCGCTGTATCGGTAACAAATATATGGTTGGGCGCCCCGGCATCGTTTCCTTGCTCGCCGTTGATTTTATTCCACACTGCCCCAAGAGAATCACAAGATCCTGAACAGGTGGCATAAGCAATGATATCTTGACTTGAAGTGTCGCCGATCTTCCGGTAGCTGATGTGGACCGTGTTATTTCTAACTTTGATGTAGGTGTCTGTCACACCATAGAGGGTATCGTCAACAATTACCCGAGACCAGACCCAAGCGCTTCCATCCGCATTTTTTACCCCCTTGGCATACTTTAATATTCCCCGGTTATCGTTGTCCGTCCCCCCCAATATAGACGCATCACTCGTATCCACATCCCGGTAGCTGACATGGAGGGTCTCCCCGTCGATTGCCAGGTTAATATCGCGGCCAAGCTTCTGGTCTTCGAGTTGATTAATCTCTAGATCGATCAATTCTTTTTTCCAATTTGCAGGATTGCTACAATCTGTCGAGCAGAAGGCATGTTTGGGAAGCCCGTCTTCTTCAGAATAGTAGACAATATGGGTCCTCCCCGTGATGTCCAGGGCAATTGCGGTGCACTCGCCGGTATTGATCCCGTCACCATCCACAGTAATGCTGCTAAATGAAAGGGGGGGGACAAATACTTCCGTTTCAAACGACCACACGTAAGGAGAAGAGAGGAGATTCCCCTCCTGGTCTCTCACCTGCGGCAAGAGTGTCAGTGTATAAGAAAAATCATATTCCAAATTGGTTGTACGACTCAAGCGAATTATCTTGCAGTCCGCATCGACGCAGACCGCCGCATATCCGATGTTCCCCAAACCTTCCAGACCCCCCTGAAAAGTAGCGACGTCCATTGATTTGTCGAAGGTGATCTCAATGAAGGCGCTGACCGAAACGGAATTCCCTTGGGGTGCCGCAGAAATGACCGACGGCGGGTCTGTGTTGGGTGTTCCCGGATTTCCTCCGCCGGGCGGAGGATTGTTCGGAGGAGGATTGGTTCCATCGGAGCCACCCCCACCCCCTCCGCCGCCGCACCCAAACAAGAGGGCAACAAGAAGGGATAGGATGAAAAGCGTTTGTCCGGGTCTAAAGATGAAAAGACGGCGTTCCACGATCGGAGAATCTCTTTAAATAAAGTTAATGCCTTCTAGAGTGAATTACCTTCTTTTTAATGTCAAGCTTTTTTTACCCTCTATGACATCCCTGTTCGATGCCTGAACATGAACGAGAGAACTCGGAACGGGACCCGGTCCTCCCCTCGCGTTATACTCACCACATTGCAGAAGAGGGGATCTCTATGATAGGGTAAGCAACATGACAGAGAGCAAAAAGAACATCCTCGCCTTCTCTTTTGAGGAGCTGGAAGCGTGGCTCCTTGACCTCGGCTGGAAAAAATACCGCGCCAAGCAGCTCCTCTCTTGGCTTTATCAGCGGCGGGCCGCCGATTTTGAAGAGATGACCGACCTCTCCAAGGCCGACCGCGCCCTTTTGGCCGAAAAGGCGTCTCTGCGCCATCTCGAGATTGTCACCCGCCGGAAGTCAATCGATGGAACTGAGAAGTTTCTCTTAGGGTTGGAGGATGGAAACCGGATCGAATCGGTCCTGATTCCGGACGACAACCGCCTCACCCTCTGCATCTCTTCGCAGGCCGGCTGCACCCTCGACTGCGGCTTCTGCCTCACCGCCCAGGAGAAACTGAAGCGCAACCTGAAGGCCGATGAAATCGTCGGCCAGATCCTCACCGTTCAACGGACCCTGCCGGAAGAGAGCCGAATCACCAATATCGTGATGATGGGAATGGGCGAACCGCTGGCGAATCTCACCCAGGTGGTCGAGGCGCTCAAACGGATGATCTCGCCGATCGGGCTCGGTTTCTCGCCGCGCCGGGTCACCGTCTCGACGGCGGGGATGGTCCCACAGATTTTAAAGCTCTGGGAAGAGGTGCCGGTGAACCTCTCAATTTCCTTAAATGCCACCACAAATGAAGTTCGGGACCAAATCATGCCGAAGGTCAACCGGCTCTACCCGATCGAAGAACTCTTGAAAGTCTGCAAAGCCTTCCCCCTTCCGTCTCGCCGGAGGATCACTTTCGAATATGTCCTTCTGGCCGGGGTGAACGACACGCCCGAAGATGCCGCACGATTAGTCCGTCTGAGCCATGGGATCCGATGCAAGATCAACCTGATCCCTTTTAATGAATTTCTCGGTTCACCGTATCGCCGCCCGGCCGATCAGGATGTCTTGCGCTTCCAGGACATCCTGCACCACGCCGGCCTCACGGCCACCGTCCGGAAGAGCAAAGGAAGAGATATCCTCGCCGCCTGCGGCCAGCTCAACAGTGAAGTCGGCGCCGCATCCCTTCCTTTGGTCCAACCCGTTCGCCGGACGCAGACCCCAACCTCAGCGCTGCCCTGTTAAACACCACCCTCTTGAACCGCGGTTTCCTGAAACGCTACACTGGAATAGTGAGCGATTATCAGTTTAAAGCGAGGAGAGAGTGATATGGAAAAGTCGATGACCGATCCGGTCTGCGGGATGCAGGTAACGAACGAGAACATCTGTACCGATTTTGAAGGAAAGCATTACTGCTTTTGCTCGGAGGGATGTTTTCAGAAGTTCCAGAAGTCTCCCGAACAATACGCCCGGAAGGCGGGATAAAGGAAGTCTCTCTGCTTGACCGGAGATCGCGGATCTCCGGTCAAGTGAATACGAATCTATTTATTCATCGTCGTCTTCGTACGAATCATCGGACATTCCCATCGATCCGTGCGGGGATCCCATCCCCATAGAGCCGTGCGGCGAGCCTTTACCACCCCCCATCGAACCGTGGGGCGAGCCCTTCATCCCTTTTCCTTTACCCATTTTTCCGTGAGACATCCCGCCCATCATTGAATGCATTCCACCGCCGCCCATCGACATCCGGCGCTCGATCATCGATCTGAATTTGTCATACTGAACATCGGAGAGAAACTCTTTCGCCTTGGCCATCGAGCGGACCCGAAACATCATCATATCGGTTTCCAGCGCTTCTTTTTCCTTCGCCTTTTTCTCGATCTTCGAAAGGTCAAGCTTCGGATCGGCGATCAACTCCTCCAGCTCAATCTCGGCCACCTGTAGATTGGCCCGCTTTTGGATCCCTCCCTTGCGATAATCGATAAAAAGATCGTGGAGTTTTTTCGCCTGCTCGTCGTTCAGATTGAGCCCCTCCTTTAACCCCTCCGCCGAAAAGAAACTTCCGCCGCGCATCCCGGAAGACGGAGGATGGCCCTGCGGTCGTTCCGTCCGCCCTCCCCCCCCGCCGCGGTGGGGACTTTGGCCGGGGGATCCCTGCGCCATCACTGTCGTCGCGGTCAGAGAGACCATCAACATCCCGATTCCAATTTGCCGGAACAGATTCCGTTTGTCCATCAGATTCCTCCTCAGATAATTTTTCGACTGGTCATCACAAGTGTCTATAATAAACGAAAATCCTTCATCAGACAACCGCCGGTTCCGAGCCACGCAAAAGTTGGGGTTCAACATGTTGAACCCCAACGCTGCCTTGACACACTTTTTAAGCATCTGTTAAGATGACCGAGTTTAGAAAATCGCTTAGGAGCCAGGATGCATCGAAGAGAAAGATCGCCCCGCCGGAACCCTTCCCTCTTTTTCCTTCTTTTATTTTTCCTTCTCGTCCCCGTCTTCGGCCAGGCCGCCAAGATCGAAGAGGTGATTCTTCCCAACGGCCTCAAGGTGATCTTGCTGGAGGAGCACAAAGCGCCGGTCGTCACCTTCCAGGTCTGGTACAAGGTCGGCTCGCGGAATGAGATCACCGGCAAAACCGGCCTCTCCCATCTCCTCGAGCATATGATGTTCAAGGGAACCCCGAAGTATGGAAAGGGAGAGTTCTCACGGATCGTCGCCAAAAACGGTGGGACAGAGAACGCCTTCACCGGGAACGACTACACCGCCTACTTCGAAAACTTCGCTTCGGATCGAATCGAGTTGTCGCTGGAGCTGGAATCGGACCGGATGCAAAACCTCATCATCGATCCGAAAGAGTTCCAACTGGAGGCGGAGGTCGTGAAAGAGGAACGCCGGACCCGAACGGACGACGACCCCTACTCCTTCCTGATCGAAAAATTATACGCCATTGCCTTTTTGGTCCACCCCTACCATGCGCCGGTCATCGGCTGGATGAGCGATCTCGACCATCTCACCCGCGACGACGCCTTCGACTACTATAAACGTTATTACCAGCCGAACAACGCGACAATCGTCGTGGTGGGAGACTTCAATACCAAGATCCTCCTCCCCAAAATCAAGACGGCCTTCGAGAAGATCCCCAAAGGGCCGGCGCCGCCGAAATACATTCCGCCCGAACCCCCTCAGCTCGGCGAGCGGCGGACCGTTGTAAAACGGGAGGCGCAGCTGCCGTTTGTCTTCACCACGTTTCATACTCCCAACTACAAGAGTCCCGATACCTATGCGCTGACGCTCCTCGCAAATATTCTTTCGTCCGGAAAAAGCTCCCGGCTCTACCGCGGCCTCGTTTATCAGCAGCAGATCGCGCTCGATGCCGGCGGCCATTACGACGGCCTGACCGCCGATCCGGAGCTCTTCTACGTCTACGCGACGGCGCGTCCGCAGGTTTCCCCTGAAGAAATCGAAGAGGCCTTGACCGATGAGATCAGCCGGCTTCAAACGGAGCCGGTCTCCAATCAGGAGCTGCAAAAAGCGAAGAACCAGATCGAAGCTGAATTTATTCTGGGATCCGATTCCAACTTCTATCGCGCCATGCGGATCGGCACGGCGGAGACGGTCGGCGCGGGGCATGAATATGTCACCCGGTTCGTCGACAACATCCGGAAGGTCACCGCACAGGATGTCCTGCGCGTCGCCCGGAAGTACCTGGTCGAGGATCAGCGGAGCGTCGGCACCCTTCTTCCCCCTTCCGCGGGAGAAGAGGCCGAAGCGGCGGAAAGCACCGCTCCCGATGAGCCTGCAAAGGAGTCTCGATGAGTTATTCCGGAAAGCCGGCCCTCTTCCCGGGGCCTCTTGTTCGTTTGATCCTCCTTCTTTTTCTCGTTTCCATTTTCACATCGGTCGTCCCCGCTTCCGCCGCGGAGATCAAACCAAAGCGGCTGGTTTTGGAAAATGGGATCACCCTTTTGATCCTGGAGCGCCCTTCCCTCCCGATCGTCAGCGTCGAGGCGCTGATTCGGGCCGGCTCCCTCTATGATCCGAACGACAAGGCCGGCCTCGCCAACCTGACCGCCTCGCTCCTCGATGAAGGGACCAAGAAGCGGAGCGCAACCCAAATCGCCGATGCGGTCGATTTCATCGGGGCCAACCTCGCAGCCAGCGCCAGCGAAGATTATATGACCGCCAGTCTCCGGGTCATCAAGAAGGAGGTGGATACCGGGTTCGATCTCTTGTCCGACATCCTCATCAACCCCGCTTTCGATCCGAAAGAGGTGGAGCGGGTTCGAAAAAATATCCTCGGCAGCATCCTCTCGGAAAAAGACCAACCCCAGACGATCGCCGACCGGGCCTTCCGAAGCATCATCTTCGGCGAGCACCCCTATCAACATCCGGTGATCGGCCGGGAGGAGACGGTTCCGAACATCACACGCGAAGAGATCGCCGCCTTCCATCATACTTATTATGCCCCGAACAATCTGATCCTCTCGATCGTCGGCGACGTCACAGAGAGGGAAGCGGTGGCGCTCGCCAAAAAGTATTTCGGGAAGTGGGAACGAAAGCAGATCATTTTTCCGAGAATCGGCCCTCCCTCCCCCGTTCAGGCGAGAAAAATGGAGCTGATCGACAAGGAGCTGTCCCAGGCAAGCGTCATCCTCGGCCACGTCGGCATCGAGCGGGGAAATCCCGACTATTACGCCGTTACGGTGATGAATTACATTCTCGGCGGCGGCGGATTCTCTTCGCGGATGATGACCGATATCCGGGACAACAAAGGTCTCGTCTACTCGATTTACTCCCTCTTCGACGCCAACCGGTTTCCCGGCGAATTCGCCGTAAACCTTCAGACCAAATCGAAGAGCGCCAACGAGGCGATTGAGGGGGTTCTGGCCGAGATTCAGAAAATCCGGAGCGCGCCGGTCACCGAAACGGAGCTCGCCGAAGCAAAGGCCTACCTGGTCGGAAGTTTCCCGCTGCGGATGGAGACCACAGCGCGCCTCGCCTCGCTCCTCTCCGCCATCGAGTACTATCAACTCGGGCTCGACTACTTCGAAAAGTACCCGAGCTATATCAAGAAGGTCACTCAAGACGACATCCTGCGGGTCGCCAAGAGGTATCTCGACCCGGAACACTACGCGCTGGTCGTCGTCGCGAAGCAGAGCGAAGCGAACGTGAAGGAGCCTCCCGCTCCTCCGCCGGTGGAATCGGGGGCGGGGGCGATGAAAAACGCCCCTGAACCGGAGGGGGGAATCCGAACAAGCGACCCGCCGCTGATCAACATCCCCGAGAGCAAAGAGGGAGCGGCCCGGTGAGGGACTCGCAACCTGCATACGATCGTCTCTTTCAAATTCTCCACGAGATGGAATCGGTTGCCGTCGCCTACTCCGGCGGGGTCGACTCCGCCCTCGTTGCGAAGGTTGCTCATGACGCCCTCCCGGAGACCGCCGTCGCCGTCACCTCGATCTCCCCAACCTTTCCCTCGTCTCAACTGGAAGAGGCCAAGCAGGTCGCGGCCGCCATCGGCATTCGCCAGATCTTCGTTCAATCCGACGAGCTCGAAATTCCCGGCTATGCCGAGAATAATACAAACCGCTGCTACCTCTGTAAGGACGACCTCTACACCCTCCTGACCGACGTCGCTGAAAGAGAACGCCTCCGGACCATCGTGGATGGAACCCATCTCGACGATCTGACCGATATCCGTCCCGGCCTCAAGGCCGCGCGGGAACGGGGGGTCCGCAGTCCCTTGGTCGAGGCGGGGTTGGACAAGGAGGGGGTCCGGTCGCTCTCGCGGGAGTTGGGGCTCCCGACCTGGGACAAGCCGGCCTCCGCCTGCCTCTCCTCGCGATTTCCGCACGGAACGCCGATCACCTACGAACGTCTCAAACAGGTGGAGGAATCGGAAGAGGTTCTTCGCCGGACCGGATTTCGGCAGTTCCGTGTCCGCTACCATGGCGAGACAGCCCGGATCGAAATCGCGGTCGAAGAATTCCCGGCCCTTCTCGATGCCGAGCGGAGGGAAGGGTTGGTCGCGCAGATTCAAGCCTGCGGGTTCAAATGGGTCACCCTCGATCTCGCCGGCTATCGACCGGGAGGCGCCGCTCGGCCGAACGGAAATGTGATCCTGCTGCACCGGTCCGATGATCAGAAATAGCCGATCGTTGTTTTTTTTATTCCTCTTTTTTTTCTTGCTGACCGCTGAGGCCCCCGGCCCCCCGCCGGTGTGGGTCGCCGATCTGACATTGACCCTTCACTCCCCCTACCATGCCCCGATCACCGCCAAGGGAATCTTCCACCAAACCGGATCAAAGATCCGATACGAGCCGGCGGGATCGGAGGAGATCGACCTCTACGACCTCCAAGAAATGGAAGAGCTCCGTCTTTTCCCCGCCGACCGGATCTATTTTCGGGCGAGGCTCGGTCCGGCGCGGATACTGAAAGCGGTCCGGGAGGGATGGTTGCCCCCCCCGGCTCCCCTGGAAGAGAAGCGGATTTTATTAAAGGAGGGGACCATCAAGGAAAGGGCGGCGCGCCTTTATTTGATTATTCTTGAAGAGAAGGGGAAAAAGTGGCACTCCCTTCGGTGGGTCACCGCCGACGCGGCCGAGTTTCCCCTTCGAACGATCTACCCCGCCAGCGATTTTGAAACGGTCGTCGCCGACTACAATTCGCTCCGGACCGAACCCTCCGACCCCGCCCGGTTCACCCCGCCCGCCGATTTTTTAAGCGTGAACCCGTTTTAAACACCGGCAGAGAATTTCAGAGAGACAGGGCGGACACAACGGTCCGCCCTACAACTTTACTTTCGTTCTCAAAGATGCCATAATTTCGCAACGTTTTTAGGTAGAAGGAGATTGCTCGATATGTCGTCCGACGTTCGCGTCCGCTTCGCCCCCAGCCCCACCGGCTACCTTCACATCGGCGGGGCCCGGACCGCTCTTTTCAACTGGCTCTTTGCCCGCCATCATGGCGGAAAGTTCTTCCTCCGGATCGAAGATACCGACCGCTCCCGATCGACCGATGAGGCGATCGAGGCGATCATCGACGGGATGCGCTGGTTCGGTCTCGATTGGGACAAATGGGAAGGCTCGGACAAAGATCCGATCCGGCAGACCGACCGGTTTGATCTCTATCGACAGAAGGTCCGGGAGCTGCTCGACCGCGGTCTGGCCTACCGCTGCTACTGCACCGCCGAAGAGCTCGACGCGCGACGAAAAGAGGCGATGGCCCAAGGAAAAGTCCCCCGTTACGACGGCCGCTGCCGCCTGCTGACCGCACCGATCCCGGGGAAGGAAGCCGCCATCCGGTTTAAGGCCTCCTCCGAGGGGGAAATCGTCATCGACGATATGGTCAAGGGGAAGGTCGTCTTCGACGCCAGCACCGTGGACGATCTGATCATTCTCCGATCGGACGAGACGCCGACCTACAACTTCTGTGTGGTGGTCGACGACGTCGACATGCAGATCTCCCACGTGATCCGGGGGGACGACCATCTGAACAACACCCCGCGGCAGATTCAGCTTTATCAGGCGCTCGGTTATCCCCTCCCGCGCTTCGGGCATGTTTCCATGATCCTCGGCCCCGACAAGGCACGCCTCTCCAAGCGCCATGGGGCGACCGCCATTCAGCAGTATCGCGAAGAAGGATATCTTCCGGAGGCGATGGTCAACTACCTCGTCCGTCTCGGCTGGTCCCACAAAGACCAGGAGATCTTCTCTCTGCCGGAGCTGATTGAAAAGTTCTCGATCGAGCAGGTCGGCGCTTCGGCCGCGGTCTTTAATCCCGAGAAGCTGATCTGGCTGAATGCACACTATATTAAGACCGGCGATCCGAAGCGGCTCGCGCAGCTTCTCCTCCCGCACCTGGAGCGGCTCGGCGTCCCTGCCGGCCAGATCGATATGGCTCGACTGGAGCAGATCGTCGTCGCACTGCGCGAGCGGACCCGGACGTTGAAGGAAATGGCGGAGTCGGCCGTTTATTTCTTTACGGATGAGATCACGGTCGATGAAAAAGCCCAGAAGGTTCTGACCCCGGAAGCCCTTCCAATCCTGAAGGCGGTTCGCGATCGGCTGGCGGGAACGCCGTTTGAGCACGCGCCTCTGGAAGAAGCCTTTCGATCGATCAGTGAAACACTGGCATTGAAGCTGGCCCAGATCGCTCAGCCGGTTCGCGCCGCGGTCACCGGGAAAACGGTGAGCCCGGGCATTTTTGATGTGCTGATAATTCTCGGAAAAGAAAAATCACTAAAGCGATTAGACCGACAGGTGGCTCAATTCACCGCAAAATAGTCGCTTGACAGAAAAAGCGCTTTCCGTTAAATTCTTTCTACCTTCCAACCTTCTCTATTGGGGGATCGTCTAGCGGCAGGACAGCAGACTCTGACTCTGCTTACCGAGGTTCGAATCCTCGTCCCCCAGCCACCTCTTTTCTTCCTCATTCAAAACGGTCAAATTCCTCTTTTTTATTAACAAAAATAATGCTTCTGTATTCAACATGGAATTCGAGACTGGATTTTCGGAAGGCAGGTACTTTCGAGATCAGCTTCTAAACAGTTGAGAATCTCTATTATTATCAGTTCTAATCCTCGACCCCTTTTTGAGATGAGCGATAATCCCTTGAAGTTTTGAATTATTGAATTCTAATGCCTGTAAGAATTTTAGAAGCTGGCAGTTTCGAAGTCTCTGCTATGCCCCAGGTCACGAGATGAGAAGGGTTCTCTAGGATCTGCGGTCGTTGACTCTGGTCAGTTGAATAGCATTTCTGTAACCGACCCTATACAACGGAATGGCCGAATATGCGATTCTTTAAATTTAGGGTATCCGCAATACGTGATTGATTTGTGAATTTCATTGCTCATTGTTTGTTAGATACAAAAACGCAATACATGATTGATAAAAAAGTGCGTGATATGGTCAAAATGCATTGTGTGATTGATGCGAGGGCACGTTAAGCTGTATTGTCAGTTCCCGACAGGCTGGCGGTCCCAACGCTGACGCATCACGTCGAGTAGGATTATGACATGTATCCAGCGTGCGAAGGGCGTTTTGCGAGCGCACGGCTTCCAACCGCGATGGCAAGCGCGACGACGATCAGAATGGCCGCGACTGCGAACGTGATCCGCATGCCGCTGGCAACGGCCTCAGGACGCGCCGTGGTGATGTCGATCGTTGACGATGCGAGCGCGAATACCGCGCCCATCGCGGATGCACCGGTGATGAGCCCGAGATTGCGCGATAGGTTGAGCATGCCGGAAATGACGCCCCGCTGGTCCGCGGGGATCTCTGCCATGACGGCAGTGTTGTTGGCCGTCTGAAACAGCGCATAGCCGACGGTGATGATTATGATGGGCGCGAGGTAGCCGATGATGCCGAGCGTCGCCGGCATCATCGAAAGAATGAAGGAGCCGGCCGCGATTCCGATGAGCCCGACGAGGGTCATGCGTTGCGCGCCAAAGCGGTCCGCAATGCGACCGGCCGGCACACCCGTCAGCGCGACGACCAGCGGACCGACCGATAAGACGATTCCAACCATCGCCGCATCAAGCCCAAGCGCACGCGAGAGATAAAACGGCCCGACCACCAGCGTCACCATCATCACCGTCGAGACGAGCGCGCTCATGGCGAGGCTCGCACTCAGCACCGGATCGCGGAACATCTCCAATCGGATCAAAGGCGATGCGGCGCTCGCCTCGGCGAGCACGAAGAGGCCGACTCCGAAGACCGCAGCCAACAGCAATGTGATGTTGAGCGAACCGAAACGGCCGCGCCCCATCGTCATGGCGAGTGCATACGCCGCGAGCGTCAGCGCAAGCAGCAGCGTGCCCACAGGGTCGAAGCCGGCCCGATCCGCCTTCGGCTCCCGGCGATCAATCGGCAGGGTGCGATGGGCGAGAATGAAAGTCAGGAGTCCCAGCGGTAGGTTGACGAGGAAGATGGCCCGCCAACTGAGTCCTGCGATCAGAACGCCGCCGAGCGATGGACCGAGCGCAGTGCCAATCGCGGACATCGTTCCGAGCAGCCCCATGGCGCTACCGGTCTTTGCCTTCGGAACCGTCTCGCCGACAAAGGCCATGGTGAGGGCCATCATGATGGCCGCTCCCAGGCCCTGCGCCGCCCGTGCGGCAATCAGCATCCGGAGCGTGGGCGCGACGCCGCACAGGACCGAGGCGACCGTGAACAGGAAGATTCCGGCCAGTAGCAGCCGTCGGCGGCCGGTGAGGTCGCCGAGCCGTCCGACGCTGACGATCAGGGTGGTAATGGCGAGGAGATAAGCGAGAACGACCCACTGGACTTCCTGGAAGGAGGCGTTGAACGCCTCTGCCAACGTCGGCAAACCGACATTGGCGATGCTGGTGCCGAGCGAGGAGAGCAACATGGAGAGCGAAAGGGTGGCGAGCGCCCACCGGACCGAAGGGGCCCGTTCCACACTTCCAGCAACGGCCTCATCTCGTTCTGCAATAATCGGCTTCATCTGAACTCCTTTTTCCGGCGGCTCCCGAAGCGGAGCTGTCATAAACAGAGTATAGTCATTTGCTTGACACGGCGGAAGGCGCGCCATTTACACTTTATTCATGCGTTTGACGCCACATCACAATCAAACTGTGCTATATTCGACCCATGTCGAGACCCGATCTCAACTTGCTGATCACCCTGGATGTGCTGCTCGCCGAAGGCAGCGTTGCGCGCGCGGCCCGACGATTGCGCCTGAGCCCGTCGGCGATGAGCCGGGCGCTGGCGCGATTGCGTGAGACGACGGGCGATCCGCTGTTGGTCAGGGCAGGACGCGGTCTCGTTCCCACACCCCGAGCACTCGAACTTCGCGAGCGGGTCGGTCGACTCGTGCAGGACGCAAATTCGGTTTTACGCCCTGCCGAGAAGCTAAACCTCAATCAGCTCGTCCGAACGTTCACGCTGCGGACCAGCGAAGGCTTTGTGGAAAACTTCGGAGCGGGCCTCATTGCTCGCGTCGGCGAGGAAGCGCCCGGCGTGCGGCTCTGCTTCGTGCAGAAGCCGGACAAAGAGAGCGCGTCACTTCGCGACGGGACCGTCGATCTGGAAACAGGCGTTGTCGGGGAGACGACCGGTCCGGAGGTGCGTGCGCAGGCATTGTTCCGAGACCGTTTCATTGGCGTCGTGCGAAAGGGGCACCCGCTGAGCCGGGGCGAGATCACTCTCTCCCGTTATGTGACCGGCAGGCACATCTGCGTCTCGCGGCGGGGGCTCGACCGGGGACCGATTGATGACGCCTTGAAACCGTTCGGGCTGCAACGGGAGATCGTCACGATCGTGGGTGGTTTTTCGACCGCGCTGGCGATTGCTCGGGCCTCCGATCTGATCGCCACTGTTCCCGAACGACACACCGGAAACCTGCACGCCGGAATGCATCGTTTTCCCCTTCCGGTCTCCACGCCGGAGATCACGGTTTCATTGCTCTGGCACCCACGGCTGGATGCCGATCCTGCGCATCGCTGGCTGCGCGGGTGCGTTCGGGACGCTTGCGCGGAGCAACGTACCGATTCATCGACAAACGGAAAAAAGGCTGAAGGCTGAATTAATATTGCGAACCGGCAACAAATGCTTACACCGAATCGCTGAATAATCTGATACGGGTTTAACATCATCAAATGCGGACACCCGATTTAATCAGTGGAGGGAACTTCTAATAACCCTATGTCACTGAACCTCGAAACAAAAAGCTCTAAGATTATCCACGAAGGCCAGCCACTACTTTATCTCTATCGGTAGTCCGCTTAAATCTCTTCCTCTTCACCTCTGCTCCGATGCAGGAATCTTCATGATCCGAGTTCGTTGACTCTTTGAATCTGTTGAATGATGCGGATGGAATCATGCCAAGATCCCAAAAGAGATGGTTAAGTCGCTCCGGGGCGGAACTTTTTAATCCGATCATCACTCTCCTCACCAGGCCTTACTCTTCGAAGTTTGTGCAGTAACATGAATTGGGATCGCTTGCGTACCGGCGGCGGGAAAATTTCTCCCGCCGCCGGCTTCAGCAGGGTGGACTACCCGGCGGTTTCGGCCAGATCCGAAACCGAAGGATTGTCGTCGCCGCTCACCCGGTTGGCGCTGTCGTCGATGACGGTCGTTCCCGCCGGGGCGGTGCTGTTCACCAGATCGGAAACGGACGGGTTATCGTCGAATCCCCTTGGAGCAGTCGCAGACTGCGAGAAGATTTTCACGTTCCCCGGAAGCGCCGCCGTGATCGCTTTGGCGATCGAGGTCCCGTGGTCCTCGTCTTTTGTCCGGCCGTCGAGGTATTGCGTCCCCATGTTGTCTTCGTTCCTCCCGCCGACCTCTCCGACAAGACTCTGCGCGGTGGCGCCCGAAGCCGCCATCCCCGCCGTGAAGGCCGCTTCAAGATCAAAGAGGAGAACCGCATTGGACGCCGTCGATCCTGCGGAGACACTTTGGAATGGAACCCGGACCTCCCAACGATGATCGGCGACAAAGATAAATTCTCTGCAAGAGGAGAAACCTTGGGCGTCCGATCCGACGCCGATCACCCCCTCGATCCAGATACTCGGCCGGCGCTTCGGCTCGCCGACCAATTTGCCTCTAAACACGCCGACATCGGCGACGTTTTTAATCGGCTGGTTCAGGTCATCTTCGATCCGTTTGATCCGATACTTCACGCTGCTGTAATTCCCCTCCGGCACATCGACCGTGATCGCCTCTCCGACGTTGGCGTCGGTGTTGGTCAGGTCGAGCGCGAAGGGGCCAAACTCGGGGCTCGTCGCGCTCGACGGTTCCCGGTTGAACTCGACTTCATCGACAATGGCATAGGCCTGGTTGATCCACACCTTGCCGCCGGAAACCGCAAAAGAGGTCGGCGCATCGGAGACGCAGGGCGCCGCCTGCGCGAAGGCCTGGCGCGGACCCAAGCGCCATCCCTTTCCAAAAAGATTCGACGCAAAAACCGGTTTTGAAGACGCATTCTCATTGGGGATCGCCGTCGCCCCCAATTTTTGAATCGATAAGATTCCCAACGTCGGGTTCCCGGCGCCGCCTCCACTGCCGTCCGATCCCCCCTCGCCGCCCCCGCCGCAAGCGGCGAACGTCAGCCCGATCGTGATCAATAGCCAAGCTCTCAAAATGTTTTTCATTTTATGACTCCTTCTCTTAGGTAAAAGTGAAGTTCTATTCTCCGCCATGATCTGAAATCCTGTTATGCCGTTCATCGATGCTCTCTCATTCGGACCGCCGTCCCGCATACGGGGCCGTAAAGCAAACAGCATGCCGGTCTCCTAAGCGGGATAAAATATCATCCTAGGGATCGATTACCTCGCTCAAAAAGACCGCGCGACATCTTAGTAAAAGAAAGAAAACGCTGATCGTGTGATCCGCTTCAAACGCCGCACCTCCTTTGGCCCGGTCTTCGTCCCCGAATAAACGGATTACCGGCGGAGGGTGCCGGGAATCCAGCAGTGTTTGCAGGATGTCACTTCTTCGAAATCGTGAAGGAACAGATCCATCCTCTTTAGAAGCTTAAAAGACCGGTATTCTGCTGGGGTATTTGCCCCAGCACTGGGTGAAAACTCCCACCGGACCCCTGATCTTAAACGATGGATCATCACCGCCGGGGGATCTCGTCATCATCGTTCCTGCAAACTAAATGGCGGCATCCCGGTTGCACCGTTTCTATTTATTCGACTTTTAGGAGAAAAAGATGATCCGAATCATTCATACAGCCACCTTTGCCGTAGGACTCGCGATCGTATTATTCAGGACGGCTTTTTCTTATTCGGCCGGTTTAGACGATCCCTTGTTCGAGTTAAAGTTCCGAGGCGACGGCTCGGTTGTCGACCGTCAGCCGGGTCGATTTTCATCAGAGATGAAACGGCGGGGTGATCATTCGAGCGGCGACAGATCGGACGACCGGGACCTTGAAGAGGATCGGAGGCGGTCCCGTCGAAACAGAGGGCGCGACGATCGGGGAATCTTGACCCGAGATAATGATCCTCGCGATGATGATCGCGGTCGAGAAGATCATCGCTGATCGGATCGCGGCATCGAATCGCCGTCGTCGAAGGTCCGATTGAACTTAGGAGGGGTTGAGAATGCAGACACTGATCATGATTTTCGTGACGGTCTTTCTGGCCGAATTAGAGAATAAGACACAACTCGCGACGATTCTCTATGCGGCCGATCAGAATGCAAACAAAACCGCGATTTTCATCGCCGCGGCGGGAGCGCTCGTACTCAGCACCGGCACTGGATGGTGTCGCTTATCCACCCACAATGGGGCCTGAACGCCGAGCGTGTGAACATCATTACCACTTCACATTCGGTCGACCTTTCTCTGAGGAGAGATTGTTCCGGATCAATCCGATGCCGTTCGAAGAAGCGGTCTTCCTCACCACGATGGAATAAGGCGCATCTCAACCAGATCGAATGAACATATTCGATCGGCAGTGAAGTTTCTGGAGCTGGAAAGGCAAGATTTAAAAGACTGGATTCAGCCCCTATGGGGCGGAGGAGAACTGCTTTAACCGTGTAAGATGTTCCTCGGCCTCTTCTCTCCATTGAGGATCCCGCTGCTGGCCTAGAAATCGCTCAAGCAACGCCACGGCTTCCTTTCCCTTTCCTTCCTGATCATAGAGCAAGGCGAGGTTGTAGAGGGCACGCGGCTGATTCGGATGTGCGTGGAGGACTGCTTCATAAATCTCTTTTGCCTTTGTGGTCTCTCCCCGTTCGATATACAGATGGGCAAGGTTTAATCGGGTGGGAAGGTGACCTGGGTCGATTTCCAAGGCCTTCTGATAGGCATTGAACTCCTCGTCGAGGAGACCTTTGAAATTATAGACTAATGCAATGTTGTAATAAGCCCGGACATACCGGGGATCGGCGGCGAGAACCTTCTGAAATTCCAGAAAGGCGAGATCATACTGCGCGCTCCGAAGATAGGAGACCCCGAGATCGTTTCTGGCGCGGAGATCGTCCGGGTGGTCTTTCAAATGTTCCAGGTAAAAGCGAGCCGCCTCGGCATGATCTTCCCATACGGTCGCCTCCAGTCCCCGCGTATGTAGACTGGAAGCGCACGAGGCGAGAACCATACATGAGCAAAACAAAGCGGCGGCTTTGCATCTCCCGGAAAAGAGTCCGAATCGTAATATTGTTCGAAGCACGCGCTGAAACATCTTCTTCGCCTTTACTTTAGACGATCTTCTTCCCGTTTCGATTTCTCTAACATCTCGTCCGATAGCGTGAATAAAGCCCCCACCCGCTCCTTATAACGCTCCACCGCCTCATCGAGGACCGCCAGGCCCTCTTCCAGAGCTCGAATCTGGTGATCGATCGGCTCTTTTTCAATTCCTCTGGGGAATCCCTGCACCCGCGCCAGGGTCTGTTTGATCTTGAGCTCCTCCCAAAGAACCCGTCTCTCTTCTTCTATTTCTTTTCTTTTTTTATCGAGTGTTTCTGCATCATTTCGAAGTAAAACCGCCATCTCCCTCATCTCGATCAGGGAGGCTTCCTCCATGTCGGGCAGCTCAATTTTCGGAAGCGCGGTGAGATGAAGCGATCGGGGCCGCCGCAGATTCTCTCTCATTTGCATTTTAGCCAGCATCGAGCGATGAATTTCGTCGGCCCGCTCCTCCTCCCCCCGTCGCACGGATGCTTCCGCCTCGCGAAGAAGCGACGCGATCTCCTCTCCGATCAGATCGTAGAGAAGCTGGGCCTTTTTCTCCCGCTCGGATTGGAGCGTCTGCTCCAATTTCTTTAACTCTCGCCGGTCGAGGAGCATTTCCCTCAAGCGGGAGAGAAGCGCTTCGAGCCGGATCTGATCGAGAACGCCGGCTCTCCTTTGCGACTTGAGCGCCCGCACTTCACGAGAGATCTCCTCCGATTGCCGCGCCGATCGATCGAGATGATTCAACACCTGCTGGAACGTCGTATCGAGGGCGCGGATCTCCGAGATGAGCGCGTCGGATCGCTCCGCCGCGGCGGAATCTCCGACGGAGATCGTCATGCTCGCCCATATAAGACCAAAAAGAACGCCGCACCGCAGAAGTCCATGAATGGCTCCGCTAATCCAACAGCCCATACTTGCGCATCTTGTACTGGAGCGAGCTGCGGTGCAGGCGGAGCATCCTGGCCGCCTGTGTCTGATTTCCCGCCGTCTCCTCCAGTGTCTTCTTGATGATGTCACGCTCTAGCATCTCCAAGCGCTCGGTCAGGCCCAATTCGGCCCCCTCCCCGTTCGATTCCGTCGGCGTTGAAACCAGCTGGAGTTCCGGGGGAAGATCGCCTGCTCGAATGACCTCCCCCTCCGAAAGAACGGCGGCCCGTTCGATGACGTTCTCCAGCTCCCGCACGTTCCCGGGCCATGGATAGAGGGACAGCAGATCGAGGGCTTCCGGGGCGATTTCGAGCTTCTTATGAAGCTCACGACTAAACTTTTGCAAGAAGTAAGCCGTCAGTTCCGGTATATCTCCGTGCCGTTCTTTCAACGGGGGGAGATGGATTTCAATCACCCTGATTCGATAATAAAGGTCTTCCCGGAAGCGGTGCGCTTGAATTTCATCTTTTAAATCGCGGTTCGTCGCGGCGATCAAACGCACATCGACCCGGATGGTTTTTGTTCCCCCCACCCGCTGAATTTCCCGCTCCTGTAAAAACCGCAGGAGCTTGACCTGAAGGGAGAGGGGAAGCTCGCCGATCTCGTCGAGAAATAAGGTCCCCCCCTCGGCCAACTCCAGCCACCCTTTCTTCTGGGCCGTGGCTCCCGTAAACGCCCCCTTCTCATATCCGAAGAGCTCGCTTTCCAGGAGATTCTCGGGGATCGCCCCGCAATTAACCGCGATGAACGGGCCGGCATGATGTGCGCTCATCCGGTGCGTCTCTCTGGCGACCAGCTCTTTTCCTGTTCCGGTCTCTCCGAGGACCAACACAGGGGAGGGGTAGGGAGCGACCTTTTCAATGAGCCGATAGACTTGCTGCATCCGCTCCGAGCGGCCGACCATCCGTCCGACGGTGTGATTGAGTATTTCTTTCAGGTACCGGTTCTCCGTCAGCAGTCTTCGTTGTTCCAGCGCCTTCTCCACCCGTGCTTCGATTTCCGTCAGTGAAAATGGCTTGAGGATGTAGTCGAACGCCCCTTGGCGCATCGCTTCCACCGCGGTCTCCACCGTTCCGAACGCCGTGACCAGCAACACCGGGGTCTGGGGCGACCGTTTTTTGACCTCGCACAGGACCTGGAGTCCGCCGACCTCCCCCATCTGAAGATCGGTAATCACCAGATCAACCTCCGTCTCGTTGAAGCGCTCCAGCGCCTCCGCGCCGCTCCCCGCTTCGATGACTTCATGTCCTTTTTCAGAGAAAAGACGGACCAACGACCGCCGCATCGCCTCTTTGTCTTCCGCAATCAACATCCGAATCATCGTTCACTCCGCTATGAAATCAGGGTGGGTGTTTCTATCGGTTCCTGCAGAGGGATTTGAACGATGAAGGTCGTCCCCTTCCCTTCGCCGGTTTCAAAGCTCAGGCTTCCGCCGTGCCCGCGGATGATCCGCTCTGAAATCGCGAGGCCCAGCCCCGTTCCCCCCTGCTTTGTCGTAAAAAAAGGACGAAAGACTTTATCCCGGTGCGCCGATGAAATCCCGGGGCCGGTATCCGAGACGCGCAGCACGAGATGCCGATGTACAATTTCGGCATCAATGCCGAGCTCCCCCTCTTCCCCCATCGCCTGGAATGCGTTCTGGATTAAATTAAGGAGGACCCGCCGGAACTCAATCGGATCGACCGGCACTTCGGGGAAGGAAGGGGGAATGTTATTCCGGACGGCGACCCGCTCCGGCCTTCCGGACGGCGCGGCCAGCGAGAGGGCCGCATCGACAATCTCCCGAAGATCGCTCTTTTCAATACGAAGCAGCGGCATTCGCGCATAAATCAGAAATTCGGTGACGAAGCGGTTCAGATGCCTGATCTCGGCGACCAGATCCCGGCTCAATTCCTCAAGGTCTCCCTCACCGGACGGAACATGGTCTTGCTCATCGCGACCCGCCATCCCCTTCACCTTTCGGCTGAGCAGCTCGCCGAGCGCCTGAATCGCGGCGAGCGGGTTTCGGATCTCATGCGCCATCCCCGCCGAGAGCTCGCCGAGAATCGCCATCTGCCGCTTTAACGCGATCTCCTCTTGCAGGTTTTTCACCTCCGTGAGATCGGCAAAAACCGCGGTGGCGCCGATTTCTCTTCCTCCCCCATTTTTAATCGGCGAAGCCATCGCACCGATCCAACGTTTCCCCCCGGATGGATCTTCGACCGGGGATTCTTCCCAGGCCGCCTCCCTTCCGGTGGTCACCGCGGTCATGATGATTTTCTCCAAAGGAGCGCAGACGCCGAGGGCCTCCTGAACCGGCCGATCAAGCAGGCTCGATGAGGAGAGGCCGAGTATCTTCTCGGCGGCCGGATTACACGAAGTGATCTCTCCTTTCAGGTTCACCCCCAAGACCCCGCTCGGGATGCTTTTCAGGAGTGTTTGGCTGTATCCTTCAAGGACCTCCGCGCGGGTCCGTTCTTCGTCGTACATTCGACGGAGCAATGCGTCTTTTGTCCGGATCTGATCAATCATCCGGTTAAAATGTTTTCCGAGGTCGCCCAGCTCGTCGTTTCGATTTAAATCGACCCTCGGGTAGCCCTCCTCATTTCCAAGCTCCTCGGTCGCGGAAGTCAGCGTCTGTATCGGACGGATGATCGATTGGGAGATCAGAAAACTGATCAGGAGGATCAAACCTCCGCTGGCAAGGGTGATTCCGATGAACTGGCGGCGGACCCGATCCATGATCTGCATGAAATCGACCCCCACTTCGACCCCGACTCCCGCAATGATCGCTCCCTGTTCATCCTTGAAGGGGGCATAACCGGCTTTATAAAACCGCCCGTCTCGTCCCCGGTAGAGAATGGACGAGACCGCCTGTCCGCGCCATACCTGACCAAGCTCATAGGCGTCGATCTGGAGGAGCAGATCCTCTTCTCCGATCGCTTGCGTTCCATCTAAATCGACGATGACCCTGTTTTGACGATTAAAAAGATGGATGTCTTTCACCTGAGCGGCCTCTCGAATCTTTTCCAGTTCCCCCAGGATCAGCCGATAAAGAGAGGTGTCTTCATCCCCGGGCTGAATTCTCAAAATGAAAGCGGGATTCACCGTTCTCGAAGTCAAATCAGCCACCCCGATCAAGCGTCGGGACAATTCCGCGTCGAGTGCCTCGCTTGCAGAGGAGAAGAAAAGCCATCCGCTGAGGGAGAAAACGAGCACGATTAAAAAAATATAAGGGATGATGAACTTAAAAAAGAGCCGGCTGCGGAAAATCGGCCGCTTCATCTGAACAATTCGGGAAAGCTCCGGCATCTTCGGCCCGCAATAAAAGTGTTTGTCATTGTTTGCTTTCCGGTTGTTGGGGATGTTTTTTTTCTTCGATGCTCCGGATCTTGGCTTTTAATACGTGAAGCGCAATCGGCTTTGCTAGAAATGCCGCTGCGCCCCATTTGATTGCCCTGTCTTGTATCTCCGGAGCGTCCCGCGCCGTCATCACAATTGCTGAAAGTCGCGGGTGGATTTCTCGTATCTCTTTCAATAGCTCAAGGCCGTTGTAATCGGGTAAGCCTACATCCAAAATAAGAAAGTCGATTGAAGAAACATCTAATATTCGCCAGGCGTCCGCTCCACTACTCGCTTCCATCACTTCATACCCTTCGCGGCGAAGGCTGATTGCGATGTTTTTCTGCAGAACCGGTTCATCCTCGACAATTAAGATTTTATTTTTCAAGATGATGTTTCTCTCCCTCACTATCCCGAGATTCAATGCCCTTTCAGCGCTACAGCGAAGGGCAAATATAATGCCGAAGCGCCGGACGAGGAATATTGATGTATTCACTCGTAAACACGCAGAAAAATAATCGTTTACTTTTAGTCGTCAGAATTGTTCCGGGTCAATTCACCCACGATGGGGGATTTGCCCCACGACTTGGGGGAAATGTCCCAATGGTCGATCAACAACAAATCCGGGTGTTACCTTCAGGTTGAATGCGAACTACCATAATTGCGATGAATCGATGACCGCGGGAAAAGTCGATCGTGTTTGGAACATAAATTGCTATTCTGACGTTCTTAAGCGCATTGACTCATTGCCGGCAATGGGCTAGATTAATCGAAGATTTTGAAGTAACTCGAATCTATTTCTTCTACCAGCGATTTAAGTCTAATGGCGATTAAAAAAAAACGTTCATTTAATCTGCTCCGCCGGTTCGCGCTTCTGAGTTTCCTCTCCATCGGACTGATCACAGCCGTCTCTTCTTTTCTCCTCTCGAACTTTCTTACGCACAACATGCTCCAGCGCGACGCCGTCGTAACGATGGAGTTTGTCCAGACCATCGCGCAAGCGGAGAACACACGGAGCTATTTCGAGACGGATGATCCCGGAAAAACGAAAACCGTTTTCGAGGCCTTCTTCAAGCAGATTGCGACCATGCCGGAGGTGGTCCGAGCGAATGTTTACAACAGCAACGGATCGATTCTCTGGTCGGATGACGATCGCTTCATCGGCCATCGTTTCAGCCCCAACCCCCAATTGGAGACGGCGCTTTCGGGAAAACTGGCCGTCACGAGCGGGACTTCCGGGAAATCATCAAAACCGGAGCACGTTTTCGATCAGGAGGTTCCCTTTTTCGCCGAGATTTATATCCCTATTTGGAACATCAGGGAGAACAAAGTCGTCGGCGTGGTAGAAGTTTACAAAGTTCCGCTCACCCTCTTTCATGCCATCAAACAGGGAAACCGGCTGGTCTGGTTGAGCGCCGGTTTAGGAGGCCTCTTTCTCTATGCCTCTCTTTTTTGGATCGTCCGCCGCGCGGCGCAAGTCATTCGGCGTCAGCAGGAGCAGCTCGTCGAATCCGAAACGATGGCCGCCATCGGAGAGATGGCTTCGGCCGTGGCCCACGGCATCCGGAATCCGCTCGCCTCCATCCGCTCCTCCGCGGAGGTGGCGCTGGAAGAGAGCCCCCCCTTTCGCGCCACCGCCGAGGAGATCATTCATGAGACAGACCGCATTGAGGATTGGATCCGAGAACTGCTCGTCTATTCCAAGCCGCCGAGCGGAAATCCCGCCTCCATTCAAATCAACGGCCTGATCCAATCGACGCTCGACTCCCTTGATCGGGAGATAAAAAAAAGGAACGTGAAGCTGACGCAAAAGCTGGATCCGTCTTCTCACCTCGTCCATGCGGATGAGGGATTGATGCGCCACGTCATCATCAGCCTGATCGCCAATTCACTCGATGCTATGCCGGACGGGGGGGAGCTGACCGTGTCGAGCCGAATCGAGAAAAGTGACGGCCGGGTGGAGGTCGTGATTAAAGATACCGGGTGCGGCATCCCGATCGAGCAGATGGGCAAGATTTTTAAGCCCTTTTATACGACGAAATCAAAGGGGATGGGGGTTGGACTCTCACTGGCCAAACGGATCATCGAGCGGCACGGCGGAACCCTGCGGCTGGAAAGCGAAGCGGCGGTTGGAACCACGGTTTTTATGCACATTCCATTAGCGGGGTAGATCGATGTCGTACGCTACGCTCATCATTGAAGATGAAACGACGCTGGCAAAAAACATGAAGACGTATCTGGAACGCTATGGATACGAGGTCCGAATCGCCCAGAGCGCCGAGGAAGGATTCCAGCAGCTCGATTCGTTTAAGCCGGACGTCATCTTACTCGATCTACAGCTGCCGGGAATGAGCGGCCTTGACGCCCTCGCTCGGATAAAGGAGCGTGACGCGCAGGTGAAGATCGTCATCATCACTGCACATGGGAACATTGAAACGGCAGTCGACGCGATGAAGGCCGGCGCTTATGACTTTATGAATAAACCGCTGGTCCTCGCAAAACTGAAGGTCCTCCTCGACAAAGCGGTCGGCCAGTCCAAGCTGGAAGGGACCCTCTCTTATTACAGAGAAAAAGAAGCGGGTGAAAGCGCCCTTTCCGCCCTGATTGGAGAGTCGCCCCCCATGCGCTCCTTGAAACATCAGATCGAGCAAATCATCGATTCGGAGCGGAAGCTGACGGAAGGAGATCCGCCGGCGGTTCTGATCACCGGTGAGACCGGCACGGGAAAAGAGCTGGCGGCCCGGGCGCTTCATTATAACGGTCCGCGAAAAAACGGCCCTTTCATCGAAATTAATTGCGCCTCGATCCCGACTCAGCTTCTGGAGGCCGAGCTCTTCGGTTATGAGCGAGGCGCCTTCACCGACGCGAAAGAGAAGAAGATCGGCCTTTTCCAGGCGGCGGAAGGAGGAACCCTCTTTTTAGATGAGATCGGGGAAATTGAAATTTCCCTTCAAGCCAAATTGCTCAAAGCGCTTGAAGACAAAGTGATCCGCCGCATCGGGAATATTCGAGAACAGAAGGTCGACGTCCGCATCGTCACCGCGACAAATCAATCACTGGAAGAAGCCGTCCGCCAAGGACGATTCCGCTCCGACCTTTTTTTTCGCCTTCGGATTATCAACCTGGAGCTTCCTCCCCTCCGCAGCCGCGGAAATGACATCCTGCTTCTTGCGGATCATTTTTTAAAGATTCAATCGCGGCGCTATGGGAAACAAGGAATGCGCTTTAGCTCCGAAGCGGAAAAAGTGCTTCTCAATTATTCCTGGCCCGGCAACGTCAGAGAACTTCGGAACATGATTGAACAGACTGTCCTCCTCTCCCGTGACAGCGTGATCGCACCGGAGCAGCTCTCGCTCCTTACCGGTTTTATCAAAATGAATCAGGTCGACCGGCAAAAGGAGAATATGGACCGTTTCTCCCTTCCTCTCCAGGGCATTTCGTTGGAAAAGGTGGAGCGCGACTTTGTCCTTCAGGCTCTTGAGCAGACCTCCTGGAATGTCACACAGGCAGCGAAGCTCCTGGGACTGACCCGCGATACGCTCCGATACCGGATGGATAAGTATAAACTCGAGCCCTCTTCTTCTTAATAGAACTCCGGTCCAGATCTGAGCGGAACCGGCACGAACCGCCTTGATTCTTTCGCTGAAAGATTTACCCGTCCACCTGCCCGCACCCCTTGCATCAATGAAATGGCTCAGCCGCCTAAAATTCCTCGTCGACGGATGGATTTTAGGCAGTATCGACGCACACAACATTCCTGTGAATGGGGCAATCCCCCCGTTTCGCGGCGATATCACCCAATGCTCCCGAAGAACTCTCCGACACACTCACGAGTGGTATAGTCCTTTTCTTAGAGATTTCAATCGGATCAACGATTGATCTTGATTTTTTCCCATTTTGGCATCCGGTTTGCTCTATACAGCAGCGTGATTGGAGAAATCGTAATTCAACCGAATCCAATCACCAAATTAAAAACTGTATTCTGAAAAGAAGGAGAATCCAATGTTCGATCTCTATTTTAGTTTTGGGGCAATTGTGTTGTTCGCGTTTTTCTACGTCAACCTCGCTTGGGCTCTGCTCTCGGCCCATACCCCTCCACCCGGCACCATCGGGACTGACGGCAATCCGGAACGGATCATTCCAGAGGTTTACACACGGGAGCAGGGAGTACCTGTTCTCAATGCCACTCTTCGAGTTCCACAGATGAAGAAGCAGACGGCTCCATCGAATCGCTGACGGCAATTCATCGTGAATGAAGGAAATGTAAGGCAACTCGGCCTATCGGCCAACGCCGAGGAGGATGGGGCCCCATCCTCCTCCGTTATTAACGGATCCCGGAACACAACCAAATAGTGAAGGCAACGAAATTCGAAGGGGTTTCATAACAGAAGAACATACACATCAGTCAACACGTTTGACCTTAAAAGGAACTCTCATCTGCAATTACGGCGACGGCATTGATTCTTTTGGCTGATGAAGTAACCCTGTGCGGCATCACATCCCATCTCCGTCAAGCGCGCCAGGATCTCCTGATTTTCGACCCCCCTCCGCCACTACCTTTAAACCCAAGTTATGCGCTCGATGGTGGAGCTCCCAATCGTCATATCCCCTTCGTTCTCGACCATATGCTTTAACGAACATATAGTTGAAAAAGAGTGATGAGATAGACAATGTAAAGAGTCAAAAGCAATAGCCCCCGTCTTTGTTCGATAAAACCGCTCCGCGTAGGAAAGATGAGCAAAACGGCCGCAAGTCCAAACAGCAACGCGACTGCCACCTCGATCACCTTGACAGTGATAGGATGGATGACGGCTGCCACGGCAATAATGAAAAGACCATTAAAGATATTGCTGCCAAGAACCGTCCCCAGACTCACCTCATCGTGACCTCGAATCTTCGCAACGATGGTAGTTGCAAGCTCCGGCACGGACGTCCCGACGGCAACAACCGTTGCACCGATAATAAATTCATCGATCCCAAAAGAGTAGGCGATGCCTTTCGCCCCCGCGACAATGAGACTTCCTGCGGCAATCAGAAAACCAAG
Source organism: Candidatus Manganitrophus morganii (assembly GCA_021651055.1). Taxonomy (NCBI): domain Bacteria; kingdom Pseudomonadati; phylum Nitrospirota; class Nitrospiria; order Candidatus Troglogloeales; family Candidatus Manganitrophaceae; genus Candidatus Manganitrophus; species Candidatus Manganitrophus morganii. The sequence continues at coordinate 957,703 of JAJHOH010000001.1, forward strand.
ACCCGCCGTGCATGAGAGTGCGGCCAACCACCCCTGACGCTCTCCGAGAATGGCCGCAGCCGCATTTCGCTGTTTACGAGCCTCAATGGCGGCAGCCGTCAGCCAGGCAAGAAAGATACTCAACAATAGCACACCCTCCGTCCGGGACAGAGTACCATCGAGAAGCAGGGTACCCGTAATCACTGGAACCGACAGCGCCACCGGAAAATCACGTTTTAGACTGTCACGAGATCCTTGGATTCCCGCATACATTAAGGCCAGACCGAGGATGAGCGCAATGTTTACAACATTACTGCCCAGCGCATCTCCGAGGGCGATTTGCGGCGTTCCAGCCAGCGCGGCATTGATGGAAACAGACAGCTCCGGACTGGATGTCGCGAATGCCGCAACGGTTGCACCTACAATCCCCGGAGAAACCCGCATCCAGCGAGCAAGGCCGACAGAACCTCTTACGAAGAGATCCCCCCCGAATCCGGCACACACGACACCCATGATCAAGATGATGTAGTCATTCATCCTTATGGACCAGGTTTAATGTTTCTTCTTTATGTGTCTTGAAATACGGCCCGCTCGGATCTGCATTGCCGGAGAAGGCCGATCAATCGGGTTGAATCCAGAGGGGGCTCTCTCTCGGGAACGTGGTGAAGGGGAGGGCATGCGCCGTCGGCAGGGGGGGAAATCACATTTTGTAAAATAGGCAGGCCTCACTTTTTTTGGAGGGAAGAATCGATTTCATAGCCGCTTCCGGACTGTTTCGCCCGATACATCGCTTCGTCTGCACGGCGGATGAGGATCAGGGCCTCTTTGCCATGCTCGGGAAAGAGAACCATCCCGACACTGGCATAAACGAAAAGAGAACCTTCATCCAGGACAAAGGGCTCTTCAAGTGCCGTCAGAATTTTTCGGATCGCGGCGCGTCCCCCTTCACGGTTTACATTCGGCAATATCACGGCAAACTCATCTCCCCCAATCCGCGCGACGGTATCCGAGTCTCGGAGCGCCCGCTTCAGGCGCACTCCGACCTCTTGCAGGACGGCGTCTCCGACCGGATGGCCCAATGAATCATTGATCTCTTTGAATCGATCGAGATCGATGATCAAAAGGCCGAAGGATCCCTTTTCTCTTTGCGCGGCGAGGAGAGTATGGTTGAGCCGATCGAGGAACAGGGTCCGATTCGGAAGATTCGTCAACGGATCGTGCGTGGCAAGGTATTCCAGATTGGCCGTTTGCATTTTGCGATCGCTGATATCCCGGGCGATGGTCGAGAGAAACTCGACCTCTCCCCCCGACGTTCGGTGGGCGAGGATCACTTGCGATACAGGCACCTCCCGCCCCGAGGGATCGATCAATGCCGTCTCCCCGCTCCACGATCCATGACGAATGGCCGAGGGAATCGCTTCCCCGATAAGAAGCGTTCGGGTCCATTCCGGGACGACATCAGACAATTTAATAACGGGGAGGGGTCCGTCAGACGGAAGCCCAAGCAGCGTTCGACCGGTTTTGTTTAGATAAACGATCTCGCCATCCGCATTGGTAATCGCGACCAAATCGGTGGTCTCCTCCAGCGTTGCGACCAACCGCATCCGCTCCTCCTCTAAGCGCATTCGCGGGGTGATATCTTTTCCCGTGGAAACATAGTGGACAATGGTCCCCTCCGCGTTTATAAGCGGCGTGATCGTTTTCTCTTCGTAATAAATCGAGCCGTCTTTTCTCCGGTTAATCAGCACCCCTCGAAACACGCGCCCCGCTCGAATCGTATCCCAGAGCTGCTTGTAGAACGCCGCGTCCTGCTTTCCCGATTTGACCAGTCGCGGCGTTTTTCCGACCGCTTCCTGTTTGCTGAAGCCGGTCTGCTTTTCGAAGGCCGGGTTGACATATTCGATCCGGCCCGCAGGGTCGGTGATGACAACCGAATCGGCGGTCTGCTCCACGACGCTCGAGAGAATCTTTCCCTCATTTTCATCTCGCCATATCGGTTCGATCCCCTTTTGCTCAGCCTGAACAGAAGATTCCTCGATGAAATCAACCTCCTTGAGAAGTCGTTCTCTTTTTGAATGTTTCTTCATGATGCACGATCCTATTTTTTTACGCTGATCCAGTACTCATATTCAATATTTTCTCGCACCTCCCTGAAAAAGGGCAACCCCCCATATGGGGTATTGCGATGAAGACACCCCTTCCGTTATTTGCAATGAAATACCACTTTCGGGGGGTTGTCCCCTTGCCGCCGCCTGGGTCAAAATGGCAACAGGTGAATCGATGATCGATCATTACGAGCATTAGAATCGTTGAACCTTCGAGAAAGGAAATAACATGAAAGAGCTGCAAAAAGAATCGATAACGATCGATTGGCGTTCCGGCGTCCAACTCGCCGGAGCGGTCCGCGGCCACCGGCTGATCATCGATCAGCCGAAGGAGGACGGGGGCGACGATCAGGGAATCACGCCGGTTGAAATGTTCATCACCTCGCTCGGCGCCTGCATCGGCTACTTCGCCGTCCGCTTCTGCCAGCGCCACAACCTCCCGACGGAGGGGCTCGCGGTGGCGGTGTCGTGGGATTACGCCGAGCAGCCGCACCGGATCGGGGCGATCAGCACGCGGGTCAATCTGCCGAAGGGGTTTCCCGCGGCGATGAAAGACCGGCTTCAGAAGGTCGTGGAGGGGTGCACCATTCACAACTCGCTGACCCATCCGCCGCAGATCGAAGTTCTGCTTCAGGAAGGTTGACCGGATCGGCAGGGTGATTGAAGCGAACTCGATAAGGAGGTTAAATTGAACAAAACAGGTTACATCCGATGGTTTAATGAGATCGGGATCAGCGATGTCCCCCTCGTCGGCGGGAAAAACGCTTCGCTCGGAGAGATGGTTCGGGAGCTGTCGGCCCAGGGGGTGAAAGTCCCGAACGGATTCGCCGTCACCGCCGAAGCCTACCGTTATTTCTTGCTGGAGGCGAAGCTCGATCAAAAGATCGCGGAGACCCTCCGCGGCCTCGACACGCACAACATCGGCGATCTTCGCCGGCGGGGTCTTCAGATCCGCCAGGCGATCCTCTCGGCGGCCCTCCCCGCGGATCTCGAAGAAGAAATCATCGCGGCGTATGACGACCTCAGCGAGGGGGCTCCCCACCCGCTCGACGTCGCCGTCCGAAGCAGCGCGACCGCCGAGGACCTCCCCGACGCCAGCTTCGCCGGCCAGCAGGAGACCTATCTGAATGTGCAGGGGCACGCGGCGCTCCTCGACAGCTGCAAACGCTGCTTCGCTTCCCTTTTTACCGACCGCGCCATCTCCTACCGGGCCGACAAAGGTTTTGATTCGCTGAAGATCGCCCTTTCCATCGGCGTCCAGCGCATGGTCCGCTCCGACCTCGCCGCCTCCGGCGTGATGTTCTCGATCGACACCGAGACCGGCTTCAAGAACGCCGTCTTAATCAACGCCGCCTACGGGCTCGGGGAAAATGTCGTCCAGGGCTCGGTCAATCCCGATGAATACACCGTCTTCAAGCCGACCCTGCTTCACGGTTTCCGACCCATTCTTCAGAAAATCGCCGGAAATAAGGAATTCAAATTGGTTTACGACATCGGGGGGGGAAAGATGACGAAGAATATCCCGGTCCCGGCGGACGACCGGATTCGCTTCGCTCTGACCGACGACGAGATCCTCACCCTCGCCCGCTGGGCCTGCGTGATCGAAGACCATTACAGCGCCAAAGCCGGACGCGAAACCCCGATGGACATGGAGTGGGCGAAAGACGGTTTGACCGGCGAGCTCTTCATCGTCCAGGCCCGTCCGGAGACGGTCCAGTCGCAGCGGGACCGGAATGTCATGGAGATCTACCGGCTCAAGAAACGGGGACAGGTCCTCGTCACCGGCCGGAGCGTGGGGGAGAAGATCGCGACCGGCAAAGCGCACGTCATCAAGAACGTGCAGCAGCTGCATCAATTCAACGCTGGCGAGATTCTGGTGACCGATAAGACCGATCCCGATTGGGAGCCGATCATGAAGAGGGCGGCGGCAATCATCACCAACCGGGGAGGACGGACGGCGCACGCCGCGATCGTCAGCCGGGAATTGGGGCTCCCCGCCATCGTCGGTGCGGAGCGGGCAACCGAAGTCCTAAAAGACGGCCAAGAAATCACCCTCTCCTGCGCCGAGGGGGAGACCGGGTTTGTCTATGAGGGGAAACTCCCCTTCGACATCGACCGAATCGATCTCAAAGGAATCGGCCGGCCGAGAACGAAGGTCATGATGAATGTCGCCAATCCGCAGGAGGCGTTCGGCCTCTCCTTTATCCCGAACGACGGCGTCGGGCTGGCGCGGGAAGAGTTCATCATCAGCAACTATATCCAAATCCACCCGATGGCGCTGATCGACTACAACAAACTGGAAGAGGCCTCGGTCAAAACCGAAATCGATCGATTGACCGCGGGGTATGCCGATAAGCCGCAGTTCTTCGTCGACAAGCTCGCGCAGGGGGTGGCGATGATCGGGGCGGCCTTCTACCCGAACGACGTCATCGTGCGGCTGAGCGATTTTAAGACAAACGAATATGCCAACCTGCTCGGCGGCAAAAAATACGAGCCGGCCGAGGAAAACCCGATGCTCGGCTTCCGCGGCGCCTCGCGTTATTATCACCCGAAATACCGGGAGGGCTTTGCGCTCGAGTGCCGGGCGATGAAAAAGGTCCGCGATGAGATGGGGCTGAAGAATGTGAAGCTGATGGTCCCCTTCTGCCGAACGGTGGAGGAGGGAAAGAAGGTCCTCGCCGAGATGCGCAAACACGGCCTCCAGCAAGGCAAGGACGGGCTGGAAATCTACGTCATGTGCGAGATCCCGAGCAATGTTCTCCTCGCCGAGCAGTTCGCCGAGCTCTTCGACGGTTTCTCGATCGGCTCAAACGACCTGACGCAGTTGGTCTTGGGGGTCGATCGCGATTCGGCGATCGTGGCGTCGATCTTCGACGAACGCAATCCGGCGGTCAAAAAAATGATCGCCACGGTTATCCGCGCGGCGAAAGCCAAAGACCGGAAGATCGGCATCTGCGGCCAAGCCCCCAGCGACTATCCGGAGTTCGCCCGGTTTCTGGTCGAGGAAGGGATCGACACTATTTCGCTGAATCCCGATGCGGTGATGAAAACGACCCTGATGATTCTGGAAACCGAACGGGAAGAGGCCGCCTGACGGTGAAGTTTTTCTTCTTCCCGACTGGAGGAATGTGAAACGATACAAACGATTGGATCGCGAGCCTGATTCCGTTTCGCCCGACAAAGAAGCGGCCCCGGCGCTCGCCTTTTTGGGGGCGACCGGAACCGTCACCGGGTCGAAACAACTCCTCTCCATCGGCTCAAAGAAGATCCTCATCGACTGCGGGCTCTTTCAGGGATTTAAACAACTCCGTCTCAGAAATTGGGAAGCGCTGCCGGTCGCGCCGAGAGAGATCGATGCGGTGATCCTCACCCATGCCCATCTCGATCACAGCGGCTACCTCCCCCTTCTGGTCCGGGACGGTTTCGCCGGGAAGGTCTATTCCACCCCGGCGACGCGGGACCTCTGCCGGATTCTCCTCCCCGACAGCGGTTACCTTCAAGAAGAGGATGCGGCGTACGCCAACCGCCATCACTTTTCCAAGCATGCCCCGGCCCTCCCGCTTTATACTCGGGAAGACGCGGAGCGCTCGCTTCATTCGTTTCGGACCGTCGAATTCGGAAAGGCGTTCGATCTGGGAGAAGGATTGACGTTCCAATTCCTTCCGGCCGGACACCTCTTGGGCGCCGCGCTCACCTCCCTTCAGTTCAACGGAACCTCGCTTCTCTTCTCCGGAGACCTGGGACGTCCGAACGATCTGCTGATGGCGCCGCCGTCGGTCATTCGAAAAACCGACTATCTCGTGATCGAATCGACCTATGGAGACCGCAGTCACGATCCGGCCGATCCGAAAAAGATCCTCGCCGAGATCATCAACCGGACCGCCGCGCGGGGCGGGGTGGTCGTGATCCCCGCCTTCGCCGTCGGCCGCGCCCAGACCCTCCTCTATGCCATTCATCTTCTGAAAGAAGCGAAGGCGATCCCTGACCTCCCTGTCTTCCTCAACAGCCCGATGGCGATCGAGGCGACCGGCCTCTATTACGAGCACCTCGGCGAACATCGTCTGAACGAGGCGCAATGCCGAGCGATGGTCCGGACCGCGCACCTGGTCCACAGCGTGGAGGAATCGAAACGGGTAAACGCCCTCCGGGAGCCGATGATCTTGATCTCGGCGAGCGGAATGGCGACCGGCGGCCGTGTGCTGCATCACCTGAAGACGTTCGCCCCGAACGAGCGAAATACGATCGTCTTCGCCGGATATCAGGCCGGGGGAACCCGGGGCGCCGCGATGGCGGAGGGGGCGAAGACGATCAAGATCCACGGCGAATATATCCCGATTCGAGCGGAGGTGATCGTCCTCGACCAATTCTCGGCCCACGCCGACGCCGACGACATTCTCGACTGGCTCGGCCGCTTCGCGGTCCCGCCGAAAGAAACCTTCATCACGCACGGCGAGCCGGAAGCGGCCGACGCGCTAAGACACCGAATCGAAGAGAGCCTTCGATGGCGCTGCCGCGTCCCGGACTATTTGGAGTCGGTGGAATTGGGATAATCCTTCCTGTGATGACGTGGTCATCCGCTCCTCTCCTTCAACGATTGTCCATTCTGTCTACCCCCTTGAACACCCGGACATCCCTGTCGTTTGCCTCTTTACAGCCCCCTTTTTAAACCGCCCGTAATTGCTTACAAAAAAGAAAAGTCGATGCCGCGTCGGTCCGGCATCAATCCTGCTCTATAAAAAAGCAAGGAAGCGAATGAGGGGCAGTAAGATGGAGCGATGGAGGATTCCCCGAAAGACTCGGGATTGATAAGGAGAACGATCATGGGTGGAACAGACTATTGGATTGGGGGCAAAACACTTTGGGAGATGGATGCCTCGCATATGATGGAACGGGAAGTCGTCTCCTTCACATCCGACGCTTCCTGCCATGACCTTGCGGAAGCGATGATCAAAGGACGCTTCGGCGGGATTCCGATCGTCGACGCCGAGAGACGGCTCATCGGGATCGTCACCGAATTCGACCTCCTCAACGCCCTGCTCGCCGGATTGGATTTAAGGGAAACCTTGGCGGGAGAGGTGATGTCGGAGCCGATCTGCATCACAGCGGAGATGGCGGCGGAGGAGATGATGGTTCTCTTTCAATCAGGCCATCTCATCCGTGTCCCGGTGGTCGATAAGGAGAACCGTTTAACCGGGATGGTCACCCGCCGGGATCTCCTGGCCGGTTATCTCGAATCGGCCTTGGGACCGCTCCCCGTATTTTAGAAGATTGCGGATCGCGAAAGAGATGAGAGACGTCCCGGCGGAACGTCTCTCATCTGCAATCGAATGGAGGAACCAGCCATGGAAAAGGTGAATAAAATTTTCGTGCCGACCGATTTTTCGTCCTGCTCACAAGCGGCGATCGCTTATGCGGTTTTTCTCGCGCAGCAGCTGAACGCGACGCTCCTTCTGACCCATATTTTAACCCCGCTCAACTACCCGCTCGATTTTGCGCTGATCGAATACTCCGAATTCGATCGGGTGAAAGCCAGCCAGGGGCTCGATCGGATCGCGCGCCCTTGGCAACAGAAGGGGGTCCAGATCGAGACCCATCTCTTCAAGGGAGATCCGGCCACGGAGATCGCCGACAAGGCGAAGCGCCTGGAATGCGATCTCATCGTGATGGGAACCCACGGGAGAAGCGGCATGGCCCATTTGATGATGGGAAGCGTGGCCGAGCGGGTCGTCCGAACCGCGTCGATCCCGGTTCTGACCGTCCGGTCGTGGACAGAGAAAGAGGCGGAAAAAGTTCCCCAAGTAGAAAAGATCGAAGAACAAATGGCGGCAGCCGGTTCCTCGGACAACTGGGGAATAATGATCTGATTCGAATCGGTTGCCGTAGGGGCGAGGCGGCGCCTCGCCCTGATCCGTCATTAGAAAAGGGCGACCCATCGGGGTCGCCCCGACGATAAATCGTTCTCCCCTTCCTGAAACATCAAATTCATTCCCTTTCATTCCTCTTTCGCCGCATCATCTCATTCGATAGATCCCCCTCTTCTCTTCTACCGAAAACACCCCTTCGGGCGAAAACACCCCTTTCGGGGCGTTGTGCCCCGCGCGATGATCCGGCAAAATGGCATCATGTTCAACAGAAGTGAAAGACGCTGAACTGCTTCAAGCCATTTAAGACAAGCGCAAAAAACCGACAACCAGAGAAACATCGCCAAAGAGGAGAATCCGATGAGATGTTTGAGATGCCGGGGGATGATGGTGGAAGAGCGGGTTTTCACAATAGAAGGGGGGATCGCCATGGCGCGGTGCGTCTGTTGCGGCGACCTGATCGATCCGGTCGTGATCCGGAATCGATCGGTCCCCTGCTCCGCTGAGGCACGAGGAGGGAGGCACTACGGGCTGGGGATTGCTTAATCGGCCGGCAGGTTATACGCCGAGCATCGGTCCAGACAAGATTTTGGAGACGAGGGTGGCCCGGTTGTGAACGTCCATCTTTTGATAGATCTTCTTGAGATGGCCTTTGACGGTCAGCTCGCTGATGAAGAGCCGGTCGGCGATCTCCTTGTTGGCGTCCCCCCGGCAGAGGCACTTGACGACGTCCACCTCCCGGTTGGAGAGATCGAACGTCTCTTGAACCTTCTTCATGTCGATGACCCGCTCGCTCCCCTCGGCCTGGACCACCCAGCGGCTCTGAAGCTGAAGGGCCCGCTTCTCGATTGCGAGACGGACCGCTTCGATCAGCTGCGGCAGATCGTCCTTTGACTTCTCAAGGTAATCGAAAGCCCCTTCCCGCCTCAAAGACTGGATGGCGGTCTTCATGGAAGCGTGGCTGGTCAGCATGATCGCAATGATCTCGGGATCGATCTGTTTGGCCTCGTGCAAAACATCGATGCCGTTGATTTTTGGAAGATGGATATCGAGGATCAGAACGCCCGGGTGGGCAAACCGTTCGTGGAGAAAATCGACCGCCTCCTGACCGTCCCGCGCGATGTGGAGCGGATTCGAGATGCCCCCCTTCTTGAGGGAGCGTTGGATCACTTCGATGTCGGAAGGGCTGTCCTCCACCAGAAAGATCGGAATCGACTCTTTGTTGACGGTACTCATATGGGATATAATCCATCGAGAGGTGAACGATCATTCGAGATTATATTCTCGTTGTAAGCCGCTGTCAACGACGCGGGAGGGAGGAAAAGGTCATTGCCTTCCCCCCTTCCCTCTGCTATCATCCGGGCCGATTCGAGCGGCGCGGCAAACATCAAAAATTAAGCCGGATTCGTATGAACGACAGAGAAAAGACGAAAGAGCAACTTCTCGCGGAGATCGACCTCCTCCGTCGCCGACTGGCGCAGGCGGAGGAAACCGAGAGCACCCATCTTAAGGCGGGGTTGAAGTTTCAGCGCCTTTTGGAGGTGGCTCCCGATGGAATCATCATCGTCGATCGGGGCGGATTGATCACGCTGGTGAACGCCCAGGCGGAAAAGCTCTTCGGCTATCTCCGGGAAGAGCTGCTCGGCCAGCCGATTGAGATCCTGGTGCCGGAGCGCTTTCGGGGGGCGCATGTCGGCCACCGGGAAAACTATCACACCCAGCCGCGCACCCGGCCGATGGGGGCCGGCCTCGACCTGGCGGGCCGCCGAAAAGACGGGAGCGAGTTCCCGGTGGAGATCAGCCTCAGCCCGATTGAAACAGAGGAGGGCGCCCGGGTCATCAGCATCGTCCGCGACATCACCGACAAGAAGGGGGTGGAACAGAAGCTGCGCGAGAAAATCCGCGAGATGGACGACTTCGTTCATGTCGTCTCGCACGATCTAAAGGAGCCGCTGCGGGGAATCGAGGCGTTCGCCGGATTCCTCGCCGAAGATTACGCTCATCTATTAGACGACGAGGGACGCCGCTATGTTCAATTTCTCAAATCGTCCGCCGTTCGGATGAAAGATTTAATCCACGACCTGCTGACGCTCGCCTCGATTTCCCGAAAAGCCCCCGCGCAGCAGAAGATCGATCTCAACCGGATCCTCGGGAATGTCGAGCAGGATCTCTCTTATACAATTGAGCAGAAGAAGGTCCGGATCTCCCGGAAACATCCCCTCCCGACGGTCGTTTGCGATCCGACCCGGATGGGAGAGCTCTTCAAGAATCTTCTCTCCAATGCCGTTAAATTCAATATGTCGTCCGTTCCGGAAATAGAAATCGACCTCAAAGAGGAGAAGGGGTTTTATCTCTTTTCGGTCAAGGACAACGGCATCGGGATCGATCCCCGCTATCAGGCTCAGATCTTTGGACTCTTCGAGCGGCTCCATCCCCAGGAGGAGTTCGAGGGGACCGGCGCGGGGCTCGCCATCTGCAAGAAGATCATCGAGGACTGCGGCGGGAAAATTTGGGTCGAGTCTGCGCTGGGGAAAGGAAGCACCTTCTTCTTTACCCTTCCCCAAAAGGACTCACGATAAACATTCATTTTAAGTAGGAGCTGGAAGGCCATGTCGAGTCAACCTCTTCAACCGGTGAAGATCCTCCTGGTGGAGGACAATCTGCAGGATATCGAGATCGCCCGGCGCGCCTTCGCCAAAGGAAGGGTGAAGAACGAATTGATCGTGGTGAGGGACGGTCAAGAGGCGCTTGATTATCTCTACCGCCAGGGCAAATACAAGGACCCCGCCTCCTCTCCCCGCCCCGGCATGATCCTGCTCGACCTGAATCTGCCGAAGGTCGGCGGGATGGAGGTGCTCCAGCAGATCAAGAAAGACGAGGCGCTGAAGTCGATTCCGGTGATCGTTTTGACTGCCTCCCCCCGAGAGGAGGATGTGGTCCGAACCTATAACCTCGGCGTCAACACCTACATCCAAAAACCGGTCGAATTCGACAACTTCATGCGGGTGGTCCACGCGGTTCAGGAGTACTGGATTGTCATCGCCTCGCTTCCCCCCTCCGCTTAGCTGTCAAAACCCCCCTTTCGTGGGATTGCCGTCGATCCGTCCTGTAGCACACAATGAGCTGACAATAACGAAAGGAGGGTCGCCATGAAGATCAATACCATTCTCGTCCCCACCGATTTTTCAGAGCTCTCCAACGAGGCGGTCGACTATGCCTTTTCGATGGCCAAACGGATCGGCGCAAAGATGGTTTTTATGCACACCCTCGAATGGCCTGATCATCCCGATGAGATGACCCCGATGGCCGATGAGGGATACGCCTTCATGAAAGACCGCGGCAACGCCATGCTCCATGATCTTGTGGAGCAGGCCGCAAAGGAAGGGCTGGAGGCAAGCGCGCTGTTGGCCGACGGAGTCCCCTTCGTAGAAATCATTCAGGTGGCGCGGAAGCACAATACCGATCTGATCATCATGGGGACACATGGACGGACCGGGTTCTCGCACGTCATGATGGGAAGCCAGGCGGAGAAGGTGGTCCGGCAGGCCCCCTGCCCCGTCCTGACGATCAAGAGCCCGCAGCATGTCTTCACGCCGGCCTAACGGTCGCATAATGAATGACCGATCGCTCCAATTCAAATGGACCGACTTGAATCGCCTGCGGACGATCGTCGGGGTCGTCTTCGAATCGGGGGGGGACCTCCTCATTCAGCGATTGCGGCTGAAATACTTCATCCCCCTTTGGTTTCGGCTCCGGGCCGTTTTCACCCGGCGTCCCCCGGAAGCCCCCCTGATGAAAATCGACGGGAGCGGTCCGATTCTCTCCCCCGCCCTCCTCCGATCGGTCCTGGAGCGATTGGGACCGACCTTCGTCAAGTTGGGACAGGTCTTGAGCATGCGGGCCGATCTCGTCGGCGAGCCCCTCTCCCGGGAGCTCTCCAAGCTGCAAAGCGACGTCGCGCCCTTTCCATACGAAGCGGTCCGCCGGATCGTCACGGAAGAATTCGGCACCCCCCCGGAGGCGCTCTTCAAATCTTTCGAGGAAAAACCGGCGGCGGCCGGATCGCTTGCCCAGGTCCATCGCGCGCTTTTAATCGACGGGACCGAGGTCGCCGTCAAAGTCCAGCGGCCGGAGATCGAGAAAATCATCCGGCAGGACATTCATCTTCTCTATTATTTGTCCAGTCTGGCGGAGCGCTTCATCCCGGAGTGGAACATCTACCGGCCGACCCGGATCGTGAAGGAGTTCGCCGACTGGACCCTGCGGGAGCTCGACTTCGAGGCCGAGGGACATCACGCCGAACGCTTCCGGGCGATCTTCAAGGAGAATCCGAACATCCACATTCCCCGGGTCTACTGGGAGTGGACGACGAAGCGGGTCCTCACGATGACCTTCTCGCATGGGGTCAAGGCCGACGACCTGGCGGGAATGGAGGCATTGGGAATCGATCGAAAACGGCTCGCCTCGATCGGGGTCGATGCTTTCTTCGAGCAGTTTCTGACCGCCGGGTTTTTCCATGCCGATCCGCACCCCGGCAATTTCTTCGCCACGCCGGAGGGGTCGCTCTGCCTGCACGATTTCGGGATGGTCGGTTATTTGGATGAGGAGGCGCGGCGCACCCTGCTTCATGCCCTCCTCGGCTTCGTCAAAAAAGACATGGAGGGGTTCACCAAACACTTTCTCCGCCTGGCGTTGGTCGACGAACGAAGCGACGTCAGCGGCTTCAAGAAAGATCTTTCCAACATCTTGAGCGAATTCTTCTACTCGCCCCATCCGCCGAGCGCCGCTCGCGCCTTCTTCCGGGCGATCAATCAGGGAACGCGAAACGGCATCCGATTCCCCTCCGACCTCGCCCTCTTCGGCAAGGCGATCCTGACCACCGAGGGGATGGGGCTGCTCCTTTATCCCGAATTCGACTTCAACCGGGAGCTGGAGCCGTTCGTCCAAAAAGCGTGGCAGGCGTATTGGAGCCCGCGGCGTCTGCTGCGGAGCGTCGAAACCGATCTCTTCGACCGGCTGGAACTCCTCAAAGGATTGCCCGATCGCGTTGAAAAAGTGTTGATCAAAGTGGAGCGGGGCGAGATCGGCGTGAAGCTCGACGCCGGCGACCTCCATGGGATCAAGCAGGAGTTCGATCGGCAAAACGACCTTCGGATCTTGGGCCTGGTCCTGACGGCCATCTCGGTCGTCACCCTCGGTCTTTTTTATCTGGAAGGGAAACGGGTCCTCTTCGGCCTCTCCCTCAGCCACCTCAGTGCGGCGCTTTGGGGAGTGCTCTTCGTCTGGTTTCTCTCCCGACTCCGGCAGGCCCCTCTGCCATAAAAAATAGAGAACAGCTTCCTGAAGAAACGCTCCTTTTGGGGGGTTGTCGCTGTTTCTCGGTTCGGTCAGAATAGAGTTACGGAAGCCAATAATGGATACCACCACAGGCGATACAAGCGGGAACGATCCTTTTGCTTCTGGAGAGACCGACATGAAGAAGATAAAGAAAATTCTTATGAGCACCGACTTCTCGGAATGCGCGAAAGCGGCATTCGATGAAGCGGTTCAACTCACCCGCCAGCTGAACGCGGCGCTTCTTTTAACCCATGTCATAGAGCCGATCGACATCGCCAGCTCCCACATTGAACCGTTCGACTTTCTTGAACTGAGGCTGCTACAGAAGCTCGATCGAATGGCTCACCCATTGAGAGAAGAAGGGCTCCTGGTCGAAACCCATCTCTTCAAGGGTGATCCCGCCGCCGAAATCATTAAGGCGGCGGGAGATCTCCAATGCCACCTGATCGTCATGGGGACGCACGGGCGAACGGGGGTGCAGCGCCTCTTGATGGGAAGCGTGACGGAGCGGGTCCTCCGCGCCTCCCCCGTCCCAATCGTAGCGGTGCGGCGGCAGGCGGCGGCCGAGAATAAAAAAACGCTTGCAAAAGAAGAAACCGCGGCCGCCTGACGGCGCCCCGGAAAACGATAGCCTCTGTAAATATGGAAAGGAGGAGCCCGATGATTCCTCTGGTGGAACGATTTACGACAATGAAGATCAACGCGATCGATGCCGATGAAAACATTTCGGAGGCGGCGAAAGGGATGGCGGCAGACGCGATCGGAAGCTTATTGGTGACCCGGGAAGGGGCCTATGTCGGGATCATCACCGAGACCGATATCGTCCGAAAGGTGATCGCAAAACAGCTTGACCCCGCCGGCATTCTGGTCTGGCAGGTGATGCAGTTCCCCCTCATCACCATCGAGGCCGACAGAACGGTGATGGAGGCGAATGACCTAATGGAGTCGAAGGGAATCCGCCACCTTGCCGTGACCCGCGGAGGAGAGGTGGTCGGCGTCTTTTCGGTCCGGGATCTCCTCCGGCCGCTCTACATGGAAGAGATGGCCGGATTTTTCCTCGGCCCGCCGGAATAGATTTCACAGTCGCCTCTTATCGCGAGAGACGTCCGGAATATCCCTTTCCTCAAAAAAGGCATTGCCTTCGTTTGAGTATTGGATATAATTGTTCCCTATTAAAAACACTCAAACGGAGGTGAGATGTCGGAGATCAACCGAAGAGGTTTTTTCGGAAAGATCATTGCAGCCATTTCAGGACTTATCGGTCTGGGGTTGGGAATTCCTCTTCTCGGATATGCGGTTCTCCCGACCCTCCGTAAGCGGGAAGAGCCCTGGTCGGAGGTCGGACCGCTCGATCTGATCGAGCTTAACCGGCCGAAAGAACTCGAGGTGGTTCGCTCCTCCTCCAGCGGCTGGATGAAGAGCAACACCGTCCGGTCGTTCTGGGCTTACAAAAAACCGGACGGCGAGGTGGTCGCCTTCTCCCCCATCTGCACCCATCTCGGCTGCGGTTATCGATGGTCCGACGCAGATCAGCAATTTCTCTGTCCCTGTCACAACTCGGTTTTTGACCTTGAAGGAAAGGTCCTCGCCGGTCCCGCCCCCCGCCCGCTCGACACGCTTCCGACGAAAATCGAAGGGGATCGGCTCTTTGTTCTTTATCAGGAATTCAAAGCCGGTCTTCCCAAGAAAGAGGCGATCTGATGAATCGCCTCTTCTCCTGGCTCTCCGACCGTCTCAAATTGCCGCCGATCCTTCATCATCTCCTCGATGAGGCGATTCCGGGGGGCGCCAGCTGGATTTATATCTTCGGAAGCGTCACCCTTTTTCTCTTCCTGTTACAAGCGACGACCGGAACCTTTCTCGCCCTCTACTACGCCCCCACTCCTGACCATGCGTATGAGAGCGTGAAGTTCATCCAGGAGGAGGTCCCATTCGGCGCCTTTGTCCGGGGACTGCACCACTGGGGGGCGAGTGCCATGATGGTGGCGATCGGCCTTCACATGCTCCAAGTTTTTCTCTATGGTGCCTATAAACCGCCGCGGGAGCCGATGTGGATCGTCGGTGTTTTTTTATTAATCCTCACACTGACCTTCGGCTTCACCGGCTATCTTCTCCCCTGGGATCAGAAAGCCTACTGGGCGACTCAGGTCGGGATCAATCTGGTCGGGAGCGTCCCCTGGATCGGCGGAACCCTCGCGCGGATTCTCCGCGGCGGGGCGGAGCTGGGCGCCTTGACCCTCAGCCGGTTCTTCGCCATCCATACCCTCTTTCTTCCTTGGCTGATTATGTTCTTGATCGCCGGACATCTTTTCATCCTTCGAAGGGTCGGTCCGGCCGGCCCCTGGGACAAAGCGCGGGCGAAGCGGATCTCGGAGCCGTTTTATCCAAAGCAGGTCTTCATGGATGCGGTGGCGATGGGAGCGGTTTTTCTGGCGCTGGTCGTCCTGGTCAACCTCTTTCCGGCGCATTTGGGGGATCCCGCCGATCCGACCGACACCACCTTCCGCCCGGTTCCGGAGTGGTATTATCTCTTCTACTATCAGCTTCTGAAATATTCGGAAGGACCGTGGGAGCCGGTCGTCACCTTTGTCCTCCCGGTCCTCTTCTTCGCAATTCTCTTTGCCATCCCCTTTCTCGGCCGAAAGCGGGAGCGCTCGCCGGCG
Organism: Candidatus Manganitrophus morganii; assembly: GCA_021651055.1. Classification (NCBI taxonomy): domain Bacteria; kingdom Pseudomonadati; phylum Nitrospirota; class Nitrospiria; order Candidatus Troglogloeales; family Candidatus Manganitrophaceae; genus Candidatus Manganitrophus; species Candidatus Manganitrophus morganii. Next base: position 973,648 of record JAJHOH010000001.1, read on the forward strand.
CGGCGTCCGATCGCGATCGGCGCCGGGGCGTTCTTTTTGGTTTTCGTCTTCACCCTTCTCGGCCTGGCGATGAAGGAGACCGCCGCGTTGAAGAAAACCGATCCGGCGGTCGAGCGGGGGCGGGCGATTTACGCCAAGCTCGCCTGCGCCGGCTGCCACCGCATCCACGGCCAGGGGGCGCAGGTGGGGCCCGATCTCTCCTTCGTCGGCGATGCGCGCGACCGCGATTGGTTGATCGCCCACTTCAAAGACCCGCAATCATTGGTCCCCGGATCAATCATGCCGCCGACCCGTCTCCCCGAACCGGAACTGGAAGATTTAACGCGGTATATGCTCAGCCTGAAAAAGTGATAAGGAAACCCAAGAGACGTTCGGGAAAATAATCAATTCTAATTTGAGTGGAGGAGTCGTATGCGAAACCGATCTCTTTTGATCTTCACGTTATTGGCGCTCTTTTTAACCTTCGCGGAGCGAGCCTCGGCCGCCGACGCGGCGAAAATAAAACAGGGGGAGAAGCTCTTTGGCGAGCGCCAATGCACCGCCTGCCATGCGATTCAGGGGAAGGGGGGTCCGGTCGGCCCCGATCTCACCAAGGTCGGAAGCCGCCGGGACGAGGCGTGGCTCAAGAAGTTTCTTCCCGATCCGAAGTCGGTCGCCCCGGAGACGATGATGCCTCCCTTCCGCGGAACGAAGGAAGAGCTGGATGCATTGGTGGCTTATCTCCTCTCGTTAAAGTAAGAAGGGAAAGCGGCCGAGCCTGCCTTGAAGATTTCCGCTCCAACTGTTCAGATTGTCCGGCCGGTTAGTCGAATTGGACAACGGCCGCCTCCTTCTCCCAAAATAAAAAAGAGATTCACTCTTCTAACGCTTTATATTCCTTGAACAACCGGCTTCGGATCGCATCGGACCCGCTCGGCACCTTCTTTGCTCTTTCATGAGTTAGGTGGGATGGAAGGTCCCAGCGTCGATCGGTAGGAGAATAAAGGAGGGAAGGGAGATGAAATCAAAATGGAGCCATCGGCTTGGGGTGGCGGGATTGGTGATCGTCTCCTTCTTTCTAATCGGCTTTGTGGCTGCGCTTCAGCCGGAACCGGTTCCAGAGGAGGAGGTGGTCTTCGCCCAGGCAGCGCACCTGAACAACCGGGGGGTGGAGCTTTATCGACAAGGAAAAATCCAGGAGGCGCTTTCAAATTTCATCGTCGCCTCGGAGATGGACGATACCTTCTGGCAAGGTCACTACAATTGTGCGGTGGCATTGATTGCGATGAAAAACCTGAGGGAAGCGCTCCATCACCTGGAAATGTCGATGGAGATCGACCCGGAGAATCCGGTCTCCCGGCGTCTCTACGAAGATCTTTACTGGAGAGTCGAAATGACCGTCTGACGGCGGTCGAGGCGATCGGGGCAAGAGTTGATCTAGATCAACTCTTGCCGTGATTTATATCATTGTTACGAAAGGAGGGATCGGATAGTGTGAAATTACCAAAGACACAGGGCCATCACCGTGAACGAGTCCGACTTCAGGAACGATCCTCACCCCGTTTTAGATGGAATCGCCGACCCGATTATTGTGATCGATCGGGACTTCAACCTGACCTATGCCAATAAGACGGTCCGGGGAAGAACCGCCGGAGCAAGCCCGACCGGACAAAAGTGTTACGAAGTCCTCCATGGAAAAAACCACCCTTGCGATCCCTGCCCCTGCCTTCAGACATTCGAGACCAATAAACCTTACCGTGTGATCCGCAAGACCGAATCGACGGAAGGGGGAAGCCCCGTCCTCAAAGAATTTCGATCCTACCCTATTTTGGATCAGGAGGGGAAGGTCATCCGCACCATTGAAGTGATTCAAGAGCTCTCCCCTGCCGAAGCGCCCCTCTCCGAAGAGAACACCCCTGCACGAAAACGGAAAGCCCCCTCCGCCGGGGAACGCTCCTTCTGCGGCATGATCGGGGGGAGCAAAAAAATCAAAGCGCTCTTTCAGATGATCCGGCTGATCGCCCCCAGCAATGCGACGATCCTGATCTACGGCGAGAGCGGCACCGGCAAAGAGCTCGTCGCCAAGGCAATCCACCAGAGCAGCCTCCGGCGCGATCGGCCCTTCATCGCCATCGACTGCGGCGCGCTTCCCGAAACGTTGCTGGAGAGCGAGCTCTTCGGCCATGTCAAAGGGGCCTTCACCGGCGCCATCCAGAACAAAAAAGGGCTCTTCGAAGAAGCCGAAGGGGGAACCCTCTTCCTCGACGAGATCGCCGACACCAGCTTGGCGTTTCAGTCGAAGCTCCTTCGGGTGTTGCAAGAAGGGGAGGCGCGGCCGGTGGGAGGCAATCGGAGCATCAAGGTGAATGTGCGGGTGGTGGCCGCCACCAACAAGCCGCTGAAGGAGGCGATCGCCCGAAAGAACTTCCGGGAAGATCTCTACTACCGGCTGGCGGTGATGCCGATTGTGATTCCCCCCCTTCGCGAGCGGCCGGATGATATCCCGTTGCTCGCCGAACACTTCATTGAAAAATATGCCCTCCCGAACGGAAGAGGCCCGATGTATCTGTCGGGAGAGGCGTTGAGCCTGCTGATGAAATTTCACTGGCATGGGAACGTCCGGGAACTGGAGAACGTCATCGAGCGGGGGGTGCTCGTCTCCCCCGGCCTCGAAATCCTTCCCGAATCGTTCCTGATCGACGAAGAGATCCCGATCCCTTCCTCTCCGTCGATCCCCCTCTCCATCTCACGTGATGAAGCGGTGCTCAAGGTGGAAAAAGATCAGATCATCGACGCGATCAAAAGGCACAAGGGGAATAAGTCGCTCGCCGCCCGCTCCCTCGGCATCGCCCGCGCCAGCCTCTACAACAAGATCAAACGGTATCAACTCGATCGCTGACGTCGTCGCCTATCCACCTGGTTCCCCATCGTGACCGCCGTCTTCTCTTCTTCGACCGATCCCGACCGGTCGACTCGGGGAGGTTTGTCGAAAGATCTGAGAACGATCGTGGGTGATCTGATTGTCTTAAATTCCACGATCAAAACAGACTCCTCCGAATGGAAAGGACGGAAAAACGTATGTTCTGGATGGTTTTAATTTGGATTCACATTTCGGCGGCGATGTTTTGGGTCGGGGGGATGCTCTTTTTTTCCATCGTCCTCATCCCCTCCCTCCGAAAGATACCTCCCGTGGATCGAGCGGGGCTGATGAGTGAAATCGGGAGACGTTTTCGTCTCACCGGCTGGACCGCGCTGGGGATTCTCCTGGTCACCGGCCTGCTTCGTGTTTATCATCTTGGACTTCCCCTACGAATGGAAGGCTGGTTCGGGATGAAGTTGACCCTAATCGCATTGATGATCTCGTTGACCTTTCTTCATGATATCGTCCTCGGCCCTCGATCGATCCGAATCAGCCGATCCACGGCGGCGCCTCACCCGCTCCAACGGACCGTCCGGTGGATGGCTCGATTGAACCTGCTGGTCGGCCTCTTCATCGTCTTGGCGGCGGTCTATCTCGCCAGAGGATATTAGCGAGGAGAGATCCTGCGGCGGGCTGTTCACCTGTCCAAGTCGGCGGGCCGGTTGTGACCAAGACATTGGACAGTTGGACAGCGCCGCCGGACCGCCCTCCTCCTCCCCTTCTCCGAAAAAAATAAAATTCCGCTCCATTCGGGCCTTTTTCAAACGCTTCCGTGAGAGGCATGTCTTTTGCTCTCGGAGATACACTGTTCCGAACCGCAATGAAGAACAGCCGACGGGGTGTATTCCACAGAGCAATCCACATCCTGCTGAAACGTTGATCCAAAAAGAAAACATACAGGGGGAGAAATGATGAACATTGTACGAAGGGATCTTTGGAGGGCGGCGTCAATAGCCCTCTTGTTGATTCTATCGGGAAAAGAAGGGGCCGTCGCCGGGGGAGACCATACCCACCCCGAGGCGCAGCCGGTCGCTTCTTCCGGATGGGAAGAAAAGCTGAAAGAACAGATTGCGCGGGAAGACCAAGCGGAAGGCCGCGCCGGCCATTCCGACCGGGTCGACGCCGCGATGAACAAATTGATGGATGAAATCTCCAAGGGAATGAAACAACATTCGGACCATACGGGGGGCTCGGGACCCTTCGAGGGAATGAGCATGATGCAGCAGATGGATCGCAGCTATTTCCTCGGGCCAGCGAGCACCGGGGAGAGCGTGACCGCGGGCGGCCGCTGCCCGAAGAACGCGCCGGTCAAGGAATATGACATCTCCGCCATCAACGTCGAGATCACGCTGAACCAGTGGCTCGACTTTCATCCCGGCTACATGTACGTCTTGACCGAAAACATCGACAAAGTCCGGGCGGAAGAGAAAAAGAATGCGGAGGCCCGTGAAAAAGAGGGGTATGACCCGGGAGCGGTGACGACCGGTCTTCAAACCGACATGATCCAGCCGCTGAACATCCGGGGCAACCAGGGGGACTGCGTCGTAATCACCCTTCGGAACAAGCTCGACGGCGAGGATGTCGGGATCCACATCCACGGCTCCAGCATGATCGTCCAGGCGTCGGGTCAGGCCGCCACGGCCTCCAATCCAGAGTCGAACGTCACCCCCGGCAAGAGCCAGACGTTCGAATGGTACATCCGGCCGAACGAGCAGGAAGGGGTCCACAATTTCCACAGCCACGTCGGACGCGAGCAGGCGAGCCTCGGAATGATCGGATCTTTCATCGTCGAGCCGATGGGGGCGCGTTATCTCGATGCCATCACCGGCAAAGAGACGAAAAGCGGATGGCAGGTGATGATCGAACTTCCCAATCAGCCCGATTTCCGGGAATTCGTGATCTTCTACCATGAGATCGGCGACGAATCGTTCCGGCCGTTGAATAAAAACGGCGAGATGATCCCGCAGCGCGATCCCAACACCGACGCCTACCGCCCCTCCGCCCGCGCCATCAGCTACCGGAGCGAGCCGTTCGGCGTCAACAACCTCGCCCTTCAGGAAAAGTACTTCCACTTCGAGGACGAGTCCCTCGCCTACAGTTCCTACACCTTTGCCGACGTCCCGACGACGATTCCTCGGTCGTATATGGGAGACCCGATCAAATTCCGCCTGGTTCACGGCGGCGGCGAAGTGTTCCACTCCCACCATCCCCACGGCGGCACCATCCGCTGGCTTCGCCAGCCGAAGGCCGACGGAAAGGCCGACTTTCTCATGACGGCGGCGGGGAACGGACCGGTGAAATTTCCCGAGATCCGGACCACCTCCGATCGGGTGGACGTTGAGGTGATCGGACCGTCCGAGGTCCTCGACCTTCAGACCGAGTGCGGCGGCGGGCTCTGCCAGCAGTTGGCGGGGGATTTCCTCTTCCACTGCCACGTGGCGCATCACTACGTCGCCGGGATGTGGGGCTACTGGCGGAACTACAACACCCTGCAGACCGGGAACTACCCCTTCGGCAGCACCGACATCATGCCGCCGCTGCAAGAACTCCCGGATCGGAAGGGCCGAATCAAGCCGGCCGTCACCTCCGACAAGCTCGTCGGCAAGACGATGGACTGGTATGACAAGAAATGGAGCCTCACCTCCAACAAATCGGATTGGAGCAAGCCGATCCCAGAGATCTCGATCAAGGACTGGGTGAAGATGATGCTTCCGCCGGCCGGTCAGCCGGGTCACACCTCGGACGAGAAGGGACAGATCGCCGCCTATGACGGCACCGTCTGGGATTGGGCTTGGGAAGGGAACAAAGCGATGGGCGAGCCGGAGGCGACCGGCCAGTTCGATTTTCCGAAATATAAATCGCCGATGCCGGGCAAACGGCCGCCGATTCTCTTCGAGCCGGTGACCGGGAAGCTGGCCTGGCCGCACTTCAAGCCGCACTTCGGAAAGCGGGTGCCCTTTGCCCGCCACCACGGTCCGGCCCCCTGGCTGGAGCCGATTCACATGGACAAAAACACCGGGTCGGTCGGCGCCGAACCGGGTGGCGTCGGAGCGCCGGGCGAAGAGACCAACCAGCCGGCCCGACCCGGAGAGCAGGGACGATGGAGCCTCTGCCCGGAAAGCGCGGGACGGAAACAATACACGATCCACTTCATTGAAACGCCGATCCAGTTGTCCACCGGCCTCGGGAAAATCAAGCCGGTCGTAGACAAAAGCGGATTGATCTACGTCCTCCATGAAGACGAGGCGGAGGTCCGGGCCAACCCGGCCAGCGACAAGACGATCCCGCTGGTCTACCGGTACAACGTCTACGACTGCGTCGACGTCATCTTAAAGAGCGAATGGGAGGATAACGACGTCACCAACTTCCAGATGTCGAAAATCAACATCCATCCCCACTTCATTCAGTTCGACAACCAGGCCTCCGACGGCGTGATCAGCGGCTTCTCTTACGAGCAGTCGGTCCGGCCTTTCACGCAGATGTCGAAGAAGAAACACAAGGGGCTCCCGACGCCGATGAACTCCGTCCTCACCGAGGACATCAAGGCGGGATCGAGCCGCATCAAGATCAAGATGGCCGAGGGGGCGACCCCCTTCCATGTCGGGACCGATCTGATGATCGGGATGGACGAGGTGAAAACCTCCGAAGTCCGCTGGATCAAGGCGATCGACGGCGATACGATCACCTTTAACGAGCCGCTGAAACACCCCCACAAGAAGGGGGAGATCGCCTCGGTGGAGTATATCCGCTACCGCTACTGGGGTGACGCCGACGTCGGAACGGTCTTCTGGCACGACCACGCCTTCGGGGCCACCACCTGGCCGCACGGCGGGGTCGGGGCAATGATCGTGGAGCCGTACGGCTCCACCTACCATGATCCGAAAACTGGAAAGGAAATCCGGAGCGGAACGGTCGCCGATGTCCATACGACGGAGCCGATCGGGTACGGGGTCAACGGCAGCTTCAGAGAGTTGATCGTCATGCCGCACGACACCGTGCCGCACACCGCCCAGGTGGTCACTGAGGGAAATCCCCCCGGCCAGACCCTCCAGGTGGCGATCGACGCGGGGCAAACCCTGTCGTTCCAAATGCCTTACGATTTGGATCTGACCGCCGCCAAGATGCTCAACGGCGGCACCCACACCACCGGAGGCGGATTCAACTTCCGGGCGGAATCGGTGGCGCGGCGCCTCAAAAACAATCCCGATCCGACTTTGATCTTCTCGAGCAAGGCCCACCAGGATCCGAGCACCCCGATGCTTCGGGCGTATCTGGGAGACACCCTCGTCTTCCGACTTCTCCATGTCATGATGAATGAGACCCACGTTTGGCACCTCGGCGGCCACGCGTTCAGAACGGAGCGGTATGCGGAGCATTCCGATCTGAAGAATGCTTGGCATGTCGGGATCGCCGAGCGGTACGATCTCGTCACCAAGGCGGGGGGAGCGCAGCAGATCGCGGGGGACTACCTCCACTACAACGGCCGGCCTTCTCACCTCTCGGAAGGGAGTTGGGGGATCGTCCGGGTGTTGGACAAGGAGACCAAAGATCTGCAGAAACTCCCCGGCACCGGGGAAATTCCCCAATCGGCCAAGTCGGTCTGTCCGGCCAATGCCCCGGTGAAAACCTTCAACGTCATTGCAGCCGATCGGGCGCTCAAATTCAACAACAAAGCCCCCGACTTCATCGAGGTCGACTTCGACCGAAAGCTGCAGGTGGCGAATCCTTCGGGTAAGATCTTCATGCTCGAAGGGGAGAAAACCAAAGTCGCCGACGGCGGTTTCCAGCCGATGCCGTTGACCCTCCATGTCAACGTCGGCGACTGCATCAAGGTGAACCTAAAAAATGAAATGAAGGGGAGCAAGGCGTCTTTCAGCGCCGACATGCTGGCCTTCGACCCGAAAGATTCTCACGGGGTGAACGTCGGGAACAACCCGGGCGATCAGATGGTCGCCCCCGGCAAGAGCCGGACCTATACCTTCTACGCCCATCCGCAATACGGGGAGACGGCAGCAATGGTGTGGGATTGGGGCAACTTCATTAACAACGTCCGAGACGGCCTCTTCGGGGCGATCATCGTCGGACCGCCCGGATCGAAGTATCGAGATCCGGTCACCGGCGAGGATGTCTCGTTGAAGAACGCCTGGCAGACCGACGTGATGATCGATCGATCCCTTCCTCAGAATGTGAATCGGTCGGATTACCGGGATGCCTCGCTCTTCTTCCAGGACGAAGACAACATCATCGGAACCTCGTTCATGCCGTACATTCAGCAGATCGGAGGGCTCACCGGGGTCAACTACCGGAGCGAGCCGTGGATGTACCGTGAAGAGCAAGGGTGCGAGATCGGTCTGATGTTCACCCCCTGTGTTGCAGGGGAATCGGACCCGGCCACGCCGACCATCACGGCGCATGCGGGCGACCCGGTTCGCATCCACGTCTTCGGAGCGTTCAACGAGCAAAATCAGGTCTTCAGCATCGAAGGGCATGAGTGGCCCCTCAAGCCGAACATGGCGGGGGCCGATCTGCTCAGCTCCAGCGAGTTCGGATCGTCTCAGAACATCGAGGTCAACCTGCAAGGGGGGGCCGGCGGTCCATTCAACATTCCAGGGGTCTACCTCTGGCAGAACCACCGGATGCCGTATGCGGCCGCCGGACAGTGGGGGTACATGAAAGTCCTCCCCGCTGGGGATCGAAAGATCCAACCGCTGAACGGCGGCGCCGGAGTGGGATCTAAAACGGCGGAGCTTCCCGATCCGGAAGCTCCCGATACCCTCTCTCAACAGGGGGACGCTCCGGGACCGCTCTCCATGCTGGAGCGGTAACGCTCTCCAAAAATGGGGCAGGAGGTCAAACCTCCTGCCCCATTCCTTTCTGATGGAGGAATCTGAACCGGTGAGCAAAAAAATTGTGATTGGGCTTCTCTTTTTATTTTTGATCTCCCCCCTCCTCCCCTCGTATGCCTACGATGAGATGGAGGTGAGCAACGGAGGGACCCTTATCGGAAAAGTCACTTTAAACGGCCCGAAACCGCCCGTCCGCGTTTTCCCGCTGGTCCTCTATCCCTTCGGTCCTTTTTGCAAAATGATCTCCGACGGCGAGGGAAATGTCATCGTCCAGGAGTTCATCGTCGGCGCTGGCGGCGGGATGCAGGATGCCGTTGTCGCCGTCGTTGATGTTAAGAAGGGAAAACCTTTCCCCTCGATCCGGCCTCAGTTCGTCGCCGAGAACTGCATGTTTCACCCCCTCGATATCGCCCCCGGCGACCATACTTACCTCGACAAGGAGGGGCGGACCCGCCATGAGCATCCGCTGGTTCGGGTGATCCAAAACCACCAGCCGATTTCGGTCGTCAACCGCGACCCGGTGATCCACAACGGCCAGATCTTCCAGAACGAGCGGGGGAACATCATCCTCAACTTCCCCCTCCCCGTCTCGAACGAGCCGAGGGGCGGAATGATCCGTCTCGATCCTGGAAAACGGATTGCCCAGATGATCTGCGGAATGCATGAGTTCATGCAGGGTTGGATGTTTTCAGTCGATAACCCTTACTACGAAATGACGAAAAAAGACGGGGTCTTCAAAATCGACCGCCTTCCGCCGGGGCGTTATCGGGTCATCGCCTGGCATCCGCATCTGAAGCCGATTGAGAAAGAGATCACAGTCTCGGCCGATGAAACGGTCGAATTGGACTTCGCGTTCGATGCGGCCACGGTGAGGCGGCCCGAATACGAACGGCAGGAAAAGTTCCGAATCGGACCGGAAGCGCTCCCCCACGAACACCTGACCGGCGATAAAGAGAAGCTTTTCATTCAAGAGTAGTCCGTGCTGCGGTCCATCCTTCGCGTCGGCCTTTCGACCGAAGTTGATTCGAATATGACGGGGGCACTCTCAAGATGTTTCAATGTGTCTGGTCCGATGCAAGGAGAGAATGGATGGAAGAGAGCAAACCGAAGAGTCATAGGATCGAAGAGAGCGACGGCCCGACACACCTTTTAAAAGAGGAGCACCGGGCGACGCTGCTGAAACTGGAGCTGATCGAGCGCTCCCTTAGCTACCTTCGCAAGCCCGCCGAGGAGACCCTTCCCGAGCGGGTGGAGATCGAGAAGGGTCTCCTCAAAGATTTGGCCGTCGCCCTGGAGAAGGAGATCGGTCCGCATTTTCGGAAGGAAGAAGAGGCGCTCTTTCCCGTACTCGCCGAATACATCGGCAAAGAGTACGGCCCGATCGAGGTGATGGTGCGCGAGCATGAGAAGATCCGGGCGGCTTTCTGTACCTGGAAAAAAGCGCTCCCCTCTTTTTGTCGGAGCATCGCGCCGATCGACGAGGGGATCCGCAAAGCGGTTCTCGATCCGGGGCTTCGGATCGTCCACCTGATCCGGCTTCACATCAACAAAGAAAATCAGGTTCTTTTTAAGCTCTCCGAATCCTCTTTGACGAAAGAGGAAAAAACGAAGGTGACGGCCCGGATGCATTCCATCACCGAAGCGTTACGGGGGAAGGAATGTTAATCGGAGAGCTGGATCAGCTTTTCCTCATCGGTGATGTGAATCTTTCTTCCGTCAATCCGGATCAGTTTTTCTTTCTTCAAAAGTGCTAAAAGGCGAACCACCGTCTCGGGCTCTACACCGATCATCTCGGCCAGCTCTTCCCGTTTTAAATCAAGCTCAATCGCGATATCCCGGTCGCGCCTCGCCCCATGTTTTCGCCCCAAGGTAAGAAGTGTCTCCGCCAGCCGCTCCTTGGCGCTCTTGAAGAGGATCTGCCGGGTCCGCTCCTGAACGTTTTCGACCTCCCTGCTGAGGGTTTTGATCAGGTTCATAGCAAGGTGGTTGTTCGATTTCAACACCTCCAAAAACGCGTCCCGGTAAAAGAAGCTGACCTCCGACCGCTCCAGTGTCCGCGCCGTCGTCGAATGCCTCCCGGAATGGAAAAGAAGGCTCTTCTCGATCAACTCTCCCGGAGAAACGACGCTGAGAATTTGCTGCTTTCCGCTTTTGGAAGATTGGATCAGTTTAACGCTTCCGGAACAGAGGATATAAATCCCGGTGGAAGCGGTTCCCTCGTAGAAGATCGTGTCGTTTTTCTCATAGAGATGCGCTCGCTTCATCTTCATGAAAAGATCAATCTCCTGCGACTTCAGCTCCCCGCAAAAAGAGGAAAGGACCCGAACCGCGCAATGGTTGCAATCGGTCTGCGGCATCTTACTGTACGAATCCATGATGACCCTCGTCTGTTTTGGCGAAGGCTCCCTTCGGGCTCTTCGCCTCGACTCCACTCTGCCAAAGGAAACCCGTCCGCCGCAACCCCCCAAAAGGGGGGATTTGAGCGGAATGCTCCGTTTGGGGGGTTGTGCTCACGGTGCGAACCGCTTCAGAATGAAATTGGGCCTCTCGTCAGAAAAAGGAATGCAATGAAAGAGTCGACTGTTGAAACCGGGGTCACTGAGGGTCGCGCGACCGGCCGCACACGCGAGGGTCGCGTGGTCTTAACGTTCGTGGGCTTGGCATTTTTTATCGCGGCGACACTGACTTACTTCAGCTATCGGGACGCGCTTGACGCGGCGCACGCCCGCATCTCCTCCGGCAGCCGGATGGCGACCACCGCCTGCGGCCCGATCGAATATGCCGTTGCCGGAACAGGGTCGCCGGTCCTGATGGTCCACGGCAGCGGCGGCGGGTTTGACCAGGGGCTCGACTTCGCGCGTCCGTTGATCGATGGCGGATTTACCGTGATTGCCCCGTCGCGGTTCGGCTATCTTCGCACCCCATTTCCGGCCGATCCCTCGCCGGCGGCTCAGGCCGATGCACACGCCTGCCTCCTCGACGCCTTGAATGTGCCGCGGGTCGCCGCCTTGGGGGGATCGGCCGGCGCGCCGTCGGTGATGCAGCTTTGTCTGCGGCATCCGGAACGCTGCTCGGCGATGATCCTCGCCGTTCCCCTCGCTTTCAAACCCCGCCCTGCCGATCAGCCGGAGGAAACATCACCGCTGATGGAATGGGTGATCAAGACGACGCTGCGGTCCGATTTTATTTTCTGGACGGCGACGAAGCTGGCGCGCGACACCCTGATCGAGACGATCCTGGCCACCCCCATCGACGACTTCAGGAGGGCTTCTCCGGAGGAGCAGGAACGCGTCCTCCGGATTTTGAGGAACGTCGCTCCGATTGCGAAAAGAGAGAAAGGACTGTGGAGCGATACGACCCTTGCAAAGTCGCTCACCCGCTACGACCTCGAGAATGTGACGATTCCCACCCTGGTCTTCAGCACCGAGAACGATCTGTTCGGCACCTTCGAGAGCGGGCGCTATACAGCGGAGCAGATTCCGGGCGCCCGCTTCATCGGTTATCCGGACGGCGGCCACGTTTGGGTCGGCCACAATCAGGAAGTCTGGGCCGAAGTAAAAAAATTCATCGAACGGGCCGGTCCATAAAAAGAGGAGCGGAGATGACAAAACGGATTCTCATTATCCAGGGTCATCCCGACCCGGACGGAAAACGTTTCGGCAACGCACTCGCGGCCTCTTACGCCGAGGGGGCCAGACAGGGAGAACATGAAGTCCGGCTCATCGACGTGGCGAGGCTCGATTTTCCGATCCTGCGCACCAAAGAAGATTTCGAGCGTGGCGCCCCCCCCGAGTCGATCCGGGAGGCCCAGAATGCAATCACCTGGGCCGATCACCTGGTGATCTTTTTCCCCTTGTGGCTCGGGACGATGCCTGCTCTTTTCAAGGCATTCCTCGAACAGGTCTTTCGATATGGCTTCGCCATCGGCAAACCAAATGGGGCCATGATGGGAAAGCTTCTCACCGGAAAATCGGCCCGCATCGTGGTGACGATGGGGATGCCGGCCTTTTTTTATCGTTTTTATTTCCGCGCACACGGTGTGAAAGGGCTGAAGCGAAGCATTCTTGGATTATCGGGGATCAAGCCGATTAAAGAAAGCCTGATCGGAATGGTCGAAGGGAGCCAAGCAGGCCGAGAGAAATGGCTCGCCAAAATGCGCGTTCTTGGTTCCGAGGGGAACTGAATCAGATCCTAAATAAATACGTCATTGAACTCAAAACAAAAAATCTAAGATGTCCACGAAGGCCAGCCGGTTTTCAAATCGTCTCTTGGTGAGCCGGGATGTCCGATCCCTTCTCTCTCAACGTCTTCTTCTAAATCTGCTACTCTATTGACCTTATGCGCTCCTATTTTTTCGAGTAGACCGCCTTCGTCCAAGGTCATTTTAATCTCCAGGATGACTCGCGCAACCAGCGGATCAGATCCTCTGCCGGGGCCGGCCGGCTGATAAAATAGCCCTGCGCCTCATCACAACCAAACGCGGATAACTTTTCCAAAAGGGCGGCGCTCTCAACCCCTTCGGCGACAACATTCAGTCCGAGGTGATGGGCCAATCCGATCGTGGAGTGTACAATCACGGCATCGTTCTTATTCTCCGCCATGCCTAAGATGAAAGATTTGTCGATTTTAAGTGAGCGAACCGGTAGCCTGGTCAGTGAAGCGAGAGACGAATAGCCTGTGCCGAAGTCATCGATCGAAATCTCGATGCCCATTCCGCTCAAGCGCGTCAGAATCTCTACTGCATTCGTGGGATCTTCCATGATCGCGCTTTCAGTGATCTCAAGGCTCAGACAGGTCGGCTCCAGGCGGTGGGTCGATAATAGCGTTGCAATAAGATCGGGGATCTCTGGGTCTTGGAGATTCCGCCTCGACAGGTTGACAGCCACATTGATCCGGAGACCTTCTTCTTGCCAGACATGACACTGCCGAAGAGCGGCATTAAGGACCCACTCGGTAAAAGGCTTGATTAATCCGCTTTTCTCCGCAGGAATGACAAACTCATTCGGTGGAATGAAGCCATGTTCTGGATGCTTCCAACGGGCAAGCGCCTCCACACCAACGACATGATGTTCCTGAAGATCTATTTTCGGTTGGAAGTGGAGTAGTAATTCGTTCTTTTCGATTGCCTGCTGCAATTCCCCTAAAAGCACGAGCCGACGCGGGCTATATCGATTTAGCCTGTCTTCGTAGATCGCATAGTCTTTTCCGATTTCTTTAGCGGTGTACATCGCCACATCCGCCCTTTGAAGGAGCGTCTCGGCATTGGCACCGTGATCGGGATAAACCGCAATTCCGATACCGACGTCCACGACGATAGGCAGATCCTCAATCATCATCGGTTTCGCAAGCGCTTCGATGATTTTATGCGCCACCGCGTGAACATCCTCTTTCTCTGTGAGTTTCGGCAGGAGCACAGCGAATTCATCCCCACCGAGCCGGGCCACCATATTCGGCTCATACACGATCTCGGACAACCGTTGCCCCACCTGCTGCAGCAGGAAATCTCCCCGATGATGCCCGAGGGTGTCGTTAATCTCTTTGAAGCGGTTTAAATCCAGCAACAAAAGGGCCATAGGATGATCCTCAAATTGTGCAGCGACAATGGCCGCTTGAAGACGGTCATGGAGTCGGGTCCGATTCGGAAGGGCCGTCAATGGGTCATAATAGGCCAGGTGTCTCACCATCTCCTCCGACTGGCGGTGATCCAGACGCATTTTGGCTTGACTCAACTCCCGCTCTATCGTCGGGATCAACCGCTTTAGATTCCCTTTCATCAGATAGTCATTGGCGCCCGCTTTCATCCCCGCGACCGCAACTTCCTCACCGATCGTACCGGAGACGAAAATAAACGGCACATCAAGCGCATTCTTCCTCAACAACTCCAACGCCCTCAATCCATTGAAGTCCGGCATGGAGTAGTCCGAAAAAACGATGTCCCAGGTATTCCGCTCCAATGCTGCGTTCATCTTCTCTGCGGTATCCACGACCAGAACGGTCGGGTCGTAACCTCCTTTCGTCAGCTCTCGGACCAAAAGCTCCGCATCTTCCTTGGAATCCTCAACGATCAATACACGTATCGTCTGAGACATAAAAACCTCTCTCTTCCTTCAATGAGGAAAACCCCCTTGTCTTGCATCACCCCTTAGAATCCACCGATGAGAGAGACGTAGATCGTTTCTCTCTCCCTGCTTCTCGTCGGTTAAAACTGTCCGATATGCGATGGAGGATATGCCAGAGTGTCTACAGCCGCTAAAAAAGAGGAAGGAACTCGTCGGCGGCAAGGAGTATTCCAGGTTTGGTCATCTAGATCGGGCACCGCAGTCATATTAATATAAGGCATGCTAATATACCATTTCAGGGTTACGCTAAGTATATCACCTGCCCCGGAAATAGAATCAAAGATAAAACGTAGGGTTAAAAACCCACAGGTCAAGAAGAATGATCGGAGGAAAGCAAAGCGGCGGTGGAAGACATTGGGGACCCTCAATCTTAAAGGATAACTTGCATCTAAAAAAGGATCTCTCCTATAATTAAAGAAGTTTTTTTACGCTGGAGGGAGACCTCATGAACGAGTTGACCGAGCAGATCGGGAATCTACAGCCAGGAGATCATCTTTGTCTTATTTATGACAAGGATCCGTCCGAACAGATGCCGGCGCTGATCCTATTTATCAAACAAGGTTTAGAGCAGGGAGAACAATGCGCCTACATCGCGGATGATCAGACCGTCGACCAGGTGACCCGCGCCCTTGAAGAGAGTGGCATCGAAGTTTCCAAGGAACTGAAAAGAGGCGCCCTCCTGCTCTGGACGAGAGCGGAATGGCGTCCGCCGGAAGAATGTGATTCCGACAAGAAAACGCTGCAAGTGCGCCATTTCATCGATGCGGCTCTTTCAGCCGGATTTACAGGCATCCGGTTTGCCGTGGAGATGACCTGGGCGTTGGGTCCCGATATCAGCGGGGAAAAGATAAGAGATTGGGAGGCGACGATCAATCAAATCTTCACGCCCGGCTTCCCGGCGCGAATTATCTGCCAATACAGCCGCAGCCGACTCACCCCGGATGTCGTGGAGAGTTCGTTGAGCACTCATCCTCTCGCCATCATCGGAAACGATGTCTATCCCAACCATTTTTATGAAATCCCTCCGATTCTTGACGGCAAAACGAAGAGAGGCAAACTTGACTGGATGATCTCTCAGCTCGAAATAATGCGCCGACAGAAAAGAGATCGGCATTCGGAGCAAACCAGTAAACTGCAACACATCTTTCAACTCAATGATCAGGTTAACCGCGCCGAGGACCTCGAAGAAATTTACAAGACTTCGCTTGATATCATTCTCCGGGCGGCGAAGGCCGACCGTTCTGCCATTCTATTGATGGATGACAATCAAGTCATGCGATTTAAAAGCTGGCGCGGACTTTCGGAAGAATACCGCAGGGCGGTCGAGGGACATTCGCCCTGGCCGACCGACACATCCAATCCACAACCGATCTGCATTCATGATATCGATGCTGCGCCAATGGAATCCTCTCTAAAGGAGGCGGTGCGCCATGAAGGAATCCATGCGCTCGGATTTTTCCCATTGGTTTATCAGGGCCGCCTTCTTGGGAAATTCATGGTTTATTATAATCGGCCGCATCCGTTCCTTGAAGACGAAGTGAATCTGATACAAACCATTTCCGGCCATATCGCCTTTTCCATCCAAAGTAAACAGACGGAGGAGGCCTTACGTCAAAAACAGGTGCACTTGAACATCGCCTTGGAAGCAGGCCAGATGGGGACGTGGGAATGGGACATCCGGTCCGGAAAAGCCGCGTGGTCCACGGGGTTGGAAGCGATCCACGGGCTTGAGCCGGGAACTTTCGGCGGAACCTTTGAGGATTTCAAACGCGAGATCCACCCGGACGATCTCGGTCGGGTACTGGATACGATCGCACAGACCCTTGAAGAAAAGAGCACCTTCCATGTCGAGTATCGGATCATCCGATCAAACGAAGCGATCAAATGGCTGGAGGCCAGGGGGCGACTGTTCTTGGACCCATCCGGGAAGCCGGATCGAATGATCGGTGTCTGCACCGATATTACCGACCGGAAGAGCGCGGAGGAGGCCAGTCTGCATCTCTCCTCCATTGTCGAATCTTCGGAGGATGCGATCATCAGCAAGTCACTGAAAGGAGTGATTCAGAGTTGGAACAAGGGAGCCGAGCGAATCTTCGGGTACTCGGCGGAGGAAGCGATTGGACGCCCCGTCACCCTCCTGATTCCAGCAGACCGGATCAGTGAAGAGGCAGAAATCCTCAGGCGGATCAACCGGGGAGAACGCATTGAACACTACGAGACGATCCGGATTAGAAAAGACGGCAAGACGCTGTCGATCTCTTTGACCGTTTCTCCGGTTAAGGATCAGTACGGCAGGATCATCGGGGTTTCTAAGATTGCGCGGGATATTACCCAGCGTAGGGAAGCCGAGAGGGAGCGGGAGGAATCGCTCGCCCGGGAACAGAAGGCGCGATCGGAAGCTCAGGAGGCGAATCGACTCAGAGATGAATTCTTGGCGACCGTCTCCCACGAGTTGCGCACGCCGCTGAATGCGATTTACGGATGGACACGGCTTCTGAGGATGGGGGATGCGGACGATCAAATGTATGAAACGGCGCTTGAGACGATTGAACGAAATGCGCTCTCGCAGGCAAGGTTAATCGATGATTTGCTCGATGTCTCTCGCATTATCGCCGGGAAGTTTAATCTTCAAGTTTCTCCTGTGGATATCCCTCCCGTGATCGCGGCGGTGGTCGATACGCTCCGGCCGGCCGCCTCGGCAAAGGGAATTCAGGTCCACACCGCGCTTGACTCCTCGATCGGTCCCGTTCTGGCCGATCCGGACCGGCTACAGCAGGTGATCTGGAACCTCCTTTCAAACGCGATTAAATTCACGCCGGATGCAGGGCAGGTGGAGGTCCGCTTGGAGCGGGTCGATCCCTATGTTGAGGTTTCCGTAAAAGACACAGGGATTGGGATCTCCTCCGATTTTCTTCCTTATGTCTTCGATCGCTTCCGCCAGGCCGAGGGGAGCAGCATACGAAGCCAGGGAGGACTCGGCCTGGGTCTTGCGATTGTCCGGCATTTGGTGGAGTTGCATGGGGGAACGGTCTCTGCAGAAAGCCGCGGCAACGGGCAAGGAGCAACCTTCAAGGTAAAGCTTCCGATCCGCGCCGTTCGAATCAGACCCGCCGCGTTACAGCCGCCACATTCTTTAGATCAAATGGAAGGGTCCCGCCGTTATCCGAGGGTATTGGAAGGTCTCCAGGTCCTTCTCGTCGACGATGAATCAGATGCGCGCGACTTATTGACTGCGGTCATTGAACGATATGGCGCAAGGGTCGCTCCGGCCGGATCGGCGGAAGAGGCTCTGGAGAGCGCTATGCAACAGAGACCGGATCTTCTGATTGCCGATATCGGGATGCCGGGAATGGATGGGTATGTCTTCATCGATCGTTTCAGATCTTGGGAGAAATCGCACGGCTTCGAGCAGATTCCCGCGATTGCATTAACGGCTTATGCCGGGCCGGAGGACAGAAGACGCGCACTCTCGGCAGGCTTCCGGATCCATATCGCCAAACCGGTGGAGCCGACTGAGCTGATAACGGTGATGGTAAAGCTCATCAGCCGCTCTGGAGAACCGGTGTTATAACAAATTCCGCTTTCTTCAGTCATATCGAAGCTGGCCGGCATTGATCTGTTGATCGTCACCTTTTCTTCTTCACATTCGATCATTGAGGTTGTCTTTTCAGTAATTTACTGATGCCGCGCTGCCGGCGCTTCCAGGTTCCTGTTTGCGACCGTCATCCGAATTCAACCGTACCGCTTCGATCGCATTCTTCCTTTACAGCCGGTTTTTCTTTGTGACTCTCTTCATTCATTGAACCGTTGCATATATCGCTTGCAACTGGAAATCCAGATGGTAAACTAATCTAATCACCTTGTCAGCTTGGAGAATACATATGATCCGAACAGTCCGTGGAATACTTTTATTCGTATTTATTTTTTCTTTTTCCTCCGTCGCAGCCGAGGAAACTTCCCCTCAGCCGGTTCCGTCGGCTGAAGCGATCCTCAAAGCGTCCATGGAGCGGATGTATCATCTGAAAGATCAGACCTCCAAGGTCACTTTCCGCGTCGTCCCTCCCGATGGAAAAGAAAAGAAGACCGTCTTCCGGCTTTACTGGAAGAACTATTTCGGAAAAGATAATTTAAACAGCAAATCGCTCCTGGTAACGGAGTCGCCGGCCAATAACAAAGGGGAGAAGTTCCTCCTCTGGGAGCGGCCCGAAGAGAAACAGGCAGATATTTGGCTTTATCTTCCGGAGCTTCGCCAGGTGCGGCGAATCCAGGCAGGGGGACATCAGCACGATAAAGAAGACGACTCGGACCTGCTCTTCGAGGATATGCACCAGCGCCCCATTGAAAAAGACGAACATCAGTTGATGAACGAGGAGGAAGTGCGGGGGGAGGTGTGTTATGTCATCGAGAGCCGGCTGAAAGAGCATCCCGCTTACGGCAAAAAAATCCTCTATATCTCTAAAAACGAAGGGACGATTCGAAAGATCGATTATTTCTCCGACGAGGGAGCCCTGTTGAAGACCCAATGGATCGATTGGCAGCGGATCGGCGAGAGCTTTGTTTGGAAGGTTTCCCAAATCGTTGATGCAGCGTCTTCCCGCAAAACCTTCGTTGAGCTCAGCGAGGTGAAGGTCAATGTCGGCTTAAGAGACGATCAATTCTCCGAGCGGGCGCTCCGCTAATCAGATTGGGATTTATGAAGAGTGATCGCTGAACCGATCGACTCCGATCAGATCACCTCATTACTCTAAGCGGGTAGATGGAAAGTCCCGAATACCCCTCCTCGGAGGGAAGTCTTTTATCTGCGCCGCCTTCGGGGACGATCCGGGCTAACTTTAACAACTGAGAGCTCGGTTTCAAACTGGCCCGCTCGAATGCAGCCACATTGACTGCAAAATGGACCCGGTTTTGATCCATGACCAATTGAACCATCCCCCCCTTTCCAGCGAAGCGCTCGATGTCGCTGACAGTCAATACCGGCGTTTGGCTAAGATGTTTTAGAATCTCGGTGAGGTTCTCCTCCTCCGAGCGACTGACAAAGAGAATCCGGGATTCGACCGCCTCTTCGATCTTGGAGAATCGTTTCACCGTCATCCGCTCGTCTCGGATATTCTTTCCCGAAACCACCTCATCGATAAGATCGCCGAAGGGATCGTCCCCCACGATCCCGATCACAAAGGGCCGGCCCTCTCTCATGATCTCTTCCGGCCACTCCACAAACTTGGCGAAGTGGTAGATAAATGCCGCCTTGATCTCGTACTCAGTGAGTGTCCGCGGCTCGGCTTGAGCAGGAAGAATCATGGCAACGATATACGTGACCCCAGTTAAAAACAGCCGAAATAGATCGATACGCAATATCATCTTTGAGTTCCGATGCGACGCCATGAAACCTTCGCCCTCTATGCGGGCCGGAGCAGTTACTCCGTCTCCTGACTTCATCTCTAATACCGCCATGCGATCTTTCCGTAAACGGCCCGCTGAATTTCCACCCGATTCGGACCGGGGGGGCCGAACTCCGGGTGATGATCGTGAAGAAGGTTCTGCCCGACGACGGAGAGTTCCAGCTCTTTCGTGGGACGCCAGCCGAGACGGATGTCCAACTCAAAATAGCTCGGCACGGTCGCGGCCGCCCCGGCATTATTCACCTGCAGCGTGTCGACCCAACGGAGGGCGGCGTCGAGCTCTACATTTTGCGGCAGGTCCATGGAGGAACGGAATGAAAACTGCTGTTCAGGATCGCCTGTTTCATTGCGCGCATTGTTGAAATCGGTCTCTCCCGGTTTGACACGAATGTGCTCTTTGAGGCGGTTGTAGCCGCCGTGCAACCGCCACCAACTGAGCGCCTGATAATTTGCGCTGATCTCGAATCCATACGTCTTGCCTTCGAGATTGTTTTCAAAGAAAAAAGGGAGGATCGTGCCGGGCGTGGTGCTGGTGCTCCGGATATCATCGTAATCGTTGTAGAAGGTCGAGATGGAGCCGAAAATCTTTTGACCGAGTTGAGCGCGATAGCCGAGTTCGTAGGCGATCAGCTTTTCAGAATCAAAATCCGATCCTCCTGCCAAGAGGACCAGGGGCGGCGCCGGCTGAGAGAGGTCCCGGTCAATGCGGGAGGGCGTCCGAACCGCGCGTGAAATCGCCGCCCAAAGGATCTGTCGCTCGAGGGGTGTCCATGCAAGCCGCGCACTCGGTTCCAGCTCCAATCCGGTGTAGTCGTAGTATTCGACCTTGGTCCCAAGGGTGAGGGTCAGATTTTCCCGGAGCGTGATCTCATCTTGTATAAATCCGCTGAAGAGGCTTTGGTTCAGAACCGGCGGGAAAAACGCCAAACCAGGCGCGTTTCCGACCACGTCTCGGGTGAAGCGATAGCCGAGGCCCCACACAAAACGGTTGCGCTCGCCCAGCCGGAAGCGATGCTGAAAATCGAGGTCATAGGTATCGAGGTCATCTTCGAAAGTTCCGGCGGGAGCAAAGACGATCGAATTAATCACAAGCGCCGGAACAAACATAGACAGATGCGTCTGGTCGTAATAGAGTTGCAGGCTCATGTCGGAATCGTGCGAAAAGGTATGCGACCAGCGCCCCAGCAGATTGCCGCCGCTGATCTCGGCAACCCCTCCTGTCGTGAGGTTTTCGTCGCCGCTGTAAATATCGCCTTGCAAGGTGAGATGATTTTTTAGAGACCCTTCGGCATCGATCCGGAACCCGCCTGAGGACATATGCCACGCGTCCGAGGCCTCGCTCCCGTCGGCGAAGACTTCATTCCCCCTGTCGAAATACTTACCATAAACCCGATAATAGACATCGGGAGCGAGCATGCCGCCGTAGCGTATCCCGGTAAAACCCCGCAACGCTGTTCCCCCGCCCGCCTCCCAGTAAACCCCCTGCGTCTCTTTGGCGCTTTTGGTCATGATATTAATCACGCCATTGACCGCATTGGCGCCCCAGAGCGCGCCGCCGGGACCGTTGATCACCTCGATCCGATCGATATCTTCGAGCAGAGTGTCCTGTCTGTCCCAAAAAACACCGGAAAAAAGCGGCGTATAAACGGTCCGCCCATCGATCAGGACCAGCAGTTTATTGGCCAGATCGGTGTTGAATCCGCGCGCGCTGATCCCCCAGTCACGCGAATTTTTCTGCGCCACGTTCAAATGATCCGCCAGCCGCAACGCTTCCGGAATGCTCGAAGCGCCGGACCGGCGAATCTCTCCACCTGGAATCACGTAGACCGATGCGGCCGCCTCACTCAAGGGCTCCGGCGTTTTTGACACGGAGGTGACCTCGATGTTCATCAGCTCTTCAATCGTCATACTCAACAGATCGTCGGGATACATCGGTTTCGTTGCCTCCTCCGCTGCAGCCGCTGCAGCTTTGAGCGCGATGCATACGGCAAGAACGAGGCAACGAATCACAAAAACAAGCCGCCGCCTCGATCCGGCCGCCGTGCCCTCGAAGTCGTTTTCCACTATTCGGCTCCTCATATGCGCTTCGCCTCGATCCTGACGGTCGTTTGGAACTGATCGGCCCAGAGAAGTTCTTTATCCTTCATTAAGGTATGGTATCGCAGCCGTACATTGAGTTTCAAAAGGGTAGATACCGAAATAGAATGGCACTAAGTATAGCACCCGCTTGAGAAACGGGAATCAAGGATAAGATGTAGATTAAAATCATGTGTCAGAAGTTTAATGGAGTGGACGAAACGAAATTTCCGGGCCGACGCCGACCGGTGAGCGAACGGAAACGTCTTGAAGGAAAGGAATAAAAGTCAGGAGGGTCTCAAACGCCCCTCCTGACTTTTCAGGATCAGCGTTGGATTCTGGGGGGTTTGTCGGTCATTTCTCGGTAGAGTTGATGAAACTGATCGTCGGTCAGCGACGGATCTGAAATTCGCTTTAGCTCTTCCGGGCTGACCGGGATTTGAAAGGCTTCATCAAAGATCGAAACGCCGATGCCGATATAATGAGCGGCCAGGCGCTTCTCGGGAAGGAGAAATTGGATTCCGTCATTATACTTCAGCGCCAACTGAATCGCCTGCCTCGCCACGTCGGCGGGAATCTCTTTTCCGAAGCCGATATTTCGAGGGGGATGTCCCTTCCGGAAAACCTGCGGGCGCACCTTGGTAATCGAGAGGGCTTCGAATTCCTTTTTAACGGCGTCGGCCTCATTCTTTCGCTCCGGCGCGAGAAAAATTTCAACCAGAATATCGCGGCGACCGGCGGCCTCTTTGGCGGCGGGTGCGGCGGGCGACTCGGACGAGCGGCCCGGCTCCGCGGGGGCCGGAGCGGCAAAAAGGGACAAGAGCAAAATTCCCCCGGCGAGCCTGAAAAGGATGGTCGCTTTCTTCATCATCGTTCCTTTTGGTTTGAGGTTCGGTAATCGGTCGGCGCTATTCTAACAAAAGAAGCTTCCTTTGGAAAGGATGCTAAAAAAAGGTGACGGCCCGGATGCAGACCCTCACCGAAGCGTCGCGAAGGGATCCGGAAGACGCTTCTTCCTGATTCCACTTCCCGCAAACAGAGAAGAGGGCTCGGACGACACAATGATTGCAGTCGGTCGGATTCAGTTTTCCAATTGGGAAAAAAGGACTTCCGACGTTTTAGACATTGAAGCTCCCCGCAGCAAGCTGCGGGGAATCTTCGACCCGAAAGGATGGAAAGACTCTATTTGTATTCGCGCGTCTAACCTTCGCAGCAAGCTGCGAGGAATGCGACGCGCGTGCGTGTTCAGGCGTTAATGAGGATGCCCGCCGGGACGGCCGGCATCCAGGGCGAGCACCTTCTCTCACGTGATTTAACAGCGATTTAACATCTCTGCAACGACATCGTGACTCCGGACCGATACGATGCAATTGTCTTTAAAAGATGTTCCTGACAAACATCAAAGTCCATTTTAATAAGGGAAAGCAGATCACCGTGGCACAAAATAAAAAGAAGAAAAAAATCAGTTTAAGGAAAGCGATCCTCCGTGAGATCTCCCGGGCGATCGGATAATACGTTTCCCCAATGGGCGCGATCTCGAAAAGAGCAAAAAGAGAATCCGTCCTAACCTATAAACCTCAAAAGACGAGCGAAAGGAGAAAGAGAAGATGTCCCGATTCATGGCAATCATGCTGGTGGCGATCGGACTTGTGGGACTGTCGAGCATCAAAGGCTTCGCAGAAGACCGTAAAACGTTGGAAGAGCTATTGGTTGATAAAGGAACCATTTCAAAAGAAGAAGCCGCTTCCCTTCAAACGACCAAACTGACGAAGGGGGTCGATCGGATTACCTTCGGCGGCGATCTCCGCCTTCGGCACGAATCGTTCATGAACGACAGCGAAACCGCCAGCCGCAACAGAGACCGGCACCGGCAGCGCTTTCGGTTGCGGTTCGGAGGCACCCTAAAAATCGACGAATTTCTCGTCGGCATTCAGCTCGCCTCCGGAGGGGGAGAACAGGTTTCAACCAATCAGAGCTTCGACAGTCTCTTCAGCCAGAAGCCGCTCTGGATCCAGCAAGCTTACTTACAATGGAAAGCGGCCCAGTGGCTGAAGCTGACCGGCGGGAAAATGCCGAATCCGTTCTTTCGGGCTTACAGCTCGGATATCGTTTGGGACGACGACGTGACCCCGGAAGGTTTTGCCGAAAGCCTCACCTTTCCGCTCTCGGAGAGGGTCACCCTCTTCGTCAATGCCGGCCAGTTCCTTCTCGATGAAGACAGCGGCGACAACAACGACCAATGGCTGTTCGGTGAGCAGGTCGGCGCCGACATCGGCCTTGGCAAGAACACGAAACTGATGCTGGCCGGCGCATTTTACAATTTCAAGAATGCGACGCTGGGAACGTTCGGACAGGCGGCTGTTCAAGAAGGGAATACGCGGGTTCCTCCGACCCCTCCGGCGACCGCGCCGACCAATATCTTGGTCAACAATTACCGCGTCGTCGATATCACACTCCAGCTTGCCACCAAGGTGGGAGACCTTCCTCTCTCCCTTCAGGGGGATTACGTTAAAAATCTCGCCGATACGACGACCGATAAGGACATGGGCTATCAAGCCGGCGTGATCGTCGGCAAAGCCTCCGATCCTCAATCCTGGGAAGCGGCTTACTTCTACAAGCTCGTCGAAACGGATGCCACCGTGGCCGATCTGGCCGATTCTGATTTCGGGAACGGCGGGACCAATCGGAAGGGACACATCGTCTGGGTCGCCTACAATCCGACCAAAGCGCTCCAGCTGAAAGCGAAGTTTTTCATGACCGAGCTTGAAGATGAAACGCTTCCCCCGGGAGCCGGCGGAAAAGATGATATCGACCGACTTCAGGTAGATGCTTCAATTAAGTTTTAACACGGTTCAACGACAGACAAGGAGAAAAGAAATGATGAAAAAATCGGTTCTCGTCATGATCCTATTGATCGGATTGGCCGCGGCCGCATGGGCCAAATCGACCCTCATCAAGGTCGACGGCTCCAGCACCGTCTTCCCGATCACCGAAGCGGTGGCCGAGGAGTTCCAGAAAAAGAATTCCGGCGTGAGGGTGACCGTCGGCATCTCCGGCACCGGCGGCGGTTTCAAGAAATTCTGCGCCGGCGAGATCGACATCTCCGACGCCTCCCGCCCCATCAAGCTCTCCGAGGTGGAAATTTGCGTCGATAACAATATCAAATATGTTGAGCTGCCGGTCGCCTACGACGGCATCGCCGTGGTGGTCAACCCGAAAAACCACTGGGTCGATCACCTCACCGTTGAGGAATTAAAGAAGATGTGGGAGCCGGCCGCCCAGGGAAAGGTCATGAAGTGGAGCCAGATCCGCTCCGGCTGGCCCGACAAGGAGATCCGCCTCTACGGTCCGGGGGTCGACTCCGGCACGTTCGACTACTTTACCGAGGCGATCGTCGGAAAATCCCAAGCCAGCCGCGGCGACTTCACCGCCAGCGAGGATGACAACGTCCTCGTCCAGGGGGTCGCCTCCGACCAAAACGCCCTCGGCTTCTTCGGGGTGGCCTATTTTGAGCACAACAAAGACCGGCTCAAGCTGGTGCCGATTGATGACAAAAATGATTCCAACGGAAAAGGAGCGGTTCTTCCCGAGTACAACAACATCCTGGAGGGAACCTATCAACCGCTGGCGCGTCCGATCTTCATCTATGTGAGCACCCAGTCGGCTAAAAAACCGGAGGTGGAGGGCTTCGTCAATTTCTACATGAGCAATGGGGCGGCGCTCGCTAAAGAGGTCGGCTACATCGCCCTTCCCGATCGGGCGTATGAGTTGGCACAGACCCGGTTCCAGAAACGGGTGGCCGGATCGGTCTTCGGCGGAGGAGCACAGGTCGGCGTCAGCATTGAGGACCTTCTTCAAAAGGAAAAATAACTTTTCATCACTCCGCGTCGGTGAATGGGAGGGGGGCACTGCCGAAGTGCCCCCCTCCGGTTTTGAATGTGAAAAACAGTCCTTCCGTTAAAATGAAAGCAGCGCCCCCGTCCCAAGCCGACGGACGGATTGTTCCTCTCCCCCGCGAAATACCACGACACCGATAGCTGTTCTCCCGTAATTGAAAAAAGTTTTTTCGTCTAAGGCTTTTTCCCCCTTCAATTACGCCGATTCCCTATAGCCAATCGGAAGAAGATTGGTATACTTCCCAGGTCTTATCCCACGAAAGTTCTCTCCGGGTAAGATATACCCTTCTCGTGTCTTCCTTCCGGCGGCGCTAAGAGGCCTTCGTTCAATGCCTCCCTCTTTCAACCCTTCTGTAGATAGGAAAATAATGGATAAAGGAAAACGATTCGACCTGCCTTCGGCAGGCTGGATGGTATTGGCCTCTTTTTTAATGCTGCTCGGGTCGATCCAGACCGCGGAGGCGATGGTCGTTTGGACCGACCATGCCACGGTCAAAATCCGAAGGGAAATCTCATTAACCGCGCCCAAAACAAGTCAAACCGCTGCCATCTTAAAGGCGGCCAAGAATGAATTCGAGGCGTTTCAGCTCATCGTCTCGGCCGACTCGGGGAATCTCTCAGGGGTCAATGTGACAGTCAGCGATCTGACCGGTCCGAACGGAAGCCTCATTCCGGGCAGCTCGGTCATGATCTACAAGGCGGCCTTCATCAACATCACCACCCTTTCCACGACGGAAGGAAGGCTCGGATTCTGGCCCGACGCTCTGATCCCGAAGAGAGACGAATACACCCGGGAGGTCCGGAATGCGTTTCCTTTCTCGGTGACCTCCGGCCGGAACCAGCCGGTCTGGATCGAGATCTATGTCCCTCAGGACGCCGCTCCGGGTCTTTACAGAGGAACGGCGACCGTCACCGCGGCCAATCAGGCGCCCGTCGTCGTTCCGATCGAATTGACCGTCTGGAACTTTGTCCTCCCGTCGACTTCAACCATGAGGTCGGCCTATTCGATCGATTATCATCTCATCCCTCCCGGACATGGGCTCGGCGCCTACACGAATCAGTACGACATCGTCAAAATTTATGCGAAGGCCAACCTCCTCCACCGGATTACCGGCGATTACCTGCCGGCTCCCCACATTATGGGATGGGATCCCTTTATCGCCAAATTCGGCCCCCTCATGGATGGAACGGAACCCTTGCCGGGAGGAAAACTGCCGGGGGCGAAAATGACCGGCTATCGGATATCGACCTTCGCGCACGAAACCGATCTCCCCTTCTTAAGAGATATCGCGCAACGCGCCGCGGCGAGAGGATGGATCGATCGTCTCTTTTCCTATATCTTCGACGAGCCGAAGCCGGATCAGCCGGCGCAGTGGCAAACGATTAAAGATCGGGCCAGGGCGCTCCATCAAGCCGATCCCCGCCTGCGCGCCCTGGTGACCACCAGTGTTCAGAGCGCAGCCGATTACGGCATCACCCAATGCGGCTCGACCCGCATCGAACCGTGTCTCGACCTCTTCACCCCGACGATCCGGTATCTGGACAACAAACCGACCGGCCGAGAGCCGGGCAGCGAGGTTCCCGGCGGCGCGGATACCATTGGTAATCAGCGGAGCAAATATGGTCCGGAGACCTGGTGGTATCAGGCCTGCGGCTCGCACGGCTGCGGCATCATCGGCGGGGGACAATACGATCCGGAGGGCTATCACACCGGTTGGCCCGCCTTCATGATCGACCTTCCGGCGATGTTCAACCGGATCATGCAGTGGCAAACATTCAAATATAATCTTCAAGGAGAGCTCTACTTCGACATGGTCTACGCCTACGGTCAGAGAGATCCGTGGGTCAGCCAGTACGACTTCGGCGGAAACGGCGACGGCACCCTCTATTATCCGGGGACGCCGGCCAAAATCGGCGGGACGACCCACATTCCGATCGAGTCGATCCGCTTGAAACTCCTCCGGGAGGGGATGGAGGATTACGAATATATGAACCTGCTGGCGAAGCTGGGAGACGGCGACTATGCGGAAAGGCAGGTCGACACCGTCGCGACCCGCATCTATGATTGGAGCCGAAACCCGGCCGATCTTTACCGTGCGCGGGAAAATATGGCGCTGCAGATCCTCTCTCACGACGCGTCGGGAGGGCCGACGCCGGGGACGGCCGATTTTAAGCTGAGCTACTCCCCCGCTTCGGCCAGCGTGATCGAAGGGGGAACCGCCACTTCGCAGGTGATCCTCTCTTCGCTTTTTGATTTTAACGCGGCGGTCGCCTTGACCTGCGCCGCCCCCCACCCGAGCGTGAGCTGCACCGTGAGCCCCGCCTCGGTCACCCCGCCGGTGAACGGAAGTGGGACGGCGACCTTGCGCATCGCAACCCAGAGCGCGACACCGCTCGGCGCCCACCCCGTCACCCTCCGCGCCGTTTCGGGCGGTCTGATCCGGGAAGGAACGGTCGCCCTCACCGTCACGGCGGCCACCCCGGTCGGCGAGCCGTTCGATCGCGCCGACGGGACCGATCTGGGACCGAGCTGGAACGAATATATGACCGACTTCGGAATCAGCGGCAACCAGGTCGTGAACCTCGACGCAGCCAGTCAAGAGGCGCGGTGGATCCAAAGCCTTGGACCGGATCAAGATGTCGCGGCCGACTGCAAGGCGGCCGCCGCCGGAAGCTCCTGCGGGGTGATGGCCCGCTGGTCGAGCGCCGACAATTTCTATTACGTGCGGCTCGATGCCGGGCTGGGAGACATCGCCCTCTTCAAGAAGGTCAACGGCGTCTATACCAAGCTGGGAGAGACGCCGCGGCCGATCGGTTACGACACGTTCCACCGGCTCCGTCTGGTCGTGGAGGGGAGCGCCCTCAGCGTCTACTTCGCCGGAGAGAGCACGCCGGCGATCCGCGTGAACGATGACTCCCTGAACACCGGAGATTACGCCGGCATCCGATCTTATGCCGCGGCCGCCGGGGCGACCCGGTTCGACCGCTTCCATGCGCTCTCGTCGGGCAGCGCGGAAACGTTCGACCGGGCCGACAACACGAACCTGGGAAGCAGCTGGAACGAATATCTGGCCGACTTCGGGATCCGCGGCAACGAGGTCTTAAACCTCGATGCCGCCAGCCAGGAGGCCCGCTGGACCAGCAGCCTCGGTCCGAATCAGGAGGTCTCCGCCGACTGCAAGACGGCCGCCGCCGGAAGCTCCTGCGGGGTGATGGCCCGGTGGGTGGACGACGGCAACTATTACTATTTGCGGCTCGATCCCGGCCTGGGGAACATCGTCTTGTTCAAGAAGGTCAATGGCGTTTATACGGCGCTGGGATCGGCCGACCGGACGATGGCGTTCAACACCTTCTATCGCCTCCGACTGGCCGCGAACGGGAACACCCTCACCGCCTACTTCGCCGGAGAGACCACCCCCGCCATCACAGCAACGGACACTTCGCTGGTAGGCGCTTTTTCCGGAATCCGCTCCTACGCCGCCGCGGTCGGGGCGACCGGGTTCGACCGGTACAACGCCGTTTCCCTCGGCGGCTCGATCAACGAGTCGTTCAACCGGGCGAACAACACGGGCCTGGGAAGCAGCTGGAACGAGTACCTTCTTAATTTCGAGATCAATACCAACCAGCTCCGGAACAGCGACACCGCAGGACAGGAAGCACAGTGGACAACGATGATTGGCGCAAACCAGGATGTTTCGGTTGACTGTAAGGTGACAGTCAGCGGAAACTCTTGCGGCGTGACCGCCCGCTGGTCCGACCCGAACAATTTCTATTACGCGCTGGTCGATCCGGGCCTGGGGAGCGTCGCACTGATCAAAAGGGTGAACGGGGTTTTTACCCGCTTGGCGCTTGCAAGCCGGCCGATGAGCTACAATACCTTTTATCCGATTCGGCTGGTTGTGCAAGGGAGCTCGCTGCGGGTCTTCTTCAACGGAGAGAGCACCGCGGCGATTGACCTGAGTGATGCCAGCCTGACGGGGGGGAATTATGCCGGCGTCCGCTCTTACGCCACTGCGGCCGCCGTCACCTCCTTTGATAATTTCAGCGTCGGCCATCCTTAAGACCCGCCTCTCCTAAGAGAAGCGGACGGTAGCGAACCGGGGCGCCCTTCCTTTCCGAAGCAGGGGCGCCCCGGCCATTTTTCCCCAAAGCCTCCCTTCCCCCCTTTTCATTCACCGCCGGACGGGTGGTCTTGATAAGACCTCCCCGACCCCCTAAACTAAAATGATAGACTGAATAAAGACGGCTGAAGGGATGAAACCATGCAGAGACGCATCAACGTCCCAAACAAAGGCAAAAAAATAACGGTCAATTCGGATCACACCCTAAATGCTCCCGACTCCCCGATCATCCCCTTCATCGAGGGGGACGGCATCGGGATCGACATCGCCCCGGCGATGCGGCGCGTGGTCGATGCGGCGGTGGCCGATGCTTACGGGGACAAACGGAAAATAGAATGGATGGAAGTATATGCCGGCGAGAAGGCGGTGCAAGTCTACGGAGGGGAGGCTTGGCTGCCGGATGAAACGGTGGAGGCGATGCGCGATTGTGTCGTGTCGATCAAAGGTCCGTTGACCACGCCGGTTTCCGGCGGCATTCGCTCCCTGAATGTGGCGCTGCGGCAGCGGCTCGATCTCTACGTTTGTCTCCGTCCCATCCGCTGGTTTCCGGGTGTGCCGAGCCCGCTGAAGGAGCCGCACAAAGTCGACATGGTCCTCTTCCGCGAAAACATCGAAGATATTTATGCCGGGATAGAATGGGAAGCCGGTTCGCCCGAAGCCGAGAAACTGATCGCATTTCTGCAGAGGGAAATGAACGTGACGAAAATCCGCTTTCCCGAATCGGCCGCCGTCGGCATCAAGCCGGTGTCGAGAGAAGGGAGCGAGCGGTTGGTCCGCCGCGCGATCCGGTACGCCATCGACCATCGGCGCAAATCGGTCACTCTGGTCCACAAAGGAAACATCATGAAGTTCACCGAAGGGGGGTTCAAGCGTTGGGGTTATGCGCTCGCCAAACGAGAATTCGGCGGGGTCGACATCAACGGCGGGCCGTGGCTGAGATTGCCGAATGGGATCGTGATCAAAGATGTGATCGCCGACGCCTTCCTCCAACAGATTTTGTTGCGTCCGGAGGAATACGACGTCATCGCGACGCTGAATCTGAACGGCGATTATATTTCCGACGCGTTGGCCGCGCAGGTCGGAGGCATCGGCATTTCGCCGGGGGCCAACCTCTCCGACGAGGTGGCCATTTTCGAAGCGACCCACGGCACCGCCCCAGACATCGCCGGAAAGAACATCGCCAACCCTTCTTCGCTCATTCTTTCGGCGGAGATGATGCTGCGTCACATCGGATGGATCGAGGCGGCCGACCTGATGATAAAGGGGATCGGTAAAACGCTCGAGGCAAGGTGTTTCACCCACGACCTGTCCCGGCTGACGCCCGATTCGAAGGGGGTGACCTGTTCTGAATTCAGCGATGCGATCATCCGTCGGATGCGAATAAAGACGCGATGAACGCCGTTCGTCGGACCTTTCTCAGGCAATTATTTTTTGCGTCCGGCCAGCGCCTCTTCCAGGTTTTTCTTAGCGACCGGGTCGTCCGGTTTCAGCCGCACCGCCTCGGAGAAGTGCTGAATCGCCGCTTCGGTCTTCCCCTGGTTTTTCAGGATCACGCCGGAATAAATGTGCGCCAGGTGCTGGGCGGGGTTCACCCGAAGCACCTCCCGGTTGTGGGCCAAAGCCTCCTCGTACCGCCGCTCCTTGGCCAAGAGGATCGCCAGATTTAAATGGGCGAACTCGAAATCGGGCGACAGCTTCAGCGCCGCATCGAAATGACCCCGCGCCGCCTCGTTTTCTCCCTTCCTTGCAAGCATGACCGCCAGATCGGTATGAACGATATAGTTGTTCGGAAAACGCTGAAGCTCCATTCGGTAATGTTCGATCGCTTCCTCGATTCTCCCCTGCTGCGCCAGCAATCTCGCCAATTTGTGATGGATCTCTGGCCGGTCCGGTTCGAGGACGGCCGCCTGGCTGAGATAAAAGATCGCCTCATCGAACGCCTCGCGGCCCATTGCAGAGGTGGTCAGCCGCCGATAGATCTCC
This sequence comes from Candidatus Manganitrophus morganii, assembly GCA_021651055.1. Classification (NCBI taxonomy): domain Bacteria; kingdom Pseudomonadati; phylum Nitrospirota; class Nitrospiria; order Candidatus Troglogloeales; family Candidatus Manganitrophaceae; genus Candidatus Manganitrophus; species Candidatus Manganitrophus morganii. The sequence goes on from JAJHOH010000001.1 coordinate 1,005,987, forward strand.
GCGTCGGGACCGAGCGCTTCCAAGGCCCGCAAGAAGACCGCGTTGGCCTCCTCAAATTTCCCGGCCCAATCGAACAATTTCCCCAGATTCTTCAGGGCCAGCCCGTCGGCGAAGCGGTTGAGGCCCGACATCACCTCTTTCTCCACGGTCTGGATCGTCTCGGCGCCCCACGACGGATCGGGGGTGACGACTTTCTGTTGTGCCATTTGATCGAGCAGCGCCAGACCCAAGAGACGGTAACCCTCGATGTTGGTATGGACATGATCGACGAAATATTCCTTGCCGAAGACGGCATGGTCGTATTGACGCGAATAGGCCTCTCTGAGAAGACGGGGGAAATCGATCAGCGGCGCTCCCTCGTCCGCGGCCACCTCCTCGACGACCTGTTGCATCGAACGCAAGATCCGAAGCGGGACGATATCCTCCTCGACGGCGCGCCAGAAGGCTTTTTCCGCCTCGTCATATTTTTTCATTTCAAAGAGAACCTGTCCGATCCGGTAATGGAGGTCGGCGTAACGATCGTCGATTTGAAGCCCCTCGCGATAAGCAGCCAACGCCTCGCTGAAGCGGCTTTCCTTCTGAAGTTCCCCGCCGCGCCGATAGCGTTCCTCCCACTCCTTAAGCGCCTGCTCACCGAGTCCCTCCTTGTGCTCGCTCTTGAAAGGGGACATGTCTTTGAGGTTGATCGCGGGTTGAACGAAGAGGACCTCCGCGCCGCTCTCCCGGGCAATTTGGACCATCCGGATCAGGTTCAGCCGATAGTGCGTAATGATCCGCTCTTTGAGGGGGTCATCGCGACGATAGGTCGTCGGGCCGAGGGTATGGGTGAGAATTTCATTCACCTCGCCGCTCAGCTGATAGCGCTCTTTTGCTTTTTTGATCGAGTCGGGCCGGACCGCCTCGAGGGCCTGTTCCATTGCCGCCCAGGTCCGGGTGCGGCTGAGCATGGCGCTCGCCCGAAGCGTCCAGGGAGGCTGTTCCATCAGGCCCCCGTAGGAGCGTTGTTCGAGGAATTCATTTTGTCCGGAGTAGACGATAAAGAGATCGGGCTGATATTGCGTCAGCTCGTTCATCAGGTGGGCCACGCGGTAGCTGGCGTAGCTGATCCCTCCGGCGTTGATCACCTCCCAGTCGCGCGACGGGTCGGCGGCGCGCAGAAACGCCCGCAGCCATCCGCAAAACGAGACCCGGTCATAATAGGGGTGACCGTAGGTCGTCGATCCTCCCATGCAGAAGATCCGATAGCTGTTCCCCGACTTCTCCTTGGGAAAGGCCTGATCCCGATTGAACCAGGTCCATTTGTTCCGGGCCGTTTTGAGAAGAACCGATCCGTCCGGTTGGGGCTCTTCGACGAACAGGGGGATCTCTTCGGCGAATCCGACGAAGGGATCTTCGGTCACGAGAACGGAGCGGACGCCGATCAAGGCCAAGAGGAGTTCAAGGAGGCCGAAAAAAGCGGTGACGATGATGATTGTGAATAAAATGCTTTTCCAGAACGGGCGGGGGCGGCGTAGCGCGTTGCGAGGAATGGTTTCCGTTTCGGTCGGTCTTTCTTTGTGATCTTTCTCATCCATCGTGCTGCCGCATATTATAACATCGAAATATGGCTATACAAAGACTTCCGGCCGTTCCGATGTTTGCGCGATCGTTACAAGGCTGGGGTTAAAACGGCGACAGCGTTCTACGGTGATGCCGGGGAAAGGGATCTCTCTGAGGGCCGTTTTCAAAAAAGCGTATAGATAAAGGGAGCGACCGCCGAGCTCTGCGTAAAAACGATCAGCGTTCCCAACAACACCAAAATCAGAATAATCGGCGCAAGCCAAAACTTTTTGCGTTCCTTCATGAACCCCCAGAGGTCTTTCAAAAATTCGATCATTAGAATGGTCTCTCCATCTGTTTTCGATCGAGCGCTTTGCTTTGGATCCGGTAACTGATTCCCTCCTTCTTCCAGGCGCGCCGCAGCGGGTCCCATCCCCACAGCCGCATGACGCGTCCGAGCGGAAAGAAGAGGAGATAAAAAACCAGCGCGAGAATGATCCGGGTGTTGATCCATCCGAGAATCCCCCCCGCGATCATCCAACCCCGGAAAACAGGCGCCAAGGTCGCCGGCAGGGCCAAGGCCCAAAGGACAAAGACGCTTCCAACCACCCAAGGCCAAAGAACGAATTTCAGATTCCACAGCCAGGGAAAGAGCAAGCCGAAGAGCCCGGCGATAAAACACCCCATGAGGAGGCCGAACGAGCGGAGTTCCTTGATCGTCGGCGGGTGGGGAAGTTTTACGATTTGATCAATCCAGCTCGAACGTCTCTTTCCAGTCATCCTCTTTTTCCCAGACAGGTTGTTTCTGTTTGGCCAGCAAGAAATTTTCCAGGACCAGGTAATCCATTTCGGTCCGCATGAAACAGCGGTAGGCGTCTTCCGGCGTGCAGACGATCGGCTCCCCGCGAACATTGAAGGAGGTGTTCACCAGAACGGGACAGCCGGTCCGTTGCTGAAAGGCCTGAAGGAGTCGGTGGTAGCGGGGATTCGTCTCCTTGTGCACCGTTTGAATCCGGGCGGAATAATCGATGTGGGTCACGGCGGGGATCGAAGAGCGTTTGACGTTGAGTTTATCGATGCCGAAGAGGCGTTGCTGCTCGGAGGTCATCGGAAGACGGTGCTCCTCGCGGACCGAAGCGGTCAGCAACATATACGGACTCGGACGATCGAGATCAAAGAAATCGGAGACCGATTCAAAGAGAACCGAGGGGGCGAACGGCCGGAACGATTCCCGGTATTTGATCTTCAGATTCATGACCGATTGCATTTTTTCACTGCGGGGATCGCCGATAATGGAGCGGGCGCCGAGCGCGCGCGGTCCGAATTCCATCCGCCCCTGAAACCATCCGACGACCTGTTCCCGAGCGAGAATCTCCGCGACCGATTCCATCAACGGCGCGTCGTCCAGAAGTTCATAAACGGCGCCGACGGAGTCGAGATAGCCCTTGATCTCGGACGCGCTGAACCGGGGCCCCAAATACGCGCCGGCCATCCGATCGGTCCGGGTCGCGGTCCGAGGCTGTCCCTGATATTGGTGCCGGAAGGCGAGGGCCGCGCCGAGCGCGCCGCCGGCGTCGCCGGCCGCCGGTTGAATCCAGATCTCCCGCATCGGGCCTTCCCGAAGGAGCCGTCCGTTGGCAACGCAATTGAGGGCGACGCCGCCGGCCAGACAAAGCGCATCGACCCCCAGCTCGCGATGAATCGTTCTCGCCAGACGCAAAACGACCTCTTCCGTCACCGCCTGGATCGAACGGGCGAGATTCATTTCCCGTTGCGTTAATTTTTCTTCCGGGGCGCGCGGCGGTCCGCCGAAGAGCGCATTGAACTTGGCGTTCGTCATCGTCAGACCGGTGGTGTAGTGAAAATAGTCCATGTTCAGACGGAAGGTCCCGTCTTCTTTCAGATCCAACAACTGCTTCAGGATCAGATCGACATACGCCGGCTCGCCGTAGGGGGCCAGGCCCATCAATTTATACTCTCCGGAGTTGACCTTGAAGCCGGTGTAATAGGTAAAGGCCGAATAAAGGAGGCCGAGGGAGTGGGGAAAATCGATCTGCCATTGCGGGGTCAGCGTATGGTCCTCCCCCAGCCAGACCGAGGTCGTCGCCCACTCTCCGACCCCGTCCATGCAGAGGACCGCGGCGCGGGAAAAGGGGCTGGGATAAAAGGCGGAGGCGGCGTGGGCCTGATGGTGCTCGGCGAAATAGAGCGGCGGGAGCGCCGGCGCCCCGCATTGTCCAAGGCGGGCCAACTCCTTTTTCAGTTGGGGTTTCAGGAAGAGCTTTTCCTTCAGCCAGACCGGCATGGCGGCGGCGAAGGAGCGATACCCCCGGGGGGCTTCGGCGAGGTAGGTTTCGAGCAGCCGCTCGAATTTCACCAGAGGCTTATCGTAGAAGACGATCGCTTCAAGATCGGTCAGGCGGACGCCCCCCTCCTTCAAACAGTAGGCAATCGCCTGTTCTGGAAACCGGGCGTCGTGCTTCCGCCGGGTGAAGCGTTCCTCCTGGGCGGCGGCGACGATTTCGCCGTCGCGCAGCAACGCCGCGGCGCTGTCGTGATAATATGCCGAAATGCCTAAAACGGTTGACGCCATTCATCGGTCTTAACATCGATCCTGATTTCTGTCAAGATAGAGGATCTTACGTTTGGCATCCGGTCTTCACGGATCTCGAAAACCGGCGATCGCCTCACGTGATCTTATCCGTGAACGAAAACAGCCTGACCTATGATATATTCGGTCTGTTTATTCTTTGAAGAGAAAGCCAGCATGAAGACGAAACACCCATCGAAACCGGCTTCGCACCTGAGCCCCTCGCCGCGAATCAGCGGGCCGGAATTGCAGACGGAGGGGTCGATATCGATCTTCGGGAGCGAAGAAAAACGGCTGATCTTATTGATCAGACTTCTCGCCGTTTTCGTTTTGCTCTGCCTCGGCTTTTCCTGGAAGCTCTGGACTTCCAGCCGGCGCTATCCTCTGGTTCCCCTCTTTGGTCTCATTCCGGCTTTTTCCTATCCGTTCGATTATTTGTTTCTCGCCCTCTTCTCCGGCCTCCTTCTCGCCCTGGTCATCCAGCCTCGGTCGAAAATGTGGGTCGGGTTGATCGTTGCGGCTTTTACGATTCTCTTTCTACAGGATCAGAGCCGCATCTGGCCGTCGTTTTATCAGTTCTTTTTCTGTTTCCTCCTTCTGCTCACCTACAGAAGGGATGCGGGCGAGGAGGAAGCGCATCGCATTCTCGCCGGATTTCGGTTCATCCTCGCCGCGGTTTATTTCTGGGGTGGCGTCCAGAAGCTGAACACCCATTTTTTCAACGAGGAATTCCCCTGGTTCATCCGGCCGCTGACCGATCTTCTGCCGTACGACATTCCCACCCTGCCGACCCTCGGCGTTTTTGCGGCGCTCTTCGAAGTGCTCTTCGCGATCGGACTTCTGACGAAGCGGTTTCGCGCCATCGCCCTCTACGATGCGATGTTGATGCATGCGCTTATTTTTTTCCTCATCGGACCGTTCAGAAACGACTGGAACAACAGCGCCTGGATCTGGGGCCAGACGATGGCGGCGCAGGCCTGGCTGCTCTTTTACAAAGCGCCGCCGTTTGCGTTCAAAAAAATGTTCGCCGCCCCCCGTTTCTACAACCTCCCGCAGGCGCTCGCCGTCCTCTTTATCGGAATCCTCCCGCTTCTGAATAATGTGAATCGCTGGGATTCCGCCCTCTCGTTCAACGTTTATACGGGGAACGTCAGCCACGGCCAAATCCGGATGCACCCCGATGTGGCGCCCCGTCTGCCGGCCGAGCTTTCGGCCTTTGTGACCGAGCGCGACGGTTGGGCGGTGCTCGATTTGAATGCCTGGACCCTCCGCGAGTTCAACGCCAATCCCTATCCGGAAAAAAGAATCTTCAAAGCGGTGCTCGACACGATCTGTTCTCACGTGCCGGACAGATCGGTCCGCCTTTTCCTGACCGAAAAATCGGGATGGTTCTTCCCGAAATCGACGCATCAATACGGCTGCGGAAAAATATAAGGGTCGGTTCCCTTTATTCCTTAATATCAAAACCCTCTTCCGAAAATACAGTTGCAAACATGGAAACAAAAATGCTAAATATCTAATGAAGATTCGCTTGGAAATTTCTCGCAAGGTGTTGATCTTTCGCTTTCTGGAATGAACTTCTCTTATCGGTTATGGAGACCTGCTCATGGATTAACAAGGCGGACGCTTCTCTAAATAATCCTGCCTCACATCCTTCCGTATTGCATCCGCCCACTCGTTACCGGGCAAGCGGGGGGAAATCATTTTCATTCTTGAATTCACTGCATTCTTTCGCTCCGTCTCATTTTGATCTTGAGACGAAGGACCGCTGCGGCCATTCGGTGACGGTAAGCGCGTGCGGAAACCGTATATCACTCACCCTTATTCTCCGAAAGAGAACAGAAGCGTCTTTGGATCGGTCGTCAAGTAAGTCGATATGGAACCGGACCCGTTCTCTTAGCGTTGGGAGGAACGCATGGCAATGATGGAAAACGAAGAGCCCATTCGAAAGCTTGCCGAAGAGCGGCTGAAGCACAAAGGGTCTTCTCCCTTGTTGCGTCACTTCGAAGAGATCCAGCGCCTTATTTATCAAAAAGAGGTCCGCGAGGTGGAGCAAGAGCTCGAGATCGATGAGATCCGCCGCGCCTACCAGGCGCAACTTGAAGCATCACGCAACCGGCATATCGAGCTCTATGACTCCGCTCCGGTGGGATACTTTACGCTCGATCAAAACGGCTTGATCATCGAAGTCAACCGGACCGGCTCGGAACTCCTGGAGATGGAGAAAGGCTATCTTATTAAAACCCCTTTTTCCCTCTATGTCGCCGATGAAGATCAATCTCTTTTCCAGGATTACCGGATCAGGCTTTTTAAAAGCGAACAGCGCGAGAGCTGCGAGATCAAGCTGATGAAAAAAGACCGGACCCTCTTCTATGCTCAAATAGACAGCATCGTCGTCATGGAGTTCGATGGAACGATCAGATGCAGGTGCATCATCAGCGATATCACCGCGCGAAAAGGGGCTGAAGAAACGTTTCGGGAAATCGGAAAGCGGTATCGAACCATCTTTGATTTGGCTCCGGTGGGAATTGCGCGGGTCGACCGGGAAGGACGATCGATCGAGAGCAACCAAGCCCTGCAGGAGATGCTCGGCTACAACGGGGAGGAACTGGGCCGGATGGTGTTCACCCAGATGACCTATCCGGAGGATGTGGCGAAAGAGTGGGCCCTTTTTCAAGAACTCATCCAGGGGAAAACGGAGCGTTACCAACTGGAAAAGAGATACTACCGGAGGGACGGCGGCATCATCTGGGGCCACCTGATCGTTTCTCTTGTCCGGGATAGCGGAGGAGAGCCGCAATTTGCCATCAGCATGGCGCAAGACATCACGCGTCAGAAACAGGTTGAGAATGACATCAACACAATGAACGAAGCGCTCAGAGAAAAAACCGTCCGGATCGAAGAGGTCAGCCAGGCCCGAAACCGTTTTTTCTCGTACATCTCTCACGAATTGAAAACACCGGTCAACAGCATCATCGGATTCATACAGCTGCTTCGAAACGGAACGTACGGCTCCGTCAACGCGGAACAATCAAAAATCATGACCCGCATCTACGGAAATACGGAGGATTTGGTTCGGCTCATCAACAACATTCTCGACCTGGCGCGGATTGAGTCCGGAAAGATGAAACCGAAAGTCATCGAGACGAATCTTCCGGAACTGCTGGAAAAAGTGTCGATCACATTTGAGCCGCTTCTGCGTGAAAAAGGGCTGACCCTTCAGAAGCGTATCTCTCCCTCGTTTCCCAGCCGCTTTCCAACCGATCCCTTAATGATCCGGAGTCTCCTGACCAATCTGTTGAGCAACGCGGTGAAGTTCACCCATCAAGGCTCCATCGGAATCAATCTTTATCCCATCGCGGAACCGAAAGGTTTTCAGATCGTCGTTCTGGACACCGGTGTCGGAATGGAACCCCAGCGGCTGGAGCGGCTCTTTGAAGAATACCAACAGTTCGGCGCCGCCGAAGAAGCCTCGGGGGAATATGCTCGAGGAAGCGGTTTGGGGCTTGCGATCGTCAAAAAAATAGTCGATTCCCTCGGTGGGAAGATCGCCGTCGAGAGTGTGTTCGGCCAAGGGACAATCTTTACCATTGACATCCCGGAACAGCCGACCATGCCATGATCCGGAAAATTGAAGCTCCCCGCAGCAAGCTGCGGGGAATCTTCGACCCGAAAGGATGGAAAAACTCTATTTGTATGGTTCGCTCCACGAACGATGTGGGTGGAGGTTCACCATCCATTGCAACGGCACATTCGCGCATCTAACCTTCGCAGCAAGCTGCGAGGAATGCGACGCGCGTGCGTGTTCAGGACGATCCGGCCGCCGAGATAATCCACCGGCTCGATTCTTACTCGATTCTTAAATGAAGGGCAAGGGGCCGAAGCCCCTTACCCTCTACGCGGGACGACGATCCGGTTACGCCGCTCGGCTCTGATCTTCGAAGTTTTTCAATTCCTTTTCCGCTTCTTCTTTCGCGATTCCATATTTCTCTTGCAGCTTTCCGATGAGTTTATCCCGCTTGCCGCCGATCACTTGGAGATCGTCGTCTGTGAGTTCTCCCCACTTCTCCTTCACTTTCCCTTTAAACTGTTTCCAATTTCCTTCAATCTGATCCCAGTTCATCAATCCCTCCTTTGATTTAAAAAGTGGCGCGTTGCAACAAACTGCTGTCGTCGATTCTCAGAGGCGTCCGGTCAGCGCCAGTATCAGCAGGATGAGGAGAATCAATCCCACCCCCCCCGTCGGACCATATCCCCAATTTGTGCTGTACGGCCAAGCCGGCAACGCGCCGATGAGAAGCAAAACCAGCAGGACAATCAAAATGGTGCTCATATTGTTTCTCCTTTCTGAGTGAAACTAAATGAAGTTAAGAGCAATTCGTGTGCCTGGCAGGGGGTATGGTTCGATGCGATCCTAAGACGGCATGTATAAATCTTTCACAGAAATTCCACGGGCACCCTTTTTGCTCTCTTACCCTTCAGATGGCTATCCCTTTTCGTCGAACAGGCCTTGCTGTATGCCTCGCTGTATAAGGATATCCTTGAAGAAGTTAAGATTGATCTTGCCTTTCATCGGCCTGTCGCGTCCCTCCGTGGAAAGCGCCTGCAACTTTCTTGCAAAGAGAGGGATCCCATGAAATCACATTTTAGAAAATGGGGATGGCTCTTTTTTCTCCTCGGCAGCGCGCTGATACACGAAACGGGCTATGCCGCCACGCTCTTTAATGATGAATTCAACCGGGCCGCCGAGTTGGGCCCCTCCTGGAGGGTGACCGCCGGAAGCTTCAGCGCCGACGGCAATACCGCGCGCTCCCAAGGGAGCGCCAATGCGGCCGCGATCACCCCCGGCTTGGGAACCGATGACTACACCGTCGAATCGGTCATCCTGATTCCGCCCGGCTCGGTCTACTCCGGGATCATCGCCCGGGGGAGAAACGATGCAAACTTCACGTTCGATCTCTATTCGGCTCAGCTCTCGACCACAGGGACGGTCAATCTTTACAGAAGGAATGGAGGCGCCTGGACATTGTTGCGGTCGGCCGCCGCAGGGATTGTCGCCGACAGAGCCTATACGCTCGGATTGAAGGTCACCGGCGGCAGTCCGGTCGATCTGACCGTCTTCCTGGATGGGGCCCCCCTCTTCACCTTCAGCGACAGCGCCGTTTCGCGAATTACCTCCGGCGTCCCCGGGATCATCAACTACAACGCCGGGGTGCGATACGACCGGTTCACCGTTTCCGACAATGGAGCCTCCCCTCCGGCCAACCGGCCTCCCCTGGCCGCCTTGTCCGCCGGCCCCGGCTCCGGGGCCGCCCCGTTGACGGTGCACTTCGATGGGAGCGGCTCTTCCGATCCGGATGGAAGCATCTCCTCCTACGCCTGGGATTTCGGCGACGGATCGAACGGGGCCGGACCGATCATCGATCATACCTATTCAACGGCCGGCACGTTCACCGCCACCCTCACCGTCACCGACAACCAGGGGGCGAGGGCCTCCGCGCAGCGGACCCTTTCCGTGACATCGGGGAGCGCAACGCTCTTTTCGGATGAATTCGATCGAACGACCGGCCTCGGCGCAAATTGGCGGTCGGCGGGGGGGAGCATGGCGACCGATGGAAACGTTGCCGTCTCGACAGCGGGAACGAACGCTGCGGCGATCACCCCAAACTTGGGGACCGACGACTATATCGTGGAATCGGTCCTGATCGTTCCCGCAGGGTCGCTCTACTCGGGGATTGTCGTCCGCGGGAGGAGCGATTCGAACTTTACCGCCGATCTCTATTCGGTTCAGCTCTCCACCAAAGGGACCGCCACGCTCTATCGTAGAAATGCGGGGGTCTGGACATCCCTTAGATCGGCCCCGGCCGGCATCGTCGCCAACAAACCTTACACCGTTCGCGTGAAGGTCGCCGGGAGCAATCCGGTGGTCCTCGACATCTCCGTCGACGGCGCCCCCCTCTTCAGCTTCAACGACGGCGCCTCCTCGCGGATCCTCTCCGGCGTTCCGGGCATCATCAACTACAATGCCGGGGTGAAATATGACCGGTTCATCGTCTATCCCGCCGCCAATGCCTTCCCGACGGCGCGGATGACCGCGACGCCGACCGTCGGCCCTCCCCCGCTGACGGTTCGATTCGACGGTTCAACCTCTTCCGATCCCGATGGGGTCGTTTCAAGTTATGTCTGGAACTTCGGCGACGGCGCAAGCGGGACCGGCGCCGCGATCGAACATACCTATCCCGCCGCCGGGACCTATGTCGCAACCCTCACGATCACCGACGACGAGGGGGCGAGCGCGGCCACACAAAGGAGCATCCTCGTCGGCGCCGACACCTCCACCCTCCCCCGCTTTGCCTACGCCGCCAACTCAGCTTCCAACGATGTCACGATGTACACAGTCGACCCCGCCTCCGGACTTCTTACGAAAATCGGATCGATCGCCGCCGGGACGGAGCCCTACTCGGTCACGGTCGACCCGAAGGGACGGTTTGTTTATGCGGGCAATTTCGGGTCGAACAACGTTTCGATGTATCGGATCGATCAAAACAGCGGCCGCTTGACCGCCATCGGGACGGCGCCGACCGGCATCGGGCCTTACGCCGGCGCGGTCGATCCGGCCGGCCGCTATTTCTATGTCGCCAATGAAAACTCGTCGACCGATGTCTGGATCTATCGGATCGATCAAACCAGCGGCGCTTTATCTTTGATCGGGACCGTCAACGCGGGGGTCAGCCCGATCTCCATCACGGTTCACCCTTCGGGCGAGTTTACCTACGTCGCCAATACCATCTCCGACAATATCTCGATGTACACGCTCGACGGATCGACCGGAGGGCTGACCCTCCTCGGGCATGCCCCGGGGGGATCGGGGGCGAACTCCATCGTCATCCATCCTTCAGGCCGATTCGCCTATGCCGCCAACTACAACGCCAATAATGTCTGGATCTATTCCGTCGACGCAACCACCGGAAGGTTGACCCAAACAGGCGCGATCGCCGCCGGGACCCGTCCCTTCTCCATCACGGTCGATCCCTCCGGCCGATTTGCCTATGTCGCCAACTCCGCCGACACGATTTCGATGTACCGGATCGACGGCACAACCGGCGCGTTGACCGCGCTGGGAACGGTCGCCGGTGGGTCGGGGCCCCGCTCGATCACCCCCGATCCCTCCAGCAAGTTCATCTACGTCGCGAATTTGAATTCCAACGACGTCTTTGTTTATTCGATCGGCTCCGACGGACGTTTAACGCCGGAGGGACGGTTCCCGGCCGGGACGACCACTCGGTCGATCCGGGTCACCCCGGTAAAACCGTGACGAATCCTTGTAAAAAAGGTGACCTGTTTACAGATGGGTAAGTAACCCCTTTCCCACCGCCGGGACAAAAATAGTCTTTCCTTCGGTCCAAACAAACCGATCCCTCGATTTGTTTGACTTTGCATCACTCGACATTTTCAAGAACCTTCCAACACCCTCCACCCCCTAGCTCGGCTCCTTAGGCGACACCTCCACCCGGACCCGCCCTCTGTCAAGATCGATTGAACAATATCCATTTCAGACCCCATCCGGCCTGGAGAGGCATCTCTCTTGCGTTATGCAGACGACAGATTTGAATCACTCGTGAAAAGGGCAAACTATCCGAGAGGGTAGGACGCAAAGCCAAGAGACCGATGAGTAGGGGATCCGCTTCCCACGGTTCGTCTGGTTGCCATGACGATGCCGGCGCATCTTTAGGCAAAAGCCCATTCCGAGGAATGGGCTTTTTTATTTTATCGACCTTTGCACAGAGCAAACTCTTCGAAAGGGGAGGACGCAGAGCAACGGGGCTAAAGAAAGGGTGTAGGGGGTAGGGTATAGGGGGTAGTGAGAGGGGATAGGGTTTGGATTTTTCTACACCCTACACCCTGATTCATCACACCCGACACCCTTTCCCTTTCCTCTTCACCTTCTTCCATGCCCGCCGAGCCGCCAAAGGATTTTTCTTTGGCGGCTTTTTTTTCTGCATGGAGGCGACACAACATGCGAACACAACGGACGAAGCGAAGCGCTCTGGTGATCCTCGGTTTTCTTCTCGTTCTCAATTGGACGACCGCCGCCATGGCAGCGAATGCCTCTCTCTCTTGGGATGCAAATACGGAGAGCGATCTGGCCGGCTACAAAGTCTACTTTGGAACCGCCTCCAGAAGTTACGGCGCCCCCGTCGACGTCGGCAATCAAACCGCCTACACCGTCACCGGGCTGAGTGAAGGCCAAACCTATTACTTCGCCGTCACCGCTTATAACGACGCCGACGCCGAGAGCGCTTTTTCCGCCGAGGTCAGCAAAACCTTTGCCGATACGGTCTCCCCCGTTCTCTCTTCAATGGCCGCCGGCAGCATCACCAGCACCGGCGCCGTCATCACCTGGACGACGAACGAAGCCGCCACCGCTCAAGTCGAATATGGAACGACGACCGCCTACGGATCTTCATCGGCCCTCCGCAGCACCCTTCTCACCAGCCACACGCGCACCCTCAGCGGCCTCGCCCCCTCGACCCTTTATCATTACCGGGTCATCAGCCGGGACGCCGCAGGAAACACCGCCGCCTCCGGCGATAACACCTTCACCACCGCCGTTGCGCCCGACACAACACCCCCCGCGATCTCCGGCATTTCCGCCGGCAACCTCACCCCGACCTCCGCGACCGTCAGCTGGACCACCAACGAGTCGGCCGACACTCAGATCCAATACGGTCCGACCACGGCGTACGGATCTTCAACCACCCTCAATACAACCCTCTCCACGGCTCACAGCCAAAACCTGACCGGGCTGACCGGCGCTACCACCTATCATTATCGTGTCCTCAGTAAAGACGCCGCCGGGAACCTCGCCACCTCCGGCGACAACACCTTCACCACCCCGGCCCCGCCCGATACCACGGCGCCGACCCTTTCCGGCATCACGATCAACAATCTCCTCTCCACCTCTGTCGTGATTGCGTGGACAACGAATGAAGGGGCGACCTCCCAGGTGGAATATGGAACCACCACCGCCTACGGCGCTTCTTCGGCCCTCAATACCACCCTCGTTGCAAGCCATACGAGAACGTTGAGCAACCTGAGCCCTTCGACGACCTATCACTACCGGATCATCAGCAAAGACGCCGCTGATAATATTGCGACGTCAGGGGACAGAATCTTCACGACGCCGGCCCCCCCCGACACGACACCGCCGGCCTTTTCCGGAATTGCCGCCGGAAACCTCACCAGCAACAGCGCCACGATCAGCTGGACGACGAATGAACTTGCCGACACCCAAGTTCAATACGGCACCACCACGGCTTATGGATCGACGACCACACTCAACAGCGTGCTGTCCACTTCCCACAGCCAGGGGTTGACCGGGCTTTCCGCTTCCACCACCTATCACTTCCGGGTTCTCAGCAAAGATGCCGCCGGAAATCTCGCGACCTCCGGGGATCACACCTTTACCACACCGGCCCCGCCCGATACCACACCGCCGACCTTCTCTGGAATCTCTGCCGGCTCCATCAGCAGCAGCAGCGTCACCATCAGCTGGACCACCAATGAGTTGTCCGATACCCAAGTTCAGTACGGCACGACCACGGCATATGGATCTTCTTCCGTCCTCAATACAACACTGGCCACGGCGCACAGCGAACGCCTGATCGGGCTGACTCCAGCTACGACCTATCACTTCCGTGTTCTCAGCAAAGACGCCGCCGGAAATCTCGCGACCTCGGGCGACAACACCTTCGTTACCCCGGCGCCGCCGGATAATAATCCTCCAACTTTTTCGGGGATCACCGCCAGCGGCCTGACGGCAGACTCGGTCGTGATCACTTGGAATACCAATGAAGCTTCCACCACCCGGGTGGAATATGGACTCACCACCGCATACGGCTCTCTCTCTACACTTGATTCGACTTTGGTAACGAATCACACCCGGACCTTGAGCGGCCTCAATCCTTCCACGACGTATCATTTCCGGGTCCTCAGCAAAGACGCCGCCGACAATACCGCCGCCTCCGGAGACCGCACCTTCACCACTTCTGCGGCGCTCGACACAACTGCGCCGATCCTTTCCGCCATTGCGGCAGGAACCGTGACGGCCACTTCGGCGGTCATCGGCTGGACGACGAATGAAGCCGCCACAGCCCAAGTGGAATATGGAACCACCACGGCCTACGGCGCGACATCCGCGCTCGATAACACCCTCTTAACCGGTCATACGAGAACGTTAAGCAATTTGACCCCTTCGACCACTTACCACTTCCGGGTCATTAGCAAAGATGCCGCCGACAATACCGCCACCTCCGGCGACAATACCTTTACGACAACGGCACCGCCCGATACAATGGCGCCGGCCCTCTCTGGAATCGCTGCGGGGGATCTCACCAGCAGCAGCGCCACGATCAGCTGGACGACGAATGAATTGAGCGACACTCAAATCCAGTACGGCACGACGACGGCGTATGGATCGACCACCTCGCTGAACAGTACGATGACGACCTCCCACAGCCAAAATCTGACCGGCCTCTCTCCTTCCACCCTCTATCACTACCGCGTTCTCAGCAAAGATGCCGCGGGAAACCTGGCGACCTCCGGCGACAACACCTTTACTACCCCGGCCCCGCCCGATACCACGGCGCCGACCCTCACGACGATCGCCGCCGGTAACCTCACCAGCAACGGCGTCACGATTACCTGGACCAGCAACGAGCCGGCCGACACACAGGTCCAATTCGGCACGACCACTTCTTACGGATCGACCACTTCGTTGAACGGCGCGATGACGACCTCCCATAGCCAAAATCTGACGGGCCTCTTGGCCTCCACGACCTATCATTTCCGGGTCCGAAGCAGAGACGCGGCCGGGAACCTGGCGACCTCCGGCGACAACATTTTCACGACACCGGCCCTCCCGGATACGGCGGCGCCGACCCTCTCCGGCATCACGACCGGCAATCTTACTTCCTCCTCCGTCGTGATCTCTTGGAATACAAATGAGCCGGCCACCGCGCGCGTGGAGTACGGGACGACAACGGCCTACGGCGCTCTCTCCACGCTCGACGCCACCCTCGGGACCGGGCACACCCGGACCTTGAACAACCTCAATCCGTCCACGACGTATCACTTCCGTGTGATCAGCAAAGACGCCGCCGACAACACCGCCCTCTCCGGCGACCGCACCTTCACCACCGCCGCGACCCCCGACACAACCGGGCCGGGGCTCTCTCAAATCACGGCGGGGGATCTCCGGGCCGACCGGGTGGCGATCAGCTGGGGAACCGATGAGCCTGCAACCACCCAGGTGGAATATGGAACGACGGCGGCGTATGGTAACCTGACCACGTTGAATGCCACGCTGATGAACAGCCACTCGGAAATCCTCTCCGGTCTCCAATCCGAGACCGTTTATCACTACCGGGTCCGAAGCGCCGATGCCGCGGGAAATCTCTCGGTGTCGGACGACCAGACCTTTACGACGGCCGCGTTGGGCGATGTCACCCCGCCGGCAGACGTCGAGCGCTTCAGGGCCGTCCCGGGCGTTCAGAACGTCACCCTCGATTGGGTCAATCCTTCCGAACTCGATTTCGCGGGGGTCCGTATCCTCTATCGAACCGATCGCTTCCCGGCCGATCTGAACGACGGAACGATCCTTGGGGATTTCGCGGGACAATCGAACGAATCGGTCAGCGTGATTCATGCCGGGCTGGAGAGCAACGTGACCTATTATTATTCCGCCTCCAGCTACGACCGTTCCGGCAACTTCCAGAACACGGCGCGCGCCTCGGCCATGCCGATGGGAATCGCGGAAAGCCGATCGACGTCTCAAGGGGATGGCGGGGCCGCGTCCGGCGGCGGCTGTGCGATGAATCTCCCCGAAAACGGCCCGTCCGCAGGACCGCTCGACTCGGCCGAATGGTTGGGTCTGATCGGGATCATTCTGGCGGGGCTGCTTCGGAAGGGTCAAAGAAAGCAGTAAAGGCACGCGCCGGTCGTGCCGAGAACGACGGCTTCTAAAAAACTCCCCTATTTTCTCCGTATACCGTTCGTTGCAACGGGACCGCTTCCCGAGGTCCCGTTGCAACAATCCGACCGCCGACGGTTTATGAATTAAACCGGATAAGGATCTGCCCGATCGCTCTTTATCTTATCCACGTTAAACCCGCTTCGTCCTACTTGCAGACGGCAATCCACTTCGTTTAGAATAACTCCTGTCTTGATGATGACATAGGAAAACCAATCCCCGCGCCATGGCCAAACGTTCAGATCCAATCCTCCGTTTCGTTTATTATTCCATGTTTCCGCCGCCGGCCTCCTTTGAGGCCAACCCCTCTTTATCAGGAGCCGCCCTTTCGGAAGATGAACGCTGAGGAAAAAATAAATATCTTGCTTGTGGATGACCGGTCTGAAAACCTTCTCTCTTTGGAGGCGATTCTCGACTCTCCCGATTACCAGATTGTCAAAGCCCAATCGGGCGAAGAGGCATTAAAACAGCTCCTCCTTCATCCCGATTTCGCCGTTATTCTGCTCGACGTCCAAATGCCGGAGCTCGACGGGTTCGAGACGGCGAAATTGATCAAGCGCCGGGCGCGGCTGAAGCACATTCCGATTATTTTCCTGACGGCCATCAGCCACGATGAAGACCATCTCTTCAAAGGCTACTCCGTCGGCGCGGTCGACTATGTTCTCAAACCGTTCAACGCGCATATTCTCAAATCGAAAGTCTCCGTTTTCGTCGCGCTGTATAAAAAGAATCGGGAGCTGCAACAGGAGCACAAAGCCAGGGTTGACGCCGAGGCGGCCCGGAACTATCTCTCTTTTTTGGTCGATGCAAACAGTCTGCTCGCCTCTTCTTTGGACTATCGAACCACGCTGAGCCGGGTGGCTCAGTTGGCCGTCCCCAAACTTGCGGATTGGTGCGTCGTCGACATCCTCGAAGAGGATCAATCGATTGAACGGCTGGCCACCGCGCATATCGACCCGGCGAAAGTGAAGCTGGCCTATGAGGTCGAACGCCGATATCCCTCCGATCCGAAGGCGACACGGGGGATTCCGCAGGTGCTTAGAAGCGGCACACCGGAGATTTATGCTGAGATCAGAGATAATGTATTGGAAGAGAGTGCCCGGGATCCGGAGCATTTACGCATTCTCCGGGAGCTCGGCCTTAGGTCGGTGATGATCGTTCCATTGATCGCCCGCGAACGAATCTTCGGCGCCATTACGTTCGTCACGGCGGAGTCGGGCCGCCACTATGCGGAAGAAGATCTCCTCTTCGCTCAGGACCTCGCCCGGCGCGCCGCCTTGGCCATCGACAATGCGCGGCTTTACTCGATCTCACAGCAAGAGCTAGCCGAGCGGGAGCGGGTGGAGCGGGCGCTCCAGCAGCTCAATGAGCGGATTCGCGAACAGGCCGGCACGCTCAATGGGATTCTCTCCGCCTCGGTCGACAATATCTATGTGCTCGATCACGAAGGCCGCTACAAATTCGTCAGCGACGGCGGGGCGGCGGTTTTGGGATTCAGCGCATCCGACATGGTCGGAAAGAATTGGCGCGACTTGGGGCTCCCCGCCGAGGTGATGGAACAGTTCGATCGGAGAAGAAAGCAGGTCCTCTCGACCGGCCGGCCGGACAAAAGCGAGGTCCACTTTATGGCGCTGTCGGGGATGCGCTTTTATGAATATATTCTCTTTCCGATTTCGACCGAAGGGGGACGGCCTCATGACGTTGTGGTGATCTCCCGAGACATCACGGAGCGCCGCGCGTCGGAAGAAGCGCTGAAACGGAAGACCCTCGAAGCCGAAGAGTCGAGCCGCCTCAAATCACAGTTTGTGTCGAATGTCTCCCACGAGCTCAGAACCCCGCTCAATGCCATCTTCGGATACACCCAGCTTTTACTCGATGAAACCTACGGCGCAATCGGACCTGAACAAAAGGAGCCGCTGAAAGGGGTGGCGAGGAATGCCAAAGAGCTCCTCAGTCTGATCAATCATGTTCTGGATTTGTCGAAAATCGAGTCGGGTAAGGAGACGGTCTCTCCGGAACCGCTCCGGTTGCCCGATTTACTGGAAGAGATCGTAGAAGGGATGAAACCGCTCTTGGAGAAGAAACCGCTCACGCTTCGCTGGGATGGAATCGAATCGCTCCCCCCGATTGTGTCGGACGGGAACAAGGTGAAGCAGATCTTGACCAACCTCCTCTCCAATGCGATCAAATTCACACAGAGGGGAAGCATTACCGTTTCGGGAAAAAATCATCCCGAAAGGGAGACCGTCGAGATCGCCGTTCAGGATACCGGCATCGGAATTCGGCCGGAAGCGCTTCCGAAGCTCTTCACCGCCTTTTACCAGATCGATGCCGATCTGACCCGGGAATACGAAGGGGTCGGCCTCGGTTTGAAAATTGCGAAAGACCTTTCCCGCCTGCTTCATGGAGAGATCCGGGTGGAGAGCCGATACGGCGTCGGCTCCACCTTCACCCTCTCCCTCCCCACCCGGTGGAAGGAGAGGAACGGATGATTTTCGCCTTCTGTCGGAACCTACTTTAATTCCTTGAACTCGATTTCCGGATAATGTTTCTGATGAAAAGCGCACTCTCTTTCGGTGGAGAATAGGGCAACCATCTGCCCGTCCCGGTCCTGCAAGTGCATCCCGTCCCACCGGAGCCGAATCATCTTGTCGATCGCTTGAGGGTCGCCGCTGATCCACCGGGCGGAGGTATAGGGGAGACGCTCCACCGATGTCTCGACATCATATTCATATTGGAGCCGCGCCTGGACGACATCGAATTGGAGATTCCCCACCACCGCCAGAATCGGCTCGCGGCGGGCGCCGTCGGGCGAGAAGAGAACCTGCATCACCCCCTCTTCCTCCAATTGCTGAAGCCCTTTTTGGAATTGTTTGTTCTTGGACAGGTTCCGATTGATCAGAATGCCGAAACATTCCGGATGAAACCGGGGAATGCCGTCATACTTGAGCGACGCCACGGAGCAGAGGGTGTCGCCGATGGCGAAGAGGCCGGGATTGACCAACCCCACCACATCGCCGGCGAAGGCCTCTTCGATCGTCTCCCGCTCCCGGCCGAAGAGGCGGTGCGGCCGGGTCATCCGGACTTTCCGATCGAGCCGGGAATGGTAAACCAGCATATCTTTTTCGAAGCGCCCGGAGCAGACCCGCAGGAAGGCCATCCGGTCCCGGTGCCGGCGGTCCATGTTGGCCTGGATCTTAAAGATGAATCCGGAGAAAGCCTCGATCCCGGGCGCAACCAGGCCGTGGCTGCTCATCCGGGCCCCCGGGGGGGGCGCCAGTTCTTTGAGGCCGGCGAGGAACGGCTCCACGCCAAAGTTGTGGATGGCGCTTCCAAAATAAACCGGCGCCACCTCTCCCTTTAGAAACCGTTCCCGCTCGAACGAAAATCCGGCCCCCGCCAAAAGCGCCACATCTTCGCAAAGCTGTCGGTAGGCCGACCCGCCGATCTCTTCCACAAACTGGGGATCGTCGATTTCGCCGACCCAAACCGGCGCCCGCTGTTGACCGCGGACCGTCCTCTGAAAGCGGAGGACCTGTTTCTGCTCCAGATCATAGACCCCCTGAAAATCGGGTCCTTCTCCGATCGGCCAGTTCTTCGGCACCGCCCCCATCCCGAGGACTTTTTCGATTTCGTCCAGCAGGTCGAGCGGCGGCCGGCCCGGCTGGTCCATCTTGTTGATGAAAATCAAAATCGGGATATGCCGCATCCGGCAGACGTCAAAGAGCTTTTTCGTCTGCGGCTCGATCCCCTTGGCGCCGTCGAGCACCATCACGGCGCTGTCGACCGCCATCAAGGTCCGGTAGGTATCCTCGCTGAAATCCTGATGGCCCGGCGTGTCGAGGAGATTGAATCGATCTCCCTGATAATCGAATTGAAGCGCGGTGGAGGTAATGGAGATCCCCCGCGACTGCTCCATCTCCAGCCAGTCGGAGGTGGCATGGCGCTGGTTCTTGCGCGCCTTCACCGCGCCGGCCAGCTCGATCGCGCCAGAATAAAGCAACAGCTTCTCGGTGAGGGTCGTTTTGCCGGCATCCGGATGGGAGATAATGGCAAAGGTCCGCCGGCGCTCCACCTCGCGCTTGATTTCTTCGATGACAGCCATCTCGGCCAGTTCAAACATATGTTCTCTCAACGAATAATGAGGATGAAAGTGAGAAGAGATAAAGAGGATGCGGGGTCCGCCCGGCGCTCCTGGTTCTCCCGGCGGAACGGCACTCCAGACAGGAGGATGACGGGGCCCTTCGCTTCAGCAGCGGCCCTTCCCGTCACCCGCGCTTTTCCTTTGCTCATCGGCTCACAAAAGATGAAAAGTACAGGATAATCGGACTCCTGTCAACCCGAGGAGGGACTTGGGAATGGGATAGGATACGGAGCGGGATTCCCCCCTCCGCGGGAATGACGGCCCGGAAGAGAGCCCGCTTTGGGCTGAGACTTTTGCGGACGGTTACGAAACGCTCGCGGGAAAACGGAACCTCTTACCTGAAGACCTCGGTCAGAATTTTAATGATCTTTTTGTGAATGAGCTCTTCGGTCACTTCTGTCAGCGGCGCCTCTCCGGCTGCGCCGGAACGGCCGCTCAGGCCGGGAGAGATCGTGCTTTCGCTAAACCGCGCCCGCTGGGCATGTTTATCGCAGAAAACAGTAAAATAGGGATACTCATGAGAGGGCCGGAGCGGGTCTCGGCCGACGAGAAAACAGATCGAGATCGAGGCGCCCCGGCGTTTGACGTCATGGGTGATTTCATCTTTACTCTCGTCAATTCTGTATGAATAGCCTTTTTCCGAGATGTACTTTCCGATCGCCTCCATCGCCGGCTTGATCGTCGTTTTCTGGTGAAGGTAAAACTGGGACAAAAACTCCTCTTCCCGGCGCCCTTTTTCCTCTTCAAGCTTCTGTGCGTTGTCTTTCTTTTCTTGGTGCGTCCGAAAAATCGTATCGAGGTTGGATTTGATGTCGTCCTTCATTCGTCTTCTCCGTTGTTTGAGGAGTCACCCGCTGATGAGGAAAATTTCCTCTTCAACCCCCGTCCCCCTCCGGGGAGGGTGAATCTCTGCGGGAGTCGTTGCAGGTGATTCTAAGACCAATGACAACAACTGTCAATTACGATTATTAAGAACAGATCCTCGACCTATTTTGTCATACGGACGCTTCTCCACAAAGCCCCCAAACCCTTTGATTCAATCTCCTCCGGCTCGCTGCCGGAGCGGCCGTTCCCCGCAATGGCGCGGCCCAGCGCGTAGACGGCGCGCCCAATAATGAGATAGGTAGCGGCAAACAGGAGCAGATCGACCGCCTGGTGCTTTACGTCGGCCCGGCGCTGTCCGAACCGGGCACGGAGGCCGTTCCGTTTGAATTCGCTTAGCACGCCGGTTTCGGTGATCGGGTTGTCCGGCCGACCCCTTAAAAGCGCTCCCAGCCGGCTCTCGATCACATCGACGCGATCGGCGCCCAGAAGGAGGAGCCAATGCGCCGTCCGTCCTTCGCTGAGCGTATAGGCGTATCGCCGGATCGCCCCGGAGAGCCCTTTCGGCGGGCACGCCGTGCCGAACACGGGGGTCAGGAATTTATGCTCGGGCGATTTCTCCCGCGGCCAGCGTTCGACCTGCCGCTCGGGAAAGTCCCAGTGGGCGCCGGTATTCGGGTTGAATTTCTCTTTCGGAACGGCCGGCCGGTCTTTCGGATCGAGATCGACCCCCCAGCCGGGAATCCGGTTGCGAAGCGCCTCCGTGTCGTATGCGATCTTCGGTTTTTGCGCGATATATCCCATGACCCTCTCCTTTTATCTTCTCTATTCTGTCTATGCTGCTTGAGCTTGAGGTTGAATCAACGGTTTGATGCAGTTGTCGAGCTTGCTCGAGAAAATGTGGTAGCCTTCGGCGATTTCTTCGAGCGGGATGCGGTGCGTCACAATCTCGCTCGGCTTGAGGACGCCGTTCCGGACATGTTCGAAGAGGCGCGGCCAATGCCGCTTGACGCTGCATTGGTTCGTCCGAATCGTCAGCCCTTTGTTCATCGCATCTCCGAATTTGACGGCGGAGAAAAGCGGGCCGTAGCCCCCGATCGCCGACACGTTGCCGGCTTTTCGTACGGAGTCGATCGCCCAATTGAGCGCCACCGGCGAGCCCCCCTGCAGCTTCATCTTGCTCGACGTCAGCACCTGGAAGAAGCTTCCGTCCGATTCACACCCGACGGCGTCGATGCAGAGGTCCGCGCCGAGGAAGTCGGTCATCTTTTTGATATGCATCACGATGTCGTCGTGCTCGGTAAAATTGATCGTCTCGGCCTGCGCAAACGTCTGGGCCTTTTCAAGGCGATAATCGAGATGATCGACGACGATCACGCGGCCGGCCCCCATCAGCCATGAAGATTTGGCGGCGAAGAGCCCGACGGGACCGGCGCCGAAGACGACGACCACGTCGCCCTCTTTGATGTCGCCCAGCTCGGCCGCGAAATATCCCGTGGGACAGGCGTCGGTGAGCAGGACCGCGTCCTCTTCATCCATCCACTCCGGAATCTTGCTCGGGCCGACGTCGGCGAACGGCACCCGCACATACTCTCCCTGCGCGCCGTCGTACCCGCCCGCGGTATGCGAGTAGCCGTAGATGCCGCCGACGGCGCTCGCGTTCGCGTTCGTGTTGTGGCAGTTGCTGTAGAGCTCTCTGACGCAGAAGAAACACGAGCCGCAACAGATGTTGAACGGCACCAGAACCCGATCGCCCCGTTGCAGGTTCCGGACCGACGCGCCGATTTCTTCGACAATGCCGGTGAATTCATGACCGAACGTCATGCCGACGCGCGTGTCGGGCATCATCCCGTGATAAAGGTGAAGATCCGACCCGCAGATCGCCGCGCGCGTGACCCGGACGATCGCGTCATTCGGATGCTCGATCGACGGCCTCTCCTTCTCCTCCACGCGCACCCGGTAAGGGCCGCGATAAACCATTGCACGCATCATTATTTCTCCTCGCAAGATTTTTAGATTCAGGACCCGTTCCGCAAGCGACAGGCCGGCTTGAATAGACTTGGGTTCAGTCTAGACCCTTTGAAGAGGAAATTCAGTAAGCAGGGAAACCATTAAAAAGGGGTATCTCGCCGCGTCATTGCTGAGCGAATGAGCTTTCCGACAGACCGGTCGATCATCCGGATGCGCGTTGATTTGAGGAAAGATCGCTCCAAGGGAATAATAAAGAATGATAAAGATGGAAGGAAAGCCGGTATCGCAGGGAAAAGATGGCTTGCGGTTTTGATTGATCTATTTCTGTTCAGTCATTTCTTCAGAAACTCGGCCAAGATCTTCGCCGTATGCGATCCGTTGCGGGCGCGGATGATCTTCTCCGGCGGTCCCGCCGCGACGATCCGGCCGCCGCCGTCCCCCCCCTCCGGCCCCAGGTCGATCAGCCAGTCGGCTTCGGCGATGATGTCGAGGTTGTGCTCGATCAGAATGACCGTATTGCCCGCCGCCACCAATCGGTGCAACACCCGGATCAGCTTTTCCACGTCGGCCATGTGCAGGCCGATCGTCGGCTCGTCCAGCACATAAAGCGAATGGGAAAAGGCCGCCGACTCGGCCTCCACCGGCTTCGCCTTCGCCAGCTCGGTCACCAGCTTGATCCGCTGCGCCTCCCCGCCGGAGAGGGTCGGGCTCTGCTGACCCAGGGTCAAGTAGCCGAGGCCGACATCCTGAAGCAGCCGCAGGGCGTGGTGAATCCGGGCGTGGGCGGTGAAGAATTCGGCCGCTTCATCGACGCTCATGGCGAGCACTTCGCTGATGTTCTTCTCTTTGAAGCGGACCAGCATCGTTTCGGGGGTGAAGCGGGCGCCGACGCAGACCTCGCAGGCGACCGTCACGTCCGGAAGGAAGCTCATCTCGATCTTCCGCGCCCCCTGCCCCTCGCACCCTTCGCACCGTCCCCCCTTCACGTTGAACGAAAACCGGCTCGGACCGTAGCCGCGCATCCGGGCTTCCGGGGTCGCGGCGAAGAGGCGGCGGATCTCGTCCCAAAATCCGACGTAGGTCGCGGGACAGGAGCGAGGGGTCTTTCCAATCGGCGTTTGGTCGACTTCGAGGACGTTTCGGACCGACTCCCAACCGCGGATCTCATCGCACCCGGCGAGACCCGGCGCGCCGCGGCCCCGCTTGGCGGCGAGAAGGTGTCTCAGATTGTCGTGCAGGACACTCCGGACCAGGGTGCTCTTGCCGCTGCCGCTCACGCCGGTAACGCAGACGAGCCGACGGAGCGGAAGATCGATCTTGAGATTTTTCAGATTGTTCAACCGGGCGCCGACGATCGTCAGGCGCGGCTCCCCCGCGTTGAGCGGCGGCCTCCGCTCGATCAACGGATGCCGGAGCGGCTCGGCCAGAAATTTCCCGGTGACCGATTCGGGATGACGCATCAACTCTTTCACGGAACCCTGGGCCACCACATGCCCGCCGTTGCGTCCGGCGCCGGGACCGAGATCGACCACATACTCCGCGCGGCGGATCGTCTCCTCGTCATGCTCGACCACCACCACGGTATTCCCCTTCGCTTCGAGCGCGTGGAGGGTGTCGAGCAATAGGCGGTTGTCGCGCGGATGGAGGCCGATCGTCGGCTCATCGAGGATGTAGCAGACGCCGCGCAGGTTCGATCCGAGCTGCGAGGCAAGGCGAATCCGCTGGGCCTCGCCGCCGGAGAGGGTCGGCGCCGCCCGATCGAGCGAAAGATAGCCGAGGCCGACCTGCTTTAAAAACGCCAGACGGGATCGGATCTCCGCCAGAAGATCCCGGGCGATCTCCGCTTCCCGTCCCTTTAGCTTGAGATCACGGAAAAACCGCTCCGCCGCTTCAACCGGAAGGGCGGCCATCTCGGCGATATTTTCATTTCGGAAACGGACGGCGAGCGCCTCCGGGCAGAGGCGCTTCCCCTCACAGGCGGGGCAGGTCGCTTCGGCCCCTTCCCACCAGGCGTTCCACCAGATCTCCTCCCCCGTCTGCTCCTGATCGAACCCCGGAAGGACGATTCCCGTTCCATAACAGCGCCCGCACCAGCCGTGCTTCGAGTTGTAGGAGAACAGGCGCGGATCGAGCTCGGCGAAGCTGCGGCCGCAGCGGGCGCAGGCCCGCTTGATCGAGAAAATTTTCTCGGAGGGGGCGATCTGGACGACCCCCTTCCCGAACGCCAACGCGCGGGTCAGCAGCGCGCGCAGCGCGGCCTCCGCCGACGGCTGGACCTTGATCTCGCCGATCGGCAATTCAATGTTGTGCTCCTTGAACCGGTCGAGCCGCGGCCACGGCGCAACCGGCGTCATCACCCCGTCGACCCGAAGCTGTGTAAAACCTTTCGCCTCCGCCCACTTCGCCAGGTCGGTGTAATAGCCTTTCCGGGCCACGACGAGCGGCGCCAGCAGACTGATCCGTTTCCCGCGTTCATCGCGCATCAATCGGGCCAGGATCGCTTCCGGCGTCTGCTGCTCGATCTCGATATCGCAATCGGGACACGATTGCGTCCCGAGCTTCACGAAGAGGAGCCGGAGAAAATGGTAAATCTCGGTCATCGTCGCGACGGTGCTCTTCCGTCCCCCGCGGCTGGTCCGCTGCTCGATCGCCACCGTCGGCGGGATGCCGAAGATCGCATCGACGTCGGGCCGGGAGGAGGGCTGGACGAACTGCCGGGCGTAAGCGTTGAGCGATTCGAGATACCGCCGCTGCCCCTCCCCGAAAAGAATATCGAACGCCAGCGTGCTCTTGCCGCTCCCGCTCACCCCGGTGATGACGGTGAACCGGTCGCGCGGAATTTCGACATCGACCCCCTTCAGGTTGTGCTCCCGCGCGTTATGGATCCGGATCACATCGTTCTTTCCCGATCGATTCGCGCGGCGCGCCGGACGGGCCGACGGCACGACCGAGACGACCGCCTGCGCATACGCTTTCAAAGCGACACCGGTGTGGCTCCGGTCGCACTTGGCGACTTCCTCCGGCGTCCCGGCGCAGACAATCTCCCCACCGGCATCGCCCCCCTCGGGACCGAGATCGATGATCCAATCCGACGCGCGGATCACATCGAGGTTATGCTCGATCACCACCAGCGAATGTCCCTCGGCGAGCAGCCGCCGAAAAGCGCCGAGGAGCTTGGCGATGTCGTGAAAGTGGAGTCCGGTCGTCGGCTCATCGAAAAGGAAGAGAAGTCCTGTTTCACCCGCTTTTCCGCCGTGGGCTTCGGCGAGAAACCCGGCGAGCTTCAGCCGTTGCGCCTCGCCGCCGCTCAAGGTCGGAACCGGCTGGCCGAGCCGAAGGTAATCGAGCCCGACCGCCTGGAGCGGCTCCAACGATCGGGCGACCTCGACATCGCCCGCAAAAAAAGCGAGCGCTTCGGAGACGGTCATTTCGAGCACATCGGCAATCGACTTAAGCGCCCCCTTCTCGGGGGCGTTCGACGGGGCCACCTTCACCTCCAACACTTCCGGCCGGTAGCGGCGGCCGTCGCAGTCGGGACAGCGAAGGTAGACATCGCTCAAGAACTGCATCTCGACATGCTCGAAGCCGCAGCCGGCGCAGGTCGGGCAGCGCCCCGTCCCCGCGTTGAAGCTGAAGGTCGATGCCAGATAGCCCCGCTCGCGCGAGAGCGGCTCGGCGGCAAAGGCTTTGCGGATCGCCTCAAACGCCCCGACGTAGCTCGCCGGGTTGGAGCGGGTCGTCCGCCCAATCGGCGATTGGTCGACGAGGACCACGTCGCGGATCTGCTCATGGCCCCGGAGCGCCCGGTGCCGGCCCGCCGGTTCGGTCGGCTTCCCCTTGATTTTGCGGAGCGCCCGATAACAGACATCCTGCAGGAGGGTCGATTTTCCCGAGCCGCTCACCCCGGTCAAACAAACCAGCCGCCCCAGCGGGATCTTCACATCGACGTTTTTCAGATTATTTTCCGCCGCCCCCACGATCTCAAGCGACGCGGATGCCGGCGGCTTCGGGGCCCGATCTGCTTCCGACGCGACGGCGCGTTTTCCGGTGAGGTATTCGGCGGTGAGAGAGCGGCGCGCCCGCAGCAGTTGTCCGGGGGTGCCGAAGAAGACGATCTCTCCGCCCCGCTCCCCCGGCCCCGGCCCCAAATCGAGAATCCGGTCGGCGGCAAGCATCACCTGCGGGTCGTGCTCCACGACGATTAGCGAATTTCCGGCGTCGCGAAGGCGTTGGAGGACACCGATCACCCGTCCCATGTCGCGCGGGTGCAGCCCGATGCTCGGCTCGTCGAGGACGAAGAGGGTGTTGACGAGCGACGTGCCGAGGGCGGTCGTCAGATTGATCCGCTGGACTTCGCCGCCGGAGAGGGTCCGCGACTGGCGGTCGAGGGAGAGATAGCCGAGCCCGACCTCGACGAGATAACGGAGGCGTGTCCGGATTTCTTTGAGGAGGAGATCGGTCGCTTCATCCAACGGCGCCGGAAGCTGAAGCCGGTCGAAAAAACCGGCGCAGCGCTCGATCGGGAGGAGCATGACGTCATGGATCGTCAGCCCCGGAAGCGCGGCGAAGGCCGCGGTATCGATCGAGACGGAGGCCGGCTTGAACCGGCGCTCGGGCGGAAGCGCCCGATCGGCATCTTCCCCGGTCCCGATCCGCCAGAGGAGGGGGTCGGGTTTGAGCCGGGCGCCGAGGCAATCGGCGCAGGGAAGATAGGCGCGGTACTTCGAGAGAAGGACCCGGATGTGCATCTTGTAGCTCTTCGTCTCCAGCCACCGGAAAAACCGGCGCACGCCGTACCACTTTTTATCCTCCCACTCCCCCTCTCCTTCGATCACCCACCGTTTCTCCTCTTCGCCGAGCTGTCGCCAAGGGGTGTCGATCGGAATCCCGCGGCGGCGCGCGAGCCGGATCAGATCCTCCTGGCACTCGCGGTTGCTCTCGGTCTGCCAGGGGCGGACCGCCCCCTGTGCGAGGCTCTTCCCTTCATCGGGGATGACGAGGCCGTCGTCGATCCCCATTGTCCGGCCGAAGCCGCGGCAGGCGTCGCAGGCGCCGATCGGCGAATTGAACGAAAAGAGGCTCGGCGACGGATCGCGATAAACGAGATCGCAGTCGGGGCAATGGAAGTCGGAAGAAAAGCGACGGGGCGCGCCGGTCTGACCGGCCTCATCGAACGGATAAATCGAAACACGGCCCCGTCCCTGGTGAAGAGAGATCTCCAGCGCCTCGACCAGGCGGGGGCGGCGATCGGGAGTGAGCCGGACGCGATCGGAAATCACTTCGAGAAGCCCGTTCTGCTCCCGGTGAATCCGCGTGTAACCCTGTCCGGCGAGCAAGCCCTTCATCTCTTCCGCCGAGAAGTTCTGCGGAATCGGCACGGGGAAAACGATCAACGCCGACAACCCGTTTTCGTCTTTTGCCAGAAGCTCCTCGGCGATGCTGTCGGCCGTGTCGCGCCGGACGATCCGGCCGCAGCCGCGGCAGTAGAGCCGGGCGGCGCGCGCAAAGAGGAGCTTGAGGTGGTCGTTCAACTCGGTCATGGTTCCAACCGTTGAGCGCGAGGTCCGGACCGGGTTGGTCTGATCGATCGCGATCGCCGGCGGAATCCCTTCGATCCGGTCGGTCCGGGGCTTGTCCATCCGGTCGAGAAACTGCCGGGCGTACGGCGAGAAAGTTTCGACGTAGCGGCGCTGCCCCTCGGCATAAATCGTATCGAACGCGAGCGACGATTTCCCCGAGCCGCTCACCCCGGTAACGACGATCAATTCGTTGAGCGGAAGCTCCAGTTCAAGCCCCTTCAGATTGTTCTGCCGGGCCCCTTTGATGGAGATAAAATCTTTCGACATGTGTCATCTTTAATGAAAAGGAGGCGCTGCCATCCGCGCCAAACGAACGTTGCATCTTATCACGATTCGCATCCGGAAACACGGGGGTGGAAGTCATTAAGGTGATCAGAAAATCGGTCGGACTCGCCCGGTGCCTGCCATCCAAATCCCCTTCAAGCAGCTCTCCAGGGCCGGCTCTTCGGCCGTGGTCACCAGGATCGCGGCCGGAACGTTTTCCCAGTGCCGCAGGTCCGGTTCGATGGTTTTTCGAACCACCCCCGGAGATTCTTTTATCATCTCAAAACCACTCTCGATCGCCCCCCGGCACAAATCACCATGGCCCTTCATCCACGCATCCAAGGCGCATCCCCCCACCGCGAGGCCGGTCCCGAATGCAAAGGTGGTCGCGCCGTAGACGAGTCCCACCGGAAGCCGAACCCAGCTCTGAAGGTTTAAAAGGGGGTGATAATCGTGATGATACCTCCCCGCGATCTTATCAAACCAACTCTCCGTGGAAAGCCGGACCCCGGTGTCGGAGGCGCAATCTTCGAGGAAGCCCAAAGCCGGGTAGATGGCGAAATAACCGCCGGTCGAATCGATCCATTTCACTTTCCATTCGATCTTCGGAAAGAAATCGACGGCATAGACCTTCCACTCCGACCGAAGCGCTTCCCTCCGATCGATCGCTTCCATTCGCCGCATCGCGAAGGCGCCGATCGTCTCATCGACATTCTTTTGCAGGCGCAGGCGGCTCCAATCGACCCGAGATTCCGGGACCTCGCCCAGCCGCTCCCAGAGCACCGCTTGAAGCAAGATGTTCACCGGGTCTTCCCCGAAATTGTAAAGCCGGGTCATCAGCTCATGATCGAGCCGCCTCAGCTCCACCTTCGCCGCTTCGGTTTGGCCGAGCTGCCCGTAGCTTGCCGCAAGAAGGAAAGAGAAAAAAGCGCGCTCGTGACTTTCCAAAACATAGTCGATCAAGGTCCCATCGGGGAAAAAAAGATTGCCGGTCTCTCTGACAATCGAAAAGGTCTTTTGGCGATAGGCGCTCTGGGCCCTTGGACCGTACTGAATGACCTTCTCATAGCAGCGATTGTAATAGGCCTGCGCGATCAGATTGAGGGTCTCGATCCGGTTTTGGAAGTCGATTCGATGATCGATCTCACGGCATAAAGACTGATCGGCCGATTGAAGTTCATACAGACCGTTTCCGTGCCGGCTTTGGCAGCCGTACCCAACGAATAAGAAGAGAATCAGATAGGAAAGAGCGAATCGACCCGGCTTCAGCAATAACGGCCTCCCCGTCACATGATTTGGAGAATTCTAGCCGGAGGTGCGCCGAAGTTCAATCTTTATCTACCTCTTTTTTGGAAGGGTAATCCCTTTGAACTATTGACTCGCTGATAGGCCTCCCCTTTATACTGATATTGAAGCGATCATTCGCTATGAAGGCCCATCCTCAACCCTCGTTGATTTACCCGCTTCGTGAGGGTAGATGAAGAGGGCCTTCAATTTTTGAATTCATCTGAGTCTAATGATAGGAGGAAAAAATGAAGTGTAAAGATATCATGACGCCCAATCCCAGCTACTGTTCACCCGAGGAGATCTCGGTTAAAGCGGCCCGGATCATGCGGGATGAAGATGTCGGGATCGTCCCGGTGTGCGAAGAAGACAAAAAGCTCGTCGGGGTGGTCACCGACCGGGACATCTGCCTGACCGTCGTGGCCGAAGAGAGACACCCGCGGGAGGTGAAGGTCTTAGAGTGTATGAGCGAGGACCTCGTCACCTGCAAGCCGGAGGACGATGTCCAGAAAGCGGCCGACTTAATGAAGGAGTATCAGGTCCGGCGCATTCCGGTGGTGGATGATCAAGGGCGCATCCTCGGCATGATCGCGCAGGCCGATATCGCCCTCAAAGTCGGAAAACCGGAAGAGGTCACCGAGACCGTTCAAGAGATCTCCAAGCCGAGCAAAGCGGCATAACTGTTTTCATTGAGTCCTCACAAAAAGAGGGTGCGGAAAAAATTTCCGCACCCTCTTTGAACGACCTGCCCGTCCGGATTAATTGTCCCGCCATTTTCTCCAGAGAGCCAACCCGATCAAGCCGCTCCCCATCAAAATAAGCGACCCCGGTTCCGGAACCGAAACCACTTCCTTATCCTTCTTATCCTTTTTATCCTTGGGGGGCTTACGGGGAAGATCTCGGAAGGTGTCACGCCGTTTTTCTAGCGAGCCCGAAAAAGACGACCGATGCTGATTCTTCCGATTTTCCAAATCCGACCGGGAAAGGAAAGTCGTCCCTCTTTCCAAATCGATCGGGACGGCAACGGCCCGATCGGTCGCTGCAAACAATACGGCCAACAGGGCCCCTATCGTCATTATCCTCTTCATCTTTTCTCCTTTATCTTCGAACGTATTCCAGCTTACAGATCCCCTACCCCAACCTCTGCCGCAATCAATATGCAATGCAACGTCCGTTCCAACAGGTCGGGCCGGAATCAGCGTCACATTCTCCAAGTTTTGAATGCCCTGTGCCGGGCGATGAGGGGAAATCGAATCCAAAATCGATCGAAACATCTACTTCGATATAAACAATTCATCCTATATTGAAACGGAATGGAATGGGGGATCGAACGGTTTCTAGCGGTGCGATGGATATATGGAAAAAAGAGTCACGGGGGGGAACCACTCTCTCTCCGAACGGAGCCGCCTTCCGGCCTGAAGCCGGCTCTGTCGATCAATTTTTATCCGAAACGTGCGGCGGAGAATAAAACCGGAAAAGATTTCCCCCTTGTTTTTTAGCGCGGTACATCGCCTGATCGGCTTTTTGCAGCAATGTTTCGGCATCCGTTCCGTCACGCGGGTAAAGAGAAATGCCGATGCTCGCCGTCACTGAAAAAAGATACCCCTCCAGGCTGAACGGCTCGGCCAATGCATTGACGATATTCTGCGCAATGATCGTGACGTTTTGGGCTTCCGACAGATCGGGGATGATCAGGGTGAATTCATCCCCTCCCAGCCGGGCAACCGTATCGCTTCGACGCGTAGAATGGGTCAACCGCTCGGCCATCTCTTTGAGCAATCGATCTCCAATCGCGTGGCCGAATGAATCATTAATTCCCTTAAACCCGTCCAGATCGAGAAAAAAGACGGCGATCAACTTCGGATAACGCCGGGCCCGCTCGACCGCCTGGTTCAGCCGATCGGTAAAAACGACCCGGTTCGGCAGGTGGGTCAATGTGTCGTGACTCGCCAAAAACTGAAGGTGATCCTCCATCCGTTTTCGTTCCTTAATCTCCTCTTGAGCCGCCCGATAGAGTCGGGCATTGTCCACCGCCATGCCGACCCGGCGGGCCAAATCTTCCGCCAGGATCAGATCGGCCGGACGATAGCGGCGGCCCGAATCGGTCAACACAAACGAGATGGCGCCGAGCGTCCGCCCCCGGGCTAAAAGCGGCACGATGATGGCCGATGTCAACCCGAGCGATCGGCCGATTCTCAGATGCGCTTCATTCTGCGCGACGGAGGCCAACATCGCATCGGTAATCTCCGGGAGGAAGATCGGCTTTCCGGTCCGCAGGACCCGTTGAAGAGGGTGTTTCCCGCCCGGATCGGGGGGATAGCGGTTGATCAGCTCTTTTCCGATCTTCTCTTTGGAAGGGTCGCTCGCGGCCACGGCCAGGCGGCGCACCGTTTGATCTTCTTCCAGGATATCGACCGCGCAACCGTCGGCCAGATAGGGAACCGCAAGGCGCGCCACGCTGGAAAGGGTCGCCTCATAATCCAAAGAGGAGGAAAGAAGGGTGCTGGCCTCCGCCAGAAAAGCCATGTGCCGCCGCGCCTCCTCCGCTTGGGCGCGCGCAACACGCTCCTGCATTAAGAAGCGGTCCCGCTCTTCCTCCGTCCGTTTGCGCTCGCTGATATCCCGAACATAGCCGGTAAAGAGGGGGGGACCGTCGAGGGGAATCCGGGTGATCGTCACCTCGGAGGGAAACTCGCTCCCGTCGGCCCGCATCGCCGTCATTTCGATCCGGCGGTATAAGACCTTCTTTCCTTTGGCGGCAAGACAGTGGGCCAGACCGGCCCGATGCCGTTCCCGGAGAGCGGGGGGAATGATCAATTCCGCCATCTCCTTTCCGATCACATCGGCGCGGCAGTAACCAAACGTGTTCTCGGCCGCCGGATTGAATTCAACGATCTTCCCCTCATGATCGATGGTGATAATACAATCGAGCGACGATTCCAGAATCGCCCCCTTGCGCGCCTCGCTCTCGCGGAGCGCCTTCTCCATCTCTTTTCGCCCGGTGATATCCCGCTTGATCGACGAGATGCCGACGACCTTTCCCGCATTGTCTCGAATCGGTGAAACCGTCATGGAGACGTCGATTCGCTTGCCGTCTTTTCTCACCCGCACCGTCTCGGAGTGGGTCACCGGTTCCCCCTGCGCGATTCGATCCTGGATCTCCTGAAATTCATTCAGGCGCTCGGGCGGGAAGAGAATCGAGATCGGCTGATCCAGAACCTCTTCCGACGAATAACCGAAGATCTTCTCGGCCCCGCTGTTCCAGCTGGTGATGATCCCGTCGAGGGTCTTTCCGATGATGGCGTCTTCGGACGACTCGACAATCGCCGCCCATTGAACGAGGGTCTCCTCCGCCTGTTTCCGCGCCATGAATTGGCCGATCTGGCTTCCGACGTTCGACATCATTTCGAGCAAGCTGTCGTCCGGCTTCTTTCTCCCGGAACAAAAGAACTCCATCACGCCGAGAATTTTATTCTGGCCCCGAACCGGAAATGCGAAGGCCCCATGCAGTCCTTCCTTTGCCGCAAGGGAGGCTCGGGCCAACAGCGGCTCCTCAGCCGCATCGATGATCCAGGTCGGCTCGCCATGGCTCCAGACCTGTCCGGGAAGGCCCTCGTTCGGCTCAAAAATCATCTCTCGACTCGACGCTTCAAAATCGGAGCCATTCGCGGAAGGGGCCTGCCAGGTTTCAACACAGGTCAGGGCGCTGACCTGATCACTGACTCTCCAGAAAATACCGATCGTCCATCCCAGACTTTCACAGACGATCCGAAGGATTTTCGGAACGGCGTCCGACAGGGTTTTGGACTGGGCCAACACATGTGTGATGGCATGCTCGGCGGCAAGCCGCTCTCTGAACAGCTTGCCTTCTTGGGTGCTCTGTTTTAATTCGGCAAGTTGAATCCTGAGATTAAAACGACAGGTCACCTGCCGAGCCGCTGTTCGCAGGGATTCGATCTGATCGGGATGGAGGACTTTCGGAGTCGGACCCATCACAGAGAGCGTTCCCACGACCTCTCCCCGGTCGGTCATGAGAGGCACGCCGGCGTAAAAGCGGAGCGGACCGGACCGGACCCGTGGGTCCGTTGAAAATCGCGGGTCGATCGACACATCCGACACGATAAAAACATCGGATTGCAAAATGGCGTGGGAGAAAAACGGCAGGTCAGGCGGATTCGCTTGCGGCTCCAGGCCGATGCCCGACTTGATGTAGTGTTGGTTGTTCTCGATGACGTGGATAAATGCGATCGGCGCGGAACAGAGTTGAGCGGCAAGACGGGTGAGGTCGTCGAAGGTTTCTTCGGATAATATGTTTACGATCGCCGGTCCATGACGGGCGTTCAACCCCGCGCCCTCTTCCGGTCTAGGTCCCTTCATTGTTTCTCCAATAATTTGATTGTCAAAACACTTGCGCGCACTCCTTCAGTCAATTCTTATGGCGGAAGGATCAACGATCTTCCAGATCTGCTCTCATCCGATTCTCATCTAAATTATGCCACTTTTTATTAAATCGGTATGACATAAGTCCATGTTTTAGTTAATATTTTTCTAAATGATAACGTCTAGGCATAATGGTTGCTGTAAAAAATATGTTACTTTTTTGTGGTATGGAAGAGTTAAAAGACCAAGGATGAGGATAAATTCGGAGACTACCGGAAGGGAGGTTACGAAGGTTACCGTCCGATTTCGCCCAGGAAACGGAATTCTCGGACCACAACCCCCTCTACACCGCGCTTGATGAGAGCGTCGATGTCGGGCTTCACCTCGGCTTGATGGATCGCCTCGAGGCGGGCGCGGACGGCGGGGTGCGGCGGAGGATCGGAAGCGCGGCCACTTCCTGAATCACGGCGAGATACAAAATGGGAATGAGAAAATGGAGACTGTCCCCATTTTCCTCACCGTCCCCCGAGAGACCTAGCTAGCGCACCGACTTGAACGCCGCGCGCATCTCCGACGCGAAGAGCAGCGGCTCTTCCCACGCCGCGAAGTGCCCGCCCTTGTCCGCCTCGTGGAAGTAGGAGAGGTTCGAGTAGCCGCGCTCCGCCCAGCGCCGGGAGGGCTGGTAGATCTCGCCGGGGAAGACGGTGAACGCCGCCGGGATGGAGAACTTCTTGGGGCCGAAGTACGGGGGCTTGTTGTCCCAGTAGCTGCGGGCCGCGGAGACCCCGGTGTTTGTCAGCCAGTAGAGGGTGATGTTGTCGAGCACGTCGTCCCGCGTCAGCCGTTCCGGCGGCTGTCCCTTGGTCGGCGTGCGCATCGCCGCGAGGACCGTCGCCGCCGGCTGGTCGTCGCCGTCGCCGTGGTCGATCAGCCAGGCCGCGAGGGCGACAGGAGAGTCTGCGTTTCCATAGAGCGTCTGCGGACGCGTCGCCATCTCGATCGCGTAAGCCGCGTTCTTGACGAAGAAGCCCCTCAGCTTGTCGAGGGCGCGTTGCTCCTGGTCGGTGAGATCAGACGGCACCGGTCCGCCGCCCTGAATCGCGTTCGACATGTCCTGCGGAAGGGCGAACAGGAAGTTAGTGTGGATGGCCAGGAGCTCCGCCGGCGCCTCGACCGCCATCGCGTCCGTGATCTGTCCTCCCACATCGCCGCCCTGCGCGACGTATCGCGTGTATCCCAGGCGCCTCATCAGCACAATCCAGGCGCGCGCCATGCGGGCATGATCCCAGCCGGTCGCCGTCGGCTTGCCCGAGAACCCATAACCGGGGATCGACGGGATCACGACGTCGAAGGCGTCCTCCGCGCGGCCGCCGAAGGCCGTGGGGTCGGTGAGCGGGCCGACGAGCTTGATCTGCTCGAGGATCGAACCGGGCCACCCGTGCGTGACGATGACCGGCAGCGCGCCCTTGTGCTTCGAACGCACGTGGATGAAGTGGATGTCGAGCCCGTCGATCTCGGTGGTGAACTGGGGCAGGGCGTTGAGCTTCGCCTCGCACTTACGCCAGTCGTAGTCCGTCGCCCAGTAGCGCGCGAGGTCCTGGAGCGGCGCGAGCGGCACGCCCTGCGACGTGTCCGCGACGGTCTCCTTCTCCGGCCACCGCGTGGCCTCAATGCGCCGCCGCAGGTCGGTAAGTTCCGCTTCCGACACATTCACACGAAACGGACGAATTGCAACCTTATCAGTAACTGTCTGTTGTGCGATATCCATAGCTGTACTCCTTCTTTCTTGAAAAACAGATTGCGACGCTCTAGCAAGCCTGCAGTCACGTTGCCGCCGCGGCATCGCAAAGGCGCCGGCGATTGAGGCCGGGCATCCTTTGCATGTACTCGAGCCATTCTGGGATCATCCAACGATTCATCGGGCCTTCTTCCGGCAATTCGTTTGTTCGGGCGCCTAACCCTTTATTGTACGGATGGAGTGGTTGGTGTGTAAGATATTAGATAACAGTTGGAGAGGGGGAAGTTCGGTGAGATAACTTACACAAAAAGCGGGGAGATGAGGCACCCTCTCCTTCGGCTCCAGAGAAACAGGGCGCTCTTAAAAAGACGTGAGAAAATGGGGACAGTCCCCATTTTCCTAGTGATCGGGGCTCGATTCGACTTTACGGAAGGGAACAAGGAAAGAGGGAGGCTCGAAGTGGAGGGAATCGGGTTCCGCCGCCCCTAAAAGAGCGAAGCGTGGCTATCCTTCTCCAAAACGAAACTCTCGGATCACCACCCCTTCCACCCCCATCTTGACCAACCCGTCGATGTCGAGCTTCGCCTCGGCTTGATGGATCGCCTCCAAACGTGCGCGGACGGCGGGGTGCGGCGGGATGAAGAGACGGCAGCAGTCTTGATCGGGCTGAATCGAAATCGGATAGGTTCCGATCTCCTGCGCCACGGTAATAATCTCATCTTTGTTGAAGCCGATCAGGGGGCGGAGGATCGGCAGCGCGGCCACCTCCTCAATCACGGCGAGATTTTCCAAGGTCTGAGAGGCGACCTGCCCCACGCTCTCCCCGGTCAAGAGCGCTTTGGCCCCCTCCCGCCGCGCCAATTCCTGGGCGATCCGAACCATGAACCGGCGGTAGAGGACGACCCGAAGGGCCGGGGGGGCGCTCGTGACGATCTGGCGCTGGACCTCTCCGAAGGGAACGGCATAAAGCCGCGAGTGGAACTGATACGCCGTAAGATGCTCCACCAGCTCCTCCGCCTTCTCCCAAGAGGCCTTGGTGACGAGGGGATAACTATGAAAGTGGATGAAGGAGACGGTGCATCCCCGCTTCATCATTTGGTAGGAGGCGACGGGAGAGTCGATGCCGCCTGAGATCAACGCGGCGACCGGGCCGGAGACGCCGACCGGAAGCCCGCCGGGCCCGCGATGTTTTTCGGTGTAGATCAGCGCCTCCCTCGGGAGGATTTCGACGTGAAAGGTCCGCTCCGGATTTTCCAAGTCGACCCGCGCGCCGCTCTTCTCTTCTACAAATCGGCCCAGCCGCTCGTTCAACTCCTGTGACCGGATCGGGTAGCTTTTGTCTCCGCGACGCGCCGACATTCGAAAGCTCGCGAAGGCTTTTTCGGGAATCAGCGCGGCGATGGTCTCTTCAATCGCTTCGTAACCGGTCGACCGCCGCCAGGCGGGCGAATAGTTGGCGATCCCAAAAACAGATTTAAGCCGCGCGACGATCTCCGTCCAATTCGCCCCCTCCTCCAGGAAAAGGATAATTCTTCCCCGCGGCGCGACGATTTTTTGAACGCCGAGGCGCAAGGTGGCCTGTTGAATGTTTTCGATCAATTGGCGGACAAAGAGCGGACGGTTATCCCCTTTGAGGGCAATCTCGTGGTAGTGAACGACCAGACTGTTCGGGGGCATTTTTGACATAACGAGGGATCATAACATGAGGAGCACCTGAAAACCAGTGAGGAGTGAGGAGAGCGAACGGAAAAGTTCTTTTACGCTCATCACTTTCTCTTAACTTCTCACCGTCCGCTGAGGGACCTCACGACCCTCTTCCAGATCGAGCAGATCGATCCAGCTCGTGACGTCGGTTCGGTTGGGAGCGACCCGTTCCCGTGTTTTGAGGAATCGCTGGCGGCTCTCCTCGTTCTGCGGTGTTCGGGTGAGAAAGACCTTGTTCCAGGCATCGATCTGCTCCGGGGTGTGGATCTTGGCGTTGTGCTGAAACCATTTCAGGAGGTCCTGATCCTCCAGCTCGACCGCCGCTTTCTGGAACAGATCTCCGTCGAGGCCGAGAAATTCCAAGAGCGCCTGATCAAGCGGACAGGGATAGAGATACTCTCCCAGGGTGCCCGCCCCCTTCGCCCGCGCCTTGTCCGCCATCCGGGCCAGATGCGCGTAGCCGCCGAGCTTTTCCTGAGGACTTCTGGGAAACTGTTTTGTCAGATCCAACGCTTTTACCTTCACCTGAATCCCTCCCGTTTAGATCGTGAATCGAACCCCATCGCTCCAGTCTATCCGAATCCCGCCGGGATATTCAATCTCCGATGCGGCCCTCTCCATCATGACCATCATCCAAATGGGTTAATTGTCCTGAAGGTAAGCTTCCTTATACAATTTTACTATTGAGCCGTGGCAGGGGTGCGCCTCCCATTGAGAGGAAACGCGCGTCCAAACCGAAATCGGCATATCACATCAAGGAGAAGCGCTCATGGGTGAAACGGTCAGCGATTTTCTGGTAAAGCGGCTCTCGGAGTGGGGGGTCAAACGGATTTACGGCTATCCCGGCGATGGGATCAACGGGATCATGGGGGCCCTCAACCGCGCCTCCGAATCGATGGAATTTGTTCAGGTCCGGCACGAAGAGATGTCGGCCTTCATGGCCTGCGCGCATGCCAAATTCACCGGCGAGGTCGGCGTTTGTCTTGCGACCTCGGGGCCGGGGGCGATCCATCTGCTGAACGGCCTCTACGACGCCCAGCTCGATCATCAGCCGGTCGTCGCGATCGTGGGACAGGTTCCGCGCAGCGCCATCGGCGCGCATTACCAACAG
This sequence comes from Candidatus Manganitrophus morganii, assembly GCA_021651055.1. Taxonomy (NCBI): domain Bacteria; kingdom Pseudomonadati; phylum Nitrospirota; class Nitrospiria; order Candidatus Troglogloeales; family Candidatus Manganitrophaceae; genus Candidatus Manganitrophus; species Candidatus Manganitrophus morganii. Next base: position 1,045,144 of record JAJHOH010000001.1, read on the forward strand.
GAGGTCGATCTTGCCAATCTCTTTAAAGACGTCGCCCATGAATACGTCCAGGTTGCCTCCGACGCCGCCCAGATCCGCCATCTGATCGACCGCGCCGTCCGGATCGCCAAAGTCGAACGGACCGTCACCTGCCTGATTATTCCGGCCGACGTCCAGGAGCTCGCCGCGGTGCCGCACCCGCCTCAAAAACATGGAACCGTTCTCTCCGGGATCGGCTATGCCGACCCCCGCGTCGTTCCGAATGAAGACGATCTTCGCCGCGCGGCCGATGTCCTCAACGCCGGAAACCGGGTCGCGATCCTGGTCGGCGCAGGGGCGCTGCGCGCCGCCGAGGAGGTGATCGAGATCGCAGATCTCCTCGGAGCGGGGGTGGCCAAAGCGCTCCTCGGCAAAGCGGTCCTGCCGGACGATCTCCCTTTCGTTACCGGATCGATCGGGCTTCTCGGCACCCGCGCGAGCTGGGAGATGATGAAAGCGTGCGACACCCTCCTGATGATCGGAAGCCGATTTCCCTACTCGGAGTTCCTCCCGGATGAAGGACAGGCCCGCGGGGTGCAGATCGACTCGGACGGCCGGATGCTCAGCATGCGTTACCCGATGGAGGTCAATCTCGTCGGAGACAGCGCCGAGACGATCCGGGCGCTGATCCCTTACCTGAAACGGAAGGGCGACCGGAGGTGGCGGGAGTGGATCGAAGCAAACGTCGCCGACTGGTGGCAGGTCTTGGAAGCCCGGGCGATGAACACGGCCGATCCGCTCAATCCCCAACGGGTTTTCTGGGAGTTGTCGCCGCGCCTGCCGGAAAACGCCATCCTCTGCTGCGACACCGGCACCGTCACCAACTGGTATGCGCGCGACATTAAAATCCGCCGCGGGATGATGGCCTCCGTTTCCGGGACCCTCGCGACGATGGGCCCGGGGATTCCCTACGCCATCGCCGCCAAATTCGCCTTTCCCGACCGGCCGGTCTTCGCCATCGTCGGGGACGGGACGATGCAGATGAACGGGAACAGCGAACTGATTACAGTCGCCAAATACTGGCGGCAGTGGCGCAATCCGCAGTTCACCGTGTTGGTGATCAACAACCGCGATCTCAACATGGTGACCTGGGAGCAACGGGCCTTCGTCGGCGACCCGAAGTTCGAGGCCTCCCAGAACGTCCCCGACTTTCCGTACGCCCGGTATGCCGAATCGATCGGCCTGAGGGGAATCCGCGTCGATTCCCCCGATGCGGTCGGTCCGGCCTGGGAGCAAGCGTTCATGGCCGACCGGCCGGTCGTCGTCGAAGCGATCACCGACCCGAACGTCCCGCCGCTGCCGCCGCACATCACCTTCGACCAGGCAAAGTCGCTGGCGAAGTCCCTCTTCAAGGGAGATCCGGAAACCCTGGGGGTGATCCGCCAGTCGTTCAAAGATTTGGTCCAACAATATCTTCCGCTTCGGGGGAAACAATAAACCGAAGCGGAATGTGGAGCAAGATAGAACGGAGGTTGTTATGAAATCAGACCGGAATGATTATTTTCTACTGCTCGGCCGCATCCTGATTGCGGCCATCTTTCTCATGTCGGGATTGAACAAGATCATGGCGCCCGGCCAGACACAAGCTTACATGGAATCGGCCGGCATGCCGCTCCCCGGCCTTTTTCTCGTCGGGGCGATCGTGCTGGAGGTCGGCGGCGCCCTCTCGCTCCTCCTCGGCGCCTATACCTTCTGGGGGAGCCTCGCCCTTTTGATCTTCATGATCCCGACGACCTTGATCTTCCACACCAACTTTGCCGATCCGAACCAGATGATCCACTTCATGAAGAACCTGGCGATGATCGGCGGCCTCCTCTACGTCATGGAGGCCGGCCCGGGGCGCATCAGCATCGATGCCAAACGGCGGCCGGAATCGGTCGATCGAACCGAAGCGGTTGCACGACGAAAGGTCGCTTGACGCAAAATACTCCAAAATACTCAACGAGGAAAAATAATGAAGAAACCTCTCTTTATGTCGATCTTTATCGCCACCCTTTTATTTGCCGGTCTCGCAACGGCGGAGATCCAGCCGGGAAGTCGGGAATTCGGCCTACATGCCGGCGCCTTTTTCGGCGACAATCTGACCGATCAGTCGATCTTGGGAAGGCGGCCCGAGTTAGATGACGCTTTCGTCCTGGGGGGCCATTATCTCTATCACCCCACCGCGGCTTTGGGGGTCGAGGGCCGTTATACGTTCGTTCCGAGCGAAGTGAAGAATGCCCCCGGCGGCGGCAGCGATATGAATGTCCATCTGCTCGATCTGAATCTTCTCTGGAACGCCAACCCGCGAGATCCGACCAATTACTACTTGATTACGGGGATCGGCTGGGCGCAAGGAGACCTGGACGGCGACATTACCCTCGGATCGGTCGCGGGAGTCCCCGCGAGGATCAGCGACGACAGCGGATTTACTTACAACGTCGGGCTCGGCGCCGCCACGCCGGTGACGGAGCGGATCTCGCTCCGATTCGAAGGGCGCTATCGCTTCATCGACCAGCTGGTTGATCGCTTTGAAGAATCGCTGAACACCTGGGAGGCGACCGTCGGCGTCGGTTATCGGTTCTGAGGCAACGACGAAACGAGATCGGATGGGGAGAAGCGCGTCGGCGCTCCGCAGCATGAACGTTTGGACATTGGAACAGTGGAAGGAGAGAAGATGGCGAGTGAAACAGGAGAAGTCGTGGTCATTACAGGGGCCTCCGCCGGCGTCGGGCGGGCGGTCGCCCGTCTCTTCGGCGAGCGAAAGGCGAAGATCGGCCTCCTCGCCCGCGGAAAAGAGGGATTGGAAGGGGCCCGCCGGGAGATCGAAGCAGCCGGAGGGGAGGCCTTGGTTCTCCCGACCGATGTCGCCGACCCCGACCGGGTGGAAGCGGCGGCCGAAGCGGTTGAAGCGCGGTTCGGGCCGATCGACATCTGGGTGAACAATGCAATCGCGACGGTCCTCTCCCCCTTTAAGGAAATGACGCCGGAAGAATTTAAACGGGTGACGGACGTGACCTACCTCGGGTTCGTTTACGGAACGATGGCGGCGCTCCGCCGGATGCTCCCTCGGAATCGGGGGACGATCATCCAGGTCGGCTCCGCGCTCGCCTACCGATCGATCCCGCTGCAGTCGGCCTACTGCGGGGCCAAACATGCGGTCAAAGGATTTACCGACTCGATCCGCTCGGAATTGATTCACGACCACAGCGGCGTCCGGATCACGATGGTGCAGCTCCCGGCGCTGAATACGCCCCAGTTCGGCTGGGCCAAGACGCGACTGCCGAATCATCCGCAACCGGTTCCGCCGATCTTCCAGCCGGAGCTCGCGGCGGAGGCGATCGTCCGGGCGGCGCACCATCACCGCCGGGAATGGACCGTCGGCTGGCCCGCCGCCAAAGCGATCCTCGGAAATAAAGTGATTCCGGGCCTGCTCGATCGGTATCTCGCCGGAAAGGGCTACACCGGCCAACAGACCGATGCGCCGGTCGATCCGAACCGGCCGGATAACCTCTGGGAGCCGGTCCCCGGTGACGGCGGCGCATACGGCATCTTCGGCAAGGGGGCGAAACGATCCAGCCTCCAATACCGGCTGAACATCTACCGCGGCGCCCTCGCCCTCTCGACCATCGGCACCCTCGGCGTTGCGGTCGGAACCTTTCTCGGTTTCGCGAAGCAATCGACGGCCGCGCTCCGGTTCTCGATCGCCTCTTTACGGAAACCGAATCGTTTACGAAAGGGGCTCTTCCGGGCGCGGGCGGCATAGATCGGGCGATTACTCTTCTTTTTGAACGCGCTCGGAAGGTTGATAGGTCGGCCGCTCGTCTTCAATCGACACCATCCCGTAAATGAGATAGCCGTTGGCGGCGCGCGCCGTCTCCCGGACCCATCCCATCGAGAGATAAATCAAGATCGAGAGAAGGGCAAGCGAGATCAGCAGATACGGCGCCGGACGCCCCGCCGGCCCCTCCCACCGGTCCCGCTCCCAAATCCGCCGCCAGGGAAAGGCGCGGATGAAGTAGACGAGGTTGAAGAGGCCGAGGACGATCAACAGGGCGAGGGCGATGTATTTATACGGCTGCATCTTTCCGAGCGGGTTGATCCGAAGATCGGTGAGGAGCGAGGCGTACGGGATGTTCTGAATCTGGTACGGCGTCGCGAGAAGCAGCGCGGCGAGGGCGACCGCGGCGAGCGAGACCGGCATGAAGCTGTCGAAGGTGGCGGGGCGCGGCGTCTTCGACCGGACCGTTTTGTAGATGTGGATCGATCCGACGGCGACGAGGAGACCGTAGAGGAGGGCGACCAGATCGAAGAGGGGGGAGCGCTCGCCGAGCATCAGGGTGAAGAAGGCCTGCGGCTGGCTGTATCGGATCTGGCGCAGATAAAGAAAGCCGCTGATCGGCATGATCAGAAGCGCGGCGAATCCGATGACAAAAAGAAGCCGCCCCGTCCATTGATAATGAGCGCGGTCTTCGGGGGCTTTGGCGCGAAGATACCCGATCGCCGAAAGAGCGGCGAGGGCGAAGCCGGCCCAGGTGAGGTTTCCGAAGAAGCGGTGGATGTCGAGATGGAGGAAGGTGGTATTGAAGAGCTTCGGCCAGATAGAAGCCGTATTCTGCGGCGCCGGCGTCAGCATGTAGGAAGCGACCATGTCGATCATCACCATGGCGATGAGGGCGAAGAAGGTCCCGATCCAGACGAACGAGAGATGGGCGCGCCGCCGCCATCCCTCCAAGGCGCTCCAGTTCCAGGTGTAGTACCAGGCGTAGATGAAGACCGCCTCTCCGAGGAAAAAAGAGGCCTCCAGGATGAACGGCCAGAACATGATCCGGAAGATCGTGCTCCAGAAGCGGGGCCAGTAGATATTCAGCATGAAGACAAGGGTGACCCCCATGAACGAGACCGTCGCGGTGGTCAGGACCAGCGTAAAGGCGAGGGTCCGGGAGAGACGCATGTACGGCTCTTTCCGGTTGACGAAGGCGACGGTGGCGATGATCGCCCCGATCAGGGTCGTCCCGACGACGAAGGTGGCGAAGAGCCCGTGCGTCAGGGCGGCGGTGGCGATGGCGATCTTTCCGGTCAGGATCGAAACGTTCAACGGCTCCGTCTGCATCAGGGTCCTCCCGCGCCAATCTCTTCAGCACCCGGCGCTGCGCCCGGCCGCGCGTAGCTCGGCGTCCGGGCCTCGTCGTAGAGGGAGATGATGTTGCGGACGGTGTCGGGCCGCCGGGCCGTCTCCCGGATCGTCCCCATCGTCCAGTAGGTCAGAAGGGAGACGATGCCGAGCCCGATCGCCAGAGAGCGGACGGTCGATCGGTTGAGCTGCTCCCCTCCCGCCGCGCGAAGCCCCTCCCGCCATCGATAGAGATAAAAAAAACTCAGTCCGACCAACGCAAAGGTGAAGAGACGCCGAACGTTCGGCCGCTCGACGAAGAGGACCATCAGAAACGCGCTCCCGAAGAGGAGCCACTCCCCGGGGAGGGTTCTCCCCCGTTCCGCCCGGAGCGATCTTAAGATCAGATGACTCCCGGTGAAGAGAAACGCGATCAGGACGAATTGAAGATAGACCAGCCACTGATAACGCCCCCAGATCAGCTGCGCATAGGCCTCCGGGGAGGCGCTCCGGATCTGCGTCGCGTAGAAGAGGCCGGTGAACGGCTGGATCAGAAGGGCCGCCAGCCCGATCAGAAAACCGATCTTCAAAAGAGAAGCATAGTAGGCCTCCCCTTCCGGATCACCCCGTCCCCTCCCGAGCATCCAGCCGGCGTAGGCCGCGATCGCGAACCCGGCGAAGACGAAGTTGCCGAAAAACCGATGGACGACCAGCGGCAGCCAGGTCGGATTCATGAGATTCGCCCAGCTCCCTTCGGCGGAGACCGGCGTGAGCATGTAAGATCCCATGCCGTCCAGGACCGCCACCCAGACCAATATGAAAAAAGCCGCCAGAAGACCGAGCGCGCGGTGGAGCGCGGGACTCCGCCGCCGGATCGGCGTCCAGAAGTGATAATAGGGGTAGAGACAGAAGAGCTGCAGGAAGAATGCGCCGATCGCAAGATAGATCGGATACCGGAATTGGTTGAACATCCACGAATTGGTCCGGGGGAAGAGCCCGACGAAAAGCTCGACCATGATCACCGCCAGAACCAGGCTCGCCGTGAAGGTGACCATGGTGAAGCGGGTCAGGCCGTGGGCGACCTCCGCGTAGAAACGGTTCCCCTGATCAATCCCTTCGAAGATCGGGGCAAGGATCATGAAGCCGACCGCCAGGCTCGCCAGGGCGACATGAAGCAGGCTGAAGAGGCCGATGACCAGGCTGTTGCCGATCAGGGGGAAATTCACCCGGCCGAGCGGTTCGAGAATTTCGGGCAATGTGCTCTCCTATCCTGGATCCCCCCCGAACGACTTCACGAAATAGGCCACCTCCCATCGCTCTTCCGCCGAGAGGACCCCTTTGAAGGCCGGCATCACCACCCGGCCGTCGGTGACGATCTCGTAAATCTCCTTCGCCGGACGGCGTCGTGTTTGATCGGCCTGCAGATTGAAGGGGGGGAGGACCAGATAGCGGCCGACCGGGCCATCCCCCAACCCGACCTTCCCGTGGCAGTGAGCGCAGTTGATGTCGAAGAGGGCCGCTCCCCGCGCGACCCGGTCGAGGGTTTCGGGCGGAGGAGAAAGCAGCACCGACCGGCTCTTCCGGGGGACGCTCCCCTCCGGCGAGTGGAGACGGGGGGCTTCCTGCGGCTGAAACGACGGCTGCTCCGCCATATCCCGGGAGCACCCCGGCAGGGCCAACGTCATCCAGGCGATCCCGGCGAAGAGGACGGCGCGGAGAAGATTCGAGCGCAGGACGTTCATTCGGTCTCCACCTCCACCGCCCCCGCCTCCTGGAAAAGGTCCCGGATCGTCCCGCTCCTCGGGTCTTCCCGGTCGAGCCGAACCGAAATTCCGATGAACCCCTCGTCGATGCGGGGGTCGCACCCCACCCCGGCCCGGCGGCTCCGGACGATCTGGACGGCCATCGTCACGAACGTCGTGACGATGGCAAAAAGCATCATCATCTCATAGGAGATGATCCCGACGATCGAAGGGGAGACGATCGGCTTCCCCCCCGTTCGAAGCGGATAGAGAAGCGCCGTTCCCCCCGCCAGCAAGATCCCGAAGAGGAGTCCGATCGCCCCCGCGATCATCGTCACATGAAAAAGATGGAGCCGCCCCCATCCGACCCCGACCGGTTGGGCCAGAATCGGAACCGCCGAGGAGATCTCGACCGTCCCTGCCGGAAATTTCATCTCGTTCAGCCGGTCGATAATAGGGCGCATCGGCGTCTTCGGCTCGAAGAGGCCGAAGATCACCTTCTTCCTTCTCTCAGCGCTCTTCGTGTCGGCCATGAAGGATCCCCTCCTTCTCCTCCCAGATCGAAATCATCGGAACGAACTTGATCGCCAAGACATACAGCAGCAGGAAAAACGCGAACGATCCGACCAGGATCGTCAGCTCCACCCAGGAGGGGAAATACCGCCCCCAGGCATATTCGAGGCGCGGGTGGGCGAGCGACGGGACGATGACCAAGATCCGCTCGATGTACATGGCGATATTGATCATCACGCCGATGACGAGCAGCCCGAGCGGCCAGCGCCGAAACCGGGGGATGCTCAGGGCGATCAGCGGAATGAGGAAGTTGAAGAGAATCATCACCCAGTGCTGCGGGGCGTAGGAGCCGTAGAGGATCGCGTCGAGCACCGTCATTTCGTCCGGAATCCCGCCGAACCAGACCACCTGCCGCTCGACAAAGTAGAAATACCCCCAGAGCAGGGTGATCAGGAGCATCAGCTTTCCCATCTTGTCGAAATGCTCAAGCCGGATGTAATCGTGAAGCCGGTAGGTTTTTCGGAGAAGATAAAGCCCCATCACCACCGTCGCCATCCCGGAGTGGATCGCCCCCACCACGAAATAGGGCGGGATGATCGTTGAGTGCCAGCCCGGCACGAGCGAGACGGCGAAGTCGAACCCGACGATCGAGTGGACCGAGATCATCACCATGACGATCAGAATCGTGATGATCCGGATCGCCATCCCGAGCCACCGCCACTCGGTCTGCGTCCCGCGCCAGCCGAGCGAGAGGACGCGGTAAAACGGCCGCCGCCAGCCGGTCACCCGGTCGCGCATCAGGGCGAAATCGGGAATCAGCGGGATGTAAAGATAGATCAGGCTGGAGGTGGCGTAGGTGAAGATCGCCGCGGCGTCCCACATCAGCGGCGAGCGGAAGTTCGGCCAGATCTCCCGCTGGTTCGGGTAGGGAATCAGGTAATAAAACCGCCAGACCCGCCCGAGGTGGACGAAGATGAAGAGGGCGGCAACGATAACCGAGAAGAGGGTCATCAGCTCGGCGATCCGGGTGATCGGCCGCCGCCATTCGGCGTTTGAAATCCGAAGGACCCCTGAGATGAAGGTGCCGGAGTGGCTGACCCCGACCCAGAAGACGAACGAGGCGATGAAGATTCCCCAAAAGATGGGGGGATGCAGTCCGGTCTGTCCGATTCCCGTCTGGATCATGTATGTCCAAGCGCCGGCCGCCGCCAGAACCAGGAGGGCCAGAATCGCAACAATCAGGTAGTAGGCCGGTCCGGTCCGGAGCATCGGAGCGAGCAGATCGCTGTTCGCCTTCTGGATCAGCTCCCAATGGGCCCGCTCTCCGGCCCGCTTCTGTTTTGTCAGAAAGAAATCTTTTCTGGCTTCCATCGGTTTTTAATCACTGGTAGGGGCGGCCCCCATGGCCGCCCGCATTGATGATTTTGATGATGAAGACAGGGCAGGCACGGGGCCTCCCCCTCTATTGAAAATTTTTATTTTATCCTCTTCAAATAGGTGATCGCTGGCTTTGTTCCCAGCTCCTCCAGCAGGCCGAAGCCGCGGTCGCTCTCGGCGAGCTTGGAGACCCGGCTCTCGGGGTCGTTCCGGTCGCCGAAGACGAGCGCCTCGGTGGGGCAGCTCTGGACGCAGGCCGGGGTCACCTCGCCGTCTTTCACCCTTCGCCCCTCTTTTTGGGCGGTCTGTTGTCCGGCCCGAATCCGCTGGACGCAGAAGGTGCACTTTTCCATCACGCCGACCGAGCGGACCGTGACATCGGGATTGAGCTGCTCGTTGAGCGGCTCGTCCCAGTGCGGCTCGAACCAGTTGAAGTAGCGGACGGTGTAGGGGCAGTTGTTCCCGCAGTAGCGGACGCCGACGCAGCGGTTGTAGACCTGGGCGTTCAGCCCGTCCGGCGTGTGATAGGAGGCGTAGACCGGACAAACCGGCTCGCAGGGGGCGTTGCCGCAGTGCTGGCAGAGGACCGGCATGAATTTGAGCTGCGCGTTCGGGTACTCCCCCTCCCAGTAACGCTCGATCCGAATCCAGGAGACCGCCCGCCCCTTGGCCGCTTCATCCTCCCCGGCGATCCGGACGTTGTTCTCCGCTTTGCAGGCGACCATGCACGCCTCGCAGCCGGTGCAGCGGTCAAGGTCGATCACCATTCCCCATTGATACGGTCCTCCCGGCGGCGCATTCTGATCCCGATATTCCACCATTTAAGCCTCTCCTTCTTCAGTATGTCGCTTTGCTCCCTGTCCCGTCTGGTCGACCAGGACCGGCCTTCCCCTCTTTCCGGTCCGCTCGATCCGGACGCGTGTGGCCCCGGTTGCCAGCCCCCCGGAGGGGGGATCGATGAGCGGCGCCAGCAGGGTGAGTGGATTGACCCCCCGCTCCCTCGCATAACGGCCGTAGAAGGTATGACCCTGCCCGAGCGGCATGCTGATCAGATCGGGCGGATTTCCCGGGAAAAAGATCACCGGCGCCTCGATCACGCCGTACGGAGAGATCACCCGGACCAGATCCCGCTCCGCCAATCCATATTCCTGCGCGGTTTTCGGGTTGATCTCCACCCAGCTTCCCCAGACGACCGTCGTCAACGGGTCGGGAAGCTCCTGAAGCCAGGGGCGGTTGGCCCCCTCTCCTTGATGGAGACCCATCGACGGAAAGGGATAGAAGTGGAACGGAAACTCCTTCTCGCTCCCCTCGAACCGGGCCGGCTCCGGCGCGGTCGGCGCCCCCCGTTGAGAAATCGGGACCGGCTTCCCCTCCGGTTTCCACCAGCCCCCTCTTTGAAGCGCCTCGACCCACGCGGCATCGAACGGCTGCGCCGGTTGCCGGAGGGCGAAGAAATCTTGCCACTGCTCCCGGACCATCGTTCTGAAATCGGTCCAGGAAAGCCGCTCTTTCAACCCTCCCCCGAAACGGTTCGCGGCGCTCAGGAAAAGGTCGCCGACCGGACGGGTATCGTATCGCGGAATCACCACCGGTTGCGCCAGCCCCACCGCCGGAGCGATTCCCTCGGTGACATGATCCCCCCACGACTCCAGAAAGAAATGGTCGGGGAGAATCAGATCGGCCATGGCGGTCGATTCATCGAGGAACGGGCTGAAGCTGACGATGAAGTCGGCCTCCTCGAAAACCTGCCGGAATTGCGTCGAGGGAGGAAGGGTATAGAGAGGATTGGATTGATAGAGCATCAAGAGGGCGCGGGAGGGTTTCTGAGTCCGATTCTTCAGATCGAGAAGCGCCTGCTCCCCGACGACCTCCGCGCTCGAAGCGGGAAAGCCGGAAGGCTGGAAGAAATGGATTCCTCCCGGTTGATTGATGTTCCCGACCAAGAGATTGAGAGCATTGATCGCGACCAAGGTGTCGGTCCCGTTGGTCTGCTCCGAGGCGATCCCCCCGCCGATCGCCAGGGGGGAGGCGGCGGTGTAGAACTCGCGCGCCAGCCGGACGATCTCCTCTTCGGCCACCCCCGTTTCGTTGGCGATCCGGTCGATTGAAAAGGGATCATAAAATTTCTCAAAGCGGCAGCGGTCTTCCCTCGATAATTTCGCCCGCCCCTCTTTCAAAATGAGCCGGCCGATCGCAACCGCGAGGAGCCCTTCGGTTCCGGGACGGATCGGGACCCAACGGTCGGCGCTGGCGGCCGTCATCGAAAGACGCGGCTCCACCTGAACGAACCGGCCCCGGACCGCCGGCCGGCCCTGGCGCATCTCTCCGTAGGCGATGCCGAAATGAACCGGGGAGAGCCAATGAGAGAGAAACGGCGCCCCGAAGGAGAGAAGATAGGTCGTGTTCGCCAGATCGTAGTCGGGGAGAAAATCGATCCCGAAACTTTTCCGATTCGCCGCCCGCAAAGGCCGCTCCGCCGACGGCTCATAAAATAAAACCGTTCCCGAAATTTCCTTCATGAAGGTGGAGAAGAGACCGGCCAGCGTTCCCGGGACCGGCCGGCTGATCAGGACGGCGCCGCCCGGATGTTTTTGAAGCGCCGCCACCCAGCGCGACATGGCATCTTCCCAAGGGATCGGCTTGAAACGTCCCTCGCCCCGTTCGCCGTCGCGCTGGAGCGGGCCGCGGATCCGATCGGGGTTGTAGAGACCTTGCAGGCTCGCCTGCCCCCGGGCGCAGAGCTTTCCCCGATTCAACGGATGGTCGGGATTCCCCTCGATCTTCTTCGCCCGTCCCTCCATCACCCGGACGATGATGCCGCACCCCGCCTCGCATTCCCGGCAGACCGAGGCGTACCAGTTGGCCACCCCCGGAACGATTTCCTCATCCGGCAAGACAGCGGGGATCAGCTTCGCCGTCTCTCCCCCGCATCCGGGAAGCGCCGACCCCGCCGCGCCCAAACCGATGACCTTCAAGAAATCGCGCCGATTTAAATCCATCAAATGATCCGTTCTAATAGTGACAGGTAAAACAGTCGAGCGAGGCCCCGTTGCGCTCGTGGCAGTCGATGCACCACCCCATTTCAAAGGTGGCGGCCCGGGGTGTTTGAGACATCCGCTCGACCTCCCCGTGGCAGTCGGCGCACTGGAAGCCGGCATCCAGGTGCATTTCATGCGTGAATTGGACAAAATCAGGAAGACGCTGAAGCCGAATCCAGGGGATCGGCTCCTTGTCGTTCCAATAGGCCAGCAGCTTTTCCGTCTCCGGGGTCTGCTCTCTCAGGGAGCGATGGCAGGTCATGCAGAGGTAAACGGAAGGGACCGACGCGGCGGGAGAGATGCGGGCGCCGCGATGGCAGAAGAGACAATCGATCTGCAGCTCCCCCGCGTGACGCTGATGACTGAATGCGATCGGCTGACGATCCTGACCGGTGAAGTCGGCGGTTGTCTGAGCGTAGATCGCACCCAAAACAACCGCCGCCCCGATCACCAAAAACGCCAACAGCATTCCAACCCGCTTCCGCATGATGGCCGATCCGTCCTCTCTTCAGAATAGGTCAACCTCTCCCTTTACAAAGTATTACCTTTCAAGATACGACGCTCGGTTCTCCGGCGGCAATTCCGCCGTTGGAGGTAGCCCTCTCTCCTTCCGTTGGGTGACAACAACATCTCTGTGAAGCGGTTTGCAATTCGTTTGCAAAAGAGGGGGAATCATTCTTGGAGAGAAACAAACAATCGCTTCTTTTCGGCGTTTATCAACGGCACCGTCCTTGCTCTTTCTCAACCGTGAGTCTTGCTCACGGCAGCGTTACGACCCGAATGTAAACTTTCTTCCGAGGGAAAAAATCGTGAACCGATTCGGCCTGCTTCACTCGATGAGATCGCTCCGGACCGCCGCTCCCCTGGTCCTTTTATTGTTTCTCATCGGCTGCGGCGAGGACTCCTCCCCCCGGCCCGCCCCCTTGCAGGAGCTGGCCCCCCCGGACATTGCGAAGATTCAAATTACGCCGAATTCGGCCATTCTCGGTATCGGCGCCGAAGAACAATTCTTGGCGACCATCCTCAATGGCCAGGGTGAAGTGCTGACCGGGATCAACCTGGTCTGGAAGATCGACAACCCGACGGCTGCGACCGTTTCCTCCGACGGTTGGGTAACGGGACTCCAAGAAGGGACGGCGACGCTGACGGCCTCTTTTGGCGACGACGTCAGCAACCCCGCCGAGATCACGGTCGTCGTCCCGCCCGAAGCCCCCCCCATCGCCTCGATCGAGGTGACCAGCACACACCGGATCCTCTTCGTCGGAAACCAGGCCCGGTTCACCGCGACGGCGAAAGATCCCAACGGCAGGACGCTCCACGGCATTCTCTTCTCCTGGAGTTCGAGCGCCCCGGAAATCGTCTCGGTCGATCCGCGCGGGCTCGCCACCGCGCTGGCGCCCGGAGAGGCCGCCGTCACAGTGACGGTCGCGCCTCCCGATCCTCCCGTCTTCACGCCATTGGACGATGCTCCCCCCAGCCAGTCGGCGATCCTGACCGTCACCGACGACAATTCGCCGCCGACCGCTCAAATGGCGACCACCGCGAGAAGAGGGGAGGCGCCGTTCACAGTCGCCTTCAGCGGCACGAGATCGGAAGACCCCGACGGGTGGATCACTTTTTATACTTGGAATTTCGGGGACGGCTCCCCGCCGTTCTACGCGCCGACCGCCCGCCATACCTATGAGCGCCCCGGCGAGTTTATCGCCACGTTGACCGTCACCGACCCGGACGGCGCGACGGCGATCGCGTCGGCCACCATCACGGTCGATCCGTGAGAGGGATCGTGAAATGAAAAAAACGCTATTCGCGATACGTTAAACGGAAGATTTACGATTCACGGGTAGCCTAGGAAAAGAAGGGGCCACCTGTAACGATTTACGAAGAACGTCTTTTGAATGGACTATGCGGCTTGAAGCCGGGGGAAGGAGACGCGGAAGGTCGTTCCGATGCCAACCCGGCTCTCTACGTTGATCTCGCCGTGGTTCGCCTCGATATACTGCTTGGCGAGCGGAAGTCCCAAACCGACCCCGCGCGCTTTGGTGGTGAAGAGAGGCTCGAAGATCCGCCTCATGTTCTCCGGCGCAATTCCCTCTCCGGAATCATGAATAACGACTTCCACCGACTTGCGCGTCAGGTGGGTGGCGACCTCGAGCGTTCCCCCTTGTGTCATCGCCTGAATCCCGTTGAGAATAAAATTACCCAAGGCGCGCGAGACCTGAATCGGGTCGATAAACACCATCGGGATCTTTCGGCTGAAGCGCCGCTTGATCCGGACCGTCTCCGGAAGGGGGGCCCGCTGAAGGAGACTCTCCAGAAGCTGGTTCAGATCGACCCGGATCGACACCGCTTCCTTTTTGCGCGTGAAGTCGAGCAGCTCGTTCACCAGATCGGTCGCCGACTGGCACTCATCCGAAATAATCGTGAGAAACCGCTCGAACTCCTTTTTGATCGGCCCGATCTCATTCCGATCGAGCTGCATTTTAAGATAATAGGCGGCGTTGGTGATCACCTCGAGCGGCTGCCGGAGCTCGTGATTCACATTTCCGACAATCTGCCCCAAGGCGGCCATTTTTTCCTTCCGGGCCAGCTCCTCCTGGAGCAGGTTCAACTCCTCCAGACGCGCCTCCAAATCCCGCCGATACTGTTCCTTCTCGCCGCGAAGCGACTCGAAAAGCGAAACGTTCGCCAGGGCGGGCGCTGCGTGCTGGCAGAGCGCTTCTACCGTTTTACGCGCCTGCGGTAAAATGCGCCGATCCGGGTCCCGCGTGCCGAGACAGAAGGCGCCGAGGATTCTCTTTTTCCAGAGAATGGGGGCCGCAATGGCCGATTCCAAGGAGAGCTGGCGGGTCGCTTCACAAAGCGGCTCCCCTCCCTTTAGACCGGGATCGACGAAGAGGACCTTCCGTTCCTGAACCGCCCTTCCGACCAGCCCCTCCCCGATCTTGATTTTTTTCCCGAGAAGGGCCGGGGGAAGATGAACCCCCTTCTCGATCTTCAGACATCCCTGCTCAGAATCCCAGAGAGCGATCCAACCGATGTCCAAACCGGAAAGTGATAGAGCCCGATGTAAGATCGTCTCCAAGAGCCGTGAGCGATCCAACCCGGCGCTCAGTTCGATCCCGGTCTTCCGAAGCATCTCCGCCTCGGCCAGTTCCTTTTGATTCAAATCGAGAGACCGCGCATTCTCAACGGCGATGGCCGCCTGATCCGCCAGGGCCTCCAGGAAAAATCGGTCCTGATCCGAAATGCGCTTTGCGGCCGATTTGGCTTGGAGGCTGAGCGATCCGAGGGTGCGTCCTCCGATTCGGAGCGGCGAGGCGACCTTGATTTGATATGGCGGCGCCTTTGCGCCCTTGGCCAGGGAGGAGGAAGCGCGTTCCCGATGTAAGACAATCGTCCTTCCGGTCCGGGCGGCCATTCCGTTGATCCCTTCTCCCATTCGGAACGTCGCCTTCTCGGAACCGGCCGGCATGTTCACAGCAGCCTGAACGATGAGGCGGCTCTGGGCCGGATCCCAAAGGACGATTTCGCCCGAATCGAATCCCAAAAACGCAATCCCCTGCCGGACGATCTTTGTAAAAAGGGATGTCGGCTGCCGCTCCGCAGAAACTTCCGCAACGATCCGTCGGAAACGATCCCATCGGAGGAGGGCCCGTTCTTTCTCTCTTAATTGGCGTAGGGTCTGAATCGCCGTCCCGGCCTGCCAGGCGATTTCCGACGCGGCCGCAAAATCGGCGCGATTCCAGACCGCCCGCTCGAGAATGAGGCAGAAAATGCCGAAAGGAACGATTTTTCGGGAAAGTGGAATTAAAACAGAGGGGGCCTTCGGGTCGGCCCGGAAGATCGGCTTTCTTTTCTTTTGGAGTTGATCGATGAGCGACGCGTCGGCCAAGATGCGCTTCGCCGCCCGCCTCGCGTTGAGAGGAGAACCCGACGCAATCCAAAGGGGACCCGACTGTTCGGAGTCAAAGGTCATAAAGAACCCGAACGCGACTCCCCATCGTCCATCGGCGACTCTCACCGCTTTCTCCAGGATCTCCTCTTCTGAATACCCTCTTTGAGGAGAGGTTCCTGGGACCAGACTAAAAGCGGAGGTCGATCTGCTCGGATGGGATTTCTTCATCTTTATCAATCACGCCAACCGTTTAAAACGGGCTGACTTTAGCATATCTCCCCCGGAATAACAAGGGAGGCAGCCAGGATGAATTGCGGCCCTTCCTCTTGTCGGCCCACTTTAAAAAGGAGTATATTGAATCTGACCATGATTGAATAACGCGAGAGCGCGATGGCTCTTTTTCAGCAAGAACATTCCCAAAAATCACGCCGATGGGCCCTCCCCGTTGTGATCTTCCTGATCCTCTGCCAGGTCGATCTCCCGGTCTGGGGGGCTCCCCCGGCAGAACCGGAGCCGCCTCCCTCCGAAACAGAGCGGCTCGAGCGGGCGCTGGATGAAGCGTTGAACGCCCTTGCCACCGGCATGCAGACCCTGGTCGGTCTGGCCGAAAAGAGCAAGGGAAAATGGGAGCAGTGCCAATCGGGCGAATCGAAAGAGGAGTGGTGCGTCAAGATGAAAGACGCCTTGGCCCAGCTGGAACGCTTGGATGAAAAAGAATCTCCCGCGCCGCCGGAATCCGAATCGTCCACCCCTGATCCGAAACCAACACCGGACGAAGAGAGCCGCTGACGCTCGTCGATCCGATCAACCCCCCTTTGATCTTTCCCTCCCGCCGACCGCGACTTGACTGCTCGCGGAGGATTTAAAAAACGGCATCTTATTTCATTGACAAATGATCCAATTTTGAGGTAGCTTCACGCCAACACACCTTAAGTATTTCGTAGGTATTTTCCATATCCTTACAACAGAGCTTCATGATGGACCAAGAAACCCCCTGGACAACCTGTCTTCTCACCCGAATGCTCATTCTTCATCTGGAGCGGATCGGGAAGGGGGACGATATCGACTACCACGAGATCCTGTCGGGGGAGAATCGCCTCAATCCGATTGCCGACCCAAAGGCATTTCTGTCGGACCACAACAACTGGGTTCCTCATCACATCCTCAAGAATTTAATTTTCGCAGCCGAAAATGCCGGCGGGACAAAAGAGATCACCTACCTGGCGGCCAAAGAGTATTTCCAAGCGGGCTACGGCCCCTCCGTCCTGGAGATCATTGCGAAGCTTCAAAATCAGATGGAGCAGGCGCTCTACTGCTCCAATCTTTGGGCCACCGGCTTCGCCAACTACTTCAAGCTGCAGTATCTTCCCCCTTCCGAAACCCAGCGCCCCGAGGCGATCTTGCTCTCCCAATTCGGACCGAATGTCGAGCCGATTCTCGGCAACTTCGGGTTTATCCGCGGGAACTACGAGGGACTCACAAAGCTCTTTCCGGTCGTCGAGGAGGCCCGCTGCATCGAGGAGGTTTCTCAACTCAAGCTCCAGAACCTTGTTCGAGAATTCGGAGGATACCAGATTCAAAAAAGGGACGGCCGGCTCGCCGTCATCGAAAGCGCTTCGAAAAGGGAAGTGGTTATTGCCAGGGCGGTCTCTCTTAGAACGGAGATCTCGACATCACCCAACAATCCGACGATACCGGAAGGGTTGATTCTCCATCCTCAGGGGGGAGCGCTCAAGGTCCTCGTCCCCAAGGTGGAGGAGGACCCGGAACGGTATCAAAAGGAAAACAGCGCCTACGAGATCGTCAAGGGGGGAACCCTTCAGGCCGGTCCGTTGACCGTCACCCTGGAACGCGGGCAATTCTTCAACGCCCCTTATTCCCGCTACCGCTTCACCTGGAAGTCGAAACCCTCGCGGAAGGAATCGCCGGAAATGGTCCAGGCGCGCCTGGAGATGATCCCCCCCCTCTTCAATCATGTCCGCGAATTGCGGGAGACCCATCGCCAGCTCCTCCGCTATACGATGGAGAACAAGGCGCTGGCCCAGGCGAATGAAGAGCTGAAGGGGGCGATCCAGAAAGAATCGGACTTCCACGGCATTATCGGGAAGAGCCCCAAGATGCAGCTCCTCTTCGAGCAGATCGAACGGGTTGCGCCTGTCGATTCGACGATCCTCATTATCGGCGAAACCGGCACCGGGAAAGAGCTCTTCGCCAAGGCGATCCACCAATGCAGCCTGCGACGGGATCAAAAGTTCTACGCCATCAACTGCGCCGCCCTCTCCGAGAGCCTTCTGGAGGCCGAACTCTTCGGCTACGAAAAAGGGGCCTTCACCGGCGCCCTCTCTCAGAAGAAAGGGATCTTCGAGACGGCGAGCGGCGGCACCCTCTTCTTGGACGAGATCGGAGAGGTCTCCCCCACGATGCAGGCAAAGCTCCTTCGGGTGTTGGAAGAGCGGGAGGTGCAGCGCGTCGGCGGGCGGGAAGCGATTCCGATCGACGTGCGCATCGTCTCCGCAACCAATCGAGATTTAAAAAAGGAGATCGCTTCCGGCAAATTCCGGAGCGATCTTTTCTACCGCCTCCATGTCATCTCCCTCGTCCTTCCACCCCTCTCGGAGCGCCTCGACGACCTTCCCCTGCTGGTCGACCAGTTCCTCAATTTCTTCAGCATGAAATGCAAAAAAGAAAAACCGGCGATCACCCGGGAGGCGATTACCCTCCTGGCCGATTACAGCTGGCCGGGAAACATCCGCCAGTTAAAGAACGTCATCGAGCGCGCGGTCGTCTTGGATCGAGACCAGATCATTACCCCCGACGATATTATTCTGCCGGAGGAGGAGTCGACCGCCAAGGTTCTGATGGGGGGGCCGCAAGACTTTCATGAAGCCCTGGAGCGATACAAACGGTCGGTCATCCAGGACGCCCTTCACAAAACCGGCGGCAATCAGACCAAAGCCGCCGAGATATTGGGACTTCAACGCACCTATCTGGCCCGGCTCATCCGGACCATGAATTTACGGACCGGGCGCGACATCCGTTAGCCCCATTTAGCAAAAATCCTAAGGAGACCTTCGACAGATGAAAGAGGGCCTTCCTTTTTAGGCTCGTGATCGTAATGAGGATGAACATCTTCAGATACACTGTATCTTCTGTGCCAAGTGGAAACCGACGCGCGACCGCTTTCCCTGATCCTCTTCCTCTCCCCTCTCTTCTTTTTTCCGGAATCCATAATTTTTCTTCCAGGAACCAGAAAACCCAAGCCGGGATGGACGCGATAGACGGAACCGGAAAGTCGAGACGCCCCATTTTTCGCGTCCCTTTCACAAAAAAGGCATCTTCAAAAAACTTGGCACACCCCTTGCTATACCCCCTGCCCGTGAACGCAAAAAGAAAGTGAATGAGGAATCGGCGGATGGGCCGCCGGCACTCTTCACAAGATCAACCAAAACATCCACAGGGGGGATACAAAAATGAAGAAGTCAACGTTGGTAGCAGCTGCGATGGGATTGGCTTTAGTATTCGGAACCGCGATGGAGAGCAAGGCGATTTGCCTCATCGGATGCGATGACAGCACCACCGTGAATCAGACCGCCAAAGGGGCCGGCCGCGACATTCGCGAAGCAAGCGACAACGTCAACGGCGACCAGGCCAAGGGAATCGGCAACCAGGTGATCAAGGACATCAAAGACAGCGCCGTCGTGACCGGCAACACCACGGTCCAGAGCAACTCGGTCGGCAGCGTCTTCTTCAACAAGGGCGACATCACTCAATCGAACTCCGCCAACATCACCGGCAAGACCGAAATCAACAACAGCGATCTGAGCACGGACAACCGCAACAGCAACAACAAATAGTCCGGTGCGGGACCCGGGCGGGGCGCCCGGGTCTCTCCGATCAAGCGGAAACGACAACCTAAAACAACGACTTCCAAATAAAGGGGGAAATGAAAATGAAGACATTCGTAGCGACCGTGATGGGATTGGCCCTGGTTTTCGGGACGGCAATGGAAAGCAAAGCGATCTGCCTCTTCGGCTGCGATGACAGCAAAGAGGTCAATCAAACCGTCAAGGCGGCCGGCCGGGACGTTCGGGAGCATAGCGACAACGTCGGCGGCGATCAAGCCAAGGGAATCGGCAACCAGGTGATCAAAGACGTTCAAGACAGCGCCGTCGTCACCGGCAACAAGACCTTCCAGAAAAACTCCGTCGGAAGCGTCGTCGGAAACAGCGGGGATATCGCGCAATCGAACTCGGCGAACATCACCGGCAAAACTGAAATCAACAACAGCGATCTGAGCACCACCAACGTCAACAGCAACAACAAGTAGGAACCGAGGGGGGCGTGGGACCAATCCCACGCCCCTTCGGACGCGGGAGGGGAATCTCATGGAAACGAAAAAAATCATCGCCTCGCTCGGATTTACGCTGATCGCCCTGCTGCTCGGGGGGGAGATCGGACCGACGCACGGAGCCCCTCCCATCCAGAGCGAAGAGACGGCGCGGGAAGAGGCAAAAAAAGAGGCGGAAGAGAAACAACCGAAAACGGCCGACCAGGAACAAAAGGAAAAAGAAGAAGAGGAATTGAAGGCGACCATCCGCGACATCAAAAAGCGCCAGCAAAGAGACGAGGAGTCGATCCGGGTCCGGGCGAACATCTTCCCCTCCGAGATCCCGGAACAGGAGTGCACGGCGGCCGACCGGGCCCGAAGCCGGCTGGAGAAGGTCACCGACGACGGCGGTCTGATCATCGCGGGGGATATCTTGATCGACTCGAGCAACGAAGCGAACGTGGAAAACAACAAGGGGAGCATCAACAGCCAGGTCAACGTCAACATCATCAACGAATCGAACAAGCGATGCTAAGCGCTGCGGCGTTTCCAAAGGGAGAGATCATCATGAAGACCGGACATCATTTTAAATCCTTCATCGTCGCCATCCTCTGCTCCCTCAGCCTGGGCCTTCCGACGGCCTGGGCCGAGCCGGTCGCGGCGGGCCCCGCGGGGAAGGTCCGCGTCGCGGTCGCCCGGTTCGGCGCCACCGACCGGTTTGCTCAGGTGTATGGAGGATGGGACATCGGCGGGGGGCTGGCCGCCCAGGTGGTCACCGAGCTGATCAACACCGGAAAAGTAGTGGTTGTCGAGCGGGCGATCCTCTCCCAGATCATGCGGGAGCAGGAGCTCTCCGCTTCCAAGCTGGTGACGAAGGAGACGGCGGCCCAGGTCGGTCAGCTTCTTGGAGTTGATTATCTGATCGTCGGAGAAGTCACCGAGTTCGAGCAGAAGGCGGTCGGGGTCGGCGGACGGGCCGGCTTCTTGACCTGGCTCTTTCCAAAGGCGTCGGCGGAGTTCACCGCGGCGCACGTGGCGATCGACCTTCGGATCATCGACACCTCCACCGGGGAGATCCTTCACTCCTACCGCTCGGAAGGGCGGGCCTGGGAGAAGGCGGTCGCCATCGATATCAATTTCCCGACGCTGACCTTCGGCGGGGACGCCTTTCACAAAACGCCCCTCGGCAAAGCAACCCGGCAGACGATCCAAGACTCCCTCGGCTTCATCCTCGGAGCGGTCCAAGAGCGGCTCCGGACCCATTCGACCGGCCTCGGAAAGGTGATTCACCTGGAAGAGAATTTGGTCTACATCAACGCCGGCGCCAATGCGCAGGTCCACGTGGGCGATCGGCTCTCGATCTTCTCGGTCAAGAAGGTCCTGACCGACCCGGAGACGAATCAGGTCGTCGGCGTCATCGAGAATCCGATCGGAGAACTGTCGGTCGTCTTCGTCTCGGAAAAGTTCTCCAAAGCGCGCGTCTTGGGAAACACCCTCCCGCATAAAGGGGACATCGTCCGATTCTCCGACAAGAACCCCCGCTTCGGGAGCCAGGGAGAAGAGACCATCCCTTACGGCGATGTGAAAGGGTTAACCGTCGCCAAATCGGGTTACCCGATCTTGGATTAAAAAGGTGAAATTGATGATGGAACGACGCTTCAAGAACGCCCTTCTCTTCTTTTCCGTCTGGATCCTCTTTGCCGGATGCAGCCGACAGCTTCGGCCCGACGCGGTCGGACCGACCCACCTCGAAGAGGGACTGATCGCCTACGATCAAAATCGGCTGGACGACGCCCTCAAGTCGCTCGACGCCGCCCTCAAGCTCGATCCGCAGAACACCGAGGCGCTTTTCCGACGAGGGGTCATTCTCCAGAAACAGAACAAGGTTGAAGAGGCGGTCGCCTCCTACCGGGAGGTGGTCCGGATCGATCCGAACCATTTCAAGGCCCACCACAACCTGGCCAACATCTACTCCTATGAAAAAGCCAACAACGTTCAGGCGATTTTTCACTATCGCCGCTTCCTCAGCCTCGCACCGACCCACCCCCTCGCCCCCCGGGCGCAGATGCGGCTCGCCGAATTGACCGACGTTCCGGGGGACAAGCTGGCGCGGGGGAAAGGAATCGCGGAAGAGGAGGGGGACGGCGACATTCACCTCACCGGAGAGCTGGCCGGACCGCCCCTTCCCCTCCCCATGCCTCCCGCGCCGGTCGCTTTGGCCCCCTCTCTTCCGGCGGGGCAGATGGCTCGGACGCCCCCCCCGGAACCGGCCCTCTCTTTCCCTCAGGTGGTCTGCGTTCAAGGCGAAACGTCACAGGGGAAGATCGAAGGAAGCGGCTTCATCGTCGGGGGGGGGTATATCCTGGCGAGCGGTCATCAGGCCAATCAGGCAAACCGCCTGACGGTCCAATTCCAAAACGGCGCCAAATATCCTGCGTCGGTGATATCGGTCAGCAGCGCGCTCGACCTGGCCCTCCTTCAGATTGCGTTTCAAGAAACGGAACCGCTCTCTTTCGCTCCGTCCGACAACCCCAAGGCCGGCGCGTCCGTGATGGCGGTCGGCTGTCCCTTCGGTCTCAACCACTCGGCCTCGCAAGGGATCATCAGCGCGCCGGAGCGGGTCCTCGGGGATCGCCCGGTCCTTCAGACCGATGTGGCGATCAACCCCGGAAACAGCGGCGGCCCGCTTCTAAACAAGCAGGGAGAGGTCGTCGGGGTGGTGTTGGGAACGCTCCAGGACGCGCGGGGAATCGCTTTCGCCGTCCCCAGCCGGGAGGTGAAACGATTCCTTGGAGAAACCTTCTTTCAGATGGGAACCCTCCTCGCCGAAGCAAAGCGGTATCCCGAAGCGTCCGATCTTCTGGCGCAGAGCATTCGGTTCTGGCCCCAATCGGCGAAGGCCCACAACAACCTGGGTGAAGTCTTTCGGAGGATGAAAGAGATGAAGAAAGCCGAGCAGGCCTACGTCAAGGCATTGGAGGTGAATCCCAAATATGCCGATGCCCACTTTAATATTGGCACTTTTTATGATAGTGTCCTCCGGAATCCTCAAAAGGCGGCGCTGCACTACAAAAGATATCTCGAATTAAAACCGACCTCCCCGGAGGCGGTTCAAGTGGCCCAGTGGCTGAAAGCCATTGAAGGGAACAATTAACGGATCAAACAATGAAATCACTCGGACGTTATGAAATTTTAATCGAAATCGGACGGGGCGCCATGGGAATCGTCTACCTTGGCAGCGATGCCAAGATCCACCGGCAGGTCGCTCTCAAGTGCCTCCGCCCGGAGCTGTTCGAAGCATCGGAGGAGACCCGCAAGCGCTTCCAGGGGGAGATCCTCGCCTTGGGAAGGCTGGTCCATCCGAACATCGTCACCATCTTCGATACCGGGGAGGACACCGCCACCGGCACCGCCTACATTGTCATGGAATATGTCGAGGGGACTTCGCTCGGCCAGCTTCTCAAAAAAGGAACGCCGCTGACCGCCGACCAGATCGTCCGGATCGGAATCGACATCTGCCGCGCCCTCGACTTTGCCCATTCCAAAGGGGTGATCCATCGGGATATCAAACCGGGAAATATTCTTTTGACTTCGGAGCAGCAGACGGTTAAAGTGACAGACTTCGGGATCGCGCGACTGGACGGAGGGGGCCACACACAGACCGACCACCTCCTCGGCACGCCGCAGTACATGTCCCCGGAGCAATGCAAGGGAGAGCGGGTCGACGGACGCTCCGATCTTTTCTCCGTCGGCGCCCTCCTTTACGAGCTTCTGACCCGTCAAAAGCCCTTTCCGGGGGACAATGTCGCCGCCATCATGCACCAGGTGTTGACCAAAAACCCCGCTCCGCCGGCGAGCCTCTCCCCCGACATCCCAAAACCGCTCAGCGACATCGTGATGAAGGCGATGGAGAAGGAACCGGGTCAACGCTTCTCCACCGGGGCGGAGATGGCCGATGCGCTTGCCGCGCTGTCGACGCATCGGGAGCAGGCCGCAGAGGAGCGTCCGACCATGGCCCTCTCCGGGAGCCAAGAGGCGCCCCTCCCAACGCCTGCGGGCCAGGGCCGGTATTGGGTTTGGGCGCCCATCGCCGTCATCGGGCTTATGGCTCTGATCGGTTGGTGGCGTTTAGCCCCCAATCAAGCGCCGGCAGATCCGATAAGCGCCGGCGCCAAGGCGGTCTCCACCCCTCAGATCGGCCAGGTCGATCTGACGACGACGCCGATCGGCGCGGAGGTGCTCATCGACGGCGAACCGAAGGGGCTTACCCCGCTGATGCTCGATCTCCCCGCCGGCTCGCATGAATTGGTCTTGAGGAAAGAAGGGCACCACCCGCTGGAGGCGACGATCACCGTCGTCTCCGGGGAGAAGGTCCCGGTCGATTTAAAACTCACAGAAGAGGAGAAGACTCCATGAAGACAATCAATAGAATCGTCGTGGGGGGGATGGCCGCGGTCTTCCTCTTTCTGATCGGAGTGACCGGAATCGCCGAAGCCGCCCTAAAGAAGGGGGAGACCGCCCCGGGCTTCACCGCATTGGAATCGGTAAAGAAAAAGCCGATGGTCCTGGTTTACTTCTTCAAGCTCGACTCCAAGCCAGCTCGGGAAGGGCTCGACCATCTCAAAGATCTCTACGTGCAGTACGAGACGGCGGGGATCGCCATCCTCGCCGTGACGCAAGACAACGCCAAGACGCTCGATCCTTATCTGAAACAACATTCCCTCCCCTTCCCGGTGGTGAAAGATGACGGAAAAGTCTTCGGCGCGTATGAAGTAAAGGTGATCCTTCCGACGACCTATATCCTCGGTCCCGGCGCCCGGATCACCGATGTCCTGGAAGGAGGGGGCCCCTCCTCTACCCGGTTCGTCACCACCGTGGCGCAACGGGGACTTCAGGCGAAAAAAACCACGCTGGCAAAGGCGCTTTTTGAAACCGCGCTCAAGGCAAACCCGAAGGATGCGCAGGCGGCGGCCGGCCTGGGACATGTTTTCCTCAAAGAGGGAAAATTTGATCGCGCCGAGAGCGAATTTTCTAAAATCGCCCAGCTGAAATCACCGGAGGCGATCCTCGGAAAAGAGGGGCTCGCCGAAATTCATCTTCAAAAGGGGGAGACCGACAAAGCGCTCTCGATCGCCGAAGAGGTCGAAAAAGACGACCCGAACAACGGCCTGGTTCATCTGGTAAAGGGGAATGTGCTCGCCATGCAGGGGAATCAGCAGGAGGCGTTGACCGAGTTCACCCGCGCCGCCGAGGGAAAACTCTCCAGCGACTGGCAGCGGGCGACCGCTTTCAACAACGCGGGGCGGATTCACTCCGAGCAAGGACAATATGCGATGGCCGAGAAGATGTATCAAGAGGCGGTCGTCCACAACCCCTACTCCCCCGAAATCCTCTCCAACCGCGGCGTTCTTTACGAGAAGCAGGGACAGCCTCAGAAGGCGCTCGCCCTCTATCAGGAAGCGTTGAGCGTCGATCCGGAAGACGAGATCGCAAAACACCTGATGAAGCGGATGGAGCAACACCTCGCCTTCAAAGAGGATATGGAACGGCAGAAGCGGGTCGACGGGTTGGTCGCCGATCTGGCCGAGCGGTTTAAGAAAGGGAAGGTCTCGGAGGTTCCGCCGACCGATCCCTGGTCGTCCAAACCGATGACGGTGGCTTTCCTCGGGATGAAGCTGATGGGAGGGGGGCTCCTCCGCGAGGGAATGACGGAGGTCCTCCAAGCCGAGATGACACAGCGGCTCTCCGCCGGCGGACGGGTCGCGGTGGTGGAAAGGGAGATGCTCGATAAACTTTTGACCGAATTGAATCTCGGCTCCTCCGAACTGGCCGATCCCGAAACGGCCCTCAAGCTCGGGAAGCTCCTCTCGGCCCGGCTGATCGTCACCGGTAGCCTGGTGCAGATTCCGGAGGGGGTCCGGCTGAGCCTTCGGCTGATCGATCCGGAGACCTCCGCGATCAAGATCACCCACGCCGACGAGATGGGCCCGCAGAAGAATCTGTTGGCCCTCGCCGATCAGACGGCGCAGGCGCTCGGCAAAAAGATCAAGGAGCAATATCCTCTGAAAGGGAAGATCGCCTCCGTCGAGGAGGGGAACCAGGTCATCATCAACCTCGGAACCCGCCACGGGATCAAACCGGGAACCAAATTGAAGATCATCGATGAAGGGGAGGCGATCGTGGTCGATGGGAAGACGATCGGCCACAAGAAAAAGCGGGTCGGCCTTCTCGAAATCGTGGAGGTGGAAGAGGGGCTTTCTTATGGAAAGCTGACGGAGCGCACGTCGGCTGTCCAGAAAGATCAAAAAGTGTTAGAGGAAGTAGGGGGAAATGAAACGGCGTTTTGATTTTCTGATTCCACTCTTGTTTGCGTTCACCGCCTGCGTTTCTCCCTCGACGTCTCCGGTCCGTCCGGAGGCGTCTCTCCTTCCGGAACGACATCTGCTGACCGTGGCCGTCCTGGAATTCGAAGACCATGGGATCGGCCAAACCGTCGCCACGCAGGGACTCGGCCGCACCCTCGCCGATCGGATTTCGGAGCAGCTCTCGGGACGCCCCGACCTTCGGTTGATCGATCGGGAGTCGCTCCAAAAAATCTTGGAAGAGCTCTCCATCGCCAGCCTCGACATCGCCGACCGGGACAGCCAACTTCGCCTCGGGAAATTGCTCGGGGCCCAATACCTGATCATGGGGGGATATACCTCTTTGGCGGGGGGGCTCCGGATCGACGGCCGGATCGTAGAGGTCGAACGAGGGATCGCCGAGGGAAGCGCGCTCGAAGGCCGCGCCGCCGAACGGGCGATTCTGGAAAAAAACTTCTCGAAACAGATGGCCGATTTAATTATTTCCAAGGTAGGGGCGACGCAGGCGTCGCCCAAGTCGAGCCACGATTTTTTTCTGCAAGGGTTGGCCCTTGAACAATCCAACAACAATCAGAAGGCCTTAGAGATGTATCAAAAGGCCCTCGCCATCGACGCCCGGCATCAGGAAGCGCGGGAGCGGATGGAGAACCTCCTACTAAAGGAACTGCAATGAGACGACAACTGATCTTGTTCGTGTTTTTCATATGGGTAATGCCGATGCTTGGATGGGCCGAGGAGATCGGCCGGCCGGAGTCGGCGGCGAAGACCCTCTACCAAGAGGGGCGCTATGCCGAGATCATCCAGGCCTACGAGGGGAAAGAAGCCGGCGCGCAAGAGGCGCTTTATCTCGGTCTCAGCCATCTGCGGGCCGGGGACCCGTCCAAAGCGATCGCCGCCTGGAAACAATATGTCCGGCTCGATCCGGGAAGCGAGGGAAACCGCGAGGTCTCGAAATATCTGACGCTGCTCTTGCAAGAAGAGGCCAAACGGACCGCCCGGGAAATCCTGCAGCAGGAAAAGGAGCTTACCGGAAAGATCGACGCCAGGGCGATTGCAGTCTCCCCCTTCCAGAATTTGGGGCAGCAGACCTACGCCCCTCTTTCAAAGGGATTGGCGGCGATGATCATCACCGACCTCTCCAAGGTCAAGACGCTGAAGGTGGTCGAACGGGTCCAGCTCAAAGCGCTTCTCGATGAGTTGAAGCTCTCGCAGTCGGGATTGGTCGATGCCAAGAGCGCTCCCCGCGTCGGGAAACTCCTCGGCGCCGGGAAAATCACCACCGGCAGCTTCCTCGATCTCGATCAGGAGAAGATCCGCCTCGACGCCGCCGTTACGCAGACGGAGAGCGGGAAGTCGCTGACGAATCCGGAAGTCCAGGGAGATCTGCCGGCCTTCTACCAGCTGGAAAAAGAATTGGTCTTCAAAATCCTTTGCGGGATCGGCCACTGCCCGGAAAGCCTCGACAGCCAGACCAAGGCGGCGGTCGGGACGATCCATACGAAAAACTTCAAAGCGTTCCGTCTCTACTCCCAGGGACTCGAATACCTCGACCAAAACAAATATCGGGAAGCCTCCCGCGCCTTCTTCCTGGCAGTGGAAGAAGATCCCGAATTCGAGCTGGCCCGCAAAGCGCTTCTCGACACCCCCCTCTTTCCGCTCGATATGACCGCGATGATCTCGGGGGCCGAGGCGATCGGCGACGGCGGCGCGGCGATTCTTTCGACCGGGACGTTTTTCGCCGCTCCGCAGCTTCCGCAGGGCTCCGCCGGACATCAGGTGATGGCCCCGTCGATGGGAATGTTGGTCCCTCCGACCCCTTCCGGATCTGCGGGCGCGCCGCCACCTGTCCCGGTTCGGATTGATGTGAATTTTCCGAATTAGAGTAGACGTGTAGGGGCGACGCATGCGTCGCCCGACGGAAAAATATGGCGAGGATGTATCATCCAGACCTACACCACCGACATTCGATTCGATTAAGGGGATTTGATTATACACAGACGGGAATTTATTTCCTAACGATCTGCACATATAACAGGGAATGCTTGTTTGGAGAGGTCACAGGTGGGATGGTGACATTGAATGACTTCGGGAAAATGGTCCAAACGGTATGGGATGAATTGCCGCACCATTTCCAGAAAATTGAATTAGATGCATTTGTAATCATGCCCAACCATCTCCACGGAATCCTGGTCATCACCGATTCCCTAGGGGCGACGCATGCGTCGCCCCTACCAACGCAACCACCCCACGGGCCAAAACCTGGATCTGTCGGGGTTGTCATCGGATCTTTTAAATCAGCCGCGACCAAAGAGATCAATAAGTCGCGGGGAACCACAGGCCTTCCGGTGTGGCAACGCAATTACCACGAACACATCATCCGGAACGAGAACGATTTGAATCGCATCCGCGAATACATTGCCTTTAACCCAGCCCGCTGGGCGGAAGACGAAGAGAATCCACTCAATGTTAAGACTTCTCTAAAACTCACTAAACCATAAGGACTCGACTTCATCATGAACAAGACACGACTTAACGCAAGGATTAATTGGCTATTGGTGGCCGTGCTTTCTCTTTTTTTCACCGGTTGCCAAGGCGGAGAAGAAAACGGAACCGCATCGGTTCGTCTCTCCTTCAACCTCTCTTCATCTAAAACGGGGGCCGCGAAGACCGCTTCCGCCCCCGCCCCCAGCGGGATCACTTCGGTCCGAATCGACGTGACCGGTCCGGGGATGGAACTTCTTTCCGACTCGGTGGCGGTCAATTCGGAGGAAGAGACGGTGGTAGATCTGGAGATCCCCGCCGGACCGGCGCGGCATTTTGTGGTGACCGCGTTCGACTCGGAAGAGCAGCCCCGCTTTATCGGGGAGACCACGGTCGATCTGGAGCCGGGAACCTCGCCGACCATTCGGATTGCGATGGTCGAGATCGACGTGGAGGTTCCGCCGATTCTAGCCATTCAGATCACTCCCCCCAGTACCATTCTGACGAGAAGCGAACCGGAGAACCCGCAAACTGAGACCTTCACGTTGGCGAACGCCACGACGGCCGAGGTGAGCCTTTCAATTGTTGGAGAAACTTCGGAAGAAGCCCCCGACCTGGGCCAGATTACAGATGGCGAAACCCCGAATAATTTCACCTACACCGCACCCGATACGATTCCCATCGATCGAACGCAGACGCAGATCGGTGTGCCTATTCCGATCACGATTGAAGCGGTCGACAACATCGATCCCGATCGGCGTGCTCAGGCAACCGTGAAGATGGTAACCGAACCGGTTCTCTTCTTTCCGGAAAACATTCCCTTAACTTCCCTTGCTTCATTCTTTCGGCCCGCCTCGACCGATTCCTCCGGCCAACGAAGTGTTGCCTTTCACCAAGGAAGGGTCTATGCGGTCTGGACAGAGTTCATCAATCAAGAGGAGCGAGAAATTGTCCAATTCTCCGAAACCAGTGATGGAAGAGTTTGGGTAGCTCCGATCCCCGTTTTCCCAAGCGGTTCTCAAGAAGAATCCGAACCGACAATCGTGATCGGACCCGACGGTTCGATCTATGTTGCATTCATTGAATGCTGCAATCCCCCTAATGTTCGAGTAGTCGTCCGTCGCCCTGGAGGACAGACTTTCCAACCGTTTTACGTAGGAATAGGTGGACTGTCACCTCAAAATCCGACCCTCAGTGTTTTTTCCAACGGAGTCGTCTCTCTTGCTTGGTCCGCTCAGCAGCCAAATACAGGACTCGATATTGTTTTTCGAAGAATCCGCTCGGACGGCACACCCATAGACCCTCAGCCAATCAATTTGATCGATTTGTTGGATCCAGACAGCGGCGATGCCAATCAAACTCAGCCGGTCCTTTCCATCGGGGCCGCCGGAGAGATTTTTCTCGGCTGGATGGACGAGGGACAACTCTTCTTAACCGCCTCTACAAATGGAGGGGATAATTTCATCTCCCCCGTTCCCGTTTCTGATTCCACCTTTTCAAACACAAATCCAACACTGGTCGCAGGGACGGATGGAAAAGTTTATGTGGCCTGGGACACCTCGAATTGTGACTGCAACGACTACTTTGTCTTCTTTAATTCGGGAAGACTCAATGGGAGTTCACTCAATTTTAATGAAAACCGACCCATTGGAACGTTTCTGGCAAACTCCGAAAACCAATCACATCCCAGCATCGCCTTAGACGGGGCAGAGAATATCTACATCGCCCTTGTCGAAACGTTCTTCGGTTTTGACGAGAACGAGATCCTTCTTGCCAAGAGCATCGATGGCGGTCTGAATTATTCTTTTTCTCAAATTAGCAAACGGGACATCCGACCGAACAAATCCTATCCCTCCCTCGCCGTAGACGGCGCAGGACGCTCCTTCGCTATCTGGGAGAGGATAGATTTTCTATCAGAGGGAACCATCAACGATGTTTTCTTCTCCATGGGGGACGATTTTCCGTTCTTCAGTAACGAAACCGCACTCCTTACACGGAGTGCGAGCATCTCTCAAGAATGAACCAACACAATCGGTGTGCGTGAGACAAAAAGAAAACCTTCATGAAAAAGAAAATCCTTCCAAGATATTTTTACTCTCTCTCCCTGCTCGCCCTTCTCTTCCTCACCGCCTGCGGCGGCGGGGGAGGCTCCAGCAGCAGCGGAGGAATGACGCCGGTCGGGATCAAGCTCAAAATCCCCGCCGCCGGAAATCCGTCTTCGAGCAAAGCCGCCCACGCTCCCTCTCCTTCCGGTGTGGCGCAGGTGCGTCTGAGTGTGACCGATGCCGAAGGGAGATCCCTCGCTTCCACTACCGTCGGCGTCACCCCCGGCCAGGAAGTGACGATCACACTGGAGGTCCCGGCGGGCCGCGCCCGTCTGTTTATCATTGAAGCCCTCGACAGCGAAGGGACAGTACTCTTTCGGGGTGAAGCGAGTTCCGATTTATCGCCCGATACACCGGCCACGATCACCGTTCAAATGGTTGCCGTTGAAGCGCCGCCCCTTCCAACCCTGAGCCTCTCACCACCGTCGGCCTTTGTCTTACTCAATAACAGTGAAACGTTCACCGCAACCCTGACCGGGCTGGAAGACACCAGTGTAATCTGGAGCGTCGACAACATCGACAGTGGAAACCCATCGGTCGGGAGGATCACGCAGACGAACCCGGCGACCTACACCGCCCCCGCGACCCTTCCCGAATCAAGCGTCGTCACCGTCAAAGCCACCAGCAATGCCGACCCTACTCTCTTCGCGACGGCGACCGTAACGATCCTGACCCCGGAGACGACCGTCTTCATCGACGAAAACGGTGTAGACGGCGCCGAATGCGGAACGGAGAGCAGCCCGTGCCGGAGCATCACGCGCGCACTAGCGCAGGCGAATCCGGGCCAGACGGTGCGCGCCGCCGCGGGAACTTACGATGATTCTACCGAGACCTTCCCGATTCGGATGAAGCCGGGGGTCAACCTGATCGGCGAAGATGTCGCTGAGACGGTGATTACCTCGGGACGTTCGATTCCGGTGGCCGTCATCGCCGCCGACAATACCGTCCTCTCCGGTTTCAAATTCGATCCGAATAATGGGACGATCGACACATTAATCGAAATCGCCTCTGGCGGGCCTATTATTAGCGATAATCGATTTATTGATGAGCAAAACCGATGCGAAGGGATATGCCAAAACAGCCATACCGCCATTGAAGTCAACGGTGGATCACCGCTGATTCAAGGCAACGAATTCCGCGGCTTTGGCTTTACTTCCACTGAAGAGCCGATCACGGCGGCCATCCTGGTCCAAAACGACGCCGCTCCAACCATTGACCAGAACACGCTTCGTGAAAACCGGCTGGGCATCGCTCTGCTGGACGGCGCGGCGCCGTCGATCGAGCGGAACACGATCACGAACAATCAGACCGGCATCTCAGTCGCCGGCAGCGCCGCTCCCTACCTCGGCGGAACGACGCAGGAAAACAGCGGCGGGAATGTCCTCAGTTGCAATACCACCGTCGATCTTACTGTGGCCGATACGGTTCAACCCTTCTATGCGCGGCGAAATCAATGGGATCATCTTCCCCCGACCGTCTCTTCGCAACCCGGCAGTGGAATCGACATCGTCGCCAATGAAAATGTGGACATCGACGGGGCGACGGCCGTCACGCCCCACTGTCTAACGGAACCTCCGACAGTGCCTGCCGGATTGCTCGCCACCGCCATGAGCCAAAACCTTATCAGACTCTCTTGGACCGCATCGATTGATAACTTTGGAGAGGTCACCTACCAAATTGAGCGCTGCCCAGGAACCAACTGTACCAGTTTCGAGCATATTGCCCAGACGACAGAAACGACCTTCGATGATATAGGACGCTCGCCCGCTACCTCGTACACCTATCGCATCCGCGCCATGGATGTAAACGAAAATCTCAGCACCTACTCCAACATTTCGAGTGCGACCACACCGGATCAGGATGCGCCGACAGCGCCCTCGAATTTAACGGCGAACACTGACAGCGAGACTGAAATTAACCTCTCCTGGGGGGCCTCCGCCGACGATGTCGCCGTCGCCGGATATCGGGTCGAGCGATGCCAGGGAGCCGGTTGCACCAACTTTGTTGAAATCGCTCAGCCGATTGCGCCGAACTTTAACAACGCGGGGCTCTCCCCTGGCGTCTCTTACAGCTATCGTGTCCGCGCCGTCGATGCAGCCAATAACTTCAGCGGGTATTCCAATACGGCAACCGATACCACACTCGACACCTCCGATCCCACAGCGCCAACCGGCCTCACCGCTGCGGCGGTGAGCGAAACTCAGATCAACCTCTCTTGGCAAGCCTCCACCGACAACGTCGGCGTAACCGAGTATCGATTGGAGCGATGTTCTGGGGCAAGCTGCACCAATTTCGCTGAAATCGGCCGGCCAACCGCCACGACCTTCAATGATGGAGGCCGTTCCGTCGCCACGGCTTACAGGTATCGTGTACGCGCTTCGGATGCCGCCGGAAACTTCAGCGGTTATTCCAACATCGCAACCGCCACCACCCCCGACAACACCGCACCGACGCCCCCGGCCAATCTCGCGGCAACCCCCGTCAGCGGAACGCAGATCAATCTCTCCTGGAATGCCTCCACCGATAACGTCGGAGTTACGGAGTACCGTATCGACCGTTGCCAAGGAGTCAACTGCGCCAACTTCGCACAGATTGCAACCAGCCCTACGACCAGCTTCAACAACACGGGGTTGTCGCCGGCGGTCTCCTACAGCTACCGCGTCCGCGCCGTCGATGCGGCCACCAACTTGGGCGGCTTTTCCAACACCGCGACGGCCGTCACCCGCGATACAATTGCTCCAACAGCACCGACAAATCTGACCGCTACCCCCGCCGGCGAAACTCAAATTAACCTCTCCTGGGGAGCCTCTTCCGATAATATCGGTGTGGCGGGCTACCGGGTGGAGCGCTGCCAAGGAACAACCTGCGCCAACTTCGTCGAAGTCGCTCAACCGACCGGTGCAACCTTCAACGACACGGGACGCTCCGCCGGCGCTTCTTATGTTTATCGCGTTCGCGCCGTCGACGCCGCGGGCAATCTCAGCGGGTACTCCAGCACCGCCGGGGCAACGACTCCCGATAATTCCGCCCCAACAGCGCCGACGAACCTGACGGCCGCGACGGTGGGTGAAACTCAGATAAATCTCTCCTGGACCGCCTCGACCGACAATGTCGGCTTGGCCGGATATCGGGTGGAACGATGCCAAGGGAGCAACTGCACCAATTTCGCTGAAATCGCTCAACCCACCGCGACGACCTTCAACGACCCCGGTCGCTCTGCCGGAACCCTCTACTCTTATCGAGTCCGAGCGATTGATACCGCCAACAACTTCAGCGGCTTCTCCAACATAGCCACGGCAGCAACCCAAGATACCACTGCCCCCACGGCACCGACCAACCTGGCCGCGAACCCAGTCAGCGGAAGTCAAATCAACCTTTCTTGGGGAGCTTCCACGGACAATGTCGGCGTAACAGGGTATCGCGTCGAGCGATGTCAGGGAGCCACCTGCTCCAACTTTGCTGAAATCTCCCAGCCAACCACGACAAGCTTCAACGACACGGGTCGTTCCCCCGGCGTTTCCTACCGCTATCGCGTCCGCGGCGTCGATGCGGGCAACAATTTCAGCGGCTATTCGAATATCGCATCCGCCACAACACCTGATACGACCGCCCCTACCTCGCCGACCAATCTCGCGGCAAGCCCCGTCAGCGGAACGCAGATCAATCTCTCCTGGAATGCCTCCACCGATAACGTCGGGGTGACGGAATATCGGATCGAGCGCTGCCAAGGAGCCAACTGCGCCAACTTTGCTCAGATTGCGACCAGCGGGACAAACAGCTTCAACAACACAGGGCTGTCACAGGCGACCCTCTACAGTTACCGTGTGCGCGCCGTCGATGCAGCGGGCAATTTAAGCGGCTTCTCCAACACCGCCACCGCCGCAACGCGGGACATCACTTCCCCGACAGCGCCGAGCAATTTGACCGCCAGGGTCGTGAGTGAAGTGCAAATCAATCTCTCCTGGGGTGCTGCAACGGATAACGTCGGCGTGACAGGGTATCGGGTGGAGCGCTGTCAAGGAGCAAATTGCACGAATTTCGTTGAAATCGGCCAGCCGGCTGCCACCAGTTTTAACAACACAGGATTGACCGCCGGCATACTCTATCGATATCGTGCCCGTGCAATCGATGCGGCCGGAAATTTCAGCGGCTACTCGAACATCGCCGCGGGCTTCACAGACGTGACCCCGCCAACCACCCCGACCGGTCTTTCGGGGAGAGGACTGAACCAAAGCGAGATCGGCCTCTCCTGGGGCGCTTCCACGGATAATGTCGGGGTTGTCGGCTATCGGCTCGAACGTTGCTTGGCAACAGGAGCAAGTTGCGTCGAAATCGATACCGGTTCTGCGATCGACCCTACCAAGCCAAGCTTCAACGACACAGGGTTGGCAACGGCCACCGCCTACACCTATCGCATTCGGGCCTATGATGCGGCGGGCAACCTGAGCCTTTATTCTCAATCGGCCGGCGCGTCAACCGGCCGGATTCTCTTCCGCGCTAGCTTCGATATCGGCAACTTAGATCAGCCGCCTGAGACCACCTTGATCGGAGATCCCGTCGGCGACTCGCTCTCCCTAAGCACTTCGGCCGGCACTATTTTGGTTCGCTCTTTCGTCGGCAATATGGACACGAGGCCGGTGGAATTAAACCAGATCGCCGAGAGAACAGGCGGTGTTGATCTTCGTGGAACAGTGGCAGGCACACCTCCCAAGAGCGGCATTTATACAGCCCGGTGGCGTTCTCTGGTCGCCTCGCGCGAGGTCGGTTTTGCCGCCATCGTCCTGCGAGATTCCGCGGGAAGAATCGTTGCCTCTTTGGCTTATCGCCCCAACAACATTCTCGACTATAACGATCGGACCCCATCGAACGGCATCGGTGTATTCTGGAGACAAAACTTTGCCCAAACGTTCGAAATCGAGGTGGATCTGAATCGGAAAACGACGCTCCTGCGCATCGATGGAAGAATCGTCATGGAGAGCGTTCCTTTCTATGAAGCGGCCGCGGCCGACTTGGCGCGGATTTCGATGGAGTTGGGAATGACCAGCGCACAAACCCTAGCATGGGACGACATTGATATTACCGCAACGGTTCCCTGATGCATCGGCGAATTCATCATGATTGTGAAGACATCCGGGAGAATCATCGATGGTTCCCAAATACAATCCGGAGATCCACCATCGCCGGTCGATTCGACTGAAAGGACACGATTATTCCAAGACCGGAGCCTATTTCGTAACGGTCTGCACGCAGAATCGGGAATGCCTGTTCGGAGATGTGATCGAGAAGGAAATGCGGTTGAACGAAGCGGGAAAGATGATCGAATCGATTTGGGAAAATCTGTCAAATCGATATCCAGGCATACAGGAAGACGCGTTCGTGGTGATGCCCAATCATATACATGGGATTATTGTCTTGTCCGATCTCAATCGTAGGGGCGAATCTTGTATTCGCCCGCATTCCCACCATCATCCCCGTTCAAACCGCACCATCCGGAATGGCAAGGGCGATCACAAGGATCGCCCCTACGGAACCCTGGACAGAACCGTCGGCCGCATCCTTCAGGGATTCAAATCGATTTCAACACATGAATACATCAGTGCCATTCGGATGCAGGGCTGGCTCCCTTTTCCCGGAAAACTCTGGCAACGCAATTACCATGAACGCATCATCCGTGATGAAAATGAATTAAACCGCATCCGGGAATACATCGCCCTTAACCCGACCCGTTGGATGGAGGACGAAGAAAACCCGATGAATCTGAAAAAGACACACAGTTCGCCCACTTTCACAACAATTCGAACATAGGAGACACCCTTGAAGAACACCTTCCTTCTCGGCATATTCATTCTCACCCTGCTCTTTGGCGCCAACCTCGCTTGGTCCGCCGAGCCGCAAGGCTACCACGACCGGCTCTCGGCGGGGATCGTCCGGTTGAATCAGAACGATCTCGGCGGCGCGATGAAGCACTTCAAACAAGCGCTCGACGAGAATCCGCAGGGGGTGGAGGCTTTCTACTACATCGGCGTCACCCAGGCGCGGGCCGGCCAGCTCGGCGAGGCGGAGAAGAGCTTCAAAGAAGCCCTCGCGCGGGACGCCGCCTTCATCCCCGCCCATTTTGACCTGGGAGCGCTCTATTATCAGCAGGATAAAGACGACGAAGCGCTCAAAGAGTTCGATCTCGTCCAACGGGTCGACCCCAGCCGGGCGCGGGTCTACTACTATCAAGGATTGATCCTGCGGCGGATGGGAAAACCGAAAGAAGCGGCGGCGAAGATGGAAAAGGCCGCCTCGCTCGATCCGGAGATCGCGCTGGAGGCGAACTATCACGCCGGATCGGCCCACTTCGAAGCAGGAGAGATGGGACCGGCCCGGAAGTCGTTTCAAAACGTCCTGACCCTTCTCCCCGAAGGGGAAACGGCCCAATCGGCCAGCGACTATCTGGAGCGGATCGATCAGCAGGCAAGACATCAAAAACGATGGGACCTCTCTTTCTCCGCCGGGGTTCAGTATGACGACAACGTCATTCTGGAGCCGAGCCGGACGATTCCGTCCTCTCCCCAAGCGATCACGGAAGAGAGCGACCTGCTCGCCCTTTTGTTTCTGCGCGGCCGTTATCAGTGGCTCAATACCCCCGAGTGGACCGGCCGGGCCGAGTACAGTTTTTATCAAAATTTCCATAAAGACGATCTGTTGAACGACTTCAACATCCAGAGCCATAACGTGATCGTGAACGCCGGAAGGCGGTTCGGCGCGGCGGAGATTCTCTTGCAGTATGAATTGCAATTCGCGACGCTGGGGGGAGACCGCTACCTTCTCCGGCAGAACGTCGGACCCCGTTTGATTCTTCAGGAGACCAAACGGAATGTGACCGAGTTTTTATACCAGTTCGGGGCAAAGGAGTTCGACGATATCGAGCCGCTCTTTCCGGACAATTCCGACCGGGACGTTCAGACACACAAAGCCGGGTTCACCCACTACTTCGTCTTCCGGCCGAAAGCGAATCTCCATGTCGGCTACTACTTCGAAAGGGAAGAAGCGGGCGACCGGCCCGCCGAGGACGACTGGACCTTCAACGGCCATCGGTTCAGCGCCGGGGTGGTCCTTCCTCCCTGGAACAAAATCACCTTTGCGGCCGACACCGAATATGTGATCCGCCGGTTCGATGAGGAAAATCAGCAGCCCCCCGGCGAAGAGCGAGAGGATGACGAGTGGCTGGCAATCGTCACCCTTTCTAGAACAATAACCCGGAATGTCGATTTTGCGCTGCAGTATCTGCACCAACAAAATGACTCGAACATCCCACTCTTCGAGTACAGGAGGAATATTTACGGCGGCATTGTTACCGTGCGGTTTTAACGAATCGTTGAGAATCTTCCCTGTGTTTGATCCTCTCTCCCCCGTGGAATCATTCCCCTTATAGGGGCGGACGCTGTGTCCGCCCTCACCTCACTGCACAGAATCAAACGGAACGGAAACAAAATGGGGCGCACACGCCGGTGCGCCCCTACGAAGGAAGGGAAAGAATTTTAATCGGCAATCTGATGGCGTTTTATTTTTTCATAGAGGGTAGAGAGGGCAATCCCGAGGACCTGGGCGGCGGCCTTCTTGTCTCCCTGGTGGGTTTTGAGCGTTCGCTGGATAACCTGTTTTTCGATCTCTTCCAGCGATCCGGTCGGCGGGGTTGTTTTTTGGTCTTCCCAAGACATCCGCGGCCCCTCCCGCTCCGGCGACTGAAGGAAGAGGAGATCCTCCGGACTCAGAAGGCTTCCCTCCATCATGACGACGGCCCGCTCGATGACATTCCTCAGCTCCCGGACGTTGCCGGGCCAGGTATGGGCAAGGAGCTTCTCCATCGCCGCGGGGACCACCTGCACCGATCTTCCCTTCAGGAAGTGCTCGATGAGGAGAGGGATGTCGTCTTTTCTTTCCCGGAGCGGGGGGAGAAAAATCGGCAAAACATAGAGCCGGAAATAGAGATCCTGCCGGAAACGCCCCTGGAGCACCTCTTGATCGAGCCAACGGTTCGTCGCGGCGATAATTCGGAAATCGGAGCGGAGGGTTTCATTGCCGCCGACCCGCTTGAAGGTCCGCTCTTCGAGCACTCGCAGCAGTTTCGGCTGCATTTCCAACGGCAGTTCCCCGATCTCGTCGAGGAAGATCGTTCCGCCGCGGGCCAGCTCGAACGCCCCCTTCCGCTGGGCGACGGCGGTCGTAAAGGCCCCCTTCTCATGTCCGAAGAGCTCCGATTCGATCAGCTCCTTCGGGATGGCGCTGCAATCGAGGGTGATGAAGGGGCCCTGGGCGCGGGGGCTCAAGCGGTGGATCTCCTGTGCGACCAGCTCTTTTCCACAGCCGGTCTCGGCCTGGACGAGGACGGCGACCTCTCCCTTTGCCCCCCGCTGGATCATTCGGAAGACATCTTGCATCTTCGGGCTCTGTCCGATGAGGCGGCCGAGGAAAGGGGGAGCGATCGGCTCGGTCGGCTCTTCCGGATGAATCTTCAGCTTGGTCTGGCCGACCTGAATCTCGGAGCCGATCTCTGCGACGGAGCTTTGAATCCGCTGCCCGTTGATCCGTGTTCCGTTCGTGCTCCCCAAATCACGCACCTGGATCGCAGACGGACCGGCCTCGATCTCCAGATGCAGGCTCGAGACCGACGGATCGGAGAGAACCACATTGTTTCGGCCGCTTCGACCGATTCGGGTCACCCCTTCCGGGAGGGGAAAGACCTTCCCCTCATCGGGCCCCGATACGATATGGATCTGGCAGCGGACGATCCCCTTCTCTTTTTGACGGGCCGCGCCGGGAAGATTGAGGGTCGGCTCGCGCGTGATCGTTTCGGTGAACGGCTCTTCGTGCTCGTCCAGCTCATAAATGAGACGATAGGAACCGACCCGCAGGACATCCCCATGACGGAGCGGGGCCTCGCTCACTGTCTGGAAATTGAGGTCGATCCCCCGGCCGCTTTTGTCCTCCACGATAAACCTTTTCCCGTCGCGGCGGAGAAAAGCATGCTGGCGCGACACCTCCGGCTGGGGAAGGACGATATGATTCTCATGGCTTCGCCCGATCCGGATCTCCTTTTCCAGGAGAGTAAAGACCCAGCGAAATTCATCTTTAAGGTAGATCCTCAAGCTTGGCATACTTCACTCCCGTGCAGATTGTAATGATAATTTCGAAAAGTTTCAACGTAGAAATGAGTAGGAGAGATCACGCGCGTCCGGTTTTGTTTTTCGTTTTGTGAAGATTAGAACATAAATGGATACTTTTTTTTGTTCCTGTTTTCCGGAAATCAAAACCGAATTCCGGAAATCGGAAAGATCAGAGACGCAGATATCGAGCGTAGCTTTAAAAAAACCAATATTTCTTTATTAAAAAGAGCTATCGGCTGTATTCAGGAATATGGCATCCCCTTTGCTTTGTATAGCAACAGGATTCACGTTAGAGCAAAGAAATCGCAAGAAGGGGGAAGCAATGGCGCACGAAGTGAAGCATGAGATGGATTATCTGGCCGCATTCCCGTTCATAGAAGAAACGCCGCCCCAAACCGGGCCTTCCGATGCCCCCGAGATCATGTCGTTGATCAACCGGCGCTCCTCCCCCGGCGTCGTGGTGATGGGGCCGAGAGGAGAGATCCTCCTGATGAACCAACAGGCGGACGACATTTTGAAAAAGATCCGGGGCGGACGGGGATCCTCTTCCAGAGCGGAAGAGGGAAAACTGGTCAAGCAACTTCACCAGCTCCGAGCCAAGATTCTCGATGCGCTTTCGAAGCCGAACGGTCAAAATCAAGGAACGCCGGTCTGCGAGCTTCTTCCCCTTCGGGGAACGACCTTTTCCCTCCGGGGAATCGTCCTGGAAGGGGCCGGACAAGAAGCGGCGCCGGTGATGATCCTGATCGAGCCGATACAGGAGCGGGCGGGGTCCTCTTCTTCCGCCCCGGCCGATGAAGTCAAATTGACAAAGCGCGAGGAAGAGATCTGCAATCTGATCAGCCGGGGATTGATCAACAAGGAGATCGCATCGGAGCTCGGCATCGGCGTCCATACAGTGAAGGATCACGTCAAAAATATCATGAAGAAACTGAAGGCCAGCTCACGGGCGGGCATTGTTGCAAAGATCGCGGCCGGAAACCAGACGAACGGAAAGGGTCGGGCAAGATAAGGGCAGGCTCCTGTGTCTCCGCCCTGCTTCGTTTTTCGCAACGGGCCGCCCCCACAAAATCTCAATCGAGTTCTTGTGTCACCTGAATGATCTCCTCCCCTCGTAATCCCAAATAAGAAATCCGTCCGGGGCCGTTTTTTCTTTCGAAATGAAACCGGACCGGACCGATCGTATCAAATTCGGAACCCGGCCGGCCGTCGACGAACACCCTCTTTTTTTTCTTCTCGGTCGAATAATAGACGAGATGCCGATGATCGGGACTAAAGCCTGAGATGAAAACATCCTCGAAAGGAGGTCCCGGAACCCCATCCAAAACGATAAATCGCTTTCCTTCCTTCTGCGCCGCATACGCAAAACGCCGGCTGTCTCCGCTGAAGGTCAGATGGCCGATCAATTCATAATCGGGTCCGGCGACTCCGTCCAAGATCACCCGATACTTCTCCTGCAGCACGGCGCCGTAGGCGATTCGACGGCCGTCCGGACTGAACATCGGCGTTCCTGAAAGGATCTTTTCGTATTCCGGGCCCGCGGTTCCGTCCACGACGACCGAGAGATGACCGCTCTCCTTATTCTCCACCAAATAAGCCAGGCGCCGGCCGTCGGGACTTAAGACCACCGGCCCTTTGGCGATACTGTCGAACGGCGGTCCTGCAACCCCATCCAACACCACCTGAAATTGCCCGCCGGTCCGGTTAATCCAGACGGCATGTTGTCCATCCGGACTGAAGAAGAGCGGCGGCACCGCCACAGCGGGGTCCACCGCCGCCACCCGCTTCTCCTCCAGACGGTTTTTCTCCTCCGCGACTCCCTTTACGGGAAGCTCGGCGCACCCGGTGAGAAACCAAATCACCCATACGACAAGAATCTTCCATCCCCTTCGATTGCGCTTCTTGTTGATCAAGGCATCCCTCCCGGAAATAAAATCAGGTAGAACGTTCCGAACGGAAAATCGGTTTATCCTACCATAGGATCTCTCCTCCAACAATCCAATTTCGAGGGCGGTAGTGGGTCAGTTTGGGTTGAGCGGTTACTTTTTGGTCGTCATTCCCGCGAAAGCGGGAATCCAGTGCTCTTAAACCTCTGGATGCCCGCTTCCGCGAGCATGACAAAATTTAAACTGACCCACTACCTCGAGGGCGGCCTCGATCCATTATCGAATTCGCCGACCCGGCTCACTTCTTTCTATCTAAAAGAACGATCGAATGGGTAAAGAGAGTGGCATTGGGAATCAGGATTCTCTTGTCTTCTCCTTGAAGGGTGGTGTAGCGGAGGTCGGTTTCAATAACGATTCCCTCAAACCCGGCGACGGAGATCCGGTCGTGACGCTTGAAGGGGCGGTAGATGAGGATCAATATCCCCGCAAGGAGATTGGAAAGTGCATCCCTGAGGGCGAACCCGAGGGCGAAACCGGTCAGCCCCAAACCGGCGACCAGCGCCGAAACGTTCACCCCCGCCGTTCCCAACGCCGTGATCACCCCCATCACAATCAGGAAGGTCGAACCGGTCCGTCCGATGAGGACCAAAATGTCGTTTCTGACATCCGCCCGCTCGCCGATCCGGCGCGTCAGCTTCCGGAGGAGGAGACCGGCGACATAAAAGGCGATCAAAACGAGCAGCGCCACCCCTGCCCTCGGCGCAAAATAAGAGAGCTGATCGAGAAATTCGTCCATGATCGCATTCACCTATTTCAAAATAACAAGGGCGGAATTCTGTTGTCAAACAGGGCCGGGATTGATAATCGAAGAGAGATCAACTAAGATCTCTCCAAAGAGAGGAGGAACAATGCGTCCGGAGCAAGAAGCGTATCTTATCGGTTTTTTGCATGCCGCGCGGGTTCCCGGTCATCCGACGATTCGCCATCGGGATCGGGAGGTGATGGAGGAGACCGCCGTTCTTCTCGATTTAGCCTGCCGCTACCGAAAGATCCCGCATGTCCGGCTCCATCATCCGGAACAACCCCTTCATGGAACACAAACCGAAGCGATCCTGACCCTCCCAGAAGAAATTCTCCGGGAGATCGACCGGCCGCTTTCGGCGGTTTTCGATCGGTATCGACCTGATCAACCGCACCTGGAACGGGGAATTCTGGAGGGATGCGGCACCCTCTGCTACAAAAAATCGACCCGCGGCATCGGAATCAGTTTCACCTCTTTCGATCCGGAATGGCTTTCGGCGCTGCGCGATGAAATCCGGAAGCACCATCCGTGCGGGCCGATCGCGGAAACGGAGCGTGGAAGCCGCTGGTTCAGCATTGAGGATGAAGCGACCCGATCCTATGCCGATCGGCTTTACGGCGATCCGGCCGCCCCGCACTCCAGGACCCGGCGGAGAAAACTCCGCCGGGTCCTGGGGCAGATCGGAGCATCCGCGACATAACCCTTTCCATGCCAGGGATCTCCCAGTAGATCCCGGCTATCCCGATCCGACCGATGAATAATCCATCGACCAGAGGACCCATCCGAAGTAGGTCAGCGACCCGAACAGAAGCAATGGGAGACCGAGTCGATAGAGAAACTCATAAAACAGATCGAGACCTGTCTTGAAGGGTGACAGGGCTCTCCTCTTTTGGAATGGAGCGGTCCCTGATACCGCCTCTCCAGGATGGCCGGCACGACCGGCGCCGGCAGATGAGGCTGCCATTTTTCGCCACATAACTCTCCCCTCCTTAAAAAATGAGGTTAACATCCCTGACCGCGGCGTCTACCCCATGGCTCCGCTTCGGTCAAGCCCCCAATTTTCTTATTTTCCTTCATTTCAGAAACAATTTATGTAAGGACGATTACATTCGGGGATGCTCTGAATATTGCGGAGGAAAGAGGTGCACCGGCATGAATTTCCATGCCGATGCACCGAAGAGAAACTACGGAATGGAAAGGAGAACGACTTCCGCCGCCTCCATCGTCGGCGGGGTGGTCCCGGTGTCGAGGGTTCCCTCAACACGGACCCGCTGATTGAGAAGGGCATTCGGCGCAACCGGATCTCCGTTTTGATCCTTGATCTCGGTCTGAGCGTCGATTGTGATGGTATACGACTGGCCGCCGTCGGCCTCCAGAACAAACCCGGTGACCTCCGTTCCGGTCACATTAACCGATTCCACCGTCCCCGCCACGCGGGTCGGCATGGAAACAGGGGCCTCGGGCAAAAGGGTGATTTCGGCG
This sequence comes from Candidatus Manganitrophus morganii, assembly GCA_021651055.1. Lineage (NCBI taxonomy): Bacteria > Pseudomonadati > Nitrospirota > Nitrospiria > Candidatus Troglogloeales > Candidatus Manganitrophaceae > Candidatus Manganitrophus > Candidatus Manganitrophus morganii. The sequence continues at coordinate 1,089,416 of JAJHOH010000001.1, forward strand.
GCGATGACCTGATTATTCTCCACCTTCCCCGCCACCTCGATCCGCTTCTGAACCGCCTCGCTCAATCGCTCGCAAACCTCCGCCGCCGGAACCGCTTCGTCGTCGGCCGTGAAGAGTTTTGTCTCCGGAAGGAGGGTCGCCTCGATCTCCCCGCCGCTGAAGGTAACGCCGAATGTCTGTTGGTCGCAATCGACCTCCAGGAGGGTTCCGGTGAATTCGAGACGGTGTGAAGCCGGCTCCTCCGTTTTGATCAACACCAAAGAAGCGTGAATCATCCCTTCCTCGTCGTTGCTGCCGACCACCTCGATAAATTGTCCTTCTTCAAGCTGCTGACAGGAAGCAATTTGCGCCGCCCTTTTTCTGCGCTCGTCGTCGCCGTGATCGTCTCCTTCGCTAAAGAAGGAGCCGTCTTTCAGAACGATCAGCGCATCCTCCAGGTGAACGGTCATCGGCTCGCCATGTCGTGGATCGAGGGTCAGCTGATTTTCGTTACAATCGACCGAGACGATTTGCCCCTCGATCTTAACGAAATCGGTCACCTCTTCCCCAAGAACCCGCACCCGGACCACCGGCCGGAGGATAAACTTGCCGCTTCCGGTTTCGATCAGATGAATCGATTTACCCGGGACGAAGTCAAAGAGGACCTCGGTCTCATCATTGGCTCGGATAATGAGGTGACGTTTAAACTTGATCGTCACCTTCCCGGAAGGGACGATCACATCATGCCGAACCCCCTCCGCATCGATAAACCAAGCGCTCTCGATTTTGATGCGTGCTTTATCATAAGCCCCCGCCGGAAGATCGACTACATCGATCAGATCGGCCTTCCCCTGAAGCGCCAACAGGTTGACCGATATATCGGGCGGTCCGCTGAAGACCGAAACCCACGGCCCTTTCACCGGCTTTAGAGCCATTTGGCTAAAGGTTACCCAGATCTCCTGTGCGGTGGTAATAACATTCCCCTCATGATCGGTAATCTTCTCTTCAGCTCGGTCGGTGAGAAGAATGGCGGCCTTTCCTGTACCGGAATCAGACGAAGCCCCTCCCCCACCGCCGCAGGAAGTCATGAATGACATCAACAGAAAAAGTGACAGAACAAAACGAATCGGTTGCAGCATGTGAAACATTCGAGACAAATACTCCTCTCTTAAATACAGTGCCCCACCGGGCCCATCCCGGTCGGCCAATTCATGCTAACCGAAAGCGTCTGAGCAGTTCAAGAACAAAATAGGTGTTTTTTTGGATTACCTGTTACCGATTCGGGTTTGTTTTCTGTGCTTTGACGGAGCATGAAAGTGGGGTAAAGTGATGCCGACGGCCTGGTTAAGAAAGGGCTCTTCGAGAAATCTCAGAGGATGTATCATCAGTAGCCAATCATTGAAAACGCCCTTGAAATATTGTAGATTGCATCTATAAACAAACAGAAGCTCTGAAAAGCTTCCGCCCTATGTAGGTCTTTGTTCTAGGAACGGCTGGTTGGTCTCCTTTTCCAGACAAACAAAATAAACTGATAGGTGATTCACGTTGAGCACTGACGAACACCCCTTGTTCTTTTGCGATATGAACGCCATCCCTCTTGCGAATAGAGAACAACACACAGCGACTACAAAAAGCGTCTTTGGATTGGTGCAAGCAATACACGACTTGCCAAACGGGTATGCGTTCAAGCTGCCAAATGAAAAGGGGCTCCTAATCAAAGCAGCAGAATTTGTCGAAAATGAGAGACTTTGTTGCCCGTTTTTCTCATTCAGGCTTGAAGTAGAGTCGTCAAGCGAATCAATCTGGTTACAGATCACAGGCCCCGACGGCGTTAAACCCTTCGTCCAAGCAGAGATAGGCGAAACACTCAATCAAGTTGTTGCAAGGGCTTCAAACTTCCGTTAAAAGCGGATTCATACCTTTTTCGCATCTAGGGGGCTAGACTTGCTTATCGCCAAAACACTTGGACTCTTTATCGTTACAGCGCTCGCGGAGATTGTGGGCTGCTATCTGCCCTATCTCTGGCTCAAGAAGAACGCTTCAGTCTGGCTACTTCTGCCCGCCGCTGCAAGCCTTGCATTATTTTCTTGGTTGTTGTCGCTACATCCGACGGCGGCGGGCCGCGTGTATGCTGCTTATGGCGGGGTCTATGTCTCGGTTGCGATCCTATGGCTATGGCTCGTTGATTCCGTGCAGCCTACGACATGGGATTTGGTCGGGGTTGCTGTTTGTCTTGTCGGAATGACAATTATCATTTTAGGAACATAACGATTATTTGCGCTGATCCTTTCCTTCGCTCTCGCACAAATATTTAAGGATTTTATCTTTTCGAAATTGCCACTTTGCAGGTGAAACCTTTCGCTAGTCGTACCGAAGCGCCTCGATCGGATCGAGCGACGCGGCGCGCCGGGCGGGGTAAAGCCCGAAGAAGATCCCGATGGCGATCGAGAATGCCGAAGCGAGGAAGATCGATTGGAGGGAGACGATCGTCGGCCACTGGACGACGGTGGAGATGATCTTGGAGCCGGCCATCCCGAGGGCGATGCCGAGCAGTCCGCCGGTCAGCGAGAGGACGACCGCCTCCATCAGAAACTGAAGGAGGATGTCGCGCCCGCGCGCGCCGACCGCCATCCGGATGCCGATTTCTCGGGTCCGCTCGGTCACCGAAACGAGCATAATGTTCATAATCCCGATCCCGCCGACGATCAATGAGACCGAGGCGATGCTGCCGAGCAGCAGGGTCATCACCTCCGAGGATGATTCCGCGGCGCTGGCGATCTCGGTCATATTGCGGACGCGGAAATCGTCTTCCTCTCCGGAGAGAATGCGATGGCGCTGCCGGAGCAGAAGGCGGGTTTCTTCTTCCGCGACCGCCGTCTCTTCCGGAGAATTCGCGGAGACCAGGATCATCCCGATATGAGTGACCCCCATGATCCGTTTCTGAAGCGTCGAGAGGGGAATCACGACAGTGTCATCCTGATCTTGCCCCTGCGTCGATTGCCCCTTGGGAGAGAGGACGCCGACCACTTTGAACGGAACATTCCCGATTCGGATCGTCTCTCCCACCGGATCTTGCATGCCGAAAAGATTCAGAGCGACTGTCTTTCCGATGACCGCCGCCTTCGCCGCGCCGCTGAGCGCCGATTGGGTAAAAGCGCTCCCCGACTCAAACGACCAATCTCGAATAATAAAGTAGTCGGGGGTGCTCCCGATGATCCCCGTCGACCAGTTCTGGTTTCCGCTGACCACCTGGGCCGAGGTGCGAAGCGACGGGGCGGCCCATCGGACGGCCGATACCTCCTCCTCGATCGCCTTCGCATCCGCTTCGGTGAGGGTCGTCATCGTCCCCGATCCGCCGCGGACCGCGCCTTGCCGCGTGCTTCCGGGAAAGATCATCAGCATATTCGACCCGATCGTGGCGATCTGCGCTTCGACCTGCGCTTTGGCCCCCTGGCCGATCGAAACCATGGTGATCACCGCGCCGACCCCGATGATCATTCCGAGCATCGTGAGCGCCGATCTCATCGTGTTTCGGGCCAGGGCCCGGCCTGCAATCTTCAATGCGCTTGCCGAAGTCATTCAATTTCCCTATGGAATGGAGCCGACCGACGACGGCGCGGCCTCATGCGAGATCTCCCGCCATCGACGTTAACGCCTCCCGCGCGCTCGCCCGCCCTTCGACCGGCTGATCGCTCTGAATCTGCCCGTCCCGGAAACGGATGATCCGGGAGGCATATTGCGCGATATCCTGTTCGTGCGTCACCAGAAGAAGGGTCATCCCCGCTTCATTCAGCTCCTGAAAAAGCGACATGATTTCGATCGAGGTGCGGGTATCGAGATTTCCGGTCGGCTCATCGGCCAAAATGAGAGGAGGGCGCATCACCAGCGCCCGGGCGATCGCCACCCGCTGCTGCTGCCCGCCGGAAAGCTGATTCGGATAGTGATAAATCCGATCCGCCAGCCCCACCCCCTCCAACGCCTCCCGAGCCCGCACCTGCCGCTCTTTTCCGGAGGACTCCTCATACAACATGGGAAGTTCCACATTTTCGAGCGCGGTGGTCCGGGAAAGAAGATTGAATCCTTGAAAGACAAAACCGATCTTCCGGTTTCGAATTCGGGCCAGCTCGTTTGGTTTCAGGCCGCCGACCTCCACCCCGTCGAGCAGATAACGCCCCCGGGCCGGACGATCGAGACAGCCCAATAAATGCATCAAGGTCGATTTCCCCGAGCCCGACGGCCCCATCAACGCGACAAACTCTCCCCGGGAGACGGAGAACGACACCCCCTTTAAAGCGGCCAGTTCCATTTCGCCGGTCCGGTAGACCTTCCAGAGCGCATCGATCTGAATCAACGGATCCATCTTCGGATTAAAACCTCATCGAGGGAGCCCTGCGGCCGCCGGGAGCGGCGGTGGCGCCTCCGAGCCTTTCGGTGATCACCCGATCCCCCGGTTTGAGGTCGCCCGAGAGGACCTCCGTAAAACTCCCGTCGCTCAATCCGAGGGTCACCGGCACCGCGAGCTCTTTTCCCTCCCGCAGCACCCAAACGTCGGTCGTTCGCCCTCCCCCCTTTTTTACGGGAACGGACCGGCCCGATTCACCCTCAGGCCGGTAACGAAGGGCCGCGTTCGGCAGCTTGAGTACATTCTCTTTATGCGCGACCCGGATCGTGACGTTGGCGGTCATCCCCGGCCGGAGCTTCAATTCGGGATTCTTCACGCGGATGATGGCGGCATAGGTGACGACGTTTTGGAGCACGACCGGCTGATTGTAGATATCTTGGACCGTCCCGCGGAAGGGGGTGTCGGGGTAGGCATCGACGGTGAACTCCGCCTCCTGTCCGATCGCGACCCTTCCGATGTCGGCTTCATCCACGCTGGTATCCACCTTCATCTCCGTGAGGTCCTGAGCGATGGTGAAGAGGGTCGGCGCTTGAAGCGAGGCGGCCACGGTCTGTCCTACGGAGACATTCCGGGAGATGACGATTCCATCTACCGGTGAAAGGATCGTGGCATAGCGGAGGTTCGCCTCAGAAAGTTTGAGAGAGGCCCGGTCTTGCGCGATCTGGGTCTCGGCCGCCTTCAAATTGGCAACGGCCGAATCATGGGCGCTCTGCGCCGCCTCCTTTTCGCTCTCGGAGACGAAGTCGCGGGCGAAAAGGGTCTCCATTCTTTTAAGGGCGCGTTTTGCATCCGCCAGGAGAACGCGCGCTTTTTCTGTATTCGCTTCATCGTTGGCCAATTTCGCCCGCGCCTGTTCGACCTGCGCCTCAAAAAGGGACGGATCGATTTGAGCGACCACCTGTCCTTTCTCGACGCGCGAGTTAAAATCGGCAAAGAGCTTCTGCACCCTCCCGGAAACCTGGCTCCCCACCTCCACGGTGACGACGGCGTCGACCTTGCCGGTGGCCGAAACGCTGGTCGTGATCTCCCCTTGCTCGACCTTCGCCGTCCGGTACTCCGCTGCTTTTTCCCCCCCGCGGAAAAGGGTCACCCCTGCGATGATTGCGACCAGAACCGCAATCCCGAGGAGACCTTTTCTCCATTCCTGGGATATTGCCATTGAATTTGTCCCTATTTAATTGCGAACAATTGATTATAGGGGGAGGGGTCCGCTCTGTCAATCAAGCCAACCTTGCGATGCCCCCCCCGAGAGACGCTGATTTTATTTTTACCGTGCGGATAAAAAATGGCATCTACAGCGCGCTTAAGCAGCTGGTAGATGCCATTTCGAGTATTTAAATTGGTGGTCCCAACGGGGTTCGAACCCGTGTTTTCGGCGTGAGAGGCCAACGTCCTAGGCCACTAGACGATGGGACCATGATTTGATTTTAGCGGATCAACCGCAGGGCCGGATGAAGGCCTACCCGGCGACCTCCACCTCGTAAAGCAGGCGGTCTTCCGCAGAGAATTTCCAGCCGTACCGGCATTCGAATTCGATCGAATACCGCCCGGACTTTACGGGGACGAACTCAAAATAATGCATCCCGATGTCGTTGGTCCGGACGTGCCGCGTCCGCTCGTATTCGTCACTGATGAGCTTGAGAACGGCGGCGTCGAACGTCGGTACATACCGGCTTCCTCGGGTACGATCTTCCCAGATACGGATTTTGAACGGCTCTCCGACCTTGGCATGGATCTTTTTGATTTCGGTTTGGATTTGCTCCGCCATCTTCGTCGTCCACTCGAATAAACGATCAACTGAGCGGTACTTTAAACGAAATTGCTTTCCTTTGTCAACGGCTTTTCTCCTGAAGCCTCGGATGGATGTATAAACTCTGCTCAGTCGTTTCCGGCCCTTCTTGTCGGTTTGCGCAGAAAGTCGGCACTCTTACACATCCAGATTCCGTCGTTCCCAAAAAACCTCAAAAGAAGCGCTCCCAGACATGGCCCTCTTCTTGCTCTTTCATTGTTCTATCAATTTTATGTCCAGACACTGTAGAGAAAGGAATGCAGAATGAGAAAAAGTGCTTTGTTCCTACTTTTGCTTTTGCTTAGCGCGGCACCGTCGTTTGCGCAAATGGAGGACCGGGGAGGACCGGGCGATTTCAGTACCCCTCCCGGAACCGATTCGGATCCGTTCGGCACCCCGCCATCGACTGCTCCGGATCCCGGAGATCGAGGCGGCGTGGATCCCTGTCCTCCCGGATCAACGGCGCCCGATGTCAATCCAGGCGACCGAGGCGGTCTGGGAGAGCCGGGGGCACCGGGCGACCGCCAGCTCGAACAACGCGAATTGCCGCCGGGAAGCGTTCCTCCGAACCCGCCCGGAAGTGTCCCGTCCGACCCTCCAGGAAGTCTTCCCTCCAACCCGCCGGGGAGCATTCCGCCAAACCCGCAAGGGAGTGTGCCCGGAGATCAGGGAGGGAGCTTCGGTCAGCCGGACCCCGGAAATCAGGATCAATTTGGAATGACCGATTGTCCTCCGGGAACCGATCAGGGAGGAGGACTGGATCAGCGCGACGGATTGGGTGGCCAGCCCGGCCAGGATATTCCGGGGTCTGAACGAGAGACCCCGCCCCCGCTTCTTCCTCCTGCGGGCGGAGTCCAGTAGACCTAAATACGTGAGGCGTCGGAGGCAGGTCAGAAGATCTTAAAATCTTCTACCCCCCAAGCCTGCCACCCGACGCCTCACGCTTTCGAATTATCTGTCCGAGACCGCTTCGATCGGCGCCTGTGGGACAAGGTTCCGATCCGACTGGGAGCGAAGCCACCCCTCGACAACGAAGAGCTCTCCCCCGGCCTTTCGATTCTCCACCCGATTCGTGACCGGGTTGTATGCCAATTGGCCTCTACCTGCCGGGGAGAAATTCTGTTCGACAAATTCGATATGATCTTCGGCCACCCGTGTGATAATCGCGACATGGCCGTAAGGGCCTCCCTGGAAAGCGAGAATGTCGTCCGGCCTCGGCGCCACCTGCCCGCCGTTCTCGAAGGCGTCGAGCCCCTTTTTGTCGGCAGTCTTAAAATAAGTATTCGCATTGCCGTTCCAACGTTTTCCCATCATCCCTTCCCGGGTCTCCATTCCCTTCACCAGATGATAGAAGCGCCTGACATATTCCACGCACTGATACTGTAATCCGTAAGTCGCCCGACCGCCGCAGCTCTCGTCGGGAGTCATAATATTCGACCGGGCGGGGACGCCGGCATGAGTGGCAAGGGTGGTCCCGCAGGGAGCGACTTCCATGCTCCCGCCGGTGGACGCCATTCCTGCCGTCAAGATAACCAGGGTGGAGAAGGTCAAGATCGAGCGCTTCATCATCAATGTTCCTCCGATATGGATGTTCTCGGAACATTAAAAAAGAAGTATCGAAATATTGCAATGGGGAAAGATGTCTTCGGGGAATAATTTCAGGAAATTAAGGAGGGGAGAGGGGCGATCTAGGGTGGTTTCCCAATCGGTCAGGAAGGCTGTCGGGGACGCATCATCAGGAAGTTGACCGCGATGAAGCCCCCCATCGCCCCCCCGGTCGCCGCCCCGATCAATCCCTGTTCGGGACCGGCGATCAAAAGGGCCAGCAGTCCCCCCAACAACGCGCCGACGACGATGAAAAGGAAGAAACGCCGGCCGCCGAGACGCCAGACGACCATGCCAATGAGGGCGCCGATCGTGGCGGCGAGGATGATCCAGAACGGTCCGCCGATGAACGATCCGATCAACCCTCCGGTGACGCCGGTAACCAGCATCCCGGGAAAGGAGGTATGAAGCGTATTTAAAACAGTCTTGGCCAACATAGGCGCAGGTTATCAAATCGACGAGGGGTGAGTCAATTTGTTTTTACGGAAACCGACGCGGTTCGATCGACTCCGAAATGACCCTCCGAAACGGCGGCCATTTCGTTGAGCCGCTTCTCGACTTCCAGACGGTATTCCTCCAGCTCCTGGCGGCGCGACTCCCTTGAAACCGCCATGGGGGTGTCCGACCAAACGGTCACCCGCGAGAAAGGAAAAACCAACGCAAGCTTGCACCAGCTCTTTTGAAAAAGATGTTGCCGCGATCCCCATGAGCGAATCTTGATGATCGGATAGCCGGTCTTTCGGGCAAGGAGGATGATCCCCGGCTTGGCGATCCGTCCCGGCGGGCGAGGGCCGTCGCAGACGATGATCCCGACCGCCTTTTCTTTAAGGACGAAATCGGTCAGCAGATCGAGCGCCTCTTTTCCCCCTTTGGAGCTGGAGCCGCGAAGAACGGTGAAGCCGAATTTTTCGATCAGATACGCGGCGAGCGCCCCGTCTTTGCTTTGGCTGACGATCGTCGCGATTTTCCGTCTTTTGGCGAACGAGATCAGAAAATAGAAATTGAACAGCATATCCTGATGCCACCAGGTCAGCAGGACCGGCCGGTCGTCATTCAGACAATCGAGGAGAGGGCCCTTCACCTCCACCCGGCAGGTCCAGCGATAGAGATGGACGAAGAACCAGGCGAAGCAATAGGCCAGACGGAAAAGGATTTTCTCAAGAAACAATTTCGGCACGAAGGCTCCCGGAGTTTGTTCAATCGCCGTGTCATTCTACAAGATCAATGCGAAGAACTCAAACAAGATTGCGCGTTGCTCCTTACCCTCCCTTCATTGAAATCCCCTCAGCCGGAGGCTGTTCCAAATCACCAGCAAGCTGCTGGCAATCATCGCCAGAGCGGCGAGGACCGGTTGGAGCATCCCGGCCATCGCAAAGCCGACGCCGATGATGTTGTAGAAGAAAGCCCAGAAAAGATTTTGTTTGATCGTGCGTGAAGCCCTTTTTGTAAAACGGATCAGCCAGGCGATTCTTCGAAGATCGGTCTGGACGAGGCTGACGTCGGCGGTTTCTTTCGCAACATCGCTCCCCGATCCGATGGCGACGCCGATGTCGGCCTCGGCAAGGGCGGCGGCATCGTTGATTCCATCGCCGACCATCGCGACGGCCGCTCCTCTTTTTTTCACCCGGCCGATCTCTTCGCATTTTTCATGGGGAAGCCGCTCGGCATGGATGGCGCACCCGGGGAGACGTTTTCCGATCTCTTCGGCTGCTTGTTTTTGATCTCCGCTCAACAGGTGGACGGAAAAGCCCTCCTTCCGGAGAAGAGAGACCGCCTCCGCCGACTCCGTGCGAAGACGATCACCAAAAACGAAAGCCCCATGAACCCTTCCCTCCCATCCGCAAAAGACGAGACTCTTCCCCGCCGAAGCGGCGCAGCGGCTCTCTTCCTCCAGGAGTGAGTCGAAGAGAAGGCCATTCTCCTTCATCCACCGCCGGCTTCCGAGCCAAACCCATTTCCCGTCGCCGTCGATCTTCACCTGGCCCGTTATGCCGAGGCCGGGGTGGTTTTTGAATCCGGCCGTCGGATAGAGCGGGATCCCCCGCTCCATGCCGGCGGCAGCAAGCGATCGGGCCAGCAGATGCTCCGACGGCTGCGCCAAGGAGGCGCCGACGGCCAGAAGGGGCTCCGGACGGACGCTCCCCCACGCGGGAAGGAGAATCGAGAGAAGAATCGGCTTTCCCTCGGTGAGGGTTCCGGTTTTATCGAAGAAAAGGGTAGATACCTTCGGCAAGACTTCAAAGACACGGCTCGACCGGATCAAAATCCCCTCTCGCGCCGCCCGGCCGATTCCGACCGAGATCACCATCGGCGTCGCCAACCCCAAGGCGCAGGGACAGGCGACGAGGAGAACGGCGAGTGAATTGAAGAGGGCCGCCGTCCCACCGGCCCGCCGCCACCAGAACAGGGCGGTTCCGGCCGCGCAGAGGAGCACCACCGGGATGAAGAACGAGGAGATGCGATCGGCCATCCGCGCCATCTCCCCGCGCGCCTGCTGCGCCTTTCCCATCAAAGAGATCATCTGGCTGAAAAGTGACCCGGCCAGCGGGGCGGTCGCGCGGATCATCAGAGGGGCCTCTCCATTCAGCGTGGCGGCATAAACCCGGTCTCCTATCCCCTTCTCGACCGGGCGCGCCTCGCCGGTCAGCATCGACTCATCGACCAGCGCCCCTTCCGTCGCGCCTCCTTCGATCACCGCTCCATCAACCGGGATCTGTTCTCCCGGACGGACCCGGAGGATCTCTCCCATTTGGACGGCTTCGGCCGGCTTTCGAATTTCTCTGCCGCCGATCAGAACCGTTGCCGTCGGCGGGGAAAGGGAGAGGAGCCGCTTGATCCCGTCGGCCGCCTGCGCGCGGGCGGTCGCTTCGAGAAACCGGCCGAGGGTCACCAGTACCAGAATCATCGCTCCGATATCGAAATAGACCCCTTCCTCTCCGGTCAGCCAGGCGAAGGTCGAGTAGAGGTACGCCGCGCCGGCCCCCAGGGCGATCAGGCTATCCATCCCGAACGCGAGGCGCTTCGCCTCTTGAAGAAGGCCCCTGAAAAAAGGAACCCCGAGAAGAAACGTCAACGGCGTTGCGTGAAGAAAAAGAAGAAGATGAAACGAAGGGATCACCTCCCGCGGGATCGCTTTTCCGTAGAGGAGAAGACTGAAGGTCATGATGTTCATGGAGAGGAGCGCGCCGAGCGCCAGCCGGGCAAGGAGAAAAGCGGCTTCGCCCCCCTCCCCCTGCTCGCCGACGATCCGGAAAGCAAGCCGGCAGCCGTAACAACAAAAGGGGTCGGGATCGGATCGGCCGGAGCGGATCGGCAGCCGGCAATGCCGGCAATGGAGCGGTCTCTTCATCAAAACCTCCCCTCATGTCCGGGATGAAACGGGATGAATGCACGCAATAGTGTGATCACCCCCAGGATCAACAGGAAGAGGGTTCCCGCCGAGATGAATCGGGCGCGAACAGCGGGAGAAAAAAAAGAGAGCAGCTTGGCCGAAAAGAGAAGCGCCGGGACGGTTCCCAATCCGAAGCTGATCATCGTGAAGAGCCCGGCCGAAACCGATCCGGTGCTCGCCGCCTTTGCGGCGAAAGCGTAGACCAATGAGCAAGGGAGAAGACCATGAAAGATCCCAAAGCAGAAGGAGGCCGCCCACCCCTCTCTCCCCTTCACCCACCCGAAGAGCGAAGCGAAGATCCCCGCCAGAAACGGGAGCCCCTTTCCCGGGGAGAAAAAAAGCGCCATCACCGAAATCCAGATGATCACACTCCCGGTCATGAGCGACAGCAGCCGCTGCGTCCCGAGCAGCAAGGTTCCAAACGCCCCGAACAGCGCGCCGACGGAGAGGTAGGTTCCAATCCGCCCGCCATGGTAGAGGAGGAGGTGAACCGTCCGACCGCGAGAACTTCCCATCCATGCATGGTGCATCCCCGCGATGCCGCCGCACATCCCGACGCAATGGAAAGAGGCGGCCAGGCTGATCAGGAACAATGCCAGGTATTCGATCACTTTTTCTCCCAAAGAACGGTGCACGGCAGCGGAAGATCAAACCGGAGAACGGTCCCTCGACGCGCCGAACGGACGACCGTATGAAAACGCAACTTTCGTACCGCTTTTCTTGAGCACGTGTCGACGTGCCGTGGGACAGGGATTGAATAAAAAAAAGAGCTATGCTACGATCTGCCTGGACGTTTTAAGAAGTGGTGGTTCTGCCTCGGTTTTTCCTCTGTATTTTCGCTCTTTGTTTCCTCGTTCGTACGTCAGCTTGATTACATTTCCAGGAATCCGCCGATGCAATTAGACAGATCGGAAACAAGCTTGGAGACTCTCTTTGTTCTCGTGAGTCTCTTCCTCATTCTCTTGATCGGAGCCACCCCTTGGTGGGTTGATCTCTATCAAACCGGATCTTTCTTCCAATCAAGAAGAGACCTCTTCTCGAATATTGTAAGCACCTCTTTAAATCTGGTCATGGTCTTTCTTCTGATTTATCTCTTTATCCAGCGGACCAAGCTGCAGCAATCCCGAACGATGGAGCTGCAACGGCTCTCCATGACCGACCACCTGACGGAAATCTACAACTCCCGCTTCTTCCATCACCGGCTCGGGAAAGAGGTGGAGCGGGCCAATCGCCAAAAAGAGGTCTTCTCCCTTCTCTTTCTCGATATCGACGGCTTTAAGAAATATAACGATTCTTATGGGCACGCGGCCGGCGATTCCGTTTTGAAAGAGGCCGGCCAGATTATCTTGCGGATGATCCGGGAGGGGGTCGATTGCGGGGCGCGCTACGGCGGGGATGAGTTCTCTGTGATCTTGATCGATACCGATCTGGAGGCGGCGATGGAGATCGGCGAGCGGATCCGGCTCGCCTTCCATCAACATCGAAACGGGAACATCTCATTAAGTATGGGGGTGGCGGTTTTCAAACGGGGGGATACCCCCGAGCGGCTCTTGAAACGGGCCGACGACGCGATGTACCGGGCCAAGCGGAAGGGGGGGAATCGCATCGAGTCCGAATCGGGATGGACCTACTCCCGCTACGATAAAACCGCTTAAGAGAGGACCGCCCCCGAGAGATCGGGCCGATTCCCCTCCCCCGCAATGCCTTCCCTCAGGCCGCCTCGGATATCTCCCCCGTCACAATGAGCCGTTTGAACTGGTTGAGGCTTCGCTCCAACGCCTCCTCCGGGACATCACCGAACAGGCGGGCAAACGCCGCCCCCAAGAGGCTGTGCGCCGGATCATATTTGAGGAAGAGCCGGACACGCGTCCCGGCCCCGTTCGGGTCGGCTTCAAAACGAACCGAGATGATCTCCGCCTCTCCCCCTTCGCCCGCCCCCCAGCTGATCGCCGCGTTCGGATGATCTTCGATCAAATGCGCTTCCCATTCCAATTGGGTGCCGGTGCCGGGTCCGGCCACCCAGTAGGAACGGCCGTTGTTCTCCTCGCGGACCGACTCAATCGTATCGAAAAATCGAGGGAGGTTTTGCAGGTTCTTCCATAGCGGATAAAGCGTCTCCGGCGGCAGATCGATGGTGATGCTCTTCTCCACTTCGATTGCACCACCGGCCGATTCCTCTTCTTTGAATCCCGCTCCTCCCCTCTCCTTCTCCGTCAGCTGTCGCTTCCCTGCCGTGTTCGCCCCGATCGCTTGATAGGCGTAACAGTGCCCCGTGACCCCGCGGTGCACCAGCGCCCCGCCGACAAGGGCCAATGCGAAACCGGGCCACGTGCGACGTTTCAAGCCATAGGCAATGAGTCCTCCGCCGCCGACCGCCGAGAGCCATCGCTCCACCTTCCCGACATTGATATCATTGTTCACCTGCTCCTCCGGATGTTCCGACATGCCATTCCTCCTCTGAACGAGATCGATTTTGTGAACCCTTCCGAAAATAGAATATTGCTTCAGGCATTGACCACGACGCCGCCGTTGGGATGGAGCACCTGCCCCGCATAATACGAGGCGTCCTCCGAGGCGAGAAAGACATAACTCGGCGCCACTTCATCCGGCTCGCCGGCCCGCTCCATCGGCACATTGCTCCCGAATTCAGCGACATGCTGGGGCGATTTCGCCTCTGCCGGGATCAGCGGCGTCCAGATCGGACCGGGGGCGACCCCGTTGACCCGAATCCCCCGCGCGATGAGCGCCTGAGAGAGCGACCGAGTGAAAGCGACGATCGCCCCTTTTGTCGCCGAATAGTCGAGCAGGTGCGGGCTCCCTTTGTAGGCGGTGACCGAGGTGGTGTTGATGATGGCGCTCCCTTCTCTCAGGTGCGGGAGGGCCGCCTTGGTCACAAAAAAGTATGAAAAGATATTCGTCCGGAAGGTCCGCTCGAGTTGTTCGGCGCTGATCTTCTCGATCCCCTCCTGCGGGTGCTGTTCGGCGGCATTGTTCACCAGAATATCGAGATGGCCGAACCCCTTCACCGTTTCATCGACGATCCGACGGCAGAAGGCCTCCTCCCCGATATCCCCGGCCATCGTGATACAGCGGCGCCCTTCTTTTTCGATCAGGCGCCGGGTCTCCTCCGCATCTTGATGTTCGTTGAGATAGCTGATGGCGACATCGGCTCCTTCCTTCGCGTAGGCGATCGCCACCGCCCGGCCGATTCCGCTGTCGCCGCCGGTGATCAACGCCGCTTTCCCCTGCAGCTTGCCGCTTCCGCGATAACCCCGTTCCTTTGATTTCGGTTGCGGCGTCATCTCCGCTTCAATCCCCGGCTGGCGCTCCTGGCGCTGCGCCGGACGTTGCACTTTCCTTTTCTCTTCCATCGCTCACTCCTCAAAAATTTCCAACGACGTAGTGTATGAGATAGATCATTTGGATCCGATCAGGCCGCCTGTTTTCCTTTCCTCATCGGACGGCCCGGAAGTCGTTGCCGATGATCGAAGAATCCGCTCCACCGATCCCTTTCGGTCTTCAATCGTTTCGGCACATTTCGAATTGTGAAATCGGCGATTCGCACCTCCTGATTGATCTCCTCCCAGGTGACCGGCATCGAAACCGTCGCCCCCCCTTTGGCCCGAGCGCTATAAGGTGCGATCACCGACTTCCCCCGCGCGTTCTGAAGCCAATCGACATAGACTTGTCCTTTTTTACGCGCCGACGGGGTCCGCGCGACCGTCGCAATTTCCGGAACACGGAGGGCTACTTCGTTTGCAACCACTTCGGCGAACAATGCCACCGTATCGTAGTCGTAAATCGGCTCCAAAGGAAGATAGAGATGGATCCCCGACGACCCGGAGGTCTTTGGATAAACGGAAAGGCCCCAGCCGCCGAAAACCGCGCGCGTCACCCGCGCCGTCCTCAATACGCTCTCCCAGGGAGCGCCGCCCGGATCGAGATCGATCACCAACCAATCGGGACGGTCGATTCGATCAACCGTCGAATGCCAGGGGTGATGCTCGATCGTCCCGAGATTCACCAGGTGAAGGAGCGAGGCAAGCCCGGAGTAAACGGCGTAGTCGATCTCTCTCCCCTCTTCGTTCCGCATCCGGGCGCTCCGCAAGTAGCTCGGTGCGCTTTGAAGATCATGTTGGAAAAATTTCGGCGCGGCGATGCCGCGGGGATACCGCTGCAAAATGGCGGGCCGGTTTTGAAGAAAAGGATCGATGAACGGAAAAACGCGAATGTAATAGCAAAGCAACTCGAATTTGGTGATTCGCTCCGCCGGCCAGTAGACCCGCTCGAGATGGGTGAGGGCGACACGGGCGCCGTCGATCTCGACGATCACATCGCCGGTGGGATTCTTCATGGAGAGAAATTCTTCAACCGTCAAAGGGGACCCTTCTGGAGGGGGGGTCCGCTTGATCCGGGCCGGCTTCACGGCAGGGACCGGCTCGGGCGTTTTTTCGAAATTTCGCTTTTTTCGGTAAGGCTTGAGTCCCATGGCGACCCGCTCAGAATGGTTGGACCGGATGAAATCTTCCTTACATCCAGGATAGACCAAAGCAAGATCGGGGGGCAAGAGGAGGAAAACGGTAGGGGCACAACATTTGTGCCCCTACGTTGTCAGGATCGTTTAAGGTCTCACCCAGAGTTCGACGTCGTCGTAGAGGACGGTTCCCTCGTAGTGGGTGATGTGGGGATCGCCGAACATGAAGTAATCGGGGTAAGCGGAATCGGCCGGCCAGGCGTTCCAGTCGATTCCCATGCTTTTCAGCGGCTGGCTGTTTTTGTCGCGCGGGGCGTCTTCGGGGGTGTTGTTGTAGTGCCAGACCGGGGTCTTTCGAAAATCGATCGCGCCGCGGTAGGTCGTCACCCCGCCGTATTGGAACCGGCCGGAGACCTCCAGGATATAGTGGGTCGCATTCCGTTCGATCGTGACGGTGTAGGTCTCGCCGTTGATGTAGGCGTCGGCCGCCGTATGGCCGGTCGGCCCGCAGCCGCGAAAAGCGCCGTTATAGAAACAATGAAAGGGATTGCCGGTCCAGACGCTGCCGAAGTTGTTGCCGTCGAGGGCCAGCATGGAAACCGGATGCGATCCTTCGGTGATCCGACCCCGCGGCGTCCAGATCGTCGACCAGGCATTCCCCGGAAGGTCGTCGTAGAAATTATTGTCGGAGTCGATGACGACTTTCCGATGGTGATGGATCCAGACGTTGTTGTGCGGCATCGGTTTTGTGTCGAGGATGGCGAGGAAGTAGAAGCCGTTCTCCCGCCACGCCTCCAGCGGCGCGGTCGATTGATTGGAGAATCGCCATGGATCGGCGGTCTCCGTTTTATCCGAGTAGCCGTTCTTCCGCCAGACGCCGTCGTCATCGCGCCCGCCGGCGGAGACCGGGGTGACTTTGAGCCGGATTCGGTATTCGGACGGAAGCGGCTCGGTGCTTCGCACTTCGGCACCGTCGTAATGAACCGTGTCGTTCAGTTGCAGGACGCGGTTCCCGTCTCCCAGTTGAGAGATCAAGAACTCTCCCCCATGCTCGTTCAGATCGAGGGTGCCGCTTGCATTGGCATCTCTTCCGTAGAGCTCGAAAGTCAGCCAACCGTTTTCGCTATAAGGAAACGACTTTCGGAAGGAGAGGAATTTTCCAAGCGCATCGGCAAAATTCTTCCCGAACGACTCATATTTTTTGAAGAAGAATGAACCATCCTCATCCCAGGGATCTTCGGGCTGGCCGTACGCGTCCCGTTCCCAGGGAAGATTCGCCGGAAGGGGGGTATCGAACGTCTCTTTATGTTTTAACATCCAACCGTCTACAATCAGAGGTGGATTCGAGGTGATGGGAGGATTGGCAGGAGGAGGATCAATGGGGGCCGGAGTGTCCTCTCCAGGAGGGGGCGCATCTGCTGAAGGCGGAGGCGGGGTTGGTTCCTCCCCTTCTGGAATTTCGACCGAAACAACCTCTCCTGATGGGAGGGGGACCCCTGGACCCGAAGCGGAGGAGCCCCCGCCGCTGCAGCCGAAGAGGAGCGCTGCGGACAAGAGGATCGACCCGATCGATTTGATTCCATTTTTCAAACAGGGCATACATCCCTCCTTTCGTCTAAAAGCCTAAGCATAGCCGAATTAGAAAAAAGGAGGGATTGGGGAAAAAGTGTAGATTCTCGAGAAAGGAGCCCTAAGGAATTGGGGAAATCTAAGGACGTTCAGACCGATAGTAGCCGCGATACCAATCAACGAAGCGTCGGACCCCTTCTTCAATCGGGGTCGCCGGCTTGAATCCGACCTCCTTCATCAGATCATCGACATCGGCATAGGTCGCCGGAACATCTCCCGGCTGAATCGGAACCAGCCGCCGCTCCCCTTTTTTCCCCAGACACTGTTCAAGCGTATCGAGGAGTTTGAGAAGTGCAACCGGGTTATTGTTTCCGATATTGAAGATTCGATATGGGGCGGAACTGGTGGCCGGATCGGGGTTTCGGCTGCTCCAGTTCGGATCGGGGGCCGGAATTTTCTCCCCCACGCGAACCACCCCTTCAATGATGTCATCGATGTAGGTAAAATCGCGCTCCATCTTTCCGAAGTTGAAGAGCTCGATCGGCTTTCCCGTCAGGATCGCCTTGCTGAAAAGAAAGAGCGCCATATCGGGCCGTCCCCACGGACCGTAGACGGTGAAAAAGCGAAGACCGGTGGTCGGAATACGATAGAGGTGAGAATAAGTATGGGCCATCAACTCGTTTGCCTTCTTGGTAGCGGCATAAAGCGAAACCGGGTGATCGACCCGGTCGTGGACCGAAAATGGCATCTGTGTGTTGGCGCCGTAAACTGAGCTGGAAGAGGCATAAATCAGGTGGGGGACCTGCGCTTGGCGGCACCCCTCCAGGATATGGAGAAATCCAACCAGGTTGCTTTCGATATAGACATGCGGGTTAGTGAGGCTGTAGCGGACCCCCGCTTGGGCCGCGAGATGGAAGACCCGCTCATATCGGTCGTTCCGGAATACCTCTTCCATCTTGGGCCGATCCGCCAGATCGGCCTTTACCAACCGAAAGTTCGAATGGCCTTCAAGCTGCTTGAGCCGGGCCTGTTTCAGAGAAACATCATAATAATCGTTTAAGTTATCGAGGCCGACCACCTCGTGCCCTTGGGAGAGGAGCCGCGATGAGAGATGGAAGCCGATGAACCCGGCCGCGCCGGTAACTAGAACTTTCAATGGTGAACTCCTTTACAACCGTCCATCGACCCAGGACCGATCCCAGAGATGTTTCACATCGTAAATGACCCGCCGCTCCTTGGCATATCGATTCAGGTCGTCCACCGTCCACTTTTTGAATTGCTGATGGGCTACCGACAAGATGATGGCATCATAGTAGTGCTCATGCAGGGTCTCGTCCAGTTTGAGGGCGTATTCATGCTCCACTTCCTGAACATCGGCCCAGGGATCATAGATGTGCACATGGGCATTGTACTGTTTTAATTCTTGGATAATATCGACGACGCGCGTGTTCCGGATGTCGGGACAGTTCTCTTTGAACGTCAGCCCGAGGATGAGGATGTCGCTCCCGACCACCGGAATTCCCTTTTTCGTCATCAACTTCACGACCTGCTCCGCAACATGGCTTCCCATACCGTCATTGATCCGCCGTCCGGCGAGGATCACCTCGGGGTGATAGCCGACCTCCTGTGCTTTGTGCGTCAGATAATACGGATCGACGCCGATGCAATGCCCGCCGACCAGTCCCGGAGAGAACTTGAGAAAATTCCATTTCGTCCCGGCGGCCCTCAACACCGCCTCCGTGTCGATCCCCAAACGACTGAAGAGCAGAGCCAGCTCATTGATGAGTGCGATATTCACATCGCGCTGGGTATTTTCGATCACCTTCGCCGCCTCGGCCACACGGATCGATTCCGCACGATGGGTCCCCGCAATAATGATCGATCTGTAGACGGCATCCACTATCTCCAAGGTCTCCGGCGTCGAGCCGGAGACGACCTTGAGGATTTTGGTGACGGTATGTTCTTTATCTCCCGGATTGATCCGCTCCGGAGAATACCCGGCAAAGAAGTCGTGGTTGAATTTCAGACCCGACTTCTCCTCCAGAATCGGCACGCAGATCTCCTCGGTCACCCCGGGATAAACGGTCGATTCATAAACGACAATGTCCCCCTTTTTCAAAACCGCCCCGACACTCTCAGTGGCTTTGACCACGGGGGTGAGATCGGGACGTTTATGCGCATCGATCGGCGTGGGAACGGTTATGATGAAAAAGTTGCACGCTTTGATCCCCTGCCGGTCGGTTGTGTAGACGAGTTTTTCGGCTGCGCGAAGAGCCTCTTCCGAAACTTCCAGGGTGGCATCGAATCCCTTCTCGAGCGCTTCGATCCGCTTTGCGTTGATATCAAATCCGATTGTCTTAAATTTTTTTCCGAATTCAACCGCCAGAGGAAGGCCGACATAGCCCAAGCCGATAATTGCAATGGTGATCCGATCTTCTAATTTCGTCGCCGTCATCGATTTCCCTCTACATTTTTTCGGAGAAGTGTATCAAACTTTAAAGACCTTGTCCAAAAAGAGGATGCTTTAATCTCATCCATATCGGTCTACATCGGTCTATCCTTTGTTTTTCTCGACAAGATGTTCCGCCTCTTCCACCATTTGCTCCAGGAAACGGAGTCCTCCTTGCCAGAAGTCACGCTTCGTAATATCCAGTCCGATTTTTTCCTGGATTAATTGATTAGGCGGTTGCGAGCCTCCGGCCGAGAGAAGCTCGAGATATTTCGGGACGAAGGTCTCTCCCTCTTCCCTATATTGATGATACAAAGCGAGGACAAGCAGGTGTCCGAAAGCGTAGGCGTAGGTATAAAAAGGGGAGTGAATGAAATGGGAGATGTACATCCACCACCATCGATAATCATCGGTCAGCGTCAACGCGTCGCCGAACATCGCACGGTTCTCCGAGAGCCAAAGTTGATTGATTCGATCCGGGCCGAGTTCTCCCTCCGTCCTTCGCGCCGCATGCGCCCTCTGCTCAAATCGGCAGAGGACCACTTGCCGGAAAATCGTTGCAAAACTCTCTTCGAGTTTTTCCATCAGGAGCGCCAACCTCTTTTTCGGGTCTTGTTCTTCGCTCTGCAATCGATGAAAGACAAGCATCTCGGCGAAGACGCTGGCGGTCTCTGCGGTGGTGAGCGGCGTATCGAAGTTGAAGTAATTTTGCCGGCGCGACACCCACTGATGCACCCCATGCCCGAGCTCGTGCGCGAGGGTCATCACATCACGGGGGTTCCCGAGATAATTGACGAAGACATACGGATGGACGCTCGGAACGGTGCCGTGGCTGAAAGCCCCTCCCCGCTTACCGGGGCGAACGGGGGCATCGATCCAATGTTTCTCGAAGAAAAGAGAGGCGATTTCAGCCACCTGAGGCGAGAAGTCGGTAAAAGCCGAGAGAACCTGTCCCTTTGCCTTATCGAACGGGATCGGCTCCGACCTGGCAGTCATCGGAGCATAACGGTCGTAGTCGTAGAGCTGATCCAGACCGAGTTGCGCTTTCTTCAATCGATAATAGCGAGCGACCAAGCCGTAGAAGGATTCGCAGGCGGCGAGAAGCGCATCGACCGCGGCAGGCTCGATTTCGTTCGATAAATTCCGGGAGGCCATCGGGTCGGGGAAACGGCGCAGCCGGTCATCGCTGGCATGATCGGCCACAATTTGATTGAAGATGAATGTAAAGAGGGAGGCGTTTCGCTCCAACCCCTCGGTCAACCCTTTCGCCGCCGCTCGCCGGACCTCGCGCTGCGGCTCGTAAAGCAAGGCGAGCGCCTCTTGCTCGGCGAGTAAACGGCGCTCTCCGCCGATGTCGACCTGAAATTGAATCTGATTGATCGTTTCATCAAAGAGCCGCTGGAAGGCGCGGATGCCGGTGTTCGCCTTTTCCTCCAAGATTTTTTCTTCGGCCTCCGAGAGCCGATGCGGCGCCCATTTTCGGATCGACTCTAAAAAGTGACGATACCTCGATAGCTCGGGCGCTTGCATCCCTTCCTCGGCTTTCTTCTCCGGAACCGCGGTCCATTCCAATTCAAAAAAGAGGAGATGACGCTGAAGTTCGGTAAAACGCTCCTGCGTTCGCTGAAGCAGCGCCCCATGTTTAGGATTCTGCGTGTCGGCGGCAAAAACAAGGTAAGCATAAGCAAGAACCCGATCGACCCGCTCCCGAATCGATTCCAACTCTTCCAGCGCTTCGAAAAAACGCTTTCCGGTCATCTCGCCCGAAAGAATGCGGCCCCGATATTGTTGCTCGAACCGCTCGGCCTGCTGGAGCGAATCGCGGAGATCGGCCTCGATTTTGAGATCATCGATCCCTTGATACAAATCGCTCAAATTCCAAGTCGGCAATCCGGACTCTTTCAATTTCTTCCCCTTATCCGTGGGTACGCTCTCAAATCTGTCAGAATTACAATATCATAAACGATGAATTCCCTGGAACATAAAAATATCAGTCTGCTCAAATGGACCCACAATCCGACCTCTTTCTTTCGAACCCGATCTTCATTAACAAGTTTGACAGATTTCCGGTCGAGAGATAATCTTTTAAATACCGATGGAACTCTCATTTCTCATACCGGATCGGCTATTTCGCCGATCCATCTTTACTCGACTTCCCCTCTGTTTAGGGGTATTCTTATCCGTCTTCGTCGCCGCTTGCGGCGGTGGCGGCGGAGGAGGGGGGGGCACGGATCCTCCTCTCCCGGTCATCGCCGAGATTGAAGTCTCCCCGACGGCCGTGACCATCTCAAAAACAGGTTCCCTACAGTTCAGTGCAACCGCACGGGATGCGGACGGAACATCGATCTCCAGTGTGACGTTTACCTGGTCTTCGGACAATCCGGATATTGTCAGCATCGACGCCAACGGCCTCGCCTCCGGCATCGCGGAAGGAACGGCGACCATCACCGCCTCCGCGGATGGGGTCTCCGGAACAACGGCGGTGGAAGTGACTTTCCGCCTCTTCTCCAGCCCGACCACTTATCCTGTGGGAACCACCCCTTCAGCAGTCGCTGCCGGCGACTTTAATAATGACAGTTCCGTGGACTTAGTCGTCGCAAATGTAGACGACAACTCCATTTCACTCTTGAAAGGGATGGGGAACGGACTATTCTCGGCCGCCGAGACTTTCTCGGTCGGCGTTTTTCCTCAATCGCTTGTTATGGGACGTTTTGGGCCCGATTCATTTGACGATCTGGCCGTTGTGAATTTCGGAGATTCATCCATCTCTCTTTTCCTGGGGATTCATACCGGAATCGGCCCAACCACGGAAATTCCTTCCTCCGGAAACGGTCCCATTGCAATCGTGACAGCCGACTTCGACAACGACGGCGACCCAGACCTCGCCACCGCCAATCTCTCCACAAGCGATATTTCTTTGTTCCTCGGAAACGGAGACGGGACTTTCCAATCTCCGCTTTCTTTCCCGAGCGAAGGGAGCGGGCCCATCGCGCTTCTTGCCGCCGACCTGGATAAAGACGGAAGAACCGATCTGGCCGTCGTGCTCGGATCAGACGACAAGGTTGCGATTTTGCTCAATGACGGCGCAAGCGGTTTTGATAGCCCGGAGCCGCCGATTTCCGTCGGAACAGGTCCCAATGCAATTATCTCCGGAGACTGGGACAGCGATGGGAATATCGATCTGGCTGTCGTCAACAGTGTCAGTGCCGATCTGACGCTGTTGTTTGGAGATGGCGCCGGGAACTTTTCAGTCCAAACATTACCGCTCCCCGGGGGAGGACGCCCCGAATTTGCCGCAACGGGAGATTTTGACGACGACGGAAATCCCGATATTGCTGTCTCAAACAGCAACAATAATGTCATTTCGATTTTATTGAATACAGGCAACGGTCTTTTCTCCGATCCGATCCAACAATCAACCGACAATCAGCCCCTGGCGATCGTGGCCGAAGATCTGAACAGCGATGGAACAGACGATCTGGCTGTAACCCATGCCGGGGACAACACGCTTTCCGTTTTTTTTCACGCAGATCCCAACTAAATTACCATCCCACATCATACAAAATTGGAATACTATTCCCCTTGACGCAATGACATCCCCGCCGTATAGTTATGCTTACATAAAGAAACCATTGATGCCACCGACAAGAGCTACCCTTCTCGAAAGAGCAGGGGCGCAAAGTCCTTGACCTAAGTCTGATAAAGATAGGGTTGCAAGGATTACCGAAGCGGCTATCGCTCGAAGCTCATCCACAAAGGTGGTATGAGCTTTTTTTTTGGGGGATGCGAATGAAAACCACCAAGTCGGCGCTCACGATAAATTTAGATCAGCAGGCGATGTGGAAGCGACACAACCGACATCATTGTGTCATGATTCCTGTTGACTGTGAGCGGGGCAACGATATACTTGATTTAGGATATACCGTTAGTAAATTTTATTCATCCGGCGGACGGAACCGGAGAACAGAAAACCCGGCACGTCGGCAAGTACGTTTGGCAAGAATTTATCAAAGGAAGGGCAATCCGTGAGGAAACGAACACCATTCGGAAAAAGAACATCTTTCCTCCGACTTTGCCCTATTTTTATCGCCGGCTTACTCCTCCTCGCAGCGATTCTTCTCAATGCCACGAACAGCCTTGCTGACACCCTCACGCTGCACCCCAGCGGCCAAAACGCCACTTTCAGCACAACGGGGACTTGGACGGTTGTCGGCGGCGGGTTCACCTATGCCAACGTCTGGGACGCCAA
Source organism: Candidatus Manganitrophus morganii (assembly GCA_021651055.1). Taxonomy (NCBI): domain Bacteria; kingdom Pseudomonadati; phylum Nitrospirota; class Nitrospiria; order Candidatus Troglogloeales; family Candidatus Manganitrophaceae; genus Candidatus Manganitrophus; species Candidatus Manganitrophus morganii. The sequence continues at coordinate 1,113,323 of JAJHOH010000001.1, forward strand.
CGACAGCGATGCAAGCTATATCCAAAACAGCGCTTTGAGCAACAAAATCTACATGGATTTGGACGACACTACCCACGTCGGATTCGTGATCAACGATGTTCAGGTTTTTGCCATGGCCCGGGTCACCGGGTCGTCGAGCACCGGCATTCAGTTGGGATTTCGGGCCGGGCCGACCGACACAACCGACCGTCTCGGCAGCACCAGAACGGTCCGAAGCACCTCTTACCGAAGTTATTCCGGGAACCTCTATACAACCAATCCGAGAACCAGCGCCCCCTGGACCTGGGACGACATCAACTCATTGATTCCGATCGTGCAGCATTCAACCGACTCCGACGCCCTTCGGGTCACCGAACTTTTTGTGAGAGTCAATTTTACAAAGGCCCTCTCCCCTTCCGGGAAGAATGCGCTATCCACAGGATGGACCTTCACTCCCGGCGGGTCAGAGGCCACCGCTCTTGACACCTCCAATGGCGACACTTCCTACGCGGCAAGCACCGTACTTGACGAAACGCTCTATATGGATTTGGACAACTTCCCCGCTGCAACAACAATGATCACCGGCGTCCGGCTGAACGTGGTGGCGCGCTGTGCCACCATCCCATGCAATCTGCAGATCGGAATCCGGACCAACGGCATCGATTTCCTTAAAAGCTTTGATGAGGTGCCGGGCTCCGGGACCATCTACTCCATCGGGGCCACCAGCATCCATGGAAACGCCACCAGTTTTAACACCCAGCTGGCAGCCGGAAGTCAGATTACGGCGATGGGACAGACCCGAACGGTTTCTACTGTGACCGACCGGAATGATCTTACGGTCAGTTCCGCCTTTAGCCCGCAGTTGCCGAACGACGATGATTTGGCGGTGCCGTTCACCTTCCTCGGCGGAACGACCAGTTATCAAACGTTTAGCGGCGATTTTTACACCCATAACCCGGCGACGCTGGCCCCCTGGAGCTGGAGCGACATCAATAATATGATGGGGGTCGTTAAACATGTGACCAATGCAAACGGCCTCCGGGTCACCCAGATGTATCTCTCGATCAATTACATCGCTCCGATGGCCCTCTCCTATAGTCCGGATACCGGTTTCGGATCGACCGGCGGCGTCTTTCCCAAAGGGGGCGGGGCTTCCACTCCATTTACGTATAAAGTCGTCTATACCAATTTAAACAACAATGCGCCGACCTTGATCAAAGTTCATATCGACGGCGACGGCGGACATGACATGGTCCGGGATACCAGCGCGGAACAGCCCGAATTTAGGGATGGCGACTTTGAAAACGGCGAACAATACACCTACACGGCTGCTTCCCTCTCCTCCGGTCAGCATACCTATTACTTCGCCGCCTCGGACGGATCGGACAGCACCCAAAAACCGACCATCGGCACGCTTGCCGGACCCGGAGTACAGATCCCCGCGGGGACCGACACCATCCTGCCGTCCGGCGAAAATGAACTGAGCATCGGGGACTGGGGCTTTAACGGGGCGGATGCGACGACCGCTCTCGACACCAGCGACGCAAACACCAGCTACGCCGACCTTAATGCCTCGGTCAAGGGAGAGGTCCTCTATATCGACATGGATGACTCCGCTCTGACCGGTTCGATCACCTCGGTCCAGGTTTCGGCGGTGATGTGCTCGGTAACCACCTCATTGGCAAACGTTCGGATCGGCCTGCGATTGAACGGCACCGACTATGTCAGCACCGCCTTCAACGTCGCCAATAGCTCCAGTTGCGGAACTTATACCACGTACACCCCGGCCAGCGCCCTCTACAAAATCAACCCCGACACGGGAAAAGGGTGGACCTGGGACGATCTCAATGAGATGATCGGCGTGGTCCTCAATGAAAACACCAACGACCTTCGGATCACCCGATTCAGCGTTGCGGTCGTCCATACACCGGTCATCCTCTCCTTCGCGGAAGATGCCGGCTACAATTCCCTCGACGGGGTCAGTCCCGACTCCGGAAAAAGCACCACCGCTTTCACCTATAAAGTCATTTATAGCCAGGCCAACGGCACAGCGCCGGCCGCCAACAACCCTAAGGTCCATATCGACGGCAACGCGACCGGCGTCGCCATGACCCTTGACACCGGCGCCTCCGACCCATCTCTCTATAACGGCGACTACCTCGACGGCGAACAATACACCTACACCGCCCCTGCCGGCTATTCCACCGGAACCCACACCTATTATTTCAGCGTCTCCGACGGCACCAACAGTGTCCTCTTTCCGGTTACGGGAAACTTCAGCGGCCCCGCCGTTTCCCTTCCGGCCGGGAGCTTCACCCTCTTTCCAACCGATGTGGCCGATGGAACCGCCGGGTTCAGCTTCTGCAATTCCGGATTTAGGCGCTCCGACTGCTTCAATTCCGAGACCGCCCTCGACACCAACGATGGGGATTCGAGCTATGCCCGGGGGAGACGCAGCAGCGACCTTTTATTTATGACGATGGATGACGCCCAAGACAACGGCCAATTCATCACGCAGGTCCAGGTCAGCGCGGTGGTCAAAAGCGAATCGGGCACGATCAACTTTACCCTCGGGCTCTCCTCCGCCGACAACCACATCGAAGGATCGGTCCTGAGCACCTCTTCAACGAGTTATGTCACGTTATCGGGGACCGCCTATGGATTCAATCCCCTGACCGGCGCCCCCTGGACCTGGGTCGACATCAAAAACCTGGTCGCGGTCGTGAATCACACCAATAACACCCGGATGCGGATCACACAACTCTATGTCGTCGTCAGCTACGGCCCGGTCCGTTTGCAAAACTCCATCGAGGCCGGCTACATCAGCGACGGGGTCAGCCCAAACCTCGGAAATACGACAACGTCATTTAAATTCAAAACGGTTTATTATCAGGTGAATAACGTCGCTCCCGCCGCAGGCAACCCCAAGATCCATCTCGACGGCAATGCCACCGGCGTCGCCATGACCCTCGACGCAACGGCCGCCGCGGCCCTCCGCGACGGCGACTACGCCAACGGTGAACAATACATCCACACCGCCACCCTTGCGCAGGGAACCCATAATTACTACTTTTCCGCCACCGATGGAACCAACACCGCCCGGCTGCCGGCCGGCACGGCGACCTACAGCGGCCCCGATGTCGCCCTCAACGGCGCCGCCCCGAACCTGGCCCCATCCGGAAAAGCGACGATCGTGGCCTCTACCGGATGGACCTTCTGCAACGCGACCCCGACTTGCAGCACCAACGGTACCAGCACCTACGCCAATACCGTCGCGCTTGACACCAATGATGGGGACACCTCCTTTGCCAGAAGCACCGTCAACGGCGACCGGCTCTATATGGAGCTCGACGATCCGGCCGCCCTTTCCGACGCCCTTACGATTACCTCCATTCAGTTGTTTGCCGTCGCCCGGGATACCTCCAGCTCGACGACCACCGGGTTTGATTTCGGTTTGCGGCTCGGCAGCGACGATTACCTCTCGGGAACAACCCAAGTCCCCCCTAATGCTTATGGAACGGCTATCGCCGGCGCCATCTATACCACCCATCCGGCGACCGGAGAAAACTGGAGCTGGAACGACATCAAAGGGATGAGAGCGGTCATCGTGCATCAGACCAACTCCAATGAAATCCGAGTGACACAACTTTATCTGACCGTCAGCTACTCCCCGATCCGGCTCACCTATTCAACCGATCCCAGGTACTTTGACGACGGGGTCGACCCGAACGGGGGGATTACGACGACGCAATTCAAGTACCGGATTGTTTATACGCAAGCGTACGGCCTCGCCCCCGCAGCGGGCTATCCCAAAGTTCACATCGACGGCAGCGTCGGCGGCGTCGCCATGACCCTCGATACGGAAGCCCCCGCAGAGCTGCAAGATGGGGATTATACCAACGGCGAGCAGTATCTCTCTACCACGACGCTGGGTGCACAGGGAACGCCGCACGACTACTATTTCGACGTCTCGGACGGCACGAATACCGTGCGAACGCCCCTCTCCGGAACCTTGATCGGCCCGGTCGTCTCCGCCAACGCGCCGACCCTCTCTTTTGCAAGCCAGACGGGATATGCCCTTACGTCGGCAGGCACCGGCACCCTGACAACCTCGGGAACCAGCACCGTCACCGGAACAGGCACGAGCTTCACGACCCAACTCCAGGTCGGCACCACCATCACTTCAGCCAGCGGACAGACGCGAACAGTCACCGCCATCACAAACAATACCAGTCTCACGGTCGATACCCCCTTCTCCCCCAATCTCTCCGGGGTCGCGTTCACCTATTCCGTCTGGTCGGGCACCGGCACCTTAACGACCTCGGGGACAACAACCGTCACCGGCAGCGGGACCAGCTTCACCACCCAGCTCCAGGTTGGAAGCACGATCACCGCCTCCGGCCAAACCCGGACGGTGACGGCCATCGCGAGCAATACTTCATTAACCGTCGATATGGCTTTTTCTCCCAATCTCTCCGCGGCTTCATTCACATTCGCGAACGATCTCCCGCTCAGGGGGGTGGAGCCGAACAGCGGAACGGTCAATTCTCAGTTCACTTATAAAATTATTTACACAGACGCCGATAACAATCCCCCGGTGACCGGTTACCCCCGGCTCCTCCTCGATTACAATACGGTCGTCCATGCCATGTCGCTCGACACCGGCGCCGCGGCGAGCCTGCGGGATGGAAACTACACGAACGGCGAGCAATATACCGTGACCGTGTATCTCGACTATCCCGGCACCCACGCCTATTCCTTCGATGCGACCGACGGTGTCACGGCGGTCTTCTGGCCGCTCGACGGCGACGGCTTCCTGGCCCCCTCCGTCACCGATTCGGTCAGCTCCGGGATCGTCATTTATCCGGCAAGCCGGAACTCACAGACTTCGGGATTCACCTTCTTGGGGACCGATCAGGATCCTTCCACCGCGCTGGATCCCGGCTACGGCGGGAATGGAACCCTCTCGAACGCCTTGTCCTCGACGACGGTCACCGGGGTCGGAAGCAATTTCTCCGCCATGAGCGTGGGGAGCATTCTCACCGCCGGTTCCCCCCACCAGAAACGGAGGGTTACCGCCATTGCGAACGACACCTCGCTGACCACCGACACCGCTTTTTCCCCCAATTTAAGCAGTGCCCCCTGGCGCTATGACGGAGATGTCTCCTACGCGCGAGGAACCCGAAACACCCACAGGCTCTACATGAACATGGACGACGTCAGCCGAGGCACATCGGCGATTACTTCGGTTCAATTCTTTGCCATCATCCGGGACAATGGGACCGACGATGTGGACTTCTCGGTCGGGCTCCAGGTCGGCGGGACCGACTACATGACCAGCTACGACACCCCCGGAACCAGCACTTACACGACCTACGCCGGCGCCCTCCACAACACGAATCCCAAGACCGGCACGACCTGGACGTGGGACGACATCGAGAGCCTCCTCGGCGTGGTCAAGCATCACGAGGGTTGCAGCCGCTCCTCAAACTGCAGAGAAATCCGGGTCACGCAAATGTATATCCAGGTCAATTACAACAGCCTTCCGACCCTCTCCTACTCGCCGGAAGGGGGATACTTCGGCACCGACGGCATCGATCCCGACGGATGGAACCCGAACCATATTTTCACCTATAAGGTCGTCTATGCCAGCGGATCGAACTTCGCCCCCACCTCGCTAAAGGTCTTCATCGACGGCGACGGCGGGCACGAGATGATCCACGACGGCGAATTCATCACCAACGATCCGTTGCGGAACGGCGACTACACCGACGGAGAGCAATTCTATTACAGCACCGCGGTGAATGGGCTGGCGGTCGGGCCGCACAATTATTACTTCCTCGCCAACGACGGGAGCAATACCTATCGTCTCCCGACCAGCGGAACCCTCTCCGGACCGAACGTCTCCGTCAACGAGCCGTTCCTTCAGTTCTCATCGGAGAGCGGGTACGGAACCGATGGGATCAACCCCAATAACGGCGAGAGCGGATCGACACAATTTACGTATAAAGTGATCTACACCCACCCCGACAACAACCGCCCGCTGTATGTAAAAGTTCATATCGATGGCGCTCAGGAGGGATCGCTCGCCGTCGACAGCAGCGCCGCGGCGGCGCTCAAAGACGGCAACTATATCAACGGGGAGCAATACAGCTACACCACAAACTCCGGCGTTGGAAGCCACACGTATCTCTTCGAGGCGGCCGACGGGGCAAAGCAGGTCTTCTTGCCGGTCGTCCCCTCTTTGGGCCTTCTCTCCGGTCCGACGGTGACCGATCTTATCGCCCCGAATGCGGTGACCAATCTGGCCATCAGCACGCGCACCCCCACCTCGACGACATTAACTTGGACCGCGCCGGGAGACGCCGGAACCGGTACCGGCTGTCCGTGCGGAACCGTCGCCTCTTACAATATCCGTTATTCGACCCTGAAGATCGTTGATGACGCCGCCACCCCGGGAGCCGGAGAGATCCGATTCTCGGATGCAACGGCGGCAAACGTCTCCCTGACGCCGCAAGCGGCCGGCACGACGGAAACCGTGACCGTCACGGGACTGAATCCGAATACCCCTTATTACTTTGCGATGAAAAGCACCGACGCGAAACCGTGGACTTCCGCGATGTCCAACGTGGTCAACGCATCGGCCAATCCGCCGGTTCCGTCAACGAATCTGATGAGCAGCTGGAACATGGTCTCCGTTCCGATGACCCCGAGCCCGGCCGACGTGGCGACCGTTTTCGGATCGAGCGTCGGGATTCCCGTCAATATCAGAAAATGGGTCTCGACCGGAACAACCAGCCAAACCGGATCGTTCGCCACCCTCTCTGCCACCGATACGGTACAAGCGGGGATCGGGTATTTCCTCGAATCCCCCGACACCACACGGTTCCTGAACCCGGCCGGGTCGGCCAATGCGGCCGCCACCTTCTCGATCCCGCTGATGCAAGGGTATAACATCATTGGAAATCCATACACGAAAGATATCGCGCTCGATGCCACCTGCGTGAGTCGGAACGGCGGGAGTGGAACCTGCACTTCCTCGGTCAACGATGCCAATTTCAAATCCTACGCCAATGCGGCCGCCGCGGGATGGGTTGGAAATGCCCTTTATCGATGGGACGGCGCCGCTTACACGTTCCGGACTTACAATGATCCCGATCCTGCGATGAAGGCGACCCTCCAGCTCTGGCAGGGATACTGGCTGCAGGTGACCGACGCAAATGCGGCGAATACATATAGCCTCATTGTTGTGAAGCCGTAAACCAAGGGGAAATCGATGAAACGATTCTTCTCAATTCTAATGATCTTGATCGGCACGATGGGAACCGCCTCCATCGGCTGGGCCCTCGATTGGTATATGGTCCTCAATTTCTCGATTCCCGATCCCTTCGCAACAAACGGAGCCCTTCAAAGCAGACTGATCCTGGGTGTCAATCCCGCTGCCGACGACAACTTCAATCATCAGTGGGACACGATCGCCTTCCCGACCGGCCCCCTCCAGGCGACCTTTCCTCATCCGGAATATCCGAGCCACCCCGACTACATCGCCGGAAGCGAATGGCTCTGGCAAGATATCCGGAGCAACGACCAGCCGTCTCACACATGGAATATCGATGTCTCCTCGGATCGCGCCGGAGCCAATATTATCCTCTCTTGGACGTTCAAAACCGCCGACAATCTCTGCCAACGCCCGGTCGTTCGATTGATCGATGCCACCCGCGGCGTAACGACCGAGATCTCGCCCGGCGGCGGCTCGTATGCTTTTCCGAATGGGGACCAGCCGACGCGGCTGGTGGTCGACTTTACGGAAGGAGCCTCCGCGCCTCCTCCCCCGCCGCCGACGAATCTCTGGAGTCCGCGACAGGGAAAAGAGAGCATCCTTCTTTCGTGGTCCGGTCTCATCGAGTCGGATCTCCTCGGGTATCATCTCTTTCGCCGCGCCTCCGGCCAAACGGCCTACACCCAGATCACGTCGCAGCCGGTGACCTCGCTGAGCTTTCTGGACGGGAACCTCTCTCCGGGAGAGACCTACTTTTACAAAGTGACGGCGGTAAACCCCGACGGCTGCTCCAGCGGAGACTCCAATGAAATTTCGGTCGCCTTAAATTGACAAAATCGCCGACCGGTGGTTTAGTGGTTTAGAAGGAAGGTAAGGAGGTTTATGAAACCGATTCTTCTTATTTCAATCCTCTTTTTTCTCGCCGTTCCGGATTTTACCTGGGGGGCCGGAAATCAGGTCAGCAAGACCCTCACCCTCAATACCGGGATGGGGGTCAACAACAACGGCAACAAGAATCTCTCCACCAGCGACGCCAATGGAGTGGCTTGTGCAGGGACGAGTGCCACGAACTGCGAGTTTGGGCCTTTCCCAGATACCAGCGATCCTTTCAACCCCAACGACGACTGCTCCCCTTCCTCCTTCGGCGATTTCTGCTCCTCTCAATTTGATCCCGATCTCCCCGGCGGATTCAATCTGATCGACAACCGCTTTGGAAGGGGCGCCCCTTGTGGTCCGAACGATACGAGCGGCCCTCCTTTCCCTTACCCTTGCCAGGGGAAAGGATCGGTCTTCCAAATCATCCCCCTTGGAATCGACGATCCCAATTCCCCCACGGTCCTTTTGAGCCCCCCCAGCCTGGGAGGGGTCGGGCAGCCGTTTTATCAATTCCGTTCCGATACGTTCGGCACCCTCAGGGTCCATCATATCGAATATGGTTGGGATTTCGATGAGGATAACGAGCAGTCGATGAATATCTTCTTTACCGTCGATTCCGTCACCGACGCCAATGGTCAGATGGTCGGAAACGCCGTCGGCACCTTCAGAATGACCATGGATGACAACCAAGATTCCAACTGCACCCTGACCACAAGCAGCGTCGCTTCAGAGGGACGGTTTGAATCGGGGATGACCGGGGTGATTACCTGCGTCGATCGGGGCGGAAACCTCTGTCAGGGCTCCCAATTCAATCCGGGAATGTTCGCCGTATCAGGCAGCTCATGGAACCAATGTCCTTAATTTTTGGAATAACGATGTCACGGATCAATTATTTATCCATTCTCTTTTTGGGCTTGGCCTTTTTCGGAATTCTTTTACTTTCCCCGGCGGAGAGCCGCGCCGATTGCGTCGTCACCGGCGGAGCCGGCCCGGAGGAGAGCGCGACCAAAACAGAATGCACCGGTCTTTTTTCCAACCCGCAGTGCCCCAATTGTCCCGGCTATAGCCCGGCTTTGATGCTTCGGCATATCGATCCCTCCCTCTGCCCCGTCGGTCCCTGTGTCGGCCCCTACTTCAACCGCTCCGGCCCCGGGGCATTGACCGATAATATGTTTGGGATCGTCTCTTCGGACGACCCCGGGCCCGATACGGTCCTAGGAACGGGTGACGATCGAGCCACCTATAAATGCGGACGGACGGTCAGCTCGACGGCGAATAACTTGGCCGGCCTCAACTGCGGCGATATCCGCTTCGACCCGCAAAGCCAGGGAATGTCGGTCCCCACAGGGGGCAATTCCCTTCTTCCCTTCACCAGCTCCTTCCCGACCGAAGCCGATTTCTGCGCGGAGGGAGGGACCGACTGTCTCTCCGCCGGAAGCCAAGTGTCCGACCTGCATATGGGCTACCTGGCGGAAAACATCTTCCACTGGGCCTCCTGCGCCAGCGCCTCCGGGCCTCCCGCTCCTCCCGGCTGCACCACCAGCGATCAGCGGGAGCGCCAGGTGGTCAATTATATCTTGGGCGGATCGGGGACCCTCGACGCGCCCGGGGCCGGCGATCAACTGATGGATATCACCAGCAGCTGGCAGACAAACAACGCCAGCCCGACCGCCTTCGATGCTCCTAAGGTCGATTGGACCCAGTATGTCTTTTCTCCAGGCGCCTATCCGTCCCAAGGCGACATGGAGCAAAACGACAGCGGAACGCTTCAATACAGCGGGAATAACTCGGTTCTCCCTTCTGTGACCTACTCTTCGGGACCACTGGGACTCGCCTCTACCTCGCCTTAGAAATCAGGCCGTTTTTTCATCCCCATCAATCTTAAGAACCTCAGGAATCTACCGGCCCAAATCGGTCTACTTATATTCTCTATATGCTACCGGCCTACCTCCGGTCACCTTTGGACATCATTGACTAGAATAAATAATTGACATTATTACACCTGAGTAATATTATTTGACCGTTTTTATCTCAAAAAAAGACAGAAAGAATCATCCAGGGGAGGTCCAATGAATAAGATAATGGTATATCTGGTCGTCATCGGATTACTATCGGGTGGATTTTTTGAAAATAAAGCAGAAGCCGCTCCTGGAGATTTGGACGAGAGCTTCGGTGTGGGAGGAAAAGTCACCGAGTTGACCGACCCACCCTGTGACGGAGATACCGCCCTCGCAATCCAACCGGATGGAAAGATCTTAGTCGCCGGAAATTGTTTTCCATTTGGTTTTACGGTGGCGCAATACCTCGCAAACGGGACTTTGGACCCTGATTTTGGTATCGGCGGCTTTACGCAAGGCGTCCTAGGCGAAAAGTCTGTCGCGCATTCTGTTGCAGTTCTACCGGACGGCAAGATCCTCGCCGGCGGAGTTGCACGAATCGAAGAGGACGGAAGAAATGATAATGATAACGCTTTGGTCCGCTATCTTCAGGACGGAAGTCTGGATACCAGCTTCGGGACGGGCGGGTTTATCACGGACGGTCTGCCCCACGCCGACGTCCCATTTCAGGCCGCTGACGCGCTTCACCAGATTCTGGTTCTACCGGACGGGAAGATCTTAGCGGGAGGGGTGACTAACGCGGCCAGCAATGACGATAATGTATGGTTGGGTCGCTATCATTCCGACGGAACACTGGATGAGAGCTTCGGATCGGGCGGGAAGGTCATCTCAGAACGATTAGGGGGTAATAACCACCAACCCCCTCACCCCTTTGGCATCCAATCCGACGGAAAAATCATTATAATCGGATATATCACAACCAGCACCAACGATTTTGGCCTTGAGCGCTACAACAACGATGGCACCATAGACTTAACATTCGGAGCAGATGGTCTGGTAACCACCGATTTTGGAGGAACCACGGATTCAAATAATGGCGTATCTATTCAACCTGATGACAAGATCTTGGTCGGTGGAGAATCCGCCTCTCGTCTTGCGCTTGCAAGGTATAATTCTGATGGAACGCTGGATACAGGGTTCGGTTTTGGAGGACTGGTGGCCCTGCAAATTGGCGACCGAGGAAGCCGTCTCCACGCGATGATCGCTCAACCCGACGGCAAGATTCTTGCTGCTGGCTTTGGTGATCCGAGAACCGGTGAACCGGTACAAAACCTCGATTTTGCTCTCATACGCTTCAATAATGACGGCACGCCCGACTTAAACTTCGGCGAGAACGGTATGGTCTTTACCGATCTGGGGTTCAGGGAGCGTGCCTATTCCATCGCAATTCAGAATGATCGGAAAATTGTGCTGCATGGCGAAAGCAATCCGAACGGCGGAAGCGGTTTTTTTCTGACTCGGTATCTCGGCGATGAAGAGGTGCCTCAGCACCAATTCTACGGTTTTCTACCTCCGCTCACAGCGGACGGTCGAACGGTGTTCAAGTTGGGAAGTGTGATTCCGGTGAAATTCCAGCTATTCGATGAAAATAGTTTACCAGTATCGACCGCAATCGCACACCTCTCGCTGCAAAAGATTTCGGGTACAGAACCGGTCGGCGATCCGATCGATGCTTCCTCGGTTTCCAATGCCGACACCGGAAATCAATTCAGGTACAGTGATGATCAATATATCTATAATTTAGATACCAAGCCGCTCTCGTCAGGAACATGGCAATTGCGGGCCATGCTCGATGATGGCTCAACCCATACGATACAAATCGATCTAAAGTCAAAATAAACTCCTCGCTTTGAGCGGGAGAGGCCTCGGCTCCCTCTCCCGCTCTATTCTGCTCGTCTGGCCTAATAAAACACGGCTTACTTAAGTAACCTCTCATATCCGGACGATGCTCGTAGTGCTGGCACTACTTTGTTTGCAAAGACGTCTGGTTTTCCATTAAATCCCCTCTAAAGGAATCAGTCGCATCAATCGTCCGATCACCCACAAAACCCGATAGAGAACGATCGGAACGACGACCAAGAGGCCCATCGTGAAGAGGGCCCTCCCCCATTCCGATCGTATTTTGAAAATCCTTCCGGTCAGTATTTTATAAACGATATGGAGAAGTGCGCTCATCCCTAAAAAAGGAAGGAGAGTGTATATCAGGGAGAGCAGGTGGAGAAGCGTTTCGGAAAAACTCGCACCCAGCCCATTGTGAAAGAGAGCATCTACAAGATAGGGAAGCCAAGCGGCCGTCATCATCGAATAGACGAAAAGGGGAAACACTATCCAGATAAAATGATAAGGATAAATCCCAAAAATCGTCGTATCGGAATAGTATTCCCGCTGCATCCGTTCGCCGACGTTCCCGCAATAGGAGGAGAACAAGATCGTGAGGGGGACGGCCGCAAGGGAGACGGCTCCGGAAGCGAGGGTCCCGGTAAAAAGAGAAACGAAAAAAATCTCGATCCACACAATCGTGATCGGGATGGCGCTCTTCGCGGCGACCACCCCGCCCCGGCGCTTTACGATCGCACCGGCCAGAACGGCCGCGATCGATGTCGCCAGGAGGCTCAGGAGAAGAAAAGGAAGGCGCCTAAAATCCCATTGGGGAGTTTCAAAGTACGGATCGGGCAATAAAGGGGACAGAGAAGAACGAAAGTTCAGGTGAAAGAGCTCGGGAAGCGCATTATAAAATGCAATGAGGATACAGAATAAATAGGCATTGAATGCAACAAAGGCCGCGATCTTCCTCTGCATTTTGTCTCAGGGCCGTCTCTTTAAACACATGTGGGTCGCAGAAGGGGTCCTTCTTCACCCCCGGTTCTCCTATATAGTCCAGTCGAATGAGGAAGTCAACCGCTCTCCAAGACAGCTACTTAGACGCCCCCCGCGCCGGCTCCTGCGCGCGGCGCGGCATCGGCAGGTACTCCACCGAGGGCTGCCGCCGGACCGGCTGCGGATAGAGGCTCATCAGCTGCAAGATCTCAGGGGGCATCTCCGAGCGGACATGGAGGCCGAGCCGTTGGGCCTCCTCAAATCGAATCGGATAGTCATGGGTCCATGTCCCCGTGGAAAGGAGGCCGGCCAGCTCGGCCGACTTGTCCGGCGGCAGGGTGCGCAGCAGCAGTTCGCCGACGCTCTCGCGAACCTGGTTGATCGCCTTTTCACCGATGTCGGCGAAAATGAGGGTATTGTCGTCCACCTCGGAGATCGGTTTTTTTGCGACCACCTTCAGCAGGGAGGCGGCGGGATATTGCCCGAGCTGCGGATCGACCGGCCCGAGCACCGCGTCGCGCGCCATTACGATTTCATCGGCGGCAAGGGCGATGAGCGTCCCCCCCGACATGGCATAATGCGGCACGAAGACCGTCACCCTCCCCTTCCGATGGCGCACGGCATGGGCGATCTGGAGCGCGGCCAAAACCAGTCCGCCCGGGGTATGCAATACGATGTCGATCGGCACCTCCGGATCGGTCAGCTCGCAGGCGCGCAAGATATCCTCGGAATCGTTAATGTCGATATACCGCATGATCGGAAAGCCGAGCACATTCATCGTCTCCTGCCGGTGGACCAGCAGGATAACGCGCGAGCCGCGCTTGTGCTCGATCTGCGCGATGAGCCGCCGGCGCGAGCCTTCAAGAAGGCGTTGCTGCAGGACCGGCTGGAGCGCCGTGAAGATGAAGAAGAAAAAAAAGAGATCGCCGACTCCCATGGTTTCCTCCTAATCGGTTAACGGGCCCAGGCCCCTTCGATGCCGACCTCGTCCCGCTCGAATCGCCGGGGACCGTCGCGCGGACGAAGGATGAAGAGCCGATAAAGCAACATCCCCGAAACAAAGCCGCCGACGTGCGCCCACCAAGCCACCCCCCCCACGTCTGCGGCGGCAAGCGTTGAGAGGGTCCCGCTGAAGAGCTGGCTGAGCCCCCAGAACAAAAGATAAACCCCCGCCGGCAGCTCGAAAAAGAACGGAAAGAAGAAAACCGGGAAGATCGCGATGATGCGGGCGTGCGGGAACAAGATGAAATAGGCCCCCAGCACCCCTGCAATGGCCCCCGAAGCGCCGACCGTCGGGACAATGGAATCGATGTTCGTGAGCCAGTGGGTCAACCCCGCCGCAAGGCCGGTCAGCAGGTAGAAGGTCAAAAAGCGAGCGTGTCCCATTCGATCTTCGACATTGTCGCCGAAGATCCAAAGGGTCCACATGTTGCCGATCAGGTGCAGCCATCCCCCGTGCAGGAACATGCTCGTCAGAAAAGGGAGGTACTCGTCGGGAGGGAGCCCGACCGTCCGCGCCCACTCGGGATGGCTGTAGCGGGCGGGAACGAGGCCGAACCAATAAAAGAGCTGTTCGACGCCGATCGGGCCCAGGCTGAGCTCATAAAAAAAGACGGCCGTGTTGAGGGCAATCAGCGACCAAGTGACGACAGGGGTACTCCTGCTTGGGATGGTATCGCGAATCGGAATCATGTTTTTCGGCTTCCTGGCAGACGAAATCACGGGCAACAATTTGTCAACGTTACCTATGCGTTTCGTAAGACGTTATTTCTCGACTTCTTCCTCCTGTATAGCCGGGTCGTACAAATCAAGTCAACATCCCCTTTCCGAGCAAGACGATTCTTCCTCCGCTTGGCGCAGGGAGATACACCCTGCATTGTGAGGATTCTCCCCCTCTTCCAAAGGGTTATAGACACATGTTCAAGGCCGGGGCTAGGATGGGAACATGCGCCGGAGGCTTTTAACCGGAAAAGGAACCGCTGTTATGAGCAGTGTGGATGAGAACCTGAGGTGATTCGGCGCGCCGACCGCGCCTGGAACGCAAGGGACTGGAGCACTTTTGAGCAGCTTCATATGGTTGAAAAGATGTTCTATTACGACAGCCTGAGCGTCATGACACAACTCGGTCTCGTCCAAATCCCCGGAGGCGGAGCGAGGACGGCGTAAGGACCTTGTGGAGTGAAGAGATGACTCAATCATTAGAAGCAAAAGAAACAAACAAAAAAGTCGTCCGGGAATTTTATGATCTCGCCTTCAATCAAAAGAAGCCCGAGGAAGCGGTCGCAAAATACATGGGCCCCTACTACCGGCAGCACAATCCGATGGCGCCGGACGGCCCGGACGCGTTTATCGCCTTTGTCCGCGAATTTACAAAAGCCTTTCCTTCTCTGCGGGTCAATTTCAAAAGAGAGATCGCCGAAGGGGATCGGGTGGCGCTCCACAGCCATATGGTCCGAAAGCCGGACGACCGCGGCATGGCGGTGGCTGATATTTTCCGGCTGGAAAACGGAAAGGTCGTCGAGCATTGGGACGTGATCCAAGAGGTTCCGGAGAAATCGGCGAACAACAACACCATGTTTTAGCCAAGGAAGCGGAGGGAGAAATCAATGAAACCGAAAATCGGAATTATCGGAAATGGAAATGTCGGAAGCGCGCTGAAGCGAGGGTTGGAGCGTGCAGGGTACTCGGTCAGAAACGTGGGGAAAGATCCAAACGGGGTCCGGGAGACCGCTGCCTGGGGAGAGGTCGTTATCCTCGCCGTCCCGTTTGATGCCGTTGATGATTCGTTGCGTGAGATGGGAGAAAGTGTCAACGGAAAAACGCTCCTCGATGTGACGAATGCCATCACTCCCGATTATCAGCTTGCGCTCGGCTGCACGACCAGCGGTGCGGAGGAGATTCAAAAGAAAGCCCCCGGCGCGAAGGTGATCAAATCATTCAATACCGCTTTTGCCGGCCATATGGATACCGGACGGGTGAAGAACGAGCCGATCTCCCTTTTTGTCGCGGGGGATGAAGGGGAATCGAAGGCAACGGTTCTTCAAATGGGACGGGACATCGGCTTTGATGCCGTCGATGCCGGCCCGCTTCAGAACGCCCGCTGGCTGGAGACCCTCGGCTATTTTCATATCCAGCTCGGCTACATGCTAAAAATGGGGACGGATGTAGAATTTAAGTTGATCCGGTAACCAAAACGGTCCCTATTGTGATCGTCCCCTTCGATTGATTAAACTGGAAGGGAAGCCGACGTACATCAACGAGCCCCCAAATGAACTCCCAGAGCGAAAAATGAAAGCGATTGCGGTTTATCCCGGAAAACCCAATTCAGCCCATCTGACTGAAGTGGCCCGGCCTGATATCGAAAGCATCCCGAACGGACGGGGCGTTCTCGTGAAAGTGCTCCGCGTCGGCGTCGACGGCACTGACCGAGAAATTAATGAAGCGCTCTACGGGACCCCGCCACCGGGGGAAGACTTTCTCATCCTCGGCCATGAAAGTTTTGGCCGTGTGGAGGCGGTCGGACCGAATGTCACCGGTCTGACGCCCGGCAGCTATGTCGTCTCCACCGTCCGCCGGCCGGGCCGCAGCCTTTACGATCAAATCGGCCTCTCCGACTTTACCACCGATGAAACTTATTATGAGCGCGGCATCAATCTCCTCCACGGGTATCTGGCCGAATATTACGTCGATGATATGGAGTACCTGATCGAAGTGCCTCCCGCCTTGAAAGAGATCGGGGTCTTGCTGGAGCCGAGCACCGTCATGGAAAAAGGATGGGCCCAGGCGAAGGAGATCCAGCACCGGCTGAAGATCTGGCAACCGCAACGGGCGGCAGTGCTGGGGGCCGGAACGATTGGGTTACTGGCGACGCTGATCCTCCGCCTCCGGGGCTTGGAGGTAACCACTTTTGCCCGCAGACAGAAGCCTTATCTGAATGCCGACCTTGCCGAAGCGATCGGGGCCCGGTACCTCTCGACACAAGAGGTCTCTGTTGGCAACGCGGCGCGGCGGTACGGACCGTTCGATCTCATCTTGGAAGCGACAGGACACGCTCCGATCGCCTTCGAGGCGATGGAAGCACTGGGAAAAAACGGGGTGCTGATTCTCTCCAGCGTCACCGGCGGAGAGGGTCGGAGCGAAGTCCCGGCCGATCAAATCAACTTGGGATTCGTGCTGGGAAACAAGGTCGCCGTCGGGACCGTTAGCGCCAACCGGGAGCACTTCGAGGCGGGGGTGCGCGATCTGGCCTATGCCGAGTCGGCCTATCCTGGGTGGCTCAAGCGTCTTCTGACCCATCCGGTGAAAGGGCTCGAAAATTACGAACGGTTGTTCCAACTCCTGAACGAAGGGAAAGAGGCCGTCAAAATTTACTGCGAAGTAGCCGACCTATAAATGGGATATCAACCGATTGAAAACTACGGGCTGATCGGCGATATGCACACCGCGGCCCTTGTCGGCATGGATGGCTCCATCGACTGGTTCTGCTTTCCCCATTTCGACTCGCCCAGTGTTTTTGCCGCCATCTTAGACGACCGGATCGGAGGGCGCTTCAAGATTGCGCCGGCCGACCCGACGGCAAACATGCAACCGAGACAATCGTACTGGCCCGACACCAATATCCTGGTGACCCGCTTTTACTCTCCGGACGGCGTCGGAGAGGTGACCGACTACATGCCGGTTGAGCCGGCCTGGGAAGGACATGGGAGCCACCAGCTCGTTCGCCGCGTCCGGGTCGTCCGTGGGACGATGGCCTTTCGAATGGAGTGCCGCCCCGCCTTCAACTATGCACGCGATGAACACCAAACCCATCTTCTCCCGGGGGGCGTCCGCTTCGAATCTCCTTCGCTCGCGCTCGGCTTGGCGACCTCCGTACCGCTTCGGCGGGATGGAAACGGCGTGACCGCCGCGTTTACGCTTCGGGAGGAAGAGAGCGTCACCTTTCTTCTGCAGGATACCGCGGAAGAACCGGGCTGCGGGGCCGGGCTCACCGAGGAAGCGGCAACCGCGCTTTTTAAAAAGACGGTCGACTACTGGCGGCGCTGGCTCTCCAAGTGCACCTACAGCGGCCGGTGGCGTGAGATGGTGCATCGCTCGGCGCTGCTTCTGAAGCTGATGACCTTTCAGCCGACCGGGGCGATCGTCGCCGCACCGACCTGTTCCCTGCCCGAAGTGGTGGGAGGGGGGCGAAATTGGGATTATCGTTACACCTGGATCCGGGATGCCGCCTTTACCCTCTATGCCTTGATGCGGATCGGTCTTACGGAAGAGGCGACGGCATTCATGGGGTGGGTGGAGGCGCGCTGCAAAGAACTGAATCCCGACGGATCGCTTCAAATCATGTATGGAATCGACGGCCGGCACCATCTTACGGAGGAGCATCTCGGCCACCTTGAAGGATACCGGGGATCGCGCCCGGTCCGGATCGGCAACGACGCCTACAATCATCTCCAGCTCGACATCTATGGGGAGCTGATGGACTCCGTTTATCTCTACAACAAATACGGCGCGCCGATCTCGTACGACTTCTGGCAGAGCTTGTGCCGGCTGATGGATTACCTGGGCAAGAATTGGGATCAGCCCGACGAGGGGATCTGGGAGGTCCGGAGCGGCCGGCGCCACTTTGTCTACTCGAAGCTGATGTGCTGGGTGGCGTTCGATCGGGCCCACCGGCTCTCCGAGAAGCGTTCTTTTCCGGCGGACCGCTTAAGATGGCTCTCCTGCCGCGATACGATCTATCAGGAGATCATGACCCGGGGATGGGACGAGAAACGGGAGACGTTCGTTCAGTACTACGGCGGGCACTCTCTCGATGCGGCGACGCTGATGATGCCGCTGGTTTTCTTTACTTCTCCCGACGACCCCCGGATGCGGAAAACGCTCGATGCCGTCCTCAAATCACCCGATGAGGGGGGACTCGTCTCCAACAGCCTCGTTTACCGCTACAACGTTCGGGACCTGCCGGACGGATTCGACGATATCGAAGGAACCTTTAACATCTGCACCTTTTGGCTGGTGGAAGCGATGGCGCGGGCCGGCCGCTTCGATCCCCAAAAGCGAGACAGCGCCCGGCTGATCTTCGAGCAGATGCTCGGCTACGCCAATCACCTTGGCCTCTACGCCGAGGAGACCGGTCCCGTGGGGGAGGCGCTGGGGAACTTTCCGCAGGCGTTCACCCATCTCGCCCTGATCAGCGCCGCATTCAACCTCGACCGGGCGCTCGGAAGCGCCGATCGAGCGTAGGGGCGTATTGCAATACGCCCCTACAAAAGGTCACCGCGCGAATGTCTGTTCCCCCCCTTGAATCGGGATTGAACTTTCTCCTCCAAAAATGCTACGCTTGATTCTCGCACTTTGGATTGGAGTTGGAGGCGGAGATGTCTATCAAAGAAAAACTGAGCGAAGCGATCGACGAATTGAATCAGGCATCCGCGGCGGTCGAGAAACAGACGCAGATGGATTCGGAAGAAGCAGCGGATACGGAATGGCGAATCAGCTGTCTTCAGACGATGGTGCGTTATCTCTTGGCGAACTGCCGCGTGGAGAGCCTGCTTCGCGAGAGCCTGGGAGAGCGCGTTCGGACCCTCGAAAACGAGATGAAGTTCCTGCGCGAGCTCTCTGGACAACCCTTCGACCCCCCTTCCGATCTCCCTTCGTAGCTTCAGCGGACCCGCTTCAATCGGCGATGCCGGCTTAGGATGTCGGGACATCCAGGTTGAAGCGGTAACCCTTCACCGTCACGTCTCCAGACAGATGGAAGTCGAGTTCCGGAGCCCGCACAAACCCCATCTGCTCGTACATCCGCATCGCCACCTGCATCACATCGCTGGTATGCAGCATCAGCGCCTGACTCCCCGACCGGCGCGCACGCCGGATGCACTCGTGCACAAGCGCCGCTCCGATGCCGAACCCGCGCGCCGCCGGCGCGACGGCCAATAAGCGCATCTCCGGCCACGCTCGCGTCATCGGGGGATTGTTCGGCGGAGAATAGACACTCCCGGCCGGGTACAATAGAATGGCGCCGACAATCACACCCTCGCGCTCCGCAACGATCTGCTCGGCCGGTTCTATATTCGCAAGGGTGGCCAATATGCCCTTCCGGTAGCCTTCCCAATGGACCGGCATCTGCGCCGCGTACTCCTGAAAAGCGGCCAGCGTCACCTCCCGGATCGCCTCCCGGTCGATCTTCTTTGCATCTCGAATGTGGAGTCTTTCGTCCTTCCGACCAACCCTCAAGTCCAGCATCATCGGCACATAAACGATCCCCGACTGGCTAACCGGTTCAGATTGCCTGACAAAACCGAGCTTTTCATACACGCCGACGGCCGCAAGGGAGGCGTTCACGGTGAACCGTCCCGGATTCCCGCCGGCGAGACTCGCCCCTTTGGCTGTTTCCCAGAGCGCCCTTGCGATGCCGTGGCCCTGAAAATCTTTCGACACGAAGAGATGGAAGAGATGGCCGTTCTCTTTCACCGCAACCGCGCCGATGATCTTCCCACCCTCTTCGGCGACGTGATAACGACAGCCGGACGCAATGTACTTCCGGATCGATGCGGTATCCATCTCTTCGAGCAGCCGCTTGGCCGCCGCTTCGATGAAGTCGGGCACAATGAATTCCTCCGCCAGCGCACGGACGAGGGCGCTGATCGCGGGGGCATCCTCCATGACGGCCGGTCGAATTTTCATTCAACGCCCTCACGACCGGTTCGAAACGTTCTCCTCAAAATACCTCCCCCAGTCCGGCCGGCTTCCGTCGATGTCGGTGAAGCCGAACTCCCGCGCCAAGCCCCACGAGCTGAAGACCTTACCGGACTTCTTCGACACCTCGGGATCGGAGGCCAACGCCGCCACGGCTCGGCCGACGTAGAACGGCGTCTCCGAGGCGATGAAGTGCCGGTCTTTCTTCGCCCCCTCCCGCCAGTTCGCCTCCGTCACGCCGAAGTGATCGAGCATCGCTTCGGACCGAAGAAAACCGGGGGTCACGGCAAGCGCCGTGATCCGATGCGGACGGAGCTCCTCCGACATCGCGTAGGCGAGCCGGATGACGGAGATTTTCACGAGATCATAAAAAAGATTGCCCCGATACGCAAAGTTGTCCCCGTCGGTGATTTCGACGACGAGCCCCTCCCCGCGCGCGATCATCAACGGCGCGGCGTAACGGCTCGTGATGATGTGAGAATGGACGGCGCGTTCCAACATTAAAAATCCTTTCTGCAAAGACAACTCCCAGAACGGCTTCCCCCACTCGGTCAACGCGTCTCCCCCCCAGACATCGTTGACCAGCAGATCGAGCCGCCCCTGTTCGGTCCGGACCCGATCGAAGAGCGCTTTGACTTGATCTTCGACCGTATGGTTAACCCGCGCCGGGATGCCGGCCCCGCCCCGCGCGGTCACCTTCTCGGCGGTCTCTTCAACCGTTTCCGGCCGGCCGGCCAAATCAAACTCCCCCCCTTCCCCTTGTTGCTTCACGTTCCGGCTGCTCCGGCCGGTGCAGTAGACGGTCGCCCCCGCTTCGCCCAACATGCAGGCAATCCCCCTTCCCGCGCCCCGCGTGGCGCCCGCAACTACGGCCACTTTGCCTTCGAGTGTTTTCATTCAGACCCCATTGGGCGTGCAGCCGCGCCTGGGACACTTCGCACCGATTGTCCCTGAAGAGCCATCGGCGTAGAATAAAATATATACAGAGAAGATAAAAAGGTCCAGATAAATTCAGGAAGCAAAGGAGGATACCATGGCTTCTCTCTCTTATCCAAACAAACCGGCCGTCGATTTCACCTTGCCGAACGGCGAGGCGCAGCCGGTCAAGCTGAGCGGCTATCGCGGAAAAAATGTCGTCCTCTCGTTCTACCCGGCCGACTGGTCGCCCGTCTGCACCAGCGAGTTGTCGCTCATACAAGAGGTTCTCGACGACATCCGCGGCTACAACGCCGAAGTCCTGGGGGTCAGCGTCGACAACACCTACTCGCATCGCGCTTGGGCCGAGCGCCAGCACTTGACCTTTCCGTTGCTGAGCGATTTCTGGCCCCACGGCGAGGTCGCCCGCCAATATGAGGTCTTTCGCGAAAAAGACGGGATCAGCGAGCGCGCCCTTTTCTTTATCGACGAGACAGGGATGCTCCGCGAGTGCTGGGTTTCCGAAGATCCCGCGATCGCGCCCGGCTTGAACATCATTTTCGATGCGCTCGAACGGATCCAGGGAGCGCGCCCGAAGGAGGCCCGTTATGCTTAACGACCAAATACAAAAGACGCCGATCACCGACGACGATTGGATTCTCGGCCCGCCCGACGCGCCGGTCACCCTTCTCGAATACGGCGATTTCGAATGCCCTTACTGCGGGATGGCCCATCCCGTGCTGCAAGCGCTCGCGGCCGACAACCCCGATACGGTCCGGCTCGTCTACCGGCATTTCCCGATCACGAACATTCACCCCCACGCCCTGCCGGCGGCCGAGGCGGCCGAAGCGGCCGGCGCGCAAGGAAAATTCTGGGAGATGCACGACATGCTCTTCACCCATCAGGATCGGCTTGAAGATGAGGACCTGCTCGACTATGCCGACGCGATCGGCCTCGATCTCCACCGCTTCGACCGGGAGATGAAGGCACATATGCATCGGGAAGAGGTCAAGCAGGATTTCCGTCGGGGAATCCGAGACGGCGTCAACGGGACACCGACCCTCTTCATCAATCGCCTCCGCTACGACGGGCCCCGAGACTACGAATCGATGACGGCCGCGATCGCCGCCGTCAGAGCGGCGATGGACCGAAGACGCGCGGCGTAGCCGGAATGATCGGGCGCCGGCGTTCGGTAACGAGGCAAAAACAGAATCAGATCGTACTCTTCCAAAGAAGCTGGAACTCCAACTCATTCTCCGCCCCCTCACGTTCGTGCTCGATGTTAAAAACGGCGTCGGCGGGGATGTGGAGTCGCTCGCCGGCGACTTGTATTGTGAAAGGCCGCTCCTTTTCCAAAGCGTCTGCCAAGCGGCGCAGCTTTTCTACAAACTGCCGGCGGGTGTAGGTGCGTTCCAAGTCTCGAGATTTACGTGGCGGCATCACTCAAACTCCTTCTCTCTTTTTCCGACAGGATTTTAGTTTTCGGCAGCGACTTCCCCGGCGCTCCGCATTGCCTCTGTACCGGAACCCGAGCCACGCAAATGATTTCGAATCAGAGCAGGTGATAAACAGCCAATCCGAAGGTAGCGGCCGTGAAGACAAAAGCAAGCAGCGCCAGGAGCCCGTCGTCGGCGAGGAGCGATAGACCGAAGGCGGTGAGGGCCGCCCCGGCGCCGTTGGCGCTGAAGGGGACCAGCTCCATCGCCGGCATCGCGGCGGCGATGACGATGCAGCCGACCGCGATGGCGTAGATTCCGGCGCCTTGGGTGAAGATCGTAAGGCGCGACCGTAACAGGCGATCGACGAACCGCGCCGGGCGCCGCAGCCACCCGAGCGCCTTGCAGAGCTTGTTCCGCGCCACGGACCGTTTCAGCAGCCAGCGCGGCAGCCAAATATAGTTCCTGCGGAACAGCAACTGTCCCGCGGTCAACAATACAAACATCGCCATGATCGTCGGCACGCCCGGAATATCCCCGATCAGGGGCGCCAGGGTGATCAACCCCGCCACAAGCAGCAAGGGACCGAACGAACTCCGTCCCACCCTCTCCAAAATCGCCCCGAGAGAAACCCGATCCTCCTCCGCGGCCTTTTCGATCCGATCGAGCAGCTGCTCCAGATTCGTAAGTTTTCGATCTTTGCTCATGCGTCCCGGAAATAAAGACGATTTAGGGTCAGGCGTGATCTTACATCAGTAAGTCCAGCGTAAGAGCGCATCGCTGGCTTCTATGTTAGCATTGATTTCCAGACGGGATCAATTCCAGGCGGGGTGAAGAGAGCCGCTGCGCAGGTCGGCAATTTGTAGGGGCGTATGGCAATACGCCCCTACAAACGAACCGTACGACGCGCGAAGCGTGTTCATTAACGTCTAAAAAGGACTGTGGGGAACCGCTCCCCCAAATGGGACAGGGTCCTTATTGGGGTGTTTTACCCGCTTCCTCGATCGCGAGGAGTTCCACCTCGAAAATCAGCGTCGCGTTCGGCCCGATCGCCTGCCCGGCGCCGCGGGGACCGTAAGCAAGAGACGGGGGAACCACAAGCTGCCATTTCGAGCCGACCGGCATCAATTGCAGCGCCTCGGTCCAGCCGGGGATCACACCCTCCACCGGGAAACTGGCCGGTTCTCCACGCTTATGCGAGCTATCGAACTCGGTCCCGTCGATGAGGGTCCCTTTATAATTGGTCGTGACGGTATCGGTGGTTTTGGGTTTCTTTCCTGTGCCGGCGGTGATGATTTTGTACTGCAGGCCGCTTGGAAGGGTCACCACCCCCTTTTTTTTCTTATTCTCAGCCAGAAAGGCATTCCCTTCTTTCAGGTTTTTATCCCCGACCACCTTTGCCTGCGCGGCCGCCTTGGCCTGCATCTCTTCCCGAAACGTCGACATGACCTTCTGGATTTCCTCGTCGGTCAGAAGATGTTTTCCGGAGGTCGCATCCTGGATCCCCTGCGACAACAGTTTCGGATCGACCTCGATCGATTGGTCTTTTAAATTTCTCCCGATATCCAATCCGATGCTGTAGCTGACTTTGTCCTTTTGCGTTTTAAGATCCGATTTATCGGCCGCGTAAACCGAAACGGACAGAAGTCCTAAACCAACAATTGCAATGAATCGAAATAACATACATGCTCCTTTGTTTGATCACTCACTGATCCGTATGGATCCTTCTCTCATTCGCGTTTGCCCTGCGACCGAATGCACCATCACGCCGCAAAAAACCCGGCCGCCGAATGCAAACAGCCGTTAAAATACACCTTTTGCGCGCAATTAACAATTCCCCCGGCCAAACCGCAAAATCGGGGCTCCGGCCGTTTGTTAGAATTTGTGGATCACGATGAAGTAGGAATAGGCAAGATCGGGTCTTTTGAACGGCGCTTGAAGGATCTCGCGGACGCAAAACGCCCCTTTTCCCCAAATCGAAATGAGGTAGGGCATCTGCCGGAGATCGGCGCCAAACGGATCGAGCGAGGAGGCGCGGGACGGGGCATGACCGGAGCTATGCTCCAGGATGCAAAGCCCCCCCGGCTTGATACAAGACATCCAGGCGTTGATACATTTCTCCGGATCGTAACTGTGGTCAAACGAATTGCTATAGATGAAGTCGACGGCCCCCACCCATTCTTGCTTGACCTCATGGAAATCCCACTGGATGGTATTCGGGAACTGCGCCGCCGTGTCGGAGATTTCGGTCCCGATCACTTTACATTTGAGGCGCGCGCCGAACCACGACTGTTCCAGGCCGCGTCGCGTTCCATGGCAAATACCGAATTGGGGCGTTCCGATCCGCTCGGCGATATAACGGGAGAGGAAGTCGATGTTTTCCTCTTGCACCCAAACGCGATCGATCTTTTTTTTGTTCCCCTCCGTCTGGATCTGCCGGTATTTCTCGTAGTCGAATTTTCCGTCTTCCGTGCGGTAATTGTACAATGTGAAGCCATGATGGATTTCAGGCTCCATGTCCGCCTCCGGGGTAAACTTGGCGACCTTATAACCGAACGGCCTTAAGAAACCGTTGAGGACTCTCCTGACACTCATTTAAACGCTCCTACCCTGTTCAAAGGGATTTCGTTCCGGCAACCGACCGTACAAGATGAAATGCCCCAAAAGACATTTTCCCCTCCGGTTGTTCTGTATAATCCAGTTTACCGATGATGTCAACGACTTGTTTTCGGGAAGGATCCGGGTCGGATGTCGCAGAAAAAGTCCGATCGGAAAGGCAACGGACTCGATTTTTAGTTCGGCAGTTCGTCCAGCCGCCGCCGGAGAAACCGCCGTTCCGGTTCCTGCTGCGTGAGGGAAAGGGCCCGTTCGTAGGAGGCGCGGGCTTCTTTCGTTTTCCCGAGCCGGCGGCAGAGGTCGGCGCGCGCCGAGTGCGCCAGGTGGTACTCCTCCAGTTCGCCGCTTGCCAGGAGAGCGTCGATGAGGGCAAGACCGGCCGACGGGCCGTCGCGCATCGCCACCGCCACGGCGCGGTTCAGCTCGATCACGGGGGAGGGCTCCACCCGCATCAACACGTCGTAGAGTCCGACGATCTGGGCCCAATCGGTCGCCGCGGCGGTCGGCGCCTCGGCATGGACCGCCGCGATCGCCGCTTGGAGCGTGTAGGGGCCGAACCGGCGCGACGACAGGGCCCGCTCCACCAGCGCCGTCCCCTCCGCGATCTGATCCCGGCGCCAGAGCGAGCGGTCCTGGTTGTCGAGCAGGATCAAATCCCCTTCCGGGGAGGCGCGCGCGGCGCGCCGCGACTCCTGAATCAGCATCAGTCCCAGAAGCCCCATCGCCTCGGGCTCCGGCAGCAACTCGATGAGGAGCCTTCCGAGCCGGATCGCTTCAGCCGAAAGGTCGCGCCGCGTCAGCGAGCTCCCCGACGACGCCGAATAACCCTCGTTGAAAACGAGATAGATGACACGAAGGACGGCGTCGAGCCGGTCGGGAAGATCGCGCTGCGACGGCACCTGATAGGGAATGCCCGCGTCCTTGATTTTTCGCTTGGCCCGCACGATCCGCTGCGCCACCGTGGGAGGGGCGGTCAGGAAGGCGCGCGCGATCTCTTCCGTCGTGAGGCCGCAGACTTCGCGCAGCGTCAGCGCGATCCGGGCGTCGGGGGGGAGGGCGGGATGGCTGCAGGTGAAAATCAGGCGGAGGCGGTCGTCCTCGACACTTTCATTTTCCCATCCGGACGTATCACTCGCGGCGGCCTCCAGACTCCTGGCGATCTCCCCGAGCGACGCGTCGAACCGGGCGCGACGGCGCATCCCGTCGATCGCTTTGAAGCGGCCGGTCGAAATGAGCCACGCCGCCGGATTCTTTGGGACCCCCTCCTGCCGCCACTGCTCCACCGCCGCGGCGAAGGCGTCGTGCATCGCCTCCTCGGCCAGATCGAAGTCGCCGAGCAGCCGGATCAGGGTGGCGAGGACGCGGCGCGAGTCGGAGCGGTAAACACCGTCCACGACCTCGCGCATTTTTTCGGCTGCATCTTGACCCATCCAAATTCCAAACAGGCCGGTCAGGACTTCGCCGCCTCGACCGGTTGGAGCTGCGGTACGGCGGCGCGGTCGGCGTTGTGCTGCTTGGCCATCAGCATGTAGAGCGACGGCACCACGAAGAGGGTGAAGATCGTGCCGATGATCATCCCGCCGACCAGGACCAGGCCGATCGAATTGCGCGCCGCGGCGCCCGGACCGCTGACCAGCGTCAGCGGGAAGTGACCCGCGACGGTCGCCACAGAGGTCATCAAGACGGGGCGCAAACGGGTCATCGCCGCTTCTTTGACGGCCGACCGCTTGTCGGCGCCCCCCTCTTGAAGCTTGTTGGCAAATTCGACGATGAGGATGCCGTTTTTCGCCACCAGCCCGACGAGGGTCACCAGCCCGACCTGCGCGTAGATGTTCATCGTCGTGGTCCACCCGTCGGTCCAGTAGGGAAGATCGGGGTTGGGCATCTTCAGGACGGTGAAAATCAGCGCGCCGAACATCGCCAGCGGCACCGACCCCAGAAGGATCACCAGCGGGTCGCGGAACGAGTTGAACTGCACCGCGAGCACGAGGAAGATCAACAGAATCGCAAGTCCCAGCGCCGGAAGGAACTTCCCCCCTTCGGTGCGAAGCTGCCGAGACTCTCCGGTGTAGTTGATCGTGTAGCCGGGGGGCAAAATGTCGCGCGCGGCATTTTCGAGAACCTTCAGCCCTTCATCGAGCTGGGCGGTCATTCCGGAAAGCTTGATCGCATTCATCTGCTGGAAGCGGTTGAGCGAGCGCGGCACCGTGCCGTCGCGGATGGTCGCGATCGCGCTCAGCGGAATGAGCCGGTTGTCCGGTCCGGTGACGTAGATATCTTTCAGTTGATCGGGATTGAGCCGCTCGGCGCGCGCAATTTGCGGGATCACCTTGTAGGCCCGTCCCGCGATGTTGAAGCGGTTCACATAGTTGCCGCCAAGCGCGGCGGCCAGATCGGCGCCGATCTGGGCGTTGTTCAGGCCGAGGGTTGCGACCTTCTGATGGTCGATGACGATTTCCGACTGCGGCTGGTCGTATTTCAGGTCGATCTCCGGCGGGAAATAAAAAAGGCCGCTTTCCATCGCTTTCATCTGAAGCTTCTGCGCCACTTCCAGCATCCGCTCCGGCTCGGCGGTCGACGCGATGATGAATTCGACCGGGAAGTTGCCGCCGCCCGGCAGCGCGGGGGGTCTGGCGGCGAATACCTGCAAGCCGGGAATGGCGGAGAGCTTGCCCTGCACCTCGGGCAAGATCTGCGAGATGGAACGATCGCGCTGCTCCCACGGTTTCACGACCATCCCGCTGAATCCGCCGACCCCCATCGCCGCGGCGAACGGATCCGAGGGGGACATGAGGATCTGAAAGGTCACATCCCGCTCGGGTGTCGAGAGAAACGCCTGCTCGGCGGCGCGGCCGAAATGGCTCTTCTGGTCCGCCGACGCGTTCGCCGCGTTGTTGATGATGCCGAACATGAACCCTTGGTCCTCCACTGGCGCCAGCTCTTTGGGTGAAAAGAGGTACATCGGGACCGTCAGCAGGCTGAGGGCGATCCAGACGGTATAGACCGCGGGACGGGCCCGCATCGTCCGGTCGAGCATCCCCCCATACCCCTGGCGCAGACGGTCGAAGTGGTGATTGATCCAACCGGTGAAGCCGCGCTCTTCCCGGTCCGCACTGCGAAGCAGTTTCGCCGCCATCATCGGCGAGAGCGTCAGGGCTACGATGCCGGAAATCGTGACGGCCCCCGCGAGGGTGAGGGCGAATTCGCGAAAGAGCGCCCCCGTGAAACCCCCTTGCAGGCCGATCGGCGTGTAGACCGCGGCGAGGGTGATCGTCATGGCGATCACCGGCCCGATCAGCTCGCGCGCTCCGACCAGCGCCGCCTGGAACGGCGTGCGCCCTTCGCGCAGGTGGCGTTCGACATTCTCGACCACGACGATGGCGTCGTCCACGACCAGGCCGACCGACAGCACGATGGCGAGCAGCGTGAGCAGGTTGAGGGTGAAACCGAACGACTGCATTAGAAAGACGCTGCCGATGAGAGAGACCGGGATGGCGAGGATCGGTACCAGCGCCGACCGGAAGGAGCCGAGAAAGAAAAAGATGACGAGCACGACGATGATCAACGTTTCGGTGAGGGTGCCGAGCACTTCGTGAATGGCGCTGCTGATGTACTCGGAAGCATCATAGGCGACGCTCCCCTGGAGACCTTTCGGCAAATCGCGCCGGATCGAATCGAGCTCCGCGCGGACCCGTTCGACCACGTCGATGGTGTTGGCGTGGGGGAGCGGAAAAATTCCGATGAAAATCGCCGTCTGTCCGGTAAAACGGACCTCCGTGTCGTAGTCCTCCGCCCCCATCTCGACGTCGGCGACGTCCTGCAGCCGGACGATGGTATCGTTCTCCCGCCGGATGACGAGCTGTTTGAACTCCTCCACTGTGTGCAAGTCGGTGTTGGCGGTCAGATTGACCTGAACGAACGCCCCTTTCGTATTGCCGACGGCGGCGAGAAAGTTATTCGCCGCCAGCGCGGCGCGAATCTGTGCGGGGCTGACGTTCAACGCCGCCATCTGCGCCGGCTTCAACCAGACCCGCATCGCGAAGGTGCGCGCGCCGATGATCTCCGCCTTCTGCACCCCCGCGAGCGAAGCGAGGCGGGGCTGAATCGCGCGCACCACGTAATCGGTGATTTCACTCTGCGTCAGGGCGTCGGACGCAAAGCTCAGGTAAGCGGCCGCGAACTCCGAGTCGGCCGACTGCACGCTGATGGAAGGGACCTCCGCCTCCGCGGGCAGCTCGTTTCGAACCTGATTCACCTTCGCGGTGATGTCGGCGAGCGCGCGGGTGGGGTCGTAGTTGAGCTTCAGGCGGGCGGTGACGAGGGAGAGACCGAGGAGACTTCTCGATTCGACATAATCGATGCCGTCCGCGGAGGCGATCGAACGCTCGATCGCGGTGGTGATGAAACCGCGCACCACGTCGGCGCTCGCGCCGATGTAGACGGTCGCGATCGTCACCGAGGCGTTTTCGCTTCGGGGATATTGGCGGACGCTCAGCGTCTTCCAGGCTTGCAGGCCGGCGATGATGATCAGAACATTGACCACGATCGCCAGGACCGGACGGCGCACAAAAATATCGGTAAAGGCTTTCATCATGGGTCCTTTTAGCTGTTATCGGGCTTCGGCGTTAATGTGAAGGGGGGCGCCAGCGTGTTGTCGATGACCACCGCCATCCCCGGCCGAAGCTTGAAAACGCCGGTGGAGACGATTCTCTCGCCGATTTTGAGGCCTTCGGTCACAACAACAAAGTCCCCCTGTTGCGCGCCCAGGCGCACGAACTGCTGCCGGACAACGAGCGGTTTCGCTCCGCCCGGACCGGCGGGCCCCTCTTCAATGACAAAAACAGAGTCGCCGAAGGGAGCGTGAACCACTGCGGTCGCCGGAATGAGCAACACCTTTTCCGACCGCGCGAGAATCATCTCGACCGAGACGAACATGCCGGGCCGCAGCCGGCCGCCGGGATTGGCCAATGTCGCCTGGACCCGGACGTTTCTCGTCGCGGGATCGATCTCCGGATTCACCGCCGTGATCTTCCCCCCGAACGATTGCTTTGGAAAAGCGTCGGATGCCACGGCCACCTTCAGCCCTTCGACCGGATCGCTCAATTGCTGCTGCGGCAATGAGAAATCGACGTAAACCGGATCGAGGGAGTGAAGCGACACCACCGGGCTCCCTCTCTGGAGAAGCTGCCCGACGCTGATCTGCCGGATGCCGAGCTTGCCGGAGAAGGGGGCGCGCACCGTTTTCTTGGCGATGACCGCCCGGATGTTGTCCAATTGGGCATCGGCCTGCTTGAGGTTGCTGGCGGCCGAATCATACTGGGCCTGGGAGATCCCGTCGCTTTCGATAAGCTCTTTGGCACGTTTGAAGGAGAGGCGCGCCAATTCGGCCGCCGCTTCGGCCGAACGCAGCTGCGTCTGCTCGATATCAGCATCAAGCTGCGCCAGCAGATCACCGGCCTTGACCACGGCGCCCGCATCGAACGCGATCTCGCGGACGATCCCCTCGGCTTCGGCCCTAACCACCGTTCCCTGAACGGCCATGACCGTTCCGACCGAGGAAACGCGCGGCTGCCACTGCTCTTCACGCACCTCGGCGGCATTGACCCGCTCGGGCGGCATGACCTGTTGGGCGGCGGCGTCCCCCATCGCCTTGAACTGGAGCACCTTCATCCCGACGAGGCCGCCGGCGATTGGCAGGACAATCACCACTCCGAGAATGACCCAACGGAGTCTCTTCAGGCTCCCTTCCCGGTCGCCGCGCCCTCCGTTTCTTGTATCCTTCATCGATGTTCTCCTTTGCTTGTCGGCGTCGCCTCGCGTGAAGCCTGAACGCCGGGTCGCCCGCCGTGATTACCGCTTCGGGGTGCGCTGTTCGGTCTGCGCGCGCAGGCGCTCCTCCGCCGCGCGGAGTTCTCCCGTGGGATCGCTGGGGGCGAAATCCTCGGTTTCGAACACCTGACGGATTTCGACCTCTCCCTCCTGGAAAGGGGCCCGCTTGAGCCATTCGATCGCCTCTTCCTTCGACTTCACCTGCCAGAGCCAGAAGCCGGCAACCAGCTCCTTCGTTTCGGCGAAAGGGCCGTCGATCACGGTCCGCTTGGCCCCGCTGAAGCGGACGCGCGCCCCCTTCGCGCTCGGCTGCAGTCCCTCCCCCGCCAGCATCACGCCGGCTTTGACCAGCTCCTCATTGTACTTTCCCATTTCGGTCAACAGGGTCTCGCTCGGCAAAACGCCGGCCTCGGACTCCTGGCTCGCTTTGACGATGACCATGAATCGCATGTTCGTCTCTCCTTATCTCAAATGACGCTTTGATTGATTCCAGATTCTACCATCATTCCGCAATGGCCGAAACCGATAATTTCATTTTACCCCAGGTCAATACACCCCTTCACCGGCTCAGAGGTCGACCAAGGCCTTGAATCCGCCGTAGGACATCCGCTTGACATCAAAAGGCATCGCCTTCGGGTCCATATGCAGGCGCGGGTCTTTCATCACTTTGGCGTTGACGCTGTCGCGATGCGCGCGCGACTTGTAGACGATCCACGCGAAGACCACCGTCTCACCCGGCTTGACTTTTACAAGGCGCGTGAACGGCACCCCCATCTGCACCTTCAGGTCGTCTCCAGCGCATTCCCGGTATTCCAGAGCGCCGTACTCCCGCCAGATTTTCCCCGCCTTCTGAGCGATCCGGCGGTAAGCTTGCAGGTTTTTCTTCTGGATCGGTATGACAAAACCGTCGACATACTTCGCCATATGCGTTTCTCCTTCGTTTAAAAGTGAACGACCCCTTATCCGTTTCAATCCGGAGCATCTTCATCCGCAGAGGGAGGCCGCTTATTTGCGTCTTTCAAAGTTCAGCGCGCCGGTGGCCGATTTATTTCTTCGCCTTTTCCCAAAGGGTCATGACGTTCCCCTCCGGATCGGCGAAATCGGCCATGAAGCCCCACTCTCCGGTGGCGTGTTTCGGCGTAACGACCTTCCCTCCCGCCTTCTCGATCGCCTTCAGCGTCTCATCGATCGAGCCGGTTTCCACGCCGAACGACGGCTGGTCGGTTTTGGATTTGCGTTGATAGAACCCGCCGTTGATCCCGCCCGGCTCGGTCGGGTTGTGCTCTTGATCGACCGGCGTCGTGTAGGCCATCGCCCCCTCGTCCCCCCAGAGCTCGACTTTCCAGTCGAAGACCTTTTCATAAAATGCTTTGGCCTTCTTAAAATCCGAAGCGGGGATCTCGAAAAACACCACTTTATTCTTCGCCATTTCTCTCCCTCCTTCATCCTTCATCGAATCGGTTACAGACGTTATTCCGTCGGCAGGCCCGGCATCTCGATCACCGGCCGG
Source organism: Candidatus Manganitrophus morganii (assembly GCA_021651055.1). Lineage (NCBI taxonomy): Bacteria > Pseudomonadati > Nitrospirota > Nitrospiria > Candidatus Troglogloeales > Candidatus Manganitrophaceae > Candidatus Manganitrophus > Candidatus Manganitrophus morganii. The sequence continues at coordinate 1,146,173 of JAJHOH010000001.1, forward strand.
ACCTCGACCGTCCCCTTGCGCACCATCGGAATCCGCTCGGCGATGCCGATCGCCTCGTCGAGATCCTTTGCGTCGACGAGGAAATAGCCGCCCAGCTGTTCGCGCGTTTCGGCGAACGGCCCATCGGTCACGAGACGTTTGCCGCTGCGGACCCGGACGCTGGTCGCCATCGAGATCGGATGCAACGGATTGGCGGACAGATATTGCCCCTTCGATTTCAAATCGTGCGCGAGTTGCGTCGATTCCTTGTAACACGCCTCCCGCTCGGTCTCGCTCAACGTTTTTTCCTCAAGGTAAATCAGCAACATGTATTTCATCTCGATCCCTCGTTAGCCTGGTTGATCGCGCTCGGCTCCATGAAGAACGGCTCCCAGATGTGGCCGTCCGGATCTTGAAACCCATGCGCGTACATAAAGCCGTGGTCTTGCGGCTCCTTGTAAGTCGTTCCCCCGGCGGCGACCGCCTTGCGGACGATTTCATCGACCTTCGCGCGGCTCTCCAATGATAAAGCGAGGAGCACCTCGGTGCTTTTGGTCGCATCGCAAACCGGTTTCGGCGTAAAGCTCTTAAACTTCTCTTCGGTCAAGAGCATCACGAAGTTCTCCTCGCTCACGATCATGCAGGTGGCCGTCTCGTCGGTGAATTGGGGGTTGAAGGTGAAGCCGAGCTTCGTAAAGAAATCGATCGACTTCTTGAGATCCTTGACCGGTAGATTCACGAAAATTTTCGTCGCCATCTTCTCTCCTTTCGATGCCTCATCCATTTGATCAGTTACTTATTCTTGGAGAGATTCTCCTCTTTCCAAATTTCGCGATGGCGATCCACCGCCTCGCTCGGAGCGAAGTCCTCCAGCTCGAAGAACCGGCGAACCTCGATCTCCGTCTCCGCCCCTTCGCCGTGCGGGTTGGGGAAGCGCTTGGCCCATTCGACCGCCTCTTCCCTCGATTTTACATTGATGATCGTGTAGCCGGCGATCATCTCCTTCGTTTCGGTAAAGGGGCCGTCGACCACGGTCCGTTTGTTTCCGGAATATTTAATTTTGAACCCCTTCGCGCTTGCCTGCAAGCCGGCGCCGTCGACCAGGACGCCGGCCTTCGCCAGCTCTTCGTGGTAGGTCGCCATCTCGGCGATGAGCTTCTCCTCCGGCATCACGCCGGCTTCCGAGTTTTTGCTCGCCTTGACGATGATCATGTATCGCATCTTCATTCTCCTTCTGGTTTAGAGTTTGAACCCGGCTTTTGGATGGTTCCAGCCGGAAGAAGCCACCGCTTCATGTTTCATTATCTAGTCGTTGGGCGGGGCCAAAATCGACAATTTTCCCTCTTCTAAGTTATTTCAAGCTTTCCGCGAGTTTATCAAACGATTCGTTCCAGCCGGCCCCGGTCAAACCGGTCGGTGATTGGGTAGTGGGTCAGTTTGGGTTGAGCGGTTCCTTTTTGGTCGTCATTCCCGCGAAAGCGGGAATCCAGTGCTCTTAAACCTCTGGATGCCCGCTTCCGCGAGCATGACAAAATTTAAACTGACCCACTACCGGTGATTGCAATGAAAGGAAGACTGGGCCGATCAAGTGCAATGTGGTATTAATCCCCCAGTGATTTTAACGATACGGCTAAAATACATAGGAGGACCGCCCGCTGTCTAGTACAAAGATCATTCACTTCCCTCAAAAGGTCCCCTCGCTCAGATCGATCTCCGCTTCAAAGCGGACCGCGCCGCAGTGGCAGCTTCCGGTGTATTTCTTTTTCATTCTCGCGCTCCAAGCAACGTGTGGTTTGATTCGCCGATCGGCCGGACTTCGACGCTCCCCAGGCGCGCCGGCGGGATCTTCGAGGCGACCTGGATTGCTTCATTCAGATCCCTGGCATTGATGAGGACGAACCCGCCGAGCTGTTCCTTTGTTTCGGCGAAGGGTCCATCCATGATCGATACCCTGCCCTTTCGGACCCGGACGGTGGTGGCGGACTGAATCGGTTCGAGCACTTGGCAGGCAATGGCGTGACCGCTCTTCTTGAGCTGCACATCGCAGACCAGGCACTCCTCCATAAAGGCGTCCAGTTCGTTTTTGGACATTGCTTCCAGTTTCTTTTCATCGAAATAGATCAGGCAGATATATTTCATGGCTTGCTCCAAGTTGTGACGTATCGTCTATGAACATTCAATAGTCGTCGGAGGGGCTGAAAATCGACAAATGGGCTATGGTTGAGGGGATTTTTAAATGGATCATCGAAAAAGCTGGGGACTGTCAGGTCGGTTCGATCTGGTAGGGGCGGCCCCCTGTGGCCGCCCGCATTGATTGAATCTGGATGAAGACAAGGGCAGGCACGGAGGCCTGCCCCTACAAAGCTAAACTCCGAAATCTAGAGACTACTCTCCCTTATTCTTCCCCACTGTAATAATCCAACTCCTCGGCCCCCTCCGGCCGGACCACCCTACGCTCGGGTGAGCGCACAAGCCACTTCTTGCTGTCCGGATAATGGGCCGACTCGCCAATCGGGTTATCCGCGACAACATAGAGAACCAGATCCTCAGCCCCGTTATTGATCAGTTGATGCGGCTGGTCCGGCTCGAAAAGAAAGGCATCGCCCGCTTCGATGGAAGTCATCCCCTCCTGATGCCGGACCTGTCCCGCGCCGGAGATCACATGATAAAACTCCCACTGCGCGCTGTGCGAGTGATAAGGAGAGTGGATCTTTCCCGGAGGAAGGCGGCACAACTCCACATCGAAGGGATGCCGCTCCTTCAGGTCCATCGACGAAGGCTTTCGCCCCAACGCGACAGAGATCTCTTTGCTCGCCCCGCCGAATTTCCCTTTCGGCGACGACCAGGTCTCATCAGGAATATCTTTCAGATTCACCTTACGCATCGTTTCTCACCTAGTGTGAACGTTAAAGCACCTTCCGGCGCAGCTCCGGAAAAACCTTCGACACCTTGCTCAAGAGATAATCCCCATAGGTGCCGCGAAACGCGTGAACGCTGGTGCGGTCCCAACGCGCTTCTTTATTATCATTCACCACACCCGTTTCGATCGGCTTCACTTCCGCATTAAAATTGGGGTCGAAGAAGAACGGAAAAGACAAACGGTTCTGTCCCGCCGGATTCCACACCCGATGCGGGGTGGACAAATAGCGCCCCGCCGTCAGGCGGTCGAGCATGTCTCCGATATTGCAAACAAAAGCATTGGGGATCGGCGGCGCGTCGATCCATTGAGATTTTATTTTTACCTGCAAGCCGCCCGACAGATCTTGCTTGAGGATCGTCAGCAATCCATAGTCGGTATGCTCGCCGACCCCGTAGCCGGATTCCTCGGGGCTGCCTGAAGGGGCGGGATAGTTGAAGATGCGGAACAGGACCAGCGGATCGGCCGTATAACGGTCGGCAAAATACGACTCCTCCAGACCGAGGCTGAGGGAGAGGCCGGCCATCAACGCATGTCCAACCCGCGTCATGGCGGCCATATAGTCGAGAACGGTCTCTTTAAATTCCGGCCACCCGGACGGAAAGAGGTTGGGGCCGTGCAGCGGGGTGCCCGCTTTTACCAGGGGATGATCTTCCGGAAGCTCGGCCCCGAAATAAATCCCCTCTTTTAGATCAGGCCGGCCGGAGGTCAGCTCGCCGCCGACGGGGAAGTATCCCCGCCAGGCCCGGCCTCCCCGCGCCATGCCGATTGCAAGCTTTGTCTTAAGATCCTGCGAAAAGAACTGCCGGCTGACCGCTTCCAGCCGCTGCTGCAGGGGTTCGTCTACCCCATGACCGACGATGTAAAAGAAGCCGAAGTCGCGGCACGCCCGGCCGATTTTCTCCGCGATAGCATGACGCGCTTCCGTTCCGGAAACCAACCCGGCGATATCGACGACAGGAATTTCCATCCAACCTCACTCTTTGACAACCCACTGGGGATTCCAGGCGATTTCCCACAGGTGCCCGTCCAAATCCTGGAAGTATCCGGCATACCCCCCCCAAAAGCGGTCGTGCGGCGGGTCGGTGATGTTGGCCCCCGCCCTTTCTGCCTGCTTTATGATCGCGTCTACTTCCTGTTTGGAATTGACGATGTGGCCGATGGAGAATTCGGAGGGGCTGGCCGGCGTGACAGCGATTTTTGCATCCTTCGCCAACGAGGTCTTCGGCCAGAGCGCCAAGATGAGATCATCATTCATTTCAAAGAAAACCACCGCGCCATCCTCAAATTCGGTGCCGACGATCCCTTCCGTTTTTAGCCCCATTCCGTCACGGTAAAAAGCCAAAGATTTTTCCAAATCGCGGACAGCCAGGGTAATGATTTTGATTCGTGGCTTCATCTTCTAGCCTCACTCATTCACAAGTAGGCATAACTTATTTGGAAGCAGAGACCCTTTTTACGCTTCGCTACCCCTGTATATTCCAGTTCACTCATTCATGTCAATGACCGATTACTGAGAGGGATTCAACTCCGCGGGTTGTGCTGCTTTCAATTTTTAACCGCTTGAGCGGCCTCTTTGCGGAGCTCGTCGCATTCGGTCGTTGTCGCTGTTTTGCGACAATGGCGATAGGCGTCATCGCTCGAAAGTTCTTCGAGGCGGGCCCGGATCGACGGCGGAAGACCCCCTTTATAACGTCCCAGCGCCTGCACCGCATACCACCGGCTGTCCCACGCCGAATCGTTGAGACCCGAGGCCAAAGCTTGAAGGGAGTCAGAATCGACCACCAGAGGGGTGGCCGGTCCGGCCCAGATCTTCCACCGAAAGGTGAAATCGGTCTCCCTGGTAAAAACGATGCGGTAGGGGGTCAGCTCATTTTCGGTGATACGGATATGCATACTCCCGGCATGGTCGTTCTCCAAAAAAGCATACGGCAACAACCGAATCGAATAGAGATGGACGCCCGGCTCCTGGGCGATCCAAAGCCGTTTTATTCTCACCGGGTTCTCGATCGACGCCTCGATTCTCACCCCCAACGGCTGCTGGCCGACAGGAACCTCTTTGCCATTCTCGATCCGGAAGATCCCCCACCCCGCGATACACTCGGTACAATAGAACTCCAGATAGCCCCGCGGGCTCTCGGGAGGGAGGTCGTCTTGGATCATCGCCTCGAACGGCGCGGCGCAGGCCGTCAGGAGCAGTGCGATTGCCAAGAAGAATCCCGCGCTAGAAGCGGTTCGGATTTGTCTCGCAATGGGCAACATTCCCCTCACCCCCTTCGGCGATCACCCGGAGTCCCAGGCTGTGCCCCATTGAAATAATCGCCGCCGCGATTGCTATTCTCACAGGGTTAATGTAGGAGCACCAGCGCGACGGCGACCAGCGCGGCCGCCAATGCCGCGCCGGAGAGCCCGAGCGCCACAAGGAGGGTCGTCTGCCGTTGCGCCTCGATCTTTTGCCACACACTCAATGGATCGGAGGCGGCACCTCCCTCCTCGGTAAAAAGCGACTGCTGCATGATGGACCTGGCCGAGCGGACCGCTTCCGCGGCCGATTCGAAATGGCGCTGATGGATCTGTTTGCCGAGGTCCGCGCCCGGCTCGGCCGCCGCGGCGGAGGCGGCCTTAATAACGGCATTTTTGATATCGCCGCCGCTCAGTTCATAACGTTCTGCGAGGCGGCGGAAATCGACGTCGGGCGCCAGCGGGGTCTTCTTCGGATGAATCTGAAAATCCCAGATCCGCGCGCGCTCCTCCACCCCCGGCATTTCAAACAGCACATGGGTCCGGATGCGACGTTCGAAAGCGGGATCGAAATTGGCCGCAAGGTTGGTCGCGAAGATCACGATGCCGTTGAACGACTCCAGCTCGCGAAGGAGCACGTTTACCGTCAAATTCATCTCGCGGGAATGGGGCGTCGGGGCGCCGGCGGAGCGGCGGGTCGCGATGGCATCGGCCTCGTCGAAAAAGAGGACGGCATTCTGCTCCGCCGCCGCCTGAAAGGTCGCGACGATATTTTTCGGCGTCTGGCCCACCCACATCGACTCCGCCTCGGCATAGTTGACGATCAGAAGCTTCAGGCCGAGCGCATGCGCGATCCCCTCGGCGCAGATCGTCTTCCCCGTCCCGGGCGGCCCCGCAAAGCTGAAGACCAAGCCGCGTCCCGCCGTATGGCGCTCCCCGAGACCCCAGCGGCCGAAAATCAGGGCGTGATTCCGAACTTGGGCCAGCGCCTGCTCCAGCGTGCGCCGGGTTTGAGGCGGAAGGACGACTTCTTCCAACGTGCGCCTCGGAAGAACGGTCTCGACGACACGCCGCGACCCGAGACCGGTTAAAAACGAAATCAGCGGATTACTCATATCGATTCCTTGTATCTTACCCGTGGTCCAATCACTGCCATAGTTGACCCGATTTCGGATCTCCGTTAAACTTCTATTCGTCCCGCTTCACCTTCGATGATCGACCCCGATTAAGATCGCGGCCCAATCCGACCCAAAATGAGTCGATGAAACGGTTTCTAAACTTTTGCAAAAACATCGCGCTTGTCACCTTTCCGACAATGGTCGGTTTACTCGTCTTGCTGGAATTGCTCGCACGAACGGCCCTGCCGGTGAGCGACGTTCCCGATACTTTTTTTCACCCGACCCTTGGGAATCATTTTGTACCTAATCAAAGAGGGGTCATTACCAGAGGACCCGGCGGGGTTGAAAGGTCGGAGTATCGGATCAACACCAGCGGGTGGAATTCTCCCTATGACTATACAACAGATAAACAAGACGACGTTTTTAGAATCGCCGTCATCGGGGATTCTTATGTCGAGGCGTTTCAAGTCGATTACCAACGGTCATTCCCATACCTGGCCGAAGCCAAATTAAATGCAAAAGCCGATAAACCCGTTTTCCAGACCTACAGCTTCGGACATTCCGGCGCAAATATGGCCCACTACCTTCATGTTTTCAAAGAAGCCATTCGATATAAACCGGACATGGTGATTTTTAATCTCGTTCACAACGATCTCGATGAAGCATTATACGGCTATGGCAGAAAAGATAATTGGACCCTTACGAAAAGCGGAGATCAATTCGTTGAGGTGCCGCCCCATCCTGCATCCAATCTGAACCTGAAAAGAGCGGCAAGAAACTCCGCTTTGATTCGATTTATGGCGCTCAATCTGGAATTGCCGGCGAAAGTAAATTTGCTCAAACAACTCTTATACGGCGATGTAAGACAGTATGAAGCGAATGTCGATACAAACTCCGCCCTCCTATCGAACGATCGGTTGCTGAATGAACTGCTCGACCACCTCCTTCACGAAATTCAAAAACTTTCCGTGCTGCATCAGATAAAGGTTCTCGTCCTGATCGACGGCAACAGGCAGGCGATCTATGACAATCTCGATTCTAAGAGCACGAAAACATACCAAATAAATAGAGCGCTTTTAGAAACATGCAGGACGCTCTCCCTCCAAGCGGTAGACCTCACCGACCGATTCAGCGAGATTTGGGAAAAAGATCATAAAAAATTCAACTCCGAAACCGATTACCACTGGAATCAATACGGACACGAAGTCGTCAGCGATGTCGTCCTTGAGGAAATTCTAAGGCAACATCCGCTTTGACGGCGAAACGATTTCCTCCAATCATTGCGCGTTCTCTTCCGTCCCCTTTACCCCTCCTCCGACAACACCCACGGCTCCAGAATCTCCTCCGAAACCGACTCGATGAATCGGGAAGGTTTCGTGAGAACGGCATGGCTGGCGCGATGAAAGACCCGGATCGGATAAGTAAGATAGAGCTGCTCCTTGGCGCGGGTGATGGCGACATACATCAGCCGGCGCTCCTCCTCCAGCTCCGCCTCATGGGTGAAGGAGTAGATCGACGGAAAATAACCGTCGAGCGCCCAGAGGATGAAGACCACCCGCCATTCGAGCCCCTTGGCCGAGTGGATCGTGGAGAGGACCAGCTTTTCTTGATCGCCGTCGGCCGGCGCCACGCCGACGATCGACGCGTCCGGCTCCAGGGCCAGGTCCGAGAGAAACCGGGAAAGATTCCGATACCGCTCTGAAATGAGCAGCAGGTGCTCCAGATCTTTCGTCCGCTTGGGGTGGTCGTCATATTTGTTTTTCATCAGCGGGAGATAATATTCCATCACCCGCTCGATCCGGCCGGTCATCGAATCGGACGACTCCGCCTGCAAGAGCGCCTCCAACAGACGCCCGATCGGCTCGGCCTGCGCGCCCCGCGCGAACCCCCGCAGCGACTCTCTCCCCTCCTGCTGCACCTTTGCGATCATCTTCTGACTGGTCCGCGGCCCGACCCCTGGAATCAAAAGAAGAAGCCGGTTCCAGCTCACGGCGTCGGAGGGATTGACCAGAATGCGAAGGTGGCTCATCAGATCCTTCACATGCGCCGTCTCCACCAGCTTGAAGCCCCCCCGCTTCTCGAAGGGGAGGCCGCGCCGGACGAGCTCGATCTCCAAATCGAACGAATGAAAACTCGATCGGAAGAGGACGGCGATCTCCGACAGCGGAATCCCCTCCTCCCGCAGCTCCAAGATCTTCTGGGCGACGAACCGCGACTGCTCCGACTCTTCCTGGGCCCGCACCAGCGCCGGCTTCATCCCTCCTTGCTTCCGGGTAAAGAGGCGCTTGGGATATTGCTGTTTTGATTCGGCGATCACGGTATTGGCCAGATCGAGGACCGCCTGGGTCGAGCGGTAGTTCTCTTCGAGCTTGTAAACCTGCGTTCCGGGAAAATACTGCGGGAACCGCAGAATGTTTTGGAAATCGGCCCCGCGAAAGGAGTAGATGCTCTGGGCGTCATCCCCCACCGCCATCACCCGCCCGTCCCGGCCGAGAAGACGGACGATCTCCCCCTGGATCTTGTTGGTGTCTTGATATTCATCGGCCAAGAGATGTTTATACTGCTCGGCCAGCGCTTCTCGGATCGGCGCGTGCTCCGAAAGAAGCGCATAAAGATCGACGAGAAGATCGTCGTAATCGACCAGGTGGCGGTCGGTCTTGTATTTTTGGTAACGTATAAAAAGGGAGCGGATCAGCTCGATCTGATCGGTAAAGTGCCGGTACTCCCCCTCAACGACTTCGTCAAGGGTCATCAGCTTGTTTTGAACCTTGCTGAAGAGATCGGAAAGGGTTCCCTTTTTCGGAAAGCGCTTCCCCTTCTCTGCGTTTTTTGGGGTCCCCAAAGAGCCTGCTCTTTGGGGTAAAAGCCCCATTTCGCCGCGGAGGAGCTGAATCACATCCTCGGCGTCGGAGCGATCGAGAATCGTGAACGAGGAGGAGAGGCCGAGCGCTTTGCCGTACCGGCGGAGGATGGCGGCGGCGACCGAATGGAAGGTGCCGCCGGAAACCCGCCGGCATCGCTCATCCAGCAATTCCGCCGCTCGTTTGAGCATCTCCTGCGCGGCGCGGCGGGTGAAGGTGAGCAGGAGGATCGATTCCGGTTTGACGCCGCAGTGGACCAGCCAGGCGAGTCGGTAAATCAAGGTCCGGGTCTTGCCGCTCCCCGCTCCGGCGATCACCAAGGCGGGACCGTCGGGGGCGGTGGCGACTTGAAATTGCTGTTCATTGAGGGAAGATTGGTAGGCCGCCCGAAAGGAATCGAGCGCGGCCTGCTTCGGTGGCTCCCTCAAGATATACTTCTTCATCCCCCGATTATAGGGGCCTTTATAGATGAGAGCAAGAAGGTGTTGCCGCCGCAGAAACCTCCGGCGGTGAACCGGTTTGCGATCTGTCATAGCGCCGCACGGGATCTCAAGCATATAATCATTGAATTTTATATTTGCTCTTTGCTATTATTTTCGCTTAATGTCTAATGTGTCCTTTCTGAAAACGAATCAACTGAACTGGACGACTCAACCGCACCACGCGCCGGTGCGTCTCCAAGGATGGGGGGGAACGTGCAAAAGATATTGGTGATCGACGACGATCCGTCCAACTGCGAGCTTTTGTCTCTCCACTTTCAGCATCAAAAATACGAGGTCCAAACCGCATTGACGGGACGCGAGGGTCTCGACAAGGTAAAGACCTTCACTCCCCAAATCATTCTGCTCGACAACCGCCTCCCCGACATGACGGGGCTGTCGGTCCTCAAAGAGATCCGCTCCATCGACGACAACACCTTCATCATTATCATGACCGCCTTTATCGATATGGACACGACGATCCAGGCGATGAAGTCGGGCGCGTTCGAATACATCAATAAGCCGATCAATATCGATGAGCTGAACGCCGTCATCGGAAAGATCAAGGGGATCATCGCCCTGAAACGGTCACCGCTCGGACCGCTGTCGGACGAGTTCTCCTCGATGAAGATCGGCAACATCGTCGGGAAAACGCCGCAGATGCTCCAGATCTTCAAAACCATCGCCATCGCTTCGGAGAACAACGCGACCGTTCTGATCGAGGGGGAAAGCGGAACAGGGAAGGAACTGATCGCCCGCGCCATTCACTATCATGCCAACTACAACACCACTTTTCTCGGGATCAACTGCTCGGCGCTGGTCGAGACCCTTCTGGAAAGCGAGCTGTTCGGCCACGAAAAGGGATCTTTCACGGGGGCCATCCAAAAGAAGGAAGGAAAGTTTGAAATGGCCGAGGGAGGGACCCTCCTTCTCGACGAAATCGGCGATATGTCGATTCACCTTCAAGCGAAATTGCTCCGGGTGCTTCAAGAGCGGGAGTTCGAGCGGGTCGGGGGAAAAGAAAAAATAAAAGCAAACGTGCGGGTCATCGCGGCGACGAATAAGAACTTGGAAGAATTGATCAAAGTCGGCAAATTCAGGAAGGATCTCTATTATCGATTGAAGGTCATCAGCATCAAAGTTCCCCCGCTTCGAGAGCGGATGCAAGACATCCCCCCGCTCGTCCAGTATCTTCTCAACAAAATCAGCACCAATATGCATAAGAACATCAACGGCGTCTCCCCCAAAGTCATGGATGTCTTGATGAACTATCCCTGGCCCGGCAATATCCGGGAGCTCGAAAATGTCCTCACCCGGGCGGTCGTCCTCACCCGGGGCAACGTGATTCTGGAAGAGTCCCTCTCGCTTCTCCCCCTTACCCAGCCACCGGCCTCCGCCCAGCCCAGAAATATCATTGCCTCTCTTTCCGAGATTGAAAAGCTGCATATCCAAAACATTCTCGGTCACACCGGGGGACACAAAGGAAAAGCCTGCGAGATTTTAGGAATTTCAAGACCCGCCCTCGACCGAAAGATCAAGAAATACCATCTCACCGAATTCTTCCGAAAGACCTTTACCGTAGAGTACTAAACATTCCGTTCATTTTTTCAATTTGATTGAACGATCCATTACACTCCCGCCATATATCCACACCTTATCCACAGAAAAGGTGTCATCCAGATGACCCTTTCTCCCCAAAATGCCTTTTTTTCTACTGGCATTGATCTTGCTCCATAGAATTACTAGTTTTTCACAAAAGTCTGGTTTCCTCACAATTTCCTGAACTTTAAAGCAATTCATTAGCTGAGGGTTGCCTGAACATAGGAAATGTTTTTCAGGTAGAACGCATATTTTTGCGCATATTATGAAACCACTTTCATCTCAGGTAAATATGGAAAAGGCAGATTTGCTTCCATTTATTCAGAGCTGTGACCCCTATTCGGTCCTATCCCATTATGAATTGGAAACAATTCATACCAAGTCAAAGATCCTTGTTTTTGAGAAGGGTAAGTCTATCTACCTCCCGGGGCATCCGAGCGATCAGGTTTATCTGGTCTATTCCGGGTCGATTCGGATCGCAACCCTGATGGAGAGTGGAAAAGAATTTACCTCATCCCTTTATCATGTCGGAGAAACCTTCGGCGAATTGAGCATGGCCGGGGAGATGGCACGCGTGGAAATGGCTGTGGCATACGAGAAATCGGTCCTTATCAGCCTCAAGACCGATCTATTATCCGAACCGCTGAAGCAGAATCCCCTCTTCACGCTCGGCATCATGCGGTTGATCGGAACGAGGAGATGTGAATCGGAGAACCGGCTGCTTCAATTCTTTTACGCGCCGGTTCATTCTCGGTTAGCCAAAGTGCTGATTCACTTCGCGACAAAACAAGCGAAATCTCCCGCCGCTCCTCCCTCTTCCATTCAGCTCCGACTGACTCATGAGATTCTGGCCAGCCTCGCGGGAACCACCCGGGAGACGACGACCATGATTCTCAACCGTTTCCAAAAATTGGGAATTATCCACAAGAGTAAAGGGAATATCCATATAAAGGATCTCCAATCATTGAAAACACTCAGCCTGAACCAAAGTTCACCGAAAGAACCGGAAAAGACGCTGACCTTAACGCATGCCGCATAAGTCGGCTGTTTCGTAAACGCTATCGGGGCGGAATGGTTTGTCCTGTGACAACGCAAAGAAGGGAGGAATATTGATGCGTGATGTAAATTCTGAGAAGGGAAATCTATGGGCGGTTGTATTGGCGGCGGGAGAAGGGACGCGGATGAACCAGTTCATTCGGTCATCGTATGGGCTTTGCTCGCCGAAGCAGTATATCGCGTTTACCGGAAAGCGCTCCATGCTCCAGCATACGCTGGATCGGGTGGCGCAGTTGATCCCCCCCGAGCGCACCCGTATCGTGGTCAACCCAAGCCATATCAAGGAGATCCGCTCTCAGCTGTCGAGCCTGCCTGACCATTCCCTGGTTTTTCAGCCCTACAACCGTGAAACCGCCCCTGGCGCGCTGCTGCCGCTGACCTATATCATCAAAGAAGATCCGGAGGCCCGGATCGCCTTCTTCCCCTCCGATCATTTTATCCAGGAGGAAGATCGTTTTATGCGCTACGTGGCCGCCGCCGATCAGGTTGTGCAGCGCCACCCGGATCAGATCGCGCTGCTCGGTATCCAACCCGAAGGCCCCGAGGTGGAATATGGCTGGATCGCTCCGGGCGATCCGCTGCCGAACGCCGACGAAATGGGCGCCCGGAAGGTCGGCCGTTTTCTGGAAAAACCGGACCGAGAAGCCGCGGTGGCCTTCTATGAAAGCGGCTATCTCTGGAACACCTTCGTCTCGGTGCTCAAAGCCTCCACTTTGATGGCCCTGACCCAGCGGTACCTGCACGGCATCTGGCAGCGCTTCGAGCGGATCAGGGGGTCAATCGGGACGGTCCATGAGCTCTCGACCATCGAACGGGAATACCGCACGATGGAGTCGGCGACCCTCTCGCGCGGAATTTTTGAGCGCTGTCCCGATCAGATCGCCGTATTGGAAGTGAAGGAGGTCTTTTGGAGCGACTGGGGGAGCAGCCATCGGGTCCTCCAAACGCTTCAAAAGATCGGCAAGACCCCCTTTCAGGAAACGAAAGAGGTCGGACGGGAGGAAAGCTCCTACGCCGTGGCCGAAAGCAAAGCGGTTTAATCCGGATCGGAAATCCGTCAATCGTCCTTATTTAGCATACGAGGATGGCGTCTCTCTGAAGCCATCGAGGCAATCCCAAAGGGATCATACCCAACAGAGGAACGGGGTAGAGCCATGATGAAAAAGAAGATCCTGGTCGTCAGCCAAGAGAACTATATTGGAGAGCTGCTTCGAGCCGAGTTGATGGAAGAGGGATACGAGGCCTCCCTCGCAGATACCAGCGAAAAAGCATTTTCTAAATATCGGCAAGACTTCCCGGACCTCGTGTTGATCGATACGGTCTTGTCGGACATCGACAGCGCCGATATCCTGCGGTGCTTTCGTGAAGGGAACGCCTCACCGCCGGTCGTGATCTGGTCGGCCTACGACACCAGCAGCGATGAAAACCTCTGGTGGGTCTCGGAGGCCTATGTCATGAACACCGCCAGCTTCTTTAAGATCAAAAAGAAGATCAGAGAGCTCTGCCCGTGCCATTAGGATGAGCCCCATTCTCATCGTACTGCGAAACCAAAGGAGGGAGGATGAACATCAAACAAGCGAAAATCTGTTTGGATTGCGACGAAATCTACGATCGAGAAAACCCTTTCTGCCCGATGTGCAGCGGCCGGGTTGGATGGCTGCTCAGGGATTGGATCGGCACCATCGGCAGGGAAAATCATGACAGATCATTTTCATATACAGATACAGAATCTTCATCGGATTACGGCTACATCAAAGCCTCTCTTTCTTATTAGCGCTTATTCGCGCCAAGGGGCAATTCGATAAAACAGGTGCAAGGCCGCACTTTAGACCTGCCGGATATGGCAGGAATGACACTTAACGAATCTTGATCATCCAGCGAAGGAGGGGAGAATGACTTGTAGGAAATGTGGAGGGTTGATGTACAAGGAAGTGATTTATACGCAACAAGGATCGCTTCTAGTGTTTCGTTGCATCCACTGCGGTGAAATCATCGACCCGCTGATCGTCACCAATCGGAGATAACCCCTTCAGAGAGCAACGGCCTGATCGGCCGTTTCTGCTCGAAGACCGAGAGATTTATCTCGATGAACACAAATATTGAATTAATAACTTACTTTTGATCGAGCAAGCCATGCTGACATCCTTTCCTGAGAAGCGGTCCAGACAGCAAAGATCGATCCGCGATTCGATCGCGCGGGCCTTCGTTCCCTGGCCTCCGTCGGAATCAAGATCCCTCTCCCGACGTCACGCCTCCAAAGGGAGGGTTTGGAAGGTCCTTCACTCTTTTATAAAGAAACCGACATTGAAAATAAATTGTATCCGTGCCCGGCCGACCGTCTCCACAAAACAAACGGATACATGATCTTGGAGAGACCCGTTCCGTGCCGAATCCACCTTGCGCGGAGCAGCCCCTTTCATCCGCGGCGAGAATTCGAGCGGCGCCGGCTTCGATCCGGCGCTCCCCTCGTCCGATCCATTCCCCTCCATTGAAGCTCCCCGCAGCAAGCTGCGAGGAATGCGACGCGCGTGCGTGTTCAACACGCCACATACGTTCCCTGTAGAGACGTCCCGGCGGGACGTCTCTACCGCCATTGATCTTGTCTTTCCTATTGGCCCACCGGCAACTTCCAGAATCGATCCGACGAAGCGCCCCCGTCCGGCCCTCTCTACAAGGTCTCCACCCATTTGTGTTAGAATGGAGTCACACCAAAATTTAAAGGTGAATTTATGGAAAATAAGGAAGATAAAGAGCTTTATTTTTATTTAAAGTTCACGCGCGAATATGAAGATCGCGTCTCCAAACTCCATCGCCAAGGTAAAATTTTGGGAGGGGTCTACTCGGGCAGAGGCCAGGAAGCGATCGTGGTCGGCGTCTGCTACGGATTGCGCCGGGAAGATATTATCTTTCCCCTGCATCGAGACATGGGGGCCTTTCTCGTCAAAGGGGTCGATCCCAATCGCCTCATGGCCCAGCTCTTCGGCAAGAAGACCGGACTTTCGAAGGGAAAAGATTCTTTTCTCCACGCCGGCGACCTGGAGCGGGGGGTTTTCGGGGCGACCAGCATGCTGGCCTCCACTCTCCCGGTGGCCACCGGCGCCGCGTTGAAATTTAAAATAAAAAAAGAGCCCCACGTTGCCATTGCTTTCTTCGGGGAGGGAGCCAGCAGCCGGGGCGACTTTCATGAAGCGCTCAACTTCGCGGGCATTCATAAATTGCCGGTCATCTATGTCTGTGAGAATAACTTCTACGCCTACTCCACCCCGCAGAACATGCAGATGGCGGTGGAAGATGTCGCCATCCGCGCCGAAGGCTACGGCTTTAAAGGAGCGGTTTGCAGCGGGAACGACCTCCATGCCGTCATGAAGACCGCTCATGCCGCCATCGAGCGGGCGCGCCAGGGGGAGGGACCCACGCTGATCGAATGCAAAACCTATCGCTATCACGGCCACAGCGAACATGACCAACCCTTCTATCGGCCCCAAGATGAATTGATCGAATGGGAAAGCCGCGATCCGATCCAGCGCTTCGAGATCTACCTCGAAAAGAAGGGGTATAACGTCGATCAGATGAAGGCAGACACCGAGAGAGAGGTCAAAGAGATTACCGACGAGGCGGTCCGATTCGCCGAAGAGAGCCCCTGGCCGGAGGGGAAAGAGGCGCTTGAGGATCTTTATGCAAATCCATTTTAAACACATGAGGCGCGAGGCGTGAAGCGTAAAAGATTTATCCTTTGATCTGACCCCTTACGCCTCACCCTTCACGCCTCCCGTTGCTTAGGTTTTAAAATGCCGACCACTTATATCAAAGCCATTCATGACGCGATGTTCGAGGAGATGAAGCGGGATGAAAATGTCTTCCTTTTGGGTGAAGATGTCGGAATCCTCGGCGGGGCGTTCAAAGCGACCGAAGGCTTGCTTCAGGAGTTCGGCCCGGAACGGGTGATCGACACGCCGATCGCCGAATCGCTCATTGTGGGCGCCGCCATCGGCGCGGCGGTCTCGGGAATGCGGCCGATCGCGGAGATGCAGTTCGCCGACTTTATTTCCTGTGCCTACGATCAGATTATCAACATGGCGGGAACCCTCCGGTACCGTCACGGCGGGCGCGCGCAGGTGCCGATGGTGATCCGGGGTCCTTCCGGAGCCGGGGTCCATGGCGGGCTTTTTCATTCTCAGAATCCCGAATCGTATTTCCTTCCCGTCCCCGGGCTGAAGATTGTCGCGCCGGCCACCGCCTACGATGCCAAAGGCCTTCTCAAGGCGGCGATCCGGGACAACGATCCGGTCCTTTTCTTCGAGCACAAATATCTCTACCGAAGAATCCAGGAAGAGCTTCCGGAAGAAGACTACATCGTCCCCCTCGGCAAAGCGGCGGTCCGCTGCGAAGGATCGGAGATGACCTTTATCACCTACAGCGCCATGGTCCATCCTTCACTCGCGGCGGCGGAGCGACTGGAGAAGGAGGATGGGCTCAGCGTGGAGGTGATCGACTTGAGATCGCTCCGGCCGCTCGATTGGGACACGGTTTTCCAATCGGTCCGGAAGACGAGCAAGGTCGTCATTATCCATGAAGACCGGCGGACCGGCGGCATCGGCGGAGAGATCTCCGCCCGGCTTTCCGAAGAGTGCTTCGATGCGCTCGACGGCCCGATCATGCGGGTGACGTCGGAAGACACCCATTATGCCTTCAGCCCCCCGCTGGAGGAGTTCATTCTGCCGAACGTCGACAAGATCGTCGCGAAGGCGAGGACGCTGGCGGCTTATTGATTTTCTGAAGAGTCGGGACAGGAATGTCCCTCCCACATATTCAGAGGGAAATATGTCTACCAAAGTGATCATGCCTCAAATGGGAGAAAGTGTTGTCGAAGGGAAGGTCGCGAAGTGGCTGGTCCGGGAAGGGGAACAGGTCGAGACCGACCAGCCGATCGCGGAGATCTCGACCGATAAGGTCGACGTGGAAATCCCCTCTCCCGGCGCCGGAACCCTAACCAAAATCTACGTCCCCGAGGGAGAGACCGTTTCGATCGGGGCCGAGCTCGCCGTCATCGGAGACGGGAAAGAGGCGGAGCGGGAAGCGGCCAAGCCTCCGGAAGTGCAACGTCCTCCCGCCACGACGCCGGGGCGTCCCCCGGAGACGGAACGCCCGCCGACGACGGCCGCATCGGCCCGTCCCGCCCCGCCGCCGACGGCGCCTTCTCCGGAAAAACCGGCGGTAAAGTCAGACAAAGACGAAGCGAAACGGGACGGCGGCGACATCGGACGGATCTCCCCGCTCGTCCGAAAGCTGGCCGAGGAGCATCAGGTCGATCTCTCGCAAGTGCAAGGAACCGGTCTCAGCGGACGAATCACCAAGCAAGATATTCTCCGCTATGTCGGGGAGGAGGAAACCCAGCCGGCGGAGAAACAGCGCGCACTCGCTTCTCCGGTCCCCTCTCGCCCATCTCACGAGGGAGCCAAACCGGCGGCGCCGCTCCCCGCCGAAACGCTCCAGTTCAAAGAGTTCAAGATCCCGCGGTACGAGCCGAAAGAGGGAGATCAGGTGATCCCTTTCTCCCGCCT
Source organism: Candidatus Manganitrophus morganii (assembly GCA_021651055.1). Taxonomy (NCBI): domain Bacteria; kingdom Pseudomonadati; phylum Nitrospirota; class Nitrospiria; order Candidatus Troglogloeales; family Candidatus Manganitrophaceae; genus Candidatus Manganitrophus; species Candidatus Manganitrophus morganii. The sequence continues at coordinate 1,163,984 of JAJHOH010000001.1, forward strand.
CCGGAAGATGATCGCCGAGCATATGGTCTACAGCAAGCGGACCGCGCCGCATGTCGCCACCGTGGCGGAGGTCGACATGGCGAAAGTCGTCCGGCTGCGAAAAGAGAAGAAGGGGTCGATCAAAGAGCAGACCGGTCAGGAGCTGACCTATCTCCCCTTCCTCATCGCGGCCGCGGTCCAGGCGATCCGGGAGCACCCGACCCTGAATGCCGCCGTCGCGGACGACAGCCTCATCATCCGGAAAGAGATTCACATGGGAATCGCCGTGGAGACCGAGAAGGGATTGATGGTTCCGGTCATCCGGCGGGCCCACGAGATGTCGCTCGCCGGGCTCTCCCGGGCGGCGGCCGAGCTGGCGGAGAAGGCGCGCCGGGGAACGCTGAGTCCCGACGAGATCACCGGCGGATCGTTTACGATCTCAAACCCCGGGAGGGAAGGGAACTTATTTGGTACGCCCATCATTTTTCAACCCCAGGTCGGGATTCTCCGGATGGGGGAGATCGTCAAGCGGCCGGTGGTGATCGAGGTCGACGGAAACGAGTCGATCGCCGTCCGGCCGATGATGTATCTCGCCCTCTCCTATGACCACCGGGTGATCGACGGCGCCACCGGAAACGCCTTTCTTCACCGGGTGAAAGAGATTTTGGAGGAAGGGAAATTTACACTGTAGGGGCGTGATTCATCACGCCCTGATTTTTCGCATACCCGATTTCTTGCACAGATAGGGCGCAATGAATTGCGCCCCTACAAAATCAAAAATCATGGAGACCCGAATGCCGGAGCCGATCCTGCAAGTCCAACAGCTTAAGACCCACTTCTATCTGATGGAAGGGGTTGTTCCCGCCGTGGAAGAGGTGAGCTTCGATCTTCACCGGGGGGAAACCTTGGGATTGGTGGGAGAGAGCGGATCGGGAAAAAGCGTCACCGCCCTTTCGATTCTCCGGCTGGTTCCCGATCCGCCGGGGAAAATCGTCGGAGGGAAGATCCTCTTTGAAGGGAAAGACCTTCTGGCGCTTCCGGAAAAAGAGATGCGGAAGATCCGCGGGAATCGGATCTCGATGATCTTTCAAGAGCCGATGACCTCGCTCAATCCGGTCTTGACGATCGGCGAGCAGATCGCGGAAGGAATCGTTCTTCATGAAAACGTCGGGAAAAAAGAGGCGATGAACCAAGCGGTGGAGATGCTCCGCAAGGTGGAGATCCCCGCCCCCGAGCGGCGGGTTCGGGAGTACCCGCATCAGCTCTCCGGCGGAATGAGGCAGCGGGTGATGATCGCGATGGCGCTCGCCCTGCGCCCCTCCATTTTGATCGCCGACGAGCCGACGACCGCGCTCGATGTGACGATCCAGCGGCAGATCCTCGACCTCATCGGTAAATTGCAAGAGGAGATCGGGATGGCCGTCTTGCTAATCACCCATAATCTCGGTATCATCGCAGAGACGGCACAACGCGTGGTTGTGATGAAAGAAGGACGGGTGGTCGAGACCTCCGATGTCTTCTCACTCTTCGAAAAACCGCAGCATCCCTACACACGGCAGCTTCTGGCGGCGGTCCCCCGTCTGGGCGAAACAAAGAAATGGTCCAAAAAGAGAAAGGAATTTGCTTCAACGTAGGGGCGAATCGTGCTTGCACTGTTCCACCGTGTTTGCACTGTTCCACTATGTATTCGTCCTAGATCCGGGCGATCACAAGGATCGCCCCTACAAACCCCACAAAAAATATGCTGCTCGAAGTCAAAAGACTTAAAAAATATTTCCCGATCTACAAGGGGGGATTGTTCAAACGGCAGGAAGGGGTTCACCCCGCCGTGGATGGGGTCGATTTGGTCCTCCGGAAAGGGGAAACCGTCGGCCTGGTCGGCGAAAGCGGCTCGGGCAAGAGCACGCTGGCCCGATCGATCCTCCGTCTGATCGAGCCGACCGCGGGAGAAGTCTACTTCAACGGGACAAATCTCTTGACCCTCCCGAAGGAAGAGATGCGCCGGATGCGGCAGAAACTCCAGATCATTTTCCAAGATCCCTACGCCTCCCTCAATCCGAGGATGACCATCTTGGACATCGTCGCGGAACCGCTCGACATCCACTTCTCCATTTCACGGGAGGAGCGGCGGGAGCGGGTGTCGTCGATCCTCCAAAGGGTCGGGCTCGGGCCCTCCATTTTAAACCGCTACCCCCATGAATTCTCAGGGGGGCAGCGGCAGCGGATCGGGATCGCGCGGGCGATGATCCTCCACCCCGAGCTGGTGGTCGCGGATGAGCCGGTCTCCGCCCTCGACGTCTCGGTCCAGGCGCAGGTGATGGAGCTGCTCGCCGACCTTCAGGAGACCTTCGGCCTCTCTTATCTCTTCATCGCGCACGATCTCTCTTTGGTGGAGAGTTTCGCCGACCGGACCGCCGTCATGTATCTGGGGATCATCGTGGAGCTGGCCCCGAGCGAGGTCCTCTACAAACATCCCCTGCACCCTTACACCCGGGAGCTGCTCTCGGCCGTCCCGGTCCCCGATCCCCGCCTTCGGAAGAAACAAGAGCGGCCCGGCGCGCCGGGGACCCCCTTCAAATCCTATTGCGATCACCGCCAGGACGAATCGCCCCGATTGATTGAAGCGGGGCCGGAGCATTTTGTCGCGTGCCATCTAAGGACCGCCGAGATGAATCGGCGGTCGAGAGAGGGACTTCATTGATGATAGAAGAAAAGAACGATCGAATGGAAGGAGCATTATCCATGAAAGAGATCATCGGTAAAAGCGAGCCGATGATGGAAGTCTTCAAGATGATCCGGCTCGCCGCGGAAACCGATCTCTCCGTCATGATCATCGGAGAGAGCGGCACGGGGAAAGAATTGGCCGCGCGCGCCATTCACAATGCCAGCATCCGCCGAAAGGGCCCCTTTATTCCGGTGAATATCGGCGCGTTGACCCCCGATCTTGTCTCAAACGAGCTCTTCGGCCACGAGCGGGGGGCCTTCACCGGAGCGCATGCGCAGACCTCGGGCGCTTTCGAGCGCGCCGACGGCGGGACCCTCTTCCTCGATGAGATCGGGACGATGGATCAGAAAACGCAGGTCACCCTGCTGCGGGCGATCGAAGACAAAGCGTTCTACCGGGTGGGAGGAAAAGATCTGATCCACGTCGAAGTCCGGATTCTCTGCGCCACGAACGAAGATCTACAAGCGGCCGTTCAGAAAGAGACCTTCCGAAAGGACCTCTACTTCCGTCTGGAGGGGTTCATCATCCGCCTGCCGTCGCTCCAAGAACGGAAGGAAGATATCCCGCTCCTGGCCCGGGAGTTCCTGCGCGAGTACAACGAGAAGTATAAAAAAAGTATTACCGAGTTTTCTACGGAGGCGCTCGACCTCTTCGTCAATTATCCCTGGCCGGGAAATGTCCGCGAGCTGAAGAACGTCATCCAGCGCGCGGTGTTGCTGACCCCCCGAAACGTCATCATTCCCGAGTACCTTCCCCGGCGTTTCCAGTTAAAGAGCGTTCCCAACAATAAAATCGTCTTCGACGTGGGGACCTCTCTCGGAGACGCGGAGAAGACCCTCATCATCCGCACGCTGAAAGACCGGAAGGGGAACAAAACGGCGACGGCGAAGATTCTCGGGATCAGCCGCAGGTCGCTTTATAATAAGATCCAGCAGTTGAATATCAAAGTCTGAGACCTTCTCCGCTCTGAAACACCCTTCTCATTTTCATGCGTAAATTCTACACCATCCTTCTGCATGGAAAGCGGGGATGAGCAGTTATTTCACGACTCGTTCAAAAGGATCATCCTTCTTACCTTCGTTTATCTTTCCGCTCCCCTTAAAATAGATCGGAAACCCCTCTGCCGGAAGGGGTACGGATATTGCTTTTCCACAATCCCAATAGATTATTTGAGGAGAGGGGCCATGCATCAAAAAAATCTGATGGTGTTGGATCAGGGTTACGACGGGTTCGACCGGTTCACCTATCTCGGCGCAACCTATAATATCGTGCTTATTCACGAGGCGGCGGACGCCCTCTCTTTCATCAAGAGACTTCCGGTCGATGTCGTTCTTTTGAAAGATCAGATGTCGGGGATGGACGCCCTGGAGTTTTTGATGAATCTGCAAGACCTTCGGCCGTCGGCGACGGCGGTGGTCCTCTGCAGAGAGCGCGTCCCCCTCGCCTTTCCGGAGATGCCGAACGTCTGCTTTTTAAAAGAGCCGATCAGCAGCGGTGAGCTCTATCAGTTCCTGACGGAATTGGAATCCTCTCCCCGACATTCGCAGCGCACCCATTAAACGGCGCGGGCGGCGCGGCAAGGAAGAAGCGCAATGCCTGAAAGTGACCTTCTCCTTCCTCCGATTCAGTTCCCGATCCTCGGCAACAGCGGGGCGGTCGGATTATTCAGTCTGCTCCATATCGCCCTGGCCGGTCTCACGGCGGGGTTTATCGTCCTGGCTCCGGCGCTGGAATACCTCGGGATCAAAGACCCCTTCTACACCCGGCTCGGCCGGTCGCTGGTCCGGTTTGTCGCGGTGGTCTTTAGTGTCAGCGCCGTCTTCGCCGTCATTATGGTCGAGCTGTTCATCGGGCTTTTTCCGGTGTCGACGGTCTATATTTTTCAACGGTTCAAACCCGCCGTCTATATCGCGATCGGCGTATTTCTGCTTCACATCTGGTTTTTCTATACCTATTGGTATCGATGGGAAAAAACAAGGGCCAAAAGCATCCGGCGGCATATCGCACTCGGCGCCGCCGCCGCCGTGTTGATTCTGATGTGGGGCGCGCTCCTCGACGGCATCGGCTCTTCGATGTTGACGCCGGGCGAGGGGGACATGGGGGGCCCGGGGAGATCGGATTTTATCCGGCTCACCTTTCTGACGAACCCGACCTGGGCGCCGTTGGTGCTCCATCGATTTCTCGGCGTCCTGATCATTTCCTTCTATGCGATCGCCCTGTACGGCGGCTTGCAGCTGCTCTGGAGAAAACCCAAAGGGGAAGAAGAGGCCTATTATACGCGGGTCATGCACTTGGGGATGGTGATCGGAACCGGTCTGCTCCTGATTCAGCCGATCGCGGGGATGCTCTATTCGTTTCAGATCGGGCGGGCCAATCCGCGGGCCTACGAGCGGATTCTCTTCGAGCTGGAGTGGCTGCTGCGGATCCAGTTTCTCTTGATCGGACTTCTTTTCTACTTGAGCAACCAATTTTTTGCCCAGATCTCCTCCCATCCCCGGCGCTCCCGCGTTCTGATCGGAGCGCTCCTTCTGGCGGCTTTCTTCATGGTCCTCGCCGCGCAGCAGGTCTGGATCCGGCGGGGGCTGACCCTGGTTCTGATTCTGATGACCTTCTATCACCTCCGCCACGTTCCCCTCCGGGAAACGCCGCCGCACCCCCGGGGAGCGTGGCTGGCAATCTCGGTCGGCTTTTGCGCCGTGGCGACTTTTCTGGTGATGGGGGTGATTCGGGAGCAGGCCCGGCGGCCGTATACGGTGTATGGAGAGATCCATCTTGAAGATGAAAAACAACCGGCATCGGAGCTCGCACAACGATGAATCAGACAACGGAAGAGCCGATCGGACGGCGGCATTTCATGGAACGGGCAATCCTGGGCATCTTCGGCGCTTTGGGCCTGATGCTCTCGGCGCCGATCATCGGCTACATCCTCTCGCCGATTTTCCGCGTCCGGGAAGACCTCGCCCAATCGACGCGGTGGGCGCCGATCGCCTCCCTGGCGGAAATGGAGTCGATCGGAGATCTCCCCCGGATGTTTCAGGTCCCCTATTTTGTGAAAGAGGGATGGCGGACGCGGGAGACCTCGCGGCCGCTCTTCGCGGTGAAGAAAGGAGGAAAATTGGTCCTCTTCTCCTCTTTTTGCACCCATCTCGGCTGCCCGACCGGCTGGGACGAGGCGAAGCGGATGATTATCTGCCCCTGCCACGGCGGACTCTACAACAACTTCGGGGAGGTGATCGGCGGCCCCCCGCCCCGGAACCTGGCGGAGCTTGAATACAAGGTGGAGAACGGGCTGGTCTATCTGAAAGACCCGGCGAACGTTTACGAAGTCGGATGGAAAGATCCGAGGAAGCAGGTGTGAGTTGCGGATGAGACAATCGCTCCGGGATTGGTTCGACGAGCGGGTGGGGCTCGATATTTTCGAGCGGATGCTTCAGAAGCCGCTCCCGAAGCGGGGGGCCTGGTTTTATACGCTCGGGAGCGCCACCTTGTCTTTGATCACGATTCAGTTCGTCACCGGCGCCTTCTTGATGTTCTACTACGTCCCCGACGGGGAATACGCCGAGCAGTCGATCCGGTACATCACGGAGCAGGTGAGCTACGGCTGGTATCTGCGGAGCATGCACCGATGGTCGGCGAACCTTCTCTTCATCGTGATCGGACTTCACATGTTCCGCGTCTTCGTGAGCGGCGCGTTCAAGCGGCCGCGGGAGATGACATGGGTGATCGGGGCGTTGATCTTTTTGACGGTGATCGGCATCGGCTTGACCGGCGGGCTTTTGCCGTGGGACGACAACGCCCATTGGATCGGAACGGTCTTCGGGAACACCCTCTCCTACTTTCCCCTGGTCGGCCCCTTTCTTCGCAGCGCGCTCCTGGGGGGAGAACATGTCGGCACCCTCACGCTGACCCGGTTCTACGCCCTGCACGTTTGGGTTCTCCCGCTGGTCCTCGGAATTTTGATTACATTGCACCTCTACCTGATCCGGAAACACGGCCTCTTCGGGTCGGTCATCGAGTACCGCGATCAGATCGCGGCGCTGACGGCGAAGGGGGTCCCGCGGGAATCGATCATCGTGACGAAAATGACCCCCGACGAGACGGAGCCTTTTTATCCCGCCCAGGTTTTCCGGGACTCGATCGTCGCCTTCGGCCTGATCACCGCCGTTTCGCTTTTTTCGATTCTCTTCCCCTTCTCCCCTTACCGGGGCGAGGAGCCGCCGCCGACCGAGATCATTCCCCGGCCGGAGTGGTTTTTCTGGTCGGTGGACGAGTGGCTGATGTTCTTTCCGGGGCGGTTGATCCCGATCGGGCTGATTCTCGTCACCCTCTTTTTTCTTTTTCTCCCCCTCGTTCCCTTTGTCGAGCGCCACCCGGAGGTCAGCCCCATCCGAAGGCCGGTCCCGACGATCATCGGAACGTGGGTCTATCTTTTTATCATCGTCCTCGCCCTGATGGCGGGGGCGCGGATTTTTAATTACTGACGCAACAGGAGGATCGCGATGGAGGAGTCGTTGCTCGTAAGCCGATGGGCGATCGCGGTCACCGCGTCGCTTCACTCCCTCTTCGCCACCTTCATCGTCGGGGGGATGCTCTTGGGCGCCACGGCCGAATCGGTCGGGGTGCTCACCCGCGAGCCGCGCTACGAGCGGCTCTCCCATTCGATTGCCCGCACTCTGGTATTGATGAGCGCGACGGTGGCGTTTTTGGGGGTGGTCCTCGTTTTCTTGCTGACGATCCTCTGGCCGGCCTTCTGGACCCTTCTTTTTCGGATCATGTTCTGGCCGCTGATCTTCGAAGCATCGATGTTCTTGGGGGAGGCCGCCTGTCTCTATCCCTGGTATTACAGCTGGGGAAAGTGGCCGCGAAAAACCCATCTTTTTATCGCCTGGCTGGGGGCGACCTTCGGGGTGATCGCGATGGTGATGATCGACATCGTCGGCTCTTTCCTGCTGACCCCCGGCCCGGTCGAGCCGTTTCTCAAACGGGCCATCAACCCGACGATGGTCCAACTGACCCTTCATCGCTTCGCCGGAAATCTGTCGTGGTTCGGCTTCGGCATCGCCGCGCTTTCGGCCATCCGTTATTTGCGGACGAAAGATCCGGAGGAGCGGGCCTATCATGAATGGGTCGGCGCCTTTTCGGTGATTGTCGGGTTCGGATTTCTTCTTCTGATGCCGATCATCGGGTTTTCCTATTTGAAAGCGGTCCGCTTCGCCTCCGAGGGGGCGTTCAGCCGGCTGATGCTCGGCGAGAAATCGTGGATCTTCGTTCTCCAGGTCCTCTTGATCAACGTTCTCTTTATCGCCGGAACCTGGTACATGTTCCGGATGGCCTATTTTCGATACAAAGAAAACCCCCATTTCAAGCGGTACCGGCTGATCACCTTCATCGTGATGGGAATCGCGGCGATCGTTTTCGTGATGCCCTACCAGGTGCGCTACATCCCCTTCGCCGAGTATTTCACCTCGGCCGAGGTGAATCCCCTGGGAAAGATGCAACCGCATAAATACATTGCGATGGGGGTCCTAATCGGATTGGGAATCCTCAACTACGGCTTTTATCTCAGCGCCCTGCGCTTCAAGTCGGAGTGGGGAGGAGGAGGCCGTTTCCCCCAAGCGCTTCTGATCGTCCTCGGACTCTTTACGATCTTCTCGATGATCAACATGGGTTATGCCCGGGAGAACGCGCGATATCCCTATCTGATCTACGGCAAAATGACGATGGAAGATGAAAGAGAGATCGGCTTGGGAGGGGGCCGTTCGATGCGCGAAGCTCTCGACCGTCAAAGAAAGAGCCCCGACGATCGGAATGATCCGAACCCTCGGGGCTCTGAAGAAATGAGGAGACGCTGATTACCCGGCCGGCGGCTCCATCGGTCCCCCTTCCTCTTGCGGGGTCACCTCGACCGCGTTGAGGACCACGACCAGGTCGATCTGGTCCCCTTCTTCGATTTGATCCAGCTGGCCTCTCGCCCCTTCCTCGACGGTAAAGATATTCACCATCCCTTCCGGGGTCCGAACGGCAATCAATCCGGTCACCGGATCGATATCGAGCACTTCTCCCGAAACCGTTCCTCTCGTCGGGGTCATCGGCGTTCCGCCGGGGGCCATCCCTTCCTCAGATTCCATTCCCGGCTGCTCCGACTCCATCCCCGGATCGGGCTGTTGTTGATTCAAATCACGCCCCGGTTGACCCTGCTGCTCATCCGGCTGCGCCATTTGCGCAACGGTCGGAATCGGCCCCGTCGGAGCGAAGAGACCGATCATCATCAATCCAAGTAGCGCTAAAAACATTTTTTTCATCATCCATCTCTCCTTATCGATCACTGCAAACCCCGGGGCCGCGTTACCGCGGGCCGCCGGGGTTCGTTCAAAAAGATCATGCGCGTCGCCGATGATCGGAAAACAGCGACACTGATTATCGGGTCATCGGCGGCTGTTCCATCGATCCGCCTTGTGTTCCTTGTTGGGGGGTCGCGCGAAGGGTCATCACCAGATCGACCTGATCTCCTTTTTTGATCTGATTGAGCTGGCTTTTCGCCCCTTCCTCGACCGTGAATCGGTTGGTCACCCCTTCCTCCGTTTTAATCTCAATCGTCCCGGTCTGTTGATTGATACTGACGACCTCGCCGGAGAGTTTTCCCTCCGTGAGGGTCACCCCGCCGCCACCGGGAGCCGCCCCTCTTCCCTCTTCAAATTCCGGATCGGACGGTTGCTGTTGATTGAGATCCCGCTCCGATTGTTGCGGATCGGGTTGCGTCATTTGCCCATGAGACACGATCGGTCCCATGACGAGCATTCCTATCAATAATCCAAATAGGACGAAAAATCCTTTTTTCATCACAATACCTCCCTTACTTACAAGTAAAAAACCCGAACGGCCTTTCCTACCGACCGACGGGTCCGGCTAAAACAGTCGATACGGTTCGCTTTCTTGACGATCGGTCCGGGTCTGGCCTTGATTTCTGATCGGCGCGATCATTTCCGTCCGCAGACCGATAGGGGCCACCTCTTCCGAGAGCGTCCTCCCCTCTTGTCCAACAACCGGTTGACGCTCCGAAACGCTCCCGCGCTGCCGGGTCGCTCCGATCGCGCTTCGGCTCTCCTTCTGACCTTGCTGACCTTGCTTCTCTTGCTGCGCGTGCTGGACGTGAGCCAAGGCGGTAAGCGCCATGACCAAAAAGAAAGTGATGGCAAATAAAGTCCCAAAAGCGGGGAGATATTTCTTGATCATCCTCAACATTTTTCATCTCCATAGGATTCGCAATATACCGTGATCTGATTGAGCTTCGTCCAGAGGTGATATGCCTATTGATCTCCATCAGCAAGACAAGGTAGCAAGAAAAGTGCCTTTTTAAAGGAGAACGGAGCACTCCTACTTGATTAAAAATGAATCGATCCGGGCGCCCCAACTTCCCTTTGTAAAAAGCTTGCACAGATGAACGAAGCGATCACAGGAGAACGGGGGTTTTTATACATTTCCAGATTACCATGTGGCGGATCTCCCGGAAGGGATCAGACGCGTCTAGCGGGAACGCCCGAGCCTTCTCCTTTTGCATGGAGATCTTCCGGCTTTGGGATAACCTCCCCTGGTACAAATATTGCTCCGCTATGAATTAGGATTTTTTAGCAGATCATCGGAAAACAAGGTCTCATCTGCGATGATCGAAATTTATTTCATCGGGAGCGAAGGATGACACTGAAGAAAGAAGGGCTCCTCTCGACACACGATCAGGAGATTCGCGCGCGCATCTTAAACAGCCTGAAGCGCAGCGCCGTGATCGAATTCCCTCCCGACCTTCGGATCGTTGTCTCCGCCGGGGTGGTCCGTCTGGAAGGGTCTGTCCTCCTGCTCGCCGAAAAAGCGATGATCGAAGACACCGTCCGTTTTACCGAAGGGGTGTTGGCGGTCGAGAACGCGCTTCGGATCGTCCCCTGCTCCGCAAGGAGGGCTGCATGAGACGAATTGCAATCAACGGATTCGGCCGGATCGGCCGCGCCTTTTTGAGAATCGCCCTTCAAAGGGAGGATAACGATTTGGAGGTCGTCGCCGTGAACGACATCTCCGATCCGGAGAGCCTTGCCTACGCGTTTAAATACGATTCGGTTCACGGAAAATGGAAACATCCCTTCGAGGTGGAGCGGAACCATTTTGTCGCGGATGGGAAGAAAATTGCCGTGCTCAGCGAGGCCGATCCCTCCCGGCTTCCCTGGAAAGAGTGGGACGTGGAAGGGGTGGTTGAATGCTCCGGGAAATTTACGAACCGAGAGGGGGCCTTGAAACATCTGCAAGCCGGCGCGCGGAAGGTGCTTGTTTCCGCCCCCGCCCGCGACGCCGATCTGACGATCACAATGGGGGTCAACGAGGATCGCTACGACCCCCGGCGCCATCACATCGTGTCGAACGCCTCCTGCACGACCAACTGCATCGCCCCCGTCGCCAAGGTGCTCAACGACGCCTTTACGATCGAACATGCCCTGATGAACACGGTCCATGCCTATACTTCTTCCCAGGTACTCCTCGACCGCCCGAAGAAAAAAGACAAACGAAGAGGCCGGGCCGCGGCCCTTTCCCTCATCCCGACCACCACCGGCGCGGCGATCGCGGCGACCCAGGCCCTTCCGGAGCTGGCGGGGAAAATCAACGGGATGGCGATTCGCGCCCCGATCCCGGACGTTTCGATCCTCGATCTGGTCGCCCAGACGCGGGAGCCGGTCGATGTGGAGAAGATCGTCGGGGCCTTCCGGAAGGCGGAGCAGAACCCCCGCCTCGCCCCGATTTTGCAAGTTTCCGAAGAGGAACTGGTCTCGATCGACTACATCGGCTCCCCCTACTCCGCCGTGATCGACGCGCCGTCGACGATGGTCGTCGGCGAGCACCTGCTCCGGGTCCTGGCCTGGTACGACAACGAATGGGGCTTCTCGAACCGTCTTGTCGATGTGACGAAACTTTTATAGCCCGAAGGAGAGAACGCGATGACTCTGAAAGAGATGCCGAACACGAAGTGCAGGAAGAAAGAGCCCGAGCGAGAAACCTCCTGCCTCAATCGGGACGGGGGACGCTACTTCATCATCCACCGGGTCAGCCAGTTCGCAAAGCGAAACCCGAACAAAGAGATGCAGAAGCGGCTGAAGGAGGTCGATCGGCTGGAAAGATACAGGGGATGATATACAGCGCCGGCCCGAAAGCGGGCCGGCCGCCGCCTCAAAGTTTTTGAACTCTCGGTATCGGAAGGACCCCTAGTCAACCCTTGCCGGAGAAGCGTTTGCAACATCCTTTGCGAGCATCCCCATCCGGATACATATCAGCCATTCCTTAAACAGACGCCACACCTTTGCAACCCTGCGACAGACTCTTCGCGCGAACGCCCTCCGTGAAGAACTCCCGCACTACGCTCTCGCTTGTCAAAGAACTTTGTCACCTCAATGGCGGAGAGGTGATGGTTCGGCGCCCGTAGGCTGAATCACTCTAGCATTTCACGACGGTTGAGCCTCCCACATTGAGAATTCGATTCCTCCCTTGACCTCCTGAAAAAGAGGTAATACAATGGAGATACATTGAATCAACCTTGTCTTGGAGGCTCAATATGATCAAACGTCTGACCAAACACGGCAACAGCCTGGCACTGGTGATCGACCGTCCGGTGCTCGACCTTTTGGAGATTGATGATCAAACCCCGCTCTCGGTGACGACCGACGGGAAGTGCCTGATTATCGCTCCGGCTCCGGATGAAAAACGCCGTCAATCATTTCAGAACGCGCTGAAAAAGGTGAACAAACGTTATGGCCGCGCTCTTAAGAAATTGGCCGAGTGAAAAATGGAGCCGATCTTTCTCACCTTGGAAGAGGCGATCGAAATCCATGCCGACCAGATCACCCATTACGGGGGAACCGCCGGCATCCGGGACATGATGCTCTTGCAATCGGCCGTGGCGATGCCCCAGGCCGGATTCGGAGATCAGTATCTCCATACAGATCTCTTCGAAATGGCGGCAGGCTACCTTTTCCATATCGTCCAAAACCATCCTTTTGTGGACGGCAACAAACGGGTCGGCGCGGCAGCGGCCCTGGTTTTTCTGGAACTCAATCAGGTCGATCTTAAAATCACCAATACCGCTTTGGTCCAGCTTGTTCTCGATGTTGCACAGGGTCGGGCCGGCAAAGCAGCCGTCGCCGAGTTCTTCAGGAAAAAGCCCATACGGAATGAAGACTAATTTTTTTCTTTTTCCCCGATGCGGTTTTGCCACGGCATTGATCTTCCCCTTCTGATACTTTCCCGCCACCTTCCACGCCTCATTCTCCACCATCCGTCTCAATCGCGCCGGCGCGGTTATCTCCACCTGCGCCCCGGAGCGTCCGCTCATGGCAGGTCTCGGAGAGGGCGTCGGCGATCTGCCGAAGGGTCACCCGCCCGTTCGACTCCAGCAGCTTGAGAATCGTCATTGGCGGATCGGCTGATCGGCGCGCGGCATGCGGTCTTTACACAGAGGATGATGGGCAATGGCGGCATGGTATCGAAACAGATTTAAAAAGGCACCGGAAATTCCTCCGGTCGGGAAGGCCTCCGCCTCGGTCGGCTTGAATCGTCTCTCCGGAAAATCTTACAATAAAGAAGAAGGTTCTTCGGAAGGAGTACTGCATGAATGCATGGATGAAGATGAAGGAGGATATCGCCCGGGAGATGCGGGGGGAAATTCCCCGCGTCAAACGGCGGCCGGGATCGGTCTCCGAAAAAGCGGACCACTTGGCGCAGATCGGAAAGCTGCGCTACCAGATTTTTTTGTTCGAACAGAAGGCGGAGAAAAATTTCTCCGAGATCGGCGAGCGGATCTTCGAGCTCGCCGAGGCGAACGGCGCGAAGAACCCGGTCTCCGATCCGACGATCAAGAAAAAACTGGCGGATGCGAAAAAGATCGAACGAAAGCTCAAATCACTCCATGATAAAATGGCCCAGCTCCGCGAAAGAGCCGCCTAAAAGCAGGGTGTAGCGTATAGGGTGTAGGGTGTAGGTTTAGGGTATAGGGAACCGCCCCCCTACACCCTACCCCCTGTACCACCCCACACCCTACACCCTCTCTTATATATGCAGCCCCTCCGGAAGGGGTGCGCCTCTCTCGAATCGATCCCCCGCAAGGGGGGCGAGATCGAGCGTCCGATAACGTCCTTCGACGATCAACTCCGCCAGCGCCTGGCCGGCGGCATACGACTGCATCACCCCCCGGCCTGAAAAAGAATGGGCCTCGAAAACCCCCGCCAGGCCGGCCGCCGCGCCGATGATGGCGCTTTTGTCGGGGGAGACTTCATAGAGCCCGGCCCACCCGCTCACATACTTCAACTTTTCAAACCGGCTCCCCCGCTCCCAGAGCCGGGGCCAGATCTCCTGTAAAAAGAAGTCGTATCCCTCGTCCTCGAAACGATACCCTTTCGGCTCGGTCGGAACCGAGTATCCCGCCAAAAGGTTATTCGCTTCGGCATGGAAATAAAGACCGGTCGTATCGACGATCATTCCGAAGGGGGTCAGATCGACCTCCCGGCTGTGGGCGACGGAGACCTGGCGCCGGACCGGAGCGGAAGGGATCTCTTTTCCATAAAGCCGGGCGAGCCGGGGCGCCCACGGCCCGGCCGCGTTCACCACGATGCGCGCCGAGATCGTTTGGGTCGCGCTCCCCTCCGGGAGGGTCCCCTCTGTGAGGAACGGCGTCACCTCTTCCTGAGATCGGATCTCGCGCAGGAGGAGGCTGTCGATCCGCCCCTGCGCCATGGCAATCCGCTCCACGGCATGGCGGTCGATCCAGGCGACCCCCCGCTCCGACGCGACCCGGCGATAATGTAGTTTTAAGAGATTCGGGTTGATCAGGCCGTCGCGGGGGGAAAAGGTCGCCGCCGCCACCCCTTCCAGCCGATCGAGGAAAGGATATCGGGCTTGAACCTCGGACGGGGTCCACTCCTCCACCGGAACCCCCAACCGCCGTTGCGCCGCCAGCCGCTCTGCGGCCCGCCGCCACTGCTCCGGATTGTAGAGCCAGAGGTAACCTTTCTGTTGAAACCCGACCTCGGCCGCCACCGTCTCGTAATAGGCGATCGATCGCCTTCCCAATTCGATATTGATCGGCTGCTCCCAGGTGGCGCGGACCCCGCCGGCATTCCGCTCGGTCGAACCCCACGTCCCGGAGAGGTCGATATCGACCACGCCGATCCGACCGCCCCCCCGTTCCGAGAGGGCCATTGCAATGCTGCTCCCGATAATCCCGCCCCCCACGATCAAAATATCGAATGGCTCCAAAGCGCTCTCCCGATGAATCAGATCTGCTTCCCGTCTTCGACCATTATATCCAAATTCGGTCGGATCACCAATCTCGGAGACGAATGATCAACGGTATTTGGGTGCTGTACTTGGGCACCGCACTTGCACATTACAAGAGACCAATGTGTGCGGGAGTGCTTCAGATCACAAAAGAAAGAGCGCAGCGGCCGCTTCCATCGGCGGCCCCTCTCAGCGCGCGTCTGATTTCTGAACCGGGTTGTAAACGTTTCGCACTTTTTTTCATTTTGGCCCACTTGCACTCCTCCGGGAGAGCAGGGAAGCCCAAGGGGAGCCCCCCCACCGGATCCCCCCCAAGTCCGGCTGTTCGTTCAACGAACCCGGGGGGGTCTCTCCTTGCAAGTCTTAAACAAGAAATAAATCTTCTCCCTCACGGCTCCCGCCCAGCGCCTCACCAGTTCTGTCCTTCATCCCTTGACCTTTTAAAACGATCCGCTATAATCTCAATCGCATCGGATGGAAGCCGGTCCGGCGTCGGATCGGATTGAAAACCCAAGGAGGCAAGGACCGCTCTGATTTCTTTTCTACACCCTGATCGTGAGCCGCGGAGGGGCCGTCAGGCCGGGTTCTCCCTGCTGGAGTTGATGATCACCATGGTCATCATCTTCGTCCTTGCGATGATGGCGCTTCCCCTTTCAAAAAATATCTCCAAGCGGGCCAAAGAGACGGAGCTGAAACAACGCCTCCAAATCCTTCGGAAAGCAATCGACGATTTCAATCGCGACTGGAACCGGGACGGGGACAACCTTCTGGGGGAGCTCTGCAAGCGGAACAAACTCACCTGCAAAGAGGTGAGCAGCCCCTTCGGATACCCCAAGAAATTGGAGCTCCTCCTGGGAGTGGAGCTGACGGGAGAGGTCGAGACGACCACCCGGCGCTATCTCCGGAAGCCCTTTCCCGATCCGATGGCCGAATCGGGCGAGTGGGGATTGCGCTGTTATACCGATCCCCCCGATTCCGACACCTGGTGCGAAGAGGATGTCTACGACATCTATACCACAAGCGAAGAGACCGCCCTCGATGAAACCAAATACCGCGATTGGTAACGGGCGGGAGCGCCGACGGGCCGCGTGAAGAGGCACACCCTTTTTCTCAGGCGGTTCTTCCTCTTTGTCCTTCTCTCCGGGTGTATTCCCCTTCCGCTCACCCCTCCCAAATTCGATCCCTCGCTGACATGGAAGACACTCGAGACCCCCCATTTCTCGATTCACTTTCATCAGGGGGAAGAGCGGGCCGCCGCGGAGGCGGCGCGCCATGCGGAGGAGGCCCACACCCGTTTGACGCAGCGGCTGCATTGGAGCCCTTCCGGAAAAACACAGCTGGTGTTGGTCGACCACGCCGACCGGGTCCAGGGAGAGGCGACCCCTTTTCCCTATAATACGATCTACATCAACCCTTATCCCCCCGCCGCCGGGATCCTCACCCCCATCCGGTATCGGAATTGGCTCCGGGCGATTATTTTTCATGAATACACCCACATCGTCCAGCTCGATCAGGCGCATCGACTCCCCAAGGTGTTCCGGTATATTTTCGGCCGCGCCATTCTGCCGAATGTCTGGCAGCCGCTCTGGCTGCTTGAAGGACTGGCGACATACGAGGAGAGCGAGGCCGGAACGACCGACCGGTCCGACGGGACCTTCTCGGAGATGCTCCTTCGAACCGCCGTTCTGGAAGATCGATTCAAGTCGATCGACCAGGCGCATCTTCCCGACAGCTGGCCCGCCGGAATGACCCCTTATTACTACGGGGCCGCCTTTCATCGCTTCCTGCGCGAGCGCTACGGAGAGGAGAAGATCGCCGAGTGGAGCAACCGGTACAGCGGCCGCCTCATTCCCTTTTTCATCGAAAGCAATGCGGAGGATGTCTTCGGCAGACGCCTCGGCGCGCTCTGGTGGGAGTGGAAAGATTCACTTCAGGAAAAATATCGCCGGGAGGCCGCGCGTTTGAAGGAAGAAGGAATCACGACCCCTCGCCCCCTGAGCCGTTCCGACTTTTGGAAGCTCGCCCCCGTCCCTTCCCCCGACGGGAAACGGATCGCCTACACCGAGATCAACCGGCGGGAATATCCAAAGATCAAATTTCTCGCCTCCGAAGGGGAATCGACGTGGAATACATCGGAAGAGAATTCGATCCGGCGAAACTCCGATGCCGGACTCTCCTGGTCCCCCGACGGAAAATCGATCGTCTTCTCCCAGATGGAGGTGATCGGAAATTTCTCCACCTATAGCGATCTTTACCGGTTTGATCTGGAGGAGGGAAAGCGCCGGCGGCTGACCCAGGGGCTGCGGGCGAAAGACCCCGATTTCTCGCCGGATGGACAACGGGTCCTCTTCGTCCGGCAGGAGATCGATCGGAGCGCTCTCTGGATCTGGGAAGACGGAGAGAGCCGTCTCCTCCTCGCCGGCGAGCGGGATCAATTCTTCGCCGCCCCCCGCTGGTCGCCCGACGGTAAGCGGATTGTCCTCTCCCTCTGGAGCGGGGGAAATCAGGACATCGCGCTTTATGATCTCGATTCGAGTCGTCTCGATCGGGTGATGGAAGATGCGGCGCTCGACTTCACCCCCGTCTGGTCTCCCGATGGAGAAGTCCTTCTCTTTGTTTCCGATCGGGAAGGGGTCTTCGATCTTTTTGCCTACACTCTTTCCGACCGGCAGTTCTATCGGGTCACCCGTCTCTTGGGAGGGGCCTTCACCCCCTTCGTCTCCCCCGATTCGAGGTCGATCTTCTTCTCCTCCTATCATTCGGACGGATTTGAGATTGCGTCGATCCCGTATGATCGATCTTCCTGGAAACCGATCTCCATCGCGGCCGCGGCGCCGGCGGAAGAGGCTTCCCCTGTGAATGCACCGCCGATCGAGGAGGCCGGCCGGGTCCATTCCTACTTTGAGCCGGCGACCCTTCTCCCCCGGTTCTGGGTCCCCCTCTTTGGGGTCGATGAAGAGGGGCTGACCGTCGGCGCGCTGACCGGAGGGGTCGATCCGCTCGGGAAGGACCGCTACCTTCTCAATCTCTTTTACGGTTCGGAGAGCGACCGGTTCTCCTATCAGATCGATTATTGGAACGATCACTTTACCCCGACCCTTCATTTCCAGTGGCTCGACCGGGCCGACCCCCATGGGGATCTGCTGATCGAGCCGGACGGGGATGAGAAAACCTACTGGGAGCGGAACCGGCGGTTTCGCATCGAAGCGATCTTTCCTTTCCTCACCTTCGAGCGGCAGTCGTTTATTTCGGTCGGTTATCAGCGGGAGGCGCTCGCGTCGCTGACCGATATTGGCGCGTCGCTGGTGATTCCGGAGGAGGGGGTCTTAAGCGGGCTTCGTCTCTCTTGGATCTACAACAGCGCCCATGAATACGGCTTCTCGATCAGCCCGGAAGAAGGGCGGCGCCTCTTCCTCACTCAAGAAATTTTCCGCCGGAAGTTCGGTGGAGATTTCAACCGGCGGAGGACGATCGGCGCATGGCGCGAATATTATCCCCTCCCCTGGCCCAACCAACTCTTCGCCGCCCAGCTCTCCGGGGGGCTTGCGCGCGGCGATCTCCTCGTTCAGCGGAGTTTTCAGCTCGGCGGGCTGACCGCCCCCTTTGCCGATTTTCAGGAGGAGCCCTTCCTCCTCCGCGGATATCCGGCGCGGGAATTCCGCGGCGAGCGGGCCCTTTCCTTCTCGGTCGAATACCGCTTTCCGCTCAGAAACGTCGAGCGGGGATGGGGGACGTTTCCCTTCTTCGTTCGCCGCCTGCACGGAACCGTTTTCGGAGATCTGGGAGATGCCTGGGACGAGGGAGAGGGGGGACCCTCCTTTAAAAGCGGGGTCGGCGGCAGTCTTGGAACCGATTTTTATCTCGGTTATTATATTCCCGTTCGTCTTCAAGGGGGGGTTGCGAGAGGGCTCAGCGAGGAAGGAATCACACTGGTCTTTATCACCCTCGGGAATGCATTTTGATGCGAATCAAAACGGCGGCGGCGAATCGGTCGGATTGAGTCCGGATGACGAAGGGGGGGACGACGGGGTTGCAGGAGGGACCGGCGCTTTCGACGGCGGCGGGTTGTGAATCGCCTGCTGCGGATTGTACTCGAAGAGCCACTCCGAATATTTCTTCTTTCCCTCGAAGCTTTTCAGCTCTTCCGGAAAATTTCCGATCTTGAGGGGGGTCTCTTCGCTGGCGCTGCGAACCCCCTTCACCCGGCCGCTTCCGTCCCGGAGGAGAACCCACTCCCCCCCGGTGACCGGGTCGGGATAAATCTTCCTCAAATAGCGCCGGATTCCCGGAGAGCCGGGATCTTTGATCAAATCGTCGAGCCTCCGGGGATACTGTGAGAAACCGGCCCGGCCGGTTCGATAATAGAGCTCGATCCCCCGCCGGATCGCCTGGCCCCGGAACAACAGCTCCGTTTCCTTCTCCCGCTTGGCGACCGTGGTCAACTGCCGGGCGGCGGTGCCGATCATCGTTCCGATCAGCACGATCGAAAACATCACCGTCAAAAAGGTAAACCCGTCTTGATTGGATCGAAACGAACCGGAGCGGCTTGCCGCGATCACCGGGCCCTCCGATAGATCCCGGTCGCCACCGTGCCGGCATAGACGATACTGTTCTGCTGCGGATCGGCCAGAATCGCATAAATAGGGGAAGCCATCCCGTCATCGAGAGGACTCCAGTTGACCCCCTCGTTGAGGCTCTTAAAAACGCCGGCGTCGGTGCCGGCGTACATCCCCGATCCGAACGGAGACAGGGCCGGGTCGAAGGTAATGACGTGAACACGAATCCCGTTCAAATCGGAAACTCCATTCCAGCTCGCGCCGCCGTCGCTGCTCTTGAAGAGCCCGGCCGTCGTTCCGGCGAAGAGCACCGACGGAAATTCCGGATGCACGGCGAGGGCAAAAACGCTCCGGGCGGAGAGGTCGTCCCCCCCGCCGGGGTTCTCCTCCGTGACACGGACCCATACGTCGGAGCCGTCATCGACCACCTTAAAAATGCCGTTCTGAAACATCCCGGCAAAAAGGGTCGGCGGACTTCCCGGAAGAATCGCCAGACTGTGGACGCCGCCGGTCGGCAATGTCGCGCTTACATCGGTATTCATCGGCGACCAGGTAAGATGCCCGTCCGATCCGACCGTCCCCCGGAACACCCCGCCGCCGGAGGTGCCTGCGTAGAGCCGCGTCGGCTCGCCCGGATCGACGATCAAGCTGCTGACGAACTTCGTAATCTGCTGGGCAGGCTGGCCGGCCGGGCCGTTCTCTTCCCGCCAGCTGGCGCCGCCGTCGAGACTTTTATAGATGCCGTCGCCGGAGAGCGCGGCGTAGAGGATTCCCGGCTGATCGGGGTGAGCGGCCAACGCCTGAACCTCCCGGGAGGCGAGCCGCGTGTTCACGGCGGTCCAGGCCTTCCCCTGATTCACACTCTTGAAAACCCCTGCGGAGCCGCCGGCGTACAAGATATTTCCCGAGGTGGAAATCATCGACTTAACCGATGCAAATGGAAGGGGGTTCGAGACGTTCTCCAGACTTCCGAGGTCGATCGCCGTCCACTGGCTTCCCCCATCCGTGCTCTTGAACACCGTACCCACCCCGCCCGCATAAAGGAGGCTCCGATTCTGAGGATGAATCAGAATAGCCCGGATATCGGTCGTCGTCAACCCCTGGTTGATCGTCGACCAGGCGGCTCCTCCATCGGTGCTTTTGAAGATCCCGCCGGTCGCGCTGGTCGCATAGAGGATCCGGAAATCGCTTGGATCGATCATAATCGATGTCACCGATTCCATGGACGGAGCGCCGATGGAAACCCAGCTGCCCGTTCCATCGGCGCTCCCCTGATAGATCCCCTCCGGCGTCCCGGCGTAGAGAATACCCCTCGGCCCGTCGAGAGTCAAACTCAGAATCCCCAACCCGGTCAGACCGGCGTTATTTAAAACCCAGTTATCGCCGCCGTCGACGCTGCGATACACCCCTCCCCGCGTTCCCGCATAAAGGGTCGGAAGGCTGGTGTGCGACACGGTCGGGTCGATCAACAGGGCGGAGAGATCGAGGCCGTCTCCGGTCCCAAGACCGGTATTGCTTGCTTTGCGAAACTCACCGGCCGGCCCGCTGGAAAAGACCCCGCCACCGCCGGTTCCGACATAAAGGGCGGTCATCCGCGCGGGGGTGGCCGACACTTCCGGAGAGGGAGCCGTCGGATTTCCACTTTGTGTCACAACATAGTAATAGGGGGTCCCGTTGGAGATATTGTTCGTATCGGTAAAGGAGGTCCCGGTGATCCCATCTTCGATCAGATTAAACAGATCTGTGACATCAACGCCTGCTTCGTCCTCACGATAGACCCTATATGTCCCGGCGCCGGAGACGGTTCCCCACCGAATCGTATTCTGGCCGTCTCCCGCCGTCACCTTGGTGGCGCTGGGGGGAGGATTCTGGCCGGTCACGTTTTCCGGAACGGCTGAAACCATCGCCGAGGGGGTCGTTTCTTCTCCGTTCACAACGGCGATCACGGCATAATAGTAGGGGATTCCATTCGTCAGGCCGGTATGGACATAACTGAGCGCCACCGGATCGGGCCGATCGAGCAGGGTCCAGGTGGCGGTATCGAATAACGGAGGGGTCGTGCAGCCGGGACAGGCCCGGAAGTAGAGCTTGTAAGCGGTGGCATTGGGGACTGCATTCCAGCTCAATGAATTGCTCGCATTTCCGGCACTCACATCCATGTTGCTCGGTGGGGCATAGGGATTAAAGACCGCCGCGTAGGCGGTGTTCTGAACCAGACCCGATCCGATGATTTGCCAGGAAGCGCCGCCGTCCTCGGTCTTGAAGAGCTCTCCCCCCGCCAAAGCGGCGTAAATCTTCAGCGGATTGATCGGATCGACGATCAGGGAGCGGACCGGCTGTCCCGGAAGGCCCCGGTTGGCGGCGCTCCAGGTGGCGCCTCCGTCGGTCGTTTTATAAACGCTGACCGTGGAGCTGGCGGCATAAATGACGTTTGAATTGGTCGGATCGGTCGCCAAGGCGTAGAAAATCCCCTTGGATAAGTCGCTTGTGTCGCTCCAACCGGTCGGTTCCGGCGACTCGCGCGGGCCGGTGTTTCGGGGATCGTTGCTGCAACCTGCCAAGAGCACGAAAAGAAAGAGGAAAAAAATACCGCTCTGCCATCCTTTTTTCATCATTATCCCTAGAAATACTCATCAAAAGGATAGTCGAAGAGTCCAGTACTGTCAACGCGTTCGGCCTCGACTTGACTTGCCTCCCCCCTTTCCTTAGAATGAAGCAACATTTCTGGAGCTTGGCGGATGAAACGAGAAAAATCGGCGGCCCTCTTCCAAGAGGCGGAGAAGCGGATTCCGGGCGGGGTCAACTCCCCGGTTCGGGCTTTCAAATCGGTCGGCGGAAACCCCCTCTTTATTAAAAAAGCGAAAGGAAGCAAGCTCGTCGATGCGGACGGAAACCGCTTCATCGACTATGTCCTTTCGTGGGGGCCGATGATCGTCGGCCATGCCCATCCGAAAGTCGTGGAGGCGATCAAAAAAGCGGCCGAAAACGGAACCAGCTTCGGCGCGCCGACGGCCTTGGAAATCGATCTCGCCAAATCGGTTCAGGCCAACTTCCCGCTGATGGAGCGGGTTCGATTCGTCAACTCCGGAACAGAGGCGACGATGAGCGCCATCCGCCTGGCGCGCGCCTTCACCCGGCGGAACAAGATCATCAAGTTCGAAGGCTGCTACCACGGCCACGCCGACTCCCTCCTCGTAAAAGCCGGATCGGGCGCGACGACCCTCGGCATTCCCGACTCTCCCGGCGTTCACCCCGACCTCGCGCGCGATACGATCACCCTTCCATTCAATAATTTAAAGTTGCTTCAGAAAACATTGGAACAGGAAGGAAACCAGATCGCCTGCGTGATCGTGGAGCCGGTCCCGGGGAATATGGGAACGATTGTTCCGGAAGACGGTTATCTCCCCGGATTACGGGAGCTGACGCGGCCGTTCGGGACCGTGCTGATCTTCGATGAGGTGATGTCCGGCTTTCGGATCGCCCCCGGCGGGGCGCAGGAGCGTTATGGAATCCGTCCCGACCTGACCTGCCTTGGAAAGATCATCGGCGGGGGACTTCCGGTCGGCGCGTACGGCGGAAAGCGCGAAATCATGGAGATGGTCGCGCCGGTCGGTCCGGTGTATCAGGCCGGAACCCTTTCCGGAAATCCGATCGCCATGGCCGCGGGGCTGGCCACGCTTTCTCTGTTGAAGGATTTGAGCGTGTACGAAAAACTCGAACGCCGCGCCGCCGATCTGGCCGAGGGGCTCGCCGACGCCGCGCGGAAAGCCAAGATCTCCGTTCAAATCAACCGGGTTGCCTCCCAGATGACCCTTTTCTTCAACAGCAACAAGGTCGCCGACTACACGACCGCCCTCCAGTCGGACCGGGACCGCTTCTCGAAGTTCTTCCTCGCCCTTCTGGAACAGGGAATTTATCTCCCCCCTTCTCAATTCGAGGCCTTTTTCCTCTCGACGGCCCACAGTCCATCCGATATTGAGCAGACCGTCGCGGCGGCCTACCGGGCGTTCAAAAAGCTCTAATGACGACGCAGCCCCGCCCCTCTCCCCCTCCGTTTGACCGCGAACAATTTCTGACGCGGAGCAATCAGGCGCTTCATCGGATTGAACGAAACGGGCTGATCATTCTGGCGGGGATCGGACTGGTGACCCTTCTTTTCTTCGGCGCGTTCGGGGCGTCGATGATGATCGGCGGGGTTCTGGGGATGTTTAACTTTCGAAGCCTCCACCGTATGTTTCAGCGAAGACTGATCGATCCCTCCCGCCGGCATAAAGAACAGCTGGTCTACAGCGGAAAGGTCTTCTTGATTGTCGGTCTTTTCTTTTACATCATCCAGTGGAAGGAGATCAGCGTCGCCGGCATCCTCATCGGCTTTTTTTTAATGACCAGCTCGGTCTACCTGGAGACGCTGCGAAAATAACAGGGTCCCTTACGACTTTTTGAAAAACGCCGAGATCAGATCAATCGGGATCGGGAAGAGGATCGTCGAGCTTTTCTCGCTGGAGATCTCGGTCAACGTCTGCAGATAACGAAGCTGCAGCGTCGCCGGCTCGGTACTGATGATCCGGGCCGCGTCGGCCAGTTTTTGCGCCGCCTCGAATTCCCCCTGAGCGTGGATGACCTTCGCCCGCCGTTCCCGCTCGGCCTCGGCTTGCCGAGCGATCGCCCGGAGCATCTCTTGAGGCAGATCGGCGTTTTTCACCTCCACCGCCGTCACCTTGATCCCCCACGGTTCCGTCTGCTGATCGATCACCACCTGGAGCTGTGCGTTGATCTCCTCCCGTTTGGCGAGGAGGTCGTCCAACTGGCTCTGACCGAGAACGCTTCGCAACGTGGTTTGGGCGATCTGGGAGGTGGCGTAGAGGAAATTTTCTACCTCCAGGATCGCCTTCGGCGCATCGACCACGCGGAAATAGATCACGGCGTTCACCTTCACCGAAACGTTGTCCCGGGTGATGATATCCTGCGCCGGAACATCCATCGTCACGGTTCGCAGGCTGACCCGCTCCATTTTATCCAAAAAGGGGATCAAGATGATCAGCCCCGGCCCGTTCCCGCCGTAGAGGGCCCCGTCTTTCGAGTACCGTCCCAAGCGAAAGACGACCGCCCGTTCGTACTCCTTGAGAATTCTCACGCCGTTGATCAGGATGAAAAAGATCAGCAACAACAGGGCGACAACCGGAAACGTCAATGGCATTTCATCCTCCTTATTCTTATTTTTTGATCTTCCGCACGCGCAATTTCAATCCGATAACCTCCGTCACCGCCACTTCTTCTCCCTTCGCGATCGGCTCGTCGCCCTCCGCCTGCCAGATCTCTCCGTGGACGCGAACCATCCCGCGCGGCGCGAGATCGGCGATCGCCACGCCGATTTCTCCGACCATCCCCTCTTTTCCGGTCACCGTGCCGCCGCGCTGCGCGCGCCAGGCGGCGCGAATGAAGACGAGCGAGAAGAGAAGGATCACGCCCACCGTTGAAAAAATCACCGCCGGTGAAATACGCAGGGCGGGAAGATCGGTGTCCATCAACATCAGCGAGCCGAAGAGCAGCGCGGTGATTCCCCCCAGTCCCAGAAGCCCGAAACTCGGGACGAAGGCCTCCGCAACAAAAAGAACGACGGCGAGCAGAATCAACAGAAGCCCGGCATAGTTGATCGGCAAGGTCTGGAAGGAATAAAAGGCGAGGATCAACGAAATCGCGCCGACCACGCCGGGAAAGATCGCCCCTGGGCTGTAGAGCTCCGCAATCAGGCCGGTAATGCCAACCAGCATCAAGATGTAGGCGACATTCGGATCGGAGATCGCCTTCAAGATTCGAAGCCGCAGACTGATTGGGTTCTTGACCACTTCGGCGTTCTCGGTCGAGAGGGTCTGCTTCCCCTGGGAGGTCGCGACCGTCCGGCCGTCTATTTTTTTGAGGAGATCCGAAAGATCGTCCGCGACGAGATCGACGATGTTCAATTTCACCGCCTCCTGCTCGGTGATGGAGACCGATTCGCGAACCGCTTTTTCGGCCCACTCGGCGTTCCGCCCCCGCCGCTCCGCCAGCGATCGGATATAAGCGGCGGCATCATTCGTGACCTTCTTCTTCATCTCCTCATCCATCTCCCCCCCCATCGCCACCGGGTGGGCCGCGCCGATATTGGTGCCGGGGGCCATCGCCGCGACATGCGCCGCGAGGGTGATGAAGACCCCCGCCGATCCGGCCCGCCCGCCGCTGGGGGCAACATAAACGACGATGGGAACCTCCGAAGCGACCATCGCTTTGATGATATCCCGCATCGAGGTATCAAGCCCGCCGGGGGTATCGAGCTGGATGATCAACGCCTCGGCGCCGGCTTGCTCGGCCTGCGTGATCGCCGTCGTGAAGAGTTCGGAGGACACCGGATTGATGATCCCGTCATAGGTGATCACATGAATCGGCTTCGCCTCGGCCATCAGAGGAAAAATGATCAAAAGAAAAAGAGAAAAAAGGGATTGACGTAAAGGACGCATGGAATAAATCTTAGTCCTTTGCCGGAGGGGAGTCAAGAAATGCAGCGTTGGAGTGGCGAGTGGGTCCATGTAGGGGCGAGGCGCCGCCTCGCCCTGGGTACCCGTTGACCGTCTCTACATGAAGGGATAAAGAGGGGGGGAGAAACGGCGTGAGGGCGAAGCCCTCACGCGATTATGCTTCTGTTTCGACCGCTTCCGACTTGATCACCTCGACCTTGACCTGGGCGGTCACGTCGTGATGGACCTTAACGGGAACCATGAAGGTCCCGATCTCTTTGATCGGCTTCTCAAGCTGGATCCTTCGTTTGTCGATCTCAAAACCCTGAGCCGCAATGGCGTCGGCGATATCCTTGGAGGTGACCGATCCGAAGAGCTTTCCCTCCTCGCCGACTTGGACCGGGATGGAAACGGAAACGGCGCTGATTTTCTTCGCCTCTTCCTCCGCCGCCATCTTTTCCTTCTTGACCCGATCGGCGATCACTCTCTTTTCGTGCTCGAGCGATTTGATGTTCTTCGTCGTCGCCAGCGCCGCCATATTCCTCGGAAGGAGAAAATTTCGGGCATAACCGTCCGCCACGTTGACCAGGTCCCCCATTCTTCCCAACTTATCGACATCTTCTCTTAAAATCACTTTCATAAAGCGCTTCTCCCTTCGCCGGATAGATTGCAAGACGAGGCCCGGCGGGGTGCCGGGCCGAATTTTGCTATTTTATTGGAGCGCGGCCGTCTTGTCAACGTCTATATCGATCCGCCTGAGATCCTCCTTGGCGACATCATAGAGGGTCCACCCCTCTTTATTGAGGGTCATCACGATCTGTCTCTTTCGGAGGCTCTGCTCGATATCAATGGAGGAAGGGGGCTCATTAAAGCCGTTATGGAAGTGATAGAGACCGACCACACGCTCCCCGAAGGGGATTTTTCCAAGCGCCTCCTTGAATTGATAAGGGGAGAGGAGATAACGCGACTCGGAAAGGGCCTCGTAAGTATCGATGAAGTTGTCGATGAGGCTCTGCTTGATCGGAGCGGTCAGCCGTTCACTCTTCAGAGCGGAGATCAGATCGCCCCTCCATTTCCGTTCCACACCGACCTTTTCGAACACCTCTTGGGCCTCTTTATCATCGAGGAATGCGATGAACTGCGACACCGAATCCCCTTTTTCTCGAAGCCGGCCGAGATAAACCTCATTCAGAGAGGTGATCTCATAGAGACGGAGTGACGGATTTCCCTGCCGGTGCGAGAGGGTCAAGATTCCTCCGAGCTCGCTTTGGCGATGCCGGCGGGAGGCCGCCAGGCGATCGTAAATCTCTTGACCGATCCCAGGAGATTCGAGCGCCACCCTCAAATCGCGGTGGGAAACCTGGTTTAAGTCGAACCGATAAAGATGATGGCCGGCGATCTCATAAAAATGCCCCATCAACGTGTAGGGGAATTCGTGGGTCGCGATTTTGTAGAAGATCGGAATTCCCTGGACGAAGGTCCGGTTTCCTTTATAAAGCCGCTCCAGCGGCGGCTCGGCCGGGTAAATGAACTGAGTCGAAAGTTGAAGATAGCAGATCAGAAGGGGGATCAACCAATAGTCGTTCAGTTTTCGGCGAAGACGATTCGGGAAGGTCCGGCTTCGTCGCTCCCAACCGGACGGGTCTGGGAAGGTTGCGGCATTGTCAGTCATGAGACTTTCCTTTCACTCTTGGCATCGATCGATACGTGGTTGGATCTGAGAGTCCGGCGGCCCGGAAAGCCCGCATCCGCTCCGCGCACTTGTTGCAGTTTCCGCAGTGGACCATTCCCTTTGGCGCGATGCAGGAGAAGGTGAGGGAGAGGGGAAGGGCGCGCCCGCGCTCCAGCACCTCGCGTTTGGTGATCTGCGCATAGGGGGTGATCACCGTGAGGGGGGCCCGGAGGCCTTCCGACAGGGAGGCTTCCATCGTCCTGAAAAAAAGGGGGGTGCTGTCGGGGAAAGGATTCCCCTTGAGGATGCCGGAGGCGATAAACGCGATCCCCTGCAGCGCCGCATACACCGACGCTTTCGAGAGGAGAATGATATTTCTTCCCGGAAGGTAGACGGCCGCATCCTCCGATTCAAAGGACGGGATTTTCTTTCCGGTCAAACTCCAATGATCGGGGTAGATATCCCGAAGCGGCAGGTCGACGATCTTAAGGGGGGCGATGGTCTTGGAGGCGATCTTTTTGAGGTAACGGCGTAGCCAGTGAAGCTCGACCTTCTCCCAGGCGAATCCGTTTCGAATGTAGAAGGGAATCACCGATGTGAACTGAGACGACAGTTCCGACACCAGCACCGCGCTGTCGATCCCGCCGCTGACTAAAGCAAGCACCTTTTCTTCTCTGCCTCTTCCCTTCCGACCTTTCATACCAGCCTGGACTTCCGAGATAGGAGCCGATTCTAACAAAGTGCTTTCATCAAATCAATTCCGAAGTTGTATTTCGATCAAATTTTTCTGGCACAATATTGTCCGATACCGACGGAAATCTTGACACCCGGCAAAAAAGGGAAGACCCGATCCCTCCTTGATCTTTTCCGCCCCGCATACTATCATAGCGAAATTCTGCAAACGGGAGCAATGCTCGAATGAAACTCAAGGGAAAGACGGTCCTCGTCACCGGCGCCGGCCGCCGGGTCGGGAAATCGATCGCGCTGGCGCTTGCCGAGAAAGGGGCGCAGGTCGCCATCCATTACAATCGCTCCAAAAAGGAGGCCCAGACGGTTGTCAAAGAGATTGAGAAGCGGGGCGGCACCGCGCATGCCGTTCAGGGAGATCTCGCCAAAGGACGCGACTGCGAGCGGATCGTTCAGGAGACGGTCAAGGTTCTCGGCCGCCTCGACGTTCTGGTCAACAATGCGGCGGTCTTTTTTAAAACGCCGCTCTTTGAGGTCACCGAAAAAGACTGGGATCGGACGCTCGATTCGAATCTGAAGGGAAGCTTCTTCTGCGCCCAGGCCGCCGCGAAGGTGATGCCGAAGGCGGGGGGCAAGATCATCAACTTCGCCGACTGGTCGGGCTTTCGCCCCTACGTCGATTATCTCCCCTACTGCATTTCCAAGGCAGGGGTGATCGCGATGACGAAAGGCCTCGCCAAGACCCTCGCCCCCAAAATCGAGGTGAACGCCATCGCCCCGGGCCCGATTCTCCTTCCCGAAGACCTCGACCCGGTCGAAGAGGAGGAGATCTCTCGGAATACGCCGCTGAAGAAGATCGGATCGCCGCAGGACATCGTGAACGCGATTCTCTTTTTAATCGAGGGGACCGACTTTATGACCGGCGCGACGATTGTCGTCGATGGCGGACGGCTGATTGCTTAATTTGAAAGGGACAATGGATG
Source organism: Candidatus Manganitrophus morganii (assembly GCA_021651055.1). Classification (NCBI taxonomy): domain Bacteria; kingdom Pseudomonadati; phylum Nitrospirota; class Nitrospiria; order Candidatus Troglogloeales; family Candidatus Manganitrophaceae; genus Candidatus Manganitrophus; species Candidatus Manganitrophus morganii. Next base: position 1,193,380 of record JAJHOH010000001.1, read on the forward strand.
TATAAAGTCACCCGCGAAATCCACTTCTGCTACGGCCACCGGCTTCTCAACTACAGCGGCAAGTGCCGCCATCTCCACGGCCACAATGGAAAGGTCGAGATCGAGCTCTTCTCCGAGAAACTGAACGACCTCGGAATGGTCCGCGACTTCGAAGAGATCAAGCAGGTCGTTCAGGTCTGGATCGATGACAACCTCGACCACAACATGATCCTCTGCCGCCGCGACCCGCTGATCCCCGCGCTCGAAGAGAGGAAAGAAAGATACTTCCTCATCGATGAAAACCCCACCGCCGAGGCAATCTCCAAGCTGATTTACGACTACGCCGTCTCGCAAAAACTTCCGGTCTCCGAGGTCCGTTTGTGGGAAACGCCGAAGTCGTTTGCGAGTTACCGGGAATCATAGCCGATAACAAGTCACTCCTCAATCAGTTTCCCAGGGTCTTGACTTAAGAGGGGGGGTTCCGCCGTGCTGACGGCCGGCGCCGCGACCGACTTCGGCCTGCGTTGGAAGATCCGGCGCCACGCCATGGCAAGACCGGTCCAGGCGAGCAGGATCCCTCCCATCGCCCCGATAAGAGCGATGATTTGACCCGGAATTCCCCCCGCCACGCCGGTGTGGATCGGCCGGACCCACGCGCGCAATGTTCTTCCGAGGTTGTATTCGGAAAACGGCTCCCACTTCACCACCTCCGCCGTCACGGGATTCAGCGTCAGCAGCGAGCGCGGGCTCGGATGCCACGACGCCGGCTCTTGAATGGTGGCGGTCACCGGCCCCTCCGGCTTTTGCGGGAAGCGGAGCCGGATCGACACCCAGCCGGGCGCCTGCGCCTCCGCGCGCGCCCAGAGAGGCTCGACCTTGTCGAGCGGAAATTCAGGGGGCGGCCCGGAGGGAGCCGCTTGCGGGGCCGGAGGGGGCTCATTTCCGGTGATCTTGTAGACGAGATCGTTGGCCCAACGATACGACATGACCAGTCCGGTCAGGGTGATGACGAGGAGAACCGGCGCGCACCAGAAACCGATGACGTTATGACGGTTCCAATCGCGCGCCTTTCCCTGCAAACGCGGGTTGAAACGGGTCACCGTTTTGAGGGTCGTGCCGGCCCACCGTCTCGGCCACCAGAGGTAGAAACCGGTGACGACCAGGATCAAGAATGCGGCGTTGGCGAGGCCGGTGATCGGCCTTCCGATTTCGCGCGAGCCGAGCCAGCGGTGCCAGTCTTCAATTTCATGCATGAGCTTGTGGGTCTTCGAGCCTTGTCCCAACACGTCTCCGGTATAGGGATTCACGAAGATCGTCCCCTCCCGCCCGAAGCTGACCGCGGCGGAGGAGGTCGGCTCGGAGCCCATGGAGACGCCGCTGGGAGGGAGCTGCGGAAACGCCTCCCGCGCCTTCGTCACGATCGTCTCCATGTTTAATCTTTGCGCGTCCTGCGCCGGAGGGGGCACATTCCGAACCCCCCGCTCCGCGAAATCGACGATCTGCGGTTCGAAGGCGATCAGCGCGCCGGTCACCGACATCACCAGGATCACAAGACCCGCGACGGTCCCCGCCGCGAGATGGACCCAAAAAAGGATATTGCGGAACATGATCGTTTGTCGGGTCGAAACCTTCTCCATTTCCATCCCTCCTCTAACTCACCTCCGACCAATGCCGCAGCAGGTTGTGATAAACGCCGGTCAATTGCACGACCGACGGATGGCCGGGATCCCGCTCCAGCCGCTGAATCCCCAAATCGAGATCGAACAGGATCGAGCGCCGGGCATCGTCGCGGACCATGCTCTGAATCCAAAAAAAGGAGGCGAGACGCGTCCCGCGCGTCACCGGCCGGACATGATGAAGACTCGTCGAAGGATAAAGAACCAGGTGGCCGGCCGACAGTTTTATACTTTGCACGCCATAGGTGTCTTCCACCACCAGCTCACCCCCCTCGTATTCTTCCGGCCCGCTCAGGAAGAGGGTCGCCGAAAGATCGGTGCGTATTTTGTAGGGGGTCCCCGGAACCTGTCGGACGGCGTTGTCGACGTGGGTGCCGAACGACTGGCCGTTTTGATAGCGATTGAAGAGCGGCGGGAAGACCTTCAGCGGGAGGGCCGCCGAAATAAACAGCGGACTTTTCCCGAGCGCTTCCAGGATCATCTCCCCCACTTTCACCGCCGCGGGATGGCCTTCCCGCACCTGCATGTTGTCCTTCGCCTTGGCCGATTGATGCCCTGCGGTGACGCGGCCGTCGACCCATTCAGCCTGATCCAGGACTCTCCGGGCCTCCACGAGCTGCTCCTTCGTCAATATGTCGGGGATGCTTAATAACATCTGTCTTCTCCTTTCGTCTTAGAATTGAAAGTCGGCCGCGGCGATCGCCGACCGCCCCGCGCCGGGGATAAAGTGGCCGCCGCCGAGCGACTCAATATATCCCTCGTCGGCCAGATTGTATCCGTTGACCCGAAGGGTCAGGCTCTCGGTCGCCCGGTAGGCGACCATCGCGTCGAAGAGCCAGTAGCTCGGCGCGGTCCGATCGTTGTTGACGTTCGAGAATCGGTCACCGACGAACTGCGCTCCTCCCCCGACTTCGAGATTCAACGGCAACTGATAGGTCGTCCATAGGCTGAAGGAGTGTTTCGGCGTATTGGCCAGCTCGTTTCCGACCTCCGCCGCGTCAAGCGTTTCGACGACTTCACTGTTCATAAGGGCATAGCCGCCGAAGAGCTGCCATTGATCGGTGACGTTTCCAGCGACGCTCAGCTCCACGCCGTCGACCCGTTCTTTTCCCTCAAGCGCGATTACATCGGCGGGGTCGGTCGGGTCTTCGGTCCGCGTGTTGGTCTTCTCGGTCCGGAAGAAGGCCACCGCCAGGGCAAGGCGCTCCTCGAACAGATTCCATTTGGTGCCGACTTCATAGGTCCGGCTTTCTTCAGGCTCGAGATCGGCGTTGTTGGCGGCCGTCGCGGTACTGGCCAGGGTCAGCCCTTCCGCGGAGGGATTGAACGACGTTCCGTAGGCGGCGTAGAGGCTCCCATTCGGCGCCGGCTTGAAGACAATCCCGGTCCGCCAGCTGAGCATCCGGTCGGTCCGCTCAAACGGTGTCACGGCACCATCGGCCGCGCGCGACTGATAGTCGAGATCAAAGTAGTCCCACCGTAACCCCCCGGTCACTTCCCACCGCTCCCCGATATGAAGGGTATCAAAGAGAAAAAGGGCGAGCGATTTTCCGGTTGCATCGTTTTTGGCGCCGGTCCGCCTCAACGAAGCGGGATACGGATCGTCGGGATTCGGATTGTAGAGATCTGTCTGAGGCGCCGTCGGTCCCGTCCTCAGATAATTGATCGAGGTCTCATGAGTGTATTCGATTCCGGTGGCGACGGCATGATCGATCCCGCCGGTCCGGAACCGGAGGGTCAGGTCGGTCAGGTTGGCGAGGATCGTGTCGGTCTGATCGCGCGATTGCAGATTCCGGTTGATCACTGTCCCCTGCACCGTCAGCGGTCCTGGATCTAAATCGGCAAAGCGCGGGGCGGTGATGACCGAGTCGCGCCGGGTCTGGCCGTAGCGGGTCAGATTGCGGAGGGTGGCGGAGGGGTTAAAGTCGTGCGCGATCTCCGCGGTGGCGATGTCGGTAACTACTTTTTCGAAATCGCGATCCTTGAGGCCGTAGAAATTGCTGAAGTCGACCGGCGGCGCTTCGTCGGCGTAGGTCGCCAGCACCGGGTCGCTGTTGCCGGCCGGCACCCAGGGGATGCCATAGCCGGCGATGTTGTCTTGATCGAGACGGAAGTAGCTGAGGGTCAAACGAGTCGGCGTGTCGAGTCCAAAGGCAATCGACGGGGCCATCCCCCAACGCTGATCGGTCACCACGTCCCGGCCCGGAATGTCGGCGTCATGCCAGAGGGCATTCAGCCGGAGCGCGGTCCCTTTGAGTCCTTCGATCGGTTGGTTCAGATCGAGCGTTGCCCGCTTGAAATCGTCGGTGCCGATCCCGATTGTCCCCCCGTAGAGGGGATCGAGGAGCGGCCGCTTGCTGACCAGATTGATCGCGCCGCCGGTCGAGCCGCGCCCGGCGTACGAAGAGGCCGGACCTTTGAAGACCTCGACCTGTGAGACGTTAAACGGATCGCGGGAATAGCCGCCGAAATCGCGGACGCCGTCGATGAAGAGGTCTGTCCGGGCGTTGAATCCGCGGATCGACAGGTTGTCGCCGGCCGGAACACCCCCTTCGCCGGCCTGGAGGGAGATGCCGGGGACGTTGCGCAGCACGTCGCGCAGCGTCGTCGCCCCCCGCTCTTCGATCACCGCCTCGGGAATCACGGTGACCGTCTGCGGGATATCGACCAGCGGCTCGGTAAATTTCGGCGAGGCGGGCGCTTCGGGCTTGTAGGAGTCCTCATCTCTTTCCTGTTGCCCCGGCACCACCACCTCCGGAAGGACGGCCGACTCTTCATTCGTCTGCTGCGCCCAGGCGACCGTCCCCATGCCGATCAAAGCGGCGGCGCCGATGGCGCTGACAATCGATTGGGTGAAGCGTCCTTTGCGCGGTCTGATCTCTGCATGGGATTGTTTGACGCTTCTTTTCTTCGCCGTCGCTTCCACCAGCCGCCGGTTGCGGCGGCAGGTCCGTTTCAGTTGTCTCATTCTCAGATGTTCCTTTCTCTTTTAGAGGTGAGCGTTTTTGATTTGAACCTATTGTAAATGGAATCGGATCGGGAGGGTCACCTTGCAGGCGACCGGCTCCCCTTTCTGGTTGTAGGCGGGGGTGAAGACCGCCTCCCGGACTTTGCGAAGGGCCACTTCGTTTAAAGCTTCATCGCTTCCCTGCAACAGACGAACATCCCTCACCCGCCCGCCCGCGTCGATGAAAACCGAGAGGAGCACCCGTCCGTCCTTCCCTTCCCGCCGCGCCGAGCGGGGGTAGTCGCGGGGGGTGATGAGATTGTCGACCCATCGAGGGAGTTTGGCGACTTGAGCGGCGGAAAGGTAGCGGCCCGCGGCATCGGCCGATCCCCCAGACACCCCGCCCGTCTCCCCGCCGGGAGTCCCCCCCGGAATTCCCCCGGCCACACCTCCAGGTTCGCCGCTCTCCGCCGCGGCGACGGAGACAGGTTCTTCCGCTGCGGACTCGCCCCCGTCTGTCTCCTGAGCCTCCACGGAAGAGACTTCCGAAGGAGCCTCCTCCGGGGAGGGGGTTTCAGGCGCCTCCGAAACCTCCGGAAGATCGGAGGAGACTTCCGAAACGACCGGCGGGATGATCGCTTCCGGCTTCGGCGGCGTCTCCTTCTGGGGGAGAGGAGATGCCGTCGCCCGCTTCTTCGCGACGGTCCGGATCGGAGCGGGCTTTGTTTCCGCCTGGGCTCCCGCTCCCGGCGGGGGCGGGGCGGGGGGAGCCGGTAAAAGCGACGTCATGGAGAGGTCGAGTTCGGCCACAACGCGGGGGGATGGCTCGACGGCCGAGGTCAAGGTATAGTAGACCCCGCCGCCCAATCCGGCATGGACGAGGGTCGAGAGAAAGATCCCGATAGTTGTGCCGCTCAATATCTGCTTAAGGAGAATCATCTTAAGGCGACGCCCCCTGCTCCGACGCCAACGCCACCCGCGTGACCCCCGATTGCTTGATCGCGTCGAGAACACCGACGACCTGCTGGTAATGAATCCGGCCGTCGGCGGCCAATGTCACCCGCACACCGGGATTCAACTCCGCCTCGCGCGCCAGGTTTGCCTTCAGGCCGTTGAGATCGACCGCTTCCTCCATCAGAAAAAGCCGGCCCTCGCCGTCGAGCGAGACGATCAGGCCGGCGGCGGTGGGAGGGGCCTCCGCCGCGGCGGTTTTGGGTAGATTGATCTTCAGTTCCCCGTTGGAGGTAAAATGGGCCGTCACCATAAAGATGATCAGGAGCACCAGGACCACGTCGACCAGCGGCGTGACATTGATGCCGGTCACCACACCGTCATCGCCGGAATCCGATCCGCTCATGCGCGCACCTCCTCTTTCTCTTCTTCCGTTGCGCCGACAAGACGATGCGCGCCTCGCTTGGTCTCATCTCTTAAATAGACCTGCACACGGTGAATGAGGCTTTGGGCATTGGCGTTCACTCTTTTTACTCGGGTGTGGAAAGCGTTGTTGGCCGCCACGGCCGGGATCGCCACGAAAATCCCGAACGCCGTGGCGATCAGCGCCGAGGAGATGCCGATCATCACGACGCCGACCCCCGACTGGCCGCTCGTCGCAAGGTCGTTGAAGGCTTTGATGATGCCGAGGACCGTGCCGAACAATCCGATGAACGGCGCGTTGTTCCCCAGGCTCCCGAGAATAATCAGGTTGCGCTCCAGAGCGGCCCGCTCCAGCACCAGACGGGAGATCATCGCTTCCGACACGGAGGCCGGCCCCTTGGCAAAGTGCGCCAGACCCGCGGCCGCCACCCGTGCTTCCACCCCCCGTCCGTTCTCCGCCGCCTGCCGCGCGCCCGCCAGATCTCCCTCTTCCAAGCGGCCGGCCAACGTCTCCAGAAAACGCGGAAAGTCGAGATGGTTTTTCCGGAAGAGCCACCACCGCTCCAGCATGACGCCCAAAGAAACCACGCTAGCGACGACGAGCAGCCAGAGCACCCATATATCCCCCAAGAGGGCCAACCGATGAAAGATCGCATCCATAAAGATTCCTCCTACCTGAAAAAAGATCGCCCGCCCCGTTTCCGCCCGGTGAAAATAAAAAGCCCAAAGCCGAATCGCTTCGACTTTGGGCTTGGGCCAAAAATGTTACGGCGCGAGCCTCGTGCAATTGAGAATCAATCTCAATATCATCGACAAGATACCCCATCCGGCTTTCCGGTGTCAACATCTTTTTTAAATTTAATGAAAGAAAATGTGAGGCGGATGTTGATCGGGTCGGGAGTGAGGGTTCGCGTCGGTCGTGCGCGGTCGCGGACCGGAGCGCGGAGGAAGTACGGGCGAACTCATGGCGTCCAGCTCGCGTTCTGCGCTCCGACGGTGTGGGGCAGCGGGTCCGATGGGATCGGCATGACGGGATAACGACCGAACAGGGTCTCAAAGTCGTGGCCTGCCTTGATCCCGCGGATGAGCCGTAAAAGCCCTTCCGAGCCGGCGCGGGAGTACCACTCTCCGACGGCCTGTCTTGCCGTGCCGTAACTTCGCTGTCCATCGGACCAGGGGATCACTTTGCCGAGAAGCTTCAGCGCCGGAGCGCCCCGGCCGTTATCGGTGGCCCGCAGCCACGTATCGATGGTGTAGTCGGGATCTTGGCTGACCAGAACCGCCAAGCCCTCATCGAACCAGGGAGGAATCGCATGCCAGGCCCTAAAATCACCGATCCGGCGATAAAGCTCGACATGCGTCAACTCGTGAGAGATCGTCACCAGGCCGAGTCCACGCGGTGAAAGCAACACCCTGGACGACCCATATGCTTTCGCTCTCGCCGTCAAGCCGCCGTTTGCGGCAAAACAGGCTTCAGTGGAGCAGGCATAAATCGTGGGGTTGCCTTTGAGACGACCGAAAAAGTCCGAGACGCGCCCCTTCGCAGTGCCAATTGTCTCTAACAATGTCTCACGTTGGGAAGGGGGCATCGACGCATCGACATAAACGCCGTCGTCGATCTGAATGAATCCGAACCAGGTGGGGGCAAAAAGCTTGGCGCTCCGGAGGGCGCTGCACCCGGATAGTCCAATTACAAAAACAATGAGAAAAATTCTTCGCATCTGCCGCCCCTCACGATCAAGGTGGCCCGCCGCCTAGTATAAAACCCCGCGGTATTTCACGGTCGCTTCGAGTGCGTAGCTATCTCTCAAGTAGTCCGGTCCTAATTAAGGCAATCCACACTCTACCACAATTCTCATTCTCATCCATGTCAAAAATGCCGGTCCTTTCTCATTCCTATTTCCTTCTCCCTCTTCCCTACCCCCCCTCCTAAAGTGTATAATGACCCCCATGTCTTTAACCCCCTTTCATCCCATTATTGCCGACTGGTTCAAAGAAAAATTCGGCGAGCCGACCGAACCGCAGAAACTCGGTTGGCCCCCTATTCTCTCGGGCGAAGATACCCTGATCGCGGCGCCGACCGGATCGGGAAAGACGCTGGCAGCCTTTCTCTGCGCCATCGATCGGCTCGTTCGGGACGGGATCGCGGGGCGGCTTGCGAATGAGGTGAAGGTCCTTTATGTTTCCCCGCTCAAAGCGCTCAGCAGCGACGTCCAGCGGAACCTTGAGACGCCGCTGGAGGAGATCCAAAAACGGGCGGTCAAACAGTGGGTCAAGCTGCCGGAGATCCGGGCGCTGGTCCGGACCGGCGATACCCCCTCGCATGAGCGGCAGGCGATGCTCCGGAAGCCGCCGCACATTCTGGTGACGACCCCCGAGTCGCTCTACCTTTTGCTCACGGCGCAAAAAAGCCGCGAGATTCTGAGGACGGTCGAAACGGTCATTGTCGATGAGATCCACGCCGTCGCGCGCGATAAGCGGGGATCTCACCTCGCCCTTTCATTGGAACGGCTGGAAGCGCTCTGCAACAAGCGGCCGGTCCGGATCGGCCTCTCCGCCACGCAGCGGCCGATGGAGGAGATCGCCCGGTTTTTGATCGGTAGCAAACGGGTCGATGCCGATGGACATTCCCCCTGCGCGATTGTCAACGTCGGCCATCAGCGCCACCTCGACCTCGCGATTGAAGTTCCTCCCAGCGAGCTTTCCGCAGTCTGCTCGAACGAGCAGTGGGCCGAGGTCTACCATCGCCTCGCGGCGCTGATCCAGCAGCATCGAAGCACCCTCGTCTTCGTCAACACACGCCGGTTGGCGGAGCGGGTGACCCATCAGCTTGCCGACCTTCTCGGCGAGGATGCGGTCTCGTCCCACCACGGCAGCCTCTCTAAAAAGATTCGGCTCAAAGCCGAGCAGCGCCTCAAAGCGGGGGAGCTGAAAGCGGTTGTCGCGACCGCCTCCCTGGAGCTGGGGATCGACATCGGCTTCATCGATCTGGTCATCCAGGTCGGCTCCCCCCGGTCGATCGCCACCTTTTTGCAGCGGGTGGGGCGCTCCGGCCACGCCCTCGGCCTGACCCCGAAAGGCCGGCTCTTTGCCCTCACGCGGGATGAACTCATTGAATGCGCGGCGCTGATCCGGGCGATCCGCCATGGCCGCCTCGACCGGATCATTCCCCCGGAGGCGCCGATCGATATTTTGGCGCAGCAGATCATCGCCGAGACGGCCGATCGGGAGATGGACGAGCAGGCCCTCTTCGATCTCAGCCGAGGCGCCTGGCCGTATCATCAGCTGACGCGAGAGAAATTCGGCGCAGTCGTTCAGATGTTGAGCGAGGGATTCGCCACCCGGCTCGGCCGGAGCGGGGCGTACCTCCATCATGATCGGGTGAACAAGAAGATCAAGGCCCGGCGCGGGGCCCGCCTGGCGGCGATTACCTCCGGCGGCGCCATTCCGGAGCTCGCCGACTATCGGGTCGTGGCGGAACCGGAGAAAATCGTCGTCGGATCGGTCGATGAAGATTTCGCCGTCGAGAGCCTCTCGGGAGATGTCTTTCTCTTAGGAAACACTTCTTGGCGTGTCGTTCATGTCCGCGGCGGCGATGTCGTCGTCACCGACGCCCATGGCGCCCCTCCGACGATCCCCTTCTGGCGCGGCGAAGCGCCAGCGCGGACGGTGGAGCTGTCGGCGGCGCTTTCCGATCTGCGCGAAGAACTTTCCGACCGGGTCGATCGGCCCGACGAAGCGGCGACCTGGTTGATGGAAGAAGCGGCGCTGGATGAATTCGGCGCCCGCCAGATGGTCCATTACGCCCAGGCACAGAAAGCCGCGATCGGCCTGTTGCCAACCCAGCGGCATCTTCTCTTCGAACGCTTCTTCGATGAATCGGGGGGGATGCAACTCGTCATCCACTCCCCCTTCGGCGGGCGGATCAACCGGGCGTGGGGTTTGGCGCTCCGGAAGCGCTTCTGCCGGACGTTTGACTTTGAGCTGCAGGCGAGCGCCGACGATAACGGGATCGTCCTCTCGCTCGGACCGCAGCAAAGTTTTCCGCTGGAGCAGATCGCCAAGATGCTCCGGGCCGAGAACGGCCGTGAAATTTTGGTACAAGCGCTTCTTGCCGCGCCGATGTTCAACACCCGCTGGCGGTGGAACGCCAACCGCTCGCTCGCGATCCTGCGTCAGCGGAACGGCAAGCGGGTTCCGCCGGCGCTCCAACGGATGAAATCGGACGATCTTCTCTGCGCCGTCTTCCCGCAGCAGATGGCCTGCCGGGAAAACCTGCCGGGAGATATCCCGGTCCCCGATCATCCCCTGGTCGAGCAGACAATCGTCGACTGCCTGCATGAAGCGATGGATCTCGACGGTTGGCTCGATCTGCTTCGGTCGATTGAGCGGGGCGAAATCGAAATCACCGCCGCCGACACGCGCGAGCCGACCCCTTTCGCGTATCAGATTTTGAACGCCAGCCCGTATGCTTTCCTGGATGACGCGCCGCTGGAAGAGCGGCGGGCGCGGGCGGTGGCGACCCGGCGGACGTTGACGGTGGAGTCGGTCCGCGACATCGGCCGGCTCGATCCGCTCGCCATCGAGCAGGTCCGGAAAGAGGCCTGGCCGTTGGTCCGCGACGCCGACGAGCTGCACGATGCGCTCTTACTGATGGGAATGATTCCCGCCGTGGAGGGAATCGATTGGTCCCCCTTCTTCCATACGCTGCATCTCTCCGGCCGCGCAGTGGAGGCGCGCGGTCCGGACGACCGGCGCTTCTGGATCGCCGTCGAGCAGTGGCCGATGGTTCATGCCGCCCGGCCCGATCTGACCCCGCAAACGACGCCGATCATCCCTGACGGGATTCGACAGGATGGGTCGGCCTCCGAAGGTTGGGTGGCGTTGGTACGCGGGCGGCTGGAAGTGGTCGGCCCGGCCACGACGGTGCAGATCGCCCACGACCTTGGATTGGACCCGGATCATGTCGAATCGGCGTTAGGAGCACTGGAGGCGGAAGGGTTTGTCCTGCGAGGCCACTTCACACAAGATGCAGCCGAAACCGAATGGTGTGCGCGGCGCCTGCTCAGTCGGATCCACCGTCTGACGCTCGACCGTCTGCGGCGTCAGATTGAGCCGGCTTCAGTGGAAACCTTCCTCCAATTTCTCCTCCAGTGGCACCGGCTTCTTCCGAAAACGCAGCTGCACGGCCGCGAGGGGCTCTTCTCGGTCATCGAGCAGCTCCAGGGATTTGAGATTGCGGCCAGCGCGTGGGAGCGGATCATCCTCCCCTCCCGGGTCGCCCGCTACAATCCAACCTGGCTCGATGAGCTCTGCTTGAACGGCGAGGTCGCCTGGGGACGGCTGACCCCGCCCGCTTCCAAGAATGGCCCAGGGAAAGGATCGGCCACCAAAAACAACGGCGACGAACCGGGCCGGCCCCGGCAGGCGACGCGAAACCTTCCGATCTCGCTGATGGCGCGGGAAGATCTCGGCTGGCTCAGAATATCATCGGAAGAGATTCCCTTTCTCAGCGAAAATGCGAAGACAGTCCTTGACGCGCTCCGCAGACAAGGGGCCTCGTTCGTCTCCGATCTGCTCACCGCCACCCGTCTCCTCCCGACGCAGGTGGATGAGGCGCTCTGGGAGCTGGTCGCCGCCGGTCTCGTCACCGGCGACGGGTTCTCGGCGGTTCGGTTGTTGACCGATCCGAATCGCACGGAGCGGGCCGCCCTCTCTCGCCGGCGGCGCGGATGGAAGCGGACCCCTCGGGCGCGCGGAAGCGGCCGATGGACCTTCCTCCGCTCTGCTCTCGACACCATTCCACCCGAAGAATATGTTGAGGCGTGGGCCTGGCAGCTCCTTCAAAGATATGGGATTCTCTTCAGGGATCTCATGGGCCGCGAAGAGGGAGCGCCTCCCTGGTATCAACTTCTTCCGATCCTGCGGCGGCTGGAACAACGGGGAGAGGTTCGGGGGGGGCGATTTGTCCTCGATGTCGGCGGGGAGCAGTATGGTCTACCGGAAGCGGTCGAGTCGCTGCGGCATCTGAAACAGCATCCGCCGGAGCCGGAGACGGTCTTCCTCTCCGCGGTCGATCCATTGAACCTGATCGGCATTCTGACCCCGGGCCGGCGGGTGACGGCCCAGCCGTCGAACGCCGTCGCCTTCCACGGCGGCGCCTTCGTCGGATCGCGCGAGGGAAAGGAAATTTGGATCTCCGAAAAGCTCCAGAAAGAGACCGCCCGGCAGATCGAGCGGACCCTGACGTCGGGCCGGTTGTTGGCGCCGGAAGAACCGGGAGAAGAGGGCGAAGGGGAGATGGAACAGATCGGCTTATTGACGGAGTGACGGATGCAGTGGCATCATCGGATCAATCAAATCTTTTCAATCGGCCTTCTGTTGCTGGCGGTCGGATGCGGCAACCCGGAGGCGAAGAGCAAAGAACTTTACGACACCGCCCAATTCGAAGAGCAGCAGCGGAACTTCAAACATGCGCGGCAGCTTTACGAGCGGATTCTGAAAGACTATCCGGAAACCGAAACGGCCAAGCAGGCCGAAACCCGGTTGAAGGACATCGAAGGGAAGTAACCCTCCCCTTCCCCCCCACCGTTACATCGTTTGTCTGCTGCCATACCCCTCATCCCATTTGACAATACACAGTCGTGTGTTAGAGTCATTTCATGTAAAATGTGGGAGTAATCCGCATGAAATGTCTGCAATGTCATACGGAAAATAAGGGCCATCGATCGTTTTGTCGACAATGCGGCATTCAGATTTTAGTCCATTGTCCGCAATGCGGTTTCGGCAACGAGATGACCGCTGATTTTTACTGTGGCGGCTGCGGACGAAAACTTTCACCCGCTTTACATACCGATCCTGGGACGGACAACCAATCGGTTCGGACCGCCTCTTCCAAACCGTTCTCCTCTATTACGATTGCCGACCTGCTCCGGGATGATTTCCCCGAAACCCAAAAGGAGAAAAAAGAGGAGAAGAGAATTATGACTCAGGAAGAAATCAACAAGTTATTCAATCTTTAGGGATCGACTCATGCTGAAGGCCGTTCACGAAAAACTCGGAAAAATTCTTGTCGCCGGAGGACACATTACAGAGGAAAAACTGGCGAAGGCCCTGGAAGAGCAAGAGAAACGCGGCTTCAAGCAGAAGCAGATCGGCTCCTTCTTGGTGGAGATGGGATTCGTTTCGGAGGAAGATGTTCTAAAAGCCCTCGGCGTCCAGTTTAATCTTCCGATCATTCAACTGAAGGGGATCGGGATCGATCCCAAGGTCTTGGAACTTATCCCGGAAGCGATGGCCACCCGATTCAAAATCTTTCCTCTCTACCTCAACGAAAAGGATCTCACCATTGCCGCGAGCGACCCCACTCAGATAGAAGTGCTCGATGTGCTCGCCCGGCAGACCCGTTGCAAGATTCAGGTGGTCTTGGCCCTAGAAAAAGAAATTCTGGCGGCCATCGAATCGAATTACAGCGCGCAAAAGTCACAGATGGTCGTTGAATCGGACGAGGCTCCCCTTTCTGCGGAAGAATTGAAGCTTCTCGAAGAGGCGGGGAAAGAGGTTCCGATCATTCGGATGGTCGACGACATCCTCATCCAAGCCGTTCAAGAAGGGGTCAGCGATATTCATGTAGAGCCGAGGGAGGACAAACTCTCGGTCCGTTTTCGAATCGACGGCATCCTCAAGGAAGTCCGTACGTTCTCTCAAAAGCAGCAACCGGCCATTCTCTCTCGTCTCAAGATCCTCTCCAAATTGGATATCTCCGAACGACAGAAGTGTCAGGACGGACGAATCAAATTGAAAATCGGCTCAAAGGAGATCGACGCGCGGGTCTCCACGCTCCCGACCTACTACGGGGAAAAGGTCGTTCTCCGGCTGCTCGACCAGAAGCGGGTTCGCTTCAGCCTGGAAGAGCTGGGACTTTCCCCGCAGAATCTCGCCTCGATCAGAAATATGATCACCCAGCCCTATGGGCTCATCTTGGTCACCGGCCCGACCGGAAGCGGAAAGAGCACCACCCTCTACGCCTGTCTCAACGTGATTAACTCCGAACAGAGAAACATCATCACCGTTGAAGATCCGATCGAATATCAAATTCCGATGATCAATCAGGTCCAGGTCAACGTTAAGAAGAACGTTACCTTCGCCAACGCGCTTCGAGCCATTCTCAGGCAAGATCCGAACATCATTATGGTCGGTGAAATTCGGGATCCCGAAACGGGCGAAATCGCGACGGAGTCCGCACTGACGGGGCACCTCGTCCTCTCGACCCTTCATACAAACGACGCGGCCAGCGCGATCGTCCGTCTCGTTGAAATGGGAATCGAACCTTATCTTCTCGCCCCCTCTTTATTGGGGATTGTGGCGCAACGATTGGCGAGAAAAATCTGCCTGGAATGCAAAACACCGCATACGCCCGGAAAGAGCGATCTTGATGCGCTTGGACTGCTGGACGGGTCGGTCGAAATCGCATTTTTTCGCGGGAAGGGGTGCGCCGAATGCAACGGGACCGGCTACAAGGGGAGAATTGCCATTTATGAGGTCCTCGTGACAGATGAGACCATTCGCGGGCTTATTGGTGAACAAGCCCCCCTGGCGGCGATTCGCCAACAGGCCGCGCAGGCAGGATTTATCAACATGAGGCTCGACGGAGTGAGAAAGATCGCCAAAGGGTTGACGACGATTGAAGAGATTCTCCGTGTCACGCGGGGTCTCTAAACGCCGAAGACGATCGATGAGAAAGCGGCTGACTCACAAATTGACGAACCGGCACAATCTGGTAGATTTTAGGTATGGAATGTCCAAAGTGCAAGGTTCGAAATGGAGATCATCGCTCTTTTTGCTGGAAGTGCCGGTTTATGATCGCGCTTCATTGCCGCTCTTGCGGATCACCGTATAAGAGCGGCACGGCGCATTGCAACGGGTGCGGGAAAAATCTCCTCGATCAATCCCACCCGGCCTTAGCCCCCAAGAAACCGATTCCCTATTTTGGCCCCAAATCCGATCCACTCCCTCACTGAGAACAAACGAGAAGAGCAATCCGGCCGTGGCTGGGAAAAAATGCCGTAAGGTCGTTTAGATCGGTCCGATCGGAGAGAAAAAAGATAGGGTTGGATCTATTCCGAAGCGATGTCTTTTGACTGGCGCAGCTGTTTCTTTTCGGCGAGTTTTTTCTTGGAGGTAAGGACTTTTTCCTTGGCGGCTTTTGGAGGACGGGTTTTCACCCTCGGCTTTGGCACCCGGTTCAGCGTCGACAATTTCCGCTGGAGGCGGCGGAACGCTGCGAGACGGTTCTGGACTTGAGAGCGCTGCTCGGTGGCGATGACGATCACTCCGGAGGGAGGATGGTGGAGGCGAACAGCCGATTCAGTTTTATTTTTCTTCTGCCCGCCCGGACCGCTGCTTTTGTAAAACGAGACCTCGGTTTCGCGTTCGAGGGTCTTCATATCGGTCGCAAACGGCTTCTTCCTCACGCTCCCCTCCGATTTTCTCATGGCAAACAGATTCATCTTCGACAGACTATATCTTGGGAAGCGTGATCCCGACTTGAGATTGATATTTCCCCTTCTTATCGGCGTAAGAAACCTCACACACCTCGTCCGACTCGAAGAAGAGGACCTGAGCAATCCCCTCGTTGGCGTAGATCTTCGCCGGCAACGGGGTGGTGTTGGAAATTTCCAGGGTGACGAACCCTTCCCACTCCGGCTCGAACGGGGTGACGTTGGTGATGATGCCGCAGCGGGCGTAGGTCGATTTTCCGACGCAGATCGTCATGACGTTCCTGGGAATCTTGAAAAACTCGACACTTTTACCTAACGCAAAAGAGTTGGGCGGAATCACGCAAACATCCCCTTTGAAGTCGACGAACGATTTGGTATCGAACTCCTTCGGGTCGACGAGGGTGTTGTTGATGTTGGTGAAGATTTTAAACTCGTTGGCAATCCGGATATCGTAACCGTACGAAGAAACACCGTAGGAAATCCCTCCGGCGCGGACCTGCTTCTCCTCAAACGGCTGGATCATTCCGTGCTCTTTGGCCATCCGCCGAATCCACCGATCGCTCTTGATCATCCGATCCCTCCTGCTAAGTGCCCCACATAATGTGTTCGATTGAAAGTACGCTACCACAAATGGGGACTGCTTGCAATCAAAACCATCAACTTTTTAGTCGGTATCGTGCGGAACCACCCAGAATGACGCCGCGTCCTTGTTCACCTCTTTGGGAGCGTTCGGCTGGGGGTATTTGAAGGTCTTCTCCTCGTAGTTCTTCACAATCGCCTGGTCGTCATCAAGGTAGAGGAGGGTGTCCTGGGGGAGAATGGCCACCTTTCCCCCGCCGCCGGGGGCGTCGATCACATAGTGCGGCACCGCCATCCCGGAAGTATGGCCGCGCAGCGCGGAGATGATCTTCAATCCCTTCTCCACACGGGTCCGGAAGTGATGCGTCCCCTTCACCAGGTCGGCTTGATAGATATAATACGGCTTCACCCGGATCGAGAGGAGCTTCTGCATCAGTCGTTTCATCACCTCCGGATCGTCATTGACCCCTTCGAGCAAGACGGTCTGGCTGCCGAGCGGAATCCCGGCATCGGCGAGCATCCCGCAGGCCTTGGCGACTTCGGGGGTAATTTCGTCGGGGTGATTGAAATGCAGGTTCATATAAAGCGGGTGGTACTTCTTGAGCATGTTGCAGAGGTTCTCGGTGATCCGGGAGGGAAGGGTCCCCGGCACGCGGGTGCCGATCCGGATGATCTCCAGGTGCGGAATCGCGCGGAGCGCCTTTAAGACCCGCTCCAGAAGCATGTCGACCACCATCAACGGATCGCCGCCGGAGAGGATGATATCGCGGATTTCGGTATGGGCCGAGATGTAATCGACCACCTGCTTGAGATTCTCCGGCGTCAACGTGCCGGGCGAGCCGACAAACCGCTTTCGAGTGCAAAATCGGCAATAGATCGGGCATTGGTTGGTGATGACCAGCAGCACCCGGTCGGGATAGCGATGGACCAGATTCGGCACGGGACTGTCTTTCTCCTCGTGCAGCGGATCTTCGGAATCGCAGGCGGCGTCGGGATGGTCTTCCTCGGCGGTCGGAACCACCTGCTTCCAGATGGAATCCCCCTTCTCTCTGATTAATTTAAAGACATGCGGCGTGATCCGCATTGGGTACTGCTCGACGATCTCGCGCACCTCTTCCGCAGGGACGCCCAACATCTTCTCCAGCGTCTCGACGTCGTCGATACTTTCTTTGATATCTTTCTGCCACTGCTCCACAGCGCTACTCCCCTCTTCATAATGGAATAGAAAGGCCCGCCCCCTCGTCAGGGCTGCTGTCCGTACTTTTTTTCCAGATAGGCGATGATCTCATCCTCGTCGTCCAGGACGACATCGCCATCGACCAACACCGGCACCAAATATTGCCCTGAGACCTCGAAGACCTCCTTCCGGTTCGGCCGATAAGAAGGAACCGCGATCTTCTCGTATTCGAGCCCAAGCTCCTCTAATTTATCCCGCACCATCCGACAATAAGGACATGAATCGAGATCATACAGTTTCATTTTTTCCATTGTTTACTTACCAAATCCCCTCTCTATACCGCGACGGCGCACGGCGCCATGACCGCGTCGACCATCCCATGAATCAGCTTCTTCTCGGTGGAGACGACAGTGGCCAAAATTCCTCCGAGTTTCGCTTCCTTTCCATCGACAAAATAATAGGGCGACAGCCGCGCACGCCCCTCCATCGCAACCTCTCGCGCTCCTTCGAAGTCGTAATAACGGACCGTCACCTTTTTCCCTTTGTGGAACTTCTGGAGGAGATGGGGGGTCGTCGGGAAGCTCTGTAGCGCCCGATCGATCGCCTCTTTCCACGCTTCTTCCGGATGATCGTGGCCCGCGATGACCCCACGGCTTCCCCAAGCGAATTCCGAGAAACCGGACGGCTTGATGATCAAATGCCGCTCTTTCTGCGTCGCCTCCCCCAGTTGCCGGAAATCGGTGACCGGCCGACTCTCCAGGGTGAGGTCGGGAATGATCGCATGGGGAGGGACCTCGCGCGGATCGATGATCCAGGTTTTCGGGAAAATCCGCCGGAGCTGAGACATCGTCCCCTCCCCCAAATGCCCCAACCAGAATTCCTGCAAAACAGGATGGTGAAAAAGAGCGAAGAGACTTTTCTCCTCCAGAAACGCCTTCGGCGGCGGCGTCATGGCCACCTGCTTCTTCTTGGCGGCATAGAGGATCAGCTCCGACTTCGGGATGTTCTTTAGATCGAAGAGCTCGAAAAAACGATAAAGGATATCGATCCGCTCCCGATCGGCCCAGAGTCCTTCTTCGGTAAAAGAGATCTCTCTCGGATGAAGCACCCGCGTCCGAAGTCCGCGTTGATGAAGCGCCCGCCCCAGCCACTCCATCTCCGGGCGGTAATCTTTCGATTCATCCGAGACGACGATTGCCAGAAGCGGATCCTCTTGGGAAGCATGGGCCCGGATCATCCGCTCGAAACCGGCCACCATCCCGTCTCGCTCACCGACCGGACGGTCTCCCTCCGAAGCGTAAGCAATCGAGAGTCCCGCCGTCAGCCCCATGCCGCCGGGAACAGCATCCAATTCCGTCGCAATCATCCCCTCTTCGGTCGGGATGAGGTCGGGTCGAATGATCCCCGGCAGATCCTGTTTAAACCGGTTCATCCGGCCATATTCGACGACCGATTCCGGTTTTCCCTGATCGAGATAACCTGCGACCCAACGGGGCGCCCGGCCATGGACACTGTCGAGGTAAAGCCGGTTCGCCGCCTGGTAAAAAGAAAGGAGCTGGTTTCCAAGCGTTTCTAGAAAACCCAACTCCTCTTTTGTAATCCAGTATGGTTCGGTCGCGATCCGCCAGAGGTCGTTTCCGGCCGCCGAAGTCCCTTCGGGCCTAAAAAGCCCCTCTTGAACAAGGCTACCCCGGATCGAATGGCTCTTTTTTTGAATGGGCGCGTCTCTCGATGGGTCAGGTGGAGGCTCAAAGGCCTTGGACAATGTCAAATTCTCCAAAGACAATGATTTGATGATAACACCGCCGGAAGCCGATCCGCAAGTAAGATTTTGAGAGGAGAAAGCCCCCTTACTCCTTCTTTTTACTTAGAACCTCGGCCAACCGGTCGGGGTAATTGGTGAAGAGACCATCGGTCCCCATTTCGATAAAAGCCGCCATCTGGGCCGGATCATTAACCGTATAGATGTAGACTTTCAGTTTTTCTTTGTGGGCGCTTTCAATGAGGGCCAGCGTCACCTTTTTGGAAGCAAGGTGGATGGAGACCGCCTCCAGCCGCCGGACCTCCTGCAGCGTCTTTTTCCACGGCTCCCGGTTGACCAGGTAGCCGATCGGGAGGGTGGGATGAAGGGAGCGGACTTTTTTGAGGAGAATATGATCGAACGAGGAGACAATGACCCGATCGGCGATTCCCTTCTTTTGGATCAGGTCGACGACTTTCTGGGGAGAGGCCGCTTTGATCTCCAGGTTCAGCAGAAAAGGAGGGGGAATTTTGTCGATCAGCTCCGCCGCCGTGAGAACGGTCTGTCTCGCAAACGAAGGGGCAAACCAGCTCCCGATGTCGAGCCGCTTTAATTCGGAGAGGGTCAAATCGACGACCCGGCCGCTCTGTCCGGTCAGCCGTTTGATCGTCGGATCGTGGAAGACGACCAGATCCCCCTCCCGGCTCTCGCGCAGATCGCACTCGATGCCGTCGGCCCCCATCGCCATCGCCTTCTGAAATGCAACAAGGGTATTCTCCGGCGCATGGCCCGACGCGCCCCGATGGCCCCAGATGATGATCTTTTTATCCATGGGGCGAAAGGTAACACAGGCGGTTGGGGTTGTAAAGGAAGCACGGCCAATTGATCCCGGGCCGAAAAATGGAGCGTCCGGCAATCTCTGAATTGACAATCATCCCATAATTACCTATCATCGCCCCATCCCAAACCCGGTGATTTCAAGGCGGAGCGTTGAATGAAGACAACCATTCCTACGGAAGTCATTGAGCAGAAAATCTATTTTATCCGGGGACATAAGGTGATGCTCGACGGGGATCTTGCCAAACTTTATGGCGTGCCGACAAAAAGATTGAACGAACAAGTTCGCCGAAATATAAAGCGGTTTCCACCCGATTTTATGTTTCAACTTACTGCGGACGAAGCAAAATTTTTAAGGTCGCAAAATGCGACCTTAAAAACAGGACGCGGTCAGCACCTCAAATACCTCCCCTATGCCTTTACAGAACAGGGGGTCGCAATGCTCTCCAGCGCTTTGAACAGCGAGCGGGCTATTGAGGTCAACATTCTCATCATGCGCACCTTCGTCAAACTACGCGAGATGATTGCCTCCCACAAAGATCTGGTGAAAAAACTGGATGAACTCGAAAAGAAATATGATGAGCAATTCCAGGTGGTCTTCGAAGCAATCCGGCAATTGATGGCCCCGCCGGAAAACACAAACCGGAAAATTGGGTTTAAATAATTCGGCACCCTCCGCCGATTTCATTAAACCCGACCGCCTCTCTTCCCTCGATTCTGAAAATCTGTTTGACTTCACCCCTCGATTCCGGTAGTAATGATCAACAGATACCAAACAGGAGCACTTCTTTATGGAACTGGGGATTTTTGTTCTCCTTGCGGTCTTGGTGGTCCTTCTTCTGGTGCTCCTCGTTCGCTCATTCAAGCCGCCCGCGCAAGCGGCCGATGCCGGAATGCTTGTGATGCAGCAGCAGGTCGATCAGCTGCGCCAGCAGCTTTCGGAAACGCTGACCGCAAATACGAACCAGATGCAGCAGCAGCTTTCACAAATCACGACGCAGGTCAATTCCCAGCTTCAATCGGTCAATCAGCAGCTCACCTCGGCCACCGGCCAGATCGGCACGCGCCTCGATAACGCCGCCCGCGTCGTCGGCGAAGTGAAGCAAAACCTCGGGGAGCTCACCAAAGCGACCCAGCAGGTTTACGAGGTCGGAAAAGATATCTCCTCGCTTCAGGAGATCCTCCGCGCCCCCAAGCTGCGCGGCAGCCTCGGCGAGCTTTTTTTAGGCGAGCTCCTCGCCCAGGTCCTCCCGCCGACCCACTTCTCCCTGCAATATCGCTTTAAAAGCAACGAAGCGGTTGATGCCGTGATCACCCTGGGACCGGGACTGGTGTCTGTCGATTCCAAATTTCCGCTCGAGAACTTCAAGAAGATGATCGAAACCAGCGTTGACGAGGAGAAGAAGTCCCATCGAAAACGCTTTCTCACCGACGTAAAAAAGCACATCGATGCCATCGCCGCGAAATATATCCTTCCGGATGAGGGAACGTACGACTTCGCGCTGATGTATATCCCAGCTGAAAATGTTTATTACGAAACGATCATCAAGGACGAATCGTTCGGCGACGAGAAAAGCCTTTGCAGCTATGCCCTTACAAAGCGGGTGATCCCCGTCTCCCCCAACTCGTTCTATGCTTATCTTCAGGCAATCGTCCTCGGATTCCGCGGGCTGCGGATCGAGAAATCGGCGCAGGAGATCCACCAGCGCCTGCAACGGCTCTCGGGAGACTTTCTTAAATTCAAAGACGATTTCGATGTCATCGGGAAACATCTATCGAACACGCGCGGCAAATACGAAGAGGCCTCCAAGAAACTCGACCGGCTCGGCGACCGCCTCGTCACGATCGACCATGAAAGCGCCGAGACGAAAGTGTTGGACCCAAAAGTAAAAGTCACCCTCCCCAAAGAAGAACTGGCCCGCCCAGCCCTGTTCGATTAATAAATCAAGGCGAGGATCTGGCTCTGCCTGTCCGAGCCGCGGGTGTGGGGGCATCGGAGGACCTTTCTTTTTAATTGCCGGACGGGCCCCCACATAAAATAGAAAGGACCCTCATGTCGAACGGACAACCATCGCAGCCCCCTGTTCAAGTCCAGGTCGAAATTGACGATGCCACCTCTCAGGGAATCTATACCAACCTCGCCCTCTTGACTCACAGCGAGACCGAGTTCGTCATGGACTTCATCTACATCCAGCCGCAAGCGCCGAAGGCGAAGGTGCGGTCGCGCGTGATTACCAGCCCCGCCCACGCGAAACGGTTCTTAGCCGCCCTTCAAGAAAACATCCAGCGCTACGAGCAGCGCTTCGGTACCATCAAAGTCGCCGGCGAGCCGGACAAAGGCAATCCCCCCTACCAGGGGCTTTATCTCTAATCGTAGGGGCGCAATTCATTGCGCCCTGTCGTTTGCCATATGGGATGGATCAGGGTGTGATGAATCACGCCCCTACATGATGATCGATGCAAGGCCTCTTTTTTAAGAAATCGCTCTCCCTCCGCAAGCATCTTCCGCTCCCCACCATACCCGATGAAGCCCGCATCCGCGTCTCCCTCGCCGGAATTTGCAGCACCGATCTTGAAATCGCCAAAGGCTACATGGGTTTCCACGGCATCCTGGGACACGAATTCGTCGGTGTCGTCGAAGCGGCCCCCGATCGGGCCTGGATCGGGAAGCGGGTCGTCGGTGAAATCAACGCCGCCTGCGGCGGCTGCTGCTTCTGTGTTCGAGGGATGCGAAACCACTGCTCTCAACGGACCGTCCTCGGCATCCTAGGAAGGGACGGCAGCTTCGCCGAGCAGCTCTCGTTGCCGATTCAGAATCTCCACCTTGTTCCGGAAAATCTCACCGACGAAGAAGCGGTCTTCACCGAACCGCTCGCCGCCGCTTTCAGAATCACCGAGCAACTTGCGATCCGTCCCGAAGAGCGCGTCACCCTCCTCGGCGACGGCAAGCTTGGCCTTCTGATCGCACAAGTCCTGAAAGACCGCTGCCGCTTGATCGCCGTCGGACGACACACAGAACGAAGAGAACTCCTGGAGCAGTGGGGCATTCAATCTCTTTCCCCTGGCCAAACCGTCCCGCTCCAGCATCTCTCCGACATCGTGATTGACGCCACCGGTTCCCCGAAAGGCTTCGACCTCGCCCAACAACTCGTCCGCCCTCAAGGAACCATCGTCCTGAAGACGACCTGCGCCGGCCGCCCCAAAGTCGATCTGGCGAAAATCGTGATTGATGAGGTTACCGTCGTCGGCTCCCGGTGCGGACCGTTCGAACCGGCTCTGGAAGCACTTGCTCAGAAGAAGGTGGATGTCCGCCCGTTGATTACGGCGGTGTTTCCGTTGAAGAAAGGGAAGGAAGCGTTTCGGAAAGCGGCGGAGCGAGGGGTGTTGAAGGTAATGCTTCGCCCCTAGAAATCCCCCACCTGTTTTTGATCTTGGGCGTCGATTGCGGTTCCGATCCAGGAGTTGGTCCTCTGCTTTCTTCACTTATTCTCCGCTCCAGACAGCTCTTTCAGAGTTCCCCCTTGTATACGGTAAAAAGAATTCTGTAAAATAGAGAAAAGTCTTTAATGGGGGGATGTCCAAAGTGAAAGAAGAAATGAATATCTTATTGGTCGATGATCATCCGGAGAATCTTCTTGCCCTAGAAGCGGTCCTGGATTCCCCCGACTATCACCTGGTCCGGGCACAGTCAGGGATGGAAGCGCTCAGACTTCTCCTGAAAAAGTCATTCTCCCTCATTCTGCTCGATGTCCATATGCCGGGGCTGAATGGCTATGAGACGGCGGCTCTTATTCGCGAGCGCCCAAAGACCCGCGATATTCCAATCATCTTCATTACGGCCGTCAACAAATCCCAAGAAGATGTGGAGAAAGGATATTCGGTCGGAGCCGTTGACTACATTATCAAGCCGTTCGATCCAGACTCCCTCAAGGCGAAAGTGGCGGTCCTGACGGGATTGCACAAAAAAGAGGAACTCCCCCGACCCGCTGAGACCCTCCCTCTAGAAAATGCGGCGCTCTCCCAGCCTTACCGGAACCTTACCCAGGCTATCCCACAGATTGTCTGGATTGCCCAGCCGGACGGCGCCTTCGAATTCTTCAATCAGTCCTGGTTTAACTATACCGGTCTGACCTTTGAACAGAGTGAGGGGTGGGGATGGACAAAGATGATCCATCCAGAAGAGCATCAAGCGGCAATCGATAAGTGGACAGAAGCCCTCAGAGGAGAGAAAGAGTATCAAATGGAGTGCCGGCTCAAGCGGGCCGATGGCGTCTATCGTTGGCATCTCTATCGCGCTTTTCCGGAGCGAGATCCTCAGGGGCGGGTTCTCGCTTGGTTAGGAACGGCAACCGATGTCAATGATCAAAAACAGGGGCAGGAAAAATTACAGCAGATCATCGAGGCATTGGAACAAAAAAAGAAGGAGGCGGAGGCGGCAACCCGTCTAAAATCGGAATTCGTCTCCAACGTCTCCCATGAACTGCGAACCCCGCTGAATGCCATCCTCGGCTACTCCTCCCTTGTATTGGAAGGAACTTACGGCGAAATCCCCGACTATCTGAAAAGTCCGATGGATGGAATCCAAAGAAACGCCATCGAACTGCTTGAGTTAATCAATAACCTTCTCGATCTCTCAAAAATGGAATCGGGCCAGATATCGATCGCCATCGAATCAGTAGACTTAAGACGCCTTCTTCCGGAAGCGGCTCAGAAGGTAGCGCTGCTGTTAAATGGAAAGAAAGTTGAATTAAATTGGAAAATCGAGGACAACCTAAAGAGGATTCAAAGTGATCCGCTAAAGATCCGGCAGGTCTTTATGAATCTTCTCACCAATGCGATTAAATTCACAGAGGAAGGGTCGATTATCATCTCTGCCGCCAATGCGGATGGAGGAATTCTTTTGTCGATTGAGGATACCGGTATTGGGATCAAAGACGAAGACCTCCCCGCCATTTTCGATGCTTTCAGGCAAATCGACGGTTCGATGACACGAAAAGTCGGCGGGAGCGGTTTGGGCCTGACCATTGTCAGAAATATACTTGAAATACTTCACGGAAAAATCGAAGTGAGAAGCAAATTCGGAGATGGATCAACCTTTACTATCTTCCTACCGGAGAGTCTACCTCCTCCTAAAACGACTGAAGCAAAGTCTAATCGGGCTTTATCCGAAAAAGCTTAGCTTATGCTACAACACCCACTTGGAGCACACTCCTAAACTGAGCCTCTTTCATTTTTCTGTAATCGATCCTTCCCTCTCCATCCGCGGGTGAAAGCACCCGACTGTCTTTCCCGCTTGAAAGATGAAAAATGGGTACAATTTTTGATCCCTCACGTTTCTACTCCGCGCCCGCCGTATTCGGACAAATATCCTGGTAGGCGCAATACTGGCAGGCAATATAGGTCGGCCGGGCCTCGAAGTCTTCCTTTCGAATCCCCTCCGCGACAACGCGGACCTTCTCTTGCATCTTCTCAATCTCTTTCTCTTTCCTCACCGCCGTTCCAATAAACCCCGAGTCGAGAAAATGCAGCTCCACCCGCACCGGCAATGTCCCAAACCGCTCCCGATACGACCAGGCATAAAGCGTGAGCTGCGGATTCTCTTTTGCTTTCTTATCGGCGGTCTTCTGATCATGCACTTCGGCGGTTTTGTAGTCGATGATCACCCCGCCTTCTGGCGTCTCATCGACCCGGTCCCACCGCCCCGCAATCCGGTTCCCCTCAAAGGTGAATGAAAACTCTTTCTCAATGTAGGTCGGCTTCCGCCCGCCCCGCTCCTGCTCGTCATAGAACCGCCGGAGCGCCGCGTGGCCGGCGGCAAGACGTTGCTCCTCATGCTGGCGGCTTAAGAACCCCTCGCTCCGCCAGGCCCGGTTGAACACGATGAGGATTTCCTCGAATGGAATGGTTTGATCGGTCATCTTCGCCGAGAGGTACACCGCCACCGCCTGGTGCATCGCATTGCCGTAGAGGACGGCATGATGCTGATAGATCGGCACGCGGAGAATATGCGTGTACTTGTATTTCAGCGGGCAGGTGGAATAATCATCGATCTGATAATGCGTCAGATAAAGCGGCTCATCCGAAGCCGGAGCGCGGCGGGTGAAGAGATCGGGCTGCTCCACGGCCCCATGCCGGGCGATCGCCTCCAGGGCCGATGCTTTCGTCGTCGGCACCGCCTGAATCGGGAGATTCAACGCCTCCAGCACGAAGGGGCTCACCTTCCGCTCGCGCACCCCGCCGATGTCGCGGGCGCTGGAGAGATAAAGCCGCCGCCGCGCGCGGGTCATCCCGACATAGAAAAGCCGCCGCTCTTCCTGGATGTGGAAATCCCCCTGCGGGAGCACTTCCTGGATTAACTCCACCGGCAGCTCGATCCGCTCGCTCCGCTCCCGGCTCGGGAACTTCCCGTCGACCAGACCGACCATGAAGACGGTGTCGAACTCCAGCCCCTTCGACTTGTGGATCGTCAGGACCGAAACCGCCGACGCATCGACATCGGCTTCGGCGGCGGGGGGATCTTCCCCGGCCTTGATCAGAAGATCGAGGTAGGTGACCACGTCGTGCAGCGCCGCGGTCGGGGTCAATTGCTGGAAGCGGCGGATTTCTTCGAAGAAGCGGGCGACGTTCTGAATCTTCACCTCCTGCGCCACCGTCATCCGCTCGGCATATTGCTCCAGCAACCCGCTGCGGCGGATGAACTCGTAGAGGACCACCCCGACATCGACCTCCCGCGCCCGCTGGAGCGAGGCCTGTAAATCGGCCAGCAACTTCTCGAGGGTCGCCGCCGCCTCCGGCGAAACGGAGATGCCTACCGATTCAATCGTCTTAAAAACGTCATAAAGACTCTGGTTCTTCCGGCGCGCCAACGCATTGCATCGGGCGAGGATTTCATCCGGCAAGCGGTAAAGCTCCGAAGTCGCGAGATAGTAGAGGCTGCTGCTATCGTGGAAGTCGGCGACCGCCCGCATGAAGGCGATCAGCAGCCGGACTTCCGGCCGCGAGTAGAGGCCCCGGTTGCCGGTGAACCGATAGGGAATCCCGCGGACGTTCAGCGCCCGGAGAAACGAATCGGCGTCGGCATTCCCCCGGACGAGGATCGCAACATCGCCGAAGTCGAGGCCGGCTTCGTGCTCCTCGGCGATGATCCGCGCCACCGCATCGGCCTCGGACGAGAGGGTGTCGTAATGGAGATGGACCACCGGCGGCTCTAAAAGCGACGGTGCGGGCTCTTCGACCTGCGAGATCAGGCGCTTGTCGATCTTCTCCTGAACCTCCAGACGGTCGGGGTTGTTCTGCTGGATGAGGCGATAAGAAACGTCGAGGATCGGCTGGACCGAGCGGTAATTCTCGGTCAGGACCACCCGCTTCGCGTCGTGATACATCTTTCCGAAACCGAGGATATTCGAGATCGCCGCCCCCCGGAACTTGTAGATGCTCTGATCGTCATCGCCGACGACGGTGATGTTATGGTGGCTCTCGGAGAGCAGGCGAACCAGCTGGAATTGGGCGAAGTTCGTATCTTGAAATTCATCGACCAGGATATACCGGAACTGCGACTGGACTTTTTTAAGAACGGTCGGGTTCTCTCGAAGCAAGCGCAGCGCCATTGAAACCTGGTCGCCGAAGTCGATGCACCCCTCCTCCATCAGAAGATCCTGATAACGCCGGTAGGTCTCGGCCAGCTCCTTCTCAAAGGCCGCTTCTTCCAAGAGGCTCGGATCTTCGGGAGTCGCCAGGGCCTTCGTCAGCCGCCGGTCGGCATAGGCAAGATAGGTCTCGGGGCCGACATCTTCATCCTTGGCGCGCGAGAAGAGGGAGAGGAGCGCTTCGATATGTTTAGTCGGGTTGCCGAGGGGACGAAAGGTCTTGAGGGGGAGCGAGAAGAGGTGCTTTCTGAAAAAGATCACCTGCTCCGGCCGCGACAACACCCGAAAATCGGGGGTAAGCCCCAGCCGCAGCCCATGCTCCCGCAAGATCCGATCGCCGAAAGCATGGAAAGTCGAGATCGTGATGCCGGTATAGCCGTAGGGAACCAGCAGATCGACCCGCTCCTCCATCTCTTTCGCCGCCTTCTCGGTGAAGGTGAGCGCCAAAATTTCATGCGGCTTTGCTTTTTTGGTCGAGATGAGGTGGGCGATCCGGCGGGTGATGACGAGGGTCTTTCCCGTCCCCGCCCCGGCGATGATCAAGAGCGGTCCTTCGCCATGTTCCACCGCCGCTTTCTGCTTCGGCGAGAGGGGACGGGTGCCGGCTTCCGATCCGAGAAGAGAGGAGGGTTCCATTTGGAAAATGTAAAGAAAGCCGCCGAGGAAGTCAATGAAAATGAGGGACGAAAAATCCGATGCTCGCTCGGACTAGACCGCACCCGCCGATCGGATTCGGTCGATCGCCGCCCGGAGGGTTTGCTGGACCTGGGCGATCTCATCGTTGTTCTTGTAGGCGTGGCGCGGCCAAAAGAACCCTTTCAGGCCATCCCCTTTTCGCCGGGGGACCACATGGATGTGAAGATGCGGGACACTCTGGCTGACACGGTTGTTGATCGCAATGAAGCTCCCCTCGGCCGTCATCCCCTCCTCCACCACACGGGCCAGCAACTGCGCGCTGCCGAAGAGCGGCGCAAGCAGAGCGGCCGGAAGATCGACCAGCGTCGGATAATGGACCTTGGGCGCAAGCAGGAGATGCCCTGCGAAGAGGGGCCGATGATCGAGGAAGGCGAAAGAGACCTCATCCTCAAAAACGGGATGGCTTGGGACCTCTCCCCGGATGATTTTGCAGAAACCGCAATGAGAACGTTCAACCTTGGACACTTTGGGACTCCATCCCGAAACCTTAATCTTTTTTCGGGAGTGGATTATACAGGAGTGGAGTGCTTAAGGAAAGGAAAAGACGGGAACGCGGCCACAAATATTGGGTCCCCTTAAAAGGGGGGACGCGTCGTTAAATTTGGAGACGTTCTTCACCGGTCCCGCTAAAACCGGTTGGCGCGCGATCGCATCCGCAAGCGCCAAGCGATCCGGGCCAGCCAGATCATCCAGATCACCGTCAGCGGAATCGCCAAAACCAGCCCGATGAAGAAGGCGGAAACAATCACCGCCAGGAAAATCGTCAGGCCGAAAAGGGTCATCAAGCTGAACTTCAACCGCTCCATCCGGCTCAACGGGCGGAAGACCGGCCCCTTGCGCCATTCGCGATCTTCAACGATGACTTGGTAAACCTCTTCGTTCTCTTCCGGCAACTTTTCCATCGACACCTCCTTCACTTGATGCTTATTTTCATCCTATCACAGTGAAAGATCGGATACCATCACCGGCAAAAAGACACGGACCGAGCGGCTCCTCAGAGCCGACGATGTCAATGGTGGCCGCCCTGCTCCTCGGGCTGGCCGGGTGGAGGGGTAGGTACCGCCTCCGGTCGGGGCCGGAGAATCGACGCAACGACGGAAACGATGAGAATTCCGGCGATCACCGCAAGCGCGATGCCGATCGGGACCTTGTAAATGTCGGAGATCAGCATCTTCGTCCCGACAAAAACAAGGATGAGAGAGAGACCATAATGCAGATAATGGAAGAGCTGCATGATGCCGGCCAGCGCAAAGTAGAGAGCGCGCAGTCCCAAAATGGCGAAGACGTTCGAGGTGTAGACAATAAAAGGATCCCGCGTCACCGCCAGGATGGCGGGAATCGAATCGACGGCGAAGATCACATCGGTCGTCTCAATCAGAAGAAGGACGACGAACAAGGGGGTGGCCCAACGCTTTCCCTCTTTTAGAACAAAAAAATGGTCGTTGTGATATTGGTCGGTGACCGGGACGAACCGGCGGAAGAGCCGGAGGACCGGGTTCGCTTCCGGGTGAAGCTCTTTGTCCTTTTGAAAGGCCATCTTGATGCCGGTGATAATCAGAAAACCGCCGAAGAGATAAATCATCCAATGGAACTTTTCAATCAGCGTAATCCCGGCGGCAATAAAGATGGCGCGCATGATCAGGGCGCCGAGAATCCCCCAAAATAGGATTTTGTGCTGGTAGACCGAGGGGACGGAGAAATAGGAAAAGATCAGCAGGAAAACGAAGAGGTTATCGACGCTCAGCGACTTTTCAATGATATAACCGGCTAAAAACTGGAGGGCCGTCTCCGGACCGAGCCAGGAATAAATGAGCAGGTTGAAGAGGAGCGCCAGGCCGATCCAGACCACGCTCCACCCCAGCGCCTCTTTGAGGCGAACCACATGGGCCTTTCGATGAAACACACCGAGGTCCAAAGCCAACATGGCAAGAACGAAAAGATTGAAAAGAATCCATGGCCACATTTATTTAACGATTATCTCCTTTCTGGTTTTGATATAAAGGCTAGCCGCCGCCCGGATGTTTCTCCCGGATGATCAGGACGGAGCAGGGGGCCTTCCGCGTCACCCGCTCCGCCACGCTCCCCATGACGAAACGGTCCATCCCTGTCCGTCCATGGGTTCCGAGGACGACGAGATCGGCCCCGATCTCTTCCGCGACTTTCAGGATCTCGACCAGCGGCGACCCTTCCTTAAAATAGGGGCGGACATTGACCCCTTGGCGTTTCACCGCTTCCACCTCTCCGTCCAGTTTTTTCGATTCCTTTTCCCTCAATTCCCGAACCCAACGGTCGACCTCCGGATGAATGCGGGCCTCCCTTCCTTCCAGCGTATAAAACGGCGGCTCAAACACATGAAGCAGAAAAAGCTCTGCCGAGAAGCACGCTGCCAGACGCGCGGCAGAGTCGATCGCGTCTTTTGAACACTCTGAAAAATCGGTGGCCACCAAGATACGGCGGGGCGTCATCATGATCCTCCCTCTCAAATACCGCCTGGGGGCTCTCTCCTCCTCCCAACGGTTTTTACCCCATTCATCTTAACAGAAAGTGAACCGGAAGTCTTTAACGCATCGCGCGACGAAGTCCCACGACCGCGGAAACTTCGGGCGGATGAGAAAACAGTTTTTTATTCTAACCCGGTAGAAAGAGCGAGGTCAATGAGGGAAGAATCGATTAGATCAAGACGGAAGGGAATGGGGAAGACCGTTCTGAACGTGCCCTTCGTCAGAAAAAACATGGAAGGATTTAATTGAGAAAAGATTCGATCGCCTGATGAACCAGATCTTGCCTGAGAAGGGTGGGATGAACGCGTGACAAAGGAGGGCATTTCATAGAGCCATCGGACCGAACTCGTCAGTCGGCCCGATGGCTCCTCTAGGCAACGGTCCTCCCAAATCGCCAGACGGACGCCCCAGTGACCCGCCCGGCCGCGTGCCGGATCATTCGGAGAATGCCGCTGCCCGTCTACATCCCGCCGCTGAAATCAAGCGCCCAAATCATCCAAAAGCTGAAGGCTACCGATGAGAAAAGAACGAGCGCGAGACCGTATCGGTAAAGAAATTCATAAAATTGATCGAGTCCGGGTGCGATGATCGAAGAGCCGCCCGACGGCTCGGTAGAAGAGCGTGACATTTCTTTTTTACCCTGCTCGGCATAGACACTCGCCTGAAATTCCGTTTTTGTCGATCCAGCCATGAAACATGCCTCCTTCATTAAGAATGAACGCCCGCCCTTTGAAACGACTCACGCCGCAGCATATTGCAGAAGGGATGCCGTCCGCATTCCGATCGAAGGAAAATTGAGAACCGCCGCGTATCTACTTATTCTTTCAAGAAGAAATAACCTTTCGGCATGAAAGAAGAACAGACGGGGAAAGAGAGGATCAGGGCGAGGAGAAGCCAAACGGCCACAGGGGGTGGGGCGTCTTTGCTTGTTATTCGGACGAGGGGGACGCTTCGCCCCGTTCGTCCGCAAGAGGAATGCCGTACCGTCGCGCCATTCGGTAGAGGGTCCTTCGGTCGACCCCCAAGATCCGCGCCGCTTCGGTTCGGTTCGAGATTTCACGAAGAACCCGGATCAGATAACGCCGCTGCAACTCATCGAGCGACATGAGCGGAAAGGGAGGAAGCGCCTCTCCCGTAACCGCCACATCCCGAATCGACAGAGGAAGGTCGTCCGCAAGGATGATGCGGCCGGTCGTCAAGACCACCGCCTGTTCGATTGCATGTTGCAGCTCCCGGACGTTTCCCGGCCAGTCGTACCGGCACATCGCCTCAATTGTCTGGGGATGAAAAGAGAGATCGGTTTTTTTTGTCTCGGCGGCATATTGTTTCAAGAAATAGTCGGCCAACAAGGGGATATCCTCTTTCCGCTCCCTCAAAGGGGGAAGGGCAATCGTGACGACGCGGAAGCGATAGAGAAGATCTTCCCGGAACCGGCCTTCTTTCACCCTCACATCGAGCGGCTGGTTGGTCGCCGCGACGATTCGGACATCGACCCGGATCGGATCGTTGGCGCCGACCCGCCGGACCTCCCGCTCCTGAAGCGCCCGCAGCAGCTTGGCCTGAAGTGAAAGGCTCATCTCTCCGACCTCATCGAGAAAGAGGGTTCCCCCCTCCGCCTCTTCGAAGAGCCCCTTTTTGCTCACGACCGCCCCGGTAAAAGCCCCCCGCACATGACCGAACATCTCGCTCTCGAGGAGCGGCTCCGGGAGGGCGGCGCAGTTCACCACGACGAACGGCCTCCCCGCGCGGGGGCCGTTGTAATGGATCGCCCGCGCGATCAGCTCTTTTCCGGTCCCGCTCTCCCCCTGGATAAGAACGGTGCTGTTCTGGCCGGTGATCATCGCAACCGTCTTGTAGACCTCGGTCATCGGCCGGCTGTGGCCGACGATCTGATCGAGGCCGTAGGTCCGGACGAACTCCTGCCGGTATTGCTCGTTTTCTTTTTTCAGACGGCGTTGATTGAGGGCGCGCCGGACGACGATCTTGATCTCGTCTTCCCGAAACGGCTTGCTGACATAGTCGAAAGCGCCCGCCTTCATCGCCTCGATCGCCGATTCCATCGATCCGAAGGCGGTCACTAAAATCACCAGTGTCTCCGGGCTCTGCTCTTTATAACGGCGCAGGACTTCCAGACCGTCCAGGCCGGGCATCTTCAGGTCGGTGATGATCAGGTCGTAAGATGCTTTCTCCAGACGGTCGACCGCCTCCCGGCCCCCGGAGGCCGATTCGACGGTGTATCCCTCTTCCGATAAAATCTCGACCAGCAGCTGGCAGGCGACGGCGTCGTCGTCCACGGCCAACATTCGGGCGGAAGCGGATTCATTTCGTCTCATGATCCCTCACCGGCAGTGTAATGATCAATGTCGTCCCCGCGCCGCGGCGGCTCTCCGCTTCAATTTCCCCGCCGTGCGCTCTGATAATGTTCCGGCAGATGCTCAGCCCCAAACCGGTTCCCTTTCCCCGTTCCTTCGTCGAGAAGAACGGCTCGAAAATCTTTTCCAGATCGGCTTCGGCGATTCCGACGCCGGTATCGGCGATCGTGACGCGGATCGTTCCGTCATTCGATCGGGTCTCCAAGCGCAAGAGCCCGCCGTTCGGCATGGCATCCATTGCATTGGTGAGAAGATTGAGAAACGCTTCCTGCAACTCCCCATTGTCCCCGAGCGTCGCCGGCAGCCGCTCCTCAAAAGAGGTCCGCATCTCGATGCCGCGGAACGACAGCCCCGGCATGACCAAATCGAGCAGCCCCTGTAAAAGGGGATTGATCTCCACCGGCGCCATCCGAGGGGCCGGCTTGCGGACCTTTTCGAGGACCTCTTGGATGCTCTGAACCATCCGCTCCAGCTGCGACTCGATGATCTTCAGCCGCTCCTCCCGTTTTTCCGTCGAGGTGTCCCGCTTCAGGCGTTGCAGGTGCCCCAGGGTCGAGTGAAGCGGGGTCCCGATCTTGTGAGCCAGCGCCGCCGCCATCTGCCCCGCCGCGGCCAGCCGCTCGCTGTCGGCCAGCCGGAGCTGCATTTCGGAGAGACGCCGGTTCACCCGCACCAGCTCTTCGTAACGCCGGTTGACTTCGGCGGTGGCCCGCTCGATTCTCCCCTGCAGCGATTCATTTAGCTGCCGGACCGCCTCGGTTCCCTCCCGAAGCCGCAGAAGCATACGGTTAAATTGCGCCGCGAGTGCGCCGATTTCGTCTTGAGATTCGATTGAAACCTGCCGTTCCAGGTCGCCCGCCTCCACGCGGGCCATCTCGGCCACCAGCGACCCGATCGGCCGCCCGATCCTCTGGCGCAGATACCAGACCAGGAAAATCAAGATCACCGCCGCGACCGCCCCTGTCACCAGAAAGGCATGGAGGCGGTCCCGCGCCACCAGCGCTTCGAATCGCGTCATGGAAATTTGGGCAAGGACCAAGCCGGAAACCTGCGTTCCGATCCTGACCGGCGCCTGGATTTCCCAAAAAAGCTGTCCCCGCAGCTCCGCGAGATGTGCCACGGGATCCCCTCGCCGGATCATTTCGATTTCCGATTCAGCCGGCAGGGGACTCAATCCACTGACTGCCGTCCCGCTTCCGGCCATCAACTGAGGTGCGCCTGTTGCCAGATCGAAAATCTCTATCAGAAGAATCTCCGGATCAATCTCCCGGAGTTTCGCCAGCTCCTCTTCTAAAACCGGCCGATCTCTAAGCTCTCCGAGCGTTCCGATGCCGGCCCCGATCTGCCTGACGAGGGTGATGTATTCTTCCCGGAGGAGTAAGCGGGCTTGCCGCTCGATAACCAGCCGGGAAGCGGTGATTGCGATCAAAAGGACCGAGACGACGATCCCGATCACATAAAGGGTAATCTTCGTCTGAAGACCGATGTTCCATCGGGACAAATGGATCATAACGACTACCTTGGGAGAACGATAGGAGGATCATACCAAATATAGGCCCGAACGCCAAGAAGGCGGCGTGACGGTGACAGTCCCATTCGGAGTGTTAGCGCGAATGCAACAAGCGATTCTTCTTTAAGAACAGAGATTATTACAATACGCTTCAGGCCGGCAAAGAAAAAATAGGGGGCTAAGGAACCTTGCTTCCGACGTTTCTCTCAAGATCTCTCGTGGAAGGATGGTTGTGAATTATCCCGAAGCGGATGGACCTTTACCCCAACGGATACTCTGTTGCATTTGGTGCGCTTCTTCGAGGCGTTTGCGGTGTGCTAACAGCAGGTCACTCCGTGTCAGCATGGCAACGACTTTGGATGGATGGGATCGCTTGATTACAGGAAGCCGTCCGATATCCTCTTCGACCATCAAGTCGGCCGCTTCACGAAGGGTATGCTCTTCAAAGACGACAGCCGGCGGCCGTTTAATAAGTTCCTTGAGTGGTGTCGTCACAGGAATGTTGGGATCAAACAAGTCGCGCCGGGTTAAGACGCCGATAAGATGGCCCTCTGGGTCTAATATGGGAAACCCTTGATGACGGCTCTCTGGAAGATCTAAAACAACCCAGGAGCGAACCTGCTCGACCGTCATATCGGCTTTAAGCGAGACGGCCGGGTATGAAGCGCTCTCTCGAACGAGTATCTGCGCTAGGGAATCAACCGTATATTCGGTGAGGACCTGGACTCCGCGGCGCGCAATTTTTTCCGTCATAATCGTATGCTTCATGAGCAGGCTCGAAACCAAATAGGCCGCTGTGCATCCACCCAGCAGCGGAAGCAGACCCAGCGGTTGCATGGTCGTCTCGAAGGCAAAGACCACGGAAGCCAGCAGCGCCCGGGAGGCTCCCGCGAAGATCGCCGCCATTCCGACAAGAGCGGCGACGCGCACATCCAGCCCGATATGGGGAAAGAGAAACAAGGTCGCGCTTCCGAGAGCGGCTCCCAGGCCTCCTCCAATGGTGAACAAGGGAGCCAGCGTTCCCCCGGAGGTCCCGCTTCCAAGCGAGACCGCCCATGAAATGAATTTAAAAGTAAAAAGGATCACCAGCGCTTGGCCGGTGATCTCTCCTGAAAGGATCTCCTCAATATTTTCATACCCGATCCCCAGGGTTCGAGGCACGGCATAACCGATGACGCCGACGGCAACCGCGCCGAGCGCCGGCCACCACATCCAATGAATGGGTAAATGCTCGAACCCATCTTCAATCGCATAGACCGCACGCGTGATATAGACGGAGACCACCCCGACGGCGGCGCCCAGGAAAATGTAAGAGGCGATCGCCGCCCCGGCGGGCTGGGCTAATTCAGGCATGGCAAAGGCGGGGGCCGCGCCGACAAATCCCATTCGAACCGCCGCCGCTGTCACACTGGCCAATGCCACCGGGATGAAGGAGCGGGGCCGAAATTCAAATAACAACAGCTCAATCGCCAGCAAGACAGCCGACACAGGGCTGCCGAATGTCGCCGACATGCCGGCCGCCGCCCCGGCCGATAAAAGAATCTTCCGTTCGTCGGCGGTCGTTTTCAAGAGCTGACCCACCACGGAGCCGAGCGCGCCGCCCGTCGCGATAATCGGCCCCTCCGCGCCAAACGGCCCTCCTGTTCCAATCGCAATCGCGGCGGAGATCGGCTTGAGAAATGCCATCCGCGCCGGAATACGGCTTTGATTGATCAGAACCTGCTCCATCGCTTCCGGAATGCCGTGTCCGCGGATGCTCTTGGAGCCATAGCGCGCCATAAAACCGACCAAGATTCCACCCACGACAGGGACAAAGAGCACAAAGATTCCAAGTTGATGACCTGCAGGTGAAACAGGCGTCAAAGCAAAACGGCCATAAAAGGCGATGTTGGTGATTAGATCGATCAAATGGGCGAGACCTTGCGCAATCACCCCCGCAACAAGCGCGATAAGCACGGCGACGAAGGTCACCTGGACGACGCGCCGGTCCACCCGCGTCGCCCGCTGGGGAACATGCGCCGCCTCTAATGCAGGGGCGACCGGCAGGCCTTCAGTCGTTGATGATTTCGATACAGGAGCCATAGGCTGGGTGATCTACTTTGACGTTCATGTGACTGAACGGATCATTACTTTATTTCATGAAATTATCACAGTCCGTCAAGGATGCGCAATCATTCATCTCAAAACGTATAGAGCAGCGCCGTCTTAAAAAGACGATCATATTTCCCGAACCCGACGGGAGGCTGGTTGTCGTAGACGACGGCGTAGGAAATCTTGAAGGCGAGGTTTCCCATCAGGTTCGTGATGAAGGCCGACTCCTCGTTGATCAGGTAATCTTTCGCCTCCTGTAAGCTCGGCGTGTACTCCGCCGTCTGCTCGAATCGGGTCTTCTCCGTGAAGGCATGGATATAGCCGCCGAAGAGGCGGGCTGTCGGAAAACCTTCATCCTCCAAGGGAGAGACCGGGTTCTCTCGGGTATAACCAAGACCGGCCTCCGCCCGCAAGGTGTCCAAGGCGGTCTTCACGAAATAATGACCCAAACCGACGAGCGTGATATAACGGGCCTCGATCCCCTTCGGCGTGTTCCGCTCGACCGTCTGCGAAAGAAAGCCGTATGTACTTTCGGTAATGTTCCGATCATATTTGAGGATGCCGATCCAGTTCTTATCGGAGGTGATCTCCTCACTTTTTCCATAAAGCGCCTTCACCTCCCCCGATAGCTTCGAAGCGGCAAAGGTGCGCTCTACCTTGCCGGCCACCACCATCGTTTCCGCGTTCGTGTTCCCGGAGGTCTCAACATAAGAAAGCTCCAGGTTTCCCATCCAGGGGGGCGTTTCTTGAGCATACAACGGAACGGCAATCGCAATCGCAAGACAAAACGTGACGACAAGACGGATCGGATATTTCATAAGTATTCTCCTATTGAGTGAGGGACGGGAAGCGGAAGTGTTGTTTTCCCGAATAAAAGAGCAAACCCTAGGCCGCAGCCTTCAGCTCCGATGTGCAGTGGGGACACCGGGTTGCCTTGAGCGGAATATCCGACAGGCAGTAGAGGCAGCTTTTGGTCGTCGGCACGGCCGGAGGCGCTTCAGACCGTCGCTTCATTGCATTGATCTGTCGAATCAGGAAAAAGATCGCGAAGGCGACGATGACAAAATCGATTACCTGATTGATAAAAACACCATAGTTGATCGTCGGCGCGCCGGCCGTTTTTGCTTCCGCCAGGGAAGCCAGCGGCTTCCCGGAGAGATTAATGAAGAGATTCGAGAAATCGACCTGCCCGAGAAGCAGGCCGAGAGGCGGCATCATGATATCGGCCACGAACGAATTCACGATTTTCCCAAAGGCCGCCCCGATGATCACCCCGACCGCCATGTCGAGGACATTCCCGCGCATGGCGAATTCTTTGAACTCTTTAAACATGTTCAGTTCTCCTTATTCTGAAGAGATGGACGCGGCCCGACGCTTACTGGAATCGGAATCATATCCTCAGGGTTTATCCCATGTCAATATACAAATGATTGGGTGATATTGGACGGATGACGAAAAGAATTCGATGAAGGGTGGGCGGTCTGAGAACCGCCCTTACCGTTCATGCGGCGGCGTATTGCGCCCTCAAGGTTAAAAGCGCCGCGCCCAACCCGAAGAGAATCGCAAGAAGACTGATGAGACCGCCCGGTCCCGGGATCAGCGTCAGCAGCATATAAAGGAAGAGACCGATGAGTAATCCCCATCCCGGATGTCCTTGCTTCCCCATCCGCTCCAGAATGGCGGTGCCGGCCCAGAGAATGATCCCGATCCGCGCCAGGTAGAGGCTGATAAAGTAGAGGGGAAAGAGGATCAGGGCAAGCGGGATTCCGACCACCGTCGCCAGGAGGGCGATGAGGACGACCGGGGTAACGATCAGCCAGACCAGTCCCCAGCCGAGCGACGCCAACGGTTTCTCCCTCAGCGTGGAGACCACCGCGCGGCTGAACCCGGGAAAGAGAAAGATCAACAGCAATCCGAGGAGGAGGGTCGATACGAAGCTGATCATTTTGAAGAAAAAAATCAGACCGGCCATCACCCCTATCATCCGGCCGGGAGAAAAGTCGAACATCTCATGCGGCGTCCGCCGCATCACCGTCCCGCCGATCTCCGCCCCCTCCGCGATCCGCGCCGGCTGAGGACTCCGGTAGGAGATATCCCCGCCGACCGCTGCCGTCGAGGTAATTTGGAGATTCCCCGCCATCGCCTTTACATTTCCGTGAATCTGATTGGAGATCACGAGATCGCCGGCGGAGATGACGTTCCCTTGAACCGCCGAGGGATCGGCCAGAATGATCCGGCCGCCTGCGATCGTGAGGTTTCTTCCGATGTTGCCCGAGAGGGTGATCTCGCCCCCTGCGATCCGGGCGTCTTGATCGACCTTCCCCTCGATATCGATCTCCCCGCCGGCGGCCAGCAGATCGCCGGAGATCTTCCCTGCGACTCGGACCTTTCCCCCCGCCGCGTAGACGTCGCCATGAACCGTCCCCAAAATCTCGACCACATCCCCAAAAGCAAAATAATCACCGTTCACCGTTTGATCGGCCCGGAGGGTGACGACCCTGTTGGAGCTGTCCGGCGACCCTTCCTCGGCCGCGGCTGAGAGGGGGCGCAAAAAAATTATCCCCAAAATCATCACGACAAAAAACGGCAGAACCCCCTTCACCCACCTTCGTTGAATCCCCTTTCTGATATTCGCTTTCATCGCGCTGCCTCCAAAACCAAAGCCCTCGCCTACCCTCTCCATTTTGATCCCCATCGGCACGCGTGGCAATCCCCCGGATGGGGCATTAAAAATGCCGCGGGCGGCACGGCTCCAAGCGACAGGGCGATGTCTGTAAGTTTTTAGGGGGGAGCGGTTTACGCCCTAGACTAGAAGCTGATGTTGTTGAGGAGGTGAAACTTGTCTTCCGTTTCGCTGAGATAGACCAGGCTGACGCTTTGAAAACCTTGCGGGCTCTGGAAACCCCCGGTGAGAAAGAATCCGGAGATCAGAGTCAGAGGGGTCGTGGTGCCGGTGCTGTGATTAAACTTTCCGATAAACTTCCCGGTGCCGTCTCCGAAGAGAACCAGAATTTCACGTAAAGAGGGAAGGGTCACGGCGATGTCCAACATCGGATTTCCCGGTCGGGTGGGGGTTTCATTAATCCTGTCGAGGTTGAAATCTTCCACGACGATCGCTCCGGGCGGAAAGTCAACGGGGAGATAAACGGCCGGCAAAAACGTCCCATCCCCTGTCCCATTCGAGGTCGAAACTTGGCTGGAGGCCTGATGCGCCGCCGCCAAATCAATAAGGCTGTCTCCGTTCAAGTCCCCCACCGCAAGCGACGTCGGCGGCGATGAGAATGAGACGGAGACCGGTTCGGAAAAGGCGCCGGCACCGTCGCCCGGGAAGACGAGGACATCGCCGGCCCCTTCACGGAGGACGGCCAGATCGAGAAGCTCATCCCCATTAAAATCGGCCGTGACCATCTGAGTCACTTTTCCGCCGACGGCAATGGAAGGCTGCGGACTAAATTGATTCGTGGACCGGTCCTGTAGAAAAAGGATGATCGACCCTTCTTCGGTTCCGACGATCAGATCCGAATTTCGGCTTGCGACATCGCCATGGAACTGCCCGGCGGCCAGGGCCGAGGGGGTTACCCCGCCGGGGAGTAAGTGGGTCGTGACGGTCACCGGGAAAGCGACGTGAGGGCTCCCCGCCTCTCCGGAGATGATCTTGACCGCCCGCTCGTCTCGGCTTCCGATCGCAAGATCGGCAATAAAGGCCTCCGAATTGACAAAATCGCCGACGGTGACGCCGGATGGGTCGCCCAATGAAATCTCGGCCTGTTTTCGAAAGAGGCCGTTGCCGACCCCCAGGAAGACCACCGCGAGATTTCCTGAACGACTCACCGAAACCATGTCGAGCAGGCTATCCCCATTGAGGTCAATCGTCTGCCCCGCGCGGACTGTGTATCCCCCCATGACCAAGCTGCGGGATCCGACCGGAACCGCCGGATCGCTCGACGACTTCGAGGAAGAGGTCATCGTGATCGCCGCAAAACCGATCGCACTCGGATCATCCTGGCTGACCGCCTGGATCGTGGCGGTCGGTCTATTCGAATCGAAATTAGGATCCGATCGATAGAGGCCGGTCGCGGGATTGATACTTCCAGGTCCGTTGATCTGCCAGGTCACCCCTTTGTCAAGGGTCCCGAACACATCGGCCGAAAGTTGCACCTCTCCCCCGGCCGGAAGTTTAAAGAACGTCGGGACCACCGCGACACCGACACTGTCATCCGCCTCCTTCCGGCCGCAGCCGAAGAGCGCAGAAAGAATCAATAAAAAGATAAGCTTTTTTGAAAACGGCATCCCGGCACCTCTTTACTGTAAGAATACTGCCGAGATCCCATTTTGGCAAACGGATGATTACGATCTTTCCTGCTCGATGACACGGATGCTCTGCCACTTTTCGGAGCGATATCGAAGGAGGGTCAACGTCATGCGGACAAACCAATCGACCACCATCACCCCCCAGACGTAAGTGATCCCGAGAGGCTGGACGAAAGAAAAATAAAAGGCGAGGGGAACCCGGATCAGCCAGGCGCCGACGAAGG
The DNA here is from genome assembly GCA_021651055.1 of Candidatus Manganitrophus morganii. Lineage (NCBI taxonomy): Bacteria > Pseudomonadati > Nitrospirota > Nitrospiria > Candidatus Troglogloeales > Candidatus Manganitrophaceae > Candidatus Manganitrophus > Candidatus Manganitrophus morganii. Next base: position 1,234,541 of record JAJHOH010000001.1, read on the forward strand.
TGACCGTCAGGAGAAAGCGGGTGTCCCCCGCCCCCTTGAGGGATCCGGAGAGGACCATCGTGATCGCCAGCGGAATCTGAATCAGCGCGACGATCTTCAGGAAGAGGGTCCCTAGACGAACGACCTCCGTATCTTCCGTAAACAGCCGAAGTAATAAATAGGGAAAGAAGAAAAAAACAATTCCCATGGAGGCCATCACCAAGACGGCGAGTCGATTCGCCTCCCAATTCTCAGCCTTCGCCCGCTTGTATTGCGAGGCGCCGATGCTCTGCCCCACGGAGGTGACGGCGGCAATCGCAAACCCGCTTCCGGCCATGAAGGAGAAGGCCTCGATCGCAAGCCCGACCTGATGCGCGGCATAGGTGACCGTCCCATAGACCAGCACGGCCCGTGCGTACGACATTTGGGCCACCTGCTGGACAAGCCGGTCGGCGCAAAAGGGGAGACCGACACGAACGACCTGCCGGATCAAATCGAGGCGAAGCGGGGTTCGGTGGAGAAAACCTTTCTGAAAGGCCCTGATCAAAAGGAAGACGGCGCCGAAGATTTCGGAAATGCCGACCGCAATCGCAGCCCCCCGAACGCCCATCGCCGGGAATCCGAAATGGCCGTAGATCAACGCGTAAGCGATGCCGAGATGGAGAAGATTCACCCCGATAATGGCGACCATCGGAGTTCGCGTATCCCCTCTTCCATGCATGATCGCTGAAAGAAGATCGACTCCGACGCTGACCGGCAAAAAGAGAAAAATATAAAAGAGGTATGCATCGATCAATTTGATGAGCGCCGGCTCCGCTCCGAGGAGGGCGGCCGCTTCCCGGCGGAAAAAAAGCCCGACCCCGCCGATCAAAAAACTGAGCGCAAAGCCGACCCATAACGCGCTGAATGCCGCTTCCGAAGCCCGCTGTCCTCTTTGCGCGCCGACCAGTTGAGCCACGACCACCGTGGTTCCGACCGATAGCCCGGCAATCAAGCTCATCATGAAAACGATGATCAACTGTGAGAGGCCGACGGCTGCAATCGCAGAGGCTCCGAGCCCGCCGACCAAGAAAATATCGGTGGTCGTGACCGCCCGCTCCAAGAGGCTGCTGGCGACCACAGGCAGGGCCAGCGCCAAAATCTTTCGGCGCACCTCTCTTCTCATCGCGGGACAGCCCGGAGATGCTTTTCTGTGTGCAAACGGCGCGGCCGGCAAGACGAAAACGGAGGAAATGGAAGGAAAACAAATCGATCTTTCATGGATGTGAATGATTATATCCGCTTTGGTTCGGATCGGCAACTGATCACATTTTTTTAACTTTCAATATAAAACATGATATATTGCAGCCATGACGGAAATGAAACGCATTCGCGAAGTCGCCCTTCGCGCCGCGAAAAAGGCGGGACGGATCCTCAAGAAAGGACTGGAAGGAGAGGTCACGGTCTCCTATAAGGGGGACCTCAATCTGGTGACCAACATCGATCATCGCTCTGAAGAGGCGATTGTGGCAATGGTCAACAAACAGTTCCCCGACCACCAGGTTCTGGCGGAGGAGGGCCACGATCGAACCGAACCTTCTCCCTTCCGGTGGATTATCGATCCGTTGGATGGAACGACCAACTACTCTCATCGGTTTCCTTTTTTCTGCGTTTCGATCGCGGTGGAGATGCGGGGGAAGGTGCAGCTCGGCATGGTGCTCGATCCCCTTCGGAACGAACTCTTCTTCGCCGAAAGGGGGAAAGGGGCCTTCCTCAATGAGAAACCGATCTCCGTCTCCTCGGCTACCCGCCTGAGTAAGAGTCTTCTTGTCACCGGTTTTGCCTACGATGTTCGAACCGACCCGATCAACAACTTCAATCATTTTATCAATTTCAGCATGAAGGCCCAGGGGGTCCGCAGAACCGGTTCGGCGGCGCTCGATCTTTGTTATGTCGCCTCCGGCCGGCTCGACGGCTTCTGGGAACTTAAGCTCCAGCCATGGGATACCGCTGCCGGAAGTTTGATTCTGACCGAAGCCGGCGGGAAATTGAGCGATTTCTCCGGGAAACCCTATTCAATTTACGATTCGGAATTGCTCGCCACCAATGGAAAAATTCATAGAGAGATGATCGACGTGCTGCAAAAGGTCCGATGAAGACCCCCTGCTGACCGGCAGGCGAAAATGGGGAACCCGCTCCCCTGGCCCTCTTTTTGATCTATCTCGTTTTAATTTCAGTCCATGGATAAGCGGGGAAAGCCCTTGCTGCAGCACTCTGAATACCAGGACAGAGTGACATTTTTTGTCAACTGATGGGTAATTTCGTCCTCTTTTCGGTCTTACTTTTTTCCGGGCATTCTTAAAATTTTTATAAGTCATTGATTTTGAATGGCATAGTTAATCTATCTTACAATACACTGTTGGTATAAAAATTGCTTTTTAGCCATCGACAGCGCTGTTCAGTTTTGTTCAACACATTCGAACTTTTCAGCAGGAGTCAGATGAGCGATAAAGAATCCAGGAAGAATCCCTCTTTTTTTAAACTCACCGTCAATTCATTGGCGCTCTTTCTGGCCGCCATTCGAGACCTCTTTATTTTGTGGTTCCCTGGGATCATCGCTCGCCTCGTGATCCGCAAGGGGGATTATGCCTTCCTCATTCATCCAAGAGATCTCACCGATATTTCGAGAAAGTATCCCTTTTCGTCTTATTTTCCGCCCCACTGGGTCGAACGCGCCACACGGATGTTGTGGCCGATCATCGGCTCCCGCATTACCGGCCTGAAGTCGGCGGACGGGGAGGATAAGACCGGATATATCGTCATCTGTCCGCTGACCCCTGAGCAGATGCACTACAATCAGCGCCTTGCTAAAAAAAGGATCCTTCAAACGGCCCGGTTGGCCGAGAAGCTCGGCTGCGAAGTCATCGGCCTTGGCGCGCTTTCCACCTCCATGAGCATGGGGGGCGAATACCTGACCGACAAAACCAATATCGGCGTCACCACAGGACATGCCTATACCACTTCGGTCATCCTCCAGATGCTGGATGAAATCGCCCACGTCTTAAACATGGACTTGGAACAAAAAACCTTGGCGATCGTCGGCGCGGCCGGCTACATGGGCGTCCCCTGTACGCGGATCCTTTCCGAGAAGAGGAAAATAGGGAAATTACTCCTCGTCGATCGCCCGGCCAAGCGAGTCGCGTTGGATCTTCTGCAGCAAGAAATAAAATCGGTCACCATCGAAGTGGCCACCACCCTTCATAGTCTTCGCCAGGCGGACATCGTCATTGTCGTCACGAATTCGGTCGAGGTTCTCATCAAGCCGGAGCACTTGAAGCCCGGCGCCGTCGTACTCGACGACACGCAGCCCCGGAACACCTCCAAGGACCTCGTCTGGACAAGGCCCGACGTTCTCATCCTGGATGTGGTCGCTCAGGCTCCCGGCGTGGATACCCATTTCTCATTCGGTTTTCCACAGTCCGACGATGTTTTTACCTGCTGCGGCGAGGTGATGATTTTAGCCGCGCGCAATTGGAAAGGACATTTCGCCGTCGGACAATTCGATGACCAGCTCGTCCATCAAATGACCCGATGGAGTGAAGAGATGAAATTTAAAATTGCTCCCCTCAGAAGCTTCAATGAATTGGTCTCTCAAGAAAAGTTAGAGTATATCAAGACATTCCACCAGCCGATGGCCGAGCTCTTTCCCAAGTAGAGCGGGAACAAGATGGACATCCAAAATAGTCTTAGCCTTTTGGCGGGAATCACCAATCTGGCGCTGGGTTTTGTCGTTTGGTCCCGGGGCCGTAAGAACACCCTGAACGCGCTGTACAGTCTGGTGGCGCTGAGTGTCGCCTCCTGGTGTTTCTCGGTGATTCCCTTCCGTTCCGCCGTCGATCCAGTTGAATCGCTTCTCTGGTCTAAGATTTTATATGTCAGCCCGATTTCCATCGTGACCTCCTTCTTGTTCTTCAATTTCACCTTTCTTTCTCAAGAGCGCTCTTCTCGACTTGCCTATCTGCTCCCCCTTGCACCCGCATTGGGGATTCTGGCGCTCACCCTGCTGCCGGAGATGGTCATCCAGGCCGTGCTCCACACCGCCTCCGGCGAAAAGCAAATTGTTTTCGGGCCCGCTTATCCGATTTATTTCATCTTTATCATTGCCTATTTCTGCTGGTCCTTCATTATTCTGAGCAAGCAATATTTCAATTCCTCCGGAATCAGCCGGATGCAGATTCGCTACGTCTTCTTCGGCACATTCATCTCGGCCAATCTCGGAATGATCACCAACTTGATCCTCCCGACCCTCGGCATTTTCTCCCTCAACTGGCTCGGCCAGATCCTCACCATCATTATGAGCAGTTTTATCGCCTATGCCATCGTTCGCTACCGCCTGTTGGACATAAAGATCATCCTCAAACGCACCCTCGTTTATTCCATGCTCTTGATTATCACCTTTTCCGTTTATGTCTTTATGATTCTTTTTTCCCAGAATACCTTGGGGGATAAATCCGAGCCGACCTTCCGGATGTTCCTCTCCGCCCTTTTGGTGGCCATCGGTTTCGAACCGTTGAAGCGCTTCTTTCAGCGGGCGACCGATCGGATTTTTTTCAAAGGCGAGTACGACCAAAAACTCCTCCTCTCCCGGCTTTCCACCATGATGCGGAACACGATCAACCTCGAAAAGCTTTGTAAAGATCTCACCTACACATTGATGACCAAGCTGACGGCGAAGAAGATGGCGATTCTCTTGGTGGAAGAGGAATCCCCTTTTGTCATTATCGGCGCTCAAGAAGGTTTTGACGAAGCCACCCTTGCCCTTTCTTCCAATAATCCTCTGATCGAATATTTCAATATTCAAGGTATTCAGAAAGAACTTCTGGTGTATAATGAGATCGCAAAACAGTCTGAAGAAGATCCCAGCGATCGTGATTTGACCGTGCTGATCCGGGAGATGGAGAAACTGGGCGTCACGCTGGTCGGCCCCATCTATATTAAGGGACGCCTCATCGGTCTTTTCTTTCTCGACGACAAACGGTCGGAAGATATTTATACGGAAGATGAGTTCTCGATGCTGGAGATCATCTTTTCTCAGGCCGGCACCTCCATCGAAAACGCGCGGCTTTATAAACGGGTCCAGGAACAGATGGAAGAGCTGAAAAAGAACCAGAGCGAACAGCTGATGCAGTCGGCCAAGCTTGCTTCCGTCGGAGAACTGGCGGTCAGCGTCGCCCATGAGATCAACAATCCGCTCACCGGCATTCTCGGCTTTACCAGTCTCCTCCTCTCCGAAATGCCCCCTGAAGATCCTCGGACGAAAGATCTGAAAGTCATCGAGAGCGAAGCGTTGCGATCCCGGCAGATTGTCCGTAATCTGCTCGATTTCTCCCGCTCTCACGGTTCCAAAAAAGAGCCGATCGACATCAACGGCCTCATCCGAAATACGCTCACCCTGATTCAGTATCAAGCAAAAACTTCCAACATCAATATCGTCGAGAAGTTTGCAAAGGATCTCCCCCCCGTCCAGGCCGACGCCGATCAGCTCAAGCAGGTCTTCATCAACCTAATTAAGAATGCGTTTGATGCGATGCCCAAAGGGGGCATGCTCACGATCGAGACATCGACCCTCCCGGAGAAACCGCTCATGCTGAACAGGACTTCCCTCCATGAGAGTCCGTCCGAAGAGATGGTCATGATCCAATTCAAAGATTCCGGTATGGGAATCCATCCGGATAATATTCAAAACATTTTCGATCCGTTCTTTACCACCAAAGGCCGCCAAATGGGTACCGGACTCGGCCTCTCCATCAGCTACAACATTATCGAGAAACACGGCGGAAGGCTGGAAGTCGAAAGCGAGCTCGGGAAGGGGAGCAATTTCATGATCAAGCTCCCTGCACTCTCGCATCAAGGGAGCCGAAATGTCTAAAGAGCGGATCTTGGTGGTCGACGACGAGAGGACCATCCTGGAACTGGGCCAGCGTTTTCTCTCCTCTGAAGGATTCGATGTTGAAACCGCCTCTCAAGGGATGCAGGCGATGAAGCTTTTGGAGCAAGGCCCTTATGAAATCCTTCTCACCGATATTCGAATGCCGGGGATGAGCGGCCTGGAGTTGATGAAGATGGCCCGATCGGTCCGGCCCGAAATCATCATGGTCGTGATCACCGGCCACGGAACGATTACCACCGCCATCGAATCGCTCAAAATGGGCGCCATGGGATTTATCCTCAAACCGTTCACGCGCCAGGAGCTCCTCTCCGCCATCCACAACGCCCTCGACAAGTACCGGTTGCGTCAGGAAAACGTCCGGATGAAATCGCTCATGCCGCTCTTTCAGGTCAACCAACAGCTGATGATGCAGACCGATCTCACCCATCTGATGCGCCTGATCGTCGATTTGGTGAAAACGGAACTCAAAGTGGATCGCGCCAGCATCATGCTTCTGAACGAAAAAACCGGCGAACTCGTCGTGAAAGCCACCACCGGCTTCGAGAATTTGGATGAAAACAAGCTAAAAAAACATGTGGGAGAAGGAATCGCCGGATTGGCCGTGGAGAAGAAGCAGCCGATTTTGGTGCAAGGAGGGATCGAAGAAAACCCGGATCTGAAGGGTCTCCTCGACGATGAAAAGGTCGCGTCCGGACTGGCGGTTCCGATCATGATTCGAAAGAAGGTGATCGGCGTTCTGAATCTTTCTAAATTCAACCGCGGCCAGCCGTTGGGGGAGAGCGATCTGGGGCTGATCTCGATCTTTTGCGGACAGGTAGCGGTGGCAATCGAAAATGCGCGCCTCTACCGCGACATCCGGAACAGCTATCTTCGAACGCTGCAAGCCCTTGTCGCCGCCATCGAGATCAAAGACCAATTCAGCAAAGGCCATTCCTCCGGGGTGGCGCAATACGCGGCGGTCATCGGGAAAGCGCTGCAACTCTCAAAGGGCCGGATGCAAGACTTGATCATTGCCGCGATCCTGCACGATATCGGAAAAATCGGCAGCAGCGACGACATTCTAAAAAAGGGGAGCAAGCTCTCCGAGGACGAATTCGAATTAATGAAGTCGCATCCCGGCAATGCCGTCAAAATCCTGGAGACAATCGGCCTTTCCCGGGAAATTCTCTCCTCGATTCTCCACCATCACGAATGGTGGGACGGAAGCGGATATCCGAAGGGCCTCTCCAGAGAAGAGATTCCGCTCTTCTCTCGGATCATTGCCATCGCCGATACGATTGACGCCATGACGACTCCCCGCCCCTATCAACAAGCGGTCACGCTGGCCGAAGCGCGGGACGAAATCCGGCGGTTCAAGGGGAGCCAATTTGATCCGAATCTGGTAGACATTTTCCTGGGAATTGAAGAAAAAACCCTCCTCGATCCGGAATTCTCCGATCTCGATGCCCTTTCAGGATAACCCCGGTACTTCGACAAAAAACCTGATACAACCCAATCGTTTAATAAGTTTGAAATATCTTCAGGCTGCTCAAAAAGTTCCAGATGCGAGGCCGCAGGGAGCGAGGAAACCGCAGCGTACTTTGTTGTACGTGAGGATTTCTGAGCGACTGAGAACGAAGCAGGTGGACTGTTTCAGTAGCCTGCTAGACTTTGAACGGAACCGGCATGAAGGTCACAATAAAGAGGACGATCGATCCCCACCCGATCAATTGATGCTTCAGATCGAGCGGCACATCTTCGTCGATCGTCGGTGGGTGATGAAGGCCCAGGAATGAAATCAAGATCGCCCAGATATACCAGCCGGGCCATCCGATCACTCCCAAGATAATCAGGGTCACAACCATCCCGATCGAGAGGAATCGCTGCTTGCGTCCGAGCAGGGCGTAAGCGATATGCCCCCCGTCGAGTTGACCGATCGGAAGGAGGTTCATGGAGGTCACAAACAAGCCGAACCATCCGGCAAATGCGACGGAACTGAGCGCCACATCATAACCGGCCGGAGGAACCTTCCCGAGGAAATGGGCCAAGAAGGTGAACATCAGCGGATCGCCCAGGCGAAGCAAGGCGTTTCCTTCTTGAATCTCCACAATCCTCGATGAATAAAGGCCGATCCCCACGGCAAAGATGGAGACTACAAATCCGGCGATCGGCCCGGCGGCACCGATGTCGAGGAGGGCGTTCTTTCGGAGAATGGGGGATCTCATCCGGATAAACGCGCCGAACGTTCCGATGCCGAAGGGCGCCCAGGGACCCGGAATAAAATAGGGGAGGGTCGTTTTAACCCCGTAATACTTTGACGTCACGTAATGACCCATCTCGTGAACAAAAAGGATCGACATCAACGTGAATGAGAAGGGAATCCCCTTGACCAGGTCGGCGGGACGGCGAAAGGGCTCTCCCCCCTCCTGGTAGCTTCCCGCCAAAAGGGTGGTAAAAATGGTGATGAGAAAGAGGATGGCAGGAAGAGCAAACCGGGTCTTCTCCTCTTCCCCCGCCGCGATCCAAGACTCCTCCTGCATCGGAGGAGCCATCCCGTTTCCGATCGGGCCGGTGTGGAAAACCTCTTTTACTTCAGGGATCTTTGGTCCTTCGCTTTCATGCTCCATTTCCGCTCGCCTCTCGAACGTCGGTGACATCTTCCATCGGTAGGGTGACCCAGTCGTTCAGCGTTTGAAGATAGACTTCACTCTCGCTCGCGCCGACCAACGTCCCCTTGTAAACGATCCCTTGATAAACGACTTCGACCTGTTTTCCCTGGAGCATTTGTAATCGATCCACCGGGGCGACTCCTTTGGCACACCGATTCTTGTGACTAATTATAATCTTCTCTTCATTCCGCTGGCAAGTTGTATTTCAGAAACGTTGTATTGCATTTGTCCAAGAAGCTGGGTCAAATAACCGTCTCAACGGGGAGAATCCGGAGTCATCCCGATAAGAACTTCCCCATCATCGCCTCAGTTTACCAGATGAATTCTCAACTTGCCACCTGTCGACGGGAAATTGCCTCTGAACGGAGTGGGAGGGGAAAAAGCCTCGGAGATCGCCAGTGCTCAGGGGTAAGGGAAACTAAGTCCGGGACGGGGCGGAAAGGGCGGCGTTCCTTCTCTTTGCGGATCGATCCGCATCATAAATGGAGACTGCCCAGAAGGCGCCGAGCAAGAGCAGTCGCAAGAAGAGATTCCAGCTCATCGGCACCTTCATCCGCAAAATATCAAGATAACTTTCGGGGAGAAGCAAACCGTTCAAGAAGAAAAAGGAAACAAAAAAGGCGATTCCTTTCCCCCAATCCTCATTGTAAAACTGCCCCAGCCCCGGGTGAATCCCGGAGAGGATAAAAGCGATCTGATTTGATTTTCGTTTGTCCGACGTATCGGCCACGGAGCGGCTCCCGTTTTAATCAAAAAGGATTTTTTGATCATAATGACAAAAAGCCCTCCGTGTCAACTTTCTTCGATAGAACTTAGGAAGGGCGATCTCACCGATCGCTCGGGACCGACCGAGGAAAACAGGGGCAAGCGCCGACACGCCCCCATTACCTAGGAGAATCATGGAAGGCAATTTGACGGATGACAGGGTTTTTGATACGCTTCCTCTTCGGCTGCCGGATCAAGGGCCCTCTCCCCATCTTCCGGCAGAGAAAGGAAGTCGCTTTATGACGATGCAACCTGTAATCGGTAGATTCTTTCTCTTTGTTTTTCTCTTGCTCCTCCCCGCCCCCCTCGCAATCGCCCAGGAGGCTCCCCCCAAACAAGGACCCACCGCCGAAGCGATCCTCAAGGCGGCTCACAAGCGGATGTATGGGATCAAGGATCAGACCTCGCAGGTGACCTTCCGGATCGTCGATACCGACGGAACCGAGAAGAAAACAATCTTTCGGCTCTACTGGAAGAATTATGCCGGCCAGGAGAATCTCCACAGCAAGACGCTCCTCGTTACTGAATCGCCTGTGAACGACAAGGGGATTAAGTTCCTTCTCTGGGAACGGGCGCAAGAAAATCAAGCCGACCTCTGGCTTTATCTCCCGGAGTTGCGTCAGGTCAGGCGTCTTCAACCGGGACGGCACAAGCACGATAACGAGCCTGATTCCGATCTTCTTTTTGAAGACATGCACCAGCGTCCTGTCGAATGGGATGAGCATCAACTTCTTCCGGAGAGCGAGGTCCGCGGCGAGCCCTGTTACGTGGTTGAGAGCAAGCTCAAGGATCACCATCTCTATGGAAAGAAGATTCTCCACCTCTCCAAAAACGAGGGAACCCTTCGAAAGGTCGATTACTTTTCCGACGATGGAACCCTGCTGAAGACGCAATGGATCGACTGGCAACAGGTGGATAAATCATATGTATGGAAGGGCTCTCAGGTCGTCAACGCGGAATCTTCCAGAAAGACTTTCGTCGAGGTGAGCGACGTGAAGATCAACGTCGGTCTGCAAGACGACCAGTTCTCCGAAAGAGCCCTCCGGCGATAACACTACGATTTCGGATTGCGGAATGCGGATTTCGGAGGTGGGACAGGAGATGGGGCCTTTCCCTTTCATTTTCTGTTTCCCATTCCGCAATCCGCAATTTATCTCCCCTCTCTCCGTTGAATTTTCATCCTGCATTTGTTATCTTAAGATCCACTTATGCCGAACTTCCCTTCCAGGATCGTGGTCATGCTCTCTTTTACCCTGCTTCTTTTCCCCTTTTTTCAGACATCCTCTCTCAAAGCGGCGGAAAGGACCCCGCAGTCACTCTCACTGACGGAGGCCATCCGCATCGCGCTCGGAAACAACGTCGATCTTAAGGTAGAGCGGGAAAACATCCGTCTCCAGGAATCGGACATTCTCTTCGAACAAGGCCAATTCGATCCAACCCTTCACCTCGATGCCCGCGTCGGCAAATCGGTTCAGGAGAGCACCTCCGTCATCGAAGCCGGTTTTGTCGAGACCGGCCAGGTGGATCAGGAATCCCAGCGGCTGAGCCTCGGACTGAATCAGCGCTTTGGCTGGGGAGGCGATTACGACGTCACCTTTTCACAAAGCCGCTCCAGCGCAACCCTCCAGGAGATCAACCCCACGTTTCGCGGCGAGCCTGTCCTGACTTTCACACAGCCGCTGCTGCGCGGATTCGGGAGGGAGGTCACCCAAGGCCTCCTTCGGATCGCTCAAACCCAACTGCAGATCTCACAGTCGGTTTTTCGATCACAGTTGATGGCGATCATCTTGGAAATCAGCGACGTCTACTGGGATCTGATTTTCCAACGGGAGAACCTCAAAGTGCAGCAACAATCGCTAAGGGCCGCAGAGCAGCTCTTGGAGCTCAACCGAAACAAGGTTGAGCTGGGACTTTTGGCGCCGATCGAAATTTTGGTCGCCGAGGCGGGGGTCGCCTCACGGGTTGAAGGGGTGGTGGTCGCCGAAAAAGGGATCGAGGATACGGAAGACCAACTGCGCCGGCTCCTCAACCTTCCGGAGCAATCGTTCAGCGCCCCGCCCCCTCTTCTTCCGACGGAGGCGCCGATCGACACCCGCATCGAGCTCGACGAGGCATCCCTCCTGACCACCGCGCTGAGAGAACGGCCGGAGATCGAACAGAGTGAGATGGTGCTGAAGAATCGGGCGCTCTCCATCCGGATCGCAGAAAATCAGCTCTATCCCTCCCTCGATCTCGTCGGAAGTGTCGGCCTCAACGGAATCGGCGGAAGTTACTCGACCGAACTCGACCAGATCGAATCGGGCGACTTCTACCGCTGGGAGGCGGGGGTCGTCTTGAGCTTCCCCCTCGGCAACCGCTCGGCGCGGGCCAATGTTCAGAGGGAAAGATCCGAATGGAACCGGGCGACCCTCAATCGAGAACGGACGATCCAGCAGATCACCCTCGAAACCAAAGAGGGCCTTCGGCGGGTGGAGACCGACTACCGCCGGATCGAATCAAACCGGCGCGCCCGGATCCTCGCCGAGCGGCAGCTCTCGGCCGGAAACGAACGGGCAGCGCTAGGCTTGATCAGCAGCCACGACCTTCTGGAATTCCAAACGGAGCTCGCCGACGCGCGGGGGAGGGAGATCCGGGCGATCACCGATTATAATAAATCATTGATCAATCTCGACCGGGTCACCGGCCTCTTATTGGAGCGCTTTAACATCGAGACGGTCCCGGCCGCGGGAGAGAAGCGGTGAGAAAAAAAACGATCGTCCTCACCCTGGTCATCTTTGTATTGATCGCCGGGATTGCGACCTTCCGCGGCAAGGGACGGCACGCGGCGGCCGACGAGGAGATCGTCGTCGTCAAGCGGGGAGATGTCGTCGCCAAGGCGACCGAGACCGGGTCGTTGGAGCCGACCAACATCGTCGAGATCAAATCGGAGCAGGCCGGCGAGGTGAAAAAACTCTTCGTCCGTTCCGGAGATACCGTCGAGGCGGGGCAGCCGCTGGCGAGGATCCAGCAGGAATCAACTCAGGCGCGGCGGGTCGCCGAGGCGCGGGCGACGATCGAGCAGGAACGGCTCAACCTCGAAGAGGCCGAGCGGGAATACAACCGGATGAAGGAGCTCTTCGAGAAGGGGTTCGTCGCCCGAAAGGAGCTGGAGAGCGCCCAGAAGTTGCGTGACAACGCGCAGATCAGGTACGACCTCTCCAAACGCCAGCTTCTCCTCACCCTCAGTGGGAACAAAGCGCTCTATGAGAAATATCTTCAACGGGACTTGACGAGCGATGAACCGGACGACTTCACCATCTACGCTCCCCTCTCCGGGACGGTCCTGGAGCTGAGCGTTTCGGTCGGCGAGATCGTCTCTTCCGGGACCTCCGGTTTTTCGGGGGGGACGACGCTGATGAAGATCGCCGATCTCTCGAAGATGTGGGTGAAAACCAAGATCAACGAAGTGAATATCGGCCAGGTGGAGGCCGGCCAGCCGGCCGAAATCCGCCTCGACGCCATCCCGAACCAGATCTACCAGGGACGCGTCGTCAAAATCTCTCCGAAGGGGGAGAAAAACAACAACATCGTCACCTACGAGGTCACGATCGAATTGGACAACTCCGACCAACGCTTAAGACCGTCGATGACTGCCAATATCGACATCATTACCGATGTCGCCAAAGATGTCCTCTACCTTCCCCTGATCGCGCTGAACCAGAACGACGGGAAGAGTGCGGTCACCCTGCGCCTCCCCTCCGGCGAGGATCAGCTCCGCCCCATCGTCCTCGGCCTTCGGAATGAGAGTGTCATCACAATCACCGAAGGCTTGAAGGAGGGGGATCAAGTTATCCTGCCAAAACGGAATTCCAAGGAACGGGCATAAAGGTGGGGTGGGAGAAACGCCTGAACGTTACAGGATAAAAAGCTGGTCCTGGCCGGCATTCAACGTGCTGGCCTGGCCCTGTACGTCAAAATCGACCGCTCCTGATAAGACGAGGATATCCAGCGCATACACCGTCGAAAAACTTCCGTCCGTGATATAGATAATAAAAACCGACTCGCCCGGGTCGAGCGAGAACTCTCCCAATAAGACCCCCCCTCGGACGATATCAGCGTCAAGCGGTTCCGGATTCGACAGTGGCGCCGTCACGGTAAGGCGGATCGTCCCGATGGAAAAACTTTCCGAGTTCGATCCGATGGTAGGAATTTGGATCAGGCTGGTCAGGGTGAAATCAACCGCGGCCGACTCTCCCGGCGCAAGCGTCGCCACCTGAGCGCCCGCCAAAAAGCCGGAGGTCGCGGCGATCAGGGGGATGTTCTCTCCCGCGTCTTTCAGGACCGATACCCTTTGCAGTTGATAGTTTCCGTTACTGTCGGTGATCGCCAGGTCCCCCCCTCCGAAAACGTAGACGCCGGGAAGAGGGGTACCGGCCGTATTACGGACCGTTCCGCTCACCGATCCCGGAAGGATCCCCATCCGGGCATAAACGGCGGGAAAAAGGCCGGAGAGGGTCGCGGGATCATCCGGATCCGGCCCAAGAGAACCGGCATACGGTCCCGCGGTCAGCAAAATCCCCTTCCCCGGACGCTCCTGCCAGCCGAGTGCGGTGAATTCAAAAAGCCGGATATCGGCGTCTTGAAGATCGTCGGCGGTGAGATTTGAAGGGGGCTGGGTCATCAGAGCGGCGCCGAACCCGGCGTTAAAGACCACTTCGGTCGACGCGCTCAGATCCGCCCCGGCCAGCGGGGTGGCGCCGTCGGGGAGCGGAACCGGAAGATTTTGGGCGGTATGATAAGAAGTAAGGGTGACATTCGGGACATCTTCATTTAAAGCGCCGGCCGGGACCACTAACTCCGAGCCGTCCGTCGTCAAAGTCCCTCCGGAGGCGGTAAGGATCACAGACGTTTCGTCCTTCCGCTGGAGAGAAGCGCCGGCATACGTCAGGCCTGAAATGGCGATCTCTTTCGTCGTGGAGGTATAACCTTCCTTGCTCATCGTCAGCGTGACGGTCGCCCCAACGGGAACCTCCGGAATTTCAAAACTTCCATCCGAGTTTGTTTGGGCCGTCAGGATGTCGGTCTTCGCCAGTCCGGGCTTTTCCGCGGTCACCACCTCCGCGGTAATCGTGGCGCTCTCCGCCACCTTGGTCTGATCGGTCCCCGCCGTCTCCAAAATGACGCCTCGCAGGGTGGTCGTTTCCGGGGATGTCGGAGACGCGTCGGAACTTCCGCCCCCCCCGCCGCAGCCGGCGAGTAGAAACCCTGCGGTCAAAACCACGGACAATATGCGATCGAAGTGTTGCACAAAGCACCCCTTTCCGGGAGATCTGAGCACGTTTTTATTTAAAATTCCTGGATGGAATAATTACATCTTTCTTTACCCAATGAAGTATACCTCAAAGTGATTAAGCGTCAATGACCGGATCGGACACGCCACATCGATCAAAATTGAATTTTCATCCTCCTTTTGTTATTCTAACTTCGGCACCACACTTTCTAGCCGGCACCGAGCCATGCTGATCCAAGTGAAAGAGGTCACCAAAACCTACCAAATGGGAGAGGTCGCGGTATGCGCCCTCGCCGGGATCAGCTTTACGATCGACAGCGGCGATTTTATTTCGATCATCGGGCCTTCCGGGAGCGGGAAAACGACCCTGCTCGATATCCTCGGTTGCCTCTCCCGCCCGACCTCGGGAACCTACCTTCTGAAGGGAGAGGAGACCCAGCATCTTTCCGATCCCGACCTGGCGCGGGTGCGCAACCGGAAAATCGGCTTCGTCTTTCAGACGTTTCATCTTTTAGGCCGCCAGACCGCCCTGGCGAACGTGGCGCTCCCCCTCTTTTATGCAGGTCTTCCGCAAGAAGAACGGACGGCCCGGGCGAAAGAAGCGCTGGCCAAAGTCGGCCTGGCCGATCGGATCCACCACCGGCCGAACCAGCTCTCCGGCGGACAGCAGCAGCGGGTGGCGATCGCGCGGGCGCTGGTCAACCGCCCGGACATCATTCTGGCCGACGAGCCGACCGGAAATCTCGACTCGAAATCGGGCCATGAGATCGTCGACCTCCTTCGCCAGCTCCATCGGGACGGCCACACCATTATCATGGTGACGCACGACAAAGAGCTGGCCGATTCGGCCGAGCGGACCATCGTATTAAAAGACGGCCGGATCGTGGATGATGTGAAACGGAATTCGTAGGGGCGAGGGGGCGCCTCGCCCGGATCCGCTCACAAAAGAAGGGCGACCCACGGGTCGGCCCTACAAATAAGGGACTTCTTCATGAATTTCTTCGAAATCTTTACCGATGCCTTCAAGAATCTCTCGACCAATAAGCTCCGCTCCGGGCTGACGATGCTGGGGGTCATCATCGGCGTTGCGGCAGTGATCGCCATGTCGTCGATCGTCGAGGGGGGCCAGAAAATGACTGTCGAGATGATCGAAAAAATGGGGACCAACCTCCTCTCGATCCGTCCCAAGAAGTTGAATGAAGAGGAGCTCCGCCAATTCCCGGGCCGCTCCAAAGGGCTCCGTTACGGCGACATCGAGCAGGTCAAAGCGATGGTTCCCTACGCCGAGCAAGTCACGCCGGTCATCAACTTCCAATCCCACCTTAAATACGGCGACCGCGATTACAGCGGCATGGTCGAAGGGGTCCTCGAGACCTACCGGGAGATACGAAACTACGACGTCGATCGGGGCCGGTTCCTCGCCGCGGAGGACAGCGCTGAATTCAAAAAGGTGACGGTGCTCGGGACCGAGATCGTAAAAGAGCTCTTCGGGAGCGCCGACCCGCTCGGCCAGGACGTCAAAATCGGCGATCATCGCTTTATCGTCGTCGGCATCCTGGCGGAGAAAGGGAGCCTGCATGGGATCAATTACGACGAGACGGTCCTGATCCCGGCGACAACGGCGATGAAGCTCTTCAAGGGAAACGATGAGCTCAACTCCTTCATCGTGAAGGTGGACGAGCGGCGAAACATGAAGAAGACCGACGCGATGATCAAGTCGATCCTCCTGCAGCGGCACGACGGGGTCGAAGATTTCGTGATTCGAAGCCAGGACGAGCTGGTCCGAAACACCGAGCTGATTATCTTTACCTTTCGTGTGATCTTGGGCGGCACCGCCGCCCTCTCGCTCCTGGTCGGCGGGATCGGAATCATGAACATCATGCTGGTCACGGTCACGGAGCGGACCGGCGAGATCGGACTGCGCAAAGCGATCGGTGCGAGCCGCCGGGCGATCTTGACCCAGTTTCTGATCGAGTCGGTCGCCATCAGCCTCATCGGAGGGATCATCGGAATTCTGCTCGGCGCCAGCCTCGGCCTCGGCTTCGGCTGGCTCGCCAGTCGCGCCATCACCGGGTGGAACGCCGTGCTCCTGCCGAGCGCCGTCTTCCTAGGCTTCTTCTTCGCCATGGCGGTCGGAATCACCTTCGGCCTCTACCCGGCCTTTAAGGCGTCGAACCTCGATCCGGCCGAGGCGCTTAGATATCAGTAGGTATATTCAGGGTGGATCAAACAAAAAAGTCATGTTATGATTGCGCCATTCTTTTAGACAACTCTCCAAGGATCTTTCAATGACCGAGCGATTCAAGCCGGAAGAGGCGCTTCAACATCGAATCGGCATTGAAAAACAGATTACGGCCATCTCCACCTACTTCATTAACCTTCCCCCGGAAGAAACCGACCACGGGATCAGCTGGGCCCTCAAAACGATCGGCGAGTTCGCCGGGGACGACCGCAGCTATCTCTACCTTTTTACCGATCAGGGGACCAGGATCGAGAACACCCACGAGTGGTGCGCCGAAGGAATCGCCTCGATCATCGACAATGTCAAAGGACTCTCGGTCGACATCTTTCCTTGGTGGATGGACCAACTCCGCCGTTTTGAAAGCATCCATATTCCCCGCATCGCCGACCTTCCTCCCGAAGCCGCGGCCGAAAAATCGATTTTCGAGCAAGACGGCGTCCGCTCGGTTCTTTCGGTCCCGGTCACCTACGGCGGCGCCTTGGTCGGCTTTATCGGCTTCGACTCAATCCGCGCCGAAAAGAGGTGGGCCGAAGCGGACATCCGCCTCTTGAAGATGGTGGGGGAGATCATCTCCGCCGCCCTGGAGCGCAAGCGGTTGGAGGAGACCCGGCGGGCCACATTGGCCTACATGTCGGCGATGCAGCAGATCTCCGAAATCATCGAGCAGACGAACGACGTGGAAGAGATGATCACCCGGGTCATCGAGCGGATCCGCCAGATCTTCAACGCGGACCGCGCATGGCTTTTTTATCCGTGCGATCCGGACGCCCCCACCTGGCGCGTCCCCGTCGAGAGCACCGTTCCGGAATATCCCGGCGCGTTTGCCAAGAACGTTGAGCTTCCTTTCGATGCGGTGGTCCGGGAGATGTGCCGGTCGTCCCTCGATCAGGCGGAGCCGGTGACCTATGGGCCCGACCGGCCGATCCCGGGAAACCCGGCGTGGCAAAAAGATTTTTCGATCCAGTCCCATATCTCCACCGCCCTTCGGCCCAAGCTCGGCAAACCGTGGATGCTCGGTCTGCACCAATGCTCCCATCCGCGCGTCTGGTGCCCGAACGAGAAGCGGCTCTTCAAAGACCTCTCCCGAAAAATCGCCGACGCGCTCGATAACCTGATTCTCTATCGGAATCTGCGTCGATCGGAGGAGCAGTACCGTTCGGTCGTGGAAAATGTAAAGGAGGTCATCTTTCAGGCCGACATCCACGGCTGCTTTCAATTTCTCAACCCCGCCTGGGGGACGATGACCGGCTTTTCGGTCGAGGCCAGCCTCGGCGCCCCTTTCTGGAAATACGTTCACCCTCCCGACAAGCGAAAAAATGAGGAGCACCTCCGCTCGCTGACGACGGGGAAAAAAGAGTCGGCCCGGTATGAGACCCGCTACCGGACGAAGGAGGGAGGGGTTCGCTGGATCGAAACCTACCTTCAGACCGCCCGCGACGCCAAGGGCGCTTTGACCGGACTCTTCGGCACCTTGAACGACATCACCGAACGGAAACAGCTGGAAGATCAGCTCCGGCACGCCCATAAGCTGGAAGCGGTCGGCCAGCTCACCGGCGGGGTCGCCCACGAATTCAACAATCTCCTCACGGCGATCACGGGAAGCCTCGATCTCGTTCTCGATCAGCTTCCTCCCGGCGGCGAATTGCACGGCCTCGTAAATACGGCCGAACAGGCCGCCTGGCGAGCGGCCTCGCTCACCAAACAACTCCTCTCATTCAGCAGGCGAAGTCCGATCGACCGGCGGCCGCAAAATCTCGGGATGGAAGTCAAAGAGGTGGCGCGTCTTCTCCGGCAGGCGATCGACCGGCGAATCCGGATGGAGATCGACGTCGCCGCCGATCTTTGGCCTGTATTGGCCGATGCGGGGGAGATGAACCAGCTGATGATGAATCTTTGCGTCAACGCGCGCGATGCCCTGTTGGAGAAGATCGAAAAAAATGCGGACGCTTCCGCGCCGTCCGACTGGGAGCCGCGGATTCTGATTCGCGTCGAAAATATGATCGTCGATGACGCGCATTGCCAAGCGCACCCCAACGCCAAAAGCGGCGACCATGTCCGGCTCTCCATCTCCGACAACGGCATCGGAATCGATGAAGAGATTCGCCACCGGATCTTCGAGCCCTTCTTCACCACCAAGAAGGTCGGGCGGGGGACCGGGTTGGGGCTGTCGGCGGTCTACGGAATCGTCGCCGCGCATCAAGGCTGGATCGAATTGGAGAGCGCGAGAGACGAGGGGACCCGGTTCTCGATTTATTTTCCTCGGACAAAGCAGGCCCCGATTTCATCGATTGCTCCCTCGTCCGAAAAACCGGCCACGGGCGGCGGAAAAACGATCCTTTTCGTGGATGACGAAGAGGCGATTCGCGATCTGGGGAGAGCGATTCTGGAGCAAAAAGGTTATCAGGTTCTGACGGCGGGGGACGGCAGGGAGGTGATCGAGATCTTCTCCAAAGAGAAAGAAACGATCGACCTGGTCATTCTCGATGTGATGATGCCTCATCGATCGGGGGGAGAGGTCCTCCGCCAGCTACGTCAAATCGACCCGAAGCTGAAGATCATCATGTCGAGCGGCCACCGGACCGATCACTCCTTCGACTTCACGAACGTCCTCTTCCTCCCGAAGCCCTACCGCCCCGATGACCTTCTTCGGAGGGTGATGGAAGCGCTTCAGCAGCCGTGGGAATAATCCGATGCTTCACATTCGGCCCGGTGATGATATCCTCCCGAAACTGAAGGAAGCGGGCCTCCCCGGCGAATTCATCCGGTGGGCTGATGCGCTCTGTCAGGGACCGACTCCGGCCGGTCTGCCCCCGGAGGAATGGCGAACACTCCGCGCGCGGTTCGCCGCGGAGAACGGCTACCTTCCTTTCGATAAAGCCCTCCCGTTTCTCGCCGAACAGGATCAAAACCTAGAACGCTTCCGCGAACATGACCGGGTGCTCCTCTGGTTCGAGCACGACCTCTTCTGCCAGATCAATCTCATCTACCTGCTCGACTGGTTCTCCCGGCAAAAGCTGGGCAAAACGAAACTCTTCTTAATCTGCATCGGAAAACATCTCGGCCATTTAAGCGGCGAAGAATTAACCCGGCTCTTTGGAACCGAACACGAGGTGACTGCGGCGGAGTTCGATCTCGCCCGCCGCGCCTGGAGCGCTTTCTGCTCCCCCGACCCGAGCGGGATCGAGCGGCTCCTTCGCGACGGCACCGCTCCCCTCCCCTTCCTCCATGACGCCTTGCTCCGTCATCTCCAAGAGTTTCCCTCACGGAAGAACGGGTTGAACCTGACCGAGCAATGGGCGCTCGAGGTGATCGCCTCCGGGGAAAACCGGCCCGATCGAATCTTCCGGGAGGTCAATCGCCGCGAGAAGGTCTTCTGGATGACCGACCTGATCTTCTACGCCGCGCTCAAGCGGCTCACCGCAGGCCCCTCGCCGCTCCTCACGATGGGACGGATGTTTGAGGTCACCGGCAGCGGCCGGGCCGTCCTCGCCGGCCACGCCGATTCGATCGGGCTGAACGGGATCGACCGCCGGCTCGGGGGGGTTCATCTTCATGGGAGCGAACCGGCCTGGCGCTGGGATCAGGACGATCAGCGGCTGATCGTATTGTCCTAAGCGGCAGAATTTCGAATCGCTCTTCGGCATTCCGGCGACGGGCCCCGTTGAAATCCGGGCCTCGATTCGGTTATCATCCCACCGGGATGAAGCAAGCGAAAACCGATCGGCGCTTCAAACAGGCCGGCGTTTCCCTCTAACCGTTTAAATCCGGATCTTCGCAGAGAAAGGAAGAGGCATATGGAATTGGATATGAGAAAGCAAGGTTACAACCAGGAAGAAGAATATTTTTTCAAGAAGAACCAAGAGTTGATCGAAAAGATGCGCAAAGAGCGCGATTCCCACCGGGACGAGGAGGAGGCCCTGGCCCGAAAAAACACCCACTGGATGAAGTGCCCCAAGTGCGGCTCGGACCTCCAGGAGGTGGAGCATCTCGGGATCAAGATCGATCGCTGCAGCAACTGCTCAGGTGTTTTCTTTGATAACGGCGAGCTCGAAATTCTCCTCCAGGCCCAGGAACCGAAGGGATTTCTGAGCGGGTTTCGGAAGGTCTTCAAGAAGTAAGGATGAGCCGCCTCGCTTCCCGCGCCGTCCGGTTCATTGCCCTCTTCGTTCTTCTCGCCGGATCGGTTTCGATCGGCCGCGCCGCCCTTTTTCAGACACCCGACGCCCGGTTCGAAGAGCCCGCCATCAGCGAATCGTCCGGCTTGGTGAAGAGCCGCCGTCTCGACGGCGTCTTCTGGACGCATAACGATTCGGGGGACCGCCCGCGGATCTTCGCCGCCACCCGGGACGGCCGGTCGATCGGCGCCGTCGAAGTTCTGAACACACGGAACGTCGACTGGGAGGACATCGCGATCGACGATGTCGGGTTCCTCTATCTCTGCGACATCGGAAACAACAGGAACCGCCGGACCGACCTCGTCGTCTATCGGGTGCCGGAGGTCGATCCGAGGCGCGTTCGAACCGTCAATGTCGCCGCCCGCTTCCCCTTCCGTTATCCCGGCCTTCGCTCACCGGATGCCGAAGCCTGCTTCTTCGCCGACGGCGCGATGTACATCCTCACCAAAGAGCGGGGGGCCGACGAGACGTTCCTTTACCGGCTCGACCTGTCGCGTCCGGAGCGCGAGCAGACTGTCACCTATGTCGGCAAAACCGAGATCGACGGCCTGGTCACCGCCGCGGACCTCGCCCCCGACGGATCTCGCCTCGCCGTTCTCACCTACAATTCCATCCATCTCTTCGAAAAACCGAAAGATGGAGATCGTTATCTCGCCGGCAAACGCCGGAGCATCTTCTTCTTTTTTGGTCAAGCCGAAGCGATCGCCTGGGACGGCGACGATCTGATCGTCACCAACGAGGCGGGGGAGATCCTCCGGCGGACCGAGTTCAATCTCCTTCCCTTCTCCGACTGATCGGCCTCTTTTTCTTAATGGAAATTGGAATGAGGATGATTATGATCAGACCGTCCCAACGTGAAAGAACAATCGGTCTAGAGAACCCCGTGAACCTCCGGAGAGCCATCATCATCGGATTTGTTCTGCTGACTCTCTTCCTCCCCTCCTCCGCTTCCGCCGAGGAGCCGATCTCTCTGGAAATCCTCTTTGACGGCGTGCCGTCGCCCGGGGGAGGATGGGTTCTCACCGTCACGCTGCTCGCCCGGACCGATCTCGATTTAACCCATCTCACCGTCGTTTCTTCAAAAGGCTTGGAACTGACCGCCGGCGTTCCCCACTGGCAGGGAACCCTCCCCGCCGGAGGGGAACAGGTCCTTGAGCTCTCCTTCACCCTGACCGATCCGCCGCCTCAAGGCGTGACCATCCGAGCACAGGGCCGTACTAAAAAAGGATCTCCCTTCGAAAAGAAAGTCGTCCAAGGAATCAATTGATCAGTAGGGGCGGACCTGTGTGTCCGCCCTGTCTTTCAACCGAAAAAGAAAAAGACGGGCGCACACATCGGTGCGCCCCTACTACAAACCTCGACCTCATTCAATAAACTGTATTCTTTTTAATCGGGTGTATCCGAAAACTTCTCAGCTTCTTCTTAAAATTAAACTTCATTCTTTCCTCTACTCACAAATCCTTTGTCTTTCCAGTAAAAGTCTCTGTTCGGAACGGATAAACCACTGCGGCATCTCTGTTGCAAGGTCCCGATGAGAGATGAATACAGAGCCTGCGGTAGCCGTTCCTTCGGCGTTCTCTTCGCCGTTGGGATTCCCACCCATCTGCTGCCGCATCCCCTCCCCGTGGGCTTTGGGAAGCAAGGGACCCTCTCGGGGACCCTGGCATTCCTCCCGAGCCGAGCGTTCCGCCCGGCATACATTCCGGAGGGATCGGCCCGCGCCCAAGCCCACGGGGACTCTCCCTGTTTTTTATTGAATTGAATCTCATTGCGTGATATACCAGGCGGCATTGAACAAGACGGAAAGAGACGTCTCGGCTTCGACCAAGGAGGGGAGGATGAAAAGAGCGGTCTGTGCATTATTGTTGATCCTAATCGTGATGGGTGGATGCGCCGGGGCGAAGAAACGGCTGGAGGGGCAGCGCGATCTCGACAGCTGCGCGAAGATGGCGGCGAGCGGGTTCCGTCCCGTCGCCGGCGAGCGGACCGAGCGGTTCCTCGGAAAGGTCCAGGAAGCGACTGCCCGCTGCCGCGGCGGAGAAAAAGCCGCCGCCTTCCGGAGCGCCCCCTGGCTCGATTGGTCGAACTACTGGGCCACCGGCGATCTGAACAGCCGCGTCCCCGGCTCCGACAGGACCAATCGGCATCTCGATCCGAACGGCCGCGGGATCGACGGCGCCCTCCTCGATCTGGAATATCAGCGGGTGGAGCTGGTCAAATTCAATCTCTTCGACAACAGCGGGACCTATCCCGATTATATCCAGGGACGCGACGGCATTCCCGGTGCGGCATTGAAGGTCTGGGACACAATGCGTCTGCCGCAGAGCGATCCGAACTTTTCCGCCGTCGGGGGGAACGGCCCGCAGCTTTGCCGAGGAGAGTTGATCCGACATCGCACACTGACCGGGATCTGCAACGATCTCAAAAACCCGGCGATGGGATCGACACAGATGCCGTTCGCCCGAAACGTTCAATTCGAGGCGACCTTCCCCGACCTCGGTAAAGAGGAGCTGGCCCGGAACCGTCACGGCGATCGTCTCGGTCTGCTCACCCCCGATCCGCAGGTGATCAGCCGGAAGCTTTTCACCCGCCCGCAGTCACAGCCGGAGAAATGCCGAGAAGGGCAGGGGCTCCCCGGCGACTCGCCCGAAGCAAACTGCGACTACAAGAAGGCCCCCTTCTTCAACGTCCTGGCGGCGTTCTGGATTCAGTTCATGACGCACGACTGGTTCTCTCATCTGGAAGAAGGACAGAACGGGCCGGAGATGATGGCCGTCGGCTGTGCGACGCAGAAGGTGGCCAATGTGGAGCAGCCGATCACACCGGAAGAGGCTGCGAAGCTCGGCTGCCGTCCGGATGATCGAATGGAAAAATCGCTCACCGCCGACGAAAGCGATCCCGCGACCTTCATCCACAAGGGCAAGCGCGTTCTCACTCGCGCCTACAAAACGACGAACAACAACGTCACCGCCTGGTGGGACGCCTCTCAGATCTACGGCTATGACGAGAGGTCGCGCCGCCGGGTGAAGCGCGATCCGGCCGACCGGGCCAAGCTCTTGTTGGTTTCGATCCCGCAGCGGGAGGCGGCCGGCGAGAAGAACGGCTACCTCCCCCCGTTTTCGCCCGGCGATCCGATCCATCCCGCCTGGTCGGGCCAGGAAGCGACCGCGTTTCCGGACAACTGGTCGATCGGCATGAGCTTCTATCACAACCTCTTCGCACGCGAGCACAACCTCTTCGTCGACGCCTTCCGGACGCAGGCGGCGGAGATGCCGGAGGCCGACTCCGGCCTTCGCAACCCCGCGCGGCCCGATGGGGTGATCCGCAACAAGGAAGTCACCGACGACGAGCTCTTCGAGGCGGCGCGGCTGGTCGTCTCGGCGGAGATCGCCAAAATCCACACGATCGAATGGACCCCGCAGCTCCTCTACGATGAGCCGCTCTTCCTCGGAATGAACTCCAACTGGAGCGGGCTGATCCACGGCGACAACCTCGTCTCCCGGGCGTTGGAGAAGATCGTGATCGACAACTTCGGCGCCTCGGAAAACGCCCGGAAAGCGGGACAGTGGTATTCGGTCTTCGCATCCGGCCCGGGGATCTTCGGTCTCGGAAGCCGGGTCTATTCGGATGACGCAATCCTCGCCAAGTTCGATCCGAAGAAGACCGACATCTGGAATGTCGCGAACCCCGATCATGTCAACGGCGGGATCAACCACTTCGGCTCCCCCTTCAACTTCCCGGAAGAGTTCGTCACCGTCTACCGGCTGCATGCCTTGGTCCCCGACCTGATCGAATTCCGCGAGGCCGGAGATCCGAATGTCATCCGAAACAAGATTCCGGTGATCGAAACTTTCCGCGGAAAAGCGACGGCGGCGATGGAGAGCCGCGGCCTCGCCAACTGGGCCCTTTCGATGGGGCGGCAACGCTTGGGTCTCCTCACCCTCCAGAACCAGCCGCAGTTTCTCCAGAACCTCCCGATGCCGCGCCTTCAGACGGCGACGAACAGGCTCGATGTGCCGGCGCTCGATCTGATCCGCGACCGCGAGCGGGGGGTCCCCCGCTTCAACGAGTTCCGCCGGCAATACGGATTGAAGCAGTTGACCCGCTTCGACGACTTCATCGATCCGCGCCTTCCGAAAGATTCACCGGAAGGGGTTGAACAAAGACAACTGGTGGGACTCCTTCGCGAGGTCTACGGCCAGCACATTTGCGATGCGTCGAAGGTCATCACCTCCGCTCAGGTCAACGACGACGGCACGCCGATCACCGACTGCCTCGGACATCCCGACGGAAGCCTGGTCGACAATATCGAAGATGTCGATACTGTCGTCGGCTGGCTCTCGGAATTCACCCGCCCGCACGGCTTCGCGATCTCGGAGACCCAATTCCAGGTCTTCATCCTCAACGCCTCCCGGCGTCTCTTCAGCGACCGCTTCTTCACCTCCAGCTTCCGCCCCGAGTTCTACACCCATCTCGGCGTCGAGTGGGTGACGAACAACGGCCCCGACGGAAAAGTAATCGAGAAGGGAACGCCGAACGGCCACCTGGTGGAGGTCTCCCCGCTCAAGCGGGTGCTGCTGCGGACCGCGCCGGAGCTGGCGCCGGAGTTGTCGAATGTGGTCAACGCGTTCGATCCCTGGGGGCGCGACCGCGGCGAGTATTATTCGCTGGAGTGGAAACCGCGCGCGGGGGCGGAGGAAGACGAGGGATTTAAATGAATAAATGAAAGACGAGCGGTAAGTTCTCCGTTCCATGTTAATTGAACCGCTGAAACCATCATGAGGAGAGAAGGCTGAACCAACCTCAGCCTTCTCTCCTTCGCTGTTCGTGAGCGCGTTCGCTATTTGGCCTGGTGGAGTGGGTGCTTGCGGTTGTTTCGATTACTGGCTGCCCCCTTGCTGGCCCCCCATCCCGGTATCGTCTTCTTGAATGCCGAGTGCGGTCCTCGTTTTCTCGTCGGGCTGTCCGGTCTGCGGGAGCCCCTTTTCTTTCTGGAAGTCACGGAGCGCCTGTTGCGTGCCGGGATCCAATTTTCCGCTGGGAGCGCCGACGTCGTATCCCTGGTCATTTAGTTTTTCTTGGACTTCGATGATCACCACCTCGGCCACGACCGGGGCCTCCTCCTGGCCCGCGCCGCCGTTTTGCATCGCATCTCCCTGTTCTTTTTTGTCTTGCTCGACGGCCCCTTGCGCATAAACCGGGGAGACCAAGAAGAGAACTGCCATCACGCTGACTGCGATCATTTTAAATTTCATCACATACCTCCTTCGCTTGCGTTCCACAGGATCATCGCGGCTCCCCTCCGAGGACCCCTTCGATGATAAACCCAGCGTAGCAGCGCCTCTCACGGGCGATCAATCCACTCGAAGGAGGAGGCGTCCGCCCTCCATTGTATTAATCACTTCGCAGGTACGACCGCTTACCTGTTGTTCAGCCGGCAGGGCTTCCCTTTTTATGCCGGCTTAGGCTATGATATTGCGTTACCCTCCTGAGGGATTTCTCATGCCGGAGAAAAAACCGAAGAAGCCGCGCGCGCCGGGCGCCGTTCGAAAACGGCGGAAGCCGGCGGGGGTGTCGGTGGGGCTGGCGGCGACCGAGCTGCTGGCCGCGCGACCGCCGGGAAATGTGATCGATCTCCATCAGCAGATCGAAGCCGACGGCGGGAAGGTCTTGTCGATCTACCGGGAGCCCTACGGCGGTCATTGGCTGGTGATGGCGGCGCTTCCGATCGACAAAGTGTCGCCGACCCCCTATCAACGCAATCTCTCCGAAACGCATGTCCTCAAGCTGGAGCGGGTGATCGGTAAGATCGGTCGCTTCCTCGACCCGATCATCACCGTTCGGATCGACAAGGAGGGCATCGCGAAATACTGGACCCCCAACGGCCATCACCGGCTCTCGGCGATGCGGACCCTCGGCGCCAAAAGCATCATCGCGATCGTCGCGCCCGAAGCATCGGTCGCCTATCAAATCCTGGCCCTGAATACCGAGAAGGCGCACAACCTTCGCGAGCGGGCGCTGGAAGTGGTCCGGATGTATCGGGAACTGGCCGGCCTGGGCGACGCCACGGAAGAGACCTATCAGCTCGAATTCGAAGAAGCGGCCCTGATCACCCTCGGCTTCTGCTACGAAGCGCGCCCCCGTTTCTCCGGCGGGGCGTATCATCCGATCCTGCGGCGCGTCGACACCTTCATCAAGAAGCCGATCGGCGACGCAACGGCGCTCCGTCAAGAACGGGCCGACACCTTGCTCCGATTGGATGAGACGGTCAGCAGCCGGGTCGAGCTTCTAAAAGCCCGCGGACTGACCAGCCCTTACCTTCGCAGCTTCGTCGTCGCAAGAATCAATCCGATCCGCTTTCGGCCCAAAGATGCCGAGCAGCTTTCGTTCAATGAAACGCTGGAGCGGATGAACAAGGCGCTGGCGAAGTTTAATCCGGAGAAGATCAAGATGGAAGATCTGGCGAAGACAGGCGGGGTGGCGGAGGAAACCGAATAAGCTGGAAAGGTGATAGGCGGCCCCGCGAAGGAAATCGGGGCCGCCCGGGCCGACTGCAAGGAGGGGAAGGTTACGGCACCAGCTCCGTCTTGCCGTCGGCATCCTTGGAAACTTTGATCACGCCGATGGCCCCGCTCAGCGCGTCGGAAAGGGAGTGGGTCACGATCGGGTAGCTCCCCTCTTCCGGGAAGGTCAATTCGAAGATGGCGCCGCCGGCCGGAGGGATGGTCCAGGTCTGGACCCCGCGGACCGCGTTCGCCGGATTTCCGCTTTCATAAACCGCGTCGAAAATCCCCCCGATCACATGGATCGCCGAGAAGTTGTTCGGTCCGATATTCACGATGTAGAGCCGGACCAGCTCCCCTGGTTTGGCGATCAACGGCTTTTCGATATATTGATTGACCCGGCCGTTGAAGACGACATGCTTGCGCCGTTTTTCCATCATGGCGGGGACGTCGGGGTAGAACTCACTCTGAACGAGGACATACTCTCTCGCCGGCCGCATCGGCTTTTGCGGATCGACGATGACCACCCCGAACATGCCGTTCGCGACATGCTGGATCATCGGCGAGGTCCCGCAGTGGTAGGCGAAGAGACCGGGATATTCGGCCTTCCAGGTAAACGAATTCGTCTCTCCGACCCCGATGCTCCGGTAGGCCACTCCGGGATTGATCCGGGCCGCGTGGAAGTCGATCGAGTGGGGCCGGGCCCCTTTGTTCTCCAACGTAAACTCGACCTGGTCCCCCTGCTTCACGCGAACCACGGGGCCCGGGACTTTTCCGTTGTAGGTCCAGGCTTCATACGTTTCGTCGGCGGAAATCGGAAGGGTCTTCTCTTCGGCCGTGAGATGAACTTTCACGGTGGCGGCCGACGTCCCGCCCGGCAGGATCATCCAGCCGATCAAAACGCCCGCGGCGCCGATGGCGGCGGCTTTTTTCAAATGTGTCATGCACTGCTCCTTTATTTGTATGTTTTCATTCCGCCGTAACCTTCCCCATATTCAATTTAATCTTTCAGCACATTCAGACCGGCCGGCGCCGCGTAGTCGGGGCATTCGATCCGCAGCTCGCGATCGCCGAAAGGGGCCTCCACAAATCCGCAATGGTGCGGCTTCTTCGAATTCGGATACGCGTTCGGGGAAAAGAAGCGGCAATTGGTGCACATCCGCGCGATCGGAATCATCCCCCGCTCCTGAAATCCCCGGATCAATTTGATCAAGACAAGGAGGAGCGACTCCTGCTCTCCTTTGGAGAGGGTCCGAATCAAGTCGATCAGCTCGTCGGGAACGGTCTGCGACACGGCCAGCCGCTTTCCCCGCGCGCTGAGCGCCAGATGGGCCACCCTTCCGTCTTCGGTTCCCCGTTTCTTGGCGAGCAATCCCTTTTTGACAAGCGAGGCGACCGCGTCGCTGACCGTCGCGGGGGTCACCGACAGCTCCTCCGCCGTTCCTCCGACGGTGTGCTTCGCCCCCGTCTTCAACAGCGTCAGAAGGATCCGAAGCTGCAACGGGCTGATCGCCGAATCCCGGCTGCGGCGCTCCAATAAAAACCCGACCGCCTGGACCACCTGCTCCAGGCCAAAGAGAAGCCGCTCTTCAATAGGAAACGATTCGTCGTGTTGCATACTGCTCCGAGTCTTTGTCTGAGATGGTTCTACCAAATTAGTTAGGACTCCTAAATATCATGCCGCCTTCCGATCTGTCAACAAAAAAGAATGCGCGCCTTTAAACAAGAAGTAACAGACGGGCAAAAATATCGCCCCAGGTTGAAACGGATAACACTTTCCTTTTGATTTCGGCTTGGTTATGATGGAGCCGTTATCTTCCGCAGGGATTTATGATGCAAGAGATAAATCAGGAAGGTACTCGGATGTGGAGAGGGATTGAGTTAAGACGGAAGATTTGGCGCGATCGGGTGGGATGGTAGAGGGCTAGGAATAATGGATATATCTCAAAATATCCTGCTAACAGGTGCGGGGTTTAGTCACAACTTCGGTGGATTTCTTGCAGATGGGATGTGGTCACAAATTTTTAATCATCCAGAGATTCAGGACCGACAATTAATTAAAGATGTTCTGCTGAAGGACTTTGATTATGAGTCTATATATAACGAGGTTCTTCTCGGTGAGACAGGTAAGTGGTTTGATTCAGATAGAACAGCTATAAAGACCGCAGTTCTTGAAGCATATAGACAACTAGATCAGCTTATTTTAAATTACAATAAACACCCTAATATAGATTACATGTATGCGGTCAATAAATTTATTGAGCGTTTTTCCGGTGACATGAGAACGATTGGATTTTTCTTTACTCTAAATCAGGATATCTTTGTCGAAAGATTTTATAACTCATCGAACAAACCGCTTGTGCTTCCGAAGATGAAACGAATACCCGATTACTCAAGTAACGATAGAAGAAAATCTATGCTGCAAGAAGGTGACTTTATCACGGTAATAAGAGGAAATGACTCAACTTGGATACCAGCCGATCAATTATCCAATCTGGAATTACATTATGTAAAGTTACACGGTTCATTCAACTGGAAAAGCTCAGATGGTTCAAATATCATGGTGATTGGGAAAGATAAAGAACATCAAATAAGCAGAGAGCCTCTTCTTAGATGGTACGCTGATATCTTCAAGCAAGTTCTTTCTCAGAAAGATAGGAGGATATTAATTATCGGATACCGCTTCCGTGACAAGCATATTAACCAGATTATCGCAGCGGCTGTAAAAGAACATGGGTTGAAGATATATGTAGTTTCGCCAGAAGGGCCAAGAGATTTTATCAAAAAATTAGAACATAGCGAAACAGATCACTGTCCTTTTGGATCAGATATTCTCGAAGGGCTATCAGGCTATTTCCCGTATAAACTTCTAGAAGCATTAGAAGGGGATCAATTTAAATTATTGAATAAACATTACTTCCTTGAGAATCAACGACCATAATGGGTTCAACTCTGCTCCTAACTCATGTTCTTCCGCGTATGATATCTAAAGATATTCGTGGAAACTCATTCTTTATATTGCTATCTGTGTTATGCGTCGCAGTTTTTCTCCAAGGCTGTGTAGCCCTAAGCTTTGGCCAAAGCAGTTATCCCTTCATAGATGAAATTGAATCAACGAAACTAAATACGAACGGCGTTTTAGAATTGCCTGATCTTACTATTTCGGTTCGGCCTCAAAATGCTGGGGTGACTACTGCTGTGATGGGATATCTCGTACCGATTCTTCCTCTTCCCGGTACCAAAACAAGGCCAACAGAAGACTTTAGAATTTATTTACAGTTTGAGTCCCTTCACAATGAGGTGTTTTCTCTCAATCCCGATCAGGTGAGAATCTTCGTCGATGGCAGCAAGAGCGAGATTACACCAACCAAATATCTAACGTTACCTGATGATCCATATCCTCCTTCCTATGCCACGTTTGCCAGGAATCCATCGTATGTATCACCTGGACACAATTGGCGCTGCAACGATGCCCTTCTGACAGAAGGTAAGATGACACTCGTCACTCCCAGCGGCCCGATGCATTTTCATCAAAGGATATGTTTTGTGCTGGAATATCCGACTACCACTCCAACACCAGAACAGGAATTTACTCTGACTATCGGAGGTCTCAGACAGGAGAACAACGAAGTCGAAGTACCGCCAATTCACTTTCGCCGGAAGGTCCGCATCAAGTATGAACTCATTCCGAACCCTCCTTAACTCCAGGCATTAGAGTCGGAGCAAGCAGGAATATTCATATACGCTAGCCGATGCCAATGTTATCTTTCAATGGCTGCCAGCAATCATATTGACTCCCTTTATGCATCCGATCGAAGTCACAGGCGAAGTTCGCAGAAATATATATAAGAACCTCATTACGCAGATGCAAAGAGATGTGGTTTTACCAAAATCGGAATAGAATGTTCTTTCTTCCTATAGCCTTCCGTGTTCTATAAAAATTAGGTTTTAGGCTGGTTTGATATTCTGATTCAAATGAAATAGATTCATCGGATCATACCGTTTCTTAATCTCCGCCAGCCGCCGATAGTGCTGCCGGTAATTGCTGCGGACGCGCTCCTGATCGTCCTCTGACATGAAGTTCACATACCCCCCTTCTTCTGAAAAGGGCCGGAGCGCCTCATAGTAAGCGCGGCCCCACGCGACGTTCCGCTCCGTGTCGGCCGGATCGGAAAAACTCGGCCCGAGCGCCGTGGCAAAAGAAGCATCCCGGTAGGCGAAGGCGGTGGCGTCGGACTTCACACGATGGCAGGCGCCGTCGATCGGAAAGAGAATGGTCGCCGTCTGAAGAGAGGGGATGCGGGCGGCGTAGTCGAGATGGACGTCGATCGCGCCGTCGGCAATACGGGTAATGAAATTCCCTTTCCAGTAGTGATAGAGCCCCTTGGGGAGAAGTTCGTCGAAGAGGGTGTTGATCACCGGGTAGGGCATCCGCTCAAGATACTGACCCTCGATCGAGCCCAGGCGGCTCAGCCGCCCGCGGACCGCTTCGTCCTGAGAGGCCGGTCCGCTCCAGCAGATCAGCACCGCCGCCATCGGCCGCCCATGCCACTTTTCAGGAAGAAACGGCACGGGGAGGCCGAGGGTCAACACCAAAAGCGCATTGAGCTCTTCGGGCGCCTCGTCCATCAATGCCCGGTAGCCGCGAAGGATGTCGCCGTCGAGCGGATAGAAGGTCGGCCCGCCGAGGATGTCGGCCACCGGATGGAGTTGGTATTCGAAGGAGGTCACGACGCCGAAGTTCCCGCCCCCGCCGCGGAGGGCCCAGAAGAGATCGGGCTCCCGCTCCTTGCTGCAAGTGACGGAGCGGCCGTCGGCGGTGACGACATCGGCCGAAAGAAGATTGTCGCAGGAGAGCCCGCAACGGCGGGCGAGATGCCCCATCCCACCGCCGAGGGTCAGCCCGGCGATGCCAGTGGTGGAAACAATCCCGCCGGTCGTCGCCAGCCCGAAGGGATGCGTGGCGTCGTTGAAATCGCGCCAGGTGCTTCCCCCCTCCGCCCGGGCGGTGCGGCGCTCCGGATCGACACGAACCCCTTTCATCCGTCCGAGGTCGAGCACCATCCCGCCGTCGCAGGTGCTGAAACCGGCGATGCTGTGGCCGCCCCCCCGGACCGCCAGCAAAAGATCGTGCTCCGCCGAAAACCGCACCGCGGCGGTCACGTCGCCCGCTTCCGCCGCTTGAACGATCATCGCCGGACGGCGGTCATGCATGGCGTTGTAGACGCGGCGCGCCTCATCGTAGCCGGAATCCTCCGGTCGAATCAGCCCGCCGCGCAGGCGTTCTTTGAGTTCCCGGACCCTCGCTTCCTTCAAGCGGCTCTCCCCGCCCGAGCGGAGCGCGATAAGCAAATCGGACATCCTCGACCTCCTCTTTTTACATACAGAGCGGAACATCCCAGATGATTCAGCGGATCCGATTTTCAGAAACTTCGAGATATTTTAGGCGGCTTTTGAGATCCGCCGGACGTTTGTCGCTTGCAGGCCCTTCACCCCCTGTGTCACGTCAAACTCGACCTCTTCCCCTTCTTCGAGATTCTGGTAACCCTCGCCGCTGAGTCCGGTGTGATGGACGAAAACGTCCTCCCCGTCCTCTTGAGAAATAAAGCCATACCCCTTTTCGCGGCTAAACCATTTTACACGTCCCTTTGCCATTGATTCCTCCTTTGGTAATTAAGTGTCCCAAACCGCCTGAAACCGGAATGCGGACACACGCATATCGATACTACTAAGTTAGCATTCCAAGGGAGGAGGAATCAATCAACCCCATGGAGGGAATTCCGAAGTAATACTCCACTCAAGTAGGACAAGCCAACCTCATCGAACCGCCCGGGCGCGGCTCGCGTCGAATTTTGGGGTCCTCTCTAATATTCCTCCCACGCATTTTTTCATCTTGACACCATAACGCCATCTTTCGTATCCTCAGGTTTACTTACCTAGAAATAAATAATGGACAAATAGCTTAAGTAAAATTTCAACCGCGCGGCAGCCGGGTCGTCACACCGTCAACATAAGGAACAAACAGATGAATGCTCGGGCGATGAGGTGGGCGGCGTGGCTCCTGTTGGTGATGGGGATCGGCCTGAAAGTATCTGGATGCGGCGGGGGAAGTTCCGTCGGCGGGGGCGGGGCCGGAAACCCGGCCATCGCAAGCGCCAGCATCGGGCCGAACGGCGGGAATATCACCTCCCTGGATGGAAAGGTAACGCTGACCATCCCGGCCGGAGCGCTCGGAAACACACAGACGATCACGATCGAATCGATCGATCCGGCCACCCTCCCCGCAGAGTTCGCCGGAATTGCTGCGGAACGCGCCTACGAGCTGAAACCGGACGGGCTGCAGTTCAACCCCCCGGCGCAGATCAGACTCCAACTCGATGCTCCGGCGCAGCCGGCGGCCGGAGCGGTCGAGAAAGGGATCGCCGTTCTCCTGACATCTGCGAATGGACAGGTCGAGCCGCTCGGCAAGCTGGCGCTGACGATCGACGCCGACGGCAAAACGGCGAGCCTCACCGGAGAGCTGACCCATTTTTCAAAGCTGGTCCAGGCGGCGACGGTCCGCGATATCGTCACGGTTTCGGGATTTCCCGAGGGCCCCATTCCGGTGGGGGGGACTTTCCAGGTCAAGGTAAGCGTCAACCATCAGGCGGAGTCGGATCTCCGGGCGACCCGCGTCATTTATGTAAATGAGAGTTTGAACAAGGTCCTCAGCATCACCGACGATTCGGCGGCAAGGCTGAATTTGGACATTGATACTTTTAAGAAAGGGATCAGCTTGGGGGGCCTCATTCTAGGGGAGAGACGGACTCTCGAGGACTCTTTTAGCTACACCTGCACGCAAGCGGGTCTTGGATTTTACAACGTCGAAGTGCGGTTCGAAGAGCTCGCCGCGAACGGCCTTTACACTCCGGTCAATCAAAATCAAAGCTACGTCCTTCAGTTCAAAAAGGTGGTGATCTGCCAGGGACCCGACACCGCTTCGGGAAAGACGAGCTCGACGAACGTCAACGGCAACTTCGAGTTCACGGTGAATCCTCCCGTGGTGATCCAGCAGGTCGGCGAGACGTTTACCTTAACGCTCGGCGAAGAATTTATCAACTATGACCCGGTCGTCGTTTCCATTATCGAAGAAATTGAAATCTTCATTTACGACAGCAATCTGGGGATCGTCTCGGCTCCTGCCTTGGGCGACCCCCGCGCCCCGCAAGGAACGCCGAATCTGCAGTTGCGGACCGAAGCGGTGTTTTCTCAGCTGAGGGTACTTGGTCCGCACAACGGGAAAAACGTGCAGAACCTGAAATACAAATGTGAGAAGACGGGAAATACCATTCTCGGTTTTCAGATGGTGGCCCATAATCCTCCGGGCGAGGGAAATAACATTCCGGTCCATTTTCTGACGGTTCAGATCGAGTGCAAGGCGGCCGAGGGAAAAAAGACCGGCTTCTTCATGCCGCACGATCCCACCCCCACCAAAGCGGTGGCGTGGGTCGCCTTCAATGAAGGAACCGGCCATACCGACGGGCCGTTCTCCCTTCCCGGCGCCCCCAACCCGAACAACCTGACGGTCCTCGTCCCTCAGGAGTTGCCATCGGGGGCGTTCTGGGAGGTATCGAATGCGAATTGCGCCTACGTTCATCTGGCGGGATCGTTTCAGGGACACTCGGCGGACGAGGACCCTTGCAAACATGGCGGACTCCTTTTCTTATTCGAGCGCCCCGACCTCGAAGAGCCTCCCCCATCGGGCGCCGTCGCCTGGAAGGTGGTGAATCCGGAGATCGGTCATGAGGACGGCCCCTTCGCCCTCCCCGGCGCCCCCAATCCCGACGGGCTGCTCGTGTTGGACCCTCTGACCGACCTATCGGATGCCGTCTGGGCCGAGCCCGATGATTGCTCCTTCGTCCACCTCCACCTTCCTTTTCAAAACCATCCCGACCCGGCGCCAAACCTTGATGTCAATCCGCAATCGGCCTGCGGCCATGGCGGGCTGGTCTATCTCTTTTAATAGATATAGAATCCGATTCGACGGCCGCAGAGATTATCCCGGCGACTCATGAAACGAAACAACCCGTTCCCCGATTGACCCATCGTCCCCCTTTTCACCCTAAAAACAGATATCCCCTCACGCGCTTTGCATCTTGAATTCGAAAAAAAGTATGATGGATAAGATGGTTTTATTCCAGCAACAGCGCAGTGACCCAGGCTTCAAGCGACAACATAAGGAGCAGGCCGATGAGCATTCGGGGGATGCGGTGGGGGGGGTGGCTTCTGTGGGTGATTGGAATCGGACTGACGGTGGGGGGGTGTAGCGACGAAAACCCCGAGAACAGAAGCGGGGCGGGAAGCCCCGGCGCCGGGAGCGCAAACATCGGGACAGACGGGGGCGCCGTAACGTCGGCGGACGGGATGGTAACCTTGACCGTCCCGTCCGGCGCGCTCGGTACGACGGAGACGATTGTCATCCGATCGATCCACCCGGCCTCCCTTCCTCCTGAATTGGCCGGCGCGGAGCTCGCCTGGGAGTTGCGGCCCGACGGTCTTCAGTTCGCGCAGCCGGTGCAGGTGTCGGTCACCCTGCCGGAGTCCCCTGCTCAGGCCGACGGGACC
Source organism: Candidatus Manganitrophus morganii (assembly GCA_021651055.1). NCBI lineage: Bacteria > Pseudomonadati > Nitrospirota > Nitrospiria > Candidatus Troglogloeales > Candidatus Manganitrophaceae > Candidatus Manganitrophus > Candidatus Manganitrophus morganii. Next base: position 1,270,655 of record JAJHOH010000001.1, read on the forward strand.
TTCCGCGTTCCCTTCAGCTTCCTCCGCACGCTGGCCGGCGCGGCGCCCGAAGCGCTCGGCAATCAAACCCTCACGGTCGACGGCGCGGCAAACAGGGCGGCGATCGACGGCACGCTGACCCATTTCTCCCCCTTGGCGGTGTATTCGAACCTCACCGATTCGTCCGCCGGCATCCCCGGAAAAATCTTTTTGGAATTGATCCCCCTGCCGGAAAAAATAACCGTGGGGCAACAATACCGGGCCGACCTTCAGGTTTCAGTGGATGGATTGGATGACGAAGCGCCGATCGCCGGATCGTTCGACTATCGGGATCGGAGTCCGGCCCCGCTCAAACACCTCCCCCTCGGAGATCCCGATTCCCCCGGCTTTCGAGCGCTCCAAGGCTTTTCTCCTCTGCCGGCGCAGGGCACCTTTGTTTTGGACGGGATCGGGTCGTACCTCTGTGAAGCGGCGGCCCCGGCCGCGATTTTCTCCCTCGATGTCCGCCCGGCGCTGGAGACTTCCGGCCGCTTTCTGACCCCCGATCTTCTCATCACCTTCCGGACGACACACACCTGTGCGGCGCCGACCCTCCTCCCGGCGCCGGAGGCGGAGGTGATTACGGTTCCCTTCTCTCAACCCGAGGCGGTCTTTAACCTTTCCCGCGCGATTCCTCCACCCTTCCTCTCCCTCTTCGGCCTGGATGAAAACCGCGCCTACGCCACGGTCGGCCACCATCCCGGCATGAGCATCCTCGACCTCACCACAAACCGGGTGGTCCTCACGAAGACGCTGGAGCCGGATGGCCTGGGGCCGCTGCTCGGGGCGGTGGCTCACCTGCGTGACGGGAGGGGATGCCTCTTCGGATATCGAGAGCGCCGGTTCCTCTCCTGCCGGATTCCGGAGATCAACGACTTCGGGCCGCCGGAGAGCAGCGACGACGGCCCGTATCACGACGCCGGACTGATCTCGGAGACGCCGGTCGAGACCCCGTCGGGGACGCGGCATCTGCTCTGGTTCGTCGAAGCCGACCGGGTCCATCAGGAGCATCAACCCGGCGGGCCGGGCTCCCTTATCTTCGAGCGAAAATTGGAGCGCGCCTGGTTCGCGACCGGCGGCACGCCGACGGGAAACGCCAAAAGCGCCTTCTTCACCGGCGGCGGCGCCCGAATGCTGGCGGTGGTGGCGCGGGGAGAGCCGTCCGGACCGGGGCAGCTTTGGTGGGGAAATCCGGCCGAACTCGGAGGGGGAACTTTCGTCGGGACGCTAGAGAACGACACGCGGAAGATCCGCTGCGAGATTCCGATCTGCGCGGTGAGCCATTTCAACGGCCGGGTCACGATCCTGGTTTGGGATGGGATCACCGCGCCGCGGATCATCGACGCGATTCCGGAGACGACCAACGCGGTCGGCATCGATGTGCGGGCGGCGGGAGGAGATCGGGAGATTCTCTCGACCGATTTCGTCAACAACAACTGGACCTTGACCCGAGTCGGTCGAACCGGCCGGATCCTCTCCTCCGCCACGCGACCGGTCCCGGAAGGCTGCACGAATCCGGGGCATGCCCTCTTCGTGACCGATCCGCAGACCGATCAGCTCTCCGCCGTCCTCTCGTGCAACGGGGTGAACGCGGAGGGACAGAGCGCGATTGCGAAGATTCCGTTGCCGTGAGTTCCCCGCGCCATTTTTCCCCCGCATCTCAAAAAGAGGCCGCGGCCGGGTTGATCCGGCCGCGGCCATGACGTCAACATGAATCCAATGGAGTGATCCTCCGGCTTACATTCCACCGCCGGGGCTGCCGGTGCCGGAATCACCCAGTCCACCCTCGGGGCTGCCACCGTGCGGCCCGCCGGTGCCGGTGTCTCCGCCCGATTCTCCGCCGGGAGGTGTCCCGGCGCCTTGATCCCCTTGGTCGGTCGATCCCGGCGGGCAGGGTTCTGTTCCGAGACCGCCGGCGCCCTGGTCGGAGCCGGAACCGCTTCCACCGGCGCCTAAGTCTCCGCTACCGGAGCCCGAACCGTCTCCGCCCGCGCCCAGATCTCCACCACCCGAGCCGGAGCCGCCTCCGCCCGCGCCGAGATCCCCCTGCGGCTGCTGTTGGTCAGATGCACCCGGAGGGCAATCGGTCGTTCCTCCCCCTGCCCCCTGATCTCCCATTTCCGGGCTCGTCTCTCCCGGAGGGGTCGAACCCCCGCCTCCCCCTTCGGCCGTTTGCCCGAAAGCCGATATCCCTCCAAACATTACCAGGACCGTGATGAAAAACGCCGTTCCGAACAGTTGAACTCTCTTCATTCTACTTCCTCCTGATCACAACTCGATTTCTCGGTTGAACGTGTGTGTTGCGCTTTATTAACAACCCCTCCCTCGCGACATTTGTTTTGAAGTCCTTTCATCAATCATGCGCCCTGGATGCTCTGCGCGGCCCGACACGGCCGGCGGCTAAGCGGCCCGTCGGATCCGGCTCTCGGGGACTTCAAAGTTGTAAAGTTGGCCGTGTCCCAAATAAATCACCCGGTCCTCAAATCCGGCATCGGCCGCGGCCTTTTTGAAATCCTCCAGCGGCGACTTGAAAACGGTGTAATCGTTGTAGTGGATCGGAATCACCTGGCGCGGCTGAATGATCCGGATCGCTTCGACCCCTTGGTCGGCGTCCATCGTCAGAAGCATTCCCATGATCCGCGTCCCCCCCAGATGGAAAAGGGCCAGATCGATCTCGGGGAACTTCTTGGGGATTTCCTTCAAGCCATCAAAGACGAGCGTGTCGCCGGTGATATACAGGCGCAGAGCGGTTCCTCCCTCCCCCGGCTGAAACTCGAGGAGGCTTCCCATCACCTCGGGCAGAAGCCTTGCGACAACCGGCGGGCCGTGCCGCCCCGGCATGGAAGTAATCTTCACCCGCGCGCCGTCCTTCTCCAGCGTCACCGACTTCCAGGTGTCGAGCGCCCTCGGCGCCGTAAAACCTTTCCCACTGAGCGCGCGGGCGGCCTCTTTCGTGGTGACAATCGTCAGCGCTTTGCTCAGCTTCTCCTCGGCGATCCGGTCAAAGTGATCGCCGTGATAGTGAGAGAGAATGCAGAAGTCGACCGGCGGCAGCGCTTCAATATCAAGGGCGGGATGGGTCAATCGCTCCGAGGTCAATCCATAGCCGAGATAGACATGGTCCCCGGCGTGCAAAAAATTCGGGTCGGTCAGGATGGTGAAGCCGGCATAACGGAGCAGCACCGTCGCGGTGCCGACAAAAAAGACGGAGCCGAGCGAAAAATCGGGGGGAACAGTTTCAAAAGAAGGAAGGTGAATTTCATCGCTATTTGGCATCCTTGCCTCTACAGAGATCGGCTTATTCGTGAACCGGCAGATTGAAAGCCGGCAGATTAAATTGATCCGATGCAAGAAGAGAAGGCCGAGTGTGAGTTCAGCCTTCTCTTCTTTTTAGGACACAAAAGCGGGTTTCCCTCTTCTGCATCCAACTGATCACGGATCGCTACTGCTGAAGGGCCCCCGCGTCGGAGCCTTGCTGTTCGGATCCCTGCCCTCCGGCATCCGGGGATTGCGTTCCGGCATCGGGCGGAGCGCCGCTGCCCAGATCCGATCCCGGCTGATCGCTTCCCTCTATACCGGTATCAGGTTGAGGTTGTCCGGCGCCCATGTCGCCCGGCTGGCTTTCCGGGACCCCGGCATCCGGCGGCTGACCGGCGCCCATGTCGCCCGGCTGCGCGCCCCCTTCCCCTTGGATACCCAGAGCGGCCATCGTCTGCTGGTCGATTTGGCCGGTCGGTTGGACCCCTTTGTCTTCCTGGAATTTACGCAATGCCTGCTGGGTCTTCGGTCCGAAGATGCCGTCGACCGGGCCCACTTCGTACCCTTGCTGGCTCAATTTCTCCTGGACCTGCTTCACCGAGGCTTGGTCTTGCATCCCTCCCTGCATCGCGCCGCCCTGCTGGCTGGTCCCGCCGAGGTCGGAGCCCTGCTGCTGTGGGTCCGGGCTTTGGATTCCCCCTTGGCCTCCGGCAGCTCCCTGATCACCCCCGGGCTGACCGCTCTGCTGCTGCTCGATCCCCTGCCCCTGCTGGCCGCTTCCACCCTGGCCGACCCCTTCGTCCGCGTAAAGGGAGGAAACCATTAACATACCTGCGATAACGCTCATTCCGACTGCTTTCAATCTCATCATTTACCTCCTTGACCCTTCTTCATAATCGGGAATCATCCTTACCTTATCGACACCTTGCTTGCTTCCGAATTCCGCATTAACATTAAATTCGACCCCAACCTGCGGAGCCGCCGCCCGCATCGAAACGGCGGCCTCGTTCTCTCCATTCGGGATTGCATTACAAAGTGTAGCAATATGTCTCAGAGGGGATCAATTAACCTGAATGGGGGATAAAAGAAACACTACGATGGGATTAGATAGGAATGTGGACGAGAGGATAAATGTTGTAGATGAATGTTTAATAGAGACGATGAAGATGTGCCGTACGATCGCCGAAGGACGCGTCAAGCAACCGGAAGGCCGTTTGACTTGGCTCAAGAATCTGGTTATACCTAATCTGACCGTTCTTTGCGGAGTCTGAAAACAACTTACCATAAGCTGAATCAAACAGAAGGAGGAATCGGATGCCTTTTCCAAAAGAGCAAAGCAAAGAAGGAGAGTTCGTCCGGCAGGAAGATCGATTTCGGGGGTGGGTGACCGCCGACGGTTCCTCCGGTTATCCGGCGGAGCCGGGCCGCTACCATCTCTATGTCTCCCTCGCCTGCCCCTGGGCGCACCGGACGGTGATCCTCCGCAAGCTGAAGCGGCTGGAAAACGTCGTCGGGATGACGGTGGTCGATCCGATCCGCGACGAAAAGGGGTGGGCTTTCCGCAACGGCCCCGGTTATTCGGAAGATCCGATCAACGGGTTTCGCTACCTGAGCGAAGCTTATAAGAAGACCGACCCGACGTTCAATGACCGGGTCACCGTCCCGGTCCTTTGGGACAAGAAAACCGGCCGGATCGTCAGCAACTCCGACGACGATATTCTGCGGATGTTGAACAGCGAATTTAATGCCTTTACCGATGTGAAGACCGACTTCTACCCGGCGCCGTTTCGCGCCGAGATCGATGAAATCAACAACTTCGTTTATCCGAACATCAACGACGGCGTCTACCGGGCCGGCTTCGCAACCACCCAGGCGTCGTATGAGCAGGCCGTCCGCAACCTCTTCGACGCCCTCGACCGGATCGAAGCGCGCCTCTCAAAGCAGCGTTATCTGGTAGGACAACAGATCACCGAGGCCGACTGGCGGCTCTTTCCGACGTTGATCCGTTTCGACGCCGTCTACCATGGGCACTTCAAGTGCAACATCCGCCGGATCGTCGACTACCCCCACCTCTGGGGATACTTGCGGGAGCTCTATCAACAGGACGGCGTTGCCGAAACGGTGAACTTCGATCATATCAAGCGCCATTATTACGTGACGCACGACGACATCAACCCGACACGGATCGTCCCGGTGGGGCCGGCGCTCGATCTGACCTCTCCACACGGCCGCGAGCGGCTCAAGTAATCCGGCAAACCGATAAAGCCGCCACACGATGGCTCGCTCTTTAATCACGATGACCGTCCAACTTTTCAACCATCGCCTTCCAGAGGCCTGACTCCGGGTCACCCCATCGGAATTTCCGACATCCCGCCTAGACTCATCTCTCTGCAGAATAATCCCTTCGGCTTAATTGACTCGATTTCAAAAAAGCATATACCATAAGTGCAATTAGAAGTTCCCATTAAACTCTTTTAATTCCGGACAGGCCCTATCCCTTAAAACCGTCTCCAAGAGGACACCCCCATGAAAAGTCGCATTGTGTTGATCGCCCTATTGTTATCGATCTCTTCGCCGGGCGACGCCGCTTTGCCCGAGCCGAAAACCGAGACCGACCGGATCCAAACCGCTTATGGACAGATTTCCCTCAGCTTTGAGGCCAACCATGGCCAGACTGACTCTAAAGTAAAATATTTCTCCCGCGGGAAAGGGTACACCCTCTTTTTGACCTCGAACGAAGCGGTGTTGTCCCTCCAGAAAGGGGAACGGGCTGAAAACCCGAATATTGAAAATCCTCCGGCTCTATTGAGGATGCGGCTTTCGGGCGCGAGCCAAACGCCGGCCGTTTCGGGAGAAGAGGCGCTCCCCGGCAGACAGAACTACTTCATCGGAAATGACCCGAAGAACTGGCGGACCGATATCCCAACCTATCAAAGGGTGAAGTATCAGGATGTCTATCCGGGGATCGATCTGGTTTATTACGGCAACCAGCGCCAGTTGGAATATGACTTTATCGTCGATCCGGGGATCGATCCAAAGAAAATCGAGCTTCGCTTTGAAGGGGCGGACGGGATGGAGATCGATCCGCAAGGCAATTTGGTGCTCACCGTCCAAGGAGAAAAAATCCGGATGCACAAGCCGGTGATCTATCAGGAGCAGGCGGGTCAGAGAAGATTCATTCCTGGACATTATCTGCTCAAAGGGAAAGGGAAGGTCGGTTTCCACGTCGCCGCCTATGACAGAACAAAACCGCTCATCATCGACCCGGTCTTGAGCTACGCCACCTTCTTAGGAGGAAGCGACCACGATCGAGGGAATGGCATTGCCGTCGACAGCTCAGGGAACGCCTATATTACAGGATCGACCAGATCTCTCGATTTTCCAACGGTAGGTACATTTGACAGCACGCTGGGCGGTCCAGTGGATGCATTTGTGGCCAAGCTAAATCCATCCGGCACCGCCCTCCTCTATTCCACCTATTTAGGAGGAACTGGCTCGGACAAAGGGAGCGCCATTGCAGTGGATACCTCCGGAAATGCCTATGTCACAGGGGAGACCGATTCACTCGAATTTCCCACAACGACTGGCGCATTTGACAGGACCCTGAACGGTACAGATGCCTTTGTGGTTAAGTTGAATTCCTCCGGAACCGCCCTTCTAAATGCTACCTTTGTGGGGGGAAGCAGCTTCGACGTCGGCAACAGTATTGCTATTGATGCCTCCGGGCAGGCGTATGTCACCGGCTTGACCTATTCAGCCGACTTCCCAACCAGCCCCGGTGCCTTTGATACCACTTTCAATTGGTCGTCGTTTAAGGACGAGGCCAGCGATGTTTTTGTCGTTAAGCTAAATCCGGGTGCAACCTCTCTTCTCTATTCCACCTTCCTGGGGGGGATGAGGAATGATTCTGGCCATGATATTGCGGTTGATGCTTCGGGGAATGCCCATATTACAGGGAGCACCACTTCCCCCAACTTTCCGACAACCGCCGGCGCGTTTGATACGACCTTCGCCGATGGTGGCGATGCCTTTGCGGCGAAATTGAATTCTTCCGGCTCAACACTCCTATATGCGACATACCTGGGTGGAAGCGACCTCGACAACGGTCGGAGCATTGCTCTGGATCGCATCGGAAGTGCATATATCACGGGCGATACCGCCTCGTCCGACTTTCCGACCACCCTAGGAGCGTATGATCGAAGTAATCCGAACTCTCCCCCATCCGGCGATGGGTGCGAAAGCGGTTGCCTGGGTCGTTTCAGTATTATCGACGCCTTTGTCACAAAATTAAATCCCACCGGTTCCGCCCTAGTCTACTCCACTTATCTGGGGGATTCAGAATCGTCGAATTTCGGCAATGGCATCGCCGTCGATGCTTTCGGAAATGCCTATGTCACGGGACGTGATGAATTTAGCGATCCGAGTAATACCCTGATGAGCGTCTTTGTTAGAAAATTAAATACGACGGGTTCCGCTCCGATTGATACCCTCTCTCTGGCAAGAAGTGAGCAGGAGTCGGGCAACGCTATCGCTGTTGACGCTCTAGGGCGTGCCTACATCACCGGAGGGACGACCTCTTTCGACTTTCCAACCACCCCCGGCACATTCGATCCGACGCCCAACGGCTTCAGCGATGCTTTCGTGGCCAAGGTGATCTTCCCTTCTTCCACTTTCACCGACAACTTCGATCGCCCCGCCTCGACCAACCTCGGCGCTTCATGGAATGAAGTGCTTCCCGATCTGGAGCTCTCCAACAATCAGGTTCGGAACGTCACCCCCAACAACAAAGCGGCGATCTTCAGACAAGCGGTGGGGCCCGATCATTCCGTCTCCGTCGATTGCATGGTGACCGCTCCCGGAAACAGCTGCGGGGTGGTCGCCCGCTGGTCTTCCGAGAGCAATTTCTATCGGGCCCGGATCGATGCCGGCCAGGGGAACATCGCCCTCTTCAAAACGGTCAATGGGACCACCACGGCCCTCGGGTCCGCTTCCTACCCTCTGCGATTGAACACGTATTACCGTCTGCGCCTCGTCGTCAGCGGCACGTCGCTGGCGGTCTTCGTTGCCAATCACACGAATCCGATCATCACCATTTCGGACGGCGCATTGAGTTTCGGCGATTTTGCCGGCATTCGCTCATATGCCACCGCGGCCAATACAACATGGTTCGACAATTTCAATTTGAGCACCCCCCTCTCCGATACCTTCAGCCGCTCCGATTCGAGCAGTTTGGGGTCGAATTGGAGCGAATACATGCCGAACCTGGAAATCTTCTCCGGCCAGCTTCGAAACGTCGACGCCGGAAACAAAGCGGCCCTCTTTCTCCAACCGGTCGGGCCCGATCAGAACGTGGCGGTTCACTGCAAGGTGACCGCCGCCAATAATGCCTGCGGGGTAATGGCCCGCTGGTTGAACGCCAACAATTTCTATCGCCTGCGCCTTGATGCCGGACAGCAGAACATCGCCCTCTTTAAAACGGTGAATGGCGCGACGACACAGATTGGTGTCGCCAACCGCCCGATGCAGCTCAATACCTACTACCGGCTTCGTCTGATTGCAAAGGGGAACTCTCTGGCGGTTTTCTTTAACGATGAGACCAGTCCGGCCTTTACCGCCTCCGACAGCGCATTAACGGCCGGAGACTTTGCCGGAATTCGATCCTCCGCCTCCGCTGCCTTCACCACCGGGTATGACAACTTCAGTGCCGGGGTCGCCCGGGATGCCTTCGGGAGCGCGTCGGGCGGCGCATTTACGAAAGCGGCGGGAGCCCCTGAGACCCTCTCCGCCGTGGAAGGTGAGGACGCCGCAGAGACGGCCGGCGGGTGCGCGATGAATGTCGGCGGGAAATTCGATCCGACATTGATCGGTCTCTTAGGCGCGGCTGTGATTTATCTCGGGTGGAAAAGAATCAAAAGAAGGCGGGCGGTCCCTGCCGATCGATCCGCCAAGTAAAACCACTTAACCCTTCCGAGCGTGATCACCCTGACAGACCGCCGGCGGGCCGAAGTGTCATAATTTTTACAGAAGAGGTCCGGCCGCTCCTGTGACAAAGAACATGCTTCATTTGGGATCAGATCACGGCCTTTTCAACCGGTCGATCAGACAGCATCTCCAACGAAACCGATCCGGAAAACGGTTCAAGCCTGCCTTGATGATTCGGTATAAAACGAGAGACTCCCACCCTTGTTGGGTAAAACCGCTGCAGAGAAAGGTCCAATGATGAAAAAAAAGAGATCAACGTTTTGGCTCGTTCTGTCGATGACCGCCGCCTTAGGGGTATGGTCGGCCTTGCCGATGATGCAGAGCGAAGCCCAAGACCGGACGCCGAAAGAGAAGCCGGTCGAGAAGATGGAAGACAAAGCCCCCAAAGAGAAAAAGCCCGCCGGAAAAACAACCCCCGCCATTGAAGAGACCAAGAAAAAGGGATTCGACGGGGTCGACTTTTCTTACGACGCATTCGGCGCCCCGCCGGGACAAGATCCGCAGGAGATCTCCCAAAAGGTGAAGGAGAAAGACATCGCCGACAAGCCGAAGGTGATGGACCGGCAGAAAAAGCGCCTCAACGATCGGTATCAGACCGACTGTAAAACCGCTTCCGGCGTGGTGATGACCAAAGGGAAGCCGCAGCCGATCGGTCCGGCCGTCCGGTTGAAAGAGGGGGTCACCTGGGAGACGCTCGGACAGATGACGCCCGAAGAGATCAAGGAGAAAAAATTATTCCCGGCCGGCTTCCACCGACTGCTGCATGTGAAACACGAGGTGGGAGGGATGGTCTTCCCGCAGGTTCAGATCGAGCAGTTCCCCCGCTTGGAGCGGTTTGATGTCGATTTCGATCTTCCCGAATGTTTCCTGCCGGAATTTCCTCCCCCGATCTTTCTCACCACCCACCCGGAGCTCGGCGACGTCTCCCAGGGGGAGGTCCTCAGCATCGAGAACTTCGACCGGCTCTTCCGCGGGCTGGTCACCCCGGTGCAGCTCGACGGTCTCCGGCTGCTGGTGACGCAGCTTCCCCAGGAGGAGTTCAACGCGACGCACGATCGGAAATCGGACAAGCCGAGCCTCGGAGTCGCCTGCCTCGACTGCCACGTGAACTTTCACACCACGGGACAGTTTCATCTCAATCCCGACACCCGTCCGCAGAAAGACCGGCTCCGGATCGATACCGTTTCCCTCCGCGGGATGTTCGCCCAGCAGATCCATGGCTCGAAGCGGAGCCTCCGGTCGGTAGAGGATTTTACGGAGTTCGAGCAACGGACCGCCTATTTCAACGGCGATCATATCCGTGCGGCCAAAAAAGGAATGTTCGTCTTCGACCGGATGCTCATCCCCCACATGGCGCAGATGCAGAACATGATCGACTTTCCCCCGGCGCCGAAGCTCGATCCGGTCGGACGGCTCGACAAGAGCAAGGCGACGGAGCAGGAGGTCCGGGGAGAGGCCCTCTTCTTCGGAAAGGCCCGCTGCGCGGAATGCCATCAGCCCCCCGCCTATACCAATCACAACATGCACGACCTGAAGCTGGAGCGATTCGGGGCGGAGGGGAACGGCCCGATCAAAACATTCGCCCTCCGGGGGGTCAAAGACTCTCCCCCGTACCTGCACGACGGAAGGCTGCCGACGCTGGAAGATACCGTGGAGTTCTTCAATCTGGTCTTGGAGCTGAAATTAAATCAGGAAGAGAAGAAAGAGCTGGTGGCCTTCATGAGGGCATTGTAGTTCGGATGGAGGGATCTCTCGCAATTGGGGAGATCCCTTTACTTGCGTTCCGCGGTCGGAAGCTCGCCTTTCTTCCAGGCCTCCCATCCCCCTTCGAGAGCGCGGGCGTGCGGCCATCCCGCCTGCCGAAGCTCCTGCGCCACACGAATGCTGGTTTGATCGTTGGGGCAGGCGCAGAACGGAATCAGCAACGCTTCCCGCGGGAGACCGAGCGCTTTGGCCTGCGGCCCCACCGCTTGTTCGGGTAAAAATCGAATCGTCCCCGCCGCATTCTCATTGTTCCCTTGATAGGATCGTTCCGTCCGGGCATCGAGGATGACCACCGGCGCTCCGGTCTCTTGAATCTGCCGCATCTCCGCGATCGAAATCAGATCTTCACCGGCGCCCCCCGTCAATCCCGCGGAGGGAAGCGGCGCGGGAGGCAGATCGACCGGCGACTGAGGCGCACGGGGCAAGCGAATCCCCTTCCCAAGCCACATCAACGAACCGCCGTGCAGGACGATCGACAGCAGCACCACGGCGCAGGTGATGGAGAAGAGTCGATCGCTCCCCGGAACGCCGGCAAAAACCGGAAGCAGCACAAGGAGGAGAGAGCTTAACCCCCGCGGTCCGAGCCAGGCGATCAGGAGACGGTTCCTCCAATCTAGCTGGAATCCGGCGAGCGAGGAGAGGAAAGCCACCGGCCGAGCCAATATCACCAAAGCGGCAAAGGCGAGCGTCCGCGCATCGAGGATCGTCAGACCGCTCCAAATCAGCGACGTGCCGAAAAGGATGAAGGTAAAGAGGAGGGTCATCTCGGCGGTCGTCTCCCCGTATTCCAGAAAGCAGTCGCAGAGCTCCACGTCCAGGGCCGCGATCGTCATCCCGGCGGCGAAGGCCGCCAGAAACCCGCTCCCGTGGACCGCTTCGGCGCCGGCATACGCCGCAAAGACCACCCCCAACGAATAGATCGATTCGTAGTCGCGCCGGACGCCGAACCGGTTCCGCATCATCACTAACGCGCTGACCGCCAGAAAACCGACCGCCATCCCGGCGACGGGACCGAGCAAGAAAAGCGAGAGACCGAAACTCCCCCAATCGGATGCGCCCAAAGAACGATCGCCGAGAAAGACCATGCCGATCAGCACCACCGGCAAGAGCACCGCATCGTTGAGCCCGCTCTCCAGGCGAAGCGCCTGGCGGACGGGAGCGGGAAGAAACTCCCCTTTGAGCACCCCCCGCAGAAGCACCGGGTCGGTCGACGCCAACGCGGCCCCGAGGATCGCGGCGGCGGCGAAGGGAAGGTCGAGCAACCACCAGGCGGCCAAAGCGATGAGGAAGGCCGAAAAAAGCGTCCCCGGACCGAGGACGAGCAGGGCCAGGTTCATGTGGCGCCGGACCTCTTTGAGATTCAGCGCGACCGCATCGGTAAAGAGAACGAGAACCAGGCTGAGGGTGGCCACGACCTGAAGAAGGGGGGACCCTAATCTTACGTCGAACAAATTCAGCCCGCCCGGCCCCAACACCGCCCCCAAGCCGAGAAAGGCGGCCACCTGAGGAAGGCCGCTTCGCTCAATGAGCCCGGAGAGAAGCGCGGCGATGATGATCACCGCCCCCACCAGGGCGAGCATCGCCGTTAACGTCGCATGACTGAAGCCATCCACGCACCTTTCTCCCGTTTGATCGAACCACCCGCCGCTCGAATAGAGGCCCAGTATAACACTCCTTTCCACCGATCATCCACAGATAGATCGATTGAGACAAATCGGGCAATCTGGCTTTACTTCTCTTTCGCACACGTATTATGATGGGGGGTCCGTTGTCGATTAAGAACTTAAACCCCTTATATAAAGTGAACTTAAAAAATCAACTTCATGCCGATCTAAAATCAAAAGAGCTCCCCTCTCATCGTACCTTCCTTCCCGGGTGGGTCCTCTTCATTGCGCTGGCCTTGACCGGCCTCGCGACGTGGTATGTCTTCTCGCTCGCAGAGATCAAAGACCAAGAACGGTTTCAGAATATCGTTCAACGCTCCCAAAATACCATTGCCGTCCGCATTGAAACCTATATCGACGCACTTCGCGGGACCGCCGCTCTTTTCGCCGCGACCGGCAGGGCGGACCGAAAAACGTTTCACAACTACATTTCCAGACTCGAACTTCAGAGCCACTACCCCGGCATCCAGGGAATCGGCTACACAAAGCGGATCACATCCGATCAGACCGAGAAAGCCGTCGCCGAAATCCGAAAGGAGATCCCCGACTTCAAGATCTGGCCGGAGACTCCCCGCGACGAGGTTCATACCATCATTTACCTTGAACCGCAAAACCGCCGAAACCAAGCGGCGCTCGGTTATGACATGTTCACTGAACCGGTCAGCCGGGCCGCGATGGAGCGCGCCCGCGACACCGGCCTCGCCGCCACCTCCGGAAGAGTGACCCTGATTCAGGAAGTCGATCGTGAAAAGCAGGCCGGCTTTTTGATCTATCTTCCGATCTACGAACCGGGCGCCGTTATGGAGACGGTCGATCAACGAAGGGCGGCGCTGAACGGTTTTGTCTACAGCCCGTTTCGCGCCGACGACCTGCTGGTCGGCATTTTCGGCGGGGAGACAAACCCGCGTGTCGACTTCGAAGTCTTCGACGGTCTGGAGCCGCGCCCTGAGAATCTTCTCTATCGCTCCAACGAGTCGAGCACCGGCAGCTATCGTCCTCGCTTTAGCACGATCACCCTGCTTAATGTCTGGGGAGAGACATGGACCTTAAACTTTACCACCCGCCCTCCCTTTGATTTGAGTTCAGGAAGAGGGGTCGCTCCCTTTATCTTTATCGCCGGGCTACTGATCAGCATTACGCTCTTTGGCATCACGCGATCCCAAACGAAGGCGCGCGCGGCGGCCGATCGGAACGCGGCCGAGTTGGAAACATTGAATCAGGTGGCGATCAGCCTGTCGGCGGAGCTGGATCTACAAAAGCTGGTTCAGATCGTCACCGACGCCGGGACCAAGCTCAGCGGGGCGGCGTTCGGCGCCTTCTTCTATAACCTCATCGACTTAAAGGGAGAGACCTACACACTCTACACCCTCTCCGGTGTCCCGCGGGAGGCCTTCGCCAAATTTCCAATGCCGCGAAACACCGCCGTCTTCGGCCCCACCTTCCGAGGGGAGGGGGTGGTCCGGCTCGACGACGTCACAAAAGACCCCCGCTACGGGAAGAATGCCCCTTACGCTGGCATGCCGGAAGGGCATCTGCCGGTCAAAAGCTACCTGGCCGTTCCGGTCCTCTCGCCTTCCGGGACCGTCCTCGGCGGCCTCTTCTTCGGACACAGCGCCCCCGGCCGATTTACGGAGAGACACGAACGTCTTCTCCTCAGCGTCGCCTCCCATGCGGCGATCGCCATCGATAAGGCGCGCATCCTCGAATCGGCGGAACAGGAGCGGAAGAAAGCGGAAGAGAGCGAACAGCAATACCGGCTCCTGGCCGAGATCATGCCCCAGTTGGTCTGGACCTCTACACCGGATGGCCGGATCGATTGGTGCAATCAGAGATGGTACGAGGCGACCGGCATGACAATCGAAGAGGCGCTGCAGTCGGGCGGACTGAAGGCCATCCATCCCGACGACCGGCAGAGGACACGGGATCGATGGAAAACAGCCATCCTGACCGGCACCCCCCACGAAGTCGAATTCCGCCTTCAAAGCCCTTTCGGGGGATACCGATGGTATCTCTCCCGGGGGCTTCCATTAAAGGACGCGAGCGGCCGGATCATCCGATGGTTCGGCACCTGCACCGACATCGACGACCGGAAACGGGCCGAAGCCGAAGCGCGGGAAGCCAGCCGCGTCAAGTCGGAGTTTGTGTCGAACGTCTCGCATGAACTCCGAACCCCGCTGAACGCCATCATCGGTTATTCGAGCCTTCTGCGGGACGAAATGTTCGGCGCGCTCATCGATGATCAAAAACAGCCGGTGGAGGGGGTCCTTAAAAACGGGAAGGAGCTTCTGAATCTCATCAACAATCTTCTCGATCTGTCGAAAATCGAATCGGGGAAGATGTCGATCGATCTGGAGAAGATCGACTTGGTCCCCCTGCTGGAGGAGATCGTCTCCGGGATGCAGCCGCTGATCGACGAAAAGTCGCTTTCGGTCGCGTACCGGATGACGCCGCTTCCAGAGATCGAATCCGATCCGAATAAGCTGAAGCAGATCTTCGTCAACCTGATCTCAAATGCGATTAAATTTACCGAAAGGGGAGGGATCACCCTCCTGGCAACGGAGACGCCGGAAAAGGGAGGGATCGAAATCGCCGTCCAGGATACCGGCATCGGCATTCCGCCGGACGAGCTCGCCAGGATCTTCGACGCCTTTCATCAGGCCGACGCAACCTCCACGCGAAAATTCGGGGGGACGGGGCTCGGCTTGGCGATCGTGAAAGAATTGACCGGCCAGTTGAACGGCGGGATCGGCGTCGAAAGCGAACTGGACAAGGGAGCAACCTTCACCCTCTTTTTGCCTTATCGCTGGAAAGAGGGCAAGAACGGTCCGGAGAAGGAATAAGACGACATCAACCCGCTAGGGGATGGCGAATGGGTTCCGGGAATAGGCGGCAGCCAGAATCATCACACCGACCAAAAAGGCAAGAAAGCTGGTCCCCCCTTTTTTTCGGAGGCGCTCTAAATAGGCGGAGCGGTCAGGGACCGTCTCGCGCAGCTTATTGATCGTTGCGAGGCCGCGGCGCAAGTAAAGCCCGTTGGCGGCCACCCCCAGCGCGATCTGGACAACCAGCAGCCCCGCCCAGGCGACGTCTGTGACCAGCAACACGGCGCGAGGGTCCTGCGCCGGATTGATGGCCCGGAAGAGATGTGCGAGGAAAAAAGAGACGAGGAGGTACGCGGCGAGAACGGCTGCCCCTACTAAGTAGAGCTTTCGCCAGAAGCACCAAGAGAGGCCGAAGAGGGCGGCCGCCCAGTTGAAGCTGGAGAAACGGGAGGCGCCGTCGAGAATGTGCGTCCAATGGGGGAGGTAGTAGTTCTCCGACGCTTCATCGGTATATCCTTTTCCGAGTGCGAATGCATTCAGCTCCTCGGCGGTAACCGGGTTTTGAGAAGCAACCCCGGGCGGGCTCGGCCAGCTTGCCGACGGTAATTCTTCAGGCATCAATCTCTCCTTTTTTGTAACCGCTGATGTTGATCTCCGTATAAAGTATTGAAGACCGTCGGATTTGTCAACCGCCGCCGAAACCGGACCGTTTCTTATTTGATCGATCAGAGGCCGAGGGAGGGATTCCTACCTGGGGACATCGGGCCCAGGCCGATAGGGTTCAAGCGCTTCTTTATTCACCCTCCTTCGAAGGCTGCTCGTCGAAGATCCGTCGGATCACCTCCTCCACTTCGACCTCCTCCACCGAGAGGTCGTCGATCGGAAGTTGTCCGAGGAGACGGTGGGTGGTCTGGGCGATCTCCTTCTTCTTGACCTTCAAGACGGCGTGGTGCTCATCGAGCTCCACCACCCCTTCCTCCCCCGAGAGGACGGCGGCCGCTTGGGGAGAGGCGAATCGGATCTTGACCACCTTGTGGTCGATGTAACGCTGGGAGAGGTCGTTGAGCAATCCGTCATAGACGATCCGGCCGTGGTTGATCACCAAAACCCGCCGGCAAAGCTGTTCCACGTCGCGCATGTAGTGGCTGGTCAGGAGGACCGTCGTCTTTTTGAGTCGATTGTATTCTTGTATGAAGCCTCGAATCTTCTCCTGAGAGATGACGTCGAGGCCGATCGTCGGCTCATCGAGAAAGAGAACCCGCGGCTGGTGCAAAAGCGCCGCGACCAGCTCGCATTTCATCCGCTGCCCCAGCGAGAGCTGCCGGACCGGCACATTGAGAAGCTCTTTGAGGTCGAGCAGCGAGACCATCTCGTCGAGCGTTTTCTGGAAGGCTTTCGGATCGACTTCGTAAATATCCCGGTTGAGCGCAAACGACTCCGCCGGCGGCAGGTCCCACCAGAGCTGATTCTTCTGACCCATCACGATGGCGAACCGTTGCTGATAGGCCCGCTTTCTCTCCCAGGGGACAAATCCCAAGACGTGCGCCTCCCCGGAGGTCGGGTAGAGAATTCCGGAGAGCATTTTCAGGAGGGTCGTTTTCCCCGCGCCGTTCGGCCCGAGAAAACCGACCAGCTCCCCTTCTTCCAAGGAAAAGGAAACCGACTTGACCGCCTCGTTGTAAAACGCCTCGCGCCAGAAAAGCCCCTTGATCGAACCGAGAAGACCCGGCTCTTTCCGATGGGTTTTAAAGGTTTTGGTCAGGTTTTTGACTTCGATGATCGGCACTCTAGATCCTTCCGTAGTCATTCCCGCGAAAGCGGGAATCCAGTCATTTGTCTTCGCATTACGAAACCTCTTCTGATGCTGGCCAAGATATAGACCGCCGGCTGTTTAAACATCTCAAACCTCTGGATTCCCGCTTTCGCGGGAATGACGAATCAAAGGTCTTAACTGCTGGCCGAGCTGTAGTGGTGCAGGCTCCAGTTCCAAACGACGAGCGCCAACGACAACGAGATGACCGTCACGCCGATGGTCAGTCCGATCAACGCGGGATCGGCCCGGCCGGTGAGGACCGAGGCGGGGACCGTCGCGATGAGGCTGCTCGGAACGATGAAAGTAAAGAACGCCTTCCCCAAACCGCGATAAATCTCCCGCGGGTAACGGGCGGTGTCCATGAAGTAATAGACAATCGTATTCAGCTCCTGCGACTTCACCAGCCAGAAGACGGCGCTGTTGATCATCAGGGAGAAGGCATAATAAAGCAGAAGCGAGACGGCGATCATCAACAGATAGAGCGGAATGCTGCTCCAGGTCGCGTTCTCCAGATGGGCGAAGCCATACGCCACGAGCGCAAACCCCATCAGCCCCTCTCCCAGACTCTCCGTCAGCGAAACATGCCGGAAGGCGAGATGGGCATTCGCCGCCATGGGAGAAGTCAGCATCGCATCGAACCGCCCGGTCCGGACGTAATCCCCCAGCTCCAGAAACCCCTGCCGAAAGGTCAGGTAGGCGATCTCGCGGACCACCCCGACGCTCCCGACCAGGACCATCGTCTGATGAAAGGTCCATCCGCCGATCGTCTCCACGTTCGCATAGAGGATCGCGAAGAAGACGACGTTCACCCCCATGAAGAAGAGGTCCATGATGACGGCGATGACGAAATTCGCCCGGTAGATCATCTCGTTCTTCAGGTTGTGGACCAGAAACGACCGATAGAGAAAAAGGTAGCGGCGAAGCGACCGGATCAGACCCTGTTTTGACGGTTGCGTTTTCACTTCAGTGGCCGACCGCTTCATATCGTTTGATCCCCCGATTCAAAACAAACCGCAGAAAGAGGTAAAGGCCGACCGACCAGGCCAGCGCCCCCATCAGCCCCGTGACCGGATGGGCCTCCTTTTCCAGAAAGATCTGGCTGGGAAAGAAGGCAAGATACCGAAACGGCAAAACGTTGGCGATCGCTTCAATCGCCTTCGGAAAGAGATCGAGCGGCAGCAATGCCCCGGCGAAAAAGAAGACGATGTATTGCAGCATGTATTTGAACGCGTTCGCCTGCACCAGCCAAAACGCGAGGAGGGCGATCGCAAAGTCGAACTCGAACGCCAGGACCATCCCGAGCAGCAATGAAAGAAAAAAGAAGAGGTAGGTCGATGGCCGCGACGGGATCGAGATGTAATCGATGAGGATAAACGAGAGCAGGCCGACCCCCAACGCCACCATCAGCCCCTCGAAGACCTTCCAGGAGAGGTTGAGGGTGAACCAATAGTGCAGGTAGTTGACCGGCCGGATGAGAAAGCTGGAGAAGGTCCCCTCCCGAATCTGGTCGACGATCTCCCAACTAGCGTAAGAGAGGACCGCGCTGCTGATGATCAGCTGCAGCAGGTAGTAGGTGATGAGGTCCGGGAGGGAGTAGTCGCCGAGGCGGCCTTCGCTTTGATAGATGGCGTTCCAGAGATAGAGGAGGACGCCGATCCGGAGGATGTTTCCGAGGACGGAGATAAACGTCGGCCCCCGATATTGCAGGGCGTTCTGCCAATTGACCCAAAAAACCGTCCAGTACTTTCGCATCGGGGCAATTATAACTGATCGAGGGCGGGAGGTCTACGGCTTAGGCACCAAAAGGAAGTCAAAAGGGACGAACACTTCAGGAAGCTTACTCTATAGCCCTAGCAAGGCGAAGTTGGCCTGCACCGATTTCGCCGCATTCATGTTAACCGTACAGATACCTTCGTTTACACTGTCACAGCCAGACCAACTAATGTCAGAGCCCAGGTCAGGCGCCGCCGTCAGTGTAACGGTACCAGCCTCAAAATCCGCCTGGCATGTCGATCTACAATTAATACCGATAGGATCGCTGGTGACCGTGCCGCCGCCGGTCCCCCCGATTGTGACGGTGAGTGAGAATGTTTGCAGGGTGAATGTCGCCGTTACCGATTTCGCTTCATTCATGTTAACGGTACAAGAAGTCCCGTTTACGCTGTCGCAACCCAACCAACGGGTAAAGTCAGATCCCGTATTAGGTACTGCCATCAGTATAACTGTCCCGGATTCAAAATCAGCCTGGCAGCCCGGTTTACAATTGATTCCATTCGGATCGCTGGTAACTATTCCGATCCCTGACCCAATGACAGTGACGTTGAGTGGGAATACCTGAAGAGGAGTCGTCGCACTGGCAATATTCGAATAAGCACTGAGGTTCCCCGCCACATCTGTAGCCTGTACCCGATAGCTGTAACTGGTACCGGCTGTCAGCCCAGTGTCGTTGTAGCTGGGAACCGTTGCTAACGAGGTATTAACACGGGCAAAGTTGCTGCACCCTGCTCCTTGGCAACGCTCAATCCAATAACCGTTAATCCCGATATTGTCCGTTGACGCAGTCCAAGAGAGATTAATTTGGCTACTATTGGCAGCAGCGGCTGTCAGGTTTGACGGCGCGGTCGGAGAAACCGTGTCCGGTGTTGTGGCTACCGCTATATTGGAATAAGCGCTTAAATTTCCTTCCGCGTCGGATGCCTGCACTTGGTAGCGATAAGTAGTGGCTGGTGTCAATCCGGTGTTGCTGAAAGTAGTGTTGCCAACCAAAGAGGCGTTGACCCGAGCAAAGTTGGTGCACGCGACTCCGGTGCAGCGCTCGATCCAGTAGCCGGTAACTCCCACAGTGTCCGTGGAGGCAGCCCAGGAAAGATTAATCTGGCTACCGCTCTCCGCAGTTGCATTAAGATTGGCCGGAACAGAAGGAGAAGTTGTGTCATCGGTTGTAAATGTGAAATCACCGCTTGTGGCTAAGTTGCCCGCTGAATCTTTGCTCAGAACCCGGTAGTGATACAACGTTGAAGGGGAAAGACCCGACAGTGCAACCGTGTGGCTTGTGACCATCGCCGTATTGAGGTTGGTGATGTTGCCATAGGAAGTTGTCGTTCCATACTCTACTTGGGAATCGGAAGCCTCATTTGTTGCCCAGCTAATGGTCGCACCGGTTTCCGTAATACTCCCAGAGACCACATTAGAGATCGTGGGCGGTGTAGTATCAAGTGTTGTCGCGTTAACGACCGTCGAAAAAGGGCTAAGGTTTTCTGCGGCGTCTGCAGCCTGCACCCGGTAGCGGTAGGTAGTAGCCGGGGTCAAACCGGTGTTATTGAAAGTGGTAGCGATCACCAACGTTCCGTTGACTCGAACAAAGTTGGTACACGTTGCTCCGGTGCAACGCTCAATCCAGTAGCCGCTGACTCCCACATTATCCGTGGAGGCCGTCCAGGAAAGATTGATCTGGGTGCCACTCGCTGGCGTCGCAATCAGATCTGTTGGCGCAGTCGGCGCAGCCGTGTCAAGTGTTGTAGCCGTTGCAATATTCGAGAAACTGCTCAGCCTTCCTGCCGCATCGACGGCCCGCACCCGATAGCGGTAGGCAGTGCCGTTGGTTAAGCCGGTGTTGTTGAAGCTGGTGCCGGTTGCTGTGCCAATCTGGGTAAAGGCAGTGGTGCAGCTTGTTGTTCCAGGGCAGCGCTGTATCTGATAACCGGTAACTCCCACATTGTCGGTTGAAGGGTTCCAGGAGAGATTGATCTGGGTGCCGCTGATTACCGTGGCGGTCAAACCCGTCGGGGTGGACGGATTAACTGTGTCGGGTGTTGTCGCGTTCACGATGGCAGAAAAAGGACTGAGATTTCCTGCGGCATCTGCCGCTTGTACCCGGTAGCGATAGGTGGCAGCGGATGTTAAGTCAAGGTTATTGAAAATCGTAGCAGCTACCAAGGAGGTGTTGACCCGAGCAAAGTTAGTACACGTTGCTCCGGTGCAACGCTCGATCCAATAACCGCTGACTCCCACATTGTCCGTGGAAGCGGTCCAGGACAAATTTATTTGGGTGCCGCTGGCGGGCGTCGCGGTCAGATTTGTCGGTGCAGACGGAGCAACAGTGTCCAATGTCGATGCTGTCGCAATATTAGAGAAAGGACTCAGGTTTCCTGCCGCGTCTTCGGCCTGTACCCGGTAACGATAGACAATTCCTGATGCCAAACCGGTATCGCTAAAATTGGTATCGGTTGTCAAGGAAGTATTGATCCGAGAAAAATTGGTGCAGCCTGTTCCTTCACAACGTTCAATCCAATAGCCGTTCGTACCGACATTATCGATCGAGAAAATCCAGGAAAGATCGATTTGAGTGGCACTGGCAACCGAGGCGATTAAATTCGAAGGAGCCGCCGGCGCCTGGGTGTCACTGAATGCGACCGTGACCACACTATATGCTTCCAGGGTGAAAGTGCATGAGGTCGTCGCGCTTGTGCAGTCTCCACTGAACCCGGCAAAGGTAGAACCCGTTTCGGCAACCGCCGTCAGCGTCACCTGACTTCCAGTTGGAAACGGCGTGGTACAGGTGGTACCACAATTGATTCCCGGAAGATCACTTGTTACACCTCCATCTCCACTTTTTTGAACGGTCAGAACATGCTCCGCCTGGTCCCGCTCCCCATTCTGCGTCGCCACGTAAAAGAGGGCCTCAGGTGAAGCATTCGGATCCAGCTCTAAAATCTGCGTCGGTGAGGCGTCCCCACTCTTCTGATCCGCCTGATGCCACACCCGGATCTCGGTTCCCGCCAGATTGAGAGCCATGAACACATTGCTGGCCAAGGCCACCGCCGAGGTTTGGTCGAGGCCGGTCTCGTTCCCGGCCAGTGTTGCGGCGGGCTCGGCCTCTTCCGGGGCCGCGGAGGCGCCGGCGATCCGATAGACCGTCCCGTTCAGATCCCGCGAAGAGATATAAAGAAGATCTCCGATCGAATCGCCCGCAAGCCCCGCTTGGGACAGGTCCCTCCCCGCGATCCGGATCGTCGGGACCGAGTTCAAACTTTGAATCTCTCCGGTCAGTCCGCTCAGTTTCTGAAAGACGCTGATCCCTCCGTCGTCGACCACGTAGAGCGTGTCGCGCTTCACGTCGAGAAAGACCGGATGGTCCCCTGCAAACAAACTGGCGACAAGAGCAGCGGTGGGGGGAACCTCCCCGTCGAGGGACGAAAGATCGTTCCAGATGAGGATTTCACCATTGTTGTTGACGACGTAGAGGCGGTTGCGAAAAGGATCGACCGCGATCCCGGTTGGGTGGAGCAGCCGGGTTGCCTGTCCCTTTAGGACGAGATCGGGCGGGGTATCCCCGTTCACCGCTGCGGCATTGCGCCAGATGCTTACCGAATTGGCCTGGGCGTCGGCGAAGTAAAGCCCGCCTCCGATCGAATCGACAAAGAGACTGCCTGAGGACGGCGCGCCGATCCCGGTGCGATCCCCTTGGAGCGTGCGGGTCGGCGAGGTGGAAACGCGGCCCCCCGGGAGCGTTGAATAACGATCGAACATTTTGATCGACGAGTCGGCGGCGTCGGCGACGAAAAGAGTGTCCGAGACCGCCTCAACATACCGGATCGCCGCCGGGGCGATTTCGGCCGGGTTGTTCTGTCCGGGAACGACGTCGACACTCAGGGTGACGGCCGCGACCTGGACCTGATTGATGAAATACCGGATCTCGACGGTGTGCGGTCCGGCGGGAACCCCCTCGATTTCGCCGGTGACCCGGTTGGTCGAAAGATCGACCGTCAGATCGACCGTTCGTTCGCCGGCCGTCCCCGGATCGATCACCGCCTGGGCCGTCATGACCAGATCGGAGTCGGGCAGAGGGGCCCACATCCCCTTCGGGAACGGCATGGAGAAGGCAGGGTCCGATTCGACGGGTGCGGCGGGTCCCTTCGAGTCGCCTCCGCCGCCGCATCCCCCGATGAGGAGGAAGAGGAGGAAAAAGAGCGGCACGAAGAAGCGGCCGAACGGGTTGAAGATGTAAAATGGTTTCGATAACATGGCAATCATGCGGCCGGCCCCTGAATCGGAACGCTCCAGAGGCCGGTGCCTTCTCTATCCTTTTACGCTTTCTCGGTTACCTTCTCGGTGTCTTTGACAGGAAGGAACCACCGGTCCGGAGCGGCGCCGGCGGTGTGAGAAAATTCATAAAGACGGTTGAGAGTTTATCGTTCCGCGGAAGGCAAAGTCAATATAAAAGTCGGTCATCGGCCTCAAATGTGATTGAGAATACCGTTGAAACGGCTCGGAGAATCGACCCTCTCCTATTCTTTGCCCCGCCCCGGAAAGGTCAGCTCCGCCACCGCCGACTTGTCCAACTCCCCTTTTCCGATGTCGATGAGGCGGCGGTACTGCGCATAAGTCGCTTCGGCCAGCGGAAGGGTCGAGCCGTAATCCTCGGAAAGCTTCAACGCGATCCCCGAATCTTTCGCCGCGTGCGCGGCGGAAAAATAACAGTCATGTTCCCGGTTCTGCATGTCGGCGCCGTCGGTCTCCAACACCCGGGAGGCGGCGCCGGTCTGCGAGAAAACCTCCCGCAGCAGGGTCAGATCGAGCCCCAGCGCCGCGCCGAGCCCCAACCCCTCCGCCAGGGCGGCGGTGTTGATGTTCATCACCATGTTGACCAGCGCTTTGACCTTGGCCGCCTCCCCCGCCTTTCCGATGTAGCGGATCGACCGGCCGAGATCTTCGAGCAGCGGCTTCGCCCGATCGAAAACCGCCCGCTCCCCCCCGCACATCAGATAAAGGGTCCCCTCCCGCGCCTGCGGAATGCTGCTCGCCATACAGGCCTCCAGCGTCTGCGCTCCATTCTTTTTAGCCCGCTCTTCGATTTCGACATGAACCTCCGGCGAGAGGGTGGCGCAATTGATGAAAAGGCGGCCGTCGCCGAATGGAAGGAGGCCGGCCGGGTCCGACGCTGAAAAAAGGACGCGCATCGCCGCATCGTCGGTCACAACGGTCATGACCGTATTCGATCCCTTCGCCACCTCCGCCGGGGTCGAAGCCAGTGAACATCTGAGCTCTTTCGCCAGGGAGGCCGACCTCGCCTGATCGATGTCGTAGACGGCGGTCAGCCGGTATCCTTTGTCCTTCAATCGGCGCGCCATATTGGCCCCCATCCGCCCCACGCCGACGAAACCAACCTGAAATGCAGATGTCGTCATCTTCAATCCTCCCTAAGAATTCGGATAGAAGAGAGATTAACCTGTCATCACTTCCCAAAGCAATCAGAGAATAACTTGTTGCTCATATTAAAGCGGCTGCCAGAGCCAGGTGATCTTCGTCAGAACCAGCAACGCATTCTCATCCCCCTGGTGCGAGGGATTGACGATCAGATAAAGCCGGCTCCCCTCCCGGTATTCCCAGGAGAAGCGGACGTTCGCGGCGAGGAGGCGCGCTTCCCTGTCCCACTGAACCAGCCCTTGAAGCAGCATCCAGTTCGTCAGAGACCAGGAAAAATCGCCGTTGATGATCTGGGTGGTGAACTCCCCCTGCGGCAGATCGACCCAGTTGATCTGCCATCCGGCCCCGAGCTTCAACCCGGCGCCGGGGGCGGCGGTCAGGTCGAGGAGAAGGGAGGTTCGGCTTCCATCGTAAAACCCGCCCCAGAGCAGGCTGACAATCCCGGAATAGGGCCGGCGCGTGTCGGTGTTGAAGTAGAGGTTGGTGTGCGTGTAGTGATAGGTCCCCGCCGGAATGACGATGCCGGAGCGGATTTCGAAATCTTCCGGCAGCCGCTCCCGCTGCGGGTCGACGCTGATCAGGAGGAAATCGCCCGACCAGAAGTCGGCCTGCACCCGGTTGTAGTTGCTCTTGTAGAGGAAGTCGCCGTCGGTCTCCATCTGATAGGTCATCTCCGTCTTCAAGCCGATCTCGCGGATCGGGCCGGAGGCGGGGCGCGGGCGGATATCGACGTAACCGAAGCTCTCGTCGAGGTCGGTCTGCTGGACGAACCCGAGCGCCGGATCAAACGCCTCATCGACGCGGAGGTGGCTGACATTGATCCGCCAGAAGGGATCGCGCCAGTTGAAATTCTGATAGTGCGCCTGGCCCGGCGCCTCTCGATCGGCCCCGCCGGAGCGGGCCCAGAAGCCGTCGAGACTCAGACGTTCGTTCGGAGCGAGGACCGTATCGAAGCCAAGGGTCTGGCTCCCCGAGCGGGTTCGCTCGGCCCGGTCGGTCGCAATCAGCCCGACGTTGGATCGCACCCCGAGATCGCGCGAGAACCGGACCACGCCGAACCGCTCGGCCGGAAGACCGACCGCCTCGTCCGCCTCCGTTTGCATATAAAGCGACCCGATCCCATACGGCCCGACCTTCCCGGTCAGCTTCCCGCCGCCGAGGATCGGGATGACCTGCCCCTGTGCAAGGCCGATCCGCCGGCTGAAAAAAGGCTGGACGCGGCCCGAGAGGCCGAAGTCGTAGAAGTTTTTCCCTTCCAAGAAAAACTCCCGCTTCTCCGGGAAGAAGAGAGGGAAACGGGTGAGGTTGGTCTGGAAGAGGTCGGCTTCCGTTTCGGCGAAGTCGGTCCGGTAGGTCAAATCGAGGGTGAGGTTGGTCCGAAACTTATAACGGAAGTCGCCGCCGGCGTCGGTGTCGATATGGCGATCGTCGCTCAACTCGGTCCGGTTGATCTCGTACGACCCCCGCCCGTACGGCTTGATCCAGAGGCGGCGCTCCTGATGAAAGGCCTCGATCCCGGTGAGGTGTCCCGCGAGGGCGATTTCGAAGTCGGGATGTTCGCGGCTCACCCGGCTCCAGAAGGAGGTTTCTTTCAGATGGGGAACGCGCCGTCGGAATTGAAGCCCCCAGATCTGGGAGGCGCCCGATTCGAAGCGGATCGTCGAGAAAGGAATCCGGAGTTCGACCGACCAGCCGGTCTCGGTCCGCCGCGCCGCCGCCTCCCAGAGGCCGTCCCAATCCCGATCGATCCTCGCCCCCTGCTGGCTGACGAGGGCGTCCGAGAGGGCCGAGAGGGGATTCGTCTCGAAGAGAAATGCGGTCTGGTGATCGTGATAGGGATCGATCAACACCGAGAAGGCGTCGCTCCGGTCGAAGAGGGCGTCGCGCCGCCGCTCATCGGCATAGACCAGGAGAGGATCGGGATCGTGGAGGTCGGCCCCGATGTAGAGGTTGTTCTGATCGTAGGCGACCCGGACGAACGACTCTGCAGTGGCCGGAAGACCGTCGACCGGCTCCGATGCAATGAACCCGGTCGCCTCCGCCGCCGACCGCCAGACCGGCTCGTCGAGCGCGCCGTCGATCGTGATCGTCTCTTCCCTCAATGGGACGGCGGTCAAAGCGATTTTGGGAAGCTCCTGTCCCGCGGCGGCCCTCGCGATCAGGAGCGCCAGGATCAAGAAGAAGAGCCGATAAAATCGATGAGGTCTTTGCGGCATGCAGCTCCAAACCGGCCGATCGAAATCAATCAAGCTTTTAAAAGATATGCGGAGGAAGGATAGTTGTCAAACCAAATCCTCTTTTGTAAAAAAAGATCTGGAGCAAATGGAGCGATTTGTGATACATCATCGGTGCGGGAAATGGATTCTCCTTAAGAAGATCGGGAGCAGAGGGAGGTGCGGTGATGGAAAAGAAAGAAGAGAAAGAAACCCCGAAGGGGGAGAGCACGCAGAGGCAGGATCGGCTGGGGCTCGCTTTATCGGGAGGGGGCTTTCGCGCCTCTTTCTTTCACATCGGCGTCCTGGCGCAGATGGCGCGGCTCGGCCTGCTCCGGCATGTGGAGGTAATCTCGACCGTCTCGGGCGGCTCGATCGTCGGGGCCCTCTACTACCTTCACGTGAAGCGGCTCCTTGAAGCGAAGGGGGACGAAGAGGTGACCGACTCGGACTACGTCGCGATCATCGGGCAGATCGAGCAAGATTTTCTGCGCGGCGTCCAGCAGAACCTCCGGATGCGGACCTTTATCAACCCGCTCAAAGCGCTCCGGATGGCCCTGCCGAACTACTCCCGGAGCGACCGGATCGGCGAGCTCTACGACGAATATTTCTATCGACCGGTCCTCGATCCCAACCGGACCACGCTGATTGCGATGCGAGAGTTAAAGATTCAGCCGAAGGGGGGGAAGCCCGACTTCAACCCCCTGGACGACAACGGCGGCCGCCGGGCGAAGGCGCCGATTCTCCTTCTCAACGCGACCTCTCTGAACACCGGCCACAACTGGCGCTTCGAGGCGGTCCGGATGGGGGAGCCGCCGCGGGACGGGATCGTGGCCCAAGAGATCGACAAGAACCTCCGGCTGCGCCGTCCTCCCTCCTACGACGCGATCACCGAAAAGCAGCAAAACATCGAGCTCGGCCTGGCGGTCGCCGCCTCGGCCTGTGTTCCGGGACTCTTCCCGCCGCTGGCGATCAGCGGTCTTTATCCACATGACATTCGGGTCCAGCTTGTCGACGGCGGGGTGCATGATAATCAGGGGGTCGGGGGGCTGATTGACCTGGGATGCACCCGGTTCGTCGTCAGCGACGCGTCGGGGCAGATGCGGGATGAACGTCAGCCGACAACGTCGATCCCCGCCGTCCTCGGCCGGGCCAACAGCATCTTGATGGACCGGGTCCGGGAAGAGGAGCTCTTCCGTCTGATTCAACATGAAGATGCGCCGGTCGCCTTCATGCACATGTTGCGGGGGCTCTCGGGACAGGCGGTGTCATGGATCGGCCCGGATGAAAAACCGGCCGAGCCGGAAAAGAAGGAGCGGCTGCCCGAGACCACCTCCGAGAGCTTCGGCGTCGCCTCCGAAGTGCAAAATCTTCTCTCCCGGATTCGAACCGACCTCGACTCGTTCAGCGACGTGGAGGCTTACGCGTTGATGTATGACGGTTATAAAATGAGCGAGCAGGAGATTCCGAAATGCAAGGCCTTTAAGGAGCTTCTCTCCGGGTCGGCCCCGGTCGCCCCTTCCCCCTGCCGTTTCTTAGAGATCGCGCCGCTGATGGCAAAGCCGACACCGCTCTTCCTCCAACAGCTCAAGGTCGGAGGGGAGCGGGTGCTGAAAATATTCAGGCTGAGAAAACCGGTCGCGGCCGTCACAGGGATTGTTTTGATCGGCCTTCTCTTCTGGCTCTGGAAGGTGTTGGGGCCGACCATTCTGGCGCAGTTCGCCCGGCAGGTCACCATCGGAGGGCTTCTTTTCTCCGGCGCGATTCTGGCCCTCGGTTTTCTTCCGGTCATCAGCCGGGTTCTCCCTCTCTTTCGCTTTCTTCGCGGTCCGACCAGTTTTATCGTTCGTTTCGTGGTGAGAGCGCTCATTCCGGCGATCGCCTCCGGTCCGATCGCGCTTCACATTTTTATCTTCGATCGGCTCTTTCTCAAACAGGGAACGCTGGAGCGGCTGGGGCTTTCTTCGAAAGCAGGGGCCGGGGGTCAGGGGCCGGAGGTCGGGAAAAACTAAAAGGGAAAAAGGGACGGGCGCCCGGACGGGCGCCCGCCGATCAAAAACAAAATTAGAGAAGTTTCGCGTTCAAGGTGATTTCGGTCCCGGCGAGCGCCTGAGAAACCGGGCAGCCTTTCTTGGTCGCCTCGGCGATCTCATTGAATTTCGCCTTGTCGATCCCGGGAATCTCCGCCTCGGAGTTCAATTCCATCCGGGTGATCTTGAATCCTTCCCCGACCTTTTCCAGATGGGCCTTGGCGACGGTCTTGACCCGCGTCGGGTTAAATCCATTTTTTCCCAGGCCGGCGGAAAGGGCCATGGAGAAACAGCCGGCGAGCGCGGCGGCGATCAGCTCCTCCGGATTGGTCCCGCTTCCTGACTCGAAGCGCGAGGCGAACGAGAATGGCCCCTCATAAGCGCCGGCGCCGACCTTCATTTTTCCTTTTCCTTCTTTCAAATTTCCTTCCCAAGTGGCTTCCGAAGTGCGTACTGCCATAAGATGATCCTCCTTTAATGTTGGTTGGTGCTCCGTTTCAAAACCCGCCCCCTACAGACGATCGGTCAATCTGGATCACTTGAATGATCCGTTCGAAGCCATTCCGGCGATTCGAACAACAGGAATACTATGTTACGTCGCTCTATCGCATGTCAAGACTTAAATGCAGCACCTGGATTACTGGATACCCTCTCAAAACATTCACTCCAAATAAAAAGGCCGGCCCACCGGGCCGGCCACTGCTGAAAACAATCTAAATCTACCGATCGGTTATTGCACCTGGAACAACCCGGACCAGAGGGCGGCAAGCCGCTCCTCTCCAAGGATTTTTTTTGCAGGGAACTCCTTCCCCGATCGGGTCACCAACACTAACGCACCCTCTCCCTCGTCCGAAGCGAGCAGCACTCTTTCGACCGGATCTCCTTCAATCAGGGGAAGCGCCGACGCGATTTGTGTCGGCAGGGTGAAGCTGGCATACGCATTGAGCACGCTGATCTGCCCCAAGGGGAAGGTTACGTTGGCCGTCGCAGTGGAACTCGCGAAGGTTCCGGTGGAGGGGAAGCTATCAGTTGTCGTTGCGGAGGAAAACTGGGGAATCAACCTGACCTTATAAACCGTTCCAGCCGGGATATTCACGGCAGCTAAGGTCACGGTGACGGGATTGTTCGTTCCTTGGGGTAGGGCCACATCCGCGGCGATGTATGAAGCGGAAGGGGTGGATGGAGAAGCGATGCTGCCGACCGAACTGATCGTAAGGCGCGGCAGATTGGTGAGGGCCGGGTTGCTGGCAGCCGTGACGGGACCGGGGGCAACCGACGTGGCATAAACCGGGTTTCTGCTTCCGGTGAAGCCGATGATAAATGCCTCCAAGCGAATCAGGCCGAAACCGACGGATCCACAACCTGTACTAACGCTTATCGCCTGGAGCGATCCGGTTCCCTGAATTTCGGGGGCAACCAGCCTGATAGCACCCCCGCTCCCGGAACCGGCCATGACGGATTCACAGAAAAAGGTATTACCCGGGTGATATCCGTTTCCGCCGTTGGCGGTAACTGCGCCGTTAACAATAATTTTGGTTGAAGAAGCAATCACAATGGCGCCGCCGCCTCCGCCACCGGTGGCCCCAGCAACGGTCGCACTGCCGAAGCCTCCTCCACCGCCCGATCCACCAAAGAGTGGAATCAGCGAATTAAAAGAGGTAGGAGCGCCATAAAATCCGCTTCGGTTAGCTGATCCGGCGCCGGGGCCCTGCCCTTCGGATGGAAAATTATTCGTCGTTCCCCTTGCGCCCCCCTGGCCCCCAGCAAACCCCCCCGGACCGCCGATGCCGCCGGGGTTGACGATGGGACCGGTGCTCTGAGGAGCGGTGCCGTTTACGCCGTTGACGCTGATGACGCCGGCGATGGTAACATCGCCCGTGGCGAGCAGGGTGACAGGGGTGTTGGCGCTATTGTGCGTGAAGCTCACGATCACCCCCGCAGGGATGTTCACGGTGGTGAAATGAAAGATTCCATCCGGCGGGAGTGGAAGGGTGATGTTTGCCGTCGGCGCCAAGGGACCGTCGGCCCCCGTGCTCCCGCTGTTGTAGGTTTGGGCAGAGGCGGTGAAGGACCCAAAGAAGACCACCGCTAACCCGATTCCTCCGATCCACTTCTTCGATTGTATTTTGATCATGCCGACTCCTTTCGATCTTTGCATCAACATTTAAGGCATCGAAACACTTTCCGGGGGCGCGACGACCATACTGCTTCCCGATGGGGATATCTCCGTCGGAGACGGAACATACACACTGATCCCACGGGGAGCGGAAGTGATTAGTGAACCGGAAGGGGCGATGCCAGTTGAAAACGGCTTAAAGATACTGAGCGGTGGAGCGATACTGAAAGAGGAAACCGGCGGTGTGACCATGATGACGACGCTTCCGCTCGGAATCACGCCCTCATTCGTCGTAATCGAGAAAGTATAGGAGCCGGGTGGGGTGTTCGAAGCAACGGTCAACCGAATCGGCAACTTTGTTCCGTCCCCGCCACTCATCACGGTCGCAGTGATCCGTGAATCTGAAAATGTGACCTGACCGACCGACGGCAGTCCCTGACCCTGGATCGTTGCGACCACGACTGCGCCCTGCCCCACCCGGTTGGGATCGACGGAGGTGATCGCCGGTCCGGGAATGACGGTAAATGGTTGAACACTCTGTACCGTTCCCAAGGGCGTGGTGACTTTGATCAAGCCGGTCGTCGCTCCGCTGGGGACGGTAAAGACGATCGACGCATTCTCCGCCGAGAGGACCGTCGCCGGGGTGTCGTTGACGAAGAGCTGATTCTCGGAGAGGGTCGTGCTGAAGCCCGAGCCGAGGATCGTCACCGTCGTGCCGACCGGGCCTTTCGTGGGAGAGAAGGAGACCAGTGTAAGCTCGTCTGGATCGCCCTGCCGGATCGCCAAGAGATTTCCCACCGCATCGTATTCATAGAAGGCGACATTCCCCGCCGAATCCATCTCCGCCGCCAGCCGCCCCAAGCTGTCGTAGAAGTAGCGCTGCTCGGCATGGGCGAGGGAGGTTAAAAGAAGTAGGGCTAGGGATGTAATCAGTAATTTAGGCATCATCGATTCAGAACATCACCAAAAACCATTAAGCTTTGAATAGCTTCCGTATCACTTCGAGAAGAGTTTCGCTATTGCCATTGCAATAGGAATTCCTATCAATAAGACAAACGCACATATCACCACGATAATTGTTACGGCAATTAAATCTTGCCTTGTAACTTTTGTCGAGGGTGGCGCTTCTTCCCAAGACTTCAATCTGTTAAACCATCTTATTCTCTCCCATGTGTCTTTTGATTTAATCTGATCCCATAGTTCTTTCATCGCCTCCCTCCCTTCCAGCTTCACGGAGGCTTCACGGTCGTATCGGTCCGTGAAGATCTCCTGCCGGGATAAGCCCCGGTTCATCAGGTGGTAGTAGGCACCAGGAAACTCTATGCGAAGTGGACGGGACATGTAAATCGTTTCATCTCCTGTTCACCTTCGTAATGGCTAAAAGTTGAGCCATGAGCAGACTTGACCTCTTCTTGACCCCTTCTCTACACGGACTCCGGTCCCTCGACACTGCAACAATTATTTGAAAAACCGTTTATCTTTGGCAAACCGCCTGTCAATTTTCCAACCTATATAGCAAATGATCAACCAGTAGATGAGTATACGAGTACCGCCAAAGAGATTTTGAATGATCTCATTATGCGGGTATATCTCTCTAAGAGAATAGGGGATACCCATCGAGACGATAACGCCAAGAGCCGCTATAACATCCCATTTAGTTACCACACGTTTAAGGTTATCAGTAGCCATTTTTATTTCCTTCCGCCTAGTAAATATAATTCCTTTCGATGGACGAAATCATAAATGTCTTCACCCAAGCTTTGACCTCTTAGCCGCTCATAAGTTTGATTAATAGCTGCTCCAACCTCTATCCCACCAACAAATGACAGTGCGAGTGGAAATACAATTGGTCCAGTTGAGGTCTGAGCAATAGTTAACCCTAGTGTAAATGTTTGGACTCCACCTAATGCCTGAACTCCTTCAAGTGTAAAACCAAATGATGAACGAATATATTCTGGGATTTCAACCCCTGCTCCCGTCAGTATTGCAGCAATAAAGCCTTCTGCTATCCTTGCACCAATCGCAGCTTCCTCGGCTGTTTGTGAAGAGATTAATGGGTAAATAACTCGAGCAGCATACTCCACAATGAGAAGCCCCCAAGGATCTCTATATCGCAAGGAATTACCTTTTACATAGCTATACAAGTTAAGATCTTCCCCAAGTAAACCAATAGGATCCTCACTAATAAATCTTTTCAACATTGTGCTATAAGACCGTGCCCGATAATAATAAATTCCTGTTCCGTCATTCTCCCTTCCGGTATATTGGTATGAGTTGGAAGATATGCCAGAGTTAATTGTCTTTCCAAATGCCTCATAGGAATAAAATATTGTTACTGCTCCACCCACATCAGTTAATGTCGATGTACTTCCCAAGGCATCAGCGTGAAAGTACTCATTAATACTTCCCTGCCGAATAAAGGGCTCATCAATGTTCAAGCTCCTCACATAAGTCGCTCCTACCGCTCCTCTACCAATCTCCGAGATGATATCCTCTCTATCATACTGGTGTTGTTCACTTGCTCCATTGATAGTTTTGCTAATCCTTCTCCCCAGCACATCATACTCAAAGCTCGCCGAAACACCCGGTCCGGCAATCCCCACCAACCGATTCCTTGCATCCCAAGTGTAAGTCGTCATCCCACCCGCATTGGTCTGACTGATTAGATTTCCATTCGCATCATAGACGAGATTCGGCGTGCCTGCATTGAACTGAATCTGCTCATTCGCCGCATCATACGCCGCCTGCACCGCCTCCGGCAGCGGCGCTTCCGGACCCAGCCTTCCGATGCGAATCCGGTTTCCCGCCGCATCATATGTATAGGTCAGGTCCTCAATCACCGAAGTCGGCCCGTCATGAAAGATCCGGGTGAGGCGGCCGGCAAGATCATACGTATAGCTGGTGTTTGTCCCATTCGGATAAGTGAGCGAAGTCCTTCGCCCCGCATCATCGTAACCGAGCCCCACCACCTGTGTCCCCTGGCTCACCTGCGTCAACCGGGAGTTTGCATCATACCCGTACTCCACAGGCGCCCCGCCGTTGACGACCATCGCCGTCCGCCGCCCCAGCGCATCGTACTGGTACTCCACCTTCCCCTGCTTCGTGATCTCGCTGACCAGCCGGTCCAAGGTGTCATAGCCGAAATCAATCGTCCCGGAGAGGGTATCTTCAATCGAGGCAAGTCTTCCCGCCAGATCATAAAGCGACTTCACTTGAGCACCGTCGGCAAATTGAGTGAAGACCCTTCGCTTGAGTGGATCGTAGCTGTACTCCGTCACCTGGTTTTTCCGGTCGGTGAAGCGGATGAGGTTGCCGTTGAGATCATAGGCATACCGCTCCAGCCGATTCAGCGGATCGGTCCGCGTCTCCAGACGATCCATGACGTCGTAGTTGTAGCGGGTCGTCTGGTTCTTCGCGTCGGTGACGGTAAGGAGATTACCGTTGCCGTCGTAGGCAAACTGCGTCTGGCCGGACAGGGCATCGGTGATCCGGGTCACGCGGTTGAGGCCGTCGTAGGTGAATTGCGTGCTGTTGCCGTTCGGGTCAGTCATCGAGGTGAGCCGGCCCGCGATGTCATACTCCCGTTTGGTGACGTTGCCGAGCGGATCGATTACGCTCACCAG
The DNA here is from genome assembly GCA_021651055.1 of Candidatus Manganitrophus morganii. NCBI lineage: Bacteria > Pseudomonadati > Nitrospirota > Nitrospiria > Candidatus Troglogloeales > Candidatus Manganitrophaceae > Candidatus Manganitrophus > Candidatus Manganitrophus morganii. The sequence goes on from JAJHOH010000001.1 coordinate 1,305,164, forward strand.
GTTTCCGAGGAAGTCATATGCAAACGTCGTCGTATGAGTGAGCGGGTCGGTCACGGTGATCGGCTGTCCCGCGGCGTTGTAGGTCATCGTGGTCGTCTTCGTCATCGGGTCTCTAACGGTGAGAAGATTTCCCTTGGGGTCATACGTAAAAGTCGTCGTCTGATCGAGCGGGTCGGTCAGCGTCGCCAATTTATTAAACGCCGGCTCATAAGTAAACCGGGTCACACTCCCCGCCGGATCGGTGACGCCCGAGACATTGCCGTTGGCGTCGTAAGCATATCGGGTGGTCCGCCCCGCCGGGTCGGTCGTGGAGAGGAGGAAATTGGTCCCCTGAGCGCGCTCAAATCGGGTCACCCGTCCTGCCGCATCGGTCAGCTCTGCCAGATAGCCGGAAGAGCTGAAACGATACGAAGTGGGGTTTCCCTCCGGATCGACGACGATCGCCTGGGTCACCAGATAGTCGGCCGGTCCGGGCCTCGCCACACGGACAATGCAGGCCCCCTCCGACGAGGCCGGGACACCGGGATCGAGAAAGACCACCCCAGCCGGACAGCGGGAAGTGGGGCCGGGAGAGAAAAGATTCGCGGGGACTTCCAATAAGGCCTGGCCGTCCGGTCCAAAGTAGCGGTATTGATAGACCCCTCCGTCGGCATTGATCTGACGGATGACCCGATTGCTCGGACCATACTCATTGGTTAAATAAGTGATCCCCCGGGCGTCGGTCAGGGTGATCATCCGGTTGTCGGTATCGTAGGTGTAACGGGTGATCCCCCCCTCCGGATCGATGACGCTGATCAAATTTCCAGCACTGTTATATCCATATTGGACTCGCCGGCCGAGCGGGTCGAGAATGGAGGCGATCCGATTGCTGTCGTAGCGGAACTCGATCTCTTTTCCTCCCAACGCAACGATTCGCAAAAGCCGCGCGCCGGCATCCCGGATCAGATCAAGCGCATTGCCGTTTCGATCTTCGATTCGGGTCAGATGGCCGATCGAGGAGAAAAACCACTTCGTTCCATCTTTAAAGCGAAGCAGCCGGGCGCCGCCCGATTGCGGGGTGATCACCGCCCCCTTTAACGACGGGTTTTTGTCGTTGGTGAACGTGCCGTCGGGATTCCTCGAGAAGGGGGAGCGGCTGTCGTTCCCCTGGATGAGGATTAAGGCATCGGGCGATCCGCCGCGGAGGAACAGCCGAGGGTTGTAACTATGAGCGGTCCCGGGGCCGAAGGGAAAGTCGGTTTGGGACCGACGTCGGGAGGTGTAGTACCGGGTAAAGACAACCGGAATCGGACCGGGTAAAACCATGTCGGTCTTTTCCATCTCGAACATCCCGTTGGCGAGGTTGACCGGATCGTTCGCTTCAACCTTCTCATCGGGGGTCTGTTTGTCGTCCTCCACCGGGACCACCACGAGGGGGAAGGTGGCGCCGCAGCAGAACTTGGGGATGCCGACCCCCGGATCGGAGACAATCTGCCGCCCGTCGGAGGAGACGGTCCCCTTGCCGAACGTCTTCCACTGATGCGAGTTCGGGTCGGGATGCGGCTCTTCATCATAGTAGAAAAGATCGAGCTTTGTGCCGGGGGGAAGATCGGCCTCGTTCGGGTACTTCACAGGGATCGGCAGGGTCGGGATTCCCCCGCCCGGCTTGAAGAAATGGAACATGTAGACCGTCATCACCGCCTGCCCCGGCGAGAGGGCGGGAGGCGGCAGCGGCAGCCGGTCGATCGGAACCGCCGTCACCGCAATCTTGGTGTTCGGCTGGCCGTCCCACCCGATGATTTGAACCCCGGTCGGAACACGAAGCTCAAAGTGAGGGATATCGGGATCGGTGACGATCACCTCTTGGCTCGAATTCAGTAGGGTTACATGCGTTGTGTCGATCTCATGCAGATAGACCGGATAGGGAAGGCGGTTGCTCACCCCCGTTTGTAAATGAACCTGGACCGGCAGATCGATCGGATAGGTGACGGTGTCGGTCGTCGCCGGCGTGCCGTCAATCAAGAGGACCTGATCGCCCGCCGGAATGCTCGAGAAGAAGAAATTCCCCGCCGCGTCGGTGAGAACCGAATTGGTCCCATGCTTCACCTCGATGTTTTCGAGGGGGCGTCCCGTCTGGGAGGAGAAGACCTGGCCGGAGAGGGTCGTCATCCCCGCCGCCGTGACCTGCAGGGTGAAGCTCGCCTCCCGAACGATGATCTGATCGTCGATCTCGGCCTGACCGCGCACCGTAATTGGATAGGCCCCCACCGCCAGCGCCGAGGGAACAAAGAGGTTCAGATAAGAGGGCTGAGCGAGACTCCCGACCGAAGGGGAGAAGGAGCCGACCACGCCGGTTGGAAGCGGGGTTGCCGAGAAGGCGACCCACCCTTCGAACGGGACCGCTCCCTCTCCGGTGAGCTGAATCTTTACCGCCACCTGCTCTCCCTGGACCACGCTGATCATCTGCGGCGCCGCCGCCATCGAGAAATCTTCAGAGAGGGTGACCGTGAACGGCGCGCTCGACGCACTCCCGGCGGGGGTCGTCACCGTGACCGGCCCGGTCGTCGCCCCCTGCGGGACCGTCGTCGTGATCTGCGTGGCGGTCGCCGAGGTGACGATCGCCGCGGTGCCGTTGAACGAGAGGGAATTGTTCGAGGGGGTCGGATCGAAATGTAATCCGGCGATCGTGACCGCGGTGCCGATCGGCCCGGTCGCCGGCGAGATCGATGAGATCACCGGGAGCGGCGGCCTTGCGTCGAGGGCCATTTCGTCGGGAAGACTGTCGGCCTCCCCGTCATTCACCACCAGATGGATCAGATAGATCCCCGGCAGATCGGGGGTCAACGTCGGGGTCGATGTGGTCGGTGCGACCAGGGCGGCAGTGCTTCCGCTCGGAGCAGAGAAGATCGTCCAGAGATAGGTCAACGAATCGTTGTTGGCGTCGTGGCTCCCGCTCCCATTGAGTTGGACCGGATCGCCGACGCGACCGAATTGGTCCGCCCCGGCATCGGCCACCGGCGGATCGTTGACGGAAATGACGACGAGAGAGTCGGGAGGGCTGTCGGCCAGGCCGTCATTGACGATGAGGCGGATGACGTAATCGCCGCTGCGGTCGGCGGTGAAGGTCGGCGAGACGGTCGCCGGGTGGGTCAGCGTCGCGCCGCTTCCGGCGGGGATGGAGACGAAGTTCCAGAGATAAGTCAAAGCATCGCCGTCGGGATCGAAGGAACCCGACCCGTTGAGGGTGACGACGTTCCCCTTTTGAACCGTCTGATCGGGGCCCGCATTCGCCGTCGGTGCGGCGTTGGGGATGGCGGCGACGACCACCACGATATCGACGGCGCTCTGGACAATGCCGTCGGAGACGATCAGTTGAATGACATACTCCCCGGAGAGGTCGGCCGTGAAGGCCGGAGAGACGGTTGTCGAATCGGCCAGCACCGCCGTGCTTCCTGTCGGAAGAGAGACGAACCGCCAGTCGTAGGTGAGGGGATCGCCGTCCGGATCGGACGATCCGCTTCCGTCCAACGTCACCAGGCTCCCCGTCGCCACGCTCTGGTCCGGCCCCGCATGGGCGACCGGCGGATTGTTCGGCGGCGCCGCGGTCACCACCATTTCGTCGGGGGGGCTGTCGGCCTGCCCATCGTTGACGATCAGGCGGACCGTATAGACTCCCGGCAGATCGGCGGTGAAGGTCGGCCGGACGGCAGTGGGACTGGAAAAGACGGCGGCGCTCCCCGCCGGACGGCTGATGAACTCCCAATGATAGGTGATCAAATCCCCGTCCGGATCAAACGAGGTACTCCCGTCGAGCGTGACCAAGGCGCCGGCGGTCACCTGCTGATCGGGTCCGGCGTTCGCCGTCGGCGGGGTGTTGGGTCGGGTTGCAATGATAACTACCTCGTCGGCGGGGCTGTTGAGCATTCCATCGTTTACGACCAGACTGATCCGGTAGGTCCCGTCGACATCGGCGGTGAACGTCGGCCGGACGGCGCCGGAAGCGCTCAGCGCGGCGGCGCTCCCCGCCGGTTTTTCGGTCATCGTCCACTGGTACGTCAACATCTCCCCGTCGGGATCGGAAGAGAGGCTTCCGTCGAGGGTGACCAGACTTCCCGTGACGACATTCTGATCCGGCCCGGCATGGGCGATCGGCGCCCGATTGTCGCCGATGCCCGAAATCGTCACGGTAATGTAGCTGCCTGGGGCGCTATTCAGCCGGACTTCGAGGGTATTCGAGGCCGAAAGATTGATCGTCTTTTCGATGATCGCGGTGGTTTTTGAAAACGCATTGGGGGAAACCACCTCGACCCCGTTGATGAACACCCGTCCGCTGGAGACGGCATCTTCGATGGCGACCCGATTCGAGGTGGTATTCGGGTTGCCGTTGACGATATGTAGGGTGTAGGGGGCGACGACCTGGGCAGGGACGGTTACGGTTCGTGTGTAGACGGTGGTCGGCCCGGAGGTGCGGGTGAATTGTTCGGGGCCGAAGAGGATCTGAGAGGAATTTTGGGCGATCGAAGAGAGCGGGAAGAGAACAAGAAGTGCAAGAACACCGATCAAAGTGAGGGGAAACCGGGCCGCCTTCATCCGTCTCCTGAAGAGAACCGGAAACCCCGCTCATGTTCCAGAAGGGGATATTCCGGATTAAGATGCAGCTTGCCGGGCTACTTTATCAAAAGCCATTTAATTGTCAATCAGAAAAACTAAGTAAAATAAATCAGGTGAGAATACAGAAAATTATTGACCCAAGTAAATCCATGGTGAAATCGATTCGAATTGTAATGTCGCTCCGCCTTCCAGGAACCACCTTAAAAAATAAAAGCGGGAGGAAACCTCCCGCTTCGTATAAAAAAATGAACCTGTCCCTAACCGGCGTTACTGAATAATCGTCAGCTTAATCTCATTCGAATTCCGCACCGAAATCAGCCCTGCCAGTGTCTTCGCAATATTCATGAACGCCTGGGCCTGAGGAGATTTCGGGTTGGCCACCACGATCGGCATGCCGGTGTCTCCCCCTTCTCGAATGGCGGGATCGATCGGGACCTCTCCCAAGAAGGAAACCCCCAGCTTCTCGGCCGCCAGCTTTCCGCCGCCGCGGCTGAAGATCTCGGTCTTCTCATGGCAATGCGGACATTCGAAGAAGCTCATGTTCTCGACGATCCCGAGGACCGGCACATGAACCTTCTGGAACATCGCCAAGCCCTTTTTGGAATCAAGCAGCGCGACCTCCTGCGGGGTCGTGACGATGACCGCCCCGGTCAGCGGTACCAGCTGCGCGATGGAAAGCTGCGCGTCGCCGGTCCCCGGCGGAAGATCGACCAGGAGATAATCGAGATCCCCCCAAATCACATCTCTCAAGAACTGCATGATGGCGCCGTGGACCATCGGCCCCCGCCAGATCATCGGGGTATCGTCCGGGACAAAGAAGGCCATCGAGATCAGCTTCACCCCATGGCTTTCGGCCGGCAAGAGCTTCTCCCCCTCCGGCTTCGGAGGAGACTTGATCCCCATCATCAACGGAACGTTCGGACCGTAGATGTCGGCATCCATCAATCCCACCCGGGCGCCGGTCTGCGCCAGGGCCACCGCCAGATTGACGCTGACGGTCGATTTGCCGACCCCCCCTTTGCCGCTGCTGATCGCGATCGTATTCTTCACCCCCGGGATGAAATTCTCTTTCACCTGGCTCTTTCCGGCGGTCACATTGGCGGTGTAGTTGACGTCGATCTTGCCGACCTCCGGAACGTGTTGCCGCAACGCCTTCTCGGCGCGGTGGGTGATCTCATCCTTCAGCGGGCAGGCGGGGGTCGTCAGGACGACGGTGAAGGAAACATTGTTCCCATCCACCTGAACCTCTTTGACCATGTTCAAGGTAACGATGTCCTTGAACAACTCCGGCTCAATCACATGACTGAGCGCTTTCATCACCCTCTCTTCGGTAATTGCCATACTTCCTCCCGCAGCCTATAAAAAAGCTAAATTTTTCCTCAGTATAACACACCCGAAGGAACGTTTGTAAAGAGGAAGAATCCGATTCGGAAACCAAGCCTGGAACAGTGGCGTGTCATTCGATATCGACTTGAAGGGTCATCCGATCGCCTATTGTAAACCGATTCCTTCGACAGATGAGGATTGAAAGGGTCGGCCCCCCGGCGAAACTTACCGCCTGGAGTGCCTTGTTCTCTTCCGCAGCTTCCGATATTTATGTTTTCGCATCTTCTTTCTTCTCTTCTTGACAACACGCGACATACAGTCTCCTTAATTGATTAATGAAATGACGGATCTCTCCATATCAACCCGCCTGTAGCGGAATTTTTCCTCGCTTTTCCCGGACGATGAGGACCGGACACGCGCCATACTCCATCACCTTCAGAGGAACACTCCCCAGAAAAAACTTTCTCACGGCGGAGCTGCCGCTCGCCCCCATGACGACGATATCATGGTCTTTCGCCTCCGCGATGATTTCTTGCGAAGGAGGACCGACCCGGACCTTCAATTTCGCTTCAATGCCCATCTGCGCCAAGATCATTTCGGCCCGGCGCGCGCTCTGCAGCGCCTCTTCGCGCCGGCTCTCCTCCTCCGCCACCGAGAGGACCGTCACCTTCGCCCCCAACACCCGGGCCATCTCGGCCCCCGCAATCTCCGCCTTCTCCGCCAGCTCGGAACCGTCGGTGCAGAGAAGAAAGTTATGATCCTGCCGTATGTTCTTCGCGATCAGAACGCTGCAGGCGGCCAGATCGGCGACGCGGAGCGCGGTGCTTCCGACAAAATAACTTCCGATCCCTTGCCGCCCGTGGGAGCCGAGGATGATCAGATCGTAATCTCCGACCTGCGCCTCCTCCAAGATCTGTTCGACCGGATCTCCTTCGCGCAGGCGCAGGCGGACGTTTTCGCCGCCGGCCCCGACCAGGTAGAGCTCCGTCGCCCCCTGGACCCCTCCCTCAAAAGCCCGGCTGTGCTTCTCTTTGGACAAGGGGACCTGGGTGAGTCCGACTTCATCCAAGATTTCCCGCGCCCGGGTCAAATAATCGACGCCGGGAATATCGAGGTCCCACGACGACAGCTTCTTACGGGTGGCGGTCAATTGCACCCGCTCCGACGAGGAGATCGGTCTTCGGACGTGCAGCACGCTGACGTCGGCATTCATCTCCTTCGCCAGCCTTCCCCCAAAACGGATCGCCGCCTCCGCGTCCTCTTCCCCGTCGGTGCACATTAAAAATTTCATGATCGACCGTCAAATCCCAAGCATCGTCCAGTATCCCGCGCTGATCAACAGGAGGAGAAGGAAGGAGACCAAAACCAATTTCCATCCGGCCTTGAGGAAATCGGTCCGATTCAGATAGCCGCCGCCGTATATGATGTTGCATGCCGGCGACGCGACCGAGGTCAAATAGACGAACGACGTCGAAATCACCGTGACAAATCCGGCCTGGACGATCGAGGTCCCCGAAAGGCTCGCGATCTGAAGGGTGATCGGGCCGAGCATCCCCACCGTCGCCCCGCTGCTCATGAAGGAGGAGAGCACCACCGTCATCAGACTCATTGCCGCCAGCAGGGGGACACCCTGATGGATGCCGATCGGCTCCACCCAGGTCAGGAACGACTTCGCGATCCACTCCGCCACCCCCGACTGCTTCATCATGATGCCGAGGGAGATCGCCCCGCCGTAGACCAGGATCGTTCCCCAATTGACGTTGTTATTCAGGTCCTCCCAGCGCACCACCCCGGCCACCATGAAAAGAAGAACACCGATCAGGGCGGTAATGCCGAGGCCGATTTGATCCGAGATCGTCATCCACATCACCACGGTGATCAAAAAGATGCCGATCGTCACCCAATCCTGCCGGGTCAGTTTCCCCTCTTCCTCTACCTTGGCCCGAAGGGCCGAAATCGCCGGGGAGAGATCCTTCACCTCCGGCGAAAAGGAGCGATAAAGGACATAGGCCACGAACGGAATTTCCAACAGGATGATCGGATAAGCGGCGACCACCCATTGAAAATAGGTTAAATTCAACCCGAAGAGCTCTTTCCAATAAGCAAGCATGATCGCGTTGCGCGCCCCTCCGGAAGGGGTCCCGATCGCGGCGATCATCGCCCCATACGCGATGGAGAGCATCAGGAGAATCGAAAGATTCTTCACTTTCTTCCGATCGTCCGATGTAAACTTGATCAGGGCGACCCCGACCGGCAACATCATGGCCGACACGGTATGTTCTCCAATGAAAGAAGCAATCACGGCGGAAACGGAAACCAAGCCGAGCACAATTCGCTCGATCCGGGGACCGGTCAACCGGACGATCGCCAGGGCGATCCGCTTGTCGAGGTTCTGCTTGACGATCGCCGCGGCGATCATGAGCGACCCCATGATAAAAAAAACGGAGTCGCTCATAAACGACTGAGCCACGCCGGTCGGTTTTTCAAGCCCCAGGAGGACCTGAGAGACCGCAATAAAAAGGGCGACCCCCGGGAGCGGCACCGGCTCGGTCATGAAGAAGATGAAGGCGACGACCACCAAGGCCAGCGCCTTCATTCCGACCGGCGTCAGGCCCTCCGGAACCGGGATCATCAACATCACAAAACCGACAGCAAGACCGATGAAGATCCATTTCCGTTTCAGGAGTTCCGACACCAATGCCATTCAAATGACCAAGAAACGCAGGAAAATTTTTTTGTAACAAGAATGGCCGAAAAAGTCAACCGACAAAGATGACTTGACCCCCTTCTCCATCCCACATTATAATCGGACGATTATAAACAATATAGCGAATTCATTACATTGAGAGGAGGAGGACCATTCAGAAGCATCGGCGTTCCCTAATCCAACCCATTCGAACCAAAGATCACCCTGCGCGCGACCGCCGCGGTGCGATATTCGCGCCCGTTCTGCTTGTTCGCCGGGCCGTTTTTTTCCTCTCCCTGCTTTTCTTCTTCCTTGCAGGGTGCGCGACCACCCCGACGCAGCCCTCTCCCGTATCCGAGCAGGTCGACCGGATCCGGCAAGCCGTCGTGAGTATAACAGAATCGTATGAGAAAAAAGATGAAAAAAAGTTCCTCTCGAGCCTCGACCCTTCCTTCAAGTCGCTTCCTTCCTTCAAGGAACAGATTCTCAAAGACTTGGCGACATTCTCCGAGATGAAGATCGACATGAAGATTGATCGTGTCGAAGTTCGGCAAGAATCGATCTCGACCGCCGTTCATTGGGGAGGGGTCTGGAAGAGGGAACCGGGCGCCCCTCCCCTTGAGAAGAAAGGGCACGCCCTTTTTGTTTGGACCACCGGAGAAACCCCTCTTCTTTTGGAGATCCGGGGCGATCCCCCCTTCGGGATTATCCAAGGAGGGATTTAAAGTGACCGGACGTTCTAAATCGACCTCCCCGATCACCACCGATTTCTTAATCATCGGAAGCGGCGTGGCGGGCCTTCGCGCGGCCATTGAAGCGAGCCGATATGGAGAGGTGATCGTTCTCAATAAAGGGTGGGGAAATGAATCGAACTCCGCCTTCGCGCAGGGGGGGATCGCCGCCGCCCTCAGCGAAGAGGGGGAGGAGATCCAGTCCCATATCGAGGACACGATCGACGCCGGAAAGGGGCTCTGCCGCCCGGAAGCGGTCCGGATCTTGGTCGAAGAGGGGCCCCAGCGGATCCACGAGCTCATCGCATGGGGGGCCGAGTTCGACAAAGTGGGCGATCGATATGCCTTCGCCCGGGAGGGGGCGCACCGGCAGAGCCGTATTCTGCGCGCGAAGGGGGACGCCACCGGAAATGAAATCGTCCGGGCGCTCGTCGAGGAAGCCAAGAAACGGCCGAACATTTCCGTCCGAAACGGCCACTTCACCCTCGATCTCTTCATCACGACGAAAGGCCGAAAACGGATCTGCGGCGGCGCCTGGGTCCTGGATGAACGGGCGGCGGAGCCGGTACTCTTCAAATCACGCGCCGTCATTCTGGCCACCGGGGGAGCGGGCCAGGTCTATCGCCGCACCACGAACCCTCCGGTCGCCACCGGAGACGGCCTCGCGATGGCGCTTCGGGCCGGCGTCTCCCTCGAAGACATGGAATTCTTCCAATTCCACCCCACCGCTCTCTCGCTCCCTTCGGCCCCCTGCTTCCTTCTCTCCGAGGCGATGCGTGGGGAAGGGGCGGTCCTCCGGGATGCCGACGGAAAGCCGTTCATGGATCGGTATCATCCCGATAAAGAGCTGGCCCCGCGCGATGTCGTCACCCGGGCCATCTGGGATGAAATGCAGCATGGGAAAATTCAAAACGTCTTCCTCGATCTGACCCATCTGAAGGCAAGCTTTATTAAAGAACGCTTTCCGATGATCTATGCGACCTGCCTCCAGTACGGCATCGATATCACGCGTGATCGGATCCCGGTGGCTCCCAGCGCCCACTACCTGATGGGAGGAATTAAAACCGGCCTCTCCGGGGAAACTTCCCTTCCCGGACTCTGGGCGGTGGGGGAAGTGGCCTGCACCGGCGTTCATGGCGCCAATCGACTGGCGAGCAATTCTCTTCTAGAAGGATTGGTCTTCGGGATGCGGGTCGGCCAGGCGGTCGCGCAGACGGCCCCTTCCGCCGGGGAGAGGCCGGAGATCCCGCCGAAGCGATTCAAACCGGCTTCCGACGACCGATACCTCCTGGTCCAAAAAGAGCTTCGGGAGACGATGTGGAATCACGTCGGAATCATTCGGAGCGAATCCTCTCTCCTGGAGGCGATCGAGAGATGGAAAAGATGGGATTGGGTCTTAAGGAAACCGGCGCTTTCCCGGTTGGCATTGGAAACCCGGAATATGCTGATTGCCTCCGCTGCCATGATGGAGGCGGCCTTGAGAAGAAAAGAGAGCATCGGCGCCCACTACCGGGAAGACTTCCCGTTGCCGGATGAAGGTTCCTCGCGGGGGCATGTCCTCCTGACCCGCGCCTCCTTGAGAAAGCGGTTTTCAGAGATTGAATGAAGTTGTAAGTCGGCTATTATTCGCTGAATTGTTTCAGGGGAAGGGTGGCGTATTTCTCCGGACGGTTGGTATAAACGATCTCTCCGGTGGGTCGCGTTCCTTTGTAGACCGACAGCCCGCGGCCTTTCTTTCCTAAATAATCCTTGTAGAAACGCAGAACCCGTTCTACATAAATCTGTGTCTCTTCAATCGGGGGGATGCGGCCGTGTTTTAAAACATTCCCCATCCCCGCATGATACGCGGCCAACGACAGGACCAAATCGTTGTTGAAGGTGCCGAGCAGATATCGAAGGTACCGGATTCCCCCCCGAATATTTTCCTCCGGATCAAATGGATCGCTCAAACGGAGATCGGCCGCGGTCGCGGGCATCAATTGCATCAGTCCGAGCGCGCCGGCCGATGAAACCGCAAAGGTATTAAAATCGGACTCCGCTCGAACGACCGCTTTGATCAGGGCCGGTTCCATCCCTTGTTCCGCCGCCTCTTTTTCAATAAAACCGAGGATTTTTTGCCGCTGATCTTTTCCGATATAAGATCTTTTCTTTTGGCCGCCTTGGAGTCTTCGGTACCGGGGATCGGTCGGAACATTCGTAAAATGGACGGTGCCCGACTCATCAACGTACTGGAAGACCTCCATGGAAAAAACCTGGGTGGGAACCAGCAATAAAATCAGTAGAAGAATCCGTAACTTCATATCGTTCAGCTTGACCTCCGTATTGTTGAAAAGGGTACCATTTGGCGACCCTTCTGTCAATTCAGGTTGACCTTGAATTGACTCCGGGAGAAGCTTATATTGAAATTAAACGGTTGATTCTACAAGGAGGTTTCGATGCGCTTAGACCGGTTGACGACGAAGGCCCAGGAGGCGTTTCAGGAGGCACAAAAGAAGGCGGAATCGTCTTATCATCAGCAGATCGACGAGGTTCACCTGATACTCGCCCTCATCGAACAGAAAGAAGGGATCGTTCCGACCCTGTTGAAGAAGATGGGTATTCCCTTAGAGGCGCTCCGGGCCAAGCTGAATGACCGGCTGAAGGCCATTCCCGAAGTCCGCGGTCCCGGATCGGTCGGCCAGGTCTACATCACGCAGAGCCTCGCCTCCCTGGTGGAACGGGCGGAGAAAGAGGCGGAACAGCTGAAAGACGAATACATCAGCACCGAACATCTCTTTTTGGGCCTCCTCGATCCGAAGAGTTCGGTCTACCCGATCCTCTCCTCGTTCGGCGTACAGCGGGACAAGGTTCTCGCCGCCTTGGTGGAAGTCCGCGGATCCCATCGGGTCACCGACCCCAATCCGGAGGAAAAGTATCAGGCGCTGGCGAAATATTCTCGAGATTTAACCGACCTGGCCCGCCGGGGGAAACTCGATCCGGTGATCGGCCGGGATGAAGAGATCCGCCGGGTGATCCAGGTCCTCTCCCGCAGGACAAAAAATAACCCGGTTCTGATCGGAGAGCCTGGGGTCGGAAAGACCGCCATCGTCGAAGGGCTCGCTCAGCGGATCGTCTCGGGGGATGTCCCGGAAAGCCTCAAGAACAAACGGGTCCATGCGCTCGACATGGGGGCCCTCATTGCCGGCGCCAAATTCCGGGGAGAATTCGAAGAGCGCCTGAAGGCGGTCATCAAAGAGGTGGTCGACTCCCAAGGAGAGGTCATCCTCTTCATCGACGAGCTCCACACGCTCGTCGGCGCCGGGGCCGCAGAGGGGGCGATGGATGCCTCCAACATGCTGAAACCGCCGTTGGCGCGCGGCGAGCTTCGGTGCGTCGGGGCGACGACGATCGATGAATACCGAAAACACATCGAGAAAGATCCCGCCCTGGAGCGACGGTTTCAGCCGATTCTGGTCCAAGAGCCGACGGTCGAGCAGACGATCTCCATCCTGCGCGGCCTCAAGGAAAAGTATGAAGTCCATCACGGCGTACGGATCAAAGATACCGCGCTGGTCGCCGCCGCCGTTTTATCCCATCGGTACCTCACCGATCGCTTCCTGCCGGACAAAGCCATCGACCTGATCGATGAGGCCGCCTCACGGCTGCGGATGGAGATCGATTCGATGCCGACCGAGCTTGATGAGATTTATCGAAGGATCCGGCAACTCGAAATCGAGATGGAAGCGGTCAAAAAAGAAAAAGACCAGGCCTCGAAGGAACGCCTCCAAAAAATCGAGAAAGAGCTCTCCGATCTGAAGGAGGAAGCAAACCAGCTCTCAGCGCACTGGAAAGCCGAGAAGGAGGCGATCCAAAAAATCCGCTCCCTAAAAGAAGAAATCGAGCAGACCCGAATACAAGCGGAGCAGGCCGAACGGATGGGCGATCTCGGCAAAGCGGCGGAGCTTCGCTACGGCAAGCTAATCAGCCTGGAAAAGCAACTGGAGGAGGAGAATCGTCGTCTTCGGGAGACACAGTCTGAAACGAAAATGCTGAAAGAGGAGGTCGATGAGGAGGACATCGCCGAAATTATCTCGAAGTGGACCAACATTCCGGTCTCCCGATTGCTTCAAGGCGAGGTGGAAAAATTGATCCATATGGAAGAGCGCCTTCACGAACGGCTGGTCGACCAAGAGGAGGCGATCGCGGCGGTCTCGAATGCGATTCGACGTGCAAGGGCGGGGATTTCGGACCCGAACCGACCGCTCGGCTCCTTCATCTTTTTGGGACCGACCGGGGTCGGTAAAACCGAGCTGGCGCGCGCGCTGGCCGAATTTCTCTTTGATGACGAACAGGCGATGATCCGGATCGATATGTCGGAGTATATGGAGAAACATGCCGTCGCCCGTTTGATCGGAGCCCCTCCGGGTTACGTTGGATACGATGAAGGAGGGCAATTAACCGAAGCGGTCCGGCGAAGGCCTTACGCTGTCATTCTCTTCGATGAGATCGAGAAGGCCCACCCCGACGTCTTCAGCATTCTGCTTCAGGTTCTGGATGATGGACGACTCACTGATGGGAAAGGCCGGACGGTCGATTTCACCAATGCCATTCTGATTATGACCTCGAACATCGGAAGCCAGCAGATCCAGGAGCTGACCGGAAATGAGCAGGAGATGAGAAACGAGGTCCTTCGCATCCTGAGAACCGCGTTCAAACCGGAGTTCCTCAACCGGGTCGACGACATCATCATTTTCCATCCGCTTCAGAGGGAACACCTGGAGAAGATCATCGACATTCAATTGAAACGATTGCAAGAGCGCCTTGTTTCAAAACGGATTACGCTCTCCCTCGCCCCATCGGCCAAACAATACCTGGCCCGGGAGGGATACGATCCGGTTTTTGGGGCGCGGCCGTTGAAGCGGGTCATCCAGCGGGATATCCTCAATGCGCTCTCCGTCAAAATCCTGGAAGGGGCCTTCAAAGAAGGGGATCATATCGAGGTGGACGTCGCGGATGATAAAATCGTATTCCGTACCGTTCCGGAATATGATAAATCTGTTGACAAGAAATAAAGGGCTGTGGTAGACAGGGGGATCACTTTCGCATCGTTTCAATCCGGCATCCCTCAATCCCCCACGCGGAGCATCCCATGGCCCCTGATATCCTCCTCGTCCACAAAGATGAAGCGCTTCTTGCGCTCTTTCAAAAAGAGGTGAGTAAAAACACAACGGTGACCTCTTCCGCCTCGCTGAAATCCCATGCCCGGAACGGCCACCCTCTGATTATCATCGATTCAGAAGGAGATTGGGACCGAGAGATCAAAGCGCTCGAGAAGTTAAGAGGAGAGGGGCAGGAGTTTTATGCCATTATCGCTTCCACCCCGTTGTTGAAGAAGACAACGCGGCAGATCCGGGAGACGGCGCTCAGCCTTCATTCCAAAACGCCCCCCCATCGGGATGGCTTCGAGAAGACGAATGGGCACGAGCCCAACCTGGCCGAGCTCGTGGAGAAGAAACTGGCCGACTTCGTCGGAAAAATCAAAAAGTGCGAGGTCAAGAACCTCTATAGCCTGCTGATACAAGAGTTTGAAAAGCCCCTGATCGCGTTGGCCCTTAAAGAGACCAACGGAAACCAGATCCAGGCGGCCCTCCTTCTCGGGATGAACCGGAATACCCTTCGAAAAAAAATCAAGGAACTCAAAATCACAGTCACAAAGAAGAAATAAGGGGGAGAGACCCGCACGGCTTCGGCCCTTTCACGCCGGCCGCAATCTCCGAACTCCTCCTTTTGACTTGACAATCTGACCTCATTTCTATAGGATTAGGGAAAATTTCATCGTCTCAGATAGGCGCGTAGCTCAGGGGGAGAGCGCTTGCTTGACACGCAAGAGGTCGGCGGTTCAAAACCGCCCGTGCCTACCACTTTCTGGCCTTTCGATTCTACCGCCTCCATTCGAAAGACCGACTCCTTTGCAAATAAAAGGCATCTTTCAATGCGGATGCCTTTTATTTGTTTTTTACTTTTAGAGATGTGTTTAGATGGCTGAAGCAACACTTCGTTTAGAAAACCAAACTGAGAAAAAGGTCCCTCTCGGAACCACCTTTTTTGATCTGGTCAAATCGCTCGGAAAACTCAAAGAGGTCATTGCCGTCCGTGTGAACGGTCAGCCGCGGGATCTCTCTGCAACGGTTGAGAGCGATGGGGAAATCGACTTCCTGACCTTCGATTCGCCGGAGGGGAAAGAGGTCTACCGCCATAGTTCCGCTCATCTGATGGCGCAGGCGGTAAAAGAACTCTTCCCGACAGCCAAGATGACGATCGGCCCCCCCATTGAAGACGGCTTTTATTACGATTTTGATTTCGAGCGCCCCTTCACCCCGGAAGACCTTGAGAAAATCGAAGCGAAGATGGTGGAGATCACGAAACGCGATCTCCGGATTTTTCGAATGGAGCTCTCGAAAGAAGAGGCGGTCCGGCTCTTTGAGGAGCGGGGCGAGTCATACAAGGTAGAGCTGATCGAGGAGATCGAGCCCCCGATCTCAGCTTATCGCCAGGGAGACTTCATCGATCTTTGCATGGGTCCGCATGTCCCCTCCACCGGAAAGGTAAAGGCATTTAAGCTGATCTCCAGCGCCGGGGCCTACTGGCGCGGCAGCGAAAAGAACAAAATGCTCCAGCGGATCTACGGGACGTCGTTTGCGAAAAAAGAAGAGCTCGACGCCCATCTGAAGAAGCTGGAAGAAATCAAAAAACGGGACCATCGGAAGCTCGGCAAAGAGCTCGACCTCTTCTCCATCTCCGACGAGATCGGCCCTGGATTGGTTCTTTGGCACCCAAAGGGGGCGATGATCCGAAAGACACTGGAAGATTTCTGGCGCGAGGCCCACGTCAAGTCGGGTTATGAGTTGGTCTATTCGCCCCATATCGCCCGGCTCGATCTCTGGAAGCAGAGCGGCCATCTCCAGTTTTACAAAGAGAATATGTACGCGCCGATGGACATCGACGGGATGCCCTTCGAGCTCAAGCCGATGAACTGTCCGTTTCACATCATGATCTACAAGTCGCACCTTCGAAGCTACCGGGACCTTCCTTTTCGCTGGGCCGAGTTGGGAACAGTCTACCGGTACGAGCGCTCCGGGGTTTTGCACGGTCTTCTGCGGGTGCGCGGTTTTACGCAAGATGACGCCCATCTCTTCTGCCGTCCCGACCAAATCGAATCGGAGATCTTAAAAGTCCTCGACTTCACCACATTCGTCTTGAAGACCTTCGGGTTTGAGAGCTATGATGTCTATCTCTCGACCCGTCCCGAGAAATACGTCGGAAGCCTTGAGCGGTGGGAGCAAGCGACCGCGGCGCTGGAGAGTGCGTTGAAGCAGAAGGGCCTGGCCTATCAGATCGACCCCGGAGAGGGGGTTTTCTATGGTCCCAAGATCGATATGAAGATCAAAGATGTCCTGGGGCGGTCATGGCAATGCACGACCATCCAGGTTGATTTTAACCTCCCCGAACGATTCGGCATCACCTATCGCGGGGAAGATGGAAAAGAACATCAGCCGATCATGATCCACCGGGCCCTGATGGGATCGATTGAGCGCTTCTTCGGTATCCTCATCGAACATTATGCAGGGGCCTTCCCGACCTGGCTCTCGCCGGTTCAGGCGAAGATCCTTCCGATTACCGAGCGGCAGAGGGACTATGCGGGGCAGATCCAGCAACGGCTCGGTGAAGCGGGCATCCGATGCGAGGTCGATGATCGGAACGAGAAAATCGGACTGAAGATCCGTGAAGCGCAACTGATGAAGGTCCCCTACATGCTGGTGGTCGGCGATCGGGAGGCGGCCGATCAGACCCTCGCCGTCCGAAATCGCGCCGGAGAGAGCACGACCATGACGTTGGAAACTTTTCAGAAAAAAATTTCGGAAGAGATCACAACTCGAACCACGTAGGGGCGTATTGCAATACGCCCCTACGGCGACCAAACGAATAAATAACGGAGGCTTCTATCGTCGCGAAATTAAGGATTAATTTAGAAATCCGGGCAAGGGAAGTTCGGGTCATCGGCCCCGAAGGGGAGCAGTTGGGAATCATGTCGTCGCGCGACGCCACCAAGAAGGCGGAGGAGTACGGACTCGATCTGGTCGAAGTCGCTCCGACCTCCGCGCCCCCCGTCTGCAGAATCATGGACTTCGGCAAGTACAAGTATGAGCAGAGTAAAAAAGACCATGCCGCGAAACTGAACCAAAAGGGAACCCACGTCAAAGAGGTGAAATTCAGACTCTTCACGGGGGAGCATGATCTCGACTTCAAAATAAAACATGCCAGAGACTTCCTCTCCTCGGGCAACAAGGTGAAGACCACACTGATGTTTCGGGGAAGGGAAATGGCTTATCAGCAAAAGGGACGGGAGATCATGGCCCAGATCCTACAGCAACTCCAGGATGTGGGGGCGCCTGAAAATCCCCCGAGGATGGAGGGGAACAGCATGGTCATGCTCTTGATCCCCAAATTAACAAAGGAGAGTAAATGAGAACCAAATTAAAGACACATCGGGGCGCAGCCAAACGTTTTAAGATCACCGGGACCGGAAAAATTATGCGGAAGCAGGCGGGAAAGCGACACCTGCTTACCCATAAAGAGGCCAAACGGAAGCGGGGTCTGGGAGGAGATGTTCCCGTCCACCCCGGAGAGGTCTCCGCGATCGCGCGACTGCTCCCGTACGGAAATTAATACAAACACAGATTGGTGATGTGGTTTGTGTAGGGGCGTGATTTATCACGCCCGTTCCAGAGGGCGCCATAAATGGCGCCCCTACAATTGGATTTCAGAACAGAAGGAGTTATAAAATGCCCAGAGCAAAAGGGGGTCCCAAAACCCGACAACGCCGGAACGATCGCCTCAAGATGGCGAAAGGTTATTACGGCGGCAAAAGCCGGCTTTACCGAAGCGCCACAGAAGCCGTCGACAAGTCGCTTGTTTATGCTTACCGAGACCGGCGAGCGAAAAAACGTGATTTCAGAGCCCTTTGGATTGCACGCATCAACGCCGCCGTGCGGGGCGAGGGGATGACCTACAGCCGCTTTATGGAGGGCTTGCGGAAAGCAGGGATCTTGCTGAATCGAAAGATCCTCGCCGAAATGGCGGTTCACGATGCAACCGGCTTTAGCCGGATCCTCGCAACGGTACAGGCAAAGATCAAAGGATAAAGGGGATCTCAGGATAAAGATTTTGAAGGGAAGGGGTGATGGATCGGTCGTTCCATCATCCCTTTTTATTTTGGTCGAGAGATTCGATGTCGATCTCAAAGGCCGCCGCCGGCATTCCGATCTGCCACCGGGTCAGGACCTCCGGATCGATCTCACCGATGATTCCAGCCTCCCGCTCCCCGACGAAAATCGCCCCGGCCCGCCCCTCGATGAAGGTCGGGTGAGAGATCGCCTCCAATCGATAGCGAAGCGAAAGGTTGTAACAGAAAGCCTCCAGGACGGCGTGCAGTTCGGAGAAGTTGGCGGTCGGATGTGCCATCAACGCCGCGAGATGAACGCGGGTCTCCGTCTCTTCTCCCGACGCCGTGAACCGCGCCACCTCGCCGACTTCGAAAATCCGGTGAGGATAAAAGGCCTTGGAGCTGGCGTTCTCCACCCGCAGCAACGACGGCAGAAGCCAAGGGCGCAAGATGGAAAAACGCTCCGTCATCGGATTTTTGATCTCGATCAGGCGCCCTTCCGGCCGCTCTTTCCCTACCTGCTCGACCCGCATCCGCTCCACAAACTCCTGGCGGGAACCAAGGACATTCGAGAAGACCTCCTGAAGACCCAAACCAACCATCTCCTCCCGAAGGCGGTCGGAGAGCCGCTCCAACGGCGAAAGCGATCCGACGGTGAAGGTCGACGGCATCTCCGGCTCAAAATGCGCAATCCCGCGGCTGATCACAAAATCTTCGATCACATCGATCGGGTGCATCATGTCGTCCCGATAGGGCGGGGCGGTTACCCGGAACGGTTTCCCTTCGCCGGAGAGGGTGTAACCGTAGCGCGTCAGAAGGGAGGTGATCTCTTCTTTTGTCACCTTCTCCCCGAGCACCTGGTTGAAGTCGTCGAGGCTCACCTCCAAGGGAGCGGAGAAATCGAGCGGCATCACGATCTCCCTGCCGAACTCGGTCTCCTCCGGGAACTGGACGGTGACCGGCTCGATCGTCGCCCCGCGGTCGGAAAGATTGGCAGCAAAGATATTCAGTGCCAGCAACACCATCCTCAAATCATGGCCGGTCACTTCGACAAAAAGCTCGGAATCCCCCACCTGGACCTCTCCGATCTCCCGGCTGTTGATAATCGGCGGGAAGGAGAGAATCTGCTCTTTCGCATCGATCAAGATCGGATAACGATCGGCCCCCTTCAATGTGTGGGCATAGGCCACCCCTTTCGGATGGCGTGTGAGGATTTCGGCAAGGCTCATCGGTTGATCGAACCCAAGCGGCGTGAACCGGGTCTTGGCCGGATCGGCGACTTCGTACCGGACCGGGAAGACGATCTTCGGAAGCCGATAGAGGCCGATCGAAACCGTCTGGCGTTTTCGCCCAAAGATCTCCGCCAGCTTCTCCTGAGTTTGGATGAGCTGAACCAGGATCGGATCGGTCACCCGCATCCCCCGTGCGACACAAGCCGCCAGATAGGGACGGATTGACTTTAATTCCTTTGCCACCGTCACCTTCCGATCCGCTGTCCCCTTCCGATCGGTAAAAAATGGATGGTTCTTCCGCTTCGATTCCATCAGGAGGACCTGGCGCGCGATTCCCTCCGGGCACCAGAGATCAGGCCGGTTGCTGTCGTTTAATTCGATCTTGGCGGTATCTTCCTTCGGAAGAAAATCCTTCACCTCCCCCTTCACATACTCCAGGAGCGATTCGAGTTGGGTCTCGCTGATCTTTCCTTTTCCCAGGAGCGATTCAAAATCGCTGATTTTGATCTCAATCGTCGGCATCGCGTCTAACCCAGTCCTTCCTGTACCGTTCGTTTTTCGCGGATCAATCCAAGGTCGGGCGAGAAGAGATCCCGAATATCGGAGATCCCCAGCGCCACCATCGCCATCCGATCCAACCCGAGCCCCCAGGCAATCACCGGAACGTCGACCCCCAGCGGGTTCGTTACCTCCGGACGGAAAAGTCCCGCCCCACCCAACTCCATCCAGCCGAGCTTCGGATGCCGGACATGCATTTCGACCGACGGTTCCGTGAAGGGGAAGTAGGCCGGGAGAAACTTGATCTCCTCCGCCCGCGCCACCTCTTTCGCAAAAAGGGTGAGCAGCCCGAGCAGGGTGCGGAAATGAATCTCCTGTCCCAGAACGATCCCCTCCACTTGGAAGAAGTCGGGGGCGTGGGTCGCATCGACCTGATCGTACCGGAAACAACGGGCGATGGAGAAGTACTTTCCAGGAATCTTCGGTTTCCCCCCCAGCGTCCGGGCCGACACCGCCGTTCCCTGGCTCCGGAGGACCAATCGCCGGGTCCGCTGCACATCGAAGGGATAACGCCAGCCCCGCGAGCCTGTCTCCCCGCCGTTTCGATGAGCGGCAGCCACCCGCGCGACCACCTTCTCCGGAATACGCTTGTCGATCCCTTCAACAAAGTAGACGTCGTGGATTTCCCGCGCCGGATGGAACTGCGGCATGTAGAGGGCGTCCATGTCCCAGAACTCGCTCTCCACCAGCGGGCCGCGCATCTCTTCGAACCCCATCGAGATGAACTTCTGTTTGACCTGATCGAGGAAGCTTCGATAAGGATGCTTCCGGCCGCCGACGATTCGGGGAGGGGGAAGCTGGATATTATATTTTCTGAATTTTTTCCCCCTCCAACTCCCCTCTTTCAGCATTTCGGGGGTGAGGGTACCGACTTCTTCGGCCCCCCCCACCGATTGGCTCCGCTCATAGAGCGGGCCAAAACGCTCCGTCGGCGCATAAATCCGGGTGATCCGCTCATTGACCCGGAAAATCCCCTTCGACTTCCCCCGCTTCCGATGATAGGCCGCAATCGTCGCTTGGTCTTCAGAAGAGAGGGCCGTCATCTCCGATTCTTCGAAGGTCTGAGAGAGTCGCCCAATCACTGCCTGAAGTTGCTCGAACTCTGCAAGCTTGGAGGGGTCGGCGATCTCCAGCAGTCCGCCGGGCACCACACGGACCGCGCCGGTCTCTTTCAAGGCACCGATCGCCCCGCTCTTCTCATCCGGCTCCATGTCGGTCCGCTGCTGAAGCTCCCGGATCGGAACCTGGCCCCGCGAGCGGATCTCGTCGGCCATTCGGAGCGCCGGGTTCTTCTGCGCGGCATATGATCGGCCGACCTCGGTCAACGAAACCAGCTCCTGCCGCTGCTCCTCAATCACCTTGATTACTTCTTTTGAAAGGAGCCATCCGAGCGCCATCGATAGTTGAGAGGGCTGCAGCAGAGGCTCTCTCCGAAGAATCTCTTCTTCACCCAGGCGCTCCTGCCCCTGAAAAATGGGCAGGACCTTCCGCTCAAGGGGATGGAGACTCTCCGCCAGCTTTAAAATTTCATTCTCTTCCACACATCACCCTTTATGTAATCTCTTCGCGAAATTGACGGATCGTCGCTCGATAGTCCTCGCTCTCAAAAATCGCAGAACCGGCGACGAAGACATCGACCCCCGCCTCGGCGAGCTGACGCGCGTTGGTCGCCTTGATTCCGCCGTCGACTTCCAGATCAACCGCGAGTCCTCGCGCATCGATCATTTTCCGAGCGGCCCGAATTTTATCGAGAACCTTCGGGATAAACTTCTGACCTCCGAAGCCGGGATTCACCGACATGAGTAGGAGAAGATCGATCTCGTCGATGATCTCTTCGATCGCCGAAATCGGGGTCGCCGGATTCAACGAAACCCCCGCGCGCGCCCCTTGCTGCTTGATCAGCTGAATCGTCCGGTGAAGATGCGGACAGGCTTCCACATGGACCGTGACCGAAGTGGCTCCTTCTTTGATGAACTCCGGGATCAGGTGATCCGGCTCTACGATCATTAAATGGACATCGAGCGGGAGCGCCGTCACCTTTTTTGCCGCCTCGACGATCAACGGCCCGACCGTCAGATTCGGGACGAACCGGCCGTCCATCACATCGATATGAATCCAGTCGGCCCCCGCCGCATCAACTGCCTTGATCTCTTCCCCCAGCCGCGAGAAGTCGGCCGATAAGATCGACGGCGCGATCTTCCTTCCCTTGTTTCCAGAACCGGATCGACCGGATGGTGTCATCTTTTTCTCCTACGCGATGCGGATCCAACGGACGGCAAAAAACTGGTCCATTTTATCCGAATTGAAGCGCGTTGTAAAATGATTCCGCTCATCAACATACTTCCGGGCACCTTCGGGAAGACTCTCCCGGGGATCTTCTCTCTTTAGCTCCGGATGGGCCGCTTCAAAGGCCGCCGTCTGCTCTTCATTTTCTTCCGGCTCGGTGGAGCAGGTTGCATAGATCAATCGGCCGCCGACTTTTAGATGATTCAACGCCTGCTCCAGAATCTGCCGCTGCTCCTTGGCATAGTCGGGGATGATCGACGGCTTCTTCCGCCACTTCCCTTCGGGAATCCGCCGCAGAATTCCAAGGGCCGAACAGGGGGCATCAATTAGAATGCGATCGTAACGCCGTTCAGCGGCTGTTGCCTGAGCGAGCGTTTCTATCTCAATACCGGGTGTCTGCAGACGGCTGAGATTCTCCCGAATGAAATGAAGCCGATCGGCATTGATATCGGTCGCCGTCACGCGTGCCCGCCCGCCCGCTAACTCGGCCAGATGGGTCGTCTTGCCTCCCGGCGCGGCACAAAAATCGAGGAGGCTCTCTCCCGGTTGCGGATCGACCAGATCGGAGATCAATTGTGCCCCTTCGTCCTGAACATAAAAAAGCCCCTCCCGATAAGAAGGAAGGGAGGAGACAGAAATACCTCGAACAAAAAGTGTATGGGGAGAAAGCGTTGAGAGGGTGACCGTCGCCCCTTCCGCCTCCAGCCGCTTCACCAGGTCTTCTCTTCCAATCTTTAAGACATTGGTTCGAAGCGTGGTCGGTGGGACTTCGTTATTGGATTGGCAGAACTGGAATGTTTTTTCCCGGCCCCAATGTGCGAGCCATCGGCGGACCATCCAATCCGGGTGGGAGGTGGCGACCGAAATAAACGTGACCGGATCGCCTTTCGGATCGGGCGCAGGGAGATGATCTTTCTGTCGGAGGATGTTTCGTAGGAGACCGTTGACCAGCCGGGAGGCGGCGATCCCCTCTTCCTCCTTCGCCAGCTCTACCGAAGTGTTCACTGCTGCGGAAGGAGGAATCTTGTCAAGAAACAGAAGCTGGTACAGCCCGAGTCGAAGGATGTTCCGAATCGCCGGGTGGATTTTTTTGACTTTGGAGAAATGATCGATCTGCCAGTCGAGATAGCCTCGCTGGCGGAGGATGCCGTAGACCAGCTCGGTCAACAGCGCCCGATCGCGCCGCTCCATCGGATAGGCGGTTAAATAACGGTCGATCAGTGCACTGAGATCTTCCTGTCTCGATTCCGATTCAGCCAAGAGAAACAAAGCCCCCGGCCGGGCGGCCGGGGGCTTCTTATTGGAACGTATGAGTCTTTGTTTCGAAATGATCGATTTACCCTTATCGTCGGCCGTAGACCATGGCTTCCAGCCGAGCAATCCGCTCCTCCATCGGAGGATGGGTCGAGAAAAGCGACATCATCCCGCCCCCTCGCAAGGGGCTGACGATGAACATGTGCGCGGTCGCCGGGTTGGCATCCATCGGAACCCGCTGAACACCGATGTGCAACTTCCGCAACGCCTCGGCCAGCCAAAGCGGATTGCCGCAAAGCTTCGCGCCCCCGGCATCGGCTTCGAACTCCCTGGAACGGGAGACCGCCATTTGGATCATCATCGCCGCGATCGGCGCCAAGATAATCATGACGATCGCCCCCAATCCGCTCATCCCCCCTTCGCGATCATCCGACCGGCCGCCGAAACCGCCGAAGATCATCGCCCACTGCGCCATGTTGGCGATCATGGAGATGGCCCCGGCTACTGTCGCGGCCACGGTGGAGATAAGAATATCGCGATGCCGAACGTGGGAAAGCTCATGCGCCAAGACACCGGTTAACTCTTCCCGATTCAGAATCCGCATGATCCCGGTGGTCACCGCCACCGCGGCATGGCTTGGGTTGCGGCCGGTCGCAAAAGCATTCGGGGTCGGATTGTCGATGAGGTAGACCTTCGGCATCGGCATCTTCGCGCGCATCGCCAGATCGGCCACGATATTATAAAGCTGCGGCGCGTCGGCCTCGGTGACCGGTTGAGCACGATACATTTTCAGAACGATTTTATCCGAAAACCAGTAGCTGACTCCATTCATGACCAGGGCAAAACCAAACGCCAGAACCATCCCTTGATTTCCGCCCAACGCCTTCCCCGCAAACACAAGCAGGACCGTTAATAGGGTCAGGAAAAAGGTTGTTTTCAATGCGTTCACGTAGATTCCTCCTTATTGGTGCAGAACAGTCCGTTCTTGGATCGGATGGCCCGCCGCATACTCCTGAGCGGTCATCCTCCGACCCCCTTCCGGCTGCAATTCATTGATTAAGATATAACCCATCCCCGCCGCCACTTCAAGTCCTTTCTCGGAAAGACGGATGATTTCACCCGGCCGGCCCCATTCTCCCTCCCGGCTTCCGACATGAAGTTTTGTGATCTTCCATCGTTTTCCCTGATAGAAGGTCGTCATTCCCGGCCAGGGATCGACCCCTCTTGCCCGATGGGAGATCGCCTTGGCGCTCTCCTCCCAACGGATGAAGCCGTCTTCTTTTTTAAGAAGGGGCGCCAGAGTCGCCTGCGAATGATCTTGCGTAATCGGAGCGAGCTTCCCCTCCTTCAAAATAGAGAGGGTTTCGATCAAGACCGACGCGCCGATCTTCGCCAGGCGCGGAGAAAGGGTCGCCGCCGTATCGCTCGGCTCGATCGGGACAGAACGCCGAAGCAACATCGGTCCGGTATCCATCCCGGGGTCCATCTGCATCGTCGTCACCCCGGTTTCCCGCTCTCCCCGGATGATCGCCCACTGAATCGGCGCCGCCCCGCGGTACTTCGGCAAGAGAGACGCATGGACGTTGATGCAGCCGAATCGCGGGATCTTCAACACCGACTCCGGAAGAATCTGGCCGAAGGCGACGACAATGATGACATCGGGTGCGAGCTGAGAGAGATGTTGGATGAAAGCGGGATCTTTTCGAATCCGCTCCGGTTGTAAAACCGGGATCGACCGCTTGAGAGCGGCCATTTTAATCGGAGGAGGGGTTAAGATCTCGCCGCGTCCCTTCGGACGATCAGGCTGAGTGACGACGGTAATAATCTCTTCAGACTCGGCGAGCGCCTCGAACGTGGGGAGGGCAAAGTCGGGAGTCCCCATGAAAACAGCGCGCAGCCGCTTTGGGTTCGGTGCGGGCATCTCAAAAGGACTCTCCCTGCTTCAGCATTTTTTTAAACTTGCGGAAGAAGATATCTTTTTTAAGGCTACTAAAGCGGTCGACCATCAGAACGCCGTTGATGTGGTCCACCTCATGCTGAAAGAGCCGGGCGAGGAGCCCTTCTCCTTCGAGACGGATCTCTTTCCCATCCCGGTCAAGACCCCGGAGAAGGACACGATAGGCCCGTTTCACCTTTTCATGATAGCCCGGAATGGAAAGGCAACCCTCATCGGAAACCTCTTCCCCTTCCATCTCCAAAATCTCCGGATTGAGAACAACCAGCGGTCCTTTGCGGGCAACCGGCTCTTCCTCTTGAACCGAGAGATCGTAAACAAAAAAACGGCGGGAATCGCCTACCTGAGGGGCGGCCAGCCCGAGACCGGGCGCGGCATAGAGGGTCTCGATCATCTTGTCGATTTGCTTTTGAAGCGCGCCGTCGACCTCTCGAACCTCTTCGGCACGCTGAAGCAGAACCGTGGCCGGATATTTCACAATTTCCAGAACAGCCATCATGAACTCCCATCCATCCGAAATAAAAATTATACCGGCTCGCTGAGGCCTAATCAAGCCCTATCTCAGAGCTTCGACCGGCGATCTGCTTAAAAGATGAATTACATATATATTACTAAGTTAATATTTTGCTTGCGATTACCTACGTGCTCAGATAATATCCCATCGTATTCCACAGGAAAATAAATTTCAGCCGTGCGCCTTCTGAATCGGCGCTCGCGCCTGGAGAACGAGGCACCTAAATCGATACCTGCTTACCACCCAAAACCACAAAGGAGGGAAAATGATGAAGCGCGTTCTCGTTACAGTCGGTATGATCGTATTTGCTCTCAGTTTCACCCTCTCTCTCGATGCTGCAGAGAAGGGAAAGGGGAAAGGGAAGAAGGAAAAGAAGGGAATCAAGGAGATGTCTCAAAAACAGTTGATCAAGCTGGCGCTGAGCGCCGCACCCGTTCATATCTCAATGGACGCGACGGTCATGGTGCCGGGCGCGGACGGCAAAATGGTTGAAGCCAAGAAAGGAACCAACGGCTTTACTTGTATCCCCGATGTCGATGGAATGCCGGTGCCTGACCCCATTTGTTACGATGAGCAATCGGGCAAATGGATCAATGACCTGATGAGCGGGGCGCCCAACCCGACCAATACCGCACCGGGTGTCGCTTACATGGCGCGCGGGGGTTGGCATTTTGAAAAGGACGGAAAGATTCTCATGAAAAATGAAGCGGGGGCGACACCCATCGAGGAGCCTCCCCACTGGATGCTCCTATGGCCGTTGGATTCGAAAACATCCGGAATTCCATCCATGCCGAACAAGCTCGGCGCCTATGTGATGTGGGATGGAACCCCTTACGCCCATCTGATGATCTATCAAGATCCGAAGAAGATAAAATAGGTTTTCCGTCAACGAAGCGTCTGAATCCGTTCGCCTTATGTCTGCCGCGCCGCTGTACCGTCGGCGAGCGCGGCAGACGAACAGAGCCCCGGCTCAACGTCGCTTGGAGGTCTCTTTGGTGCGGTTCTGTCCTTCTTCCTTCAACAATTTATGAATGATCCTTTTCCCCGCCTCCACACCCGGCTGATCGAATGGATTGATTCCGTAGAGCTTCCCTGCAAAAGCGGTCTGAAATTCAAAGAAATAAAAAAGAGCCCCTAAATAATAGGGGTTGATCTCCGGGACGATGAGTTTACAATTCGGCCGGCCCGACTCCACAAGCGACGCTTCAATCGCGCGCTGTTCGATCTTCAAAAGACTTCCCAACGTGTGACCCGCAAGCAGCCCGATCGGGGTGTCGGACCGAACCGTCGGAAAGGGAAGATCCTTCCCGAACGATCCGACGATGAGAAACTGAATGGTCTTATCAACCGGCCCTTCCATATAGAGTTGAAGCTGAGAGTGTTGATCGGTGGCCCCGACCGCGACCACCGGGGTCTGTCCGACGGAAATTCTCTTGCCGCTGATATCTTTTTCCTTTCCTAAGCTTTCCGCCCAGAGCTGTACAAACCACTGAGCCACTCCCACCAACGCCTCCGAGTAGGGCATCAACACCAGGATATTCCTCCGCTTGATCAAGTAAGCCCAATGATGCACGAAGGCCCCCCAAACCGCGGCGTTTTCGTGGGGAGGAACTTTTTGAAACTCTTGATCCAGATCGGCCGCCCCTTGCAGCATCAGATCAATATCGATCCCGGAAACCGCCGCCGGGAAGAGCCCCACCGGCGTTAAGACGGAAAACCGGCCACCGACCTGCTCCGGAATGTCGAGGGTTGCGAATCCTTCCTTTTGTGCGATTTCACGCAGCGTTCCCTTTTTGGGATCGGTAGTGACGATGAAATGGGCCGCTCCCTTCTCCTTCCCAACCTTCTTATAAATCCACTTTTGAACGATCAGGAACTGCGCCAGCGTTTCGATTGTCCCCCCCGACTTCGTTACCACATTGACCGCGGTCTTGGAGGGATCGAGCACCTCAAGAAGAGAGGCGACTTCGGTCGGATCGACATTGTCGAGGAAGAACATTCTCGGCCCGCCCCGTTCTTTTTTCGAGAGGAGATTATAATAGGGGGAATGGAGCGCCTGTTGGATGGCGATCGGCCCCAGCGCCGATCCGCCGATTCCAAGAAGAACAAAATTTTCGAACCGGCCTTGGACTTTTTTGGCGAGTGTCTTGATCTTCTCCGTCGGTTGATAGGGGAGATCCAGGAACGCCAGATTCCCTTTGTTTCGACTCTCCCGGAATGTGCGGTAAACATCATCCAACAAAGGGAAGGCGCGCGCGCATTCCTCTTCTCCCATGCCGTGCACCGGTCCGATCTGATCGGTCATCATGTTTTTGAAATCGAATGTCAGGGATGGAACGCGCTTCATGTCTCCTCCTCAGAGATTCAACCTTGACTTCACTATCCCCATCTGTTAGGATGCAGTTGCGGGGTGGAGCAGTCTGGTAGCTCGTCGGGCTCATAACCCGAAGGTCGTCGGTTCAAATCCGGCCCCCGCAACCAACTAAACCGCCAAAACTTAGATTTATTGATATAAAGGTTAGCTGAAAAGCTAACCTTTTTTGTTTCCTGAGACCGAAATAAGGAACAAGGGGATCATCAACGTGTCGCATTATTCATTCCCGTTTTCGCTTTTACACCAGATCCCGTCACGATGACCATACCTTCCTTAGTTGCGCATCACTATAGAATAATGTTTCACAGGATTCAACGAAAAAGCGCAATTTGTCATAAAGATTGAAGGAAAGAGTCGATCTAATTCACATTGAGGAGATCTTACTCGTGGAATCAGAACCGCTCCATACGGCCAGTTCACTTCCATTTTTTCCCCCCTTTGATCGATCAAAAACTTGTTTTTTAAGCAGTCAATTGCTTGTAATAAATTTTTCCATCAGCAGCGCCTCTTCCCTCCTTTCTTGACGAAACAGCTTTAGCCGATATACTTAAAAAAACAATTGGCGACTTAAGTTCGCTCAACAAAGATGACAACTTGTAAAAATTCGGTCTATCGCTACGGCTTTGCTCTTGCCGTCGTTGCCATTTCCTTTCCTCTCAAAACGACTTTGATCCCTCTGATCGGTCGAGAGGTTTCCTTCCTTCTTTTCTCCGCAACCACCATCGTCAGCACCTGGTACGGAGGGGTCGGACCGGGTCTCCTTGCCTCCTTTTCATCCATGCTTCTTCACGGAGGTCTCCCCCCCCCAAGCGACCCTCTTCCAACATCCGAGTGGTTCTTCTTCAAAGCCTTTTTAATCACCTCTCTTTCAGTCGCATGGGGATCGGCGCGACATCGGGCAGAGGCAACGAAAGAAGAAAATCGACAGCTTCTCAGAAAGATGGAGCAATCGATCTCGGAGCATGCTGGAACAGTTGAAACGACCGGCAAAGATCTTGAAAATAAAATGCCCGATCGAATACAAAAAGAAGAGGAGCTGAAGACCGCTCTTTCATTGGTGAACGCCGCCTTGGAGTCGACCACCGACGGACTCCTCGTGGTCGACCAGACGGGAAAAATCAGAACATTTAACCGAAAATTCGTCGATATGTGGCAGATCCCCCCCGAGATTATCGCTTCCCAAGACGATAACCAATCCATCAACTATGTCCTCGGGCAATTGAAGGAACCGGAACAGTTCATCGCCAAGATCCGGGAGCTTTATGCTCAACCGGAGGCGGAAAGTTACGATATCCTTGAATTCAAAGATGGAAAAATCTTCGAGCGTTATTCCAAGCCGCAACAGATCGAGAAGACCAGCGGCCGCGTCTGGAGCTTCCGCGATATCACCGAGCGCCGGCGGAACGAGAAGGCGCTGCAGGAGCAAGCCATCCGGGACTCCCTCACCGGCCTCTACAACCGGCGCTACTTCGACCAGCGGGCCGAAGATGAAATCGCACGGGCGAACCGGGAGAAATACCCCGTCGCGATTTTAATGTGCGACCTCGATTTCTTTAAAGTGCTGAACGACACCTTGGGCCATCAGGTCGGCGATCGCATGTTGAAGGCGGTGGCGTTAAGCATCCTTGACTCCACACGCGGCATCGATTTAATCTTCCGTTGGGGAGGAGATGAGATCGTGGTGGTCCTTTCGAAAGCAACCCGTGACGGGGTTCTCACGGCGGCCAACCGGATCAGGGAAGGAATTCTCAAAATTGGGAATGAAGCGGATATTCCCCTCGACGTCAGCATCGGTATCTCCCTTTATCCCGAGCACGGCCGGACGGTCGACGAATTGATCAGCATGGCCGACCGCTCCCTCTACATCGCCAAAAAGGGGGGAGACAAGATCCACATCGGGGACAAAGAGTATGATCTGGATGAAAACGCGGTGACGACCGTCTTTCAACCGGTGATCGAGATCTCCTCCCATCGGATCATCGGGTATGAAGCGCTCAGCCGCGATCCTCAGGGGAAGCTCAGCATCGCCGAGCTTTTCAAAAAGTATCAGGCGATCGGCCAGTTGAGCGAGTTAAAACGGATCTGTTTTCAATTGCAGCTCAAGGCGGCGCAACGGCTCCGGCTGCAGCGCGTCTTCATCAATGTCGATTTCAACCTCCTCGATCAGGTTGGCCTGATTTCCAAACCCCCAGACGTCGAAGTCATTTTGGAGATCTCCGAATCGGAGGCCCTCCATAATATCGACCAACGCCTGCAAATCGCTCGAAGCTGGAAAGAACAAGGATTTAAATTTGCCATGGATGATTTCGGAGCTGGTTTTGTCTCCCTTCCCTTTATCTCCCAGCTCGTTCCCGACTACATCAAAATCGACCGATCGGCCATCCTCCAGGCGGTCGAATCAAAGGTGTTCCGCCAGTTTCTCAAAGAGTTGGTGGGGGCGCTGCGGAATCATGAGCCCTCCGGAATCATTGCCGAGGGGATTGAAACCGAAGAGGAATTGAGCATCGTGCGGGAGATGGAGATTCATTTTGCGCAAGGTTTTCTGTTCGGAAAGCCGCAAGCAATCCTATCCCCTCCTCCGCCGGAGGCCGTTCGATGACCGATCGAAACCTCCCCTCGTCCAACCGTCCCGCCTCGGAGACCCTCCGGAAAAAAATCATGGTCGAATTGGAAAGCCGGATGATGACCGCGCGCGACCTCTCGAAGCGCCTGCGCGCCACCGAGAAAGAGATCCTCGGACATCTGGAGCACGTGGCGAAGAGCGTGCGGCCGCCGAAGCGGCTGATCATCGCCCCTTCTTTTTGTAATCAATGTCAGTTCACCTTTTCCGATCGTCGAAAATTTTCGAGTCCCAGCCGATGCCCCCAATGCCGGCATGAAGGAATTTCCCCACCCGCCTTTCGAATTGAGGGGGGCTAGAAAGCGGGAGGGTCGATCCTACTTAAGGCTTGACCCCTCTCCGGTTCCATGGTATCCCTTGAAACGATCCTGGAGGTAAGCGGTGGAAATCTTTATCGCCCGCCAGCCGATTTTCGACCGGCAACAGCAGGTCTACGCATACGAACTCCTCTTCCGGTCCAGCCTTGAAAACATTTTCAACCACCCCGATGTTGAACACGCCTCGAGCAAAGTCGCCCTCGACACCTTCTTTACCTTTGGAATCGATACCATCACGGGAGGGAAAAAAGCCTTCATCAACACCAGCCGTGGGATGCTCGTCAACGGCTACATCGCCCTGCTCCCCCGGGAAATGGCGGTGGTTGAGATCTTGGAAACGGTCGAGCCCGATCGGGAGGTCATCGCCGCCTGCCGAAAATTGAAGCAAGCGGGATACCTGATCGCCCTCGATGACTTCATCGACGAGGAGCGATACAAGCCGCTGGTGGAAATGGCCGATATTCTCAAGATCGACTTCTTGACGACGAAGAAAGATGAGCAGAAGCGGCTGATCGAACGATATGCTCCCCGGGGGATCCACCTTGCGGCGGAAAAGGTGGAAACACGCGAGACGCTTCAAGAAGCGATGGAGATGGGATACAGCTATTTTCAAGGCTTTTTCTTCAGCAAGCCGACCATTATTTCAGGGAAGGAGATTCCCGGCTTCAAAGTCAATTACCTTCGAATCCTCCAGGAAATCCATCGGCCCGACCTCAATTACGAAAAGGTCGAAGAGATCATGAAGATGGAGATGTCGCTCTCATACAAACTTCTACGTTATATCAACTCCGCCTTTTTCGGCTGGCGGGTCGAAATTCGCTCGATCAAACATGCGCTCGTCATGTTGGGCGAGAGCGATTTCAAGCGTTGGGCTTCGTTCATCTCCCTCTCGAGTATGGCGAAAGACAAACCGAACGAGTTGGTCTTTCAAGCGATCTTGAGGGGAAGATACATGGAGGAGCTGGCGCCGATGGTCCGCCTCTCCGAACGCGCACAGGATCTCTTTCTGATGGGAATGTTCTCCTTGATCGACGCCATCGTCGACCGGCCGCTTCTCGACATCCTCGTCGAGATGCCGATCGCCGAAGATATCAAGGCCGCCCTGATGGGAGAAAAAGGGCCGCTGGGCGATATTTATGAATTGATGCGCTCCTACGAACAGGGGGAGTGGAATCGATTCTCGGAGCTGGCCGCCCGGAAAAAGATCGATGAAGAAAAAATCCCCCCGCTCTATCGAAAGGCATTGGAGTGGGCCAGCGAGAGCTTTTCAGCCGCGCAGATAGTCGGCTGACCCAAGAGAAAAAGGACATGTCTAGCTGGTATCGGATGATCTCTTTATCCCTTCTGCTCTCGACGCTCTTCGTCACGGCGACGCCCCCCTCCCTTCTCGCTGCGCGGCAACAAACGAAAATCAAGAAAGGGGTCTTCCTCGTCGCCGATCTCCGGCTGCTCGACCCGAATTTTTCCAAGACGGTCGTGCTGATCACGCAGCACGGACCGGGAGGGAGCGTCGGGGTGGTCATCAACCGGCCGACACGGACGCCGCTCTCACGCGCCTTTCCGAAGACCCAGGAATTTGAAAAACGATCTGAGACGATTTTTATCGGAGGACCGGTCCAGCGGGAAGTGACGATCCTCCTCTTGCGGACCGAGAGGCCGCCGGAAGCGGCCGTTCCGATTTTTGAGAAGGTCTACGTTGCCCCCCCGGTTGAAACCCTCACCGATCTCATCACGCGGGAAGACTTGAAGGATCCTTTTCGGGTTTATTCAGGCTACGCCGGCTGGGCGTCCGGTCAGCTTCAAGGTGAAATCGACCGCGGCGACTGGCGGGTCCTCCCGGGAGATGCCGATCTCCTCTTCCAGGAGGAGACCGCCTCGATCTGGGAAGAGATGTTCCGGCGATCTTCACAACAGATGGTTAAAGACTGCCGGGGCGACGCATGTGTCGCCCCGACCCTGACGTCAAATTAGCGCCCGCCGCTCGTTGTCCTGGTAATTATCCCCAGATGTCCCGCCGCCCAGCCGAAGAAAGCATCCACAAACGAAACCCGGTGAAGCCGATTCGCCGTGTTGCTGTTCTGCTTCACCCAGGTGGTTCCGCCGTCGGCGCTATGAAGAATTAGACCGCCGGTGCCGGCGATCCAGATATGCTGCGGGTCGGGGAAGGCCAAGCCCCAGAGCGAGATGTTTCCGGCCCCGGTGTTCGTCACCTGTCTCCAGGTCGCCCCATGATCGGTCGTCCGA
This sequence comes from Candidatus Manganitrophus morganii, assembly GCA_021651055.1. Lineage (NCBI taxonomy): Bacteria > Pseudomonadati > Nitrospirota > Nitrospiria > Candidatus Troglogloeales > Candidatus Manganitrophaceae > Candidatus Manganitrophus > Candidatus Manganitrophus morganii. The sequence continues at coordinate 1,339,052 of JAJHOH010000001.1, forward strand.
AGGATCGCCCCGATCTCGCCGACCGCCCAGCCAAGATTGCCGATCAGATGTAGATCGTGGTACCGGCCGCTCCCGCCGAGGCCGCCGAATTCAGGCAGCTCGTTTTGATAAATCCAGGTCGCCCCCCCATCGTTCGAGTGAACGATCACCCGGTTCCAACCGGGACAGCCGGTCCCGTCGTCCATCCCGCCGGAGATCCAGATTTCATTCGTGCTCACCACATCAAGCCCAAACCAATGAGGGGTGTACGCGGTCCGTGGCGGACAGGGAACCGGCAGCGGCCAGTTCTGCCGGATGAACGTCCAGGTCGTCCCGCCGTTGGTCGTCCTAAAGATGTAGCCGTATCGGCCAACGACCCAGCCGTTCGACGCATCGGCAAAGCGGACGCGGCGCATGTACGGCCCTTTTTTCCTCAGACAGGTCCCAGCCGCGTCAAACGCCTCACAGTAATTCGTCGGGGTGGTATAAGCGCGGTTGAGGTGCTGCTCCCGCCAGGTCGCCCCGCCGTCGGTGGTCCCCAGAATTAGCTCCGGCCATCCGGCGGCCCAGCCGACCTGATTATTGATAAAGAAAACGTCATACACATCGGGGAGGATCTCCGGCGGGGTGCTCTTCCAGACGATGTTCGTCTGCTTCGTCCAGCTCTTCCCGCCATCGGTTGTCTTAAAGATTCCCAGATCCATTCCGGTGGCCCAGCCGATGTTTCGATCGACGAAGTGGACCCCCTTTAAATCACCGGGCACCCTGGAAGCGGTCCACCCTGTTCCCGCGGCCGGATTAACGGTGATCGTTCCGCTCGCCGTCCCCCGCCCTCCCATTGTGTCGGTCACAACCAATGTGACCGTATAACTGCCGCTGTTCTGATAAGTATGGCCGGTGGTCACACCGCTCCCGGTCGTTCCATCGCCGAAGCTCCAGGAGAAGCTGGCGATCGACCCGTCCGGATCGGACGACGCCGACGCATCACAAGTCGTCGTCAGCGGCCCGGTCCCGCTGCTCGGCGTGCAGGTGAATCGGGCGACCGGGCTCTGATTGCCGCCGCCGCTGCCGAGCCCCATCACGCGGAAGTGGTCGTATTTCACCCCGGCATTGTAATTGGAGATCCCCGGCTGGCCCGAAAAGAGCTGGCCGGTGGAATTGTCGGCATAGGTGAAGAGAAGGGCATCCTGAAATGAGACCTCCAGGTTCGTTGGGTTCGCGCCGCTCACCTTTAGTTTAAGTTTGTAAGGGGTCCCCGCCACGATCCCGCCGGGCGCAGCGATCGACCTAAGGAGCGTCCAGGCGCCGGCGTTTCGGCGGTAGAGATTGACGGTGCCTTGGGTGCTGATCTGAAGGTTGTAGTTGTCGCTGTTGACCGCGGTGCTCTTTCCCCGCGCGGCGATCCCGGAGTAGAAACTCCCCGCCGGAACGATCAGAATCGACTCAACGGCGTAGTCCGAGGTGCCGATTGACGTCGTTACCCCCGCCCAGTTGGCCGACCCGCCCGAAACGGCCATCGTCCCGTCGGTCGAGAAGCTTCCCCCGTCGAGCCGCCAGTTTGTCCCCAGGGTGCTTCCGGTCCGGTTGAAGTTGTCTTCGAAGAGGATCGTCTCTCCTCCCCCCCCTCCCGTGGATTGGACCGAGATCGTCCTCGTCGTGCTGTTCTGGGCGCCGCTGTTGTCGGTTACCGTCAGTGTCGCGGTGAAAGTTCCGGCGGTCTGATAAGTATGCCCGGTGGTCACACCGCTCCCGGTCGTTCCATCGCCAAAATTCCAAGAAAAGGTCGCGATCGAGCCATCCGGATCGGAGGAGGCCGAGGCATTAAAGGAAACAGCTAACGGCGCACTCCCCGAGGTGGGGCCGGCCGAAAAAGAGGCGACCGGCGGCTGATTGCCGGTCGGAGGGGTCAATGAAGAAACGACGAAATGATCATATCTCACGCCACTGTTATAGTTCTGAATTCCGGGCGCGCCGTTCAGAATGCGGTTTGCGGCACTGTCGCTGTAGGAAAAAAGAAGGGCTCCCTGGAAAAGAATTTCCAGTTGAACGGGATTGCTTCCGGAGACCTTCATCGCCAATAGGTAAGACGTTCCTGCAACGATCCCCCCCGGGGCCGCCCCCCCTCTCAGCAAGGTCCAGGTCCCGGCGTTCCGGCGATAAAGGGTTACCTTCTGACTGACGGCATCGATTTGGACGGCGTAGAGATCCTTGTAGAAGAAAGCGGCATCCCCCCGGGCCACCAGACCGGTATAATTGCTCCCGGCCGGCGGCGTGATGCGCGCTTCGACCTGGTAATCGTCGGTTCCGATGGCGGCGGTCACCTTCGCCCAGTTCTGGGCCGACTGGGAGACCGCCTGCGTCCCATCGGTCGAGAAGCTTCCGACGACGGCCGACCAATTCGGTCCCAGGTTGCTTCCGGTCCGGTTGAAGTCATCCGAGAAGAGCGGCGTCTGCGCACCCGCCGCGGCCACCCACCCCAGCATCAAAAAGAAGAGAAAAAAACCGCACCAGCGCCGTTTCATTCCGAGTCTCCCTACAGTAAGGTTTGAATTCGCAAAATCTTGTCAAAAGGTTGCAAGCACTTACCCGCGCATCTGATCGTTGAAATCGGCGGTCCACCGCCTCTCTTACCGAATCGCGCTGTGAAGAGCCCGTCATTCGAATCCGACGATCATCCCGAAGGAGGCTTTGAGCAATTTCCGTACCGCTTCCGGCAAGGGATGCCGGAGTGAAAGGCCGGCATCCTTCACCGCAATCTCTCAATATTTATTGCTTCCAGCGGGAACTCTGTGTTATATAAGAATTTTCCTATTTTGCCGAGGGGAGCAAGCTCCTTGAAAAAGCGATCAACAACTTCATCGTGGATGAAAGAGGGCGACCGGTATTTGATGTCGACCTATGCCCGCTTTCCTCTCGTTTTAAAGCAGGGAAAAGGGGCGACGGTCGTCGATGTGGATGGAAATCGCTATCTCGATTTCGTCAGCGGGATTGCGGTCGACAGTCTCGGCCATTGCGATCCCCGCCTGGTGAAGGCGATTCAAAAGCAGGCGGCACAGCTTCTCCACGTCTCAAACCTCTACTACAACCTCCCGCAGATCGAATTGGCCAAGCTCCTCGTCACCCATTCGTTTGCCGACAAGGTCTTCTTCTGCAACAGCGGCGCGGAGGCGAATGAAGCGGCGATCAAGCTCGCCCGAAAGTTTGCCAAAGAAAAGCGCGACCCTTCCCGATTCGAGATCATCGCGGCGCAGGGCGCCTTCCATGGGAGGACGCTTGCCACGGTGACCGCCACCGGGCAGGAAAAATATCAGAAAGGGTTCGATCCGCTCCTCCCCGGCTTTCGGCATGTCCCCTACGGAGATCCGGAGGCGATGGAGAAGGCGATCACGCCGCAAACCGCCGCCATCCTCCTCGAACCGATCCAGGGAGAGGGGGGGGTTCGGGTCCCCCCGAAAGGCTATTTGACGAAAGTCCGAGAGATCTGCGACCGGCACCGCCTTCTACTGATCCTCGATGAAGTCCAGACCGGCATCGGACGGACCGGACGGCTCTTTGCCTATGAATACGAAGGGATCGTCCCCGACATCATGACCCTGGCGAAAGGTCTCGGCGGGGGGGTTCCGATCGGGGCGATGCTCGCCGGCGCGGAGGTCGCCGCGTCATTCACCCCCGGAAGCCACGCCTCGACCTTCGGTGGAAACCCATTGGTCTGCGCCGCGGGGGTCGCCGTGATCAAACAGGTGGCGCAGGGGGCCTTTCTCAAAGGGGTCCGCGACAAAGGGGCTTATCTAATGAAGAAGCTCACCCAGCTTCAGCGGAAGACGTCGGTCATCAAAGAAGTCCGGGGCGTGGGGCTGATCGTCGCCATCGATCTGACGATTCCGGCCATCGATGTCATCAACAAAGCGATGGCGCAAGGGCTTCTCCTCAACAGAACCTCCGATCAGACCCTCCGGTTCGTTCCCCCCTTGACCATTCGCCGGACCGAGATCGATCGGATGATTGCTTTGCTGACCGACATTCTCACGGAGCTTTCCCATGCCGAAGCGTGATCTCTTAAGCCTTGCCTCCCTCTCGGTGGAGCAGATCGAGTGGCTCCTCCGACGGGCGCAGTATTATAAAAATCGCTCGCGCGCGTCGAAGGAATCGCTCCCTTTGGTGGGGCGGTCGGTCGGACTTCTCTTTGAGAAATCCTCGACGCGGACACGCGTCTCCTTCGAAGTCGCGGTCACGCGGCTCGGGGGGCACCCGATTTTCCTCTCGTTCGACGATATTCAGATCAAACGGGGCGAGACGATCGGCGATACGGCGCGGGTTCTCTCCGGCTATCTCGACGGCTTGGTCATCCGGACCTATGAGCAGGAGAAGCTCGAAGATTGGGCCCGAAACGCGTCGATCCCGGTCATCAACGGTCTGACCGATCTTCACCACCCCTGCCAGATCCTCTCCGACCTCCTCACCATCCTTGAAAAGCGGGGGAAGTTGAAAGGACTCAAGCTCGCCTACATCGGCGACGGCAACAACATCGCCCACTCCTTGATGGAAGGCGGGGCGAAGGTGGGAATGAAGGTCGTGATTGCTTGCCCGAAAAAGTTCCTGCCGCATCGTAACATCGTGAAGGAAACAGAGGAGGTCGCTCGAAAGAACGGCGGGAACGTTGAGGTCATTCATGATCCGGTAAAAGCCGCCGAGGGAGCCGACATTCTCTACACCGACGTGTGGGTATCGATGGGCCAGGAAAAGGAAAAACAGGCGCGGGTCAGAACGTTCAAGCCATACCAGATCAACCAGAAACTGGTGGCCCAGGCAAAGCCCGACGTCCTGGTGATGCATTGTCTCCCCGCCCATCGCGGAGAAGAGATCACCGCCGAGGTGATGGAAGGGCCGCACTCGGTCATCTTCGATCAGGCCGACAACCGCCTCCCGATGCAGGAGGCGATTTTAGAGCGGTGGGTCGGATAATAGAAGTTGAGTGATTCGTTTTAGGAAAGGGACGATGGAGAAGAAAATAAAGAAAGTCGTGCTGGCTTACTCGGGAGGGCTGGATACCTCCGTCATCATCCGGTGGTTGATCGAGCGGTATCAGTGTGAGGTGATCGCCTTCTGCGCCGATGTCGGCCAGGGGGAAGAGCTCGCCGCCGTCGCCGAGAAGGCAAAGAAAACCGGGGCGAGCAAGGTCGTCATCACCGATCTGAAGGAGATCTTCGCAAAGGAATATCTCTTCCCGATGCTCCGGGCCAACGCCGTTTATGAGGGATCGTATCTCCTCGGAACTTCCATTGCCCGCCCGCTGATCGCCAAGGGACAGATGGAGGTCGCCAAGAAAGAAAAAGCCGATGCGGTCTCCCACGGCGCGACCGGAAAAGGGAACGACCAGGTTCGCTTTGAGCTGACCTACCTTTCGATCGACCCTTCGATCCAGATCATCGCCCCCTGGCGCGACTGGGAATTCAAATCGCGCTCGGAGCTGATCGCCTACTCTCATCAACATGGGATTCCGGTGACGGCGACGCTGGAGAAGCCCTACAGCATCGATCGCAACCTCTTCCATGTCAGCTACGAAGGGGGGATTTTGGAAGATCCTTGGGCGGAGCCGCCGGAGTCGATGTTTACCTTCACGACCTCACCTCGGAAGGCGCCGGATGAACCGCACTATCTTGAAATCGGGTTCGTCGACGGCAATCCGGTCAGCATCGACGGGAAGAAATACTCCCCCGCCAAGTTGATCGGCGAGCTGAACCGGATCGGCGGCGAACATGGCGTGGGGCGGGTCGATCTGGTTGAGAATAGATATGTCGGAATCAAATCGCGCGGGGTTTATGAGACCCCCGGCGGGACCCTTCTTCACGCGGCGCATCGGGCGATCGAATCGCTCACCCTCGACCGGGAAGTGCTTCATCTGCGCGACAGCCTCATCCCGCAGTATGCCCGGCTGGTCTACTACGGCTACTGGTTCTCCCCGGAGCGGGAACTCCTCCAGCGTCTGATCGACGGGGCGCAGGAAGGGGTCACCGGGACGGCGCGCCTGAAGCTGTATAAAGGAAGCGTGACGGTCGCCGGCCGGAAATCGCCCCGCTCTCTCTACCGCCAGGAGATCTCGACGTTCGAGAAAGACACCGTCTACATTCCTAAAGACGCCGAAGGCTTCATCCGCCTCAACGCCCTCCGGCTGAAGCTGATGGCGATGGGTCGAAAAGGATCGAAAAACCCGCATGGCAAGAAAAAGTAAAAAAAAGGGAACCGAGAAACCGCGGAGCAAAAAACCGTCCGGTTCCGACGCCTCCCCCCTCTCGCCTCCCGCCTCCCCTGCTTTTACAAAGGCCTGGGAAGGGCGGTTTACCGAGGCGACCGATCCGGAGGTGGAGCGGTTTACCTCGTCGTTCTCGTTCGACCGGCGTCTCTACCGGTATGACATTCAGGGGAGCATCGCCCATACGGAAGCGCTCGGCCGGGCCGGGCTGCTCACCGAGGGGGAGCGGGACACCCTGATTCGCGGCCTTAAAGAAATCGAAGCGGAGATCGCGGCGGAGGGGGATCGACTCCAGGCGGCCGCGGCCGATGAAGATATCCATATGCACATCGAGCGGCGGCTGGTGGAAAAGGTCGGCGAGGTCGGGGGGAAACTTCACACCGGCCGGAGCCGAAACGATCAAATCGCGCTCGACCTTCGTCTCTATCTTCGGGAGGAGACCCGAACGCTGCTCGAATTGATCCGGTCCGTTCAACGCGCCCTGGTCGCACAGGCCGAGTCCCACATCGGCACGGTCCTCCCCGGCTACACCCACTTGCAGCGGGCCCAGCCGATTTCGCTGGCGCACCAACTGCTTGCCTATTATGAGATGTTGGAGCGGGACCGGGGCCGGTTGATCGACTGTCTGAAGCGGATCGACCAGATGCCGCTCGGCGCCGGGGCCCTCGCCGGGAACAGCTTCGGGATCAATCGGGAGGTCGTTGCGCGTGCGCTCGGCTTCTCCGAGGTCACCGCCAACAGCCTCGATACGGTCAGTGATCGCGATTTCATCGTGGAATTTCTCTCGGCGGCGTCGATCTTAATGATGCACCTCTCCCGATGGGCGGAAGATTGGATCCTCTGGGCCTCTTCCGAATTCCGATTTATCGATCTCCCCGACCGGTTCTGCACCGGAAGCAGCATGATGCCGCAGAAGAAAAATCCCGACGTGCTGGAACTGATTCGGGGGAAGACCGGGCGGGTGTATGGGTCGCTCCTGGCCCTGCTGACCCTCCTCAAGGGGCTTCCGCTTTCTTACAATCGGGACCTTCAGGAAGACAAAGAGCCGCTCTTTAACACGGTCGACACGGTTAAAAGCGCCGTCCGGCTGCTGGCCGACTTGGTCCGGCAGGTCTCTTTCAGAAAAGAGCGGATGCTGGAGGCGACCCAGGAGGGTTTTCTCCTCGCCACCGATCTCGCCGATTACCTCGTTCCGAAGGGGCTCCCCTTCCGGCAGGCGCACAAGGTCGCCGGGAAGATCGTCCGCCAGAGCCTGGAAGAGGGCAGGCCGATGGAAGGGTGGACCCTGGCCGAGCTTCAGACTTTTTCTCCCCTCTTCGCGGGGGATGTTTTCGAATGTTTTTCGTTGACCGGCTCTTTGCAACGAAAGGGAGGGGTCGGCGGGACCGCTCCTCAATCGATCGAAGCCGAAATCCGAAAGATAAAACGAAAGCTGAAAGGGTAACAAAAACCCGGTAAAACTCCCGAAAAAGAGGAATTGAACCGTGATTCGAAAGCCGTTATACTACATTTTGGTCTTTTTTTTATGCTTTCTATTTCTATCGGCTTGTGGTAGAAAGGGGAATCCCGTTGCGCCGGATGAAGAACCCGGCCAAGATCGATCGACCCCTAAGAACAACCCGGAATCCAGCCCCTCATAATCCACCTGTGTTTTACTGAAGCGAGACGCAAGGAGGTACCATGCAGTTGATACAGCTCGGAAAAGCCGCGAATAAAAGGCCGGTTGCGAAGCAGCGGAAGAAGATTTTATTTATCGAACCCTATCCGGAAAACAACATCTATCGAATGGCCCCCAGAGAGCGCCAGGTCCTCTGGTTTCCGAAGCTGAGCCTCCCGAGTCTGGCCGCCTATACCCCCTCCCATTGGGACATTCAAATCGTCGACGAGAGCGTCGAGGTCATCGATTATAATGTCCAGGTCGATCTGGTCGGTATCTCGGCGATGACCTGTTATGCCCCGCGCGCGTATGAGATTGCCAAGCGCTTCCGCGCCAAGGGAATCACCGTCGTCCTCGGAGGGGTGCATCCAAGTTATATGCCGGAGGAAGCGGCCCGATATGCCGACAGCGTCGTCATCGGCGAGGCCGAGGATCTCTGGCCGAAACTCCTTCAAGACTTCGAGGAGGGAAAGCTTCAAAAGTTTTATCGAATGGAAAGTTTTCCGGCGATGGAAGGGTATCGCCAAACCCGGCTGGAGTTGCTAAAACAAGACGCCTACATGACCGGCCAGTGCTTGATGACGACCCGCGGCTGCCACTTTGAATGCGAATTCTGCTCGGTTTCTCCCTTCAACGGGAAAACCACCCGCCGGCGGCCGGTTCCCGAAGTGATTGCAGAGATGCAGCGTGTCAAAGAATGGCGGCAGAGCAAGATCGTCGACAAAATGCTGAAGGGACCGATCTTCGAGCGTTTTAAAACCTCGATCCGATTCTACTCCGGGATTGAAGACGGAACTTTCTTCGCCTTCGTCGATGATCTCCATAATTCGAACCGGACGTACTGCAAGGAGCTCTGGACGGCGCTGAAGGCGCTCGATATCAAGTGGGGGGCGCAGTGCACCCTCTTTCTGGGGGATGAGCCCGACATGGTGAAGCTCGCCGCCGATTCGGGTTGTGTGGCCATGTTCGTTGGGATGGAGTCGATCTTCGCGGAGAGCATCGACGAGACGAACAAGCCGTTCAACCGGGTCGAGCAGTACGAGCGGCAGATCAAATGTTTCCATGATAACGGGATCATGCTCAATCCGGGGGTGATCTTCGGATTCGACCATGACGATGATACGGTCTTCGAGAAAACGGTCGACTTCCTGATCCAAAACAACATGGAGCTTGCTTACTTTAATATTCTGACGCCGCTTCCGGGAACCCCGCTCTTCGACCGGATGAAGGCCGAGGGGAGAATCCTTCACAACGAGTGGGAAAAATACGACGGGAAACATGTTGTCTTCAAACCGAAACGGATGTCGATAGAGACCCTTCAAGAAGGGTTTTATTGGGCCAATCATCGGTTCTACTCGCATGACTCGATCATGCGGCGTCTCTTCTACACCAACCAGCGGCTGCTCGCGCGATGGATGATGAACATGGCCTTCCGGAGCATCATCAAGCGGACATCCCCGAAGGGAAGCATCTCCCCCCTCTCTCAGGTGATCCAGAACCTGCAAACCAGACTGCCGAGCGTTGAGACCGAGAACCTGATCCCCAACGCCTTAAACTCGCTGCGGGAAAAGGTCCAGGAGGTTTCCGGACAGGTCTCCGGCCGGATCGACCGCTTCCTCCAGATCCGGGCTCAGAAAACGGAGACGCTCCGCGAGCTTCGGGTCAACCTGGAAGGGACGCTCGATCGGTTGAATGCAAAGGAGCTGAAGAAGCGAATCCTTCAGGCGACGGAGCGGGCGAAGGTCGATATCGTTCTCAATTTCGAACACCTGCAACATGCGACGCCGGCCGCCTTTTCGACCCTGGCCGATCCCCAGTTTCTTACGAAGATCGCCGCCGCCGCCAATGTGAAGTTCATGAACCTGAAAAAGTCGTTCCAGCAGTCGGCCGACCCGGCGCTGCTTGCGTTGGACATGGAAATGTAGGGCAGCCCCTACAAACAGATCAATTTTTAGGATTGAATCATGCACGATTTTCGTTTCAAGAAGGGAAAACTCTACTGCGAAGATGTTTCGATCGAGGCGCTGGCCGAGAAGGTCGGCACCCCGCTCTACGTCTACAGCCACAACACGTTGCGCCGGCACTTCCTCGCGTATCAGAAGGCCTTTGCCAAGGTTCCGCACTTAATCGCCTTTGCAATGAAAGCCAACGCCAACCTCGCCATCCTTCGCCTCTTCGCCAAAGAAGGGGGCGGGATCGATATCGTCTCGGAAGGGGAGCTTCACCGGGCCCTGGCCGCCGGGGTCGATCCGAAAAAGATGGTCTTCGCCGGGGTCGGCAAAACCCGCAAGGAGATGGCGGCCGCGCTACGCGCCGGAATCTTGATGTTCAATGTCGAATCGGCACAAGAGCTGACCGCTCTGGACGAAGTCGCCAAATCCTTGGGAACCAAGGCGCCGGTCGCGCTTCGGGTCAATCCCGACATTAATCCGAAGACCCACCCCTATATCTCCACCGGGTTGAAGAAGAGCAAGTTCGGGATCGAGATCACCCGGGCGGTCGAGCAGTATCAGCTCGCTTCGCGTCTTTCGAATATCGAGGTGGTCGGAATCCATTCCCACATCGGCTCGCAGCTGACGCAGATCAAACCGTTCGTCGATGCCCTTAAGCGGATTTCAAAATTAATCGAAGAGCTGCGTGGGCGCGGCATGGAGATCAAATACTGGGATATCGGCGGCGGGCTCGGAATCACCTACGATGCCGAAAAGCCCCCCCTCCCGAAGGAGCTCGCCGCGGCGATCCTTCCCCTGCTGAAAGAGAGCGGCTGCACCATTATTTTGGAACCGGGCCGCTCACTGGTCGGGAATGCCGGGGCGCTGATCACCCGGGTGATTTATACGAAAGAGGGGGAGACCAAAAACTTTGTCATTGTCGATGCCGGAATGAACGACCTGATTCGTCCGAGCCTCTATGAGGCCTATCATGAGATCGTGCCGGTGGTCAAAAAGAAGCGGCGGAACGCAACCGTCGACGTGGTCGGGCCCATCTGCGAGTCGGGCGACTTTCTGGCGCAGGAGAGAACCCTCCCGCAGGTCGCGCCGGAGGAGCTCCTGGCGGTCTTGAGCGCGGGGGCGTACGGCTTCTCGATGGCGTCGAATTACAACGCCCGGCCCCGATCGGCCGAGGTCCTTGTACACGGCGACAAATATGCTACAATACGCGAACGCGAAAGCATGGACGATTTGATCCGCGGCGAGCGGATCCCGGAGTTTTTAGATTTTGGGTAGTCATAACAATCCCTCCCACCCCTCGGAAGGGACTCTTCCCCTGGAAAGCAGGACCGCAACCACACGGAAACCCCGCAAGCAGGGGAGAGGTTTTTTCCTCACTCTCCTTATTGTGAGCGCGGTGGTGATCGTTTTTATGACCGTGTTGGCGGTCAAGGGACGTGAAATTCATAATTTCACGTTTAAGAAGTTTGTCATCAATAAGGCGCTGGTGGCGCTGCTCCCCTCGGAGTATACGCTGGAAGAGGCCGAGCAGGTTCGCGAAACGGTCTACCGGTTTTATGACAATGCCAAGGCCGAGCAGATCAGCGACGCCGATCTGCTGGAAGTCAGCAACCGGATCCAGGCGATCATGACCGACGACAAAATCACGGACGAAGAAGCGAAGGGGTTGTTGGCGCTCATCGGGGAGAAGAAGGCCAAACCGGGTTCCACCGATTAAACGTAGGGGCGAATCTTGTATTCGCCCCCTGGGCAATCACAAAGGTCGCCCCTACAAATATAGAGACACAAATCAATGAAACCGATTCCTTTCTGGAAAATCAGCGGCAGCGGGAACGACTTTATCGTGATCGATCACCGGACCCCCTTGATCGATCCGCAGGAGATGAAACATTTCGTTTTCCGGGTCTGCCGCCGGGGCCTCTCGGTCGGCGCCGACGGGGTCATCCTGATCGAGCCGTCGACAAAGGCCGATTACAAATGGCACTACCTCAACGCCGACGGCGGGGAGGTGGAGATGTGCGGCAACGGCAGCCGCTGTGTTGCGCGGTTTGCTTATCTAAACAAAATCGCCTCGGCGAAACATACGATCGAAACCCTCGCCGGCATCGTCCAGGCCGAAGTGATCGGCGACCGTGTCCGCGTCCGGCTCCCCGATCCGACCGACCTGCGGCTGGATCTGAAGATTGAGATCGACGGAAAGAGCCATACCGGCCACTTCGCGAACACCGGCGTGCCGCATGTCGTCTACTTTGTGGAGGATGTGGATGCGGTCGATGTGATCGGCTTAGGTCGCGCAACCCGCCATCATTCTCTCTTCGCGCCGCGCGGCACCAATGCCAATTTCATCAGCGTGACCGACCGGCAGAATCTGAAGATCCGGACGTACGAACGGGGAGTGGAAGACGAGACCCTTGCCTGCGGGACCGGGGCGATTGCGGCCGCGCTTATCACGACCGCCCTCCAAAAAACAGCCCCCCCCGTTTCCCTCCTGACGCGAGGCGGAATCCGCTTGGGGGTCGATTTCACCCAGGAAGGCCGGACATTTAAAAACATCACCCTTGAAGGAGACGCGCGGATCGTCTACAAGGGAGAACTTTTGGAAGAAGCACTTTTATAAAGATTAAAACGAGGTATCCCATGTTTCACGGCTCCATCGTCGCCATTGTGACCCCTTTTAAAAAGGGGAAGGTCGATGAAAAAGCATTCGGCGAGTTGATCGATTTTCATCTCCGTTCGGGGACACACGGGATTGTCCCGTGCGGGACGACGGGGGAATCGGCCACCCTCTCCCACGAGGAACACAAACGGGTCGTGGAGCTGGCGGTGAAGATGGCCGGCGGGCGGATTCCAGTGATCGCCGGGACCGGATCGAACAGCACCGAAGAGGCGATCGCTTTCACCCGGCACGCCAAAGCGGCCGGCGCCGCCGGCGCTCTTCTGATCACCCCCTATTACAATAAGCCGACCCAGGAAGGGCTTTATCAACATTATAAAGCCGTTGCAAAGGCGGTCGATCTCCCCTTGGTCCTCTACAACATTCCTGGACGAACCGGAGTCAACATGCTTCCGGCGACCGTGGCCCGGCTGATGGAATTCGACAACATCATCGGGATGAAAGAGGGAACCGGCTCGCTCCAACAGATCAGCGACCTCGTCCAGCTCTGCGGCGAACGGCTCGTGATCCTCTCGGGGGATGATTTCACCGCGCTGCCGACGATGGCGGTCGGCGGCAAGGGGGTCATCTCCGTCACGGCCAACATCGCCCCCGCCGACATGGCCCAGATGATCGAAGCCGCCGCGCGGGGCGATTACGGCCGGGCGAAAAAGCTGCACGACCAGCTCTACCCGCTGCATCAGGTGATGTTTGTCGAAACAAACCCGATCCCCGTCAAAGCCGCCCTGGCCTTGATGGGAAAATGCGCCGACGAGGTCCGTCTTCCCCTCTGGCACATGTCGGACGAAAACCTCAAGAAACTGAAAGCGGCGCTGAAGCGGTACGGACTTCTTAAGAAGATGTGAACCTTGTCCCCTACAATAAGGAGGGAGATGAAACTCATCATTTCGGGTGCGGCGGGTCGAATGGGTCGGGCCATTCTCGATAGTCTTTATCACGAAGAAGATCTGGAACTCGGCGCGGCGCTGGAAAAGAAAGGCCACCCGGCGATCGGGAGAGATGCAGGGGAGCTGATCGGCGTCGGGAAATGGAAGGTTTCCCTCACCGATCAGATCAAGAAGGCGATTCCGGCGGGAGAGGCGGTCATCGACTTCACCTCGCCCCAAAACACATTGGCCATCCTACAAGAAGCGATGTCCAAGGGAAAACCGATGGTGATCGGGACAACCGGTTTCTTGAATGACGAAGAGAAAAAAATCGCAAAGGCCGCCGAAAAGATCGCAATCGTCCTCTCTCCGAATATGAGCGTCGGCGTCAATCTTCTCTTTAAACTGCTCGCGGAAGCGGCGGAAGCGCTGGGCGAGGCGTACGACATCGAGATCGTCGAAATGCATCACCGGCAGAAAAGAGACGCCCCGAGCGGAACCGCCCTTCGGATGGGAGACGTATTGGCCCGCGCGCGGAAAAGCCCCCTCTCTCAGGTCGGCCGCTTCTCCCGGCAGGGGAACATCGGCCCGCGTCCCAGCGGCGAGATCGGCATCCAAACGTTGCGCGGCGGAGATGTGGTCGGAGACCATACCGTCATTTTCGCCGGCCCCGGCGAGCGGATCGAGATGACCCATCGGGCCCACAGCCGAAATAATTTCGCGAGGGGCGCGCTGCTGGCCGCCCGCTGGGTGGCCCAACAACCCCCCGGGCTTTACGACATGATGGACGTTTTGAATCTGAAAAATAAAAGGGTGTAGGGTGTAGCGTATAGGGTGTAGGGAAAATAAAACCGCCTCTCGTCCCTAACTACACCCTGCACCCTACCCCCTACACCCTTTGTCTTTAGAAGGAGACCTCGTGAAGCAGATAGAAGTTCAGATGGCAGAGCGGATCAAACATCTCCCCCCATACCTCTTTGCGGCAATCGACAAGATGAAACAAGAGGCGATCCGCCAGGGGAAAGATATCATCAACCTCGGGATCGGCGACCCGGATTTACCGACCCCCGCCCCGATCATCCATCGCCTTCAAAAGGCGGCGGAGGACCCGCGGAACCACCAATACCCCTCTTATGAAGGAATGCTCCCCTTCCGCAAGGCCGTTTCCAACTGGTACAAGCGGCGTTTTAATGTCACCCTCGATCCCGAGAGCGAAGTGTTGACCCTGATCGGATCGAAGGAAGGGATCGGCCATTTCCCGCTCGCCTTCATCAACCCGGGCGATGTCGCCCTGATGACGAGCCCCGGCTATCCGGTCTATCATGCCGGAACCTTATTTGCCGGCGGGAAGTCTTATTTTATCCCGTTGAAAGCCGAACGGGGATTTCTCCCCGACCTGGCCTCCATTCCAACCGAGGTGGCCAAGGCGGCCAAGATTCTCTTCATCAACTCGCCGAATAACCCCACCGCCGCGACCGCCGATCGGGGGTTCTTCAGCGCCGTCGTCGAGTTTGCCAAGCGCTACAACATCATCGTCGCCCACGACGCCGCCTACTCCGAAATGTTCTACGACGGAAATCGCCCCCCCAGCTTCCTGGAGGTCGAAGGGGCCAAGGAGGTCGGGGTGGAATTCCACTCCCTCTCCAAGACCTACAACATGACCGGTTGGCGGATCGGGTTCGTCGTCGGAAACCGGGACGTTCTAGCCGGGCTGGGAAAGATCAAGAGCAACCTCGATTCCGGCGTCTTCCAGGCGGTTCAAGAAGCGGGAATTGCCGCGTTGGAGATGGAAGATGGCGTCGTGGAAACGATTCGGAAGATCTACCAGGAACGGCGGGACACCCTGATCCCGGGCCTTCAGAAACTCGGCTTTAAAGTAACCCCGCCCCCCGCCAGCTTCTACGTCTGGATTCCGACCCCCGCGGGGGTCGCCTCCGCCGATTTCACCGCCCTTCTTTTGTCGAAGACGGCGATCGTCACGACCCCCGGCAAGGGATTCGGCGATGCCGGAGAAGGTTATATCCGGATGACCCTCACCGTTGGGACGGAGCGGCTTGAAGAGGCGCTCGACCGAATGGAAAAATCGGGAATCCGTGGGTAAAAGGGAACCGGGGGCCAGGGGCCAGGGGTCAGGGAAAAAGAAACCCATTTTAAAACCGCTCCCCGACCTCCGACCTCTGACCCCCGCTTTTATCGGCATCGGTTCGAACCTCGGCGATCGGCTCGCCTCCTGTCGCGAGGCGGTCCGCCGGCTTGGATCAACGCCGGGCATCCGGATTAAGAAGATCTCCTCCCTTTACGAGACAGACCCGGTCGACTACCTCGAACAAGATCGATTTTACAATGCCGTCGTTGCGGTCGAGACCTCCCTTTCCCCGGACGCTCTCTTGAAGGAGTGCCAGGAGATCGAACGGCAATTAGGGAAAACAATTCTCATTCCCAAGGGACCCCGTACGATCGATCTCGACCTTCTTTTCTATCACGATCAGATCTTGAATGCGCCCGGACTTCAGATCCCTCACCCGGCCATTTCGAATCGCGCTTTTGTCCTGGTCCCCTTGACTGAAATCGCACCCGATTTCATCCACCCGGCACTTCATACCTCCGTCGCGGAGACCCTCCGCCGTTTGAATGTAGAGACGTCCCGGCGGGACGTCTCTACAAAGATTGAAAGAATCGCCGCGCCGGGATGGGAGAAAATCCCCCTGGTGTCGAACGGACCGTCCTGAGATTCGCCCATTTATTTAAAAAACAGGCTGAGGCAAGATGGGTTCAAACAGACTAATTGTGATCGAAGGGGCCATCGGGGTCGGGAAAACGACCCTTGCGCAGCTCCTGGCGCAGGAGCTGAAGGCCGACCTTCTTTTGGAAAAAGCGGAAGAGAATCCATTTCTTCCCCAGTTCTATGACGACCCGGAGAAGTGGGCCTTCCAGACCCAGCTTTTTTTCCTCCTCTCCCGGGCCCGCCAGCTGGAGGAGCTCGTCCAACAGAGCCTCTATGCCGAAACGACCATCACCGACTACTTCTTCCCCAAAGACCGGATCTTCGCCTATATGAACTTGCGCGAAGAGGAGCTGGTCCTCTATGAGCAGATCTACAAGATCTTGAACCCCCATATTCCGAAGCCCGACCTGGTCATCTTTCTGCAGGCGCATACCGATGCGCTCATCGATCGGATTCAACAGCGAGGGAGGCCTTATGAGAAGGAGATCCGGCCGGAGTATCTCCGCGCCCTGAACGATGCGTACAACCGTTTTTTCTTCCATTATGATGAGAGCCCCCTCCTGGTGGTCGAAACCAGCGACATCGACTTTGTCCGGAATCGAGCCGATCTGACCGATCTGGTCACCCAAGTCAAACAGATGCGGCGCGGCAAGGAATATTACCATCCGACACGATAGGGAGATCGCCTGTAGCGGCGACGCATGCGTCGTCCCTACCCTTCGAAAATGAGAACCCTCTCCAACATCAAAGCCGTTCAGAAAATCCTGGCGCCCTTATGCGGCAAGAAGCGGATCGGGTTTGTCCCGACGATGGGGGCCTTTCACGAAGGGCATTTGGCCCTCATGCGCCGGGCCAAACGCGAATGCGATTTCGTCGTCGTCTCCCTTTTTGTGAATCCCCTTCAATTCGGACCCAAGGAGGACTTCACCGCCTACCCTCGCTCGGTTCCTTCGGACCGGAAGATGGCTCAAGAGGCGGGGGTCGATCTCCTCTGGACACCGACCGCGGAGGAGATCTACCCCTCCCCCTACCGGACTTTTGTCGATGTGGAAGAAATCACCCGGCGCTGGGAAGGAGCCGTTCGGCCGGGTCATTTCCGCGGTGTCGCGACCATTGTCGCCAAACTCCTTCAGGTCGTCCAGCCCGACCGGGCCTATTTCGGCCAGAAGGACTACCAGCAGACCCGTGTCCTTCGTCAGATGGTGAAGGACCTTCATTTTCCCGTTTCGATTCGAATCCTTCCGACGGTTCGGGAAAAAGACGGCCTGGCAATGAGCTCCCGCAACCAGCGTCTCTCCCCCGCCGAGCGGGCGGCGGCGCCCATTTTATTCAGAGCCCTCAAGCAGGCGGAGAGGCGTGTCCGGCAGGGAATTCATGAAAGCCGGCCCCTTCTCCAAGAGCTCAAAGCGCTGATTCAATCCGAGCCGCTCGCCCAAATCGATTACATCGCCCTCTGCGATCCGGCGTCCCTGGAGCCGGTCGAGAAGATCCAAAAAGAGGCGGTGTTCCTCCTGGCGGTCAAAATCGGATCGGTCCGCCTGATCGATAACCTTCTCATTCGCATTTGACTGTTTTGTCGCGTTTTTTAGCTTGACAGAATCCCTTTTTTTTCAAATAATGGCGACGTATGAAAAAAAGCCGTCGAAGCGACAAGCCGATCAAATTGTATTCGTTCCTCGGGATATTGCTTCTTTTTTTTCTATCGGTGAACAGCCTCGGCGGCTGCGGCGATGTCACCGAAAAGAAGACGGTCTCCTCCTCCAGAGAGAGCAAAGGGAGCACCCTCTACGTCGTTAATGCAGGCGATGGAAGCCTGCTGGCCTTTGATCCTCCCCAAAACGCTGCAAACAATCTCCAATCTGTTCTCCCGCAGGGAAATGTCTCCCCCGGACGACGCTTCCCCGAAGGGGTGACCGGGCCCGCCGGGATCTTTCTCGACCCGACCACCGATACCCTTTACGTCGCCAACGCGGGTCAGAATGCCATCCTGATTTATGAGAATGCCAGCACGCTGAACCCGTCGCTTGGCTTGGCCGCCGCAACCCGCACGATCTCAGGACCGAACACCGGGTTGCATCGTCCCTTCGCGGTCATCTATCGCCCTCAGAACGGACAGCTTTATGTCGCCAACACGGACGATTACAGAATTCTCATTTTCGATGAAAACTGTCCCGGCGCCCCGTCCGCTCTAGATGGAGACATCGCCCCCTGCCGGACGATCTCAGGGACTTCGACGTTGCTCGACTACCCCAGAGCGCTCGCCTTGGATACCGGCACCGTTCAGACCCCGCGAGATATCTTATACGTCTCAAACATGGGGGGAAATTCGATCTTGGCCTTCGACAATATTTCCCAGCAGACGACCCAAGGAGACGTCACACCAAGCCGGGTCATCACTTCTCATCCCGACGCCGGCCAAGCAGAGAGCATGTTGCAGCTCCCTTTCGGTCTCTTCATCGACAACGCCGACGACCGGCTCTACGTGGTCAAATCAGGGGGGAACCTGCCGGCGATCTTCATCTACGAGACGGCGAGCCTCAAAGGGAACACTCCCGCCGCCTGCACATCGAATCCATCGCTATGCGGCACCGCGCCGGAGCGAATCTTGACCACCGATTTCAGCGCGCTCCCCCCGGAATGCAACGACGTCTCCGCCCCCCCGGAATGCGCCACGACCCAGATGACGAACCCGGCGGGAATCGAGGTGGATGTCGCCCGATCGCGGATTTACGTCGTCAACAACAACAATACAAACAACGTCAACGTGACCGGCGGCAAGAGCACCAGCAGTACGGCCCTCCTCGTCTTTAGCCTGAAAGACGCCGACGATACCGAACGCTGCCCCGTCACCGCCGCTCTCAACAGCTGCAATATCTCCCCCGATTGGCGGATCGGCGGGGATGTCACCGGAGACAACGAGACCACCCTGACGAACCCCGTCGGCGTCGCGGTCGATATGGAGAGAGATCTGGTCTATCTTTCGAACCCGACCGCCAACAACATCCTTGTCTTCTCCCTGGAAGGGGACGTGGCCCCCGCCAAGATCAATTCGGGAGGGAACACCCAGCTGCAGCAGCCGATCTCTTTCTTCTATGACAGTACGATGGACCGCCTCTATGTCGCCAACTTCAATTCGACATCGGTCATTCCGAATACTCCGAATATCACCGTTTACGATGATATCAGCAGCCGGTTCTTTTTGAACAATGCGCCGAGCTGGACGATCACCGCCCCGGCCTCCGATATTCAACGCCCCCGCGCGGTTTACCTCGACCGGACCCGGGGCCTGCTGATTATTCTGAGCGGGAACATCACCGACCCTGAACTTCAGATCTACGACATCGATACCATTCCTAATTTTCCGCTCGATTCGGCTCCCACGACAACGGCGCTCACCCTCCCCGCGCCGACGAAAACCTTCGCCACCGCCGAGGGGCTCCACCGGCCCAAGGCGATGGCGGTTGATGAGGAGCGCGGCTTCGTTTACATCGTAAACGACTGCGACGCCAGCCCGCAGTCCAATTGTCCAACGGCCCAACCGACCGGGAACCGGATCGTCGTCTACGATCTGGACGATTTAAGTCTGACCGCCCCCGTCCGGGTGATCGGCGGGGCGGCGACAGGATTGAACCGCCCCTTCGGCGTCTCCATCGATACGGAACGGGACATCCTTTATGTGACGAACACCGGTTCGGCCGGAAGCAATGTCAATGCGATCTTGGCCTTCCATGATGCCAGCACGACAAATGGGAACATTTCCCCGGACCGGGTCATTTCCTCTCCCGGCGGCGCCGCAGCGGACGAAATCCTGAGCACCCCGACCGCTCCCGCCGTAAACATGGACGACGATCGCCTCTATCTAATTAATCGGGGGAACAATTCCATCTATATCTACGACAACGCCAGCGGCCGGGACGGCGCGCTGGACCCCGATCGGAAAATCGCCGGCAGCGCTACCTCTCTTTTCTTCCTCGGAGGGCCCAGCGGGGACGGAACCGACATCACCGGCGCCCTGCTCGTCGATACGAGCGGGGGAAATGAAACACTTTTCGTCGGTCAGCCGAGAGACCCCACCTGTCCGGACAGCTCGGTCGCCTGTGTTGCCTTACGCGGCGCTTTTCTCATCTTCAGCAGAGAGGGAAATCTCGCTCCAAGCCGCATCTGGTCGGGAGGAGGGGCGCCCTTTTTCGGGCCATCTGCAATCGCCCTCGACGGAGACGTCCTCTATATGGCGAGCCAGGGAGATCCGGCGGTCACCGGAGACGACACCCTATCCATCCTGACGGAGGCGAGCCGTGTCAATACGGATGGCGATCCTCCGCTGTCTGTATCGATCCCGGCGCTCAATAATCCGGCCGGACTCTTCGTCGATCCCGTTCAAGACCGGCTTTACATCTCCAACACCAGCAACGACGTTCCCCTGACAGGCACGATCGTCGTGATCGAAGGGTCCGATTTTGTGACCGGCGCCGGAACCCTCTTTTCGACGGAGCTGGCGCCCGGCGATACGATAAGTATCGGGACAACACTTTTTACCGTCTCTGCCGTCGGCTCCAATACCTCTCTGACCCTGTCCGCCCCCTACACGGGAACGACCGCCACCGGGATTGTCGCTTCCAGGCGGATCTGTATCAACACAGACCCCCCTTGCAACGCCGTTTTAATTTTTGACAACGCCGGCGACCTGGCAGATGCAGCCGGCCCGGTCACCCCCGATCAGATCCTGTCCAACGACGCGCTCGATACGCCGCGAGGCTTGGCCGTCGACCTGGACCGAAGAGTTCTCTATATCGCAAATGCCGGGGGGGATTCCGTCTTGATTTTCAGAAACCTGGAGGCGCTGAACGGTTCGGTCGCATTCGACGCCGAAATCGGCGGGCTGGGCCAGCCGGTGGCGGTCGCCGTGGACGCGGCGAACGAGCTGTTATATGTCCTCGATCAGGAAACGTTGGAAATTAAGGTATTCGACCAACTCTCCACACTCAGCGGAAGCGTCATTCCCTCCCCGGTCCGGGTCATCTCAGGGGGGTTCATGGTTCAACCCTCCTCCCTTTTTCTCGATCCGCAAAATGACCTGCTCTACGTGGCCGATCAAGGGGCGAACATGGTCTACATCTTTACTGAGGCGAGCTCGGCTGAAGGGGAAGCCCATCACACAACGCTCGCCGGAAACACCACTGGCCTGAACCAGCCGGTCGCGCTTTCCGTCGACACCACGAGGTAATCCGAATTGAGATACGTGCGCTGGATAATGCTCCTCCTTGTCCTTCTTGGCGCAGGAGGGTTTCAGGGGTGCAGTGGCAACAGTAACGGCTCCGGTCAGACTCAGGAAGCGCCG
Organism: Candidatus Manganitrophus morganii; assembly: GCA_021651055.1. Taxonomy (NCBI): domain Bacteria; kingdom Pseudomonadati; phylum Nitrospirota; class Nitrospiria; order Candidatus Troglogloeales; family Candidatus Manganitrophaceae; genus Candidatus Manganitrophus; species Candidatus Manganitrophus morganii. Next base: position 1,360,493 of record JAJHOH010000001.1, read on the forward strand.
GACCTGCCGCGCGGCGATGGGAATCTCTACGTCGCCAACAACGGAACGGGAAGCCTTCTCGCCTTTGACAACGCCTCGACCGCCGAGGGAGATCTCTCCCCTGACCGCCACTTTCCGGAAACCATCGCCGAACCGACCGGCCTTTTTTTGGATCAAACGACAGACACCCTTTACGTCGCCAACACCGGCCAGAACGCCATCCTCATTTATGAGAATGCAAGCACGCTCGAACTGCCTGACGGCTTGGCCTCGGCGGACCGGGTGATTTCGGGGCCGCAAACCGGACTCCGCCTTCCCGGCGGCGTCGCCTACGACGCGACACGGCAGCGGCTTTATGTCGCGAATGAAGGGAACGCATCCATTCTGGTCTTTCACGCGAGCTGCTCGGAAACCGGTCTTCTCGACGGCGATCTCCCCCCCTGCCAAGTCCTCTCAAGCACTTCGACCTTGCTCGACGCTCCGGGGGAGCTCGCAGTAGACCCGGCGCGAGACATCCTTTACATCTCGAACGAGGGAGCCAACTCGATCCTGGTCTACGAAAATGCCTCTCAATCATCGACTCAAGGAAATCTTCCGCCGACCCGGACGATTTCATCGATTCAATCTCCTTTAGGGATCTTCATCGACAGCACGAACGACCGGCTTTACGTCGTTCAAAGCGAGGACCAGGCAGCGGTTCTGGTCTATGAAAATGCCTCCACCCGGGCGGGTCAGACCTCCCCAGATCGGACGCTGACCGGTTCGAACACCCTTCTCGTGTTTCCGATCGGAATCGATGTCGACATCGACCAGAATTTGATCTACGTCGTCAACAACGACCACACGGCAGACGGCGACAGCGCCCTGCTCATCTTCTCCGATCCGTTCGCCAACTGCGCCGTCTGCGACGTCTCCCCGAGCCGGATCATCACCGGCGACGAAACGGGGCTCACCGACGCAACCGACATCGCGGTCGATTCCCAGCTCGACCGGATCTACGTCTCGAACACATTGGACAACGCAGTCCTGCTGTTCGGGATGGAGGGGAATATTCCGCCGACAAAAATCAACACCGGCTCCGCCACCCGGCTGGAATGGCCGATCTCCTTTTCCTACGACAACGAGGAGGACCGGCTCTACGTCCTCAACCTCCGCTCCTTCCTCGGCGGCGCCAGCTCCCCGATGATCGCCGTTTGGGACAATGTCAGTGAAACCTCCCTGAACAACACCCCCCCGAGCTGGGGGATCCTCGCAAGCGGCATTTTGTTCCCCCGGGCGATCTATGTCGACAAAACGAGAAATCGTCTTCTCCTTCTTCTGCCGTCCATCAATGAGCTTCGTGTCTATGACCTCGACGCCGTCATTCCCAGCCCCCCGACCGGAAACGTTGCGCTCCCTGCTCCGGTCGCCACCTTCACCACCGGTCTCAACGGCCCCCTGTCGATGTCGGTCGACGAAGGGAGGGGCCTTGCCTACGTGGCGAACGACACGAACAACGGCGTCGTCGTCTACGACCTGGACACCCTCGACCCCACCCCTCGGACGCTGGTCGGATTGCAGACCCAGCTTGTCCGCCCTTTCGGACTTTTCGTCGATCCGGATCGGGATATCCTCTATGCGGTCAACACCCAGAGCAATAACATTCTCGCCTTCGATGACGCCAGCGGAAAACAGGGGAACACCCCGCCCGACCGAGTGATGACCTCCTCTTCTACCTTGGCTTCAGAGGACCGGTTGAACGCGCCGACCGCCCCCTTCATGAACGTGGCCAAAGACCGGCTCTTTATCATCAATCGGGGAAACAATTCCGTCTATATCTTCGACACTGCCAGCACCCTCGACGGAGAGATTGAACCCAACCGGAAACTGGTCGGAGACGACACGGAAATCTCTTTTCCCCCCTCTCTTGATCCCCAAATTACCGGCGCGCTCTGGGTCGACACCAGCCGGGGGGGAGAGCGGCTCTTCCTCGGCGAGCCGATCGACCCGACCTGCACCCTCCCCCAGAACCAATGCGCGCGGGGCGCCTTCCTCCTCTTCAGCGCGGAGGGGAATTTTGCTCCGGGCCAGGTTTGGAGCGGCGGGGAAAATCAATTGATCGGCCCCTCGGCCGTGGCCGTCGATCCAAGACGGGACCTCGTCTACGTCGCCAACCAGGGAAATCCGACGATCACTTCGGACGACTCGCTCTTCCTTTTTACCCACGCAAGCAGGTCTGATGGGAAGATGCCATTCGACGGCACTTTTTCCGTCACGGAAGGAAGCGTGATCGTGACCGGAACCGGAACTTCCTTTACCACCGATTTAGCCCCCGGCGACCACATCAAAATCGGGGAGAACGCATTGATCGTTTCGACGATCTACTCGGATACCACCCTGACATTGACTTCGCCTTACCCCGGAGAGACCGCGTCCGGCCTGTTGGCCCTCCGCCTTCCCCAGACCCCTTGCAGCCCGATCTATAACCCCGAGGCCTCTTCCTGTCCCGATACCAAGCTGAACAACCCGGCCGGGCTTTTCGTCGATTCGGATCAAGACCGCCTTTATGTCGCGAACGCCGGAACCGATTGCGCCGATCCCGCCGCGCCGTGCAACAGCCTCCTCGTCTTCCACGCCGCCAGCAATTTCAGCTTCAACGCGGTCCCCAACCAGGTCATCACGAGCGATCGCCTCAATAGCCCGCGGGGCCTGGCCGTCGATTTAGGACGACAAACCCTTTTCGTCGCCAATCATGGAAACAATTCGGTATTGGTCTTCAAGAATGTGGAGGATCTGAATGGAGAGGTCAGTCCGGACGCGGAGATCGGCGGGGCCGCCACCGGGATCGATGAGCCGATCGGCGTTGCGATCGATCCGGAGCGGGACATTCTCTATGTTTTGAATGAGGGGACGTCGGAAATTTTGGTCTTCGAGAACGCTTCGAGTCTGGACGGAGACAGCGCCCCCGCCCGTACCCTCTCCGGGAATTTCATGCAAACCCCCTCCTTCCTCTTCCTCGACGCGGAGGGGGATCTTCTCTATGTGGCCAATCGGGAAGCGGACGCGGTCCACATCTTCACAGACGCCAGCCGAGCCGACGGGGAAGCCGCGCACAAAACGATCACTGGGATCAACACAGGCCTCAATCAGCCGGTCGGCTTGGCGGTCGATACGGCCCGCTAGAGAGAATGCCCCGCCGATTATCCGTTTTTTGCGCAGCGAAACCCCAGAAAGGGAAAGCGGTCGGTCGGCGCGACGTTTTGCCGGAAGGGAAGACGGGAAAAAATAGGAAGGGAATAGTGACCTGACTCGCCGAAGGCGTCGCCTTTGGCGATCTTGAATAGCTCTCCGAAATCGGGGCTCTGATGATCGCCCCCCGGATATTGCTTGTACCAGTCGGCGACCCACTCCATGACGTTTCCGTTCAGATCAAAAACACCATAAAAGCTTCGGTCCTCTTTCCACCGGCCCACCGGAGTAATGCCGCCGTGGCCGCCGGCGCTGACGTTGGCCTTCGTTGCATCGAATTGATTTCCCCAGACGTAGAGGTAGCCGTGCGGCCCCCGCGCCGCCTTCTCCCACTCCGCCTCGGTCGGAAGACGCTTTCCCATCCATTCGCAATAATCCTCGGCCTCGAACCAGTTGACGTCGGTCACCGGAAAGTTCGCCTGCCCGCCGGGAAAACGCCCCTCTTTCCAGGAGGGAGGCGGCCGTCGCTGGCGCTGTTCGACAAACGCCGCATATTCCTGGTTCGTCACCTCGTATCGGTCTATCAGAAAGTCGGCGACGAAGATCCTTCGCTCGGGATGTTCATCGAGATACCACGGCTTCTTATTTCCGAATTCCGCCTGGTTGTTGCCGGAGGTGTCGACCTCATTGCTCCCCATGATGAACTCCCCGGCGGGGATGAGGACCATTTCGGGAGGAACTTCCTGCTGACCGGAGAAAAAGGAGATAAAGAGCGCAATTGGAATAGAGAGGAGGAGAAAGAGGAAAATCAACTTTCTGACAAAAGACATTATCTACTTCTGGCCGTTGATGACGGAGTGGGCATCATAATTGTGCCTCATGTTAAATCCGTGACACCGGAGGTTGCAACCGGGACCGCGATGACCTTGGCTTTGATAATCGTCAAAGGGGCTTCCCGGCCCGTTGACCATGCGACCAAATCCCCACATCGGCTGATCTTCAAACCTCCCAAGTTCTGTACTCCCTTTTATATTCGGCTGGAAGTTGATGAGATGGGTATCGAGGTTGTGGCCCGGGTTCTCTTGAACAAAAGTGGGATCATTCAAACCAACATAGAGGGTGTTTCCGGCCTCCACATTGCTGTGGACGTTGTTGTGGCATTCATGGCAGCGGGCATTCGTCCGCCCTACCAGGTGAAGCATGTGAAGGTTGCCCCCTGAATTTTGTCCATCGACATTGTTGGTTCCGCAGCGATAGAAATTCGTCAGCCGCGCCGCGGGAGGGATGAATGCGTTGGTGACAGGATCCCTACGACAGTTCTCCACTCCCGTTCCGGAATCGGTCCAGGCGGGGGTGATGAACGCCGCCTCGGCATGGCAGTTGTAGCAGAGGGCGAAATTCTGAGGATTATAGGTATTCCTCGCGTTGCCGCGGCCGACGTTTGTGACCGTGTCGCCGATCAACGCCGTTTCGGATGTCCCCACCTTCGTGTCATAGTTGGCCCGCAAGATCCTCTTATAGATCGATCCATGCGGCCCCTGGGCCGTGTTCGGATCATTGAGGCTCGCCGTTCGGGTCGCTTCCGGATTCACCGGAATATCGGGAGGAACATCGGTCGGCCGCCGGTAAGCGGTCCCCCGTGTATCGTCGAAGGTAATCGGCCCGGGGTAGTCAGGACAGCTCACGTTTTGACTGCCGTCCCAACAGCTGGTCAACGACGGGAATCCAAAGGCGCCGAAGATCCGATTCAAAGGAAGCGCCCCCCCCAGGTAGGTCCCGAAAAGATCGGTGTTGTGGCAGTCGGTGCAATGGATTGTCTTCTCCCGGCTGAGTCCCATTCTTCCGAGGAACTGTCCCTGCTGCGTCGGAACCGACATGTTGAGTGTGTAATTGTTCAAGACCCCCGACTGGTTTCTCCCCGGTTGAAAGACCGGGTGAAACGAATGATTAAATCGGGGTGGATTCCTATCAGGGATCAGTCGCTCCAGCGGATCGGCCGGCTGAATACGGAAGTTCTCTAGATAGAAGGGGACGGAGGTCGGATCGAACTCCTTCCGCTTGTTGCTCCCATGCGCGTTGACGCCGAGCGCCGGATTGACCGGGCTGTTGCCGCGCGCCTGGACGACCTTGCCGGTGCCGACCGCGGTAAAGAGGGCCTCCCGGACATGGTTGTTGAAGGTGTTCCCGTGGCAGCGGAGGCAGACTTCATAGATGTACGGCTCGCGACGCTCATCGACCGACTTCAAGGTCGATGCGACGATGCCGCTCCGGATCGTGACCCCCGGCATCCCTTGGAACCGATTCCGCCGGGTGACCCGATGCATGTTGTGGCAATCGACGCATTCGACATGGGAAGTGTCGGGGGTCGGCGGGGCGTTCTCGGTGAGAATCTTGTTGTTGGCCGGCTCGGAAAAAGGGCCGCCGAAGAAAGAGGGAAGCCGGTTGTCGCTTCCCAGCTGGACCCCTTCGGTCGGCAGATCGACGAAAACAGGCTGATGTCCGAGGGCCAGGTTCAGGTCCATCGCGCTCCCGGTCGGCGAAACCCCGTGACTGCCGTTCCCTTCCCTGTCTTTAAAGAACTGGGTCATGATGTCGGGGGCGCGGGTCGGCGCCTGGAGGATCGACGTCTCCTGCGGCTGATGGCACTGGAAGCAGGTCTGCTCGATCGCCACGTTGCCGAAATGATCGACCCCTTCCCGCATGATCCGGACCGCTCCCTGGCGGGTATGCGGATCATGGCAAATAAGGCAGGCGCGCTCGGCGACGGCGGGCGTTTCGTTGTTGTGAAGGTTGGTTGCCCCCGGCTTCAGCCGCGAATCATCGAATTGTCCCGTCTGGCGGTCGCCGAAATGTGAATTGAGATCGGCCTCATTATAAGGCCATCCCGGTTTGTCGTGGCAGAAGAGGCAGATGATCGCCCCCCCTCCCTGCGGCGGCGCCGATGTGCCGGGCAGACCGGGCTGTTTCGCCGCCTGGGTCGTGGCGAAGGTCAATGACTGAAGACGGTTGGCCCGAAGGAATTTGGGGAAATCGACCTGGTGCGGATTGTGGCAAGAGGTGCACTGGACGGAATCAAAAACATCGACGCTGTTCCCCGTCGCCCTCCGAAGGGGAGAGAGCGGCGTCGGCGTGCTCTGGGTGAAGGGACGCCGGATCGGCGGGCCGGGATCGACGAACTCGTGGTCTTTCGACAACAGCTCGGTGTCGAACCGCATCGAGATCGGATGATCGTTCCGAAGGTCCCGGCCCAAAACGCGGGTCGCCTGCTGCGTCGCGCCGTCGCCGACCGGGATACTCCCGGGAGGTCCGGCCGGCGTCTGGCCGGTCGGGTATTCCATCTCGATCGGAGTGCGGCCGTCCGGATCGAATCCTCCGCTCCCCGGCTTATTGATCAAGCTGCCGAGGGCGATCGTTCCGTCGTGGCAGGAGAGGCAGAGCCGCGAGTAGCCGGTCGGGCGGCCGGGATCGTTCGGCTTCGCCTCGAACGACTTGCTCCAGACCTGATCGTACATCTGATAATGGGCCGGGGAGAGGTTCCGGTTCCAGATCGGCGCCCGGATCTTCACCCCCTCCTGGCTGGCGCCGTGCGGGGTGTGGCAGAAGACGCAGACCTCGGTCGTCCCCTGGGGACCGTCGACCGACTTAATGTTCCGCTCCATATCGGGATCGAAGAGCTCCTGGAAGAGGGTTGGATTCGGAACCGGATTCGCCGAGAGGTTATGTTTCGTGTTGCTGACATCTTCGTTGAACGGCTCGGAGGTCGGCTGGGCGGAGGAAGGAGAGCGGAAAGGAATGCCGAGGAGCGACAGGGCGACCGTCCCCAATGTGATGAGGAGGACGATCGATAATCCCCAAACGCCGATACTTGATCTAAACTTTCCCCTCATTAAACCTCTTTCTCCGTTCCGGCGATCATCTTAATGATCGTTTGTTTCTTTGTCAACGGAATTGATGTCGGGCGACGCATGCGTCGCCCCTACAAACAGATGATCGATCTCAACTCAACTCGATGGGACAACCTTATCCTCCAGCAGCTGAAACACCTGGACCCGCTGGTTGTACGAATCGGCGACGTAAATTTTTCCTTCCCGATCGACGGCGATTCCGGAGGGGAGCCAGAAGAAGCCCGGCTCCACCCCCGACCTTCCAAAATGAAGGAGAAGCTCTCCCGACGAATTGAAGATCTGGACATTATCATAAAGGGTATCGACGACGTAAAGATGGTTCGCCCCGTCCACCGCGATCCCCTTCGGCCGGGAAAATTGTCCCAGCGTCGCCCCCAGGCTCCCGATCTGCGATTGGAATTGCCCCTCTGCATCGAACACCTGAACCCTGAAATTCAGCGAGTCGGAGACGTAGAGCCGGCCGTCGTGATCGACGGTGGCGTAGGTCGGGAAATTCAGCTCGCCGTTTCCGACCCCTCGCTTTCCGATCTCTCCCTGCTTCTCCCCCTCGAGGCTGTATACCAGGATCCGATGACCCATCGTATCGACGACATAGAGCCGCTCGCGCGACCGATCGATCGCGATTCCGGAGATCCGCTCCATCTCCCCCTCCCGGCCGATGATCCGGACCGGCTCTCCTTCCTGATCGTAGACGAAGACCCGGTTGAGATCGGCATCGGTGACGTAAAGCCGCTTCGATCCGTCGATTGCCACACCGATCGGATTCTTCAACCGCCCATACGGCTCCGGAAGCCGGAAATACTGCCGGTATTCATGGTTCTTCCCGTTGAAATAATGGACCACCTGCAACCCGGTATCGCCGATATAGACCCCCCCCTCTTCATCCACCGTCACACCGGAGGGGCGAATCACGTAGGGGGCTTGCCGCTCCCCGAACAAAAAATGAATCACTTTTTTAAACCAAGAGGGCTTCACCCCGACATCTTTCGGCTGCGTGAGGTTTTGAACAAATGTAATCTTCGGCGGATCGGGGGGCTCCGGCCAAAAAATCGCCGGCGGCTTCTCGACAGGCGCCCCCGCGCAAGCGACCAATCCCAACAGGATGATCCCGATCAGAGGGTTTCGAAGCGCTCCTCTTGATTTTAATCTTTTCCCCCTCACCCCTACCGCCTCACGCCTCCCGTTTCTTAAAACACCCTCGTCGCTCTTGCAAAAATCGTCTCGCTTCGGTAAGTGACCCCCGCCGAGCGGTCATTGGCCCAGCGATGGTCGAGATTGAAGAGGAACTTCCCGATCTGATAAGCCAGCACGGTGGTGAACTCGAGCGTATCCCGATCAAGCGAGCTGTTTCCGTCTCCCCGTTGGTGGCTGTCGCGGGCCCCCAGCGTGAGATTGGTATTTCCGAGATAGAAGCTCCATTGGATCTCTTCATAGAAAATATCCGAGTCCAAGTAAAAACCTTCCGGATAATCCTGCCGGGTCCACCCCGCCGCGAGAAGCCCGCCGCCGAGGAAATAGTAGCTTCCACGCGCATCGTAGAGCAAAGAGGTTCCCGTCGGCCCGAAGCCCTCGATCCGGGTGAGGCTCGCCGAGCCCTGGAGAAAGAGGCTGTCGTCCCTGAAAATCACCCCGCGGAAGTAGCTGCTGTCGACGTTGAGCTGGAAGGTGTGAGCGCGCTGGTCGTCCTCTTCCTGTACGGTCGGACCGTCCCGATTGATATCGTTGAAGGTATACGCCAGGGCGATATGGATGATTCGGATCTGGGTATTTTCAACCCCCAGCGTAAGGGTGTTCATCAAATCACGGAGGTCGTCTTCCTGGGGACCTGCCAAATTCGCCCGGGAAGTATCGGCGGTCCCGTAGCTCAAAGCGTAGCTGGCGCTGTAGCGGAGGATCTCGACCGACCGGGTGTAATTGGCATAACCCCGATACCGCTGATAGAGAGAAGAGAGCTCGGCTCCATTCCCCTCGGTCTCGGTCATTCCGACCGAGGCCCCCAAACCGGTGCTCAGCCCGAAGAAGGGACGGTAGTTGAGGACATAGTCGGCAAACGGAGAAGAGGTCGTCGTCCCGTTCACTTCAAACTGGAAATACCGGAGGCTCGTCACCATGTCGAGGAGCTCGGTCGGCCGGATCGACGCGCTCCAGAAAGCATTCAGCCGGTTGAAGTCGATCGTATCGGGTGTCTCGGCATATTCGACCCGCGCGTGGGTGTCCCAAAAAACACTCGGCGTGTAGAAGACGGAAGCGCCGACGGCCCGCTCCTGGGCGAAGGTGAGCCCCGGCGCATTCGTTCCGCCGACGTCGGCATACCGCGCAAAAGTGCTCAACGAAAGGGCGGAAGCAAGACGGCTCTCGGTATTCAGGTTCACCGCATGGCCGTCGATCGAATCGACCTCCCCGTCGATCCGCGCCACATCGGTTTGATTGTATTGATAACGGCCGATCACCGTCGTCTCCCCGATCCGGCCGCTCGATTCCGCGTTGAAGTACCGGCTGACGGTATCCGGAAGGCGGTCGCGATCGTTCGCCTTCAGCTCCGATTGGTTGTAGGAGAGGGCAAGGCGCGGCAACCGGGGAATCGAAAGAGACCAATTCGCCCCGTAGGTGGTGATCGTATCTTTCACAACGGTATCGAGCTGGTTGGAGCGGGTGACCCGTTGGGCGTAAAAGCTGAAGGGAGAGATATATGGAAAGAGATTCAACCCAAGAGAATAATCGGTGAAGTTGAAATTCTGATCGGTGAAATTGCCGTTCGTCTCGGTGTCCTGGCTGAGGAACGTGCCGCTGAGGGAGAACGTCCCGATTCGGGGATCGATAATCTCTCCGAAATTATGAAGGTTGTAACGCTGCTGCAGAAAATCGGTCTCCGCGACGTCCTCTTCCTGCGTCGTCCGAATGTGCCCATAGGATAAATCGACGCTCCCTCCTAAATTAAGGAGCCGTCCGTCCGCCCGGGAGGGGTAGAAAAGCGTCGGGAGGAAGAGCAATATGAGCATTCCGGTCCAAAGACAGCGTTTCTTCTCCAAACGGAGCGTTCCTCCCCCCAGGCGTTCCCCACAGGCGATCCTTCGATCGCCTTCGACAATCGACGGTAAATAACCCGCCGTTATTTAATAAATTTTAATTTCTGATTTCTTCCGAACCCCTTCCAACCAATTCTTTTTCCCCGCCTCGTCGGACGGAGAAATTTCATTCCACATTTTCCGAACCAAAATAAACCGACGCACCCCCTGTCTGACCTCTTCGAGGGTGAGTCCCTCTCGGACCAACGCCGCGTTGAAATCGTCCTCGGCGGCGAACCGCTTTCGGATCCGGTCCACCTCCGCTTCGATCTCCTCGGGAGCAATCTTCTCCCCCTGCTTCAGCGCTTCCTGGTAAATCAACTCCTCGTCGATGAGCCGCCCCAGCACTTCTTTGCGTAGGCTCATCATCCTCGGAGGGGAAAGTTCTTTGTGGCCGATCTGGCGAAGATAATTCCGGACCCCTTCTTCGACCGAGTCTGCCGTAATCGGAACCTGGTTGACCTCCGCGACCGGCGCGGCGTCATCCGCAAGCAAAACCTGCGGGAGGAAAAGAAGACAGAATCCGGAAGACAGAATCCAGAAGAACGGCTTTAGGAGCTTCCCTGTTCTGAGTTCTGATTTCTCTCGCCCGATTCCGATCTCCTCTCTTCTCACTTCCGACTTTCCTTACTTCTTATGACAGCTCAAACAGACCAGGCTCCCGGCATTCCGATCTTGTGAGTTGGCCCCCGGCATCGAAGCCATCCTTAAAAAAAGATTGTTGTTGACCGTTTGAGGGTTGACCGGCTCCGAAAGGGCCGGTTGCCCGCCGGGACGGCTCGCCTCATGCGGATTGTGACAGGAGGCGCACTCGATGTACGGCGCATCGGGACGGCCCGGGTCGGAGGGATAGGCCCGAATCCGATCGCGCTTGTCCAACGGCAGGAAGGCGCCGTTCGGATTCCGATCGATCCACATTACGCTCCCGCTTCCCGGAATGCGTCCTCCTTTGGAAGAGATGTTCGTTAGAATCTCCCGGAACTGCGGATCGGTCCGGGGAATCTCGATGCTCACCGGATGATCATCCCGCAGATCGAGCCCCAGGTTCGGGAACGGCTCGGCTCCCAACGAGGCATTCGGGCCTCCGCCGAACGCATCAAAGAAGACGAATCCTCCCGACGTCTCATCCCGGCGCCCCTCGCGGAAGCTGCCGGTCGCATCGACCGCCGGTCCCATGAAGGTCATCCCGATGCTTCCCCCCGCCCCGCTCAAGACCCGGTTGCTCGGGAAGAAACCGCCCGAACCGGAGCTGTTGATCAAGGCGTCGAACGCCACCGCGCCGTCATGGCAAGAGAGACAGGCGAGCGAGACCCCCTTCGGCCGGCCCGGCGTCCCGAGCATATCTTGCGCATCATAATTCGGACTGGTATAGGGGGTGAAGGACATCGGATTGGAGAGACGGCGATTCCAAAGCGGGGCATGGCCGACCAGCCCGTTGACATTGCTCTGCGCGCCGTGCGGGGTATGGCAGAAGATGCAGACCTCTTCGTTCAGGCGGATGTCTCCTTCCACGCCGCGGACCTCCGGATTTCGCGCCCCGCGAAGCGAGGTCAACTCCCCTGCTTTAAAGTCGCTTCCTTCCCTCGCAGCGATATCTGGATTGACGGCAAGGTTATGTTTGGTATGCCGAACATCTTCAGATGCGAACACATTCAGAAGGGAGAAAGCGGTCCCCATCAGCGCCAGGACGATCAAAATAAAATTCCGCCTTCGTGAGGGGAAGCCTGCCGGAAGCAAGCGGTTGGCCGCCTGAAAGATGCGTCCGATCCGTTTCAGGATCATCCTCTGCCGATCAGAGGCGCTGCGACGCGTCGTCATGAAGGAGATTCCTCCGGTTTCTCATTTTTTTCAGTGGGACCGATATATTGAAAGATATCGATTCGATGATTGTACTGATCGGCGATGTAGATCCGGTCCTGATCGTCGATCGAGAGGCCGGCCGGCAGCCAGAGTTGACCGTTCTTGCTTCCGAACTCGCCGAAGAAGAGGAGGAGTTGCCCCTCCGGGCTGAAGATTTGGACGTTGTTGAAGCGGGAGTCGACCACATAAATGTGTCCCTGCGAGTCGACCCCGACCCCCTTCGGAAGGGAGAATTGGCCGAAACCGGTCCCGACATTGCCGAACTTGGAGAGAAACTTTCCGGCGGCATCGAAGATCTGGACCCGGAAATTCAGATCGGTGACATAGACCTTCCCGGCGGCATCAACAAAGAGGTTCGCCGGGAAGTTGAATTCGCCATCCTCCGCTCCCCGCTTTCCGAATTCAAAAAGAAAATTCCCTTCAAAGTCATAAACAAAAATCTGATGCTTCCGGGTATCGGCGATATAAACCTGCTTCAGCGCATCGTTCACCGCCACCCCGACCGGCCGCTCCAGACGATTTAAATCGCCGATCGACAGGAGAAATCGCCCCTCTTGATCGTAGACGAGACATTTGCGGAGGATCGTATCGGTGACGTAGACCCGTCCTTCCTTGTCGACGGTCACCCCCATCGGTCCGGCGAGCGCTCCCGGACCATCGACGCCGATCATCGAGAAGCGGCCCTGCAGCGTGTCGAAGACCAGGATCTTTCTCCAGCCCGAATCGGCGACGTAAATACGCCCGTCCGACGTGGCGGAAACACCATACGGCTTAACCAGCTTGGCCCCTCCCGAGTCGCCGAAGAGGGCCGCTTTGATCCGCTCCCCCCATCCTTTCTTCTCCACATCTTCCGAAGAATCGATGCTCGTGAGGAACTTGATCCGGGGCGTTTCGGGGGGGGCGGGCCAGATCAAGTCCCGATCGGGGGCTTTCCCCTTTCCGCCGCATCCGGTCAAAATCAACATCGCTAAAGCAACCAGTAAAACTCTCTTCACTTTATCGTTCCCTTCGCTTTTATTTTTGCTCCGCCCGCCGACACCCGATCCCTGGCCCCCGGTTTTATTTCTGGTGACAGGTCAAGCAGAGGGCGCTCCCTCGATTGGAGGCCCTCAAAAAGGGATCCCGCCCCTGCAGGTTCTTTTCGTCCGGACTGTGGATGTCATGGCAGGAGGCGCACTGGACCTTGTCCCCCGCGAACGTCTGAACTCCGTTCGGAAACATGCGCCCCCCGTCCGGCTTCAAAATCGTCGGCTGATTGAACTGCGGGTCGACATCGGCGCTCGGCAAGACCATCGAGATGGCATGATCGTCCCGCAGATCCTTCGTGAAGTAGCGGACGGTCGCATCATGAGCGCCGGAGAGCCCCCCGTAGGCCCCTTCCGACCGATTGTGGCATTTCGAGCAGGCATCACTCCCCTCCTCTCCCTCCAGGGTCATCCGATAATCACCGCCGGTTTCGACGATGTCGTGGAATTGCGGCGGCTTGAGAACCGAATCGACCGCCACCGATCCGTCGTGGCAAGAAAGGCAGGCAAGAGAGATCCCGTCGGGCGCCCTCCGCGGGGCCGAATCGAAGTTGGGGCTGGAATACATTTGATAGCCCCGCTCCTGGGGAAGCTCTCGATTCCAGAGGGGGGCATAGCTGCTGCTGTTATGAGGGGTATGACAATAGACACACGCCTCGCGCAGATCGTCGAAGGTCCCTCCCTGCATCGGGCCGGTTTCGTTCTGATATCCGCGCCAATTCAACGCGGAGAGGTCATGCCGGGACCGGATGATGGAGCCGCCTTTGGCGGAAGCGGAAAGAAATAGAATAAAGCCGACGCTTCCCAACAAGATGAAAATTTGAATTCTCTTAAAAGTCATCCTGGACGGACTCCCGAAGCGTCTCCATCTCATGCGGCAGGTCGGATCTTTATGAGGTCAACAAGGAAATCTTTAAGAGAAAGCGGATCGCGGATACGAATACGAAAAATCCAATGCCTAACTATAGTTTTTTTTACACTTTTGTCAAGAAAAAAATCGGGAACGCGGGATGAAAAGCTTTCCTTTTTCATTTAGTTGAACCGTTTGAATAAAATTTGTTGACAAAAGAAAACCGGTGTGATAATCAAGCGGTTGGATTCCACTTCGGCATGGGAGAGGGAGGGAAGATGAAAAGTGTTCGGATCGGCATCATACTCGGATTAGGCCTTTTGCTGGCATATTTCTGGGGCGGCGACAAAGTGTCAGGCTACTACGGCGATATGGTCCTGAACAGCAAGGCGGAAAAACGAGGGATGCCGCCGGTTGTTTTCCCTCACTGGTACCATCGCGCGGAATTTAAGTGTAAGGTCTGTCACCCCGCCATTTTTGAAATGCGGGCGGGCTCGAATGATATCGATATGAAGAAGATCATCGTTGATGGACAGTTCTGCGGGAAATGCCACAACGGAACGATTTCGTGGAAGCCGATCGAATGCGCCCGCTGCCACTCCGGAACACCGGGGATGACAACAGGGGTTCTGGAAGGCTTTCCAAAGTAGATATTGTTTTTCAATGCAGGGGCGTATTGCAATACGCCCTTACATTAAGAATTTTTGAATCTTAGGGGAGGATTTCATGGCTTGGGTGAAAGAACGAAGAAGATATCTCTTTGTCGGGTGCTTGCTCATACTCCTTTCCCTCACCACCTTCTATGCCTGCATACGCCAAGCCAAGAGTGAACCGGCGAATCCGCCCGCCGGACCTGCCGCCGCCGGTGCGCCGGCCCAAGCGGTTCCGGTTCAGGCCCCGGCCCAGGCCCAAGAGAAAGATCTTGCATCACAACCTTCCCTGGTGGCCCCGCATCCTGCAACCGCTCTTCCGAAATTTGAAGACCCGACCAAACTTCCCACACCGGGCCCCCCTTACAATCAAGAGAATACGAATGGAGATGTGGTCCTGAAGAACTTTCCGGTCGATGCCTCCGGCCAAGTCGACTGGGTCAAGGCCTTTCAGGAAAGCCTGATCAAGCCGCACGAGTCGCTCGATCTTAATAAACCCCCCACCCCTCCTTTTATGTTCGATATCGAAATTCCGGCGATCGGCTCCATGCCGAATGTGATCTTCCCTCATTTCCCCCATACTTTCTGGTTGGATTGCGCCAATTGCCACCCCGGCATTTTCATGATGAAGAAGGGGGGCAATCCGATCTCGATGGTGAAGATCGTCAACGGAGAGTTCTGCGGACGCTGCCACGGCCGGGTCGCTTTCCCTCTGGCCAACTGCACCCGCTGCCACGTGAAACCAAAAAGCTAGAAGAGATGAAGGGGACCTGACGGCTGCTTCGCTTCAGGTCCCCTTTCCGTCTCCTCCCAAGAAGTCCATCTTGCCATGTATTTAGACACATTCAATAAAACACCGATGAAAACCTCCCTGATCGCTTTGGCCCTGGTCACCCTCCTGATTGATCCTGCGTTGGCCGGCACGAAAACGGACCGAGAGCAAGAGCACCTGATCGGGCCGGTGAAGACGGTCCTCATCGAACTGACGAATATCTCCAACCAGGAAGGGAAATGGATCGAAAGCCCCCGCATCCCCTGGCTCTCCAACACCTACGATCTGAAGGGAAACAAGATCCAGGAGGATCAACTCTATGACGACGTCTCCCTTAACTTCAAATCGGTCTTCAATTATGATGTTAACGGAAACCTGACGGACGGGGTCGAATACGACCACAAAGAGTTTCCTGTTTTTAAATGGACCTACACCCATGCGCAGAACCGGGTCGAAGAGACCCGCACCCAGGTGAACGGCGTCCTCTTTTCCAAGGCGACCTATACCTACGACAAAGACGGAAACCTCGCCGAAGAGTTCCGCCATCAGGTCCATAGCACGAAAGATTTCAAATGGGTCTACCTCTATGACGCGGAGGGGAGAAAGACCGAAGAGAATTTTTACCTCGTCCAGATGCAGGGCCTTCCGCACGAACAGGTCCGCGTGAGCACACTCGACTTCAAGACGGTTTACCGTTATGACGCCAAGGGAAACGTGATCGAGGAGACCCGCTTCGACGCGGCCGGAGCGGTGAAGTTCAAAAAGCAATACAGTTACAAATTCGATTCGGTCGGCAATTGGATCTCCCAGACGGCCGAGGAATGGATCACGCGATCGGGCAAAGCCGTGCTCGAACCGACCGGTGTAACCTATCGGACCTTCCAGTACTATTCTCCATGAGACTCATTTGATGCGTCGGAAAACCACCTTAGTATTCCTTTTTATTCTCTTCGTCTCGATTCCCTTTGCTTTCCAACCGATTTCTCCCCGTCCCGCTTATTCGCAGGCCAACCCTCATGCTTCCCCTGAAGAATTGTGGACGCACTTTACTCTCTTTTCGATCGTTCGGGCGTTGGCGGTAGAGGGGGATGTCCTCTGGGTGGGAACCTCGAACGGTCTCCTCCGATACGACCTGGTCCGTGAAGAACAAAAGTCCTACACGACCAAAAACGGACTCCTCTCCAACATCATCCACACGGTCGCGATCGATCCCAAGGGAAACAAGTGGATCGGAACCTACGGCGGAGGACTGAGCAAGTTCGACGGAAAACAGTGGACGACCTATACCCCCTACGGCAGCGGCTCCACCGCTTCGTATGGAGAGGCGTCCTGGACCCGCTTCGGCAGCGGCAAAGGGCTGGGCGATCTTTGGGTTTACGGGGTTCATTTCGATCCGAAAGGAACCATGTGGGTCGCCACATGGAAAGGGGTCAGCCGATTCGACGGCACGTTTTTTCAGACCTACACAACCGACGACGGGCTGATTGATAAATGGGTCTACACCTTGGCGCAGGATCAGAAGGGAACGTTTTGGTTCGGCACCGAAGGGGGGGTCAGCCGGTTCGACGGCAAGAGTTGGAAGAGCTGGACCAACAAGGAAGGGGTCGGCGCAGAGGTCGCCCGGGTAAAACCCCCGGAGGTCGCGGATTTACAGTTTGTTCCACAACACCACCAGGGAGGGGACAAACCGCTCGAATATAATCCGAACTACGTCGTCTCCTCCGTCATCGATTCACAAAATCGCCTCTGGGTCGGAACCCTCGGCGGGGGGCTCTCCCAGTTCGATGGAAAGAAATGGAAGAGCTATACGGTCCAAGACGGCCTTGCCGGAAATATCATCCATGCTCTCAAGTTCGACGCGAAAGGGACATTATGGATCGGGACCGACGGCGGGGTCAGCCGGTTCGACGGCAAGAAATTTAAGAATTTTACCGAGAAAGAAGGGATAGGCGCCGTGTATGCGATCGCCATCGATCGCCAGGGCCACAAATGGTTTGGAACGTTTGGAGGGGTCGCACAGTACCGGGGGGATTGATACAAAAAGAGTAAATGAAAGAAGGGCGCCATGAACGACGCCCCTCTTTTAATCAGGATGGCCGTCCCACGCTGGTGTATTTGAAACCGAGGGCGGCCATTTTTTTCGGCTCATAGACGTTCCGAAGGTCGACGAAAACGGGGGCTTTTAACTTCTTCTTGATCTGATCGAGATCGAGGTTCCGGAAGGGATTCCACTCGGTCATCAGGATGATCGCATCCGATCCGTCGGCCACCGCATAGGGATCGGCGGCATAGGTCACCTCTTTCAGAACCTTCTTCGCCTCTTCCATCGCGGCCGGATCATGCGCAATGATTTTGGCTCCCCGTTCTTGAAGGGCGCGGATGATCGCGACGGAGGGGGCCTCCCGCATATCGTCCGTGTTCGGCTTGAAGGAGAGGCCGAGGATCCCAATCTGCTTCCCCTTGAGATTTCCAATTTCCTTTTCGATCTTCGCGATCATTCTTTCCCGCTGCTGCCGATTCACCTCGATGACCGCCTTGACGATTTTGAATTCATAACCGTTCTTCTGCGCAATCTGCGACAGCGCGGAGACATCCTTCGGGAAACAGGAGCCGCCGAAACCGGGTCCGGGGTGTAAAAACTTCGAGCCGATCCGGCCGTCGAGCCCCATCCCCCTGGCGACGTCCTGGACATTGGCCCCCACCCCTTCGCAGAGATTGGCAATTTCATTGATGAAGGAAATCTTCGTCGCCAAAAAGGCGTTCGAGGCATACTTGATCATCTCGGCGGTCGGGATATCGGTGATCAGCAACGGTGTTTCGATCAGGTAAAGCGGACGATAAAGATCGCGCATGATCGCGACCGCCTGCTGGCTGTTCGCCCCGATCACCACCCGATTGGGACGGAGGAAATCTTCGATCGCCGATCCCTCCCGCAAAAACTCCGGATTCGAAACGATATCGAAGTCGAAATGTTCCTTCTGCTTGCTGCCGATAATGGAACGGAGCCGGTCTCCGGTTCCGACCGGAACGGTGCTCTTGGTCACGATCACCTTATAGCCGTTCATATGCTCGGCGATCGTCTCGGCGACCGTCTCAATATAGGAGAGATCGGCAAATCCGTCGCCCCGATCGGGGGTCCCGACGGCGATAAAAATCACCAGCGCCCCTTGGATCGCCTCGATGGTGTTGGTGCTGAAGGAAAGGCGTTTATTCTGAACGTTCTTTTTGACCAGCTCTTCCAGACCCGGCTCATAAATCGGGATGATCCCTTTTTTGAGCGCCGCGATCTTCGCTTCTTCCTTATCGACGCAGGTTACATTGACGCCGAACTCCGCAAAACAGGCCCCGGTGACAAGGCCGACATAGCCGGAGCCGATAACCGCAATATTCATCGCCTTTCCTCCGTGATTGATCTAAAGAGTATACGAGAAAGACAGAAAATTGACAAGACGAAAGATGATGTTTGACCACTTGTTCGTTGACTCCACCCCTGGAAAAGTGTAGTCTTAGCCCATTTAGACATGCATAAAAAGGAGTCGGCATGGGACTTTCCGAAGCGTCGGGTGAGATCATTCGGCGGACGATCCTGGAGAGCATCCAGGTCAAAGAGGCCATCGTCCGGAACATGATCCCGGAGATCGCCCAAGCGGCGGCCTGGATCGTTGCCTCTTATGGCAACGGCGGAAAACTTGTCCTTTTCGGAAACGGCGGAAGCGCCGGGGATGCCCAGCACATCGCGGCGGAGTTGGTCGGACGCTTCGAGCGGGAACGGCGCGCCCTCCCCGCCATCGCTTTGACGACGAACACCTCGACCCTCACCGCCATCGGCAACGATTACGGCTACAACAAGATTTTCTCCCGGCAGGTCGAGGCGTGGGTCCAGCCGGCCGATGTCGTCATCGGCATCAGCACCAGCGGGAATTCTCCCAACGTCCTGGAAGGGATCGCCGCCGCCAAATTGAAGGGGGCGAAGACGATCGGGTTGACCGGCGAGAAGGGGGGGAAGCTCGCCTCCCAAACCGATCTTTGTCTTAAAGTTCCCTCATCGAACACCGCCCGGATTCAAGAATCGCACATCATGATCGGCCACCTCCTCTGCTTGCTGCTCGAACAGCAGATCACCTAACCCTCGGACCCTCCATGTCGGGAACGCTCTATGTCGTCAGCACCCCGATCGGCAATCTCGAAGACATCACCCTCCGGGCGATCCGCATCCTGAAAGAGGTCGCGATCATCGCCGCGGAAGACACCCGCCACACCCAAAAGCTCCTCTCCCATTTCGACATCCACACCACGCTCACCAGCTATCACGACTTCAACAAGGAAGAGAAAACGCCGGTTCTCCTTTCCAAAATGGCGGAGGGGGCTTCGATCGCCATCGTCTCCGACGCCGGCACCCCCACCCTCTCCGATCCCGGTTTTTATTTGATTCGCGAAGCGATCCGCGCCGGCCTCCCCGTCAGCCCCATCCCCGGCCCCGCCGCCGCTCTTGCGGCGCTGGCCGTTTCCGGCCTTCCCCCCGACCGATTTGTCTTCGAAGGCTTCTTACCAAAAAAGAAAGGGGCCCGCGCCCGGCGGCTGGAGCAACTCAAGCCCGATCCGCGGACGTTGATCTTCTACGAATCGCCGTTTCGAATCGTCGGGCTGCTTGAAGAAATCAAGACGATCCTTGGCGACCGGCCCGTTGTCGTTGCGCGGGAAATCACCAAGATGTTCGAGGAGTTCATTCGGGGGACGGTGACGGAGGTATTGGAGAAGATCGGGAAGAAGACGGTGAAGGGGGAGATTACGCTGGTGGTGGGGGGGAACCGGGAGGAATAGAACCTTTGGATGCTTGTCTTAGGTTTTATTCTGAGGTATTCTATTTAAAGTCTACACAAGACACAGACAACAGCATACAAACGTCCTGGATGTAGATCCGTTGTAGTAGAGACAAAGGAGAAATGGAAAATGAAATTGCATGTTGTTATTGAGAAGGATGAGGCGGGATATTATGTCGCTGAAGTTCCGGCCTTGCCGGGATGTATCTCTCAAGGAAAGACGCGTGAGGAAGCGATTGCCAATGTCAAGGAAGCAATTGAAGGTTGGCTGGAGGTGATGGAGGCCAAACGCGAGTTCGATCCGTCCAGGGTGGTCGAGGTTGTTGTCTGATGTCTCCCGCGCTCAGGCTATGTTCGGGGGCTGAGGCGGTAAATAAATTGAAACGCGCAGGATGGATCGTCTCCCGCAGACGCGGCTCTCATGTCATGATGACCAAACCTGGAAATCAATATACCCTTTCTATCCCCCAGCACGATGAGCTCGGGCCGGGCCTCTTAAGAAAACTGATCCGTCAAGCAGGAATCACCGTCGAAGAATTCAATCAGTTCTAATATTTCCACGTAAATCTCTGTTCTTCTCTATCCTCTATGGATGGCTACGCCAAATATTCTCGTCTTTCGCTGTAGTACCCCCTTCCGGAATTTCCGCTTGACACTTTCCAATTCCTTCGGCTAGAATGGTATTCATATGGATACCATCACGGCACGGCAGCAAGAAATCCTCACCTTCATCCAGCAAACGGTGGAGCAGAAAGGCTACCCCCCTTCCTTGCGTGAAATCGCAGGCCACTTCGGGATGGTCGGAACGCGGGGGGCTTTCAAACATGTCGCCGCACTGATCCGCAAAGGGCATTTGCGAAAAGGCCAGGGAGCCCGGGCGCTGGAAGTGATCTCGCAATCGCAGACAGCAAGGACCGTCCAATCAAAAAGCGCCGGCCGCTCGGTCCCGATCTTGGGACGGGTCGCCGCCGGGCAGCCGATTCTGGCCGAGGAGAATTTACTCGGGCACCTGACGGTCGATCCTTCGCTCGTTCGAGGAAGGGAAACGTTCCTCCTGAAGGTCAAAGGAGAGAGCATGCGTGACGCGGGAATCTTGGATGGGGATCTGGTCCTGGTCAAACGACAGGCCGATGCCGATTCCGGCGAGATCGTCGTTGCGATGGTCGAGGGGGAAGCGACGGTGAAGCGGCTGATCAAGAAAAAGAGAAGCCTGATCCTCCAGCCCGAGAACACCGACTTTGATCCGATCGTCATCACCGAGAAAGACACCTCCTTTCAGATTCTCGGAAAAGTCGTCAGTCTCATTCGGCCGGTCGTTTGATCGTAGAAGAGGAGCACGCTTGTGGACACGACCTACGAAATCGACGCCCCCTTCTTCTCCGGACCGCCGGTCTCCCTCATCTCCAGAATGCCGGGCGGGGTGATCTTTTTTTGCGGCGATGCCGCGCTCTGGCCGCTCGCTTCAGAAATGATCGGCTGGCGGCTGGCCCAGTCGGAGCGGGTCCTCTTTCTCGATGGGGACAACTGCTTCAACCCATATCCGATCACAAATCTGGCGAAGCGGATCGGACACGATCCGCGCCTTTTTCTCTCGTCAATTTTTATCTCCCGTGCCGCCACCTGCCATCAGATGACCTCCCTCATCACCCGGCAGCTCGGCATTGGAATCGCGCGGCACCGTCCCCGTCTGGTGCTGCTGGCAGAGCCGCTCGCCACCTTTTATGATGAAGCGGTCTCTTTCACCGAGAGAAAAACCCTCCTCTCCCGCACCGTATCAACCCTGGCGCGGCAGGCCCGGGAAGGAACCTGGATCGTGGTGCTGACCTCCCCTCCCCCGCCTTCGCACAAGTCGGCGTCGCTCCTTTCAATGGTGCGCAACGCGGCCGACCGTCTCTTCTCCGTCCGCACCGATGCACAATCGATCCTCATCCGCGAAGAGACGCTCGCTATTGAAAAACGTCCGCCGCAACGAACCGGGGGGTGTTGATGGGCCGCACCCTCTCCACCTTCACGCAGTTGATCGAGCAGGAACGGAGCGCTTGGCAGTCGTTTCACCGGGCGTTGCGCAAGGAGGACCAGCAATATTTCGACGCGCTTTTTCGCGCGGCGAAATACCATGTCGCTTCCGGCAGCTACGCCTCGAAGAGCTCGCCGTTTGAAGCGATGATCGTGGCGATGTTGATCGAGTCGTACAAAAAAAATGCGCTGCTTGAAGCGCGGGTCTCCCACCTGGAAGCGTTTCTGAATAGAAGGAGGGTCGATGAAGATCACCGGCTGGATCTTTGATGTCTACGCGGTCGACGGGGGGATGCGGGTCTGGATCATCGACGCGCAAGGGAGAAAACACCGGCTGCTCGATCCCTTCTCCCCCGCTTTCTACATCGGCGGCCCTCCCGCCTCTGTCCGTCCGCTTCTGACCTTTCTCTCGCGCTTGAACCTGCCGATGGAGGTCACCCGCGCCGTGGGGATTGAGTTCTACTCGGGGAAAACGATCCCGGTCACACGGGTAAAACTTTTCAATCCAATCCACTTTACGAAGGTGGTCCGCTGGTGCACCTCCGCCGCCATCAAACCGGAAGGGAGCGGAATCTCGCTCTACAACTGCGATCTCTCCCTCCCGCAGCTCTATTTCTTCGAGCGCAAGCACTTCCCGCTGGCCTTCTGCGAGGTGGAGGTCGATCCCTCCGGAACCATTCAAACGGTCGGCTTACTCGATTCGATCTGGCGGACCGATTACACCACCCCCCCCTTGACGACCCTGATCCTTCGAATGGAAGGGGGAAGCCTTCGCCCCGATCACACCGGTCCCCGGCGGCTGGAGGTCACGATCGATGGGCGGACCTCCTGCCTCGAAGCGGAGGATGAGGCGGGGCTGATCGACCGGTTCGACCGGATGCTGCTGCGGCACGATCCCGACCTGATTCTCTCCGAATGGGGCGATCCGTACCTCCTCCCCCAGCTGATGGCGATGGCCAAAAAGAAGCGCTTCCCGCTTCTGCTCAACCGAGAGCCGGATACGGGGGTGATCACCCGGCGCGAACGCTCTTATTTTACATATGGCCAAGTCGTCCATCAGGCGCAAGCGCACCTGCTCCTCGGCCGCTGGCACATCGATCTGCATAACTCTTTCTTGGTCGATCAGACCGAGCTTGAAGGGCTCTTTGAGTTCGCCCGCCTCTCGCGGATCCCGGTCCAGCAGATGGCGCGGACCACCACCGGCACCGGAATCACCTCGATGCAGATGGCGCTGGCATTTGAGGACGGGATTCTGATCCCCTGGCGAAAGCAGGAGAGCGAGGCGTTCAAGAGCGCCGACCAGCTGATGTTGACCGACAAAGGGGGGCTGACCTACGCCCCCAAGCTCGGCTTTCACGAAGAGGTCGCGGAGCTCGACTTCGCCTCGATGTACCCCGCGATGATGGCCCGTTACAACATCTCCCCCGAGACGATCAACTGCCCTTGCTGCCCGCACAATCTCGTTCCGGAGATCGGCCACCATCTCTGCACAAAGCGCCGCGGATTGATCCCCCGCTTCCTGGAGCCCTTTCTGGCCAAGCGCGCCGAGTACAAGCGGCTCAAGAAAACCGCGACCGATCCGGAGTGGAAGGCGCGGTATGACGCGCGGCAGTCGGCGCTCAAGTGGGGCATGGTTACCACCTTCGGCTATCAAGGATATAAGAACGCCCGGTTCGGGAAGATCGAAGCCCACGAGGCGATCACCGCCTATGCCCGGGAGAAGCTGCTCCAGGCGAAGGAAATCGTCGAAGCGGAGGGGTTCGAGATGATCCATGCGATCGTCGACTCTCTCTGGATTAAAAAATCGGGAACGACGGAGGCCGACTATGAAGCGCTGGCCGAGCGGATCTCGAAGGCGTGCGAGATCCCGATCGCGTTTGAGGGGGTCTATCGCTGGGTCCTCTTTCCCCCCTCGAAGTCCGATCCGGAGATCGGGGTCCCCAACCGCTATCTCGGTGTCTTCCGAAACGGCGAGGTCAAGCTGCGGGGGATCGAAGCCCGCCGCGGCGACACCCCGCCGTTCATCCGGGCCGCCCAGACCGAAATGATCGAGATCCTCTCTCAGGCGAAGAATCGGGAAGCGTACGAGGCGCTCCTCCCCGAGGTCGAAGCGATCCGGGAGGCCTATCGGGAGCGGCTCAAAGCGAGGCGGGTCTCCTTCTGGGAGTTGGCGATCGCCAAGACCCTTTCGAAGTCCCCCTCGGAATATCAAAAAGACAGCCTCACGGCGATCGTCGCCAAAGAGCTCGCCGGCCGCGGGGTGCGTCTCTCCCCCGGGCAGAGCATTTCGTATGTGATCACCGACGCCAAATCACGCGTGAAATCGGACCGCGCCCGAGCGCTCGGATTCATCGACGGGTCATGGGGATTCGACGCCGAAAAATACGAATCGCTCCTGATCCAGGCGGCGGAGGTTCTCTTTCCAGACCCGCCCGATCGATTCGGGCAGAAAAAACTTCTGCCGTGAAAAAACGGAATGAACCTAACTTGTTTTTAGCTTGGATTCTGTTGGAAAGTAAGGAATGCTTGGAGACGTTTCAGGGAGGTGTATCGCGTTGGGTGTTTCCCTTCGATGAATACCGTTATAGACCGAGATGTTTTTTTAGAATTTCGTTTTCGGTGATTTCCCGATTGTCGCCCCCGAACCGCTTCGCCTTCTTAAAGGCCTCTGTCGCCTCCGGATGTTTTCCCATGCCGTCGTAGGCGATCGCCAAGTTAAAATGGGCCTCGGCGAAATCGCCCTTGGCCGCGATGGCTTCATTCAGGTGCCGGGAGGCGACCTCATAATGTTTCTGAACCAGATGGTCGACCCCTTCATTGTTCTTAGCCGCCGCCTCCTTGTTGCTCATATCGTATGGGGAGAGAAGCACCGGGATTTGAGCGCTTGCGGCCCCCCCGCCGCCGGAACAGGCGGTCAGCCCAAGCAGGGCCATCACTAAAAGGTATCCACGTTTTTTCATACGATCCCTCCTTTGCGGGTGGAAGACCTCCCGATTCTCCGTTGCGGCAAACCCTGCCGGCGATTCCGGAGGATGATCGCATCGACGAGCTCGCCGCACTGCACGCAGCGCCGCGGCAAGAGATCGGTGTAACCGCTATTCTTCAGAAGATAGAGGCATTGCTCGACGACCATGAGGCCCCCGCACCGCCAACAGAGAGGCTTGCTCACAAAGTCCTTCCACTCGGCGTTCACCGCCTGTTTCAGGGCCTTTTCTTGAATTTTGGTCGCCTTCGGCACCGAGGCCTCCCTCCAATGTTCTCTTCGACTTTCAGGCAACATGCGCATCAATGATGGAATGGTTCTGTTGGTCGACCATGACGGTAATGGCCGTCCCTTTTTTGATATCGGTTATCTTTTCGGCGACTTCTTCTTTCATCTTGTAGAATTGCGAGGTCCCATTTTTAAGCTTCAACGTGACGACTTTCTTGTCTGAATCGACGGAAATGACCTCGCCATGAATCAGCGCCAGTTGATGTTTTCCACCGATGTGAATCATGTCGATGATCTGGTTCCCTTCATCAAACTCCAACAGAATACGATCGCCCGGATGAGGAATCGCCCCCGATTTTATAGCGCCTTTCATGGTAAAGTGACGGGTGGTCCCCCCCTCCATTTCCAAAGAGATCGTTTCTTCAGAAGCCTGACTCACTGTGCCGATCACACTCTGTAGCATCTTACCCTTTCTATTCTTCTTTGTTGCTTCCCGTAAGCAGCAACACGATGCCGCCGGCCAATGCGATGACCCCCACGATCGGCGGCGGCGGGACGGCTCTCGTCTTCTCAGGTGTCGCCCCGGAATTGAGATCGGCCCCCTTCTGTCGCGTGAGAGTAATCCCTTGATAAGCAAAGGTCAATACCCCCACGGTGATCAAGACAATGGCGAACAGTCTCTCCATTTTCATTTCGCTTCGCCCTTACAAAACCGGATTGTTGATAGCCTCCCGCGGGTTACGCGGTCTTCGGCCTTGAATGATGCTGCTGAGCAGGGCATGAATAAACCACCCTCCCATTATCGAGCCGTTCACCCATCCGAACAGCCACAGAACCATTAAAAACAGAGCGATCGTCCATAACATGAGTCTTGCCTTTCGAAAAATGATTAAGCCCGCTACCGGCCGGCGCGGGGGGTGCGCCGGCCGATAGCGATGCACCATGTCTTATTGCATTCGGACATGGATTCGTTCACTTTAAATTGGAATCGCCCCTCTCGACCCGGACAGGAATCGTCTAAGAGGTCCCGATCAACGGCTCGGCCGGTTTTGATAGCCCTTTTTCCCGGGGAGCCAATTTCTCTGTTTTGAAGATCCCCAGGAATGACCCTGCTGTCCGGAGCAGCCATCGGAGAAAAACCAGACCAAGCACCCAGACCGGCCAGAGGAGAACGAGAAAAATAAAAAGATATTGAAGGAGATCTTTTGTCGTGATCATCATTTTAGAAACCTCGGGCCATCTATTCCGTTGAAGACCACTCTGTTTCGACTCTCGAAAGAAAAGTCGCGACCCGCACCCGCTCCGGCGTTCTCACCGGACATCACTTCCCTTGGTGATATTCTGACGGGAAAAACAGAGAAAGTCTGGTCAATATTGCTCAGTTTTGAGAATCGAGAAGATCAAATGAATGACATGGTATAGAGGAGAGATGAGCGCTAATCGTGCAGGACGATATTCAGAAGGGAGCTGTGGACGCGCAATTCACCGTTATACTCGATCAGGCCGAGCTTCTTGAACTTGTTCAAAAAGAAGCTGACCCTGGACCGGGTGGTGCCGACCATTTCCGCCAGCGTCTCCTGGCTCATCTTCGGGATGACGAGCTCCGATTTTCCTTCTTTTCCAAAATGGGCCAGCAGAAGAAGCACCCGGGCGAGCCGCTTCTCGCTTGAATTAAAGAGCTGATCGACCAAATCTTCTTCGATCCGGATGTTGCGGGAGAGCAGATAGGCCATGAACAGTTCGGAGAAGGCGGGCTGTTCATGGAGCACGGAGATCATGGCGGCTTTTTCGATCCGGACGATCGTGGAATCTTCCATCGAGATCGCGGTCGCCATACGAACCGACTGTCCGGCAAGACACCCTTCGCCGAAAAAATCGGCGCGTCCCAGGATCGCCACGACCGCTTCCTTCCCTTTCGGGGAAACCACAGTGAGTTTGACCTTGCCCGACTGGATATAGAATACGGCGTCCGCCGCATCCCCTTGTAAAAAGAGGCTTTGTTTCTTCGGGGAGTTTAGAATCGTTTTTCCGCTGCCGACGATGGCAAGGAAGGTATTGGCATTAAAAGGAAGGGCTCGTTTACGCGTCATAAGGTTGG
Organism: Candidatus Manganitrophus morganii; assembly: GCA_021651055.1. NCBI lineage: Bacteria > Pseudomonadati > Nitrospirota > Nitrospiria > Candidatus Troglogloeales > Candidatus Manganitrophaceae > Candidatus Manganitrophus > Candidatus Manganitrophus morganii. Next base: position 1,387,912 of record JAJHOH010000001.1, read on the forward strand.
ATCTGTTATAAAAGTACCGCAATCTTTTGTCAAGGCCCTTTCCCCCTCTTTAGTTTAAGCTATTGCGCTTCTCGCTCATTGCGAGTAGACTCTACAGAGGTCCAGATACAAAATCGAGATGTTAACGTCCTCTTGATTGTTCCAGATCGTCCAACCCTTTGAGAGGATGTGAAGATGATTTTGATCACCCATAAAATCTGCAGTGGACCGGCCCTTGAAACCAATTCCCTCGAATCTGAAACCCGCACCTTCCCGGCTGAAGATTTCCCCTTTACCTGCTTCACCTGTCTGGATGATATCCTCGAGCAAACGGAGCTGAGGGTTTGTGAAGAGTTCCGCATGTAAATCGAACACACAAGGAGCAGAAACAATGAGCAAGGGCAGGGATACAAAAAAACAGACCAAGAAAAAACCGGCCAAGACGATGCAAGAAAAAAAAGCCGCGAAGCGGTCCGAGAAGGAAACCCGGGGTTCTTTGAGGTAAAAGAGTCGAAGCGATTTGATCTTCAATCCAAAAGGTGAGGAATAGGTGGATCAAGAAGAAGCAAAACAGATGATTTTAAGTTTTTATCAGGAAATCGGCGGGAACCGGGAAGAGCTCCACTTTGGATCCGACTGGTTCAGCGGGGCTTCCTATAAAGTGACCCGGAAGGGATACGGTTATAAAGAGATCCGCAGAATGTACATCGACGACTATCTCGATTCGAAAGATCAATCGGCCGAAGACTATATCAAAGACAAACTAAAGAGGCTTCTTAAAATGGAAGCCGCTGCATAGAGCGACCCTCTCCGCTTCCCCCAAAATGATCGGCAAAGCGGTCTGATCCCGGGAAAGCCCCTCTCTCCTTTTTTTTAAATCACTGAATTTGCCCCGCCGCGGGAAGCCGGACGCCGCGGCGCTCCAGCAGGCTCCCCTCCGCGAGATAGAGCTCCACCAACGCGATGCGGTACTGGACGATCGCTTCAACCTCGGCGATGCTGCCGGCGAGCAAATCGCGTTGGGCCTGGGCGACCAGCAGCGCCGTCCCCGACCCCACGCTAAACCGTTCTTCTTCCGCGGCCAGCGTTTCTTCCAGGAGAATGCGGGTCGCCCGGGTGGCCGAGATCTGCTGACGGGCGCGCTCCACCTCATTCGCCACCAGTCGCACGTCGAGTCGGACGAGCTGCCGGAGGTTGTCCACCGCCTCGGCCGTCTGGCGCCGCGACGCCCGCGCGGCCCGGTCGAGCGCCGTCGCCGTCCGGTTGCCGAGGAAGTGGCTCAATCGGACGCCGGCGGTGACATCATAGGTCTCTCCGTTCAACTCGCGAAACGAATCGGAAAAGCTTCCTGCAAAACCGGTTTGCCCCAATGCGATAAAAAAATCGAGCCGAGGAAGAAGACCGTTCCGGGTGACGATCGTTTCCAAACGGTTCTGCGTCAACCGCAGGCGCGCTTCGTTCAAATCGGGGCGGGACCGCTCGGCGAGATCGAGACGGTCGTCGAGGTCGGCGATCGGCTCCGGATCGATGGCGGGATCGCTCGTCGCATCGACCCGAAGATCGAGCGGACGCTCTGCGCCGGGGTTGATCAACCGCAGCAGCCGCAGCCGGGTCTCCTCCACCAGACTGCGCGCATCGATGAGCGCTTGCTCCCGCAGGGCGACTTCGGCGCGGGCGGCCGCCGCCTCAATCTTCGGCAAAATACCGACCTCGATCCGAAGCTCGACCTCCTGCCGCTGCCGCTGCGCCACCTCCAGCGACCGCTCGAAAATCTCGATCTCCTGGCGCGCCAGGACGTAGTTCCAGTAGGCGGTCTCGGCCTCGGACAGAAGCGCCTCTGTAAATCCCCTCAACTCGTAGAGACTCGCCAGGGTGTCAAGCTCCGCCTGGCGCACGCTCACCAGGTTCACCGCCGGGCCGAATCCGCGCAGCAGCGACTGAGTGATGCTCAGTCCCAGCCGCGCGGTCTGCTGCTCGGGGGTCCGGTCGGAGCTGCTTCGGCCCTGCCCGACCGCCGCTTCGAACGTGGTGCCGGTCGGCAGATCCTGGCGGATCCCGGCCACGGCGGTCCGCTCGCTTCCCTCGACGTTGAACTGCGTGCCGGTGGCGCGGTCGGTCTCGCTGAGCCGCTCTCTCCCGTAGGTCAGCTCCGCGAACAATTCCGGATCGAACACGCCCCGCTCGATCTGCTCGAACGTCCCGGTGATGATCGGGTTGATCTGGCGGACCTTCAGATCGCGGTTGTTGTGCAGCGCCAGCAAGATCGCCTGCTCGACGGAGAGATCAACCGGCCCCGCGTCGGGCAATGTGAACGGGGGCGGCTCGGCCAGCACCGGTTGAACCTCCTCCGGCAGCGTGATGGGACGGACGGTTTCTTTACGAAGGTGGGATTCTAAATCGGCGTCAAAGAGGCGCCATCGATCGATTTGAAGGCAGCCGCCGGAGAGCGCGAGCAGTGCTGCGGCCGGAATCAATATCAGACGCCGAATCGGACCGGGTCGCGTCATGCGCGGCCCGCTTTCGGTTCGGGATGGAAGAGGGAGTAGACCGCCGGAATGAGGACCAGCGTGATCAGGGTGGACGCGGTGAGGCCGCCGGCGACCGCCCGCGCGAGGGGGGCCTGGGCATCGGCCCCCTCGCCGATGCCGAACGCCAGCGGCAGCAGGGCGAGGATGGTCGTCAGCGTCGTCATCAGAATCGGCCGAAGCCGCCTTCGGCCCGCCTCCGCCATCGCCTCGCGGACCCCCATCCCGCGCTGGCGCAGCTGCCCGGCCTGGTCCACCAGCAGAATCGCATTGTTGACGACGATCCCCCCCAACATGATGCAACCGATGTACGATTGGAGGTTGAGCGTGGTCTTCGTCAAAAAGAGGGTCACCAGGACGCCGACCGCCGCCAGGGGGACGGAGACCATCACAACGACAGGATCGCGCAGCGACTCGTACTGGCAGGCGAGGACCATATAGACCAACACCAGCGCCAGCACGAGCGACACGATCAGCTCCCGGAACGACTTCTGCTGCTCTTCGAAGTTGCCGGCGATGATCAGGTCGTACCCGACGGGACGCGGGATCCGGTCGAGCCGCTCCTGCACCTCCCCGGCGACCGAGCCGAGGTCGCGCCCCGCGACGTTCGCGGTGACCGTCACCAGCCGCTGCTGGTCCTTTCGTTCGATTAGGATCGGTCCGCGGCTTGGTTCCGCCGTCACCAGGCTGCGGAGCGCCACCTGCTCCCCCGACGCCGTGGTCAAGGTCAGATTGAGGATCTCGTCGAGAGAACGCTTCTCGGCATCTTTGAGCTGCACGAGGATACGATAAGAATTGCCCTGGCTTCTGAAGAGCCCGACACGGGAGCCGGCGATGGCGGTCTCCAGAACTTCAGTGACGTCGCGAACGCTCAGGCCGACGTCGGCCACCTTGTCACGGTCGACCCGGATCTCCTGCTGCGGAATGCCCGCTTCGCGGCTGGTGTCGACGTCGGCAATCCCCGGCACATTCGAGATCCCCTCGGCGACCCGGGCGGCCAGCGCGTCGAGCGTCTGAAGGTCGAACCCGCGGATCTCGATCGTCAACCCTTCATCCCCCCCCAGGAGCCGGTCGAGCAGGAATTGGCCCTGCGGGGCGCGGGTGCGAATTTCCATGGCGGGAATATTCCCCGAGAGACGGCGCCGCAAATCCTCGGCGATCTCCACGTTCGAGCGGGTCCGCTCGGCCGCCGGCCGCAGCGACAGGTTGATCTCCCCCTGGGCGGCCGCGTCTGGCCGCCACCCCAGCGCCCCGACGCTCACCACCGACGAGACCGCTTCCGGCACGGCGGCATGGACGATCCGCTCCATCCGCCGCGTCTGCTGATCGACCAGCTCCAGCCGGGTCCCGACCTCCATCTCGCCGGTCACGCGGACCTCCCCCTCGTCGCTGGGAGGGAGAAACTCGGTGCCGATCATCGGCGCCAGAAGAAGGCTCGCGGCGAAAATCGCCGCGGCGCTGAAGACGGTCAGCCATCGGCGGTCCAACACCCGTCGGAGAAGATCGCGGTAGCCGTTTTCGAACGCGGTGAAAGCCCCCCCCGCGGCGTCGGCCCAGCGCTCGAACCGGGACGCTCGCTTCGCGGGCTGCGCCTCCCCCGGCGGTTTCAGAAATCGGGAGGCGAGCATCGGCACCAGGCTGAGCGACACCAGCAGGGAGCAGAGGAGGGAGAACATGATGACGTATCCCAGCTCCTGAAAAAGGATGCCGGAGACGCCGCGGACGAAAACCAGCGGGAGGAAAATGACGAGGGTCGTCACGGTGCTGGCGATGATCGCCGGGCCGACTTCCCGGGTCCCTTCCACGGCGGCGACCGCCGGCGGCTCGCCCGCCTCGTCCCGCCGGCGGAAGATGTTCTCCAGCACCACGATGGAGCTGTCGACCATCATCCCGACCCCCAGCGCCAGCCCCCCCAGGGTCATCAGGTTCAGCGTGAGGCCCCAAAAATAGATCAGCGCGAAGGTGGCGATGAGCGAGATCGGGATCGCCAGGGAGATCACGAGGGTGCTGCGGAAGCTGCGCATGAAGAAGAGGAGGACCGCGATCGCCAGGCCGCCGCCGTAGAGGACCGACTGCGCGACGTTGGCGATCGACCGCTCGATGAAATTCCCCTGGTTGCTGACCGGCACGATTTCGATCTGCGGAAAGGTTTTGTTGACCTCCTCGATTTTGGCGAGCACCGCCCTGGAGACCTCGACGGTATTTGCGTCGGCCTGCTTGCGGATCGCCACCCGCAGGCCGCGCTCGCCGTTGACCCGGATGATCCGCGTCAGCTTCTCATAGGTGTCGGTGACCTCGGCAATCTGGCGGAGCGTCACCGCGGCGCCGTCGCGCCGTGTAATGACCGTGTTGCGGATTTGATCGAGATTGGCGAACTCGGCCGGCGCGCGAAGGGTGACCTCGTACCGTCCTTGGTCGATCCGGCCCGCCGGCAAATCGAGATTGGCGTCTTCGATCGATTGGAGCACCCGGTCGAGCGGCAGGCCGAGCGCTTTGACCCGGTCGGGATCAAGCCCGATCCGGACCTCCCGGTTATAACCTCCCCACAAATCGACCTGGGCGACCCCCGGAACATGGGTGAAGCGGTAGCGGATCTGGTCTTCGATCAGCTGCGTCAGTTCCACCGGGTCGAGCGCGCTGGAGATGCCGAGGAGCACCACCGGGAATGAAGCGATGTCGAATTTGCTGATCCGGGGCCGGACGATGTCTTCGGGGAGCTCGCTGATCTCGTCTTCCAGCGTCGCCTGCAGATCGATCGCGGCCGCGTCGATATCGGTCCCCCATCCGAAGCGGACCCGGACGCGGCTGCTCCCTTCCGACGATTGGGAGGTGAGCTCCTCCACGCCGGGAACGGTCCCGACGATCTCTTCGATGATCTGGGTGACCAGCCGCTCCATCACCTCCGGGCTGGCCCCTTCGTACTCGGTGCTGATCGTCAGCGTCGGCAGCTCGATTTCGGGGAGGAGGTCGATCCGCAGGCGGCTGAAAGAGACCGCGCCGAGAATCACGACGATCAGGGTCACCATCGTCACGAAAATCGGCCGCTCTACGCTGAGTTGCGGGAGCCTCATCCGCGCTCCGCCGTCTTCGGGAGGGAAGCCGCTTCGCCCTGCTCGGCGGGAATCGTCACTCGGGAACCGTCGTCCACCAATTGCTGACCGAGCGTGACGACCCGGCCCGACAATCCTTCCCCCTCCACCTGCACGCGGCCTCCTTCCCGGATGCCGACGGTCACCTCGCGCCAGGCGACCGTCCGGTCGGCCTCATTGACGACGAAAACCCCGGTCCGGTCGCCGCGGGTGGTCAGCGCCTGCTCCGGAACGATCGTCGTCTCCGGAACCCGGTCGAGCACGATCGTCGCCCGGATGAACATCCCGGGTTTGAGACGGCGTTTCGCATTCTCGATTTTCATTTCGACCCGCGCCTGTCGGGTCGCTTCCCGGAAGACCGGGGCGATCCGGGCGATCCGTCCCTCGAACGGCTCGCCGGGATAGGCGTCGGTCATCAGTGAAGCGGTCTGGCCGACCCGAAGACGGGCGTAGTCTTTCTCCGTCACGAAAATCACCCCGGTGAGGGGATCGAGCTCCACGATCAAGAGCAGCGGCGCGTTGGCCGAGACGGTCTGTCCTTCGTCGACGTAGCGCTCCGCCACGACCCGCCGGTCGTCGCCGCCGCTCCAATCGGCGGTGATCTTCGTGTACCGCAGCCGGATATTCGCCGTTTCCAACGACGACTCGGCCCGGGTCAACTGCGCCTCGGCGACATCGAGCTGGGCCTGCTTCGCCAGCTGGTTGATCTTGGCCGTATCGCGCTGGGACTCGGACGCCACGCCCCGCTCAAGCAGCGTTTCGATCCGTTGTAGTTCCCGAAGCGCGATGTCGAGCCCGCTTTCGGCTTCGGCGAGGTTGGCCTTCGCCACCGCCAGATCGGCCCGCGCCTGGGCGACCGCCTGCAAGTGCTCGTCGTCGTCGAGCTCCGCGACCACCTGCCCGCGCCGGACGGTGTCGGCGAGGTCGACCGCCAGGCCCTCGACGCGGCCGCTCACTTTCGGCGCGACAACGAACTCCGCCAGCGCCTCCAGCGTGCCGCTGAAGGTCCGCCGCAGCACGATCGGCCCCTGCTCGATCGGGGCGACCTCCACCGGCGCCGGCGGGGTATCCCGCCTCGCGGCTTTCGGATCGGCGCCGTCCTGCATCCGGCTGAAGGCGGTCCAGGCAAAGCCGACCGCCACAGCAACCAGCACAACGATTGTAATCCGGACGCGTCGGTCTATCTTATTGAGCAGTGATGATCCTCCTTCGTGAACACGCACAAGGCCTCGTGTGGTTTGCTTGCAGGGGCGTATTGCAATATGCCCTTCTCAAACGAAGGTAGAATAACAGATTGATGAGGACAGTTCAAACAGGCGAAGAAAAACCGTAAGGAGGAAACATCAAAACAGATTTGCGGTCGGCACGGCTGAAATTAAACCGTCGTAATCGGTCGGATTCCGCCTTAGAAACTCAGGGGATGGCGACGACGGCGGCTTCCAGGCGTTTTAGGTAGGCGTATAATTTGGGGTGTTTCTCTTCGATCTCTCCGAAAAAAATCCCTGCGGTGTAGCGTTTCTTATCATCTCCGGTTCCAGCCCAGGTCACTTCCCCCAGAATCGATTCATGAAGCGATTCCCTATCGTCGGTCAGCAAAGAGAGTGCAATGAGGATCTGATCTCCCTTTTGCATCCGCTTCTCAGTATAGATCCCCATCCCATGCGTGGAGACCGACCGGACCAGCGCCTCATTCCACTGCTGGTATCCTTGGTGGGTGTAATGAATTCGAGCGGACAACGGAATGCGGGGATATCGCCGATAATCGACCGGATTATTTTTTGAAAAAAACATTCTCACCTCCAAATTCGTGAACGACAATGTAAAATTATCAGAACTATCCGATCTGTCAAGGAAGAAGAAGCACGGTCGATTCCGACCTGAACAATCTCCCTTTTTTATGGATTCTTGCGGTCAGAAAATTTCTGTACGCTTTGCCGCCTACCGGGAAAAACAGTGAGCCGAATCACGTTTAATCGGTGACTTTCCCGGTGGATGCAATCGCGCGGTTTTGTGATAGGATGTGGATTGCCGTAGGGGCGTATTGCAATATGCCCTGAGCGCCTTCATTAACCAACCGGATAGGAGGGATCAACCGTCTTGATTTATAAACTGATCGGGCTGGCCGTCATGGTATCCATCCTTGCGCTTCCCAAGAGCGGGTTCTCCCAAACGGAAGGAATCGTCCCAAGCCGCATCAACAGCGCCGTTTACGAAGTGATCGTGCCGAAGCCGCCGGACGACACGTTGACCTATGAAAAAGAGCTGCCGCTCGACTTTCTCCCCTTCGTCATCCGGAACGACAAATATTATTCGATCGGAACCGCGTTTGCGATCAACGGCACCGAATTTATTACCGCGGCCCATGTGCTGAATCTGGGGGTCAAAAGCCAATTTAAAGAGGCCTTCGTGCGGGACAATCAGGGAAAGGTCTTTGCCGTCGATCGGATGATCAAATTTTCCAGCCGGCGCGATTTTGCCGTCTTTACGGTGAAGGACAAATCGCCGTCGGAATATTTTGATCTTAATCCAAACGCGCATATCAACGAAAAGGTTTATGCCGTCGGAAACGCACTGGGAGAAGGGATCGTGATCAGGGACGGTCTCTACACCTCCAATACGCCGGAAGAGGTCGAAGGGGCTTGGAGCTGGATCCGATTCTCCGCCGCCGCCTCTCCGGGAAACAGCGGCGGCCCGCTTCTCGACTCAAATGGAAAAGTGATCGGCGTGATCACCCGAAAATCGCCGAACGAAAATCTGAATATGGCCTTGCCGATCGCCGAGGTCCGGAAAGCCGACGGCAGCTCGGCGGAGATTTACCAAAAGAGCTCCTATCAATTGGACGTTTTCGATTCGATCAAAACCGGAACGCTCGACACCCAAATAAAATTGCCGATGCCGTATGGCGATTTCAGAAATGCATATATCCGCATCCAAAGTGAATTCAACGCCAAGCTGTTGAAAGAGCTCTTGTCCGAAAATCAAGCCGATCTTTTCCCGAACGGCCGCGGCTCGAAAAAGTTGCTCTACAAAAACGCCCTCTCCGACTTCCCTCAGCTCATCATGAAACGCCCGGACGGCCATTGGGACGCGGCCCCGCCCGAAAAGGTCGATCGCGCCGATCTGGGAAACAAGGGCTCGATTACGCTGGGCCGGATACGAAATTCGATCTTTTTAAAAATTCAAAAGCCGGAGAATCTTTCCCTGGCCGATTTTTACGCCGATTCAAAAGTATTCATCGATTTGGTCTTGAAGGGGATGCCGTGGTACCGGTTCGTCGGCCCGGAGCGGGTGAGAATCCTCTCGTTCGGAAAGGCGGAGGATGAATCTGTTCATATCGACTCTTATGGCCGGAAGTGGATGGTCAAAACGTGGCCGATTCCCTACATTGATCAGCAGGTCGTGACCTTCTCCTTGCCGGTGCCCGGCGGCGCCGTCACGATGCTGAGGGTGGGCCAAACCGGAGAGACGTTCGACGGCCACATTCCCGACTTGAAGGTCCTTGCCGATTTCGTCTACGTTTCCTTTGACGGCACCTTCAAAAAATGGCGCGAGTATCTTGAAATGAAAGAGGTGATTCCCCCTTTGTTCGACACGATCGCGCTGACGGCGAATCAGGATGCGTTCGAGTATCAGTCGAAACGACTGAAGCTCTCATGCAGCTCCGACATCATCAAGCTGACCGATCAGAGCATGCTGACCCTCGGATTCAGTTATTACCGAAGCGGGAATGCAACCGTCTGGGATGTCTCGAAATTATTTCTCAACGAAAATAACTTCAAGCATAATGGCTTCGCCGTCACACGGAATATGCGGGCCGATGAAGATCTCGACGAGATCGATTTGAATCGGTGGCAGCGGCTCTTGGAGGGAGAAAAGCCGTACGACATGAAAACTTATCTAATAAAAGACAATACGGCGATCAGCGCCGTCTACAAAAACATCTCACCCGTGAAGACCAGCACCGCGGCTTCCGTTTTATACGATGTCACCCATGTTCAATCGGGAATCATCGACCAGGGTGAAATGGAATCGGCCCTCCACAAAATGATCAAAAACCTCACGGTCCTCGAAAACGAGTAGAGGCCGCCGATGGGTCGTTTCTACTCAGACCGGACGGGCGATTAACAGTGAAATTTTTCGGTCAATAATTTCATCGCTTCTTCGGCCGGCAAAGGCCGGCTGAAGAAATATCCCTGCGCTTCATCACATCCGACGGAATGCAGGAACGCCAGTTGCTCCGCCGTTTCCACCCCCTCGGCAATCGCTTTCAAGCCGAGACCGTGCGCCATCGTCACCACCGTTTTGGCGATGACGGCGTCGTTGTAATCGGCCATCACCGACGAGACAAAGGACTGATCGATTTTCAACTTGTCGATCGGAAAGCGCTTCAGGTAACTGAGCGAGGAGTAGCCGGTCCCGAAATCATCGATCGAAATCCGCACCCCCATCGCATTCAATCCCCGCAAGGTCGCAATCGTCGCATCCCCTTTTTGCATCAAGATGCTCTCCGTCAACTCCAGCTCCAGAAAGTCGGGGCTTAAACCGGTTTCTTCAAGGGTCCGGGTGATCGTTTCCAACAGATCTTTTTGCTGAAACTGGCGGCCCGAAAGATTCACAGCGATCTTCACCGGGGGCAATCCGGCCTCCTGCCATGACCTGTTTTGGGCGCAGGCGGTCCGCAAGACCCATTCGGCGATCGGGATGATCAACCCCGTCTCTTCCGTCAAAGGGATAAACTTCCCCGGGGAGATCATTCCGGAATGAGGCTTCTCCCAGCGGATCAACGCCTCCATTCCGACGACCCGGCCCTCCCGGAGATCGATGACCGGCTGATAATACAAGACAAATTCGTTCCGCTCCAACGCATGGTGGAGGCTCGTTTCCAGCTCCAAGCGCTCCATCACATTCAGATGCATCTCGGAAGAATAAAAACGGCAATTATTCTTTCCCTGCTCTTTGGCCCGGTACATGGCGGCGTCGGCGTTTTTGAGCAATTCTTCAGCGGTCTCGCCGTCATTCGGATAAATGCTCACGCCGATGCTCGGGGTCATGAACAGCTCGACGGAATGGACATTAAACGGTTTGGAGAAGGCGTCCAAGATCTTTTGGGTCATTCTCGGAATCATCTCCGTATCGGAGATGTCATCCAAAATCACCACGAACTCATCTCCCCCTAAACGCGAAACGGTATCGACACTGCGCACACAAGCGACGAGTCGGTCGGCGACCCCCTTGAGCAGGAAGTCGCCGTAATGATGTCCCAACGTGTCGTTGATCACCTTGAAACGGTCCAGGTCGAGAAACAACACGACGACGAATTGATGATGCCGGCGCGATCGGCTCAGCGCCTGATTCAAACGATCGGTCAATAAAAGCCGGTTCGGAAGGTTCGTCAACGCGTCATAATGCACCATATGCTTCAGTCGCTCTTCGGCCCGTTTTCGTTCCGTGATCTCCGTTCCATAGACGTTGACATATCCCGCCTCCGGCACCGGGTTAAACATCAAAGACCAGATGGCGCTTCCGACCGTGACTTCCAACTCCCGATTCACACCCGCCCGATAAACCTTCGACACCTCCGTCCGAAAAAAAGGAGGAGAAGGCTCGCCCGATTTCCAATCCCACAGTTTGAGCAAGGCGTGCGCCACGCGGTTCGCATAAAGAATCATCCCCTCTTTTGAGATGCGAAGCACCGGATTCGGATTCTCCGCCGGGAATTTCGCCAAAAAATTAAGCTCCTCCTCGATTCTTTTTCGCTCGCGGATATCCCGGCCGATGATGACGACCCCCTGGGCGCTCTGGTCCCGGTCGCGCAAATGGGAGACGGAAATGCTGACATCGACCCGCCGGCCCCCTTTTGCATGGAATTCCGCTTCCTCGTCTCGAATGGTCGTCCCCTGCAGCGCCTCCCCGAACCGATGCGCTCTGGCGGCGGCCAAAAAAGAGGCCATCGGCTTTCCGAGAAGCTCTGTTCTGCTGTAGCCTAAGATCGAGCAAGCGGTCGGATTGACCAGCCGGATCTTCCCCTCGGCGTCGCAAACGATGAGGGAGTCGGCCATGGTTGCGATAATCTGATCCGCCACAAAAGCGGGGGTGATGTCGACCAACCGATAACGCCGGATCGTTTGGACCGCGATAATGAAGAAGACAAAGATCGGAAGGTATCCGAAAGGATAAATCGGAACGCCGTACTTCGCGAAGTAATCGATGGAACCGAGCGAGGCGATGCCGAACCCGACCATGAACGCCTTCACGCGAAGCTTGTGTGTTCCCGGCCTCGTCTTTTTGAACTCGGCTGAAAACTCATAGAGGCTGAGGGCCATCGTTCCGAAGAAAAAGGCCAAAAAGGAAAGACCCAACGCCCCATATTTCGGATAGTATCCCCAGGGATAATAATGAAGGTCGGAAATCAACAGGTCGGTGGCGAGCGCAAAAAAAGAAAAGACGAAAGAAAGAAATGAAACGATCCAGACGATGATTTTCCTGCGCTCCGTGATGCGCAGAACGGTCACGGCGAAAAAATAGACGGCGGAGGGGATAAAAGGGACCCCCAGATAGGCCCCTTTCGCCCAAAGCAAGGCGACCTTTTTATCGGTCGCGGCGTACATTCCCGAAAAGGCGAAGAGCCAGATGCCGGCGGCCAGCGCCATGATAAAAAAAGAAAAACTGACCCGCGTTCCCCGCTCATGCACCCAGACGAACGTTCCGAGGAAGAGCAACGCCACGGCCAAGAGAAAGGTCGGAACGGAAAACAGACTGTACGCGTAATAGGCCGGGTCCAACAATTGCTCGATCATGCTCTCTCTATCTTTAACTCCACTGCCGGCCTTTCCAAGTGCCGTAACGTCTAAAGAAGATACCCGTAAGTCATAAAATCGTCAAGAACAAAAGCTCCGTTGAGACACCGATAGACCGGCCCCTCGTGGTGCGCAGCCCGCAAAATTGCTTCATCATCGTGGTGAAGTTATCCGTAAATTCAAAAATGGTTGTATTGACGGCTTTGACGGTTTCAAGCGGTTGCCCCATCTCTTCCGAAACCGCTGTCATTTTTGGATACTTCCGCCCCGGTTAAGTCTTCCAGGCTCCCGGTCGATTTATTCTGTATTATTATTCTTTAGCGAGAGTTGCTGCTAGCTTCTTTTCAATACTTTGGAACAACTCCGATTCCAGCTTCCCAGTCGATTCCTGAACTTCCCACCGCCCCAGGTCGAATGAACCGCTTTGATTAAAGTACTCAAAACGACCATCAATCCGAACCTTTGTTGCACTCCATTGCTGCCGAACGGAGATATTTAACTTGAACCACCCGATCATCCCCGTCCGAGCTTCCACAACATCGGTAATAATTAAACCGCTGTCTTTCTGAACGATCGTAAGCGGGATGACCCGTTCGTTCAGTACATCCAAAACGGCAAACCACGTTCTATCATAATCAGCCTGATAAACCCTCTCCTTCTGTTCCGGCGCAAGGGGTACAGCCGCACACCCAAATGTAAAGAGGGCGACCAATCCGAGGACGATCCATTTCATAATAGATTCTTTATTCATCGTTCAATCATCGAAGTACCTTAGCTGGCACTACTCAAAGCAGAGCCATTTTAGGACCGACCATCGAGAGAGTCAATCTAAAACGGAAAGGATATCCCTCACGGCGATAGCCTCAGAAATGTACTTCTTCGAGTGAATTTGGATGGACGGAGGGAGGAGTAGTCTCTGTTTGATAAGGATTAAAAAAGAGATCTACTGAAGTGGTGGGCACGGCAGAATCGAACTGGTATGAGGTTGCCCGCGGCAGTTTTTGAGAGTCCCAAGACTGAATAACTAAAGATATAAGTTTAATATTATAAACTATTAAGATCCCCTTTATTCATAGGGTGATTCAAAGCAGAATAAAATTAAACTTATATCTTTATTTGTACCTGTAACCGTAACCTAGATCGTGACTAATTTTCATGAAAACCGTGACTGGAATCGTGACCTAAAATAAGTGGCATATTATAAACTCACCCATCCCCCCTGGGGTGTGTGTAGTGTTAGGGGTGGTAATCTAAAGCGACCGAGCAAATTTTTAATCTATAGAATAAACATTAATTTTATAATTCCAGAAAAGGTTTATTTCGATTTAGTTAAGAACTCAGGAATGAAACTCTTTTCCTCAAGAATATGTGAAATGCCTCTTAACAGGTAATTATTTACAAATCCAATTGTGTATTTCCTGCCCTTTTCTTCTAATGGTAAGAGCATATTTTTTTCTCTTAATTTTTTAATAACACGTGATCTCTGTATTGCAGAACCACCAATAATTGATTTTAAATCGGCAGATTTTATTATCATACCCTTGTTTTTAACTACAGCTCTAAGGACTTCACATTCTCTAGCTGTTATATGTCTTCGATCTAGAGCATGAGATAACACAGGTAAAAGTATTTCGTTAGTCATATAGTCTAGATTTAATAATCTGTCTATTTTTTCAATTTCTTTCAATAATCCCTGAAGAACATATGTACACCATTGGAGTATATTTTCCTCTTTTCCTGTATCAGCAAGAGCTAACATGTCGTAATACTTATTACGATCCATGCAAAATATCGCTGTAGGATTTAAAATTCTCCCGTCTTTCACTTTAAATCCTTGCTTGATTAGAAGTGCATATGTAAACATTCTAATTAATCTGCCATTTCCGTTATCAAATGGGTGAATCCATGCCATTCTGTGATGAGAAAGTGCAGTAATAAGTAGATCGTATTTTGAATCAATTTTCTGATTTGTGAAACTTAAGAGTTCCTGAAAATAATCAGGAACACGGGTATGATCTGGTGGTATCAGTGATGATTTTTGAACAGTTACGTTTATAGGTCTTAGAATACCTGGGTAACGTGATCCTTCCCCGTTAGGTGGCGGAGTCAGCCCATCAACTATAATTTTGTGAACCTCAGAAATAAGGGCGCGATCTATTGTAGTCTGTTCATCAACATTCTTCTCTATAAAGCCGATTGCACGATCAATATTATAAATTTCACGTAATTTCTCATCTCGGGTTTCTCTCGGGCTATTCTCAATAACTTTTTCAATAAATTCTGCTAGAGTTGTGTTGTTGCCTTCAATGCGTGCTGAACCTAGGCTCTCCAGGATCTGAAATATTTCCTTCAGCTGAAAAAATATATATGGGGGTACAGGGCCACCAAGTTTCTTAACTCTCAGTTTTTCGAGTTCAATAATAATACTCGTCAGTTCTGAGTCGAAAGAAGGCTTATAAAGAGTAAGGGAAATATCTTTAAATTTGACTTTATCTTTATTTTCAGAATTTTCATCCATGATTTAACATCATACAAAATTAACCCTTATAAATCAATAATATTTATAATAACAAAGAAATAGCTATTTAACATTCCCGCATTTACAGATTTAACACCCCCCCTTATCTTAAGATATAATCTGACGAAATTATGCTAGTTCTTCATCCGCTCTAATATCTCTTCTACTTCTCGTTCCTCTTTTCTATTCCGATCTACCAATTGAACATACTCTTTACCACCACAAAACTGACAACCCTTTGTAGGTTTCTTCATCTCTCTTTTATATGAAGAGCAGAATTGAAGATTAAACAGGATATTAAGAAACCGACGAGAGCAACAACTCGCTTATTTCTTTATTCCAGCTAGCATTTCAAGTTCTTCCATCGCCTCCACTAGAGTGTCTGCCAAACACCCAAGGGGCTTTCCACAGTTGTATTCCCCTTTGAGTCCCTTGATGGCCCAAAGGATCAATTCCATCTTAGTCAACACACTATCAACCGAGACCTCCTTAGTCGCCTTGATGAATTTATTAGTCGGCACCCTCCATTCTCCCATTGAAATCTCCATTGATACTATGTTGCTTGATAGTAATGCTCAGGAAATTGAAAATAGGATAGGCATAGCTAACCTGATAAGGGTTTTTTAAACCACGCTCTTGATGGGATGAGGATACAACATAGGATTCGACGCTTTTCGGATCAATGATCCAAATCTTTTTAGGGACCATGACCGTAGTAAGACGACCCTTAAGACGACCTCTTCGAATGGCTTTAAGAACAGACTCAGGAGTGATTTTGAGGTGACGAGATGCCTCTGAAATAGTGTAGTGTTTCTTCTTCATAGCAGGTTAACCTAACATAACCTGAAATAAAGAACAATATTTGGAAGTACGTGGATTCAAGAACCGATTCATAATGTGACAGCGTCTACATTATGAATTTGGATGAACGGAGAGAGGAGTGTCCTCTGCTTAAGTAAGAAAGTAAAAAAAAAGAGATCTATCTGAAGTGGTGGGCGCGGCCAGAATCGAACTGGCATGAGGTTGCCCTCGGCAGTTTTTGAGACTGCTGCGTCTACCGTTTCCGCCACGCGCCCCGAAAGCCCCCCAATATTTAACATATCTCCCCCTAATTAATCAAGAAAATCAAATTCCCCGCCGGCCACTACACCGCCGGGCTCTTCCTCCCCTACATCCGCTCCACGGCGCTCCGGCACTTTCAGTCTACGCTGGAATAATTGATCCCCACTTGCATCGTCCATCGTCATTTCCCTATAATAACGAAACCCCATTTTTGTTCCCGAATTTAAGGGTCAATCTCTATGAGCCAATGGGCAGTCAGCTGGATCTTGCCTCAACCCGGCGAGGAAAAGCGGGTCACCATGGCCAAGTCGGCCGGTCTCCTCTATTTCTTTTCGACGGCTGTCGTCTGGACGACGATCCACCTTTTCCCCCAGTCGGATCAGAGCGTTCCCCTGGTTCTCGATCTGATCTGTCTGGTCTCCGCCGTCACCGGGTGTTTCTTCCTGATACTCGATTGGAGACGTCTCTCCATCCGCGCTTTTTATTTCACCACGGTGTTGACCCTCTTTTATATTGCCGGATTTGTTTTTTTTAGCGGCGGGGCCGCCAGCCCCTATGCTTTCTTATATTTTCTCGTGATCTTCTGGTCCTCTTTCTTTCTCTCCCGGAAAGAGAATCTCACCGTCATGATCGGCGCTTTCCTCTTTACACTGCTCCCCTTTTCTTATGATCCGGCCGCATTCTCCTCGAACACCATGACCCTGGAGGGGATTTATTCCTTCTTCTATTTCCCGATCGGATGGATCATCAACTTCCTCTCCAACCAAAAGGAGGAGGCCTATCAAAAAGAAAAGGCAACCTCCCTGGAGCGGGCGCGGTTCGCCTCCCATCTCGAAACGCTCCAGCAGATCAGCAGCCGTCTGACGGCCGAATCGGAGATCGATCGGCTTCTTCAGCTGATTCTCTTCGAGGGGCTGCGGCTCCTTGATTTCGAAGTGGCCGGGTTGTTGCTTTGGCGGCAGGGAGAGGAGGCCTTTGTCCTCCGGGCCGTCGCAAACCTTCCTCCGTCCCTCATCGGACAGAAATTTCGAAGAGGAGAAGGACTTGTCGGCCGCGTGGCCGAAGAAAAGACGATTCTCCTGGTTCATGATGATCCCTCCTTGAACAGTCCGATTGCGGAGATCGCCTCCCTCCAGTTGAAAACGTATATCGGAATCCCGATCTTTTGGAAAGGAGAGGTGATCGGCGCGTTTAATATGGCGACCTCTCAGCCGAACAAAACGGTCACCGACGCCGACCGGAAGCTCGGCGAAATGCTGGCGCAGCAGGCCGCGGTTGCGATCGAAAACACCCGGCTGTTCCAGCAATCGGTCGAGCAGGCGCGGCGGCAGGCGCTCCTCTATAAAGTGGTGAGCGCCGTTTCCTCCAACCTTCCCCCCCAGGAAATTCTCCATCGATTGGCCCAGATCGCGGCGGAGGCGGTGCATGGGACCTTCTCCGTCCTACTATTAAAACAGGGGGAGGAAATCATTCCGAAGGGAGCCTACCAGGTTCCGCCCGTCCAGATCCCCTTCTTCACCGAGGCATTTAAAATCGCCACGGTCCAGGAGGAAAGCCCCGGCATCACGGCGATTCGCGAGCGGCGGGTGGTCACGATTCCCCAGCTTCAATCGGAGCGGACGATCCCCCTCCCGCTGCGGGAAGAGGCGACCCGTTTCGGCTTTCTCTCTCTCGTGGCCGTCCCACTCCTCTTCCAGGAGGAGAGCAGCGGCGCCCTGGTGGTCTATTCCGGCGAGGCCGGCGCTTTCCCGCCGCACGAAATTGAGATCCTCTCCGCGATCGCTTCGGAAGCGGCCACCGCCGTCCACTATCTGAAATGGCTCGAAGAGCGCGACCGCCACCTGGCCCGAACCGAGGCGCTTCGGGAAATCGCCCAGGAGATCGGCGCTCAATCGAACTGGCTTGCGGTGCTCGAATTGGTGGCTCAACGGGGATGTTCTCTGATGGAGATGGAAAAAGGAGGGATCGTTCTGCAGAACCGCGACGGCGCTTCGTACGTCATGCAGGTCGCCGTCGGCCCCTCCTCCCCGGAGGCCGGCAAGCGGGTCGTGCCAGATGAGATGATCGGCCCGATCCTCCGGGAGAAGAAAAACATCACGATCGAAGATCACCCCGACTTCTTCGAAGCCCTCCCCCTTTTCCGCGGAAGGTCCATTCAATCGGCGATTGGAACGCCGATCCTGGTCAAAGAGGAAGCGGTCGGCGTCCTCTTTTTCCTCACGGCCCAACGGGGAAGAAGCCTGAGCAGCGAGGATGGAAAAACCATCGAAATTCTCGCGCGTTATACCGCCATCGCCATCGAAAACGAGCGGCTTCACGCCGAGACGGCGGCGCTTCACGAGCGCTTCGCCCTCCTGACCAAAGAGATCAGCCTTAGCCGGAATCTCGATCAAGTCTTTTTCCACATCGCCGAAGGGCTCAAACGCCATGTTTCCTATAGCCGGCTCAGTATCGGCTTTCGCGACGAGTCGTTAAAGGAGATCCAGCTCTTCCGGATCGAGCAACAGAATCGGATCGGGACGGCCCGCTGGTCTCAAGAACAGTCGGCGATTGACTGGGTTCTCGCGCACCAACGGCCGCTGATCCGCCCCGATCTCGGCGCCTCCCAAATTTATGCCGAGGATCGCTTTCTCTTTCAGGAGGGAATCCGTTCTTACGCCATCCTTCCGATTGTGTTGAAGGGGGTGGTGATCGCCACGCTCAATCTCAAGAGCGACCGGCCCGGCGCCTACTCCGACACCCTGATCGAGTCGCTCCTCCCCTTTGCGAACCACCTCGCTCCCTTTATCGAGAACGCCCGGCTTTTTCAGGAGCTCACCCACAAAAAAAGGGAAGCGGAAGAGGCAAGCCGTCTGAAGACCGAGTTCCTCTCGAACGTGTCGCACGAGCTTCGGACCCCGTTGAACGCCATCATCGGTTATACCCACCTGCTCCAGGATGAAATCTACGGCCCCCTGCGGGACCGCCAGCAGGAACCGTTGAGCAGTGTCCGGCGGAACGCCGCTTCGCTTTTATCGCTGATCAACAATCTGCTCGATCTCTCGAAGATCGAGGCGGGGAAGGTCGAAGTGAACCTGGAGGAATTCGGTCTGGAGGAGCTCTTGCAGGAGGTCTTCGAAAACGTCAAACCGCTCCTTCACGACAAGGCGGTCGAGGTTCACTGGCGTCTGGCCCGGCCGCTCTCTCCCCTTTGGAGCGATCCGCAGCGGGTCCGTCAGATCTTTCTGAATCTCTTCTCCAATGCCATTAAATTTACCGACCACGGATCGATCACCATCTCCGCGGCGAACCAATCGATGCCGAGTGGGATCGTCCTTTCGGTCGAAGATACCGGAATCGGGATGCGGGAGGAGGATCTTCCCACGATCTTCGACCCCTTCCGGCAGGTGGACGGCTCCCTCACCCGGTCGGCCGAAGGAACCGGTCTTGGCCTGACGATCGTGAAGAAGGCGCTGAATCTGATCGAGGGAACAATCGAAGTCGAAAGCGCGTTCGAGAAAGGCTCTCGTTTCACCGTTTTCCTCCCCGACCTCGCATCAAAAAAGGATCAAAATCCTCAAAGCCGGCCTCGGCCCGGCCGGATCGCCACACAGTAAGGAAGAAAGACCGTTGAATCCCAGGAAGAAAAAGCAGCCTTCCAGCCCTTCCGTTCATTATCAAAGCGGCGCGCAGCGCTTGCCTGATCCCGGCGAAGATCAAAACCATCCCGCCCTGGAGGCGGCACAGCGGCGACTCGCCTTTCTCTCCGAGGCGAGCGCGATCCTCTCTTCCTCGCTCGATTATCCGACCACTCTCGCCAGCGTCGCGCGCCTGGCGGTCCCCCTTCTCTCCGACTGGTGCGTCATTCACATGCTCGGCCCGGACGGCGTCCTCTCCCAACTCGCCACGGCCCACACCGATCCGTCCCGGGTCGAAATGGCCTGCTCGTTGAGCGAACGATGCCCGATCGGGATCAACCTGTCGAGCGGACCGGAACGGGCGCTGATGACCGGCCGATCGGAGCTCTACCCCCAGGTGACCGATGCCATGCTCCAGGCGGCCGCCCAGGACGACATTCACCTTCACGCCCTCCGTGAAATGGCGTTCAAATCGGCGATGGTGATCCCGCTCTGCGCCCGCGATCAAATTTTGGGGATCATTACCTTCCTCTCCGCAGAATCGGGCCGCCGATTCGGGCCCGCCGATCTCACCTTCGCCGAGGCGCTGACCCACCGCGCCTCGCTGGCGGTCGACAACGCCCTTCTTTACGAGGCCGAGCGGACGGCGCGCGCCGAGGCGGAGACCGCCCGGCAGCGCCTCACCTTTCTCTCCGAAGCGAGCATGGTCCTCTCGGCGTCGCTCGACTACGAAACCACGCTGAAGCGGGTCGCCCGCCTCGCCGTCCCCCGGTTCGCCGACTGCTGCATCGTCGATATTCTGGAGAAGGATGGTTCGATTCGCCGGCTGGCCGTGGCCCACGTCGATCAAACGCGGGAGGCGCAGATCGGCGAGATCCGGCGGCGATATCCGCACGACATGAACGCGCCGCACGGCATCCCGAAGGTCCTCCGGACCGGCGAGCCGAAATTCTTCCCCGAGGTCACCGAGAAGGTCTTGGCCCAGTTCGCCGGCGCGCATGCCGAATTGATGGAGATCCTGCGCGGGCTCTCCCTTCGATCGGGCATCTGCGCCCCGCTCTTGGGCCGGGAGCGGACGATGGGGGTCCTCTCGCTCTGGATGGCCGATTCGAACCGCCGTTACCGAGAATCGGAGCTCCCCTTCGCGGTGGAGCTGGCGCGCCGCGCCGCCCTGGCGGTCGACAACGCCCGGCTCTATCAGAAAGCGCAGGAAGAGCTGGCGGAGCGGAAACGGGCGGAGGAAAAGGTCCGCTTTCAGGCCCATCTCCTCGACGTGATCGGCCAAGCGGTCATCGCCACCGATTTGCGCGGGGGGATTATTTACTGGAACCATTTCGCCGAGAAGCTTTACGGATGGTCGTCCGAGGAGGCGTTCGGCCGGGACGTATCGGAAACCATGGCCGCTCCCGCTTCTGCGGAGAAAGCGGCCGAGATCATGGCAGAGCTGCGGCAGGGCAAAGCCTGGAGCGGTGAATTCCTCGTTCGGCGCCGGGACGGAACGGCCTTCACGGCGATGGTCACCGACTCCCCGGTGTACGACCAGGAGGGGCGGATCATCGGAATCATCGGCGTCTCTTTCGATCTCACCGAGCGAAAACAGGCGGAGGAGGCATTGAGGCGAAGCGAGGAGAAAAACCGCGCCCTCCTCAACGCCATCCCGGACATGATGTTTCAGCTTCGGCGGGACGGGACAATCCTCGATTTTAAAAAAGCGAAGAATATCGAACCGCTGGTTCCGCCGGGCGAATTCCTCGGAAAGAACCTCTCTGACATTCTCCCGCCCGAAGTCGCCGGTCCGACCCTGCGCCATATTGCGCAGGCTTTAAAAACAGGAGAAGTGCAGATTTTTGAATACCCTCTCTGGATCAACGGGGAGCCCCGCGACTACGAGGCGCGGATCGCCGTGAGCGGGAAGGAAGAGGTTCTGGCCGTCATCCGCGACATCACCAAGCGCAAGCGGGCCGAAAAAGAGCTACAGCAAAAGAAGATCGAGGCGGAAGAGGCCAACCGGTTGAAGTCGGAGTTCGTCTCGAACGTCTCCCACGAGCTTCGGACCCCGCTCAACGCGATCATCGGCTACACCTCGCTCCTTCTTCATCGGAGTTTCGGAGAGATCGGCCCGCGGCAGGAAGAGGCCCTCCTGAGCATTCATCGAAACGCCCGCGCTCATTTGGGTCTCATCAACAATCTGCTCGACCTCTCGAGGATCGAGGCGGGAAAGATGCCGGTTCTTCTGGAGACGATCGATTTAAAGCATTTTCTCCCCGCTCTTTTCGACGAGATCAAGCCGCTGATGGAAGAAAAACCGATTGAGGTCCTCTGGAAGATCGGAAAACAGCTCCGGCCCCTTCAAAGCGACGCTCAAAAAATCAGGCAGATTTTTTTGAACCTCCTTTCCAATGCCATCAAATTCACCGAAGCGGGATCGATCACGATCTCGGTGACCGCCGCCCCCCGGCGGAAGGGCCTCTATCTTTCGGTGGAGGATACCGGCATGGGGATGAAAGAAGAAGATCTCCCCACCATCTTCGATCCTTTCCGGCAAATCGACGGATCGTTGACCCGGCACGTCGGCGGCACCGGCCTTGGTCTGACGATCGTAAAAAAAGCGGTCGAGCTGATCGAGGGAAAAATCGCGGTCCAGAGCACCTATGGAAAGGGGTCGATCTTTACGGTGTTCTTGCCGAACCTTGAAAAAGAGAGGGTGTAGGGGGTAGGGTGATAGGGGGTAGAAACTTATCGCCGACATCATCTTCTTTCTCTACTTTCTTTCTCTACCCCCTACCCCCTTTTCTTATCCGTCCCCTTGACCCTCCCCGGCAAAATCTCTATAATCCCCGCCATGGTTCAGCTTGTTTTTCCCGCCATCGTCTTTATTGGGATGATCTTATCGAGTTGTTTTCTCCGGGTTCCGCCCCCTCCCCCCGAGATGGTCGCCGTCCCCGCCGGGGAGTTCATTCGCGGAAGCGACAAGGTCGATGCCGACCGCCAGGGAGAAGAATTCGGCTCTGCAAAACCGTGGTATCTCGACGAGCACCCGCAGCACAAGATGCACCTTCCCGCATTTTATATCGACCGCTACGAAATCACCAACGCCCAATACAAAACCTTCATCGACGCCACCCGATCGCGCCCTCCGGTCTCTTTCTTCATCCGGAGCGTTCCGCCGGGGCGGGAGAACCATCCGGTGACCGACGTCAACTGGTACGATGCCGACCGCTACTGCAAATGGGCCGGAAAACGTCTTCCGACCGAGGCGGAGTGGGAGAAAGCGGCGCGCGGGACCGACGGAAGGGAGTTTCCGTGGGGGAACGCGTACGATAACAAAAAACTGAATGCGGGGGACTCCGGTTTCGGGGATATCGTGCCGATCGGTTCCTTCAAGGCGGGCGCCAGCCCCTACGGCGCGATGGACATGTCGGGAAATGTCTGGGAGTGGACCGCCGACTGGTATCAACCCTATCCCGGCTCCGACTACAAACATCCCAACTTCGGGGAGAAACAGAAAGTGTTCCGGGGAGGGGGATGGGGGGGACAGGGGCATTTCTCGCTGCCGCTCTTTTATCGAACGACCTATCGCTCGTCGATCCCACCCGAAGAGGCGTATGCCGATCTCGGATTTCGCTGCGCAAAATCACCGTGAAAGAAATCCATTTCTTTCGTGGAGGCGCAATTCATTGCACCTGGCCAGGACTCCGAAGAAAATGAATCACGCCCCTACAGATGAAACCGATACGGCAGGAGAATGGTGAAGGGGAAGCCCTTCCCGACCTCGCTGGTAATGCAGAATCTTTGACCGGCATCAAATCTCTCACGCAATAATCTCCGTTCCGACCCCCTGGTCGGTGAAGATCTCCAGCAGGAGCGCATGCGGAACGCGGCCGTCGATGATATGCGCCTTTTGGACCCCCCCTTCGACAGCGGAGAGGGCCGCCTCGACCTTCGGGAGCATCCCTTTGCTGATGGTTCCTTTTTTGATGAGCTTCTGGACCTCTTTTCGGGAGAGGGTCGGGAGGAGCTTGCCTTTGTCGTCTAAAATTCCGGGGACATCGGTCAGGATGAGGAGCTTCTCGGCGGAGAGGGCCGAGGCGACCTCGCCGGCGGCGAGATCGGCGTTGATATTGTAGCTCCGTCCCTCCTCATCGGCGCCGATGGGAGAGATCACCGGGATGAATCGTCCCCCCTCCAACGTTTTGATGATCTGCGGATCGATCGTCTTTACGTCGCCGACCTGCCCCATCTCTTCTTCCCCCTTCATCGGCTTCGCCTGAATCAGCGCGCCGTCTTTTCCGGTCAGGCCGACCCCTTTCCCGCCATGCCGATTGATGAGGGAGACGATCTCCTTGTTGATCGTTCCTCCCAGGACCATCTCGACGATCTCCATCGTCTCGGCATCGGTGACGCGCACCCCTTTGACGAACTTCGGCTCTTTTCCGAGCCGCTTCATCATCCCCGAGATCTGCGGGCCGCCGCCGTGGACGATCACCGGGTTCATCCCAACATATTTCATCAAGACGACATCTTCGGCGAACTGGGTTTTGAGCGCTTTTTCGGTCATCGCCGCCCCGCCGTATTTGATGACGATCGTCTTTCCGAAGAAGGCGCGGATATACGGCAGCGCCTCGACGAGAATCTGGGCTTTATCGTGGAGGTTGCTCATCGACCTGGACCCTTTCCATAAAAACGGCGAGGAGGGAATCGATATCCTCCGCCGAAAAAACCTGGTACGACTCCTGGTGTTTCACCACCGTTTCCCGATGGCGCTCCTTCTCTTCTTCGCTCAGGTGGCTTAAATCGATCCAGCCGATCCCCTCTTTCCGGGCGACCTCTCCGATGGTTTGGAGCGCCTCGGCGGTGGCGCTTCGAAGGACCAGCCAGATCCAGACGGTCTTTTTTCGAACGGAGAAGGCAAGGACAAACTCCCTGAAAGTGCTCTCGAAGGGGGAAAGGAAATAGAGATGTCGGATGCAACCGCGGAGCGAATCGAGCCGCTCCGGGGCGTTCTCCGCGATGAGGATGACCGGGATATTCTTTTGGGGCCTGGATCGGGGTTGCGTCGTCGCCATCGTGTTACGGGGTCATGCCCGATAAAACATCGGGGATGATCCACACGTTTCCTATTAGAGAATATACCGGCTGAGATCTTCATCCTTTACGATATCTTGCATCTTCTCCCGGACCATCTTTGCATCGATGATGACTTTTTTTTCGGTCATCTCCGGGGCCTCGAACGAGACCTGATCGAGCAGCCGCTCCATAATGGTGAAAAGCCGCCGCGCGCCGATGTTTTCGGTCCGTTCGTTGACGCTGACCGCGGTCGCGGCGATCTCTTCGATTCCGTCCCGGGTAAACTCAAGATGAATCCCCTCGGTCCCCATCAGGGCGACATATTGCCGGATGAGGGCGTTTTGCGGCTCGGTCAAGATCCGGACGAAATCATCCTTTCCGAGCGAGGTCAATTCGACCCGGATCGGGAACCGCCCCTGCAGCTCGGGGATCAGATCGGACGGCTTGGCGGTATGAAAGGCGCCGGCGGCGATGAAGAGGATATGGTCGGTCTTCACCACCCCGTATTTGGTGTTGACGGTCGACCCTTCGACGATCGGGAGCAGATCGCGCTGAACCCCTTCTCGGGAAACGTCGGGGCCGGCCCCCTTTTCACGGCTGGCCACTTTGTCGATCTCGTCGATAAAAATGATCCCGGCGTTTTCGGCCCGCTGAACCGCATCCCGGGTCACCTCGTCCATGTCGATCAACTTTTGCGACTCCTCCTGGCCGAGGAGCGAGAGGGCCTCCGGCACCTTGGCCCGACGTCTCTTCTTCCGCCCCGGCATCATGTTGCCGAGCATCTCCCGCAGATTCATTTCCAGATCTTCCATGCCGACGTTCGAGATCACCCCGACCGGCGGGAAGTTTTTATCCTTCACCTCCAGCTCCACCGCCCGCTCGTTGAGCTTTCCCTCGCGCAGCTGCTGGCGCAGCTTTTCACGGCTCTGCTCGTACGACTCGGAGTAGACGGGGACCGGTTCCCGCGTCTCGCTGAAGATGCCCGGGGCCTGTGTCGTCGTCGGGGGGGGAAGCAGGAGATCGAGCAGCCGCTCTTCCGCCAGCTTCGCCGCCTTCTCCTTCACCGTCTCGGCATGTTGCGCCTTGACCATGTTGATCGACAGCTCCACCAGATCGCGCACCATCGACTCGACATCGCGGCCCACATAGCCGACCTCGGTAAACTTCGAGGCCTCGACCTTGACAAAAGGAGCGCCCGCCAGCTTCGCCAATCGGCGCGAGATCTCCGTCTTCCCAACGCCCGTCGGGCCGATCATGATGATGTTTTTCGGGAGGACCTCATCCCGCAATTCCGGCGGGAGGTGCTGGCGGCGCCAGCGGTTCCGCAAGGCGATCGCCACCATCCGCTTCGCCTCGCGCTGGCCGATGATATACCGGTCGAGCTCCTCCACGATCTTCCGCGGAATCAAATGGCCGTATTCCTCGTTCAATGTCATTTTCGAGTAAGACTCCTTTTATAACTCTTCAATAATAACTTCTCGATTCGTATAAATGCAAATATCGCCGGCGATCGCCATCGACCGCTCGACAATGCCGCGGGCATCGAGAGAGGAGGCCTCCATCAGCGCCCGTGCCGCAGCAAGAGCATAGGGTCCGCCCGATCCGATCGATAGAATCCCATCGTCGGGCTCCACCACGTCGCCGGTGCCGGTGATAATCAGCGAGTGCTCCCGGTCGGCCACCGCCAAAAAGGCCTCCAGCCGCCGGAGAATCCGATCAGTCCGCCAATCTTTGGCCAGCTCGACCGCCGCGCGGGTGAGATTGCCGTGGTACTGCTCCAGCTTTCCCTCGAAGCGCTCCACCAGCGTGAAGGCGTCGGCCGTCGCCCCCGCAAACCCGGCAAGGATGGAGTTATTATAGATCCGCCGGATCTTCTTGGCATTGTGCTTCATCACCGTCTGGCCGAACGTCACCTGGCCGTCTCCGCCCATCGCCACCCGTCCGTCCTTGCGGACGGAGAGAATCGTGGTCGACCGGACCTTGTTTTCTTCACCTGTCACGCTTTACTCCTTACTCCCAATACCATTCCCGTCTCCCCTCGGATGAGCCCGATCATACACCTGCATCAGATGATCGATCTGAAGGTGCGTATACCGCTGTGTCGTCGAGAGGCTCGCGTGCCCCAGCATCTCCTGGACCGACCGGAGGTCGGCCCCTCCTTCGAGCAGATGTGTTGCAAACGTATGCCGCAGGCCATGGGGAACCATGTTCGGTTGATCGATCTGGCGGACATACTTTTTAACGATCCGATCGACGCTTCGCACCGTCAGCCGGCCTCCCCGCGTATTGTTGAAAAGCGCCTCGGCCGAAAAAGGCCTAGCGGTTAAATAGGCGCGGAGCGCGTCGATCGCTTTCTGCCCGATCGGAACGATCCGCTCCTTCCTTCCCTTGCCGAAGACCTTCACCATCCCCGAATCGAAATCGATATCGTCGGGATTCAATCCGACCAGCTCCGAGATCCGGATTCCGGTCGAATAAAAGGTCTCGAGGATCGCCCGGTCCCGCCGTGTGATCCATCCCTCTCCGGAAGGGGCGGTCATCAAGGCCTGCGCCTGATCGACGGTGAGAAACTTCGGCAGCCGTTTCTCCAGCTTGGGGCGAAGGACCCGCTTCGCGGGGTTCAACGAAAGCCGCCCCTCGCGGACCAGATACTGAAAAAAGGAGCGAAGGACGGCGAGCTTCCGGGCGACCGTCGACTTCTTCGCCCCCCGCTTCTGGAGCGCGGCCAGATAGCCGCGGATCATCAGATGGTCGATCGACTCGAGAGAAGGCGCTTTCGACTCCTTCTCCGGCGCTCCGACGAGAAACGCCTTAAACGCGGCCAAATCGGAGAGATAATTCCGATAAGTATGGGGCGAGACATTTTCCTCTATCTGGAGATATCGGGCAAAATCGTGTATTGCGCGATCCATTGAGAGAGCTCTCCGAGGGCTCGTTCGACCACCTTCTGGTGGCGAAGCTGTTTATTCAGTTTTCCCTTCCCGGGCCCCTTCTCTTTTTCATCGAGCGGCGGGAAGAGGCCGAAATTGGTATTGATCGGCTGGAAGAAAGCCGGGTGGCTCTGCGTGATGTATTGGATGAGCGCTCCGTGCGCCGTCGTCTTCGGCGGAATGACGGTCTTCTCGCCGTGAAGCAGGCGCGCCGCGTTGATTCCGGCCAGCCCCCCCATCGCCGCCGATTCGACATACCCTTCCACCCCGACCACCTGGCCCGCCATGAAGAGCCCCGGCCGCGTTCGGATCTGGAGGGTCTCGGAGAGAAGACGAGGCGAGTTGATGAAGGTATTCCGGTGGAGGCTTCCGAGCCTTAAAAACTCCGCCTCCTCCAGGCCCGGAATCATCCGGAAGATCCGCTTCTGCTCCGGCCACTTCAGCTTGGTCTGGAAGCCGACCATGTTATAACAGCTCCCGAACTGGTTCTCCGCCCGTAGCTGAACGACGGCGAACGGCTCTTTCCCGGTCTTGGGATTCACCAGACCGACCGGCTTCATCGGACCGAAGACCGGGGTCAGCCGGCCCCGCTCCGCCAGCACCTCGATCGGAAGACATCCCTCGAAGTAGGGGACCTTCTCAAACTCTTTCGCCTCTACTTTTTCGCCCGCCATCAATGCATCATAAAAGGCATTGTATTGCGCCTCATCCATCGGGCAGTTGAGGTAGTCGTCCCCTCCCTTGTCGTAGCGGGAGGCGCGAAAAGTCATCTCGTCGTTGATGCTCTCCGCGTCGATGATCGGAGAGATGGCATCAAAGAAGTAGAGGTAGTCGGAACGGGTCAGATTTCGAAGCGACTCCCCCAAAGCGTCGGAGGTCAGCGGGCCGGTCGCCATGATGACGATCCCATCGGTCGGGATCTCCTTCACCTCCTCATGCAACACGGTGATCCCGGGATGACTTTGGAGCGCCTTGGTAATCTCCTGCGAGAAGATTTCTCGATCGACCGCCAGCGCCGCCCCGGCGGGAACACGCGCCGCCTCGCCGGCCCGGATAATCAACGACCCGAGCCGTCGCATCTCTTCTTTCAAAAGACCGGGGGCGCTGTTCGGGTCGAGCGAGCCGAGCGAATTGCTGCAGACCAGCTCGGCGAGGTTTCCGGTCTTGTGGGCCGGGGTCGGACGGACCGGCCGCATCTCGTAGAGGACGACGGAAACCCCTTGCTGCGCCGCCTGCCAAGCCGCTTCGGAACCGGCCAGGCCTCCGCCGATGACGATTATTTTTTTTTCAGACATGCATTAATCCTTAAAAGACGTTAAATGTGAATCGTTATTCGTTCAACGCAAAAATAGACAGAGCGGTGACGAAGGAGTTATTTTTCTCTTACGCTTAACGATTCACGTTGAATGAATAACGTTGGGTTATTCTAAGGGAAGGAACGCGATAAAATCAACCGGCATCTTCGAAGCCGCACCCCTCGTTTCGGCAGACCACCTTCATCCCGCCCCCCTGTTCGCGACGCTCAATGAGGAAGGGGGCTTTACATTCCGGACAGGCCCGGGGAACAGGACGCTCCCAGAGGGCAAAAGTACATTTGGGATAGCGATTGCAGGCGAAAAAGTTCTTTCCCCGCCGGGTTCGCTTTTCGATGAGGGCCCCGCCGCACCCCTCTTCGGGGCAGGCGACGCCGGTGCTGATCGGCTTGGTATTTTCACATTCGGGATAGCCGGAGCAGGCCATGAAGCGGCCGAAGCGGCCGTTTTTGATCACCATCGGCTTGCCGCATTTTTCACAGACCTCGTTGGTGGCGGTCTCTTTCTCCACCACTTCGATCCCATTGGCGGTCTCGGCAAATTCCTTGGTGTTCTTGCAGTCGGGATAGCCGGAGCAGGCGATGAATCGGCCGAATCGGCCCCATTTAATCACCATCGGCTTGCCGCACTTTTCACAGGTGAGGTCGGTCGGGGTCTCTTCCCGCTTCACATCCCGCATTTCGACCTGCGCCCGATTAAACTCTTTGCTAAACGGCTCGTAGAACCCGCGGACCGTCTCAACCCACTCTTTTTCTCCGTCTTCGATTCCATCGAGCTCATTTTCCATCTGGGCGGTGAACTCGACATTCACCACATCCGGAAAATGCTGGATCAAGAGTTCGTTGACCACCTTTCCCAATTCGGTCGGATAGAAACGGGCCTCCCGCTTCTCGACATATTCCCGGTCCTGAATGGTCGAGATGATCGTGGCATAGGTGCTCGGCCGCCCGATCCCTTTCTCTTCCAGATCATGAATGAGGAGCGCTTCGTTGTAACGGGGGGGCGGCTGGGTGAAGTGCTGCTTCGGATCGAGCGATTGCAGCGTAAGACGATCCCCCACCGAGAGCTCCGGCAAAATGACCGCCTCTTCGGAGGTGTCCTCCGCTTCTTCCCCCTCTTTTTTCTCCTGCGGGATCCCTTCTTCTTTCCCTTCCATGTAGACGATGGAGAAGCCGGCGAACTTGATGATCGCCCCGGAGGCCCGCAGCAGAAAATCCCCCGCGGTGATATCGATCCGGGTCACGTCGAAGACGGCGGGAGTCATCTGGCTGGCGACAAACCGGTTCCAGATCAATTTATAGAGGAGGTATTGATCCTTCGTCAGATCGGCTTTCAGCTGTTCGGGATCGCGCGCAAGCGAGGTGGGTCGAATCGCCTCATGCCCTTCCTGCGCCCCCTTCTTGCTCCGATAGACCGGGGGCGCTTCCGGAACATACTCGTTTCCATACTTGCCGCGAATCCACGCCGCTGTCTCCTGCTGGAAGTCGGGCGAGACACGGACCGAGTCGGTTCGCATATAGGTGATCAATCCGACCGCCCCTTCCGCCTGGGTCTCGACCCCTTCATAGAGTTGTTGCGCGAGCATCATTGTCTTTTTCGGGGTGAAATGAAGCTTGCGGACCCCCTCCTGCTGCAGCCGGCTGGTCGTAAAAGGAGGGGTCGGGTTTCGCTTCCGCTCCTTCTTTTCGATCTTGGAGACGACAAAGGGAAGGGGACGGAGCGCATCAAGGACCGCCTGCGCATCGGCCTCATTTCCCATCTCAATCGCCTGCCCTCCGCGCTGGATTAATCGGGCGACGAATAGAGGGGGATTCGGTCCCAGCAGCTTCGCCGTGATGCTCCAATATTCTACCGGAACGAAGGCGAGGACCTCCGCCTCCCGCTCGCAGATCAGACGGACCGCCACCGACTGGACCCGGCCTGCGGAAAGACCGCGGCGGACCTTTTCCCATAGAAGCGGACTGATCCGATAACCGACGATCCGATCCAACACCCGGCGGGCCTGCTGGGCGTTGACCCGGTTCATATTGATCCTTCCGGGCGATTGCATCGCCTGCTGGATCGCCTTCTCCGTAATTTCATTGAAAAGGACCCGGTAAACATCGCCGTTGCGCGATTTCAGCTCCTCTTGAATATGCCAGGCGATGGCCTCCCCTTCCCGGTCGGGGTCGGGCGCCAGGTAGATCTTGTCCGCCTCCTTGGCCGCCTTTTTAATTTCGGAGAGGACCTTGCGCTTTTTGTCGATGACCGTGTACTCCGGTTCGAAGTCATGATCGATATCAATGCCGAACCGCGACTTGGGAAGGTCCTTTACATGGCCGACCGACGCCATCACAGAAAACTGCTTTCCCAAATATTTCGAGATCGTCTTCGCCTTCGAAGGGGACTCCACAATCACGAGCGACTTCGTCCGTGTGGCCGTCTTTTTCCCCCGGGCACCGGCGACCGCCCCTTTCGCCGGGCTACTGGTGTCCGCTCCTTTTCCCGGGCCACTCTTCCCCGATTCCTTTTTCTTTTTAACTGCTTTGGCCAATAAAGCCTCCGTTTCCCTCTTTTGTTCTTCTATATTCTAACATAAAACTTTCCGGTGAGTTGGCGGGCAATTCCCCTCAGCTCCAACGCCAGGAGCAAACCGGAGACGACAGCAATGGATAAAGTACTTTCATGGATCAGCTGATCGATGTGCTTCGGCTCGAAACCCAAGAGATCATAAAGCTTTTTTTCCTCACCCTCCAACACAGGGGCAAAGGCCGATTCTCTTGGGACTCTCCTTACCTGAGGGAGGATCTCTTCCAAGATATCTTCCACCCGCTCGACCAGTTTGGCCCCCGATCGGATGAGTTGGTGGGTTCCTGCCGTGGTCTCGGAGAGGATCGACCCCGGGATGGCGAAGACCTCTCTCCCCTGATCAAGAGCACACCGGGCGGTGATCAGCGATCCGCTCTCCAGGGTCGCTTCGACGACAAGACAGCCGAGCGAGAGCCCGCTGATGATCCGATTCCGCTGAGGAAAGTTGCGCCCATCCGGCGGCGTTCCCAGCGGAAACTCGGAAAGGATGAGCCCCTGCTCGACGACCTCCTCAGAGAGCGACCGATGCTCGGGGGGATAAATTTGGTCGATCCCGCAACCGAGCACCGCGATCGTTCTCCCCCCCGCCGCCAGAGCGGCCTGATGGGCGATGGTGTCGATCCCCCTCGCAAAGCCGCTCACGATCGTCACCCCCTGCTCCGCCAACTCCCGGCTGAGCCGTTCGGCCACGGTCTTCCCATAGTGACTCGCCCGCCGGCTTCCGACCACCGCCACCGGATAGGGATTGGCGGTTTGAGGGTCTCCTTTCACATAGAGAAACGGGGGAGGATCATAGATCGCCGCAAGCAGCGGCGGATAATCGGGATCTTGAAGGGAGAGGAGCGTTACCCCCAACGCATCGAGCTTCTCAATCTCACGGTCCACCTGATCGAACGCGGCAAAGCTGCAGATCGCCTTGGCAAGGTCGAGGGAAACCCCGGCCACCGTCTGAAGCGCCTCTTCACCTGCGGCGAAGATCGCGTCG
Source organism: Candidatus Manganitrophus morganii (assembly GCA_021651055.1). Taxonomy (NCBI): domain Bacteria; kingdom Pseudomonadati; phylum Nitrospirota; class Nitrospiria; order Candidatus Troglogloeales; family Candidatus Manganitrophaceae; genus Candidatus Manganitrophus; species Candidatus Manganitrophus morganii. The sequence continues at coordinate 1,420,362 of JAJHOH010000001.1, forward strand.
GGCGTCTTGAATCTGTCGAGCAGCCGCCGATAGAGGACGTTCCCAACGCCGGTCACCCGCTTCAACGCCAACCAAGATCGATAGCGTTCCATCCCCCCTCGCCAGAAATGGGGGTTCATTATACAGAAGATCGGGGGACTGTCAAGCCAAAGGGGGATCATGGAGGAGACAGCGTCCATGAAAGTCTATTAAAATCAATGACTACGGAGTATAAGGGAACAAGCATCTGGAAGAAATGGCGACCGCACCCCGGCATGGAAAGCCTTTACGGCGCCGTCGTGAGCGACCGAATAACATTGGATGGAAGGGGGTTTCCGGCCAGATCGGTGATCCCGGTGGTCAGGGTCACCTCATACGTCTTTCCGGGATCATAAGGGAAGGAAGGGACGAAAAAGAGAGAGGATGATTCCGTTCGACGGGTCCCGGAGATTTCCGGTTTATCGAACTCCGACTCGACTCTCCTCACGACAAACGTTGCGGCGGTCACCGTGGAAGAGAGAATCGGCTCGCTGAAATCGACGCGGATCTGAAACGGCTGCCCGGAGAGATCGGTCGCCGGAACGTCGCGAGCGCCGTCGGGGGGATCGCCCCCCGTCACCGAAGGGGGTGTGGCGTCGGGGGCCGCCTCGGTGGTAAAGGTCCAGACAAAGTCACTCCCCATCGGCGTCCCGGAGGTGGATCGAATCCCCGCCCCGAGTACCGCCGTATAGGAGGTATTGTATGCCAGCGGTCCTCCGGTGAAGACCAACATCGCCCTTTGCTGGCCAGCGTCATATTCTATTCTCCTCGGCAGACAGCAGACCCCGTTCGTCTCCCGCACCTCAAATTGGCCCAGAAGGCTCGAGGGATCGATCGGCCGCATAAATTGAGCGGAGAGACCCGAAATATTGACCGAGACGTCGACGGTTCCATCGGCCGGCGCCGTCGAAGCGACGCGCGGCGACGGATCGGGCGGGGCCGCCGTTTGAAAGGTCCAAGTCACCTCCGCAGGAAGCGGGTTTTCGTTGGCATCCTCGACTCCCGTCGTGAGGGTCACCCGGTAAAGGGTGTTGTCCGAAAGAGGAATGCTCGGGGTAAAGGTCGCAATCGCATTGGCATAGGAAATCGACCCGGGAATGGTGACCCCCTGTTGGGTGAACGGGTCGACACGGACAACCTGAAAGCTGCTCTGAGTGATGCTGCTCCCTCTCATCTCGCGAGAAAAGACGGCCCGGATGGAAGGAGGCGGATCGGTCGAGACCCCCTGCCCGGCGGGAGACATCTCCTCCACCCGCGGGGGATCGATTGTGGTGAATGTCCAACTGACCTGCGCGAGCCGGTTCCCAGCGAGGTCTTCGATTCCCTGCGTGAGAAGAACGGTATAAGTGGTGTTGTACTCCAGCCTCGGCCCGGAGGGGTTGAAGAACGCCTGGAGGGAGCGGGCATCGTAGCTGATCTGGCCGGGGAAGCTCCCCTGATTGCTGCTGACGATAAAGTTTCCGCTCAATGTTTCAGGTTTGATCGGTTCACTCAAAGTGACCGTGATCAAGCTTCTGACCGGCACGCCGTCCCCTCCCGGCTGCTGTTCGGTCAACACGGGAAGGGTGATATCAGGGGCCCGGCCGGTGGTGAAAAACCAGCTGACATCCGAAGAGGTGGCATTGCCGCTCAAATCTCTGACCCCTCCCCTTATAAAGACCTGATACCTCGTGTCGAACGCCAGATCGGCCTCCGGATCAAGGGTCGCCGTGCTCGATCCCACATTATACGAGAGGCGGACCGGAATCTCCTCTCCGGAGGGTCCCGTCAAAATAAAATGAGACTGAAGCGACGCCGGATCGATATCCTCATCGAAAGTCGCCGAGATGTTGCTGTTGACTGAAACGTTCTGGACGTTCTCGCCGGGGGTTTTCGTAATGATGCGGGGAGGGGTCCGGTCGGAGCCGGAGGCAGTCGTAAAAGACCAGGTATGATCGCTCTCCAATGGATTTCCGGCCAGATCGGTCACACCCCTTGTCATAGTGACCGTGATCACGGCCGAAGAAGAAAGCCGCGAGGGGATTAATATCGCCGTTCGATTCGGCTCGTCATAACTATAGGTCCCCGTGACCCCGTTCACGAAAAAAGTCCCTTCATGAATGCTGGTGGAATCGATCGGCTCCGAGAAAACAACCCGGATCGAAGAGGTGGATGATACCTCGTTCGCTTGGTCCCTTGGAACGGTCGCCTCAATCGAAGGAGGGGTTGTATCGGGACCACCCTCCGTTTCAAAGGCCCAGGTGAAGTTGGATGGAAGGGGAATGCCGTCGAGGTCTTTGATCCCGGTGGTGAGGATCGCGTTGTACCGCCTTCCCCTCTCGAATGGGGAGGAAGGGGTGAAAATCGCTGTTTTATCGCGATAGTCGACTGTTCCGGTCATATCGATCACGATGAAGGTCTTGTCATTCACCGTGACCGGATCGATCGATGAAGAAAACTTGGCAGTGATATGAGAATCAACCCCGACATTCGTCGCCTGGTTCGGAGGAGTCGTTTCTGAAACGGTCGGAGCCCCAATCTCCCCCCCTCCTCCGCTGCCGCACGCGGCAAGGAGCAAGAGAACGAACAACAGCAGTGGCTGGAATTGCATCTTTTGAATCAATGGAAGGCCCCCAATAATCCGAGGCCGTCTCGGCGCTTCGGTGGGAGACAAAAATTGCAATAACAGGACCGTCTCTTTATTCGCCTGATTTAGCAGGATTTAAAAAAGAGATTCGAAGAACGATGAGAAAAGTGTGCAAACCGGATCCCAAAATATGCAGGCAAGTATCGAAACCGGTAGGGTAAATCCTTATGACGAGGAGATAAAAAGGGTGGGAACGCGAAGGCATCCCACCCTTTTGGTATGAGTCACGTAGGAATCAGAGGGTCACAATATCATACTGTTCGATATGGAGATTGGAGTCGGCCTTGATGATGATTTTCTTATGATACTCCCGCTCCAACTCCTCCACCCCATGCCGCTCTTCGTCGTAGAGAAGATTGGCGACGGTCGGATGGACCCCGATGATGATCTTTTTGTCCCGGGGAGAAGAGCCGATCCGGCGGATCTCCCGAAAGATCTCGTAGCAGATGGTGGTGGGAGACTTGGTATAGCCTCTCCCCTCGCAATACGGACAGGGCTCGCAAAGGATCCGCAGGATATCTTCCCGGGTTCGCTCCCGGGACATTTGCACCAAGCCGAGTTCGGAGATCTTTAAGAGATGGGTTCGGGCCTTGTCGGTGCTGACCGCGTCGTGGAGGGCATTGAAGACCTTCTCGCGGTTCTTCTCCTTTTCCATATCGATGAAATCGATAATGATGATCCCGCCGATATTCCGAAGGCGCAGCTGGTAGGCGATCTCCTTCACCGCCTCCAGGTTGGTCTTCAAAATCGTCTCTTCCAGATCGCGCTTCCCGACGAACCGGCCGGTGTTGACGTCAATCACCGTCAGCGCTTCAGCATGATCGATGACGATGTATCCTCCCGATTTCAGCCAGACCCGCCGGTTCTTCGCCTTGGAGATTTCCATCTCAAGACCGTAGGCGTCGTAAACCGGCTCATCCTTATCCCAGAGCTCCACACGTGGGAGAAAGCTCGGAAGGTAGGTGCCGACAAACTCTTTGATCCGTTCATATTCGGGCTTGGAGTCGATGGTCAGCTTGTCGACATCTTTCGTAAAGAGGTCTCGAACCGTTCTGAAGACCAGGTCGAGGTCGGTATGAAGCAAGGCAGGCGCCGGCAATTTATCCCGCTTCTTAAGAATGTTCTGCCAAACCACCTCCAGGAATTCGATATCCTGTTTGAACTCCTCTTCGGTGATGCCATCGCTCACGGTTCGAACGATGTATCCGGCCCCCGGTTTCCTCAGCCGGAGGATCATGTCCTTCAGCCGATGACGCTCGTCCTCCCGGCCGATCCGGCGAGAAACCCCGACATGGTTGACCGTCGGCATGTAGACGAGGTAACGTCCGGGAAGGGAAATGTAGGTGGTCACCCGCGGACCCTTCGTTCCGATCGGTTCCTTGGAAACCTGGACGACCACCTCCTGCCCCTCCTGGAGGAGATCTTCAATCGTCTGGGAAGAGCCCTTCTTCGGCCGCGTCATGACCGGGACCTGCGTCGCTTCGGATGTCTCTTCGAACTCCAGCGGCTCTTCCTCGACCTCCTCGGCCTCTTCCATCATATGGCCGTAATCGTCCATGTTGGTCATGACATCGGCGACGTAGAGGAAGGCGGCTTTCTCGGTGGCAATATCGACAAAGGCGGCCTGCATTCCCGGCAGAACCTTGACGACCTTCCCTTTGTAAACGTTGCCGACGATGCCGCGATCTTTTTTCCGGTCGAAATAGAGCTCGGTAACAATCTTATTTTCGAGAAGGGCGACCCGTGTCTCTTCGCGGGTTGAATTGATCACAATCTCAATAGCCATAAGAATCCTCAATACGTAGGGGGGTGTCTCATCGTGCATCGTCCCAACCGGGAACGAAACACCAGAGTTTCCCCATGAATCAGTAAAATAACATAAATCGTCTCAGTTTAACATTGAAAAGAAGGCCAAGCAAACCCATCGTGGTGACCATGGAGGTTCCCCCGTAACTGACCAGCGGGAGCGGAACTCCCACGACCGGCATGACCCCCAACGTCATCCCGACGTTCACCAGGAAATAAAACGAAATCAGGCCGATGATCCCGACCGCCAGGAGCGACCCGAGCACATCTTTGGCCTTGTAAGCGATCTCAACCCCCCAAAGGAGCAAAAAGAAAAAGAGCATAAAGAAAATGAAAATTCCGACGAAGCCCCACTCCTCGGAGAAAACCGAGAAGATGAAGTCGGTGTGGCTCTCCGGAAGAAACTTCAACTGGCTCTGGGTCCCCCCGAAGAGTCCCTTCCCGAAGAGCCCCCCCGATCCAATCGCAATCTTCGACTGGATGATGTGATAACCGGTTCCGGTCGGATCGTTGGTCGGATCGACGAAGGTCAGGAGGCGTTCCCGCTGATAACCCCTGAGACGATTCCAGAAAAACTGCCATAAGAAAGGGAACATCATCAGAGACATGAGGGAGAAATAGATCAGGAACTTGGAGCGCAACCCGATCACTAAGACCATGCTGAAGAAGACCGAGGAGATTGCTAATGCGGTGCCGAGATCGGGCTGCTTAAGGATCAGGAGCATCGGCAAGAGGACCAGGCTTCCCGGCACCAACAGCTGCCGGAGGTTCAACCCTTTTTTCGGAAAATAGTCTGAAAAGTATTTCGCCGAGACCAGCAAAAGACTGATTTTCGCCAGCTCCGAAGGCTGCATGTTAAAAAAGCCGAATGAGAGCCACCGTTGGGCCCCCAGAACGGTTCGTCCGATCAGAAGGACCAGGACCAGCAGGAGCAGGGTCACCGCATAAATCGGGTAAGCGAACCGGGCGATCTCATGGTAGTCGATCCAGGCCATCACCAGGAAGACGACCCAGCCGAGAATGATCCAGTAAATCTGCTTCATGTAGAGCGGCGAGCGCGCCTCGGAGGCGGACGTGACGCTGTATATCGAGACGACGCCGATCCCCAAAATAAGAATCACGACCACAAAGAGAAGCCAGTCGTAGCCGGCGATGCTTCTTCGATCAATCATTTTACAATCCTTACCAATCGGCTCACTTAACCCTCGCTTGGAATGGCACTCGGAGGGGGCGCCGGGCTTTTAACGGTGATCGGCTCCAACGGAGGGGCGATACCGAGATAGGCCTCGATCAACCTTTTGGAGAGCGGCGCTGCGGCCGAACCGCCGTGGCCTCCGTTCTCTACCAATACAACGACGGCAATCTTCGGACTCTCCACCGGCGCGAATGCAACGAACCAGGCGTGATCGTTAAACTTATCGGGAAGTTTTCCGTGCACCCCTCCCTTCATTCCGATCACCTGCGCCGTTCCGGTCTTTCCTCCGATCGAGACGAACTGAGACTTCGATCCGTTGGCCGTCCCATGCGGGTCGGAGACGACGCCGGCCAAAGAAGCGTGCAGGACCCGAAACGTCTCCGGCGAGATGGGGATTCGTTTTCCTTCCGCGGTCGGGATCTCCTGGATCGATCCGGTCACTTGATCCCGTACTTTCTTCAGGATCTGCGGCGGGTGCGAAATCCCCTTGTTCGCCACCACGTTGGTCATCATCGCGAGCTGCAGCGGCGTCGTCGACACATAGCCCTGTCCGATCGAAACGGAGAGGGTCTCTCCCGGATACCACGGCTCTTTGCGGGCCTGCCGTTTCCACTCGGTGCTTGGAATCAACCCCCCCTTTTCGGAAGCAAGCTCAATCCCGGTCGGGTGCCCCAGGCCGAAGAGATGAGAGAACTTGGCAATGTTATCGACACCGAGGCGGTTTCCCATCTCATAGAAATAGACGTCGCACGATTCGACCATCGCCCGGTGAAGATCGACCGTCCCGTGGCCTCCTCTTTTCCAGTCTCTGAAATTTCGATTTCCAAAGTGGAGAAATCCGCGGCATTCGACCCGGCTCGCCGGAGAGGCCTCTTTCGTTTCAAGGAGGGCGGCGCCCATCACGATCTTAAAGGTCGATCCGGGCGGATATTGTCCTTGAATCACCCGGTTCGTCAAAGGACGCCCCTCATCTTTTAGAATGGCTTCCCATGCCTCGGACGAAGCCCCCTGCGAGAGGAGATTAGGATTAAATGCCGGATGACTGACCATGGCGAGGACCTCGCCGTTCCTAGGATCCATCGCCACGATCGCTCCGTTTCGACCTCCCAACGCTTCTTCCGCCACCTTTTGGACATTGAGATCCAACGTCAGAAAAACATCGTTCCCCCGCTGCGGCTCATTGACCTCCAAGACGCGAATCTCATGGCCGAGGGCGTCGACCTCAATCCGTTTCTGGCCGGGAATTCCGCGGATGACCGCGTCAAAGCTCTGTTCAATGCCGTACTGCCCGATAATCCCCCCCCGTTTAAGGTTCTGATAACTTCCCGATTCAAGCTGCGACTGCGTGATTTCGCCGACGTAGCCGAGAAGGTGGGCGGCCAGGTTTCCATGGATGGCATTCCGCTTGAATTCAGCCTCAATCTTCACGCCGGGAAGATCAAGTCCATGGCCCTCGATCAGGGCCACCTCTTTCATTGTCAGGTCGTCTTTAATTTTAATCGGAAAGAAAGGGTCCTCCTTTTTGAAAGTAACCCTTCGCACGATTTCTTCCTGAGGCATACCGATGAGGTCGGCCAGACGCGAGAGAACCTCCGTCTGATCCGGCATGTCGCCGAGAACGACGTAGAGGTTGAAGCTGGGGACATTATTCACCAGGAGGGCGCCGTTCCGATCGTAGATCAGGCCGCGGGGAGGGGGGGTCTCTACCACCCGGATCCGATTGTTTTCAGAGAGCTCGTAGTAGAACTTCCCTTTGACAACCTGCAGGTACCACGCCCGAAGCAGAAGGCCGCAGAGCGCCAGGACGATCAGGCCGAAGAGCCAATAGATCCTACTCTGTAGATCTCGTGTTTCCTCCTGCGGAAAATAGGACTCCCGCATGATCGAATGATCCTTTCTCACCGCTTCTCTTCGAGAAGAGGAATAAAAGCCCGACTGCAAAAAGGGAATTATAGAGGGCTCTTCCAACCATATTGGGTTGAATCATCAGAAAGAGGCTCCCCTCTCTCATTCCTTCCACCAAGAGGGTTCCGAGGAAGTCATGCAAAATCGAAATAAAAAAGAAAATCAGCACATTCCAGAGCAAGGAGAGATTCAAGAAAGATCTCCCCAGCATTCCGATCGTAAGACCGATCGTTGTTTTCAAGATAAAATTCACGCCGAGGAGTCCAACGGAAAAAAGATCGATCAGCCCCCCCAGGGCAACCCCCCAAAGCAGACCATGAATTTCTCCTTTGGCCCAACTAAAACAATAAACCAAGATCAAAGCAAGATCGGGCTTGACCCCTGCGATCTGAATTTTCTCCAAGAGAAGGGTCTGGACCGGAATCAGAAGAAGAAAGATCGTGATTCGGAAAAACCATTTCATTCATCTCTCTCGTCGGTTGAAGTAATAATCAGGACTTCTTCAAGTTTTGAGAAACTGATTTGAGGGGTCACCTTTACCTGAAGAAAGAGTTCATGCTCCTTTTTTTCCACTTTTTCAATCTCCCCAATCTTAAGACCTTTCGCGAAACTTCCTTCGAGCCCGGAGGTGACGAGAACATCTCCGACCACCACCTCCGAGAAATGGGGGAGGTATTTCAGACGAACAGCCCCCTCCTCGATCCCCTGAACGATTCCTTCATCCCGGGTCCGCTGCACAATCGCTGCGACGGCGCTGTTCCGGTCGGTCAGGAGGAGGACCTGCGCATGGCGCGGTCCGGTCTTGATCACCTTCCCGACGACCCCCTCCGGAGTGATCACCCCCATATCGACCTTGATTCCCTCGGCCTCCCCCTTGTTGACAATGACGGTCTGATACCAATGGCTCGGCTCCCGACCGATTACAGAGGCTGCGACGAGGTTGAAGGGAGCGCTTTGCTTGTAATCGAGGATCCCCTGGAGCCGCTCGGCGAGGACCTCCTCCTCTTTTAACAGATTGTTCTCCCCCCGAAGCCGACCGATCTCCTCGCGAAGCTGTTGGTTTTCCTGCTGAACGTGAATCAGGTTGATATAGCCGTTCCAGACACCGCCGATCCCGTCGAGCACCGCATGGGTTCCCTGCTGGACGTAGTAGACCACCCCTCCGATCGGGACTTCCACCCATCGCAACGGCCTTTTTTGAAGCTCGGGAGAGATAAAGATGATCGTCAGACCGAGGATAAAAGAGAGAATGAGGAAACGTTTATAGATATTTCGGCGGCGAAGCATCCGCTGACCTAGCTGTGCGATTGAAAACCCTCCTAAAACAACGTGCCTTTACTGGATAAAAACGCCCCGCTTCTAAATTATTGCGAGGCGATTGAAATCCGTCGGAGGAGACTCAGCTGATCGAGCGCCTTTCCCGTTCCGAGCGCCACGGTATTGAGCGGATTGTCGACGGTAATGATCGGGAGGTTTGTTTCTTCACGCAGGCGGATATCCATCCCCCGCAAAAGCGATCCTCCCCCGGTCAAGACGATTCCGCGATCGATAATATCCCCCGCCAACTCCGGGGGGGTGTTCTCCAAGGCGACCTTGATCGCATTGACGATGGCGGAGATCGGCTCGGCGAGCGCTTCCCGGATCTCCCCGTCATCGATCACCAGCGTCTTCGGAATTCCGGAGATCAAATCCCGCCCTTTGATCATATAGGTCTTCTTCTCTTCCAGCGGATAGGCGGAGCCGATCTCGAATTTGATCTGCTCGGCCATGTGATCTCCGATGAGAAGATTATATTTTCGCTTGATGTAGTTGACGATGGCGTCGTCCATCTTATCTCCCGCCACCTTCACCGATTCCGAGTAGACGATGCCGGCCAGAGAGATGACGGCGATGTCGGTCGTGCCGCCGCCGATATCGACCACCATGTTTCCGGACGGCTCGGCAATCGGAAGCCCCGCGCCGATGGCGGCGGCGATCGGCTGCTCGATCAGATAAACCTCGCGCGCCCCCGCCAGTTCCGCGGAGTCGCGCACCGCCCGCTGCTCCACCTGCGTGACCCGCGAAGGAACCCCGATGATCACACGGGGGCGGACGAAAGTGTTCCGATTGTGAGCCTTCTTGATGAAGTGATTCAGCATCTTCTCGGCGATTTCGAAATCGGCGATCACGCCGTCTTTCATCGGCCGGATGGCGACGATGTTTCCGGGGGTGCGCCCCAGCATCTTTTTCGCCTCCGCCCCGATCGCGACCACCTTTCCCGATTTTCGCTCGATCGCCACCACCGAAGGCTCGTTGATGACGATCCCCTTCCCCCTCACGTAAACCAGCGTGTTCGCGGTCCCCAGATCAATGGCCAAGTCGTTTGAAAACCACCCCAAGATGCTGCTTGTCAGTCCCATCATCCCCTCATTATTTTTCTAAAGATTCGAACACAGCGTGATCGAGCACCTGCGTCTTCGCCAATTCGTCCCCAACCCGCAACCCTTTCGGATTGCCGATCATCAACAACGCTTCAAAACCGATAACCATCAATGAGAACAGCCAACCGATGTAAGGGAGGTAAAAAAGTAAATAGGCGGTCGCCAGCGGGAAATTGCGGATAATCGATTCCTTGAAGGAAGCTTTTTTTCGCGTTGCAGGGGTAATGATCTGAAGACCGATCAGCTGTTTCCCGATGCTTCTCCCTTCGCCAAAACCGTCAGAAATCAAAAGGTAGGAAAGCCCTGCCAGAAAGCTGATTCGAAGCGGTATTTCATAGATCGCGGCAACAACCAATAAATCGAGGAATTTAGCGATAAACCGATGGAGGACACTCGCTTTAGGATAGACCCAAGAACCTGCTACCTCCTCACCCAGCTCCGTCAACACAAGGACCTTTCGTCCGATCATAAAATAGATGCCATTATACATCAAAAAATAAAAAATGTTTAAGAAAAATGTCGCCGCTTCGCGGCCGGCGGGGTTGCTTTTTGTACCGACTGATGTTATCCTAACCTCCGCAAAAAGGAGGATCACTTGCTAAAGGTCATTCGTAAAGGAGCCATCGAAAATCCCTGGTTCTTCCGGCTCGTCATGATCGGACTCGCCGTCGTGTTCACCGCCACCATGGGATGGTGGGGCTTCGAGCAGACCGAAGACAACGCCATCGCCAAAGTGGACCGCGCCTCCGTCTCCATTGAGGAGTATCAGCGCGCCTATAAAAACGCGTCCGACTTCTACCGGGAGGTCTTTCAGGATAAATTCGACGATAAAGACCTGCGAAAACGGGTGATCGACGAGCTCGTCGACCGAAAACTTTGGCTGCAGGAGGCGCGTCGGATGAAGCTGGTGGTGAGCGATGAGGAACTCAAGCGCTCGATCACCGAGCTTCCCGGCTTCCAGAAAGAGGGCAAATTCGACCCGGCGGTTTACCGTCTCGTTCTCGCCAGAGAACATTATACCCCCGAAGGCTTCGAACGGCAACATCGGGAAGAATTATTGATTGAAAAAGTGAAAACGATCGTGAAGGAGTCGGTCGCGCTGACCCCTTCAGAGGAAGAAGACGCAAAAAAGAGCAACCCCGCCAACCCAGACCCGGATCGGGCCGCCTCAGACCTGCTTTTTCAGAAAAAGCAAAGAGCGCTGAACGCCTACACCCTCGCCCTTCGCGAGAAGGCGGCGATCAATGTGAAGGAAGAACTCCTTTAAAACCGATCGCATAATCCATATCGTCCCTCCTTATCCTCAGAAAAGAACAGAATAGCCCGCTCTCTCCGAATAAGAAGTCTAGAGATGCAGACGGTCAATCAGTGCTTTGTATTCATCCGGAATGTTGAGAAGATGAATTCCCATTCCATGTTTTTGGATGACCCTGTTAAAGGCAGGGGGAATCCGCTTCGCCCACATGACGATGCCGCGCACATGGATCACCTTATTATCGGGCAGGGTCAGCTCGATTTGAAGTCTTGTATTCGGTGGGAAAACAGTGGTCGTTTTGAGAAAAATACCGGTTGAGGAAAGATCATGGGTAAACGCAATGTGGTCCGGCTTTTGAGTGCCAAATCGGACCGACAGCCGCTTCAGGACCCGTTTCTTTCCTCTTTTCTCCATGTCTCAGCTTAAGATTTGTTTTTTGGACTGCCATTCGCTGGAACGATCCAACTCCTCACGAATCAAACCTAATCCTGCAATGCAGATCTCAAAGTGCTCGGCCAGTTTTCGATAAAGGGGGGTCCACTCTTTAAATCGGCCATAGTTGAACTCGGCCGCCCGCCGGTACGACTTCTTCCCGACCCGCACATAATCGATCAGGAAGTCGGGATGTTCGATCTTCTGCCCGGATTTCAACCGCTTCAGATACTCCGGGAAGAGACCGCTCATAAAGAGAGTATAATCGCCGATATGTCGGTGGACCTCCCACTCCCGCTCAATGGTCTGGGCCCGGAGCAGGATATCCCCTTCCATCAACATTTCAGCGATGGTATCGATCCGATTCCCCTGGCTGTTTCGAATGGCATAGAGGCAATCGGTCCGGGTGAAATAGAGAAGAAGATTCGAGATATATTCGGTGACGACCGGGTCGGACCAATTCAATGTTTGATGAAAGCTCTTTTCGATGAGGATCAGAAAATGAAGACGTAAAGGATGATTTTCAGGAATACCGCTTTCCAGCATCAAAACCCCGAAAATGTCATTATTCGTGAATCAGCCGAGCTTCTTTTCTATCAAAGAGAAGGGATTCACACGCGCCCCGTTGAGCCGTATCCCCCAGTGAAGATGGGGGCCGGTCGCCCGACCCGATTGCCCTACCGATCCGATCGCTTGTCCCTTTATCACAGTCTCCCCCTCTTTGACCGTTGTCTCCGAGAGGTGAAAATACATGCTAAAAAGACCGAGACCATGATCGATAATGACCGAATGCCCGTTAAAGTAAAAATCGCCGACGAGGATCACCTTCCCCCCGTTCGATGCCAAGACAGGCGCGCCGAGCGGAGCGCTGATATCTTCCCCGGTGTGAGGGTTTCTCGGCTGGCCGTTCATCATCCGGCGGAGGCCGAAGGTTCCCGCCACCTTTCCTTCGGTCGGAACAATAAAGGCCGCTTCCCACAACTTCTGATCGGCGCTCTTGTCGAAGATCTCCTTCATTCGCGCCTGCTCCTTTTGTACCCGTGCGAGGGTGGGGGGATCCAAATCGACCATCCCTTTCGGAAGTTTCAACGATTGGGTGGCGAATGCGGCGGAGACCACTTCGATTGCAATCTCCCGGCGGACGGTCGATTCCCCCTTCTGCCACGTGACCGTCAGGGGCTGCAAGCCGACCGGCTGGTCGAGATCGATCCCGATCATCGCGGCATATTCATTCGTATTTTTCTTGAAAAAAGAGATCGGTTGGTCCAAAAATTTTCCGGCAACGGAGGGGATGTCCGACTCGAGTGTCAGCGTGATCAAAGCGATCTCGCCCTGCTTCACCTGAATCGGCGCGGATGTTTCCTGTGCTTGGAGGGGAATCGAGAGGAAATAAAAAAAGAGAATTGAAAGAGAAGTAATCGTCCGGACCGGACTATTTAGGAGGCGCTGCGGCGGCAATGAGTTCCTTCACACGTTGGTTGGCGGAGCAAAAAGGATCCATGCAGAGGATGGTCTCTTCCCAGTATCCATTTAATTTGAGATACGTCCAGTCGACGGTGTAAGAGCGGTTTTTTTCTTTGGCAAACCGGATGAAATCGCCACGGACCTTCGCCCGGGTCGTCTGCGGTGGGGTCTGAATCGCTCTTTGGATATCTTCCTCGGTTGCAATCCGCTCGACCATATCTTGCCGGCATAGAAGCGAGTAGAGTCCCCGGTTCTGATTGACGTCGTGATATTGCAGATCCATCATTGCCACACGGGCATCATCCCAGCCGCATCCCTTCCGCTCCATATAAGAGCCGATCAACTCCTTCTTGATCACCCAATCCAACTCGCGGGAGAGACGGTTGGGATCTTCTTCAAGCTCATTGAGCACATATTCCCACCGCTCCAGGATATCGTAGCTGACCTCATCTTCGTCTTCCGAGGCGACATACTCCTTGGCCTTTTCGAGATAAATCCGCTGAATCTCGATGGCGGTCATTTCTTTTCCCCCTTCCAGGCGAACCCGTTTTTTCATCGTCAGATCGCGGGAGATCTCTCTCATCGCCTTAACCGGATCTTCCAGCTCCAACCCTACTACATTGAACCCTTCTTCAATCATAGAGAGGACCAGCGCCGTCGTTCCGACCTTCAAATAGGTGGCGTACTCCGACATGTTGGAGTCGCCGACGATGATATGAAGCCGCCGGTATTTTTCCGCGTCGGCATGGGGCTCATCGCGTGTATTGATGATGCTTCTAGAAGAGGTGGTGGAAGAAGAGGTCTTCTCATGGATATGTTGGGCGCGCTGCGAGATGAAGTAGTGGCTCTTCCCTGAGACTTTGAGGACCTTTCCCGAACCGCTATAAATCTGCCGGGTGACGAAGAAGGGAATCAACTGTTCTGTCACCTTCCAGAAATCAAGATCGCGGCGCATGAGATAGTTTTCATGACAGCCGTAGGTGTTTCCCATCGAATCTGTATTGTTCTTGAAGATGTAGATTTCCCCGGAGAGACCTTCCTCTTTCAGCCGTTTTTCCGCGATGGGAAGACACGATTCCAGGAGGCGCTCTCCCGCTTTATCGTGAACAACCAGATCGAAAACGTTATCGCATTCTGGGGTTGAATATTCCGGATGACAACCGGTGTCTTGATAGAAACGGGCGCCGTTCACCAAGAAGGCATTCGACGGCCAGCTGTTTGGAATGAGTCCCTCGAAGATATAACCCAAAATCTTCTCCATCGGAAGATACACTTTTCCGTTGGGAGAAAAGATCAATCCGTATTCGTTTTCAAGACCAAAGATTCTATTTTTCATTTTACCCTAAAACTTTATTTGCGTAGATACTCCGTTAACTCTTTTGTGCCAAGCCGCTGGAACGTCCGGCCGATGCGATCTCGATCTAAAACCGCCACCTCCAAACCTTCCGGCGTCGTAGTCTGGTTATACCCCGCTTCGAGCGCATCGACAGAGAGCCGTAAGGCATCTTTTAAAGGAGAAAGATTGTACCGGCTTTTGAGATACGTAATGAGCGCTTCCGATTTGCCTCCGATGGCGGTAAACCCTGTCTCATCAAAAATACTGCCGTCGAATGAGATCCGATACATCTCGTTTTCTTCCGTCGCGCTGCCGACCTCTACTACCAAAATCTCTACCTCCAGCGGTTTCAGCTCCTGACTGAAAATCGTTCCGAGCGACTGTGAGTAGGAATTGGCCAGCGACTTGCCGGTGACATCGGCTCGGCTGTATAGATAACCCTTCATATCGGCATGCCGGATGCCGGCTTTTCTCAAATTCTCGAACTCGCTGTATTTCCCCGCTCCCGCAAAAGCGATTTTGTCGTAGATCTCCGAGATCTTGCTCAATGAGCTCGGATTATCCGCAACAAGAAGAATTCCCTTGTCATATTCCATCGCAATGATCGATCTGCCCCTGGAAATTCCCTTCTTGGCGTACTCCGCCTTGTCCTGCATCACCTGTTCAGGTGAAACATAATATGGCATTGCCACCGCTTATCCTCCCCCTTGTCGCTGCATCATCCGCTCTAGAAGCGCTTTTATCTTTTCATCCGGAATATCGGTAATGCCTTGTGCGTTGATCACTTTCATCGTGGGGAAAATTCCACGGATGAGATCGGGTCCTCCGGTGGCGACATCCGCCTCCGCCGCATCATACAACGCCTCCAGCGCGACTTGAATCGCTCTCTCCTGGTCGAGATCTTCCTTATAAATTTTTTTCAACGTTCCCCGAGCGTCTCTCCCGCCCGAGCCGATGGCGTAGTATTCTATCTCTTCGTACTGCCCTCCCGCGATATCATATTTAAAGATTCGGCCGACTCCGCGTCTGGCGTCATATCCTGCGTAGATCGGAATCACAACCAGCCCCTGCACGGCCATCGGGAGATTTCCCTTGATCATCTGCGCAAGTTTATTCGCCTTACCGTCCATGGAGAGCTCGGCCCCTTCCAGCTTCTCATAATGTTCCAACTCAATCCGGAAGAGACGGGTCATCTCCAAACAGGGACCGGCCGCGCCGGCGATCGCGATGGCCGAATATTTGTCCGCATTATGCACCTTCTCGATGCGGCGCTCCGAGACGGCATAGCCTTCCGTCGCCATTCGGTCTCCGGCCATGACGATCCCATCCGCATAACGCAAGGCAAGGACGGTTGTTCCATGGGGAACCATTTGAGAGAGATCCTTTTTTTCAGAAGGAAGAATTCCTGGAAGCGAGGGTAGAAGTTGAGGATGTTGCGAGGTGAGTAACTGATAGAAGCTGGAACCCGGGTCGTGGAATCGGAACTCGGTCACTATTCTCCTCCCTTTTGAACATAATTTTTAACAAACTCTTCTGCGTTTTCCTCCAAAACATCGTCGATTTCGTCCATGAGCTTATCCAGGTCTTCCTTGATCTTTTTCCCCTTATCGACAACCTCCGGGTTGGCCGCAACCGCCTCCTCTTTCTTGTCCGACTCCTTCTTCTTCTCTCTTTTTTTGTCTTGCTTAGCCATTGAAACCCCCTTATGTTGCGATAATGGCGAGCAATTCCTCGATGGTTCTGGCCCCGTCCAACAAAGGCCCCACCAGGGCGCGACTCCCCTTGAGAGGGTCCATCAGAGGAACTCTTTTAATGCTGCTGTTTCCGATATCAAATAAGATGGAGCTCCAGCTCGCCGCGTAGACCTCTTTCGGGAACTTTTTGAGGCAGCTCCCACGGAAGTAAGCGCGTGTATCCTCGGGTGGATTGTTCTGGGCATCGGAAATGGTGTTTTCCGAAACAATGCGCTCGACATAATTGCCCCGCTCCAGCGCATAGTATAACCCTTTTCCTTGCGTCACATCGTGATATTGAAGATCCATCATCGACACGCGCGGATCTCTCCAATCACATCCTTTCCGCTGCATATATGATTCAATGAGCTCTTTCTTAATCACCCAATCAATATGCCTTGAAAGCTGCATCGGATCTTCTTGCAGCTTATCGAGCACCATCCGCCATTTTTCAAGAAGATCGTGGGTCACCGGATCGTCGCTCTTGGCGAAGTGGACCTCCGCCTGCTCCAGGTAGGCCCTCTGAATTTCAATCGCGCTCCACTCCTCCCCCCGCAAGAGCTTCATTTTTTTCTTCAGGGTCAAATCGCGAGAGATCTCTTTAATCGATCGGACCGGGTTCTCAAGTTCAACCCCTTGCACTTCCCGCCCCTCTTCGATCATGGCGAGCACCAGCGCAGCGGTGCCGACCTTGAGATAGGTGGTAAACTCCGACATGTTGGCATCGCCGACGATGACATGCAACCGTCTGAAACGAGCGGTATCGGCATGCGGCTCATCGCGCGTATTGATGATCGGCCGCTTGACCATGGTATTCAGGTCGACCCAGACCTCGAAAAAGTCCGCCCGTTGCGAAATCTGATAAGCGGCCGACTCGGTTTTGTTTTCGGAGCCGACCTTCCCCGCCCCCGCGAACACCTGTCGCGTCACCAAAAAGGGGGTCAACTGCGCCACGATCTTCTCGAAGGGGACTTCCCGCGACACCAGGTAGTTTTCATGGTAGCCGTAACTGTTCCCCTTGCTGTCCGTGTTATTTTTGTAAATCGAGAAACGACTCTCACCCGGTTTCAAGCGGCTTGCCATCTCGAGGCAGGTTTCCAAAATGCGCTCGCCCGCCTTTTCGAAAGCGACCAGATCTCTGGCATTGGTGCACTCGGGGGTCGAGTATTCCGGATGCGCCCCATCGACATAGAGCCGCCCGCCATTTGGTAAAAGCTTGTTGAGGAGACGGTTATATTCCGGGCCGGGTCGCTCGCGTTCGCCGTCGGCTTCGAAACCGCGCGCGTCGAGCAGGGGATTCTCATTCTCGTAATCCCAAAACGCAGACGAGGAGGGAAGGTAAGGGTAGCTGTTGATTAAAAAAATGGAATTTGAAACAGGATCTATTGATTCAGAATTTTTGGAGGCGATTCCAAACTCCGTCTCTGTGCCCAATATTCTCTTCATCGATCAGAGGCCTCCGATAGCTGCTCTCAGCCGGTCATAGATAGTGTCCTGTCGTCACGTTTTCAATCTTTTTGGCATCGGCGGTCGCTCTTCCAGCCATGGTGCGAACGTGGATGATCTTTTCACTCTTTCTTCCGGCGATTTTCGCCCAATCATCCGGGTTCGTCGTGTTTGGAAGATCCTCGTTCTCCTTAAATTCATCTTTGATCGCACGGATCAGATCTTCTTGCTTCAACCCTTTCACGCCGGACTCAAGCATTCGCTTGATGGCATGTTTCTTTGCCCGGGAAACAACCCCTTCGATCATCGCGCCGCTCGAGAAATCTTTGAAGAAGAAGGTCTCTTTCTCGCCGTTCGCATAGGTGACCTCAAGGAATTTGTTCTCCTCGCGGACGCTGTACATCTCTTCAACGGACTCGTGGATGAGCCGCTCGGCGATCTTGGCTGAATCGCCTTCGTTTCGTTCGAGCTCTTCCGGATGATAGGGAAGGTCCTGGGTCAGGTATTTGTGGAAGATCTTGACGGCCGCCTTTTTATCGGGCCGCTCGATTTTAATTTTGATGTCAAGCCGCCCCGCCCGAAGGATCGCCGGGTCGAGTAGATCTTGCCGATTGCTTGCTCCAATGACGATCACATTGCGAAGGCGCTCCACCCCATCGATTTCCGACAAGAATTGCGGAACGATCGTCGCCTCCATATCCGAAGAGATGCCGCTTCCCCGGGTTCTGAAGAGGGCGTCCATTTCGTCGAAGAAGACAATCACCGGGTGCCCCGCCTCGGCGCGTTCTTTCGCTTTCTTGAAGACCTCTCGGATTTGACGCTCGCTCTCACCGACATATTTATTTAAGAGTTCAGGACCTTTGACGTGGAGGAAGAAGCTTCGCATCTCTCTCCCGGAACGATCTCCCAACTTCCGAGCGATAGAGGCGGCCACGGCTTTAGCGATCAGCGTTTTACCGCATCCGGGAGGGCCATAGAGCAAGATCCCCTTCGGAGGAAGCAGTTTATGCTCGGCAAAGACTTCCGGGTGGAGGAAAGGGAGCTCCACGGCGTCTCTCACCAATTCAATCTGTTCTTCGAGTCCGCCGATGTGATCATAGGTTACATCGGGAATCTCTTCCAAAACGACCTCTTCGATCTCCGATTTCGGAAGTTTCTCCAAAACATAGCCGGAGCGAACATCGTAGAGGAGATGATCGCCGACCGACAAACGCTCCCGCATCAACGGATCGGCCAATTCAACCACGCGCTCCTCTTCGGCCCGGAGCGTGACGATCGCGCGATGGTTCTCGAGAAGGTCCTTGATCCGGACAACCTCTCCCTGAACGTCGAACTCACACGCCTCGATGGCGTTGAGCGCTTCGTTCAGCAGAACCTGTTGTCCTTTCTTCAGATCCCGGATCGAAATGTTCGGATGGATATTCACCTTCATCTTCCGCCCGGCGACGAAGACATTGACAGTGCCGTCTTCGTTTGCCCCGGAGAAGATCGCATAGCTGGAAGGAGGGGTCGTCAGCTTTTCGACTTCTTTCTTCAGCGCCTCGATCTGATTTTTTGCTTCGACGAGGGTCGCCGCAAGCTTTTCATTTTGTCTGAAGGCCTGCTCCAGCTGAGTGCGCGACTGACGAAGCTCCTTCAACTCTTGCTCCATCGAGGCCACTTGAACGAGAAGTTTCTCTATTTCCCGCTCGTACTCGATGATCTTGGTTTCCGAGTCGCCGCCGCCGAATTGTTCAGAGAGTTTTTTCATCGTATTTTTGAATGGATTTGACTTCCCCTGGTTCTTTTTTGATTCACCCATCAATGCTCCTCTCACACTCCGAGATGATGAAGGTTAGATCCCTCTTCTCTCAGGAGCTAATTTTATCATCTCTCCCTGGGACGGTCAACTATACGAGGAAGATTCGGAGCAACAAACACGCGACTGAGACAGATTTGCGACATGAATTTGGCAGAGAACCGACCAACGAGCAAAGCTTCTCGCACAATGTGCATAAGCTTACACACCTTGCAGCCGCTTTATCTCGTCGATCAGCTGTCGGCACTCTCGATAAACGTCGGGCGAAGAGAGAATCGCCGAGACCACAGCGACTCCATCGGCCCCCGCATCGATCACCTCTTTTAGTTTTGAGCGATCCACGCCGCCGATCGCAAAAAGTGGAATCGCGGCGGACCGTCGCACCTTTTTAAAAACGTCGATTCCGAGAGGAAGACCGTAAGCACGTTTCGAAGGGGTGTCATACACCGGCCCCAGGAGGGCGAAATCAGCCCCTTCCCACTCCGCCCGCTGAACCTCCTCCATGGAGTGACAAGAGACGCCGATCAATTTGCTCCCCCCCAGAATCTCTCTCGCAACGGTTACCGGAAAGCCCGAGGAAGGAAGATGCACCCCTTCCGCATCGAGGGCCAGGCAGAGATCGACTCGATCATTCACAAAAAACTGCATCTTGTGCTGCTTGGCAATAGAGCGGATCTCCGAGGCGAGTTCGAACTGCTCCCGAAGCGTGAGATCTTTTTCTCGGAACTGAACCGCTGCGATGCCCGCGCGACCCGCCTCTCCGATGACCTGGGACAAGGGACGGCCGAGCGTTTTTGTGCGATCACTGATCAGGTAGACTTTAAAGTCGATTGAAGGCATACCAATTTCAATGCTGGATTAAAACAGGGTACGCCGCAAGAGAGGAGAGAGCTTACTCGATCATCCCTTCAACAGGGCTGCTCGCTTGAGCATAGAGTTTCTTCGGAATTCTCCCTGCCAGATAGGCGAGTCGTCCGGCACGAACAGCGTAATTCATCGCTTCAGCCATTTGGATCGGATTCTCCGCGCCGGCGATCGCCGTGTTCATCAAAACGCCGTCGCAGCCCAGTTCCATCGCAATTGCGGCATCCGAAGCGGTTCCGACGCCTGCATCCACAATGATTGGGACGGAGATCGTTTCCAAGATGATTCTGATATTGTAAGGGTTCCGGACCCCCAAACCCGATCCGATGGGAGCCGCCAGCGGCATGACCACCGCCGCTCCCGCATCCTGAAGTTTCTTCGCCATAATCGGATCGTCGTTTGTGTAAGGAAGGACGGTGAACCCCTCCTTCACGAGAATTCGGGTCGCCTCCAGGAGCGCCTCGTTGTCGGGGAAAAGGGTCTTCGGGTCGCCGATCACTTCCAATTTGACCATGTCGGAGATCCCGGCCGAACGCGCCAGCCGCGCCGTCCGAACCGCTTCCTCGGCCGTATAACAGCCCGCCGTATTGGGAAGGATTTTATAGACCTTCGGATCGATGTAATCGAGCAGATTTTCCTGGGAACGGTCGATGATATTGACACGCCGCACCGCGACGGTCACACAATCGGCTCCCGATGCCTCGATCGCTTTTTTGGTCTCTTCAAAAGAGGCATATTTCCCGGTCCCCACGATTAGACGGGATCGGAACTCGTGATTTCCCACGACCAAAGGTCGGTCTATCGGCATGAACTTCCCCCTCCCACAAAACCGATGATCTCAATCTGGTCTCCTTCATTTAATGGGACCTGATTGTACCGCTGACGATGAATGATCTTCAAATTTACTTCGACTGCAACACGCTCCGGCTGTACCTTGAGTTGATCAAGGAGCTGGGAAAGATTCATGCCCGGCGGGACGTCTTGCCGGGTTCCGTTGACAACTACCTGCATTCGACCTCGGAGATGACGGGACATCCTACGTCAAAAATCCGCACTACATGAGGAGAGCTGGGCATGATAACGAAGAAGGCGGTTCAGGGTTGCCGGCAGCCGCCAGAACCGCTGTAGGATTGGCTTTCAGTATAGTATAGATGCAAAAAAGTTGTCAACGATTTAAGTCGATTGAGGCAGCGGAGCAAGAGCGATCCGGTCGAAGATCTTATTCACCCTTTCGACAAGGTCGGCTGGATCAAACGGCTTCAGCACGTATGCATCCGCTCCCGCCGCCACAGCCCCTGCCCTCGCTTCGTGGTCCGATTTCGCCGTGACAATAACCACAGGGATATGAGCGGTAGAAAGATCTTGTTTCAGCCGACGACAAACCTCCACGCCGCCGATGTTAGGCAACCTCATATCGAGCAGAATGAGCATCGGCTTATTGCGGGTCGCTTTCGTTAAAACGGTTTCACTGTCAAGAGCGGTGTCGACCCGGTATCCCTCCGACTCAAGAACCACTTTTAAGATCTGGAGGGTATCAGGGTGATCCTCTCCGATGAGGATTGCTCCTTCCGGTTTCCTCTGTTTCATCGCGATCTCCTCATCGATCTCTCCTGATTGAACTTCATCGCTTCTTAACTCACTGGAATAAAAGTGACGCGCAATCATTCAAGATTATACGAAACTCTCCACCTCGTTTGCAAGCCGATCCGGCAGCAATAACCGGTTGAATAAAACACCCAGAAAACCTCCACCGGTTCTTTTGAGCCGTTGGAATCGAAAGACCCCTTCACTCGCGAGGAGGACTCCTTTCCAATGCCCCTCCCTTTTTCGAAACGGATGGCCCCTTCCACTCGCCTTGACGGTATCCCTTTCTTTGCTATACTTGCTCGGAGCGAGTAAACCGTTTCGGTATCCACGTCCATTCATATCGAGAAAGAACACACAACATCAACTGGAGGAAAGAACATGTTCCTTTTTAGAAAACGTTTCAGCCTGACGATTGGGATGCTCCTTTCAATATCATTGCTGGTCTATGCTTGCGGCGGAGGGGGCGGCTCAAGCAGCGGCGGAGGGGGGGGCGGAACCACGCCTATTAGTAATGCTTCCCAGGGATCGCAGGCGGCGAGCTCCGGCACGACCGGAGCCCAGTCCGGGACAGCCTTGTCGGACATTGCGTCATCACTCGGCTCCGCCGCGGGTGGAGGCGTGTTCGGCCTCAGCAAACCGATGAGCCCTTTTACAAAACAGAATCCCAAGTACGCTAAAATCGTCGCCATGAACAATAAGGTGGCGCGCAGCAAATCGATGATGAAAATTTCCAATCGGATGAAAGCCGTGAAAGCGAAGACCTCCTTTGCCGTTGGCGATGGGGAAGCCGTTGATTGCACGGATGGAGGAACGGTGACGGCCACCGGATCACCTGATTCAAGCGGAGCATTCGACTTAGATCTCGTCTTTTCTGACTGCCGTGAAGAGGGAACACAAATTAACGGCCCCGTCAGCATGACGGCCACCGGCAACTTTGATGAAAATACACAGGCCGGCATTCTTACGATGAACATGACATTGGGAGAAGGAAGTAACGCGTTCTCGATACAAGATTATGAAGAGATCAACGGGAACGCCTATGCGAACCTCGTCGGCGTCATGGAATCGACCATGACTCTGAACACCTCCTTCAATATGACGTCAGCGACGGCCGGCTCAGTGACCCTTGCGGCCACTGGCGATGCTTCATTCGACGACTTTACCGAAACGATGAACATCCTCTTTGTCGGTTTTGAGGATGAGAGCGCCTTCGACGAAACGGCCGGGACATTCAGCAATAACCTGAACGGCGCGATTACACAATCGTTCACTGAAGACGACGGCACCCACACCACCGCGATCAGCTTTACCAACATGGCCGTCAGCGCCACGGAAAATGATACCGGAGAAGCCGTCTCCCTTTCAGGAACGGTCGCCGTAAATTTCACCCCCGATACCGATTGCGGGATCGAGGGGACCTTTAGCTTCCAGACGGTGACCCCGCTTCAATATGACAGCGGCGAGAGCTGCCCGGTGGCGGGACACCTCGTCATCAACAGCAATACCAATATCGAATTCAACAGCGACCAGAGCGTCGACGTAACCGTCGGCAGTGAAACGTCTAGCTTTGCCAGCTGCGATGAGCTCTTCGATATCTGCGAAGTGGAAGACTTAGAAGAGGACTCAGACAACGTCACCGTGTCGGGCGATACGACCACCAGCGGAGACAGCATGCTGATTACGCTGACCTGGACAGATGACGGCACCGACCTGAGCGACATGGATCTCCATGTCGGCTATTATAGTGATCCGTTGGCGACTTCGGGGCCGGCCGATGCGGTGGTACATTGGCAAGATACCAGTGCAACTTTCGGAACCGCCGGCGCCATCCTCGACTTCGATGACACCGACGGGCTCGGTCCGGAGCATGTGACGGTCAGCAGCCTACCGGCGGGCCGATATGTCATCGCGGTCAACAGCTACGACCTGGCTGATGCAACCAGCGCCACCGTGACGGTCACAGTGAAGATCGGAGATTCGGTTTACTCCTTTCCGACCCATTCATTCCAAGTGGCTGATGGTGACGGAACAACGTCCGCAGCCTGGCATCGCGTCGTCGATCTTCAATGTATCTCAGGCACCTGCACCCTCGTCGCTCCGAATACGAGCTTGATGGTACATGACGGAGCCAACGGCGGATTCAAGCCGAAAAAAGGAAAGTAGGTCTTCACACTTTCTTGATGAAAGGCGCCCCGGTAAACCGGGGCGCCTTTTTTATTCTCGTCTCTTACCCTTCCATATAACCTCACACTCAGCCGGTACAACTCTTGCTCTTTTCATCTGTCCAGATGAAGTTTCGTTCAAAAAGAGCCCCTTTCTCTTTCCTAAAGGCGGCATCTCGCCGCAGGGTTGCTTCCTCGTTTTGCAGAAGAGTTGCAATCCCCTGCAGGATCGATTGGAGAAATTGCAATGAACAGACAATCCATTCTCCTTTTCTCAACCCTTTATGTCGGGCTCTTCCTCTCCGGTTGCGGCGGATCACCCTCCTCTCCGACCCCTCCCGGCCATCCCCCGCCCGAACACCCCCCCGCAAGCGATGCCCAGCCCCCCCGGTTACTCTCTCAATCTCCTGAACCTGAAGGAGAAGAGATCGCTCCCGATACCTCGGTTCAAATCGTTTTTGACGAACCGATCGATTTCACCGGCCTGGCCGAGCATATTCGACTGACCGCCTCTAACGGAGAAATCGCCCACATTGAGGTTGACTGTGAAAGTCCCTGCATTCAAATCACTGTCACCCCCCAGACGCCGCTTCGCTACAACATGCGTTATACGGTGACGGTCGATCCGATCGGCGATCTCTCCGGTAACCTCCTTCCGGCGCCGATCAGCTGGTCCTTTACCACACAACCCACCGCCCCCACATCGGATACAACGCCGCCCCGCCTTCTCTCGATCACCCCTTCGAACGGCGCCACCGGGATCGATGAGGGGACCTTGGTCACCTTCACCTTCGATGAGGGAATCGACCCGAATCGAATGAACAGCACCACCTTTAAACTGGTCCCGGACGGTGAAAGTGTTCCGATCCTCGGCACCTACGGCTGTGATCCTTCCTGCACCGTCGTCACCTTCGCCCCGGCCGTTCAGCTTCGTCTGAATGCGATTTACCGCGTGGAAGCCACCACCGAGATCGCCGATTCCGCCGGGAATCGTTTGACCGCCCCCTATCTGGGTCAATTCGTTACCCGACCCCGGCCGCTCCCTCCCCCCTCTCCTTGGTCGAAGGGAATGGGCAATCGTTTCAACCAGCATCTCTACCGGGCCGATGCCATTTCAGCCGACCGCGCCTGGGCCGTCGGAGAACGGGGGCTGATCGTCGCCACCTCCGACGCCGGGACAAACTGGCGCCTTCAGGAGAGCGGAACATCCTTGCCGCTGTACGGAATCGACTTCATCGATGCTCAAACCGGCTTCGCCGTCGGAGGCGATCCGGCGGGATCGAATTCATTTGCCAATGCCATTTTAAAAACAGCCGATGGCGGGCAGACCTGGGAAGGGAAAACGCTCCCGCCGCTCCCGGGGGTATTGAAGGCGGTCCACTTCCTCGAGGGAAAAAACGGTTGGGCCGTGGGAGGAGGCGGGACGATCATCGCCACGCAAAACGGCGGGGAAAGCTGGTCCCTTCAGCAGAGCGGCGTCACCTCGGAGTTGGCCGCGGTCGATTTTGTCGATGCCGATTACGGCTGGGCAACCGGACCGGGAAGGGTTCTCCTGAAGACCGACGACGGCGGGACCCGATGGACCCCCCAATTTACTTTTTCCTCTCCGATCCGGCAGATCGACTTCATCGATCGGAATCGGGGATGGGCCGTCGGCGATGGAGGGGCGCTGTTCGAAACCGTCGACGGGGGGACACATTGGACACCGATCTCCGCCACGACGGCGAACCTGACCGGCATTCGGATGGCGACCGCCACACAGGGTTGGGCCGTCGGCGACCGGGGGACCCTCCTTCGTTTCGACGGAACCGGTTGGACGACTGTCCCTTCCGGAACAACGATCTCACTCAAGGGGGTCGCCCCTTCCGGCGAAAATGCCGCGTGGGGGGTCGGTGATTACGGGATGGTGACCTTCGCCTCATCCCAAGAAACGCCGCGCGTTCAAAACCCGACCAATACCTCCGAGGTTTATGGACCTTTCTTCATCGATTCGGGAAACGGATGGACCGTCGGGAGCAACGCCCGGATCTTCCGCACGCAAGACGGCGGGACGACCTGGTCGCAGCCCGTGCGGGATTGGAGGCGCGACATCCGCTGGACCCATCTCTCAAATCCAGCCCGGCTCTGCAATAAAAACCCGGACGGTACCTGGGCCGAAGATCCGGCGACCGCCCTCTGCATCCGAACAAGCAGCATCCATCTTTATCACGTCTTTTTTCTGACGCCGCTCAAAGGATGGGCGGTCGGTCAGCCGAGCCTGATTCTCTCCACCGAGGATGGCGGTCTCACCTGGACCGAGCAGAACGTCGATCCCTATGCGGAGGATTGCTACCAGTGCGCCAAGGCGGGGGTCTACCTCCGGCAGGTCCAATTCGCCGACGAGAACAACGGCTGGGCCGTCGGACGCTTCCGGACGATTTACAAAACCACCGACGGCGGCAGGACGTGGCGGCTCCTCTCGAACAACTGGCGGTTTACGACGATCGACGGCACATGCACCACCCCCGGCGGTGTCACCCTGCCGAGGATGGGAGGGCATCTCTTCGGTCTCTCGGTGAACCCCGCCGATCCCAACGACCTCTTCGTCGCCGGCGGCTGCTGCGCCCCGTGCAACCCCGAATCGATCATTGCTCACACAACCGACGGAGGACTCACCTGGGATCTCCGAACCTCGGTGGTGTGGGACGCAAGGGTTGAAAACAGGATCACCGTCTCGGACCGGCTTCTCCCCGAAGTGGGGCGATTTCATGCTTTTCAGATGATCGGAAATGTCGGCTGGGCCGCCGGGCGGGGCGGCGTGTTGATGCGGACGGAGGACCGGGGAGCGACCTGGACCCGGGTCCCGACCGGCACGTCACTGACGATCAACAATCTCTTTTTCATCAATCAAGAAAAAGGATGGCTGGCCGGATGGATGGGGACCCTTCTCGAGACCGGCGACGGGGGAAAAAACTGGCGGCGGGTTTCGGCCGGAACGCGGAACGACCTCTTCGGGATTCACTTCGTGAACGATCAGCAGGGGTGGATCTCCGGATCGGGAGACTTGATCTTAGCGACCGGGAACTGAGGACTATTCTCCGACCCGCAATTGGTTCGACAGCTCGTCGGTATCGTCCGGTCTTCTTGGGAAATGCTCCGCCAGCAGTTGGCCGCACGCATCGATCGCGCCGCGCAGCGCCTCGAAAGGATGTCCTTCTTTTACGCCGGATGCGATCTGCTGCACCAGCGTCTCCCAGGTCTCCGGCGGAACCCGCTGGTGGATGCCGACATCGGCCAGAATCTGAACCCGGTGCTCCATCAAGGAGAGAAGGATCAACACGCCGCTCTTCTCCCGCGTCTCATGAAGCCGATTTGAATAAAAGGCCTCCTCCGCCCGCCGCCGGACGACCCGGTCTTTCAAGGCCTCCGGAACCAGCCACGACCAGATCAGGTTTACCCGTTGGATCAAAAAGAAAGCGACCCAAAAGGTAAAAAA
The DNA here is from genome assembly GCA_021651055.1 of Candidatus Manganitrophus morganii. Lineage (NCBI taxonomy): Bacteria > Pseudomonadati > Nitrospirota > Nitrospiria > Candidatus Troglogloeales > Candidatus Manganitrophaceae > Candidatus Manganitrophus > Candidatus Manganitrophus morganii. The sequence continues at coordinate 1,447,884 of JAJHOH010000001.1, forward strand.
CTCGATGAGCAGAATTTGGGGCGCGGTCACCCGCGGCTGAACGGTCATCCAAATGACCGCGGCAAAGAAGGTAAAAAAGATCGCGCCGGTTAATGCAAACTGAAGATAATGCCCGCTCTGGTCGACCACCATCGGAACGATCTCACCCGCAGAGCGGCTCTCTGCCCGAGCCACCGCCTGCTGAATTTGCTCCTTCTCATCCGCTGTAAAAAAATCTTCCGCTTTTTTCATCGCTCTTGTACTCTCACCATCGTCCCGACGCGCCACCCCCCCCGAAACTCCCCCCGCCGCCGGAGAAGCCTCCCCCTCCGAAACCGCCCCTGCCGGCCGACCAGCCGGTGCCTCTGTAAGCCCGCCCGCCGAGCCCGCGGCCCGGTCCGCCCCCCGTCCCTCGAAAGAGGAGCGGGAGCAGAATGCCGAGAAAAACACCGGCCAGCGCCGGCAAGAAGATCGACCCGATCATGAATGACCCCACCACCCCTCCGATGATCGCGCCGGCCAATCCGGTGACCGGCAGAGGGAGGTAAGAGAGAAAAGAGGAGAAAAGAATCAGGAGGATCAGACCGAGCGAGAAGACCTCATTGGAGTCGTCCCGGGATCGGCGCGGGGTGGGGGTCTCCGGCGCCGTGAACTCGCCGGCGATCGCGGCCTGAATCGCATCGACCCCCGCATCGATTCCCCGATTGAAATCTCCCTCACGAAAGGCGGGGATCATGATGTTGCGGATAATGATGCTGCTCTGCGCGTCGGTCAGCGCCCCCTCCAGGCCGTAGCCGACCTCGATCCGGATCCCCCGCTCCTCGGCTGCAATAAAGATCAAGACCCCGTTGTTCCGCTTCTCCTGGCCGAGCTGCCACTCGCGCGCCACCCGGATTGAAAAATCCTCCGATGCCTCCCCTTCCAAACTCGGCACTGTCAGAAGCGCGATCTGATTGGTCGTCTTCGCTTCGTAAGCACGGAGTTTTTCCTCCAAAGCAGCGGCCTGTTCCGGACTTAAAAGGCGGGCGTGATCATTGACGCGGCCCTGCAGGGCGGGAACGTTCAGGGCTGAGGCGGGGGAAGCGGCAACCACGAAGAACAAGAGGAGTACCATCAAGCCCAATCTGAGCATTTTAATCCGGCTCAAAACTGGACCTTCGGCGCTTCCTGCGCCCCTTGCTCTGCGCTGAAATTCTCACGGACTTTCAAGTCAAGAAGGTACTTGGCGGTCAGATTGGTGGGAAAGGAGCGGACCGACGTATTGTAGTCGCGGACCGCTTGGATGTAATCGCGCCGGGCCACGGTGATCCGGTTTTCGGTCCCCTCCAGCTGAGCTTGCAATGTAAGGAAATTTTCGTTCGATTTCAGCTCCGGGTAGCGCTCCACCACTACCATCAAGCGGGAGAGGGCCCCGGAGAGCTGCCCCTGCGCCTCTTCGAATTTTCGGAACGCCTCCGGATCCTGGATGATCTCCGATGAGATCTTCATCTGACCCACCTTCGACCGGGCTTCCACCACCTGGGTGAGGACCTCCCGCTCCTGCGTCGCGAAACCTTTGACCGTTTCGACCAGGTTGGGGATCAGGTCAAACCGGCGCTGATACTGATTCTGAACCTCCGACCAGGCGGCGTTCACCTGCTCGTCCATCGCCTGCAGCGAGTTGTAGCCGCAGCCGGTCAGCATGAGAAACAAAATAAAAAAAGCCGATGTGAAATTTAATTTTTTCAAGCCTTCTTATCCCCTCCGTGAATATTCGATTTACACACATTCGGTTATTATAACCGAAGCGGAGGGGAAGAACAACAAAGGCGTCAAAAATCGTGAGGCGAGAAAGTAAAGTAGCGTGAGACGTAAGGGGTAAGACCCAAGCGTCTTTTATCTTTAACCCCTCACGTCTCACGCCGTACGCCTCTCGTGTTTTTTACTTCAGGACCGAAGCCAGTTTCTCACGCGCCTCCAAAAGCCGCTCCGGCCGGCGGGTCCACCGATAGACGTTCAGCGGGGTTTGGTCATCCTGCTTCAAAAGGGTGAGGACATTCGACGCGATCCACTCCCGCCCTTTCTTCACCTCGGCCAGCTTGAGATATTCATAATCTTCCATCCCCTCCCGAACCAGCTTCAGGCGGATCGATTCGATCGGGATATGATTCTTACCGCCGACGTAATCGGGCTTTCCCGGATAGAAGAGGACGCCGTCGCCATGGCCTCCGAAGTAATGGACATGTTCGAACGGATTTCGGTCGGCGACCTTGGATTCTTTCCCGCCGGAACCTTTCTTCATTTTATAAGAGTAGGGATATTGGAAGATTGTTTCATAGTAGAGCTCCCCGGAAGTATTGTAGAGGTAGGTCAGCCATTCGAAGATCCGCGTCGAGACGGCGGGAAGATCAACCATCACGGTCGGCCATCCCTTCTCCGATCCGTCGCCGCAGCCGTGCGAGCCGCAGGCGTGGTACCACCAGAGCTCCTGTCCCGGCCCGATAAACGATCCGTCGTACACCGACCGGAAGTTGCGATTATAAAGGTCGCTGCCGGGCTTCCCATCCATCCGTTTGATGCTGACGACCCAGATATCGATGAACTTTTGCACCTCCTTGACCTCGAAGAGCCGTTTGAAGCAAGACTCGGCCGCATGGCGATCGGTCGTCACCAGCAGCCTCAGACCGGGGGCGTGTTTGTGGAGGAACTCCGAGCGGCGCTTGATTTTGTCCCAGTCGGTATCGGGGCGCTCCGCGACCTCCTCGACGTTCCAGCACTCCCGCTGCTTCGTGAGCCGCTGGTAGAGAAATTTCGGCTCGTCCCGGGTGTAATCAAAGAGCCGGTCGAGCCAGCCGTTCTCCTTAAAGTAGCGGACATATTCCTGATAATAATCGGGGTTGAGCTTCTCCGGATCGTATCGCTCGGGATCGTTGAAGCCGTAGCCGTCGCGCAGGCGAAGCGAGGTCAGCCGCGCCCCCTTCAGCTTCCCGCCCGGGAGGGAGTTGATGCCGTTCATAAACTCAGGGTACTTCTCCCGGCAACCTGTTTTCCCCTCCGGGAAATTCCATTTGATCCTTCCCCCCTGTTTGTCCCAGCGCGGAGGAGGCCAGATCGCGTTCTCGTTGGAGAGCCGATGAAGCAGCAGCGCCTTGGTATAAAGACAGACCAGCTCGCTCGTCCGGTCATCGCTGATGAAGCCTCTGGCATTTGAGCGGGGATCGTCCCAGTCGTGCCCCCTTCCCAGCTCGGTGATCCCGACGGCAAACGCGTTTCTCAGCGAGGCGGTTGAAGGGAGACGAAACGGTTGAACGGTGAGGCGGATCGGGATCACCGCCTCCTTCTTCTCGCCGACCGTCACCGTCGCCGTGCCCGCGTAGAGACCGGGCGGCGCATCGGGGGGAACATACACATCGACCCAGACCCCCTGCTTCATTCCGCGACGGACATCGAAGGGGAAGGCGGGCTGCCCCTCGCCGGGAATCGACCGCCGCTCGCCGAAATACTCGTCGACCTTCGGAATCAGCGCATCGGGCCAGGCGCCCGGCTGCGCCTCGGCGGTGGTCGGCTTCTCGATCAAAATATAATGCTGCCGGTAGATCATGATCGGCCCCGGCAGGCGCGACGAAATTCGATAACCCTCTTTTTCTGTCTCTTGCACAAGATCGCTCACCGCCACATCGACACTGCGAAGTTCGTCTTTCTCCGCGGCGATGAAAATCTGGAACGGCTCGAACTCATTCTGCGCCGCGGCAATCCGGACCCCCCCCTTTGTGCACTTCTCCTCCTGACAAAGGTCGGCATTCTTCGGGACCGGATCCCCCTCCGGACCCCCATTTTCCATCCGGAGTTTCACCATGCCGGTTTCCCACCAGATCGTCTGCCCCATGGCGGGGGAAGCAAAAACCAAAACGACCGAAACACTCCAGACCAGCCTCTTCCACATAACAATCCCCTCCCATCCATCAATGATGAAGCGATGAAATATTCTCCTTCTATGATAGAGAGGCTGAGTCAGAGGAGTCAAATAACAAAATCACAAAAGCTCGGTTGAATGTAACGGAGATTTCCCATAAAATAGAACAGTAACCGTGGAGGCCCATATTATGGATACGAAACAGGTTCTTCAGATTCTGAATCAAGCGCTCCAGATCGAATATGCCGCTGGGATTCAATATTTGCAGCACAGCTTTCTCGTGCAGGGAATCGACCGGCGCGTCTTCGCCGACTATTTCCGCAGTCAGAGCGAGAGCTCGCTCAACCAGGCCAAACAGATCGGCGACCACATCGTCAATTTGGGAGGGCTCCCGACCGTGGAGCCGTACGCGATCAAACAGAGCACCGATCTGAAAGAAATGCTTCAGCTCGATCTTGAACTCGAACGGACCGGTTTAAAAATTTATCAAGAGGGGATCAAGGCCGCGGCAGAAGAGATGCCCTTGAAATTTTTCTTCGAAGACCAAGCCTATCATGAATACCAAGACGTCAATGAACTGGAGAAACTGCTGGATCAGAAGAAGGTCAGTGTCACTGAAAAAGAGGTTCAGCTCAAGAAAGTGAAAAGTGCGTAGCGGTTCGTCTGGAGAGAGGATCGGCGTATCGCCGGTCCTCTCCGCTGGATATCTATATCACTCGGTCGAGAGCGTGGGGGATTCGACCTTGAACGCGATCCGCATTCCCATCGCGTAGTGTCCCTCTTTTTGTCCATTCTCCGTCTCAACGATATTGCAGAGAAGGACATAGGACCCCGGCTCCAGATCGAGGGTCAGCTCTTTCTCCGTTGCCGGCGCAAACGGCTCGATCTCTCCCTGGATTCTCCCCGCCGCCGCCTCATCGACCCGATCATCCCTCAGAGAGAGGGCATCGGCCGGCAGATCGGTTCTCAGAATCACCAGTTCGTGATCCTCCGTGCCGCGATTCGCCGTCTGAAAGGTGATCCGGCCGGGTCGGACCGTCCCCCGATCGACCGCAACGCTCCATTCCCTGAGGGTGACTTGAACCTCCGATGGACTCGCATCCGATTTCAGGTTTCCCGATCCAGGGCTGCAACCGGCGAAGACAATCCCCAAGAGGAAAAACACCGCCCCAAAATGCAAAAACACTCTCTCAAACTGCATTCCTTACCCCCACTTTTGAAATGAGAAGGCCGTAAGCGCCTCCACGTTTTGATCAGGATTCCTGTTATATTATACTTGCAAAAAAAGCCATTCCCTGAAATGATCTGATTTCAGAAAAGATCAAGACGCAGAGATTGAGACAATTCTCAATCTTAAAACTTTCGGTAATCTTCGAGAATCTTTTCTCTCGACGGATCGGAAGTCCGGCGCGCGCTGTATTCGAACAGTCCGATCCTGACTCCCCTGACCAACAGTTGCCGAACGCGCTCCCGGCTCAGCCCGATCGTTCGGCCGACCGCCTCCAGCGTTCCTTTCTCCAGATAGAGCCGATGGATCTCCCGCAGCCGCTCCACCTTCGAGGGCTGCCCGGGAACCCCTCCGGAAGAGGGCGCGACTTCCAAGCCGGCGCGAATCTTCTTCTCGACATAATGCGAGATGGGGCGCGCCTCCAAGATCTTTCGCAGCGTCGTCGGGTTCACGCTGCATCGCGAGGAGAGCTCCAGAAGATCGATCTCGTCCCGGACGATTTTCGCGACTTCGGAAAAAAGCGACGGGACGCTTTCATCAAGGGCGATCCCTCCTGAGCTTGTCTGCAACATCTTCTCCCTCCTGTCGTTCTTACGAGAAACAAACACGGAACCTCACCCTTCCCATTTGGAGAAGAGAACCGCCTCTTCCTCCCGCTCCTGCGCCCGCTCGAAGAGATCGGCGAGGGCGGCGAACTCCTCCCGGTTGAAATGGAGCATGATGTTCCGAAGGCTGACGTGATAGCCGTCGCACCGGCATCGATCGATCGAACCGAATTCGGACTTCGCAAGGGGAACGGAATGATGGCCTGATTCGCTGCTCATGAAAAACCTCCTTTGCATGTGAGTGTTAACATTTTCTCGCTGGAATGCCTATCGACGACGGGAAGCGGCCGCTTCGACCGGTCGTTTTCCATCCATCGCCGCGATCTCCCGCTCGATTCCCGCCTCCAGCCATCGGGTGAGGACCGGATGGGGGGTGAATCCCTTTCCGTTGATCTCATAGTCCTCCCCCTCTTTGAGGCCGACCTCCTCCAGAAGGCTTTTATACGGCCCTGCGCCCCGGAGCCGGTGCGAGATCAGCACGACCCGCCCGTTTCGCTTCCCCGCTTCGATCATCTCCTTGAGCTTCGCCACCGCCTCCTTCCGCTTCTCCGGCCAATCCTCGCGGATCGTGGCGGGAAGGATCGCCTTGAGCTCGGCGCAATGGGGATCTTTCCGAAGCCGCTCGATCTGGCGGCCCATGGCCGAAAGCCACCGGGCATCGACCGCATCGTCCCCCGCGCCGTGGGCCACCAGGATGACCGTCTCCTCCGAGGACTTCCGGCTGATTTCGGTGATCCGGTCGTGGAGAATCTCGGCCAGCGCCGGATCTTCTTCATAACCGCCGAAGGTGGAGAAGACCGCGCCGCTTCGAACCTGAGGAGGGGGAGGCCCGTCATGGTCATGCCCGGACGGAGCGGCGGAGAGCCCCAGGAGGTAGTCGGTGTCTTCCTTCATCTGGTCGGAGAGAGAATACATCCGGACGAAAACGATCCGGCGGACCCCTTTTTCCTCCAGGCGGGAAACCGCTTTCTGGAGGGTGACCGGATCGGCCATGCCGTAGGCCATCTCGATTCGGTAGCGGGACTTCAGCGGCGCGATCACCGCTTCGACGGCGTCGTTCCAGGGGAGGGTCGCGCCGTGCGGCATGATCACCACCCCGGTTTCTTCCGGAGAAGCGGGAAGATGGGCGTTCGCCGTTTGCTTCAACCAGAGGAGAAGGTTGGGATGGGGAAAAATCTCCTGGCCGTCATAGACGACGTCAAGCTCCTTAAGCTTATCGGCCAGCCATCGGGTGAGCGACATGTGGCTGTCGAACTTGGGACCGATGAAGAAGGGAACGACGAGGGTTCTCCCCTTCTTCGCCGCCGTCTTGACGATCATCTCTTCGACTTCACGGCTCTTCTTCTCCCGCAGCTCCGCTTCGGCCTCACGGTCGTAGTAGATCCCGATTTGGGTCTCCTTGAATGGACGATAGCGGGAAACATAGTCGGTAAGGGACCGCAGATCGGCGCGAAGCGCCGCTTCGCCGGCTTCGTCGACCGCGCCGATCCCCAGCACCACCAGCCGTTCTTGGTCCGGATCCCGGCTCAATGCTTCCACGCGGTCAAGAAGAATCTGCGCGGTGAGATGGCTCTCCCCCATCGAGGGGGCCCATCGGATCGTTCCCCCCGCGGCGTAAACCGGAAGGTGCGGCGCCACCTTTTTCAAGATCGGATCGGCCGACGAGAGAAAAAGGGGAACGGCAACGATCTCGGTCGCCCCGGCCCGTTTCAGATCAGCGACCGCGCGGGTCAGATATTCGGAGTATTCCCCCCCGACGCGGTTGTATCCTCGGCCGACCCAAGCGAGCGCGGCAGTGTAGTCCCTCTGAAATGCCTCATACAGCGCTTCAATTTCCTGATTTCCGAGAAAGCCCCGGTCCGGAGCGACCAGAAGAAAGCCGGTCTTCGACGTCACGCTTCCTTCGGCGCTGGCGCGCGGCGTCGCGAGCGAAAAAGAGACGAAACAAACGATGACTCCGAAAATGGCCTGCATTTTTCTTCCTCCTTACTTCAGATCCTCGAAGGACGCGAGCGGCGCGCTGGATCGATCCTGCCTCGACCTCTCCTCTTTATTTTCTCTCCAAACCTGCCTGCGGCATCGGAGAAAGCGCTCCGGCTCCAGCCGCTCTCCCCATCATCAGTTTAAAAACCCGAGCGACCCTATCAAATTGAGCCGCCGTCAGATGCAGCGTGGCCGTATGAATTTGAACATGGTAGATCCCGCATCGACACTGCCAAACGGTGCAATCTCGGTTGGAGAACAGGGCCTCTCCCCGACAGGACGGCGGTTCCATCCCATTTTCATCTCCTCACGCGCGGTTGCGGACGATCGGTCGACGGGCTCCCGCTTCAAGAACCTCATTCTTCCCCTTCACGGCGGCCGGAGGGAACCAAGCGGTGCGCTCCCCTCAGAAACAAAAACGCCCGGAATGATTTTTCCATTCCGGGCGTGGGGTAAATGACCTCGAGCCGCTCTATCATTATTCTATATAAAAAGACACCTGCGGATGCGGCGCCCCGATCAGGTTGATTGAACGGGCGGGACGAGCCGCAGCACGCGACCGCCGACCGCGCGCGTGATTTTTCTTTGAGATCGAGAGAGATGCTCGGCCTGCTGAAGCAGATGTTGAACCGTTCCAATCTGGCCGGTCGGGATGAAAAAACGCTTTTGAGGATACCATCCGATTCCGTTTCCCCATATCATCCGGCGGATCTCCACCCCGCTTCGATCGGCCTCGTCGATCAGGACAATTTCGATTTTTTCATCGGAATGATTTCCATCTAAAACTCCCAACGGAGATTCATCACGCTGCATCTTTCTCCCTTTCTGTAAAAAACACGAGCCGGCCGGAGCCGTCTCAAGAAGCATCCCCTTTATTCGTTTCTTTTCCCGACGCCGAAGAAGACTTCCGGAGCGGCAAAAGGTGAATCCGCTTGCATCGTTTGCATTTCAGTTCCAAATTCCCATCCACAATCCGGGCGACCAGGCTCCCACAGAGACATCGAAGATGATTTGGATCCGCTTTCTTATTGGAAGGCTTCTTCATCGACCCAATAAAACCCAAAGACAATCTAAATGAACCTTCGGGCTTGGGCCTAACATCGCGATGGCGCGAGCCGCACGGAGTGCGATTGAGAATCATTCTCAATACTAGAAGTAGAGTACACCCTTCTGCATTTTTCTGTCAAGCACTTTTTATCAAGGGGAAAGAGAAAACGTCGATCAGTATCAATGGAAGGAATGGCGGGGCGGAGACGGCGCTTACTGACTGGCTACTTTACGGAGATTTTCAGACCGGAAATAGGCGGCAAACCCCTCCTTGGCAGCCTGGGAGGCTTTGATATGCCATTTGGGTTGGTTGATGATCATGGCGGCCACCACGATTTCGGGATCTTCCATGGGGGCCATTCCGACGAACCAGCTGTACTTGCCGGGGGGATCTTCCCCGGTCAGAGAGCCGGTCTTTCCGCCGATGGTAATGCCCCGCAGACTCGCCTCGCGCCGCTTGACCCGAAACGCCTTCCGGGAGGTTCCCTTGATGACCGCCATCGCCATCATCTCCCGGAGCGACGCCGCCGTCTGGGGGGCGATCGCCGTGGCGAACACCTTCGGCTCGCATTGGTAGATGGGCGTGCCGTCGGCGTCCCGGACCGCGTCGATCATGCAGGGGGCCATCATCACGCCGTCGTTGGCGATCGCCGCGCCGATCATCGCCCCGTGAAGCGGAGAGAGTCCCACATCGCCGAACCCGGCGGCCGACATCGCCAATCCCCGCTCGCTGTCGTCGATCTCCATCCGGCTGACCTGGACTGGAAGCTCGAACGGAATCGGGCGATTGAACTGAAAGCGCTCTCCGTAGCTCAACAAGGTCGGCACATCGAGCCAACGCAGGGCGGTCTTCGCAAAGACCACATTGCTCGATTTCGCCATCGCCTCGGCCAGCGACATCTTCTGTTTGTCCCGTTTCGGATTATCAACCCAGTTCTTCGGCCCCAGGCGGTAGAGCCCGCCGTGGAAGGCGATCTCGGTCTCCGGCCGGGCCTTCCCTTCCTCCAGGGCGGCGGCGCCGGTCACCAATTTGAAAATCGAAGCGGCGGGATAGGTCGCCCGGAATGCAAGACGGTCGGCCTTCGGGTCGATCGCGGAGTATTCCACGGAGGCGAGGAGCTTGCCGCTCTTCGGGTCCATGGCGATGAAAACGCCATAAGGGACCCGGTACCGCTTGAAGTAGCGCTCCATCGTCGTCTGAAGGTCGGGATCGAAGGTGTAGACGGCGGTCACCCCGTTCTCGAAACGCGAGAGATATTTTCCCTGCTCGGTATGATCGAATGGAGAGAGCGCACCCCGGATTCGAATGCCTTCTTCAACCAGCGCGAGGGGGGTCTTCCGCAGCGGATCTTCCGTCAGCTCCCCCAACACCCCGCTTTCCACGGAAAAGATAAAGACAAGGCCGAACACAATCAGGCCTGTCACCCAACCCCACCGACGCCCTTCAACCCCCACGTTTACCCCGCCAAGATTTTATCGAGCTGTTGATTCAGAACCGACGGATCGACCTCTTTAAACAAAATCCATTTTTCTCTGGATTTCTCCCCACGGATAATTTCAAGCCGGGATTTCGGGAAAGAAAACAACCCAGATAAATATCGAATGCAGGCCGCATTCGCGGCCCCCTCCGCCGGGATCGCCCTTAATTTTAACCGAAGCATTCCCGCGACGCAACCTTCGATGCTGTCCCGGGATGCATTCGGCGTCACGCGCAGATGGAGGAGCGCGCCCGATTTATAGGGGCGGAACGGCGATTCCATTTTCGGAGGGGACGTTCAATATCGAACGGCCTGATGCGCCCCGAGGGAAAGAAGGCAAATGCTCGGAAAGCTTGACGACCTTGACCTTCGGCGCCGTGCGGTTTTTCTTCCGCAGGCTTTGAAGGTACCCTCGAACCACATCCCGGATATTTTCCAGAACCTCCGCCTCGCTTCGACCGAAAGTGCGGCACCCCGGTAGGGCGGGAACGTCGGCGATAAAACAGTGATCGACTTGCGTGATATAGACGTAGTAACTCATCTCTCCTCCTGTGCAAAGGTGAAGGTGGATGAAATTCCATCCGTCCGAACCGAAAATTTTCTTTCCAACCGAATTGCTTACTTCGAAACAGTGCTCATAGGCCGGCGATCCGATGAAGACAAATCGGACGGCACAACCGAACCGTCGGTCTCTCAGATGTTAAAGAGAGGCCTCTTCTTCCCTCTGATCCGCTTTTTCATCTTCCCATTGCATTGTCTTTTCGAGATTCTGCATTAAAGATCGAATCTTCTCAACAAAAAAATCGCGCTGCCGTCTCAGGTTCAGGATTTCTCCCTGGACTTGGCTGACCTCTTTCATGGCCGACCGGGTGATTTCCTCCGCCCGCAGCTCGGCCTGGCGGATAATGAGATCCCCTTCCTTCTGCGCGGTCCGCTTCATCTCCTCGATCGCCTTCTGCGCCATCAGCAGGGTGTTCGTCAGCGCCCCCTCGGTTTTCTTCAACTCGGCGATCGTTTGTCCCTGATCGTCGATCCGCTCCCGGAGGTCGGCATTCTCTTTGAGGATCTCTTCGATTTCACTCGCCAGATTTTCCAGAAAAGCATCGACCTCGCCCGGAGCGTACCCCCGGAAACCGGAGGAGAAGGTCATTTGGCGGATATCGATCGGTGTCCATTTCATATTCACCTCTCTATCGCAGTCGGTTGGCCAATTCAAAAAGGGAGCTGACCAGGAACTGTTTTAAAAACATAATAATCAAGATCGCCACCAGCGGGGAGAGGTCGATTCCGGTGCTGTAGGTCCGCATCAGTTTCCGGAGCGGATAGAGGACCGGCTCCGTCACCTTATAGAGAAACTGGACGACCGGGTTATAGGGATCCGGGTTCACCCAGGAGATCAACGCGCGAATGATAATGACCCATGTATAGATTTCCAGGACGTAATTGAGAATCGTCGCAAGCGCCGAGACGAAGTTTGCCGCAATGAACATGATCTCTCCTCATCGATTCCAATCGGAGCAACCCGCTTTTTTCGATGGCTCGCAATAAAAAATACTATACCACTTTCAATGTGAGAATGAGGTCCCCTTTTTTGTTGCTCTTACCAAGAGACGCAAATTCTTTATTTTGCCTTTCCCAGCTCTTCGGACCGCCGCGTCGCCGCCTCCACGGCAGAAATAAACGCCGACCGGACCTTTCCTTCTTCAAGTTTATGGAGCCCGGCGATCGTCGTCCCCCCCGGAGAGGCGACAAAGTCTTTAAGGCGTGCCGGATGATCCCCGGTCTGGAGCGCCATCTGCGCAGCTCCGAGAACCGTCTGCACCGCCAGGGCGAGGGCCACTTCGCGGCTCAGCCCGCTCTTTACCCCGCCGTCGGCCATCGCCTCGATCATCACAAAAACAAAGGCCGGCCCGCTTCCGGAGAGGCCGGTCACCGCATCGAGGTAGCGCTCTTCCAGGATCCAGCTTTTTCCGATCGAATCAAAAATCTGGAGGACCAGATCGAGGGTTTCTTGCTCCACCCCTTTTCCCGGCGCCAGCGCCGTCGCCCCCGCCTGGACCAGCGCCGGCGCATTCGGCATGGCGCGGATGATCTTCGCCTCCCGCTCCAGGCCGGCGGCCAATCGGGCCAGGGGAACGCCGGCGGCGACCGAGACGAGGACCTTCTCTTTCAGCTCCGATTTAATTTCGGCCAAGACCCCGTCGACCCCCAGCGGTTTCACCCCGAGGATCACCAGATCTCCTTCGCGGACCGCTTCCCGATTATTCCGGGTGGTTCGAATGCCGTATTTTTGATGAATGGACTTCAGCCTTGCCTCGGAGGTATCAGAGGCAAGAAGATCGCCCGCCTTGAAGAGCCCGGCGGCGAGCACCCCCTTCATGATCGCCTCCGCCATGTTCCCCGATCCAAGAAAAGAGAGGCGGGTCGGCAGTTTCGCAGTCTGTTTTTTCACAGAATATCCGTCCTATCCGTCCTAATAGATCTTATTATTTTTGTTCTTTTTTTCTTTCCCCAAAAATCGCCGTTCCAATACGCACCCAGGTCGCCCCTTCTTCAACGGCCACTTCGAAATCGGCTGACATCCCCATCGAGAAGCGATTCAACCCCAGATCCTGTCCCAGTTTGCGCAGCCTCGAAAAATAGGGACGCGCCCCCTCCGGCTCCGGGGTCGGGGGGGGAAGGGTCATCAGCCCCTCCAAAGAGAGCGGGGCAAGCTTTCGAACCTGCGCGATCAGCGCCGGCGCTTCTTTGATCGAAATCCCCCGTTTGGTCGTCTCTTCCCCAACGTTCACCTCGATCAATACCGGTTGGGTGATCTGCTGCTTCTCCGCCTCCTGTGCCACCTTTTCGGCCAGACGAACCGAGTCGATGGAGTGGATCAGAGAAAAAAAGCCGACCGCCTGTTTAACTTTATTCGTCTGAAGCGGACCGATCAGATGGACCGCAGCCGTTTTGTTCTCTTCAAGAAATCGACTCTCCAGAAACTTGGCGCGGGCCTCCTGAACCCGGTTCTCGCCGAAGATCTGTATTCCCGCCTCCGCCCCCTCCCGGACCCGATCGAGCCCAACCCCCTTCGATGCCGCAACCAGCGTGATCTCCGCCGGATTTCGGCCACAACGGCGTGCCGCTTCCTGAATCCTCGCCGCGATCCGCTCGACAGCCCGGGCAATCTCCCCCATGAAATTGGCTTCCCTCTCGATTAGGTCCCATCAATCAGCATAATCCCGCTGGTCATGTTCCCCACCCTCTTTTTATCCCGACGAAAAGAATAGAACAGACCGGGAAGACAAGAGGTACAGAGGCCGGAAAAGGCGATCTTGTCCGGATTGAGACCCGCCTCGGCGAGTTGCAGCGCATTTAATCGGGCCAGATCCAGCTTCGCCTTTCCCTCCCTTTCATGGATCACCACTTCCGGACCGGGAGAATACTTCGCCTCGATCTCCCCCCAGACATCTTCCCCTACCTCATAGCAGCAAGGGCCGATGCAGGGGCCGATGCCGGCGAGAAGCGCGCTCGGTTCCGAACCGTACCGTGATGCCATCTCACGAACCGCTTTCCCCGAAATGTTCAAGGAGGTCCCCCGCCACCCGGCGTGAATCGCAGAGACCGCCCTCTGGACCGGATCGAAGAGGAGGACCGGCACACAATCGGCCGTCGACACGGTGATCAACAAATGCGAACGATCGGTTGCCAATGCGTCACCGATCAACCGCGGTTCCGGGCCTTCCCCCCTTCCCGCGTCCGATTCGGAGACCGGCCAGATCCGATCCCCATGAACCTGGCGCACACGGATTGCTTTCCCCAGCCTCCCTGAGCCGGCCTCGTAGAGCGCGCTTTCGGAGAGAAGACGGGTCCCGAAGAAATGGAAAACCCCCGGCGCGCTGAGCCGGGGAAGGACGATATACCCTTGTCCGCTGTTCTGAACCCACTGATACGGCTGCATCTGTGTCAGGATCTCCATGGCGTCCGTGCCTCCTATTGGTAGAAGGGTTCTAATCCGCCTGCTTTCTTAAGAATGTCGGCACATCCCATTCGTCATCCCCTTCCATGCGGATGACCTCTTTGCCCCCTTCACGAACCACCTTTCTCAGGTAACCGGTCCGATCGAGGCTCTTCTGGGGCGCCCGTTTGGCCGGCCGGCTCTCTCCATCGACCGGCTCTTCGTGACGTTCATTCTCTTCAAACCCTGTCGCGATGACGGTCACCTTGATCTCGTCGGTCAACGACTCGGAGATCACCGATCCGAAGATGATGTTCGCATCGGGATCGACCGTCTTTTGAATAATGGACGAGGCTTCATCAACCTCGCCGAGCGAGAGGTCGAGTCCGCCGGTGATGTTGATCAACACCCCCCGCGCCCCCTCGATGGAGCTGTCCTCCAGCAAGGGGCTGGAAATGGCTTTTTGCGCCGCTTCGATCGCCCGGTTCTCCCCTTTGGAAACCCCCATCCCCATGACGGCCCGGCCGGTGTGGGACATGATCGTCCGGACATCGGCAAAGTCGACATTGACCAATCCGGGGGTCGTGATCAGGTCGGAGATCCCCTGAACCGCCTGGCGGAGGATATCGTCGACCACCAGGAACGACGCGCGAAGCGGGGTTCCTTTTTCGACGACATTCAGGAGTCGTTGGTTGGGGATAATAATGACCGTATGGCAGGCCCGCTTCATTTCATGGACCCCGTCTTCGGCCTGATGGGAGCGCTTGGCCCCTTCGAATTGGAACGGCTTGGTCACCACCCCGACGGTCAATGCCCCCATCTCTTTGGCGATGCCGGCAATGATCGGCGCGGCGCCCGTTCCTGTCCCGCCCCCCATGCCGGCGGTGACAAAGACCATATCGGCCCCGGCGAGCATCTCCCGGATCTGATCGACCGCTTCCAAGGCCGACTCCCGTCCGATCTGCGGCTTCGCCCCCGCCCCTAGACCCCGCGTCAGCTTGGTGCCGAGCTGGATCTTATTCGGCGCCGGATTCATATACAGCGCCTGGATATCGGTGTTCGCCGCAACGAAATCGACCCCCTGGAGACCGCATTGGATCATGCTGTTGATCGCATTACAACCGCCTCCTCCGACACCGACGACCTTAATTTTCGCCGATGTTGACTCTTGTTCCTCCTCATCAAAGAGAAACATTCAGACCTCCCTCTTTTTAGGCACCTCACGGGGCGCCGATCCTGGTTTAAAAAAATTCCTTCACCCAGCTCTTCATTTGGCTCTTGATCCGCTGGAACAACTGCCCTTTTCCATTTCTTCGATGATCTTCTTTCTCTTGATTCCGAAACGCGTAGAGGATGAGCCCCGCACCGGTGGCATACATCGGGCTTCCGACGACGTCGATCAGCCCCCCCATGCCGGCAGGCACCCCCCGCCGGACCGGAAGACCGAGCACCCGCTCGGCCACCTCGACCATCCCGTTTAAACAAGAGGTCCCCCCGGTAATCACCACCCCGGAGGCGACCCGCTCTTCAAAACCCATTCGTTCGATTTCGCGCGCGACCAGCATGAAAATCTCCTCGGCCCGCGGCTCGATAATCTCGGAGAGAAGCTGGCGTGAGAGAACCCGCGGCGGACGCCCGCCGACGCTCGGAACCTCGATCGTCTCATTGTCCTTCACCATCTCCGTGGAAGCGCAGCCATATTTGACCTTGATCTTCTCCGCATCGGCGGGAGGGGTCCGAAGCCCAATGGCGATGTCGTTGGTAAAGTGGGTCCCCCCGACCGCCAAGACCGCGGTATGGCGGACACTCCCTTCGATGTAGGTCGCAATATCGGTCGTCCCGCCGCCGATGTCGACCATGACGACGCCGAGCTCTCTCTCCTCCGGGGTGAGCACCGCCTCACTCGACGCGAGCGGCTGAAGGATCATCTCCGCCATCTGCAGCCCCGCCCGGTTGATGCTCTTGACGATGTTCTGGGCCGACGTCACCAGGCCGGTGATAATGTGGACCTCCGCCTCCAGGCGGACCCCCGACATGCCGAGGGGATCTTTGATCCCATCCTGGCTGTCGACGATAAACTCTTGCGGGAGAACATGCAGGATCTCCCGGTCCATCGGGATGGCGACCGCCTTCGCGGCATCGACCACCCTGGCGATATCGGCCCGGGTCACCTCGTGATCCTTCACGGCGATCACCCCGCGGCTGTTGAGCCCTTTGATATGCCCCCCGGCGATGCCGGTGTAGACCGAATTGACCTCCACCCCCGCCATCAGTTCGGCCTCTTCGACCGCCCGCTTGATCGAATCGACGGTGCTCTCGATATTCACCACCATCCCCTTCTTGAGCCCCTTCGAGGGGTGGGTCCCGATGCCGATGATATCGATCCGCTTCTCATCGACGACTTCGCCCACAATCGCGCAGATCTTCGTCGTTCCGACATCGAGGCCGACTAAAATATTTTCACGCTTCGCCAAGAGATCCTCCTTGAGAAGGTCGTCCGACCCTCTCGTTCAGCCCCGCCCGAAGAAGCGGCGCTGTATTGCCGATTTAGAACTGAGACTCTCGCCCGGCCTCTTTCTCGCCGGGCCACAATCCGCGCTCCCCCTCATCGGGGATGAAACCATCCTTCACAATCACCTTTCGCCGGTATCGGAGATCGATCTCCCGATCGGAAATTCCCCGCCGTTCGAGATCTTCTCTAATTTCAAGAAACCGCCGCCACCGCTCGGGATACTCTTCCTTGCCGAAATGGAGAACACCTTCCGGGAAATGAACCATCAGGTTCTCCGGATCGGCCAAATCGATCACGAAAAGAGAGGGTTCGGCCCCCTCCTTCTCCAGCGTGTCCGATATGAGCGAGGCCAATTGGAGCCCTTGCGCATAAGCAGCCGGATTGTAATGAATGATCCGGGGCAACTCTTCGGGGGGCTCTCCGTTCTGCTGTAAAATCTTTCCCTCCTCATCCCGGAGGAGCGGCCGGCGGGCCGAGTCGATCTCGACCGCCGCCGGAACCCGTTCGATCACCTGAATGCGCAGCCGATCGGGAAATTCCTTCCGGACGACCGCCTCCTTGATCCATGGATTCGCCTGGATCTCCCGTTGGATCTGGGCGATGTCGACGCGAAAGAGACTCCGTCCCACAATCGACCGAAAACGCGCCGTCATCTCCGGCTCTTTTAGATGATGAAGGCCGGTCCACCGGATCTCCCGAACTTGGAATGCAGGGGAGGCCGTCAATCGCTGTCCGCCGAGATAAAGCGCGAAGAGACTTCCACCGAGGAGAACGGCCCAGAGCGTCGGCCGGAGCCAGGTGATCAGTCGCGCCCAAGAGAGCCGGCCTCTTCTTCTTTTATTCCTCTGGATCGCAAGTGCCTTCATTTGGTGTCCGACCCGTCCGACTGAAATTTTATTTGTCTAATCCTGCCGTCTCTAAAATGCATTCGACCAGCGCGTCGAAATCGATCCCGACCCCCCGGGCGATCTCCGGGAGGAGGCTCGTTTCGGTCATCCCCGGAAGTGTGTTGACCTCCAGAACAGAGGGGTGATTCTGCCGATCGACCAGAAGGTCGACCCGGCTGTAGCCGGTGCACCCTAATACGTGATGCGCTCTCAGCCCCCAGTCGAGGACCTTTTGATAAACATCGGCCGGGAGCGGCGCCGGGAAGAAATGCTCCGACATGCCGGGAACATACTTGGCGGTATAGTCATAAAATTTTGTCTTCGGCCGGATCTCGATCGCCCCGAGCGCCTTGCTTCCCAAAATCCCGACCTGGACCTCCATCCCTGAGATATACTTCTCGATCAAAATCCGGGGACCATATTGAAAAGCCTCTTTCAGCGCGGAATCGATCTCTCCCGGCCCCGAGACGATCGTGACCCCGACGCTGGAGCCTTCCATCGCCGGCTTCACCACAAGGGGAAACCCGAACGAGAGGCCGTCTGCGCGGAACCCGGAGAGCGCTTCCTCCGTCAAAACCTGAAACGGCGGAACCGGAATCCCATGCGATTGGAAGAGATCGTGCGAGGCGATCTTATCCATTCCGAGGGCGCTCGCCAGGATGCCGGAGCCGGTGTAAGGAATCCGCATCACCTCCAGCGTCCCCTGAATCGCGCCGTCTTCCCCATACCGGCCGTGCAGCGCGTTGAAGGCGATCTCGATTCGCTCGGCCCGAAGGGCCTGCGCCACCTCGGAATCGACATCGATCGGGACGGCGGTGTAGCCGAGCCGGTCGAGCGAAGCGGCGATCGCCCGCCCGCTCTTCAGCGACACCTCCCGCTCCGCCGACATCCCTCCCATCAACACTCCGATCCGCTTTCCGAGAAACTGATCTAAAGGCATAATAATCTCGATGTACGGGCGACGCATGCGCCGGGGTCCCCAAAAAGCCTGCTTTTTGGGGTGAATGCGCCGGCCCTACATGTCCCTTCCAACCACCTTGGCTTCCAATTCCAGATCGATCCCGTGCCGCTCCTTCACCCGCGTCTGCATCTCTGCGACGAGGGCCAGCACCTCGCCGGCTTTGGCGTTTCCGAGATTGATGATGAAGTTGCCGTGCCGCTCGGAGATTTGCGCATCGCCGATCCGGAACCCCTTGAGCCCGACCGATTCGACCAGCCGGCCGGCATAATCCCCCGGCGGATTCGTAAAAACCGAACCGACATTCGGAAAGGAGAGGGGCTGGGTTTCCCGCCGCCGTTTCAGCAGCCGCTTCAACTTCTGTTCGACCTCCGCGGGGGCGGCCAATGTCAGCCGAAAGGAGGCGGAGGTCACGATTCCCTTGGGAAGCGCCGCGGTCCGATAACCGAATTGGATCGCTTCTTTCGGAAGGGTTTTCACTCTTGCCTCTTCATCGACGAGAGTGACGGAGCTCAAGACCGATGCCGTCTCTTCTCCCGGAATGCCGGCGTTCATCGCGATCGCCCCGCCGACGGTCCCCGGAATCCCGGCGGCGAACTCCAATCCGGAAAGACCCTTCGCCATCGCTTCGGTGGAGAGCTTCGGATAAGAGACCCCCGCATCGGCAAGAAGGGTATCGGGCTCCTGGAAGGCGATCCGGCTTAAATGTTTCAGGTGAACGACCACCCCCGGAATTCCGCCGTCGCGCACAATCAGGTTGCTCCCCCCTCCCAGGACAAAATAGGGGAGCCGATACCGGCCGATCCGCTCCATCAGGAGAACCACCTCCGCCGAAGATCTCGGGAAGACCATCGCCTCGGCCGGCCCGCCGACCTTGAGCGAGCTGTACGGCGCGACCGGCTCGTCGAAGCGGACCTCCCCCGGATAATCTTTCAAGGCCTCTTTCAGCGGAAGGCCCTCTTTTTTCTCCGGCTCCATTTGCATTACTCTCATCCTACTTCACTCCCTCCGACCCGGAGAGAAACGCTTTCCCCAGCTTCCAAATATCGCCGGCGCCGAGGGTGATCACCATCATCCCGGGCTTTGCCTTCTTTTCGACCGCGGCGAGCATCTCGGCGCGGTCGCGGAGAAACATCACATCGGGATGACCGCTCGCCGCGACCGCCTGGCAGAGCCGCTCCCCGTCGATCCCCGGAATCGGCGGCTCGCCGGCGGCATAGATGTCGGTGAGAATCAGGTGATCGGCGTCGGTGAACGATCCCGCTAAATCATCCAGAAGATCGCGGGTTCGTGTATACCGGTGCGGTTGGAAGAGGACGACCAGCTCACATCCCCACCCCCGCTTCGCCGCCGCCAGGGTCGCCCGGATCTCGGTCGGGTGGTGCCCGTAATCGTCGATGACCCAGACTCCGTTTTTCTCCCCTTGCAGTTGAAAGCGCCGCTCGACCCCCCGGTATCCTTCCAATCCCTTTCGGATCGATTCGACCGGAATCTCCAGCTCCAATCCGACGGCGATCGCGGCCAGGGCATTCAGCACATTGTGCCGGCCCGGCACCGGCAGCGTGAAGCGCCCGAGCGCTTCGCCGTGAAATCGCGCATGGAAGGTCGTCTTCCAGGGCTGGAAGGCCATCTCTTCCGCGACCAGATCAAGATGGGTCGCCGTGCCGTAGGTCAGATAACGCTTCTCCACCCGCGGGATCAGTTCAGCGATCGCCCGATCGTCGCCGCAAAGGATCGCCAGTCCATAAAACGGAATCTTGTTGATGAAGCTGAGGAACGTCGCCTGGATCGCCTCGAACGTCCGGTAGTAGTCGAGATGCTCCCGGTCGATCGTCGTCACCACCGCCACCGTCGGCGAGAGCTTCAAAAACGAGCCGTCGCTCTCATCGGCCTCGGCCACCAGAAAGTCTCCCTCCCCCTTCTTCGCATGGCCGCCGAAGCTGTTCACCTTTCCCCCGATCACCGCCGTCGGATCGAGCCCCCCTTCGGCCAGGACGGTTGCGACCATCGTCGTTGTGGTTGTCTTTCCATGCGCGCCGGCGACGGCGATTCCGTATCGAAGCCGCATCAACTCCGCCAGCATCTCGGCCCGGGGGATCACAGGAACTTTCTGCTGCTTCGCCGCGACGATTTCGACATTGTCGGGCCGGACCGCCGAAGAGTAGACGAGGACCTCCGCCCCTTCGATGTGGCGGGAGTCGTGGCCCACATAAATGGTCCCCCCCATCGACGCCAGCCGGCGGGTCTGCTCCGACGCCGCCCTGTCCGATCCGCTGACCTGGAAACCCATGTTGAGGAGAATCTCCGCGATCCCGCTCATCCCGACCCCGCCGATCCCGACAAAGTGAATATGTTGAACCTTACGAAACATGTTTCGATCCCGAGCCCTCGGCCCCCACCAGCTGATAACAGGCTTCCACAATTTCCTCCGCCGAATGCGGATGTCCCTGACGCCGGGCCGCCCCGGCCATCTCGGAAAGCCGCTTGGGATCGGAGAGAAGAAAGACAATCCGCTCGGCCAGCCTTCGCCCGTCGAGATCCCGATCCAATATCATCTCAGCCGCCCCCGCCGACACAAAGGCCGCCGCATTCTTCTCCTGATGGCCGGTGGCGAGCGGATAAGGGACCAAAAGCGACGGCTTCCCGACCGCTCCCAATTCCGAGAGGGTTCCCGCCCCCGCGCGGCTGACGACCAGATCGGCTTCTGAGTAGACGGCGGCCATGTCGTGGATGAACGGCTCGACGCGGGCCGAGAGTCCGGAGCGCTCGTAAGCTTCCTTAACCTCTTCCCAATCACGTTTGCCGGTCTGATGGATGATCTGAAACGATCCTTTTTCTTGCCCCAAATGAGGAAGGGCCGCGACCATCGCCCGGTTGATCGATTGCGCCCCCTGGCTCCCCCCCAGGATCAGGAGGGTCTTCTTGTCGGACCGGGTGGTCGATTTTGATTGAACGATCTCCGGCCGGACCGGAACACCGGCGCGCAGAAAGCGGTTTGTCCGAAGATAGGCGCGCGTCTCCTCAAAGGCGATCACCGCCAGATCGACCCAGGGGGCAACCAGCTTATTGGCCAACCCCGGCACCAAGTTCGGCTCTAAGATGACCCGTTTGATCTTCAGCAAGACCGCCGCCAGCAAGACCGGCCCCGCGGCATACCCGCCGATCCCGATGACCAATTGCGGAGAGAAATCCCTCAGAATCGAAATCGACTGGATTAACCCCACCGGTACAAGGAAAAGGGATTTGAGCCGGCCGGTAATCCCTTTTCCGACGAATCCCTTCGCCGAAATCGCGGCAAATAAGAATCCTTTCTCGGGAAGGAGCTTCGCTTCCATCCCCTGCGCGGTTCCGACAAAGAGAACCTTGGCGTTCGACTCAATCTTCTGAAAGGTCTGCGCCAGGGCGATCCCCGGGTAGAGATGGCCGCCGGTTCCTCCCCCCGCAATCACCACCCTCATGCCCGTCCCCCTTCCGCTGCAAGTCCTCTCGCGCCGGTCCTCGCCCGATAAGGGGCGGCGCTCCGCGAAACATTGTAGAGGAGCCCCATCGCCACCCAGTTCATTAAAAGAGAAGAACCGCCATAACTCACGAAGGGAAGGGCCAATCCCTTGGTCGGGAGAAGCCCGGTCACCACCCCCATGTTCATCAGCGCCGGCAGGGTCATCATCAGGGTTGTTCCCATCGCCAGCATCCGGTGGAAGGGATCTTCGACCGACCAGGCGATCCGGGTTCCTTTCCACAAAAGAAAGACATAGAGAAGGAGAAGCGAGAGGGTTCCGATCAACCCCAGCTCCTCCCCGATCAGGGCGAAGATAAAATCGGTGTGCGGTTCGGGAAGAAAGAAGAGCTTCTGCCGCCCCTCCCCCAATCCGTTCCCGAAGATCCCGCCGCTTCCCAACGCGAGGTACGATTGGATCATCTGGAAGCCGCTCGCCGACGGATCGCTCCAGGGATTCAGATACGACATCACCCGCTCCCGCCGATAAGGGGTCTTGAAAATCCAGTAGAGGACCAGTGGAATCATCAGCAGCCCCAGCGACGCCAGGTGTTTGAACGACACCCCGCCTAGAAAGAGGAGGAGCGTCGCGAGAGCGAGGATCGTCACGGTCATTCCGAGATCGGGCTCCACCAAAATCAAGGCAACCTGTAGACCGATGACGACCAGCGCCGGCGCCAGCCCCTCTAAGAAATCGCGAATCCGATCCCCCTTCTTGACCACATAGTGACTCAGATAAATGACGGTGAAGAGCTTGGCCGCCTCGGAAGGCTGAAAAGCGGCCGGCCCCAGCCGGATCCATCTGCGGGAGCCGTTGACTTCAGACCCGATCCCGGGGAGAAGCACCGCAATCAGCAAGGCGAAAACAACAATGGTCATCGGAGCGACCCAATCCCGTAGATGATCGAGCGGGATGCGTGAAACGATTAAGAAAGAAAAAAAGGCAATCCCCATCCAAAGGAATTGTCTCTTCAGGAAAAAGGCGGAGTCTTGATAGTTTTTCCCCGCCAGAATACCGCTGGCGCTGTAGATCATCACCAACCCAACAACGCCTAAGAAAAGGGCAATCATCAGCAGAAGGCGGTCGCCGGGGGTGCGGCGCCTCCGCACGGCTTTCAGATTCCTTTCAGATTGCGGAATAGAGGCGAAAAGAGAATGACTTTCTATGTCCGCTCTTTTTCTTGCACTCACGACGGCAGTCCCTCCACCGCTTGCCTGAAGACCTCGCCCCGATGCCGATAGTCCCGGAACATGTCAAAACTCGCGCAGCCGGGGGAGAGAAGGACGATTTCGCCCGCCGCCGCGGAGGCGGCGGCCCGCTCGACCGCCTGCTCCATCGACCCGGCCCGTTCCACCGCGGGATGATCCGAAAAACAGCGGGCGATCTTCTCCTGCGCCTCTCCCAGCAAGATCAGCCGCTTCACCTTCTTTAACATCAACTCCCGCATCGGGGTGAAGTCGCTCTCCTTGTCCTTCCCCCCGGCGATCAGGATCACCGGAACGGTCAATCCCTCGATCGATTTGATCACCGCCCCGACGTTCGTCCCCTTCGAATCATTGATGTATTTGACCCCGCGCACCTCCCGGACCAGTTCCATTCGATGCGGAAGTCCCTTAAAATTCATCAGCGCCTGTCGAATCCCCTCGGGGGAGCAACCGCAGAGAAGGGTGACGGCAATGGCGGCCATGGCGTTCTCGATATTGTGAGACCCTTTGATCTTCAGGGACTCCACCCGAATCACCGGATCGGGCTCTCCCCAGAGGTTGGAGACGATCTCCCCCTCCCGCCAATGAAGATAGACCCCCCGCTTCGGGATCACCAGCCGGCTGAAAGAGACCGCCGAACCGCTCAACGTCGGCGGCATCGTGGCCGGATCATCTTGATTGAGGACCGCATAATCCCCCTCCGATTGATTCTCGAAGAGCCGCCACTTCGCCGCCTGGTACGACTGAAAGTCGGGATAACGGTCGAGGTGATCGGGGGTGACGTTCAACAGGGCGGCGATCCGGGGCCGGAAGGTTTGGATCGTCTCCAACTGAAAAGAGCTCAACTCCGCCACGATGAAATCCCACGTTCCGGCGACCGCCTCCGACAGCGGCGTTCCCAGATTCCCGCCGACGAAAACCTTCCACCCCCATCCCTTGAGGATCTCTCCGACGAGGGTGGTGGTGGTGCTCTTTCCGTTCGTCCCGGTGATCGCAATGATCGGCGCCGAGAGGGCCGAAAGGAAGGTCGAGGCAAGCTCAATCTCCCCGATGACCGGGACGCGGCGCGCCTGGAGTTCCTTTAACGGGAGGGTTTTCAATGGAACCCCGGGGCTCAGAACAACCAACTCGGAGGAGAGGAGATCTTCCTCGCGTCGGCCGCCGAGGCGGAAGTGGAGAGAGCCGGCCTCCCGGCCTCCCTGGGAGAGAGAGGAGAGAGAAGACGGGACCGCTTTTTGACGATCGTCGACGACGAGCACGTCGGCCCCCTCGCGGACCAAAAGAGAGGCGGCGGCCATTCCGCTGGCTCCCATCCCGACGACTGTGACCCGCTTTCCTTTAAATGACTCCTTCAATGCAACCCCGTTACGCGTCATCACTCGTTCCGTCCGCCGAAGGCCGATCGCCGAGAAAATAGA
Organism: Candidatus Manganitrophus morganii; assembly: GCA_021651055.1. NCBI lineage: Bacteria > Pseudomonadati > Nitrospirota > Nitrospiria > Candidatus Troglogloeales > Candidatus Manganitrophaceae > Candidatus Manganitrophus > Candidatus Manganitrophus morganii. Next base: position 1,472,513 of record JAJHOH010000001.1, read on the forward strand.
GCGGCCGCTCGAAGAGGGGATACTACCTCAGCTTGAGGGTACTTAAACTCAACAAGGCTAAAATGATCGAGACGATCCAAAACCGGACGACGATCTTCGGCTCCTTCCACCCCTTCAGCTCGAAGTGATGGTGAATCGGCGCCATCAGAAAGACCCGCTTCCCGCTCGATTTGAATGACGCGACCTGGAAGATCACCGAAAGCGCCTCCATGACAAAGATGCCGCCGACCAGCGCAAGCAGCAGCTCGTGCTTCGAAATCACCGCCACCGTCCCCAGCGCGCCGCCGAGGGGGAGCGAGCCGACGTCCCCCATAAAAATTGACGCCGGATAGGCGTTGTACCAGAGAAAGCCGAGGCTCGCCCCGATCATCGCGCCGCAGAAGACCGACAGCTCCCCCGCCCCCTCGATGTATGGAATCAGAAGATACTCCGAAAAGGTCTTGTGGCCGGTCACATAGGCGACAATCGTGTACGCGACCGCCGTCACCGTAATCGGCCCGATCACCAGCCCGTCCAAACCGTCGGTCAGGTTCACCGCGTTCGAGGCCCCGACGATCACCAAGATCGCGAAGGGAATGTAGAGCGCCCCCAGATCGGGGGTGATATTCTTGAAAAAGGGAACCGAGAGAATCGGGGAGTAGGCGGCGGAGCGATAAACCCCCAGGGCGATAATCAGCGCGACCAGGATCTGCAAGCTGAATTTGTAGCGGGGAAGGAGCCCCTTGGTGTTTTTTCGAATACATTTCAGATAGTCATCCATAAACCCGATGGCGCCGAACCCCATCGTTGCAGTCAGCACCAGCCAAACATATCGATTCGTCAGATCGGCCCAGAGAAGCGTCGAACCGACCATCGCGATGAGGATCAGGATCCCTCCCATCGTCGGGGTCCCCGATTTGCTCATGTGCGATTTCGGCCCGTCGCTCCGGATCTGCTGGCCGATTTGATACCGGCGTAGAAACTCGGTGACCACCTCCCCGATCAGAAACGAAATCACCAAGGCGGTCACGATGGCATAAATCGTCCGGAAAGTGATGTATCGAAAAACGTTAAAGAACGAATAGGTCGTATGGAGCGGATAGAGGAGATGATAGAGCATTAACCTTTTCCCCTCTCCTGAGGGAGGGTCTCCGCCCGCTTTCCCCGATCCGATCGCTCGACCCCGAGCCACGCCAGGACCGTTTCCATCCGCATTCCGCGCGATCCTTTAATCAACAACACATCCCCTTTCCGAACAGAAGACAAAAACACTTTTTGAAGCGACGGAAGATCGGCATGCGCCGAAATCTTCTCGCCGGCCATTCCCGCCTGACTCGCCCCCTCCGCCATCGCCCCGGCCCATCGACCGACGGCGATCAACAGATCGATCCCGTTTTGTGCCGCCGCCTCTCCGATCCCTCGGTGGGCCGCCTCTGAAAAGGTTCCCAGCTCGAGCATGTCGCCAAGCAGCGCAATCTTCCGGGAGGAACCCCCCACCCGCCTCGGAAAGGCGGCGAGCATTTCGATGGCCGCCTTCATCGAGGCCGGATTGGCATTATAAGCATCAAGGAGGATCGTTTTTCCCTCCACCTCCAGCACCTCCGCCCGGAGCGCCACCGGCCGAAAGGCGGCGAGCCCCTCGCGAATCTCCTCCAGCCGGTACCCCAACGCGCAGGCGACCGCGGCCGCGCCGAGCGCGTTCGCCACCTGATGCCGCCCCGAGGTCGCCAGATGAATTCTCCCCGCCTCCCCGGTCCGGCGAAGCGTCAGGAGAAAACCGATTTCCGCCCCCTCGGGCCGGATCTCGGTCGCCGTCACATCGGCCGGCGCATCGAGCGCAAAGGTCCATTTCCGGGTGGGCGCTTTATTCCCCAGGCTATTAGAGAGCCGATTCTCCCAGGGAGCCAGATGCGGATCGTTGAGGTTGATGATCGCTGTGCCGTCGGGACGAACCGCTTCGAACAACGATCCCTTCTCCTCGGCCACCCCTTCGATGCTTCCCAGGAACTCCAGGTGGGCCGGGCCGATGTTGGTAATCAAACCGACGGTCGGCCGAGCGATCTCGCAGAGGCGCCGCATCTCCCCCTTGAGGCTGATTCCGATCTCCAGGACCGCCGCCCGATGGCTTGCGTCGAGACGAAGAAGGGAAAGGGGAAGACCGAGGTGATTGTTGAGATTCCCTTCCGTCTTTAAGACCGGCCCTCTCCGGGAGAGGATGGCGGCAATCATCTCTTTCGTCGTCGTCTTCCCGTTGCTCCCCGTCACCCCGATCAACGGAACGTCGAATCGCATCCGGTGCCAGGTCGCCAACGCCTGAAGCGCCGTAAGGGGATCATCTACCAGGGTCAAAAAATGGCGATCGAGAAGCGGCCGCCAAGCCACTTCCCGAGCCTGAAATTCGGGGCGTGAAACAATGGCGCCCGAGGCCCCCTGCTCCAACGCCTGCGCCACAAAGTCATGTCCGTCGAACCGCGGCCCTTTGACGGCAACAAAAAGGTCGCCCGGACGGAGCGTGCGGGTATCGATTGAGACGCCGGTCACCTCCACCGAGGCGTTCCCCCGCCGCTCGCCGCCGCTTCCAATCGTAATTTCCTCAACGCTCCACACGACCTGCTCCTGAACCTTCATTCTCGTCCCACCCTGGCGGTCAGCGCGGTCCGGGCGACTTCTCGATCGTCAATACGAAGGCGCTCACTCCCGATGATCTGATAATCTTCGTGGCCCTTTCCGGCGATCACGACCGCGTCCCCCTCGGCGGCGAGACGGACAGCCCGCTCGATCGCCTCGCGCCGATCGGGAATAACCTGATACTCCACAGAGGAGTCGGCCGATCGAAGCCCGGCCTCGATTTCTTGAATGATCGCCATCGGCGGCTCGCTCCTCGGATTGTCGGAGGTCAGCACCGTCACATCGCTGTGGCGGGCCGAAACCGCCCCCATCTTCGGCCGCTTTCCCCGATCGCGGTCGCCGCCGCAGCCGAAAACAGTGATGATCCGGCGGGGCTGCAGGTCCGACACCGCCTGGAGCAGTCGATCGAGCGCATCTTCGGTGTGCGCATAATCGACAATGACCAGAAACGGCTGGCCGGCGTCGATTTTCTCGAACCGCCCCGGCACCCCGGCCATCACCGCCACACCGGCGATGATCGACTCTTTTGACAATTCCAACGCCGCCCCCGCCCCGATCGCCGCCAACAGGTTATAGACGTTATAGCGCCCGACGAGAGGAGATCGGATTTCCATTTCTCCCATCGGGCTTGCCACCGTCATCCTGATTCCCCCCGGACCGATCTCCATCGACTTCGGATAGAATTGGCCTCGCTCGGAGATCCCGTAGCCCCAACACCGGCCCGGGATCTCTTCCCGGATTCTCCTTCCCCAAGGATCATCGAGGTTCACCAGCGTCGTCCCGGCTTGATCGAAGAGCTTTCGCTTCGCAGCGAAATAGGCCTCGATCGTTCCGTGGTAATCGAGGTGGTCCTGGGTCAGGTTCGTAAAGATCGCCGTGTCGAACCAACATCCCTCCACCCGTCCTTGGTCGAGCGCGTGAGAGGAAACTTCCATGACCGCATGGGTCGCGCCGGCCCCTCTCATCTCCGCAAAAAGCGCCTGTAGCTCCATCGGCCCGGGGGTGGTATGCGTTGCCGGCCGGACGGCATTCCCCAAGTCGAACCGGACCGTTCCGATCAGTCCCGTGTTGAAACCGGCCGTTCTCAAAAGCGCCTGGATCAGGAAAGTCGTCGTCGTCTTTCCATTGGTGCCGGTCACCCCGATAAGATGAAGACCATCGGTCGGATTCCCATAAAAATAAGAGGAAAGATGAGCGAGCGCTTGCCGGGCATCGGACACCTGAATATAAGTGATCGGGCGATCTTCCTTCCGAGATGTCGCGTTAAGGGTGCTCGCCGGGGTAGTCACCGGCCCCTCCGCGACAACGACGGTCGCACCGTGCTCAATCGCTTCCGAAATAAACCGGCGGCCGTCCTGCTTTGACCCGGCCACAGCGACGAAAAGCCCCCCCGGCGCGACATTCCTTGAATCGGACGCGATCGACCCGATCTCCAGATCGGTTTTCCCGGAGACCGCCACGGTCGAAAAAAGGGTCAACCAGTCATTCAGCTTCAAACACGTTCCTCGGCGCGCGACGTGTCCCCAGACCGCTCGACGCGACCGCATCGGATACCTTCACGGCCGAGGCGGTTCCCCGCACCTTCGGAGCGCTTCGCGCTTTCAGTGAAGCGGTCAAGACCTGCTCGTTCAGCGACGGCTGCGGCGGAACCTTCAGATAGTGGAGAACCTCCCGGCCGATCGTGGAAAAAACCGGCGCGGCGACCGTCCCCCCCCATCCCTCCCCTTCCGGCTCATCGATCATCACAAGAATCGCCACGGCCGGATCTTCCGCCGGCGCAAAGCCGACGAAGGAGCTGACAAAAGCATGCCGGGAGTAGCGGCCCGTCGCGGGATCGATCTTTTGCGCCGTGCCTGTTTTTCCCGCAACCGAATATCCCGGAATCGCCGCCAGCAGCCCTGTTCCTGATTTCGAAACAACCCCTTCGAGAATTCGAACCATCTCCTGGGCCGTCCCCTCCGAAACCGCCCGCCGGCGGACCTGAGGCGACGACTCCCTGACCACTCTTCCCTCGCCGCCGACGCGCTGAAGATCGATCTCCTTGACCTGCCGGATCAGATGCGGGGTCATCAACCACCCTCCGTTCGCAATGGCAGAGACCGCGGTGATCACCTGCAGCGGGGTGACGCCGATCTCCTGACCGATCGAGATCGAAGCGAGAGAGCGCTTTGACCACTGCTTCGGGTCCCGGACCAGGCCGGGCATCTCCCCGAGCAGATCGATTCCGAGACGCTCTCCAAACCCGAAGGCGCGGATGTAGTCGGACATCCGTTTCTCGCCGAGACGCTGCGCCACCTTCGCCGTCCCGATGTTGCTCGACTTCGCGATGACCTGGTGAAAAGGAACCACGCCGACCGGGTCGTGATCATTCATCACCGTTCCGAAGATTCGATAGGATCCCTCCTCGCAGTCGATCATCTCGTTCGGATCGACCACCTTCTCTTCGAGCGCCGCGGCGGCGGTCACAATTTTAAAGGTAGAGCCCGGCTCATAGGCGTCGGTGATCGCCCGGTTGCGCCACTCGGAGGGTTGATGCGTTCGGACCGTATTGGGATTGAAGCGCGGCCGGACCGCCATTGCCAAGATCTCCCCGCTCCAGGGATCCATCACGATGATCGTTCCCCCCTTGGCGCGCGTCTGATCGACCACCCGGTCGAGTTCCCGCTCGCTGATATGCTGAATCACTTCATCAACCGTAAGGTAGAGATCTTTGCCGCGAGAGGGGGCGATATAATTCAGATCTTTCGGGAAGATCGATTTTCCGTGGGCATCTCTCTCCAAGACCAGCCATCCCTTTTCTCCCCGAAGGGTGGTGTCATATTTCAGCTCGATCCCCTCCAGGCCGCGGTTGTCGAGACCGGCGAATCCCAAGAGATGGCCGAAGAGGGCCCGCTTCGGATAAAAGCGCTGGCTCTCCATGACGAATCCGATTCCGTCCAATTGAAGACGCCGGATCTCCTCCGCCTTCGCCGGATCGATTTTCCGGGCCAGCCAAACGAAGCTCTTTCCATCGTCCAATTTTTTCGCCAGGTTTTTCGGGTCGATCTTTAAAATCGGCCCCAGCTTTCGGGAAACCGCCGCGGAATTCCGGATCTCTCCCGGAACGGCATAAACCGACGGAACCTCGACATTCATGGCAAGGACAGTCCCGCTTCGATCGTAAATGGCCCCCCGCTCCGCCTCGATCGAAACATGCTTCTCGTGCTCGCGTTCGGCCCTCTTCGACCATTCGTCGTGCTGGAACACCTGCAACACGACGAGGCGAACCGAAACGAGAAGGAATCCGACCGTCAAAAGAGAAGAGACCAGAAACAATGCAGCCATTCCCCCACGTTTATTTCTGGAGGAACCGGGCACAAGCCTCTCCCCGGGGGTGGAGCGTTTGAAAATCATTGCGCTCTTCCTCCCTTCCCTTCCGGGGCTTCCCTTCCGTCTTTTGCTTGCCGGATATAGACGCGCTGTTCAGGAAGGATCGGAGACATTTTCAACTGACGCGCGGCAATTTGCTCAACCCGTTCGATCGCACTTAAGCTCTCCGCCTCGACCAAGAGGGTTTGATGAATACGGCGCAACTCCGCCTTCTGCTGGTGGAGCTGCTCGATCTCATAGCCAAGATGGATCATCTGGTTGCGCTGCCAGAGGGAGAGAAAAACAAAAAAGAGAATCGCCCCTCCCAGAATGAAGAAGGCAATCCGTGACTCCAATTGGCGAAACCACTCGTTCATGCGGCCCTCTCAAGGGCGCGGAGTTTGGCGCTTCGCGCCCTCGGATTCCGCGCAATCTCCTCTGGTCCCGCCTGGATCGGCTTCTTGTAAAGATTCACGAAACGGCGCGGCTCCTGCATCGCCCATTTCTTGAACGTCTGCTTGACGAGCCGATCCTCCAGGGAATGGAATGAAATGACGACCAGCCGCCCTCCTACCGCCAGCAGAGAGACGGCCGTTTCCAAGCCGGCTTCCAGTTGCGCCATCTCTTGATTGACGACCATCCGGAACGCCTGAAAGGTCCTCGTCGCCGGGTGGATTCGGCCGTGGCGCTCTTTTGCAGGATACGCCCGCCAAATCGCCCCCTCCAGCTCTTCCGTTCGGGTGATCGGTCCGCTCTCCGATCGAAAACGGATGATCGAGGAGGCGATCCGCTTGGCCCATCGCTCCTCTCCATACGTCCGGATAATCTCGACCAGTTCGTGTTCGGTGGCGCGATTGACCCAATCGGCCGCCGTTTCTTTTTCCGTTTGGCTCATCCGCATATCGAGGGGACCCGGTTTCTGAAATGAGAATCCTCGCTCCGGCCGATCCAATTGGAGAGAAGAGATCCCGAGGTCGAAAAGAAGACCATCGACCTCCTTCAGATTGAGTTCCGCCGCAATGCTCGAGAGTTCATTGAAAGAACCTTTACGAAGAATGATCCGATCGCGGTAAGGATGAAGCCGTTTTTCCGCCAAGGCAAGCGCCTCCTCATCCCGATCGAGTCCGACGACCCGTCCTTCGGGATTTGTCGCGGCAAGGATCGCCTCCGTATGACCTCCCAATCCAACGGTGCAATCGAGATAGCGTTTTCTTCCGTTTGGTTTGCAGTCCAAGGCGATGAGAACCTCTTCGACGAGAACAGGCTGGTGGATCCGCCCCCCTTCATCTTCTCTTTCCGAGAAACTCGGTTCGACCATTGCTGCGAGCACTTGTTGAATCGCCTTGAAGGGTTTTTACTTCTCGATGGCGCTCGGATCACAAATTCTATCGAAATCTTTACACGGAGTGGAAAGCGATTTCAAAACTGATTTTCAGGAGAATCGTGGATGTCGGCTCGCCCGCTCACATCCCCAAGCTGGCCAACGCCTCCTGAATTCGCTCGCTGTTTTCGGTCACGAGCGCCTCATTCTCCTGCCATTTTTGCGGGCTCCAAATCTCGAATCGATTTTCAATTCCGACGACAAGGACGTCGCCGTTGACCTGCGCATATTCCCGGAGCGGCGGAGAAAGAAGGATCCGCCCTTGTTTGTCGAGCGGACATTCGGTCGCGCGGGAATAAAAAAATCTTAAAAAATTCTTGACCCCTTTGTCCATGGTCGGCAGCTTTTTCGCCTTCTCGGTCATTACGTTCCACTCTTGAAGCGGATATGCCGCCAGGCACCGATCGAGATCGGTGGTGATGATGACGGTGCCGTTGGAGTAGGCGTTCAAAAACTCCCTAAACTTTACCGGGATACTCAATCGCCCTTTCGCGTCAATCGTATGCTGGTATTTCCCCAGGAACACGCTACCCCCTCAGCGAAACCCCACTTCATCCCACTTTGGGGGGAATTATACCCCAGCTTTCCACTTTGTCAAGAGAAAAAGGGCCGATGTCCCAAAAGGTTATACCGGGTAGACATGAGGAGGGAGGCGCTGACAGAAAGCGACCAGAATGTTATCGAAATATTTGATTCGGAAGTGTTTTTTCTGAGCGTTCTGAGACGATCGGGCGTTTTCAGGCGGTGGATGAGGGACCAGCTGTTGGGCGTTGACCGATCAGCTCCCCCTATAGGTAGAACCCCAAATTGAAGTATGCGTTAGAACCGTCCTCCAAAAAATATTCTCGACATTCTCACATCGATCCTTACTCTCCGAGATATTCTTAGTCATTTCCTCTAATCGTCAAATATTTTTCTTATCGCGGCACGATTGAAAATAAAATGAAGCTCCTCCCATGCAGCTTCATCGTCATCTAAAAGCGGCTAAAATGCCTTGACATTCGAGATGCTTATTTGATAAGTTTCCATATTCCTCAATAAGTTGGCTACTATATAACACTGATTTAAAATGGCTGTCAAGAAAGCGGCATGATGCGCGTTAAAATCAATGGAAAACAAGAAGAAGTTCAAGAGACAACGCTTTCAGATCTGCTCAAGGCAAAGAATATCGAGCCCCGAATGGTCACCGTTGAATTGAACGCCAAAATGGTCGATCGATCCAGCCTGGATCAAACCCGCATCCGCGAGGGAGATGAGATCGAATTCCTCTTTTTCATGGGGGGCGGATCCGAGACAAAATTGCTTTAAACCATTCCAGTTAGGAATCTCATGAAATCACATCCGAATGTCACCGAATTAATTGGGCGAACCCCGATGGTTCAATTGAACCGGTTCGCCGACGATGAAAGCGCCCGCCTCTTTGCAAAGGTCGAATTCTTCAATCCCGGTGGAAGCGTGAAAGACAGAATCTGCCTCAGCATGATCGAGGCGGCCGAGCAGTCCGGGAAGCTCCGGCCGGGGGGAACGATGGTAGAGCCGACCAGCGGCAACACCGGAATCGGTCTCGCCCTGGTCGCCGCGGTCCGCGGATACAAGTTGATTCTCGTCATGCCCGAATCGATGAGCATGGAGCGGGCCAGCCTGCTCTCTTCCTACGGCGCCCAACTTGTCCTCACCCCCGCCTGGGAGGGGATGCGCGGCGCCATCAAAGAGGCGGAGAGCATTATCGAGCAAAACCCAAATTACTTCATGCCGAATCAGTTCTCGAACCCTGCGAATCCTGAGGTCCACCGGAAGACGACCGGGCCGGAGATCCTGGAAGCGCTGGACGGAAAGGTCGATGCCTTTGTCGTCGGGGTCGGGACGGGCGGGACGATTACCGGGGTTGGCGAAGTGCTCAAGGCGAAGAATCCGAAGACGATGATTGTGGCGGTCGAGCCGTCCGCCTCGCCGGTCCTCTCCGGCGGGGAGCCGGGTCCGCATAAAATCCAGGGGATCGGCGCCGGTTTCGTTCCGAATGTTCTCAATCGGAAAATCATCGACCGGGTCATCACCGTCAGCGATGACGACGCCTACAAAACCGCCAAGCTGCTCGCGCGCCAAGAGGGACTTCTCGTCGGGATCTCCTCCGGCGCCAACGCGCTGGCCGCACAGCAGATTGCACGGGAACTTGGCCGAGGCAAGACGGTCGTGACGATCCTTCCCGACACCGGGGAGCGATACATCAGCATCGAGAAATATTTTAATATTTAGGCGGTAAGAAAATGGCCTTTACGGAAGAACAACTCGTCCGGTACAGCCGGCATATTATTCTCACGGAAGTCGGCGGCAAGGGACAAAAGAAGATTGGACAGGCGAAGGTTCTGATCGTCGGCGCCGGAGGTTTGGGCTCTCCGATCGCCCTCTACCTCGCCGCGGCGGGGGTCGGCACCATCGGTCTGATTGATGCCGATGTCGTCGATCTCTCCAACCTGCAGCGCCAGATCATCCATCATACCTCCGATATCGGCCGGCCCAAGGTCCTTTCGGCTCAGGAAAAAATGGTTGCGATCAACTCCGATGTGAAGGTCGTTCCGTACCAAGAGAACCTCGATGCCGACAATGCGCTGAAAATTTTCAACGACTTCGACTATGTGATCGACGGGACCGATAACTTTCCGGCCAAATTTTTAATCAACGACGCCGCCCACTTCGCGAAGAAACCGCTCATCCACGGGGGGATTCTCCGATTCGAGGGACAGCTCTTCACGATCCTTCCCGGTACCAGCGCCTGTTATCGCTGCATCTTCCCGGAGCCTCCCCCGGCGGGTCTGATTCCGACCTGCCAGGAGGCCGGGGTGCTCGGGGCGCTCGCCGGATTGATTGGAACCCTTCAAGGAACCGAAGTTTTGAAACTGATTCTAGGGATTGGAAAACCGTTGACCGACCGAATCCTGAAATATGATGCCCTCCGGACACAGTTCCGAGAGATCCCGATCCGGAGGAATCCAAACTGTCCTCTCTGCGGCGGCAATCCGACAATCAGAACACTGGAGGTCCAGGAATCGCCGGTCTGTGATACAGATCCGGCCCCCCTCCGATCACAGGGAATGAATCACCAGCCATAAAATCCAAAGAAAAAAATCGGTGCGCCAGCGTGGGAGCGTGACGATGAGAAGCATTTCTTAGTGATGAACGATCCACGATCAGCCTCAATTTAGGATAGAACACGATGAGCAAGATGAAAGGGTTGAAATGTAAAGAGTGCGGCAAAACCTATCCCGCCGCGGCCCTTCACGTCTGCGAATTCTGCTTTGGCCCGTTGGAGGTCTCCTACAATTACGACTACATCAAAACAAAAATTACGAAAGAAAAAATTCTTCAGGGACCGAAGAGCCTCTGGCGATATCAGGATCTCCTCCCGATCGAGGGGGAGCCGACGGTCGGCCTGAACGCCGGCTTTACGCCGATGATCCACGCCAAGAATCTCGGCGCGGAGTTGGGGCTCGATTATCTCTATTTGAAAAACGACACGGTGAATTGCCTCACCCTCTCTTTCAAAGATCGGGTCGTCGCCGTCGCCCTCACGCGGGCGAAGGAGCTCGGCTTCGACACGGTCGCCTGCGCTTCCACCGGGAACCTGGCCAATTCGGTCTCCGCACATGCCGCCGAAGCGCGGCTTCGCTGTTTCGTCTTCATCCCGGCCGATCTGGAAGCGGGAAAAGTCCTCGGGAATTTGATTTACCGGCCGAACGTTGTGGCCGTTAATGGGAACTATGACGACGTCAACCGCCTCTGCAGCGAGATCGCCGGAGAGTATCCGTGGGCGTTCGTCAATATCAATATCCGCCCCTACTACTCCGAGGGATCGAAAACCCTCGCTTACGAGGCGATGGAGCAGCTCGGATGGCGAACGCCGGATCACGTGGTCGTGCCGATCGCATCGGGATCGCTTCTCACGAAGATCTCAAAAGGCTTCAACGAGTTCGCCGACCTTGGTTTCGTTTCACCGGTGAAGACACAGATTCATGGGGCCCAGGCAGAAGGGTGCTCTCCCGTCGCCACCGCCTTTAAAGAAAAGCGAGATTTCATTAAACCGGTCAAACCGAAGACGATCGCAAAATCGCTCGCCATCGGAAACCCGGCGGACGGTTTCTACGCAGTCAAGGTTGTCCTCGCAAGCGGCGGGGTGATCGAGCATGTGACCGATGAGGAGGTCGTCGAGGGAATGACCCTGCTCGCTCGGACCGAAGGGGTCTTCGCGGAGACCGCAGGAGGGGTCACGATCGGCGTTCTGAAAAAGCTGGCCAAGAAGGGTCTTTTCAAGAAGGGGGAATCGGTGGTGGCTTATATCACCGGGAACGGCCTCAAGACTCAGGAAGCGGTCGCACCGGCCCTGGGCGTTCCCTGGCTGATTCAGCCGAGCCTGGCGAATTTCCAGGAGGCGCTGAAAGCCGCCTCGGCCGATGCCCAGAATAGGGAAAGAGGAGTCCAATGATCAAGGTTCGCATTCCGACCCCTTTGCGTAAACTGACCGGCGGTCAGGGAGAGGTCGCCGCCGAAGGGGAAACCATCGCCGCATTGATTAATCTTCTGGACAAAGAATATCCCGGCCTCAAAGAACGGCTCTGCGATGAGCAGGGGGAGCTCCGCCGGTTCGTCAATATCTATGTCAATGAAGAAGACATCCGTTTTCACCAGGGGATCATGACCCCCGTGAAAAAAGGGGATGAAGTCTCGATCGTCCCGGCCATCGCAGGAGGATAGTTTTGTAATAACGATACCAAGGGAGGGATAATTGGCCAGTCTAAAGGTTCATATTACATTTCCGGAAGAGAAAATTCGAGAGCCGATTATTTATCAGATTGGAAAGGACTATAAACTCATCACCAACATCCGGCGGGCCGACGTGACCGAGAAAACGGGATGGGTCGATTTGGAATTGACGGGAGAGCCCGATGAAATCGAACGGGCCATCGCCGGCCTCAAGCAAAAAGGGGTGAAGGTCGATCCGATCGAAAGAAATATTATCGAGTAATACGGGAGCATCCATAAGAATGGCATTCACAGAAGAACAGCTTCAACGATACAGCCGGCACATTCTCCTCCCCGAGGTGGGAGGAAAAGGACAGAAGAAAATCGCCGCGGCGCGGGTTTTTTTGATCGGGGCCGGCGGGCTCGGCTCCCCCTCGGCTCTCTACCTGGCGGCGGCCGGCGTGGGAACCCTCGGCATCATCGATAGCGACGTGGTCGATCTCTCCAACCTTCAGCGCCAGGTCCTGCACAGCGCAAAGACACTCCATCGCCCGAAAGTCGAATCGGCCCAAGAAACCCTTTCAAGTATGAACCCGGACGTCAAGATCGTCCCTCATCTCGGGAAAATTTCATCCGAAAACATCCTTGATCTCATCAAGGACTACGACATCGTTCTCGACGGCTCGGATAATTTCGCAACCCGATTCCTCGTAAACGACGCCTGCTTTTTCCTCAAGAAGACCCTTGTCTCCGGAAGCATCTTCCGGTTCGAGGGGCAACTGACCACCCTCAAACCGCACGAGACCTCCGAACCGAAACCCTGTTATCGGTGTCTCTATCCGGAACCTCCCCCCGCGGGGCTGGTCCCAAGCTGCCAAGAGGCCGGGGTGCTCGGCGTCCTCGCCGGAACAATCGGTGTGCTCCAGGCCGCCGAAGCGCTGAAGGAAATTTTAGGAATCGGGACCTCCCTCGCCGGAAGACTCCTCGTTTATGACGCTCTCGAGATGTCGTTCCGGACGGTGAAGGTTCCAAAGAACAAGCAGTGCCATCTCTGCGGCCCGAACCCCACCATCACACAGCTTCTCGACTACGAAATCTCGTGCACCCTTCCCCCCCCCGGGAAATAAGCGCGCCGCTCCCGCAGGACAAATCGGTCCCGTATCAAAATTCTCTCTGACCATTTTTTTGGATTAATGCCCCGGACGCCGGTGACGCATGACTTCTTTGATTTTTTCGACGACCTTGTTGGGAGAGGTGGTCGCCTTAACGAGGAAATCGACGGCGCCTAAACCGATCGCGCGGTCCACCTCGTGAGACGCCCCTTTGACTGAAGAGACGATAACCGGAATGTCTTTGACCTCCGGTTGGGATCGAATGATGTGGAGAACCTTGTAGCCGTCCATCCCATCCATCACTAGATCGAGCAGAACAAGCGCGGGACGTTCTTTGAACAAAATCTTGAGTCCCTCAATTCCGTTATTGGCCACCAGGACAGAAAAGCCCTCCGAGAGGAGACGTTGCCGATAGACCGCCTGGTAGAATTGAGTATCATCGATAATCAAGACCTTCTTGTGGTTCGAGCTTGAAGAGTTGTGCGAATGGGAGAGCTTCTCAATGTACCCCTTTAGATAGTCGAGATCTCCCGGTTTGAGTCCGACGAACCGCACCCCCATCCCCACCCCTTCATGGAGATAAACCACTTTTGCTTTCACCTCGATTTCATGCTTATCGAGGAAAAAACGGAGCGAGATCGTCGCGTTTCTCTCGAATTTTTCATGCGTCGTGATATACATCCCTTCGGTGCTAAGATCAATCGCCTGGCCGGAGGCGGCGCCGTTGATCTCGACCTCCTGGACCACCAGGACGCGCTCCTTCCTTCTCTTTTTTTCACCGTTTTCTGCCGTCATCCGACAACCGTCAATTAAGGAGTGTTATTGGTAAAGGTACCACGTGACCGGAAAATGTCAAACAGTCTGTTTGACATTCTTTAGAGTTTTCAATACTATCAGGAGGTTCCAACGGCGGGACAGTCTGTACTGACGAAAATCATCCACATTTTCACTAATAAATTGCATCGATCGAGAACAGGATAGACAAAGGGATAATGCTTCAAATTCCAAAAAACATCATCGATGAAATGATCACCCATGCGCAGGTGGAGGCACCGAACGAGTGCTGCGGTCTACTGTCGGGGAAGGAAAACGTGGTGAGTGAAATTTACAAGATCGGCAATCTGCCGGCGGATGATCCGGCCGTCGCCGATCTGAAGGTCCCGCCGGACCGCCGATTCCGATATGTGATGGATCCCAAGGAACAACTCCGGGCCTTCAAGACAATGCGAACGAGCGGGACCGAGCTCCTCGCGATCTACCACTCGCATCCACATTCTCCTGCCTACCCTTCGGCCACTGATGTCCGCCTGGCCTTCTATACGGATACATCCTATCTGATCATTTCCTTGGAAAAGGAGAAGCCGGAAATTCGCACGTTCCGGATTATCGACCAGAAGATTACAGAAGCGACGATCGCGGTCTTACCCTAAACGTTTCCGAAGCGTTGCGAGAAGTCCTCCTTTGGGAATCCGATCCACTCCCAACAAAACCCCGTTCTCCTCGGTGGCAACCCAGATGGAGCCGTCCGAAAGCGGGAGGAGTTGATTGACCTGCTTCTCGAAGCGCTCCCCCTGGTAAAGCCGGGCGGGATGCCACTCGGCCCCCCCGTCGTTGCTCCAGAAAAGGCCCCGTTCCGTGCCGATGTAGACGATCTCCCGGTTTTTCGGATCGACCGACAGAGCGGTTATCCTCACCTCATTCGGAAGAGCCCCCTTCATCTCTCTCCACTCGCCATTAAGATCGCCTTCCCATATTTTTTGTTCATTGGCCACCAGGAAATGCCCCTCGTCTCTCCAAGCGATGTAGCGAAACGGGGCGCCTTCCTTGGAAACAACTTTTTTCCAACCCTCATTCGATTTTGACCAGAGGGTGTTCTCCATCATTGCGAGAACCATCTCCCCTTTCACAGCCAGCGCCGAGATCGCCCCCGATTCGATCGCCTCCACCTTCTCCCAGCCCTTTCCGTGATCGGAGGAATAAAAGAGACCCGCCTCTGTCCCGGCGTAGAGCCGCTCCGTTCCGTCCACCGCGATGGAGAGCACGCGGGCCGGGAGAGAACCCTCCGCGGCCGCCCATGTACCCCGACCATGCTGCCTTCTGGAAATTCCATCTTCAGTGATGATATAGAGGAACGTCTTGCCGCGGGCCATTCCGCGGACAGAGAGATTGACCAGTCCCACATTCTCCCCGATCCAATTCCCTCCCTGACCGGTGATGACCCCTTTTCCATCGGTACCGACGGTGATCTCTCCCTCTGCATAATCGAGGGTCCGGACGGGAGCGATCAGCAATCCCTGATGCAGTGCCTCCCAGGGGGATCGAATTCTTCCCCGGAAGAGCCCTCCGCCGGTCCCGGCATAGAGATCGCCCCCCTCGCCGGCGACGAACGAGTGAATCTGAATATCGGTCATCTCCGTCCCTGCCTCGAGCGGAAACCAACGCGCCCCGTCATCTTCACTGTAGAAAACCCCTTCGCCGGTCCCAGCATAGAGGATCCCGCTGCCATCCACACTCAGCGAGCGGATAGAAATATTGGGAAGACCTGCATTGGCCCGTTGCCAACGGACCCCGCCGTCCCGGCTCCGGAAAATACCGGCTCCCAATGTGCCTGCATAAAGCGCCTCATCTTTTCCCAAAACCAAGGCCCGAATGACCTGCTCTTCAATCCCTTGAAAATCGAACGCGCGGATGATCTGCGTCCATTGCGAATCCCGGGGGCGCCGTTTATAAATTCCTTTACCTTGCGTCCCCGCATAAAGGGTTCCGTCTTTCGTCGCAACGATACTCCGGACCAAGACCGATCCGATCCCGTCATTAAAAGGCTCCCAATGCGCTCCCTCATCCTTACTGCCGTAGACCCCCTGTCCCGTCCCCGCATAGACCACCCCTCCGGGAAGGGAGACCATCGATTCCACGCTGGTATTCTCCAATCCCCGATTGATCGAGACCCAGTGCCGTCCATCATCGCGGCTTTTGAAGAGGCCGGCCCGAATCGTCCCGGCATAGAGGGTTCCTCCATCCACGCGCATCAGATTGACGATGAATTTATCCCCCAGGCCGAGATTGGAAGGAGCCCAATGCTTTCCGCCATCCTCGCTTCGGAAAAGACCTTCCCCGTAGGTTCCGACGAAGAGGGTCTCTCCGGACCCCGCCGCAATCGTCTGGATCACTCCCACGCCGTAGGGACCGTCGGTCGGATAAAGGGTGACCCCCTCCATCGGGGGACGGTAATCGGCCTTTCTTTGGATAATCGATGCGAAGGGAATCGTAGAGGCCTGCGGTTTGTTGGAGAGATAAAAAAAACCGGCAACGGCCACCATGCCGAGGATGAGGAAAAACGCCTTCGGTCGGCTCATGGCGACATCTCCCCCGGCTCTTCCTTGCGAAGTGAGATCTTGGTTCCGAAAATCCGAACGATGATGATCCCAACCTCGTAAAGGACAATCAGCGGGATCGCCATGATGCACTGGTTAAAGATATCGGGGGTCGGCGTGAGAATCGCCGCGATCAGAAATGCCAAGAGAACGGCGTACTTCCGATTTTGTCTGAAAAAGGCGGGGGTCAACAGCCCCATCCTTGATAAGAAGAGCATCACCAACGGAAGCTCGAAGACAAGACCGAACCCGAGGAGGAACTTCAGATTAAAATCGATATACATTGAAACGGAGATTTGGGGGGTGATGCCGCTTCGACGTCCGTAGTCGATCAAGAAATTGAGCGCGAACGGCAGGGCGAAGAGATAACAAAAAGCCATCCCGGCGAAAAAGAGCACCGTCGCAAAGATTAGAAACGGGAAAAGATATCCCCGCTCATTCGGAAGAAGGCCGGGCGCGACGAATTGCCAAATCTCATAGAGAATCACCGGGAGGGCCGCCAAAAAACCGACGAAGAGGGAGACCTTTAGGTCGGCCCAAAAAGCTTCGGCGGGGGCGAGGAAGACCAATTCGGCAGGGAGGGGGCGCTTCAGGAAAAAAAGGAGGCTGTCCGAAAAATAAAAAGCCGCCCCAAAGGCAAAAGAGATAATCAGGACCGACCGAATCAGTCGGCTCCGAAGCTCTTGAAGATGCCCGGAGATCGGCATCTCCGCCCCCCCTTTACTACTCCCGGCCGGCTTTTTCACTTTTTTCCAACTCTCCCTTTTCCTCCGCTCCTCTTGCCGACGCACGCCAACACGACAGCGAGGCTTAAAACAGCTTCCCCGATTTTGATCAAGGCAAAACCCTCTGAATGGAAAGATGCGAGATGACGTCTATACACGTTATTTGTCACTGATTTCGGGTGAGGCGCTTTCAGGTTTAGCGGCAGGCTTGACCGGTTCTTCTTTATCCCCCTTCTCGATCTCCGCCCGCACCTCCTCAGTCGCACGGCGAACCTCGCCGAGCCCCCTTCCGATCACCCGCGCGATCTGGGGAAGCTTCTCGGGACCGAGGACGACAAGCGCAATCGCGAGGATCAGCAGCAATTCTGGAAAACCAATCCCAAACAAAGGCCCCTCATTCTAAAAAAATCCAGAGTGTGTTGTTTCGGAGTGCGGAGCAAGTTCCCTCTCGCTCCGCACTCCGAAATCCGTCAGTGTCTTCCAGCCGTCATGTTGGAGATCCGCTTGGCCCCTTTTTCGACATCGGCTTTTCCGGCGATTTTAACCTGCCGGACCATCTCCACCATTTCATCTTTGGCGGCTAATTTCTTCTTCTGGAACTCTTTCTTTTGAACCTCCTCTTGAGGAGTCAAGACCCTTCTTCGGCCCATCTGGTGAAGCGATTGGTCAAGTTCCCCATGCAGTTTCTCGAGGTGACGAAAATGCCAATTTTTTTCGCGGAGCATTTCGATGATCTTTTCTTCTTTCTCCATCGATTCCCCCCTCATGAGGTGATTAAACGTGAAATGATTTTATTCTTCTTCTCCCCCTCCGCCGAAGTCGCATTGGAGCAGGAGCGCATCTTCTCTCGGCTCCCGATAGTAATTTCGCCGAACCCCGACCTGATAAAATCCGAGATTTCGGTAGAGCGTTTGCGCCGGAAGATTGGAGGCGCGTACTTCGAGCGTCGCCATCCGGATTCCCCGCCTTCGGCCGCTCTCCAGCGCGAAGCGAACCAGCCCCTCTCCGATCCCTCGTCTTCTCCAGGCCGGCTCGACCGCCACATTCATCAAGTGAAGCTCATCATAGACAACCCAGAAGAGGACATAACCGACGATCCGGCGGTGTTCCTCTTCCCTCGCCACATAGGCGAATGAAAACGGGTTCTCCCACAGCTCGGACTCGAACATTCTTCTTGTCCAGGGAGACGAGTAGGCGGCGCGCTCGATCGTTAAGATCGTCTCGACATCTTTCGGAGTCATCCGATCGTAGAGGATAGGAACCGACGCCGCTCTCTTATTCATATCCGATTCCATCGCCTCCGCCGGAAAATCACTTTTCCGCCCCCTGGCTGCTTGATTTCACGCGGTGGTTCAATTCGGCGGTCGAGGCCCGGAGATAAAACGGCGTCACCTCCTCCGGGGGATGAACTTCCCCTCCTTTCAGGCGCGCGAGGCCCAGCTCCGCCACGCCGGCTGCGGAGGGAAATCGGAGCGCCTTCGGAGGGAAAAGCGTTCCCCCCGGTCTGCGCGTGAGGAGAAGCTCCCGGTATTTCTCCGCCCCCTCTCCGACGAAGAGAACCGGTCGATCGAGACGGCCGATCGCCTCCAGCATCGCCTCGGGCGAAGTCGCCGCATCGGGATGAAGCCGAACGGGTCCTCCCTCTTGCATGTCGAACAACGCCCAATAAACCTCCTGCCGCCGCGCATCGAGCATCGGCGCAATCAACGCATTCGAATAGGGGAAAAGCCAAGCCATCGCCTCTAGCGTCGGAACCGTCACCAGCGGCTTTCGCCCTCCCATCGCAAGCCCCTTCGCCGTGGAGAGACCGACCCGCAGCCCGGTGAACGACCCCGGACCGATCGAAACCGCAATCGCATCAAGATCGGCCACCGCCGTTCCGCTGTCGGTGAGGAGCCGATCGATCGCCAAGAGAAGGCGTTCCGAGTGGCGCACCTCCACATGAAGGCGATACTCCGCAATCAGGCCGGCCTCCTCCATCAGCGCGACCCCCCCTGCCAACGTGGCGGTTTCAATCGATAAGATCTTCATCCTCTACCCCGTCCCATTCCACTATTCCAATGGAACGGCCGGAGAGACCTCCCTGAAACGGAGCGTCACTTTCTCTCTTTCGCTCTCCCCCCGAACTTCGAAAGGAAATTCCTGTCGTCCGACCTTCCGGTAATCGCCAAAGATCAGGCGGCCGCTCCGCTCACCCATCATCCCAAATCGCTCCACCCGCTCTAACCGGAACGCCGTCCGCTCGATCCAGATTTTCTCCTCCAGAACCGCCTTCCCCGGCAGCGCCCTCAAGAGATAAAGGATGAAACGATCTTCCCCCTTCTCCAGGGCCGGAAGCGACGGCGGCGCCGGGTCGGGGATGGCTCCCCGATTGACCCAGTCGATCAGCGCCAGCGATCCGATCGGGATCGCCGTTCGGACCTCTTCCTCAAATTCCTCCCGGGTCGCCTCGATCGTCCTTTGCTCCGAGGGAAGATGGAGGGTCACCCTGGGGCCGGCCAGCCGCAATTCAAAGAGGGTCCCTCCCAAAAGGTTAAATCCCCGGATTCGGGTCTCCCCGTTCCGGTGGACCCAGCTCGCCTGAAAGGTATGGCGTCCCTGACGTTCGGAGTCGGCCGTGATCTCCAACAGCCCTTTAAATCCGCTCCACTCCTGACGGCGGAGTTGATAGAGGGTCAGAAGCTCCTCCAAGGAGGCGTCTTTCTTCACCGCCTCATCGACGGGCCGGATCTCTTTTTTTGCGCAACCCGATACGAGCAGCAACATCACCAACGCAAGGCAAAACCAGGAACGGACCAACTTCTTCTCCTAGAAGAACTAGATCAACTCGAGCGCCTCGGCAAGATGCGAGACGCCGATCACTTCCAGTGTGTTCCCGATCTCCCCCTCTTCCCGAAGCAGTTCCTGATTCCGCTTTGGAAGGATACACCGCTTGAATCCGAGCTTTTCAGCCTCGCGAATCCGGAGGGTCGGCTGCTGGACGCCGCGAATCTCTCCTGCCAGACCGACCTCCCCGAAGATCACCGTCGCCGGATCGACCGGGCGTTCCCGGAAGCTGGAAGCGACCGCCGCCGCGATCCCCAGATCGATCGCCGGCTCTTCAACCTGAATCCCGCTGACGACGTTGATGAAAACATCCTGCCCCGCGAGATGAAGCCCCGCCCGCTTTTCCAAAACGGCGAGGAGGAGCGAGACCCGATTCGAGTCGACCCCCAACGCCATCCGGCGCGCCGTCCCGAGATAAGAGGCGCTGACCAGCGCTTGAAGCTCGATCAAGATCGGCCGGGTTCCCTCCTGCGCGGCGACGACGACCGAGCCGGCCGCGTCGCGCGGCCGTTCGGCGAGGAAGAGGCCTGAAGGATTATCGACGTCGGCCAGACCCGCCCCTTTCATCTCGAAAACCCCCAGCTCGTTCGTCGACCCGAAGCGATTTTTGATCGCCCGGAGAATTCGATAGGGGTGCCCCTTGTCCCCCTCGAAATAGAGAACCGTATCGACGATGTGCTCGAGGACGCGCGGCCCCGCGATCGATCCTTCTTTAGTGACATGGCCGACAATCAAAACCGCCACGTTGGCGCGCTTGGCGTAAAACATCAGCTGAGAGGCGACCTCCCGGATCTGCGTCACGCTGCCGGGGGCGGAGCTGATCTGGCGGGTATACATCGTCTGAATCGAATCGATGACGATCGCAACCGGTTGGACCGCTTGCGCATGGTGGATGATTTCTTCAAAGGCCGTTTCGGCAAGAATATAAAGGTGGTCGGAGGAGATCCGGAGCCGGTCGGCCCGCAATTTCACCTGGGCCGGAGATTCTTCCCCGGAGACATAGAGGACTTTTCCGCGGCCCGCCCCGATTTGATCGAGCGATTGAAGCAGAAGGGTCGATTTTCCGATTCCCGGGTCCCCTCCGATGAGGACCACCGATCCGGCGACGATCCCCCCTCCCAAGACCCGGTCAAATTCGCTCGAACCGGTCTTCGCCCGCATTTCGGAAACGGGGAGAATTTGAGAGATCGGCTTCGGCGCCCAAATCTCCCGGTCGAGCTCTCCCTGGGCCAGCCATCGGGATTCCTGGTTCTTCCCAAGGTTTGGCTCGACACGCTCCTCGACCAGCGAATTCCAAACACCGCAGTCGGGGCACTTCCCAAGCCATTTGGGCGACTGATAGCCGCATTCCTGGCAATAAAAGACTGTTTTTATTTTAGCCATTCCTCTTCCTTTTTCTCATAATAATCGATCAAAAATCAAAAAGCAAACAATCAAAAGACAAATAAACGGGAGGCGGAAGGCGGAAGGGGGGAGGGGAAAAAGAGGGTGAAAATCTTGTCTCGTTCTTTAGCATTTTCGCCTACCCTCTCCCGTGTTCTTAGCCCCTGGTTGTCTTTTAGGCCCTTTTTGGATAGAATTAAAAAAGTCGAAAGGGAGAATCGAAATGGCTGAGAAGATTCGAAATTATATCAACGGGAAGTGGGTCGATACGGCCCGCGGGAAGACCTTTGAGAGCCGCAACCCGGCGGACAACAGAGACCTCGTCGGAACAGTCGCCGACTCAGATGCGACGGATGTCGATAAAGCGGTCACCGCCGCCCGTAAGGCATTTCGCGAATGGTCCCTCACACCGGCTCCCCATCGGGGAGAGATCCTCTACCGGGCGGCTGAACTTCTGGTCAAGCGGAAAAAGGAGCTCGGAGAGCTGGTCTGTCGGGAGATGGGCAAGGTGATGCCGGAGGCGATGGGGGACGTTCAAGAAGCGATCGACATGACCTATTATATGGCCGGCGAGGGGAGACGCCTCTCCGGTGAGACGGTCCCCTCGGAGCTTCCGAATAAAGACGCGAAATCGGTGCGGGTCCCGATCGGCGTGGTCGCTCAGATTACCCCCTGGAATTTCCCGATCGCCATCCCCTCTTGGAAAATGACTCCCGCCCTCATCACTGGGAATACGGTCGTCTTTAAACCGGCCGAGGAAACCCCGGTCTGCGCCACCCGGTTTGTCGAGATCCTGATCGAAGCGGGTCTCCCGCCGGGGGTGCTGAACATGATTCACGGGTTCGGAGAAACCGCCGGCGAACCGATGGTCCGCCATCCGGAGGTCGATGTGGTCTCATTCACCGGCTCGAATCCGGTCGGCGAGCGGCTGGCCGGCATTTGCGGCAGCCTGCACAAGCACTTCACGATGGAGACCGGCGGGAAAAATCCGATCATCATCATGGATGATGCCAACCTCGAGCTTGCGATCGAAGGAGCGATCTGGGGGGGATTCGGAACCAGCGGGCAGCGCTGCACCGCCGCCAGCCGGCTGATCGTTCATGAAGCGGTTCACGATCGCTTTGTAAAGATGTTTTCCGAACGGGCCGCCCAACTGAGGGTCGGGCCGGGATCGGATAAAAAAACGCAGATCGGTCCGGTCATCAGCGAAGCCCAATATCGTAGAATTCTCGATTACATCGAAGTCGGAAAGAAGGAAGGAGCCAAGCTGATCCTGGGTGGGAATGCCCTGAAGAGGGGGAAGCACGCCAACGGCTATTTCATCGAGCCGACGATTTTTACCGACGTTCAGCCGAAGATGCGGATCGCGCAGGAAGAGATCTTCGGCCCGGTCGTCGCCATCCTGCGCGCCCGGAATCTCCAGGAAGCGATCGACATCGCCAACGATGTCCCCTTCGGCCTCTCGGCGGCGATCTACTCACAAGACGTCAACAAAACCGCCGTGGCGGAGCGTGATCTGAATACCGGGTTGGTTTACATCAACGCCTCCACCATCGGCGCCGAGATCCAGCTGCCGTTCGGCGGGACCAAACGGACCGGCCTTGGACCGCGTGACGCCGGCGGACGGGGCGGCGCCCTCGACCTCTACACCCAATGGAAGATCATCTACCGCGACTACAGCGGCCGGCTTCAAAAAGCGCAGATCGACAAAGAATAAGGACCCTCTGAATGCGGAATGCGGAGAGCGAAGCGCGGAGCAAAAGCCCTTCCGGCTTTTTTTATTCCGCACTCTCTCCTCTGCTGTTTCCTCTGCTGATCGCTCTTCTCTTCACCCTCTCCGGTTGCAAAGGGGAAAATCAGCCCTCTCCTCCCGAGCTTCCGGCCAATGTAATCAACCTGTCCAACACCGAGGCTCTCTCCATCGCGCCGGATAGTGCTGCGTCCGGAGAGACCCTGTATGTCGTCTGGCAGGAGCATGTCGGCGGTCAGAACATGGAGGTCTTCCTCTCCCGTTCCGGAGACGGCGGCGCCACCTTCGGCGCACCGGTCAATGTTTCTCAGACCGCCGTCTTCTCGGGCAATCCCCAGATCGCCGCGTCGGGGAATTTCGTCCATATCGTCTGGGAAGAGACGGTTCCAACCAACGTCGAGGCCAATGAATTCGACATTTTTTACAGACGCGGCGAAGATGTGAACGGCACATTCACCTGGTCTCCTCCTTTAAGTGAGACCGGCTTGAGACTTTCGAGTCCGACTCAGAATTGCAGAAACAACACCGAAACGCCGGGGGACGATCCCTGCCCTTCGCAATTACCGACCGTTGTTGCTTCCGGCGCGAACGTCTTCGTTGCATGGGGGGAATCAACCATTTATCAGTTCGAGATCGATAACTCACTCAATCCTCCCTCCAAAACATTTCGGATCATCAACTCGGAAATTCTACTAAGGAGATCGACAGACGATGGAACCACATTCGATCCAACGATCTTCACCATCTCAGGCCCAAAGGATGACAGCACCCTCTCCCCTTCATTTGCCCCGACCCTGGCCGCAACGGCAGACGAAGTCTATATCGCCTGGGAAGACGTGCCGCAGCCTCAGCCTTTACCGGTAGCGCATTCAAAAGTTTTTTTTAGAAAGCTATCCGATCCGCTCGGTTCGTCTTTCAGTCCCCCTCTCAGTCAGCAAGCCAGGGTCCTCTCCGGTTTCATCAAGGGGTCGAGCCGGCCGAACCTGGCCGCAGAAGGAAACCAGGTCTATCTGGTCTGGGAGGGCTCTCCTGAGCAGTGTCCCGCGGGCCAAGACAGTACCGCCATTGATCCTTCGACCCGGTCGGAAATCCTTCTCGTTCAATCAGACAACCAGGGTGATCAATTTAGTGATGCAAACGATTGCGCTCAGAGCAATTTTTCGAGCACAGCCGGCCACTCCAATAGTCCTCGGATCTCTATATCGGGATCATCTGTCTATGTCGTTTGGATGGAGAGCACTCCCGACCTTGCAGGGATGGCATTTAGAAAATCAGAGGACGGCGGGGATACATTCAGCGCTTCTTCCAATATCGAGACGGCAGGCTCCGCAGCGAACCCGAGCATTATCGCCGCCGCGGATGGGACCTTGTTAGCCTCCTGGGAGGATGCAACCCTCGGCAATCTCGAGATTGTCTTTGCTCGAGAATAATCACCTCAAGAATGCAAAAAGGCTGGGATTTCTCCCAGCCTTTTTATTTCATCCGACTCAATCTTGTAAATAAGCCTTTCGAGCGTTCTACTCGTATCCCTCTTCTTCCGTGGGAAATTTGCCCGACTCCACATCCGATTTGTAGCGACGGACCGCCTCGGTAATCGTCGAGGTGAGGTCGGCGTAGCGGCGGACGAACTTGGGATGGAAGCGGGTGAAGAGGCCGAGGAGATCGTGCAGAACAAGGACCTGGCCGTCGCAGTGAGGACCCGCGCCGATCCCGATCGTCGGGATTTTAATCGATTGAGTGATTTTCTTCGCCAGGGAAATCGGAATCCCCTCCAACACTAACGAGAAAGCCCCCGCCGACTCGACCGTCTTGGCGTCTGCGAGGAGCTGCTTGACCTGAGAGGTCCCTCGTCCTTGAACCTTGTATCCCCCCATCCGATGAACTGATTGCGGAGTCAATCCGATGTGCGCCATGACCGGAATATCGTGGCGCGTCAGCACTTCAATCCGATCGGCGACCCGCACGCCTCCCTCCAGCTTCACCGCCGCGGCGCCCCCTTCCTTCAGGAACCGTCCGGCATTCCGGATCGTCTCCTCAA
Organism: Candidatus Manganitrophus morganii; assembly: GCA_021651055.1. NCBI lineage: Bacteria > Pseudomonadati > Nitrospirota > Nitrospiria > Candidatus Troglogloeales > Candidatus Manganitrophaceae > Candidatus Manganitrophus > Candidatus Manganitrophus morganii. Next base: position 1,497,791 of record JAJHOH010000001.1, read on the forward strand.
TGCTCGCCTGATAGGATAAAAACGGCATGTCGCCGACGACCAAGGCCCGCTTCGCGGCCCGGGAGACCATTCGGGTATGATAAATCATCTGATCCAGCGTCACCGGAAGGGTGCTCTCCTCCCCCTGAACGACGATCCCGACCGTATCCCCGACCAAGAGAATGTCGATCCCCGCCTCATCGATCAGCTTGGCGAAGGGGAAATCATAGGCCGTCAGGACGGTGATCTTCTCCCCGTTCTCTTTTTTCTCGCGAATCCGGGGAACCGTGATTTTATCCATTCGCTCCTCCGGCGGCCTTTTTTAACCCGGGACCTTTGGGCAAAAGCCCCGCCCGTTCCAAGATCACCGGGATCTGCTCCTCGGCGCCAATCGCCATCAGATGAATCCCGTCGCATTTCCTTCGGATCGCCTCGATCAGCCCGAGCGCAATTTCGATCCCTGCCTCCAGTTCTCCCTCTTTTCCGGCCCGCTCCAGCTTTTGGACAAAGCGCTCCGGCACGCGGATCCCGAGATGCTCCGTCACATAACGAGCCATTTTGAGAGAGCGGAGGAGGAGAACACCGGCGAGAATGTTGACGTTCGACTTCCGGGCCTGCGCCATGAATCGTTCGAAACGGTCAGGCTGAAAGATCGCTTGCGTTTGAAAAAATCGGGCGCCGGCCTCGATCTTTTTTCCGAACTGCATCAACGCCGGCTCCAGCGGTTCCGCTTCCGGCGAGACCGCCGCCCCCGGAAGGAGAGAAGTCCCCCCCTGGATCGGTTTCCCGGTCATCTCCTTTCCTTCGTTGAGGCTGCGGACCACCTGGAGAATCTCCACCGATTCGAGATCAAAAACCGCCTTCCCCTCTTTTTGATTCCCCATGGAGAGATCGTCCCCCGTCAGGCAGAGGACATTTCGAATATCGAGAATATGTAAACCGAGGAGATCGGACTGGATGGCAAGCCGATTCCGATCGCGGCCGGTGATCTGGCAGATCGGATCGTGCCCCATATCGAGGAGGATCTTGCTGAGCGCCAGCGGGCTGGCGTGCAGGGTCGCCGCCGGATTATCGTTTACGTTGACCGCATGGACCTTTCCCAAGAGCCGCTGCGCGTGATTGCAGAACCCGCCAATATCGGTTCCCTTTGGCGGCAAACACTCCGCCGTTAAAATAAACTCTCCCGATTCCAGCGCTTCTCTGAGTGTCTTCATAAAGCCCTTTGCCTTTCTCCGGCCGCGTCTCCCCTCAGGCTTTTTCCTTCTTCCACTTCGCAGACTGAAGGGTATTTAAAAGAAGCATGGCGATCGTCATCGGACCGACCCCGCCCGGCACCGGCGTGATCGCCCCGGCCCGCTCCTGGACCGGATCAAAATCGACATCGCCGACGATCCGGCCGTCCGGAAGGCGATTGATCCCGACATCAATCACCACCGCGCCCTCTTTCACCATTTCCTTTTTTACAAATTGCGGCTTGCCGATCGCCGCGATCAGGATATCGGCCTGGCGGCAGACCTCGGGTAAGTTTTTTGTCCTCGAATGGCAGATCGTCACCGTCGCATGGTGATGAAGCAGGAGCAGCGCCGCCGGTTTTCCGACGATATTGCTTCGTCCGACGATGACCGCATTCGCTCCGGCGATCTCGACTTTAGAAGCAAGGAGAAGCTCGATGATGCCGAGCGGCGTGCAGGGGACGAACCCCTTCTCGTTGGCCACCAATTTCCCGACATTGATATAATGGAACCCGTCGACATCTTTCTCCGGAATCACCGTATCGAGCACCTTGCGCTCGTTGATCTGCTTCGGCAGGGGAAGCTGAACCAAGATGCCGTGAATTTTCGGGTCCTGATTGAGGCGCTCGACCAGAGAGAGCACCTCGGCCTCCGTGGTCTCCTCGGGAAGGTGATGCTCTTCCGAATAAATCCCGACCTCTTCACAGGCCTTTCGTTTGTTTCGAACGTAAATTTTCGAAGCGGGATTCTCTCCCACCAGGACCGCCGCCAATCCGGGCCGATCGCTCGGACCGAGTTTTTCGACCTCGGTCTTCACCCGGGCGCGGACTTCCTGCGCAATCGCCTTTCCGTCAATTCGTTTCGCCGGCACTTTCGTCTCCCTGAATGTATATCGTTCTTTTTTCTGTCATGATCAGATCAACCGGATGATCGGTCTCTTCAATTGGAAGCCGATTGAGCACCTGAAACTCAAACGCCACCCCGACTTTCCTCCCCCTTGCCGAAGAAAGAAGCCGATCATAATACCCCCCCCCAAACCCCAGCCGATTCCCCGTCTCATCAAAAGCCACTCCCGGAACGACCCACAGTTCGACCTCCTTCGGATCGACCTTTTTCCGGTATTCGAGCCGCGGTTCGGAAATGCCATAGGGACCGGGCTGCAACTTGGAGGGATGAAGTTCGATCAGCTCCGAAAGGGCCAACGACTTTGTCTCCGGTTGAACGAGAGGGACCACAACCCGCTTCTTCATATGGAGCGCCTCCCGGATCATCTCGTCGGTCTGAACCTCCGCAGCCATGGCCAAATAGAAATGGATCGTCTGCGCCGCGTTGAATTCAGAGGAAGCTAAAAATCGCTTTGCGATCTCCCCGCTTTTAAGCCGACATTCCTCGGAGGAGAGCGCCTTTCTCCGGAGAAGAAAACCGGCCCGAATCTCCTTTTTATCCGTGAAATGGCCCACATTCGCAACCTCTGCCCGTTTTTCAGGTTATCAGGTCGCCGTTTCGATTGTCAAGGAATTTGACCTGCTTGAGGTTCGTTCAGGGATGGGAAAGGCGTTGCAGCTTTCGGGTCTCTCCTGAGCTACCACAGTGGTATATCGACAAGACGATCGCGATTTTCAAAACGGAAATCTCAATTAAGAAGCGGGATTGGGAGGATGGGGGGAGGTTCCGAGAAGGATCGGGTCGAGTAAGCCGGCCCTCCAAATTTCCAAGAAAACGACGACGATGTTCGGATCGAACTGAGTCCCCGAGCAACGTTTGATCTCCTCAATGGCGCGCTCGGGATCGAGCTGCTTACGGTAGGGACGGCTGCTCGTCATCGCATCAAAGGTATCGGAGACGGCCAACAGTCTTCCTTCGATCGGAATCGCCTCGCCGGAGAGCCCCTTCGGATATCCCTTTCCATCATACCGCTCGTGATGATAGAGGACATACGGAACCAGCGCTTCCAGAAAATCGATCCCGCGGATAATTTGCTCGCCGATCTCCGGATGGGCCTTCATCATCTCAAACTCCTCGACCGTGAGCTTTCCGGGCTTATTGAGAACGGCATCAGGGACGCCGATCTTCCCGACGTCATGGAGATGCCCGGCCAGCTCCAGCACCGCCAATCGTTCCTCCGGCCAATCGAGTAGCTTTGCCGTGAGCTTCGCATATTCGGTCACCCGGTCGGTATGCCCGCCGGTATAGCGGTCACGCTTCTCGATCGCCTTGGCGAGCGTGATGGCGGTCGCTCTTTGGCTCTGAATGAGCTGTTCCCTTTGCTGGCGTTCATGCAGATAGCTCTTCCGAAGATCTTCAGCATACCGCAACATCTGTTGGTACGCCGTCTCCAACTCTCGCGTCTTGAGTTTTTCTCTCTTAAGAAGAATCTTCAGATCTCGGAGAACATAGGCGAGCTGCGTTCCGGAATAACCGAATTCTTCCCGAAGGTATCGCTCCAGATCTCGATCGACGGAAGAAAGCTCCCTCGATTCGCCTGGTCTTTGACTGGGGATGAAGTTCATCATTTTTTTCGGGTTAAGATCTTGCTGACGCAGTCGAGGAGTTCGAGAGGACTGAAGGGTTTGGTGAGGTAGACATTTGCATCGAAGCTCTTTGCTTCGTTCTCCGAAAGCTTCCCCCTACCGGTCAAGATAATGATGGGGATCGCCTTGGTCCGGAGATCCGACCGAACCTTTTTGCAAACCTCTTCTCCGCTGATCCCCGGCATCATTAAATCGAGGATCAGAAGATCCGGTCTTTCCTCTAGGCACTTTGCGACTGTGTCGGGACCGTTCTCGGATTCAATGATGTGGTATTCCTCGCTTTCCAGAGTGCTGTGAATGAGGAGGCGGATCGGGACTTCATCGTCGGCGATTAAGATCTTCTTCATCGGCTGCTCCGGGTGGAAAAAGGATAACACAAAAGGGTTTTTTGTCAACGAAACCGAGCGTGTGATAACAACTTAAGGGTTCACGCGAAGCGGGTGATCCGCGGTGAACTCCGCCTTGACAAGGGATGAAAAAATGATTACGATGAGGATCGCGCAGGAGGTCTACACCTGTAGACTTCCGGGGGAAGGAATGGCGGGAACCGCTCTTACAAAACGACAGCAAGCGATCTATCAGTATCTACAACGCTTCCTGGATGAACACGGGTTTCCGCCGACCCTCCGTGAAATCGCGCGGCATTTCAGGCTGGCCGGACCGATGGGGGTAAAGAGACATCTCGATACCCTCGTCCGTAAAGGGGTCATTCAACGTCTCCCCGGACAACCGCGAGCGATCCGCATTAAAACCCCTCCCCTTCGGCAGGGCCGCCTTCTTCCGATTCTCGGCGAAGTCCATGCCGGGCTTCCCCTTCTCTCCGAAGAAAACATGGAGGGAGAGCTCTTGCTCGATTCGATGATCGCCGCCCGGGAATCGGCCTTCGTCCTTCGGGTGAAGGGGGAGAGCATGATCGACGCCCACATCGTCGACGGAGATTACGTGGTGGTGCAAAAAGAGCAAACCGTGGGAAATGGGGAGATGGCGGTGGTGCTTGTCGACGGAGAGGCGACGCTCAAGTATTTTACGAAGAGAAAGAAAGAAATCATTTTATCTCCCGCCCATCCCGAGATGAAACCGATCATTGTTCGACAGGATCAATCGGTTCAGGTTTTGGGAAGAGTGGTCGCCGTATTAAGGATGGTGGATGCAGGCAGTAAAGGAAAAAAGAACAGGTAAGTCCTCATTTCAGGATTATCTAAAACGATTCTCTCTCCGCTACAAGGGAACATCGAAAACAAAAAAGGCCCCCTCCGACTACCTGATCGAAAGCCCGTTCGGGAAGCTCTTTGCAGTGGTCCTCGAATACGATGCCTCCACGGAAATCCGGGAAAAACTGAAAGAGGCTCAAAAACGGTCGAAACAGTTCAAGAAGGAGAAAACCCCTTTCATGCCGGTCCTCCACAAGGGGGGTCTGCCCGGTCTGGAACACCGCTACCTTCAGGAAGCCCTTCAGGAGGGACACTTTCCGGAGCTGAGCGCAATCGCTCTGCTGGAGGGAAGGCCGGGTCAAGAACACCTCCGGATTTTTCACAACCGCTTCGCAAACCATCTCCTCGATCGGCGCATCTTCGATCACGACAAGGACAAGAATCTCTTTCTGGCAAAAATCTTTCCGAATCACTTTTTCTGGATTGTCGAAGACGCGATCTAAAGGCGGAGAGTGCAGCGATCAGCGGTCAGCTATCAGTAAAGGACGCAAATCTTTATCTTTTCGCTGACGGCTGACCGCTGACAGCTTCTTCTATCTCCTTCTCTTTACCAGCAGCGTCCAGCTCCCCTCTTGCACCGTTTCATTCCGTTGATTGAGAACCGCCGCCTCCAGGGTCAGGATGCCCCGATCGGGCTGCCGGCTCGCTCTCTTCTCCTTCACGATGACATCGGTATGCACGGCGTCACCGATCCGGACCGGCGCGGTGAACTTCCACGCCAAACCAAGAAAGGCGATGACGCTCTCTTCCAAAAGACCGAGCCGTACCCAGAGACCCGATGCGATCGAAAGCCCCAGCAACCCATGCGCAATCCGCCCGCCGAAGGGGGTCTTCTTCGCATAGGCTTCGTCGAGGTGGAGCCGGTGGTGATCTCCCGAGAGATCGGCGAACTGAACAATATCGTTCTCGGTGATTGTTCGCGCCTCGGTGGTAAACCTCTCCCCCACTTCAAAATCATCGAAGAACCGGCGGGTCATTTTTCTTCCCGTTGGAGATAGGTTTCTCTCAGTTTCCCCTTCTGGATCTTTCCGGTTGCCGTCTTTGGAAAAGCGTCCATGAAGATCACCTCCTTGGGACATTTAAATCGGGCCAGGTGTTCTCGGCAATAAGCGATGATCGTTTCGGCGGTTGATGAGGCATCCGGTTTCGGGATGATGAAGGCGGCCACCTCTTCTCCCCACACCGGATCGGGCAGCCCGACCACCGCCGCCTCCAGGACATCGGGGTGCCGATAAAGCCGCTCCTCGATCTCTTTCGGATAGATATTCTCCCCTCCCCGGATGATCATCTCTTTCTTCCGGCCGACGATGAAGAAAAATCCCTCCTCGTCGCGATAGCCGAGATCGCCGGTGTGAAGCCGGCCGCCGCGCAGCGCTTCTTCGGTCGCCGCCGGATTCTTGAAATAACCTGCCATGACATTCTCGCCTCGGACAACAATCTCGCCGACCTCCCCCACCGGCGCCTCCTCGTCACGGTCATTCATGACCGTCATCTCCTGGTCCGGAAGGGGAAGGCCGACCGAGCCGATCTTTCGCAGGCCCCCCAAGGGATTGACCGAGGAGACGCAGGTTCCTTCCGACAGTCCATACCCTTCCAGAATGAACGCATGGAATTTCTCCTCGAACTTTTCAAAGAGCTCCACCGGCATCGGCGCCGCCCCGCAGATACAGAAACGAAGCGATGAGAGGTCATGCGCTTTCGTCTCCTCGGCGTGGAGGAGAATCGCGTAGATCGTCGGGACACCGGAGAAGGCGGTTGCGCGAAATCGCTCCAGGTAAATGAAGAAATCTTTCGGCGAGAATCTTTCCATCAGGACCATGCTCCCCCCGACGAAAAGAGGACCCAACGTCGTCACGACCTGGCCGTTGACATGGAAGAGGGGGAGGATGCAGAGGAGGCGGTCCTGTTCGGTCATCTGCGTCGGCCGAACGAACTGCGCCACGTTAGAGAGATAATTCCGATGGGTCAGGATCGCCCCCTTTGGCGATCCGGTCGTCCCGGAGGTGTAGATCAGCGCCGCCGGATCGTTCGGTCGGAGATCGATCTGCAACGGCGAGCCGCCGGCCACATAAAGAGAGGAGAAGACTCTTCCCTCGCCTGCCCGCTCACCGATCAGAAAAATCTGCTCCAACATCGGCAACCCGGACCGCTTCGGCGCGATGACGGAATAAAGCGTGGGGGTGGTGATCAAGACGCGGCTTTCGGAGTTCTGAAGAATATAGGCCGCCTCTTCACCCTTCAATTGCGTGTTGATCGGCACCGCCACCGCCCCGAGCTTCAACGTCCCGAAAAAGGCGAAGAGAAATTCCGGCATGTTTGGAAGGAAGAGGGCGACCTTCTCCCCCGGCCGGATTTTGAACCGGGCGAGATTTTCGGCGATCCGCTCGGTCCGCTCATCGAGCTGGCGGTAAGTAACCTCCTGCTCTTTGAAGAAAAGAAAGACTTTATTGGGAAAGCGCTCCGCCTGCCGGCGGAGAAGGGCGGGGATGGAGCGAAGCGGATCGGGAATGGCCATCATTCAGCCGGTCGATGATTTAGGTGGACCTGGTTTGATTCTGGCGCGAGTCTAACACAGGAGACCGGCCCCGGCAAGCCAGTCTCCGCTGCAACGTTTCTTGGAAGGGACGGGGTGTTGGCGAGGCAGGGCTTGGCGTCACGATTTATTCTGAAGAACCCGTTGGATCTTTGCAAAGAGGCAGGGTTGTTTTTCGGCGGTCAGGAGAGCGAGAAACTGCAATCCGTAGGAATGGCTGCCGTCGCCCCGATGCGCCGCCATGACTCTTCCGGCCGCCTTCTCTTCAAACGGTTTTCCTTCTTCCTCTCCGAGGATCCGAAGGGTGAGCAGTTTCCCGAGATCAAACCGCTCCTTCGTATGAAAGAGAAGACCGGAGAGGCTGATGTTGCTGATTGTGATCTCGATCGGCCGCGGCCCGAAAACGACGCTTCCCTTCCCGGAGAAGGCGATGCGGGGCTGCTTTCGTTGATCCAGAGAAGGGGCGTCCGGCCCTTCCATTCCGATAAAAAAATTGGGCATCCTCTCCTCCGATGGATCGGTTCAGCGGAACATCACTCTCTGACTGCGGAGCGTTTGCTGGCTTGAAGATAGCGGTAGAGTGAGGGCTGGTTCTCCAAGGTGAGGACCTCGTCGAATTGTACGCCGTAAGAGTAGCCGACGCCCCCCCGATTCACCGCTACGATTTTTCCTGTCACCACTTCTCGGAAGGCCTCTTTTCGGAACCGTCCCTCGATTTGAAGCGCGACCGTCTTTCCGAAATCCAACCACTTACGGGAATGAAAAAGAAGACCGGAAAGGCTCATGTTGGTAATCATCACCTTGACGAAGGGAAGCTCTGAAAGGAGCGTCGCTTTGCTGACCACCGGAAGCCGGGGATGTTTCCGTTTATCGTCTCGATTCTCAAGGGCCAAAATAAAACTATCCATCTCCTTCTCCTTCACTTCTGAATAGATCCGTTACCGGCACAGGGACCTAATGAGAAGATAGCAGAAGATGATGCGCTGTCAAGCGATCCACCCCTTCCAACACCGGCCCAGCCTTGTGGCGGAATCCTCCAAAGAGATAAAATAGATCTAGATCCCTTCTTTCCCCGATCCGACGGAGGCACCCTTCCATGAAAAGAAACGACGCTTTGGATGCATTGCGGGGACTTTTTCTTGTCGTGATGACCCTCAATCACGACGGCGGCCCGCTCCGCCGGCTCACGCATGAGCCGTTCGGTTTCGCCTCGGCGGCCGAAGGTTTTTTTCTTTTATCGGGCCTGGCGACCGGACTGGCCTATACAGCCCCCTCCTTTTCGTCGATTGCGCAACGCGCCTTCCACAACACCCGGCGCATTTATCTTTATCATCTCCTCTCGTTTCTTTTCGTTTTCGCGCTGGTCCGGCTCTTCCCCCTCGCGGCGGCGGAGAGCCGGTGGACCGATCGCCTCCTGATCATCCGCGAGGAACCGCTCTCGGCCCTTCTTCTCGGCGCGGCGACACTTTACCGGCCGCATTTTTTTGATATCCTTCCGATGTACACCCTTCTGGTGCTGGTTGTCCCTTTTTTGATCCGGCGCTATCAAAACGGAAGCGGCGCGGCGGTCTTGCTGTTCAGTCTCTCCTTATGGGGATTTTCTCAAACCGGCCTGAGAGAAAATTTCACGGCACTCGTTCTGCCCCTCACCCAATCGGAGCTCGGCTACTTCGACCTCTTCGCGTGGCAATTTCCCTTCGTTCTCGGAACCTGGTTGGGATTCACCGGCAGAAAGGGTTCCACCCCGCATCTTTTTTACCATCCCTGTTTTATTGCGATTGCACTCACGATCGGCCTTTTCCTCTTCCTGGTTCGCCATCAACCTGTGCTGCTCGACGCCGTTTTTCCTTTCTCGATTCAACACGCAACCGAAAAGAGCCATCTCGGCTGGCTCCGATTAATCAACGTCCTCCTCATCACCTACTTAACCGCCCGGCTTGTTCAAGCCTATCCGCACCTTTTTCGGTGGCGTTGGTTTGCCTTTTTGGGAGCGCATTCATTGCCGGTGTTTACTTATCACCTCCTGATGCTTTATCTACTCGAATTCTTCGTCCGAAAACCGATCGCCTCATATGGAACCGGTCCGGCCTTGCTCCTTTCCATGTTATTCATCCTCAGCTTAACCCTTCCGGCATGGGTCCATTCGCACTACAAGGAATGGAAGACCAAAACCCGGAACCAGCCTGCCCTCACCCTGTCGACTTGAAGAAGAAAGGATCGGGAATCCGGCTACACCGGCACAAAATAAAAATCGGCCATCTCCCCTTTGCGCTCCGGGCGGAAGAGGGCGCGGACACGGATGCCGGGCCGGGCTTGGGTCACCTCATCGAGGATGATGTTTTGAAGGAGGAGGGTGTCGGCGCCGTCCACCCGGATGTAGGCGCAGACGAAGGGGGTCTTGGAGAAGAAGCGGGAGGTTGCATAGTAGACGGTGGTGCAGGTAATCACGGTCCCCTCGTTTCCGAGCGGCACCCACTTCGTTGGACGGTAACATTGGGAGCAGTTGATGCGCGGGGGAAGATAGGTCTTTTTGCAGCGGGCGCAGCGGCTGCCGAGGAGCTTCGCTTCTTCTTTGATCGCCCGAAAAAAAGGGGAGATCCCGCCGTAGCTGTAGCGGTAGTTCATCTCGATCCGGTCGGGGATCTCAAAGGGGACAACGTCCGGTCGGGGTTCTTTCTTCTTTCGCGCCATCATTCTCCCTCGACAATGAAAGCAAAGGTCCACGAAGTCGCCGGTCCCCCGATTCCCTGAACCAAGCCTCGCTTCGCCCCTTTGACCTGACGTTTCCCCGCCCGGTGGGTCACCTGGAGCGCCGCTTCGCCCATCTGCATCACGCCGGTGGCGCCGACCGCATGGCCGCAGCCGATCAGCCCGCCGCTCGGGTTGACCGGGAGATCGCCCTCCATCTCGGTCACCCCGTCGTCGATCAACGTCCCTCCCTCTCCCGGTTTGCAAAAGCCGAAGGCTTCGTAGGAGAGAATCTCGGCGGAGGTGAAGGCATCGTGTAGCTCGGCGAAGTCGAGCTCCTTTCTTGGGTTTCTGATCTTGGCCATCTTGTAAACCGCTTTCCCTGCCGCGATCGACGAGCCGAACTCGGCGTAGTCGGGCCGGTTCCCGGTGAAGGCCATGTCGGTCGAAGCGCCAACGCCGGTGATCCAGGCGACCGGCCGCTTCGCCTTCTTTGCAATTTTCTCCGAGACGAGAACCAGTGCCGAGGCCCCTTCCGAGTAGAGGCAGTTGTCGTAGAATTTGAACGGGTGGCAGATCTTTTTCGACCGGAGGACATCTTCGACGGTGATCCGCTCCGGCCGCTGAGCAAAAGGATTCTTGAAGGCGTTTTTGTGATTCTTGACCGAGACCTTCGCCATCTGCAGTTCGGTCGGGCTGCCGTATTTTTCCATGTGGGCGACGGTCGGGAGCGCGTAGGAAGCGGCGGGGGTCAGCCCCAATGGGGCTTCGAAGGTCATGTCGGCGGAGTAGATGATCCCCTTCAACACCTCCGGCGTGCTGCTTTTTAATTCGGGGTTGAAGGCGTCGGAGCATTTCTCGACGCCGAGAACGAGGACGATATCATAAAGGCCGGAGGCGATCTGCGCGAAGCCGGTGTGGACGGCGGCCCCGCCGGTCGCTCCGCCGGTGGTGACCCGGAGCGACGGTTTGAGACCGAGGCCGAGATAGTCATGGACGTAGACATCGGGCATGAACTGCCGCTGGAAAAGATCGTTGTAGATCCCGTAAACGGCTGATTCGATCTGATCGTGGGAGAGACCGGCATCTTTTAAGGCGGCCTTGGCGGCGTCGAACGCCAGCTCATAATAGCTCTTGTCGATCCAGCGGGCTCGAAAGGGGGTGGTCCCGTAACCGAGAATTGCGACGCGACGCGCCACAGATCCTCCTTATTTGATCGGAGCGAAGATGTCGGTCGCGGGGGAGAGGAAAGTCACCAGGTGGAAAATATAATACCCGGCGATCGCCAATCCAACCACCAGGATACTGAACTTGAGCACTTGTTTCATTTACACCTCAGTTGATTTAAGCCCCTTCGTGGGGATGATTCGCTTTTGAACCTCGGAGGGAAACGCCCTCCGTCCGGGGAAAAAGCATCGCCTTAATGTAGCGGAAGAGAGGGGAAGTGTCAATGGAAGAGGAAGGCCCGTTAAGGCGCCCGTTGCATCCGCTTTCGAACCCGTTCAATATCCAGGCGCTTAAGAAAACCGGGGTTGCGAAACCAGACGGTGTTGAAGCGAAAATCGAACATTTCATGAATGGCATCATCGGCGGTCCAGTTCTCGAAGAGCATCCGGTAGGCGGCGATGCTGTACCCGGTTCGGTCTTTCCCCTCGGCGCAGTGGACGAAGATCGGCACGCTGTCGGGATCTTTCAGAATTCTCTCAAGCTGCGTCAAGAAAAGGACCAGCTCCGCCTCTTCGGGGTCCCAGGCATCCATCGGGATACGCAGGTAATTGAGCTTCGTCTCTTCCAACAGCGGAAGATCGTCGTGGTGCTCACGAAGGGAGATGATCGTCTTCGCTCCGGCGGCTTCGAGGTTTCGGAATCCCGCTTCGGTCGGCTGCGCTCCCCGCCAGAGCAGGGGAGAGACTTTTGAAAAATTGGAAACCCCTTCGATGCAGGTGTCGCAAGGCGCCGGCCCGCTTCGGGTCGGCGGCGTGGCGGGGCGCGTCGCACATCCCGTCACGAGGAGGACGATCGCGCCCCAGAGGAGGAAAAGTCCTCTTATCCGTTTTCCGATGAGTGCTCCAGCCGCCACGCTTCGTTCCTACTCCAGCATCTCAACGTGAATCAGCCGGAGCTTCTCCTCGTCGAAGAGCCGCTGCGCTTCCAGGTTGAAGGCGTCCAGATCGCTCCGGAAGACCCAGCGGTTCGCCCAATCGCCGGAACGGGAGATCCCCACCCACCGCCGCTGGCTTCCCTCGACGTAGGTCGTCACATGCACCAGCCGCTTCCCCTCGTTGTCGAAGAGATCTTGCGACTTCGTCCGGAAACTCCCGAAGTCGGGGCTGATCCACCAGCGGTTGGCCCAGTCGCCGGAGCGGGAGATGCCGAACCATTTCCGCTTTCCTCCCTCGACGTAGGTTGTGACATAGATTAATCGGAGGCCGTTTTCGTCGAAGAGTTTCTGCGCCTCCTTCGAGAAGCTTCCGAGGTCCGGCTTGACGATCAGCCGGCTCGCCCAGTCCCCTCCCCGCGCAATCCCGAACCACTTCCGCTGCGTCCCTTCAAGATAACTGGCGGCCTGGATCAGACGCAAACCTTGTGTATCGAACAGCTCCTGGGCCTTCGCCAGAAACGAGGAGAGATTGTTGCTGACCCACCACCGGCTCGCCCAGGTCCCGGCGCGCGAAATGCCGACCCACCGCCGGTTCCCGTTCTCGACAAAGGTCGCGATCCGGATCAACCGCCGCCCATGATCATCGAACAGCGCCTGCGCCTTCTGCTGGAAGCTGGCCAGGTCCGGGCTGATCCAGTAGGAGTTCGCCCAGTCCCCCTGCATCGAAATGCCGACGGCCGGCACGGGGAATCCGGGATAGGTCGACGCCGGCCAGATCGAGACGGCCTCTTTCGAGATGCCGTGGCCCCGCAGCGCAAACCACGGCCCCTTCGCCCCGGGCGGCTTCAGCTTGCTCCGGTCGACCACCCATCCGGCCCGGAACGGGAGCGGCCGGAGCGGCCCCGACGTCGAATCTCTCACGCATTCGATGTGGGTGTGCGGGTTGGTGGAGTTCCCCGTGTTGCCGACCCGCCCGATCATCTGGCCTTCATGCACCCGCGCTCCCTTTTTCATCAGCTCGGCGGGGATGCTCCCCTTTTTGAGGTGCGCATATTTCACCAGCTCCGTGCCGTGCCTGATCCAGATGTTGTTCCCCGCGCCCGGGCTCGGCGTCGGATCGGGAAACTCGCCGAGGACGGTGTTGTCGTCCATGCCGTCGAACCACTCTTCCACCTCGCCGTCCGCCACGGCGCGGAGCGGTTTGTTATAGATCCGATAGTCTTCATTCTTCGACGACGCGCCTCCCGGAAGGAGGCTCGACCATTTTTTCGCCTTGGGGTCCCAGCCGACCACGCCGATGTCGTGGGCGAAGATCTGCGGTCCCTTCGCCCCGCCGTTGGCCCAGTGGACCGCGTCGGTCTGATAATACTCATCCTTCCGAAGCTCGCCCGCCGCATAGGGAAACCGGTAAGCCCCTTCGGGGGTCGGGCTCTTGTGAGAGGCCAGCGACATCGTCACCGTCGCCGGATCGGTGAAGTCCTTGCAGCTCACCGAAATTTTGATCTGCGACGGCGCCGGCGTGTTCAGGTAGACGGCGTTGTTGATGAAGTTATCGACATCCGGATCGGGGTCGAGATCGACCCGCCCGTTCGACCAATAGGCGGCCGCGCCGGCGGCAAGGTCGAGGCTGCCGTCCATGTTCACCCCCTGCATGTTCACCGCGGCATGCGAGGAGCCGGGGAAGGAAAACTGGATCTTGTTCACCTTGACCGTGCCGCGTCCATTTTTGTTTTTGATCCGCAGGCGGAGGACGATCTTCACCATTGTTTTTCCGGTCGCGGTTGTCGCCGCGAGGGGAAGGTAAACCGCTTTTCCAGATTCGACAGGTTCCAGTTTGATCTCGAGGTTCGGGGCGCTCATGATGGTCTCCTTCTTGGTTTTCAGATGAAAACGGAGGCGCCGCGAAACGACGCTCCTCAACGCGCGGCGTTGATGCAGCCCCCTCCGGAGTGGGTCAATTGTCGTGCTTCCTTAAATCAGTAAACTTCCCTGTGATTTCTTGGAAGAAATAAACGGAAAAATAGATTGGATGCTCACGGACAAAGATGGAGATCAGAGATAGACATTGCAAGCATCTCGGTGATGTTTGGCCCTTCTTTATAATTGAGTTTTTAGATCAAGTCAATTCGGGAGTTTCAAGGATGGATATTTCCCGGCCTTCTTCATCCATCCGGCCGAGATAAAAACAAGGAGGCGCCGATCGATCTCTACGGCGTCCCTCCTGCGCCCGGTTTTTCGCCCGGCTTGTATTTGAGCGCCGACTTACAGGTGGCCTTGAGGACATCCTTCTCCCCGCTCCCGATCTCCAAGAGATCGATCCCCGCCTCGCATGCTTTCTCGCTGCCCGACTCCAGCCCTTCGCGCACTTTCTTCTCAGCTTTCTTCTTCCACTTTTTCGGAATCGGGAGTTTTTCGATGACCGGGTTCACGATGTCGTCCATCACCTTATTGATGACCACGCCGGCCGGGGTCTTTGTGTTCTTCGGGCGTTTTTTCTCGATCTCCTCCGCCCGCTTCTCCGCCTTGTCCATCTTGTCGGTCAGCTCGGTGTCCTTTGGATTGCGATAGGGAGGCCCCTTCTTGTCGGGATCATAATCGGTTGGAAGGTCGAATTTAATCGTCCGCTCTTCCTCTTCGGTCGGCGGCGTCTCTTCCACCTCCAACACTCTCCTGCTTTTCCGGACCCGGAAGAAGACATGCACGCGGCGGTTGCGCGGCTCCCCTTTTTCGTCGGCGGTCGGCACCATCGGGTCGTTCTCCCCTTTGGTGTCGGCGCTGATCAGATCGGCGGGGACCCCTTCGTCCTTCAGAAAAGCGCTGACCGCGTCGGCCCGTTTTTGGCCTAATTTGAAATTGCTCTCTTTCGAGTCGACCCGGTCGGTGTGGCCGGTAATCTGAACGGTCGAGCGGGGATATTTGGCAATGAAAAACTGAATCTGCCGGGCGACGAAACGAAGGGTGTCGTCACCCCCTTTTGGAATGGCCGCGCTCCCCGTGGTAAACCCGTCGAGGACGGTCGATCCCAACGCACTCGCCACCAGGGGGGAGGCATCTGTGCGCGGATCGTCCGGTCTGAACGGGGAGAGCTGGAACGATTCGCTTCCGATATCGGGCGCGGGCTGGCGTTGAATGGTCCGGCTTGCCCCGCCGGTCTGCTGGACCACATGGGCCAACTCGTGGGCAAGGAGACGTTGTCCCGCCGCCGATGCCGTATCGTATCGGCTGGCGGCGAAGACGATGTCTCTGCCGGCGGTATAGGCGAGCGCATCGATCTGCCGCGCGGAGTCGGAGGCCTTGGCATCGGCGTGCACCCGCACCCCGCTGAAGTCGTAACCGAAACGGGTCTCCATGAATTGACGCGTGCTCACATCGAGCGGCTGGCCTGAGGAAGAAATGACTTCGTCTACAACCGGCGGCGCGGTCCTGTTGCCGGCGTCGTGTTCGTGGACCCGCTTCGTCTGCACTTGCCCGCTCCCATCCTGTTTGCACTTGGGGCATGATGCGCCGCAGGCGCATGGAGACGCAGACGTCCGCATCACCTGATCGGCAACATGATCTGCTTCCTGCTCGTAGCGGTCCTCCGGCGTATTGATTGTCAACTTTCGCTGGATAAACCGCTGGACCGCTTGATTGCCGATGGTGCGTTGTAGGTTTGGGATCAGATCTGAATGATGATTTGATTGAACGAGGCTGGGGGAGATTGATCGATGAGAGGGATTCTGCTTTTTTCTAAAGGTTCGCATCTGCACCATCCTTACTCGAAACGCGACCGAGAAGGCGAACGAGCGCAACCCCGAGAAGACCGGCCAGCGCGCCTAAGAAGAGAAGCCAGACCCCTTCCGTCCCTCTGAAATAATGCTGGTAGAGATGGATGTGGGGATTGGCCGCCAAGCCCACGCCCAGGGCGGCGCCGGCCGCCAAGCCGAGCGCGGCGAGTTGAAACATCTCTTTGCTCAACCGGCCGCCTGAAATTTCTTTGAAGTGTCTGATCGCGATGCCGAGCAGGCCGCCGAGAGATCCGAGGACGACGAACCGCATCGTCCGCTGCCATTCGGGCAGGAGCGCATTGAGGTTGTAGCCGAGAAGTCCGACCGCAATCCCTCCCGCGAGAACAAGAACGATCTTCTGCGCGTCCATGCTTCGGAGCCTCTAGTTGGATGGATGTCTTTATGACGGCTGGCTACTCTTTATAGTGCAGTTTTCTTATGAAAGTCAATGCGCGATTTAAGAAGAAATTCTCTTAGACAAGAAGATGGTCACGTAAAAATTCAGGCGCGAAATCTGCTCCGTTTTCCCAGACCAGCGTCTCCAGTTCGGGATCGATTCGGAAGGATTTGAATTTTTTTATATCCTTAAGAGGCTCAAACATTTCGCCGTAGAGTTCATCTTTTAAATCGACGACCCCTTCGGCGCCATCATTGAATCGAAGCCAGACACGGTAATCCCTTGTATTCTGCTTTAATAACATGCGGTATCATCGCTTTTACTCCAACGGAGAAATAGAGCGCAACGGTTTACGTTGCCTTGCTAATTCCCAATCTTGCATCAGTTCGTCTTTATGAAGACGCCGCCATTCCTCAACGAGTGATAATGCGCGTTGAAAGAACCCCCTTAAGGGTCTCTGTAGGGGCGCCATTCATGGCGCCCTCTGGGTGGGCGTGATGAATCACGCCCCTACATTAAACCGCGTCACTCATTTTTCTGGTTTGAATTATTCCCCCTGCGGGGGCGGCCAGCCCTTCCTCAACTTATCAAGCGCGATCTGCGCCGCCCGCTGCTCCGCCTCCTTCTTGCTCCGGCCGGTGGCGGTGGCGTAGGGGGTGTTCTGAATCCGGATTTCCACTTCGAAGAGCTTTTGATGGTCGGGACCGGTTTCGCGGATGACCTGATAGAGGGGGAGCGATTCGAATTCTTTCTGGCAACGCTCTTGAAGCTCGGTCTTGTAGTCGGCCGTCATTTCGGGGCGGGTCAGCTCTTGAAGCGCCGGCTCGAATTCCCGCATCACGACCTCCCGTGCCGGAGAGAGGCCGCCGTCAAGATAAACCGCGGCGATCAACGCTTCGAGCGCATCGGCCAAAAGCGAGCTCTTCTCGCGGCCGAGGGTCCGCTCTTCTCCTTTTCCGAGATAAAGATACCGTCCCAGATCGATCTCCTTGGCGACCCGGGCGAGCGTCCCCTCGCTGACCACCCGCGACTTCATTTTGGAGAGATCCCCCTCCGGGGCATTCGGAAAGCGGGCGACGAGCGCTTCGCTGATGATCAAATCGAGAACCGCGTCGCCCAGAAACTCAAACCGCTCGTTGTCCTCGACCGTCTTGTCTTTGGTTTCGTTGATATACGATTTGTGGGTGACCGCTTGCCGGAGCCGCTCCGTCATCTGGAAGGTATATGCGAGCCGTTGCTGAAGCGCGAAGAGGTCTGAAGGGGACATGGGGAGAGGTTCTCTCAGTGGGGTTCGCCTGCGAGAAAGGGGAGTTTAGCTTTCCTGATACTTTCGGAAAATGATCGTGGCATTCGTTCCGCCGAAGCCGAAGGAGTTGGAGAGGGCCACATTCACATCGGCCTTCCGCGCCTGATGGGGGACGTAGTCGAGATCGCAGAGAGGATCGGGATGGTCGAGGTTGATCGTCGGGGGAAGAATGCCGTCCCGAAGGGCGAGGATGCTGAAGACCGCCTCGATCCCGCCGGCGGCGCCGAGAAGATGGCCGGTCATCGATTTGGTGGCGCTGATCGGAATGCGGCCGATCGCCTCGCCGAAGACTGTTTTCATTGCCCTCGTTTCGATCGCATCGGCCATGGTGGAGGTGGCGTGGGCGTTGATATAGCCGACCTCGCCCGGCTGAATCCCGGCGTCTTTCAAGGCGAGCCGCATGCAGCGCGCCGCCCCTTCTCCCTCTTCCGAAGGCGCGGTGATGTGATACGCATCGGCCGACATGCCGTATCCGACGATCTCGGCGTAAATGCGGGCGCCGCGGCGACGCGCACTTTCAAGTTCCTCCAAAACAAGGATGCCGGAGCCCTCGCCCAGGACGAACCCGTCCCGATCTTTGTCGAACGGGCGGCTCGCCCGCTTGGGATCATCGTTTCGTGTGGAGAGGGCGCGGGAGGAAGAAAAACCCGCGACGGAGAGAGGGGTGATCGCCGCTTCGGTTCCGCCGGCGATCATGACATCGGCATCCCCGCGCTGGATCAATCGAAAGGCGTCCCCGATGCAGTTGTTCCCGGTGGCGCAAGCGGTCACCGCGCAGGAGTTCGGCCCTTTGGCGCCGAATCGGATGGCGATCTGGCCGGGGGCAAGGTTGATGATCGACATCGGGATGAAGAACGGGGTGACCCGCTTCGGTCCTTTTTCGAGAAGGACTTTGTGCCACGCTTCGATTGCGTTGAGCCCCCCGATGCCCGATCCGACGTAGACGCCGACCCGCTCCGCATTCTCGGGGGTCACCTTCAAGCCGGAATCATCCATCGCCATCTGGCCGCCGGCGATCGCATAGTGGATGAAGGTGTCCATCTTCTTGATCTCTTTCCCGTCGATATAATCGGCGGGATTGAAATCGTTGACCTGGGCGGCGATTTGGCAAGGGTAGTCCGCTGGATCAAATCGGGTAATCCGACCGACACCCGACTCTCCGGAAAGGAGGGCCTTCCATGTCTTCTCCACCCCCACGCCGAGCGGGGTTACCGCCCCCAAACCGGTCACCACAACCCTTCTACTCAGAAACTCACCCCCTTACTTAAAAAATAAAGCTGCGTCGGGCCACAGAACCGGACCCAACCCGATAAAGCGTTCCGAACAACGACTATACTTTCTCTTTGATGTAGTCGATTGCATTCTGAACGGTGAGGATTTTTTCCGCATCTTCGTCCGGAATTTCAATCCCGAACTCCTCTTCGAACGCCATCACCAGTTCGACGGTATCCAAAGAGTCGGCCCCGAGATCCTCGACGAAGGAGGCTTCCGGAGTCACATCCTCATCTTCCAAACCCAACTGCTCCGAAATGATTTTTTTAACACGCTCTTCGACTGCCAACGCTTTCCTCCTTATAGATTGAGTAGAACACTCAATGGTCTTGATTGTCTTACTGGAAAGAGAACCCTCGGGTCCCTTATCCACCCATATACATGCCGCCGTTGACATGAAGCACCTGGCCGGTCATGTAGCCTGCGCGATCCGAAGCCAAAAAGACCACCGCGTTCGCGATATCCGAAGGACTTCCCAGACGCGCCAACGGGATCTGCTTCATCAAATTCTCTTTTACCTCGGCGGAAAGGACCGCCGTCATGGCGGTATCGATAAATCCGGGGGCGACCGCGTTTACCGTGATGCCGCGGCCGGCATATTCCCGCGCCACCGTTTTGGTTAAACCGATGACCGCCGCTTTCGATGCCGCGTAATTCGCTTGTCCCGCATTTCCGATGACGCCGACGATGGAGGAGATGTTGATGATTCTTCCCCGACGCTGCTTCGACATCGAAGAGAGAACCGCCTTCATGCAGTGGTACGTTCCCTTGAGGTTGACCGAGAGAACCGCGTCCCAGTCTTCATCCTTCATCCGGAGCAGGAGGGTATCGCGGGTGATGCCGGCATTGTTGACCAGGATATCGATTTTTCCCCACTGCGAAACAACCGAATCGACCATCGCCTTCACTTCTTCACCGCGGGCGACGTTGGCCTGGACCGCCATCGCTTTTTTCCCCTGTGCGTTCAGCTCGGCAACGGTTTTCTCCGCCGTTTCGCGATTGATGTCGGAGACTACCACACTCGCGCCGCAATCCGCAAGAAGTCCGACGATCGACTTTCCGATCCCCTGCGCCCCTCCGGTGACCAGCGCGACATTCCCCTGCAGATCGATGAAATCCCCCATTATTTCTCCAAAAGCTCCTTCACCTTCTCAACGCCGGCGGCATCTTCCGCGTTCGCCGTCGAGAGCCGGCGATCGATCCGCTTCAGCAGTCCCGACAAGACCCGTCCCGGCCCGACCTCGATGAAGAGATCAACCCCGTCTTCCCGCATCCGCTGGATCGTCTCCTCCCATAAAAGCGGGGAAGAGAGCTGATCAATCAGACCCGCTTTCGCCTCACTCCACGTCGTGATCTTCTTCGCCTGGAGATTGTTGATCAGGGGAACGTCGAGATCGCGACCCTGAACTTTCTCCAACTCCGCGGCGAGACGGCGGCAAGCCTCTTTCATCATCGGCGAGTGGGAAGGAACACTCACGGCGAGCGCGATGGCCCGCTTCGCCCCCCGCTCCTGCGCCAGCGCCATTCCCCGCTGGACGGCATTCGACTCGCCGGCGATCACGATCTGGTCGGGGGCGTTGTAATTCGCGGCGGTCACCCGGCCGGTTTCGTTGGAGGCCTTCTCACAAACCTCTTCGACACGCTTCCGATCGAGCCCGAGAAGGGCCGCCATTCCCCCTTCCCCCTTCGGCACCGCTTCCTGCATGAAGCGGCCCCGCTGCTGGACCAATCGGACCGCCGCTGCAAAGGGGAGCGCTCCGGAGACGACCAACGCCGTGTATTCCCCCAGGCTATGTCCGGAGACGACCGTTGCCTTTTGAAGCGGTGCTCCGAGGCAGCGCCAAGCGGCGATGCTGGAGACGAGAAGGGCCGGCTGTGTATACTCGGTCTGATTCAGCTTCTCTTCCGGACCTTCGAAGCAGAGCCGGCTGATCTCCCATCCCAACGCGCGATCGGCTTCGGTAAAGGTTTCCCGCGCCGTCTCAAACCGGTCGCAGAGATCTTTTCCCATTCCGACATACTGCGATCCCTGCCCGGGAAAGAGAAATGCGATCGCCATCTATCGGCTCACCGCTGCGCCTGAGCCGCGGCGGCAGAGGATTCGCTTATCGGGATATGAGAAGACAAAAATCATTTCAGTCCAATGATATTGATCAAAAAGAAACGTGAAGTCAACAAAAAATTTCCGATAAATCACTCGGGATTTTCTGAAAAAAGAAGCGGTCAATCGACGATAAACTCGCCCCCGTCGACGGCGATGACATTTCCGGTAATCCACTGCGCCTTGGAATGGGAGAGAAGCGCGATCACCCCTGCCGCATCTTCCGGGGTGGTAAGGCGTCCCATCGGATTTCTCGCCTTGGCCATCTTGATCATCTCTTCATGCCCCGGAATTTTGCGAAGGGCGGGGGTATCGGTCACCCCGGCCCGGATGGCATTCACCGCGATCCCTATTGGTCCGAGTTCGAGGGCGAGCTGGCGAACGTGCGATTCGAGCGCCGATTTGGCGGCGGAGACGGCGCCGTAACTTCTCCAGACGCGCGCGCTGCCGGCCGACGTCATGGCGAAGATCCGTCCGCCGTCCGCCATGAAACCGCGCGCCACCAGATCTTGCGACCAGTAAACGAGGCTGTTGGCCATCACATCGAGCGTCATCTCCATCTGCGCCTGCGCGATCGCCTCGCTCGGCGAGTCGGCGATAAGCGGTTTAAGCGTCCCGAACGCCAGCGAATGAACCAGGACCCGGATGCGTGATCGTTCCGGTCCCGTGGAGAGAGTCTTCTCAATTTCATCGAGGACCGCTTTGCGCTTTTCGAGATCGGCCGCGTTCACGTTGAAGAAGACCGCCTGGCGTCCCTTCTCTTTGATCCGGGAGGTAATCCGATCGACGTTGGCGAGGGTTCCTTTGCGATCGAGGTGAACACCGAAGATGTTCAGCCCCGCATCGGCCAGTTCCAAGGCACAGGCTTCTCCAAAACCGCTGGAGGCCCCCAGAATCAGCGCCCATCCATTTAGAAATTGTCCGTTCACCCTATCCTCCATAAAAAGAGAATTACCATCTCACCAAAGAAGCGCCCCACGTCAGGCCCCCTCCAAACGCCAGGAAGAGGAGCATGTCGCCCTTTTTGATCCGGCCTTCCCGAACCGCTTCATCCAGTGCGAGGGGAATCGACGCCGCTGAAGTATTCCCATAACGATCGAGATTAATCACCACCCGTTCCATCGGCAGTTGAAGGCGATCGGCCACCGCGCGGATGATGCGAAGGTTGGCCTGATGCGGAACCAAAAAGGAGACGTCCGACGGCAGGAAGTCATTCGCCCGAAGGGCCTCCCAGGCGACCTCTTCCAGGCTCCGGACGGCAACCTTGAAGGTCTCATTTCCCTTCATCTTGATGGTATTGAGCTGCTCCGCCAGCATCTTTTCGGAAGGAGGGATCGCAGAGCCCCCGCCGGGCACGCAGATCAGATCCCAAAGTGATCCGTCGGAATGAAGATGGGTGGAAAGAATGCCGCTCTCCGAAGCAGAGGGGGCAAGGAGCACCGCGCCGGCCCCATCTCCGAAGATGACGCAGGTGGTTCGATCGGTCCAGTTGATCAGACGCGACATGATCTCCGTGCCGATCACCAACACTTTTTGATAGGTCCCGCTCCGGATGTATTGTTCGCCGACGGCGAGGGCATAGACGAATCCGGAGCAGGCGGCCGAGAGATCGAACGCCGCGGCGCGGGTCGCTTTTAATTTGTCTTGGACGATGCAGGCGGTCGAGGGGAAGAACATGTCGGGGGTGGAAGTCGCCAGAACGATCAGATCGATCTCTTCCGGGGCCGCTTGAGCCGCTTCCAAGGCCTTTCGTGCCGCCTGGAAGGCAAGGTCGGAGGCGGCTTCATCTTTGGAGGCGATCCGTCGCTCCCGGATTCCCGTCCGCTCCACGATCCAGGCGTCGGTGGTTTCGATCTTCCCTTCCAGGTCTTTGTTGGTCATCCGGGTTTCCGGAACGTACGATCCCGTTCCGATGATCTCGGCGCGAATTTGGGATTTCCCGGCCGGCTTTTCGGACTTCATCCGCGCGGGCTCCCTTCTTCCTTCGAGGAGGTCAGCTCCATTTGCGCCTCGATCTGCTCTTTGATCAGTCGATTGACCCCCCGGCTGTGCGATTCCTTGGCGACACGAACGGCGTTCTTGATCGCCTTTCCCGAAGAGCGGCCGTGGCAGATGATGCTGATGCCGTCGACCCCCAACAGCGGCGCGCCGCCGTATTCGGCGTAATCAACCTTCTTTCGGAATCGGGAGAAGGCTGGCTTCAACAAGAAGTAGCCGAGCTTTGCAAAAGGAGAGGCGGTGATTTCTTTTTTCAGGAATTGGCCGATCGCATCCGAAAGCCCCTCGGAGATCTTCAGCGCGACATTTCCGATAAAGCCGTCGCAGACGATCACATCGGCGCCGCCGGTGTAGACTTCTCTCCCCTCGACGTTCCCGATAAACCGGAGGGAGCTCGCTTTCAACATCTTGAAGACCTCTTTGGTCAGCTCGTTCCCCTTGGTATCCTCTTCACCGATGCTCAAGAGACCGACCGTCGGCTCCGGAATCCCTAAGATCTCCTTGGCGTAGATGCTCCCCATGATCGCAAACTGAAAAAGATGCTGGGGTTTGCAATCGACATTGGCGCCGACGTCGATCAAGATCGACGTCCCCTTCAGCGTCGGAAGAGAGGTGGCGATGGCGGGCCGCTCGACCCCGGTCATCGGGCCGAGGATAAAGAGCGCGGTCGCCATGCTCGCCCCGGTATTTCCGGCGCTGATCACCGCGACCGCTTGGGATTTTTGAACGAGTTCGGTGGCGATCCAAATGGAAGAATCACGCTTCTTTCGAATGACCGAGGAGGGGGATTCGTGCATCGCAACCCGTTGCGGGGCGTGATGGATGGAGAGGGGGAGTCCTTGAGCGGGATGTCGGGAGAGCTCTTTTTGAATCTCCTTTTCATCTCCAACGAGGATAATCTCAACGTCGAGCTCTCGGGCGGCCAGAACGGCCCCCTCCACAATGGCGGCGGGGGCGTCATCTCCCCCCATCGCATCCAGCGCAATCTTCATAAAGTGTCAACCGGGAACGATCCGTTAGACTACGGGTGGCCGCTCCTTCCTCTAAGCTAGACTTCCTCGACCGCAATCACCTCGCGGCCCTTATACGTTCCGCAGCTCAGACAGGCGCGGTGGGGCAACTTCGGCTCATGACATTGAGGGCAAAGTACATAGACAGGGACCTGGAGCTTTTTGTGCGTCCTTCTGCTGTCTCTTCTGGCTTTCGATATTTTGTGTTTTGGATTCGGCATTGCTTCTCCTTACTTTGGCGATGATTTCTTATCGGTTAATTTCTTTAATTCAGCCCAGCGCGGATCAGGGATCTCCTGCACGCAATTGCACTCTTTGAGATTTAAATCTTGTCCGCACTGAGGACAAAGGCCGCGGCACTCTTCACTGCAGAGGGGCCGCATCGGCGTGGCCAAAATCAATTGGCCCTCCACCTCCTCACTGATATCGATGGTATCCCCTTCATAAAAAAGAAGGTCGAGATCTTCTTCCAGTAATTCCCGTTCCCCTTCGGTCGGAACCGCGTTTCGAGGAACATATTCGGCGTGAAAGTCGGCTTCAACCCGACTCGTTAGAGGCTTCAGGCAGCGGCTGCATTCTGCACTCACCTCCGCAGAGAGCGCGCCTCGGACGTAGACCTCTTCCTGATTATGTTTAACCGCCTTCACTCGAACCTGGACAGGACCTTTGATTGTAAATCCGCTTTCCGATAGGTCCCAATCTTTCGGGTCCTCCTCATAAGAAAGGAGAAGCCCCTCCTCCGGAATATCGTGAATTTTAATTTCCATTGCTCTTTCCTTTAAAAAATCGCATTATATGAAACGTTTCCCTGGCTGTCAAGCAATCTTAAGCCCAACGCTAAGACAAAAAAATGGGCCGATCTGAAGAACCGGCCCATTTCGTAGTGAATCGTACCTTCGATCTTATCGGAGCAGAAAACGCGCGCAACGCACGTTAGGCGCTGAACGACGACCCGCAACCGCAGGTCGATTTGGCATTCGGATTCTTAATCGCAAAACCGGCGCCCTGCAAACTATCCAAATAGTCGACCTCTGTCCCTTGGAGCATCGGCGCGCTATACGGATCGACAAAGAGCTTCACGCCGTGCATTTCAAGGACGCTGTCCTCTTCGGTCTCTTTTTCCTCAAAAGCCATTCCGTACTGATACCCCGAACACCCGCCGCCGGTGACATAGACCCGCAACCCATATCCGGCCTTCTGTTCGGCCTCCATGATTTCCTTCACCTTGGAGCCGGCTCTTTCAGTCAATGTGACCATTCTTCCCTCCGCTGTCTCTTTTTTAAAAGTAGGTTTATTATAACAAAAATTTACGCAGATTGCACATAAAACTAAGCCGTTCCGACCAGAGGACACGCCCCTTGCTGAACGTGAGCCACGTACTCCTCCCTGAAGCGCCGGAAAATGCTCTCAACCGCGATGGAAGCGCCTGTTAACAGGTAACAATAACCTCTTCCCTTGACCATTCCACAGACTTGTTCGATCTGCTGAAGGTCTTTCTCATCTCCCTGGCCCGATTCGATCTTTTCTAAAATCTCGGAGAGGTGGGCCGTGCCGAGCTTGCAGGGGGGACATTGGCCGCAGCTTTCTCTCGCAAAAAACCGGGCATATTGGATCGCAGATTGAACCATACAGGCATCTTCAGACATCACGATCACGGCGCCGGTTCCGAGACCCGATCCAATCGCCTTCAAAGCATCAAAATCAAGCGCCACATCGATCTGATCGGCGGCAATAATCGTATTAGAAGGCCCGCCTGGGAAGACCGCTTTCAGCTGTTTACCGCCACAGACCCCGCCCCCATACTCTTCAATTAGCTCCCGAAGAGAAGTCCCTAACGGAAGTTCATATAAGCCGGGCCTATTCACATCGCCCGTGAGGGTAAAAACCAATGTCCCAGGTGAAGTCGCGGTCCCAAGCGTTCGAAACCAATCGACCCCTTCTCTGATGATGTGCGCGACATTCGAGAGAGTCTCGGCATTATTCACCACGGTCGGCATGCCGTAGAGTCCTTGAATCGCGGGATAATAGGGCGGTTTTTGTCGAGGTTTGGCCGACCGACCTTCGACGACCTCCAGAAGCGCCGTTTCCTCTCCCGCTACGTAGGTACCGGGGCTCTTTGAGATCTTTAATTCTACGGAAAAAGCGGTTCCCTCAACCTGTTTTCCCCAATGTCCTTTTTCTTTCGCCGTTTGGAGCGCCTGCTCCATAAATTCGATCTCTTCTTCATAACGGCCGTTGATGTAAAGGTAAACCTCTGCGGCGCCGATGGCAAACGCGGCGAGAATGGCCCCTTCAATCAGTTGGTGGGGATTGAATCGGAGGAGATAGCGATCTTTGAATGTTCCGGGCTCATCCTCCGCTGCATTACAGCAAAGGTACTTTCGATCAGCCTTCCGCTGGACGACCATCTCCCATTTTTTCCCGGTGGGAAAACCGGCGCCCCCGCGGCCGCGAAGCCCGGAGTGCTTGATCATTTCCAGGACCCCGGACGGCCCTAGGGTATGGATCGCTCTCTGGAGTGCCGTGTAGCCTCGGCGGCTAAGATATTCCTCATAACTGATCGGCTGAACCGTCGACAACTGCTCCAGGGGAAGATCGTGATCGGTCAAAATATGCCGGCTCTGCACAATCGATTCCTTACGCCGAGGGTGA
This sequence comes from Candidatus Manganitrophus morganii, assembly GCA_021651055.1. Classification (NCBI taxonomy): domain Bacteria; kingdom Pseudomonadati; phylum Nitrospirota; class Nitrospiria; order Candidatus Troglogloeales; family Candidatus Manganitrophaceae; genus Candidatus Manganitrophus; species Candidatus Manganitrophus morganii. The sequence continues at coordinate 1,524,569 of JAJHOH010000001.1, forward strand.
AACGGTTCTCTAAAAGGGCTTATGCCCTTGAAGAGGCCATCAATTTCCGATTTCTTGCTTGCATATGAGGACGATTTTCTCGATTGGCCACAATCACCGGATCAAGAATTTCACCGCAAATCAGACAGCGGTAGCCGTAAAAACAGATACGGCCGGTATCATCTTTCATATCTTCAAAAGCTTCCGTAATCATATTCCCCGTACACCTTGGGCAGTTCATCTGTTGCCTCCTTGGTAAAGGTTCGTTGTGAACTTACCTTTATGGATTGCAACAGAGGTGCCAAGCTCTTTTTAGTTATTTTTACTCTATAATTCAAAAGCTTATGTAATTTTATCCTTTTAAGGAATATGTTTAAAAAAGAAACAGCTATTCGCTTTAGACTCTTTTTAGACTCTTTTTTATTTAATATTTAATCTTATAATCAAATACTTATACGAATAACGTTTCATTTTTAAACAAGTTTCAAAAAGAAACATCCGACGGCTTGGCTATCGCATATTCCTTTACTTTTCGCCAAAGGGTTGTTCGGCTGAGTTTTAATCTTTCCGAAGTTTTTTTATAGTTCCAGCCGGTTTGATTTAATATTTTAAGGATGAGTTCCTGCTCCATCGCCCTTAGCGGATCTTCCTTTTCGATGACTTTTCCGATGATGTCATTGCGGGAGGGCTGAATATCCTTGAGGAGATGTTCCGCCTGAATCGTGTCCCCGGAACAGAAAACCATAACATGTTCAATAATGTTTTCGAGTTCCCGGATATTTCCCGGATAGTCATAGGCCATCAGGATCTCCATCGCCTCCGGCGAGACATGAGTCACCTTTTTCCCGGTCTCCTTATTAAACCGGGAAATAAAATGGGTGACCAGAAGCGGAATATCATCCTTGCGTTCCCGAAGCGGCGGAAGATGGATCGGCACAACACGAAGCCGATAGTAGAGATCCTGCCGGAATTCCCGCATTTCCACCGCTTTTTTCAAATCCTTATTCGTTGCAGCGATGATTCGAACATCGACTTTAAGCCGACGGGAGTCACCGACCTTCTCGAATTCGCCTTCCTGAATCACGCGAAGAAGCTTCACTTGGGTCGCCGGGCTGATATCTCCGATTTCATCCAAGAAAATCGTTCCGTTATCCGCCAACTCGAATCGACCCAGTTTGTGAGTAATTGCGCCGGTGAAGGCCCCTTTGACATGGCCGAACAACTCGCTCTCCAAAAGGCCTTCCGCCAGCGCCCCACAATTGACGCGAATAAAAGCCTTATCCTCCCTAGGGCTGAGATGATGAATCGAATGCGCGATCAGCTCTTTCCCGGTGCCGCTTTCCCCTTCGATCAAAACGGTCGAATTCGTCTTTGCAATCTTGGGAAGAAGGCGATAGATCTCCTGCATCTTCTCGCTTTTCCCGATGATATTTTCGAAAGAATATCTCTCCCGAAGCACCTCCTCCATCGCCTTGCTTTTAATTCGCTCTTCAATCAATTGCCACATGAATTTGGCGGAGAGCCCTCCGATCACTTCCACCTGGCCGGTAATTGTCTCCAATTCCTCTCGAACGGTCTTGCTCCCTGTGACATCGATAACCAGGTCGGTCCCGTCTCGGATCAACTTGCGATAATCGGTCGTCGTCGGAATTTTAAGGCGCCGGGCCAGATCGAGCCCCGGGGCATCCGGGTTGAGGTCGGCGATGCCGACAACCTTCACGAGGGGATCTTTATGTAAGATTTCGACCAGGGCGGTTCCGCCCCTCCCCCCCCCGATAATGGCGACCTTGGTCATGGAAAATAAGACCTCACTTAAGACGTTAATTAGATTAGATATTACTACAGATGTGCTTTAAAGCGGAAAGAATTCGGATGATAGAGCGATCAGATCATCTTATCGACGGCTTCACAAAGCTCCCTGACGGCCGTGGCGGATCGCCTGAAGTTCGCTTCTTCTTCTGGGGTCAATTGGATCTGGATGATCTCCTCGATTCCCCCTTGTCCCAATTTCACAGGCACACCGACAAAAAGATTGTCGATTTTATATTCCCCCTGACAGAGGACGGCGCAAGGAAGGATTTTTTTCTTATCTTTTATAATCGCTTCGACCATCTCGGCAACAGCCGCCGACGGAGCATAAAAGGCCGACCCTGTTTTGAACAATTTCACGATCTCGGCGCCGCCGTCGCGTGTCCTCTGGATGAGCGCATCCAATCTCTCTTTCGGCAACAATTCCGTCAATGGGATGCCGGCCACGGTCGTATACCGAGGAAGCGGAACCATGCTGTCGCCGTGGCCGCCGAGCACAAACGCATGTATGTTCTCGACCGAAACCCCCAATTCCATCGAAATAAAAGCGCGAAAACGGGCCGAGTCGAGCGCCCCTGCCATTCCAAGGACCCGCTCCCTTGGAAATCGGCTGACCCGATGCGCCACGTAGGTCATGGCATCGAGCGGATTGGAAACAACAATGAGAATTGCTTCCGGGGATCTCTGGACGACCTGCTCCGTCACCGTTTTAACGATTCCGACATTGACCCGTAGAAGATCATCGCGGCTCATTCCCGGCTTTCGCGGAACACCCGAGGTGATCACGACGATGTCCGAATTCGCCGTTTCCTCATAATTCGCTGTCCCGGTCAAGCGGGTATCATAGCCATAAATGGGGCCTGACTCCAAAAGATCGAGAACTTTCCCCCTAGGGAGATCCGGCTGAATGTCGAGCAACACGATATCGGCGAACTCTTTTTCTGCGAGCCTTTGCGCCGTCGTCCCGCCGACCTGTCCCGCGCCGACAATTGTAATTTTATTCTTCTTCATAACTATCTAATTTAATTGAATATGAGACTGAAGTGGGATCATTCTACCCGAAATAACGGGGTGATTGCAAGCAGAAGCTAGGGAGATTGAAGCTCGGTAAGGAGCTTCTCCGCCTCGGCCCGATCCATTTTCGATTGGACACGATCCGAAGGGTGGTCAATCGAGAGAAGTTTCTCCAAGGTCGCACTCGCCTTCTCTTTCTCCCCTTTTTCCAGATAACTCTTGGCCAGATCGAGATAGGAAGGTGTGCTGGCAGGGTTCAATCGGACCGCCTCCTGCAAAGCCTCAATCGATTTTTTGATCGATCCTCCCATCAAGCCGGGGACCTTCCGGTAGAGAACTCCCAGGACATGATGCGCCACATCGTTGGAAGGATCTCTTTCCAGCACGGCGTTCATCTCTTTCTTGATCGGAGAGATCAATGAAAGTGACTTCATGACCCCCTGTGTCTCCCCGATCCGTCCATAAGCGATGCCGAGCATCAGATGCCCTCCGATGCTCTGGGGATTCACTTCGATCGCACGCTTCGCCCAGCGCTCCCCTTCCTTATAACGGCCGAGTTTTTCCTCGGAAGAAGAAGCGATATCCCCTTGCCATCTATACGACTGGGAGAGTTTCCAGAGGGCCGCTTCGTTCTTCGGATCGATTTCCAGAACTTTTTTATAAAGCTCGACCGCCCGATCGGAATGGCCCGCCTCATCGCGCGTGTCATACATCCGGTCCCCCTCCGCCAGGAGAAAAGCCAGATCCGATTCGGGGGCCGTCTCACCCCAGGTCAATCCCTGTGAGGAAAAGAAGAAAAAGAAGGCCCAAAGAAGCATCTTCACGAATTTTCTCTCTTGATCAGCATCTCCGAAAGATCGGCGACCACCAACGCGTAATTAAGAGAATAGTTGTAGGAGGTGATCGTTCTAAAATTTCCAAAGAGCGCCAAGAGCGCTTCCGTCCCCTCCTGCGGTTGATAGAGTGCGAACGAAACCGCCTCATCTTTCTGGATCGATGCAGGGAGCGGGATTTGAATTCCCAACTCGACGGCCTTCGCGATCGGAATGGTCTTGCGAATTCCCATCTCCACCTTGTTCTGTGCTTCCGGAGAATCGCCCGCAAAACGGGCCGGAAGATAGGTCAACCCGTTTCGTTTCCATCCGAACGTTTTTAAGTAGTTGGCGACACTGGCAAAAATATCTTCTTTCGACGTCCAGAGATTTTTCTTCCCATCTTTATCAAAGTCGACGGCATGTTTTCGAAAGCTGGTCGGCATAAATTGAGGCACCCCGAAGGCCCCCGCATAGGAGCCGTTGACGGAGAACGGATCAATTCCCTCTTCCCGGCAAAGGAGAAGATAAGCGATCAGTTCCTCCCGATAAAAACGCTCTCGTCGTGGATAGAGGGAATAAGCGGTATTCAAAATATCGAAGACCCGGTACCTTTCGATCCCAGGCTGACCGAATTTTGTTTCGACGCCGAGGATACTGCAGATGATTTCCATCGGAACGCCAAATTCAGCTTCGACTCCCTGAAGGAGTTCGGCGTTCTCCTGGAGGTAGGCCTGTCCTCGTACGACCAACGCATCGTTGATGAATCGCTTCCGGTATGCGTAGTAAGGGAGAATCTCTGCCGGTCTCTCAAATTTTTCAATGATCTCGGGCTGAAGGACCACCTTGCCGAAAATGGCTTTCAATTCGGCGGCCCCAAACTGATGGCGCTGTGTCAGATCTTTTATTAAGGAGGCATACCGCAGATCGTCCAGATTCAGGGAAGAAGCAGAAGAGGGTTCAGCGTGGGCCAGGAGCAAATCGGCCCGGGAAAGATCGAGCGAGAGAAGGGCGCCCCATCCGAGCACCCGCGGGAAGAGCGATTTTAAAAAGATTCTTCGGCTTTCCAAACAACCCTCCCCCGTTCAAGGCGCTCCCGGATTTCCGTTCTTGGTCAGGGGAAACGCGTGACGCATGAAAACATAGAAACTAGAAAACTAGAATAGAAGATGTCCCCCTTTTTGTCAACGCTCGCAGAATGGGAGGAAAGGCGGTGCTTAAACGCTCGTCTGGATGCTGGGAGGAAGACCGGCGAGGGCCTCTTCCGCGATACGAGACAACAGGGCGTCGTTGTCATGATTGAGGGCGAAGATGCGGCACTGGATCAATTTGGCCGGAATGGAGTCGACATATTCGGTGAGCGCCTCTTTGGAGACGACGCGCGTTGATGGATTAAAGACATAGACCTGGCGCTCTCCCATCATCAACGGGTTCATCGGCCTTGGATCCTGACTCGCCATATCGACCCGGAAGGGAAGGTCGCTCAATTCGGCGGGAAGGCGCTTTCGCATCTCCGCCTCCAGATCGGCCGGATTCATAATCCATCTCCCCTTTTCGGCCTTCTCGATCGAAAAGTTCGTGTCATAGGCCATCTTCCACTTCACGTCCCGAAGGAGGATCTTCTCCCACTCCTCATAGAGGGAGCGCTTGGTTTTGGACTTGGATTCCTTCCACGACTTCACCTCCAGAAGGAGCGACCAATCGGTCAGATCGACATACGCATCCAGCCGCTCCAGCGGATTGTGGGGAAAGATCGCCTTGAGGGTCTCCCGGAAGATATCTCTCAGGTGCATGTCGAGCGACCGGGTAGTCCGATGATAGTAGACGTTGAAATAGAGATACGAGCGGGCGTTCAAGAACATCGTCAAGGCGGAGAGTCCGGCCTTGTGCAGCGTCAGTCCCTGCTCGGTGAAAAACGTGTAATGCATCAAGCGATCGAGATCGACCGGGCCGATCGCCACGCCGCACATGTACGAATCACGGAGAACATAATCAAGATTGTCGGCGGTGAAGATCCCGGAAAAAAGCGGCTTGAGCATGACCAGCCATCGGGGATAACTTTCCGGCGTCTTGAAATCTTTGTCCTTGTGAATCAGAAAAGCGACATGTTCCGGATCGAGCGTCTCCCTCGGAGCGAACTCCCCGCCGGGGCTTCTTCGAATCCGCCGGATGATCGGAGCCAGCTCCTGCCGAATGATCGCCTGGCCGAGCTTTTCGTGAGTCAAATAAAATTCGTCGAGAAAATTATCGTCGAAGAAATGACAGAACGGTCCATGGCCGATGTCGTGAACGAGAACCGACACCCGCAGAAGCGCTTCAATAAAAGGATAAGAAGGGGCGCCTGGAATCACCTCTTTGAGGGAAGGATAAAGGTGGCGGGCGAATCGCCCCGCCACATGCATCGCCCCGAGAGAATGGACAAACCGGGAATGCTCCGCGGAAGGATAAACCCAGCGCGCCGACTGGAGCTGATTGATATACCGGAGCCGCTGCATCCAGCGAGAGTCGATCAGCTCTTTTTCAGTCGCCTCGTCTCGTTTTCCGAAAGGAACGGTAAAGCTGATGTAGTTATGGATCGGATCGGCGATCAGCGCCAGCCCTTCGTAAAGCATCTCCCGGCTGCTGAGCGCGCCCGAAGCGGCCAAGTCTTCCGTATGGGAGGGATGTTTTTGCATTGGGAAAAATCATAGTCCATTTCATGGAACGGCGCAAGAGGAGAACACGCGTCAGAACGGTTCTTCGAATTTTGCGAAAAGGATCCGGCAGACTCGTTCGTGCTCTTCCCTGAGGCCGGCATCAAGCTGGTCCCATCGATATTTTCGTTCGATCTCGGCTTTGACCTGCTCCATCTGGGGAAGGGTCGGATATTCGAAGGGGGCGCCGATGCCGGCAAAGGCGGCGCTGGCAACCTCGCGCATCTCCCGCGCCTTCTCCTGGCGCCACGAGGCCGGATCGGGGATGGAGGCCCCCGCCCCCTCCTCTCTTTTCTGAAGGGTCAAGATGAACGAGGCCATCATCGCATCCCGGACGGTATTCGCCGAGAGGATCTTCTTGGAGAGCTTCTCCTGAATAAACCCCGCCGGGTCTCGAAACATCATTCTGGCCTCGTCACGTATAGATCTTGCTGAGGAGAAAAACAAAACCGGGAATGAAAAGGAAAGGATAGAGAAGAAGCGCCGTAAGACCGATCCAAAGTTTCGTCACAAAGAGGGAGACGAAACCAAGAACAAAGAGGGCATTTGAAAGGATGGAAAGCATCGAAAGAAACCGCTGGCTTTGAAAAGCGCGCGGCCGGGCGTAGACCGGATGGCGAAGGTGGAAATCCGCCAGCGCCTTTAAGAAGGCCGAGAAGAGCACAACGGTTCCGCCGAATAAGAATTGACCGCTCCACATGACCCAACCGAATCTTTGTTGGGCGGAGTATATCAGATCATTTCGGGAGAAACCAGCGTTTCTAAAAAGAACTACTCGGGGGTGAGACTCGGTTGGTTTTTCTCGATCTGCTGGCTTCGTTCAGAACCGAGTTGAATGACATCGAAAGCGACATAGCTGAGGGCGAAAAAAATAGAAACAACAACCAAGAATTTCAAAAATTTTCCGGGAAAGCGAACAGCAAAAAGAAGGAAGAGCAGCAAGAGCACCACGCCGACCCCCTTGGCCGCCAGCGGGGAAAGGCCGGTCTGGTTCACCCCCGCCTGCAACGTACTTTGGATAAAGTCTAGAAAACCCATTTGCGCTCCTCTCTATTCCCATAGAGAAGGATAGATGCCAAACCCTAAGTTGTCAATCAAAGAGCCGTCGGCCGCGCCGGCGTCGTGCACTTAAGGTGGTGTTGCCGACCTCCAAAAGAAATGGAAACGAAAAAGTTCAATATTTAATGAATTTTTGCTTGCATTCCGACCGGAAATGTAAGAAGGTAATTCAGGGATTTTTAGGACAACACTCTAAGTATCCTTTTGCACCTTAAAGAACCAAACCAAGGAGGGTAGCAAGAACCTAATTACGACATACCCCTGCAGGGTTTTATCCTTCGATCGTTTTTCCGGCTACTTCATTCCGCAGGCATCCTCATTATCACTATCATCATGCCTTTGCGTTCTGGTTTTCGTCGCTTCATCCATACATGTTCGAAGAACCCAAACGACACCAGACACCCCTTTTACGAGGGGATTGTCGGGTCGGGGGATATCCCATAATATAGGATTCCCTTTGGGAATCAATGCGCTCTCAAGCTCGAAGGCGCTCCGTAAACGTATAACGTATAAAGAACCAGAACAAGGAAGACAAAGTAAAAACAAGGTCCATGAAGCAACCCTCTTTTTGTACAACGATTGCCCTGCTCATCTTGGCAACCCTCTTCTTCTGGAGCGGCTCCGCCTATGCCGACACCCTCATCCTCCATCCTTCCGGCAGCGCATCCGGCGATCAGACAGACCAATACGTCGGCGGCACCGCCGTCACCGCGCTCGACACAAACGACGGGAGCACCTCGTATGGAGACCTCTCCTCTGAAGATACGGCGCGCCTTGCACTGGACGATTCGGCAAATTTAGGAACGATCACTTCGGTGCGAATCAGAGGGGTCCTCAGAAGCGACAGCGGCTGGAGCGACGGCGAATTCCGAATCGGCCTGAGAACCAATGGAGCCGATTTTTGGAGTAGTACGCTCGACGCAGGCGACTCCTACCAGCTCTATTCCGGCAATCTTTATTCGACAAATCCCAACACGGGGACCGCTTGGACATGGGCAGAGATCAATGCCTTGAATGCGCTCGTCGACAACACCGACCGATCGACAGACCTTCGGATCACCGAACTTTTTGCAGAGATCATCTATCAGCCCCCCGTCACCCTATCGATTACAAAATCAGGTACCGGAACAGGAACCGTCACCTCCTCGCCTGCAGGGATCGATTGCGGGGCAACCTGTTCTGCTACGTTTAATATCAACACGTCGGTCACTCTCACCGCCGCCCCGGCTGCAAATTCCACCTTCACCGGATGGTCGGGGTGCAACAGCACCTCGGGAACCTCCTGCACCGTGACGATGAGCGCCGCAAAAACGGTGACGGCCTCCTTCACCCTTCAGACCTTCCCCCTGACGGTCACAAAGAGCGGCACGGGGACCGGTATCGTCACCTCTTCCCCGGCCGGAATCAACTGCGGCGCCGCCTGCTCCGCGATTTATAGCAGTGGAACGGTCGTGACCCTCTCTCCTCTCCCCTCTGCAGATTCCGACTTCACCGGTTGGTCCGGTTGCGACAACGTTTCCGGAACTTCTTGCACCATGACAATTAATACGGCAAAGACGGTCACCGCAACCTTCACATTAAAAGTGTTCGCGCTCTCGGTCGCAAAAACCGGAAATGGCGGGGGAACCGTCACCAGTAGTCCGGCCGGAATCAACTGCGGCGCAACCTGTTCCGCTTCTTTTAACTTCGGAACGCCGGTGACATTAACCGCCGCTCCGTCGGCCAATTCTAATTTCACCGGATGGTCCGGCGCCTGCACCGGAACCGGAAACTGCACCGTCACGATGGATGCGGTCCGATCGGTCACCGCAACATTTACACTGAAAACCTTTACTCTCTCGGTCGCCACCGCCGGAAACGGGACGGTGACCAGCGACGTCGGCGGGATCAACTGCGGCGCAAATGGAAACGTCTGCTCGGCCTCTCTCACTATCGGAGCCGCGGTCAAGCTGACCGCCACCCCGGCCGGGGGCGCTACCTTCTCCGGCTGGTCCGGCTGCGACAGCGCCGCCGGGAACACCTGCGACCTCGCCATGAACACCAACCGCTCGGTCGCCGCCAGCTTCGGGGTTCAGACCTACTCTCTCACGGTCAACAAGCTCGGCAACGGGACCGGGACCATCACCTCTTCCCCCGCCGGCATCGACTGCGGCAGCAGCTGTTCAGCGTTCTTCAACGCCGCCACGACCGTGACCCTTACCACGACGACGGCCGAGGATACCGACTTTACAGGATGGTCCGGCGCCTGCACGGGAACCGGTCATTGTGTCGTCACCATGGATGCAGCCAAATCGGTCACGGCGACATTTACATTGAAAAGCTTTACCCTCACCGTCGCCAAAAACGGGTCGGGAACCGGAACAGCAACGAGCAACCCGGCCGGAATCAACTGCGGCGCCACCTGCTCGGCTTCTTTTAACAATGGGACATCGGTCACGCTGACCGCCGCACCCGCCGCCAATTCGATCTTCGCCGGCTGGTCGGGCTGCAACAGCGCTGCGGGAGCCTCCTGCACCGTGACGATGAGCGCCGCTAAATCGGTCACCGCCACCTTCAACATTCAGACCTTTGCGCTAACCGTGAATAAAGGGGGAACCGGCACAGGAACCGTGACCTCCTCCCCTGCCGGGATCAACTGCGGCGCCGCCTGCGCCTCCAACTTCAACGCCGGGACCGCCGGGACCCTCACCGCGACAACATCGGCCGATTCTGATTTCACCGGCTGGTCGGGCGCGTGCAGCGGAACCGGGAGCTGTAACGTCACGATGGATACGGCCAGGTCGGTGACCGCCACCTTCACCCTGAAGAATTTCACCCTCTCGATCGCCAAGACGGGGACCGGAGCCGGAACGGTCACCTCTTCACCCGCAGGAATCAATTGCGGCGCCACCTGCTCCGCCTCTTTTAACGCGGGCGCTTCAGTAACATTAACCGCAACCCCGTCGGCCAACTCTCTTTTCGCCGGGTGGAGCGGCGCCTGCTCGGGAACCGGTACCTGCTCCGTGACGATCGACGCCGCCAAGTCGGTCACGGCGATATTCAATTTGCAAACGTTTAGCCTCTCGGTCGCCAAAGCCGGAACAGGCACGGGAACCGTCTCCAGCAGCCCAACCGGGATCGACTGCGGGACGACCTGCTCTTTTAATTTCACGACCGGGACCACGGTCACCCTCGCCGCCGCGGCCGCCGGTAATTCCGTGTTCGCCGGGTGGTCGGGAGGATGCAGCGGCACAGGCAGCTGTGTGGTCACCATCGACGCGGCTAAATCGGTCACCGCGACGTTTAATCTTCAGACCTTCAGCCTCTCGGTCGCTAAAACCGGGAACGGAACCGGCACGGTGACCTCCTCCCCCGCCGGGATCAACTGCGGCGCAACCTGCTCATTCCCCTTCAACAGCGGCACCGTTGTCACCTTGACCGCGGCCCCCGCGGCAAATTCGACCTTCACAGGGTGGTCGGGTGTTTGCAGCGGAGTCGGAAATTGTATCGTGACCATCGACGCCGCCAAATCGGTCAGCGCCAACTTCACCCTACAAAACTTCAATCTCTCAGTCACCAAAACCGGAACAGGTACGGGGACCGTCACCTCCTCCCCCGCCGGAATCGACTGCGGCGCAACTTGCTCCGCCTCGTTTGGCTCAGGCGCCTCTGTGACATTAACGGCCGCCCCTTCGGCCGGCGCCATCTTCGCAGGCTGGAGCGGCGCCTGTTCCGGAACCGGAACCTGTCTCGTCACAATGGACGCCGCGAAGAGCGTCACCGCCACCTTTAATGTGCAGACTTTCAGTCTCGCAGTAACGAAGGCCGGAACGGGGAGCGGAACCGTCACGAGCAGCCCGGCCGGGATCAACTGCGGGACGACCTGTTCGTTTACCTTCACGACCGGGACCACGGTCACCCTCACCGCCCCCCCCTCCGCCGATTCGGTGTTCATCGGCTGGTCGGGGGCATGCAGTGGGACCGGCAATTGTGTCGTGACGATGGATGCCGCCAAATCGGTCACGGCCAACTTTAACCGTCAGACCTTCGGCCTCACTCTGACGAAGAGCGGGACGGGGACCGGAACGGTCGTCAGCAGTCCGGCCGGGATCAACTGCGGGGCCGATTGCTCGGAAACATACACAATCAACACCCCTGTTTCCCTCACCGCAACGCCGGGGGACGACTCCGACTTCACCGGCTGGAGCGGGGCCTGCTCCGGCACCGGGCCTTGCTCCGTGACGATGGACGCGGCCAAATCGGTCACGGCCAATTTCACGTTAAAAACCTTCACCCTCACCGTTACAAAATCGGGAAGCGGGAGCGGCACCGTCGCCAGCAGTCCCGTCGGGATCAGCTGCGGAACCGACTGTTCCGAAATCTACGATTTCAACACCCTGGTCTTTTTGACCGCGACCCCCGGCTCGGATTCGCTCTTTACAGGCTGGTCCGGCGCCTGCAGCGGAGGGGCCGCGACCTGCTCCGTCCTCCTGGACGCCGCCAAAACGGTGACGGCGAATTTCATCAGACGCTTCCCCCTCGCTGTGTCGAAAGCCGGAACCGGCGTCGGCACCGTGACGAGCAGCCCTGCCGGAATCAATTGCGGGGCCGATTGCTCGGAGATGTACACGATGAACAGTTCAGTCACCCTCACCGCCGCGCCCGACGTCAACTCGGACTTCACCGGCTGGTCCGGGGGAGGCTGCGCCGGAACGGCGGCGACCTGCACCGTCGCGATGGACGCGGCAAAAACCGTCATCGCCACCTTCACCTTAAAGAGCTTGGGGCTCTCTGTCACCATAACGGGAACCGGAAGGGGGACGGTAACGAGCAACCCCGCCGGGATCAACTGCCCGACCGATTGCTCGGAGCCTTATACGATCAACACAACGGTGACACTCACCGCCGCGCCGGAGGCCGATTCCAACTTCACCGGCTGGTCCGGTGGAGGTTGTGCCGGAACGGCCCCATGTAACGCGACCGTCGACGCGGCGAAATCGATCACCGCCACATTTACGCTCAAGACCTTTGCGCTGGCGGCAAACAAAACCGGGACAGGAACCGGGACGGTGGCGAGCAGTCCGGCCGGGATCAATTGCGGGGCTGATTGTAACGCCTCTTATAACGCCGGGAGTCAGGTTACATTGACCGCCTCACCCAACACCGACTCCCTCTTTACCGGCTGGAGCGGGGCCTGCAGCGGCACCGCAGCCTGCGTCGTAACGATCGACGCCGCGAAGACGGCGATAGCCGCCTTCACCCTCAAGCCGGTTCTGACCGTGACGAAGACGGGGAGCGGAACCGTCACCAGCGACCCCGCCGGGATCAGCTGTGGAACCGACTGTTCACAATCCTTCGGCAACTTCACCACCCAAGTCACCCTGACGGCCGCACCCGACGCGAATTTCGACTTCACCGGCTGGTCCGGCTGCAACAGCACCAATGGAACTTCCTGCTCCGTCACGATGAGTCAATCAAAGTCGGTCACCGCGACATTCACGCTCAAAACATTTGGGTTGAACGTTACCAAAACCGGGACAGGAACCGGGACGGTGACGAGCAACCCGGTCGGGATCAATTGCGGAACAGATTGTAACCAGTCTTATGATTCCGGAACACAGGTGACCTTGACCGCCGCTCCCGCAACCAATTCGACCTTCACCGGATGGTCCGGCGCTTGTTCCGGAACCGGCAATTGCATCGTGACGATCGATGCCGCGAAAAACGTGGCCGCCACCTTCGCATTGAGAACCTTTACCCTCTCCGTCACGACCTCAGGAAACGGGACGGTTACCAGTAACCCAGCCGGCATCAGCTGCGGCGCCGGCGGCGCCTGTTCGGCCACTTTTAACATCGGCGCCCAGGTCACGCTCACCGCCACCCCGGACACCCACGCGACCTTTACCGGCTGGGGGGGAAACGCTTGCAGCGGCGGTCAGGCCACTTGTACCGTGACGATGGATGCCGCCCAGTCGGTCTCCGCCAACTTTGGCCTCCGGACCTTTGATCTGACGGTGACCAAAACCGGATCGGGAAGCGGAACGGTCAGCTCTTCACCGGCGGGGATCACCTGCGGTGCAACCTGCTCGTTCTCTTTTAACAGCGGCGCAACCGTTACCTTGACCGCTTCTCCTTCGGCCGACGCGAATTTCACCGGCTGGTCGGGGGCCTGCGGGGGAACCGGAAGTTGCTTCGTGACGATGGATGCGGCCAAGTCGGTCAACGCTAATTTCACCCTCAAGACCTTCGCTCTCTCGGTCGTCAAGGAGGGAACCGGAACCGGGACAGTCACTTCCGACCCCTCCGGGATCAATTGCGGCGCCACCTGCTCCTTCTCATTTAACATCGGGTCGACGGTGACGTTGACCGCCGCCCCCACCGGCAATTCCACCTTTACCGGCTGGTCCGGAGCCTGCACCGGGACCGGCAATTGCGTGGTGACCACCGATGCCGCCAGGAGCGTCACCGCCACCTTCACCGCGCCGCTGACCTTCACCCTCACCGTGAGCCGGACCGGGAACGGCCTCGTCACCAGCACTCCGGGGGGAATCGATTGCGGGACGACCTGCACCTCCGTCCCGCTCAACCCCGACACCCGGATCACCCTGACCGTCGTTCCCGCCGCGGGCGCCCCTTTCCAGAACTGGGGAGGAGCCTGCTCCGGCACGCAGACCACCTGCACCCTGACGCTCGACGGCGACAAGACGGTCAGCGCCAACTTCGCCAACGGGTTTACCCTCTCCGCGAACAGCGCCTCGGTCGCCATTCAGAAAGGAACCTCCGGGTCGGTCTCCTATAATATCGCGTCAACGCAGGGATTCACCTCGCCGGTCGCGCTGACACTGACCGGCGCGCCCGCCGGGGTGACCGGCACTTTCTCTCCCAATCCCGCCGCCCCGCCCGGCAACGGATCGATCAAACCGACCTTGACCCTCAACATCGATGGGACGGTCGAATGCCACGATTACAACCTCACGGTCACCGGCGCCGGCGGCTTCCTGACCCAGTCGGTGGGACTGACCTTGACGGTCACCTGCAACGGCCTGAAAGGGGAATACTTCAACACCCCCGATCTGACCGGACCGATGTTGACGCAAACCGATCCGAAAATCGATTTCACCGGATGGGGCTCGGGACCCCCCATCCAAGGGATCGATCCGGAGACCTTCTCCGTCCGCTGGACCGGGCAGATCCAGATCGATCGCGCCGAGTCCTACCTCTTTAACATCATCACCAACGACGGCGTCCGCCTTTGGATCGACGGGGCGTTGGTGATCGACCATTGGGAGCAGACCGACCATCTCGTCTCCCTGGAGAAAGGGGTGGCGTTCAACGCCTCCGGCCTGCACGACATCAAGCTCGAATATTCCGAAAACACGGGGCAGGCCCTCCTTCAGCTCAACTGGTCGTCGAATTCGATCGGCTGGCAGGTGATCCCGGAATCGCATCTGACCACCCCGAAATCGTCCGGCGCCCCTCCGACGCTGAAATGGACCGGCGAGCCGAACTATCAGACCGACGGCCTCGATCCGGAAACCGGCACGGTCAACGGCACGTCTTTCAAATTCCGCGTGACGTATACCGATCCTGACAACAACCCGCCGCTCCCCGGCTATCCGAGGGTTCACCTTCTGCAGGGTGGAAAAGAAATCGCCGGGAGTCCGTTCGAAATGCTCTTTGAGAGAGGAACCCCCGCGGCCGGGGCCGTCTACAACTACAGCCGCCTCCTTCAAGCGGGGTTCGATTACACCTATTATTTCGACGCCGTCGACGCCACCGGGGTGCAGGCGATCGCCTCTCCGGCCGCGCCGACGCCGGCCGTCCCCCTGACCGGGCCGCAGGTCGGCGCTTCGGAAACCGTCACGTTATCGAGCCCGCGCGGGGCGATCGTCATGACCACCTCCGCGGGGGCCTTTGAGCGAATCGATATCGGCGATCTTGCGAATCTGACCGTGCCGCCGGCCGACACAACCTTCCCTTACGGCGTCCTCTCCTTCAAACTTCAGGGGTTGGCCCCCGGGGAGGAAGCGGTCGTCAGCGCCACCTTCCCGGAGCCGATCTCCGGCGAGGGACAACCCCAGTGGCTCTGGTACGATTCACAGAACAATCAGTTTGTGGCGGTCGAAGCGACCGGGTCGCTCCTCTCCGGCGGAAACACCATCCGCATGACGCTGAAGGACGGCGGCATGGGAGACGGCGATCATGCCGCGAACGGCGTCATCGAGAATATCGCCGGCCCGGCCTTCAAAGCGGGCGCGGCGCCGGCCCCTCCCCCCGGCGGCGGAGGAGGAGGCGGGGGCGGCGGCTGCTTTATCGCCACCGCGGCGTATGGCAGCTATCTCGACCCGCACGTCAAGGTCCTTCGGGACTTCAGAGACCGCTATCTTTTGACGAATCTTCCGGGACGTCTCTTCGTCGAGGCCTACTACCGCGCCTCGCCGCCGATCGCCGACGTCATCCGCAAGCATGACTCCCTCCGAACGGTCGTCCGTTGGACGCTGACCCCGCTGGTCCTCTTGGTCGCCTACCCCTGGGGCGGGGTCGCCCTGCTGGCGCTGGCGTTAACGGCCCGACGCCTGCGAAAAAACCGCCCGTAAAAAACATTGGGACGCCGATCCGGAATGCCGACTTTTCTCTCCGGAGAACGGCAAATCAGTTGACTTGCTCTTCCCACCATGGCAACATCAAAAAATGAAACGCAAGCTCACCGCTCTATGGATCCTCGTCAGTTTTACATTGTTGCTCCCCCCCTTCTCCTTCGGCGAGCCGGAGACCCTCTACTATTCCGATCGCTTTGTTTTCCGGAGCAGGGAGGTGGATGATCTCACCCTGGTCATCCTGAATTTCAGCCGAGGGAAAGAGGGAGAGAAGTACTATGGGGAGTTCTTTGGCGCGGTCTTTACCCAGACCGGATGGTGGTTTCTGGAGGGAAACGATAAATATTTCTATAAACCGGGAAACCTGGAGACCATCCAGCCCTCTTATTTCGCGAAGGCGGACGGATCGGCCGTCTCCGGATTTAAGCTTCGCTACGACGGGGGGGATTTCACCCTCAATCTCTCCAGCGGGCCGACCCAGCCGCTCTACACCCCCGATGCGGGGAAGACCCTGCAAAAACAGCTCGGCGTGGCCGAGGCGGTTCTCAATATTCGCGGGCAGGAGCATTGGGGAGAGGTGGTTCACGAGACGGTCATCTGGCAAGGCTTCAACGGCTTAAAACGCTACAAGGGACTCTTCAAAGAGTACCTTTCCTTCTATCTCATCACCGAGAAGGGGCGCGAGATCTACTTGCACCAGAATAAATCGAACCCGAAGGAATTTCTTAACAAATACGGCCTTTCGGAAACCTTCCTTCCGGAGGGGGGGCTGATCCGATCGGGCCCCAAATCGACCTACTTTTTCAAACCGCCGATCCCCTTCTCCCTCCTCGACAGCACCCATCCCCCTTTCGCCCTCTACACCCTGCCGCAGCGATGGAAGATCGATGCCCCCTCCGTCGGCACCCTGTTCATCTGGTCGCGTGGAAATGCCTCCAAAAATTGGATCTGGGGGGGATACTACCTCATGTCTATCGAAGGGGTGCTCAAAACGGGGACCACCGAAGAGCGGGTCTGGGGACTGGCGGAATACATTCCGAATTAAGCTCTACGCTCTATAGAGCGAAGAGCGCCGATAGTGTTCGGCGAGCGCTTTGAGAAGGACGACGACCACCGCCGCCCCGGGGACCGCCAGGAGAATCCCGACGAAACCGAAGAGATCCCCCCCGATATAGATCGCTGCAATCACGACCAACGGATGAAGCCCCACCTGCTGCCCCATGACCAGCGGGGCGATCACCAATCCCTGGACCGACTGCACCGCCGCAAAGAGGAAAACAACATAGAGCGGATGGAGAAAGTCCTGATACTGGAGGAGGCTTACCAGGACAGCGAGGGAAAGCCCGACGATAAAGCCGACATAGGGGACAATTTCGCCGAAGGCGGCGATGATCCCCAGAACAAACGCCAGATCAACACCGATCAGCGTCAAGCCGATCCCGTATAAGACCGCAAGAAAGAGAATCACGAGGAGCTGCCCCCGGATGAATCCGGCCAGCGACCGGTCGAGCTCACGGAGCCATCGGGAGACCTCCGGCCGATGCCTCGGTGGAATGTACTCCCACACCTTCGCTTTCAGCGTCTCGAAGTCTTTTAGGAAATAATAAAAAGCGAACGGAATGACAATCAGGTTCGCGATGACGGCAAGGAGGTAGGCCGTATTCGAGAAGACGGAGAGGAGAATCGCCGTCACCGGCCGGAAAATGTTCGGGGCCTCCTCCCTCAGTCTCGGGAGAATGGCTTCCGAAATTTCCTCATAGGTTTTCGGGATGTGAATATCGAACCGTTGCTCGAGATAGGGAAAGAGATTGGTCCGGACATGTTCGAAGTAGCGCGGGAGCTGCTCCAAGGCACGGGTGGTCTCTTCCTGGATCACGGGAATCACCACCAACAGGAAGAGAGCCAGGGCGGCGGCGATAAGGATGATAACAAACCATATAGCTAAAGAGCGGCGGATCTTTTTCCGTTCCAGGAAGCCGACGACCGGATCAAAGGCATAGGCCAGAAGAAAAGCGAGCAGAAATGGGATGAGAATGCTGCGGGCTAAGTAGACGATCCCGATCCCGAGCGCCAGGATCGCCAGCCACCCCCAACGTCCTCCCCGCCTCGCTTCCGCCATCTGCTGTGAACGCCTTTTATATTTTGAACTAATTAATCTGGATGAGTCCCTTTCAGGATTCCCTCATCTGCGACCTCAGGCGCTCCCACGGTCTCGATGCACCGCCTTTTCTAACTCCAGGATAATCTCGCCTCCCTTAAAAATGCGGACCGTGCCGGTCGATTCGGAGACCACCACCGCCAGCGCCTGTGTCACCGCTGTGATGCCGGCCGCCGCCAGATGCCGGCTGCCGAGACCCTGCAGGAGTTCCTTCCCTTCGAAGGAGGCGTCCAGATGCCGCCCGGCGGAGAGAATCACCCCGTCTTCCCGGATCACAAACGCGCCGTCGATCGCCGAGAACTCCTTGAGGGTCTCCTTCAGCATCGGATCGATGAGATTCCGCTCCTCTTCGGGATAGCCGTGGAAGGGGTTGATGATCATTTGACGCGAAAGCTGCAAGACACGCTCATGGTCCCCCAGGACAAAGAGGGCTCCAATCATTTTCCCCGCACGGCCCTGATAGGCCAACTCCACCGCCAGGCTGAGGACCGCCTCGAAGACGTCGTACCGGATCTCACTGGAAAGATCGGTCAGGTCGGTCGAGGTCAAGATCTCGAACTCCCTCCCGATGTCGAGGACCACGATGCTGTCGAGAAAGCCGAAGCGGCTGATCCCCGAGAGGCAAACAATCCGATCCCCCACCCGGACCAGCCCGGCGGAGAGACTCATCATTACCCCCAGCTTCATCTGCCCCATCCGGGTCAATTCGATCTGAGGCACCCGGACCACCTTTTCAAAATAACGCTGCGCCCGCTGATAGGCGCGCTCCCCGCGGGCCACCAAAATCAGGTTCAACTCCTTTGAAAGGATCTTCAGCGGCGTATAATCGGTCAACAAGTCGGCATAGAGGAGGAGCGCCTGCGCCCCGACGCCGGCCGCCACGTCCGAGGCGGCCGAGAGGAAAACGTCGTTCATATCGAAGCTCGGCTTTTCTGCCGCGGAGGACTTTTTTTTCATACCGCCACCGCCTCCCGCTGGAGAAGATCGACCAATCGCTCGAAGATCAGGTCCCGAACAAACCGCTCGTCCGCGCGTCCGAAAACCTCCCTGAAACCCTTCAACGGCATCACCGCCTTGGCCATAAACCGATGTCCGCCCGCCCGTCCGTAGGAACCGAACGCCTCTTTCATGAGGCTCCCTGCGTTTCCGCTCTTCCCCATGTTTCTCGCGGAGATGATGAGATTCCCCCCCACGATCCCGGAGAGAACCGACCAGTCGATTCCCTCCACCTGGGTGAAGAAGTCGGCCAACCGCGGAACGATATCCTGGCGGGGAACCTGCCCCAAGTGCGACACCAAAAGGCGATGTTCGATCCGCCACCGCCGGATCGCCTTCTGAACGAAACCGGCCTCCTCTTGAGGGAACTCCGGACGCTCGATCTGCCGGATGAGGCCATGGTTTGCCAACGGATAAAGAAAGGAGAACGCTTCCACATCGCCCGGATGGGTCCCCCGCTCCAGGAAGGCGGTGTCGGTTCCGATTCCATAGAGGAGGGCTGTGGCGAGGCGCTGGCTGATCTTCACATCTTCGGCGCGCAGATACTCGGTCATCACGGTCGAGGTCGCCCCCTGGTTCGACCGGATCTCCCGATAGGCCGCATGGTATCCCTTCTCCTCCGGATGATGGTCGATCACCACGTCGATCCGCGGAAACTTGACCGGGAAGCGGCTCGGCTGGGTGTCGACGAAACAGACCCGATCGTAGCCGGAGAGGCGCTTGGCATCGATCCGGTCGACTTCGATCTCGAGGTGCTTGAGCATCGCCATGTTTTCGGGACGATCGACCACCCCGAACGAGGCGATCGGCGCGGTCAGCTTGTTCCGGCCCAGCAGGGTCCGGAGCGCGAGGGCCGACGCGATGGCATCGGGATCGGGATCATCCTGGACGAGGATCAAGACCCGCTCCGCTTCTCCCAAGATCCGGTGGATCTCCCGGGTCTTCTCGCGGAGCGAGATGGCGCGAAGCTCCCAGAAGAGCGGGGAGGAGAGAAGATCGGTGCAGGAGACCACCTTCAGATCGGGAGAGCCGAGATCGACCACCTCCTTGTTTCTGGACAACAGCAGCGAAGGCCGGACCCCTTCTTTCGAGAGGAGTCTTAAAATCGGGCTGAAAAACTTTGTCTTGGAGAGCGCAATAATCACGCGGTCCTCGCGGCCGATCTTCGCCCGTTGATAAGTCGATTGGGAAGAGAAAGGACCCCGGATCACCGGGATCTTTTTCTTCTCAAGCCAGTCGGCAAGCTCTGGCTCTTGCACAACGAAGAGCCAGGCGCTTCCGGCCTCGCGGTGGCTCTTTAATATTTGATAAAAAAAGGAATCATCGCAAAAAACGATATACCGCATCTTTGTCCGATCTCACGTTAAACCCCTTCATTATCGTACTCTAAATGACAGACCAGATCAATGATCCACTTTCCGATGTAGTCAGTCTATCGTAGGGGCGAGGCGGCGCCTCGCCCCCGACAAAACCGGATCCATCAGGATCTCCGCCCTTTTGACAAACCGATGTTTATTGAATAGGATAGGACATTGACAACTTAGGAGAGTCAATGCTGTCACGGTTTCTTATTTTTTACGTCGTCATGCTTTTCACCGGAAGCCCCCTCCTCGCAATCCTCGTCATCCTCGGCATTTATTTGGCTTTCGACTACCAATTCACCGGGTTTCTCCGCCGGGGGGTTCAGATCTTTCGGTTGGAGTCGGAGATCTCCGGATTGAAGAAAGTGGTGGCGCTGAATCCGCACAACGCCGCCGCCCTGAGCGATCTGGGACGCCTTCTGGTCATGCGCGGCAAAGAGCATCAAGCGCTTCCCTATCTGGAACGCGCTTACGAACGGCTCTCCGACACCGAGGAGACGACCTACTACCTTGGCCTTGCCTTTCTTGTGACCGGTCGCGAGTCCGAAGGGGAGGCGTTGATCCTCAAGGCGCTGGAGAAGAACCCTAAGTTCCGGTACGGCGAGCCGGCGCTCCGCCTCGCGGAGTATTATGGAAAGAAGGGACGGACGGAGGAGGCGCAGACCTTCTTCGATCGCTTTTTTTCGATCCACTCCTCAAGCCCGGAGGGCTACTATAAATTCGGGCAGTTTCAGCTTCAGGTCGGCAACCGGGCCGGGGCCGCCGAGAGCTTCCGAAAGGCAATCGAAATCTTCAAGCTCTCCCCCTCGTTCAAGAAGAGACAAGATCGCCTTTGGGCCTACAAGGCGCGCTTTCACCTACTCACCGCCTCTGGGACCCGTTAACGAATGCGCCCCCTCTCTTCTCGCTGGGCGATTGTCGCGTTGGACCAGGGGAGCAGCCGCTCCCGGGCGGTTCTCTTCGATCTGAAAGGCAAGCCGCTCGCCCGCGCCGAAGCCCCGCTTCGGACCGACATGCCCAAGCCGGGATGGGTCGAGCATGATCCGGAGGAGATGCTGGAGGGCGTTCGAACCGTTCTCCGGAAAGTCCTTCGCGAGACCCGCCGATTGGAAAGGGTGCCGATCGCCCTCGGCATCGCCAACCAGCGTTCCACCTTCGTCTGCTGGGATCGGAAAAGCGGCAAGGCCCTCTCCCCCGCGATCAGCTGGCAAGACCGGCGGGCGGGCGATCAAATCTCCCGCTGGGAGGGCCCCGACTTCGTCGCGAAAACCGGCCTCCCCCTGACCCCTTACTACTCCGCCACCAAACTTGCCTGGCTCCTCGATCGATTTAGAAAAGAGCGGCAATCCACCCGGGAACTCCTCTGCGGAACGGTGAATGCTTTTTTGATCTGGCATCTCACCGAGGGGAAGGTCGATCGGACCGATCCGACCAACGCCGCCCGGATGCTCCTCTACAACCTCGACCGGGGCGATTGGGATGACGGCCTGCTCGACCATTTCGGCATTCCCCGGGCGATCCTTCCCGAGGTGGCTCCGACGCAGTCGGCCTTCGGCGAGGCGGTGATCGACCGGGTTCATCTTCCGATCACCTGCAGCATCGGCGATCAGCAAGCCTCACTCGCCGGGTTGGGGGGGCTCCGAGAAGGGATGGCGAACGTAAACTACGGGACCGGCGGCTTCTTCCTCATCAACACCGGCCCGAAACGGTGCGCCGTCCCCGGACTCCTCACCAGCATCGCCTGGTCAAACGAAAATAAGACAACGTATTTGGTGGAAGGTACGGTAAATGGCATCGGCCCTCTTTTCACCTGGCTGCGCGATCTTGGCATGATTGGGTCGGAATCGGAGATCGACGCCGCCTGCGCCCGATCGAAAGAGCGGATCTTTTTTCTCCCGGCGCTGATCGGCCTCGGGGCTCCTCATTGGGACAATCGGGTTCCCACGAGCATCGTAGGGCTGACCGGCGCGTCTCGCAAGGACGATCTCGTCCGGGGCGCCGTGGAAGGAGTTGCTTTTTTAATGACCGACATCTATCAAACCTTGCGAACGAAGGAGCCGATCCCGATCCGGAAAATCATCGCGAGCGGAGGGGGCTCGCAAATCAAAAGCCTCCTCCAGATCCAATCGGACTTTTTTGGCAAGCCGATCACGGCGACGCACGATCCCGAATCGACGATCCGCGGCGCCGCCGACCGGAGGATTTTTCAATTCTCCCCGCTCAAAGAAACCTTCTCTCCCCGGATCGGGAAAGCCGAGCGGGAGATGCTTTATCGTGGATGGGAGAAGACGCTCGCCCTGATCAAGGGGTGGCGCTGAAGCGCTTTCTCACGTTCGAATCATCACCCTTCAGATGTTGGGGATACGGATCAGGTGGTCTGTAGGTGAATAAAGGGATTGATTACATTTTAAAAAAAGAGTAGAGATGAGCTTGAGCAAAAGCTTGGGTTGTGACTTGCGACCCAAGTCACACTTATTCTCGAGCAGACCTCTTTCAGATAATGCGAGCCCTCACCCAGGGAGAACCGCGCATGCCGAAGCGGATACTCATCGTCGACGATAACGAAGATGCGCGTCAGCTCTTTGCTCAGACGCTGAGTGGAGAAAGTTATGAGGTCACTCTCGCGAACGATGGCGATGAAGCGCTAAGAAAGGTCGGGTGGACACACCCGGATCTGATCCTCCTTGACCTCATGATGCCCGGCGTCGATGGGTTGAGGGTCTGCCGCGCGCTCAAACAAAACCCCGCTTATCGCCCTATTCCTATTCTGATGATCAGCGCCAAATTTGCCGATCCCGCCTCCCGGCAACAAGCCGTCGAAGCCGGCGCAGAAGAAATCCTCATCAAACCGATCGACCCATCCAATCTTCTGGCAAAGATCAAAACCCATCTGAACAAGACCGATCCGGCTTAAAACAGCCTGCCGCGAACGCTTGCGATATGATCCGGATCGGTCATTCGTAGAATTCTCATACGTGTTTTTTCAAAAAACCCGCTTGCTCAATCTTCTCGAAAATATTTCTTCTCACCCCCTCGGGTCCCGCATCAAGATACCTCCAATCCGGGTTGACCCGCCCCGTGATCCGTTCGTCTTCCAATTTCTGAGGCGGTTTCACCGCCGTCAAAATCCACGCCCAGAGAAAGCTGACAAAGACCAGACCGATCATTACCGGAAGTCCGTACTCTAAAACAATCCTGTACATCCTTTTCTCCCTACATTCAGGTTTCTGATTCTCTCCATACGTGAGAGGGCGGAATTTTCGCCACGTTTATGATTACCACTCCCAAGCCATTACCGCATTAAATTCAGATTAATTTTTTGTTAAACGTGAACGCGGCGCCGGGCAAAGTCCGAATCCGGTCACGACTTATGCTGATGAACTTTGGATACGCTCTGTATCCTGAAAGAAACATCCCTCTGCTGCGTCGCGCCCGATCAGATCCTCTCCACACGATTTCCTGCAAATGGCCGGCGTTTTCGTCAACACCCACGAGCAATCTGCGTCGGCACGCCGATTGCTCAGTGGAGGGAGCACGGCGTCAGAGAGGCGCTGTGATGATCATCAAAGGGTGAATATCAAACGTCCACATGGAATGTGAATAGGAGGAAAAAAGATGGCTTCGGTATCCAATATCGTAATGTCGCTCTCGGCCGGGTCCACCGCGAGCACCGCCAACGTGACGGTCACCGGAACGATGACCTTTGAAGCGGGCGAAGTGGGAAAAAGTTTTCGGATGGAGATCGGAATTTTCGGGGAAGACAAATCGGGCGATAAACTCCCGGCCGGGGATCCGGTCGGCGACGACCTGCTCTATCCCTTTCAATGGGGCTTTCTGCTCCCCAAGAAACCGTACAAGCAATTCACTGTCATGACGGCGGGACCGCAAGCCTTCACGGAGACCCGTTCAATCAGCAACGAAAAACTTGACGAGGACCCGGGAAATGTCAAAATAGCCGACGCGGACATCAACACGCCGGTCTATTTTCCTCGACAAGATGAAGTTTATGCAAAAGTCAGCCTCTCGGGTTCACCGGTTTCCGCGCGTTCCTCCACCGTTATCGCCGGTATCGGCGTGTAAAACCGGTGCTTTCGTCCTGCCGGATATCCCTTTGAGGGGCGCCGCAAAAACAGGGCGCCCCTCAAATCCGGTCGCCTGAGCCGAATTTCTGGAAAGAGCATCTCTTCCCGGAAGATCTGGAGAAGGTGACGGCCGCCTGGACAAAAGGGATCTCGTGAAAAAGTTCGTTGAATACCTTCGAGGATCGATCCGGGTCGCCAGCATACCGGGGGTCGGCTCCACATTTATTGTCAGCCTACCGTATGATATCGCTTGATAGAACTCCGTTCAAACCTGATCTCAATGAAAAAAGACCAGAGCACAATTATCTTGACTTCTGCACGGCTCTGCCTTACGCTTCAAGGATAAATCCCTGGGTCAAATCCGATGGTTTCCCCCCCGTACCTTTCCGTCCTTATCCATCGACACCCTGCCTTTAAAGAGGGAATCTCGCCCTGTCCACATCACAAAGAGCAAGAGCCCCTCTTCTCTTTAAAGGAAAAGCACCAAAACCCCATTTTCTTATCACACAACCAGAAGAGAGGAGCGTCGAATGAAAATTTTTGTCGGCAATTTGTCTCGAGACGTTAATGATGCGGACTTACAGAAGGCGTTTGAGGCCTTCGGGAAAGTAGATTCTGCCACGGTCATAAAAGACAAATTCTCGGGAGAGTCGAGGGGGTTTGGGTTCGTGGAAATGTCGTCGGGATCGGAAGCGCAGGCGGCCATCAGCGGAATGAACGGAAAAGAATTGAAGGGAAGAGCGGTCAATGTGAATGAGGCCCGTCCTCGCGAAGAGAGAGGCGGCGGCGGAGGGGGGAGCAGAGACCGCGGCGGAAGACCGGGGGGTGGCGGCGGGCGGCGATTCTAACCCCCTCCCAGCGAAAAATGTTTTCATCAAAGAAGGGCGCACGGATGGGTCGGTGCGCCCTTCGCCGTAAATGGGGCTTAACTCGGCGGACGGATATGTAGGATCAACACGGGTCGGTCGACCTGGGAGAGGACCTGGCTGGTGACGCTGTTGGTCAGGAAGGCCTCTCGGAGATTCCCGATTCGGGTGCCGAGGACCAACAGATCGTAGCTTCCCTCATAGGCCTCTTTCAAGATCGAGCTGACGATCTCCCCCTCCCCGACCTTTGTCTCCACCCGCAGGCCGAGGCTCTCCAAAACCCGAAGAACCCCCTGAAGGTAGAAGGCCCCGCCGTTTTCCTCCCCCTCCGGCGTCACGTGGAAAAGGGTGACGCTGGCGCCGGTGCTCCGGGCAATCCGCCCCACGAAACGAATATCCGACTTTCGGACCTTCTCGCTCGAGATGCAGACGAGGATCTTCTTGAAATCCTGGAAGGGGGTCGGGGTGAGCAGCGTCGGCACCGGCGCGTTCACCGACACGCGGGCGGCAGTCGATCCGAGAAAGCGGCCCGGGGCGTGGCGGCCGCGGGTGCCGAGGACGACCAGGTCATACCGGTTCTGCTCCGTCTCGTTGAGGATTTCCTCGGCGGGATGTCCCCGCCGATACGCCGTCTCCACCTCCTGAAGCTCCTGCTGGGCCGCCTGGCTCGCCTGGGTCAGTCCCTCGCGCGCCTTGGCCTCTTCCAGATAGCGCTCGGCCACCCCCAGAATCGTCAGCCGTCCCTGGGTCTTCTGCGCCAAATAAGAAGCAAAGTGAAGCGCATGCTCCCCATGCTCCGACCCGTCGATCCCTACAAGGATATGCAGTCCCTGATACGGAAGGATATGAAAGGAGGTCACCCCGACGGCAACCTTCTGCCCCGATCCGATCGGGAAGCTCGTTTGCGCCAATCCCATCTGTACCGAAAGAACCGTCGGGTCGGTATCCCCGAAGCCTGCGGTCAGGGAGCGGACGACTCCGGAAACCTGCACCGTCATCCGGTGGAATCCCCCGACAAAGAGAAAATCCCGAATCTCCCCTTCCCCGATAAAGGTGCCGTGAAGCGCCTCCCGGCTCGGCGCAATTTCGATCTGCTCCGGCCGGATCAACACCTGCACCCGCTCTCCTTTTTCCGGCGCCGCGGTCCCCTCCGGAAGAGGGAGGAAAGCCGAGCCGATCTGAATATGCCGTTCCTGCATCACCCCCGTGAAGAAGTTCGCAGAGCCGAGGAATTGCGCCACATACTCCGACTTGGGCCGCTTGTAGATATCGGCCGGAGCGCCGGTGGCAAGGAGCTTTCCCCGATCCATGATCCCGATCCGGTCGCCCAGCTCGAAAGCGTCGGCCTGATCGTGGGTCACCATCACCGTGGTGACCCCCAGCTGCCGGTGGATCTGCTTGAGGCTTTGCCGGAGCTGCGTGCGGGTCTTCAAATCGAGCGCGCCGAACGGCTCGTCGAGCAGAAGCACGCTCGGCTCATAAGCAAGCGCCCGCGCCACCGCGACCCGCTGCTGCTGGCCGCCGGAGAGCTGAGAGGGATAACGATGGCCGAAGCCGGGAAGCCCGATCAGCTCCAGAAGATGATGGATCTTCTTATCCCGCTCCTCGCGGGGAACCCGCCGGAGCTGAAGTCCGAATCCGATGTTCTCGGCGACCGTCATGTGACGGAAGAGGGAGTAGTTCTGGAAGACGAAGCCGACGTTTCTCTCCTGGGGGGTCAGATCGTTCACCACCTTCCCCTGCAGCAGGATCTCCCCCTGATCGGGCGTGACCAGCCCGGCGATCATCCGGAGGATCGTCGTCTTGCCGCTGCCGCTCGCTCCGAGTAAAACAAAGAGCTCTCCTGGGAAGATCTCCAGGGTGGCGTTCTCCACCACCGCCTGCTCGCCGTATAATTTCGAGATATTTTTGAGTGAAATGGACATCGTTTAATGTTCCTCTCGGCGAATGAGACTTTTCCCTCTGATCAGGCCTCCGCCGGCTCTTCTCTCTCTGTCACACGAAGAAGGATAAAGAAGATAACAAACGAAAGCATCGCGAGGACTGCGGCCACGGCATTGGCCGCTTCAATGTTTCCCGCTTCGAATTGGGAGAAAATGTAAAGCGGCGCCGTCTGGGTCCGTAGCCGCAAATTCCCCGAGACCATCACCGTTGCCCCGAATTCCCCGAGGGAATGGGCGAAGGTCAGCAACGTACCGGTAAAGAGCGCCCCGCGGAGCGAAGGGAGAATGACATACCAGAAGGTCTTCAATCGCCCCGCCCCCATTGTGTAGGCGGCCTCTTCATAGGTCACCTCCAGCTCATCCAGCACCGGCTTTACCGCGCCGAGCATATAGGGGAAGGTCACGAAGACATGCGCCAGAAGAATGCCGCCGATTGCGAACATCGGCCGGAAGCCGAGCGGGTCGAGATAACGGCCGACCAGACCGATCGGTCCCCAGAGGAGCAGGAGGGAAGTTCCGACGACGACGGTCGGAATCGCAACCGGCAGGTTGATCAAGATGCCGAGCGGCCGCTTCGCCGGGAAGCGATAGTTTGCGAAAATATAGGCGGTGAGGGTCCCTAAAACCGAGTTCAAGAGACTGGTAATCAGCGCCACGAAGAGGCTTAAGCGAAGGGCAAACTGCGCCCCCTCCCCGGTCAGCGCGGTGATGAACCGGGAGAGTCCGTCGCGGGTGGCGAAAACGAAGATCGCGCCGATCGGCATGATCAGCAGGGGAAACAACACCATGAAGACCATCGCGATCAGAAGCCCCCGCCATGGGAGCCGAACACGCGCAGCTTGCAGCGGATTGATCATGGGCGCACCTCCTCCAGAATGCGTTTTCTCCAGAAGCCCTCAACAATCTCGGCATAGGCCTGCGGCCACCCCCCCAGATCGTCCACGGTGAAGGTGTGGGGGATTTTCGAGAAAGAGGGGTTCTCGGCATCCAGACGGGGATCGGTGATCGACCGGAAGCCATATTCGACAAAGATCCGCTGCGCCTCTTCCGTCCAGAGAAAGTCAAGAAAAGCCTCCACCAGCGGCCGCTCCTCGGGAGAGATGTTCCGATCGATCGCGATGGCGGGATGCTCGGTGTAGATCGTCCACTCCGGAACCACCATCTCATGATTGAATTTTCCGCGGGCGAGGTCCTTCACCGCCTCCTGCTCGTAAGTGATCAGGACGTCGCCGAACCCCATCTCAAACTGGGTGCGGGCGGCGCGCGCCGACGATCCGAGGATGATTACGTTTCTCCAAAGATCGATCATCCCCGCATGAGCGGCGCCGGGGCTTCCCCCCTCCGGGAGGGCAAAGGCGCCATACTCGGCCAGGAGAGCCCAGAGCGCTCCACCCGACGTCTGAGGATCGGGATGAACGATCCCCACCCCCGGTTGTCCGAGCGCCTCAAAACTGGAGAGCCCTTTCGGATTCCCCTGCCGGACGATGAGGATCATGGGGGTGCGGTTGATGATCCCCTGATAGGGAGAGCCGGTCCAATCGTGCTGAATCAATCCCGCCTCCTTGAGCCGATGCGCATCGAGCGTGTGAGAAAAGAGGGCGACATCGGCCGGCGCGCCGAACCGGATCTGATTGGTCACCGTCCCCGAGCCGGCAAAAGAGGTGTAAAAACGGACCTCCTCTCCGGTCTGCTCCCGCCAGCGTTTCTGAAAAACGGGGAGAATTCCGGAGGAGATCACCTCTTCCAAAATACTGAAGCCATAGATGACAAGGGTCGGTGACGACCTCCCCGTCCCATGTGAAAAAATCGGCCAGGTATAGGCGACCAGAAGAAGGAGGCAAGCAGTCACAACCATCTTAGAAAATGTCACGGGATGCGATCCTTATCTTTAATATGTATATGCTGAGTTGCCCGAAGAAGCAGGCGCTGGATGAGGGGACGGACGTCGCTCAATTTTCGCGGGGGCATCGATTATGCGACCATCTTAAGGTTGTGAAACCCTGTGTTCAATTATACAGATTTCGTCAAGAGCGCTTCAAGTCAGGCGAAATAAGGGTGTGGCTCTCTCTACAAAGGGGCTGAGAATGAGCTGTCTTCAATGGTAAATCGCTCCATGACTGTTGTATTTGTTCGAATATGTTATGATCAGACGTCATTGAATCCATCATTGCCGTGCGGTTCACAGGAGGAGGTCTATCGATGAGCAGTGAAACCGAAACAAAAGAAGTCGCCACCTTCGGCGGCGGCTGTTTCTGGTGTTTGGATGCGGTCTTCGCCGATCTAAAGGGGGTCGAGAGCGCCGTCTCCGGCTATGCGGGGGGGACGGTCGACAATCCGACCTACCGCCAGGTCTGCAGCGGAACGACCGGCCATGCCGAGGTATCGCAGGTGACCTTCGATCCGAAGGTCATCACCTTTCGCGAGCTGCTGGAGGTCTTCTTTACGATCCACGATCCAACGACGTTGAATCGCCAAGGGGCCGATGAGGGAACCCAATACCGCTCGGCCGTCTACTATCACACGCCGGAGCAGAAGGCAATCGCCGAACAGGTGATCAATGAGCTCACGGCGAAGGGTGTCTGGGACACGCCGATCGTAACGGAGGTGACCCCTTTTGAAAAATTCTATCGGGCGGAAGATGAACATCAGGACTACTATAAAAATAACCCCGGCCAGGGATATTGTCGGGTGGTGATCGCCCCCAAAGTCGCAAAAGCGCGGAAGCAGTTTCTGGAGAAGTTGAAGCGGTAGGAACTACCCCTTCTTCGGTTCGGTCGAACCGGCCGGCGATGCGGGTGGGGCCGGAGGTGTAACAGGGGCTTCGGAAGGTTTGATCTCATCCCTCGCCTTTTGAGCCCGATCGACCTCTTCTTTCTTCAACAGAACGGGGCCCGGTTGGTTGCTGCTTTGGACGTAGGCGAGGTCTCCTTCGATTCGGCCGAACGAGACCTGGCCAAGCGACTTTCCCTCTTTTCCTTTGAGCTGAACGGACCAATCGGGATTCGAAAGACCGGCCTTCGCCGGCGGGGGCGCCGGCTCCGGAAATCGGTCGACGCGCAGCTCATTCAGCTCAAAGAGCAGACCGTTGATGCCGGTGGAATCGACCTTCTTCGGGGTCTCTCCCTTTTTCATCCACCACTCCCCTTCTTTTCTCTCAAGAAATATCGACTCTCCCCCTTTCTTGATTGAAATCTGTTCAATCAGAAAGGGATCGACCAGATCGACCACCCGCCTGTCCCGATAAGACGACGCCGGCTCTTCCAGAATCTTAAACTCCCGCTCGGAGAGTTTATAAATCGGCGCCGCCGGTGTGGTGACCGCGTAAACCGCATCCGGTTCGAAGGGGGCTTTGTAAAAAACGGCCGGGTGCTCCAGAGCGCCGACAAGGAGAGTGAGCTTCAGGACCGGCTCACCGAGCCCTTTGAGCCAATCCGCTTTCCGCGTGTCGATGAAATCGTCCCCCCGAAGGCTCGAAAGACTGCCGAGCAGATTCGAGATTTCATTGGGGTCCCCCTTGGCCTGAATCTGTTTCTGGTGGCCGCTCCGTTCACGAGGCCATCTGATCTGCCAACCCTCTTCTTCGCGGGTGATCTCTATCTGCTGGCGGGGCGACTCGATTTGAACCCGTTTGACATCGGTGGAAGCAAACCGAAAGAGCTCCTGTCGTCGCCAATCCTTCAGCTCTTTATTCAACGTCTGCTTGATTGAAACCGGGGCGAGATAGACCGGCGTCCCCGCCCCCTTCCGGACATAGACTTCACTGCCGGTCAGGTTTTCACTCCCGACTTCCAAAATCTCGGTATCGACTCGGTTGAGAGTGACGATGACGGTGTAGACCGGCGGATCAAGGCCGAATTCCTTCAGATCTTCCGCCTTCTCCTCGATCATCCGGCTCGCTTGAAGCCGTTCCACTTGGGAGGCAAGAGAAGAAGCGGCGGCCTCATTGGCGATCGCCTCGACCGGGTGGGTGATCCGCCAGGGGTTGTCGGGATCGGCCGGCTCGTGAAGAAAGTCGATCGACTCGCCGTTTCGGGTTTGGATGCTTAGGTTGGTAACGGCGGTTTGAGAAAAACCGTAAAGGCGCTTTTCTTCGATTTCCGCCTCTTGTTTTTTCTTTTCTCCGGGGATTTCGACGAAGTAGAGATACCCACCCAAGGCGATGAGAACGAGCGAGAGGAGAATCGTTGCCTTAAACCTCACAGCCGACGCCTCCTTCGCCACACTGTGAGACCGACCGTTAAGATAGCAAGCGGTAAAATAATCACCGAGCTGTAGAAGTTAAACCGGTGCTGCGCACTGCTCAACAGCAGGGTGCTCGTCTTCGCTTCCTGCGAGCGGATCGAGATGAGATCCTCCTCTTCCGCCAGCCAGCTGACCACGTTCTGGAAGAGGTCGCCGTTGCCGGCAGATCGGACGGCGCTGTTAGTGGCGAAATCGGCATCGCCGATGACGACCAGCCGCATTTTTTTCGACGCATCGATCGCTTTTCCCCCGTCGCCGGTTTCCATCGGGGGAGGCTCCTCCTTGTAGCGGACCACCCCGCCGAAGGTGATCGGGCCGAGCTTGTCGCGGCTCGGATCGATCGCCAGATCCCCCTCCACTTGGGTTGTGAGCCAGGTCCCTTGTCCCGATTTTAGAATCGGCTCGAAGAGGAGTGTTCCTTCCCTGGCGGGATCAAAGTTTACCGACCTTGTCACCGGGTAGAAGGTTCCCAGGTTGAACCGGTCGGTGATCTGGTGCGGCGGGTAAGTGCCGGGGTTGACGATCGGGACCACCCCGCCGAGGCTGGAGGCGGGGTCGAGAATGATATCGTTCGCAAGCAGAACCCCCCACTTCGCAAGGACCGGCTCCAGATCGGTCTTCACCAACGGGTCCACCAGGGCGAAGAGCCGCCCCCCCCGCGAAAGATAGGCGTCGAGCGCCGCCCCTTCCTCCTCCGTATAGGGGCGCTGCGGACCGCCGATGATCACCACCGCCGCATCGTCCGGGACTTTTTTCTCCGAAAGAAGCAACAGCTTTTTGACGGAAAATCCCTGCTTCTCCAGGGACTCTTTTAGAATAGAGAAGCCGTTGCGCTCCGGATCATCGACGGAGTGCTCGCCATGCCCTTCGACGAAGTAGAAGGTCTTCTTCGACTCCCGGCTGATCCGGATGAGCGCTCCCGTGATCTCCTCCTCCGAAATCGTTCGAAGGGTCGCCTTCTGCCCCCCCGACTCGATGACGACCGTATCGTATTCGGTAATCCCGTACTGCTTCGCCAGGGTCGGCTTTTTGTCGGGATCGACCATCTCATATTGGATTTTGTCGGTCTCATACCGGTAGTTCTCGAGAATATCCTTCGCCAGCCGCTTGGCGTTGCTCTGCTCCCCGAAGAAGCCGATCACCTTCACTTCGTTTTTGAGATTTTGAAGGACGCTCACCGTCTGGGGGGAGATCGAGAAGGCGCCGGTTCCGGAGAGGTCGAAGCGAACCTCATGCCGGGCGAGGATGAAGTTGAGGATCACGACGATGGCGATGAAGATCCCCGCCATCAAGAAGCTGTTTACCCCGAACTTCGTCGACCGCCGGGTGGAAAAATCTTTCACCAATTCAAAATGGGTGAAGAGAAAAAAGGAGAGGAAGATCACCGCCGCGCTCTCCAGCACGGTGACCACCCAGACCGGTGTCCCCCAGATCAAGAAATGAAAAAGACCGGCGAAAGCGCAGATGGCCCCCAAAACTCCGGAAACAATGCTTAACGTTCGTCTCATGTTAAAACCTCAAAACAGATCATCTCATCATTTCCATCTCTGCGACTCAACCACGCGGTGGGTTAGAAAAAGCCCCAAGATCGTCAGTGAAATAAAATAGGTCAGGTCGCGCGTATTGATCAACCCCCTCACGAAGTGATCGAGGTGTTCGAGCAGGGAGAGATAGCTGAACAGCTCCCCTGCGGCAGAATCGGACATTGTCTGCGCGGTCAGCCCGATCAGCCAGAAGCCGATCAAGATCCCGAAGGAGATCACCGCGGCGACGATCTGATTTTCCGTCAGCGAAGAGGCGAAGAGCCCCATCGAGAGAAAAACCCCTCCCAGCAATAACAGCCCCAGGTAGCTGGCGACCAGCGGCTTCCAGGCGACATCCGTAAAGGTCGACAACATCACCGGCAGATGGAGGGTGAGTCCCAAAAGAAGGGCATAGATCACCCAGGCGGCCAAAAACTTCCCGAGGACAATTTCGGTGATCGTCAACGGAGAGGTCATTAGGAGCTCCGTCGTCCTCCCTTTTTTCTCCTCGGCAAAGAGGCGCATCGTCAAGAGCGGCATGATCAGAAGGAGGATGATCGCCATGTTTAAAAAGGTCGGCCGGAAGAGAATTTCATGCAGATTGAGCTGCGGAAGGTTTCCCTGAAACTGCATCGCCTGAGACGACAGCCTCGAATAGAAAAAAACCTGGCTGTGGAAGAGGTAGTTCGATACCATTAAAAAGACCATCGCCAAGACATAAGCGATCGGGGAGATGAAATAGAGCTTTAATTCCTTTCCGGCCAGGGTCAGAATATTTTTCATGCGGGCACCCCTCCCGGGGCGACCGGCGCGGCGGCCGCTTCCTCTACCCCCTTCTCCTCCGTGGTGAGCTGGAGGAAGACCTCTTCCAGGCTGACCGCCAACGGTTTCATCTCAAGAAGACCCCACCCGCACTCGACCACCCGCTTCGACAACTCTTCACGGATATCGCGGCCGAGCTCCGATTCGACGATGAAAACCCCCTCCCCATTCATCGACGGTTGCGCCGGTTGCGGGAGGACCTGTTGCACCCCCTCGATCGAGACGATCTTTTCCGGATCAACCGCCTCTCCCCGCCGGACCCGCACCGAGATCTTCTCCGATTTCCGGACCTGCGCCGAGAGCCGTTCTTGCGAGTCAACCGCGACGATCCTGCCGCGGTTGATGATGACGACCTTCTGAGAAACGGCGGTCGCTTCGGGCAAGATGTGGGTCGATAACACGATGGTGTGTTCTCCGCCGAGCCCCTTGATCAACTCCCGGATCTCGATGATCTGCTTGGGATCGAGCCCCACCGTCGGCTCATCAAGAATCAGAACGTCGGGATTGTGAATCATCGCCTGCGCCAATCCGACCCGCTGCCGATACCCGCGGGAGAGATTGCCGATCAGGCGGCGGGCCACGTCGCCGAGATTGCACTTTTCCAAAGCGGAAGCAAGGGCCGCTTTGATCCTTTGATTCGCGACCCCTTTGATTTTGGCGACGAACTGAAGGTACTCCGAGACGGTCATCTCGGGATAGAGCGGCGGGTTGTCGGGAAGATAGCCGATCCGGCGCTTCACCTCCATCGGCGATTCGAAGATGTCGAACCCAGCCACTTTCGCGGTGCCGCTGGTGGCCGGCATGAAGCAGGTGAGAATCCGCATCGTCGTCGTCTTCCCCGCCCCGTTCGGCCCCAAAAAAGCGAGGATCTCCCCTTTGGCGACCGAAAAGTTCACATCATCGATCGCCACGATTTCTCCATAGCGTTTTCCTAAATGCACCACCTCAATCATATCTCTTAAGACTCCCTACGATGCTTTGCAATCGTGTAAATTATACAATTCATATTTCAGTGTCAAGGGGCCGGTCCCGGATCGCATATCGCTGGCGTGAGGAGAAATTACGGGGTGGAGAGAGAGGAATGTTGGTTATTGAAATATCCTTTGATCTTCGCGATCAGATCGGGGGGTCTGATCGGCTTGGTCAAAAGCGCCTCCGCGCCGACGTTCAGGCCCTGCTCCTGCAAGGCGGGATCGATACCGGCGCTGATGATCAGAATCGGGATGGAGCGCAATGAAGGATCGCTTTTGATCGTGCGGCAGACTTCAAAGCCGTTGATTCCGGGCAACATCACATCGAGCAGGATCAGGTCCGGCCGGGACTGCGCGACCCGCTGTAATCCCTCCGCGCCATCTTTCGCAAGCGTCACCGCATAACCCTCTTTCGTCAGAAGGCGTGTGAAGACCTGGCAGGAATCTTCGTTATCGTCTACAATCAGGATCTGCTTCGGCATGCGTCTTTCCTTCTAAATCTCCGGATGAAGAATGTGGAAATAGTACTACATTGACACGCCTAATACAAGCCAACATTAAGGCGTAAGCCCTTACGAGAAAAACAGGGTCCGCACCGGCCGCAGCCAAAAAAATTCGGAGGAAGAGACGGAGGGGATATTGCCCGGGAACAGCGCCTTTGATTTGCTGGAGCCGGCGGTCAGGATTGAACTGACGACCTGCTGATTACGAATCAGCTGCTCTACCACTGAGCTACGCCGGCGTCGCCCTTCTTAATACACGGAGAAATCGGGAAAATCAAGTCCTTTGTGCGCGCTTTACCGCTGCGCCACAATTTCCCTTCTCACCACCTTTCCGCTCGGACCAAGAGAGCCAAGCTCTCGCCCATCGAGAAAGAGACGGACACCCCCGGCGTTTCCGACCGTAAGCGCGAATTTCTCTTTGGCTTCCCATCGAACGCTCTCACCCGCCTGGAGAAGGGCCTCTTTAATCTCGGTCCCATCGAGGGTGGCATGGATCCATGACGGCTCCACCGCCTCAATCAGAAGAACCAACGGGATAAAGGACTCCTGCGTGGGTGGCGAGGGATCGGCGGCCGAAGAAGGGGTTGGAGCGGGGGAAGGAGACGAAGGGGGCTCAGAGGAGGCCCCTCCACCCTCCGGGGGGGGAGGAATCGGCGACGGCTCCGGGGGAACCGGCTCGTCGGAGAGGATCTCTTCAGGCGGCGGAGGGGGTGCGACCTCTTTGTTCTTCGGCATTAAAAAAGCGAGCACAAGAAAGAGAACGATCACGCAGACCACCGCAAGGGCGGCCCAAAGCGGAAAGGGAAGGCGATCGGGTTGCTTCCTCTGAATGTAGGAAGGGACTTTCTCCTCGGTGCCGCTTGCGGCCGAGGTCTCCGGCGACTGAACGGTCTGCGAAAACCGGTTCAGAATGGGCGCTTCCTCAAGACCGAGGCAGCGGGCGTAACTTCTTAAGAACCCCTTGGCCGAGACCGGGTTGGGAAGCTGGTCGAATTGGTTCTCTTCGATCAGCTTGATGAACCGGACCCCGATGCGTGTCCGGGTCGCCAACTCCTCTATTGAAATGTTTTTACCTTCCCTTTGTTGCCGAAGGAACTCGCCTAAATTTTCCATCCAGTAAACCTGATCCTCTTCGAAACGCTCTCCACTCACCTGCTTTATTGAACCGGGCGCCGCCGAATGTTTTTTGCATCGAATCGATCCGCGGCGCCGAAAGATTGAATCGGGACGTCACAGGAAAAATCCCCATTCAAGACGCACGACGACCGGCCGGCGGGCGAAGCGGTTTAGCGAAGCGCATCCAAAAATTTTTGCGCTTCTTTCGCTTGTGAACTTTTGGGAGAGAGCTCAACGACTTTTTTAAACGAACCCGCTGCAAGCCCTTTCGAGCCCTCTCTCAAATACGCAGAGGCGAGATTGAGATGGGCATCGACGAAATCGGGCGCAAGACGGATGGCCTCCTGATAAGAGGCGATGGACTCTTTGAGCTTTCCCATCTGAAAATAGGCTCTTCCAAGCCCATTCTGGGTCAGCGCGATAAACTCGGGACGGGGATTGATCCTCAGAACACTTTCAAAGGAGCGGATCGCTTCATCATATTTCTCTTGCTTCAGGTAGACCAGCCCGAGGTTCAGATAGGGTTTTTCAGGGGTCGCGTATTGTAGATTTTTGAGAGCTGCCTGATACTCCGAGATCGCCTGATCGAATTTGCCCTGCGCCTCATACACCTTTCCGAGATAATTATGAGCATCGGAGAATTCCGGATCGGCTGAAAGCGATTTCTGCAGGGAGATGACCGCTTCCTTGTGGTTTTCCTGCATAAAATGAACATGCCCCAAGGCATAGTGCGCGTCGCGATAACGCGGATCGAGCTCGATCGCCTTCTGAAATTCGATAAACGCCCTTTGGAGGGAATTGTCGTTGATATACGAGATGCCGAGCTTGTAATGGGCCGATGCCTCCCTTTCTCTCTTGAGTTGCGCCTCGCCCATCCCGCAGGCGGTGCAAAGCGGAATGAGAATCCAAATCATCGCCCTTTTCCAACGCATCCACATTCCTCCGTCGTTTAAATCGGGGAGCCCGTTCTAGGCACTTTCAAAGAAGGTCAACGACTGAAACTCTTTATACCGCGCGTTGATCTCTTCCCGGGTGAGGGTCCGCATCCGATCGAGGCTGAAGGCCTCGACATTGAAAGAGGCCATGACGCTCCCGTAAATGACCGCCTGCCGGAGGGCCGCTTCGTTCATCGTTCCGTTCTGCGAGAGGTATCCCATAAATCCCCCCGCAAACGAATCGCCGGCGCCGGTCGGATCAAACACATTCTCCAACGGCAGCGCAGGCGCGGCGAAGGTGGTCTGCCCGTTGAACATCAATGCCCCATATTCGCCGCGCTTGATAATGAGGATCTTCGGACCGAACGAGAGGATCTTCTTCGCCACCTTCACCAGGTTGAACTCGCCGGCCAGTTCGCGCGCTTCGCCGTCGTTGATGATCAAGATATCGACTTCTCCGAGGGTTTTAATGAGCGCGTCGCGTTTTCCCCCGATCCAGAAATTCATTGTATCACACGCAACGAGTTTTGGCTGCTTCACCTGCTTGAGAACATCAAGCTGTAACTCCGGGTCGATGTTCGCCAAAAAAACGACGGAGGCGTCGCGGTACGATGAAGGAAGTTTCGGCCGGAACGACTCGAAGACATTCAGCTGCGTATCGAGGGTCTTCGCCTCGTTGAGCTGATAGCCATACTCCCCGCGCCATCGGAAAGTCCGGCCCGGCCGGCGCTCCAGCCCTTCGAAATCGACCCCCTTCTCTTTTAAAAACGCCAGGTGGGACTCCGGAAAATCTTCGCCGACCACCGCCACCAGCTTCACCTCGGTAAAATAGCTCGCCGCCGTGGAGAAGTAGGTCGCCGATCCTCCCAATACTTCTTTCGCCTCACCGAACGGGGTCTTGACCGAATCAAACGCCACCGAACCAACCACCAATAAACTCATACCGCCTCCTTAACTCAATTAAATACTAGGAATGACGAATTAAGAATTGAAACCGGGCTTTTTGCATTTTGATTCCTCATTCCTAATTGAACGATTCCCAATCGTCTTTTACGGGCATTCCTCTGCGGGGGCCTTCGTCGTTTTAATCGACTTCGTCAGGGAAGCGATCAGGTTTCTCCCCGCGGCCATGAAGATGTCTTCCACGCGGGTCTGCTCATGCCCCACCGTTTCCACCACCTCCGCCCCCCCTCTTCCCATCCAGACCATCCGCCCGCACCGGCTGTCCCAGATTTCGCCGCGCAGCCGCACCTGTTTGCTCACCTCTTCCGGAATCATATTCGGCCCCGAGGCAAAAACGGAGATCTTTCCCGCGACCAGATTCTCCCCGCCTCGCATCATCCGCGCCTCGGTATGTTTATTCACCACGCCGAGCTCTCCGATGAAAAGATAACGGACCTCCTCCAACTCGCCCCACTTTTTGAGCGCGTCTAGGTCGATGATTCTTTTCTCTTCATATTCCTTCACAAAAGCCTCGTAAGCCGGAAACTCATCGGACGAGGCGATCTTTTTGACGGCATCCGACCGCGGGATGATATGGACATCGCGAAACGAGGAGCGCAACCCCTGGAAGATTTCATAGGCGGCGTTCTGCTCCATTCCTTCCGGATCGTTCGGAGAGAAGACCGCCAGAATCGCCAATTTCCCCGACGCCAGCCCCTCCTTGGTCAGATGGGGAGAGACAAACTCGGTTTCAGAATAGTCCTGAACGGGGGAACGGGCGACGGGCGGAGACAAAAGGGCCGCACAGCCGAATGAAAAGAGGACAAAAGAAAAAAGCAGGGTGTGCTTCATGCGCCGATCCCCCAGATGCGGCCCCGTCGATCCGATGCCGATGCCGGGCTCACGGGAGAGGCTCGAAATCTCCCCCCTTCGAAGCCCTCGATCGAACCGCGGGCGCCTCAAATATACTTTCCGATGATTGGCTTTAAATCGGCTTTGGTCTTTTGAGGAACGGCAGAGGAGGGGGTCACGATGGCGTGCTTCAGCGCTTCGGCGCAAGCGCACCGCCTCCCCTCTCCCATCCGAACCACCGCCGCCTGAATGATCTTCTTTGAGAGAGCGACATTTTCCAGAAGAGTCTTGATGACCATCTCGACCGTCACCGGCTCCTCGGAGACGTGCCAGCAATCGTAATCGGTCGCCAGCGCAATCGTCGTATAGCAGATCTCGGCCTCTCGCGCCAGCTTGGCCTCGGTGACGTTCGTCATCCCGATGACATCGACCCCCCAACTGCGGTGGACCTCCGATTCGGCGCGGGAGGAGAATTGCGGCCCCTCCATGCAGAGATAGGTCCCCCCGCGATGAATCGTCGCCCCAACCGCTTCACTTGCCTCCGCGACGATGCCGGCCAGCTCGGAGCAGATCGGGTCGGCCAGGCTGACGTGCGCCACGATCCCCTGTCCGAAAAAAGTGCTCTTTCTTCCTTTTGTCAGATCATAAAACTGGCTCGGGATCGCGATATGGCCCGGGGCGATCGCTTCTTTCATACTGCCGACCGCGCTGACGGAAAGAATCCGTTCCACCCCCAGCTTCTTCATGGCAAAGAGATTGGCCCGATAGTTGATCTCCGAGGGGAGAAGCGTATGGCCCTGGCCGTGCCGCGCCAAGAAAGCGATCGGAACCCCCTCCAGGGTTCCGAGGATGAACTTCCCGGAGGGCTTTCCGAAAGGGGTCGAAATCGCCACCTCCCGGACCTCTTTCAGCGATTCCATCTGGTATAGACCGCTTCCGCCGATTACGCCGATCCGCGCCTGCGGCAATTTGGATCGACGCACTGAGCGCTTCTTCGAACCTCGCTTCTCCGCCATCTTTTTCCCCACAACTGATCTGCTACGGCCAAAATTGAACAGGATTATAGCATACTCTTCAAATACTTCAAGCGCAGAATCCGGTCGGCAACCTCTTCCGGCGCTTCATCCGGACGAAGATCGATCCACTCGATCTTTGGGTCGGCCCGAAACCAGGTCATCTGCCGTTTCGCGTAGTGACGGGTATCACGTTTCAGCGTCGCGATCGCCTCTTCCCGCGTCTGCTCGCCCCGAATGTACCGGGTCATCTGCTTGTATCCCAATCCCCGCATGGAAGGAAGCTCCGGTGAAAAACCGGCCGAGAGAAGACCCGCCGTCTCTTCGATCAGCCCCTTTGCGATCTGCGCTTCAACCCGTTGCTCGATCCGTTGATAAAGGTCTTCACGGTCGCGCCGCAATCCGATCAGACAGTAGGTCCCCTTCGGGGGCTCGGCGAACCGGTGGGCCGCATGAACTTCGGAGATGGGGCGGCCGGTCTGATGATAAACCTCCAGCGCCCGAACCAGCTTCGGGAGATCGCGCGGATGGATCCGCTCCGCCGCCGCGGGATCGACCTCGGCCAGCCGCCGGTGAAGGATCCCTTCTCCTTTCTCGCTCTCTTCTTGAAGCAGCCGCCGCCGGAGATCCCAATCGGCCGGCGGCCCCTCCCACAATCCGTACAAGAGGGTTTTGATATAAAGGCCGGTCCCCCCTTCGATAAAGATCGGCTTTCCCTCCCGGGAAAGCGCGGCGATCTTCTCCTCGGCCAGCATCTTGAACTTCCCGGCCGAAAAGGAACCGTCGGGAGGGACAAGATCGATCAAGTGACGCGGCACCCGGGCCCGCGATTCGGGCGACGGTTTATCGGTCCCGATATCCATCCCCTGGTAGATCTGGCGGGAGTCGGCCACCAGGATGTCGGTCCCCAGCGCCAGCGCCAGCCGCTCGGCAACGGCGCTCTTGCCGACGGCGGTCGGGCCGACGAGAATCAACCAAAGATCTTTCTTTTCCTCACCTGAAGCTGAAATCGATCTCCCTCCTTGACACAGCTTGGACGCAAAGCCTACCATAGTGATAAACGATTGTATCGCGTGCAGAGGGCGGCGATGCGGCGAACGGACCGAAGTGTCGGCCGGCGTCGCCCCTTATATACCATCTTCGCTCTATGGAGGCCAGCCTCTTTCCCGTAAACCATCTGTAGAAAGGATGTTATGGTCCATTTCCCTCTTATCTTCCCGGCCTCTCCCGTTTGTATACCGATCTGCGCCACCCCCGCCACCGGCCCCTCCGGCCGAAATCATACCAATGAAGAGGTCCTCTTGTGATGCAGATCACCTGACCCCTTGCAGACCATCGTTCACCCCCGAGTCCCGTTTACCGATGATCCAACATCATCGGCACGATGACTTCCGCATCGAGCGATGCGTCATCACTTCAACCGGTGGCGGCGGAGTGTACGCCTACATGTTGAGCCTAAATGCAGAACCGAAGCTGAATAGAGAGAAGGGAAGCAGAAGATGATGCCTGAGATCAAAACCTTTCACCCCCCGAAAACCAGTGCCCAGATCGCTCACCGGATCGTTCCGGCCGATTCCCAGTTTCAGCGGCCGACGATCAAAGGAAAATTCCTTTATGTCGGAGACGAAAAGTGGTCTCTGCGCGGCGTGACCTACGGCACTTTCCGCCCGCAGGGGCCGCGGCAAGAGGAGTACTCTCCCGATCGGGCCGAGGCCGATTTCGCCCTCATGGCTGCGAACGGGATCAATGCGGTCCGGACCTATACGGTTCCTCCCCGCTGGCTTCTCGATTCGGCGCTGCAGCATGGCCTGCGGGTGATGGTCGGCCTCCCCTGGGAACAACATGTCGCCTTCCTCGATGAGTTCGACCGGTCCGCGCAGATCGAAAAACGTCTCCGTTCCGGTGTGGCCAGCTGCGCAGGGCATCCGGCGCTCCTTTGTTATTCCATCGGCAATGAGATCCCGGCGCCGATCGTCCGCTGGCATGAGCCCGCCCGGGTGGAGCGTTATTTGGAGCGTCTTTACCTCGCGGCCAAGGAGGAAGATCCGGGGGCGCTGGTCACCTATGTCAACTATCCCACGACCGAATATCTTCAGCTCCCGTTTCTCGATCTGGTCTGCTTCAATGTCTACCTCGAATCACAGACCTCTCTCGATGCCTATCTGGCCCGCCTCCAGAATATCGCGGGGGAGCGGCCGCTGATGATGGCCGAGATCGGCCTCGACAGTCGCCGCAATGGGGAGGAAAATCAGGCGCGAACCCTCGACTGGCAGATCCGGACCACCTTTGCCGCCGGCTGCGCCGGCGCCTTCATCTTCTCCTGGACCGATGAGTGGCACCGCGGCGGATATGAAATCGAAGATTGGGATTTCGGCCTGACCACCCGGGAGAGAAAGCCGAAGCAAGCTTTGGCCGCCGTCGGAAAGGCTTTCGCGGAGATCCCCTTCCCGCCCGATCTCCCCTGGCCGATGATCTCCGTCGTCGTCTGCAGCTATAATGGCGCCGGAACGATTCGCGATTGCTTCGAAGGGCTCCTACGCCTCGACTATCCGAACTTCGAAGTGATCGTCGTCGATGACGGCTCCACCGACGAAACGGCCGCCATCGCAAAAGAGTTCGGCTTTCAGTTGATCCGGACGGAGAACCGCGGCCTGGCAAGCGCCCGGAACACCGGCCTCGCGGCGGCACAGGGGGAGATCGTCGCCTATATCGATGACGACGCCTACCCCGATCCCCATTGGCTCACCTACCTCGCCTCTACCTTTATGCGGACGACCCATGTCGGGGTGGGGGGACCGAATCTCCCCCCGCCGGGGGATGGACCGATCGCCGAATGCGTCGCCAATGCACCGGGCGGCCCGGTGCATGTCCTTCTCTCCGATCAGGAGGCGGAGCACATTCCGGGGTGCAACATGGCGTTTCGGAAATCGGCGCTGCTGGAAGTCGGCGGCTGCGATCCGCAATTTCGCGCCGCGGGAGATGACGTCGATCTCTGCTGGCGGCTGCAGCAGCGGGGGGGGACCCTCGGCTTCAGCCCCGCGGCGATGGTCTGGCACCATCGTCGCAACTCCGTGGTCCGGTATTGGAAACAGCAACAGGGGTACGGCAAGGCGGAGGCGCTCCTTGCGCGAAAGTGGCCGGAAAAATATAACGCCGCCGGCCATCTGACCTGGGCCGGACGACTCTACGGAAGGGGCTGGACCGCGCCGCTCGGCCGATGGCGCACCCGGATCTACCACGGCACCTGGGGAAG
This sequence comes from Candidatus Manganitrophus morganii, assembly GCA_021651055.1. Taxonomy (NCBI): domain Bacteria; kingdom Pseudomonadati; phylum Nitrospirota; class Nitrospiria; order Candidatus Troglogloeales; family Candidatus Manganitrophaceae; genus Candidatus Manganitrophus; species Candidatus Manganitrophus morganii. The sequence goes on from JAJHOH010000001.1 coordinate 1,568,089, forward strand.
CGCCCCGTTCCAATCGCTTTATGAGCCTCACCCCACCACCCTGGCGTCGCTTCCGCTGATGCCGGAATGGTTCCTTCTGATCTTTTTCCTGGGCGGGCTCTCTCTGCTCAGCCCCCTCTGGAGCCCGCTTCTGGCGGCCCTTCCCCTCTTTCTTCTGGCGGCCGGCATCCCGCTCCTCCAGGCCTGGTTCAGTTCCGGGCGTGCCCTCTTTCATAGCGCCCCCTGCGGAGCGGCCCGGTTCAAGCTGCGGACAATCACCGCCTTGCTTCACCTGGTGCAACCGCTGGCGCGTCTGATCGGCCGGCTGCGCCACGGCCTCTCCCCCTGGCGGCGTCCGGATGGGGATAGCCAAGACGGGAAAGAGAGAAAAGGTCGAGAAGGATGGCTCTTCCCTTTTCGCCGGAAGGTGGTCTCCTGGAGTGAAACCTGGAAATCGGCCGAATCGCGACTCGGCGCCCTGGAGGCGGCCTTGAAAGAAAGCGGCGCAACACCCCATCTTCGATGCGGCGGGGACTTTGATTCGTGGGACCTGGAGCTGCGGGGGGGGCTTCTGGGGACCGCCCGGCTGCAAATGGTGATCGAAGAACATGGCGGGGGAAGACAGCTCGTTCGTTACCGTCTCCAACCCGGAATCCGATCGGAAGGGGGAATTCTCATGATCCTGGCGCTCCTCCTCGCCGCCGCCGCCGCGGGAGACGGGGCCTGGATCCCCGCGGGCCTCTTCGGCGCAGCGACCCTTTTCCTCTTCTGGCGGACGATCCGGGAAGGGGGCCGGGGGCTCTCGGCCTTTCTCGCCGCCATCGAGCGAACCGAGGAGGAGCGCTGTAGCAGATGAGACGGCTCCGATCGACTGATCTGAAGCTTTATGGAAGAATTCTCGGTCAGGCCCGCCCGGCTTGGCCCCTTCTCGTCTTGATTCTCATCGTCGACCTCCTCGCCTCTCCCCTGTTTCTTCTGACCCCCTTGCCGCTGAAGATCGCCGTCGACAATGTCATCGGCGCTGCCCCGCTCCCCCGGTTTATCGACCTCCTTCTCCCCGATTGGGCCGCCGCGACGCCGCTGCGCCTTCTCGGGACCGTCGCCGTCCTGCAAATCGTCATTGTCCTCCTCGGCCAAGCACAGGAGCTGGCGACCTATTTTTTAAAAACCTATACCGGCGAGGCGCTCACCCTCCGCCTCCGATCGGCCCTCTTTCGCCATGCCCAGCGCCTCTCGCTCGCCTTCCATGATGCGAAGGGAACCGCCGACTCGATCTACCGGATCCAATACGATGCCCCCTCGATCCAGTGGGTCACGATTCACGGCGCCATCCCGCTCGTCACCTCGATCGTCACCCTGATTTCGATGATCCTCATCACCGCCCAGATCGACCGATCGCTGGCGCTCATCGCCCTGGCCGTCTCCCCCTTTCTCTTTCTCCTCTCCCTGGAATACAACCGCCGAATGCGCGCCGACTATCACGCGGTCCGAGGGCTGGAGAGCAACGCTTTGAAGGTGGTTCAAGAGGTCCTCACCGCTGTCCGGGTGGTGAAGGCCTTCGGGCAGGAAGCGCGGGAAGAGGGACGCTTCTCCAAAGAATCGGGGGCCGGAATGCGGGCGCGGCTTCGGCTCACCTTGGCGGAAGGGCTCTTCGGACTGGTGATCAACTTGGTCATCGCGGCGGGAACCGCGGCGGTCCTCTTTATCGGCGCCCGGCACGTGTTGTCGGGGCGGCTGACGCTGGGGGAGCTGTTGATCGTGATCACCTATCTGACGCAACTTTATGGCCCGCTGCGGTCGATCATCCGGCAGGCGGCGACGGTCCAATCGTCGCTCGCCGGCGCGCAGCGCGCCTTTGAATTAATCGATGAGCTTCCCGAGGTGACCGAGCGCCCCGACGCCCGCCCCCTCCGGCGGGCCGGCGGGGGGGTGATCTTTCGCGAGGTCTCCTTTGGGTACGATCGGGACCATCCGATCCTGCAAAAGATCTCCTTTGTCATCGAGCCGGGGATGCGGGTCGGGGTGGTCGGCAAAACCGGCGCCGGCAAGACGACCTTGATCAGCCTGCTGATGCGATTCTACGACCCGACCGAGGGTGAAATCGCGCTCGACGGCGTCGATCTGCGCGACTATCGATTGGCCGACCTGCGCAGCCAGTTCGCGATCGTGCTGCAGGAGCCGGTCCTCTTCTCGACCCGGATCGCGGAGAACATCGCGTATGCCCGTCCCGACGCCGGCCGGGAAGAGATCATCGCCGCCGCCCAAGCGGCCCATGCCGACGACTTCATCACCCGCCTTCCCGAGGGGTACAACACCCTGGTCGGCGAGCGGGGGATGCGTCTTTCGGGAGGGGAGCGGCAGCGGATCTCGCTCGCCCGCGCTTTTCTGAAAAACGCGCCGCTGCTGATCTTGGATGAGCCGACCAGCTCCGTCGACACTGAGACCGAGGCCGAGATCATGGAGGCGATGGGGCGCCTGATGCAGGGGCGGACCACTTTCTTGATTTCGCACCGGCCGAGCACCCTGCGGCATTGCGATCTGCTCCTCGTGATCGAACGGGGACGGTTGGTTTATCTCCATTCCGATCCCGCCGAGTATGTCGCCGCGGCGTCGCGTTTCGGCGAGCCGAAGATCCCCCTGAAAGAGGAAATGCCGTGAGGAAACAGCGTCTCATCGTGGTCGGAACGCTGGCCAACAATCCCTATGCCGGCATGGCCTGGATGCACATGCAGATCGCGGTCGGCCTGCGCCGCCTGGGCCACGAGGTTTACTATTTCGAGACGACCTCGCAGTGGCCGTATGATCCGCTCCGTCAAATGCACGTGAACGATTCCGACTACGCGGCCCCGTACCTGGCGAGGGTAGCGGAGGCGTTTGGGATGAAGGGGCGGTGGGCCTATCGCCGCAGCTACTCGGACAAAGGGTGGCTCGGGATGGCGCGGGCCGAGGCGGAGACCCTGTTGGCCGAAGCCGACGCCGTGCTGAATGTGGCGGGGGCGACGAAGTTCGCGGAAGAGGGGCTGAAGGTCGGCCGGCTCATCTATTTCGGGACCGATCCGGTCGGCGATGAAATTGCGGTCTCTCATGGAGAGAGAAAATGGCTTTTGGAAGAACACGACGACTTCGTCACCTACGGCGAGAAGATCGGAGATCCCGACTGCCCGATCCCGCCCCTCCCCCGGCTTCGCGCCCGGACCCGCCAGCCGGTCCTCCTCGACCTCTGGGAAGGGGCCCCTCCCCCCGGCGAGGTGTATACCACGGTGGCGAACTGGCGGCAGCGGGGGGAAATCGAATTTGGCGGCGAGGTCTATTATTGGAGCAAAGATCGCGAATTCCTGAAGTTCATCGACCTTCCCCGCCGGATCGCCCCGCCGGTCGAAATTGCTCTCGGCCTCGCCGGTCTCGACGCCGAGAGCCGCTCGCTCCTTGAAACAAAAGGATGGCGGATGGCCGACGCGCACGCGTTCACTCTCGATCCCTGGCGCTATCGGGACTACCTCTGGGCTTCCCGGGGAGAGTTTACCGTCGCCAAGGACCAGAACGTCCGGCTTCGGAGCGGCTGGTTCAGCGAGCGGAGCGCCTGTTATCTCGCCGCCGGCCGTCCGGTGATCACGCAAGACACCGGCTTCGGAGACCGCCTCCCCACCGGGGAGGGACTCTTCGCCTTCAACACCCTCGAGGAGATCGTCGCCGCGGTGGAGGCGATTGAATCGGACTATCCCCGGCACGCCCGCGCGGCGCGAAAGATCGCGAAAGAGTATTTCAGCGCGGAGCGCGTTTTGGAAGCGCTTCTTCGGACATTGGGGCTGTCATGAGGGATGATTTCCATCCCCGGTAGACACCGAGGCAGGTTATTTTCTTCGGAAGAGTTTTTCCAGTTCTAACAGGGGATATCGGAGGAGAATCGGCCGGCCGTGCGGACAGGTCGGCGGGGTCTTCATCTCGAAATAATCTTTCAGGAGCGCCTCGATCTCCGGCGGGGTCAGCGGCTGGTTCGCCCGGATCGCACCGTGGCAGGCCATCGAAGCGATGACGTTCAGGATCGGCTGCTCCGCCTTCGAAGAGACCTCCGTCTGCGCCAGATCGTCCGTCAAATCGTGGAGGAACGATTCGAGACGGATCTTGGAGATCAATGCCGGCACCTCGCGGACCAGGAAGGTCGTTTCCCCGAAATGTTCGATCCCCCACCCGAAAAGGGCCAGATCTTTCAGATAATCCCTCAAGAGACCCGCCTTCGTGACGGGGAGATCGATCTGCTGCGGAACGAGCAGCGGCTGCACGGCGCTGAACGGGCCGGCATCGCCTTTTCCTTCAATCGGAGGATGCTGCAGCGCGCGCCATCGCTCGAGGAAACGCTCGTAGAGAATCCGCTCGTGCGCCGTGTGCTGATCGATCAGGGCAAACTCCCCCTCGATCTCCGCCAGGAGAAAGGTTCCATAGATCTGCCCTAAGGGGCGAATGAGGGGGGATGCGGAATGAGCAGCGGAGAATGCAGGGTGAAAACCAATCTGTTCCTGATTCCGTACCTGTTCCGTCCGGAGGATTCCCTTTTCAGCCGACCAGTACGCGGCACCGGCCTCTGCGGCCCGCTCAGGCCATCCGATCCATCGCGATGGTGGCGGCTGGTTACGGTCCGCCCGATTCGGCTGGATCGGGATCAGCCGCTCGAGCGGCACCGCCACCGGCAGTTCATCCATCCCGGCGAAGGAAAGGGTCGTTCGGATGACGCGGCGAACCGCCTCATGGACCGGATCGGACTGCTGGAAGCGGACCTCCCGCTTCATCGGGTGGACATTGACATCGACCGCCGCCGGATCGATCGAGAGAAAGAGGATGAAGAACGGATGCTCTCCCTTCATCAAATAGCTTCCATAGGCGTCATAAACGGCGTGGGAGAGAAGGGGGCTTCGGACCGGACGTTGATTGACGAAGAGATATTGGTCCTTTCGGTGGTTCCCCCGAAGCGGCGGGCGGGAGAAAAAAGTATCGACGTAGAGTCCCTTCTCCTCCCCCTCCTCAAGAGACTTTCCGGTGGAGAGGTGGCCCTCCCCTTGGGCCTCCATCAGCCGCACGAAAACGTCTTCTCCGAAGAGCTGGAGGATTCGGTCTTTCAGATCGGATACGGCGGGCGCGTCTAGAAGGACCTTCTTCCCGTGGGTGAGTCGAAAATGGATCATCGGGTGAGAAAGCGCCAGGTGGAAGAGCACATCGCTGGCATGGCTCAGCTCGGTCTGCGCCGACTTCAGAAACTTCTTTCGCGCGGGGGTGTTGTAGAAGAGATCGCTCACCTCGAAGAGCGATCCCTTCGGGGCGCCGACCGCTTTGACCCCCAACACCTGCCCCCCTTCCAGAAGGACTTCGGTCCCTTCGGTCTCCGCTGCGGCTTGGGTGACCAGCCGGATTTTCGCAACCGACGCGATGCTCGGAAGGGCCTCCCCCCGAAATCCGAGGGTCGCGATGGTGGAAAGATCGGCCTCTTCCGCCACCTTGCTCGTCGCGTGCCGCTGAAAGGCGAGGAGCGCATCCTCGCGTGTCATCCCCTCGCCGTCGTCTTGCACCGCAATCCGGCGGATCCCCCCCTCTAATAGGGAGACGAAGATCCGGCGGCTCCCGGCGTCGACGGCATTCTCAACCAGCTCCTTGACGACGGACGCGGGCCGCTCGACGACTTCGCCGGCGGCGATCTTGTTGGCTAAGCCTTCTGGAAGGATATTAATCTTCGGCACGGGATACCTAATATCTATCATGGCAGGGGCGCACACGCAGGTGTGCCCCTACAGTCCGTGGGTATTATCGAAGGCCGGCGAGCTTGTCCTTGGCGAGGTTCGATTCGTTGGAATTGGGAAAATTCTCGATGACCTTTTTCAGGAAGAGCCTCCCTTTGATCCGGTCGCCCATTTCCAGGTAAGCAAACCCTTCCTTCAAGAGAGCGTTCGGGGCTTTTTCACTCTTCGGATATTGCTGAAGAACCTGCTCGAACTGCTCGATCGCCTTGTTGTACGATCGCTTATTATAGTAGCTCTCGCCGGTCCAATAAATCGCCTGCGGAATCAGCCCAGAGTCGGGATATTGCTGGACGAAAGTCTGGAACCCGCTGATAGCGAGGTCGTAATTCCCCCTGAGATAGTCGTTATAGGCGAGATTATATGCCTCGGTCGGCGTCAGAGAGGCCCCTCTCGATTTCGGATCGATCGTCCTTCCCGGCAGAATCGTTTTTCCCTCGTTGGGATCGGGGGCCTTGACCGGGGCCCCCTTCTCCAACGCCTGAACCCGCGCCTCCAAGGCATCGAGCCGGCTCAACAATTCTTCCGTTCGGAACGATTGGTCCTCCATCCGCTTCGCCAGGGAGGAGAGGAGATGATTTCCCTCGTCTACCCGGCCGGTCAGCATCTGCAGGTCGGTCCCCAAACCGTCCATCCGGACGACCATATCCGCCGGGAGCTTCGAACCGGAGGCGGGGGCGCCGGGGGTCAGCGCCCCCTTTTCAAGCCGCTCGAGGCGGCCTTGAAGCTCTCGATTATGCCTCCGCATCGTATCGACGTCACTTTCCATCTCGACCATGCTCGACTGAAGCGCGCACCCCGTCAGAGAGATGAATAAAACCATCCCCCCCCAAAAACCGTTTCGAAGAGAATCCAAGCGTCTCCTCCGTGACATGTTATGGCGTCAACACAAAATGGGCCCGGCGATTCTCTTTGTAGCAGTTCTCGCTCGGCTCTTTGCAGAATGGCCGCTCTTCGCCGAAGCTGATCGTGTTGATCCGGTTCTTATCGACGCCGAGCGCAGTCAAGAAGCGCTTCACCGCTTGGGCCCGCCGCTCACCGAGCGCCAGGTTGTACTCTTCGGTCCCCCGCTCATCGGCGTGTCCCTCGATCCGAATCTTCACCCTTTCGGTCATCAAACGCTGGGCGTTCTTCTGAAGATTCATCTTCGACTCTTCCTTCAAGATCGCCTGGTCGAATTCAAAAAAGATATCGAGCAGCTCGCCGGCCTCTTCATTCGCGGACGGGGCCGTCGGATCACCCGCGCCATCCTGCATCGCCATGGAATCGCTCTGAACCCGCTCTTCCCGAATTCCTTCTTCCGTCACCCCTCCCGAAGGAAGACTTCCAGAGGCGCTCTCCTCGCTCAACGCCGCCGTGCCCGACACGGGGGTGACTTTTTTCCCGCATCCCGTTTGCACCAACAGCAGACCGACTCCGACCAACACCCAAAAACCTGATCTCATTTTCATTAAAGACCCTCCCTATGACAAACTGATGACCGATTGTATCGCCACCCGATTTTTTTTGTCTCTTGTTACCCCGACGGGCTCGAGCGAACGCGCATCTTTTTCGATCGCCCCGCCGTCCAGCGGCCGTCCCGAGGAACAGGATCAGCCGAAAACGACCGATTAAAACGATTTACTCATGCCAAGCGGTGTTGACCGTTTCACCGGCTTCTGCCGGGCTCGCCCCGCTCGGGGTCTCCTCCTGAACCGAGGATTGCTTTCCCTTCGGGGCCAGCTTCGATTCCAGCGCCTGGAGCCGTTTGGTCGTTTTGTTCAACAGTTTTTCCTGTTCATCGACCTTCGCCGTGATTTTCTCGCCGAGAAGGTTGAGCGCGCCCGAAAGATCTGCCAGGCTTTTCCCCAGCTGCTCGACCTCTCCATTCTGGCTCACCCGCTGCATTTGCCTCCCCAACTCGTCGAGCTGCGCCGCCTGGGCGGTGAGGGAGGAGGGGATCTCCTGCGTCAGCTGTCCGATCTGTCCGGTCATCTCCTTGAGCCGTCCCTCCTGCTCTTCGGAATGTTTCTGAAGAACGGCATTGACCTTCTTCAGCTCTTCGATCTGCGCCTGGAGGTTTTTTTGAAAACCCTCCCACTTTTTTTCCTGCTCGTTTAGGCGGAAGGCGGCGTTGTCGACCTGCTGGAGGAGGTCGGCGCGCCGGCGCTCCTCCCGCTCCAGCCGTCCCTGAACCATTCGAAGCTGGACGTCGCTCTCATCGAAACGGACGTCCATGTCGGCCCTTCGTTTCTGAATGTCGGCGACGGCCTTTCGGCTCTCTTCCCGGGTCTGCTTTAACTCGGACTGAAGCTTCGTCACCTGCGCTTGCATCTCCTTCATTTGACCGTCGAGTTGGAAAACCATCGCTTCCGTCTCTCTCTTGTTGCGAAGCTCGCGATTCTCCTCGGCGACATCGACCATTCGGAGAGAATATCCGCATCCCTGAAGCAAGATCATCCCCGCCAGCAAAAATACGGAATAACGCATCACATTCCTCCTCCCGTTCACGACGGCTCCATAGATCAATCGATCTATCGCGGGGCAATCAAAAAATGGGCCCGGCGGTTCTTCTCATAGCAGCTCTCCGACGGGTCGCTGCAGAAGGGCTTTTCCTCACCGTAGCTGATGGAAGAGAGCCGGGAGGGGCTGACCCCCAGATTGACCAGAAAATTCATCACCGACTTGGCCCGCCGCTCACCGAGCGCCAGGTTGTACTCTTCGGTCCCCCGTTCATCGGCATGCCCTTCGATCTGAATCTTCGCCTCCGGATGGGCTGCAAGCCATTCGGCATCGGCCTCCAAAAGCTTCCGCGATTCCGGCCGGATCAGCCACTGATCAAATTCGAAGAAGACATCCTGAAGCGAAGTGCCCCGCTCTCCGCCTTCGGCCCCGCCGGACGGCACTCCATCGGGCATCGGCGCCTCTTTTGCCATCGGGTCAAGCCGCTCTTCCGTCGGAGGGGGAGGAAGGGACCGGCCGTCCGATCCAGGCTCCCCCTGATTTTCCGTTCCTGACCGCTCTCTCGAGAGCCCGGCCGACCCTTCGGTCGAGGGGACTTTTTTAGGACACCCCATTAACACGACCGATGAGAATAAGATAACCAGCGCTGCAAAGGTTGAGAGACTTCTTCTCATTTATTTTCCTCCGTGAACGATTTCGAATGCGGCGTTCGGTGCAGAGCATGCGGGGTCGAAATATTCTACATTCCGCATTCCTCGTTCCGAACGTTTCTTTACCTTACTTGGGCGACCAAGCCGGGGCGGTGTTGCTGGCCCCGTTCGAGGTCAGGCGGATCAATCCGGTTCCATCTGCATGGATCGTGTAGATCTGATTTTTCCCGGTCCGATTCGATGTAAAGGTCAAATCCCTCCCATTGAGGGCCCAGGAGGGAGATTCATCATCCCATGCTCCGCTTTCGGTCAGCCGCATGGATTGTTGACCATCGACGCTGTCGATACAAATCTTCAGCCATCTCTCTTCGTTCCGACAGGCGTAAGCGATCCAATCCCCTTTCGGAGACCATGACGCAGAAGTATTGTAGTTCCCGTTGAACGTCAACCGGCGGGCGTTCGATCCGTCGGCATCCATCACATAAATTTGAGGGGTTCCCCCCCGATCGGAGGTAAAAGCGATCTGCCTTCCGGTTGGAGACCAGGAGGGAGAGAGGTCATCCGCCGTATTGAAGGTGATCCGCTTTAATTCGGTGCCGTCCGGCCGCATCGTATAAATTTCCGCATTGCCGTCCTTCGTCGTCGCGAAGGCGACCCGGTCCCCCTTCGGCGACCAGGCGGCCGAGATATTGAGCCCCGGGAAGGAAACCATCCGCTGACGGCGCCCGGTTCCAAGATCCAGAAAATAAATATCGGGATTCCCCTCACGGTAAGAAGTATAGGCGATCTGCCCGGCATCAGACGACCAGCGGGGAGAGATGACGATATTTCGATCGGCGGTGACCCGCATTTCATTGGCGCCGTCGTAATCCATCAAATAGACCTCTTTCTTGCCGGTGATATCCGAAACATAGGCGATTTTTGTCTGAGCGATCCCCGGCTCCCCCGTGAAATGAGAGACAAGTTTATCCGCGAAGCGATGCGCCATCATCCGGACCGATTTCCGATCGCCGATCATCCGCACCGCGACCACCTGCTCCCCCTTGGCGGTCTCATAGGCGTAACTCTCCAGGGCCCAATCGTCCCCTTTGGGGATCAATTTGGCCCAGGCCAAGACCTGAACACCTGCTTTCCCGGCATCCGCGATGAGGGCCGCCTCCGGCGCGCTGGTCTTTCCGGTGGCGGAGGCCACCTTGCTTCGCTCGACAATGGTAAAGAATTGCGATCGCTCCAGATCAGCGCGCAGGACCGTTTCGGCGAGCAAGACCTGCTCGGCGCTCGAACCCTCCCCCTGAAAGGGAACGATCATTAAAGGAATTTTCTCGTAGCCTGAGCGGGTCGTCCCGATGAAGACATCGGCCGCATCGCTTCCCCCCGCCGCCGCAAAAAACCCTAAAAGAAGTAAAACGAAAATCCTGACCCGCACGCTCACGATCCCTTCTGAAGGGTGAAACTGAAATGGACCTTCAACGGATCCTCCGAAAGCCCCTCTGGAAGCGGAGGGAGCGGATTCGCGTTATAGACTGCCCTCAAAGCGGCCTGGTCGAACTGACTGTTGCCGGAGCTCTTTTCGATTTCAACCGATTCGATCGAGCCTCTCCGGGTGACGTTGAACTGGACAACCGCCCCGACAATCTGTTCATCGAGGAGGACCGGCGGGGGGGACCATTGCCCGCTGATTTTATTCTCGAGACTCTTGAGGTAATAAGGATATTTAAATAAGGATGTATTAAGCGAAGCGCTTCCGGTCGCAACGAGCGACGGATTGCTCGCCTCCTGGCTCGGCGCGGCACTCGGGGCCGAGGTGGATGGCACGACGGGTTGCGGCGGCGCGGCGGTTTCTCCTTGGGATGCCGTCGGGTTTGTTTCCACGGGAGCGGGGGTGGCCATGGGTCGTTTCACCGTTTGTGTCGGCGCCGGAGGGGCCGGATCGTTTTTCGGTTTTTGAACCGTTGGTATTTTAATTGATCCTGCTTTTTTTTTCCACCAGTCTTGCAATCGCTCCGGATCTTCTTTGACCGGGGGAACCCCTTTTGAAGAAAGGGGCTTTGACGCTTCCGCCGGCGGAGCAACGGGCGGAGAAGGAGGCCGGGAAACAGGGGCTGCCGGCGCCGGCGCGCGCGGCGCGGGAGCGATCGAGGGCATCGGCGGCGCGGACGACGGGGGAACCAACGTCACCTGATAGCTCTGGAATGCCGAGGGAGAGAATCCCAAAAAAGACCGCCCATACAATGCAAAGGAAAAAAATGCGACATGAAGGACCAAAGAGAGGACCATCATTTTGGAAAGACCCTCCGCACGGCGGAGGATCGCCCCACTCCCGGAGACCCAATCCGAATTCCAACGGACGGCTGACATCGATCCACCCATTCAATCCCCTAAAAACAGCCGATGCGGCCGCAGCGTCGGTCACTGGGAACTCCGAACCATCTCTGGACGGAACGCCTGTGGGACAATGACGCTGCTTCAACTGATCGTGAACGGCGAACCGGGGAATGCGCCGCCGATTCCGCTCGTTCACCCCCTTAATAAGGAGGTGATCTTCGTTTCTGGCGGAGAAGGCCTTTGTCCTTGCGCGCCGGGCGCTATTATCATACTGGCGCGTTGGCGCAACGGATAAAGCGCGCGCTGGGGCCTCACATGAGTCTAACGGGAAGGAGAATCTTGCTGAAGCGGTTCCGTCACAATGCCGAGCTTGTCGATTCCGGCGCGTTTGATCAAATCCATCACTTGGACAACTGTACCATAGGGAACCTCCCGATCGGCACGAAGATAGATCGACACCTCCGGAGAGCTCCCTTTCAGCGCCTGGAGCCTTCCCTCCAAACGGGCCAATCCGACTTCTTCCTTATCTAAATAAATGGCTTGGTTCTTTTCGATGGTCAGTACTTTTCGCTCTTCCGGCTTGATGGTATTCGTCGCCGCCTGCGGCAGCTTGATGTCCATCCCCCGGTAAAGGAGCGGGGCGGCCACCATAAAGATGATGAGCAAAACGAGAACGACATCGACCAGGGGAATAATATTGATCTCGGCCAACAATTTTCGCTGGCGGCCTGTCGACGACGACATCATTTGTATTCTCTCTTGCGCATTCTTTATAGATCGAAGGGGCAACCCGGCTCAGCCGTTTGCCCTATTCGCTTCCCGTTGAAGAACTCTCTCCTTCACGGTTTCGCACGGTTGGCGATTCGGAGGCAAGAAAAAAACTATCTCACCTTCCGGCTGCTCTGCAGGCTAAACAGCTTCTCCTCCACCAGAGAGGTGAGCTCCGCCGCGAAGACTTCCAACTGAACTTCCATTTTTTGGATTTTGTTTATAAAGATATTATATGCCATCACCGCCGGAATCGCCACAAAAAGGCCGGCCGCCGTGGCGACGAGTGCCTCGGAAATACCCGGGGCGACCGACGCAATGTTGGCGTTCCCCTGCCGGCCGATCTCCTGAAAGGCATTAATGATCCCCCAGACGGTTCCGAACAGTCCGACGAAGGGGGCGGTGTTCCCGACGGTCGCGAGAAAATGAAGGTAGCGTTCTTGATGGGCCATTTCGTCTTGCACACCGCTCCTTAGGGTGCGCTGAAGGCTGGTCAAGAGCATCGGGCGGTTTCCATCGATGGCGGGGGGAGCATTTTCCCCGTCCTTCTCAAGGTAGGGGCGCATTTTATCGATCGCCGCCTGATAGACCATCACCATCGGACCCTCATTCCGTTGGAGGGCCTTCTGTTGGATCTCAAGCAGGTCGTCGATTTTCGAGAAGAGGACTAAAAATCGCCGGTTCTCGGCCTCGGCCTTTCGAAGGGTCATCCACTTGTACAGGATAATCGCCCAGGTTACGATCGAAGCGAGAAGGAGGAGAAGAAGGACAATCTTTGCGACAATACCTGCGGAAAGAACCAGATCAAAAATAGAAACTTGTGAACCTGCGCTCAGAGGCAAAACAGTGGGTTCTCCCTTCGATAAGCGCGCCCACCTTCGGGATGGGCGGAAAGAATTTCAATCATGATAGGGATGGCCTGCCGCTTTCGATAACAGCGAGGTGGCGGGGCCGACGAGGATCGAACTCGCGACTTCCGGCGTGACAGGCCGGCGTTCTAACCAGCTGAACTACGGCCCCCCAGGACCTTTCCAAATTTTGATATGCAACGTCTGAACCGGGTGCCTCACTGCGCCTCCGGTCCCGATCCCCGCCGCCGCTCCCGAAGTGGTAGGCGGAACAGGGATTGAACCTGTGACCTTCGGCTTGTAAGGCCGACGCTCTACCAACTGAGCTATCCGCCCGACGTTCGCCCGGAAAAACAAGCGCAACGTGCTTGTTATTCGAGCAATGTTTTTGTAGAATACTACCAACTTTTTTGTTTGTCAACAAAAACGGAGCCGATGACGCATTGAAAATGCGACTTTCTTTCATTTTCCTTACCCTTCTTCTCATGGCCTGTTCCCAGCCCGCCCCCGTCGCCCCCCCTGCTTCGACAGCCCCGCCGGCCCTCCCTCCCCGCTTCGTCAATTTTGAGACCGGCGCGAATGTGAAGAGCCTCGCATTCGAGGGGGATGATCTCTGGCTCGGTCTGGCAAGCGGTCTGATCCGATACGACACCCGCACCCCCGATCGCCACGAGATCTTCACCGTCCGATCGACGCAGGGTCTCCTCGCCAAAGGAATCTATAAGGTCTCGGTCGATCCGCAAGGGAGAAAGTGGGTCGGCACCTACGGCGGCGGTCTCTCCCGGTTTGACGGGAGGGAGTGGGTCACCTACACACCGTACGGCGGCGGTCGAATTACTTATGATGCGGCCTGGACTATTTATCCCGCCGGGAACGGGTTGGGCGACCTGTGGGTTTACGACATCTATTTCGATCCGGACGGCACCGCCTGGATCGCCACCTGGGACGGGGTCAGCCGCTTCGACGGAAAAACCTTTAAAACGTATCACGAAGAAGATGGTCTCCTCGACAAGTGGGTCTATGCCATCGCGAAGGACCACGATGGAAATTTCTGGTTCGGAACCGAAGGGGGAATCAACCGCTTCGACGGAAAGAACTGGACCGGTTTCACCCATCGCGACGGGCTGGGGGCGGAGATCGGTCCTCCCGCCATCGCACGACCGAAGGATGAAGCGTACGAGGAAGGCCATCACGGCCGAGGAAACAAAGAGAACCAAACCGCGAATCCCAATTTTGTCCTCGACATCGCCGTTGATCGGGAAAACCATATCTGGGTCGGCACGTGGGGGGCGGGGCTTTCCCGATTCGATGGAAGGCGATGGACGACCTACACCGCCGGCAGCGGGACGATCGGCGGAAATTTCGTTCACGCGCTGGAGATCGACTCCAAAGGAATTCTCTGGGCGGGGACCGACCGCGGCGTCTCCCGATTCGACGGTCAGTCATGGCGGACTTACACCACCGCCGACGGCCTCCAAGACAACAATGTCTTCTCGATTGCCTTCGACGCGCAGGGGAACAAATGGTTCGGCACCTGGACCGGCCTCAGCAAAATGACAGAGTAGAGGCATTGCGGATTTCGGATTGGGGACTGCGGATTAAAAGAAAAAATCTTTTCGCTCTTCAATCCGAAATCCCCGATCGGCAATCGCCCTCTTATTCCTCTCTTTTTTCTTAATGGCCGGCTGCCAGAAGGGGGTCGGCACGATCTACGCGATTGCGATCCATCCGACCCGGCCCGAGGTCATTTACCTTTCCTCCGAAAAAGGGCTCTATAAAACCGTCGACGGCGGCAAGGGATGGACACGGTTAGAATCGCTTCGGTAATCGATTTTTTCTCTATCAATCCCCAAGAAAAACAGAGAAACCGGCGGTGATCAACGTTGCTTCTTGATCCGCCAATCCCGGCTCGCCTGAACGGGTGATCCGGCTTCCGGTAATCCGAAGCGCTGCAGAATCGCCGATGAAGATCTTAATCCCGACCCCGACCGACACCTCATCATCGAATACATCGCCCAAATCCCCGCCCAAGAAAAGGAACGAACCGGTGATAAACGGCGTCGCCGAAAGATCCGGTAGAAAATTGATCTCCGCGCGAGGTCCGAAACCATAACCGTCGAAAAAGGACCCATCATCCCCTTCAATACGGGCGTATGAATAAACCGGCCCGATCTCGAAGTAACCGCCGGCCAAGATAAACAAAACAGACCCATTCACGGAGATGAACGTTCCGATATCCTCTTCATCCTGAAAGGTCAAATCGAGGGTCGCTTCGCCGCCGCGTTTTTCGAATCCCCCCGCAAAAGCGGGGGAGACCATCCCCATCCAGACGAACAAGAACACGCTCAACAATAATCGACACACCGCTTTCTCCTTTCATCGCGCCCAGGCGATCGACTCCGACAAACGGCCTCAATATAATGAACTCTTCGGCGGAATACAATCTCAAAATCTTGCGCAGTCATCTTCCGGAACCGGCCGACCGGGCGGCTCCTCGGCCCGCCGTTTCAACGCAAAATAAGATGTGTTATACTCGCCCCTATGCGTTTTTTAGTCGTGGAGGATGAGGAGAAGGTCGCCCGATTCGTCCGGCGGGCGCTTGAGGAGGAAAGTTATGCCGTCGATGTGGTCGGGGACGGGGAAGCGGCCATCGATCAGATCGAGGTGGTTCCATACGATATGATCATCCTCGATCTGACCCTCCCGAAAAAAGGGGGGCTGGAGGTTCTGCAGTGGCTGCGGCAAAAGGGGCTCAAGGTTCCGGTTCTCATCCTCACCGCCCGGACGGCGATCGGCGACCGGGTGAAAGGACTCGACCTCGGCGCCGATGATTACCTCGTCAAGCCGTTTGCGATTGAGGAGTTCCTCGCCCGCGTCCGCGCGCTGCTGCGACGGGGAGGGGTGACGGCGCCGCTGCTCCAGGCCGACGATCTCACCCTCGATCCGGTGACGCACGAGGTCCGCCGCGCGGGACAGAAGATCGAACTGACCACCAAGGAGTACGCCCTTCTCGAATATTTCATGCGCAATCCGAACCGGGTCCTGACGCGATCGATGATCTCGGAGCATGTCTGGGACATCCATTTCGATACCTTCACCAACGTGATCGATGTTTACGTCAATTACCTTCGGAACAAGGTGGACCGCGGCTTCAAGCGCCCCTTGATCCAGACCGTCCGGGGGGTCGGCTATGTCCTCAAAGCCTAATCTCAATCGATGGGGCTGGCCCGCATCGATCCGGGGGCGGCTCGCCCTCTGGTACGGCACCATCCTGGGGGTGGCTTTCCTCTTCGTCGGACTGCTCCTCTTCGTTTATCTGTCGAGAAACCTTCATTCCGATTTCGACTTCTCGCTTCGCTCCACCGCGGAAGCCCTGGCGCGTGCTTCCCTCGACCGCAGCCCCCCCCTTCCGGAGCTCGACATCGAGGCCCTACTACAACAGCTCGACAACCCCGATCCCACCAGCAATTTCTTTCAGCTCTTCGATCCCCGCGGCCGCTTCGGCGCCCGATCACGCAATCTCTCCAAACGGACTTATCCCCTAACGGAAGTAGCCCTCAACAACGCCCTTCAGGGCAAATTTACCTATGAGACCTTTATCGATCCAGATCGGGGGAAGATTCGATGGGTCACCTACCCGGTGATCCAAAACGGGCGGCTGGTCAACATTCTCCAGGTCGGCGGCTCGCTCCGAAATTTGGAAAAAGTGCTGCAACGGCTTCGACTGATCCTTCTTTTTCTCTTCCCCGCCACCCTCCTCTTGGCGGTGGCCGGTGGATGGCTCCTCACCCTTCGGGCGCTCCAGCCGGTCGATGCCATGGCGCAAGTCGCGCGTCGAATCACAGCGGGCGACCTCTCCCGCCGAATCCCGGTCCATGCCGGCCAAGACGAGCTCTCTCGGCTGGCCGAAACATTCAACGCCATGATCGCGCAATTGGAAGAGTCGATTCAGCGCCTCCGCCAGTTCTCCGCCGACGCATCGCATGAGCTTCGAACCCCTTTGACGATCCTCAAGGGGGAGACCGAGCTGGCGCTGCGGCAGGCGCGGACGATGGAGGAGTATCAGGAAACCCTCGCCAGCTCGCTGGAGGAGATCGACCGGATTTCGCGGATCGTCGAGGAGCTCTTCCTTCTCTCAAAGGCCGATCTCGGCGAAGCCCGGCTGGAGAGAAAGCCGGTCACCCTCGCCCCCCTCTTTAAAGAAACCCTCACGCAAATGGAGCTTCTCGCAAAGGAAAAAGCGATCTCGCTCCGTTTTGACTGCCGGGAAGAAACGACGATTACAGGCGATTCCGATCGGCTGCGGGAGCTCCTCCTCAACCTCGTCGAAAACGCCATTCGTTATACCCCGCCAGAAGGGAGAATCATCGTCACCCTCTCTCGGGAAGGAAGCCACGCGCGAGTCACCGTCTCCGACACCGGGATCGGCATTCCGAAAGAAGATCTTTCCAAGATCTTCGACCGCTTCTATCGCTCCGATTCCGCCCGTGAGATCCATCCGAAAGGGAGCGGTCTCGGGCTCTCGATCTGCCGATGGATCGTCCACGCACACAGCGGCACCATCCAGGTCGACAGCACCCCCGGTCTGGGAACCCTTTTTACCCTCCGTTTTCCCCTGCGCAACGATTAGAGTTTTTTAATCTTCAATTAATCCTCTCTTAACCTGAATGATTTACAGTCATCATTACCATAATGATATTTCGATCATTCATTTTTATCGGGAGGTTTCTTTTATTATGAAAGGCAGGAAGTTTTTCGTTTCAACTTCGCTCCTCCTCTTCGGTCTGATCCTCGGGAGTCTTCTTACGTCTCATCTCGATTTCTTCTCCCTCGGCCAGGCGGTCGAGATCCATCGGGAGGGTGCGCCGTTGCAGGTCGCCGTTCCGCCTGACGATCTCTTTATCGACATTGCAAAGCGGGTCACGCCGGCGGTGGTCAATATTTCAACGACGCGGGTCGTCAAAGGCCGGGAAGACGACGACCCCTTCAACGATCCCTTTTTCAGACGATTCTTCGGCGACCGCCCGTTTGATCGGCAGGGCCCGCCGCGGCAGCGGCGATCGCAGGGGCTCGGCTCCGGCGTGATCGTCGATCCAAGCGGCATCATTATCACCAACAACCATGTGGTCGAAAATGCCGACGAGGTGGAGGTTCTCCTGGGAGACAAGCGGGAATTCAAAGGAAAAGTGATCGGTAGCGATCCGAAGAGCGATCTCGCCATTGTGAAGATCGACGCCGAGGATCTTCCGACCGTCCCTTGGGGCGATTCCAAGCAGCTGCAGGTGGGAGAGTATGTTTTGGCGATCGGCAATCCATTCGGGCTGAACCAGACAGTGACGATGGGGATCGTCTCGGCGGTCGGCCGCGCCAACGTCGGCATCGCCGATTATGAAGACTTCATCCAGACCGACGCCGCCATCAACCCCGGCAACTCGGGCGGGGCCCTCGTCAACCGGCGGGGCGAACTGGTCGGAATCAACACCGCGATCTTCAGCCGCACCGGCGGCTACATGGGGATCGGCTTTGCGGTGCCGAGCGAAATGGCGAAATCGATCAAGGAGAGCCTGGTGCGGACCGGCAAGGTGACCCGCGGCTGGCTGGGGGTCTCGATTCAGGAGGTCACCCCGCAGTTGGCCAAAGAGTTCGGCCTCAAAGAATCCAAGGGAGCCCTCGTCAGCGACGTCCTCCCCGACAGTCCCGCCGAAGCGGCCGGGATCCAGCGGGGCGACATTCTCCTCGCGATCGATGGGAAAGAAGTTGAGAGTACCGCACAACTCCGAAAGTGGGTCGCCGGCACCGCCGTCGGAAAGAAGATCCGGCTTACCCTCTTCAGAGATAAAAAGGAGAAGGAAATCGAGCTCTCCCCCGGCGAGCAGCCGCAAGAGGTCGCCCAGGCTGGAGGAGAAGGGGCGGAAGCGGAAACAAGCGCTCTGAAAGGAGCCCAGGTCCGGAATCTCACCCCGGAGGCCGCAAGGGAGATGAATCTTCCCAAGGGGCTCGAGGGGGTCGTCATCAGTCGGGTCGAGGCCGGAAGTCTCGCGGAGGAGGCCGGGCTGAGAGCGGGCGACGTGATCCTGGAGGTCAATCGAACTGCGGTCCGGAACACCCGCGAATACGAGAAGGCCCTCTCCGGACTGAAAAAAGAACAAAGCGCGCTCCTCCTCGTCCACCGCGGGGGCAACACCCTCTTCCTGACCCTGGACGCCGCTTAGCATTACAGGTTCCCGCCGACCGGCGAGGCGGCATGCGACGCACCCCCGTCGCTTTTCCTCCCCGTCCGCCTCGCCGGTCAACCTCTTTCCCGCCGCTTCAGGGAGGAGGGGAATGGAAGGCCCGGTTCCGGTTTTTGCCGGGAAAATCGTTCCGGACAGGAACAGCCGATAAGGAGGAGAAATGAAAGAGCCGATATGGATCCGTGAGAGAAGGCCCCCCGAACCCCCTTCCCTCTCTCTGCACCCGGTCCTCACGATTCGGAAGAGTGGGATAAAACAGATCAGGGATGTTGGCACGCTCATCGGTCGGCTGCCCCATCTTCTGGCACACGCCGGTGGGGAACGCAATCCCGCTTCGATCGAAATCATCTTGATGCGTTACCGCTTATTGATCCTTCTCTTTTCCGTCTCGATCCTCAAATCTTGAGCGTTTCGAGCAGATAAAGAGCGTCATCAAACGGAAAAAACAAAAGGAGGGAGAATCATGAAGGTCAAATCCCAAGAGGTCGGTCAGATTCGTCTTGCGAAACCGCGCTTCGTCAAAGAGTACGAATCGGCCTTTGATATCGCCGCCGAGCTCCTCGACAGCGGCCACGCCGCGATCCCTGTCGTTACCCGGGAGGGGCGCGTCATCGGAATGGTGAACGACCAGGACCTCCTCCGCCTGCTTCCCGGTCCGCGCCGGCTGGAGGAGATTAAGGCGAAAGAAATCATGAGCCGGGTTCCGGCCGTGATTGATGAGGAGACATCCCTTGCCGAAGCGAGCAAGATCATGGAAAACCTCCAGCTCCAACGCCTGCCGGTCGTCCGGGAGGGGATCTTGATCGGGACGATTACTCGGCACGATCTCCTTCGCACGCGGCTCGGCTGGGGCACGGGGGAGTGGGAGTAGCCCGGTACTTTTCCGCGACGCGGCGGGAGGCCGGTCACTGCGGCCGTCCCTCCCGCCCGCTCCCTCCGATCTGTTTCCAACCTCTTTTTTCCCAAGCACGATTCCCGCCCCTCGTCAGGCCGCTTTCTCCTTGAAGCGTCCCTGATCAAGCGTCTCCAAAAGGGTGACCAGATCTTGCGCGTGCTCCTCTTCTTTCGCCAGGACCTCCTCCATCACCCGCCGGCTCGTCGGATCTTTCTCGCCGAAGTAGCGGACCATCTCGGTGTAACTTTCAATGGCGATCCGCTCGGCGACCAGGTCTTCTTTAATCATGTCGATCAAGGAATCGGCCTCGATATATTCCGAGTGGCTCTTGGTTGCAAGCCCTTGAGGAGAAAAGTCAGGCTTGCCGTTTAATTGCGTGATCCGCTCCGCGATCTGATCGGCATGCATCTGCTCTTCATTGGCATGTTCCAGAAACTCTTGGGCCACCGATTGAGCATGGATGCCGCTCGCCATGTAGTAATGATTTTTATACCGGAGCGTGCAGACGATTTCGGTTGCCAACGCCTCATTCAAAATACGGATCGCCGTCTGCACGTCCCCTTGGTAGACCGGCGTGATCGCCCCGTTCTCAATGTGCTGTCGGGCGCGCTCGCGAAGGGTTTTGATGTCGGTCAGAAATGGCTTGTCCATGAACATCCTCCTTTTAAACTGATTTATTTAAAACGAAATGGTTGTCCCTCACCGTTTACGCCCCGGGAGGACGATGAAAGTCACCCGGAAGAACCTCGTCGTCTTCTGGAAAAGGAAGCGCCTCGGGGAAGGGCGCTTTCGGCTGGATTTCATAGGCCGGGCTGTTCTTCCGGAGGTACTCCTTGGCGATCTCCGGAAGACTCAGGCCGAATTGGCCGGCGGTCGCTTCGGTTTCCTCTACCGTGCGGGCGCGCTGAACCGCATCCCAGACCAACGCCAAGACCCCCGCCCGTCTTCCCTGGGGAGAGCAGATCAACGCCGGTCGCGATTTTTGAGGGAAGAGAAGCTGCTCCAGCAGCAAAAAACTCTCTCGCGACCAGGCGTGAGGATTCACCGGAATCTCGACGTAACGGAGCCCCGCCTGCTTCGCCTTATGCCGCTCCCCTTCCTGGATTTCTTCCGGCAAAGCGGCTTCGGCCAACATCCGATATCCTTGCCGCGGCAGGATGCTCAATTCTTCCGCGGTCAGCCGGCCGCTAAAAGCCACCTCTTCATTTATTTTCCTGATTTCCATTTCAATTCCCTTCTACGCCGCAGGACGACCTCCGGCCGCTTGATGTTCTGCTTCGTTGAGGATCCGTTCGATCATCCGTTCGACCGGCTTCTCCGCCTGATAACCGGTGTGGCGATACCGGAGGAGCCGATCGCGGTCGTAAATGAAATAGGTCGGAACCGCATCGACCTGGTAGGCCGATGCGGCCTCCCCCTCTTGATCGAGCGCGATCGGATGTCGAAGCGCTAGCGCCCGAACCATCCGTTCGACCATCACGTCATCCTGATCGTCCCGCGTCAAAGGGGTATGGACGCCGATGACCCGGAGTCCCCTCGGGCCGAATTGCTCGATCCAACGCCGGACGCTCGGTATCTGCTCTTTGCAGAGCGGACAGCTCAGCCCCCAGAAATGAATCAAGGTGGCCGGCCCTTCGGAACGGGCCACATCGACCGGCCCGCTATTGAGCCAGCCGCGAACCGGCGCAATCGGCCGAATCGGCGTACGTAATCTAAGTCCCACCGCTCTTACTCCCAATGTATCTAGTCTAACGACTTTGGACAGATCGAGGCAAGGGGAAGAAACCCGGTCACTCGGAATGCAATTGGTCCCTTCTCCTTCTTTCATCCCCCGTTTTGTGCCGAATCCTTTCTTGCTTTTTGAAGTTGAGACCATTAATATGGATGGAAGGCGCCGCTCTGTTTGAGCCGCCGGGAGGATCGCAATGTCTAAACCGCTGGAAGCGTTTCCCTGGGAGTTGGCCTTTCTTTTCGGTTTGGCCGGCATCGTCATGATTGCGGCACATTTTCTCCGGAAGTTTCTCCTGCGGCAACTTACCGCTTCGGAAGATCTGGGGGATCTGGCCCGCCGGATGGGGCGGCTCTCCTACTATTGGCCCGCGGTTCTCGGCGTTTATGTCTTGCTGACCCACCTCCCAGATCAGCCTCGGGCGTTGAAACATGCCGACAAACTTCTCGACCTCTATCTCTTTGCGACCGGCACCCTCATGGCGATCGAATTCTCGATTTGGGTGATCCGGCGCTTCTTAAGGGAAAAGGGGATCGCCGCGCCGATCAGCAAATCGGTCTTCAGCGGGGTCTACGCCCTCTTTGTTCTCCTCGGCGTGTTGCTCCTTTTCCTGAAAATCGATTTCCCGGTCTCCCCCATTCTCACCGTGATCGGGATCGGCGGCCTCGCCACCGTTCTCGCATTTCAGGACACCCTCTCCGACACGGCCGCCGGATACCACCTTCTTGCGGAAAGACGCCTTCGGGTCGGAGATCGGATCCGTCTCCACTCGGGCGAGGAAGGAACCGTCCTGGAGGTCTCCTGGCGGACGACGCGGATTCAATCCCCCTCCGGACAGACCTATCTCATCCCCAACCGCCGGATCGCGCATGGCGTGATCACCACCTCCTCTCGCGATGAGATCTGGGACAGCGCCAAAGTGCGGCAGGGGATCGAGGCGAACTTCTCCCATCGAATGCTGGTCTTGGTTTCAAACCGCGAGCCCTATGTCCATCGTTGGATGGACGAAGAGATCCGCTGCGACCGTCCCGCCGGCGGTTTGACGTCGGCCCTCGATCCGGTGATGCAGGCGGCGCGCGGCCTCTGGGTCGCCTGGGGAAGCGGCGACGCCGATCGCGATGCGGCCGATGCGGAAGGAAAGGTCGTCGTTCCCCCCCACCAGCCCGCCTACACGCTGAAGCGGATTTGGCTGACCGAGGAAGAGATCGACCACTACTACCACGGCTTCTCAAATCGTTTCTTCTGGCCCCTCTTCCACAAGGCGATGGACAAGGTTCAATTTATGGAGGAGGACTGGCGATATTATAAAGAGGTCAACCGGCGTTTCGCGGAAGCGGTCCTCGCCGAAACCAAAGGACGCGACCCGATCGTCTGGATTCAAGACTATCATCTGGCGCACGCCCCGCTGATTTTAAGAGAGCAGCGGCCGAACGCGACCCTCTCCCTTTTCTGGCACATCCCCTGGCCTTCGTACGACGTTTATCGGGTCGCCCCTTGCCGGAAGGAGCTGCTCGAATCGCTCCTCTGCTGCGACCTGCTCGGCTTTCAAACCCCATTCTACCGCGACCAATTCCTCGAATGCGTCCGTCAAATCCTGAACCTTCCGGTCGACTCCGGACGGGGGTCGATCTCCTATCGCGGACGGACCGTCTGGGTGAAGGCCTTCCCGATCAGCATCGATGCGGAGGGATGGATCCGTCTCGCCACCATCCCGCAAGCCGAAGAGGAGATGAAAGCGCTCCGGAAACGGCTCGCCCTGGGAGCGGAGGGATCGATCGGAATCGGCGTCGATCGGCTTGAATATACCAAGGCCCTCGTCGAGCGCTTTAACGCGATCGACCTCTTCTTTACCCGCTATCCGCAGTTTAAGAAAAAATTCACCTTTATCCAGATCGCGTCGCCGAGCCGAACGGAGATGACCGATTATCGGACGTATGGGGAGACCCTTCTGAAAACCTCCCAGGAAATCAACGAGCGCCACGGCGTCGACGGATGGAAACCGCTTGATTACCGGCCGATCTACATTCCCCCTGAAACCTTGGCGATCTACTATCGCGCCGCCGATCTGGCGATCATCAGTTCTTTCGCAGACGGAATGAACTTGGTGGCAAAGGAATTCATCGCCTCCCAAACCGACGAGCGCGGGGTGCTTCTCGTCAGCGAGCTGGCCGGCGTCTCGGATGAGATGAAGGGGGCTTTCTTGATTAATCCATACGATGTGGAGGGTCTCGCGGAAGCGATCAAGACCTCGCTCGGGATGCCCCCCTCCATCAAAAAGGTCCTGATGGAGGAGATGCGGGAGCAGATCCGGGTCAACAACGTCTATCGATGGATGGGAAATATCTTCGAGGAAATCCGCCGGATCTCCGGATAAAGGACACGGCGGTCTCTTCTTATCTTATCTCTGATAAACGCTTCTTCCTCAACTCCCCGAATGCCCGGAATGGTCGGCCTCTTTTTTGAGTTGGTCGACCTTCTCTTTCCGCTTTTCCGGCGGCATCTCCAGGAAATCCAGTTGTTCCTCGGTCGTCATCATCATCATCGCCATCGCCTCCTCCGGATCCATCTGAAGCAACGTCTGTTGCTGCTCGATCGGGATCGGCGGCAGGGAGTGGAGCGGCATCGTCTCCAGATCTTTCCTCGGCGCCTGCATCAAATCGAGTTGACGATAGACGGCGTCCCGTTTGTTTCGGACGGCCGGACTCGTCAAAATGTCCATGTAGATGTCGTGGAAGCTGTGAAGATTGTCGAAGGTGGCGGCGATCTCCGGGAAACGCTTTGCGAAGGTGGGCGAGATCTCGTGCGCCATCGGCATATGCTTCGGAAGGCGCGAGGGATCGGAGAACATTTTTTTGAATTCACCGACGGCGGTGTCGATCTTTCGTCGGCGGGCCTCCGGGTCGGGCTCCAGCAGCGCTTCGTTCGCTGCGAGCTGCAGCCAGTGATAGGCCCAGATCGCCCCGTTGAACCGGGGATATCTCTCCTTCCAGTAGCCGGAGAATGACTGTCCTTCCATCAACTGCATCGATTTGATCTTGAGCGGAAAGGTCCGCTCCCCCTCGGTGAGATAGTAGCCGAGCGCTTCGCGGATCGATTGATCCTTATCCGCCACCCGATTATCGGAGAGAATATCATACACCTGACGATGAAGGTAATGGGTCCAATCAAACGCCTTGTTCACCCGCCAGGCGAGCTTCACCGCTTCCGGCGCCACGGTCTCCTCGGACGGGGAAAAACGGGGACGGGGCTCTTTTCCGAGAAACATCCGGGCGACCCGATTGAAGAGATCTTTCTCGATCAACTCGATCGCCCTGGCTTCGTCTTTCGTGGTGATTAGGATCTCTGCAAGCACGCCATGGCCGATGTCGATGACATTGAGCATGGCATTCAATTCGGGATAGACCCGCTGCGTTGCAAAATTGTAGCGTCCCGGCAGGTAAAAGATCGACTCCCTTTTTTCAATCCGCGCCTCGACTGGAAGAACCGCACAAAATAAAAGTAAAGTGACGGTGAAGACCTTGAACATTTTCATCCTTCCTCCCATCAGAGTCCTTTCGGGAAAATCGACCGCGGAGAAAAAACATACGAAAAACCGACGGTCACGCCGAAATCGAGATCTTCCGACCGGATTGCATGAAAGAAGCCGGCATCAAAGACCCAGGTCGGTGTCATCTGGATCCGGGTCCCGAGGTCATAGATGATCTCCCGCCGGCCCCCATCAATCGGAGCCGCCGCGTAGAGATCGAACAGCAGCACGAAGAACTCGATGGGAGCAGTCCGCTCATAGGCGATGCCATACAAATACCGGTTGACGAGATCCCCCCCCCTCCCCGAGATCTCCGTTGGGCCGATCGTATAGGAACCGTTAAGGTGAACCCGGTTGAATCCGAACGTTTTGCTGACAATCACTTTGAGGGCGCCGTGCGGATGGTCGGCTCCCAAATCGCCGGCGCCGAGGGTCAGCTCCGGGCGAAATGCGATCGCGGGAAGATCAAAATCCTCCTGATTGAGATTATAGAGAAAGTGAAACTCGGTCCCAGCCAACACGTCGGTTCGTTGCCCGTCATCCAGAACGGCGCGCTCTCCGCTCACCCCGACCTGCCAGTTTTTTGAGAACCCCCACTTTAGCTCCGGCTCAAAGGAAAGTTCATACCCTTCCTGATGCCGGCCATAACGGGAACCGAATGAAAATTCAAACGCCCGGAACTCGATCGGCTGGGCATCTTCAATCGTGATCGGCCGCCCCGGATCGAGATTACGATAGTCGGCTTGTCCGAAAGCCGGCGCGGATAGGCTCGCCAGAAAAATAAAGGTCGATAAGAAATAGAACATTAGATCCCCTCCATCAGAATTGAATTTTCTTTTGTTGGAGGAAGATCAAATCCGATAGACGGAATAGAGTTGATCGTAACGGGTGAGTAATCGGGGTAAGAAAGCGGATTCAAAAAAGTAACGAGAACCATTCAAAAGAGTGGATTAAGAGAGATGAATGCAGCGCGATGTGTACTCAAATTTGCTTTCCTTTTTTTTCAACTCTAGCCCAGGGGGAACCGCCTTGTCAACCGACTCTTCCTAAGAGAATGCCGAGTCGAACCGCAATCAAACCGACGATCACGCTGAGCAACACATTGAACAACGCCAGTCCAAAGCTCCCCTCTTCCATCAACTGATGGGTTTCATACCCGAATGTCGAAAAAGTCGTATAGGCCCCCACAAAGCCGACGCCGATCAACAGGCGCCAGTGGGGGTGGACCATCCACCGCTCGGTTATCGTGGCGGCAAAAAGGCCGAGGATAAAACTGCCGCTCACATTAATCGCCAAGGTCCCATAAGGAAAGAGCCCCCCCATCCTCCCGCCGATCCAGCGATCGACCAGATAACGCGCAATCGCCCCGAAAAATCCTCCTATCCCGACCATTAAATAGGGAATCAATGCGTCTCCTTATTTATCACGAAGCGATCCTCATCGGATATAAAAAAACTCCTACCCAAGTTGCACACTCAAGTAGGAGTCATCAGCCCGTTCGGTCAGGGCGGTTCCGGCGAACTCCATCGCCGTTTTTTGAAATGATCCAGATTATATTCTGACCGCCTGGTCCTGTCAACCGCCCAAGAGGGCAACAAGAGCCCCCCTCTTTCTTAGATCGTTCTTTCCTCGACCGCATCAATAAGCCGGTCCTTCCGACGGAGTAAGGCCTTCCTTAAATGATTTTCCGGCACATTGACAAATTTGTAACCCTTCTCGGAATGTTTCTACATAGTGTTCGATTATTTGTCCTTTATTTTTAGAGATCATTTTCACTATACTATTGAAATAGCGGCATAAAATATTTGATCCCACATTGGCATTTGAATTGCTTCATGAAGGACCTGTTGTAGACAGTCATAGGCGCGTCCAAAAGAAGGTCGATTCAAAATGGAATTCGTCCCCTTTTTCTTTAAAAAAAACAAACCGAATTTCTGGAATAAACATCGCCGATCATTTAAAACTAAGCTGATGAAATTTTTAGTCGTGCTCATCATCTTGCTCGGTCCGGTTCCGCTTCTCTTTGCGGAGGAGGCCCTCCTCATCTGGGACCCGAGCCCGGATGCCGATGTCATCGGCTACGAGCTCTATTATGGAACGGGCCCCGGTCAATACGCCGACTCAATCGACGTCGGGAACGCGACCAGTTATACCCTGTCGGTGACCACACCGGGCACCCACTACTTCGCCGTCACCGCCTACAAACTCGGCCATCATGAAAGCGGTTTCTCCAACGAGGTCTCCAAAGAGATGAGCGGTGCCGCATCCGCCTCACCCAGCGGAGACGGCGGCGGCGGCGGATGCACCCTTCGCCTTCCATTGCACGGAGAAAGAAGCCCCCTGGATGCCGCCGAGATGCTGGCGCTGATCGCGGTGATCTTTCTTCTGGCGGTCAAGAGGATCTTTCATCTCCCTTCCTCTCGGATTCAACCCTAGCAAAGAAAAAGCCTTTTCTCTCGGTCCTGCCGGTAGGAGCCCTTCCCTTCGATCGGATTAATTTCTTCTTCGACCTTGACAGTCACTCAACCCATGGTGTATCTCTCAATGCTATGAGAGATAAAATCGTAGAACTGATTCGCGCCAGAAAAGAGGCGGTGCCGGAGAAGGACTTTAATGAGATCGCATTGCTTCTCTTCCGTTATCAATTCGACCGCAATCCCCGTTACCGTCAGTTCTGCCTTTCCATGGATAAAGACCCCGATGCTGTCCGAGTTTGGGAAGGGATCCCCCCCCTCCCGGTCATGGCCTTTAAGCTTACGGAGATCTCGTGCCGTCCCATGGAAAAAGCGGCCCGGGTGTTTCGATCGAGCGGAACGACCGGAAGGGAAAAAAGCCGGCATGCTCTTTTCGACCTCGACCTCGCCAGGGAAGCGATCCTCACCCACTTCGGACCGCACCTGGTTCCGGAGGGGAAGCGGATTCGGATGGCGATCCTGACCCCCTCTCCCGAAGAGGCCCCCGACGCTTCTTTGTCCCACATGATGGGAGTCGTTCGCGACGCCTTTGGAGCCGAGGGAAGCCGCTACTATATTGAAAAAAGCCGGCTCGATGCGGAGCGGCTGGCGGCCGATCTCTCCAACCTGCGGGAACCGATCGCCCTCTTGGGAACCTCGTTTTCATTCGTTCATTTTCTTGATTTCCTGCAGACGCGAACCGCGCCGCTCTCCCTTCCGGGGGGAAGCCGGTTGATGGACACCGGCGGCTTTAAAGGAAAATCGCGAGAGGTTCCACGCGAGGAGCTCTATCGGCTTTATGAGAAGTATCTCGGTCTTCCTGCGGAGAATTGCGTCAACGAATACGGCATGGCCGAGATGACCTCGCAGTTCTACGACGGCGTCGCCGGCCGGAAAGACCCGCGCGTCTATATTTCTCCGCCACAGGTGCGCAGCAGGCTACTTGATCCGGAGACGCTGCAGCCGGTCCGAAAGGGAGGGGTGGGACTGCTCGCCCATTATGATCTGGCGAACATCGATTCGGTGATGGCGATTCTCACCGAAGATCTCGGGCGAGAGGCGGCGGGGGGATTCGTCCTCCTCGGCCGGGTCACCGGGGCAACGCCCAAAGGGTGTTCGATCACCCTCGATGAGCTGCTTCAAGTGGAGGCAAGGAAGAAATGAAAGGATATTATCTTCCCGAATGCTCCGTCGCCGAAGAACAGAACGAAGCGCACGGCATCCCGCTGGCGATGCCGCTCGTTTCGGAATCGAATATCGTCGAGATCTCAGACCGCCTGATCGAAGTCCAAAAAAGGCTGGCGGCGGAATCGATCTTCAAAATCGTCGACTGGATCGATGCCGCCGCCCGTTGCTGGGCCGATCCGTCCGATTCGATCCGCCAAGAAGCCGAATCAACCCTTCCGATCATCACCGGCGATTCTCCCGAGATGGTTCGATTCGCCCTGGATGATCTCTTCAAACACCTGACCCGTCCGGTCCTCCTCCAACTGTTGGAGGCGGAGGTCGGCGACCCGACCCTGCTCGATCAGTTTCGTCCGAAAACGAAGGGGGTCGGATTTACCCGGGCGTTCGGCCCGCGCCTCACCGCTCACATCCTTCCGGGGAATCTGGCCGGCACCGCGGTCTTCAGCTTGGTTTGCGGTCTGCTGGCAAAATCGGCCAACCTTGCGAAGGTAAGCCGGGACGCGTTTCTTTTGCCGGTTCTTTTCGCCCGGTCGCTGGAAAAAATACGTCCCGATCTGGCGCAGTGTCTGGCGGTGTTGACCTGGGAAAACAGCGCGCTGGATCTCACCCGGGCGGTCTTTCAAAAGGCAGACTTGGCGATCATCTACGGGGGCGACGAGACGATCGAGACCCTCCGAAAAGAAATTCCTCCATCGACACGAACGATTTTTCACGGCCATCGGTTGAGCCTGGGGGTGATCGCGCGGGAATCGATCGACAAAGACCGCGCAGAGCAGGCGGCGACCGATATCGCCCTGTTCGATCAACGCGGCTGCCTCTCGCCGCATCTCTATTACGTGGAGGAAGGCGGCGCCGTCTCGCCGGTCGAATTCGCCCAATGGCTCGCCCAATCACTCTATGTCGCCTCCTATCAACTGCCCAAAGGAGCGACCTCGTCCGAAGAAGCCGCGCAAATCCAGCAGCTCCGGGGGGCCATTCCGCTTAAGGGAGGGAAAGTTTTTCCGAGCCCCTCCGGCGTTGATTGGACCGTGCTCTACGATCCTGATCCTCACTTTTCCGTCTCACCCCTGGCGCGGACCATTTGGATTAAGCCGGTAAGGGATCTCTCGGAAATCGCGGGCCACCTCGAATTGATCCGGCCCTATCTTCAGGCGGTCGGCCTTGCCATCCCGCAGGAGCGTCAGACGGAGGTGCTCCTCTCACTGGCGAGAATGGGGGTCAATCGCATCTGCGCGATCGGAAAAATGCAGAAGCCGCCGCTCACCTGGCACCACGACGGCCGCTTCCGGCTGCTCGATCTCCTCCGTTTTGTCGACTGGGAGAATACGTGACCCCCCTCCGCCGCCGCTTTCGACGATACGTCTGTCAAACCTCCCCCCACCCGATCGGCCTGGAGATCGACCGCGCCTCCGGCTCTTATCTTTATACGACCGACGGCAAGGCCTATCTCGACTTCATTTCCGGGATCGGCGTCGCCAACATCGGCCATACGAACCGGGCGGTGGTCAAGGCGATCAAGACACAGGCCGAAAAATACCTCCACGTCATGGTGTACGGAGAATACATCCAATCACCGCAGATCGAGATGGCGACCCGATTGGCGCAACTTCTGCCGAGAAATCTCTCCCAAGTCTACTTCACCAACAGCGGGACCGAAGCAAACGAAGGGGCGTTGAAGCTTGCGAAAAAATGGACCGGCCGAAAGCGGCTGATCAGCTTTGAGGGAAGTTTCCATGGGGATAGCCACGGCGCCTGCTCCGTGACCGGTCGGGAGATTTACCGAAAGCCGTTTGAACCGCTCCTTCCCGGCGTCGCCTTCCTCCCCTTTAATGATCTCGACGCGCTCAAGCAGATCGATGATTCGGTCGCCGCCGTCATCACCGAACCGATTCAAGGAGAAGGGGGGATGCGGATTCCCGACGATCGCTTCCTTCCCGCGCTCCGGGCCCGCTGCACCGAGGTCGGCGCGCTGCTGATCTTCGACGAGGTCCAGACCGGCTTCGGCCGGACCGGGAGACTCTTCGCGATGGAGCACTGGGGGGTGGTTCCCGATATTCTCACCCTAGCGAAATCGATGGGGGGAGGCATGCCGCTCGGCGCTTTTATCTCCAGCCCCGCGATCATGAAGACCCTCTCGGTCGACCCGCCCCTCTCACACGTGACCACCTTCGGCGGCCACCCGGTCTGCTGCGCCGCGGGGCTGGCGAGCTTGAATTTTATCATCGAAAACGATCTCCCCGGACGGGCCGACAGGATGGGAGAGAAACTTCGGGCCGCCCTGCGGAAGCTCGGTCAAGAGATCGAAACCATCCGCGCCATCCGCGGCAAGGGTCTGATGATCGGCCTGGAACTTTCCAATCAGAAGGAAACCGCCCGGTTCGTCCAACGTTGCCTGAAGGCCGGATTGATCCTCGGCTGGACCCTCCACACGAATACCGTCGTCCGAATCGCCCCTCCGCTGACCCTCTCGGAGAAGGAGCTGCGGGAAGGACTTCGGATTATCGAAAAGGCCCTCAAAAGATAATCGGGACTACAAACCAGGGGTTTGCGCCCGGCTTCATTCCATTCCGAAAACCGAATTCCTCATTCAAAACCCTCTATTTCATAAAGAGTCTGCTACAATAATAAAATCCCAATAGGAGATATACCGAATGCAATTGGATCTCCAGATGAATCTCCTGACCAGTATCGCCGTCAGCATCATTTTTGCCACGCTCGCGGCCCTGGTCGCGCGGGAGTTTCGGCAGCCGTTGATCCTCGGCTATATTTTCGGCGGGATCCTCCTGGGCCGGGAAATGGGGTTTGGGATCATCTCCGACGAGGCGAGCATCGATCTTATTTCCGAGATCGGCCTGATCCTTCTCCTCTTCATGATCGGCCTGGAGATCAATCTTTCCAAACTCCTCGACGCGGGGAGGCGGGTCGCCTTGAGCGGCACGGCCCAATTCTTCGGAGCGGTCTTTCTCGGTTTCCTCTTTCTTCGGCTTTTTCCGCTCGTCTCCAACGAAAACCCGTTCGATCCGTTTTACCTGGCCCTTGGCCTCGCGTCGAGTTCGACGATGATCGTCGTGAAGCTCCTCCACGACAAATACGAGCTCGACAGCTTTGCCGGCCGGATCACGCTCGCCATTCTCATCCTGCAGGACATTTGGTCGATCGTCTTTCTTGCAATCCAGCCGAATCTGCTCCAACCGAGCTTCATTCCGGTCCTTTCCTCGTTCCTGACGGGAGCGGGACTTCTTTCGCTGGCCTTCCTCATCAGCAAGTTTCTCCTCCCTAGGCTCTTTCTCTCAGTCGCCAAAGCGCCCGAACTGATGCTGATTACCTCGATCTCGTGGTGTTTTCTGGTATCCGGCACGGCCAATGCGATCGGGCTTTCAAAGGAGATGGGGGCGCTGGTCGCGGGTCTCTCGATTGCAGCCTTCCCCTATAGTCTGGATGTGGTCGCCAAAATCACCGGCATCCGGGATTTCTTTATCACCCTCTTTTTCGTCTCGCTCGGCCTGAAGGCGCCGGCCGTGACACTTCCGCTGATGGGAATCGTCTTGGCGGCCACCGGCTTCGTGGTGATCAGCCGGTTCATCACAGTGCTTCCCCTTTTCCATTCCAATGTCGGCCTGCGAGCCAGTTTGATCACGGCGCTCAACCTTTCCCAGGTGAGCGAATTTTCACTCGTGATCGTCTCGCTCGGCTTGACGTACGGCCATATCGGAGAAGAGGTCGTCTCGATTGTCACCCTCTCTCTCATTGTCGGATCGATTCTTTCCACTTATCTCATCCTCTACAGCGAGCAAATCGTCTCGTCGATCATCCGATGGACCAGAGGGCAGGAGACGCGGACGGTGGCGCCGGCCGACGCAACACCGCCGGGCATCCAGAAGGAAATCGTCCTCCTCGGCTTTTTCAAAGAGGCCAGCTCGTTTCTTTTTAAGATCAATCATGAGATGCCCTCCCTGAAAGAGCGGATCTTTGTGATTGATTTTAATCCGCAGACGTTGGAGATCTTAAAGAAGAACGGCATTGCTTGTGTTTATGGAGATATCGCGCATCCGGAAACCCTGCGGCATGCCGGGATCGGCGGGGCAAAGATCGTCCTCTCCACCATCCCCGATACCTTCCTGAAGGGAACCACGAATTCCCGTTTGTTGAAACAGATCCGAACACTCTGTCCGCAAAGCGCCGTGATCGTCACCTCCGAAACCATTCGCGAGACGCGGCGCTTCTATGAAGAGGGAGCCGATTATGTTCTTCTTCCCCGCCTCCTTTATGCCAGACATCTCTTCGATGTCGTCCAGACCCAAATACTTGAAGGCCTCGACGGCCTCCGTGAGCAACAGATCAATGACCTTGCCGAACGGCCGGCCGAAAACCTGATTAAAAACCCTCCCAAAATCTCTGATCCGTCACTTTGACGCCTGCCTTCCTGAACGGTTCCAAGTCTATTCCCTCTTCTGAGGAAGCAGAAAAAAGTCGGACTTGAGATCGATGCCACGGATGGATATAATGCTACCTACGCGTCCTCTCCCGGGGTTCGGGAAAGGCAAATTCAAAAAACGTCGATAAGGAGTCACAATGGCACGGATGGATGTGGTCGATTACCAAATTTTCGGCTCTGAGATGCAGTATGTCGAAATCGAACTCGACCCCGCCGAGGCGGCGGTCGCCGAAGCGGGCGGGATGATGTTCATGGAGAACGGCATCGAGATGGAGACGGTCTTCGGGGACGGCTCCCAGCAGCAAAAGTCCGGGTTTATGGGCGCCCTCCTCGGCGCGGGAAAGCGCCTCCTGACCGGCGAGTCGCTTTTTATGACGATCTTCATCAATCGGGGAAGCGGGAAGAAAAAGGTCGCCTTCGCCTCTCCTTATCCGGGAAAGATCATTGCCATGGATCTCAGAGAATTGGGAGGCCAGATCGTCTGCCAGAAAGACTCTTTTCTCTGCGCCGCGAAGGGGGTCTCCGTCGGGATCGCCTTTCAGAGGAAGCTCGGGGTCGGTCTCTTCGGCGGGGAAGGCTTCATCATGCAGAAGCTCGAAGGGGACGGCTTGGCGTTCGTGCACGCGGGGGGAACGTTGAGCGAGCGGAACCTTGCTCCGGGCGAGATGCTTCGGGTCGACACCGGCTGCATCGTCGCCATGCAGCCTTCGGTCACGTATGACATCGAATATGTCGGCAAGATCAAATCGGCCCTCTTCTCAGGGGAGGGATTTTTCTACGCCACGCTTCAGGGACCGGGGAAGATCTGGCTGCAATCGCTTCCGCTCAGCCGACTGGCCAGCCGGCTCTATTCGGCGATGCCGGGGGCCGGCCGCGGGCGCGAGGAGGGCTCGCTGCTCGGAGGATTGGGCGGTCTGCTCGATGGGAACAACTGACCGGTCGTGTCTTCATCCACCTCTCAAACGGAATTATTCGAGGTTCTCTGCTTCGGGCCGGGAATCCCCCCCCAGGGGGAGCGGATTTCCATTCGGATCACCTCGGAAGGGGTGATTCTACGTCCCGGCGGGCCGGATGAGGAGACCCTTCTCTTCGAGAGCCTCCGGATTACGGCCGGCGGATTCGATCACAACCAGATCACGCTGACCTGGATGAAGAGGGAGGAGAGCGGGTCGCTGATCCTCTCCGATCCCCGCGCCAAAACGGCCTTCCTCGCCGCCGCTCCCTCTTTTCTTGCACCGCAGCTGAGACAATGGCAAAAGCAGACTTCCCGCGTCGGACGGGGAATGCGGTTCGGTTGGTTTCTCCTCGGACTTTTGATCCTCTCTCCCCTCCTTCTCGGCCTGGCGCTTTGGTGGAAGTCGGATGCGATCGCCGAATGGGCCGTTCATCGCATTTCCCACACTTCGGAGGTGAAGTTCGGAGATCTGATCTACGCGCAGACCCGGCCCGGCCTGACCCTTCTTCCGGAAGGGGAAACAACGAAGATGATCGAGGAGATCGGGAGTCGATTGACGCAGGCGTCCCCCTATCCCTTTCAATGGCATGTCGCCGACGATCCGACGATCAACGCCTTTGCCATCCCGGGAGGGCATGTCGTCGTCTTTACCGGACTGATTGAAGCGGCCGAGTCGCCCGAGGAGGTCGCCGGCATCCTTGCCCACGAAGCCGAACATGTTCTTCAACGGCACAGCTTAAAGGGGATGGTTCACCAGCTCGGATGGCGTGTCGTTCTCGCCCTCCTCCTCGGTGATATCGGAGGAGGCCGGTTCGGCCAGGCGGCCGCCCAGATGCAAATATTAAGTTTCGGGCGCGATCAAGAATCCGAGGCCGACCTCAAGGGTCTCGCCCTTCTAAAAGAGGCAAAGATCGACCCGAAGGGAATGATCACCTTCTTTGACCGGCTCTCAAAAAAAGAGGGAGCATCGATCGCTCTCCTCTCCACCCACCCCGCCAGCGCCAACCGCGCCGAGGCAATCCGGACCGAAATCGACCGGATCGCCCCCTGGAAAAGCGAGCCGCTTCCGTATGACTGGGATGCGATTAAGAACGGCTTGAAGAAGTAGCGCTATCCCGCCTCCACCGCCGTCTGACACTTCGAACAAAACCCATAAAACGTCACCGACAGATTCGCCTTCTGAAAGTCGTGAATTTCCTTCAACGCCTTCTCGACCTTTTCGAAGAGATCTCGATTCCCCTTGACCACCTTCCCGCACGCCTTGCAGATAATGAAATGGTGTACCTGCTGCTCGAAGATGAATTGATACCGCTTTCCCTGCCCGGGGACGGTCAGCTCTTGGATCACGCTGAGCTGCTTTAACATCTCCAGGTTTCGATAGACGCTTGATCGATTGATGCCGGGGAGCTTGTCCTGAAGATGCGCCTGGATCTCCGGGAGGGAGAACTGCCTTGTGGAATGATCGATGAAATATTGAAGCAAAAACCGTCGGGCGGGGGTAATCCGCTGCTGATTGTGACGAAGCACTGCAATTAAATCTTTATGTTTTTTCATTGCCTCTTCTCCCGCGCCGATTCATGGCCGCTTACCCTTGACGATGCGCTTTTCAGATGCTACATGACTCGCAATGCAAATGCAACATTTATTTAATTGCGACATGTTGCATTAAATGGTATCTTATACGGTGGGCGGGAGGGGACCCTCCGCCCGTTTTATTCTCCGTTACGATAAGGACCTGGATGAAGACTCACTTCTTTACACCGCCGGCTATCCCCACCGATCGATTCTGGACCTTTTTGAAATCGAATTACCTCGTCGATGTCTCCGGCGACTTCTGGGGAGGGGTCACCTCCGCAGTCGTTGCCCTTCCGTTGGCGCTTGCCTTCGCCCTCGCTTCCGGCGTCGATGCCAAATACGGCCTCTACACCGCCATCGTCGCTGCCGTGGTGGCGTCGGTTTTCGGGGGATCGAAGGTCCAGATTACCGGCCCGACCGGAGCGATGGCGGTCATCCTTGCGGGAATCGTCGCGCAATATGGAATCGAGAAGCTCTGGGTCGCCGCCGTCTTGGCCGGGATCATCCAGATCGCCCTCGGCCTCTCCCGGATGGGACGGTTCGCTCTCTACATTCCCCATCCCCTGATCGCCGGCTTCACCAATGGGATCGCCGTCATCATCTTTGCCGGCCAGTTGAACAACGCTTTCGGCTTTCAGATTCCTGCCGCGGGCGGGGCAACCTTCTTTGAAGGCCTTTATACGACACTGACACACCTCCCCGGCCTGAATCTTTCAGCCCTTCTCCTCACCGCCACGGTCGTCCTCATCATGCTCTTCATGCCGGTCTCCATCACCCGCCGCGTGCCGGCCTCCCTTATCGGTCTGACCGCCGCCACGGCCGCCGCGGCCCTCTTTCAACTGAATGTGCCGACGATCGGCGCCATTCCGCATGTTCTTCCGATGCCCCATCTTCCCGCCGGCGCTTGGGGAGACCTTCACACACTCCTCCGTCCGGCGTTGGCGCTGGCCGCCCTTGGCTCCATCGAGTCGCTCCTCTCGGCGGTGGTGGCTGATAGCATGATGGCCTCCGAACGGCACGACAGCAACAAAGAGCTGTTCGGACAGGGGCTGGCCAACATCGTCACCGCTTTTTTTCAGGGAATCCCGGCGACCGGGGCGATCGCCCGGACGGCGGTGAACGTGAGGAGCGGCGCCAAGTCGCGCCTCTCCAGCATCTTCCATAGTCTGGCGCTGGTTCTGATCATGTTTTTTTTCGCCGAATTCGCATCGCATATCCCCCTTGCGGCGCTGGCGGGGATCTTGATGGTCACCTCTATTCGGATGGTCGAATGGGAAAACACCCGGGCGATATTCCGCGCCCCGGAGGCGGATCGGATCGTTCTGCTGATTACGTTTGCAGTAACCGTCGCCTTCGATCTGATTCTGGCCGTCGAGATCGGACTCATCTCCGCGGGGCTTCTCTTTATCCGCCGGATGAGCGAGCTCGGCATCATGAACCAATCGGTGGATGAGATCGTCCAATCGCCTGAGAAGGCCGCCCCGATTCAGGTCTGCCCCTATGTGGTCGTCGTCCGGATCGCCGGGCCCCTCTTTTTCGGCGCCGCGGAAAAGTTCATGAATGAGATCAAGAAGCGAATCGACATGAAAGTATTGATCCTGCGCCTGGGGCAGGTCAATATGATCGATGCCACCGGGGCGATGGCCTTTCGGGCCATCATTGATCATACGGAGCGGATCGGCGCAAAACTCTACATCAGCAGCCTTCAGCCCCAAGTCCGGTTCGTTTTGACGCAGATGGGATTGATGGAAATGATCCCGGAAGGTCGGGTCTTCGATCACGCCGACCAGGCGATCCGGGCGGCCTCAGAACAGATGGAGAAAGAGGTCTGCACCGGCTGCCGTCATTACGTGAGCGAGCAATGTGATCTCTTCGAAAAACCGCCGGACGCCGGCGGCGTGTAGTTCGATTCCCCCTTGCCAATGAAGTGTCCCCGGCATACAATCATCTCATGCATCTTATCATCGACGGTTACAACTTCATCGGGAGGCAGAAGGGGCTTCGGGGGGATCTGGAGGGAAAACGCGCCCGCCTCATCGAACAGCTCACAGCATATCGCCGAATCAAAGAACTCCCTGTTACGGTCGTCTTCGACGGAAGCGGGAAAGGAGCGGCCGAACGAACCGGAGGGATTGAGGTGATCTTCTCGGGGTACGGAGAATCGGCCGACGACGTGATTGTCCGGATGGCCGAAGATTTCCGGGAAGGCTGCACCGTCGTCTCTTCAGATCGGGCGGTGCGGGATCAAGTCCAACGGAGCGGCGCCGTCGCGCTCTACTCGGGAGAATTCGAGGCCCGCCTTCACGCCGCCCTTCACCAGGAGGGAACCCCGCCGATAGAAAAAGCGCTTGATGAGACGGAACCCGCCCGGCCGGCCGAAAAGAAGGGGAATCCGCGCAAACTTTCCAAAACAGAACGACGTCGTCAAGGACGTTTGAAGCGACTCTGATCTTCTTCCAACAAATTCCCAATCTGTTCGCAAAGTCGCGGAGAAAAGCTAAAAGTATTTCGCTTTATCTTTGAAAACTTTCATGATGGCGATCGTCAACCAGATCGTTCCCCCGCCCCAAATCAGGGTCCAGATCAGAAGCTTCAACCACTCTTTCATAGAGCGACCCGGCCGACCCTCTCCCTCCTCGGCTTCTTCATCCTCCGGCTCAAGAAGTCTAAACCGCCTCATTTTTCATCCTCTGGTTTGGCATTTGGATCTTTACGATCGCCCAATGTCGATCGGAGACACAGGACTGTTTCTATATACCCTATCTTGAATCGCTTCGCAATCCATTTTCATCCGCCGGAACTCTCGTATCTGAAAAACAGAGGATATTAAGGAGGACCGGAAAAATGACTGACGTTTTTGTCATCCTGAGCGACGCGAAGGATCTCTGTTTTTGTCCCATGACAAGGAGATGCTTCGCCCTTCGGCTCAGTATGACAAACCGCCGGTCAGACTTTTCAGGTGATTTATGTCGGCAAAAATGAGAAGGGTGGAATCAGGCGAGGAGATCGATCACACCCTTTTGCATTTCATCGGTGGTTTTGAACGCGGCAAGGCTCATACTGAAAGTATATTTTGCGAGGATCTGCTCGACGGCCTCTTCGGCCAGATCGACATTGGAAGCTTCGATCACTTCACCCTGGGGGGATCGATAGGAGGGTCCTGACTCCGTGCTCTTTCCGATCTCAACGACAACGCCGCCGGTGACCCCTTCGCTTAAAAGGACCTGATCTTTCTTGAAGCCGTCGGTGCTGAGATTGGCGACATTATTTGCCGATGCTTCGAGTTTTTCCAGACCGGCACGGAGACCTGAAAGAGAAGCTCCTAATGGTGAAAGCATCTTTTCCTCCTTACCTCACTTATCGGCAGGCCTTGAGAAAAACTTGAGGAGGAAAAGAGATTTTTTCTGATGTCCCCGAAATAGCTTATAAGAAATTGAATTTGCTGAAATATAAAAGTCTAAGTCAGGGTATATTGGGGGCCGCTTCCCCCCTCCGGCGGGGTTAAACGGCCTCCCTTGGCTCCGATGGCGCCGCATTGGACACAGTTGGTCGGGTTCATCCGGACGACCTTTTTCCCCTCGATATCGGTTCCCCACTCATAGACGTTGGCGGGGCACATATGAATCCAGGCCTCCCCGACCTCCTCCGGAACACGCACCTCCAGACGGAGGTGGTTCGGCTGGTTGTCGCGGCTGCTGTTTCCGCTGGCATGGACGCTGGTCAGCTTGTCGAAGATGTACTTTCCATCGGGCTTGGGGTACTCCCTCTTTTCGATAAAAAGCGGCTCGTCGGCATCCCGCCGCGTCTGAAAGCGCCACCCCGGAAAAGCCCCGCCGGTGACCGTCATCAGCCCCGCGAGCAACACCCCCGGCACAAACCCGTGGTCGAACGCCTGGCGCATGTTCCGGACACGATGGAGGTCTCGAAGAATGAAGCTCTTCCGAACGGCGGCATCGTATCCCGAAAGCGCGTCAGGCTGACCGAGATCCTTTCCCGATTTCAACGCCTCGAAGATCGCCTCGGCGGCGAGCATCCCGGAAGCCATCGCATAGTGAATCCCCTTCAGCGCCGGAACATTGAGAAACCCCGCCGAATCGCCGACGAGCAATCCCCCCGGGAGGTGAAGACGATCGGGAACCGAATAATAGCCTCCTTCCGGGATCGTCTTTGCTCCCCATCCGTTCTCAAGCCGCCGGCCCCCTTCCAAGATCTTCCGGAAGAAGGGATGGGTCTTCATCAACTGAAGGAGATCGTGGACCGACGCGCAGGCGTTGCGGTATCCGAGGCCGACGACAAGGCCAAGCGAAACCAGATTTCCCCCCATCGGATAGAGGAAACTTCCCCCGAACTCGTTATATTTCTTTTCACCCCGGAGCGGCCACCCCATCGTGTGGATGACCTCTTCAGGAGGATGGGGAACCTCCCAGATCTCCTTTACCCCGAGCGAGTAGGTCTGTGGATTTGAGCGGGTGATCCCGAAGTGGGCAATCGCCGTTTGTGTGAGGTGCCCCTGCGCCCCCTCTCCGAGAACCGTCGCCTTGGCAAGGATCTCGGCCCCCTCCTGAAAATTCTCCATCGGCGCGCCGGTCCGATCGCGTCCCTTGTCGCCGCTCTTCACCCCGCGGATCGCGCCGTTTTCAACCAGGAGTTTCGCGCCGGCAGTTTCGCTGAAGATCGAAACGCCGAGCGCCTCGGCCTGCTCCGCGAGCCACTTCCCGAACCGGCTGACCGAGATGACGTAATTCCCATGATTGCGCATCGTCGGAGGAAGGGGGACCTTGTATCCCTTCTCCGAGGAGAGAAGATAAAGCGCCTCTTTTTGGACGGGGACTTCGAGCGGGAACTCCCCTTCTTTCAAATCCGGGAAAAGTCTTTTCAGCGAGACCGGATTGAGGATCGCTCCGGCCAGGAGATGCGCCCCCGGATATTTCCCCTTTTCGACGATCGCAATCGGGAACTCGCCAAGGGCCGCTTTCACCTCGGGGGCCTGCTCCAGCAATTGCGCCAGACGGATCGCCCCGGCGAGGTTCGCCGGACCGGCCCCAACGAAAAGAATGCCGACCTCGATCCGGTTCTCCGGGCCCGACGTGACCGGCGAGATGAACTCCCCCGGCTGCACGGGCGGAGGAAATCGGGACGGTTCCATTCACCCTCCTCAATTAGGTTAAACATCTCCTATCATACCCGGCGTTGCGCATCGACGCAAGTCGATCGATCTGTTTCGATGTGGGGGAACACCCGATGCATCCATCTAATCTCCCCCGCAGTGTGCAAACCAGTTCTACTCCCCTATGCAAAAGAGAACCGACAGTGATCAATCTATGCAAGCAGGTTCATCACATTGTAGTGATATCGATGTTTTCCTTTCCTAGATGGAAGAGGCGATCTCAAAAAGATGGTACAGAAATTGCCCTGATCTTGGATAAATGAATCCGGGTCCAATCATGCAGAATCGATTCACTCTATCATCCATGTGGCGCTCGATGCTCATAAAAAAACGCTCTCCTCTCCCCCTTTTTCTTTTCCTTTTCCTCGCCCTGACTGCGTGCGGAGGGGGGGATGAGACGGAGGATCTCAACGGGCCCCAGGTGATGGAGACCAATCCCGCTCCCGAAGCGACCGGTGTTCCGCTTTCGGGGCAGATCGAGGCAACCCTCTCGAAAGGGATCGACCCGGCCACGATCAACACCGATACCTTTATCCTCACCGGCGTTTCGGGAGAGGTGACCTATCAAAACGGCAAGGCCGTCTTTACCCCCTCCATTCCGCTCGCCGACGGAACCACCTACCATGCGGTCTTGACGACGGGGATCAGAGATCTCGACGGCGTTCCGCTTCCGGAGAACTTTATCTGGTCTTTCACCACGGGAGCCACCGGCGGCGGGGGACCGGATCAGACCCCGCCCGAAATCGTCTCAGCAACTCCCAGAGAAGGGGCGACGAACATCCCGATCAATGCGCCGGTCCGGGTGGTTTTCTCCGAACCGATCCGTCCCGAGACCCTTCGGACCGATACCTTTTTCATCCGGGGGATTCCCGGCGAGATCCGATACGACGAGTCGACGCGCACCGCCACGCTACAGCCGCTGGCGCCGCTCGCGCTCCAGTCCAAATACGAGGTGACGGTGACCAACCAGATCACCGACCGGGCCGGCAATCCCCTGCCCGCCGCGCAATCATGGTCGTTCACCACCGCCTCCGTTATCGATCTGTCGCCGCCGGTGATCCTTTCAACCGTTCCGGGAGACGGAGAAACCGGCGTCGCGGTGAACAGCGCCATCCAAGCGGTCTTCAATAAAGAAATCGACGAACAAAGCCTCCCTTCCAACTTTATTCTACAAGGCCCCGGCAGAGGAGAGATTGCTTCGTCGATCCGCTACGATTCCGGCGCGCGGACCGCGACCCTCACACCCAGCGCGGCGCTGCAACCGGAGACAACCTATCAGGCGATCGTCCGGAGGGGAGTCTCCGATTTCAGCGGCAACGGGCTCGCAGCCGACGTTCGATGGTCGTTCACCACCGTGAGGAGCGACGACCAAACCCCACCGGGGGACGATCGTCCGGAGGTCATCGAGCGACAGCCGATCGGCATCGATATTCCCCTTGAGAGTTTCGTCACCGTCCGGTTCAGCAAGGCGATCCGGCCTGAGACACTGGCGGGCAATTTCATGATCACCACCCGGGGGGGAGCGATTTCCGCCGAGATCGGATATAACATCTCCTCGAACACGGCGACGATGATCCCCTCCCGGTTGAGACACGGCACCAATTACACCGTTGTCCTGACGCACGATATCAGAGACTTGGCCGGGAATCGCCTCGAACATACCAGCTGGAGTTTTCGGACCGTGAATCGCCCCGACGATGATGATGACGATTGAACATGCCCGATGTTTGACGCCGCTTGGGAAGGATATCGCTCGCCATTAAAACCGCAGAAATCAAAAAAAAAGCGGAACCTGTTTCCTCCCGTTCCACACCGAAACCGCCGGTCTTTGCGCGCGTCGGTCCTCTCGGCGCCTTCCCCCTGAATCTGATCTCCGCGTTGGTCGTGATTTTCACGTTGCAGTGGGCGCGGGAGGTCCTCATTCCGCTGGTGATCGCCCTCTTTATCAGCTACTTTCTCGATCCGATCGTCGCCCGAATGGAAAAACGGAAGATCTCCCGCGCGGTCGGGACCGCCTTTTTGCTGACGGCGATTGTCGCAGGGATCGGCTCCGCAATTTACGGGTTGGGGGATCAGGCCGATGCGATTTTAGAACAACTCCCTGCGGCCTCGCAAAAGTTCAGGCAATCGCTCCGGGAAGGCCGCAACGACCGGGAAGGGACGCTGAACAAAGTTCAGAAAGCGGCCACTGAGATCGAGAAGGCGGCGGCCGAAGCAGCCAACGCCGCTGCGCCCCAAGTGAAACCGGCGCAGGCCGCCCGGCCGGGATTGGATCTCCGCAACTATCTCTGGGTCGGAACGATCGGCCTCGTCGGGATGGCGCTGCAAGCGGTCATGATCCTCTTCTTGGTCTACTTTCTATTGGTTTCAGGCGATACGTTCAGGCGGAGGCTGGTTAAAATCGCCGGCCCCTCTTTCAGCAGAAAAAGACGGACACTGGAAATCCTCGATGAAATCAACCTGCAGATGAAACGGTTTTTGTACGTGCAGGTGATCACGAGTTTGTGGATGGGGGTCGCCATCTGGCTGGCGTTTCGGTGGATCGGGCTGGAGAATGCCGGCATGTGGGGAATCGCCGCCGGCATTTTAAAATCGATCCCGTTCCTGGGGGGGACGGCGATCATCGGAGGGACCGCGCTGGTCGGATATCTTCAGTTCGAAACCCTTTCGATGGCGCTGCTGATCGGCGGGGTGTCGATGGGGCTCAAAAGCCTGGAAGGACTTCTCGTGAGTCCCTTGATGACGAGCAAAGCGGGCCGGATCCACACGGTTTGGATCTTTGTCGGCATCTTTTTCTGGGGCTGGATTTGGGGGGTCTGGGGACTGCTCCTCGGCATTCCGATCATCATGGTCGCCAAGGCCGTTTGTGATCGGATCGAGGGCCTCCAGCCGATCGGGGAATTATTAGGAGATGAACGCCGCGCGCATTCGTCAGGGGGCGAACGCAATGTCACCCCCTGACGTGTCGCTCACCGGCAAGTGTTTAGCAGCCTAGGCCGCTTCCGCCAGTTTTTTCTTCTGCGCTTCCATTCGCTTGCCGAGATCTTCCAGCTGCTCTTTGGAGAAGGCCTCCCGCGCGCTTTTGAACATCTCCCCTTCTTCTTCCTCGACATGGTGCTCCACGTTTTCCTGAAGCACGGAGAGTTTTGCCGTCCACTGCTCGCTGTCCCTCGACAAGGCATCCATCTCGTGCAGGAGTTGCTTGATCACCTTGTGTTCCTCAAACCCTTCCAGGGTC
The DNA here is from genome assembly GCA_021651055.1 of Candidatus Manganitrophus morganii. Taxonomy (NCBI): domain Bacteria; kingdom Pseudomonadati; phylum Nitrospirota; class Nitrospiria; order Candidatus Troglogloeales; family Candidatus Manganitrophaceae; genus Candidatus Manganitrophus; species Candidatus Manganitrophus morganii. The sequence continues at coordinate 1,612,278 of JAJHOH010000001.1, forward strand.
ACTTCGCGTGTTTCATTCGCCTTCTTCAGCGCCGGATAAAAGATCTGCTCCTCGATCTGGGCGTGAATCTCCAATTCCGTCATCAACTTATTAAAAAGCGTCTCCCGTTTTTTGATCGCCTTCTCTGTCGTTGACTCCAGCTCTTCGAATAAATCGGCGACCTTCTCGTGATCCTCTTTCAACAGTTTAAATGGGTCCATGTTTCCTCCTGATTCTTTTAAACTCAAACTCAACTTTGACCGGACCCGAAGGTCCCGGCACTTTTGGTTAACGCAATTTCAGTGCCCGGCATTACAGTCGGTTATTTCTTTTGTGAGCGTCCTCACATATCGCCGAACGGAATTTCTTCATCCTTTATTTGCAAACGTTTTTCTACGCCCTTTGGGTAGATTTAGATTTTACGCCATCCAACCGAGGATCGCTCCCCCCGCAATCAGCCAGGTCGAATTGACTCTATAGCGAACGAGCAACCCGAAAGAGATCAGGGCGATTAGAACCGTCAAGGGATCGGTGAATGAAACGCGCCCCAACTGCCAGGTCACCGCGGCCATAAGACCGAACGATGCGACATTGACGCCGTCCAACAGGCCGCTCGCCCAGGCCGAGTTGCGTATCCGAGGGATCAACGGATTTGAAACGGCAACGAAAATGAAGGAGGGAAGAAAAATACCGAGCGTCGCCAAAAGGGCTCCCGGCAGATCGCCGAGGAGATAGCCGATGAACGTCGCCGTGGTGAAGACGGGACCCGGGGTCACCTGCCCGATCGCGACGGCATCCAACAATTGCCGATCGGTGAGCCAGCCGAAGCGGACGACGAAATCGGCGCGCAAGAACGCGAGGAGAACATACCCGCTCCCATAGAGCACGGCGCCGATCTTGAGGAACGTCACGAACATCAAGGGGAGACTGAAAGGAACCGAAACCTGCGACAACCCCGCCGCCGCGGCCGGAATCAGCAGGGCGCCCGATGACCGGCCGCGAAGCCGCCGAGCATTCTCCGCCAACATCACGACCCATCCGCCGGCAAAGAGCAACGCAATTTCATGGACGCCCGCAAAATAGAGGGCGAGAACGCTCACTCCCACAGCAAGGGTCAGCGGGCCTTTGACCGCTTTTTGTCCCAGGCTCCAAAGGGCTTGGATGATGATTGCAATCACGACCGGCTTAATGCCGTAGAGCAGCCCTTCGGCCTGAGGGGTGGCGCCGAACCGGACATACCCCCACGCCAGCGCCAGGACGATGAGCATGGCGGGGACGATGAAGCAAACCCCGGCGACGATCAGCCCCGGCCATCCGGCCCGACGAAAGCCGAGGTGAATCGCCATCTCGGTGGAGTTCGGGCCGGGGATCAGATTCGTCGCGCCGACCAGATCGAGAAATTCTTCCTCGCTGAGCCACTTGCGCCGCTTCACCGTTTCGTCGTGCATCAGGGCGATGTGGGCCGCGGGGCCGCCGAAGGCGGTTACGCCGAGCCTGAGAAACAACGCCGCCACTTCGGTCACTCTCTGCGACAACGATCGGTTCCTCTGATAAAAGTTGCTGGACGAATCGGTTTAGAATGTGGCGGAGGCCGCTCCACGCCAGTATTCGGCCCGGAGAAAATAATGACGCATCGAAATCCTATTTCTTACAAAGTGCCTTTTTGTAGAGGCCATGGACCGATTCGGGGGCGATGGCGGCCCACTTTGGGTTTTGGGGAGAGACGGAATCAAGCTGCTCTCCTTCGCTGGTATAATCGTCGCTTTGCAGGATGCGCTTTACATCATTCACGCAGTCGATCTCCATGACGGTGAGACTGAATCCGTAGTTCTCATACCCCTCCAGATTCATGCCGATCTGCTTTCTGACGTTCAGCAAAAAGTCGCGCCCCTCTTTTCCCTTGGGGTCGACCTTGATCGCAACGCGAACGAGCCCCTGAGGAGAGTGAAAGATGCTCTGCTTGTCGTAAGAATGCTTAAATCGCTGATCCTCCACAAACGGCGTCCACTCCGCCGCGCCGGCATCAAGGCGAAACGCACCAAGTAAGATAAAAAGGGTGAAAAACCCTGTCGAGATCATTTTCATTAGAAAATACTCCTTCTTCTATATCAAGTCGACCGTTCCGGGACACGATCTATGTACCACATTTCAACAAAAATAAAAATGCCGCAGACGGCTTCCCACCTGCGGCAATTTAATCAAACAGTTCCGGTAGTAGGGGCAGACCTGCGTGTCTGCCCTGATCATGTTTGTCTCAGAATTTGAAGCGGAGCAGATAAAAGAGGCCATGCTCCCCCGGGGCAACCGCCAGCTCCACCGATCGACTCTCATCCAACCCGAGAAAGGCGTCGTGGATAAAGCCAGTGATAAACGAAGCGAGCGCCGCGCCAGCCAGGATATCTCTCGGATAGTGCATGTGGCTTTCGACCCTGGCCCACGCCGTCAAGGCGGCGGTGGTCCTCAACCCGACCCCCCAATAGAGCCGCTCTCGGCGGGAGAGGGGAAGCGACTCCAGATTGCGGAGTGATAATTTTGTAAAAGAAAAAGCATGCGCGCTGTGCGCCGACGGGAAACTTTTATCGCTCAGTCCGTTCGGCCGCTCCCGTCCCATCGCACCCTTCAGGCCCGCGGTCGTCTGGGAGGTTGCCCAAAATGCGGCCCCGCCGACCGACAACCCTTTTAGCTTCCAGAGCGCCCACCTCCCCGGATCATCCCCGCTGGGAGTGAATAACGAAGATCCGATCGCTCCCGCGGCCGTCGCCATCAGAAGGTAATCACTCGCCCTCTGTGCATTCTCTTCGGAACCGAAGACGGGTGTCTTCTCATATGCCCACTCCGACACCCGTTCATCCCAGTCCCCGATGCTAAAAACGCCAGCCCCGGCGGCCGGAACCCAGGTGTCGGGATCTTTCAGCGCATTGATGGCGGCCTTCTTAACCCGTTCGCCGTCCGGGAAAAGGGTTGCATCCTCCCCCCAGCCCCGCCCGTTCGGCAACGTGCCGCAGCCGGAAAAACTCACCCCAATAACCAGGTGTAAAAATATGACAAACCAGTAACGTTGAATATCGGTGTCTCGCTAAAATTTCCTGTGAGAAGTGTAACAAGGATTACAAAAAATGGAGGCCGGTGGGGTAAAATCGTTCAGGTTTTAGTCGAAACCTTAGAAGGGCTTGAGGATTTTGCGGGTCCTGTCACTGCCGAGTTCGAGCTGTTTGGCAAGCTGAGAAGGCAATGGCGGCCCCCCGCGGATGGACGATTTCATTCGTTTCCGGCAAGGCCGCATTCGTTGTTGCCGGTTGTCTTTTTCTGATCTGAGAATCGAACTGGGGAAGTGAAGGAAAAAGCGAACGTCCCAGCCTAGGCTGCCGGGCGCTCCGGGTCGGTTTTCGTGTGGGAGGCGATGTGCTTCTGTTCATCATAAAGCAGGAGGCGAAAATAGAAACAGGACCCTTCCCCGAATTGGCTCGGAGTTCATCATCTACTGAATGCCGCTTGTCTCCCTGCGCTACGGTTTTGAGACAAACCGATTGCCTTTGATGTAAAATCGCAACAGCCGCCTCGCCCAGTGACGCGCATATTCGACCCCGATGCGGGGTCTTTTGACGATGACGGGAGGCTTCTCCTCCGGCGCGGCGGCGATGTAAAAATTATCGCTGAGCAGATCGACTCCGTTGAGGCGGCGGTCGATCCGCATCGCCCGGCAGAGGAGGCCGGGGCCTTGAGTTCGCCCCTCGACATTTTTCACCGGTTCGATCGCCCGCAATAAGACGGCGGCAGCCCGTCCCTCCCGCTCGGTCACGACGTTCATGCAGTCGTAGATTCCATAGATCATATAGACGTAAGCGTGGCCGGGCGGGCCGAACATGATCTTCGTCCGTTCCGTCCGCCCTTTGGAGGAATGCGAGGCAAGATCGTGCGGGCCGAGGTACGCTTCGACCTCTACGATCCGCCCGATCCGCTCCACGCCGTCCGATACCTGGATGAGGTATTTTCCCAGGAGGTCCTTTGCAACCGTGGTGGTATCTCGGTCATAAAATGCGCGTGTCAATTTTTGCATGAAATGTTAATCAGCCATGGAGTCTATGAGGGAGGAGGCAAGGAGCCGCTGGCGCAACCCCGGTGAATATTAGCAAAAAGAAGATCCCAGATCTACTCTTCTCCAAACCGAGACGGTTTAAACAAGGCGAGACCTCTAGAGCGGAGAAAGACAGTGAAGGGACCTTTTGTCCTTCTACGAGGGGTCGTGTCCCCAGGTGGGGCGACTCTTTTATTCAATCACCGTTCATTGGCTTGCTTACTCCATGGAAAAAAGGGGGAACTAAAATGATACGGTGTATCATTTCGTTGATGACGAAGTGTTCATCCCCGTTTTACAAAAATGGTTTTCTCTAAACATACTTAAATCGGGCGGCTCTTTCTCCTGAGTCTGGTAAGTGCAAAACCAACGATACCGGCGCCGATCAGAACGGCGGTCGCCGGTTCAGGAACAGAAACAACCGTGTTTCCGTTCCTGACGGCGACTCCAAAAACCGATGTCGGGGGCGAAGTGCCGAACGTTCTGTCTTGCCTGGGACTATATACCAGTCTTTGGTCCACTCCGGAGAGGGTCGATGACAAATAAAATTCGAGGCCGGCCCCGACCGATTCAAACGGATCGGTGGAATAGGTGCCTGTGCTTCTAAACTCATTTCTTCCAAGAAATTGCAGCTCTTCTATCGTGGGCGACCGCCAATCCGTAAGATCCAAGTAAGTTAAATTGTTGACCCAATTGTCTGTAAAATCCCAATCCTCAACGCTCGGATTAAAAGCAAAGTCATACCATGTAATATTTTGAGCACTGTCGTAAATAAGATTTTGATCTCGATCGATCAATATCGCTTTTGTCTCTTCCGTCGTCAACAATAAAAGGGCAATTACAACGAGACTAAAAATATTGCGCTTCATCTTCTCCCCCATTTAAAAGTTTTAATCGGCTTAGGGAGCAATTTTCATTCCATGCAATGCGGCTTACACCTTCCTGCCATCACAACCATTTTTCATGTCGAACCAGTGAACCTTCAACGGTCCACTTTTCTGGGATGGTGCTAGTATGAACATCCGGAGGAAGGCTGCTGGAGCTGCAAACACGCTCACTGCGAGAAATTTCTAAGATCTGTTCTTTTGCTCTTTCATTCGGGTCACGACCGCTTTCGCCTCGGTCAATGAAAGACCCTGCTTCTCTTGAAGGAGCTGGACCGCGCCGACAGGGTGGCCCTGCTCGACAAGCGCTTTGACACTGTCCATCACGAGTTCCTCCGGCGACAGACCGAGGCGAGACCGGATCCGTTCCGCGATCTTCTGATTCATTTCATGATGCTCATACGCATTGGAGACAGGGAGCTCACCCTCTCCCGTCAGAAGCGCCACGCGGTGTTTGGGAGAATGTTTTTTGTTGCCGATCGCCGACTGCAGAACAACCTGATCGATCCGGCTGAAAGGAAGGGTCCCTTGTTTTGTTGAGAGAGAACGCTTTCGTCTCCATGTCAGCAGGCGGGTCCGTGAGTCGAAGGTGAAAAGCGCTTCTTCATACGCCACCAGGTAAACCAAACCGCACACCACCGCTCCGCCGATGAACCCCATGAGACGCTCTTCGTTCAGCCGTTTACCTAAGAAGAACTGCACGATTGGAAAGCCGAGGAATAAAAGGGCGCCATAGCCGACCCACTTTTCGAACCGCGAGGTCACTTCAATGATTAATTCATTTTTGTCGTCTTTGTTTATTTTTTTCATGAAGTTAAAAATGGAAACGATCAGATCGGCACACCGGTTTCTCCTGCGCCGTCCGTTGAGGCAACTGCTTTAAAGATATTGTACCCGAAGACGATTATTTCGGTGGTCACCCAGATGAGGTGAAGACCGTTGAGAAATATTAAGGGCGGGCGCCCGCGGCTTGAAGGAGTGCCTCTATTTTTTTGTAGCCGCGCTCCCTCGCGTGGTGAAGGGGGGTGCGGCCTGCACTGTCGGGGATATTGACGTTCGCCCCGTGTTGAATCAGCAGCATGACAATTTCTTGATGTTTCGGGCCGCCGTCGGACAAAACGATCGCTTCCAACAGTGCGGTCCATCCCAAATTGTTCACATGATTGATGTTGATATTGGTGCGGGTCAATAAATATTTCACCACCTCGACGTGGCCCCGTTCCGCGGCGGGAATCAGCGCCGTTCCGCCGAAGCGGTTCGTCAGCTTCGGATCGGCGCCTGCTTCGACGGAGAGTTTTAGGATATCGAGGAGGCCTTCGGCCCCCGCGTAGAGGAAGGGGTTGTTGAGCATGTTGTCGCGGAGGTTGACGTCGGCGCCTGCATCGATAAGGGCCGCCACCGTCTCGACATGATTTCGATAAGCGGCGGCCATGACCGGTGTTCGTCCCCGCGCGCCGCGGGCGTTCACGTCGGCGCCTTGGCGCAGAAGCGCGATGGCCCGGGATGTGTTGCCGTTTGACGCTGCGGCGACAAGCCGTTGATTGAGGTCGTCGTCGCCTCGGACCGGATCAACGCCATTGGTGGTAAAGACCGCGGCAAGCACTAAAAGGACGATCAGGCCTTTAACTAAAATAAACCCCTCTTTCAAACAAAACAACGGACGGTAGAAAACGAAATCATTTTATCATTTTACTTAAGCAGGTCAAACGTCCCTGTGATCTGCACCCCTACCGGCACGAAATCGAAGCTTCGCGGCTCCACCGCTCCCGACGGTCCCTTGAACGCGGGGGGCGCTAAAAATCCGGTTCCGACCTGCACCCAGACATGGCCCCGTTTTGTCTCGATCGGAATCGCCGGCCCGAACAATTTGAGATTGGAATTCTTGCTCGCCTCGATCGATCTCAGCGAGCTTAAGATACATTGGTTCTTCGTGACCGGAGTCTTCGCCATTTTTTCTCTGATCGACTTTTCCATCTCCTTCCCGCTCGAAGCACGAAGCCCTTCCCACCATTTATCGCCTTCATCCGGCGGGCGGAGATATCGCCTCACCTTGGCCATGATCACCTCGCGCACCTGTTTCACCCGCTCGTCTTTCGTCGTCATTCCCCGGAGGACGCTGATCTCCGCTCCGATGTCTTTGATGACCAGGGCCGCCATCACCACCGCCTGCATGTAATAAGGATTCGACTTGTAATCTTTGGCCAGCCGCGCGTGCGCGTGCGGGGGCGATTTGGCCGTCTCTTGTGCCGCTTGTTGACCATAAAAGGGAGCGGTCTCTTCGCTGCTGACCGATTCCAAAATTCTTAGGACAGAGGTATCTCCCGACCCTCCTCCACCGGTCACGAGCTTCTTGCCGAACCGGAAATCGCCGTGGATCAGCTCGACGAAATTGGAGTGCGCGAAGAAATCTTCGATTGTATGGAACGCATTCCCGACATGCTCAAAGGCCGTCGGATCAGGCAACGCGTCGGCAAACCGGACCAGCTCTTCGTCGATATAAGAGATCGGGCTTTTCTTGCCGAATGCGCCCGGGTTCTTCTTCGATTGCCACTTTTGCAACTGCTCATTCCACTGATAATTGTCGAAATGCTCTTCGGCTTTGTAGCCGCCGTAGGCGTTTGCATCGCACAACAGAAGAAGATTGGCGACCGCCCCCGTTTGGCTGTAGTCCCGTTTGACGTTTCCGGCGTGGATCTGCTTGATGTCGCCCGGCGTCAGTTTGGTCAGCTCCAACGCCGCCTCTTCGAGAATATGATGGTCGGTGTCTGAAAACCGGGAAATCCGATCAACCGGTCGCCCCTCCCCCTGCTGGACGACGTGCGCCAGCTCATGGGCCAGCAGTCGCTTTCCGCTTTCCGTCTGGGGTGAATATTGATCGGCGGCGAAGACGATGTCGCGGCCGGCGGTATACGCCAACGCCTGGATCGATTGGGAGGAGGTTGCCGCCTTGGGATCGGTATGAATTCGGACTTGGCTGAAGTCATGGCCGAAGCGCGGCTCCATAAAGGCGCGGGTGGCCGGGTCGAGCGGCTGGCCGGAGGAGCGCAGCGCATCGTGGACGATTGGCGGCGCTGTGGTCTGTTCCGAGTGGCCCGATTCGATCCGCTTCGTCTGCAATGGTTTCGTTTGACACTTGGGACAGGCTGCACCGCAGGCGCAGGCGCGCTGGAGTTGCGGCGCGGGTGTGTGCATGATTTGGTCGGCGATCCGGTCGGCTTCCTGCTCGTAGATATCTCCGGGGGAACTGATCGTTAACTTTGCTTGAAGTCGCTGAACGGCTTGATTTCCGACGGTGCGCTGCAAATAAAGCGATAATGGAGGTTTTGGGTGATTTGCTGAAGGAGTCGATCGCGCGACGTTGGAGAATGCCCGCTGCAGGGGTTGATTCTTTTTTTGCATAGAGCGCATCGTCATTCTTTTTCCGTCAAAGCGGTTCCCTCTAGAGTTTACCGGCTTGCTCGGCGTCATCGCCGGAGCGAAAGCGCTGATCACCCGCGCACCAGCCGAGAAACAGCGGCATCCCTTCGAACATCCCCGCCGAGACGATCTGGCCGATTTCGGGCTCTGCGTTGAACAGACCCGCAAAGGCTTCGAAATCGGAGAACCCTTTATTCGTGGGGCTGAAAGAGTGAACCAGCATCACGGCGGCCTTGGCGTCAAACTGCCGGGCGACGATCAGCGCCGACGCGGTCCTGTGCAAAAACTGGTATCGGATAGTTTGAGGAATGGAGGGGGGGAGCTCTAAATACTGAAGCAGAGACACATGGCGCTCATTAAATCCGTCGGAAGGTCCGATCCTCTTTTCTCTGAGTGTGGGACCGAATGTTTCATCGACCGTTCCTTCCACGACGATCCCGACGAGTCCTTCCTTTCCGTGCGCCAGAGCGAGCAGATCGATCTGCGACGATTGAACGCCGGCGGGAAGCGGAACCTGAAATTCAGGAAGGGCCAGCAGCGGATCGAGGTTTGTCAAAAGCGGCGAACCCGAGGTTTCGAACGCGGCCTTGATCTCCGGCGGAAAGCCGGTCGCTGCCGCCGCCTCCCATGAACGGGCCAGCGTCATCGCAGAATGGCCTTCTTTCCAGTGAAGGTTCGGCTTCGCCAGAAAACGCTGCCAATCCTGGAAGGACTGTGTTGGAATGAAGATTTTCATGATAGGGCGTCTCCGTGAAAGAGGTCTAATGATGGAGGCCGAGACAGCGCGTCAGGACGGCAAAGTAAAAACCATCCAGACGTATAGAATCAGCCGATAAGAGATTCTACTCTGACCCTCTATTGGAGGCAAGGCCAAGAATTAAGTATGGTGTCCCTGGAATTACCAAAATCGGCCGGGAGTTGATCGTTTGTTCGGTGTTGTCGTCAAACTGCACGCAAGATATAAGGCGAAAGAATTTCGAATGAGCGGACGCGATAAATCGGATGAGACATCACACCCTCCTTACTTATTTTAGCGGATCAATCGGGACGTATTTTAGCATGAGGCAAGAAAAGTATAAACTATCTTCCTAGGCTCCCCCTTTTGGGTCCGGCTAGGATTTATCGTACAAAATGTCCCCGAACTGCACCTCCACCCTCACCAAAAACCGCCAGATCCCATCAAAGCCGGTATCCCGGTCAAAGTCCCGGCGAAACGCCATCTCGGGATCGAATTCGAAGAAAAGCCAGGGCCACCCGACGGTCTGGCGGTACCGAAGCCTGAAGCCGGTCTCCTCGATCCGAAAGCGGGTGTCCGGGTCGACCACGATCTCGGTGTCGTTCTCGGTTTCGACGATCTGCCCCGCCCGCGCCAGCGTGTTCCACTCATAAATCAGCGCCCGGCGTTTGCTGAGCAGATGGATGAGCGCGAACCGCTGACTGACAAAATAACCGTGCTCCCCCTCGAACCACGCCCCTTGGAGCGATGTTCTGAAAAAGTGATTCGAGGTGATCGGGCGCTCGACATCAAGCCGCGAAACCGTTTCCCACTGGTAGGGGTTATCCTCAAACGCCTCTTCCCATTGGATAGTTTGGGTAAACCGCACAACCCACTCTTCGAGCTCGACACTCTCCCGAAACCGAAGCCGGGCAAAGACCGTGGGAGGGATACGAACCCGAACACCCCCGTCGAGAGAGATGTTGAGATTGCGCGTCGCGCGCAAGATCAAACGAAGCGCCGACCGGACCCCATCCGTCGTCTGAGAATCCCTCACCGGAGCTTGGACGCCCCCCACATCCCCTTCCGATTCAAACGCCTCGGACTCGCCTTCCCGTTCAATGACCAATTGGAGGCGCTCTTGCAACCGGGGGAGGACGACCTTCAGTCTGACTTCACTGTTGATCTCCATTCCATCTTCATCGCTGATGCGCACGAGGCCGATTTTGAGATAGCTGCGGTTTATTTCTTCCTCGGCGCGCTCTTCCCCGAAGAAAGCGTCGATCCAGTCTGCGGTTTCCGTGATCCCGGAAGAGACCATCTCATGCACCCGGTCGATCGCCCCCGCCGTCGCTTCTTGTTCCGTCGCTGTTTCTTCCTCGGAATCCCCTTCCGGAAGACCCTCTTCAGCCCACGCGGCGACCGCACCGAGCAGCCCGACGAGGGCGACTGAAAGACAAAGACTTCGAAGCAGGATCAACCCCCTCCGGCGGAGCATCCCGTTTGGTGATCTTTCGAGTCGGACGTTGAAACCGCGGTCTTCGAGAGCGCTTCCCGCGCGTGTATATCCGTGGATATCCGTGTCGGTCAACTTTGCCCGCAGAGAAAGGTTTTCTCCCTTCGATCATCGCGTGATCGAGCTGTCCATGCGACGTTCGTCATGCCCGAAAATTATCCTACGGCGCCCGATAGGTCAAGGAAGAAGTTGGGTCCCTGAAACACCGGCCGAGACCGTTTGCAATTTACGGTTGAGCTTGCTATACAATCCCTAAACCATCCTGAAATCTTTACAAAGGGGGGAAGAGCATGGGAGAAATGACGATAGACCGTTTGAAAGAGTTGGCGTTGAGCACCACATTCGCCTTTGCGCAGTCGGGGTTCCGAATTATTTTACTGATCGTGGCCGGGTTGATCGGCATCCGGGTTCTGAGCTTTCTGCTTCATCGGATGGAGGAGATTCTCATTAAAACCCGAGAGCCGGTCGAGACGGTGAAAGGCTCCACCAGGAAACGGGTCACCACGCTGGTCGGGATTTTGAAAACCATCGGATATTTTTCCATCTGGTCGATCGTCCTGATCAGCTGTCTCGATCAGGTCGGGGTGAATGTGGCCCCCATTCTGGCGGGCGCCGGGATTGTCGGACTCGCCGTCGGCTTCGGCGCGCAGAATCTGGTGCGGGACGTGATCGCCGGCTTCTTCATGATCCTGGAGAATCAGGTGCGGGTGGGAGATGTCGCCATCATCAACGGCACCGGGGGACTGGTGGAGACGATTACGTTTCGGACAATTGTCCTCCGGGATCTGGCGGGGGTGGTCCATGTGATCCCGAACGGGGCGATCTCCTCCCTCGCCAACATGACCAAGGAATGGTCCGCGTATGTGATCGACGTCCGGGTCGATTACAAGGAGGATACCGACCGGGTGGTCAAAGTAATGCGGGAGGTGGCGGAAGCGCTTTCGAAGGAGGCGGAATACAAAGAAAAGATCATCGAGCCAATCGAAATTTTCGGCGTCGACAATTTCGGAGAATCGGAGGTGACGATCAAAGCCCGGATCAAAACAGAGCCGATTCAGCAATGGACGGTCGGGCGCGAGTACCGGCGAAGATTGAAGAAGGCCTTCGATGCCCAAGGCATTGAAATCCCCTTCCCGCACCGCTCGCTCTACATGGGTGAGGCGAGCAAGCCGCTCGAGGTCCTGGTCAAGCAGGTCGCGGCGAACTCAAACAGCTGAGGCCGCCTGAGCAAAAGCGTTCCATACAGATCCGGGCAGCGGAGGGGAAGCGTCCACTCGCCCCCCCCGCTGCCGCGTTTTGCATTCAATCTGCAGAAAACTTCTCAACTTGGACAAAGATCAGTTGGTGGCATCCTTTACTGCGTCTTTCGTGTCTTCCGCTGCTTCGTCTACCTTTTCGCCCGTTCGCTCCATCGGCCCCTCTCTCTCACAGGCAACAAGCGACCCTAAGATGGAAAGCATGGCCAGGGTTAAAAGCATTTTTTTGAAAAACAGCATAGCATAACCTCCCTGAGTGATTAAAACCGGTCTCAGGAAAGGATACATATGCAAAACGCGTACGTTTAAATCGAGGAATAAAAAGGGTTCGCTTTGATTAATCGAAATCGAACAGGTCGCCGAGAAACCCCCGCTTTTTCGTTTTCCGGCGGTAGTCATCATCGTAATCCCGGTGCTCACGGTAGGCGCCCGCGCCGGGATCGCGCGGCGCAGCGGCCTGTCTTTCCGGCGTTCCCATGGCCGCCGCGGCGCGTTCGATCATTTTGTCGAGCTCGCCGCGGTCCAGCCAGATACCGCGGCACTGCGGGCAGTAGTCGACCTCAATCCCTTGTCGATCCGCCATGACCAGCGTTACGTTCTTACATACCGGACAGTTCATCGGTTCACTCCTTAAATTGTCGCCTGGTCTTTCATCATCCGTGGGGAGAGATGGATAAAAGAGGATAGATATCACACGTTCTCATTAAAAACAAGCCACCGGCTCAGCAGGTAAAAACGGCCTTCTCCAAGAGGCTTATACTTCTTACCGCCAATCTCTATCTCTATCATCTCGATCCGAATCCCGATCATCTCCATCGGAGCTTCGCTCGCGCACCGGCACGAAGGCGTTCCTGAACACAAAATCGGCGATACGCCGGCCCTGGGCGATTCCCTCGGTTTTGTCGAACGACCAGTGGATGCCGAGATAGATTCGGCTCTGGCCGTTCTCTTCCTCGGCCTGGGAGAGAGTCGAGAAGCTGCGCGGGAGAAGCGGGCGGACGTTTCCGTCGTTGTCCAGCGTCACGCCGTTGAACTCGTCCGACACGAAGGTGAAGGGGATATTGTCGGTCCGGTAGAAGTTCCTCAAGACTTGAAAAAGGGCGGCCCCGAACCCGGCATGCCCGGAAGGATAGGCCGGGAAGGGGGGGGTAAAGTCCGGCCCGGTGAGATTGCTGGCCGGCGCGCCAAGCGGCGTGAACTCCAGATCTCCGATCGTGGCGGGATTGCCGTCGCCGAGGCCGGTGGGGCCGGTCCCCTCGTCGGCCTCGCGGATTCCAGTGACCGGACGCCAAACATTGTAGTAGAATTTCGACTCCCAAATGGCAACGCCGGCGTCGGCCATCGCCACATTGACCAGCGCCAAAAGCCGTGCAAGCTCGATGGTATTTGATCCCATTTGTTCGGCGATCTGCACCGCGATTTGATTATAGAGCCGCGGCGGGGCACAGAGGCTCGGCGTTCCATCATAAGCCCAGTAAATGCCGATTTCGGTCTCCGCCGTGGTCCGCTCCGTCGGGGTGACAACGCCGTCTCCCCCCAGGCGTTTCACCTCTTCAAAAGCGGCCGTATATTCAGGACTGTCCATGGCCGGCGGAGGGGGCACCCGGAACTGATCGCTCGATCTTAAGACAAAGGGGGTCACTTTGCCCCAGTAGGCGCCCATTGCGATCGGAATCTGGCTGATTGGGTCTTGGCGCCACTTTCCCGGCTCGTTGCTCGGGATGTACTCCGTATTCATTTGAGGCTCGATATAGTGCGAATGATCGTTCGCCCTAAGCGCCAGGATCGCGGCGGCCGCCCGCTTTCCAAGATTAATCCCGTTTGTCTTGGCGCGCCCATCCCAGGTCCGAATTTGCCTGAGGTCTTCGGCAAGCAGGCCATCCAGTCTCGCCTTCTGCGAGGGGAAGAGGGCAATCAACGTATCGTGCGCCGCCTGTGCAATGGCTGCATCGATGGAGGTGCTGCTGGAGACCGGAGAAAGACCGGTATAGCTTCGATACCCGCCGACGATCGCATTAATTGCATCAAACACCCCGATCTGGACGATCGCCAGCGCGCGGCTTGACCGCCCGGGGCCCAATTGCTCCCCGAAGACGCGGCTCTCGCCCGGCGCCACGGGGGTGTGATCGAGCCCGCTGGTGTTGATGGCGATCTCGTTCCAGTAACGGAGGCGGTTGATCGCGTCATTTCCACCCCGTGTTGTTTGATCTCTCGACGAATCGCGGAATTGCGATTGGCCGTCAAAGCGTCGGCCCCAGGCATTATCGAAATCGCCCGCGGACCCGCGCGCCCAGACAGGACCGGTCACGGCGACAGTAAGAATAACCAATGTCGGGATGATCCACTTCCAATTGTGTTTTACGATCATGCGTCGTTCTCCTTTTTAATTCTTCACTCTCCTTCGTCATATACCCTCGCCGCGTTCCAGGTAAATCAATGCAATGAATAGACCCGGCAAGAGTACTTACAACTTAACGCAGAAAAGGTTCCTTTCGAGTAGGATTTTTACATGTTTATATTTACATATTAATGAGGCAGACTGCAGTCCATATCTCATGGAAAATTTCTATTCCTTGCAGCGGTTTATACCCGAGGCGTACAGGTTATCTCAAGAGCGTACTGAACTGAGACGAGAAAAGTTCTATTTGGAAGTTTGAGCGGATAGGGTATATCACAGAAAAATGTTAAAAACAATGCACCAGGTGAAAACGCCAGAATCCAACGGAGGAAACATCCCATTGGCGTTTACCTTCTTTTCAGCTTTTGTGCAATCAACTGAAATGGAACTGATTTCAAAACCTTGAAAGTATCAGGGGGTTGGGAGGAGAGAGGAATTCGGTCGCTCCAGTGGAGATCTATGCGCCATTGATGAGCTTGGCTTACGGTCGCTTACCTTTTTTTCTTCTTCAGCGCAATCAACCAGAGAAGGCTCTTGTCGCCCAGGACCTGGAGGCTGTAGGGGGTGTTCGGAGGGAGGATCGTGCGGTCGCCGTCGCGGAGGATGTCGGCGTCGGCGCCGACGGTGATTTTGGCTTCCCCGCGTAAGATCCAAAGGATCGTTTCGGCGGGATACTTTCGGTTGGGGTAGCTGGTGCCGGGCTTATCGACCCAGAACTCCGGTTGATAGCCCTGGGCTTTTAAGTCTTTTTCGAGGGCGACCTTCTGCGCCGGCTCGCCCGGCTTCTCCCATCGGCGGATCGAGAGGGGCATTATCTCGGCGTTCGCTCCCCTTCCACTTCGGCAAGAACCTCCTCGAAGATCGCCAGCGCCCGTTCCATCTCAGGACGCTTGATCACCAGCGGCGGAACGAAGCGGAGGACATTCTGTCCGCAGCCTAAGATAAGTAGTCCCTTCTCAAAGCAGCGCTGGATGATTTTGTTCCGCTCCGGAATCGCCATCTCTTTCGTTTCGCGATCCCGAACCAGTTCGACGCCGATCATCAGGCCGAAGCCCCGGACATCTCCGATCAGGCGATGTGTTTTCTGCATGGCGCGAAGCCGGGAGAGAAGGTGGTTTCCCATCTTCTCCGCGTTCTGCATCAGGCCGCCGTTTTCCAGAAGATCGATCGTCGCCAGCGCCGCCTCGCAGGCAATCGGGTTTCCGCCGAACGTATTGGCGTGCGCCCCCGGCGCCCAGCGCATCAGCGCCTCCCGGGCGATCATCGCCCCGAGCGGCATTCCCGAGGCCAATCCTTTTGCGAGCGTCATCACATCGGGAACCAGATTGAAATGCTCCGAGGCGAACATCTTTCCGGTCCGGCCCATTCCGGTCTGGATCTCATCGACGACGATCTGAATTCCGAATTCACGCGCAAGGTCGGAAAGCTCCCCTAAGAAGCGCTTCGGCGGAACGACGTAGCCCCCCTCCCCCTGGATCGGCTCGACGAAAATCGCGGCGACCTCTTCGGGGGCGACCAGATGCCGGAAGGCGACCTCCCGAATCCAGTTCAACGTGTAGCGATCGCACTCCTCCGTGGGAACGCCTGCAGGCGGGCGGTACGGATTGGGGTACGGCGCATGGATGACCCCCGGCACGAGCGGCGCGAAGCCGGCCCGATGGACCACCTTGCTCGCCGTCAGAGAGAGGGCCCCCATGCTTCGCCCGTGAAAGGCGCCCAAGAAGGCGATGTAATAAGGCCGTTTTGTTTGATGGCGGACCAGTTTCATCGCCGCCTCGGTCGATTCCGTTCCAGAGTTGGTGAAGAAGACCTTCTTCCGCTCCCGGCCCGGCGCAAGCCGGTTGAGCTTCTCGCCGAGAAGGACTTCGGAGGAATAGTAGAAGTCGGTCCCCGACATGTGGATGAGCCGCTTCGCCTGATCGACGATTGCTTTGACGACTTTGGGATGGCAATGACCGGTCGCCGTCACGGCGATCCCGGAGGTGAAATCGAGGAAGCGGTTTCCGTCGACATCGGTGATGACGCTCCCCTTGGCCGATTGAACGACCAGCGGATAGGCGCGAGTGTATGAGGGAGAGATCACGGCGTTGTCCCGCTCGACCCACTTCTGGGCATTCGGTCCGGGAGGGGTCCCCTTGAGAGAGGGGATCTTATTGTTATTTTTCTTCTTCATGGGAAAACCTCTTCCGGCGGCGATTCGACACCTCGACGCCTGTTCAATCTAGATGACGCTCAGCCGCTTGCGCTGCTCTTTTCTCCGATGGACCAGGCCGAAGATTTCGGTAATGATCCGAAGGGCGGCGAAACTGGTAATGTCGGAGACATCGAGCGGCGGGGCCACCTCCACCAGATCGGCCCCGACGATCGGGAGCGGGTGGAGCCTGCGGATCAGGGTGATGACATCGCGCGTGGTCAGTCCCCCCGCATCGGGAATGCCGGTCCCCGGCGCAAAGGCCGGGTCGAGCGCATCGATGTCGATCGAGAGATAGACATTCTGCATGTCAGCAAACTGCTTGACGATCTCATCGGCGACTGCCTTCATCCCCCGCTCCGCCACTTCATAGGCCGGGACCATCTTCATTTCGTTTTCCTGGATGAATTGCAGGCCGGCCATTTCGAAGCAGCGGGTGCCGACCAGGACCGTCTTTTTCGGATCGAACCGGTCGCTCTCCATCGTCCTTCGAAGCGGACAGGCGTGCGAGTAAGAAGAGCCGTCGAAGGTGTCGGAGAGATCGGTGTGGGCATCGACAAAGATCAACCCGATCTTCTCGGTCGCCCGTTTGCTGAAGGCCCGATGGACCGGGATGACGACAGAGTGGTCCCCGCCCAACGTCAAGACAAACGAGCGGGCCGCCCGCTCCTCAACCTCCTTCTCGAGCTTCGGGAATGCGGCGACGAAATTCTTCCCGAACGGAAGGTTGCCGTCGTCGCGGATGACCAGCCCCCGGAGGAGCTCCCCCGTTTCCAAGACCGGCGGGATCTCGCTCGAGACCTTGCGGATCGCATCCGGCCCCTTCGCCGCTCCCTTTCGATAACAGACCGCGCCGTCATAGGGAAAGCCGACGATCGTAATATCAGGCGCCGCCGCCTTCGGCTGGTTGAGACCCGCCCACCATTTTTCTTCTTTCAAATTCGACTTCCTTGCCATGGTTCTATTTTATCATTCCTTTCCAACTTCGGCTTTTCGCCAATTCGTCATTCGAATTTCAGACGATCCCATGTCCTCTCTTCCCGAACGAGAAGGCATCAAATGCGGAGAAAACAAAGAGGACCACATTCAACATCATGGCGCGAGGCGAGTAACCGGAAATCTTAAATAAAAAAGCGGCAACAAAGAGGAGCGAAACCCCTCGTCCCCACTTCCGCAGATAGAGATGCCCCAGCCCGGCGAAAACCAAGGAGAGCACGGCGGCGATCACCGGCCGGACCGGATCCGATTCAATCCGATTTTCCGTCTTTTTCTCCTTCTCCAACTTCGGTTCGGACGAAGGGCCGGCCTCTTCCGAAGGGGGTGTTTGCTTCTTTTCAGGGGTCATCTGCATTCCGGCCTCCTCTCACGCCGCATTCGCTAGACGATTCCAAATCCGCGCCGACCGATCGAAAACGCATCGAAGGCGGCGAAAACAAAAAGGATAATGTTGAGCGCCGTCGCCGGCGGCCAATAGGCGGTCAGGCTGAAAATCAACGCTCCCGCCGCCAACAGAACCCCTCCCCGAGCATACTCTTGAAGAAGGAAGTGGCCCAGCCCCGCGAAAACCATCGAGAGAAGCGCCGCCGTCACCGGTTTCCAGAGGGTGGCGCTCCTCGGCTCAGCCTCGCTTTCCAGCTGCAAGCCGGGCTTCGGCAAGCCGGTCGGCCGCTTCGGACGGGAGGATCGATGCTTTCTTGGCAAGGGCAAACACCTCCTTTACGCGATTGTAGATCGCCTCGATTTTTTGATAAGCCTTCTCTTTTGAGTAGCCGTTCAGCTCCTCGGCGATATTGATGAGTCCGCCGGCATTGAGGACATAATCGGGGGTATAAAGGATATTCCGATCTTTTAGAAGGATCGCCGCCTTGGCGTTTTCCAACTGATTGTTGGCCGCCCCGGCGATGATCTCGCACGACAGCCGCGGGATGGTTCTTTCATTTAAGAATCCCCCCAGCGCGCAGGGGGAGAAAATATCGCACTCCACCCGATAGATCTCATGCCCCAGGAACGGATCGGCGCCGGTGACCTTACAGATCGCCGCCACCCGCTCGGGATCCATATCGCAGACATAAAGCTTCGCCCCTGCCTTGTGAAGAAAAAGCGCCAGAGCATACCCGACCTTTCCGATTCCCTGGATCGCGATCTTCCTCCCTTGAAAAGAGCTCTCTCCGAAGCGTTCTTCGAGAGAGGCGCGCATCCCGCAGAAGACGCCATAAGCGGTCGCCGGAGAGGGATCTCCGCTCCCCCCTTTTTCTTCCGGAAGTCCGGCGGCATGCGGCATCACCTGATGCATTCGGTCGATATCGGCAAGGCCGATCCCGACATCTTCGGCCACGATGTACCGTCCTCCGAGAGAAGCGACCTCTTTGGCGAAGGCGATCAACTTTGCTTCGCTCTTCTCTTTTTTCGGATCGCCCCAGATGACGCTTTTTCCCCCGCCGAGGGGGAGATCGGCCATCGCCGCCTTATAAGTCATTGCCCTCGAGAGCCGAAGCGCGTCGGTCAGGGCGGCGGCGGCATCCGGATAGGGCCACATCCGGCAGCCGCCGAGCGCCGGCCCCAGCTGGGTGTTGTGGATGGCGATGATCGCTTGAAGACCGGAGGCGCGATCGGAGCAGAACAGCACCCGCTCGTGCCCTTCCGTTTTCATCTGTTCGAAGAGGTTCATCTTGTCCTTTCTTTTTTGTCGGGCACGACATGTCGTGCCTCGACACGGCCATTATCTATGGATATAACCCGCGCACCAGGTGGGCGCTGGCGATCTTCTCGATCCCGGTCATCATCGCGGCCAGCCGCATATCGACCTTCTCCGAGAGCGACCGCGCGAGGACCCGCTGAAACGCCTCGGTGATGATCTCGGCGAGCCGATTCTGAATTTCCTTCTCATTCCAAAAATAGTTCTGCAGATCCTGTACCCATTCAAAGTAAGAAACGATCACCCCCCCCGCATTGGCCAAAATATCGGGAAGGATAAAAATCCCCCGGTCGTTCAGTAAAACATCGGCATCCAAATCGGTCGGACCGTTCGCCCCTTCCGCCAGGATGCGGCACCGAAGCCGGCCGGCATTCTTGATGTGGATCGCCCCCGCCAACGCCGCTGGAATCAGGACCGTGCACGGCTGCTCCAATAGATCCTCCGGAGAGATCGGATCGGCCCCGGGAAAGCCGACCACACTCTCCGTCTGCTCTTTATAAGGGAGAAGCCTTGCCAGATCGAGCCCCCTCGGATCGTAAATCGCCCCCTTCGAGTCGGAAACGCCGATCACCTGAATGCCATGGGCCGAAAGCATTCGCGCGGCGTGCCGGCCGACATTGCCGAACCCTTGAATGATCGCTGTGCTGCCGGTGACGGGAAGATTGAGATGACGCATCGCTTCAAGAATCGTTACGAAAAGGCCGCGGCCGGTCGCCTCTTCCCGGCCGAGCGAGCCGCCGATGCTGATCGGCTTTCCCGTCACCACCTCCGCGACGGAATACCCTTTGAACTGGCTGTAGGTGTCCATGATCCAGGCCATCACTTGCTCGTTGGTCCCCACGTCGGGGGCCGGAATATCTTGATCGGGCCCGATGATCGGAAAAATCTCCGCGGTATAGCGCCGGGTCAGCCGCTGCAACTCGTTGCGCGAGAGGACCTTCGGATCGCACCGGACCCCCCCCTTGGCCCCGCCGTAAGGAAGACCGGCGAGAGCGCATTTCCAGGTCATCCGCATCGCCAGCGCCGCCGTCTCGCCGAGGGTGACGGAGGGGTGATAACGAATCCCTCCCTTGAAGGGCCCCAACGCCGAATCGTGCTGAACACGATAGCCGCGAAAAACCTCGACATGGCCGTCGTCGCGCCGGATCGGGATACTGACGGTCAGCGTCCGTTGCGGGCTTTTGAACCGCTCACAAAGATTCGGATCGAGGTTCAGACGCGCGGCGGCCCGCTCAAACTGAGCGAGTGCAAGTTTGTATTCCGGATGGTCGAGTTCGCCGAGCCACTCCCGATTCTCGTTCTCGGACATGGAAGGATCTCCTTTTCGACGGCGGAATGCGGCCCCAATCGTTGGTAGAGACGCCCCGGCGGGACGTCTCTACTTTATTCCTATTTCGAAAATCCGCACCCGGACTATTTTCGGGCGGCCCCGTCGATTTCGAGTTGAATGGCGGCGTGGCCGATCTTGAAACGTTGACAGAGGAGAAAATTGATCTTCTTCAGGAGATGCGTCGTCTCTTTCAGCGGCATGTCCTCCACCGCCACATGCGCCGACAAGGCATACATGCCGGAGGTCAGCGTCCAGACATGGACATCATGGACATCGCGGACTTCCTCCAGCACCTTCACCGCCTCGACGACATGAACCGGATCGATTCCCTTCGGCGTCGCCTCCAGGAGAATATCGATCGAATCCATCATGAGGCGAAACGCCCAGTAGAGGATGACGAACGAGAGAAACACCCCCACGAGAGGATCGACGAACCACCATTGGGTAAAATAAATGACCCCGGCCGCCGCCACCACCCCGACGGAAGAGAGGGTGTCTCCGATCATGTGCAGATAGGCCGACTTTACATTGAGGCTCCGCTTCATCGATCGGCTCAGCAGGGCGGCGGTGACCAGGTTGGTCACCAAACCGATCGTGGCGATGAGGATCATCTCCACCGTGGCCACCGGAACCGGGTTGTAAAAGCGTTGATACGCTTCGTAGAAGATCCAAAGGGTTACCAACAAGAGAAGGAAACTGTTCAGCAGCGCCGCCAAGATTTCAAGGCGGTAAAAGCCAAACGTCTTTTTGGAGGTGGGGGGGCGGACCGAAAAGATCATCGCGACGAAGCTGATCGAGAGCGCAAGGAGATGGGTCAACATATGCCCGGCGTCGGAGAGAAGGGCCAAGCTGTTGGTCATCAATCCTCCGATGACCTCCACAATCATCACCCCGCCGGTGAGGAGAATCGCCGACAGGAGCCTTTTCCGCTCCCCGGACCAGACCGACGAAAATGAAATCGGTTGGACCTGGGGATTGTGCGGATGCCCCAGGTCGAGGCCGCAGCTATTTTGGCAAGGATGATAGGTCTCCTGATCCTCGCTTTCGTGATGATGCCCCGTGACGATCGATCGGAAATCTACTTCCACAGTTTTTTTAAACCTCTCCAAGAAAAAAAGAAAATTCCGAGGAGCAGAACATAGATGATGATGAGCGCGATTTTCGGCTGGGTTGGATAGAGGCTAAAAACAACATAAATCAGGATACCCAATAAAAGCTGGGCGATCAGGATATCCCCAGACCATTTTCCCTTGTTGGAGTCGGACATGCTCCTCGCTCCTGAGTATAACATAAACCGAAACGTTCCCCTAGCCGCGGCCCTCGGCAAAGCGGGAAGCCGGCACCTCGGTCTCTTCCTTTGGCATCGATGAAAATCGAGCGGTCTGGATATTGAACTCGGAGGGAAGAGCGCGTTCGTTTATTCGGGGGTGGGAAAAAAGGCAGACCGGGCAGGGGCAGCCAATCGCGGGGACGCCGGTCGACGTGCCGGAACTTAAGAGGGTCCGCCTCATCATGTTACGGGGCTTCCTCCGGGGGCGGCTCGGGGTTCTCACGTTTCTGGATCATCTCCTCAAACGACTTCATCAGCGCGTCGTGCTTCTTGACCATTCCGTCGAGCTCCGCGGCCGTGTCGACCATTCTTTTTCTCATCGTTTTTCTCTGGGCGGCGGTTGACTGTCCGGAAAGGAGCCGCTCGGTCACCTCGGCTTGATCTTTCATCGCCATCAACATTTGATGCAGGAGGCGGTGATGTTCACGTAGGATCTGGTTTCTGCTGATGATATCTTTTCCGTCGGTGGCCTCAGCGACCCCCACCGAGAGGAACAAAACAAAAAATAATACAACGGCGGTTGCGCACTTCTGCAATTACTTCCTCCTTTTTTTCATTTCCTCATTAAACGTCTTCTGATAGAGGATGTCCCATTCCGGGCTTCCTTCGACGATCCTGCGCGAATAAGAGGAGAGCTTCTGCCGAACCAGCTCGTCGATCTGCACATCGAGATTCAATTCCGAAAGGAGGGTCCGCTTGATCTGCCGGAGGATCACCTCTTTCTCCACTTTTCGCTCGACGGAGGGATCTTTTTCCAACGCCTGGAGAATGAGGTGAGAGAGGTGGCTGATCTTTTCGTCGCTAAGGGCCATATCGTTTTATACCACCAAGTTTCTGTCTTTAATCAGCTGTTTTTTGATCATCTGAAACATCTTTTGATAATCGACATTCCCCTGATCGATCTCCTTCTCGTAACCCTTCAGGATCTCCCTTACTTCGGCATTCAGACGGTCTTCGACCTGGAGATCGTCCAAGATCACCGATTCGACCTTTCCGATTAAGAATTCTTTTTTGGAAGAGGAGGCAATCAGCCCTTCTTTGAGAAGGGTCTCCACCAATATCTTAGAGAGAGAGGCAACCCGTTCTTTGGCAAGTTTCATTTCGGTAGAATAACAAAAGGGGGGGGGGGTGTCAACAAGCGCCGGTCGCCCCGATGGTGAGATTGAGCCTTCTCAACTGCCTCACTCACCAGGCGGCGAATAGACCGCACCCTTGTTACGGCACTCCCGAATTGGCTATACTAAAATTAAGAGGCAATGCTTAACAAGGTATCCCCCATTTCGATTATGGTTGGCTGGTCTGGCAGATCACCCAGAGAATTTGAGCGTTGGAGAGGGGGAGGGTGAGAAACAAAAAAATCCTCTCATGAAGGAGCACGAGATGAATCGAAAGATGCTTTACGCAACACTTTTCCTTCTGGCATTGACGGTGAGGACAACCTATGCCGGCGATCTCCTCGATGGAGGGCCGATGATCGACACCCCTGCCAACGAAGAGATGGTCGACACGCCCGCCGACCGGAGCAAGGGAAATCCTCCCGCCAGTCAAAGCGATGGAGCAGATGAGAGCGCCACAGATGAGTTCCATCGGAGAGTCACAGGGGAGATCGATCGGCTTGAAGACGGCATGATCTCTTTGAAGACCGAAGAGGGAACCGTTCGCAAGTTCGGCGTCAAAGATGCTAAAAAAGAAGGCCTGAAAGGATTGAAGCCCGGCGACCGCGTCACGCTCGAATTGGATGAAGGGAATGAAATCGCCGACATCCATAAAGAAGCCCAAGTGGCTGAAGGAAACCAAAGTGGCGCCGATGACGGAAAGGGGGGCTTTTCTCCGGAGAAACACCGCTCGATTACCGGAACACTGGAGTCTTTTAATGCGATGGAGAGAAAAGTGACCATCAAAACGGCAGAGGGTCAATCGAAATCATTTCAGCTGAAGAACCCGGCGATCAGCAAACTTACGGGGGTGATGCCCGGGACCGAAGTCGTCCTTGAGGTCGACGAACAAAACCGCGTGATGGATGCCCACAAGCCCTCATAACCACGGCATTTCCCGATGAAGTAAAATGGGGGTCCGGATCGGAACAGAGATTTCGGACCCCCCTCTATTTCAAGAGCGATTTCTCTTCCTCTTTCTACCTGATCAACCTAAGAGTAATCTGACTGAATTTCGCTTGATGTTTCGTTGTGCTTTTAGTATGGTTTCTGATTGGCATTTATCAGGTCGAGCAGATTTCTCCTAGTCCGGAAACCGCTGCTTCAAAATCTTGCAGGCAAAACCCGTTTGAAGAAGGGCAGGCCGGGGGTACTGATATCGGCCCGCCACGAAAGAGCGCAATGAGCCGAGCCCAGGGTCGGGAACAAGATAACTACCCGGAAAATAGAGACAAAAATAGAACCGGAATTTCCGGAATCTTCCAGCGAGGGCTGGCCCTCTTTTTTCATTCGAAGAATCGCATGGTCCGCTTTCCCGCCGATCGCACCCTCGGAATCCTTTTTCAGAGGGACCGAAATAACCGATCCGAAGATGCCTGGAAAGAAATCGGCCCCGCCTCCGGGGATGTTTTTCTCCTTGCCGATAAAGCGCTTCGATTGAAGGTCGCCTCGGGAGACGGGGCGCCTGTCGATCTGTCGCCGCTGACCGGCCTAAAACCGAATGATCTGCAAAGCCTTCGCCTTGAATATGCGAAGATCACCGATGCGGATTTGTCTCATCTTCGCGGTTTGACCGGGCTCAATGAGCTGGAGTTGAAGAGTACCGCCGTCACCGGGGAAGGATTCGTCTATCTGCGTAATCTCAAACTTCTGATCGAACTCGGCCTTTGGGAAACCCCGATCGATAATGCAGGACTGAAACACCTTCGGGAGTTCACCACTCTCCAAGAGCTTGATCTCGGAATGACGCAGGTGACCTGCTCCGGGCTGTCGCACCTTCAAGAAATGCGGAGCTTAAGACGGCTTTCTCTAGGAGGAACAACGGTCGGAGATAAGGGGATGGCCTTCTTGCGGGAGCATACCGCGCTCCAAGGGCTGTTTCTCGGCTGTACCAAGATCAGCGACACGGGCCTGGCGCATCTTCGTGAACTTCCCGAACTGCAGCGGATCGCCCTGGCCGCAACCCGGGTCACCGATGAGGGTCTCAGCCATTTAAAAGAGCTGCAAACACTGGAATGGCTCTATTTGGGAGGAACCCGGATCAGCGACGCCGGCTTGGCCTCTCTTCGAAACATGAGGGGTTTGAAGTGGCTTTATCTTCCGGGAACGGGGATCACGGATGCGGGGCTGGCTCATTTGAGCGCTTTATCGAACCTGAAAGAACTCGATCTCAAGGACACTTCCGTCAGTCCCGGCGGCTTGGAGAGATTACGGCAAACCTTGCCTGATTGTAAGGTCTTCTTTTAACGGTCGCCGCAAGGATTCTTTCCCTCGATCACCGCTTACAGCTTGTCTTTGAGAATGACTTCGGCATCGATAAAATGCTCGAAAGGACGACCTCCCTGTTTCCCTTCCACATGATAGGTCCCCTGAACAAGAGCATAATGCCCTCGCTGTATCGTGGGAAGGGTGAGGCTGACGACCTTAATCGTCGACCCGGTACTACTTGGATTCACCGACTCCTCTTCCAGAACAAGCATCACAAATTCGCTTCCACGCCGCCCTTGTTGGACCTCAATGGACTGAACCCGGCCGGTCACCACAATCCGGTGACCATCATATTGGCCCGGCTCCGTTTTAAGGTCGTTCAGAGTCACCAGCATTGGAAGCTCTTTGGCAGGCGGCTGGGCTACCAGCAGAGATATAGGGGAAAAGGAGAGAAACAGGCTTGCCAAAAAGATCGGGACAAATCGGCTTTTTGCTATCGATATGAAATAACATCGGCTCGTTTGACGCATAGGGCAATCCTTTTCAAATAAAAATGTTTTTGATATAATCCCGCCCATCGCGGGACATGGACGTTATATTAGTAATTATACAATATTTCCTGGGAGGCTTTAATGCAAAAATCGAACCTCTTCCTAAAAATCATTTTAGGATGGCTCTTATTCCTTAACATAAGCCCAATCCACATGATGGTTGGAAGGGCCCAAGCCGCAGAAAAAAAGGATTTAACTCTGATAAATACGGGAGAAGGGCAGGAAGCAAACAGGAAAATTTTGGTAGAACTTTTCCTGGCGAAGGAGCGAAAGGCGGATATTGATAAAATTAAACAGGAGTTTGAGGCGCTCTCCATCACTCGAATCCGGCCCCAATTTTTCCGATTGGGGAACCCGCCGCCGAACATTGCCATCGGGAAAAACATCCCGGCGCCGGTCGCCCGCGTCGCGATGCAATTGGCAATCACCTACAACGGGGGGATCAAGTATCTCCTTCCGGAGTTCCGTTACTTCCCGGACCACATCGTCATCGGCTCATCCGCCTTTGACGAAAGCTCGCAGATCCCGGTGGCCCAGGAGGATGTGGAGAAACTCTTGAATCCGGAACTCAGCACGGAGGAATTCCACATTCTCTACCGTCATCTGACGGGAGAAGACGTTGAACTTCCGAAGTACACCGATTAATACTGCTGAAGCTCGACCGCCGGCGGCACAAGATGATGCGGTTGAAGGGCCGTATCCATCCGGAACTGCGTCTGAAGATCATGAAGCGGGATATCGATCTCCCCCGCGTCGAATGCAAAATTTAATTCCGATTTCCCGCTCGGGTCGATCTTGATCCGGCCCGCCCGGACCTTCACATGCGGGTGCCAGGCGATGACATCGTACTCTCCCGGCGGCAGATCGGGAATCGTAAAACGGCCGTCCTGCCCGGTCACTGCAAAGTAGGGATTTCCCACCGCCAGCCCCCACGACTGCATAAAATCGTGCACGCCGCACTGCGTGCGAAAAATGTAATGACCGTTGCGAAGCTTTACCGTTTTGGATGCTATCGTCTCGGGAGTAAGCGGTTTGTTAAACATCGCGAAGGTGTATTTGTCCTTGAGGGTGTAGCCCTGAACATCGTGCGCGATCGGATCGTTGTTCACCATCCGGAACGGATGGCCGTTGCGGACCGGGGTCACCCACGGGGCGATCCGGCAGTTTTCGATCGTGACTTCCGGAGTATAGTCGAAGGGCTTCCCCCGCTGCACCCCGACCACCGCGACCACTGCATGCTTGAGCCCTCCATCCGGGGCAACCTGGAATTCCTTGAGCAGCCGGTTTCCCTTTCCATCGGAAATCCTCCCGCAAAAATCGATGTTCGGCGAGAAAATCAGGTGAAAGATCCGGGCGGGAGGGGGCGTTCCATTCAAGACAACTTTTCCCTCCAGAACGCCGCTGTCGGTGATCGGCCCTTCCTCATACCCCCATCCGGTCGACGAGCCGATCAAGACCCAGACAGCCAACAAACCGATGATCATTCCCATCCTCTTCACTCTTTGAAGAGACACCTTCAGTAACATGATGAACCCTCACATATACGGTTAATCGATACCGTTAATCGATGATAATGCGATCGTCCTTCGGACCGAGCATATGATCGTGCGGCGTGGCCGGACTGATTCGACGCTGGTGCTGGGTTTCGTAAAGCGCCCGCTCGACCGTCGTGGCGTCGAACTCAAAATTAATTTCGACTTTTCCATTTGCGGGAACGGTAATTTCTTTCTCGATAATATCGAAGTGGGGATGCCATGCGGTAATTTGATACGTTCCCGGCGGAAGTTGGTCGATGTTGAATAAACCGTCCTTCTTCGTCTTGGTGTAGTAGGGGTTATCGACGACGAAACCCCAACTCTGCATGAACTCGTGCATCCCGCAAATCATCTGAGAGATCCGCTTTCCAGGGGCGAAATGAAGAACCCCGCCGCGCGGCTCCGTCGAAACCGGAAGGGGGGTGTTGAGAATAATATTTCCCTTCTCGTTTTGAAAAACCTGGATGTTGTGAATGATCGGATCTTTATTGATCATCGAGATCGGTTTGTGGTTCACCAGAACGGTCACGTTCGGATGCTCGTGATGGAGTTGTCCTTCCTTCACCGAGTATTGCTCCTCGTCGGGAACCTCGGCCGGATGAAACATGCAATCGACCGCGACGAAATCGGCCTGGATCTTCTGAAAAGGTTTCCCCTTCTTTACCTCTTTCACTGCCACCACGGCGTCTCCCAGGGCGCCCGCTTTTCCGACGATGAACTCCTTGAGCCGGACATTCCCCTCACCGTCCGAAATTTTTTTACAGAAGGGTCCGAACGGATAAAGGACCAAGGGGAAAATACGCGGATCCGGAACGGGGCCTTTCAATACAATCTTCCCGGTAACGCTTCCCCCGTTCTTCACCTCGATCTCTTCATATCCGAACGCATTGGAATGATCGAAGAAAGAGATCATTCCAATGAGGATCAATCCAACGCGAAAAACCATTGACATCTTCACAGTACCTCTCCTCATGAAAATAGCAAAATGGGGCAGGGGTAGTGAGACCCCCCTGCCCCATTTTGTAAAAACAATGCTTTGGTTACTGATGCAGCATCGACACCGGACCGGGGGCCTGGTCTTTCAATTCAGAGACCGTTTCCGGCGCCTCTTCTACCGGCGCCTCGGCGGTCTTTCCGCCCGGCCCCGCAGCGCCGTTCAACGGAAGGATTCTCCGATCGCCCTTTGGAAGCGCTCTCAGATAGCCCCACTGTCCGGCCGCCGCATACGGCATCCGATGGTTCTGCCAGACATAGTCGCCGGGAAGAGCGAACGGACCGCCCGCCCCTTCCTTCAAAAATACGTCGAGGTACTCGGCGCCGCCGAATTGGAGACTGCTGAGCATATCGGCCCCCTCCATGTTCGGCTTGAAGGGCCATTCATGTCCTTCAATGCTGAAGATTTGGTTCTGCTCGCTGAAGGCTCCGAAGACATGGATCCGAACCGGATCGCCTGAATGTGCCATGATCGTCGGTGTTTCCGGAGCGGTCTCGCCGGCCAAGCAGGGGGTGAACATATTACCCGGCTCACACCCGTTTTCCTCCCGATACATCCACGGCTCGGCCCGGTAGTTCACGCCGGTCAATCCGCCGATCTGCTGGATATAGGGCATGAACGACGTTCCGATGATGTTGTCCTCGTCCTGGAAGAAGAGGGCGACATCGCGGTAATCGGACCGGCCCATGCTATCCGGCAGTGAGCGATCGAGGATCACATCGGCCGCCCAAGCGTTTTTCATCGAGACATCGTCTCCGTTCATCGGGTCGCGGAACTTCGCCCCCTTCGGGCCGACGATGATGGCCCCAAAGAGACCGTCCCGAACGTTGTTGATGAAATTCCCCCAATCCCACACCAGAGAAGCAAACTCGCCATATTGAGGATGCGCGTAGAAGGTGTAGGTCTTGCTCTTGCCGGGGGCGACGGTCTGATCGCCGGGGTTGTTGCCGACGTTGACCCCTTGAGAATCTTTAGGGTCGAACGAGAGCATGTCGGAGCTGAACGACGCCTTGCTCCCCTTCATTTCGTTCTTCAGATTCACCTTGATGCAGTCCCCTGAATTTACCCGCAGAACGAGCGGCATCGGCTGGAAATCGCCATCGGCCACCTTACGCTTCTCCCCTTCGAGCATGAAGATCTTGCCCTTCGGGTTGGATACCAACAGCTTGCGGTCGAAGTCGACCTCGATAAAATCGCCGGCCTTGGTGTTGAACTTCAAGGCCCGATCGGCTGCGATGACGTTGAAGGTCTTCACCGGCGCATCCGACGGACAGAGTGTTTTCGCCGATTGCGGGATCTCTCCCGTTCCGGGAAGCTTCTGAAGATCTTTCACCTCCTTGTCCAACACCCGGATGATCCCCCAGCTCCCTTCCGAGAGGTGAGAGGCCCGGCCGTTGTAGTGGAGATAATCCCCCGCCATTTGCTGAGGGCCGCCCGCCTTAAAGACCAGATCGTAACGCTCGGCGATCCCGACATGGTGCGCATTTCTAAAGTCGGAATGCTCCGCGAACCGCTCCGTCCGGAAGGCATGTCCCGCCACCTTCCAGGTATGCGTCTCGTTCATCAGCGTATGAAGGAGCCGAACCGCAATGGTGTCTCCCAAATACGCCCGCAGAAGCGGGGTGCTCGGATCTTGATGCGTCTTGCTCGAAAAGATCAAGGTGGGATCGGGATTCATTTTCAACCGCCGCGCCACCGACTCCGACCGGAAGTTGAATCCCCCTCCGGTAGTGTGGGTTCCCCCATTCAGCATCGGCACCGCGACCAGATCCAAATCATACGGCATCTGGAAGGAGAGGGTCTGCCCCGCATCGATCGCGACCTGAATGGTCTGACCGGGAGGGTTCCCTTCCACAACCACCTGGGCGGTGTAGGGGACGGTGTCGTGAGGCATCACAACCAGTTCTCTAAAGCTGCCGTTGATGCCGTAGCCGATCGGCTCGGTGGAACGGATGTCGGCCACCGGACCGCTTCGGATCTCTTTTCCGGTCACCGGATCGTGATAGGTTGACCCCGGCGGCTCGACGATCATGGCGCCAACCCCGCCGTGCGGCCAGGTGGTAGCGCCGAAGGCATGGTCATGCCAGAAGACCGTCCCGCTGTCGGCATCGACCCAGTAACGGTACCGCACCCACTCGACCGAGGCAATCTCCCCTTTTTTGTGCGCATTCGCCAACGGCTCGGTAAAGGTAACGGTGTCGCCTTCGATCGATTTAATCCAGCGAACTTCCGAAGAGTTGACCTCATCCATCCCGATCATCAGATCGGTCCCCACATGAAAGGGAGTCGCCCCTTCTCCCATCTTGATTTTGATGGAGTTGGCGCCTGCCTTCACATCTTCCGTAATCACCGCATTCATCGGAGCAGGAAGACCTTTTTGCTTCTTCTTCCCCATTTGCGTAAAGGGGCGGACAGACTGATCATACGAGAACCCGGTGATCACGCCGTCCGATGCCTGATTGTCGAACTGGATGAAGTGGATGTGGATATTGATCTTCGACATCTGGAAGTTGGTGGTGTCGTTATCCTCCCACTCGCTCTTCAAGATGACATCGACGCAGTCGTAAACACTGGCCCGATAGACCAATGGGATCGTCTTATCACTCGCCGGATTCGCCCGGATCTCCTTTTCATCCTCATGGAGAACATAAAGGAGCCCCTTCGGATCGACGACCGGCTTTTGCTTGCCGAGCCCTTTGGTCAACTGAATCGGGGTTTCGATGAAATGGATCGTGTACTGTTTGCGGCCCGCATTCTCGGGGCAGAGGCTCCATCGGCCCTGCTCACCCGGCTTGGCCGGCTGTGTCGTCTCCATTCCGGCCACATTTTTTCCGCCCGGATCAGAGGGGAGTGAACCATTCTCTTTCTCCATGTGGATCGGCTCCAACCAAGGGGCCGGTCCATGATGGCGGGCAAACGGCACCCGCTTTCCGAAGTGCGGCTTGAAATGCGGCCAGGCGAGTTTTCCGGTCGCCGCGTCAAAGAGAATCGGCGGACGCTTGCCGGGCATCGGAGATTTATATTTGGGCCAATCGAACTTGCCGGTTACTTCCGGCTCGCCCATCGCCTTGTTTCCTTCCCAAACCCAATCCCAGACGGTGGCATCATAAGCCATAATCTGCCCCTTCTCGTCTGCGGTATGCCCCGGCTGACCGGCGGGCGGGAGCATCATTTTGACCCAGTCCTTGATCGAGATCTCGGGAATCGGCTTGCTCCAATCCGATTTATTGGAAGTCACATTCCATTTCTTGTCGTACCAGTCCATCGTCTTTCCGACAAGCTTGTCGGAAGTCACCGCTGCCTTGATCCGGCCTTTCCGATCTGGAAGCTCTTGCAGCGGCGGCATGACATCGGTGCTTGCCATCGGATAGTTACCCGACTGCAGCGTGTTGTAGACTCTCCAATACCCCCACATCCCGGCCACATAGTGGTGCGCCACATGGCAGTGGAAGAGGAAATCTCCCGCCAACTGCTGGCAGAGGCCGGAGCCGCACTCGGTCTGCAGATCGAGCACTTCAGAGGGGCCGATCACCTGAACGTCGACGCGATCGGAGGTGGTACGGATCTCGGGGAATTTCACCGGACCGTTCTCGGCCGCCGTCAAAAGGAATTCACCCTTGCCGTCGGCTTTCGGCTGACGCAGCCAGCGGATCGTTCCGCCGTGCGGATGATGCGAGTGGAACACTTCGCCGCCGCCGTGGACCAGGCGAAATTTGGCCGGATCTCCGAGATAGGACCGGGGAATGGTCGTCGGAGCATCGGCAAAGGTGTAGGAGCTGTACCCAAGCGATTCGTCTTCAAAGTGGAAATACTTTTCTTGAAGCGCCAGGTTGTTGACGCCGAACGGCTCGCTGCGATAGTTCATCGCGCGGGCGGAAGGACGATAGGCGTCGGTGTTCGGATCGCGCTGCGGAATCATCTCTCCCTGCCGGTTCAACGGTCGGAACGATTCGTCTCCGATTTCGTGGTAAATCAGAATGAATTCACGGAAATCCTTCGAGGTCGGCCGCATCCTCTTGTCGCTGACGATCATCATCTGCCAGCCGCTCTTGCTCTCTTTCCCGGTGATCGGATCGAGGTATTTCGACCCCATCGGCTCGACGACGAACGTTCCGATCATGCCGAGGCTCGCCTGCTCCCGGCCGACATGGCTGTGGAAAGTATGCGCCCCCTCCTGTTCGTTGGGACGGATATACCACTCGAACGTCTGGCTCTCGCCCGGCTTCACTGTCGATTCGGGGTTGGCGATGGTGGCCGCTTTTCCGCTCGTCTTCACGATCGTGCTGGAGCCGTGGATGTGCATGCTGACATCTTCGCCGTCCAGCTTGTTCCGCAGCGTAAAGACGATACAATCACCCTGGTTTCCGCGGATATTCAGCGGCTGAATCATATCGGTCTGAAGACCGGTCGTCACGGCACCCGGATCATAACCTTCTTTCTCACGGGCCTCCGCGTTCTTCTTTTCTTCTTCACGGACCTTCGCTTCATTCTCCGAGAGGACGTACATGTATCCGGGGTGAAAGTCGAGCCACTGATTCAGCGTGATCTCGACGTTGATCGCGGAGATGTCATACTCTTTTACCGGCGCGTTCTTCGGACAACGACCGCCCGAGGTGACGCTTTCCGCCACCCCTGTCGGGCCGAGGAAGAAGCTCTGGTCCATCTGCTGCATCATCGCCATGCCGCTGAAAGGACCGCTCTCCCCGCCGTGATTGGAATGTCCTCCCGTTCCCTTGGAGATCTCATCCATCAATTTGTTCATTGCCGCGTCGACGCGATCTGCATGGCCGGCGCGCCCTTCGGCCTGATCTTCCCGAACGAGCTGGGCCTTGAATTTCTCTTCCCAATTGGTCGATGCCGCCGCTGAATCGGGAGCATGGGAATGGTCATGGTCCGCCCCGCCGGCTAAGACCCCCTCCCTTCCCGACAGAACCAATAAGAGAGCGAAGAATATTGTGAAGACGTTCCGCCTTGCAGTATTCATGGTGTCTCTCCTTCTACCTTTGTTATTTGCGTAAACCGGACTTGTTGAAAGAAATGGATCGTCCTGAAAAGATTTTGTCTTTCGATGCGTGGCAATCATCTTAGATGTTGGATGTCGGTGGCTGGTAGTAACAATAATCGGCCAAAATGTGTCGTGAATCTAGCATGCACGTTATGACGTGTCAAGTATTTTTTACATATGTTTAGTTTTTTTACACTTAAATATCAGATGAACGGTAGATCTTCTTGGGAGATGCCAATCAAAGGAATAAACTGATTCGGATGAGACGAAGACAAACCGAAACAATGGATCGTTGTTCTTTAAGGATGGATTAGGAGCGGAGTTGGAAGGCTCTTCGAGACGACCGCCGCACAAGGAGCCCCATGGCGCAGCGGAAGGGGCCCACTTTAAAAATGATGCGGCGGCGGCTCTACGCTCAGGGCGTAGAGATCCCCCTCGTGGGAACCGACATAAATCGTGCCGTCTTTTGCAATGGCAGGAATCGAAGAGGCGGCATGTCCGGGCCGAAACTGCCAGACCCGTTTTCCTTCCGGGCTGAATCCATAGAGGAATCCGTCGTTCGATCCGATGAAAATTGTTTCGTCAGGACCGATTCTGGGGGTGGAATTGATAATGCTTTTAACCTGAACCTGCCATTTCAGCGTTCCGTTCGGTTCGAGCGCATAGAGGGGGCCATCGGATGATCCGACGTAAATGACGCCGTCCGGGCCGACCGTAGGGGCCGCCGAAATCGGCTGCGCCGTCCGATATCGCCATAACGTTTTGCCGTCTTTAGAAATGTGATAAAGAAAACCGTCCGCGGATCCGGCATAGATCGTCCCGTCCAGTCCGAGGGTCGGCGAGGCGATGCGGCTCTCCGCGTTGAAGCGCCACTTTAGTTCCCCATTCGACTGAAAGGCGTAGAGAAATCCCTCCTCCGAACCAAGATAAATGACGCCGTCATTCCCAACCACCGGATCGGATTGAACGGAGCCGCCAATCTCATACCTCCACTTTAATTGTCCGCGGGAATCAACCGCATAAAAATAACCGTCTTCCGATCCGAAGTAGACCGTTCCGTCTCCCCCCAGGGTCGGAGAGGATTGAACCTCCCTTCCCGCTTTGTAACGCCATTTCAATTCGCCTTTGGAGGTCACCGCGTAGAGATGGTAATCGGTTGATCCGACATAAATAGTCCCATCCGCGGCGATGACGGGAGTCGATCTCATAAAATGGACATGTTTCAGCGGGCCGATCTTTTGCTTCCAGCGCAATTTTCCGCTGGCATCGATCGCGTGGAGATAGGTATCCGTCGAGCTGACGTAAATCGAATCATCCGATCCGATCGTCGGGCGGGAGTAGATCGTGTTTCCGGTCGTGTAGATCCATTTTACCGGACCGGCGCTTTTGGCGGCATAGCCGAGGCCGATATTGCCGGGAAGCGGGAAAAAAAGAGGAGATAACATTCCGAGAACCAAGCTGACGAAGAGGAGTGTCGCGAAGATCGACCTGCGTTTTCCCCATTGGGAACGACGCCAACGCTTTTCTCCGCTTATTTGAAAAAGGCGTTCTCCGCTCACCATGAATTCTCTCCAACGATATTGATAAAGGTCAAGAAACGCTCCGGTGCAAAAACAAGTAGAGGGACTTTCGAGTCCCTCTACTTGTCTTGCATTTTATTTCAGAGAATGCTTACTCAGCCTTCCCCTCTACGGAGATCGGTCGAGCGCTTCCCTCCTGTCCCGCGAATCGGAAGCCGGGATCGGTCGGCGACAAGGCGAGAATCTTCTTGTCTCCCTTCGGAAGCACCTTGAGGAAGCCCCATTGTCCCGCATCGATGTAGGCAGCCCGGTGATTCATATAGACGTAATCACCCGCCAACTGATGCGGTCCGCCGGCGCCCCCTCTGAGGTCGACACGGAGGTAGGAGCTTCCGCCGAATTCAAAGGAACTGTGCAAATGCGCCCCTCTGAATTGATCGGCGGGCCACTCGTGACCATCCAGCGCAAAGACCCCGACCTGCTCGCTGAATCCGCCAAAGACATGGATGAGAACCGGATCCCCGGCATGGGCCTGCAGAACCGGCGTGCTCGGACCGGTCTTGCTGGCGGACACACACTGGAAGATCATCCCAACCTCGCAGGCTCCGTTGTCGATATACCAGTCTTTCGGCTCCGCCCGGTAGTTCACCCCGGTGAGGCCGGCGACCTTCTGAGCATACGGCATGAAGCTGGTTCCCATAAGCTGATCTTCATCCTGGAACATCAGCGAGAATTCCCGGTAGTTTTTCTTGTTCTCATTGCCCGGAACGCTCCGGTCAACGATCACGTCGGCCTGCCAGGAATTCTTCAGGGTAATATCCTCTCCGGTCGCCGGATCGCGATACTTCGACCCTCTCGGCCCGATGATAACGGCGCCGTAGAGACCGTTCCGAGGATTGTCGACGACGTTCCCCCAGTCCTGAATCATGGAAGCATTTTCACCATATTCAGGGTGGGCATAGTAGGTATACGTCCGGCTCTGGCCGGGGGCCACCGTTTGATCGCCGGGATTGTTTCCGACGTTCGCCCCGGTGGAATCTTTCGGATCAAAAGCGAGCATATCGGCATGCAGCCCCGCCCGCTCTTTGGCCATCCGGTTGGTGAGCTTGATCTTGATGCAATCCCCGACGTTGACCCACAGTGTCAGCGGCATCGGTTTGAGATTCCCGCTTTTTACCTTGGTCACCTCATCATCGAGGACATAGGCCTTTCCTTGCTCGTTGGCCGTATTCACCCTCCGGCCCAGGTCGACCTCCATGATCTCCGGCATGCCGGGATTAAAACGCATGGCATAATCGATCGCTGAGACGCTGAAGTTCTTGACCGGCGCATCCGCAGGGCAGACCTCCTTTGCCGGGGCGGGAATCTCTTCCCGAGAAGGCAAGGGTTGGAGGCTCTTATCCGGTTTATCCAACACCCGGATCAATCCCCACGATCCACCGGAGAAGTGAGAGGCCCGCCCGGAGTAGTAGAGGTAGTCCCCCGCCATCCGTTGCGGTCCGCCGGCGGCCGGGATGACCATATCGAGCCGCTCTGCAATGGCAATGTGGAAGGTATTGCGCGGCAGCGAACCGGAGTTGAAGCGCTCCATCGGAAAATAATGGCCGCTGACATGCCAGGTGTGGGCTTCATTCGCCGCTCCCTGAATGATGCGGAAGACGATCGGATCGCCGAGATAGGCTTTCATCATCGGGGTTGCCGGATCGCCATGCACCTTGCTGGAGAAGAGCTGAGAAGGATCGGGGTTGTTGGCCAGCCGCACCGAAAGCGGCTCCACCCGCAATCCAAACCCTCCGCCGGTGGTGGCCTCTCCTCCGTTGAGGAAGGTCATCGCCGACTTGTTCAGCCGTTCCGGATACTTCGCAGACGGCGTTCCGTCCACGGAAGGACGTCCCGCCATCGGGTTATCGGCCGTGATCAACTCAGCCGTTCTCGGGTTGGAATCCATGATCTGCATGACGACTTCGCGGAAGCTGCCCGAGACCTGATGAGAAACAGGATCGGTCGTACGGATATCCGCCACAATCCCGCTCCGGATCTCTTTTCCGGTCGCCGGATCATGATAGGTCGATCCGGCCGGCTCAACGATCGTCGAACCGAAGAGCCCATGGCCCCAGCCATCAAGACCGAAGACATGGTCGTGCCAGAAGACCAGGCCGAGGTCGACGTCGGGATACCACCGATAACGAACGAACTCAGGGCTGGCGATCGATCCTTTCTTATGATTCCCCTTAAGAGGCTCGGTCAGGACCACCGTGGTTCCCTTGATCTCTTTGATCTTGACCGCTTCGAACTCGCCGACGCCGTCGAGGGAAAGTCCGATGGTGATCCCCGGGTGGAACATCGGGGTATCGAACTTGATCTCATGCACGTCGACTTTGCGGACAGCGGAGGCGATCTCAATCGAGGTATCCCCTGCTTTCGCCTCTTTGGTCAACGTGGTGTTTTGAGGAACCGGTAGTCCGTAATGCGGCTTCGCCTTGTCCTCCGGCTTCAAGATGGTGAAAGGCCGGACCGACTGCTCGTAGTTAAAGCCGATGATCACCCCGTCCGACGCGGTGATGTCGAACTGGAAGAAATGGGGATGGATGTTCGTCTTATTGGAATGAACGGTTCGGTCGTCATCCTGCATCTTGCTCTTATAAATGACGTCGACACAATCATACACATTGGCACGAATCGCCAACGGCACTTTTTTATCGTCGTTCTTACGAACTTCCGCTTCTTCCTCTTCCAAAACGAAGAGCAACCCATCCGGATCAACGATCGCCGGCGTTTTCTTCGTCGCCGCCTTCAGTGTGATCGGAAGAGTAATCCCGTTGATCGTGTAGAATTTCCGGGGTGCTCTTCCGGGACAGAGGCTCCACGGCCCCTGCTCTCCAGGAGTCGCCGGCTCTGTTTCTCTCGCCATCCGTCGGATCGGCTCAAAGAACGGCGCCGGGTTGTGCTCGGGCGAGAAAGGAACCCGTTTCCCCATGTGCGGCCTTAAATAAGGGATTGAAAGTTTCCCTGTGGCCGGATCGAACCGAAGTGCGAACCGCTTTCCCGGCGTGGGACTCTTATAGTTGACCCACACCTGCTTCGTCTCCGGTTCCGACATGGCGGTATTTCCATCCCAAACCCAATCGAGCACCGTCGCATCCATCGAAACGACCTGCTTATGCTCGTCGTCGGTCCCGCCTGGTTTTCCCTGGGCCGGAAGCATCATGTCGACCCACTCTTTGATCGACACTTCAGGTGGATTCGCCTTCCAGTTGCTCTTGTCGGCGGTGATCTTGAACTTCTGTCCACCGAACCAATCGACCGTCTTGCCGACAAGTTTGGAGGAATCGACCGCCGGTTTCATCTTTCCTTTCCGATCGGGAAGCTCGGCCAGCGGCGGCATGATGTCATCTTGGGAGCCGGCCACCTGAAGGGTGTTGTAGACGCGCCAGAAGCCCCACATCCCGGTGACGTAGTGCTGGGGGATGTGGCAGTGGAAGGTGTAGTCGCCCGCGCCGTAGGCACAGCCGCCGGCGCCGCATTCGATCACCTGATCATACGATTCGGCGGCGCCGATCGCCTGAACGTCCAAACGCTCGGAGCTGGTTCGGACCGGCGGGAACTTCACCGGGCCGGTTCCGCCGGCGGTCGCCGCAAAATTAAACTCCGCCGCGGTGACGGCGCCGGGTGAACGAGGCCAGCGGTCGCTGCCGCCGTGGAGATGATGGGAGTGAATGACTTCCGATCCCCCCATCATCCGATATTTGGTCGGATCGCCCAAGTAAGAACGGGGAACCGTGGTGGCAGGATCGCCAAAAGTGTAGGAGCCGTACCCCATCGATTCATCGTGGACATGGTGCTCCTTGTCCTGCATGGCCAGCCGCGTTCCGTGCGGCTCGCTTCGAAGATTCAGTCCCCGGCCGCCGGGCCGATAGGTGTCGGTGAAGGAATCGCGCTGCGCCAGCATCTCGCTGTTGCGGTCCAGGATCCGGAAGACCTCGTCGCCGATCTCATGATAGAAGATGGCGAACTCACGGAAGTCGGGTCCGTTCGGATCTTCGATCATCGCCATCCAGCCGCTCTTCATCTCCTTGCCGGTCCAGGGATTCAGATAACGAGAACCCCGCGGTTCAACCACAAGGGAACCGAACATGCCGAGCGACCATTGATCACGGACGGCATGGCTATGGAAATGATGTGCTGAGTCGGGTTGATCTCCGGGGATATACCATTCGAATTCCTGCGTCTTGCCCGGCGCGACCATCGAATCCTTGTTCGTCATCGTTGCCGCCTGACCGGTGGCCTTCACGATCATACTGGAGCCGTGAATGTGGAGGCTAACCGGCTCGTCGTTCTCGGTCTGGTTCCGGAGGGTAATCCGGACGCAGTCACCGGCGTTGGCGCGGATGACCAGCGGTTGAATCAGATCGCCCTGAAGCCCAACGGAAACGGCCGCCGCAGGAAAGGGATCTTTGCTCTCGCGGGCCGCTTTGTTTTTGGCCTCTTCCGCGCGAACCTTTTGGAGATCTTCGGTCAGAACATAGAGGTAGCCGGGATAGTAGTCCATAAAGCGGCTGATCGTGATCTCCGCATTGATGGCGGAGATATCGAAGGTCTTCACCGGAATATTGCTCGGGCAGCGTCCCCCTTGGACGACCGCTTCTTCATTCGCGATCTGGAGGGGAATCCCCTGCGACATCGTGTGGGCCTGAGAAGCGTTCGTGAATCCGCCCAGATTTCCACCGGCCCGGGTGATTTCGTGATCGAGCTTCTCGGTCAGTTTGTTCAACATCTGCGCGCCGGCGTCCTGGCGGACGGCCCCGGCGGGAACCGGACTTCCCTGGCCCCGCTCCGGCATTCTCATTTCCTGCATGTCATGATCGTGCGGATGTGTCCCTTCGGCATTCAACACGCCGCTCTGGAACAAAAACAATGCTAAAAACGCAAAAAATCCCCCCCAGAAGCTACCTTCTGACTTCTTCATTCCGCTTCTCCTCATCATTCTCTTGTAATTTTCTTCCTGAAATGATCGTATCCGATGACAGGTGATGATGTGGTTCTCATTTCATTGATTGAGCGCTGAGCGATATCCCCTCGCCGAGATACGCTTGAAAGCGTCTCAACCATCGGTTCTAAACGGAGATTGGTGATCCTCACTCCGTGAATAAAAGTATTGACACCTTCCATTTCACGGCAAGCGACAATGGCGGTTCGCTACAGAGCAAGAGCGATGCCAAAAAATTGACGCAGAAGAAAACCGAAAAAGACTGGGATTTTTTATAAAATGCGGAATGAGACCGGTATTGGATCGTAGTCAGTGTGTCAATATTTTAGACAGTTGACTAGAAATTTATTCACTCGCTCGGCGGAAATAGGACGAGCAGACCGGTTGAAAATTCGCCGCCGATTTAAAATAATCTGATTTGAAACAGATGGATCGCAGTGATTAAAACTTAGGTTAAACGCTTTGAGAAAGACAAGAGGGTTAGAGGCGGGTTCCGATCCGATATTGCTTGATCTTGTTATAAAGACTGGCGCGGGAGATACCCAAAAAGCGGGCGGAGAGCGATTTATTACCGTTATGTTTTTCGAGGGCATGCATGATCTGCTCACGCTCGACCTTTGCAAGCGCCTCTTCCATGCTCGAAGAGTGAGCGGCAAAGGGGGATGTCCCCGACAAATCGGCCCCCTCTCCGATCATGAATGCTTCGGGAAGGATTTCGGAATCGGGGGAGACAAGGACGCCACGCTCGATGACATTCTCCAGCTCCCGCACATTCCCATGCCAGGGGAATTTCGTCAACACTCCAATCGCTTCCTCCGATAGGCGCAGCGGCGCTCTGCCGTCGGGAAGGGAATATTTCTCGATAAAATGCCGGGCCAGCAAGGGGATGTCTTCGGGCCGCTCCCGTAAGGGGGGGATCACCATCGGCATCACCGCCAGCCGGTAGTAGAGATCTTCTCGAAAGCTCTTTTTGGCGATCGCTTCCTTCAGCGGCTTGTTGGTGGCGGCCACCACCCGCACATTCACCTTGATGCTCCGATTGCCTCCCACCGGCCGCGCCTCCCCTTCTTGCAACACCCGAAGGAGCTTCGACTGAAACGCCAAGCTGGTGTCGGCGATCTCGTCGAGGAAGAGGGTTCCCCCTTCGGCTTCTTCGAAGAGCCCTTTTTTGTTCTGGATGGCGCCGGTGAAGGCCCCTTTGACATGGCCGAAGAGTTCGCTCTCCAGCAGCGTTTCGGGAAGGGCGCCGCAGTCGATGGCGATGAAGGGGGCATGGCATCTTAGGCTGTTCTCGTGGATCGCTTTGGCGACCAGCTCTTTGCCGGTGCCGCTCTCGCCGTAGAGGAGGATCGTGGCATTGCTCGGGGCGACCCTTTGAATCGTCTCAAAAAGGGCCTTCATCTTCCGGCTCCCCCCGATCATCCCGCAAAAAGAGGGGGGGGCCTCCGCTCGATCTATGGCGGAGGGGG
Organism: Candidatus Manganitrophus morganii; assembly: GCA_021651055.1. Taxonomy (NCBI): domain Bacteria; kingdom Pseudomonadati; phylum Nitrospirota; class Nitrospiria; order Candidatus Troglogloeales; family Candidatus Manganitrophaceae; genus Candidatus Manganitrophus; species Candidatus Manganitrophus morganii. Next base: position 1,653,487 of record JAJHOH010000001.1, read on the forward strand.
CTTCCTCGATCGGGACATCCCGAACGACCTCGATGACCCGGGCCACCTTTCCGTCTCGATCAAAAATTGGATAGGCGCGGAGCCGCTCTGCAAGCGCGGTCCCCTCTTCCGTAGGGTGCCCCTTCGACTCTTCACCCGGCCGAGCGCCGTTTCCATCCTGAGGAACCGCACGCTCTTCGGCGGAGATCGGTGGGGCGACGGAGTCGTCCTCACCCAAGGAACAGGTCTCCCCTTCCGAAGCAACAGAAACACGCTTTTCTTGATGATTCGACTCGGTCACAAGCCTCCGTTCTTCGCTGATACCAAGAAGTTTGATTATCTTATTGAAACGGCCAATCTGTGTCAAGATTTTATTGACATGACAAATCCGGTCGGTCGCCCAGCAAGACACCGGATCGCCGTACCGTCAGTTGTTTTTTATTTTTTGGGATGATAGAATGCAGCCGTCTTTAAGAAAGGGAGTCTTTTAAGCGTGAAATGGATCGTACCCCTGCGGCTGATTTACATCGCAGGTTTGTTCCTCATTTGTCTGCCCGGTTTTTCGTTCGCCTCTTCCCCCGCCGATCGCGCCAAATCTTCCTTTGAAGAAGGAATCGAGCTGAACAAGCAACGGCGCTACGATGAGGCCCTTGAGAAATTTATCCAGGCGGCGACATTGAGCCTCGACAGCCATATCTACCACCAGGCGGTTTACCGGACCCAGATTGCCCTGCGCCGCGGTCCCCAAGGAACACAGTTCTACAAAGATCTGGCGGCGAAACACCCGACGAATGCAACGGTCCATTACTGGCTCGGCCGGTTCCATCTGGAAAGCCGCGCTTTGGAAGAGGCGGCGAAGGAATTCGAGGAGGCCGCCCGGCTGGCCCCTCGGGACGAACACGCCTTTGTTTCGCTAGGGCATGTCTACCTTCGGATCGGAAAAGAGAAAGAGGCCTTGGAAGCCTACACGCAGGCGAACAAACTCTCGCCCAAAATTGCGGTCGTCCATGCCGGCATGGCCAATATCCATTACCGCCGGAACCATTTCGACAAAGCGCAAAAGGAGTATGAAGCGGCGCTTGCGATCGATCCTTCACTCATGGAAGCGCGGTACAATCTGGGTCTGATCTATGAGAAGAAGGGGGAGATCTCCAACGCCGTGAAGCAATGGCAGGCGATGGTCGAGGCCGATCCGAATGAATCGAGGGCGCGCGAGAAGCTCGCGCGGGTTTATTTCCTCGGCGGGGAATATCTCGATGCAACCCGGGAGTACGCCACCCTCTCGCAGGTCAAGCAAGGCTCACCCGACATTTTCCTCGCCCTCGGCGAATCCCAGCTCTTGCTGGCGGCAAGTCTCTCCGACCCAAACGAGCGCCGGCAATTGATCACCATGGCGATTCAGGCGTTTCAACGGACCGTTGAGCTCGATCCGAAAAACGTGCAGGCCCGCAAATATCTGGACCGCTTGAACTCCGAGAAACCGGCGCGGGCGCAAAAAAATGAAAGAGCACCTTCGGAAAAAACGGGAAAGGGGAAAAGCGTTGAATAGAATGGATCACCGCGCTCTGATATTTTACGGAATCTCGATCGCCGCGATGGTTTGTTTCACGCCGATCGCTTCTTTCGCTGTCGAACGGACGTACGATTGCGCCGCGCAAGAGAACCGCGATAAGCCGACGACCATTGAAATTCTTCTCGCCGGAAAATGGAAGAACCGCACCAAAGAGGTGAAGCAATCTTTCACAACGGTGGACGAATCGTTGAAAGTTCGGATCAAGTTTTTCCCCTTTTTGGATCCCCCCATGAACATCGGGATCGGCCGATGCGTCTCCGCCGAAGAAGCTCGCCTCGCCATCCGGGAGGCGATCCGTCACAACGGCGGGGTCGACCGGCTGATTATGCAAGATATTATGCCCCACCACTGGGTCAAGATCGGGACGACCGACACCTCCGAGCTGACCTGGATTCCGATCAGCCCGGAGGAGCTGGCCCGATTGACCGACCCTTCCCTCACGACTGAGAAATTTCACGATCTTTACAGAGAGTTGGCCCGTCAAAAAGAAAAGAAGTTGCCCTTTGGGATGGGAAACCCAGAGCGCGAACAAACACAATGAGAATCCCAATCGTCGTGGTATCGATATTTAAGAATGAATCGATGCGAATGCGGCGGCTCTTTTCTCGCCTCCTCATTGCAGCGGTGCTCATCGCCGTCGTCGCCCCCGCCATAGCGGCCCCGCCCGATCGGTCGGACGTGGAAGTCCTGGAGCATCGGTGGCGTCCGGACGCGGTTTGGGAAAAGATCGGAAAGACGAAATTCATCTGGAGCGCCACCCTCCGCAATCATTCCGACGCCAAAAGGAGGGTCTTCGTTTACTACGATCTCTTGAGCGCCGACAATGTCCCTCTGGCAAGCAACGTCGCCAATAAAACGATCGCGCCGGGTCAAACCGTCGAGGTTGTTTCAGACTCCTACATCAACAGCAACTTTCTTTCCCAGGTCAAAAGCAGCCGCGTCACGGTGAAGCTTCGCTTTCCAAACTAAAACCAAATTTTATTAGTTGATTATTGATCGTCTGAGCGGTTTGCTTTAGGCCCGGCTGGAAGCGTTCGGATTTTCTTTGTTTTTCTTCTTTTGACGGCTCGATTCCAGCGCTTGTGCGATCAGTTGGAGGAACTGATCAATTTGATGAAGCGGTTTGACGTAATAATGGTAGGCGCCTCGAATAATCGCTTCTTTGGCCACCTCCTCGGAAGCATTGCCGGTCAGGAGGATCACCTCGGTGTGAGAAGCCATCTCTTTGAGCTCTTTTAGAAAATCGATCCCGTTGACCCAGCCGGGAAGGTCGAAATCGATCGTGGCGAGATCGAATTGCTCTTCTTGAACCTTGCAAAGGGCATCCTCCCCGGTGGCAACCGTGACAACCTCATACCCGTTGCCTCTGAAAAGGTCGACCAAAAGCTCCCGGAAGCTTTTATCGTCATCCAGGACCAGGATCCGAGGAGGCCTCGTCTTTATTTGATCCTTCTTATCGTCCATACTGAATAGTATACAAGATCGTTGTCCTAGAGATCTTTCGATCCAATGCGCTGTCCATTCAGGTAGACAAACGGGGGGGACGCAGTCCTCTCCATAACTCATTGTCATCTTTTAACCAGTTGTATTTAAAGGCGAAAGTTATTTTACCTTCGGGGTCCTGCTGGCATCCCATTTGCTCTTTATGTTATGTAAAGATGAGGGAACAAACTTTGAGGGGGACTGCCATGAGAAAGAACGATTTGAAGATGGGAGCCAAGCCGCTCCTGCAGACGACAGCCCTCGATTTGATGGAACGGGCCGTGGTCTTCTTTAAAAAAGAGACGAAGTGTGACGCGATCCTCTCGTGCATGGTCAACGGAAACTTCGGAAGCGTTCCGGTTGTGGATGAGGAGATGAGGCTCCTCGGTATCGTGAGCGAGTACGATCTTCTCGACGCCCTCATGACCGGCGTCGATGTCACCCACCTTTCGGCCGAGGAGATCATGAAACATCCCCACGCCGTTTCGATCGACTGCCCGGCCTTGGAAATCGGCCGCTTCATCCAACAGAATCATCTGATCCGTCTGCCGGTGGTCGATCAGGACAATCGGTTGGTCGGGATGGTCGCACGGCGCGACCTTTTGAACGGATACCTGGAAGCGCTTCTTGAACGAGATAAAGACGCTTTGTAGGGGCGTATTGCAATACGCCCCTACAAAGCAAAAGGAGGTATTCCATGCAACAAGAAGAGAAGATGACCATGGAGGACCGAATGACCCCCGATCCGGTCACGATCCGCTCCGACCAGACGATCGGAGAGGGGCTGGTCCTGATGTTCGAGCATGACATCCGCCATCTCCCGGTCGTCTCTCACGGGAAGGTGGTCGGGATGGTCTCCGACCGGGATATTCGCCAGCTCCTCGGGAAGGCGAGCATTGCCGCGAAGCACCGCGAGGAAGAGCGGCGCCAGCTTCGGCTTCCGGTCACGGAGATCATGGCGACCCATCTTTATACCGTCGAGAAGACAACCCCTCTTGCCGAGGGGGTCCGGCTCATGGTAGAACACAAGATCGGCGCCGTTCCGGTCGTCGATTCAAAGCAGCATGTCGTCGGGATCTTCAGCGAGCTCGATGCGCTGCGGTACTGTCTCTATCTCATTGAACGATACCAAAGTGTACGCTCTTAAATAAAGGACCGATATGAAAAAACCGTCCACACGACAAGCGATCCGGAAAATTTTGGTCCCCACCGATTTCTCGCCCCACTCCGAGCGGGCCGCCGATTACGCTGCGATGCTGGCGGACGGCTTTCAAGCCGAGATCGTTCTCCTCCACGTGGTCGAGCCGTTCCCCTACAGCGTGACCGACACGATGACGGTTATCAACCACGGCGAAGCGCTCAAGACCATCGCCTCCTCTCTGCTCGAGAACGCCCGCGCGAAGCTGGAGCAGAGCGGCGCCACGGTCGAAGCCCATCTCACCCGCGGAGTCCCCTATGAGGAAATCCTTGCCTGGGCCGGCAAAAAGAAGATCGATCTCATCGTCATGGGAACCCGCGGACGAACCGGGGTCGGACACTTCCTCCTCGGAAGCGTCGCGGACCGGGTCGTCCACCTCGCCCCCTGCCCGGTCCTAACGATGACCGCTGCAAAAGGGGGCTCAAAATCGGTGAGGCGTAAGCGGTAAGTCAAAAGACGGCTGTCTTTACCCCTCACGCTTGACGCTTCACGCCTCACGTCCCCTCAAATACCCCCTTTGGGGGATTGTCCCCCCGACCCTGTTGCGGGAGAATTGCAACATGTAGATCGATGATCTCTATCGCAACGGGGTATCCAAATGGCTTTTAAACAGATCCTTGTCCCGAAGGTCGTCCGCTTGGCCCCCTGCGCCGTTCTCTCCATTCCCCTGGCTGAGTCGAGGAGACCGGCGTGAACGAAAAACCCTGGCATCAATTGACCGCAGCGCAGACGCTGACCGTGCTGGAGAGCGCGCCCGAGGGGCTTTCTCAAGCCGAGGCCGCGCGGCGACTGTCGGATTACGGTCAGAACAGCCTCAAAGAGACCGAGGGGAAAAGCCCCTGGTCGATCCTCCTTCGCCAATTTACCGACCTGATGATTCTGATCCTTCTCATCGCAGCCGGTATCGCCTGGTCGATGGGGGATCTCACCGACACCGCGATGATTCTGGTGATCGTACTCCTCAATGCCGCGCTCGGCTTCAGCCAGGAATACCGGGCCGAGCGGGCCCTCTCCGCCTTAAAAGAACTGGAGCAGCCGCAGGTTGTCGTCCGACGGGAGGGGGCCTACCTCCAAATTCCCTCCCGGGACTTGGTTCCCGGAGACATCGTCGACGTGGAGGCGGGACAGAAAGTCCCCGCCGACGGGCGGCTGATCGAGACGGTTCAGCTCAAAGTCGATGAGTCTCAACTTACCGGCGAATCGGTCCCGGTCGGCAAGGAGCTCAAACCTTTAAACCAGAGGGAGGTTCCGTTGGGAGATCAGATCAACCGGATCTTCATGGGAACCGCCGTCATGACGGGGCACGGCTCGGCTGTGATCACCGAGACCGGCATGCGGACGGAGCTCGGGAAGATCGCCTCCCTTCTCCAGACGGTGGAAGACCGGAAGACCCCGCTGCAGCGCCGGCTCGCCTCGATGGGGAAAAGGCTCGCCGCTGCGGCATTAATCGTAACGGCGGTGATCTTCGTCGCCGGACTGCTCCGGGGAGAAACAATCGAGACGATGCTCCTCACCGCGATCAGCCTGGCGGTCGCCGCCATCCCGGAGGGGCTTCCGGCGATGGTCACCATCGTCCTCGCCCTCGGCGCCCAACGGATGGTCCGGCGCAACGCCCTCATCCGCAAACTTCCCGCCGTCGAAACACTCGGAAGCGTCACGACGATCTGCACCGACAAGACCGGAACGCTGACGCAGAATGTGATGTCAGTCGAAGCCATCTATGTCGACGGCCGCCGGGTGCAGGTCTCCGGAAGCGGGTACCGGCCGGAAGGGCACCTTTACAAAAAGGGAAAAATGTTCGATCCGCTGACCGATCAACCGCTTCTCCATCTCCTCCGCGCCGCGGTTCTCTGCTCGAATGCCCGTCTCGAGCTTCGGGGGCGCGAGTGGACGGTGCTCGGCGATCCGACGGAGGGAGCCCTCCTCGCAGTCGCCGCCAAAGCCGGACTTTGGAAAGAGACGCTCGAACGCCGATATCCCCGCATCGCGGAGATTCCCTTCGACTCGTCCCGCAAAATGATGACAACGCTCCATGAAGGTCTGGAAGAGAAGCGCTGGGTCTTCACCAAGGGGGGGCTTGAAGAGGTTCTCCGGCGATCGGCTTTTATCATTCAAGACGAAAAGCCGGTCCCCTTGACCGATCATCACCGGGAAGAGATCGCCCGGATACACCAAGAGCTCGCCGGGGCCGGACTGCGCCTGCTGGCATGCGGCATGCGGGAAGTGAAAAACCGGATCGACATCGACCCTTCCGATCTCCGTGGGGTCGAAGAAGCGTTGACCTTTCTCGGTCTCTTCGGAATGATCGATCCCTTGCGGCCCGAAGCGGCGGAAGCGGTCCACCGCTGCCGGGCCGCGGGGATTCGTCCGGTCATGATCACGGGGGACCATCGGATTACCGCCGAGGCGATTGCGGCCCAGTTGGGTATCAAGGAGGCCGGTGAGCAGGTCCTGACCGGGGAGGAATTGGCCCGGCTCAGCCCCGAAGCGCTGGAGCCGATGGTCGAGAAGATCTCGATCTACGCCCGGGTCGCCCCCGAACACAAGGTGAAGATTGTCGAGGCGCTCAAGCGCCGGGGGGAGATCGTCGCGATGACGGGCGACGGGGTCAATGACGCTCCCGCGCTGCGGGCCGCCGATATCGGCATCGCCATGGGGCGAAGCGGGACCGACGTGGCCCGCGAAGCCTCCGACATGATCCTGCTGGACGACAACTTCGCGACGATCGTCTCGGCGGTGGAGGAAGGACGGATCATCTACGACAATATCCGGAAGTTCACCCGGTATATTCTCTCCACCAACAGCGGCGAAATTTTGATCATGCTCTTTGCGATCCTCTTCGCCCTCCCCCTCCCGCTCCTTCCGATCCAGATCCTCTGGACGAACCTCGTCACCGACGGCCTCCCCGCCCTCGCCCTCGGCCTGGAGCCCCCCGAACGGGACGTCATGCGAAGAGCGCCGCGGTCTCCCGAAGAGAGCCTCTTCGCCGGCGGCCTCGGCCTCCATATTGTCTGGGTCGGATTGCTGATGGGGCTCGGAACGGTCGCCCTCTTCGCCTGGGCGGTTCAAACGCGCGATCTGGCGCATGCCCGAACGATCGCCTTCCTGACATTGATGCTCTTTCAGATGTTTCATGTCCTGGCGATCCGCTCGGAGCGCGATCCTCTCTGGCGGATCGGCCTCTTCTCCAATCCACACCTGTTGGGGGCCGCCGTTCTGACCCTCTCTCTTCAACTGGCCATCACCTATCTGCCGCCGCTTCAGGCGCTCTTCAAGACGACGGCGCTGACGGCGGGCGAGCTGCTCGCCTGCATCGGGGTCGCCTCGACGGTTTATTTTGCCGTGGAGGGAGAGAAATGGTTGCGCGCTCATTCAAAAGGAGAAACCGTATGATCAAACTGGAACATCTTCTGGTGGCGACCGATTTCTCGACCTGCTCGAAGGAGGCGCTCGATCATGCCATTCAGCTCGCCCTCAAGATGAACGGACGGATGACCCTCCTCCACATCTTCGAATCTCCTTTCGTCTACCCGGCGGAGACGTCGCTCGGCTCCTACCCCGAGGTCTATCAATGGCTCCAGGATTTCAAACAGGAGGAGATAAAAAACCTGGATGCCCTCAGCGATGAAATTCGGAAGGAGGGTCTTCCGGTTGAGACGATTTTTAAAGAAGGGAGCCCGTCCATCGAGATCATCCGAACGGCAAAGGAGGTCGGCGCCGACCTGATCGTCATGGGGACGCATGGCCGCAAAGGCCTCTCGCACGTTGTGATGGGGAGCGTCGCCGAGCGGGTGGCGCGCGAAGCGCCTTGCCCGGTTTTCATCGTCCGAGAAAAAAGAGTGGAGCAGGCTGCAAAAAAATGAGGACACTGTGAAGCAAACCTGTAAAGGAGGTCTATCATGAAAGCACTTGTGTATCACGGCCCCGGCAAACGGGCCTTGGAAGAAAAACCGAAGCCCGCGATCCAGGCGCCGACCGATGCGATCGTGAAAATCACCAAGACAACGATCTGCGGGACCGATCTGCACATCCTCAAGGGGGACGTCCCGACCGTCACCGACGGGCGGACCCTCGGACATGAGGGGGTCGGCGTGATCGACCAGGCCGGCGACGCCGTCGGGAGCTTCCGACCCGGCGACCGGGTTCTAATCTCCTGCATCACCTCCTGCGGCCGCTGCGCCAATTGTAAAAAGGGGATGTATTCGCACTGTGAAAACGGCGGCGGCTGGATTTTGGGAAATACGATCGACGGAACCCAGGCGGAGTATGTCCGGATCCCCTTCGCCGACACCAGCCTCTACAAAATCCCGGAAGGGATGGATGAGGAGGCGCTGACGATGTTGAGCGATATCCTTCCGACCGGCTTCGAGTGCGGGGTGCGGAACGGCGAGGTCAAGCCGGGAGATGTCGTCGCCATCGTCGGGGCGGGTCCCATCGGTCTGGCGGCGTTGACCACGGCACAACTCTACTCCCCTGCCGAGGTCATCATGATCGATCTTGACGACAATCGCCTCGACGTCTCCAAAAAGTTCGGCGCGACGAAGACGATCAACAGCAGCGACGGCCGGGCCGTCGAGAACGTGATGGGATTAACGAACGGCAAGGGGGTCGATGTCGCGATCGAAGCGGTCGGCATTCCGGCGACCTTCGAGCTTTGCCAGAAGATCGTCGCTGCAGGCGGCCACATCGCCAACATCGGCGTTCATGGAAAACCGGCCCCCCTCCATCTGGAGACCCTCTGGTCACACAACATCACGTTGAGGACGCGGCTGGTCGATACCGAGACGACGCCGATGCTCCTCAAGATGGTCCGGTCCGGGAAGCTGCAGCCGAAGCAGTTCATTACCCACCGCTTCGATCTGAACGACATCATGAAAGCGTATGATACGTTCATGAACGCCGCCAAGGAGAAAACGTTGAAGGTCGTGTTGGCGGCGTGATGAAACCCACCCGTCGTGCAGGGGGCGCCGCATGCGGCGCCCCCTGCGGTGACGCAGATGACGAAGGACCGAAACAAGAAGAAACGGCCGGCTGAAAAAGAGCCCGGTTTCCGCGGGCTGATTCGGAGGCGGTTGCGGGAGGCGGTTTTCGGGGTCCAGGACGGTCTCATCTCGACCCTCGGCGCCCTCACCGGAATCGCGGAAGGGACGGAGAGCCGGGCGGCGGTTGTCATTTCCGGAGTGGTGATCATCGTCGTCGAATCGCTGTCGATGGCCGCCGGCTCCTATCTCTCTTCAAAATCGCACAAGCAATACCTTCAGCGCCTTCTCCGGGAAGAGGAGGAGCAGATTGCAAGGGACCCGGAAGGAGAGCGGCGGGAGATCTGGGCGATGTACCGGGAGCGGGGTTATCCCGACGAGGAGATCGCGATCATTGCGAATCGGCTGCTGAGCGATAAAGCCCTTCTCCTGGAAGACATGGCGCACAAGGAGCTCGGCATCTCTCCGGCGAGCCTGGAGGGGCCGGCCGGCAATGCGCTCGTGATGGGGATCGCTTACGTCTTCGGCGGCCTCGTTCCGGTCCTCCCCTATCTGATCCTCTCGATCGACGCGGCGATGCCGCTCTCCGTTTCCGGCACGCTTATCGCCCTTTTTCTCTTCGGCGGGTTGAAGGGACGCCTCGTCGGCCAAAGGGGATGGCGCAGCGCGCTTGAGATGGTCGGCATCGCGGGTCTTGCAGCCGCGGCAGGATACGGGATCGGGCGGCTTGCAAGCTTTTGGATCAAGTAATATGATATAAGAGCGAAACGACACAAAGGCGAAAACCGATGTCCAAGATCAAACCGATCCCGGAGCGGGAACCGGCCCACGACATTTTTCGGCGGCGCCATCACCCCCTCGACGTTTTCTTCTCGCCGCGGACGGTCGCGCTCATCGGCGCGACCGAAAGCGAAGGGAGCGTCGGGAGGACGATCCTTCGAAATCTCATCGGCAACCCGTTCGGCGGGGTCGTCTTTCCGATCAATCCGAAACGTTCGAGCGTCTTGGGGATCAAGGCCTATCCGAGCATCGCCGAAGTGCCCGAGGCGGTCGATCTTGCCGTGATCGCCACCCCGGCGCAGACGGTGCCGGGGATCATCCGCGAATGCGTCCAAGCCGGCGCGCGGGGGGCGATCATCATCTCGGCCGGCTTCAAAGAGGCCGGAGCCGCCGGGGTCGAATTGGAGCGGCAGATCCTCGCCGAGGCGCGCCGCGGAAAAATGCGGATCATCGGCCCGAACTGCCTCGGGGTGATGAGCCCCCTCACCGGCCTGAACGCGACGTTCGCAGGAACCATGGCGCGGGCAGGCAGTGTCGGCTTCATCAGCCAGAGCGGGGCGCTTTGCACGGCGATCCTCGACTGGAGCCTTCAGGAAATGGTCGGCTTCTCCGCCTTTGTCTCGATCGGATCGATGCTCGACGTGAACTGGGGAGATCTGATCGGCTATCTCGGCGAAGATCCCCGGACGCAGAGCATCGTCCTCTACATGGAGTCGATCGGCGACGCCCGCTCCTTTATTTCGGCGGCCCGGGAAGTCGCGCTGACCAAACCGATCATCGTGATCAAGGCGGGACGGACGAAGGCGGCGGCCAAGGCGGCCGCTTCCCACACCGGGGCCCTCACCGGAAGCGACGAAGTGCTCCACGCCGCCTTCCGCCGTTCCGGCGTCCTGCGGGTGAACAGCATCGCCGACCTCTTTTATATGGCGGAAGTGCTCGCCAAGCAGCCCCGTCCCAAAGGACCGCGGCTGACGATCGTGACAAACGCCGGCGGCCCGGCGGTGCTGGCCACCGACGCGTTGATTCTCACCGGGGGAGCGCTGGCCGAACTGGCGCCGGAGACGATTCAGGCGCTCGATCAAATTCTCCCCCCCCACTGGAGCCACGGCAATCCGATCGACATCTTGGGCGACGCCAGCGCCGAGCGCTACGCGCAGGCGGTCGAGATCGCCGCGAAGGACCCGAACAGCGACGGCCTCCTCGCCGTCCTCGCCCCCCAAGCGATGACCGATCCGACGCAGACGGCCGAGCGGCTCAAGGGGCTCGCCCGGCTCGACGGCAAACCGCTGCTGGCAAGCTGGATGGGGGGGGCCGACGTCGCCGCCGGGGTGACGATCTTAAACCGCGCCGGCGTCCCGACCTTCTCCTACCCCGACACCGCCGTCCGCGCCTTCAACTACATGTGGCGCTACAGCTATAATCTCCGCAGCCTCTACGAAACGCCGGTGCTGGCCGCCGAGGAGGGGATCGATCGCGCCGCGGCCGAGCGGTTGATTCAAAAAGCCCGCAAGTCGGGCCGGACCCTTCTGACCGAGATGGAATCGAAACAGCTCCTCGCCGCCTATGCCCTTCCGACCGTCGAAACGCGGCTCGCAAAAAACGAGGCGGAGGCGGCCGAGATCGCCGCCGAGACCGGCTACCCGGTAGTCCTTAAGCTTCACTCCGAAACGATCACACACAAAAGCGACGTCGGCGGCGTTCAGTTGAACCTGGCCAACGCCGCCGCCGTCCGGCGCGCCTATCGGGCGATCGAGAAGAAGGTGAAGGGAGCCGATTTTCTCGGGGTCACCGTCCAGCCGATGATCGCCCGCGATGGTTACGAGCTGATCTTGGGGAGCAGCCCAGACCCGGAGTTCGGCCCGGTTCTCCTCTTCGGCGCGGGGGGAACACTGGTCGAAGTTTTCCAGGACCGGGCGTTGGGCCTTCCGCCGCTGACCACCACGCTGGCACGCCGGATGATGGAGCAGACGAAAATATTTACCGCGCTGAAGGGGGTGCGGGGGAAGGGGCCGGTCGATCTCGCCGCGCTGGAGCAGCTCCTCGTCCGATTCAGCCGGCTGGTCGTCGAGCAGCGGTGGATCAAGGAGATCGACATCAATCCCCTTCTCGTCTCCGAGGATCGGCAGATCGCGCTCGATGCCCGCGTCGTCGTTCATGGGAAGGAGGTCCGCGAGGAGGCGCTCCCCCAGCTCGCCATCCGCCCTTATCCGACACAGTACGTCAGCCGATCGACGTTGAAGGATGGCGCCCCGGTGACGATCCGTCCGATCCGGCCGGAAGACGAGCCGCTGATGGTCCGTTTCCACCAGGCCCTCTCGGACCAGAGCGTCTATCTCCGTTTCTTTCAACCGTTGAAGCTCAGCCAGCGGGTCGCCCACGAGCGGCTGACCCGGATCTGCTTCATCGATTATGATCGCGAGATGGCGCTGGTCGCGGAGCGGAAAGATCCCGACACGGAAACCCGGAACCTGCTCGGCGCCGCCCGGCTGACCAAGATCGAAGGAACCGAGGAGGCCGAATTTTCCATCTTGATCGCCGATCCTTATCAGCGGCAGGGGCTGGGCACCGAGCTTCTCCGCCGCCTCATTCGGATCGGCCGCGACGAGCACCTCAAAAAAATCCGCGCCGACATCCTTCCCGACAACACCGCCATGCAGCGGGTCTGCAAGAAGCTCGGCTTCCGCCTTCATCATCAAGTCGGAGACCCGCTGGTCTCCGCCGAGTTGACTCTTTGAGGAGAACGATGCCGCCGAAAATTTCCGTGGGGCGCCATGCCGGCTCCACCTCGATCGACATTAACCACTACCGGCCCCTCGTCGGAGACGAGCTGATCGACGAGCTGCTGGCGCTGGCGCGCCGGTTGAACGGGGTCCGGATTTGCCATCTCAACTCCACCGCTTTCGGCGGCGGGGTCGCCGAGCTCCTCTCCCGGTATCTCCCGCTCCTGCAGGCCCTCGACCTTTCGGCCGACTGGCGAATCATTCACGGGACACCGGTATTTTTTGAGACCACCAAAAGTTTCCACAATGCCCTCCAGGGAACGCGCTGTGATTTGACCGAGGCGGACCGGTCGGTTTATCTTCAGGCCAACGAGGAGAGCGCCAAGGTGATCGGGCGCGGCTACGATGCCTACATCGTCCACGACCCCCAACCGGCGGCGATCCGTCACTTTATCGGCGCGAGCCGAGCAAAATGGATCTGGCGCTGCCACATCGACAGCTCCGCCCCCGATCCGACCATGAGCCGATTCTTAAAACCATTCATCGAGGAATACGACGCCCTGGTCTTCACGATGGCCGAGTTTCTCCTCCCCGGCCTTCAGATCAAACGGGTCGCCTTTATCCCCCCCGCCATCGATCCCCTCGCCACCAAGAACATGGATCTGCCGATCGACCTCTGCAAGCGGGCGATGGCCGACTCCGGAATCGATCTCAGCCGGCCGCTGTTGCTCCAGGTCTCCCGGTTCGATCCCTGGAAAGACCCGCTGGGGGTGATCCAGGCCTATCGGCTGGTGAAAGAGGCGGTTCCGGGAATCCAGTTGGCCCTGATCGGCGGGATGGCGGGAGATGATCCGGAGGGATGGCGTCTTCTGGAGCAGATCGAAGAAGAAGCGGCAGCCGATCCCGATCTCTTCGTCTTCACCAATCTCGGAGGGGTCGGGAGCATGGAGGTGAACGTCTTCCAGCGCGGCTGCGACCTGATCATTCAAAAGTCGATCCGGGAAGGATTCGGCTTGGTCGTCTCCGAGGCGCTCTGGAAGGAGAAGCCGGTGATCGCCGGATGCGCCGGCGGCATCCCGATGCAGTTCCCGGAAGGGTACGACCGATACCTGATCGACACCGTCGAAGAGTGCGCCGACCGGGTCCTCCACCTTTTAAAACGGCCTGGGGAACGGGGTGATTTCGGACGGGCCGGCCGGGAACATGTCCGGAAACATTTCCTCCTCCCGCGGCTCCTGCGGGACGAGCTGCGGCTGATTGAAGACCTTCTCCGCCCCGGATGAAGATCATTGTCGAACACGAAGAGGTTCGGTACACTTTGGGGTATACTAAAAGTCAGGCCGTGATCACCCCGTTCCAGGAGTCATCATGAAAAGACCCCTTCTCTTACCCTTTCCGGGCAATGCCGGGCTGGCCGATGGGCTCTCCGGCCGAATCGATGCGGAGATCGGCAAGCTGATCGTCCGCCGGTTTCCCGATTGCGAGTCGTATGTCCGGATCGAAAGCCCGGTGGAAGGGCGCACCGTTCTTCTTTGCTGCACCCTCGACAGGCCCGACGACAAAATCATGCCGCTCCTTTTTATGGCGAAAACGGCGAGAGATCTCGGCGCCGAAAAAGTAGGATTGATCTCCCCCTATCTCGCCTACATGCGGCAAGATCATCGGTTCCACTCGGGGGAGGGACTCTCTTCGGTCTATTTCGGTCAACTTCTGTCCGATGTCTTGGATGGGTTGGTGACGGTCGATCCGCACCTCCACCGCCACCCGTCGCTGGAAGAGGTCTACTCCATCCCCAGCCGCGTGGTGCGCGCCGCCCCCGCGATCGCCCATTGGGTTCGTACCCATCTCCCCCATCCCCTCCTGATCGGTCCCGACCGCGAGAGCGAGCAGTGGGTCGCCGCCGTGGCGGCAGAGGCCGGCGCCCCCCATTTGATTCTGGAAAAAATTCGCCACGGCGATCGGGAGGTGGAAATTTCCCTTCCGATGGCCGATCAATGGCGCGACCGGACGCCGGTTTTGGTCGATGACATCATCTCCTCCGCCGGCACGATGATCGAAGCGGTCGGCCAGGTGCGGCGCGCCGGCCTCGCCCCGCCGGTCTGCATCGGCGTCCACGCCGTTTTCGCCGACCGGGCCTATGCCGATCTCCTCGCGTCGGGCGCCGCTCAAGTGATGACTTGCAACACCATTCCTCATGAATCGAACCGGATCGACGTGGGGGACCTTCTTGCGGAGGGGGTGTCCGCCCTTTTTTCACCGTGACCCCCGTTCGCGGCGCGGCCTTCATTCATTCCATTTCTTCAATTCTTCCGGCAGGCGGGGCGCTGTGTCGAGCATCGCGTTGGATAAGATTTTGGAGACGAGGGCGGCCCGATTGTGCACACCCATCTTTTGGTAGATCTTCTTGAGATGATCTTTCACGGTAAACGCGCTGATGAAGAGATGATCGGCGATCTCCTTGTTGGCGTCTCCCCGGCAGAGGCATTTGACGACGTCGATCTCCCGCTCCGAGAGATGAAACGTTTCCTGCACCTTTTTCATTTCGACAATCTCCATCCGGCCTTCGATCTGGACGATCCACCGATTTTGAAGCTGGAGGGCTCGTTTTTCGATGGCGAGTCGAACCGCCTCGACCAGCTGCGGCAAATCGTCCTTCGATTTCTCAAGATAATCGAATGCCCCCTCTCTCCGGAGCGACTGGACCGCCGTATCCAAGGAGGCCTGACCGGTTAGCATGATCGCGACGATTTCGGAATCGATTTTTTTGGCCTCGCGCAACACGTCGATGCCGCTGAGCGTTGGGAGATTGATGTCCAGAATCAACACACCCGGCAGGGAAACCCGTTGATGGAGGAAATCGATCGCCTCCCGACCGTCTCGCGCGATGTGGAGGAGATTCGAGATTCCCCCCTTTTCGAGGGAGTGCCGGATCAGGTCGACATCCAACGGATTGTCCTCCACCAGCAGAATAAAGACCGATTCCTTGTCGAGTGTACTCATCCGGGATATACCATCCAGCCGCTCAAGGTGACGATGAAGGGGAGTATAATACCCCTCTATCCGACTGTCAAACGGCTACCGAACGACAGAAGGAGTCCGGATCTCCGGAAACATCTCCTCCGAATGCCGTTCAATTCAATACGTCGTCCGCTGTTTTAAAGAAGATCTAATCCACTTCCCTAAAAAAGGAATCGTCTCAGATGATTTTTAACGAAAAAAAAGAGGGGGCCTCCCCCTTACCACGAATCCCTCTTTACCCTGAGGCCGTTTTTGTTATATTCTTGTCGATAATTAACCATCGGAAAAAACCAGGTGAACGAGACCTAGAACACGCCGTTTGCGGGGTTGCGTTACGTTCCGCACTCAGGCAGAATGACTTCATCAATAAGGAAGGAGGAGCCCATGAAAAAAACAACCCCCAAAAAAAATGAGAACTTCCCCCAGGAAGAGGTCAACGGGAGGCCGGACGATCGGCTGCTGCAAGAGCGGATTGCCGAACGGGCCTACGCGCTTTATCAGAGTAGAGGACAATATCACGGAAACGACCTGGCCGATTGGCTGGAAGCCGAACAGAGCGTTCTCTCCGAACACGGCTCAAATGCGGTTTCGCCCGCGCCCGCGGCCAAGCCGGCCTCGCGCGCGAAATCGACCCGGAAGCGAAGCGGCGAGCAAAAGGCTTCGTAATTCCCTCATCCGGAACCCATTCACCTTTTTGGAAACAAATCCGGGGAGCGGTTCGCCCGAAGCGTGGAGGGATCTGTCTATGTCGATGGGGAAAATGGGGCGGGGTGTCTCGATCGACGCCCCTCGCCGCGCCGAAACCGGTCCCCTGTAGAGACGTCCCGGCGGAACGTCTCTACAGGGGGTTCCCGCCGTCGCGGCGGACCGCTTCACGCCGTTTAAAAACCATCTTCGGTATCTCCGTATCAATTCTCCCTTTCATTCCGTCCTATAATTACCGGACCAAAGAATCACTAATTGATCTTTACCTTGACAGGGTCATTAAAAATGATACCGTAGTTCTGCACACGCCGGACCTACCTTTACTGCCTGGTTTTCGTCTTTGTTTCAAATAATGCGGGCGTTCGAAGGCCTATTGGAAGAATGCCGATGCATCACCGCCAAGGAATATTCATCTCCTCTCGTTGAAGGACATGTAGATCCAAAATTAGATGGAAGCTCCCCGCAGCAAGCTGCGAGGACTGCGACGCGCGTACGCGTTCAAGAAGAATCTCTCCTCCAAACGGCATTGACCGGGATGATGGGATCACGGGATCCGATCTTCCGCTTAAGATTCACCTTTCTTATCCTAGGAGCGCCGGATGCCTCCGGAACGGGAACGTGTCGAGCGAGCGCTGCAAGCGGCGCTGACCTATGCCGACGGGATCATCGACACCATTCGCGAGCCGCTCCTGATCCTTGATGCGAAGATGCGGATCAAGCGGGCGAACCGCTCTTTCTACGAAACCTTCCGGGTCTCTCCGGACGAGACGGAACATCACTCTTTGTATGATCTCGGAAACGGCCAGTGGGACCTTCCGGCATTGCGCACCCAAATGGAGGAGGTTCTCCCGAGGAACAGCCAGTTCGAGAATTTCGAGGTTGAACACCACTTTCCGACGATCGGACGGAGGACCATGCTGCTGAATGCCCGGCAGGTCCGTACGGAGGACAACACCGCCGAAACCGGCACGATCCTCCTTGCCATCGAGGATGCCACCGAGCGGAAGCGGGCGGAAGAAGCGTTGCGCCAATCCGAGGAGAAATACCGAAACCTGTTCGAAACGATGGCGCAGGGGGTCGTTTATCATGACGCGGAAGGGAAAATCACATCGGCGAATCCGGCGGCGGAGCGGATCCTCGGCCTGACGTTGGATCAACTGCAAGGGAGAACATCGTTCGATCCCCGCTGGCGGACGATCCATGAAGACGGGTCGGACTTTCCGGGAGAGACCCACCCGGCGATGGCCGCGCTGAAAACCGGAAAGATGTTCAAAGAGGTGGTGATGGGGGTCCGGCATCCCGAAACGGAGAATTATCGTTGGATCAGCATCAATGCCGTTCCGCAATTCCAACCTGGAGAAAAGAAACCTTATCAAGTCTATGCGACCTTTGCGGATATCACCGAGCGCAAAGCGGCGGAGGAGGCGCTCCGGTCCCGCGCCCGCCGGGAGGCGGTCCTCGCGGAGCTGGGGCAGCGGGCGCTCTCGGGCATGGCGCTTCCCGCGTTGAGGAATGAGGCGGTGATCACGGTCGCGGAGACGCTGGGAGTGGAGTATTGCAAAGTGTTGGAGCCGCTCCCGGACGGGAGCGCGCTGCTGTTGGCGGCGGGGGTCGGTTGGAAAGAGGGGCTGGTCGGAGAGGCGACGGTCGGTATTCTGGAGAACTCACAGGCCGCCTACACCGTCGCCTGCAACGAACCGGTGGTGGTGGAAGATCTGGCGGCCGAGACCCGTTTTAGCGGGCCGGCGCTGCTGCGCGATCATGGCGTGGTCAGCGGGATGAGTGTTCTGATCCCGGGTCAAGATTTTCCGCACGGGGTTCTCGGGGCGCACACCCGGCGGCGGCGCGCCTTCAACAAAGAGGATGTCCACTTTCTTCAATCGATCGCCAACGTCCTCGCCATGGCGATCGACCGGAAAAAAGCGGAGGAGCGGATCGAGCACCAGGCCTACCACGATGCCCTCACCGGCCTTCCGAATCGGCTTCTGCTGGAAGATCGTCTCTCGGTCGCCGTGGCACAGGCCCATCGGAGCGGAGAGATTCTGGCCGTCCTTTTGATCGATCTGGACCGATTCAAAGTGATCAACGACACCCTGGGGCACCCTGCCGGGGACGAGTTGCTGCGGGGGGCGGCCGCCCGCTTCATCCGATCGGTCCGGGAGGGGGATACCATCGCCCGGATGGGCGGGGATGAATTCGCCGTTCTTCTTCCGAACTTAAACAACGATGAGATCGCCCTTCAGATCGCCGATCGGATCGCCTCTTCCCTTCGAGAACCGTTTCATTTGGAGGGGCGCGACCTTTATGTCACCGCCAGCATCGGGGCTGCCGTTTATCCTCATGCCGGGGTCGACGGACGAACCCTTTTACAGCATGCCGACATCGCCCTCTATCGCGCGAAAGAGCAGGGGAGAAACACATTGCGCTATTTCTCGCCGGCGATGAACTCCCGCGCGTTCGAGCGCCTTTCCATGGAGAGCAGCCTCCGGGAGGCGCTGAAGCGGGAGGAGTTTCTCCTCTACTTCCAACCTCAGGTCGATCTGAACGGCGGGGAGATCATCGGGTTCGAAGCCTTGATCCGATGGCAGCGGCCGGAGATCGGGATGATTTCTCCGGCGGAGTTTATCCCGTTGGCGGAAGAGACCGGGCTGATCCTACCGATCGGGGAGTGGGTGCTGCGGAGCGCGTGCGCCCAGAATGTCGCCTGGCAGCGGGCCGGCTTCCCGCCGACGCGGATCGCGGTCAACCTCTCCGTCCGTCAATTTCACCGGGAAAACCTCGTCGACACGGTCACCCGCGCGTTACAGGAGAGCGGCCTGGCGCCGCAATATTTGGAGTTGGAAATTACCGAGAGCGTCCTGATGGGGAAGGAGATGAGCATCCTTCTGATGCTTCGCAAGCTGACCGACATGGGCATTCAGCTTTCGATCGACGATTTCGGTACCGGCTACTCTTCGCTTGCCTACCTGAGGCGATTCCCGATCGTCAAGCTGAAGGTCGATCAGATTTTTGTCCGGAATCTCACGACCGATCCAAACGACGCCGTGATTACAAGAACCGTGGTCGGCATGGCCCACTCGCTTCGGCTGAAGGCGCTGGCGGAGGGGGTCGAGACCGAGGCGCAGCTTGCCTACCTTCGTTCGATCGGCTGTGATCAGATGCAGGGCTATCTCTTCAGCCGTCCCCTCCCCGTCGAAGAGGCGACCCGGCTGCTGGTTCAGAAGAAGCGGCTTTAATTTTTATCGCAGAACCTGCTCGGCGCGGACCGCATTGTTTAACTTTCGGCCCTGCTCGAAGTCGGAGAGATTGCCGAGGGTCGTCTCGGCAATCCGCGCCATCGCTTCTTGGGTGAAGAAGCCTTGGTGGCCGGTAATCAGGACGTTCGGAAAGGTGAGCAGCCGCGCGAAAACGTCGTCTTGAATCACGCGGCCCGACAAATCTTCGAAGAAGAGATCGGCCTCCTCTTCGTAAACATCGAGGCCGAGGGCGCCGATCTTTCCCGATTTCAAGGCGGCAATGACCGCCTGCGTGTCGATCAGCGCCCCCCGTCCCGTATTGATCAGCATCACGCCATTCTGCATCTGCTTCAACGCGTTGTCGTCGATCAGATGATGGGTCTCCGGGGTCAGCGGACAGTGCAGGGTGATGATGCGGGAGGCCGCATAAAGATCGGAAAGCGCGGTGTACTCGACCCCCAGTTCCTTGCACGCCTCATTCGGAAAGGGATCGTGCGCGAGCAGACGGCATCCGAAACCGTTCATGATCCGCGCCATCACGGTTCCGATTTTTCCGGTGCCGATGATCCCCGCCGTCCGGCCGTTCAGGTCGAAGCCGAGCAATCCCTCCAGAGCAAAGTTCCCTTCCCGGACCCGGGCGTAGGCGCGGTGAATCTTCCGATTCAAGGAAAGGATCAATGCCGCCGTATGTTCGGCCACCGCATAAGGAGAATAGGCCGGCACCCGAACGACGGTCAGTCCCAGGTCTCGCGCGGCGATCAGATCGACATGGTTGAATCCGGCGGAGCGCAATGCGACCAGACGGGTCCCCTGTTGAGCCAGCCTCTCCAGGACCGGCCGGTCGAGCCGGTCGTTGACGAAGGGACAGACCGCCGGAAAGCCGGCCGCCAGCATGACCGTCTTCAAATCCAAATGAGGCTCGAAGAAAGCCAGATCATGACGGCTGGCCTCGTTCGCCGCCTGAAAGAAGCTCTGATCGTACGGTTTGGTGCTGAAGAGCGCGGCCCGCATCCGAATCCCCGTTTTATTTCTCTCGTTTTTCTTTAATCGGATCGACATCAAAGAGCTTGATCCCGCTCTGCTCGGTCGTTTGGTAGCGGTCGATCTCCTCCAGCTTTCGGATAATCCGGACCACCTCCCCCGTTCCGTCGATGATCGCTTGCGCCCACTTCACCTTCGGGTCGGAAAGCTCCATCCGCTTGACCATCAGCTCCGCGTAACTTCTGATCGGCGTGATGGCATTGAGGATATTGTGGGCATAGGTCATTGAAAGGGCCCGGATCGACTCCAGCCGCTCTTTTTCGATCGTGGCGGCCCGGGCCTTCTCCAACGCCGCCTCCATCTCCTTTCGCGGCGTCATGTCTTTTCCTGTCGAGACGTAGTGGGTGATCTCTCCCTTTCGATTTTTAATCGGCGTGATCGTCTTCTCCTCGTGGTAGAGAGCCCCGTCTTTCTTCTTGTTGACCAGCTCGCCCCGGAAGACCTCGCCCCGAAGAATCGTCTCCCACAGCCGGTTGTAGAACTCCGGCCCATGTTTCCCCGATTTGACGATCCGGGGGGTTTTTCCGACCGCTTCTTCTCGGGTATAGCCGGTCTTCCACTCGAAGGCGGGGTTGACATACTCGATCACCCCGTCCCGGTCGGTGATGACGACGACGTCATCGGTCTGCTCGATGACGCTCGACAGCTTCCGGCGCTCCCGCTCCGCCGCCCGGCGCCGGCTGATGTCGCGGGTGATGCTGGAGGCGCCGACGATTTTCCCTTCGGCGTCCCGAATCGGGGAGGTCGTGACGGAGACGTCGATCCGCGTGCCGTCTTTTTTCATTCGAACCGTTTCATACGGATCGATCCGCTCCCCCCGGCCGATCCGCTCCAGGATCTCATCGACCCGGTCGGGATGATCGGGCGGGACAAGAATGGAGACGGAGGCCTCGAGAATTTCATCGGCGGAGTAGCCGTAAATCTGCGCCGCGCCGGGATTCCAGGTGACGACGGTGCCGTCGAGGTTCATTCCGATGATGGCGTCATTGGAAGACTCGACGATCGACGCCAGCCGCTGATGCGCCTCCTCCGCCCGCTTTTGATCGGAAATATCTTCATGCGCGACGACAACGCGGACCGAGCCCTCCTCTTCCCCCTCGAAGCGGGTGACCCGGACGATGAACCAGCGCTGCGCGGTGGGACTGTGGCAGGGATACTCCAGGGTAAACTCGTCTTGCTCTTTCGAAATCACCTGTTTGATGCCGGCGGCCAACGCGCGCGCCGCTTCCGCCCCTTCTCCGACCGCCGTTTCGCAGAGACGGAGATAGTTCCACCCCACCCCCTCGGCCGCCATCATCAGATAATTCGCCGTCGCGAATCGACGCCACGGCGCATTCACCGCAATCATCCCCCCCTGTTCATCCAGAATGGCGATATGGGCCGACAAGGCATCAAAAGCCGATTGGAAAAGCCGCTGGGACTCCCGCAACGTCAGCTCCAGACGGCCTTCCAGATTTTTAATCTCCGTGAGGAGTCTCGTCTTCTCTTTGCTTTCCATCGCGAATCTCTCCTCTTTGATCGATTCACCCCATGTTATCACCCTCTTGAGGTCCGCACAAGAACCTGATCGATCCTGCATGCGGTTGAGTCGGTCGCCAAAAAGCACAGGAATCAATCGATCCGTGCTCTTTTCCGAAAGGAGGGCGCTGAAGGGAGGTCTCTTTACCGCACAATCAGGGAATTCCTGAAAAGAAAACGAGAGGAAAAATTCAGTCAATTATTTTATTTTATTATTTTATGGATAAACAACAGAGGAGAATGAAAGCGAAGCCGCCGGGACAACCGGCGGCTTCGTCCGGGGATCTTCAACATCGGACCCGGCCACAGATCGGATCCATCGACAAGGGAACTACGCCGCCGCCGCATCGTGCGGGCGGATGCCGGTTTCGATGAGGGTCTTCATTCGGGCCAGATCGGCATCCATTTCACTCTTCGGATCGGCGCCGAACAGCGAGGCGACGACATGGCCGATGGCGCCGGCCGGGGGATTATACGACATTCGAATCTCGACCCGGGTGGTCCCGTCGGGGTTTGGATCAAACCGGACGATCCCGGCATGCTCCACCGTCGCGCCGGGAACGGTCTTCCAAGCGATGGTTTTGTTGGGAATCCGTTCGGTAATCTCCGCGTCCCACTCTACCGGAACCCCCGCCGGACCGGACACCACCCAGTGGGACTGGTTCTCTCCCTTGAGTTGGACCTCACGGACGTTCGACATGAATTTGGGGAAGTTTTGGAAATGACTCCAGAACTCAAAAACCTTTTCGACGGGGACCGCGATATGGATCGTTTTCTGGACATCGACCGCGCGATGCTCCGCGCCGACGCCGACAATCCGCTTCATTGGCATATTCGTGACGCTTCGCGCAAGGGCCCCCAAGCCGATCGTGCCGACGATCGTCCTAAAAAATCCATCCCGCCTCCAACCATAGAGGGTCAGCAGGGTTCCTGTAATGCCCATCAACGTCCTCGCCGTCGGCGACCAATGCTCCTGCATCAACTCGAACTGCGGCGGCTTACGCGGCGTCCCTCCCTGCAGGCTCGGGACATTGTCGGGGGTCTGGTGGACCTCCAATTGATTCTCCACTTCGTTGACCCCCCGGACAGAGGAGACCGCGGAGAGAACCTGATCAACCTCTTCGGCCAGGATCGGTCCGCTGAGGGTCACTTTCCCGTCGTTGACCCGGACCTCGATCGCGCCCGGATGTGCGCTGACCATCCCGAGCTTCGCCCGGACCCGCGCCTCGAGCAGCTCGTCACCCACCTCCTCGCCCGCCTCCTCCACCCGCGACCGAAGCTCCGAGACCGTTCCGATCAGCCGGTGCTGGACATCCCGGGCCGTCGTTTCAACGGCCTCTCCCGTTTTGTTCAACGCTCTCACCGCTTTATCGCGGATCATGGCGCGGCGCCGGTTCCCCATCTCGGGATCATACAAATAAGCCAACGCGGCACCCAGACCGACGCCGCCGATCATCGATAATCCTTTGTTCATTTTTCCACCTCCTTAAATCACAACCGCTTCAGTAAAGAACGCTTCTTCGACTCAGAAACCGTGTCGGTTCTCTTGAAATAGGAATTTAGCGCTGTTTTCCGGAAATGACGTACGACTTTCTATGCCGCCTTGGTCTGCCCGGCGGCGTCCAGATGTCGAACAAACCAATCCGATGCCATCCGCGCCACCTGCTCCAACGCGCCGGGCTCCTCGAAAAGGTGTGTCGCGCCGGGAATTATTTTCAACTCCGCAGGGGCCCGCATCCGCGCCATCGCCCCTTCGTTGAGCTCGATCACCTGACGATCTTCTCCCCCCACGATCAGCAAGGTCGGCGCCCGGACCTCCGAAAGCGCCGGCCCGGCGAGGTCGGGACGCCCGCCGCGGGAGACGATCGCGCCGACCCGGTCGGGCCGTCGGGCGGCGGCGATCAACGCCGCCGCGGCCCCGGTGCTGGAGCCGAAATAGCCGACCCGAAACAAACCGGTCTCGGGCTGTCGGGCGACCCAATCGGTCGCCTCGACGAGCCGCTCCGCAAGGAGGCCGATGTTGAATCGTAACGCCGCCGTCACCCGATCGATCGACTCCTCCTTGGCGGTGAGCAGGTCGAGCAAGAAGGTCGCGAGACCCGCGCGATGGAGCACGTCGGCGACGAACCGGTTTCGGGGGCTGAAGCGGCTGCTGCCGCTTCCGTGCGCGAAGAGAACAATCCCCCGCGCCCCCGCCGGGATTCGGAGATCTCCCTGAAGCCGGATGCGTCCGGCAGTGACGGTCACGGAACGGGGGTCATCCGGATTCGGCCCTCCGGCCGGCGAATTCGATCCCGTCGCCGGCGCCTCTCTTCCCTCCACTTCCGCCGTCTCCTCCCGCCCCCGCTCCAACCATTCCAAGACTTCTTCATCCGAAGTCTGCTCGAAGTTCTGGTACCAGAGGCCGACGGCGCCGAAAGAAGGGGGGGCTTCGAGGCAGATGAGCGCGTCGACTTCCTCCGAGAGCGACCGGGCGGTATCGGATGCACAGACCGGGACGGCAAAGATGATTCGCCGCGGGTCCTCCTTCCGGATCGCCCCGATCGCCGCCTTTGCCGTCACCCCGGTCGCCAGGCCGTCATCCACCAGAATGACGGTCCGCCCCCGGAGCGCGGGCGGGGGACGGTCTCCTCGAAAGCGGCGCAGACGGCGCGCCAACTCCCGCTCCTCTTCGGCGGCGATCGCTTCGATCTCCGCCTCACGAATGCCGAGCATGTCGATCGCCTCTTCGTTGAGAACCCGCACCCCGCCCGGCGCAATCGCGCCGATCCCCAGCTCCGGCTGGCCGGGCGCGCCGAGCTTGCGCGCGATCATGACGTCGAGCGGGGCATTCAGGGCGCGCGCCACTTCGTATCCGACAGGAACCCCTCCCCGCGGAAGCGCCAGAACAATCGGATTTTCATTTCGGAATTCTTGAAGAGACTCGGCCAGTCGGCGGCCGGCGGCCGCTCTGTCTTTGAACACCATTCTCCACCCTTACTTCTCTAAGGCGTCGCGGCACAGCCGCGCCTGCGCAACGGTCAGGCCCCCTTTCCTACCCAGGATAGGACTTTATCTTCGCGCAGATCAATCCTCCAAAATGTTTAGACCGGGTAACCTAAAAGGACTACGATCTCTTCAACCGAGAGAAAAACCGATGTTTTATCTCGTCTTCCGTATGTAGCGTATTGCGATACGCCCCTACCCTTCACGTAATGCCTTATGTTACAATAGTGTGTTTTATTTCCGAGGAGCAAAATGCCGCAGAAAATCCTAGTGGTGGATGATGAAGCCGATTTGAGCAAACTGGTGGCGCATCATCTGCAGAAAGAAGGATTCGAGCCGCTGTGTGTCGCGAACGGCGCCGAGGCGCTGAAGATCATCGCCAAACAGCCGGTGGCGCTGGTGATCCTCGATGTGATGATGCCGGGAGAAGACGGCCTGCAAGTCTGCCGGAAGCTTCGCGCCAAGGAGGAGACCGCCTCGATTCCGATCCTCTTCCTCACCGCCAAAGATGAGGAGAGTGACAAGATCGTGGGGCTGGAGCTCGGAGCCGACGATTATGTCACCAAGCCCTTTTCCCCCAAAGAGCTGATGGCGCGGGTGAAAGCGCTGCTCCGGAGAACCGAGCGCAAGGAGAGCGCCTCAAGCTACGCGTATCGGGAGCTGGTATTGGATGTCACCCGCCATGAGGTGAGGCTCTCGGAAAAGAAGATTCCCCTTACGGCGAAGGAATTCTCCCTCCTCGAGCATCTTCTCAAGAGCAGAGGGATCGTCCTCACGCGCGATCATCTGCTCAACACCGTCTGGGGGTATGACTATTTCGGGACCACCCGCACGGTCGATGTGCACATCCGCAGGCTGCGGGAGAAGATCCCGCTGCTCGAAGAGGCCATTGAGACCGTCCCCTCTCTAGGGTATAAACTCACCGATGAAGAATAACACACCCATCCAGAAAGATTCCCGAGCACTCCGATTCGGCATTATCTCGCGCCCGCTCCCGATTCAATGGAAGTGGATCGCGGCCATTCTCTTTCCCACCATTCTTGTCCTCCTTCTCATCGGCGGCCTGATTTTCAAAACGGCTCAAATACGGCACTTTCTCTTCATCGCCTTCGGGATTGCGCTCTTCGGGACGGTCTTCCTGAGCTATCTTCTCTCAAAGCGCCTCGTGGTTCCACTTTTACAAATGACCGAAGCCGCCCAGAAGATCGCCCGCGGGAATTTTCGCCATCGCGTTCGGATCCGATCGGGCGACGAAATGGAAGCGCTCGCCGACGCGCTGAACCGGATGGCGGAGGACCTCCAAAGGCAAATTCAAGATCTCTCCGATGACCGCGCCAAAACCCTGGCCATCCTCTCCGGCATGGCGGAGGGGGTTCTCGTTTTGGACGATAAAGGAAGGATCGTGCTGACCAACACCTCCTTCGAGAGAATGTTCGGTCTCTCAGGCGATCCGTGGATCGGCCGGTATCACTATGAACGCCTGCGCCATCATCCCCTCAACGCTCTCATCAAGGAAGTCATCCAGACCGGCAAACCCCTCTCGCAGGAAGTCCGGCTCGAAACGGCTCACCGGCCCCATCTACAGGTTCAAGCCTCCGTGACGGAGCAGACGCCCCGGTCGGTCGTTCTCGTCTTTCACGATATCACCGAGATCAAGCACCTGGAGCGGATGCGGAAGGATTTCGTCGCCAACGTCTCGCACGAGCTGCGCACCCCGCTGGCGGCGATCAAAGGCTATCTGGAAACCCTGGCCGACGGCGGGTTGGAAAATCGGGAGGAAGCGAGGGAATTCCTCGCCATCCTCCAGAAGAATACCGACCGGATGGCCAATATCGTCCGCGATCTGCTCCAGCTCTCCCGGATCGAATCGGGACTCGATCCGATCCGGCCGGCCCGGATCGATCTTCGCGAGGCGGTCGATAAAAATCTTTTGCTGCTCAAGCCGCTTGCGGAGAAGAAAGGGCAGACGCTCGCCGTCTCTATCGAACCGGGGCTCTCGCTTTCGGCCGATCCCGAAAAATTAAACCAGGTCTTCATCAACCTGTTGGACAATGCGATCAAATATACGCCGGAGAAGGGGACGATTGCCGTGACCGCTTCCGGGACCGGCGAGGGGGTCGCGATTGAGATCCGGGACAGCGGGATCGGCATCCCGCGGGAAGATCTCGGCCGGATCTTCGAGCGCTTCTATCGGGTCGATCGAACCCGCTCGCGGGAGCTCGGCGGGACCGGTCTGGGATTGTCGATCGTGAAACATATCATAGAAGCCCACGGCGGGAAAATCACGGTCGAAAGTGAAGTCGGAAAGGGGTCGCGGTTCATCTTGTTCCTCCCAAACCAGACCCCGGCCGGCGCGATCGGGGCCGGTCTCTAACGGCCTCGACGATTGTCATTTCCGGGCGGCTGTGGTATATAAGCCCTGTCAGCCTTCTTGAGAGCAAACATGCGCCGCCAAGGAAAACATCTCATTCTTTTAACAACCCTCCTCCTGATCATCTTCTCGATCGGGACGGTCTACGATCCTTGCGCTGAAGAGTGGCGGCTGGAAAGCGTCTCGCATTCCGACCCCCTCTCCCTCTCGGGAGATTCTGCGGCATCCCGTTCCTCCGATGTGGAGACGGCCGACTGCCACTGTCTTTGTCACTTTTCCTTCCAGCCGGAAAATGACGCCGGCGTGGGAGGCGCTCCGCTCCACCAGCCTTTTGTTTCCACGCCGACGGAATTCCTCAAAACACCGCCGATCGACGGCATCCTCCGCCCTCCCATCTCCCTTCTTTAGAATCCATTCGGATAGAATAATCGCTTTTTTTCATTTTTTTACCCTATAAGGGCATATTGCAATACGCCCCTATAAACGCCCCGATGCGTGGCAATGCAACGACATTTCTTTGCGATGCTCCTGCGCCGGGCCGACTATTTGCGGAGAAATTTCATGAACCGAAAGACGGCCCTCTTTTGGGGGATGCTGGTGTTCGGACTGGTCGGGTGCGCCGCTTCCCGTCCGGATCGGACCTTTCCGGCGCCTCGTCCCCTTGGAAGCGACCTTCCCACATTCAGCGCCCACACCGAGTCGACGACGGGACCGGAACCATCGGCCATTGAGGATGAGGAACCGGCCGATACGTTGACCCTGCGGCAGGCCCTCGCGCTGGCCCTGATGAAAAATCCGGAGCTGTCGGCCTTCTCCTCGGAGATCCGCGCGCGGGAGGCGGCCGCCCTTCAGGCGGGGCGGCTCCCCAATCCACATCTCGGGGCCGATATGGAAGACATCGGCGTTGGAACCGAAACAACCCTCCGACTCAGCCAGCTGATTGAAACGGGTGGAAAACGCGCTGCAAGAATCGAGGTGGCCTCCCTGAATCGCGACCTGGCGGGGTGGGATTATGAAACCAAACGGATCGATGTTTTGACGCGGGTGTCCCAGACCTTTATCGAAGTGTTGAGCGCCCAGCAAAACATCACCCTCGCCGAAGAGCGCGGGCGCCTTGCGGAAGAGGTAGCGCGGGTGGTTTCGGAAAAGGTGCGCGCGGGGAAGGTCTCCCCGATTGAAGAGACCCGGGCGAATGTCGGGCTTTCTTCCGCCAAAATCGAGCTGGAGCGGGCCGGACGAAGTCTGGATCTCTCACGTAAGCGCCTGGCCGCCGCCTGGGGAAGCACGATCCCTCGATTTGAAAAGGTGGCGGGGAACCTCGGTTCTCTCCCTGCGATTCCTCCGGTGGAGCAACTGACTCAACGCCTCTCCCAAAACCCGGACCTCGCCCGTTGGGCGACGGAAATTTCTCAGCGTCGGGCGGTCATCGATCTGGAAAGGTCCCGAACGCTTCCGGACATGACCCTCAGCGGCGGCGTTCGGCGATTCGACGAAATAGAGGAGACCGCGTTTGTCGTCGGTGTAACGATCCCGCTGCCGATCTTCGATCGAAATCAAGGCGCCATTCAGGAAGCGCAACATCGACTGCAGCGGGCGAAGCAGGAGCGCCGGGCCGCCGAAGTCCGTGTCGCCACCGCATTGAGCGAAGCCTACGGGGCCCTCTCTCGTGCGCACAGCGAGGCGCAGGCCCTTCGGGATCATCTGCTTCCCGGCGCAGAGAGCGCCTTCGAGGCGGTGAACGAAGGATATCGGCTCGGCAAGTTCGGCCTGCTGGATGTGCTCGATGCGCAGCGGACCTTCTTCAGCGCCCGCGCGCAACATCTGCGCGCGCTGGCCGACTATCACCAGGCTGCGGCCGAAGTCGAACGGTTGATCGGGGAGCCGCTGGATAGCGTCGAAAACAGACCCCTTCAAAAAGAGACCGGTCAAAACAACGGAGTCATCAAATGAAAGTGAAAAACATCATCGCCGTCGGCATCATTCTCCTGGTGGGAATCGTCCTGGGGTTGACGATCGTGCGAACGGAGAAAAAGTCACAGGGGAGCGAATCCCATGAAGAGGAAAAGGGGGATCCCGATGAGGGGATGAAAGGGCCTCACGGAGGGAGGCTTTTGTTGGACGGCGATTTTCAGATCGAGCTGACCCTCTATGAGCGCGGTGTGCCGCCGCAATTTCGGGCCTATGCCTATGAAAAGGGAAAGCAGATCGATCCGAGCGAAGTCCATCTGACGGCGGCGCTGCACCGGCTCGGGGGACGGGTGGAGGAGATCGGCTTCCAAAAGGAGGGGAACTTCCTTCGCGGCGATAAAACCATCGAAGAGCCGCACTCGTTCGATGTAAAGGTCGCCGCGGAGTACCACGGCCGGACCCATCGCTGGGAATATTCCCAGGTCGAAGGGCGGGTGGAGATGGCCCCGGAGACCGCGAAGGCCGCCGGAATCGAAATCGGGACCGCCGGCCCGGTCCGGATGAAGACGATTCTCGAACTTCCCGGTGAGATCGGGCTCAACCAAAACAAGGTGGCTCATGTTGTTCCACGGCTCTCCGGGGTTGTCACGGAGGTCCGTAAAAACCTGGGAGAGAACGTCAAGAAGGGGGAGGTCATCGCAACACTCGACAGCCGGGAATTGGCGGAGGCAAAAACGGAGTATATCGAATCGGTGCACCGCTTGGAATTTGCGCAGGCCGCTTTTGTGCGGGAGGAAAGTCTCTGGAAAAAGAAAATCTCGCCCGAACAGGATTATCTCGCCAGCCGTCACGCCCTGGAAGAGGCCGAAATCGCCAGGCAATCCTCGGAGCAGAAACTGTTGGCCTTGGGACTTTCGCATGCGGACCTCACGTCATTGGCGATTGAGCCGGAAGGAGCGGTGGTGGAGCGGGAGGTCCGGGCCCCCTTCGTTTCGAAAGCGCTGACACGCTATGAAGTCAAATCGCCGCTCGACGGGATGATCATCGAAAAACGAATTTCAACCGGTGAGGCCGTGAAAGGGGATGCCGAACTCTTCGTCATCGCCGATCTCTCGATCGTTTGGGGAGAGATGACGATCTATCCGAAGGATCTGCGCGCCGTCCGGGTAGGCCAAAAGGTGACGGTGCGATCAAAAGAAATAGGACTGGCGGCGGATGGAAAAATTTCATTTCTTGGCCCCCTGGTCGGAGAAGAGACCCGAACGGCGAAGGCCCATGTCGATATCCCGAATCCGAACGGACTCTGGCGGCCCGGACTTTTCGTGATGGTCGAGCTGGTTCAAGAAGAGGCGCCTGTTCCGGTTGCGGTCTCATCCGAGGCAATCCAGACCTTTCGGGACGGGAACGTTGTCTTCATACAGTATGGCGATCAGTTCGAAGCGCGGCCTCTGGAACTGGGGCGAAGCGACGGGAATTGGGTGGAAGTGATCTCGGGCCTCTCTCCGGGGGAGAAATATGCCGCGAAGAACAGCTTTGTCCTGAAGGCCGAGCTCGGTAAGACGGGGGCGTCCCACGATCATTAAGGAGATGGAACATGCTTGAAGGAATCTTAAAATTTTCCATCCGCCGGCGGTGGGCCGTTCTGACAGCCACCCTGGCCGTCGCCGCCCTCGGCGTCTATCATTATCAGCAGCTCCCGATCGACGCCGTCCCCGACATCACCAACGTCCAGGTTCAGATCAACACCGAGGCCCCCGGCTTCTCCCCGCTGGAAGCCGAGCAGCGGATCACCTTCCCGGTCGAAACGGTCATGGCGGGGCTCCCCCATCTGAAAGAGACCCGCTCCCTCTCCCGATATGGACTCTCCCAGGTGACCGTTATTTTCGAAGACGGCACCGACATCTATTTCGCCCGGCAACTGGTGAACGAGCGGATTCAGGAAGCGAAGGGAAAGTTGCCTCCGGGAATCGAACCGGCGATGGGGCCGATCGCCACCGGCCTCGGCGAGATTTACATGTGGACCGTCGAAGCGGAGGAAGGGGCAAAAAAACCCGACGGCGGCGCCTATACGCCGACCGACTTGAGAACGATCCAGGACTGGGTCGTCAAACCGCAGCTCCGGAACGTGAAGGGGGTGACCGAGGTCAACACCATCGGCGGCTATGAGAAGCAGTTTCATGTCACCCCCCATCCGGAAAAACTGATCGCCTACGGACTCACCTTCCAGGACATTCTGGAGGCGCTCGCCCGGAACAACAACAATATCGGCGCAGGCTATATCGAGCACCGGGGAGAGCAATACCTGATTCGGGCCCCCGGGCAGGTGGCCGACCCGGAAGAGATCGGGCAGATCGCGGTGGGAAATCATCACGGCGTTTCGGTTTACATCAAAGATGTGGCGGAAGTTCTCCTGGGGAAAGAGCTGCGGACCGGCGCGGCCACGGAAAACGGCAATGAAGTTGTTCTCGGCACCGTCTTCATGTTGATGGGAGAGAACAGCCGCGTGGTTTCCCGAAAAGTCGCCGATCAACTGGTCGAGATCAACCGGACCCTTCCGGAGGGGGTCGTCGCGAAGACAGTTTATGATCGAACCACGCTCGTCGATGCAACGATTGAAACGGTTCAGAAGAACCTGATGGAAGGGGCCCTTCTGGTCATTGCGACCCTCTTTCTTTTTCTCGGAAACATCAAAGCCGCCCTGATTACCGCGCTGGTCATTCCCCTGTCGATGCTCTTCACCATCACCGGGATGGTTCAAAACAAAGTCAGCGCAAACTTGATGAGCCTCGGCGCGCTCGATTTCGGGCTGATCGTCGACGGCGCCGTGATCATCGTCGAGAACTGCATCCGCAGACTGGCTGAAGAACAACATCGCGCAGGAAGGCTTCTCACCCGCGCCGAACGCTTCGAAACGGTTTTCGACGCCTCGAAAGAGGTCCGGCGGGCGACGATGTTCGGGGAGCTGATCATCATGATCGTCTACCTCCCGATCCTGACACTGAGCGGTGTCGAAGGAAAGATGTTCATCCCGATGGCGTTCACCGTCATCGCCGCGCTGCTCGGCGCAATGATCCTCTCTGTGACGTTTGTTCCCGCGGCGGTGGCGCTCCTTCTTTCCGGACCGATCTCCGAGAAAGAGATTTTTCTCGTCCGATGGGCCAAGAAAATGTATATCCCCTTGCTGAATCACGCCCTCGCGAACAGGGTTCCGGTGGTCGTCGCGGCCACGGTTCTCGTGATCTTGAGCGGGCTGCTCGTCACCCGGATGGGAAGCGAGTTCATTCCAAGCCTCGACGAGGGGGACATCGCCATGCACGCCCTTCGTATTCCGGGGACCAGCCTCACCCAGGCGATTGAAATGCAGCACCTGCTGGAAAACAGGATCAAAGCATTTCCGGAGGTGGAGACGGTCTTTGCCAAGCTTGGAACGGCGGAGATCGCCACCGACCCGATGCCCCCCAGCGTCGCCGACAATTTCGTGATGCTCAAGCCGAGATCGGAGTGGCCCGACCCCAAGCGCCCCAAAGCCGACTTGGTTCATGCGATTGAAGCAGCGGTCCGGAAAATTCCCGGAAACAACTATGAGTTTACCCAGCCGATCCAGATGCGCTTCAACGAGCTGATCGCCGGGGTGAGAAGCGACGTGGCGGTCAAGGTCTTCGGCGACGACATGGACGTTCTCTTTGAGACCGGCGAAAAAATCTCGGAGGTGATGGAGAAGATTCCCGGCGCGTCGGATGTGAAAGTGGAGCAGGTGACCGGCCTTCCGGTGCTGACGATTCAAATCAACCGGAAAGAGATCGCGCGATACGGCCTCAACGTCTCCGATGTTCAGGAAGCGATCGAAATCGCCGTCGGGGGAAAAAGCGCGGGCCAGATTTTTGAGGGGGATCGGCGGTTCGAATTAATTGTGCGCCTCCCCGAGGAGATTCGAGGCAACCTTCAAGCGATCAAGCGCATCCCGATTCCCCTTCCCCCGGCTGAACCAAACACCCGGGCCGTTCGGGCCGAGTCGCGGACCCATTTTCTCCCCCTTGCCGCCGTCGCCGAATTCAACATCGCCCCCGGACCCAATCAGATCAGCCGGGAGAACGGCAAGCGGCGGGTCGTTGTGACGGCGAATGTCCGGGGCCGGGATATCGGATCGTTTGTAGAAGAGGCGGAGCGGACCCTCAAAGAGCGGGTCAAGATTCCGGCGGGTTACTGGACCACTTGGGGCGGACAATTCGAGCAGATGATCTCCGCCGCCAACCGGCTGAAGAGGGTCGTTCCAGTCGCGCTCCTTCTGGTTTTTCTCCTTCTGCTCGTCACCTTCGGAAATCTGAAAGACTCCCTCCTGGTCTTCACCGGCGTCCCGCTGGCTCTGACCGGCGGAATCGGGGCCCTCTGGTTAAGAGGGATCCCGCTGTCGATCTCGGCGGGGGTCGGATTTATCGCCCTTTCCGGCGTCGCGGTTCTCAATGGGCTGGTGATGATTACGTTCATCAATAAGCTCCGCTCCGAGGGGGAAGCGTTAGATGAAGCGATCTTTCACGGCGCGATCACACGGCTCCGGCCGGTCTTGATGACCGCTCTGGTCGCGTCGTTGGGATTCGTTCCGATGGCGCTGGCGATCGGACGGGGGGCGGAGGTCCAACGTCCGCTGGCAACCGTTGTCATCGGGGGAATTCTCTCCTCCACCGCGCTGACGCTGCTGGTCCTTCCGGTGCTTTATCGGATCTTTCATGCAAAGGAAACGGCGGAAGAGGCCGCAGATAAAACGAAGGGGACTGGCGGGACCGAAGTGCCCGAGCGGGTGTAATGTGCTTCGGTTTGGATGAGATCAACCCAAACATGGTATCATTAGGTCGATATTGAGAAAACCGAGACGATCCGATGTTTGATGAATCCAAAAATCCGCCGCCGCGCAATCGGCTTGACCGGTTCATCCGGCATTTTCGATATCCGGCCTATTTCATTGCGCTGATGACCCTCTATACAATCGCTTCGACCGCCATCGGCCTGGCGCTCGCCCCTTCCCTCTGGTTTCTGAGCCGCTGGATTCCCTGGACCGCTTCTTTCCCCGGTTGGCTCCGCTGGCCGCTCCTCGGCACCGGCTTGGGGCTCTCCTTCTTTCTCTCCGGCTTCACCCTTCTGATCGTGATTCCGATTTACCGGTTGCTGCCGACCCGGATCAAGCCCTTCAAGGGGACCTACTTCACCCTGGCGGCCCTTCCCTGGTTTCTTCACAACGGCCTCTTCTACCTTGTTCGATATACCTTTCTCCAATACGTGACCCTCACCCCGCCCGGCCTCTGGTTTCTGAAAGCGATGGGGATGAAGATCGGCGAGCGGGCCTTTATCAATACCTATCTGATCTCCGATCCCTGCATGCTCACCATCGGGGACGACGTCGTTTTGGGGGGAAGCGTTCGAATTTTCGCCCACTACGGCGGCGGGGGAAAACTCGTGATTGCACCAACCTTCATCGGCAACAAAGCGACCATCGGCTTGAACGCAACGGTCATGGGAGATGTGCAGGTTGGCGTCGGCGCGACGATCCTGGCCCACTCGGTCCTCCTCCCCGGCTCCCGTGTCGGCGAGGGAGAAACCTGGGGAGGCGTCCCGGCCCGGCGGATCTCCAGGGAAGAGATGGACCGAATCAAGCAGGAGATCCAGGGAATTCCGGCAGACGACGTCACCCCCAAATCTCAGAGCGTTCGTTAGTTTAGAAACCCTCCCTTATCCCCCTCCTCGGTTTCGGCTCTCACCCGGAGAACTTCTCTCCATCCGCCGGTCATTGACTCGAAACCCAAAAGCGGTATCTCCCTAGAACAAAATCGTTAACAGAATTTTTACATCACTTTTATTTCCCCGCAACACCGTTCTGTTTCAATTAATCGGGTAGACTAAAACAGTTGATCTTTATAGTTGATGAGGAGAAAAGAGCATGACCAACCGATTTCAGCCGTCCGATCTCTGCGGAATCGTTCTTGCCGCCGGCGAGGGAAAACGCCTTCAGCCGCTGGTCCGCCGATGGCGGGGAGATGACCTCCCCAAACAGTATGTTCAATTTACGGAGAGCCGCTCCCTGTTGCAGCAAACGATCGACCGCGCCCGGCGGCTGATCCCTTCCGACCGTCTTTTTACCATTGTGGACCGGAAGCACTTGGGGTACGCCGAAGTCTGGCGCCAGATCGAAAACCGCCCCCGTGGAACCGTCATCCTCCAACCCGAAAACAAAGAGACCGGACCGGGGGTTCTCTTGCCGCTGATGCGGGTCTATAAATACCACCCGAATTCCACCGTCGTCATCTTTCCATCGGACCACTTTATCCGCCAGGAGAATCTCTTCATCGATCATGTCGACCTGGCCTGCCGTCTCGTCGCGGAAGACCCCTCTCGCCTGATCCTGCTCGGAATGCAGCCGACCGGCCCCGACCCCGAATATGGTTACATCTTGCCGGGAGGGGAGATCGGCCATCTGAGCCCGTCGGGGGTGCTGGAGGCGATTCGTTTTATCGAAAAACCGGAGGCGCGGGCCGCATCGGAACTGGTTCGGCGGGGCGGACTTTGGAACACCATGGTCATGGTGGTCAAGACGAAACGGCTTTTGGAGTTGGCGAGAGCGGTTGCCCCCGAGCTTCTCGGTTCTTTCGATACGCTTTTAGACGCCATCGGGACACCCGAAGAGGTAGAAGCCGCCCAAGCGATTTATCAAAATATTCCATCCATAAATTTTTCGAAGGACCTTCTGGAGCGGTTTCCGCTCCAGAACCCCGCCTCCCTCGCCGTCCTCCCGGTTCGGGGGGTCTACTGGAGCGATTGGGGATCGGTCCACCGGGTGGTGAGCGATCTTCGAAAAATGGGCCAGATCAGCCCGCTGCTGTCGATGGAAGCGGACGAATCATTGCTGGTCGGTCAGAGTCGGTAATCTCCCGGGACGATCAAAGCCGGTTGGGTCAAACCTCCCGATGCAATCTCCATTTGACGAATCGGGCAGGTTGCAAGTACAATCGAACCGGGAGGTTTTGTTCTCGGCATGATAGATCTGCTCAACGCGGTCATTCTCGGCATCGTGGAGGGGGTGACCGAATTTCTACCGGTCTCTTCGACCGGTCATCTGATCATCGCCGGACACCTCCTCGGCTTCGTGGGAGACAAAGCCTCGACATTTGAAGTCTTCATCCAACTCGGCGCGATCCTCGCCGTCGTCGTCCTCTACAAAGAACGCTTCTTCCACCTCTTCGATTTCTCCCGGACCCGCGGCTTCGCCGGATTCAACGGGATGCTCCTTCTGGGGCTGACGACCGTTCCGGCGTTGATCTTCGGCTTCCTCGCCCATGGCTTTATCAAAGAACATCTCTTCAACACCACCACGGTGGCGATCGGGCTGGGAATCGGCGGCGTTGCGATTCTCCTCGCGGAGCGCTTTCTCCCGAAGGCGGATAAACACGGCCTCGATTCTCTTCGGCCCAAAGACGCGCTGCTGATCGGCCTCTTCCAGTGCCTCGCCCTCTGGCCCGGCGTCTCCCGCGCCGGCGCGACGATCCTGGGAGGAATGATCATCGGGACCGAACGAAAAGCGGCGGCCGAATATTCCTTCCTCGCCGCCGTCCCGGTGATGTTCGCCGCCACCGGCTACGACCTTCTCAAAAGCCGCTCCTTCCTTGAGGCCGCCGATATTCCCTTTTTTGCCCTGGGTTTCGTCGTCTCCTTCATCGCCGCTTGGCTCTCCGTAAAAACCTTTATTCAGCTCCTCTCCCGTTACACCCTGAGCCCCTTCGGGTGGTATCGCATTGGGGCGGCGATTTTGTTATTGCTGATTTTGGGGTGAAGACCGGAAAAGAGGTCAGATTCCTTCCCCTTGATAGACCGTCCAATGCCTCGGCTTGATGAAGACCACCTCACCCGACTTTAAGCCCAGCTCCCGATAGCGCTCTTTACTCAGTTCCGCCTCGATCATCTGGCCGGTATCCTGTCGTTTTAATTGTAGACGGACCACCGGACCGACCGACTGAATATGTTCGATCTTCGCCGCGATGGCCGGCTGGCCGTTTTTGTGCCGCTCGATCTCGATGTCATGCGGGCGGACATAAGCGACCGCCGGGGTCTCTTGGGCCGCATGCTCCGGGGCGTCGATCTCCAGCGGACCGATCTTCACCCGTCCCTCCCCCACGCGGCTATGAAAAAGATTCACGTTGCCGAGAAAGTTGTAGACGAAGGGGTTCGCCGGATGATCGTAGACCTCCTCCGGGGTCCCCACCTGCTCGATCCGTCCCTCGTTCATCACGACGATCCGGTCGGCCACTTCCAGGGCTTCCTCCTGATCGTGGGTCACAAAAACACTGGTGATATGCAATTCATCGTGCAGCCGCCGCAGCCAGAGACGGAGCTCCTGCCGGATCTTGGCGTCGAGCGCGCCGAACGGCTCATCGAGGAGGAGCATCTTCGGCTCGACCGCCAGCGCGCGGGCGAGCGCGACCCGCTGCCGCTGTCCTCCGGAGAGCTGAGAAGGATAGTTCGATTCCATCCGATCGAGCTGGACCAGCTGCAACAAGGAATGAACCTTCGCGCGGATCTCTTCGTTCGAAGGCCGATTATTGCGGGGGCGGACCCGCAAGCCGAAGGCGACATTCTCGAAAACGGTCATGTGTTTGAAAAGCGCATAATGCTGGAAGACAAAACCGACATGACGGTCCCGGACATTTCGGTCGGTGGCATTCTCTCCGTAAAAAAGGATCTCCCCTTTGTCGGGACGCTCCAATCCCGCCATGATCCGCAACAGCGTCGTCTTGCCGGAGCCGGAAGGGCCGAGAAGGGCGACCAGCTCTCCGGTGTTGATCGTCAGATCGATCTCCTTCAACGCCGTGAAATCACCGAACTGTTTCGTCACGCGACGAATTTCGATGCTCATGAATCCGACTCCTTATTCCGCCCGGCGATCATCGGGCCCCGGCGGAGGGTTGATGAGATTTCCATTCCACAAATCGCTTCGCCGCCAGCGTCACCAGCGCCAAAAGGGCGAGGAGGGAGGCGACCGCAAAGGCCGCGACGAAGTTGTACTCGTTATAGAGGATCTCCACATGCAGCGGCATGGTGTTGGTCAGCCCACGGATATGCCCGGAGACGACCGAAACCGCCCCGAACTCCCCCATCGCCCGGGCGTTGCAAAGGATCACGCCGTAGAGCAATCCCCACTTGATATTCGGAACCGTGATCCGGAAGAAGGTCTGCCAGCCGCTCGCCCCCAGAACAATCGCCGCCTCTTCCTCTTCGGTCCCCTGCGCCTGCATCAGCGGGATCAGCTCGCGGGCGACGAAGGGGAAGGTGACGAAGACCGTCGCCAGAACGATCCCCGGGACCGCGAAGATGATTTTGATCTCATGCTCCTGGAGCCACGGCCCGAGCCACCCCTGCATGCCGAAGAGAAGCACAAAGATCATCCCCGAGATCACCGGCGAGACGGCAAACGGAAGATCGATCAGGGTCGTCAGGACATTTTTCCCGACGAAATTGAACTTCGCGATGGTCCAGGCCGCCGCGATGCCGAAGACGAGATTCAGCGGAACGGCAATCGCCGCGGTGAGGAGGGTCAGCCGGATCGCCGCCCAGGCCTCCGGATCTTTGAACGATTCGAGATAGAGGCCGAAGCCTTTCTGAAGCGCCTCCGCAAAAATGACGACCAATGGAGTCAATAAAAAGAACGCAAGAAATAAAAGCGCCGTCCCGATCAGCAGCCAGCGGACCGCCCTCGGTTCCGTTCGCGCGCGATTCAGGGGAATGCTCTCTGCCGTCTTTAATCCGCTCGGTGCAAACATCGGAATCTCTCTCCGTTACAGCGCTGCGAGGCGCCGGCGGCTCCACCATTGCAAAAGATTAATCGCCAGCAGAAGGAGGAACGACACCGTCAGCATTACGACCGCCAACGCTGTCGCCCCGGCATAGTCGAACTGCTCCAGCTTCGTCATGATCAGCAACGGGGTGATCTCCGTCCGCATCGGCATGTTGCCGGAGATGAAGACGACCGAGCCATACTCCCCCAACGCCCGCGCGAACGCCATCGCAAAGCCGGTCAGGAGCGCCGGCATTAAGGTCGGGAAGATCACCCGCAGAAAAATTTGCAGCCGGTTCGCGCCCAACGTGGTCGCCGCTTCCTCGAACTCCGGATGAAAATCCTCCAGAACCGGCTGAACCGTTCGGACCACGAAGGGCAATCCGATGAAGGTGAGCGCCACGATGATTCCCAACGGCGCATACGCCACCTTGATCCCAAGCGGCTCAAGGTATTGTCCAATCCAACCCTTGCCGGAGTAGATGGTGGTCAGCGCAATCCCTCCCACCGCCGTCGGAAGGGCGAAGGGAAGATCGACCAGCCCGTCGACGATCCGCTTGCCCGGAAAGGAATACCGGACCAACACCCAGGCGACGAGCAGACCGAAGACCACATTGAGCAGCGCCGCAATCAGCGACGCCCCCAGGCTCAACCGGTAAGAGGCGAGCGCCCGCGGGGCGGTGATGATCTCCCAAAACGCGCTCCAGTCCAGCGTCGCCGTCTTGAGAAAAAGGGTAGACAGAGGGATCAGGACAATGAAGCCGAGGTAAAAGAGGGTGAATCCCAGCGCCAGACCAAAACCGGGAAGGATGCTTTTTTGTTTAAGAACCATGTGACTCCCTTACCTACCGGCCCGGCTGATAAATCTGATCGAACACGCCGCCATCCGCAAAGTGGGTCTTCTGCGCTTTCTGCCAGCCGCCGAAGAGTTCATCGATCGTGAACAACGCCACCTTCGGAAATTGCGCGGCATGTTTGGAAGCGACCGACTCCAGCCGGGGGCGGTAGTAATGTTTGGCGGCGATCTCCTGCCCCTCTTCCGAGTAGAGATGTTCGAGATAGGCCTGCGCCACCTCGCGGGTTTTGCGCCGATCGACCACTTTATCGATCACCGCCACCGGCGGCTCGGCCAGGATGCTGACCGACGGGATGACGATCTCAAACTTCCCCTTGCCCAATTCATTGATGGCAAGGAGCGCCTCATTTTCCCAAGCAAGGAGCACGTCACCGATTCCCCGCTCCACGAACGTGGTCGTCGCACCCCGCGCGCCTGAATCAAGCACCGGAACATTTTTATAGATTCGGGAGACGAGATCTTTGGCCTTTCCCTCATCGCCGCCGTTTTTCTTCAGCGCATATCCCCAGGCGGCCAGATAATTCCAACGCGCCCCGCCGGAGGTCTTCGGGTTGGGGGTGATGACGGCGACACCCGGCTTGGAAAGATCTTCCCAATCTTTAATTGACTTCGGATTTCCCTTCCGCACCAAAAAGACGATCGTCGAGGTGTAGGGGGCGCTGTTGTTCGGAAGACGCGATTGCCAGTTCTTCGGCAGAAGATTTCCTCTCTCCGCAATGGCATCGATATCATAGGCGAGCGCTAATGTGACGATATCCGCTTCGAGGCCGTCGATGACGGCGCGCGCCTGTTTCCCCGATCCGCCGTGGGATTGCTTGACGCTGACGTTCTGTCCGCTCTTCTCCTTCCATTTTTTCGCAAAAGCCGCATTGAAGTCTTGATAAAGCTCCCGCGTCGGATCATAGGAGGCATTGAGGAGGGTGAGATCCGCTCCATGGCTTTTCTGAGAAAAGCCAAATACGAAGAGGAGGAGGAAAAAGCGTACGATCCAGATTTTCTGAAACATGATTGGTCTCCTTGGATGCCACTGAGAAGGTCAGAATCCCCGAATATTCTATTTACCCTATCATGATAGTAGATTATGTATTTAAAAATTTTTTAAATGTGATAAAGGAGGGTGTCGCGACGGCGACTCGTCAGTCGTTCCGTATTTCTGAGAAGATCGGCCAAGGTCGTCCCATCTAGAATTTTGGCGGTCTGATCACGCACCTCTTTCATGACGACGCGAATCCCGCAGGTCATCTCGTCCGCACACTCTTCACATTTCTGATAGGCCGTTTGGCTGACGCAAGAGATGGGGGCGACCGGACCATCCAAGATACGGATAATTTCTCCCAGCGTGATCGTATCGGGCGGCTTGCCGAGGTAATAACCCCCTCCCTTTCCTTTCTTGCTCTGGAGAAGCCCCTTATTCTTGAGCGTCAGAAGAATGAGCTCTAGAAACTTCTTCGGGATGCTTTCCCGTTCCGCCAAGTCGGAAATAAGAAGGGGCCCCCGCCCGTACTCCGTGGACATCACGAGCAGCGCCTTCAGAGCATATTTTGTCTTTTTTGAAAGCATTTCTGATTACCCTATAAATCTTATAGAGTAATGATATTTCACTGTCAAGCATTTTTTGAACTTTGCTTTTCTTCGGTGTCTCGGGCGATCACCGCGCCGATCGTTTATTCAAATACCATTTTGATCTTGCAAAAACCGACCAAAATGTCTATCTTCTGCCTGCCACATCTTGCGCCGGCCATTCCGGCGCAACATCAAGTCAACAATCTCGTAACACTGTGTTTTCAAACGTACGATCCCGGTTACTTTACAGACGTGGGATCTTCTATTCATCCACATTCAACAGCGGCCAGAAAACATGCGAAAGGAGACAAAAACAGATGCGACGATTCATCGTAATTGGGTTCATCGCGTTCGGAATTCTGAGCGCATCGAACAACCTGCTTTTCGCGGAAGAGCCCAAAACACTTGAGGAACTCTTGATTGAAAAAGGAACGATTACAAAAGAGGAGGCCGCCTCCGTTCAGGAGACCAAACTTGCAAAGTGGGTTGATCGATTAAGCTTTGCAGGAGATCTTCGCCTCCGGCACGACTCAACCATTAGAGAAGCTCCCAACCGCGACCGGCATCGTCAACGACTTCGCCTGCGGCTGGGAAGTACGCTTAAGATCGATAATTTTCTCGTCGGCATCCAGCTCGCATCCGGAGACGGAAGTCAAACGTCAAACAATCAAAGCTTCGATAATCTCTTTAGCCAAAAGCCGATCTGGATCAGACAGGCTTATCTGCAATGGAAAGCAGCTCCGTGGTTGGCGCTGACCGGCGGAAAAATGCCGAACCCCTTTTTCCGGGTAACGGAACTGGTTTGGGACGATGACTTGGCCCCGGAAGGATTTGCCCAGAACGTCACCTTTCAGGTCACAGACATGATCGCTCTCTTCATTAACGCGGGGCAGTTGGTCCTCGATGAGGATGCGACCGACAATAACGACCAGTGGCTCTTCGCCGAGCAGGTGGGAACCCGGATCGGCCTTGGCAAAGACACCTCGGTGACTCTGGCCGGCGCATTTTACAATTTCAAAAATGCGACGGAGGGAAGCTTTGGGCAGGTGGTCGCTCCTCAAGACGGAAACACCCGGGTCCCCGTCGCCACCGGAACCCCGACCGCCCTGGTGAATAACTACCGGGTCCTCAATATTACAGCCGAGTTCGGCATCAAGGTGGCCGACCTTCCCCTGGTCCTCTATGGAGATTACATCAAAAACCTCGCTGATACGACCACCGATCAGGATACGGGTTATCAAGCCGGTCTCCAGATCGGCAAGGCCTCTAATCCTCGGACATGGGAAGTGGCTTACTTCTACAGGATCACCGAAACGGATGCCACTGTTGCCGATATCGCCGATTCGGACTTTGGCCCCAACGGCGGAACAAACCACAGAGGACATGTCATCTGGATCGGTTATAGCCCGACGAAGGCACTCCAGCTGAAAGCCAAATACGTGGTGACCGAGGTCGAGGACGAAACCCTCCCACCGGGAGAGGATGACACCAAACGGCTTTTCTTGGACGTGGTTGTGAAGTTCTAAGCAATTTCCAAAGAAACACAAAGAGCGCCCCCTCCGTTGTCGAGTTTGAGCAATGAGAGGGGGCGCTCGCGTCTTGCGGGAAGTTTGTAACAAAAATTTAACATCATATTAACACCGGCGAAACGTGACTCCTTCATTAATAGGTAAGGAGAAATTCATATGAAGAAATGGATTTTCGTGGGCCTTCTGGGGATCGGAATTGCTTCTGCCCAGACAGCTTGGGCCAAATCGACCCTCATCAAGATCGACGGCTCCAGTACCGTTTTCCCGATCACCGAAGCGGTGGCCGAGGAATTTCAGGCAGCCCACCGGGGAGAAAGGGTCACCGTCGGCATCTCCGGGACCGGCGGCGGCTTTAAAAAATTCTGCAGCGGCGAGACCGACATCTCCAATGCCTCCCGGCCGATCAAAGAGACTGAAGTCAAACAGTGCGCCGCCAATAAAATCGACTATATCGAGCTGCCGGTCGCGTATGACGGCATTGCCATCATGGTCAACCCCAAGAATAACTGGGTCGATCATCTTACGGTGAAAGAATTAAAAAAAATATGGGCGCCGGAAGCGCAAGGCAAGATCAAGAAATGGAACCAGATCCGGCCGAACTGGCCCGATAAGGAGATCCATCTCTTCGGCGCGGGGGCCGACTCCGGAACGTATGACTATTTCACCGAGGCGATTGTGGGAAAAGAACATTCCAGCCGGGGCGACTTCACCGCCAGCGAAGATGATAACGTTCTCGTTCAGGGAATCTCCTCCGATCAATATGCGCTCGGCTTCTTCGGGGTGGCTTACTACCAGGAGAACAAAGACCGCCTCAAACTGGTTCCAATTGACGATGAAAATGACGCCAACGGCAAGGGGCCGGTTCTCCCGGAGTATGACAATGTCGTCAAGGGAACCTATCAGCCGCTCGCCCGGCCGATTTTCATCTATGTCAGCATCAAGTCGGCGAACAGGCCGGAAGTCCAGCGCTTCGTCGATTTCTATTTAAAGAATGGAACCGCCCTGACCAAGGAAGTCGGCTACATCGCCCTTCCGGATCGGGCCTATGAGCTTGGCGCCGTCCGATTCCAGAAGCGGGTCGCCGGTTCCGTCTTTGAAGGAAAATCACAGGTCGGCGTCAGCATCGAAGCGCTTCTGCAAAAAGAAGGAAAGTAAAAACGCTAAACACAAGACGTCTTCAAAAAGCGAGTGAAAGCCTCATTGAGGGGGGACTCCTCTTGAGCGCCCTCTTGTCCGTT
The DNA here is from genome assembly GCA_021651055.1 of Candidatus Manganitrophus morganii. NCBI lineage: Bacteria > Pseudomonadati > Nitrospirota > Nitrospiria > Candidatus Troglogloeales > Candidatus Manganitrophaceae > Candidatus Manganitrophus > Candidatus Manganitrophus morganii. The sequence goes on from JAJHOH010000001.1 coordinate 1,697,980, forward strand.
TTCATCACCCTCGGGATCATCGGGGTTCTTCTCTTCGAGACCCTCTCTTTTTTCGGCGAGGTCTCAATCATCGATTTCCTCACCGACACGCAGTGGACCCCTCTCTTCGCCGAAAAGCACTTCGGCATCCTTCCCCTTTTTGCCGGCACTTTTTTAACAACGGCGATTGCGATGGCCGTCTCCCTTCCGATCGGCTTGATCAGCGCCATTTATTTAAGCGAGTATGCCTCCGATCGGGTCCGGACAACGATCAAGCCTTTTTTAGAAATCCTGGCGGCGGTTCCGACCGTCGTGTATGGTTATTTCGCTCTTCTCTTCGTCACGCCGATGCTCCAAAAATTTTTCCCGGAGCTCTCCGGCTTTAATGCCTTGAGCCCCGGAATCGTCATGGGAATTATGATTATCCCGATTATCTCGTCGCTGAGCGAGGATGCGATGCACGCCGTCCCGCTCGGGCTGCGGGAGGGGGGATACGCCCTCGGCTCCACCCGACTCCAGGTCGCGCTTCGCGTGGTGCTCCCCGCCGCCTTCTCCGGGGTCGCCGCGTCGTTCATCCTCGGCATTTCGCGCGCGGTGGGGGAGACGATGATCGTGGCGGTCGCCGCAGGACTCCAGCCGAGGCTGACCCTCAACCCCTTCGTTCCGATCGAGACGGTCACCGCCTACATCGTCCAGGTCAGCATGGGCGACACCCCCTACGGGACCATCGAATATCGGACCATCTTCGCCGCGGGGATGAGCCTTTTTGTCGTGACCTTCGTTTTAAACATGATCAGCTATTCGCTCCGAAAACGTTTTAGGGAAGTCTACGAATGAACGTGCCGGAAACAGTGCGAATTGAAATCAGCGATCGAAAACAGATCGGCCGACTCGCCGATCAAGCTTTTTCGATCCTCGGTCTCTTTGCAACGTCCATCGGCCTGCTCGTTCTCCTGGTCTTACTGATCGACGTTTTGATCGACGGTTTCCCAAGGCTCGGCTGGGATTTCCTGACGAGCTATCCGTCGCGAAAACCGGAGCGGGCCGGCATCCTCTCCCCCTGGGTCGGGACCGCCTGGCTGATGGTGTTGACGGCGCTGATCACCTTTCCGCTCGGGGTCGCCTCCGCCACTTACCTGGAAGAATACAGCCGGAAGAGCTGGCTCACCGGCTTCATCGAGATCAACATCGCGAATCTCGCCGGCGTCCCCTCGATCATTTACGGCCTCTTGGGGCTGGGGCTCTTTGTCCGCTGGATGAATCTCGACCGAAGCGTCCTGGCGGGTGCGATGACGTTGGCGATTCTGGTCCTCCCGATCGTCATCCTCTCCGCGCGTGAGTCGATCCGGGCAATCCCCGCCTCGATTCGAGAAGCCTCTTACGCCCTCGGAGCGAGCAAGTGGCAGACGATCCGTCATCAGGTTTTGCCGGCGGCGATGCCGGGAATTCTCACCGGGACTATTCTCGCCATGTCGCGGGCGATCGGGGAGACCGCCCCGCTGATCACAATCGGGGCGTTGACCTATGTCGCCTTCGTTCCGACCCTGCCGATCTCGCCGGAGCCTCCTTTCATCAACCCGCAGGGTCTTTTCGATCCTTTCACCGCCTTGCCGATTCAGATTTTCAACTGGGTTTCCCGCCCCCAAAGGGGCTTCTCGATCAATGCGGCGGCGGGGATTTTGGTTCTGTTGTTCATCACCTTTGTCATGAACGGGATTGCCGTTTATTTAAGACACCGCTATCAAAAACAGATCAGGTGGTAATCATGGATGCCGCGATTCACGTTCAAAAACTGAATGTCTTTTACGGAAAAAAACAGGCGCTGCGGGACGTCAACATGGAGATCCCTTATAAAGGGGTCACGGCGCTGATCGGTCCTTCCGGCTGCGGCAAGAGCACTTTTATCCGCTGCCTGAATCGGATGAACGACCTGGTCCCAGGATTCCGAGCGGAGGGGACCGTTCTCTACCAGGGCAAGGACATCTATTCCAGAGGGATGGACGTGATCGATGTTCGAAGAAAGATCGGGATGGTCTTTCAAAAACCGAACCCCTTCCCCAAGAGCATCTATGAAAATATCGCCTACGGGTTGCGGATCCAAGGGATTAAGGATAAGACAAAGATCGATGCCATTGTAGAGGAAAGCCTGAAGAAAGCGGCGATTTGGGAAGAGGTCAAAGATCGCCTCCCGCAATCGGCCCTTTCCCTCTCGGGCGGCCAGCAGCAGCGGCTCTGCATCGCGCGGGCCCTCGCCGTGGCGCCCGATGTGCTCCTGCTCGACGAGCCGACCTCGGCCATCGACCCGATCGCCACCGGACGGATCGAGGAGTTATTGCGGGAATTGAAAGAAAGTTATACCATTGCGATTGTAACGCACAACATGCAGCAGGCGGCCCGGATTTCGGATAAGACCGGGTTCTTCCTGCTCGGAGAGCTGGTGGAATTCGATTCTACCTCCCGGATTTTCACCAACCCGAAAGATTCCCGGACGGAAGATTACATCACGGGAAGATTCGGATAATGTCCGCTATTCTCTTATAAGTAGTAGAAGATAAAGAAAGGAAGGTATCATGATGAGACTCAGTCATATCGGAAGGTATGTAAAACAAGTGGTGAAGATTTATCGGCTCGCGCTGAAGAACGCGCGAATCCCCCTTCGAGCCAAGTTGTTTCTGACCCTGGCGCTCGGCTACCTCTTGCTCCCCTTCGATCTTATTCCCGATTTTCTGCTGGGAATCGGGCAGATGGATGATCTCCTCATCGTCCTCTCTTTACTGATGTCGGCCTTGCGGTTGATCCCCAAAGACATTTTTGATCAATATCGCAGACAGGCCACTGAGATTGACGTCACCCCTTAAAGGAGAACCATGCACCGCCATTTTGAAGAAGAGCTCACCCGGTTAAAAGAAAAGATCCTGAAGATGGGAGCGTTGGTCGAAACACAGATCGCCGCCTCCATCAAAGCCCTTGTCGAACGGGATGGTCCGCTGGCCAAACAGACGATTCAGAACGACCATCTTGTCAACGCGATGGATGTCGAGATCGACGAAGAATGTATCCGCCTGCTCGCTCTCTATCAGCCAGCGGCCCGCGACCTTCGCTTCATCACCACCGCCATGAAGATCACGACCGACCTGGAGCGGATGAGCGATCTCGCCGAAGATATCTGCGAGCGGTCGATCGAGCTGGCGGAAGAACCGCTCCTCAAACCGTATATCGACATCCCGCGCATGGCCGACGCGGCGCAGAAGATGGTCCGCGAAGCGCTCGACGCCTTCGTCAACAAAGACGCCAAGCTCGCCCGGAAGGTCTGCTCCGAGGATCAATTCATCGATGACCTCACCCACCAGATCTTCCGAGAGCTCCTCTCCTTCATGGTCGAAGACCCCACGACCATTACCCGCTCCGTCCGGGTCAGCTTCATCGCCAAATACATCGAACGAATCGGCGACCACGCGACCAATATCGCCGAGATGGTGGTCTATCTGGTGGAAGGAAAGATTATACGACATACGAAGGTGTAACTTTAGTAAGGGCACAGCATGCTGTGCCCTTACTAACCAGGTCGGTCCACTCCAACTCTTGACAGCTCCCCTATCCTCCGCTACGATTAATCCCAGTTCCTTCCAAACCCATCAGCGAGGTCACGCCCCATGCGTCCTGTCTACATGATCACCGGCGGAATCACCAAATTCAAAAAAGCCAACCCCGAAAAAGATTTTCGCTACATGGTCAAAGAGGCGTTCGACTACGCCCTCGGCGATCTTCCGAAATTAAAGCTGGAAATGATCGACGGCGCTGTCGGCTCCTACTTCTCCGACCACTTCACCCGGCAACTCAAGGCCGCCAGCATGGTCCAAGACTATCTCGGTCTCTGTCCCAAGCCGTCGAAGCGGATCGAGGGGGGAGGGGCCACCGGCGGCCTCTGCTTCCAGAGCGCCTGGGAGGCGGTCTCTTCGGGCCGGATGAACATCTGCCTCGCCTTCGGATTTGAGACGATGTCGCGGGTCAACACCTGGAAGGGAAATGAATTCATCGCGCTTGCCTCGGACACCAATTTTGATTTCCCCGTCGGCGGCTTCTACACCGGCTACTACGCCATGATGGTTCAGCGCCACATGCACGAGTTCGGCACGACCCCGGAACAGCTGGCGATGGTTTCGATCAAGAATCACGCCAATGCCCTCTACAATCCGTACGCCCAACGTCCCGGAAAGCTGACCATCGCCGACGTCCGGAGTTCCCAGATGGTCGCCACCCCGCTGACGATGCTCGATATCTGCACCATGTCCGACGGCGCCGCGGTCTGCGTCCTCGCCTCGGAAGAGGCGGCCCACAAACTCTCCCCGAATCCAGTGAAGATCACCGGGGTCGGTTCGGGGAGCGATTCGATGCGGATGGCCGACCGGCCGCACGGAAAGGTCTTGCTCCTCCCGCACGAAAAAGCGAGCGACTACCGGAATCTAAAATATCCCGGTGTCCACTCCTTCCGGGGAGGGCGCGCGGCGGCGAAGCAAGCGTATGAGATGGCGGGGGTTCGGAAGCCGATCGACGATTTCGATTTCATCGAGCTCCACGACGCCTACACCTCTTCGGAAGTCCAGACCTATGAAGATCTCGGCCTTTGCAAATACGGCGAGGGGGGCCGATTCACCGAAGAGGGAAACCCCTTCATGCCGGGAATCGACTACGGCCTGAACCTCCCGAAACAAGGACGAATCCCCGTCAATCCCAGCGGCGGCCTGCTCGCCTGCGGCCATCCGGTCGGCGCCACCGGCCTGATGCAGGCGGTTTTCGCCTTCTGGCAGTTGCAGGGGACGATCAAGAAACACCTTGGAAGCGGAAGGCTCCAAATTAAAAACCCCAAACGGGGATTGATCCACAGCCACGCCGGCACCGGCACCTACATCACCGTCAGCATCCTGGAGCGAACCTAAGGAGCGGTTCCAAGTCGAACAGATGCAGCGCGTGAAAGAAATGATTGCCTTTTCTATTTTTCTTCTTTTATAATGGGCGTATTAAATCAACTTAACCCCCTTCTTCCTATGTTGCCTGAAGAACCAGATTTGAGCGGCATTCGTCCCGGCGCCTTTATCGCCGCAATGGTCGCGATCATGATCATCCTCGTCGTCCTCATTTTGTCTCTTTAACGCAATCGTCTCAACTCGTCTCCTCTCCTCCGAACGGGTCGCATTGGACCCTCTCTTTCAGATATGATAGTAGTATCCGGGAATGCTCCCGCATCTTAAAGAGGAACGAACGGATGAGAGGAGAACCGCAGGCCAAAGCGGTCAAAAGATTTCGGCCGATGCCTCCCACGCCGAAATTTGATGCCGGCGCTTTCGCAAAACAGACCCTCATTGTCGTCGGCATCACATCGGCGGTTGTGCTTCTCTTTCTATTGATCGCCGCCGCCCCCGATGTTCCGCTTCTTGTCTTCGCCGGCATTCTCGTCGCGGTCCTCCTCCGAAGCTTAAGCCAGTGGGTCAAATTGTACACCCCCCTTTCGGACGGGTGGTCGCTGGCGGCGGTTATCTTTCTTTTAATCGGAGTGGTCGGACTGATCGGTTGGTCTCTCGCCCCTGAAATTTCCAGACAGGTCGACCAGTTGATTCAAAATCTTCCCCAAATGATCAACCAGTTCAACCAGCGTCTTGCACGATTCGAATGGGGAGAGCGGCTCCTTGCAAGAACACCGGAGGCGGCCGAACAGATGATGAGGCCCTCCGGCCTGGTCTCCCGGCTTGCCGGCCTCTTCTCGACGACGCTCGGGATTCTGGCCAGCCTCGTGATCGTCCTCTTCATCGGGATCCACATGGCGATCGACCCGGCCTCTTATCGAAACGGCGTGATCCGGCTCTTTCCATTCAACCGGCGCGAGCGGATCCGAGAGGTGCTCGATCAGGTCGGGGAGTCGTTAAGGTGGTGGCTGATCGCCCGGGTGATCGCCATGATCGTCATCGGTCTCCTCAGCACGTTCGGGCTCCTCTTCCTCGACGTTCAACCGGCGCTGGCATTGGGGTTTCTGGCGGGGGTCCTCAACTTCATCCCTTACATCGGCCCATTTCTCTCTGTATTTCCCCCCCTGCTGATTGCGCTCGGTCAAGGACCGGAGAAACTTCTCTATGTCGCCCTTCTCTACATGGTGGTCCAATGGATCGATAACTACTTCGTCACCCCCGTCGTAGAGAAGCGAGCGGTGCTTCTGCCCCCGGCGCTCACGGTCACCATCCAACTCCTTCTCGGCATTCTCATCGGCGCCCTCGGCATGATGCTTGCCTCCCCTCTCACCGCCAGCTTCATGGTGATCATCAAAATGCTTTACGTCGAGGATGCGCTGGGGGATTCGGCGGAACAAGTGTGATCGCCGTCACTGTCTCGGCCAATCGACCATTTCCCTTGTCCGATTCACCCCTTTTTGATATATTCCACCTGTCTCTCCATAAAATCTCGGAGAGCCATCTATGCGGAGGAAGACCATGCAGGCGCTACGGAATGCGATCGGGAACCTTGCCGGGATTCTCATCGGTCTTCTGGAAGTCATCGGCGCCGCCCTGGCGCTCCTGGCCGTCGTCCTTCTCGCCGCCGTAATATTGCGGTCGGTCGGGCGTGCCGTCTGGGGCAAAGCCACCTTGGTGCTTCCCTTCCGCGGGGCCGATAAGGCGGGCCTTTGCCTGAACGAGATCCTGGCCCAACAGCTCGGCGAAATCGAAACGGCCTGGCAGGGGCTGAGCCGGCAGGTCCGGGAGTCGCAGGCGGCAGCCAAGGCGGGGAACATGGCGATGCTGGTCGATCTCGGCCGGAGCGAGCCCGACGCCTTTCTTGACTCCCAGCAGGAGCTGTTGATCCTCTCCGACCCGATGGAGGGACAGGCGATCGGCGCCATCGGCTTCGGCTCCTTCAGCTTCTCGCCCGATAGCCTCTTTTCCCTCTCTTATAAAACGCGAACCCTCTTGGCGCGCCGGACCATCCGGGGGGGGATCGATCAGGTCGGCGACACCGTCCGGCTCTCTACCACGCTGACAACCGACCGGGGGGGGCCGACCACGATGGTTCTGGTCCGGTCGATCGAGCGGCCCGATCAGCTCTTGGAGTTGATCGACGACATGGCCTTTGAAATCGTCAAGCGCCGCTGGGGACTGGTGAGTGAAGCGAAGACCTGGCGCGGGTATCGGGCCTTCATGGAGGGGTACACCCACCATATCCGTTATATCCGGACCGGAAACACCGCCGAGCGGGAAGCGTCGATCGACAAGTACCGGCAGTCGGTCACGATTGAGCCCGGTTACGCCCTTGCCCACTACAATCTGGGAACCCTGCTCTACAACCGGTTCACCGCGACCGACAATGATCGGGCCATCGAACACCTGCGCAAAGCGGCCGAAGCGAGTGAGGCGACCCTCAAGGCGCTCTCCCTCGGTGTCCTCTCACGCGCCTACTGTCAGCAGGTTCACCGCTACGGACACGAGAAGATGCCTTGGATGGCGTGGGCCGAAGAGGCGAGCGCCATGGCGGTTCAACTGGGACCCGACCTCGAAGAGACCTGGCTGGCGCACGGATTTGCCCTTCAGTTTCTTGGAAAGCCCCGTGAGGCGATTGAAGCTTATTGGCGCGTCATGGCCCTTCCCGGCGACTCTCCTGAGGAGCTCCGTTTGAAATCTTCCGCCGAGAACAACCGGGCGTACATCGCGATGACTGAGTTCAACGACCTCAAGGAGGCCGAGGTTCTCTTTAAACATGCGTTGGCGCTCGACCCCCATAATAAGTTTTCTTATGCCAATCTCGGCGAGATCTACAAGCGCCAGAACAACTATTCCGCCGCGCTGGTGGCGTTCGAGCAGGCGGTCCGCCTCGATTCCCGCTATATCAACGGAACCAATGAGCTGGGAATGCTCTACATCGCCATCGCGGCCGACGCGCGTGATTCCGGAAAAGAAAAAGAGATGGAGGAAGCCCTCCAGAAGGCGGCGCACTGGCACGAACGCGCCCTCTCCATTGTCCCTGAAGAAGAAGCGCGCCACCGCGCCGAGATCCGAAAACGCTTTGCGAAGGCTTATCGAGAGAAGGGATTTCATAAGGAAGCGGAGGGGATCGCGACGCCGGACGAGGGCAAACACTTCGCCCGTCAAAACGGAGATTAAAAATAATACCGGACTGGAAAGATTCCCCTTTGGCCGGGGGTTGAAACAAGAGGTCGGAACCGACCCTCAGAAATCGACGCGAATCAGATCGGCCGACCAGCGCGGTTGCACCACCTTGCCGGCCGGTTCTAAATCGAAGCGGAGGGTCGGCATCTGGACGGTGAGCCTGCCGTCTTCAATCTCGGCGAAGGCGCGCGCCGCCCTCCCGATGCCGTAGAGCGTTCCGGCGATCACCCCGATCCCCGCCCCGATGGCAATGTCGTCCAGATGATCCCCCGGATTCTCTTTAAAGGCCATAAAGGCCGCCCCCACGAGCGCCCCCGCCAGCCCGCCGTAGAAACCGTCGATGAGGACCTCCTCCATCGCGTTGTCTCTCCTCGCATGGGCCACCCCCGGAACAAGAGAGACCAGCATGAGCAGCAGAAGAACGGTTCCAATCGCTCTTTTCATTGACCCTCCTCTGGATTAGGAATTCCAATCGATCAACCGTCAAAACGGGGCGATGTTACACCAGACCGCCGCAGAATGCAACCAAGTGGCGCATGACCCGCCGCGCGGCGTCGCGAACTGGAAACAGCCCCTTGACAACACTCCCCGCCAAGGGCGACATTAGAAAAACCCTTCTCCTTTACAAGGAATGTCTTTGCATGAAACCGGTTGTCGTCCTCAGCAAATGTCTTGAGTTTGCACCCTGCCGATATAACGGCGCGATGATTCCCGATCGCTTCGTGAAGCGGTTGGAGCCGCATGTGACCTTTTTGCCGATCTGCCCGGAGGTCGAGATCGGATTGGGCGTTCCCCGCGATCCGATCCGGCTCGTTTCGGAGGACGGGGAGCTGCATCTCCTCCAGCCGGCCACCGGCAAAGATCTCTCGGAGAAGATGCGGCGCTTCTCGAATTCGTTTTTGACCTCTTTGAACGAGGTGGACGGGTTCATTCTGAAGAACCGCTCCCCTTCCTGCGGCATCAAGGATGTGAAGCGCTTCCCGAAAATAGAAGCCGAGGCTCCCGCCGGCAAAGGGGCCGGGTTCTTTGCGGGGGAGGTCCTCGAACGTTTTCCCGGTCTCGCGATCGAAGATGAGGGACGGCTGAATCATCCCAAGATCCGGGACCACTTTCTGACGAAGCTCTTCACCTTGACCCGCTTTCGAGGGGCAAAGAAGACAAGCCGGTTGGAAGCGTTGGTCCGATTCCACGCCACCCACAAGCTCCTCCTCATGGCCTACAACCAAAAGCTGATGCGCCTCCTTGGCCGTATCGTCGGCAATTCTGAAAAACGGCCGGCTGCTGACCTTTTTAAAGAATATGAACCGTACCTATCGCAAGCGCTCTCCCGCCCTCCCCGATCCGCTTCCAACATCAACGTTCTGATGCACGCCCTTGGTTATTTTTCCGACGATCTCTCCAAAAAGGAAAAGGCCCTTTTTCTCCGGACCTTGGAGAGCTACCGGAAAGGATACCTCCCGCGGAGCGCGGCCTTGAGCATCCTCAAAGCCTGGGTCGTCCGGTTCCGAAACGGGTATCTCGAAGAGCAAACCTTCTTCGAACCCTATCCGGAATCGCTGATTGAAACAGAGGGAAGAGATCGAACGGAAAGGAAGTAGGGGTTCAACATGTCGACCCCTGATGAAGAAGGGAAAAATCCCCCTTGACCCGGTTTTCTGAAACGGTTATCCTCACGCCGATAAACCTTTCTCCTTCCTTCGGAGGTCCGTATGCTCGGCACCCCGCTTTCGAAGAATGCTTTTCGGCTGATGCTCCTCGGCTCGGGCGAGCTGGGTAAAGAGGTCGCCATCGAAGCCCAGCGGCTCGGGGTCGAGGTGATCGCCGTCGACCGCTATCCGAACGCCCCCGCCATGCAGGTGGCCCATCGAAATTACGTCATCGACATGCTCGATCCGCGCGCCATCGATCAGGTGGTTCACCGGGAGCGGCCCGATCTGATCGTTCCAGAGATCGAAGCGATCGCCACCGATTATTTGGTCGAGGCGGAAAAACATTTTACCGTCATCCCGACCGCCCGCGCCGCGCGGCTGACGATGAACCGGGAGGGGATCCGGCGGCTGGCGGCGGAGGAATTGAAACTTCCGACGAGTCAATTCCGGTTCATCGACCGGCCCGAGCAGTTGAAAGAGGCGGCCGGCGCCGTCGGATACCCCTGCGTGATGAAGCCGATTATGTCGTCGTCCGGAAAGGGGCAGTCGGTCGTCCGCTCCGAAGCGGATCTTCTGAAAGCATGGGAGTACGCCATGACGGCCGCTCGGGCGAAGGGAGGCCGTGTCATTCTCGAATCGTTCATCGCGTTTGACTATGAAATCACCCTCCTCACAGTTCGCGCCGTCAACGGCACCTTCTTCTGTCCCCCCATCGGACACATCCAGATCGACGGCGACTACCGCCAGTCGTGGCAGCCGCATCCGATGTCGGAGACCGCTCTCAAACGCTCCAAGGAGATCGCGGCGGCGGTGACGGAGAATCTCGGCGGGCGGGGCATCTTCGGCGTGGAGCTTTTTGTGAAGGGGGAGGAAGTTTATTTTTCCGAAGTCTCTCCCCGGCCTCACGACACCGGATTGGTCACGCTGATCAGCCAAGATCTCTCCGAGTTCGCCCTCCATGTCCGGGCGATCCTCGGTTTTCCGGTCCATCCCCCCGTCCTCCGCACCCCGGGCGCTTCCGCCGTGATTCTGGCCGAAAAAGAGGCGATCGCTCCGACATTCGAGATCGGCCCGGCGCTGTCGGAGCCGGAGATCCAGATCCGCCTTTTCGGAAAACCCGACTGCCGGAAGAACCGGCGGATGGGGGTGGTCCTCGCCGCCGCGAAAGACCCGTTCGAAGCCCGCGACCGCGCCGTAAAAGCGGCGTCGCAGGTGAAAGTAAATTACGGGGATTAATACAAACGCAGAAATATTTGTGACCTGGTTTATGTAGGGGCGTGATTGATCACGCCCAGCCGGAGGGCGCCATCAATGGCGCCCCTACAACGACAAACACGATTATTGCATTTGTATTAACAAGCTGGAGTCTCGATGAGCGGCCTTCTTGAAAATCAAGTCGCCCTGATCACCGGCGCAAGCCGGGGGATCGGCTATGCCGTGGCCGAAGCTTATCTCCGCGAAGGGGCCAAGGTCATTATCTGCGGGCGGGATGAAGCGCAGTTGAAGAAGGCGGAGACCGATCTGGCCCCTCTCGGCGAGGCGATGGCGGTGCATTGCGATGTTTCGGATCTCGACCAGGTCGATGCCATGGTCGAGCGGGTCATCGCCCGCTTCGGCCGGATCGACATCCTCATCAACAACGCCGGAATCAGCATGACCTTCGGCCGTGTCGGCGACATCGACCCGAAGCGATGGGCCTACGTCATCGCCGTCAACCTGGTCGGCACCTTCAACTGCTGCCACGCCGTCATTCCCCACATGATGAAACAAGGAAAGGGGAAAATCTTCAACCTGAAAGGATACGGCGCCGATTTCCCCTCCCCGCGCGTCACCGCCTACGGCGCGACGAAGGCGGCGATCGTCGCCTTCACCCGCTCCCTCGCCCGAGAATACAAAGGGACCGGGATCACCGCCAATATCTTCTCCCCCGGGATGGTGAGGACCGATCTGCTGATGAGCGGCGAAGCCACCGACGAAGGGCGCCCCCACCGGGAAAAGGTCGGCTGGTTCATCGACATGTTGGCCAACCCGGCCGAGGTGCCGGCGGCGTTGGCGGTGAAAATGGTCTCCCCCGAAAACGAAGGGGTCACCGGAAAACTCTTCCAGGTCATGACGAAGCGGAAATTTATCTTCCGGGCGATGACGTACGGCCTGAAGCGGCTGATCGGCCGTTCGGCCCCTTCCTGACCCCCGGCCTCTTTCCTTCAGGCAGATCCCTCGAAACAACCGCTCAAAAAAGGGCTTGACAATATTTTCTTATTTCTATATATTTGGAAATATGAAATCGAAGAACAAACATTCCTTGCAAGCCGAACAGGTCCACGTCGAAGCGCTCAAGGCCTTGGCCCACCTCGATCGCCTTCGTCTTTTCTTTTTTCTGGTTCAAGCCGGCGGAGAGGTCTCCGCCGGGGAGATTCAGAAGGGGCTCGACCTGCCGGGGCCGACCCTGTCGCATCATCTGAACCTGCTCCGCCGGGCCGGCCTCATTCAAAGCCGGCGGGAAGCGCGGTTCATTTATTATTCCATCCAGCGGGAGATGGTCTCGGAGCTGATCCGGCTTCTGACCGCCTGCTGCTGAAATCCAAGGAGGACGACATGACCGACACCGACATCAAAAAAATCGTGAAAGAAAAATATGGCCAGGCCGCGTTGCAGGCGGGAAGCGGCAAGAGCTCCTGCTGCGGCGGCGCCGCCGAGTGGAACCCGATCACGTCGAACCTTTACGGCGATCAGGAAACCGCCGAACTTCCGACCGAAGCGCTCCTCGCCTCGCTCGGCTGCGGCAACCCGACGGCGCTCGCCGAGCTTCACCCCGGCGAGAAGGTCCTCGATTTGGGCTCCGGCGGCGGGATCGACGTCCTCCTCTCGGCCCGGCGGGTCGGCCCGACCGGCCACGCCTACGGCCTCGATATGACCGACGAGATGCTCGCCCTGGCGCGGGAGAATCAGAAAAAAGCGGGGGCTGAAAATGTCACCTTCCTGAAGGGGGAGATCGAACAGATCCCCCTCCCCGACCGGTCGGTCGATGTCATCATCTCCAACTGCGTCATCAATCTCTCCGCCGACAAGGAGCAGACCCTCGCGGAGGCCTTCCGCGTCTTGAAACCGGGCGGCCGCTTCGCCGTCTCGGACATCGTCGTCCGGGGAACGGTTCCCGACGAGATCCGCCGCAACGTGGAGCTTTGGATCGGCTGTGTGGCGGGGGCGCTGGAAGAAGAGCGGTATCGTTCGATCTTGAAAAAGGTCGGATTCGAAGCGATCGAAATCGTTCCGACCCGGATCTACACGATGAAGGAGGCCCGGGAGCTATTGGTCGACTCGTGCGTCACGCCGGAAGCGATTGAATCGATCGCCGCGGCGACGGGTGGGAAATTCATGAGCGCCTTTGTCCGCGCAAGAAAGCCGAACAGGTAACGCCTTGCGCCTCTCGGGTGAATCGGTTTAAAATCGATTCACCCGAGTCCGATCGATCCAGTCAACCGTAGAGAGGAAGGCGCCATGTACGTGATTACAGGAGCCACAGGACATACCGGAAGAGCGATTGCCGAGAAGCTGCTTGCCGAAGGGAAACCGGTCCGGGCGGTCGCGCGCAGCGCCGAGCATCTGAAGCCGCTGGCGGCGAAGGGGGCCGAGCCGTTCGTCGGTTCATTGGAAGATGCGGATGCGATGGCCCGGGCCTTCTCCGGCGCCGAGGCGGTCTATACGCTGGTCCCGACCCCCCTCACCGCGCCGGACGTCCGGGCCTCCCAGAACCGGGTCGGCGAGGCGCTCGCCGCGGCGATCGCCAAGGCCCGCGTTCCGTACGTCGTGAATCTCAGCAGCGTCGGCGCCCACCTCTCCGAAAAGGTCGGACCGGTAAAAGGGCTCCACGACGTGGAGCAGCGGTTCAACCGGTTGGAGGGGACGAACGTCCTCCATCTTCGGCCGACCTTCTTTATGGAAAATCTTCTCATGAACATTCAGATGATCAAGAACATGGGGATCCACGGCACCCCGATGAAGCCCGATATCGCCGTTCCGTTGATCGCCACGAAGGACATCGCCGCCGAAGCGGCCGAACGGCTTCTCCGCCTCGACTTCAAAGGAAAATCGGTGAAGGAGCTGCTGGGGCCGCGCGAGCTGACGATGACCGAAGTGACGGCGATCTTGGGACGTGCGATCGGCAAACCGTCTCTCCCCTATATCCAATTTCCGTATGAAGATGCCGAAAAGGCGATGACCGGGATGGGGCTCTCTCCCGACGTGGCGCGCGGTTACATCGAGATGTATCGGGCCTTCAACGAAGGGATCATGAAACCGACCGAGAAACGTTCCGCAAAAAACACAACGCCGACTTCGTTCGAAGCGTTTGCGGAGGAGTTCGCGGCGATCTACAAACAATGATCCTACTCAGATGACGTGGAACCCCTCCCGATACGATGAGAAGCACGCCTACGTCTGGAATCTTGCCGCCGACCTGATCGATCTTCTCTTGCCGAAGCCGGGAGAGCGGATTCTCGACCTCGGCTGCGGGACGGGGCATCTCACCGGCCGGATCGCTGCGCTGGGAGCGGAGGCGGTCGGGCTCGACGCCTCTTCAGAGATGATCACCCAGGCCCGAAAAAATTATCCCGATCTCCGGTTTGAAATCCAAGACGCCAGAGAGTTCCGATTCGATCTCCCCTTCGACGCCGTCTTCTCCAACGCTGCCCTTCATTGGGTTAAAGAACCCGAGCAGGTGATCTCCAGCACTGAAAGGGCGTTGAAACCGGGCGGGCGCTTTGTGGCGGAATTCGGCGGAAAGGGAAATATCGCGCGGATCGTCGGCGCGATCAGAGAGGCCTGTAAGGCCATCGGTTTTCCTTTGAAAGAAGACGTGATTCCATGGTACTTTCCGAGCATCGGCGAATATGCCGCCTTGCTGGAAAGAAACGGTCTTGAGGTCACCGAAGCCTCTCTCTTCGACCGCCCGACCCCGCTCGAAGGGGGAGAAGCCGGTCTGCGCGACTGGATCGAGACCTTTGCCGCAAGTCTTCTCCAACAGGTTCCTCCCGATCGGCGGCCCGCCGTCATTCAAAAAGCTGAAGAGATCCTTCGTCCCGCCCTGTTCCAAAACGGGGTTTGGCAAGCCGATTACAAGCGGCTTCGTCTGAAGGCGATCAAGGAGGGAGAGCCGGTATGATTTCGTATCAAGTCGAACGGGAGATCGATCCTGCAGCGGTCGCCGATCTGTTCCGACGGTCCGGCATCCACCGGCCGGTGGACGATCTCGATCGGATCGGCCGGATGATTCATCATGCCAATCTGATCCTCTGTGCCTGGGATGGAGAGAAAATAGTCGGGATTGCGCGCGCCCTCACCGACTTCAGCTACTGCTGTTACCTCTCCGATCTCGCTGTCGACCGCGCCTATCAAAAGCAGGGGATCGGAAAAGGGCTGGTCGATCGGGTGAAAGAGATTGTTGGAGATGAGGTGATGATTCTTCTTCTTTCGGCTCCGGAAGCAGAGAGCTATTATCCCCATCTTGGCTTCGAGAAGGCGGAGAACGCTTGGCGCATTCCGCGCAAGCGATGATTCTTTCTCGGATTACCGAACCGTCTCGTTGAGGAGTTCGAACCGAGGCAGAACTCTCCCTACGATGTTGCTTTTAAAGTCCCTCCTGTGGTATACCGAATCCGTCCAGAATTTCAAATCCTAAAATTTTCTGTCTATCTCCGGGACGCGGTCTCGACTGCTTTATGTTTCAAGATCTTATGAATAACTCCCAAGAGATAGAGAAAAAATTCCGTAAAATAAGGCAGAAATATTTCTGCCTATTTATATGTTTGGCAGTGAGTAATCGACGTGAGTAGCGCAACCATGATCTGGAGCACAGCTGCAGCAGTGATCGCCTCATTGGGTGGCGGGGCGGTTCTCGTCTTCGCGTTCTCGTCTTGGTTAGGCAAAGTCTGGGCTACGCGCATTGCTGAAGCGGAACGAGCGAGGTTCTCAAGAGAGCTCGAGGGCTACAGAAACCAGCTCCAGCAACTTGCCGAAGAGCGACGAGATGCTCTCACTCGCAAGCGAGACATATATGCGCAGCTCGCCACTTCGATGCGCGTGTTTCTAGTCTCGGGGAGGCCGGCTTCGGATCAAGAGAAAAAGGACTTCCTGGCAGCGTTCGATGTGGCAGCGCTTTGGGCTTCTGAAGCCGTAGCGAAGGCGTTGGCTAACTTTCTTGAGTACAGTACTCGAAGCGCGAATCAGCCTGGTAGCGTGACCAACGACGAATTCAAGAACGCATATCGAGCGTGTCTCAATGCCATGCGACGAGACTGCGGCTTTCCGGATACTGAGTTCAGTTACCCGGTAATCACCTTTCGTTAGCTGACATGCGTGATGCAACCAAGAACCTGCCCAACAAGCGCTTGCAGTCGACGCTCGCAATGCTTCGTGCGGCTGAAGCGCAACGTTAGGAGTAACGAGTGAAAAAGAAAGCCCTCATTGGTGCAGTTGGGATGGTGTTGGTCGGCCTCGGGGTACTCGCTTATCTGGCGGCACCGTATGTGGCAACGCCAGTGTTTAGCGCTATCAATAGTTCTCGTGAGCCGGTCCAGGTGATGGCGTACTGGCGAAATGAAAGTAAGAATCTGGGAACTGTTGCACCGGGTCAGAAATTTAAGGTGAATGCTGAGGCGGCAATCTCGTTCAAGGCAAAGTTTCTAAACGGCAGGGAACTAGCTAGTTCTGAGATGTACTTCACGTCTGGTACGTCCATTGAGGCAGATATCACCGAGTCAGGAATCGAGCTCCGTTATGCGTCCCGCACCTAACTCTTCACTCAAGCGGACGCCGCAAAGCGCGGCACCGCTTAGCTCAAACGTTAGGAGGAATTCCGGGGACACCATACTTAATTATTGACTCTCCTTGTTCGAAAAATCATTGGGCCGAATTCTTCATCGTCGAAGACCAGGACCAAAGCAAAAGGCATCGAATTAAGTATGGTGTCCTCCGGAACTGGGTATTGGTTCATGACACGACATGTGTTCTTTATTGCGGTTCTGATTTTTATCGGCTCTGGTGCGGGCCTCGTATGCGCATTGAGCGTTACAATGATTCAGCTTCTCTCATGCGCTATGAATTCGGTCCGCTTATCTCTGCATTAGATCCTATTTCTGAGATGGAGGCATACTGTCATCCCTTAAAGTTTGAGGTTATTGATACTAAGAATGAACAACTCCCCGGCCAATATCTTTGGCAAAGAGAAATACAGTTTCATTGTGTGGATAACAAATAGGTCGCCTAACTCAGCGCTCAA
This sequence comes from Candidatus Manganitrophus morganii, assembly GCA_021651055.1. Taxonomy (NCBI): domain Bacteria; kingdom Pseudomonadati; phylum Nitrospirota; class Nitrospiria; order Candidatus Troglogloeales; family Candidatus Manganitrophaceae; genus Candidatus Manganitrophus; species Candidatus Manganitrophus morganii. The sequence goes on from JAJHOH010000001.1 coordinate 1,715,031, forward strand.
GCGGACGGCCACAACTGCTTGGCCGCCGCTTAGCTTGGAGCGTTAGGCGACCCTATGGTCCTCGCAGCGAAGATGCTGGCATCACTATTCGCAGCTGTGTTTTTCGCGTTTGCTGTGCTCAACATTCTCGAGCCGGCAATGCTGGACTCTGAGCCGCCACCCACAACTCTCCTGGAGATCGCGCCGCAAATGGGCTTCCTGCTCTTTCTTTCCCTTTGCCTGGGTGCCAGCGTCGCGAACCGAATTCCTCCGAGACGCTTCGTGCTGGCGGGCTTGTTTCTTTGCCCATTGATCGGGGGATATCTGGCATTCATAACATACGGTCCTCTCGGAGCCATCATTTCCGCAGCAATGTATGCTCTGTTTGCAGCGCCTGGTGTTTATCTTGCGAGTCGCGGCGCCTGACATCAATTCCAACTGAATGAGTCGTGTGGTCGTATCTTTACTTTTGACCTTTAGTGTTGATTAATTGAGCCCAGGAGAATGGCGCGGATATCGAGGATCAATTATCCGAATACCTTTACCATGTGAGCTGAAGTGCAACGAGCAGAAGCAACACTGCAAGGACAGCCGAAGATCAAAGAAACCACAAGAAAGGTGAAGCGATTCCTTGGAAGTCAAAAGTAAAGATGCGACCCCTGACGCAAAAGTATGAGCGAAGAGGTGATGATCCTTCTTCTCTCGGCCCCGGAGGCCGAGAGTTATTATCTTCATCTCAGGTTTGAGAAGGCGGAGAACGCCTGGCGCATTCCGCGCAGGCGGTGATTTAAGGAGCTGATGCAGAATGTACGAAAAGTACTATCAGGAATATTGTAACGAAGTTCATAAAACTTTGGGTAGTTACCTTTTCTGGAAGATGATACATAATAGGGCTGCATCTGAACCTGAGTTACTATCTGCCCTCAATAATACGCCAACAAGCTGGATAATTATACAACATGCATTACAGGTTACTTTATTTATGACGCTGGGAAGAATATTCGATGGAGACGATGACGCATTCTCTGTCGATGATCTACTGACATGTTGTATTGAAGAGATCGACACATTTAGCAAGGAAAGCCTAAGTAATAGAAAAATTAAAGACCAAAGCGGGAATAAACCAGCTTGGCTTGAAGGGTACATAGCTGATGCATATGTACCTACCCCAACAGACTTTCAAAAATTGAGAGGTGAGCTTACTAAACATCGTAAGGTGTTCAAACAAATTTATCAGCCGATTCGGCACAAGCTTTTCGCCCACAAAGATAAGGAATTTATAGGCAAGGCCGATCAGTTGTGGGCTGAAACCAATATTGATCAGTTAGAAGGAATAATCTGGTTTTTACATGATCTAAAACAAACTTTATTTGATACATATGTAAATGGTAGGGCACCTTTACTCCAAAATAGCAAACCAGATGTTGATTTCTATGAAAGTGATTATGCGTCATTGTTAGACATGGTAAAGGGCACATAAATGGGGAAAAGGGGACAGGCTGATTTTTCTGAAATCACTGGCGGTGAAGCTTAAGAATGACTGAGAGAAAACTAGCCTGTCGTCTTTTCGGCCTTTCTCCCCCCCACGGCGGATGGGTGGCGTAATGTGCGCAACCGGTAGAGCCCTCCTCTTTTTCCTGGCGTTCGCCGTGGCCGCCTATGCGGTGTTCGCCTATGCTGTCTTCCCGCTCGGCTCGGCCGTGCACCCGGACATGAAGGCGGACTTCGTTGCGCACACCGCCGGCATTTACACACATGTCTTTGCAGCGGCAGCCGCCTTGGCGCTGGGGCCGTTTCAGTTTTCTGCTCGTTTGAGAGAGAGACGCATCAGGGTCCATCGTTGGTTGGGCCGGGTCTATTTGGGAATGGGGGTCCTGGTGGGAGGTTTATCCGGACTGTACATTTCCCAGTTCGCCTTTGGCGGGCTTGTCGCTAAGCTGGGTTTTGGCATGCTGGCGGTCTGCTGGCTCTTCTCCGGCGCGTGCGCACTCCTTGCCGTTCGCCGGGGCGAGATCGAAGCGCACCGCAGGTGGATGGTGCGCAATTTCGCCCTCGCGTTTGCGGCGGTCACGCTGCGTCTCTACATTCCGGCAGCCGTTGTCGCGGGGATCGACTTCGCCGTTGCCTATCCGTTCATCGCATGGTTATGTTGGGTGCCGAATATCATCCTGGCCGAGTGGCTCAATACCGGCAGAATGTAAAAAGATGAGGGCCACATCCCATTTTCTTGAGGAGTGAACAAATAAGCCAAGAGTCTCCCAAACAGTTCGATTTCCGCGTTCAAGCGGGCGTTCGTCACGCAGGACGTACCGGGCTGGGCGGAGTTCTTCGCGGAGAAGGCGGAATGGATGAGTATAAGCATACGCATTCATCAGGGTCGCCGCGCCGGATGAAGGGGAAAGACTCTTAACATTGACAACATGTAGCCTATAGGCTACACTCTTATCGTGATCGAAATTCGCAAGACCGATGTTTTCGCTCAGTGGCTCGATGGCTTGCACGACATTCGCGCAAGGGCACGGGTTCTGGTCAGGATCGAGCGCCTGGCGGCGGGAAACGCGGGAGATGTCAAACCCGTTGGAGAAGGCGTCTCAGAGTTGCGGATCGATTACGGACCGGGATACCGGGTGTACTTTACCAAGCGAGGGCGCGAGGTGATTATTCTTCTGGCGGGAGGTGACAAGAGCACTCAAGCCCGCGATATCAAAGCCGCTTTGCGCCTCGCCCGCAATCTATAGGAGTATACGATGAAAAAAACCACGACCAGTCGCTACGATGTCGCCGAACACCTCCGAACCCCAGAGGAAATGGCCGCCTACCTTGAGGCTTGCATGGAAGAAGCCAACGGCGACGCAGCCTTGATTGCCAAGGCGCTGGGGGACATTGCGCGTGCGAAGGGGATGGCGCAGGTGGCGCGCGATGCGGGCCTCTCCAGAGAAAGTCTTTACAAGGCGCTCTCCGGCGAGCGCAGCCCCGGCTTCGACACCATCCTCAAAGTAGTCGCGGCATTAGGGTTGAAGTTGCACGCTGAAGCCAATCATCCCTGATTGCTCGTCCAACCGATCGCTTGTAGAATGGGGGTCAGAATCCATTTTTTCCTACAGGAAAGACTCATGAACGATACCTCTCCAGAAGTAGAATTTTTTTCAACGAATTAATGATGAAAAAAACCGGAGAGGAACGGCTGCGGATGGGCTTTTCGATGTTCGACATGGCTCGCAAACAGGTCCTCGCCTCCATCCTCAACCAAAATCCAAATGCCGACCCAAAAGAAATTCGGAAACAACTCTTCCTTCGCTTTTATGGACAAGACTTTACTCCTGAAGAATGTGAGAAGATCCTGAGCCAGATTTAATCGTGCAACAATCAACTGCCTCATTTCACTCCCGCCTTGCACAAAGATTGAATCCAAAGTAAACTATTTCCTATCGATCACTTCAACCGCCCCGCTTTTGGAGAGACCCCATGGCCAAAAAAGTCCGGCTTCCGGAGACAGACGAAGGGACCATCCTCTACAAGACCGATCCGATTATCATGAAGTGGCACTACGAGATCGACTACATCCACTCCTACGCCCAAGACTCCCCTTTCTTCGACGGGCTCTCCAAGGGAAAACTCCTCGGAAGCGCCTGCAAGAAATGCAAAACCAAATACGCCACCCCGCGCGCCCACTGCATGGAGTGCGGGGCCAAGACCGATTGGATTGCGCTGCCGCTTGAAGGGAAAGTCCACACCCACACCACCTGCTACTTCGGCGGCGAGGCCTTTTTGAAGGAGACGCCGTTTACATTAATCCTGGTGGAGTTTCGCGGAATCGACACCCTCTTCCTCTCCCGGCTGGTCGGCGTGGAGCCCGATCAGGCGCGGATCGGCATGCCGGTGCAGGCGCAGTTTCTTCGGAACAGCAAATTTAAGGCGACCGACGTCTACTTTGTCCCGAAGGAAGAAGATTAACATCGATGGATAAGATTGCCGAGATCCTGACCGATATCGTCCGCCGTCTGAAGAGATGGGATAAAAAAAAGCTGGCACAAGAACGAAAAGAGGTCGGCCGCTATCTCGCCAAACAACTTTTCAATCAGATCCCCGGCGCCAGTGCCGTCGCGGCCCTCCTGGTCGGCGGCTGGATCGCCTCCACCTTCACCACCTCCCCGATCACGGCGACCCTCGCCTCCTGGGGGCTGATGAAGGGGGGAACCCGCGTCGTCAGCGGAAGCACCTATCGATTCTTATCGGTCTTTCTCCCCCTCATCGCGGCCGGAACCACCGCGTATTCGGTTCAGAAGCTGCTGAAATATTTCCGCGAAAAAGAGATGGAGCGAAACAAAGTGCTCGTGGCGCAGTTGGGAAAGGGAATCCAAGCCACCCTGCAGGCGAAGATCGATCTGCTTGAGAAGACCAAAGAGGCCGGCCTCTTATCGGAGGGTGAGTACTTTACGAAGAAAGCCAATCTCTATCAGACCTACTCCCGGATTGTTCCCGAAAAAATTCGGGAGCTCATCACCAACAAACTAGCGGGATAACGGATCGATGATTGATTTTGACCTGACCGAAGAGCAAAAACTCCTCCAGCAGACGATCCGGGAATTCGCCGCCGCCGAAATTGCCCCGGGCGCGGCGGAGCGAGATGAATCGTGCGCGTTCCCGCACGCGCTGATCCCCAAGATGGCGGCGCTGAAGCTCCTCGGAATCGCCATCCCGGAAGAGTACGGCGGCGCGGGCCTCGGCGCCATGGAGGTGGCGATCATTCTGGAAGAGATCGCTCGCATCGATGGGGCGACGGCGCTGATCGTCGCCTCGCACAACTCCCTCTGCACGATGCACCTCTATCGCTTCGGGAATGAGGCGCAGCGGCGGCGATACGTCGTCCCGCTGGCCAAAGGGGAGAAACTCGGCGCCTGGGCCCTGACCGAGCCGGGATCGGGCTCCGACGCGGCGGCGATGCAGACAAGGGCGACCCTGGAGGGAGATCACTGGGTCCTTAACGGAAGCAAGCTTTTTATCACACAGGGGTCGGTCGCGGGTGTTTATGTGATCATGGCCTCGACCGATCCAGGCAAGGGGGCGGAGGGAATCTCCGCCTTCGTCGTTGAGAGGGGAACGCCCGGCCTGGTCGTTGGAAAAGTTGAAAAGAAGCTCGGCGTTCGGGCCTCCGACACAGCGGCGCTTCATTTCGATCAGCTCAAAATTCCGAAAGAGAATCTCATCGGAACGCTTCATCACGGCTTCCAAGACGTCATTCAGATTTTAGATGGGGGCCGGATCGGCATCGGCGCCTTGTCGGTCGGCCTGGCGCGCGCCGCGCTGGAAGATTCGATCAAATATGCCAAAGAGCGAAACCAATTCGGAAAACCGATCGGCGACTTCCAATCGATCCAGTGGAAGCTCTCCGACATGGCGACCGAGATCGACGCGGCGCGGCTCCTCGTCTATCGGGCCGCGCTTCTCAAAGACGCGGGGGAAGAGCACAAGCAGGCCGCCTCGGAGGCGAAGCTCTTCGCGTCCGAGGTCGCCATGCGGGCGACGACCGAGGCGATCCAGATCCACGGCGGCTCCGGCTATCTGAAAGATTACCCGGTGGAGCGCTACTTCCGCGACGCGAAGCTCTGCGAGATCGGCGAAGGAACCTCTGAGATCCAGAGGAGGGTCATTGCAAAAACCCTCCTCCAGTGACACCCCAAGGAGCCTGGTCCTTGGGGACCCCGGAGTTCTAGTGAAAAATCGAGAGGCCTGGGTCCGGAAGATCTTAGAGGGGGATGTCCGATCGGCCTCCCGTCTCCTCACCCTCGTTGAAAATCAAGATCCCACCGCGATTCCCCTTTTGAAGACCCTCTTCCGTCATACCGGAAACGCCACCCTCATCGGGATCACCGGTCCGGCCGGGGCCGGAAAGAGCACCCTGATCAACCGATTGATTACCGCGCTCCGTAAAGAGAAGCGATCGGTCGGCGTCTTGGCGATCGATCCGACCAGCCCCCTCTCCGGAGGAGCGATCCTGGGCGACCGGCTTCGGATGCACCCCCACTTTCTCGACCGGGAAGTGTTTATCCGGAGCCTCGCGACACGCGGCGCCTGGGGCGGCATCAGCCCCGCTCTCTTCAATGCGATTCACATCCTCGATGCGATGGGGAAAGAAACGATCCTCATCGAAACGGTCGGCGTCGGCCAAGACGAGGTGGAGATCGCCGACCTGGCCGATGTGGTGGTCCTGGTCCTCTCCCCCGGCATGGGGGACGAGGTGCAGCTGATGAAGGCGGGTCTTCTCGAAATCGGCGACGTGGTGGTGGTGAACAAGGGAGATTTGAAAGAGTCGCGCCGACTCTTTTACCAGCTTCAGGAGATGATCCCCGATCGGCCGATCGTGAAAGTCGCTGCGGAGAAGGGGGAAGGCCTCCCGCTTCTTCTCTCCAAGATCGGAAGCGCGCTGACCGACGCCGGGCCAAAACACGAGCGGCGGAAGCGTTTTATTATCGAGGAGCTTCGGACCCTTCTGAGGGAGACGATCGGAAAATCGGTTCTACAGGTTTCTTTCGACGAGAAGGAGGTGGAAGCGATTCTTCTTCGAAAGCGGGATCCGTACGGATTGATTCGATCTTGGATGAAAAAAGGAAAAATCTAGGACTTCTTCTTCAATTCCATGATGACCAGCTTGGCAAGCTCTTTGAGCGTGTCGAAAACGCCCTTTCCGGTCGCGGCGACCGCTTCGTAGGAGGGAACGTTCCGGGGATTGAGAACGCGGTTGAGCTCCTCCATGGGGACTACATTCGGGAGATCGCGTTTATTGTATTGGATGATAAAGGGCATGGCATCCAGATTCAGCCCCTGGTCTTTTAGATTCTTCCGAAGATTTTCCAGGCTCTCGATGTTTGCTTCCATCCGTTCCACCTGAGAATCGGCGACGAAGATGACCCCATCGACCCCCCGCAGGATCAGCTTTCGGCTTGCATCGTAAAAGACCTGCCCGGGAACGGTATAGAGGTGGAACCGGACCTTGAAGCCTTTAATGTTTCCCAGCGCCAACGGGAGAAAATCGAAGAAGAGGGTCCGCTCGGTTTCGGTGGCAAGCGAGATCATCTTTCCTTTGCTGTCGGGATTCGTCTTTTTGTAGATGTAAATCAAATTGGTGGTCTTTCCGCACAGACCGGGGCCGTAGTAGACGATCTTGCAGTTGATCTCACGGGCCGAGTAATTAATAAACGACATGCCGAGTCCTTAACGAATGATCAGTCATGATGCAGCGCGTTGGAAGATCGATGACACAGCGCGAGGAGCCGACGGTGCTCACGGGAAAAATCACCCGAACAACCGGTCAATGTCATCTTCCGTAATTTCCGCAAAGGGAGATCTGCTGTTTTTGGTTTCTTTTTCTTTCTCTACTTTATCGATAATTTTCGAGAAGATTTGCGTGAAGACTTCGGAACTCTTCTTCACCCGCAAACGAACCAGACCCAATGAGGAACGTTGATCGAAGACAACCACCAGAATCACCCGATCGCCGATCAGGGAGATATGGACATTATCTCTCTCCCCTTCATGGAAGAGGATGGAGAATTCTTTCTCGCCGAGGAGCTTCGCCATTCCCCCCGTCGCGGCGATATTTCCCGCCGTGAGGGAGGCAAGCGACGTCGTATCGAGATTTTGGGTCTCTCCGACGCTTGCGATGAGTTGTCCATTTTTATCGACAAGGAAGGTGACTTTGGCGTTCGCCAGCTGATGCAGCTTTGAGAGCTCCGCATCAACCAGCTTAAACTCTTCCTCGTACATGACCAAACCGGAATCGGGCATCGACCTATCCTGGGCGGGGTGCACTTCTCCGAACACATTATTTTATACCACGGAGTCCACTTTTGCGCAATGTTGACAGGCGATTTTTGATGGGAAAGAGGGAAGGCGGACCAAATTCCTTAAGGAAAGTTTATTCCTCGACGATGATCGATTCCTCGTCTTCCGGCTCCAGTCCCTCCGTTTGGACAAGCCGCTCGATAAAATGGTTGGCCCAGGAGAGGTAAATACCGCTCGCATCTTTCATCGCCATGGCGCCTTTGACGAGCTTCTGCAGCTCTTCCTCATCTTTACCATTCTGCCGAAGCGTTTCTATTTGATCCTCGAAATTTTTATTCAAAAGCTCCATCGCCCCGATTACATTGGCCAATGATTCCTTGACTTTGCTCGACATAGTTCCTCCTGATTCGTTTAAAAAGCTGAAAGGCGCATTATAACAAAATGTAACAAAAAACCCCATCGCCGAGAAACGATGGGGTTTTTAAAACGAGGTCAAGCGTTATCGATGAACAAGTCGGATGGCATTGTGTTTTGCCGCAGAACAGACGACCACGCAGAGCTCACACCCCTTGCAGCGCTGCTCGATAACCACCGCGACTTTTTTTGTTTTATCAAAGAGAATCGTATCGGCTTCCGGGCAGTACATAATACACAACCGGCATCCCTTGTGGGCAACACACGCTTCGTCAACTACTTCGGCAACTGCATACATCGAGTCACTTCCTCCGTTGTACCTTAGACCAACATGGGGGTCTTGATTGTTTCAGCCCAGGCGACACCCAGATCAAAACCCTTTCGGATCGTTTCCATATTCTTCGCCAAAAGCTGCTCTTTCTTGGCGAATTTTTTCTTGATCGCCTCATCCAACGTCGCCGTTCCGCCGGATGCGACATACTTCTTACCGAACCGATCTTGCAGCGCCGCTTCCATCGCATCCATTGCGACGATCCGGGTTGCTCCCATCAACGCACCGAGCATTCCCATATTTGTGGCAAGCTCCGTCCCCGCGATTTCGACCGCCAAGGTCGTCGCCGGAACGGTGAAAATGGGAACATTCTGTTGTTCCAAGAAGGCGAGATCATCATCGGACAGAGGAATCGGCTCATCCGAGTTGATCATCAAAATACCGCCCGCCTTGATTCCCGAGTAGAAAGGCATCGTATAGCACTTCCCAAGGGTGATCACCTGAGGATGGAAGACCATGATGACATCGGGATAGACCAACTCGCCTCGATCATAGATCCGCTCACCGGCAATCCGGACATAACTTTCGGCCGGGGCCATTCTCTTTTCAGCGCCAAAGAAGGGATTTGAAATCGCATGCTTCCCCTCTTTGGAGGCGGCCGTCGCCAACACATGGGCGGAGGTCACCACTCCCTGACCCCCCAAACCGGACATCCGAATATTAACGCGCTTTCTCATGGCTGACTCCTTATGCTTGGGTCGACGAGATCGCCGCGGGTTTCTTTTCCTTCTCCAAGCTCGCCAAGTAGGCCTTCGCTTCCTCGGACATATACTCTTTGAAGGCAAACCGCTCATTCGGACCCTCGGAATCTCTCATCTCCTGGAGTCCTTCCATCGCCTGCTTTCCGATCTCGAGAATGCACGGTGTGTAAAGCTGAATATAGGTGGGGCCGACCTCGCGGGCGATGAGGACGCCCTGGCGAATCGCCTTTTCTACCCGATTCGGTTTGCTGACCGTGAGGGTAGCCACATAGTGACATCCCGACTCCTGGGCAATCTCCGGAAGGCGGACTTTGTCGAACTTCTTTCCGGCAGGGGCCATCTTGGAGACAAATCCCTTCTGCATCAATCCGCTTTCCTGACCGCCGGTATTGGCATAAAGTTCATTATCGAAGCAGATCGTCAGGAACTTCTCCTGACGAAACCACGATTGGAGGGTCATGTCCAGACCAATATCAACCGTCGCGCCGTCTCCGGCCAGAACGACCACATCTTTCACCTTCCCGGGGAAGCGGTGAGCGAGGGCGCGCTTCAGACCCGATGCGACGGCATTTTGGTTCCCAAACAGGGAGTGGATATTGTGGACGGCGACGTGAGGGAAGACCAAGCTGGTGCACCCGGTCGAACCGACCATGACGGTGTCTTCCGGATTCGGGAGGCAGGCCAAAACATACCGGAAGGCGATCGACTCGGGGCATCCGGCGCAGAGCGAATGCTCTTCGATCAGCTCTTTGGCGACCCCGACATCTTTCCAGCCGCGTCCCTCTTTCCCATAGGTCGCGCTGTCGACCAGCTCGCGATATTCGGGAGGCATGATGTCATAAAATTCTTCGCAAATCTTAATCTTCTCTTTACCCACGGACCACCTCCTTTTTACCGGCCAGCACCTTTTTAATCTCTTCCACGATCACTTCGGGAGGGAGCGTCATGCCGCCGGCCACATGCGGCCCATCGATGACGCGGTGGTTATCCGGGATAACCGCTTTGATCTCGCGCGCCATCCACCCGACCACGTTGAACTCCGGCACAAAAATCAATTTGGCATTCTTTGTCGCCTGGCGAATCTCTTCATGGGGGAACGGACGCAGGGTCTTGATCTTCACAATACCGACCCGGATTCCTTCTTCCGCCAGAAGACGAATCGCCTCCCGCCCTTGCGCTACGGCGGTTCCCGACGAAACAATCAAAATCTCCGCATCGCCGTTTTCTTCCTCGATCAATCCCCCGATCAGACGGATGGTGTGCTTCCTGGACCGTTCGATGGCGGCGCGGATCTCCTGCTGCCAGCTTGCATGCGTTGCATAGCTGATGTAGTTGCTCTTCATCACGAAGGGATCCCGCATCATCCGGACCGGCGGAACTTCCATATCCATACAAGGCACCGGGGAGCGGTATGGGTTGTAGGGAGGAAGGGCCAAGTCGGCGGAGGGAATCATCACCATATCTTTGGTGTGGCTGACGAAGAATCCGTCGATGACGATGGCAATCGGGAGATGGACATCAGGCTCTTCGGCGACAATATAACCTTTGAGGAGATAGTCCAAAAGCTCTTGAGCGGTTTCTGCATGCCAGATGAGCATCCCGGTATCCAGGATCATTCCGAGTTCGAGGGTATCGGGCTGAATATTCAGCGGGGAGTTGATCCCGCGGACCATCACGTTGATCAGGATCGGGAGACGGGAGCCGGCCCACATCGGGAAATTCTCATAAGCACGGAGGGTTCCCGGTCCCGAGGTCGTCGTAAAGACGCGCGCTCCACCGAAGGAGGCGCCGGCGCACTGCGACATCACGGCGAATTCGCTCTCTCCTCGGAAATAATCCCCGACATAACCTTCCACATAGAGATCGCCGACCATCGCCGCCGCCTCGCTCTGAGGGGTGATCGGATAGGCCACAGAGATATCGACACTTGCCCGACGGATCGCCTCTCGAACAACCTCGCTCCCTGTCATGAAATACTGCTGCCGAGGAGCTTCAAAAAAGAGGTACTCCGGCTCAACAATTTTCTGGCCCTTCTTATTTACGGTACCGATGATCGTATTCGCTTCCATTGGGTCCCCTCCTTATAGGATTTAGGGTCTTACCACTTTTAAGCTTTTGAAACGGCCACCCCGCCCCGGCTTGCGTAAACACCGGATGCCTTCGCCTTCCGAACCACCTCCACCAACTTCCAGATTTTATCGGGCGTCGCATCACGGAAGGAGAGCATTGCATCTTCGTGGCCTGCTTGGGCGCACATCGCAATCGTATAACAATTGGTTCCCCCCCGGATAATCTTCAGGGAAAGATTTGCCTGGTGACAGTGGACGCCGACAAACATGCATGCATCGATTTTATTATGCCAGATGGTCAGATTTGGATGGTTGGGGTTAATTTCGACTTCAGGATTAATCTTGGGGTATTTCGGCCGGTAGTCGGGCATCGGAATCAGCAACGCCCCGGCGTTATGAGATTTGAGTTCATCATAGAGGGCCTTGATCGCGGTCGCTTTTTTGGCCGCCTTCTCATTCCAGTTCCAAAGAACCAGCGGACCGGGAAAGATCGTCGGCACCTTCGCCGTCAAGAGTTGTTTTGCGGCTTCCTCCATTGCAATATCTTCGTGGACAATCTCTCCATGAATGTGGCCCTGGCCCGGGTCGGGAAGGACGACACCCGCGCAGGCAGCTGAAGGGGGCAAGAAAGCTTCCGGACCCGGTAAGACGCGATATTTTGCCATCAGTAAAACTCCCTTTGAGATCTGATAAACCGGCGAATAGAAAGAGCCTATTTGCCCATTCGGGCCGAAGAGGCCTGCAGAAAACTGCAGGCCTCTTCAAAATCCTAAAAACTTCTGAAAATACAAATAATAACGCCAGAAGGTATTTTTAAAAGATAACATACCCCTATTTAACTCGTCAAGGGAATTTTATCCGATCTCGCGCCGGCCTTCGAGCGATTTGGCGAGGGTCACTTCGTCGGCATATTCCAGATCGACACCGACCGGAATACCGCAGGCAATCCGGGTGACCTTGATGTGGAGCGGCTTGATGAGGCGGGTCAGGTAAATGGCGGTCGCTTCCCCTTCGATATTGGGATTGGTGGCGATAATGACCTCCAAAACCCCTCCCTTTTCAAGCCGTTCGATGAGATTTTTGATGGTGAGCTCCGTACCGTTCGTCTCCGATAAAGGAGAAAGGGCACCCAGCAAGACGTGGTAGAGCCCTTTATATTCTCCCGTTCTCTCGATCGCATAAAGGGTGCTCGGCTCTTCCACAACAACCACCCTTTGGCTGTCCCGGTTGGGGCTGGCGCAAATGGTACAGATTTCCCCCTCTGAAATATTATTGCAGATCTTACAAAAAGAGAGCATGTCTTTGACGTCGATAATGGCCTGGCCGATTTTTTTTGCCGATTCGGCCGGCATCTTTAAGATGTAAAAAGCCATCCGCTGCGCCGACTTCCTCCCGACGCCGGGGAGTTCCATCAGCTGTTCAATTAAATATGCGAATCTTCCCTTTTGATCCATCTATATATTTATGTGGGCCCGCGCCCGGAGGAACTCTGTTGATTCCAGCTCTTCACACCAGATGCGCGATGCCCCACCCCCTCTCTTCTCTAAAATAATCCCGGGATATTTAGACCCCCGGTCATTCCTTTCATCTCTTCTGCCATGAGTTCTTGGCTTTTTCGAAGCCCTTCGTTGACGGCGGCCATGATGAGGTCTTGAAGCATCTCGACATCCCCTGATTTGATGATCTCGGGGTCGATCGCGACCGACAGAACCTGTTGTCTCCCGCTCACCTTCACTGTCACCATCCCCCCTCCGGAAGAGGCTTCGACCGTCTTCTTCGCCGCCTCTTCCTGAAGCTTCGCCATCCGCTCCTGGAGCGCCTGCGCCTGCTTCATGATATCCCCGAGCATTTTTTTATTCGACATGATCACTCCTCATCAGAATATCTTCCCTTGCTTGGTCTCGATCACCTCTCCCCCCAGCACCCGCAGCGCCTCTTGGACGAAGGGATGCGGTGTCAGTAAATGCTGCGTGGTGTCCTTCCCGGAAGGAGGGGAGGAGATCGCCGCCCCATGCAAATCAACCAGCTCCAAGGCCATTTCCCTTTGGAAATGGGTCTTGAACAAAGCGCTCAATAATTTCTGATTCTCTTCTTTTTGAATCAGCGGGATTAAAAACGACTCCGAATAGCCTATCTTAACCCTTTGCTCTGTGATTTCCAAGAGGGTTCCCTGCTCTAAAAACGATCCGAGACTCGGCCGCTTTTCCTTAATTTCCGAGATCACCTGCAGCCATACCTTCTTTTTATCGGTGGAAATGGAGGAAGGGGTCGGTTTTGGAATCTCCCGAGCCCTTTGAATGGAAGACGGCGGCGCAGGAACTCCTTTTTCTGGCATTTTCGACGGAAGCACGCTCACCGAAGGGGCAGAAGAACCTCCCCCTCCCAACACGTCCAGCCGCTCCAGAATTTTTTCAACCGGCTGAAGATGGGCCAGTGAAATCCCCTTCATCAAGGCGACCTCGAAAAGAAGATGCGGATGCGGCGCGGTCCGAATCTCGCTCTGGAGGCGGGCAAAGAGGGAAAAGAGGCGTTGCAGCTCTTCATCGGTAAAGAGGGCCGCTTCCGCGCGGATCTCATCAATCTCCTCCTTTGGAAGATCGATCCAGGCCTCGGCCCCTTCTACATTGCGCGCGACAATCAGGTGCCGCAGATGCTCCAGCCAATCGGCCAGGAACTGCCGGAGGTCATATCCCTGATCGGCAATCTCTCTCGCCAACTCCAGCGCCGCGGGGGCATTCCGGTCATGGATCGCCCGAACCAAAGAGTGAAACCGTGCCTCCCCCATCCGTCCGAGGAGGGTGAAGAGGTCCTCTTCACTGATCTCTTGACCGCCATAAGAGATCGCCTGATCAAGAAGGCTCAATGCGTCCCGCATGCTCCCCTCGGCGGCCTTGGCAATCAGCACCAAGCCCCGCTCGGCGAAGCGGACTTTTCGCTCATCCGCCACACGCTGGAGCTGTGCAATGATCTCCTGGCGAGAGATCCGGCGGAAAACAAAATGCTGACAGCGGGAGAGAATCGTCGCAGGGATTTTGTGGGATTCGGTCGTGGCGAAAATAAATACCAAATGGAGCGGCGGCTCTTCGAGCGTTTTTAGCAGCGCATTAAAGGCGGCGTTCGAGAGCATATGCACTTCATCGATGATGTAAATTTTCAATTTCCCGCGAAGCGGAAGGTACTTCACCTTCTCGCGTAGTTCGCGGACATCATCCACCCCGGTGTTCGACGCGCCGTCGATCTCAACCACATCGACCGAACGCCCCTCGGTGATCTCCCGACACGAATCGCACTGATTGCAAGGGCTCGCCCCCTGCGGGGTGGCGCAGTTCAACGCCTTGGCAAGAAGCCGCGCCATGGTTGTTTTGCCGACCCCTCTGATTCCGGAGAAGAGATAGGCCTGCGCGACCTTCCCCCGAGAAACGGCATTAATCAGGGTGGTCGCCACATGACGCTGACCGATGACTTCTTCAAAGGTCTGCGGTCTCCACTTTCTTGCCGATACTTGGTAATCGCTCGCCATGTGACCGATGATCCCCCGACGATCTGGACGTTGGTAGGGGCGTATTGCAATACACCCCTACCAATTTGATGAATCTCTGCCGTAAAGATGCGTTTGATGGAGAGACCAGGTGAACCTGCGGCACATAGGAGGGCCTATTTACCGTTGCTTCCTTCCGGACCTGGCGGGGTTCATAGGTTCCTATTGCACAGGGCCCGGTCCCTCCATCAAGCACATCTTTAGAAAATAAATTGGCGGAGAGAGGGGGATTTGAACCCCCGAGGCGACTTTTGGCCGCCTACACGATTTCCAGTCGTGCTCCTTCAGCCGCTCGGACATCTCTCCGTGTATATTAAAGCCCTTCAGCAATCAGCTTCAGGTAAATCTTTTGTCTTAAACTGATCGCTGACGGCTGAACGCTGACAGCTTGTCTAGACTTGGCGGAGAGAGAGGGATTCGAACCCCCGGTGGAGTTACCCCCACATCTGATTTCGAGTCAGACGCCTTCAACCGAACTCGGCCATCTCTCCGTTATTTCGTTAACCATGAATCGTTATTCGTTAATCGCGGTTCTGTCACTGACCCGTTTAACGAATAACGACTAACGTTTAACGATCTCTCGGCCCCGCAGACGATCGAAAAAGCGCTGGAGCAGCTGTTCCGACTCACCCGAGAGAACCCCGCCGAGCACCTCCATCCGATGATTGAACCGAGGCTCCCGCGCCACTTCGATCACCGACCCGCAGGCGCCGGCCTTGGGATCGGCCGCGCCGTAGACCAGGCGATCGATCCGGGCCTGGATCAAGGCCCCGGCACACATGGCGCAGGGCTCCAACGTCACATAAAGGGTCCCGCCCAACCGCCAACGCCCCAACATCTCTCCCCCCTTCCGGAGGACCAGCATCTCGGCATGTGCCGTCGGATCATGCTGGCGCTCTTTCAGGTTGTAAGCGGTAATGGTTGCATCCTTGCAGACCAGGACGGCACCGACCGGGACTTCCCCTTCGTCAAAGGCCGCTTCCGCAGCCTTCAGGGCCAGCCGCATGTACTGCTCATCCTGATCAGTGGGGCGCATGCAAGTGAGGTTGAATTGTGAGGACCATCCGGTGGATTCTAGGGAATTCGACCTGAATTGTCAAGGTGAACTCCCTTCCATTTTTACTCTGCCGCGGGCTTCGATCGGATGCGCGCTGAATCGCTGAACGTTCACGATGATCTCCCGCCCGATCCGGCTCAAAGACTTGCCCGATTTCGATGATTCCTGTATAGTACGGGCGAATTATCTAACGATGGGAGAAAACCTTGGGCTGGCTTGATGCTTTATTCCAGCGTAAACCGACCGCCAATCCCGCCGTAAAATCACTCCGTCGAAACCAAGGAACACTCGACCCCAAAATCGAAGAGATTATCACCCTTCTTCCCAAGATGGGGGAGACGGTCCGCCAAGGAGCCGATTACCTCTTTATGAAAGTCCTTCAGGAGCAGATCCGTCATTATGATACCCGTTTTGGAAGCCGGGTCGTGGAGCAGATCGACGACTCAAAGAAATCGGCGATCTTACGCAAACTGACCGGCCTCATGCTCGTCACCTTCTTTAATGAGCTTTCCGAGCAATATCCCGATTCCCCCATTCCATCGGCGCTCACCGATGCCGTTCATTACGAGATCTACCGATCCCTTCCTTCCAAAGACAGCTTCATCGACTATCTCACCTATCGCAATCCCAACTTCGAGGATCCGCGATTGGCACCCGCATTCAAGTTCGGCAACGACATCGCGGAGATCATGCAGACACTCGATCTTTCTTTTTCTTTCACGATCTCTCAGCAAACGATGATCATCACCGATATTTCACGAAAACTCATCCGGCTGGTCCTCTTCGATGAACCGATTGAGGCCGCCCCCCAGTCGCCATGAAATACTACCTCGGCCCGATGCTCTGGATGGGATTGATGTTCCTCTTCTCCACCGACGTCGGCTCGATGGACAACACCAACGCCTTTATCGCTCCCCTCATTAAAATTTTTGCTCCCGAGATCTCCCGAAGAAACCTGGTCATCACGTTGATCGCCATCCGGAAGCTGGCGCATGTGGTGGAATATGCCATCCTCTCGGTCTTATGGCTTTATGCCCTCAAACAAGGCAAACAGGGCTGGTCATGGCGGGCGGCTCTCGGCGCCGTCGGCATTTGCATCGTTTATGCCGGGATCGACGAGTTTCACCAGGGATTTGTCCTCTCCCGCACCGGCAACATTCAAGATGTCGGCATCGATACCTTCGGCGCCGTCCTGGGAACGACTCTCTGGAGTATTTTTCGCGGCGACATTTCAACCATTCAGGCGAAGTTCTTCGGGTGGTGGTTCGCGTGGGGGATCTTCTCAGCGATCATGGTGCTGATCGTCTTACAGGGAGGAACTCTCTCTTTTTGGAAGATGCTGCTGATCATTCTAAGCACCGGCGTCCTCTCCGGCGCCGCGGGGGTCATTTATTATGTCCGGCATCGCTGACCGTCGGCCCCGCTTTTTGAAGAAGCTCCTCGATTTAATTTATCCCCGCACCTGCGTCCATTGCGACCGCTCGATTACAGATGAAACGTCGGACCTTCCTTATTGCCGCGGCTGCTGGGAAACGATCCGGCCGTTGACCGGACCCCAATGCTCCATCTGCGCGACCCCCTTCCCCTCCCCATCGGCCCTCTCGCACAGCCCCGATCACCACTGCGCGGAGTGCCGCGAGGATATTCCAGCCTTCTCACGCGCCTTCACCCCCTATCCCTACGAAGGAATCCTCGCCGATGCGATACAACGCTTCAAATACCAAAAGCAGACCTCCCTGGCCGCTCCATTGGCAGGTCTGATCATGGAAAAGCTGACAACCGTTCAGTTTGATCTGGTGGCGGCCGTCCCGCTTCATCCCACCCGCCTTCGAACGCGGGAGTTCAACCAATCGCTCCTGCTGGCGCAGAGAATCGCCCGTTTCACCCAAGTTCCGCTCCTGATCGATGCGTTGAACCGCTCCCGGGACACCCTCCCCCAGGTCGGTCTTTCGCGGAAAGAGCGGGCGCAGAACGTCCGGCGGGCCTTTCACCTATCGGATCCAACGCCGATCAAAGAAAAGCGGATCCTGCTGGTGGATGACGTCTACACCACCGGCGCCACTCTACGGGAAGGATCAAAAATCCTCCTGAAGGGCGGAGCAAAAGAGGTGATCGTCGCCGCGGTGACACGGATGATATAGATGAGACAGCCCCTTGTTTTTTTCTCCCGACCCCGTTATGATACTCTTCCACATTCACTTAATAACCCAGGAAAGTCACTATGCAACAACACGTGGAGCAACAGATTCAAGTCCCAACCCGGGAAGCGGTGGTCGACAAAAAGGATCTGGGCGCCCTCTGGGCGGTTGGAGTCGTTCTCTCTCTGATTCTTGCCCTCGCCGGATATGCCTGGAACCCGCCCCGGTATGAAGCCATCGTCAGCAGCAGCATCGATCCGACCGAAGCCCAGGTTGAAAACAGCCAGAACAAAATCGTCACCGATGCCCTCAACGAGGGGAGAATCGAATACCATCCGAGCATGGCCAAATTAGTTCGCCTCCGTGCCGGCTACGAGATCTTTTTCATCGACCTCGTCCGGGTTCTTCTCTTCCCCGCCGCCCCCATCATTATCATCGGAAGTCTGACCCGAAAGAGTATCCAACAAGCAAAAGAGAGGGAATAAGAACCGAATCCTCTAGCCCGCCGTTGATCCGATTCGAATAAAGGCCCGCGCCGTGAAGATTCAAAGCGATCCTTCTCTCCGCCGCATCCTCGGTTTTACCCGCCCGCATTGGGGGACGATGACGCTGGCGACCTTCTTTCTCCTCTTATCCTCACTCATCAGCCTGGGACTTCCCTGGATCGTTCGCCGACAGGTCGATTCGATCTTGGTCGACCGCCAAATGGTGACCCTGACCCTCTTGCTCGGCCTGATCACCCTCTTTCTGATTCAAGCCTTCTTTTCGTTCGGCCATAACTATCTTCTCGGAGCGGTCGGCCAACGGGTCTTGGCGGAGCTTCGAACCTCCCTCTTCTCGCACCTTCAAACCCTCTCTCTCTCTTTCTTCACCCAACGGAGGACGGGAGAACTCCTCTCCCGGCTGACCAATGATCTGGCGGTCATTCAGACCCTCTCGACGGAGCTGCCGGTGAACCTCACCCGGCAGACATTGACCTTGATCGGCGGCGTCGCCATTCTTCTCTACATGAACTGGCAGCTTACCTTTCTCGTTCTCCTTCTGATCCCGATCGTGGTCGCGATCGCCCGATGGATGGGGAAGCGGCTGAAGAAATTTTCAATCTCGGTGCAGGACCATCTGGCCGATACAACCACCCTGATGGAGGAGATGATCTCGGGGATCAGGACGATCAAATCATTCGGCCGAGAGTCATATGAGCAGATCCGATTTTCACGGCAGATCGAGAAAACACTGGCCGTCACCCTGGCGCGGCTCCGGATCTCGGCGGCCTTCGGCCCGGTGATGATTTTTTTGGGGTTCAGTGCGGCGACCGGGATCCTCTGGTACGGCGCGCGGGAGATTCTTCTTGGAAAAATCACGCCGGGGGAAATCATCGCCTTTATTATCTATGCAATGATCATCACCGGGCCGATCGGGAGTTTTGCCCGCCTCTTCTCACAGCTGCAAGAAGGATTGGGATCGAGCCAACGGGTCTTCGAAATTCTCGATACCAAACCGCTGGTGACCAATGCCCCGAACGCCCGGTCGCTCCCGCCGATTCGGGGGGAGGTCCGGTTCAGGGAGGTCTCCTTCCACTATCTTCCGGACCAACCGGTGCTTCAAGGAATCTCTTTCTCGGTCCAACCGGGAGAAAAAGTCGCCCTCATCGGCCCCAGCGGCGCCGGAAAGAGCACCCTGATCCACCTCCTCCACCGCTTCTACGATCCGGTCTCCGGATTAATCGAGGTGGACGGCCGTCCGCTGAAAGAGGTCACAATCAAAAGTTATTACGACCAGATCGCCTTCGTTCCGCAGGAGGTCATCCTCTTCGGGGGGACGCTGCGCGAGAATATCCTCTATGGAAAACCGGATGCGACCGAGGCGGAGCTGCTTGCCGCTTCCCGGGCCGCGCACGCACATGATTTCATCACCGCGTTTCCCCAAGGATACGAGACTCAGGTCGGGGAGAAAGGCTTGACCCTCTCGGGAGGCCAACGCCAGCGGATCGCAATTGCACGCGCTTTTCTGAAAAATCCCCGGCTGCTGATCTTGGACGAGGCGACCGCCTATCTCGATAATGAATCGGAGTTGTTCGTTCAAGAGGCATTGGAAAGACTGATGGCGGGAAAAACAACCTTCGTAATCGCCCACCGGCTGACGACCATCCAAAAGGCCGACCGGATCTTGGTCTTAAACAAGGGATCCCTGGTGGAACAGGGAACCCACCCGGAATTGATGAAGCAGCAGGGGCTCTACTATCACCTCTACACACTTAAAATGGTCGGGGCCGAAACCGCCACGCCGGAACGAGAGACTTTCTAGCTGGATCACTATCCCTCTTTTTTAGATCCCTATTGCCTCTGTGGCATCTTGAATCGTCTGAAACGAATTCGCTACAATAATAGAGAGGTAATGTGATGAGCCCAACATTAAAAAATTATCTGGATCAGAATCAAGTTTCCTACGAAGTGACCTCCCATCCGGAAGCGTACACCTCTCAAGAGGTCGCGGCGACCCTCCATAAAACCGGAAAACGATTGGCCAAGGTCGTCATGGTGAAGGCGGGAGATCAATTGGTGATGTGCGTCTTGCCGGCGCATGAGCTGATCGATATCGGCCGGTTGGAACAGATCCTCGGAAGCAAACCGGTCCGTTTAGCGACCGAGGAAGAGTTTAAAGCGCTCTGTTCCGATTGCGAGGTCGGCGCCATGCCCCCCTTCGGCAATCTCTACAACGTCCCTGTCTACCTCGATGAGCGGCTTGCCCAGTACGACAAATTCTATTTCGAGGCAGGAAGCCACACCGAGATCGTCACGATGTCGATGGACGACTACCGCCGGCTGGTTTCCCCCAAGGTCGCCCTGTTCGGGAAATTCTCGAGACCCAAGGCGGCCTAGGTCGCTTCGTAGAGATCTGCGGCAAGGGGACTGCTGACCGGACCAGGGGGGCTTACTTCTTTCCGGAAGGATACCATCGCGCCAACCTTCTGGGGGAAACGCCTCCGAAATAGAGAGCCAGCAAAACCAGATTGCGAAGAGTGGTGTAATAAATCCCTTCCCGAAGCCACCGCCGAGGAGAGGTCGTGATCTCCTCCGCAAGCAGGACGACTTCCCCCTCCCTCTTCAAACGGCGGATGAAATCGACATCTTCCATGAGAGGCAACT
This sequence comes from Candidatus Manganitrophus morganii, assembly GCA_021651055.1. Lineage (NCBI taxonomy): Bacteria > Pseudomonadati > Nitrospirota > Nitrospiria > Candidatus Troglogloeales > Candidatus Manganitrophaceae > Candidatus Manganitrophus > Candidatus Manganitrophus morganii. Next base: position 1,736,186 of record JAJHOH010000001.1, read on the forward strand.
CTGCATATCCCCCCAAACGTTCAAAGAGATCCCTTCGAACAAAAAATCCCTGATCGCCATAAGGAAGGGTGAAAAGCCGAGACCTCAGATTCGCCAGTTTCCCGACGACTCTTAAAAAGAAACGGTTGGAATCGATCTTCAATCGAAAAGCGCCGCCGGCCACGGCAGGCGAGCGGACCGCTCCCGCAACCGCATCGATCGCTCCTGCAGGAAGGAGGGAGTCGGCATGAAGAAAAAGGAGGATCTCTCCCGTAGCCCGCTTCGCCCCGGCGTTCATCTGCCGCGCCCGGCCTCGTTCACCATAAAGGACAATCCGCGTTTGATCGGAATGCCGGTCTGACCAGGATTGAAGGAGAGGGACGGTTTCATCGGTGCTCCCTCCATCGACGACGATCATCTCGACCTCTGGGAATTGCTCCAATCGATCGAGCGTCCGGCGGAGCGCCTCTTCTTCGTTGAGCACCGGGATGACGATGGTCGTTTTTTTCATTGAAGGAGATACGAAAGGAAAAAGATGATCGAGAAGGGATCAGTGATCTCTTCGGACGACGTAGTCGGCGACGGTGCAGAGGGCTTGGCGATGGAGGGAGTCGCTAAAAACGGAAAGATCGCTCTTCGCGCGGTTGGCATAATCTTGCGCCTTTTGCTGGGCATACGCGATGGAGCCGTATTGCTCCATCAACCCGGTCACGAAAGAGAGATCTCTCTTGAGAAGGGCGCCTTTCTTGATGACCTTCTTGAGCTCTCTTTTGTCTTTTGAAGAACAATGCTGAAGCAGATGAAGGAGCGGGAGGGTCACCTTGCCCTCTTTGATATCCTTCCCCGGAGATTTTCCGAGGCGCGCCCGATCGGCGACATAATCGAGGGTATCATCCGCCACTTGAAAGGCGATCCCCAAATTCCGGCCATATCGGGAGAGGGCTTCCTTTTTCTCATCCGATTCATTCCCGATAATCGCTCCCAATTTGCAAGAGGCGGAAAGGAGGGCCGCCGTTTTGTATTCGATGATCTGGAGATAAGTCGCTTCGGTCAAATCAAGATCTCGGCTGTGAACCAATTGAAGCGTTTCTCCCTCGGACATCCTCCGGCAGGTGGTGGAGAGAAGATAGTTGATCTCAAAATTCTCCATCTTCACCGCTTGGCAGACGGCCAGGGTATAGAGGTAATCTCCGACCAGAATGCTCGCTTGGTTTCCCCAGAGAAGGCGGGCGGCGGGAATACCGCGGCGGACCTCCGCATTGTCCAAAACATCGTCGTGTAAAAGGGTGGCGGTATGGATGAACTCGACCATCCCGGCCAGGTGGATATGGCGTTTATCAACCGATTGGCAGAGCTGGGCGCTGATGATTAAGAGGAGGGGGCGAATCCGCTTGCCGCCGCTGCTTAAGATATGGTAAGCGACTTTGTTGATGAGCGTGACCTCGGAATCGAGGCCTTTTTTGATCTGCTCTTCGACCTCATCGAGGGCTTCTTTGTAGTTGGACCAGACCTGATCCATTTCCACCGCATCTGACCTAAAGAGGAATAAAGTTGAGCGTAAAAAAATAGTAGGCTAAGCCACTACCTAAGTCAAGCTAAAAACGATTTTAGATCCGGAACCGGGAGAATTGCATCTCAAGAAAGCTTATGTTATTTTCAATTCATGATCACGGCCGACTCCATTCATCCGATCATGGCAATCCTGAAAAAAGAGGTGCGCCGGTTGAAAGTGCCGGCCGTCGGCCTGATCGCGCAGCAGACCCAAGATCCCTTTCGGGTCTTAATCTCCTGTCTCCTGAGCCTCCGAACGCGCGATGAAACGACCGAGGCCGCCTCGGCCCGTCTCTTCCAATTGGCCGCAACACCGAGCCGGATGCTCGGCCTGCGGGCCGATCAGATTGAGTCGGCGATCTATCCCGTCTCTTTTTACAGGAACAAGGCCCGACAAATCCTCGGGATTTGTCGCGACCTGATGGAGAAATTCGACGGCCATGTTCCCGATTCCATCGATGTCCTGCTGACCCTCCCCGGCGTCGGGAGAAAAACGGCCAATCTGGTGGTGACGGTGGCCTTTCGGAAGCCGGGAATCTGCGTCGACACGCATGTTCATCGGATCTCAAACCGGATCGGCTATATCCGGACGAAGAGCCCTGAAGAGAGCGAAACGGCCCTCCGGGAGAAACTTCCCAAGCGTTACTGGATGATTTATAACGATCTCCTCGTCCCCTATGGGCAGTTCATCTGCAAACCGATCTCGCCGATCTGCAGCCGATGCGAAATCTCCCCCTATTGCAAGCAAATAGGCGTCGAGAAGAAGCGGTGAGTCTTTACTTTCTTGCATTATATGCTAGACTCAAAGACCGTATGGAACCGACCCCCTCCCCTCAAAGCGGCCCCGTAACACTACAGATAACCCTTCAAGGAAAGGTTTGCCACGTACAGGAGGACAACCTCATCTGGATCTTTCAGGAGATGGGACTGATTCGCTTTTCCAATAAATTCTGCTGGAACGGGGAATGCAAGAATTGCGTCGTGACTTTCAAGGTCGGCCCGGGGGGAGAAGAAATCACTGAACGGGCCTGCAGAACGCCGGCGCAAGATGGAATGATCGTGACCGAAATGCCGACGCAGTTTTATAAAAAACCGTAGGCGTTAGGAGCGGCTCGCCATCTGAACCGACTCCCCCTTCTTCGGGGCCCCTTTTCCACCCCCGTCAATCCCCAGAAACTGCTCATAGTAAGAAAGCACTTTTTCGGAATAACGGGTCGGTATCTCCTCACCCGCCTTGAGCCAACGAATCACCTTTCCGGGACCGTGGTTATACGCCGTCAGCGCGAGATGGATATCTCCGAATTTCAAATAGAGCATCCATAAATAGTGGATCCCGAGGCGAATATTCAGGAACGGATCAAATAGAGGATCCTTTCCATGCCAGACGATGTTGTTCATCTCCGCCACCTGCTTCCCGGTTGTTGGAATAATTTGCATTAATCCAACGGCTCCCTTCGGAGAAATAGCCCAGTTGTAAAACGAACTCTCCGTTGAGATCACGGCGACGATCAATTCCGGATCAAATCCGTAGCGGCGGCTCTCCTGATGGATGAAACTCGCCAGCTTCTTCTCCTGATTTTTATCGAGTCCGGTTTTGAATCCGGAGAGAATCTCTAATATTTTCTTCTCTTTCCGGGAAGCCCCCCCCTGATAAGAGGGGGATGGGTGTTTTGCGGAAACTTCGTGCGAGGAAGACTCCCCCGGCGGCTGATGCAGGGGGACGCCGCGAGAATCGGACAGGGATAAATCAGAGGAAAAAGGATGAAAAATAAAGAGGCTGAGTGTTCCGGTTAATACCCAATATCGTCTATACTTCTGTCTCGCCGGCATCGGATCCGCCCCCCATTCCGATAATGCATCGTAACGGAACGTGTTTTTTGCAAATCCAAGGCCGTTCTAAAAGGGTAATCCAAATGACTCCTTTAGGAGATAACGAGAGAGTTTCAGATGGGATATTCCACGAAACGATGCAAACCGACTGCAAACGATTGCACAAAAGATTCTTTTTTGGATCAGATATTATTGTTCAGACTGGAGTGCGATGTTTTGGACGGGACCCTGCAGCTGCATCAGGTTGATCCGGGGAAGATCCCATTGAGGACGGAACCGTAATGCCAGCTGGTATTCAAGGCGGGCGAGATCAACAAGACCTTTCTGCTGATAAAGATAGCCGAGGTTATTATGGGCCTCGGCCAATTCCGGCTGAAGCCGCATCGCTTCGAGAAAGGCCTTCATAGAGAATTCGAGCTGATTCTCCTTCTGATAATCGACCCCGAGGTTGATGTACGCCTCCACCATTTTGGGATTAAGCTCAATGGCCTTTTGATAGACCCGAATGGCCTCTCTCCACTCTTTTTTCTGATCCAAAACCGTCCCGAGTTGATAGTAGGTCGTCGGGCTCGGGGCAAGCTGGGCCGCTTTTTCAAACTCCCGCAGTGCCAGATCGAACAGTTTCTGTTTTTTATAGAGGGAGCCCATTACGCGATGGATGGCAGGGTCCTCCGGTCGGATCCGGGCGGCCTCCTGATAATGGTGCAGCGCCTCGTCGATCTGCTCTTCCTGGAGATAAAGCGCCGCAAGGTTCTTGTGGCTTTCAACCAGATCATTTTCTTGTCGGATCGCTTCCAAATATTCGTGAATGGCCTCCTGACGCATCCCCTTTCGATTCAACGCATACGCGAGATTATGTCGAATCATCGTCTCATCTGGAAGGATCTCGATCGCTTTTTCATAAGTCTCGATCGCATCCTCCCATCTTTCCCGGTCGGTAAAAATATTGGCCAAATTGTAATAGGCCAGTGCGTCCCGTTTGTCGATTTCAATCGCCCTTTTTAATTCGGAAATCGCCTGTTCTATTTTTCCCTTCTTGTAATAAGCGACCCCCAAATTGGTATGGACCTTGGCATCCTTTTCATTCAACCGCAACGCCGTCAGGAAAACCTGAATGGCCTCATCGAACCGCCCCTGTTCGGCGAAGGCCGCTCCGAGCGCCTCATAGGGGCGGGCTTTCCGGGGAGATTTCGATATGGTATCTTGCCAGAGGGTGATCTCCTCTCTCCAGACCTGGTTCCGTTCAAACGTCCAGAATGCCTGAACGGAAATGAGACCGGCCAGGAGAAGGGAAATAAAAGCGGAGGCCCATTCCGGAGCGGGAGCCGATGCCCATCGGAGTAATCCGAGGGTGATGCAGACAAAAAAAGCGACGGAAGGAAGATAAAGACGGTGCTCGAACACCAAATCGAGCTGTAAAACAGTCGATTCGAGCAGAAGATTTCCAATATACCAAAAAACGAAAAAGGCGAGAAGCGGCTTTTTCTTCCAGGAAACAGCGGCGAAGAAGAGGAGCCCGATCAATGCAACGGCCGAAAGGAGGGTGGTCGGCGGATTCAAGAGTGAATAGGAGAGCGGAAAATCATAGTCCAAATTCAGGCGAGACGGATGCGGGAAAAGAAGCAGGGAAAGATAATAGACCAGAACCCGCGCGCCGGTCATTAACCGAAGATCCCAAGGGATATAATCGACACCATACTGCTTCGAGATCCCTTCTTGAAGCGCGCCGAACGCGCCTGTCGCCCCCCAAAGATAAAGGAGTGCGATCAGACCCGTTCCAATCAACAGCGCCAGATAAATTGGAACGGCCTTTTTAACCCTCTTCCGATCTTCGCCGGTGAAAAAAAGAAAATCATAAAGGACGATCATCATCGGAAGGGTAATCGCCGTCTCTTTGCTCCCGAAACTCATTAAGGCGGCCAGTCCGGAGCCGAGATACCAATAACCGAACCGCGATTGGGAACCGGAAAGCCGCTTCTCTTCCATCCCCTTTCTACCTTGTAGATAGAGGACAAAGGCAAGCAGGTAAAAAAACGCGGAGAGGCTGGTCATCCGTTGTACAATATACGTTACCGACTGAGTTTGAATGGGATGGATCGCCCAAAGAAGGGCGGCGACGGCCGCCGCCTCGCCGGGAAAGGAGATCGATCGGCGCAGCCGTTGAAGTAAAAAGGTCTGATAAAGGAAAAAATAGAGCAGCAAAGCCGTGCCGAGATGGATCAGCGTGTTGATCCAGTGGTATCCGAAAACGTGAAGTCCCCCAAAATAATAGTTCAATGCAAACGACATGTTCGCGACAAATCGGTTCGGCAAAGGACTTTGGAATCCCGCCTGGATTAAGCTTGAAAGATCGAGGCTTTTGATCCGGATGGCCCGGTTCTCGACGATGTTGATATCATCATCCAGATGAAAACTCGCATTCCATGTGTTTGAATAAATCAGGAAGGTAAAAACGGGAAGCAGCCAAAGAAGCCACCGTCTAAAAACAAAACCGGAAAATGTCGGGAGAGAGAGTGTGAGATGCCGTGCCATGCTAGTGTTCCCTACGTCATGTAATTTAGGGATACCCCAACTCTGGTTACTTGTCAAGGAAGAGGAAATAAAGGAAAACATGGAAGAGGAAAAGAAAATTGCAATTGTAGGAGCCTCCCGCAACCGCGCAAAATTCGGGAATAAGGCGGTTCGGGCCTTTATGGAGAAGGGATATCACGTCTTCCCGGTCCATCCTTCCGAAAAAGAGATCGAAGGACGACCGGTCTATCGATCGGTTCTAGAGATTCCCGACCAGGTTGCGCTTGCCAGCTTTTATATTCCCTCATCGATCGGGCTGAAGGTCATCGAAGAGGTGGCGCAAAAAAAGGGAATGCGAATTGTTTATCTGAATCCCGGCTCTGAAAGCGAGGAATTGATTCGGAAAGGACGCGCTCTAGGACTTGAAATTCGGGACACCTGCAGCATCGTCGCGATTGGAGCCGATCCAAGCAGGTATTAGGCGGTCGGGTGGTGGTTATACGAAGGTCAGCCATTCCGGATGGGCCTTCTCTTTGCCGCGGACGATATCAAAGAAGGCCTTTTGAAGTTCAAGCGTCACCGGTCCCGGCTCCCCCTTGCCGATCGTTCGACCGTCCACTTCACGGATCGGCGTCACCTCGGCGGCCGTTCCCGTAAAAAATGCTTCGTCGGCCAAGTAGAGGTCGTCGCGCGTGAACCGCTCTTGAACGACTTTGATCTTCCGTTCATGGGCCAATTGCATGATCGTGTCCCGCGTGATTCCCTCAAGGATCGAAGTCAGCGGCGTCGTCTTCAAAACCCCTTTTCGAACGATGAAGATATTCTCCCCCGGCCCCTCTGCAACGAACCCTTCGGTGTCGAGAAGAACCGCTTCGTCATAACCGGCTTCCTTCGCTTCTCGTTTTGCCAGCTGAGAATTGACGTAATAACCGGCGACCTTCGCGCGGGTCATGCTGATGTTGACATGATGCCTTGCAAAGGAAGAGACGGCGACCCGAATGCCGCGCCGGATCCCCTCTTCCCCAAGATACGTCCCCCAGGGCCAGGCGGCGATCGAGAGACGAATGGGATTTTCCTTCACATAAAGCCCCATCTCCCCGTAGCCGATATAGGCCAGCGGACGGATATAGCCTTCTTCCAAACGATTGACACGAACGGTTTCGACAATCGCCTGCTCAATCTCCTTTTGGGCAAAAGGGATCTTCATCCGAACGATGTGAGCCGATCCGAAAAGACGCTCGACATGGTCTCCCAGCCGGAACACGGCCGTGCCGGAGTTCCCCTTGTAACAACGGATCCCTTCAAAAACAGCCAGACCGTAATGAAGGCTGTGGGTCAGCACATGGACGGTCGCCTCTTTCCAGGGAACCAGTTTTCCATCCATCCAAATAAAGGGGGTCTCTTTCAGCACACCTTCTCCTTTCATCAAATCGGATCTTTTGATGGAGTATATAGAACAAAATCCGGGCCTGTCAATGTCTTTGTCATCGACAAGTCGTTCATCATCCGTTGGTTTATACTGGGTTTTTTGAAAAGAACCGACCGGTCATCGCGGCGAACGGATGACCTTCTGCCGAGGCAGAGGAAGATTATCCTGGGATCGGGGAGAAGCGTCCGAACCGTCGTTGGTCGCTCAAACGCAAGGTCGATCTGCCTCAGAGAAAACGACCAAGGCAGATCGACCGTAAGCAGGCCGACAGAAGTTGAGCGGAAGAAGAGCTACTTTCTCTTTGCCTGACGCAGGCTCCGGGCTCCTCGAACCGCTTGAGGAGGCGTCGCGCGCCCCGCGCCCTTCTTTCCGGTGAGCAGCCAGTCGATGCTCACCCTTCCCATCTCGGCAATACGGACCAAAAGATCCGGAGAGGGAATGCGTCCTCGTTCATATCGACTGATGTAGTTTTGTTTCTTCACCCCGAGCGCCTTTGCAAACTCGGTTTGAGTTCTGTTGCCGCGCACCGCTCTGATCCGCTCGCCGACTTTTTGCGGAGATACTTTTTCCATTGTTGACCCCCTTCTCATGATCGATGATCTCTTTATGGTTGAATAAATACTATGGATGGTTCTACATCCAGAGGCGGGATACCACTTTTCTATTTTCTAAAAGTATACGTGAGTTAAAATTTAAAAGTCAAGCACCTTGCGATGAAAAACTTCCGATGGAGATATATATGTCTGGTAGATGACATTGGGGCGTACGCTCCCACCTCCGGCGGATACTTTATTGACTCTGCCACCACCAGTCGACGCTGAAAAGAACCGGTCGCGCTGATCGCTCCAGATAAATCACCGAATAATTTTTGTTCTCCGCTTCGAAAATAAAATATTTTTGGTCGATTCGAAACCGTCGGACCATCATCCCCCCCTTCGCCGGCCAGAGGACAACCAGCTTCCCCTCCCATTTTTTCGACGGCATCGGGATTGGAATCGCGCCGACCAGAGCTCCCTGGCGGAGAAGCGGCGACATGGCGTCGTCGCGAAGGTAGAAACAGAACATCTCCTTCTGAAAGATCGCCCCCCACACCGGAAGATAAGCGGCAACGTCGTTCTCGGAGATCGGGTGGGGAGAACCCGATACGGCGCGATCATCGAGGAGCGGGACAGTGGGATAGGCGCTCTGCTTCTCCGCGGAAGAAGCGTATCCGGAAGCGGATTCCGCCGCGACAAGATCGACCGGCCGCTCCCCGGCCGCGCCGATCAGGAGCCAATGCGGATCGATCTGAAAGCGGGTCACGACCCCGATCAGTGTCTCGACGGACGGTTTGACCTTTCCCGCCTCGATTTCCGAGAGAAAGCTGCGAGAAACCCCGATTTGCGCCGCGAACTCCTTTTGAGTCAGCCCGACCCGCTCTCGGACCTGCTTCACTCGCTTGTTGATTTCTGTCGCCTTAGCGAATTTTCTCATTGACAATGTCGCCTTAACGAATTAAACTGAAGATGGCTTTACACTCTCAATTGGGAGAACACTAATATTCATAAGTCCTTTTCTCAAAAAAAGAGAGACCGCGGCCTGAAGATCTGTTTTGAGCTGAAACGGCGGGGGTGGACACAGACACGTATTGCCCGCTCGCTCGGCGTCACCCAATCGGCCGTGCACCAGATTATTTTTAATCGTGCCCGCTCTAAACGGATTCGGAACTTCATTGCATCTATTCTTCAGAAAGAGGTGACTGAAATTTGGCGCGATCGCGCGAAACATTTTTATCATTAGCATAGCTCTGTAGAAAAGACAATCCCTTTTATGGATGGACCCCGGATTAAACGTCACGAGAGATCGTTGCTGTTTTTCGAATCGTCGCCGAATCTCCTCCCGATCAAGGGGGAGCTTCGGAAGAGCGGCTTTCTGATTTTCGAATGCCGGACGCCGGCGGAGGTGCACTTTGCGGTCGCTTGGTTTCCGATCAACTTGATTCTGATCGATCTGTTGATTCCGGGAGAGCCAAGCGGCTATGAGGTATGCAGACAGTTGCGGGAGGATCGTCGGATTGGATCGGTCCCCGTCTTTCTGTTCTGTGATCATCCGCTCCCGGTGCAGGTGACCCGGAGTTACTGCTATGAATTAAAGGCGGAGCGACTCATCCTTCCGCCGCTCGATCCGGTTTACATCGCGCGACAGATCGATCTCACCCTCCGGCGCCGCGAAGACCCTTCCCGCCCGCCCCGCCCATCCCAATAGAAGAGGCCCCTGGACTCTCCTTCTCTACGCGAAGCGCTAAGAGGAGGGCCTGCATGTCGGCCGGCATCGATGCGGTGAAGATCATCGGCTCGCCGGTCGTGGGATGAACAAAACCGAGCCGCTCCGCATGGAGCATCTGCCGCTCCACGTTGATCTCGAACATCCGCGCCGTTCGGCCGCCGTAAATCTTATCCCCCACCACAGGATGTCCGAGATGGGCCATGTGGACCCGAATCTGATGCGTCCGCCCCGTCTGAGGATAGACCTCCAACAGCGTGGCGATTCGGAAGCGCTCCCGAACGACGTAGTGCGTCTCCGCCTCGCGCGGGCGGGCGGTTCGGGCGGAGATCTTTTTTCGATCGATCCGATCCCGGCCGATCGAAAGCTGAATCTTGCCGGAATTCTTCGCCACTTTCCCGGAAACAATCGTCAAATAACGCCGATCGATCGTATGCTGCTTGAATTGTTTCGAGAGGCGTTGGTGCGCTTGGTCAGTCTTTGCGACGACCAACACGCCGGAGGTCTCTTTATCGAGCCGGTGAACGATTCCAGGCCGCTCACGCCCGCCGATTCCCGGAAGGACCCGACAGTGATGGAGGAGGGCATGAACCAGCGTTCCCCGATCGTGACCGGGGGCGGGATGAACTACCATCCCCGCTTCTTTATTAACGACGAGGAGCACGTCATCCTCATAGAGAACATCGAGCGGAACTTCTTCCGGAATCAGCTCCAACGGAGCGGGGGGGGGAATCTGTAAATCGATCCGGTCCCCTTCGCGAACCCGATAGCTGGCCCGGATCGGATGGCCGTTGACAAGAATCTGACCCTCCTCGATCAGCTTTTGAATCCGGGATCGGGAAAGAGAAATACCCCTTCTGATCAGATAGAGATCGATCCGTTCGGGGGGGGTCTGGGATGAGACCACCAAAGAGGGGGGAGGGGAAAAGGACATGCAGTGCGACTCCAAACGGCTCCTCAAAAGGTGCTTTGGGGAATCACCGTTCTCCTTTTTTCTCCTGTTTCATTTTTTTTTCGTAAAGGCGGGCTTGGGACAAAAACTTGTGGATGAGTTTATTGTTCGGATCATATTGGCGAACCCACTCCCACTCGGCAATCGCCTCTTTAAATTGCATCTGCCCCATGAAGACGGCGCCGAGATCGATCCGGGCCTGAATATTCTGCGGGTTGACTTCAAGCGCTTTCCGAAGGAAGCTGACCGCCTCTTCCTCCTGGCCGATCATGTTGAACGCCCAGCCGAGCTCGCGCATCGCCTCGTCCGTTTCGGGCGCCAAATTGAGGACCGTCTTCCACTCGCCGATCGCATCGTCCCATTTCAATTCTTTTGAATAGATGATGCCGAGCATGTGGTGCGCATTCAGATGCCCCGGCTCGATATCGATGATCTTCTCGAACGCCTGTTTGGCGCCGGGCAGATCCTTTCTCTCAAAGAGGATCTTTCCCATCAGCTCATACGCTTCCGTATAGGCGGTATCTTCATCAAGCGCCTGTCGAAGATATCGAAGGGCCCGGGCCATTTGGTTCTTCGCATGATACGCTAAGGCGATGTTGAAGAAAAGATCGGTCACCTCCTGCTCGTCACACCGGAGCTTCTCCAGCCGCCGATAGATGCCGAGCGCTTGATCCGGCTTGTTCTGCACGAGGAGAATGTTGGCGAGAATAAAGCTGCTTTGATAGTCTTGCGGGAAGACTTGAACCGCTCTTTGAATCACTTCCAGCGCGGCGTCAAAGTGACCGAGGTGGAGATAGATATCGGCCAGCTCGTGATAGGCCGGGAGGTGGTTTGGATCGGCGGCGAGGACCTTCTTGAGGAATTGCACGGCCAACAGCCAGTTTCCCCGGTCCAACGCCATGACCGCCTTATTTACGAACTTCTCTGATTCTTTCCGCATACGGATCGAACTCCCTCGAAAACCTCCTGGCGCTTATTCATTCGATCGGCCCCCTCGCTTCGAGGAATCTGGGCGGCATCTTTCTTTTCGATCGATCTGACCCTATCGCTTCTCTTCTCTGTTTCCGACCGGTGAGGCCGCCGGTCCGTCCTTCATTCACAACCTCTGAGATTGGCCGTCGGGACCTCTTTCTTAAGCCAAAAGAGATTGAACATCAGCAGTGAGATTCCGATTGTAATCGCCGAATCGGCGACATTAAACGCAGGCCAGTGGAATTGGCCGACATAAAAATCGAGAAAGTCGACTACCTCTCCCATCCGAACGCGATCGATCAGGTTTCCAATCGCCCCGCCGAACAAAAGGGAGATTGCAACCAAGCTCGATTTATCTTCTTTGGGGGTCTGCGCGAGAAAATAAAGGAGAATGGAAAGGGCCACAATAGAAACGACAAGGAAGAAGATCGATCGGAAGCCGGCGCTCTGATCCGCAAATAAACCGAAGGCGGCTCCCGGATTTCGGATGTAGGTCAGAGAAAAAAAATCTTGAATCACAACCACGGATTCATGAAGACGAAAGACATTTTGAATAAGAAGCTTAGTAATTTGATCCAGAATGATAGTCCCGCCCCCGATCAATGTCAAGAAAATAAGCTTAATTTGGCCCAGCAGCATCGGCACCCACCACCCCCGCACATCGCCCGCAGAGGGTCGGATAACCGGCATCGGCCCCGACGTCCTCTCGATAGATCCAACAGCGTTCACACTTGGTTCCCCGAGCCGGTTGAACCTGAGTTGCAAGGGACGCTTCCTTCATTTGAACGGTTGATACACCTTCCGGCTTTCTCTCCCACGGGAGAAGATCGACCTGCGAGACGATAAACAGGGTTGAGAGAAACGCTTTCTTCTCCTGGAGAAGCGGATAGAGCGGTTCATCCTCTTTTGCGAAGAGGGTGACGCTGGCTTCAAGCGAACTTCCGATTTTCTTTTCTCTGCGTTGTTGTTCCAGGAGACGGGATACTTCTTCTCTAACTTCGATAAGTTTACCCCATGTTTCTAAAAATGTCTTATTACTTTCCTCTTTTTCAGAAAATTTTTGTTCCAGCGGGCGCCCCATTTTTGAGGCCATCGGGAAGGTCGTCAGAAGAACACTCTCCTTCTCTTTCAAATCGGCCGGCATATACCCCCAAATCTCCTCCGCCGTAAACGACAGAACCGGCGCCATCAAACGAACCAGCGTCGTGAGCGTTTCCAGCAGCACCGATTGGGCCGCGCGCCGCTCGGGCGATTTGGCCGCAGAGGCATAGAGCCGATCCTTCAAGATATCGAGATAAAAAGAGGAGAGATCGACGGCGCAAAAATTATTCAGCGCATGGAAGATCGTGTGGAACTCCGCCTCGCGATAGGCCCGCTGCACTTTCTCATTGAGGATCTGAAGGCGGTAGAGCGCCCATCGATCGATCTCCTGCAGATCGGCTTCGCCCACCGGTCCGTCGGAGGGATGAAAATCATAGAGATTGCTGAGAAGGAACCGGCAGGTGTTCCGGATCTTTCGATACGCTTCGACCAGCTGAACGAGGATATCCTGCGAGATCCGGACATCTTCCCTGAAGTCGGTCGCCGAGACCCAAAGGCGCAAGATCTCCGCGCCGTATTTGTTGATGACCTCTTGCGGCGCGACGACGTTCCCCGCCGACTTCGACATCTTCTTTCCAGCGCCGTCGACGACGAACCCATGGGTCAAGACCGCTTTATAGGGGGGACAGCCGTCGGTTTCGAGCGCCGCGAGCAGACTGCTATGAAACCAGCCGCGGTGCTGGTCGGAGCCTTCGAGATAAAGATCGGCCGGCCAGGTCAGCTGCGGCCACCTTCTCGTATTTTTCAAAACGGCGGCGTGGCTCACCCCCGACTCGAACCAGACATCGAGAATATCGTTCTCTTGCTGGAAGCGGCTCCCGCCGCATTTTTTGCAGGCGGTCTCCTTCGGAAGGAGTTCGGCGGCCGCCTTGGAAAACCAGACGTCGCTCCCCCCCTCTTTCTCCATCAGATCGGCGACATGGTCGGCGATCTCCTTCGAGACCAAAATCTCGTTGCAGTCGAGGCAGGCGAAGGCGACGATCGGCACCCCCCAGACCCGCTGGCGCGAGATGCACCAATCGGGACGGCTCTGCATCATCCCCAAGATCCGGTCTTTTCCCCACTTCGGAATCCACTGGACCTCCTGCTCGATCGCCTTGATCGCCCGCTCGCGCAGATGGTGCTTCTCCATCGAGATGAACCACTGCTCGGTGGCGCGGAAGATCACCGGATTCTTGCAACGCCAGCAGTGCGGATAGGAGTGGCTGATCGTCTCCTTCTTCAGGAGCATCCCGCGCTGATTCAGAAGGGCGATGATCGCCTCGTTGGCCTCGAAGACTTTTTGTCCGGCAAATTCCCCGGCCTCATTCGTGAAGCGGCCCCGATGATCGACCGGCGCATAGACCGGCAGTCCGTAGCGGAGACCGACCTCGTAGTCTTCCTGTCCGTGACCGGGGGCGGTGTGAACGCAGCCGGTCCCCTGCTCGAGGGTGACATGCTCGCCGAGAATGATCGGCGCGTCGCGATCGAGCCACGGATGGCGGCAGACGATTCCTTCGAGCTCGCTTCCAGTCCAGCCCCCGGGGGCCACTTCATAGGAACCGGGGGCGAAACCGAACGCCTTCATACAAGCTTCGATCAGATTCTGCGCCAAAATCAGATCCCCGGCGGGTGTCTTCACAAGGCGATAGTGAAAATGCGGATGGACCGCAATCGCCTGGTTGGCGACGAGGGTCCAGGGGGTCGTCGTCCAGATCGCAATAGACGTCTGTCCATCCGGGCGGACGGAAAACTTTTCCTTCGGATCTTTGACCGGGAATTTGACGTAGATCGACGGCGAGGTGTGGTCGGCATATTCGACCTCCGCCTCAGCGAGCGCCGTCTCATCGACCGGACACCAGAGAACCGGCTTCTTTCCTTTATAGACGTCCCCCGTCGCAACGACCTTCCCGAACTCCCGGACGATCGCCGCCTCGTAGTCGGGGGTCATCGTCAGATACGGATGCTCCCAATCGCCGAGAACCCCGAGCCGCTTGAACTCGTCGCGCTGGATGTTGACGAACTTGTCGGCGTATTCTCGGCAGCGCTTTCGGATCTCCCCCTTGCTCATCCCCTGCTTCTTCGGACCCAGGTCCTTCAACACCTGATGCTCGATCGGAAGACCGTGACAGTCCCAGCCGGGGACGTAGGGGGCGGCATGGCCGCTCATCGATCTTGACTTGACGACGAAGTCTTTCAGGATTTTATTGAGGGCATGCCCGATGTGGATATGACCGTTTGCGTACGGCGGCCCATCATGAAGGATGTACTTCTCCCGGTCCCCACGCTCATGCAGCACTTTCTGGTAGAGTCCGCTCTCTTCCCATCGCGCCAGCTGTTCCACTTCACGCTGGGTGAGGTTGGCCCGCATCGGGAAATCGGTCTTCGGAAGATTCAGGGTCTGCTTATAATCGGCTTTATTTTCCATAAGAAAGATGATCGATAGTAACATTCGACTTTTCGGATGTCAACGATTGTTCTCCCGGAAAGACGGGGCATTCCGCAGGAATTTCAGGGCCTCCGGCCCTCATGCCGGACCGGTTCGCTGCTTCTTCAGAAATGTGATCGCCCCCTCTCGATCGGTCAACCGACCGGAGAGTTGTTCTTCCCGAACCAGAGCGAGAACGCTTCCCACCTCCGGCCCCGGGGGGATCCCCAAAAGCGCCATCACCTCTTCTCCGGAGAGAAGCGGCGCCGGAATGCGCGCGCGCGACGCGGCCATCGCCTCCATCCCGGTGATCCGCTCTCGAAGCCGGCGATACGAAACCAATTGCGGGCTCCCGGAGGGCGGAACCGTGGCGCTCCCGTCGCAGAAGATCAGTTGCAGAAGTTTGTGTCCGGGCCGCTGCGGATTGAGAAAGTGTTTCTCGATCGTGGCGGCCCGCATCTGATCGACCTCCCCCTGGACCAGGATCAGATGTTTCTCGATCAGCCAGGCGAGCGCCTCCTCGTTCACATGATAGCGGCTCCCCTTCGTGAAGGTCGAGAACTTCAAACGCGCCGCAATCTCGCGGACCAGTCGGGCCCCGGCCAGATCATGCCCGTTGAAGCGGATCCGATCGACCCCGTCCCGCTCCGGGGTTTGGAGGGTGTACGGCTTTCCGATGTCGTGGAAGAGGACCGCCAGCGCCGTCTCCGCATCGTACGGCTCCTGAAACTCCGCCTGGAAAACGGGCGAGGCAAGAACGGAGAGGGCCAAACGGGTGTGGGTCCAGACATCTCCTTCGGTGTGATAGATCTCCGGCTGGGGACATCCCTTCATCCGGAGCAGCTCGGGAATCAGCTCGGCGAAGGCGCCGCTCTCGTCCCAGAGGTCGAACGCCCGGACCGGATCGGAGACGATCGCCTTGATGAACTCCTTCGCGATGATCTCGCGTGGGACGATCTCGGTCCCATCCTCCCGTTTGGCATTGAGCGCGCCGATGGCGGCGCGCAGCGCCGTCCAGGTTTTCTCCTCGAATCGAAATTGAAACTGACAGGCAAAGCGCAGGGCGCGTAAGAGTCTCGATGAATCTTCGGCAAACCGTTGCGCCGGATCGCCGACCGCCCGGAGCAGGCCCGCTTTGAGATCGTTCCCCCCGCCGAAGGGGTCGACCAGCGACTTTTTCCTTAGATCGGCGGCGATGGCGTTGACGGTAAAGTCGCGCCGGCGCAGGTCTTCCTCGACAGGAAGGGCGGCATCGCTTTGCACTTCAAAGTCGCGGCGCCCTCCTCCCCCCTTCAAGAAAGCGCGCTCCGTTCTGGGAAGGGCGATGTCGATCTGCTCTTCCAGGACCGCCCCGTGCGGCGCGAATTTGTAGACCCCGAAATTCTTTCCGACCCAGTTGACCTTGCCGTGCAGCTTCAAAAAATCTCTCAGCTTCTCAGCGGGAATCCCCCGGATCAAAAAGTCGAAATCTTTCGTCTCGCGCCCCAGGAGAAGGTCCCGGACCGCCCCCCCGACGAGGTAGATTTCCCCTTCCGGAAAGCGCGTTTCCAACGCGGCCAGGAAGGGAAACGCCGCCCGGCTCTGATCGATTTTATGCCACAGATGATCGACGAAAAGCGCCATGCCTTTCACTATAGAGGCCTCTTCTTTTTTGCGCAAGCTGATTTCGTCTCTTGGAATTAAACTCTTTTATTTCACCGAATCTCTATGTTATAATCCGATCGTTTTTCATGGTGAGTGGTGGGTGTAGCTCAAGGGTAGAGCACTGGATTGTGGATCCAGGGGTTGGGGGTTCGAAACCCCTCATCCACCCCAACCAAAACTGCATTTATCGATATATTCCCCGCTTTATTCAAGCCCCAAGATAGCAGCAACTCTCCAGGATGCGTCCGATTCAGATAAGGAGGAGATCATAATGCAGACAGAAACCATCCATCCCAAGGTGACGGCGCTTCTCGCATTGGAAGCAATGATGATTGAAAATCAGCCCGACGTTTACCGGATCGAAAATTATATCTATCAAACCTTCAATCAGATCGAAAAGATCCTCTCCGCGGAACAACCGGAGCGTCTTTTGAACCGGGACGAGCTGAAGACCTTTCAAGACCTCGTCCTCGGCTATAACGGAGGAGAGCGGCGGCGGGGAGACCGCCGGCGCGAGCAGCTCCCCACTTCAACGGACCGGCGGAGAAACGATCGCCGCTGGGCGGCATAATGGTTTGTGATGGAAGTTAATAATCGATGACGGCTGAAATCAAGGCAGACAAGGTGCTCGATTGCAAAGGGATGAAGTGCCCCATGCCGGTTTTAAAAACCAAATTGGCGATGGAAACGCTCCAGGTGGGACAGGTCTTGGAAATGATCGCCACCGATAAAGGATCGAAGCCCGATATGGCCGCCTTCGCCCAGCAGACAGGCCACACGTTGATCTCGATGAAAGAGAGCGACGGGATCTATACCTATTACATCCGGAAAACAAAATAAAAAAGAACCGATGGAACAGAAGCTAAAAGAAGGGATCGACCCGGCGCTGGAAGAACGGCTTCGATCGTTGATTGACGAGCGGATCGAGGCAAAACTGGGGTCGATCCTTGAGAAGCAACCCGCGCGGAAGAAAAAGCTGGCGGTGATCGTTTCGAAAGGGACGCTGGAGGCGGCCTATCCGCCGCTGATCCTGGCGACCACGGCGATCGCCCTCGACATGGAGGCGGCCCTCTTCTTCACCTTCTTCGGCTTGCATATTTTAAAGAAGGGGGCCGCCGAGTCGCTTCGGTTCGTCCCCCTGGGAAACCCGGCGACCCCGATGCCGAATATCATCTCGGCCCTTCCCGGCATGACGGCGCTCGCGACAATCATGATGAAGCAGACCATTGCCAATAAACAGATCGTTTCGATTCCGGAGTTGCTTGATCTTGCGCGGGAGAGCGGCGTGAAGCTCTGGCCCTGTCAGATGACAATGGACATGATGGGAATCGAGCGGAAAGGATTGATCGACGGATTGGCGGAGCCGGTCGGCGCCGCGACCTTTCTGAGCTATGCCGCCGACGCCGATATCACCCTATTCATATAAAAAAGGGGCGACCCACAGGTCGCCCCTACATGAACATCACCCCCCGAGGAAAGCCCTTGCTTCTCTCCCCTCACATCTGGTAAATAGATATCCTTCGCGCCCATAGCTCAGCTGGATAGAGCACTTGGCTTCGAACCAAGGGGTCGGGAGTTCGAATCTCTCTGGGCGCACCAACTCCGCTAGGTTTTCGGCAGGATCTCGATCGTTCCCCGCATCCTGGGATGAAGATGGCAGAAGAAGTCATACATCCCCGGCTTTGCCTCTTCTTCGACCGGAATCATTTTCGACTCCCCCGGCCGGATCACGTTGATCTGTGATAAGGCCGGAATGACGAGACCGTGGATATTGATCCCCTTGTTCTCCAAGGAGATCTCGTTTCCGGCAACGACTTTGACCTGCAAAAATCTGGGAGAATAATAATCATCCCGCGCGATGAGCTTGGGCGCTTCGGGACGTTGATCGACCAGCTTCGGATATTTGGGAGCACGAAGCTTTTTATTGATCGTTGCCTCCACCAAAGTGGTTGTTCCGATTAAAGATATAAGAGCGAATAAAAAAACAAAACGGCGCAAATGAACCTCCTTCTGTAAGCGAGCTTATGGTAACCACGCTTACAGTGTAAATATAAGCCCGATCTCAATATTGGACAATAGCTCGAAAGAAGGAGATGATTGATATCGATTTACTTTTGTGGTAGGATTCCGGTTTCCCTGCGCCTGTAGCTCAATTGGATAGAGCGTCGGCCTCCGGAGCCGTAGGTTAGGGGTTCAAATCCCTTCAGGCGCACCATCCAATTTGAAGCAGATACGAGCGTTCGAAATAGAATAAAGGCGAGGATCAAGCTGAGCTTGTCCGAGCCGCGGGGCGTGGGGGCAATGGAGGACCTTTTCCCTTCCTTGCCGCACAGGCCCCCACCTATAAATAGGGCCGTTAGCTCAGTTGGTAGAGCAGCTGACTCTTAATCAGCGGGTCGAAGGTTCAAGTCCTTCACGGCTCACCAGATTTTAAACTACTTCGCCGGGCATCCTTACATATAGAGGGTGCCCGGCGATTTTATGATCCGGCCGTTTCCTCCCTGTTTCGGACCACTGGAGCGAACATTGACCGGGAGAAACATCAATGGGAAAAGAGAGACGTTCGAATCGCTCTGGTTTTTTGGAGGTAAGGATGGTTTTTAGATGGTTCTTCGCCCTGCTCACGCTGATCTCTTTTCCCCTGACGGCGCACGGTCAGGAGGAGGCGTCGATCCGCTCGCGCCTGGAAGCGCTCAAGATCCCCTTTTCCGAGGAAGCGTTCCTCGAAGAAATCCGGAAAGGAAATGCCGAAACGGTCTCCTTGTTTCTGGAAGGGGGGATGGGTCCGAACGTCCTTGATTCGAACGGCCGGTCGGCGCTGGTTTGGGCGGCGGGAAACGGACACGCGGCGATTGTGAAGCTGCTGCTTCAAAACAAGGCCGATCTTTGCGGCGGCGGCTCGCAGTCCCCTTTGCTCTGGGCGGCCGCCAACGGCCGGCGGGAGGCCGCCGCGGCGTTGCTCGGCGCGGGGGCGCGGGCGTGCGAGCAAGATAAAACACGGATGACCTCGGTGGTGGCCGCCGCGCAGAACGGCTACGTCGATACGGTCGAGTTATTTCTGGAGGAAACCGCCGACGTCACCGAGGAAGAGAAGACCTCCGCGTTGGAGCGGGCCGCCGCCAACGGCCATCTCGACGTCATTCACCTGCTGCTCCACCACGGGGTCGCCGCCGATGCGAAGACGGCGCCCGAATTCAATCCGGTCGGAAGCGCCGCCTTCCGGGGCCACACGGAGATCGTGAAATTTTTTCTGGATCGCGGCGCCGATCCCAACGGTCCGGTCCCGGTCTACGGCACCCCGCTCGGCGCCGCCGCGGGCGGGGGCCATCTGCAAACCGCCAAGCTGCTGCTAGAGCGCGGGGCCACGCCGACGGCGACGGCCCTTCGGTCGGCGGCCCAAGGAGGGCATCTGGAGATCGCCCGGTTGTTGTTGGATAAAGGGGTCGATGTGAACGCCGTCGACGCCGATAAGACGCCGTTGATCGCCGCGATCGCCGGAAGAAAAACAAACACGCTGCCGTTGTTGATCGAACGGGGGGCCGATTTAAATGCCGGCGTCGGCTTCGTGGAGCCGCCGCTCCTTCTTGCCGCGCAATCGAGCGAGGCGGAGACGGTCCGGCTGCTCCTCAAAGGGGGGGCGAACCGCGACGTCCGGGGAAGAGACGGGCGCACCGCGCTGATGTGGGCGGCGATCAGCGGGCAATTGGAGATTGCCCGGGCCCTTGTTGAAGGGGGAGCCGATGTCCGCGCCAAAGACCAGATGGGAAGGACCGCCCTCGTCTATGCGAAAGAGCGGGGCTTTGCGGAGGTGGTACGGATGCTGATGGAGGCGGAGAAGAAGCCGGCCGGCGCAAAGAAAAAATAACCGGTTCCCGTTTGACGGGATGGACGCTGTAACGCCCTCACCAAAACAGAACCTTCTTCCCTAAATTCTTAAAATTGGAATGGGGCTCTTCGCCCTAAGCCCCCACAGCGAGAAATCAAAGTCGTGGGGCTGCTTGCCCCACACCCCCGCCGCGGGGGGTGCGTGCCCACCCCCCTTCGGATTCCCAGGGCAGCGGGGGCTGCCGCCCCCCAGCACCCCCCACGGTCACAACTCGCACAACGCACGGAAGAACACCGTGGATTGTGCTTCGACATGCTGACCTGAATTGGTCGATGAAACGTCTGACAGAAGGAACGCAGGAGAATGGGGGGCACAGGACGCCCTCGACGCGCACGCTCTTTGCTTTTGGGTTTTGATTTAATTCTGAGAATTCGGGGTGATGTTCTGTGGGCCTCTGCGCCCGCAGCGTAAGGGACCCACTGGGGGATGGGTGGAGCGAGGACGCAGTGGCCCACTACAAATCAAAACGTTTCACCTACCCTATAAGGTCAGCTGTCTGAAGCACAATCCACAGTGTCCTTCTGTGGGTGTGCGAGTTCTAACCGTAAGCGGGGGGAGCAGGGGGGTTCTTTCCCCCCGCTGCCTGGGGAAGCCGGAGGGGCTGTGGCAAGACAGCCCCACGGTGGGGCTTGGGGTGAAACCCCATTCCAACATTCTTTTGTTAGTAAAGATGAATCAGCGGGAACGAGCGTCGGCCGGAGACGAATCAAGCTCGCGTTGCCCCCGGAGCACGATCATCCCCACGATGAACAATACCGTCGAGGCGAAGGCCGAAAGCATGCAGTAGGGGCAGATTGCTTTGATGACGAAGAGCTGGAGGTAGACGAACCAGAGCGACGCGAGAAAACCGACGGCGGTAAAGCCGGCGGTCATCCGGAGGATTCCGGGGCGGCGTGTGTCGAGGTAGGCGATGACCGAGAGAAAAACGGCGAGATAGTAGACCGCCCCCAGCAACGCGATCGGCACCCCGGCGATCGTGGCGTATTCGCTGGTGGTCACCGTTTCACATCCCCCGAAGCGCCCGCAGGGGGGCGGCGCGCCGAGATAATGCTTGGCGGTCAGATACGCGGCATCGATAAAGCCGATCAGGCTCGCCGCTAGCAGCAGGGCGACGATGATCCGCTTAGGAGGCATCGGCCATCGCTTTCTCGATCAGATTCTTGAATGGATCGTAGCCGCGCGGGTTTTGGATTTTTACCCCGTTGAGAAAAAAAGTCGGGGTCGAATCGACCCCCAGCCGGTCCCCGGAGCGGCGGTCGGCGTCGACCGCCTGCCGGACCTCTTTCGAATCGAGGTCGGCTTCAAAGCGCGCCATATCGAGCCCGAGATCCCGCGCGTAGCCGATGAAGAGCGCCCGGGCGCTTCCGACTTTCTCCGACCAATCCTTCTGCTGTCTGAAAATCAGGTCGTGCATCTGCCAGAACTTTCCCTGCTTCCCGGCCGCCTCCGCCGCCTGGGCGGCCAATTCCGCATGGGCGTGGAAGCCCAATGGATAGTGGCGATAGACGATCCGGAGCCGGTCGTCGAATTCGCTGTTCAGTTCCTTGAGGAGGGGGAAGTAGGTCCCGCAGGAAGGGCACTGAAAGTCGCTGTATTCGACCAGCGTCACCGGGGCATTCGGATTCCCTTTGATCCACTCGTCTTGTGAAATTTCGGTAAGGCTCGCATCGGGGCGGCCCGTCACCTCGCCCGACGGCGGCGCCGCGACCCAGACGACGCCGATCACCACCGCCATCACGCCGGCGATCACCGATGTCCAGAGCGCCATACGGGAGCGGGCCCGTTGCGCCTTGCGCTCTTCTTTAGACACCCGTGCTTTTTCTTTTTGTTTCTTATTTGCCATCACTCCCCCTTTATTTCAATTCCTCATTCTTCATGCCTGATTCTTAATTGTCTTTCCACATTCCTAATTCCTAATTGAACGATTCCTAATTGATTTATCGATCCAGTATACCCCAGCTTTTTTCATTCTTAAAGGGTGGGGGGGGGTAATGGGGCGGGCGGAATTCCTGAACCGCCAATGTCTCATCGGTGAGACATATCCCCTTTTTGTTTTAGGCAAGAGACGCAACCGAGTTTTACAACTTGAGGTCACAATCTGCGACCTCAAGTTCAAAATGTGCAGGTTCACGACGGGGAGTTCCGAACGGGTCGCAAATTGCGACCCGTTCCCTTGGACGCGACTGGAGTATTTCGCTTGGGTACGGCTATCACTTTTAGTGGGAAGTCATGCGGCCGATAAAATTTCATTGACAAAGAAAAACAAAAAAGACTACCCTGTCCTTAATTCCCATTGTTCTCATTCTTCAACAAAGCCGGTGTTCCATCACTTCTCATTGGAGGAACAAGCGATGAAAAAAGTAGTTCTGATGTCACTCGGAGCGGGCATTCTTGTCGCAGGCGGGATCGGAATGAGTTGTTTATTCAACTCCGCCGCGGACAACGCGATGCAGATGGCTTACTCGGGGAGCAATCCGGCGATGGCCCGGACGGCTGCCATCGAGAAGGTCTCCGTCCAGTTCATGAAAGAAGACGGCGACTGCCCCAAGGCCGCGTCGAAAAAAGTCCTTCAAGTCCTCCTCTCCGTCCCCGGCGTGGTGGAAGCCTCGGTCGATCCAGACCAGCTTCTGGCGGCGGTGACCGTAGAAAAAGGAGCGGTCCCGGTGTCCTCCCTAAAAAGCGCGATTGAACAAGCCGGGTTTATGACCCTATAACCGGTCTCACGCCGCGACGATCCATCTTATTTCAAGGCCCCGTGCCAGGGTAAAACCCTTCACGGGGCCTTGATGTTTTTGGGAATTTGAAATCCAAGAACAAAAAGCCCGCGCGTCGTGGGCGTTCTGTGCCCCTGATGGTCCCGCGTTTCTTCTGTCAGACGTTTCATCGACCAAATCAGGTCAGCATGTTTAAAGCACAATCCACGGCTCTCTTCCGTGTGTTGGGCAAGTTCTGACCGTGGGGGGAGCAAGGGGGGGGCTTGCCCCCTCCGCTGCCCTGGGAATCCTTGGGTGTGGGGCAAGGCGCACCTGGTGTGAAGATCGGAAACCAACCGTCTTCTCCCAGCGCCGGCTCCACATCAGATAAACTGGGTGGGCACGCAACCCCCGCGGCGGGGTTCGGGGCAGCGCCCCGATTCAGCATCCACATTTTCGTTGAATCGATTTTAAAAAACCGCTACCCTTAGGAACTCAATTCTTTATCGAAGACCAAAATGACCCCAGAGAAAACAAAACACCGCAAAACCATCCCGCTGGCGATCACGCTGATCCTCCTCGGCCTCTCCGCGGCAACCACCCTACCCGGCTGCGCGACCCCCTGCAACCTCGCCGACCTTTCAAATCCATGCCGCCCCCTGGCCGATCATTCCCGCGACGCCTACGAGTGGCTCGCGAAAGGAATCGTCCTCGGAAATAATGGCCGGAATGAAGAAGCGCTCGGAGCATTCGATCGGGCCATTCGCTATAAACACGATTATCCGGAAGCGTGGTTCGGCAAAGGGGTTTCCCTTCATAAATTGGGCGATGAGCGAAAAGCGCTGGAAGCGTTTCAGCAGGCGATCGAAATAAGACCTTCTTTCATCGAAGCGTGGTACAGCAGCGGCTTTTCGCTCCATCAGCTCGGTAGAAACGAGGAAGCGGCCGCATCGTTTGAACGGGCCGCCGGCCTCGCCCCCGAATCGCCGGAAGCTTGGTACCATCAAGGCCTCTCATTGATCCGCTTGGAACGAAATGAAGCGGCCTTGAGCGCGTTTGAGCAGGCGCTCGCGCTCAAACCGTTTTATACCGAAGCATTGCTGTACAAAGGCATCGCCCTGAACAAGTTGCGCCGTCACGGCGAAGCGCTCGTCGCCCATGAGCAGGCGCTCAT
The DNA here is from genome assembly GCA_021651055.1 of Candidatus Manganitrophus morganii. Taxonomy (NCBI): domain Bacteria; kingdom Pseudomonadati; phylum Nitrospirota; class Nitrospiria; order Candidatus Troglogloeales; family Candidatus Manganitrophaceae; genus Candidatus Manganitrophus; species Candidatus Manganitrophus morganii. Next base: position 1,760,577 of record JAJHOH010000001.1, read on the forward strand.
CGTCAATATGTTTAATACAGACGCCCGGTATTACAAAGCCCTCTCCTTGGCCGGTCTCGGCCGGAATCAAGAGGCGCTGGCAGCGTTTGAAGAGACCCTCGCGCTGAAGCCCGATCATCCCGAAGCGTGGCTCGAAAAAGGAAACACCCTCGCCCACATGGGCCGGGAGGAAGAAGCGCTGGCGGCGTTCAATCAAGCGATCACTCTCCATCCGCGGCTCGACCGGGCCTGGTTCGGGAAAGGAGGATCGCTCAGTCGATCGGGCCGGGACCAAGCGGCGCTCGACGCGTTCGAGCAGGCGCTTCAACTCAATCCGGCCCATTCGGAAGCCTGGTTCGGCAAAGGGATCTCCCTCGGACGGTTGGGCCGGCATGAGGCGGCGCTGGCCGCCGCGGAGGAAGCGATCAAACGAAATCCTCACCATGGATTGGCCTGGCATCATAAAGGAGTGATGCTGGGTCAATTAGGCCGGGACCCGGAAGCGCTGGCCGCGCTTGAAAAGACCCTCCAACTCCATCCCGAACACGCAGAAGCCTGGTTCAGCAAAGGGAATGCGCTCGCGAGATTACACCGGCACGAAGAAGCGCGGGCCGCTTACGGCAATGCCGTCCGATTCAAACCGGATTTCTACGAGGGATGGTATGCAAAGGGCCTTTCCATCGTTAACTTGGATCAAGCGAAAGAAGCGCTGGCCGACTTCGAGAAGGCGATCGCGCTCAAACCCGATCATCCCGAAGCGTGGCTCGGCAAAGGGGTTGCGCTGGAACGATCCGGCCGGGACCCGGAAGCGCTGGCCGCTTTTGATGAGGCGATTCGGCTCAAAAGTGAATCCGCGGAAGCCTGGCATCGGAAGGGGCGCCTCCTCGAGAAAATAAATCTCTTCGAGGAGGCGCTGAAGGCCTACGAACAAGCGCTCGAACGAAACGCCGGCCGGCCGGAGCTCTGGTACGACCAAGGGGCCCTCCTGGAGCGGCTCGGCCGTCACCGGGAGAGCGTGGCCTCCTTCGAAACGTTCCTCCAGCGCAATCCGAATGAAACGGAGCTCTGGCAAGAGAAAGGGATCGCCCTGATGCGATTGGGGCGGATTGAAGAGGCGCTGAAATGGACCGAGAAGATCGCCTCGGTCAAACCGGAGGCGCCGGAGGTCTGGCGGTTGAAAGGGATTGCGCTGGAGCGGCTCGGCCGGCTGGAAGAGGCGTTGAAAGCGAACGAGAAAGCGATCACGCTGAGACCCGACTTTCACGAAGCCTGGTACAACAAAGGGATTGTCCTCGAAAGATTAGGACGCTTCCAACCGGCGCTGGAAGCGTACGAAAAGATGATCTCCTTTGCGTCCAATGATCCCAATCCCTGGTTTAGAAAAGGGCTTCTCCTGGAGCGTTTAAAAAGAGATGAAGAGGCGCTCGCCGCATACGATCGGGCCGCCTCCCTCAATCGGAACCTTCCGGGCCCGTGGTATCAGAGAGGCCTTGTTCTTGCCAGATTAGGCCGTCATGAAGCGGCGCTGGCGGCGTACGAGAAGGCCGTCGCGCTTTATCCCGAAAACGCGGAACCCTGGGTCAGCATCGGAATCTCCCTGGAAGATCTCGGCCGGGACGAGGCGGCGTTAAAGGCCTATGAGAAGGCCCTCTCCCTGAAGCCCGATTTTCAAAAAGCCTGGCAATACAAAGGCCATACCCTTCAAAGACTCGGCCGCTTTAGGGAAGCGGTCGACGCGTTCCGGAAGGTCCAGACGTTCGGATTGGCAAACGCGCAGGAGCGGCGCATCGAATAACGGCAAGGAGAGACCAAGCCGCTTTAATTGCGGCTTGATCTACCGCTCCTGAGTTCCATCTCACCCGGGCACCTTGGTCTTCGGCCGGATCTCTTCGGAGAGGCTCTTTCGAACCCCCTCCGGCCCCGCATCCTCCAGATACTTCCAATCCGGATGACCCTCACCCGAAAGAGGTTCGTCCTCCGAGCCCCCAGGCGGCTTCGCCGCCGACACAATCCAGGCCCAGACGAAATTCACAAAGACCAGGGCAATCAACGTCGGAAGCCCATATTCCAGAAATCCCTGATTCATCTTTTCCTCCCTTTTCTTAAAGTGGCCGATCTCTCCCTCCGGGAGAGGGCGAATCGATTCGCCACCCTCAGCATCCCATCTCCAGGCAACTACGGGATCAAATTCAGATCAATTTTCGGTTAAACCGTAGAGGCGGAAGATCAACCGTTGGAACGAAAAGAGGACGGGAAATCGGAGGAGGCCGCGGGAGGTCTCTCCTGAACGGCCTGCCGCAAAGCGTCGATCACCTTTTGGAGGAGATCGGCCGGTCGGTAGGGTTTCTGAAGAAAGGAGACATCGGTGAAATCCAAGGAGTGATCGGCGCGATGGCCGCTGGAGATAATGACTTTCAGATTCGGTTCGATTTGGCGAAGTTGGTGCAGCACCTCTCCCCCCGAGAGGTAGGGCATGGTCAGGTCGAGGATCACCAGATCGATCTCTTGCTTTTTTCGAACGAACAGCTCGACCGCTTCCCGGCCGTCTTCCGCCGTCAGAACCCGATACCCTTCGTGTTCCAGAACGGCGCGTCCGAGTGTTCGAATCGCCTCCTCATCGTCGACGACAAGAATGGTTTTCCCTTCGTCCGCGGGAGGCTTCTCGGCAAGGGAGGAAGCGGGGATCGAACGGACTCCTTTCTCGGTCCGGGGGAAATAAACCGAGAAGGTGGTCCCTTCTCCCTTGACGCTCTGCATCTCGATCCAGCCTTGATGCGCGGCGACGATTCCGTAGACCGCCGACAGCCCCAACCCGGTCCCCCGCCCGACCTTCTTGGTGGTAAAGAAGGGCTCGAAGATCCGGTGGCGAATCTCCTCATCGATTCCGATGCCGTTGTCGGCGACGCGAAGACAGACATGTTTCCCCGTCCGGGCGTTCGGGTGGACTTGGCGGTGCGCCCCATCGACCTCAACATTCCCGACATGGATCGAAATGCGCGGCTCCCAGTCGGCCGGCGACGGGGAGCCGTTGTTTTTCTCCATCCGCTCCAGCAGGGCGTCGCGCGCGTTTACGCAGAGATTCATGATCAGCTGGTTCATCTGTCCCGCATCGGCCAATACGGACCAGAAATCGTCGTCCACCCCGGTCTCCATCTGAATCCGGCGATCGATCGCTTGCCGGAAAAGGCGGGCGACCTTCTCCACCTCCTCCCCCAAATGCAGCGGCTGCCGGTCGATCGGACTCCGCCGGCTGAACGAGAGGAGCTGCTGCGTCAGCCCGGCGGCCCGCCAGCCGGCCGCATGGGCCGTGTCGAGCAGGCTGTATGCTTCGCTCTCGGGAGGAACCTGCTCGCGCGCCAGCTCCAGGCTGACGGTGATCGCCGTCAGCAGGTTGTTGAATTCGTGGGCGACCCCGCCGGTAAGCTGGCCGACCGCCTCCAGCTTGTGGACATGTCGGAGCTGCGCTTCAAGTTGCTTCCGCTCGGTGACGTCCCGAAAGCTCCAGACCCTTCCGACATTTTCCCCTCCGATCCGCTGCGGTTTCGAATATCGCTCGAAGACCCTTCCATCTTTGAATTCCAGCAGGTCGTCGCTCTCCTTGTCCGATTGCTGGGAGAGCTCCCGCACTTTTTTCAAGAATCCTTCGGGGTCTTTCAGCTGATCGAGCAGATGGGCCAGCGCCTGATCGTCCTCTCGGAGGGCGACAATGCCGCGCGGAATGTTCCACATCTGGATAAACTTTTGGTTGAATCGTTCGATTTTTCCCTCTTGATCGACGACAAGAATGCCGTCGGCCGTCGACTCCAACGTCGCGCTGAGCAGGGAGAAGGTCTTCTTCAGCTTTTCTTCGGCGCGTCTGCGGTCGGTTTCGTCTTTGAGGGTGACGACGGCGCCGACGATCTGATCCTGCTCCAGGATCGGGTTGCTCGCGCAGTCGACCCATACATGTGCGCCGTCCCGGCGCAAAACCACCTTCTCCATGCGGGAACCCGCCCCCCCGCGATTAAGGAGGTCCGGCGCGTCCTGCAGAATGCGCTCGATCGGCTGCCCGACAAGCGTTTCCAGAGAATAGCCGGTCATCTTCGCCGCGGCCGGATTTGCAAAAGTGATCGTCCCTTTGAAATCCAATCCGATGATCGCTTCGCCCGCGGAGTTGAGCACCAGATCGACGCGGGCCCGCGCCTGTTCGATGATCCGCCAGTTGACGAGGAGGACGACACTTCCGCTCAAGACAAAGCCGGCATGGATGACGGCCCATTTCCAGGGATGAACGAATGCGTCGGGATGATTGTATACCATCGTGGGGACGAACTGACCGGTGAGCCCATGTTCGACGACCACGAAGAGGATCGCAAGAAGGTAGGGAACCCAATCTTGATAGAGTGAAATGACGGCGAGCATGACGAAGAAGTGGAAGTGGGCCTCGATGTAGCCCCCCGAGAACTGAACAAGGATGGCGGAAGAGGTGATGAGGGCCAGGCTGGCTGCCGCCGATCGGGCGCTGCGGCTGATCTTGCCCCAGGTCGCTGCAAGCGCGACGGCGGCGATCACCCCCCCCTCGGCAACACTTTGAACGATCCCGAACCCCTGATAGATCCCGAAAAGGGGAAGCCCCGCCGCGTGAAGCCATGTTAAAAGCAGGATCGCTCTATGTCGAACCCTCCACTCCTCCTCCGGGAGAACGCGCCCTTTAGGAAGAACCTTCTTGATGATGTCAACGAGCCGACCGGCTTCGGACGGCCCGCGCTCAGAGAGCATTTTCCTTCTCCGAAGAATAAGTATCCGATACGAAATATTCGATCACCGACCCATCGAACCGGATCGGCTTCCTCCATACCCTACCCAAACACATATTAGGGTATTCTGCTGAGGGAACCCTACCACAATCAGAAAAAAGATTCAATGGGAATATGCAGGCGTATTTTGCTTGAGGATGAACGGGAAAGAGAGATCAAGCCCGCTTCATTGAAAACCGGGGAGCGCGAACGAATCCTCACTCGATTGAGATAAAACAGCGAGGAATTGAGGAATTCGATGAGGCTTTTCTCGTCGGATCACTGATTGACGGTCTGGAGATTTGTGGTATACAGGCTATTGTCGATGAGAATCAAACTCCTATACAGATACATGATCCTGGCATTGATGACCGGGGCGGTCTGGACGCCGGCTCAGGCCGTCGCCGCCGAAGAGCCGATCTCTTTTTCGCCCCTCTCCTTTTCAACGGACGCTTCCTTAAAAGATCCTTCTCTCTTTGAGAAATACCTGGCCGACCCTTCGGATCAGGTCAAGCTGGCAAAGTACCTTGCGCTTCTGCCGCCGCTTTTGAAAGACCGGTCGCAAACGCTGCAACTGGATCGGCGGGGGTTTGAGGAAAACAATCCGCTCCTCGGCCGCCGCCCCTCCCAAACCAAGATCAACAGCTACTTTTTGGTTTTCGCCCTCTCCGTCTTCGCCGCCTCTTATCTGCCGGAGCCGTTTGCCTCCTCCCTTCTCGACACGGTCCGTTTCCAGGAAGAGATCGTCGCCTACGAAAACGAGCGCCTCTTCGACCGGGAAGTCCGCGTCGACGCCGCCCCGATCGCCTTCATGTTCACGATTCTTTATTAAGACCCGCTTCCAAACCGGCGGACGCTCTAAACAGAAAACCCCTTGTAAACCAGGCGAACCTGATTCAAGGGGTTTTCGTGTAATGCAGACAATCGTCTTGATGAATCGGCTTTAAATCATTACTAAGGGACCGGGCCGTCCACGGTGATCGTGCCGGTGGTCGGCCCCCCGGCTCCTCCTCCGCCGCCACCCCCTCCGCCGCCGCCCATCGAAGCGGCGGCGCCGAGAACCACGGCGCCGGCGACGGTCCAGACCCACGGTTTCTTGTACCACGGCCGGTCGTCCCCTTGAAACCGCTCCCACATGGAGGGGCTGTCGATCGCAACGAAGGTGGGAGAGAGATCGGGCGGCCGGAGGGTTTGGACCCGATTCCCCGCCCGGTCCGCCGCTTCCAGATAATATTCGATGCCGGGATCCTGCGCCTCCTCGCCCGGAATCGTCGCCCGATAACGATCATTCGCGTCGGGGATCATTTCGAGCGTCCGGTAGTTCCGCTCCCCCTTCGACCGGAAAAAGAGGCGGACGTCGTCCACCCCCGATTCCGGATCGGTGACCGTCGCAACAATTTCAATCTCCTCCCCGCCGCGGAAAAGGCCGAGGGGCCGTGCATGCAGGATCTTCGGGGCGACCAGATCGATTTCCGGCGCCTCCTGCGCGAGCAAAAGGAAGGGGTGGAGCAAAAACCCATAAAACGCCGCCGAGACGAGGAGGAGCGGAGCCACGCTCCGACAACGCCGATCTTTTTCCTTTATTATTCCCAAATGATTTTTCCCCATGTTTCATTCTCATTGCCCGGAAAGGGAAGACGGACCCGCGCCGTCGCCCAGGTCGCGCCGGGAACCACGCGGTTTCCCTGCGCATCGACCAAGCCTTTGATCATGAAGCGGGCCGCCGCGACCCGGTCGTCCCCGTCCCGATCGGCCTCTTCCAACGTCATTTCCAGCTGAACGCTCCGGTAGTTTTCGAACAGGAGCCGAAAGAACTCCTCCCGCGGCGCCGGCATCTCGGAGAGCGCCCGCATCTCGTCAAGATCTTTCTCCTCCCACGCCTCCTTCAGCCATTCGAAGCGCCGCTGCGCTTCCTTCAGGGTCGGCTTCGGAAGAATCGCCTGCATGAAAAGGGGACGGAGCGCCTCTCCTTTCACCGTCCGATTCCCCGACACGTTTTCGGCGACCAGATAATATTCCAGCCCTTCCGGACCGACCTCCCGCCGGGGGATCGAAAGCCGATAGACCCCCTTCTTTTCATCTCCCCTCAGTTTTTCAAAGGAAAGGCTCTGATACGCTTCCTCTCCTTTTTTCCGATAGAAGAGGCGCACCGATCGGACCCCCGCTTCATCGGCGACGACCGCCGACATTTCAATTTCCTGAAGCGCCATGATGGGAAAAGGGGGGGTGTAATCGAGACGCGGCGCCACGACATCGATCAGCTGGGCGGAAACGGAAGGAGCCATTGAAAAGAGGAAGAGACCGAGGAGGAGCGCGCCCCAGGTGAAAATGGTCTCTCTTTTTTCGATTTGATCTTTTATTTTCAAGAGGGTCTTCCTTCTTACATTCAACATTCAGCCGAGCAGGCGGGGCCTGCCGATGAGGGATTCTGTTTCCGATTCCTTGGGGGAGATGTGAAAGCGGACGGACAGCTTCAATCCCTGCCCGAACGTTCGCGATAAGCGAAGAAAGGGGGCGCCGACCGATCAGAATCCCCACCGCTCTTTCCACACCTCAGCGGATGAGAAACACGGATGAACCAGGGCATAAAGAAAATACCCCTACACCGGTCGATCTGTCAATAAAATTATCTATTTTTCTCGCCGTCCTGTCCGGTAAGAAGGTTTTTATCCACTGATTGTCGGCGGGGTCCCTCGACGGCAAATGAAGACCTCCGCCTCGGGATGATCGATGATCCGAAACCCGGCGCTCCGAAGCATCGCCTCCGCACAGGCGCGGTTCGGAATCCACCAATTCGTCGGATCGTTCGCGTATCGTTTTTCGATAAAATACATCCGCGGGAAAGCCGGATCGTCGAAGATCCCCTCCTCGCTGAAGGGGTAATCTTCTTCAAGCGGCCCATTCTCCGCGCTGCCGCGGCACATCGTCTGAAAAACGAGGAGATCCCCGACGACATGTTCGTAAAGAAGATCGAGCGCCAGGAGCGGATGCCGGAGATGATAGAGCACCCCCATGAAAAGGACCAGATCGAACCGCCTCCCGAGCGCCGGGACATCATAAACCGAGAGCCGTCTGAAATCAATGTCAACGCCGCAGACCTCGGCCGCGAAGCGCGCCTGCGACAGATAAGCCTCATCGCTGTCGATCCCCACGACGAGGTCGGCCCCCCGCCGCTTCATCTCGATGGCGTAAAAACCGGCGTTGCAGCCGATGTCGAGGACCGACCGTCCGGTAAGATCGGCGGGGATCGCATGGGCGAACCGGCGCCACTTGATCATCGGATAATCGCCGAGGAAATGACCGGGGGCGGTCTGGACCCCCTGCAGGTTAAGATTATGAAACCACTCACCGAGATCGCGGACCCGCTGCCGGATCTGATCGGGGCTGAAATTTCCGCCGAGCGTCAAACGGGAATGACTCATTGCGCTTTCTCACCTCAACAAAGAGAACCTAAAAAGAGAACCTTCAAGCGACCCGCCGCGAATCGGTCTCTGTCGGATCGCTCTTTTGCGGCCGCTGCCGAAGACCGGGCCGCCTCCGCTCCGCGCCCCGCGCGCTGAGGAGCTTGATCGCCTCGCGGTAGCCGTGGATCGTTCCGACGTCGACATACGCCTCTCCCGCCGCCAGCGCGCGGACCGCCCCCCCTTGCGCGATATAGGCATTGACGAGGGTTCCAAGATATTCGTCCCGGCGGTCCCGCGCGCACCAAAGCTCGAAGAGATCGCGCAGCACCCCGCCGGGAAGCCGGAACGCCCCCCAGATCCAGTGGGTCGACGGCTTCGGCTGCTTGACCTCGATCTTCAAAACCGCTCCCGCCGCGTCGGTCACCACCGCGTCGAAGAACTCGGGCCGCGCCACCGGGAAGAGGAGAAACGAGAGCCCCTCCGCCGGCAGCCGCGCCAGCCCCGTCTCCGGAAACCAGATGGTGTCGGGAAGACCGACGAGCACCGGCTCGTCCGGGTGGATCAGCGGGAGCGCCGAGAAGATCGCGTCGCAAAGACCGGCGGGGCGGGGCTGAACGGTGTAGCAAAGATGCGCCGAGGAGACACGGCCGCCGTAGTATTCAAGAATGTCGGATTTGCCGGGAGAGACGATCAGACAGATCTTGTCGGCCCCGGCCAGGATCATCCGCTCGATCAGATACTCGCTCACCGCGCGGGGCCGCTCGACCTCGCCGTCGAGCCGGCTCCCGACCGGAAGGAGCTCTTTTGAAAACGCCAGCGGTTGAATGCGGCTTCCGACCCCCGCCGCCGGGATGATTCCCCACATCGGTCTCCCCTCCTTCCCTATAACGTCACATCTTGGACCGAGGGACGGCACGCCCCTTCCAGCGCCCGATGCAGATCGTCGGCGCGGCGCTCCCCGGTATGCGCCGACAGCGCCCGCTCGCGGGCCGATCGGGCGATCTTCGAGAGGCACTCCTCCGGCGATTCGATCGCCGCGATCGCCTCCTCGGCGCTTCGGGCGATCAAGATCTCCGTGCCCGGCTCGAAAAACTGGTCGAGCCCTTCCCAGAGGTCGCTTAAGAGCGGGACGCCGCAGGCGGCCGCTTCAAAGAGGCGTCCCGAGGGGCAATAGCCGCTCTCCACCATCGGCCGGCGGGTCACATTGAGCGACAACCGCGACGAGCAGTAAAAAACCGGATGATCGGGCGGGGGGATATGCCGAACATAGAAAAGATTGGGGGTCCAGGGAAAATCGTTCGGATATTGCGACCCCCCCAAAACAAACCGCCGGTGCGGAAGCCGCCGCGCCGGCGCGAGGAACAACTGCTCGAGCGCCTCCTGCCGGTCGGCGGCATAGGTGCCAAGATAGGAGAGATCGGCCCGATAGGCTTCGGCCGGCGGAACAGGACGATGCGACGAAAGATCGACGCAGCCGTAAAGCGGCGCCACCTGCCGCGCCCCCAGCCGCTTTTGAAGCTCGGTGAGGGCGGCCCCCCCGGCGTAACTTAAAACCAGATCGAAATCGCCGAGCCCTTGGGAGGGGATGTAGACGACCCGCTCGCCCGCCCGGATCCGCTCCAGCGTCACCGGGGTGTCGAGATCGTAAAAGACGCGGAGCCGCGCCGGCGAGGAGAGAACCAGGTCCGACGCGGCGACCGCATCGGGACAGTAGGAGGTCACCATCGCCACATCGGCGTCGCTCAACGCCGTCTGCGCCCGCCGCCAGGCTTCTTCCCAATGGGAATAGAGAACGAGATCGATGCCGGGCGAGCCGGTAAAATCGCGATGCGCGGCATAATAAGGAACATCCCGCTCGAAGAAGAGAATCCGCTCTCCCCGCCGCGCCAAGGCGCGGCCGAGCGCGCGCCAGAAGGTGGCGTGCCCGTTTCCCCAAGAGGAGCTGATCGTCAATCCGAAGATCACCAGCTTCATTGATCTGATCTCCTCCCTTCAATTCTCCCCTAAAGGAGTGTCGCGGCAAAGAGTCCGAGCGCGGTCGCCGACAGAACCAGCGTGGTCACCCATCCGAACCCCTTCAACCATCGAGAAAGGGTGAAGCGTCCCATCACCTTCGGGCTCGAAGCGAGGATAACCATCATCCCCATCACCGGGGCGGCGACCACCCCGTAAATAAGGGCCGCCCAAAAGAGGGCCTGAATCGGATTGATCCTCAAAAAATTGAAGGCCAACCCCAACAACATCGCCGCGGCGAGGGTCGCATAAAAGCGCTTCGCCCGGCGCGGCTTCTGCTCCAGCCCCACCCGCCACTGCATCGTCTCTCCGATCGCGTAGGCCGCCGATCCGGCCAGAACCGGAATCGCCAGCAGGCCGGTCCCGATCATCCCCATCGAAAAGAGAACGGAGGCAAACCGGCCCGACACGGGGCGGAGCGCTTCCGCCGCCTGGGCGGTGCTCTGAATCTGATGAATTCCTTGCGTATGCAGGGTCATGGCGCAGGTCAGAATGATGAAGTAAGCGATCAGGCTCGCGAACGCCATTCCAGTCGTCGTGTCGATTTTCATCCGCTCGAACTGTTCCGGCGCCTGCTCCGGCGCCTCCTTCAGCGGGGCCTCTCGATGATGGTTCTTCTGCTCCTCGGCCTCCCCGGTCGCCTGCCAGAAAAAGATGTAGGGGCTGAGCATGGCGCCGAGCAGCGCGACAAAGATCGTCAGGTAGGCGCGATCGAACCGGAGGGAGGGGAAGAGCGTCGCCCCGACGACCTCCCGCCACGGAATTTCCATCACGAAAGCGGTCGCCGCATAGGCAAGGAGGGCCAGGGTCAGCCCCTTGAGGTAAGGGACATACCGGGAATAGGGAACAAAGACTTCGAGAGCAAGCGAGAGCAGAGCAAACGCCGTCGAGTAAACAAGGGCGGGTCCGCCGATGAGGAGTTTCATCACTTCTCCCATGGCGTTTAAGTCGGCCCCCAGCCCGATCGTATTGGCGGTGAAGAGAGCGCCGACCAACGGATAAACCAGCCGCTTCGGAAAATGGTGCCTCATATTCCAGGCAAGGCCGTGTCCGGTGACCCGTCCGATCTGCGCGCTGATCTGCTGGGCCGTCACCATCAAAGGATAAGCGAAGAGCGCGGCCCAGAGCATCCCGAACCCGAGCTGCGCGCCGGCCTGCGAGTAGGTGGCGATCGCGGTCGGGTCGTCGTCCGAGGCTCCGGCGATGAGACCCGGTCCCAATTTTCTGAAGAGATCCCTGAGCATCTTCTTTCCCGGCGCGAAGGTCAAAGAGATCGGTTCGATCTGATCGGGACCGGCCGGCCCGCCTCATAACGTTGCCGCACGTATTCGGTCAGAACACCGAACTGATAAACGCTCGGATCGCTTCCCGGATGTCGCTCGACGACCCGCGCGACGGCGGGAGCGATGTGAAATCCCCGCGCCAGGATCAGATAGGCGATCGCGACCGTCGGCGCCCGGCCGATCCCCTGCCGGCAATGCAGATAGACGCGGCGTCCCTCTTGATGCCAGCGCCCGATCTGTTCCACCGCCGCCGCTAATCCCTCGACGGTCGGAACCCCGTCCCACCCCCCCTCCCCGCCATCCTGAATCGGGACGTTCGCCCAGGCGAGGCGGCGCACCCCTTGAAGGCACATCATGGCCGGCTCCCCTTCAATCAGGTGTTCCTGAAGGCTGAGGACGGCATTGATCCCCTCCCGGAACAACACCCGAAGATCGGCATCGGTCGGATAACACCCCAGCGCCAACGTCTTCTCATCATCGACCCAACAGAATTGAAATTCCATTCTTCTTGCCTTCCATTCGTAATTCGTAATTCCTCATTCCTAATTGCCCTCAAGCCGCTTCCTCATAATAATCGAGCCCCGAATGATGCAGCACCTCTTCGCCGGCCAGAATCCGCAGCGTGTTGGTCAGCTTGAGATGCTGGACGAAGAGGTCATGCATCGGGGCGAGATCGGGCCGCGCCATCGGCGCTTTGAAATAAAACGAGAGCCACTCCTGCGTCCCTTTGAGCTTCGCCCGCCGGGCGAGATCCATGAAAAGAATCAGATCGAGGACCACCGGCGCCGCCAGGATCGAATCGCGGCAGAGGAAGTTGATCTTGATCTGCATCGGCTGCCCCATCCAGCCGAAGATGTCGATGTTGTCCCATCCCTCTTTGGCGTCGCCGCGCGGGGGATAATATTCGATCCGCACCTTGTGGTAGAGCGCGTTGTAGAGCTCGGGGTAGAGGCCGGAATCGAGGATGGAGCTCAAGACCGACGATTTCGTCACCTCCTTGGCATGGAAAGAGCCGGGATCGTCGAGGACCTCGCCGTCCCGGTTGCCGAGGATGTTCGTCGAAAACCACCCGCGCACCCCGAGCATCCGCGCCCGCAGGCCCGGCGCCAGGATCGTCTTCATCAAGGTTTGGCCGGTCTTGAAATCTTTCCCCGCGATCGGGACCATCCGCGCCCGGGCCGTCTCGGCGAGCGCCGGAATTTCCACCGAGGTATTCGGCGCCCCGTTCACATAAGGGATGCCGAGCCGGATCGCCGCATAGGCATAGATCATCGAGGGGGAGATGTCGGGATCGTTCTCTTTCAATCCCTTCTCAAACGCTTCGATCGTCCGGTGAACTTCTTTCTGTTCCTGATAAATCTCGGTCGATCCGCACCAGACCATGACGAGACGGGAGAGGTCGTTCGCCGTCTTGAACTCCTCCATCTCTTTCATCAACGCCTCGGCAAGATCGATTTTCCGCCGCCCCTGTTTGACATGGGGGCCGCGCAAATTCCGGAGGAACTTCGGATCGAAGACGGCGGGAAGGGGCCGGACCGACCGGAGCTCTTCCCGCACCGCATTCAACTGCTCCGCCGGGAGGACCCCCGCCTTGATCGCCGCTTCATGGCCGTCGTCGGGGAAGATATCCCATCCGCCGAAGACCAGATCGGTCAGGGGGGCGAGCGGGACGAGCTCCTTGATCCCTTTCCAGCGGGGCCGGGAGCGCTTCCCCAGCCGGACCCGCTCCATCTGCGTCAGCGAGCCGACCGGTTTCGCCAGCCCTTTGTTGATCAGGTGGACCCCCGCGATCAGCGTCGTCGAGACCGCGCCGCCGACCCCCGGAATCAAAACACCGAGTTTTCCGGAGGCGGGGGCGATGGCGCGACCCCCTCCTTTTTCTTCCCGTTTCACACGCTTCATGATGCAACCCTACCCAAAGTGGTCGCCTCCGGCTCCGGCCGGCGGCGATTTAAAATCTCGCAGGCATACCGTTCCAATTCCGCCGCCCGTTGAACGGCGGTATGCTCCGCCAGCACCCGGTCGCAGGCCCGCAGGCCAATGGCGCGCCGCGCCTCTTCGGGGATCTCGCGCAGAGTGCGGAGGGTCTCTTCGGGGGAGCGGGAGAGAAGAATCTCCTCCCCCGGCTTGAAAAAAGTCTCCAGCCCCGGCCAGTGATCGCTGATGATCGGCGTCGCGCAAGCGGCCGCCTCGAAGAGACGGACGCTCGGCGAATAGCCGGCCCGGATCATGTCGGCCCGGGTCACATTCAGTGTAAATCGCTGCGCATTGTAAAAGACGCGGTGGCGCGACGGCGGCAGATGCTCGATCCGGTCGACATTAGAAGGCCAGGAGAGGCTTTCGGGATATTTGGAGCCGGCGACGACGAACGATCCCTCGCCCCATCGCCGCGCCGGCTCGATCAATAGACGATCGAGCGTCTCCTGCCGGTCGAGGCTGTAGGTCCCCATGTAGCCGAGCGACCAGGTCGGCTCGGCCTCCTCCGGGTAGTAAAGATCGGGATCGACCGAGCAGTACAACGGCCGGGCCATCGGCGATCGGTACTCCCGCTCCAGACGTTTTAAAATCGGACCGCCGGTGAAGGAAAGATAGAGGTGATACCGCGGGATCAGCGCCTTGGAGAGGTAGTCGATTTCGCCGCGATCGAGCTTCGCGAGGGTCACCGGGGTGTCGATATCGTAAAACGCCGTCACCCCCCGCGCGGTGGAGGTCACCCACTCCCCGATCGCAATCCCCTGCGGAACGTACGATCCGACGATCACCAGATCGGCCTCTTCGACCTGTTCGGTGAAACGCTCTTTCAGCTCCTCCAGATTCTCATACAGTTCGAACCTCCCATGGCGCGGACGCGGGAGATCGCGGTTTTCGGCATACCAGGGGACATTTCGTTCGAAGAAAGTGAAATCATGGCCCCGCGCGCGGAGCCCCCGGACCAGACTCCGGTAAGTGGTGGCATGTCCGTTCCCCCAGGAGGAGGTAATCGACAGGCCGAAGATCACGATCGACATCCTTGATCCGCTCATGACATCCCCCCCGTCTGGACCGTTTCCCTCCCTTCGAGCAGCGCCTCCAGCTGCGCCGCCCGATGGGCGTAGGTATGCTCCGCCAAAATTCGCCGCCGCGCCGCTTCTCCGATGCCGCGGGCGCGCTCGGCGGTGAGCGCTCGAAGCTGCTCGGCTACCTCCAACCCATCCCGCGCGACGAGAACTTCCTCTCCCGGATTGAGGAAAAGTTCAATCCCTTCCCAGGCGTCGGTGATCAGACAGGCCGCCGCCCCCGCCGCCTCGAAGACCCGGGTCGCCGGAGAGAAACCGTTGCGCGCCATGCTCTCCCGGGTGATGTTCAGGACCGCCCGCGGGGTGCAGTTAAAAGCGTTGTGATCCCGCGTGTAGAGATGGCCGACGGCGTGAACATTCGGCGGCATTCCCTTGTCCCCCCATCCGCTCCCCGCCAGGAGAAACCGGGCGGCGGGGAGGGCCTCGGCCGCTTTGAGGAAAAACGCTTCGACCCGCGCCTCCCGGTCGGGAAGGCGGTTTCCGAGAAAGGCGAGCTCCCCTTCGAACCTCGGATCGGGAGGGACCGGATGATGCGTCTCCGGATCGAGCGCATTGTAGACCGGCACACAGGCCCGCGCCCCGAGCGACCGATAGGCCCGCACCACCGGATCGCCGCCGCCGTAGGTCAAGATCAGATCATAATGGGGGATGAGCGATCGGAATGGATCGGCGGGATCTTTCCCGACCCGATCGAGGGTGGCGGCGGCATCGACGTCCCAGAAGATCACTTCTGTCCCGGGCCCGCGCATTTCAAGCACGGCCGACTCCAGAAGTTCATCGAAGACCCCGACGCCGCTCGCTTTGACGATCAGATCGGCGCCGCGCGCCTGCGCCAGCGCCTTCGCCACGGCCGCCTCCTGGTTGGGATAGACGACCACCTCGGCCCACGGTGGATCGGGGATGTCCCGATGCGCCTGCCGGCCGTAGGCGTCCGGCTCATAAAAAGTGATCTGGTAGCCCCGCCGGTGCAGGGCGCGGATGATGCCGCGATAGTAGGTCGCCGCCCCGTTCCAATAAGCGGAGACAAGGCTCGATCCGAAAAAGGCGATCCGGGGCCGCCGGTTCATGCGGGAACCTCCTTTTCTTCGGGTAGATTCAGACTCGCAAAAATCGTGAGGAGCTGATCGACTCGATGGGCGCAGGTATGCCGTGCCAGGATCGTTACACGGCCGTGGGCGGCCAGCGCTTCCGCAGAGGACCGATCGTTGAGGAGCATTTTCAAATGCCGCTTCATCTCCTCCCCCGTCCGGGCGACGAGGAAGTCGGCGCCGGGGGCGAACAGCACCTCCCGGTCGTCCCAGGGGGTCGAGATCATCGGGATGCCGCAGGCGAGCGCCTCGAAGGGGCGGATGGTCGGGATGCCGGGAAGAGCCCGAACATACGGCCGCCGCGGGATATGGACCGTCACCCGGAAGCGGGCGAAGACCTCCGGCACTTCATCGTTCGGAAGCCATCCGGCATAGCCGATCCCGGCCTCGACGAGGGCGCGGCGGCCTTCTTCGGGGTAGCGGACCCCGTGGACACGCGCATTGAGACCGAGCGCTTTGACCGGCTCCAAAAGGAAGGTGTGTAGCTCCTCGGTCCGCTCGTTGTCTCCCCAGTTGCCGATCCAGACAAGATCCCCCTCCCGCTTCCCTTCGATTGGGCGAAAGAGGCGGGTGTCGGCCGCCTCATGCCAGGTCCAGGCGGCAGCCGCCCAGCCGCGGGAAAGATAGAGATCGCGGATCACCCGCCCGTAGGCGAGGACGCCGTCGTAATGGGCAAGATCGTACCGGGCCATCTCTTCCGGCGCGGTGACGCTTCGATGATGGGTGTCGTGGAAGAGAAGCCGGTAGCCTCTGCTGCGGGCGCGATGTTGTCCGATCCGCCCGACCAGATCGGGGGGATTCCATTCGTGGACCACGACGAGGTCGGCCCCGTCGAGCGCTTCATCGAGATCGATTGCGGCCGGATCGTAAAAAGTGCTTCGCAGCCCCGGGTAGGCCCGCTGAAAGCGGTCGATCGCCGCGGGCCCCTGCTCCGCGAGGAGGCTGCGGAGGCTCCACCCGTCGCGCGGCTCGAAGATGCGAAGTTCGTGGCCGCGCGCGATCAGCTCGCTCGCCACCCCGCGCAAGAAATGGGCGTTACCGTGGTTCCAATCCGAGATCAATGAGTGATAGAAGAGGACGATCCGCACGTAAATGCCTCCTGTTCGTTTATCATCTTTTGATACAGCATGAGATACCCCGCCGCCATCCGGTCGGACGTATAGCAGTCGGCCTGGGCGCGGGCCCGGCAGGCGATCGACTCCCGCAGAAGAGGATCGTCGATCAATCGCTGGAGGACGGCCCGGAGCGCCTCCGGATCATCGGGAGGGACGAACAGCGCCGCCTCTCCCCAGACCTCCCGAAGACTCGGCGGATCGCCGAGAACGAGCGCGCAGCCCGATAATGCCGCTTCGAGGGGGGCGAGACCGAACGGTTCATACCGGGCCGGGAGGACATAAATTGCCGCCCGCGAAAGCCAGCCGGCGAGTGCGGCCGCGGAGAGCCGGCCGAGCGGTCGGAGGGCGTTGAACGCGACTTCCTTCCCATCGGGATAACGCGACTCTCCCGCGACAAAAACCGGCCAAGAGAGATCGTGTGCGATCCGGTCGAGCAGGGCGACATTCTTCGCCTCATCCCAGAGCCGCCCCGCGGTGAAGATCAAAGGCTCCTTCGGATGCGCCGTAAAGAACGAGGCCTCTCGTCCGTTGGGGATCACCCGGTCTCTCTGCAGCGGACCGTAATATTTCCGGAGCTCGGCGAGCATCGCCCCGGTCGGCGCAACGACACAATCGGCCTTCTGCAGCCCTCGTGAAACCGCTTCACGGTAGCGGTCCCAGGCGGCGGGCGCCTCCTCTCCCTTCACACTCCGCCACCAGGAGAGGACACAGGAATGCCCGGCGACCAGGACCGGCGCTTTCCAAGGAAGCGCCCCGTGCGCGTAGCCGTTGAGATGGATCAGATCGGGATGAATTTGCCCCTCCAAATCGAGCAGCCATTCGCCCGCCCGGGCGACCTCCTCCCACGGCGACTCCATCCACTCCAGCTTGAACGCGCTCGGATAAAGCGTGAGATTCGGCATCGCTTCGGCTTCGGCCCGCTGCTCCGGTCGAATCGGCGCCCCCATCGTCGCAAGGGATACCGCCACGCCGTGCCGGCCGAGGGCGCGAGCCAGCTCCAGCGCATAGGTCCAGACCCCGCCGACGGTGTCGGCCGTCATCAAAATGCGGCGGGGCGCTTTTTCATGATGAATCGCCATAAAGATCAAAAGACGGAAGGGGGGAGTCAAGCCGACCGTCTTCCGCGTTCTCCTGTATTCGATTCCAGCATCTGTAACGGAATGGGCCGTTGTTCCTGAATATCGCTGAATGCTTCGTACTCTCGAAGATAGTGCGCGTGCGCCCGCTCCCACGCTTGCTCGTCTGGGAGGCCCCATTTGCGGACGTAGTCGGGGGAGCCGGGGTAGGGAAAGAGCGGAACCGGCTTGTTCGCCCAGACCCCCTCTTTCGCCAGACGCTCCCGCCACGCTTCGATCGCCGCCGGATCGTCCATGTGGGCTTCGAGGAGGTTCGCCTGGACAAAGGGGACCTGCCGCTTGGCATCGATCAGACGCGCGACGATTTCGTCGGTGGAGAGCCGGCTCGGTTTATCGAGCCACTTTCTCCCCTCCGGGCTGATGCTTTCGACCCCCGCTTCGATCGACACGCAGCCGGCCCGGCCGAGGAGCGCCAGCATCGGCGGGCTCCAGAGATCGATCCGGGTCTGGACGCCGAAGCGAATCCCCCGCTCCGCGATCCCCTCCAGAAGCGGCTTGCTCGGGAGGAAGATCTCGTCGATGAAGTAGAGATAGGTCGCCCCCGCGTCGATGAGGCCGTCGAGTTCTTCCAAGATGACCGGCAGGGGGCGCTTGCGATAGTCGTCCCGGAAGTTCTCCTTCGCGCAGAAGGTGCAGTGATAGGGGCAGCCGCGCGAGGTCTCCATCTCGGCGCCGGGGCCGTCGGGGGGGGCCTCGAACCGATGGTGATGGTGCGGATGCCGGGCGAGGCTCTCGCGCGACCAGCGGAGCGGCGGCAGGGCGGCCATGTCGCAGGCATGCGGCCCCCCCTGGACGCGGATCTGGTCTCCCGCGCGGTAGCAGACCGACGGGACCTCGTCCCACGCCCCGATCGGTTTCCGGATGAGAATCGGCAAGATCTCCTCCGCTTCGCCGAGGATCACGGCGTCGACCCCGAGCTTCTTCAAGGTGATGGTCGGGGTTGTCGAGCCGTGCGGGCCGACGGCGATTAATGTTCCGCCGGCCGGCCGCAGATCGGAAACCGTTTCGAGCGGGATCCGCAGCTCCGGCGGCGCGCAGCGCCAGAAGAGATAGCTCGGCGCGGTGGTGATCACGGAAAAATCAGGGGCGAAGGCCGCCACGCGGGCGCGGATCTCTTCCCGCGAAAGCCCCTCCGCCAAGCCGTCGATGAGGAGGACCTCCGCGCCCTCTTCCTCCAGCAAGGCCTTGGCGTAGCCGTATTCCAACGGGAGATGGACCTCGCGGCAGCCGAAGTAGATGCTTCCGTCGAAGGTCCAATGGGGATTGACCAGCGCGACCTTCATGCCGCCCCCTTTCCGGCGGCGCGTCCGCTCCGTACCTGCGACGCGCTGCGCGCGCGGGCCCCGCGAAGCGCCGGCTTTTCGGAGCGGGCCTCCCGCAGCCATTCGTAGAGCAACCGAACCCCTTTCTCAACGCCGACCCGGGGCGACCAGTCGGTCGCCGCTTGAAATCGGCGGGTGTCCGAAACATAGTAGCGCTGATCGGCGAGCCGCCACGGCTCGAAATGCGTCGTCAGCGGCCCCTCTCCGATGGTTTCGATCAGATGGATCAACTCCAAGAGACTGGTCGTGTTCGACGGCCCGCCGCCGATATTAAACGCCTTTCCCGAGAGGGAGTCGATCCGCCCTTGGGCGAGGAGGAACGCATCGATCAGATCTTCGACATAAAGAACGTCTCGAACCTGCCGGCCGTCGCCGAAGAGGGTGATCGGCCGGCTCTCCATCGCGCGGATCATGAAATGGGCGACCCATCCCTGATCTTCGGTCCCGAACTGATGCGGACCGTAGATACAGCTCATCCGGAAGACCGCCGCGGGGATGCCGTACGTGCGCGCGTAGTCGAGGACGTATTGATCGGCTGCCCCTTTCGAGCAGCCGTAAGGGCTGTGAAATTCGAGCGGCCGGGATTCGCCGATGCCGTAGGTCCGGATCTCCGGCGCTTCCGGCTCGTAACGTTTGATCCCCTGCCGAAGGGGGAGATTCTCCAACTCGCCGTAGACTTTATTTGTCGAGGTGAAGAGGAGGGGGGGAGGGGTCTCCAAGACGCGGATCGCTTCGAGCAGATTCAGCGTCCCGCGCGCGTTGACCTCGAAATCGTCGATCGGCTCGGTAAGGCTCGTCGTGACCGCCACCTGCGCGGCGAAATGAAAAACGGAGGCGGCCTGCCGGACGGCCCGCTGCAGCGCAAATACGTTGCGCACGTCGGCCACCGTCACCTGCAGGCGGCTTCCGTGCCGCTCGCGCAGCCAACGCAGGTTCTGCTCCACCCCGGCGCGCGAGAGATTGTCGAAAATCAAAACCGGGCGTCCCGCCTGAAGAAGGCGGTGCGCGAGGTTCGTCCCGATGAAGCCGGCCCCTCCCGTAATCAATACGGGTCGTTCCTTTTTTCCGTTGATCATCGCGTCAATCCCCGGGCAGCGAGTTCCGCGCGGGCATCCGACACACGATCGATCGCCACCTGCCCCTTCAACCATGACGCCAACTCGACCAACCCTTCCTCCAATGTGACGCGAGGCTCGTACCCGAGGACCTTTCGGGCGCGGGTGATATCGGCGAAGCAGTGCCGGATATCACCGGCCCGGTATTGTCCGGTGATCTCAGGCTGAATCCCCTCTTTTCCGAGCGCCGCCGCCATCCGGTCGGCCACCTCCCGAATCGTATAAGAGCGGCCGCTTCCGATGTTCAACGCCTCCCCGGCCGCCTCCGGCACTTCCAAGGCCAGCCGGCAGGCGCGCGCCACATCATAGACGCTGACGAAATCGCGCCGCTGGAGGCCGTCCTCAAAAATCAACGGCCGATTGCCGTTCAGCAAACGGCTGGCGAAAATCGCCAAGACGCCGGTATAAGGATTGGAGAGGGCCTGCCGGGTCCCGAAGACATTGAAGAAGCGGAGCGCGACCGCCGGGAAATGATAGGCGCGCCCGATCATCAGACAGATCCGCTCTTGATCGTATTTGGAGAGGGCATAAACCGAAGAGAGACAAGGCGGCTTCGTCTCCGGCGTGGGGATCGGATCGAGGATTTCTCCTTCGGCATTCCGGACCTCCCATTCGGAGGCCTTGAGTTGCAGCAGACTCCGTTCCGACTCGGGCATCAGGCGACCGTCGGCCGCCCGGTAGAGCCCCTCGCCGTACAAGCTCATGCTCGATGCCACGATCAGCCGCTCCACCGGCCGCTCAATCAACGCTTCCAGGAGGACGGCGGTGCCGAGGTTGTTCACCTCGGTGTAACGCGCGATCTCGTACATGCTTTGGCCGACGCCGACCGCCGCCGCAAAATGGTAGACGGCATCGACCCCTTCCAAGGCGCGCCGGACCGCCGTCCGGTCGCGAACGTCTCCCACGATCAATTCCACATCGGGATGTAGATAATCGGGCCGCCCCGCGCGGGGGCCGTGGACCTGCTCCGAAAGATTGTCGAGGGCGCGGACGCGATAGCCGTGCGCGAGGAGTTCATCGGCCAGATGAGAGCCGATGAAACCCGCGCCGCCGCTGATGAGAATCTGCTTCTTCATGTAGGACTCCTTACCTTCTTAAAAATGGGTTCATCCAACTTGCGAGTTGCGCAAAACTAAAAGCAAGAGATATGCCCCGAACCTTCACGCCGACACCACGGCATGGAACAGAGAAAGACCGAAAGGTTATCAACAGAAAGATTAACAGGATGTCCACAAGAAGGATGTGAGGCGCACTACACGAAGAAGCGCCGCAACACGAAATCGATCCCTCCGTAATCAGAGATGAAGTTCAAAACGCCTCTTCCTCTACCGAGAATCGAATGGCTCTCCTCACAATTTATTTTGTCATGGCGCGAGGTCATGTATCGCCGCCCCGCTTCCACCGTCTCTGCAATCCCGCTTACATTGCCACAACATTCGAAAAAGATTTGCAGAGAGTTCAACAGACCCTTCACCTCGGAAAAATTCTTTCAGCGGAAAAATAGTGCTCCTTCCGGATGGAAGAGGAGCGGCGTCGGATTTGCATTCTCTACCGCAGCAGGACAGGCGTGAGCGTACCGATGATCGAAGCGATCAAGTTCTGGAATGAGCCGAACAATCTTTCTCATTGGGATTTTACGATCGATCCGGAGTGGAAAGAGTACGTGCGGATGACCCGGTCGGCGGCGGAGCGGGTGCGCGCCCTCTGCCCTTCCTTACGCCGGGTGCTGGGAGGGATCTCGCCGATCGATCCGAGCTTCATCGCCCTTCTCGGCCGGCACGGCTTGCTGGCATCGGTCGACGTGGTGGCGGTCCACGGCTTTCCGCTCGACTGGAATCACTGGCAACTCGAAGAGTGGCCGAAGAAGATCGAAGCGATCGAGAAGGTGACCGACCTTCCGGTTTGGGTCACCGAGGTGGGGGTCTCCACCTTCGGGGCGGATGAAGTTCAACGCTTTGGATTGCAGCGGACGACGGCGCTTTTATTGGGGCGGGTCGAGCGGCTCTTCTGGTACAGCCTTCTCGATCTCCCCCCGGCCTGGGAGGCGACGACCCGCCACAAAGAGAGCGAGGGAAGTTCATATTACCGGCATTTCTATATGGGATTGGTTCGGGACGACGGCACGCCGAAACCGGCGCTCGATTGTTTCAACCCCGAGATGGGGATCTGCCAGTGGTTTCACTTTCAGGATCACCGCCTTGAATCGGCGGTCGCCTGGCTGCGGCGGATGGGGGTGAAAAAACTCCGGACCGGGTTGAGCTGGGCCGATTGGCACCGGCCCGGCGCCGTCGACTGGTTCGATCATCAAATGGCGCAACTCGCCGAATTCGACCTGACCCTTACCCTCTGCTTCACCCCCCCCTCGCGGGGGCGCCTCCCGCATTACACGAGTCCTCCCTTGGTGCCGGAGGAGTTTGCCGGATTCGCCGAGTGGGTGGTGCGGCGGTATGTCCTCGGTGAGAAAAAGGAGACCGACATGCCGCGGCGGATTCTCGATCCGATGAAGCCCGAGGGGGACGGCATCGCCCCGGTCAGATCGGATCGTTGAGAGAGGCCAGCGGGGTGGAAGAGGCGCTTGCGAGAAGCCCCTGCGTCTGCCGCCGGACGAGAGAGGCGTAATAGCCGTCAGCCTTCATCAGGGCTTCGTGATCGCCGCTCTCGATGATCTCCCCCTCCTTGAGCACCAAGATTCGATCGGCGCCGACAACGGTAGAGAGGCGGTGGGCGATGACGAAGGTGGTCCGTCCTTTGACCAGCCGCGCCAGCGCTTCTTGAACCAGCGCCTCCGACTCCGCATCGAGCGCCGAGGTCGCTTCATCCAAAATGAGGATCGGAGGATTCTTCAGCAGCGCGCGCGCGATCGCGATCCGCTGCCGCTCTCCCGCCGAGAACCGGCCTCCCCGCTCCCCCACCAGGGTCTCATATCCTTCCGGAAGACGCGCGATGAATTCGTGGGCATAGGCCGCCTGGGCCGCTTCGATGATCTCGCGCTGCGAGGCGCCCGGTTTGCCGTAGGCGATGTTGTTTCGGACCGAATCGTTGAAGAGCAGCGCCTCCTGAAGGACCACGCCGATCTGCCGCCGGAGCGATCGCTGCTTGAGGGTCCGCAGATCGGCCCCGTCGACGAGGATCGCGCCGGCGGTCGGGTCGTAGAGCCGCTGGAGCAGCGCCATGAGGGTCGTCTTGCCGGCGCCGCTCGGGCCGACGAGGGCGACCATCTCGCCCGGCCGGACATAGAGGTCGATCCGGCGAACGATCGGTTTTTTTTCATTGTAGGCAAAGCCGACACCGGAGAAGAGGACCTCCCCGCGGAGCGATTCGACTTCCCGCGCGTTCGGCGGATCGGCCAGCCGGTCCTGCGCGTCGAGAATCGCGTAGATCGTCTGGAGAGAGACCGAAGCGCGCCGGAGGGTTTGGTAAATCCCGGTGAGACCCTGGACCGGTCCGAAGAGGCCGCCGACGTAGCCGAGAAAGGCGACGAGTGTACCGAGGGTCATTTCGCCCCGGAGAATCAGAACGCCGCCGAAGGCGATCGCCGCGATCCGGGCCAGCATGACGATCCCGTTCTTCGCCGCGCCGACGCCGGAATCAAAACCGACCCCGCGCGCCACCACCGCGTTCGCTTCACGGACGCCGCTCAGGAAACGTCGCTTCTCCTCATCTTCCATCGCAAAGCTCTTCACGGTCATGATGCCGGAGAGGACTTCATTGAAGCGCGAGTAGATCTTGGCCCAGCGGTCGAGCAGCGTCCGCTCCCGCCGGGTCTGCGGCTCGGCCGCCCAGGCGCCGATCAACGCCGGGAGCGGGGTGAAGGCGAGCACGACCCACGAAAGTCGCCCGTCGAGCCGGAGCATCAGAACAAAAGAAAGGGCGAGATAGACCAGCGCCGGCAGGACATTAAAAGCGATTTCGCTGAGCGCTTGGAGAAACCCCTGGATTCCCCGGTCGAGCTTGGTCATGATCCCGCCGACGCTTTCTTCTTTGTGGAAGGCCAGGGGGAGCGAATGGAGGCGGTCGACCGTCGCTTCCAGCAGCCCGTAGTGGACCCCGAGCCGGACGCGCCAGGTGAGCCAGCTGGAGAGGGCGAGGATCGCTTCATGGCCGAGCCCCAGCGCCAGCAGCCCGCCGACGGCGAGCCCCACCGTCTGGAAGGTCCCCCCGCCGCCGAGCTCGTCGAAGAGATATTTGAGAACCAGCGGCTCCACCGCGCTCAGCGCCGCCCCTCCCAGCGTCAATCCGAGGATCACGAATACGACGCCGCGGAAAGGGCGGATAAAGATCAGCGCCCGCCGTCCTTGCGAAAGCCACTCCGGATTTGTTGTTTGATCTCTCATGAAATCGATCCTCTACTCCCTTAAAATCATCCGTCTCCCGGAAGTTCAAAGGGAATAGGCTACCAGATCGACCGGCGGCTGCAATTGGGAATCGGCCTTAGTTTCGGCGGGGAAAAGGAGATAAAAAGGGACCTTTGCACCCGAAGGGCGATGCAAAGGTCACCGGATGTGAGGGGTTAGATGTCTTTGGCGAGGGAGGAGATCAGGCGGTGCTTAGCCGGCCCGGCGCAGCGCGCCGGTCGGCAGGCGTGAGGCCGCATGGCCGTTTTGTTTCGTTCCGGCCGCTCGAATCGGAAGGGTCTTTTTCGAAAAGACATATTCTTCAAAATAGGCGATTGTCTTCTTGAGTCCTTCTTCGAGCGGGATCTTCGGCTCCCAAGAAAGCAGTTTCCCCGCCAAGGTTATGTCGGGGCGGCGCTGTGTCGGATCATCCTGAGGGAGGGGCTTATGAACGATCTTGGAGCGGGACCCGGTGAGGGAGATGACCTTCTCGGCCAGCGCCAGCACGGTAAACTCCTCCGGATTTCCCAGATTCACCGGCCCGGTCACCCCCGGCGTCTCCATCATCCGGATGATCCCTTCGATCAGATCATCGACGTAGCAGAAGGAGCGGGTCTGGTCGCCGTCTCCGTAGACCGTGATCTCATTTCCTTGAAGCGCTTGAAGGATGAAGTTGCTCACCACCCGTCCGTCATTGGGGGCCATGGCGGGTCCGTAGGTGTTGAAGATCCGGACGATCCGGATATCGATCCGGTACTGGCGGTGGTAATCCATCATCAGGGTCTCTGCCACCCGCTTTCCCTCGTCATAACAGCTTCGAGGACCGATCGGGTTGACGTTTCCCCAATAAGACTCCGGCTGGGGGTGGACTTCGGGGTCTCCATAAACCTCCGAGGTGGAGGCTTGGAGGATGCGGGCTTTGGTCCGTCGCGCCAATTCCAGCATATGGGTGACGCCGAGCACATTCGCCTGAACGGTGCGGACCGGGTCGAACTGATAATGGACCGGCGAAGCGGGGCAGGCAAGATTGTAAATCCGATCGACCTCCAGATCGATCGGATGAACGATGTCGTGCCGGATCGCTTCAAACCGGGGATGATCCAGGAAAGAACGGATGTTCTCCTTTGACCCTGTGAAGTAATTGTCCAGGCAGAGGATCTGATGCCCCTGCGCGAGGAGCCGCCCGCAAAGATGCGAGCCGAGAAAACCGGCGCCGCCCGTGACCAAAATTTTCTTTCGCTCTGGATCAAAGCTTGAATGCATACGACTCTCCTCTACTCGTTCTCATCCGGTTCTTCATCACGGCAGTGCAGAAAAAGTGCAGCCCCTTTCCATCGGGATCGGTCGGTTTGCAACTGCATGAACACTGCCACTCTTCATGAACTCCTGTTTTTCGATTATTTTATGAAGGGAAGACGCCCCCTTGTTGATCGCCACCGTCCAAGGCGACGATCATGCAGGCACTAAAGAAGCAAAAGAGATGCCGATCAGAAAGAGAGCAACACAAAGGTATTCCCCGTCACAATGTTTGCAAGGAAACGGAACCGAGTTCGCCATGAAGGGCGGCCCTGTAACGCTGAGAGAGAGATTCGAACCGCGCTGCATCCGGGGCGGGACCGAGCGCCTCCGCGGCCAGAGTCGCGTACCCGAGGCGATAGGCCAGGTAGGCCACTTTATAAAAGTGCAGCCGGTCGAGGAGACGCGGGTCGTTTGCGAGCGCCTGATACCGGCCGAGAAATCGTTCCTCGTCGCGGAAACTGAAGCCGAACTCGACACAACAGCCGGCGAGATCCCAGGCGATCTCCTGACCGCCTGGGAAAAAATGATCGTCATGATGATCCACGCCGTCGGTTTTCAAGTATCCCGCGGAAGTTTGAAGCCACTCGTGTGGGAACATCCTTCCGTCGATCGCCGCCGGCCGCTCCTTTTCAAAGAGGGCTCGAAATCGCCCGAGCCGATCCAACGCCCCCTCCCATCCTTTTCCCAGCCCTTCGCTGAGATTGATCCGCATCATTTCGATCATCTCATCGAAAGACCGGCGGCGGGAGGCCGGGAACGTCTCCCTAAGAAACGCGAGATAACGCGCCATCGTCTCGATCAACGAGGAATCGGCTTCCCCTCCGGAAACCGGAGCGCCTTCTACATACTCCATCACGAGAAAGCCGTGCGCGAGACCGACCACCGGCGGGCCCCATCCGGCGCCGGCCAATCGCTCCGCGCGTTCGCGTTTCGATCGGCCATAACGTCCGAGGCCGGCGAACTTGAGCAGGCGCGGTTTCTCTTTTGATTCGAGCGACAGATACTTCCGCCGCTCATGTTGAGGCTGAACCGGAGGATAGCTCAATTCATTTTGATAAACGTGAGAGCGCCATCGGCCGCCGGAAAAATCAACAAACGGGCCTTGCGGCAGGGAGGAGAAATATTTCTCTCGATTCAGAAAAATCTCCTCGAAGGAAGTGGCGATCTTCCGGTGTCTCGGCCAGCGCCCCCGCGCCGCCTCGGAGCGGAAGCGGCTTCCGTCCGGCTCCCAACTCGGAAAGAAGAAAATTCGGTCGTCGGCCACACCGAGTTCGGAAAGCTTTCCCGCGACGGAGGTCATCGAAGAACCGCTCAGGCCGGGCCCTTCATCGATGATGAGAAAATAAGACCCCTTCTTCTGAACAAGCTCTTTTTCAAAAGAGGAAGAGAGGCGGAGGAATCGGTCGAACGGATGCCCGCGCGGCCGGACCGTGTAAGAGCAGATCGAAAAACCGTGGGCTTCAAGGGGGGCGGCCACCACCGCGGAGAGGCTGGTGCCAATGCTCCGGATGCCGATGCAGACCGCCGGCTGCGGACCGACTTCTTGAACCAATCGAAGCGCCGACTCCAGATAGGTTTCTGGATAGAGGCCGTAATAGGCATATCCTTCCGGAACACGCTGGGCGATTTTTGGAGGAAGAGTGGAGAAAAGCGGGTCTTTAAGCGCGCGGCCGAGCCGGGACGGTATGTCATCGGTCTGAAATTGCGCGCTCCGGGCGCTTCGCGCGCTTCGATAGAAAAGACGTCCGATCAATCGGCTCGCCTGCCGAAGCCGCCGTAAAAGGGGACCCTCCGAATCGAAATCGGGAGAGAGGGCGTCGGCGACGGCCGACTCGAAGACCCCCCACTCGATCAAAAGCTCCACGATCCGATCATGATCGCGGAATCCTTCTTTTTCCAAAGAGAAGAAAAGCGCTTGAAGTTGAGCAAGTTGTTCGGAGGCATCCACCACCTCTTCTTGTCCGCCGTAGACGATCATCTCGATCCCCGCCTCCCTTGGGGATCATTCTACAATGATCTCGGCGGACGATGGAACGGTTCCCATTGCAAAGCCGCTTGACAGAGCGGACACCGCCCCCCCTTATCCGCTTCGGGCATCGACTTCGGCGGCCAGCCGCTGGAGCCCCTCGGAAATCTTCACCCGATACGGGGGGGCTTCTTCCAGCCGACGCAGCGGCTCCGGAAGGCGGGCCAGTTCGGCGGCGGCGCGCCGGCGCGCTTCGGCAAGGGAGGGAGACGGGGCGAGACGCCGGCCCGCGCGCATCATCGGCTGGAGGAGCCCTTCCCCTTCCTGCGGGTCACCCTCCAGCGTGAGAAGATCCTCGGCGATTCGTCCGTCCGGGCCGCTCCGGCGATAGACCTGTTTCCGTCCCGGCCAGGTGGCTTTTCCCTCCGACCGCTTCCGGCGCGCCCGCCCCGCATATTCCTGAAGCTTGTAGGCGCAGTCGAGGTAGGGGACGTCGGCCGAGGTGTCGAGGCGGGAGCCGATGCCGAAGCCGTCGATCGGGGCCCCCGACGCCAGCAGGTCGCGCACGACCTGTTCATCGAGATTGCCGCTGGCCCAGATCTTCGCCGTCGGCAATCCCCCCTCGTCCAAGATCCGCCGCACCTTTTTCGCATGATCGGCGAGATCGCCGCTGTCAATTCGGACCCCTTTGATCTCGATTCCCTTCGACTTCAGCCGCGGCGCGATCGAGACGACCTTCTTCGCGGCGGCCTCCGTGTCATAGGTATCGATCAGGAGGAGGACATTGTCCGGTTGCCCTTGGGCGAACCGGAGGAAGGCCTCCGTCTCCTCCTCATGGGCTTGAATGAAAGAGTGGGCCATCGTTCCGTAGGAGGGGACCCCATCGGCAAATTCGGCCAAGACGTTGGACGAGCCGGCGAAGCCGGCCAGATAAGAGGCGCGCGCCGCCGTCAAGCCGGCCTCCGCCCCGTGCGCCCGGCGCAGTCCGAAATCGATCAACAGCTTTCCCGGCGCGATCAGGACCGATCGGGCCGCTTTCGAGGCGATCAGGATTTGAAGGTGAAGCAGATTGATCAGGCGGGTCTCGATCAGCTGCGCCTGCGGAAGCGGCGCGGTCACCCGGACGATCGGCTCGTTCGGAAAGAAGACTGTCCCCTCCGGCATGGCATCGACATCCCCGGCAAACCGAAGCTGGGACAAATCATCGATGAACCGATTGCTGAACCGGCCGGTCTTTGCGAGCCACGCCAATTCTTCCGGGCTGAATTGAAGCGACTCCAGGTAGCGGAGCAGCGGCTCCAGACCGGCGGCGATGAAAAAGTTGCGCTCCGGCGGTTTTTTTCGAACAAAAAATTCGAAGACCGCCGTCTCCGCCATCCCCTCCTCAAAATACCCTTGGAGCATGGTGAGCTGATAAAGATCGGTTAACAGAACGCTCGACGGCATTGGATATCACTCCTCATTGAAGACGGTGGCCGTAAGGGTTCAACGACAACAACAGTGAGAATGCCTCACACCTTGTATCCGACACGGCGGAGCAATTCTTTGCGGGACCGCAGATCGGCATCGGTCTCGACCCCTCTCGGCCGAAATCCGTCGATCACCCCCATCACCCCCCTCCCTTGCTCGGTTTCGGCCACGATCACCTCCACTGGGTTTGAACTGGCGCAGTAAATCGTGCAGACCTCTTGAACCGACTTGACCGCATTTAAGACATTAATCGGATAGACCCCGCGCAGCAGGATGAGGAAAACATGTCCCGCGGAAAGGGTAAAGGCATTCTTCGTTGCCAGATCGATCAGAGAGGGGTCGGTCCCGCTCGTCCGAATCAGGCAGGGGCCGGAAGCCTCGCAGAACGCGAGGCCGAACTGGATCCCCGGCACCGCCGTCGCCAACGCCTCGTGAAGGTCGTCCACGGTTTTGATGAAGTGCGCCTGTCCGAGAATCAGATTAATCTCTTCCGGTTTGTCGATCTTGATCGATTTAAATTCCATCCTCTCCTCCTCCGTTGCAGCCACCTGTTTCGGAATATCAACGATCGGCCGTCGCCGCCGGTTCCGTGGCGGATTCGCACCTCGTATGGTATATTTTGGATCGACTTCATGGTATTCATGATCAGCATCTTTTGCAAGTGTAGGGGTTCTTGATGGACTTAAAAAAAACGGCCGCTCTCCTTTTATTTATCCTTTTCTTTACGTTCACTGCAACCTCCCATGCTTTCCCCCCCCAGTCGATTGAACTTCTGCCGGGGTACACGGCGCCCGATTCGGCATCGGACGGAGGTCCCGCCGTCGATCTGCGCTACCTCCTCCACTTCCCCTCCCTCTATCTCGCCGCCGGAATCGGGGTCGGACAGATCAACGTCCCGGCGAATCATCGAAATCTGGCGATCGGAAGCGATCTCGAGATGACCCCGGTCGGCTTCACCCTCCGGCTCTCCCCGCCCCTCTTCGAATCGTTCGTGACCTTTGTCGAAATCGGAGCCGATCGGCTCTTTGGCCTTCACTATGAATTGGATCCTTCCGTGAATACCGGTGAGAACGATATCTGCATTGTCGACCCCGGGATCGGCCCCACCCCCTGCCGGAAAACAACGATCAAGGAGAGTTCGGTCGCTTATCGGTTCGGCGCCGGGATCGAGAAGGTCTTCCGGTCGGGTTTCGGCGTCGGCCTTCATTATACCTATCGCAGGGCAGAGCCCCTTGAACGGGTGGTCAGCGAGACGCCGGAACTCGGCGTGACAGCCACCCGGACGACACGGGAAGACCTCTTCAAAATCAGACAGTCGATCTTTTCAATCCTGATCAGTTATCACTTCCGGTAAGAGACGGCCCCACCCAGGCGACACATGCGTCGCCCCTTTCATTCGACATTTCAGGACAGATCTGCTTGCCTGCGGGGAGGGAGTCGTGTTATGATCTGCCTCCCAATCAGAGATTGAGCGATGTCAAACCGCGTGCAACAATTCTTGGTCGGATCAGGTCTCATCCTTTTGGCGGTGGGGATTGGCCGGATCTATACCCTCTTCACCGCCCGTTCCGAAGATCCTTTCTTCGCCCCCCACCTTTTGGTGACGCTCCTCTCCCTCTGGATCGCCACGTCGATTCTCCGGGTCGGCTTGCGCAAAACGGAGATCACCCCGCGCGGCGCCTTGTCGTTGATCCGATCCGGGTCGATCCTGCTGATGATCTGGAGTTACCGGCTCTATCTGGTCCTCAAAACCGTCCGCTCCCCGCTCGACCTGAAGGCCCACTTCTACCTGGCCTTCATCTATATGGTGATGGGCGCCCTGGTCATGCTCTTCGGATTGAGGACCAGCCGCGCCCTTCGGAAGAAGGCGGCGCAGATCGCCTCTCCCGCTCCGATCCCTCTGACCGGCGCCCTTTCGAAAGATTCCGCAGAAAAATAGCCTTTTTTCCGTCTCGCGATGATGTTAAAATCTCCTTGAAGAGAAATGAACATCGGGTATTGCGATGGCGGTAAAATATCGAGACTACTATGAAGTCCTGGGCGTTCCCCGGACCGCTTCCGCGGAGGAGATCAAGAAGGCCTATCGAAAGCTCGCGCGGAAATATCATCCCGACCTCCAGACCGGTCCAGGCAAGGAAGAGGCCGAGCGGAAATTCAAAGAGCTCAATGAGGCCAACGAGGTGCTCGGCGATCCGAAGAAGCGGGAGAAATACGACCGCCTCGGACCGCAGTGGCAGGAAGGGATGGACTTTACCCCGCCGCCCGGGGCGGGCCCCCGAGAGGGGACCTTCCGGTACGAGGGGGGATTCGAAGGATTCGAGGAGTTCGGCGGTTTTTCCGATTTCTTCGAATCGCTCTTCGGCGACACGATGGGGGCCCGCCGGAGAGGGAGAGGATTCGGCCGCGCCGGCGCCCCCCGCCCGAGGCGCGGCAGCGACGTCGAATCGGAGATGGAGCTCACCCTGGAAGAGGCGATCCACGGGGCGAAGCGGCGGGTCCGCCTTCAGGGACAGGCCCTCTGTCCCGTCTGCAACGGCCGCGGGGTGGTCGGACAACAGACCTGCCCCCGCTGCGGCGGGACCGGCCGGGTCGTCGAAGAAAGGGAGCTGACGGTTAACATCCCCCCCGGGGCGCGGGACGGGGATCGGGTCCGCCTCGCCGGGCAGGGAGAGCCGGGAGAAAACGGCGCCCCTCCGGGAGACCTCTTCATCCGCATCCGGCTTCTCCCCCATCCTCGCTTTAAAATTGTGAATGAAAATGATCTCGAGACGGAAATTGAAGTGATGCCGTGGGAGGCCGTTCTGGGAACCGAGGTTCGGATTCAGACCCTCGACGGCGAAGGAAACCTGAAAATCCCGGCGGGAAGTCGCAGGGGGAAGCGGTTCCGGCTTCGCGGGAAAGGGCTTCCCATTCGAGGGAAAGGACGGGGGGATCTTTACGTTCAACTTGAGATCAATGTCCCCCCGCAGGTGACGCCGGAAGAACGGCGCCTTTACGAGGAACTCGCGCGTCTGGCAAAGGAGAAGCGGTCGTGATGCGGAGAATGGGATCGATCCAAAAATGGATCACCTACCGGAAGGATGATTCGGGTGAAGAGATCTGCTACGTCACGCTCGAGGGGCTCGCGCGGTTGACCCATGTTCCGATGACATCGGTCCGCCGGATGCAGGAAGAAGGTTTGATTGCGCCGATTCGGGGCGAGGAGCGGTTGTTTCCGCAGGAGACCCTTCGCCGCATCGCCAAGATCGAGCGGCTTCGCGCCCAACTTCAGATCGATCTCGGCGGAATCGACATTATTCTCGGTCTGATGGAACGGATGGAGGAGATGGAGCGGGAGATCGCCACCTTGCGGCGGGAGGCGCGGCGGTGAAAAAGCTCTGGCGGCGCTACCGGATGAAATATTACTTCGTTTTTTCCCTCGTCCTTTTTGTCGCGCTGATCCTCGTCAATTTCTTTTTTCTTCGCCGTTTTTTTGCAGGGGCGGGATAAGGGCGTATTGCAATACGCCCCTACGATCAAAGACAAAAAACCCCGTCCCGGATCATCCGGCCCACCGTTTCGATCTCTTTTTGAAGGGAGCGGTCTTCCTCCAGCGGTGGAACCTTTGTCCGAAGTCGTTTAAGCGCTTCTGCCACCCCTTCCCCCGGCTTCAACGGCGCATGAAAGTCGATTCCCTGCGCCGCCGCAATTAATTCGATCGCAAGGATTGCTTCCACGTTCGAAACAATCTGGTCGAGCTTTAAGGCCGATCCCATCGCCATGCTGACATAATCCTCCTGATTCGCCGAGGTCGGGATGGAATCGACCGAGGCGGGATGCGCCAGCAGTTTGCACTCGGAAGCGAGCGCCGCGGCGGCGACCTGCGGCATCATCAATCCGGAGTGGAGGCCCGGGCGCCGGGTGAGAAAACGGGGGAGGTCGATCAGATCGGGATCGACGAGCTGCGCGATCCGCCGCTCCGAGATCACCCCCAAATGGGTCAGGGCGATGGCAAGCAGATCGAGGACCAGGGCGATCGGGTGACCATGAAAATTCCCCCCCGCCAAGATCGATTCCGATTCCGGAAAGACAAGCGGGTTATCGGTGATGCTGTTGGTCTCGATCGTCAGCACCCCCCGGACATGATCGATCGCGTCCCGGACGGCGCCGTGGACCTGCGGCATACAGCGAAGAGAGTAGGGATCCTGGACGCGGCTGCAAGCAATGTGGGAGGCGCGGATTTCGCTTCGCGCGAGCAGCGCGCGGATCTTTCGGGCGACATTTTTTTGACCGGGGTAGGGGCGCAGGCGCTGAATCCGCTCGTCGAAGGCGGTCGGCGTTCCCATCAGCGCTTCGAGCGACATCGCCCCGGCCACATCGGCGCTCTCCGCCAGCCGCTCCGCCCCCTGCAACGAGAGAAGTCCCAGCGATAGAGCCGCCTGGGTCCCATTGACCAGGGCCAGCCCTTCTTTCGCCTCCAGAATGATCGGCGCGATGCCGGCTTGCCGTAGCGCGCGGCGGCCCGGAAGGCGCTTCCCATTTACGAAAGCCTCTCCCTCCCCGATCAGCAACTGGGCCAGATGGGCGAGGGGGATCAGGTCGCCGCTCGCCCCGACCGATCCCCGGCTCGGGATCACCGGATGGACCGCGCGGTTGAGCATCTCGATCAGCCGCTCGACCACCACCGGACGGACCCCCGAATGACCGGCGGCCAGGACGTTGGCCCGCAAAAGGATGATGCCGCGGGTCTGCGCCTCGGAAAGAGGAGGGCCGACGCCGCAGGCGTGGCTTCGGACGAGGTTGGCTTGAAGCTGGCGAATCTCCCCCTCCGAAATTTTCTGATCGGCGAGTTTCCCGAAGCCGGTGGTGATCCCATAGACGACGCGATGCTCCGAGAGCATCTTCTCGACCACGCCGCGGGAGCGGCGCATCTTCGCGATCGCTTCCCGGGCCAGGCGAACCGTTCTTCGCCCCAGGACGGCCTCATAAAAATCGGAAGGTTTTAAATCATGACCGGTAAGATGTAGGGGGCGCATTTCGAGCATTATATTGGAATCACCCGATGAGTGCAACGATTCAAAGAAGGGATGGTGTTACAAAAAATTCTGATCGATCTGATCTCACCTCTTTCCTGAAAGATACAAATCGGTTAAAATAGCGCAGATTATGCGACGGGACACGCCTACATAGAAATGGGGGAACCCAGGCACCAGCGTCTTTTTATCCTCAAGGGTACCAACTAGGAATATCTCGATTGCATTTTGTAAAGAATATGTTAGGCTGTAAGCGATTTCCCGCCCCTTGAATGAAGGTTAAAGGATTATGCCGGCTCAAAAAGAGTCCCGAGACTCCCTGAACGAAGCCCTTCATCTTTGCATCAAAAAAAGCCAGTGGTCGGAGGCGATCGAGATCCTCAAGAAGCTGATGAGGCTGGAGCCGACGAACACGATGTACCTTCTTCGGGTGGGGGACTACTCCGCCAAAATCGGCG
The DNA here is from genome assembly GCA_021651055.1 of Candidatus Manganitrophus morganii. Lineage (NCBI taxonomy): Bacteria > Pseudomonadati > Nitrospirota > Nitrospiria > Candidatus Troglogloeales > Candidatus Manganitrophaceae > Candidatus Manganitrophus > Candidatus Manganitrophus morganii. Next base: position 1,795,402 of record JAJHOH010000001.1, read on the forward strand.
CGAAAAAAGAAGCGGTGACCGCCTACCTGAGCGCGGGAGATACCTTTTCGAAGAACGGCTTCCTTGTGAAGGCGATCGCGGCTTACAAGATGATCCTCAATTTGGAGCCGAACCATCCCGAGGCGCGGAAACGGCTCCAAAGCGTCCATTCAGAGGCGCGGGGACAAACCGATCCGATGATGATCCTGGAGACCGCCCCCGCGGCGCCGTCCGCTTCGGCGGCCGTCGAAGCCTCCCCGCCCGAGTCGATTCCGTCCCAACCGAAGGAGGCGCCGCCGTTCGAGATTGAGCGGACCTCTCTGTCGGAAGAGACCGAGCCGGTCGGGTCCCGGGAGACTTTCGCAGAGGACCTCGTCGTCGGAGCGTCGACTCCGGGGGAAGAGACGGAGGGGCCGGAGGCGGCTCCGTTCCCCGCCGCAAAGAAGTTCGCCGGCGATGCCATCCCGCTTTTTGCCAATTTAACCCCGGAAGAATTCGCAAAAGTGATCGAGGGAACAACGCCGCGAAGCTACCCCCCCGGCGCCTTCATTGTTCGTGAAGGGGAGAAGGGGAATTCCATCTATATTATTGTGAAGGGACAGGCCAAAGCGGTGACCAAGGTCGGCGGTCAGGAAATCGTTCTCGGCCTCCTGAATGAGAGCGATTTTTTTGGAGAGGTCGCCTTCCTGACCGGGCGGCCGAGGACGGCCGATGTCGTGACGGCGCACGAGACCGACCTCTTGGAGCTTCCGGGGGAATCGGTCAATGCGCTTCTGGCGCAGTATCCTCACATTCGCGCCGTTCTCGAGAGCTTGTACATCAAACGGATGCAGATCACGATCGATGCGATGAAAAGCGCGAAGGGGGCGTTGTGAAAAGGTTACATTGCATCGCTGAGAAAGAGATCACCTATCGACGGCCGTGGAGGAGAGAGCGGTGAGAGTGAAGGTGCTCGGTTGCTACGGGGCTGATTTCTACGAAAAGAAAAATGGAAAGGCGATACGCTATAATCCCTCCGGTTTTTTGATCAATCAGTCGGTCGCCCTCGACGCAGGGACCCTCTGCGGCGCGCTGACCCTCTCGGAGCTGAGCAAAGTCCGGTATGTCTTCATCTCGCACGCCCACCTCGACCATATCCAAAGCCTCCCCTTCATGGCTGAAATTCTCTTCGGAAAAATTCAAAACCCGGTCGTGATCGTGAGCATCGCCGAGGTGATCGAGGTCCTCCGGAAACATTTCTTCAACGGCCACCTCTGGCCCGACTTTACCCGTCTGCCGACCCCGGAGAACCGGATCCTCTCCTATCAGGTGATCCCGGTCGGAAAACCGGTCGAGGTGGAAGGGCTCAAGATCACCGCCATTCAGGTCAGCCACATCGTCCCGGCGGTCGGGTTCATCGTCGAGGAGGACCGGTCGGCGATCGTTTACAGCGGCGACACATGGAAAACCGATGAGCTCTGGAAGGTGGCCGCTCAGATCGATCATCTCAAGGCGATCTTCGTCGAGTCGTCCTTTCCCGATCAACTCTCCGAGCTCGCGATGATCTCGGGGCATCTGACGCCGCAGTTGACCTTCCAAGAATTCAACAAGGTTCACCGGCCCGATCTCCCCCTCTACATTTACCATATGAAACCGCCTTATCTGGATGAGATCCGCCGGCAGGTCAAAGAACTCCGAAGCAAAACGGTCCACCTTTTGCGGGACGGCCAGGTGTTACACTTCTAGCCGGCCGGCCCTTTGACCTCTCCTTGTTTCACCTCCCCTACTATGTTAGAATTTCCCTCAATCGAATGAACTGTTCAGACACCCGCATCGGTCCTCTTTTGATGACCCCAAGACCTTTTTTGACCCGGCCGAATGGACTCTGCTAAGATGGAAGTACAATCAGCAACTGAGGAAAATCGCTCGGAAGAGACCGTCCTCTCTTCAATCGATCGGTTCTTAACGGTGATGACCTATAATATCCATCACGGAAGGGGACGGGACGGCCGGGTTGATCTGAAGCGGATCTGCACCGTCATCCAAGAAGGAAAACCCGATCTCGTCGCCCTCCAAGAGGTCGATCTGGGGATGACAAGGAGCGAGCGGCTCGATCAGGGCCGGGAGTTGGCCGACCTGCTCGAGATGAATCATGTGGCCGGACACAACTGGTATCTGGGAGAAGGGGCGTATGGCAATGTCTTTCTCTCCCGATGGCCGGTCACCATTGTGGGGAACCTCGATTTGAGCGTTCCGGGGCGGGAGCCGAGGGGCTGTCTTTTAACCGAAGTGCATTACGGCGCCTCCCTCCTTTTGGTTGCATCGGTGCACCTGGGCCTTGGAATGGCGGAGAGAAAACGGCAGTCCTTGACGATCTTGGATCAATTGAAAATGCTCTACACGGATGAGCCGATCTTGATCATGGGGGATTTCAATACCTTCTCTTTCTCGTCGATTGCGCGCCGATTTCGCGCTTCGTATACCGATGTCTTCGAAGAAGCGGGGGTCGGACCCCGATCGACCTTTCGAAAAATCGGCATTCCCCTCCGGCTCGATTACATTTACGCCTCCGATCACCTTCTTCCGGTAAAGGCCCATGTCCTCCGGACACAGACCGCTTCGGCCGCTTCCGACCACTTTCCGCTGATTGCGCAATTTTTGTGGAAGGATCGAGATGAACGCCGAAAAAACCATCAGACCGGGGCGGAACTGTTATCGCATCGCCCAAGCTGACCGGGTCGATCTCCTGGTCGACGCCGCCGCTTATTACAGGGCTCTTTACCACGCGATTCTCCAGGCGCAAGAGCGCCTTGTTTTCTTAGGATGGCAATTCGACAGCCGTGTCTCCCTCCTTCGCGGAAAGGAGGCCGACCGGGCCCGTTATCCGGTTCAGTTCCTTCCTCTTCTGCAAAAAATCACCGAAGAGCGCCCCCATCTCCAGGTCTACATCTTGGCCTGGGATCACTCCATTGTCTTCTCCCCCGAACGGGAATGGTTTCAGTCGTACCGGTTTCAACAAGGGACGGGAGATCAGATCCATTTTGTCTTCGACCATTTCCATCCTGCGGGAGGAAGCCACCACCAAAAAATCGTTCTGGTAGACGGGGTCGCCGGCTTCTGCGGCGGGCTCGATATCTGCGGCGATCGATGGGACACTCCGCAGCATCGCCGCCAGGATCCCCTTCGGAAAAACGAGGACGGCACCCCGTACAGCCTTTTTCATGACGTTCAGATCGCCGTTCAGGGAGAAGCGGTCCCGGTCTTGGAAGAGATCTTTCTCGACCGATGGGCAGCCGCCACCGGAGAGCGCCTCGCTCCCGTCCGGCCCGATCGCATACGCCGGTTCGATCTTTCCCATACCTTGCGCCTCTCCGGCGGGCCGGCCTCAATCTCAAGAACCGTTCCGGCGGGAACCTGCGGCCGGGAAACGCCGGTGCAAGAGATCGCTCAGCTCTACGATGACGCGATCGCTTCCGCCGAGCGCTTGATCTTGATCGAAAACCAATACTTCACTTCGCGCCGCGTTTTCGATGCCCTCCATAAGCGGATCTCCGACACAAGCCGCCCCGGCATCGAGGTGGTTGTGATCTTGCCCCAGGCCGCACAAAACTGGAAGGAAGAGCTGGCGATCGGATTCGAGCAACGGCGCATGCTTCAACGACTAGAGACGGCCGCAAAGGCCAATCATTGCCCGCTCGGAATCTATACCCCGATTAAAACCGGGAACCCTCCCCTTCCGCCGACGCCGATTTACGTTCACAGCAAGGTGCTGGTGATCGACGACCGGATCCTCTCGATCGGATCGGCCAATACCAGCAACCGGAGTTTGGGGCTCGACACCGAGTGCAACATCAATATTGAAGCCGACGGGAATCAACGACGCCGGGAAATCGCGATGGTCTGTTATACCCTGTTGGGGGAGCATCTCGAACAGCCGGCGGAGGCAGTGGAATCATTCATTCAACAAAAACGGGGGTGGGTGACCGCCCTGGATGCCCTCTCCGGACAGAGCGGGCGGCTCCACAAGCTCAACGATACGTTTCCTGAAACCTGGATCGACCAGGTTCTGCCCGAGGGGATCTGCTTTGATCCGGAATCGCCGCTCAGTTCGGAAGATCTCTTTGAGAAACTCTTTTTCCCGCCGATCCCATCCGTTCAAGAAGAGGAAGCCCTGGAAGAAAAAGAGCAGGGAGAGCCTCAGAAGCCGGAGGCGCATCCGGAAGGTTCCAAAAAGAGGACTTTTCTAAAGGGAATTCCGTTGTTTCTCCTCCCCCTGATCGGCATTATCCTCTACTTTTTTTTGGAAAAGAAAGGAATTGATCTTCGCTCCTGGGTGACCACCCTCGACGAAGCACGGGCCTCTCACTGGACCATTCCCCTCTTTATGATCGGAACCGTGATCGCAAGTGTGATCTCCTTTCCGATCACTTTCTTTTTAGTCCTGGGGGGGATCTTGTTCGGGGCGTATTGGGGGACGCTGCTGAATTGGACGGCGGCCCTCGCCGGCGCCACCGTCTCCTACTTCCTCGGCCTCTACCTCGGGAGGCCGCTCTTTCGCTTCGGCCAGAAGCGGGCCCCCGCGGCGGCCGACTGGATCAAACAGAAGGGATTCTGGGCGATCTTGATCCTCCGGGTCATCGGCGTTTTTCCATTTACCGTCGTCAATTTTATCGCCGGCGCCAGCAAGATCCGTCTCTCCAATTATCTTCTCGCCACAGCGCTGGGGATGCTTCCGGGAACCTTTCTGATCTCCTACTTCTCCGACGCCATTCTGCAAGGGACCGTCGACTTTAAAACGAAAAGCTCCCAGCTCCTCTGGGGCCTCTCGTTCGTTCTCCTTCTCTGGCTCGGCTCCGCCTTCATGAAGAGATGGTGGCTGCGCCGGCAGGAAGCCCTTTCCTAATCGATCGATGCGGAAGAAACGTTATCTGAGGTAGGTCGGCAAGATCTCTTCCAGCCCCTGAAACGAGAGGCCCAGCTCCTTCGCGGCGGCACTCTCACTGCAAACGTTGTCTTCCTGAAGCATCGTCAGTTGATCGCGGGTGAGCGGGGGGCGGGGGAAGATCCGCTCGGCGAGGGCGGCGGGACCTTTGAGCGCCCAGATCGGAAGATGGACTTTCGGGCGGGAGATTTTCTTGATCCGGAGGATCAGACCGATAAGGTCATTGAGAGTGTAAACACGCGGACCGCAGAGCTCGTAGCGCTTTCCGTAAGCAATCTGGTTATGGAGCGATTGGACGAAAGCCTCGGCCACATCCTCCACCCAGACCGGCTGAAATCGATTTTCTCCAGGCCCGACGACCGGGACCACCGGCGAGTAGGAAGCGATCTTCGCAAGAAGATTGATCGACCGGTCTTCCCGGCCGAAGACCAACGAGGGTCTGAAAACGGTCGCATCAAGCGGTTCGGCGCGGACGAGTTCTTCCGCCTGCCACTTGGTCCGGTGATAACGGCTCGTCGCCTTCGGACCGGTTCCGAGGGCGCTCATGTGGAGAAGGCGGCGCACCCCGGCCTGCCTCATCGCCTCCACCACATTTCGCGTTCCATCGACATGCAGTTTCTCGAATGTCTCTCCGCCCGGCTCGACCAGAATGCCGACGAGATGGATGACCGCATCGACCCCCTTCGCCCCGCGGAGCAGACTCTCCCGCGAGCCGATCTCTCCGGGGATCCATTCGATTTTTTCATCCGGGATGAAGCGGCGCCGCTCGCTCCGATAAAGCACCCGGACCCGCTCTCCCTGAGAAAGGAGGCGGCGGACGATGCTCCGGCCGACAAAGCCGGTCCCGCCGGTCACTAGAACCATACGGTTTCTCCGAGCCCGCTCTGCGAGCCTGCTTCAATGGGTCGACGGATCATCTCGCAAATGGGAGAAGCCTTTTCCACTTCGGGTAGGTCGAGACCCCCAACAGATGATTCAGCGGGCTGAACCGGAAGAAAGCGGTGAGAAGCCCATCGAGTCCGATCATCCACATTGCCGTCCGCGCCCAACGGCTCTTCCCCGAAAAGAGGGCGAGGACAGGGAAGAGAAGACCAATTGTATACCGAACCCCGCGATCCCAACCACCCACGTTATACGTCTTATAACCTTTATACGCTCTCATGATGATCCTCCATGGTAAGGGTTACAACAATCCGGGTTATCTCACAGAATTTACTCCATCATACCGTCTCTCTTTCCGTCGATACAATCCCCTTTTTGGAGGAGACCCCTATTCCCCTTTTGGAGAGGGGTTCGAGGGGCTCACGCGTCATCTCTGAATTCGGGTATACTTATCTTTGACCCGAGGCCGCAATTGTTGACTTCCCCCGTATGCTGGCCTATACTATCGTCCTTTATACGGGGAAGCCGGGTCGCTTCTTTGGATCGCGGGAACCAAATCGCCCAAGCAGAATGTCGCGTTTTCCTTATGGATAAAGAGACAGACCCAATCAAGAGAGCGGCCGCGGCCGTTTCTCCGGCGATTAGAGAATAGACGATGGCATCTGAAGTTCGAGCGCCGTCCGCCGCGCTGCCCGGAACCCCTGTTGAGCTTCGAAGGGATGTTTCCATCTGGGGCTCATTCACCTGGGGCTACGCCGACGTCGGCGCCGATGTTTATGTGGCGCTCGGTCTGGTCATGGGCGCCGCCCATGGGGCGACGCCGCTTGCCTTCGCCGCCGCCGGTTTCGTTTACATCTTAATCGGCTTCGCCTATACCGAACTTGCCTCCGCCTATCCGGTGGCGGGGGGAGGCCAATACTACACGACGCGGGGGCTGGGCGATATCTGGGGGTTGATCGCCGGCGCCGCGCTGCTGCTCGATTACACCATCTGCATTTCGCTCTTCGCAACCGCTTCCGCCGGGTATATCAACTTCTTCTTCCCGGCCATCCGCGAATTCGCAATCGATATCGGCCCTTTCCAAGGAATCAATCTGATCTGGGCGGCCGAATCGCTCTTCCTGATCGTCCTTCTGATGATTCTCAATATCCGGGGGATTCGAGAATCTTCTCTCTTCAATTCGCTCATCGGCGGCCTGGATATGGTCCTGGAAACGATCATTATCGTTTTCGGTTTTCTCTTTGCCTGGAAACCGGAGATGGTCGTCTTTCAATTCAAAACTGAATTCCCTTCGACGGAGCAATTCTTTTACGCCGTCTCGGTCGCCATTATCTCTTACGTCGGATTGGAATCGGTCTCGCAGGCGGCGCAGGAGACCCGCCGTCCCGCGACGATTATTCCGAGAACATCGGTCTCATTAATCTGTGTCGTCCTCCTCTTCGCGATGGCCTTTCCGATCCTGGCCCTGGGGGTCCTTCCCTGGCAGGCCCTGGCCGAGCGGGAGTCCGACCCGGTGGCGGTCTTGGCCAGCGCTATTCCCTATGTCGGTTTTCTGGCCGGTCATGCCGCCGCGGTCCTCGGTGCCACGATCGTCCTCATTTCGGCCAACACGGGGGTGATGGGGGCCTCCCGACTGAGCTACAGCATGAGCGAGAGCCACCTCTTGAGCCCTTGGTTCAGCGCGGTCCATCCGAAATTCCGGACCCCCGTGCGGGCGGTCGTCTTCTTCTCGGTTGTGGCGGCGGCTCAGGTGATCTTCAGCTTTCTCACCGGCCCCCACGCCATGGATACGATGGTCAATATGTATGCCTTCGGCGCGACGCTCGCCTATTTTCTGAGCTTCATCGCCCTGATCGCGCTCCGGATCAAAGACCCCTATACCCCGCGGCCCTATCGAATGCCGTTTAATATTAAGTTCAAAGGGATCTATATTCCGATCCTCGGCATCGTCGGCGCCTTTGCGACCCTGGCGATGATGGGGGTGGTGCTCTGGACGCATGCCCTCGGACGGGTCGCCGGTCCCGGTTGGGTCCTCCTCTGGCTTGCGGTTTATCTCTGGTATCGGTGGAAGAACAGGCACCCCCTCTTTTCCAACATTCCACGCGACTGGGAGAAGGAGCAGATCGCGATTCTGACCTCTGCGGAGGAATTCGATCTCCTGGAGCAATACAAGCATGCCTTGGCGGAACGGAATAAGAAAGAGGCCAAACATGCTTCACAATAAAGAGCACATCATGACGACCCTTCGATCGTTGTCTCTTCGAGACAAGGTCCTGATGATTAATATGTTCCTCTACTTCGCCGTCGGCGGCGCAATCCTCTACCGCGCCTTCTTCCGTCACGCCTCCTGGCCGGCCTATTTGATCGGATCTCTTTTTCTGCTGATCGGGAGTTATCGTTTTTATCTCATCTATAAAGCATTGTCGAAAGGGGGAGGGGAGGTTGCGGAGAGATGATCGAGCTGATCGATCAGATCAACCCCCTGGGAGGGGTAATCGCCCTTTTCTTTGTTGTTTCGCTCATCTCGATCCTCTGGTGGATGCTTCATCCTCCGGATTACATCCCGGCGGCCGCCGCAAAAGCGCGCCACTCGGTTTTTGCCATCAAAAAGATCTTGGTCCCGACCGTCGGTCTCCCCTATGCGGAACGGGGGGTCGAATTGGCCTGCCGACTCGGCTCCGAACAGGGGGCGGAGATCCTCTTGACCTATGTGGTGGAAGTCCCCCGCACGATGCCGCTCGGGATCCCCCTCCCCGACGCGGAGCAGGAGGGAAACGAAGCGTTGGAGCGGGCCTGCTCCATCGTCAAGCTCCATGGGCTTCCCTCCCAGAAGATTCTCCAGCGGGCCCGTCTGGCGGGGGAGGAGATCGCCCGGATTGCGCGGGATCGGGATGTCGATCTGATCATCTTGGGAATCCGGTCCGAGCCGGGCTTACGGGACGCCATCTTGGGGAGAACATCGGACATCATCCTTCGGCATTCTCCCTGCGAGGTGCTCATTGATAAGTTGCCGAAGGGGGCGCAAGAGTAGCGGCGCACATAACGCACCGATCACATGATGAGGCCGGGTCGTGATCGGGGACTCCCCTTTGAACTTCCCGGGCCAAACGATTATACTGTAGACAAATTGACCCTTGGGGAAACGATGCATATTGTGATTCTTGGCTCCGGAAGGCTCGGGTCGCGTCTGGCGAATGCCCTGGTTCAAAAAGGGCATAAAATCACCATTGTCGATGCGGAAGAGACAAAATTCAAAAACCTCGAAGAACATGAAAACATCCAGCGGGTCGGCGGGAATATTTTTAATGAAGAAACGGCCGACCTGGTCTTCGCGGAACCGGTCGACGTCTTCATCGCCGTGACCGGAAGTGATAATATCAATTTGATGGTCTCTCAAGCGATGCAGAAGAAGTATAAGATCCCAAAGGTCCTCATCCGGGTCTTCGATCCGACCCTCTCTTCGGTCTATCGCGATCTCGGCCTTGAGACGGTCTGCCCCACAAATTTCGCCCTACAAGAAATGTTGAAGATGTTGGAGAAGGGGGTCTAACCGGTGTACATCATTATCGTCGGCGGGGGAAAGGTCGGATATAACCTAACGAAGCTGCTCCTGGCGGAAGAACATGAGGTCCTGCTGATCGAAAAAGACAAGACGAAAACCGCCGGCCTGGCGAGAGAGTTCGGGGAGTCGTTGATGGAGGGAAACGGCTCCCGCGTCAGCATTCTTCGAGAAGCGGGGGCCAATCGCGCCGACGTTCTCGTGGCGGTCACCGGGACCGATGAGGATAACCTCGTCATCTGCCAGGTCGCCAAGGCGGTTTTTAAATGCCCGCGCACCATCGCCCGCGTGAACGACCCGGGGAACGAATCGCTTTTTTCCACACTGGGGATCGATGCCACCGTCAGCTCGACCCGCCTGATCGATGCGTTGATTGAAGAACAGGTGAAGGCGGAGGATATGGTGATCCCGCTGGTAACCCTCCGCGCGGGGAATGTCGAGATCATCGAGGTCGACCTCTCCCGCTCCTCCGGAATGATGGGGAAGAAGATCCGAGAGATCCACCTCCCCGAGGGGGCGATCTTCATTTCAATTCTCCGGGGGGACGAAGTCGTCATTCCGAAAGGAGACACCGAGCTTATTCCCGGCGACAAAGTGGTCGCGCTCGTCAGGAAAGAGGCGGAGCAGGCGCTCCGAGAGATGCTCTGACGCCCGTTTCTCCATTCGGTTCCGCCCGCTTCTCCTCCATGCACCCCTTTTGCTCTTCCGCTTTTTTCACGGCCCGATTCTCCTTGACAGGAGGAGGAGGGATTCGCTACCATCCCAGGACTTGATAGAGACCTATAATGAAGCTTGCGATCGCCTCAGATCATGCCGGTTTCGGGCTGAAAAATCGGATCCTCCGGTACCTGTCCGAAAAAAAAGTGGACGCCGTCGATTTCGGCGCCGACGGTCGCGATTCGGTCGACTACCCCGATTATGCCATCCAGGTGGCCGAATCGGTTTCGAAGGGGACGCTCGACCGCGGCATTCTCATCTGCGGAACCGGCATCGGCATGTCGATTACGGCCAACAAGTTTCCCGGCGTCCGCGCGGCACTCTGCCATAACGCCGTCACCGCAGAGGCGAGCCGGCGTCACAACGATGCAAACGTCCTTGTTCTGGGAGAGCGGGTGCTCGACGAGGAGACGGCGGTCCAAATCGTCCGGATCTGGCTCGAAACCGATTTCGAAGCGGGACGCCATCAACGACGACTAGATAAAATTCGCGCCATCGAAAAGGCCCATCCCGATTGATCGGCCCAAGAAGGAAACGGTTCATCCACAATAGAAAATAGCGTTGAGGATTTCGAGATGAGTGATCAAAAAGATTTCAGCTTAAAAGCGATCGACCCGGAGGTGGAACAGGCGATCCGCCAGGAGGAAAAGCGCGAGGAGGAGAAGCTTATCCTCATCGCCTCCGAGAATTACGTCAGCCGCGCGGTCCTGGAAGCGCAGGGATCGATCATGACCAACAAATATGCCGAGGGCTACCCCGGACGGCGCTATTACGGCGGCTGCCAATATGTCGATGTGGTCGAATCGCTCGCGATCGAGCGGGCCAAGCAGATCTTCGGGGCCGAACATGTCAACGTCCAGCCCCACTCCGGCTCGCAGGCTAACATGGCGGTCTACTTCTCCGTCCTCAAACCGGGCGATACGATTCTCGGGATGAACCTGGCCCACGGGGGACACCTCACCCACGGAAGCCCGGTCAATTTCTCCGGGATGCTCTATAAAGTGGTCTCCTATGGCGTTCGGAAAGAGACCGGCCGGATCGATTATGATGAAGTTGCGGCGACCGCCGAGCGGGAACGTCCCAAGATGATCGTTGTCGGCGCGTCGGCCTATTCCCGCATCTTGGATTTTCCGAAATTCAAAGAGATCGCCGACCGAATCGGGGCCTATCTGATGGTCGACATGGCCCACATCGCCGGTCTGGTGGCGGCGAAGGTCCACCCCTCGCCGGTTCCCTATGCCGATTTCGTGACGACCACCACCCATAAGACCCTGCGCGGCCCGCGCGGCGGGATGATTCTCTCTCTTCAGAAACACGCCAAGATCATCGACAAAACGATTTTCCCCGGCATCCAGGGGGGGCCGCTGATGCATGTCATCGCGGCCAAGGCGGTCGCACTGAAAGAAGCGCTCCGTCCGGAGTTCGTCACTTATCAAAAGCAGATCGTCGCCAATGCCGCCGCCCTTGCAAATGGATTGATCTCCCGCGGCTATCAGATCGTCTCGGGGGGAACCGACAATCACCTGATGCTTGTCGATTTAACCAAGCAGGGAATTACCGGAAAAGAGGCGGAAGATGCGCTGGAAGCGGCGGGGATCACCGTAAACAAGAATGCCGTCCCCTTTGATGAGCGCCCTCCGGCCCAGACAAGCGGCATCCGATTGGGAACGCCGAACGTCACCAACCGCGGGATGAAAGAGAAAGAGATGGATGAAATCGCCTCCTTCATCGATACCGTCGTTCGCCATCGGAAGGACGAGCGGGTCCTGGAAGAGGTTCGACGACAAGTTCAAGCCGTCTGTAAGCGATTCCCGCACTAAACAGCGATCCATACATACTGGACTTCAATAAGGCTCTCATCGTGCAATGTCCATTTTGCAGCCATCTGGAAGATAAGGTGGTCGACTCCCGCCTCAGCAAAGAGGGAGAGGTCATCCGCCGGCGCCGGGAATGCCTCCATTGCCAGCGGCGCTTCACCACCTACGAACGGGTGGAGGAGATCTTTCCGATGGTGATCAAAAAGGACGGCCGGCGCGAGCCGTTCGATCGCCATAAAATTTTTTCAGGACTCAAGAAGGCTTGCGAGAAGCGGCCGGTCAGCGTCGATCTCCTCGAAGCGGTCGTCACCCGGATCGAAAAAAAAATCCAGGAGATGGGAGAGACCGAAATCGAAAGCCGGGTCGTCGGCGAGGAGGTCATGAGGCAATTGCACGCGATCGACCAGGTCGCCTATGTCCGCTTCGCTTCGGTCTACCGGGAGTTCAAGGATGTCAATCAGTTTATGTCGGAGTTGAAGGCGCTTCTCGGAGAGCAGAGCCAGGAAAAGGCGGCCAACGGGGAGATCAAAAACAAGAAGTAACCGGTGAAAACAAAACAAAAAAGGGATGGAGAGAACTCCATCCCTTTTTTGTTTCTCTTGATTCTCGTCTTTTAAGCAAACAGCAACACGCCGATCAGAACGGCCACGAGGTTGATTACCTTGATCATCGGGTTGATCGCCGGGCCGGCCGTGTCTTTGTATGGATCGCCGACTGTATCGCCGGTGACCGCTGCCTGATGGGCCGGACTTTTCTTCCCGCCGTGGTGGCCCTCTTCGATATATTTCTTTGCGTTGTCCCACGCCGCCCCGCCCGAGGTCATCGAGATGGCGACGAAAAGACCGGTGACAATGCTCCCGACCAAGACCCCGCCGAGCGCCTTCGGACCGAGGATCACACCGACGATCAAGGGGGCCAGCACCGGAATCAGCGACGGGACCATCATCTTTTGAAGCGCAGCGATCGTCACGATATCGACGCACCGGCCGTAATCGGGCTTGCCGGTCCCCTCCATAATCCCCTTGATCTCCCTAAACTGTCGGCGAACCTCTTCGACGATCGAACCGGCCGCCTCTCCGACCGCCTTCATCAAATAAGCGGCAAAGAGAAACGGGAGCATCCCGCCGATAAAGAGGCCGACCAGGACCAGCGGGTCGGAGAGATCAAAAACCATCGCCGTCCCCCCCTTGGAAACCGAGCGGGTATATTCGGAGAAAAGAACGATCGCGGCCAATCCGGCCGATCCGATGGCATACCCTTTCGTCACCGCCTTGGTGGTGTTGCCGACAGCGTCGAGCGGGTCGGTCACATCGCGAACCTCTTTCCCCATGTTCGCCATCTCGGCGATCCCCCCGGCGTTGTCGGTGATCGGGCCGAAGGAGTCGATCGCCACGACGATCCCCGCCATCGTCAACATCGCTTCCGCCGCGATCGCCACGCCGAAGAGGCCGGCCAGCGAATAGCTGGCGAGAATCGCTCCGGCGATCACGAGCACCGGAAGGGCGGTCGACTGGAGAGAGACCGCCAGCCCGGCGATGATATTGGTGCCGTGGCCGGTCACCGACGCCCGCGCGATCTCTTGAACCGGGCTGAACTTTTTGGCGGTGTAATAATCGGTGATCACCACCAGGGCAAGGGTCACCCCCAATCCGACCAGCGCCGTCAAATAATAGTTGATCACCGGGATGCCGCCGACCCCGTCCATGAGCCAAGCGGTCACCGGGTAGAAGGCGATCGCAGAGAGGATGCCGGTCGCGGCGAATCCTTTGTAAAGAGCCGGCATAATGCCCCCCCCCGGGCCCAGCTTCACAAACCAGCTTCCGATGATCGTCATCAAAATCGCCACCCCGCCGAGGACCAGCGGGAAGAGAAGGGCATTCTTCGCTTCGGGGTAGAGAAGGTGGGCGAGCGCCATCGTCGCGACCGTCGTCACGGCATAGGTCTCGAAGAGATCGGCCGCCATGCCGGCGCAGTCGCCGACATTGTCGCCGACGTTATCGGCGATCACCGCCGGGTTGCGCGGATCGTCTTCCGGAATCCCCGCCTCTACCTTTCCGACGAGATCGGCCCCGACATCGGCCGCTTTCGTATAGATTCCCCCACCGACCCGGGCAAAGAGGGAGATTAAGCTCCCCCCCAATCCCAACGAGAGAAGGGCCGGAATGGTTTTCTCTTCCCCGGCGATCGCGGAGGCGACGGCGTAGAATCCGGTCACGGCCAGAAGACCCAAACTGATCAGGAGGAGCCCGGTGACCGCTCCCCCTTTGAAAGCGACCTGCAGCGCGGCATTCATTCCCTGATGGGCCGCCTGGGCCGTCCGTGCATTGGCCCGCACCGCGACCATCATCCCGACGTAACCGGAGATCCCGGAGGCGACCCCGCCGATCAGAAAACCGGTGGCGGTCAGCAGGCCGAAATGCTCCGACCAAATCCCGGAAACCCAGAGAAGAACAAAAAGGACCGCCGCGACAATGGAGATCGTTTTAAATTGCCGGATCATATACGCCTGGGCCCCTTCGTGGATCGCGGCCTGAATTTTTCTCATCTCAGCGGTTCCCGCATCGAGTCTCATCACCCAGAAGGAAAGGTAGAGGGCGTAGGCAATCCCCACGCCGGCGCAGATGAGCGAGAAGAGTATGACGAACGATGTGTTCTCCATTGTGATCTGTTCTCCTATCTATATAGTCATGAGATTCCGGGCGTCAAAACCCCACATTTTACGGAGAGATCTCATTGTTTGTCAAGGCATATTCTCCTCTACCTTGTCAGTCAAAACGAATTCGGATAGAATGAGGCCGTTCCGGGATCGGGATCGAGATCGATCGTATTCAACAGGGGGGAGAAGCGTGACGAATGTGGCGATCATCGGCGGAGGACGCGGCGGGACCTCTCTGATTGAAATCTTCTACAACGATCCGCTGGTTCGAATCGTCGGGGTGGCCGATATTGACAAAAACGCCCCCGGGATTCGCCTCGCCCGGAAGTTGAAAATCCCTGTCACGCTCGATTATCAAAAACTCCTCAAGTCAAAAAAGGTCGACCTGGTCATCGATGTCACCGGAGATAAAGCCGTCGAGGAGATCCTTCTCACCTCGCGCCGGCCGGGGGTGGCGGTCATCGGCGGGCCCTCGGCGATGTTCATGTGGCAGCTGATCGAGGAGCGGATCAAAAGCAAAGAAGAGATCGAACGACACCTGCTGGAGTACCAATCGCTTTATCGGCTCTATGTCAAAGAGGTGGAGCTTGCGATTGCAGAAGAGCGGACGCGGATCGCATGCGATATCCACGATGGTCTCGTTCAGACCCTCGTCGGGCTGAACTACCGCCTCGATTATTGCGCCGACCAGCTCAATAAAAACCCCGCCCTGACCCTTCAATCGATCCAGGAGACCAAGGCGCTTCTCAAAGAGGCGATCTCCGAAGCAAGGGAGGTCATCTTCAATCTCCGTCCGATTTACCTCGACCGCGCCGGGCTTCTCCCCTCGGTGAAAAAATACCTCAAAACCTACGAACGGCAATACCAGATCGAGACCCATTTGGAAAACGCCGGGAATGAAGGGACGGTCCCCTTGCAGGCGAAGATTTTTATTTTCCGGATCGTTCAAGAGGCGCTGGCCAACATTCAACGGCACGCTCGGGCAAAACAGGTCTGGATCAAGCTCGACATTCAACCGAGGCGGTTGACCGCCGCCATCATCGACGACGGGGTCGGATTTGATTTCAGGCCCAACGAAGTCGATCGGACCGACTCAAACTCCTTCGGCCTCAAGTCGATTATGGAACGGGCGCGCCTCTTGGGGGGGAAAGCGGAAATCCTCAGCCGCAAGGGGCAAGGGACCCAGGTCCGGATCGAGGTTCCCCTTTCGAAGGAGAAAAGGGGATGACCAAGATCCGGATTTTAATTGCCGATGATCACCGGGTGGTTCGGGAAGGGCTCGTCGCGATTCTCAAGAGTCGAAGCGATATGGATGTGGTGGGCGAAGCGATCAACGGCTTCGAGGTGATCGAGAAAACCAAAGCGCTGAAACCCGATGTAATCTTGATGGATATCTCCATGCCGCAGATGAACGGCGTGGAAGCAACCCGGGCGGTCCGGAAAATCTCTCCCGAGATCGGAATCGTCGTCCTGACGATGCACGATGACGATGCAACGATCTTCGAGCTGGTTCGGACCGGGGTTCACGGCTATCTTCTGAAGGATGCCGACTCTTCTGAGATCGTCAAGGCGATCCAATCGATCTACAAGGGAGAGTCGATCATTCACCCTTCGATCGCCCGGAAGATTCTGGGCGAATTTTCACAACTCGAACCCGAACAGGTCAAGAAGGCCCCCCGCCAAATGTACAATCTAAGCGGGAGAGAAGTAGACGTCTTGCGGCGGGTGGCCAAAGGGAAAACCAACAAAGAAATCGCCAGCGAGCTGCACCTCAGCGAGAAGACCATCAAAAACCACGTCCGGAACATCTTTCACAAGATGGGGGTTTACGACCGGACGGAGGCGGCGATGAAAGGGGTTCAGGAAGGAATTATTGATTTGGAGCAGAGAAAGTAGGGGCAGAAACCCTGCCCCTACTTTCTCATCGGGCTTAATTAGGTCGTATACGACTTATAGGACCTATGATTTTCTGACTTCAATCTTTTCTGCCAGAAGCCGTTCCCCGTCCATTTTGAACGTTACCACCGCCTTGTCGTTGACCTTCACCCCTTCCAGCAGTTTAGCCGACGCAACAAATTGGATCGGTTTCCCCGTTTCGGCATCAACGATGGTGAAGGCCCCCTCTGAGGTCCCGATCGCCTTCACGACCCCCATGTGTTTATCGGGTCCCATCGAAGAGCAGGCCCAACTCATTCCGGCCGTCGCCGCCGAAATCGAAACGGTTAATGCCAGCGCTACCAACATCCACCCTTTCTGACGCATCTCTCACCTCCTTTGTTTTTTTCAAATCGTATCCTTTTCGAATCGTCGAGTCAACGGTTTTTCAGGCCCGAAATGTTCTTAATAAGAAATGGCTGAGGAAGAACTTTCCCTTTTCATGAAAAAGAATTCACATCCCAGAAAGAAAATGCGTCTCCTTCGCAAAGTATTAATGCCTTACCACGTAATGCACGCTACAAACCGCGACGATAACGATCCCTCTGTGATGGTGCGCTCCTTGCATCTATCGAGCTTGGTTATGGAAATTTATCTTACATTATCTCTGATACGTCAATCGAACTTTCTGTAGGGAGGAGACATTTGTCACCCAAGCCGATGCCGGCCGTGGTGCTGGGTGAGATAGGCCTGGTACGTTGTCTCGGGGAATGGGGAGTTCCTTGCGTGGTGGTCGCCTGCAACAAAGACCACCTGGCCTTTGCATCACGCTATTGCATCGAATCGGTGGTGGTGCCGAGTTTCGACCCGGACTGCCGCGAGACGCTGGAGCTCCTTCTGATGATCGGGAGAAGACTGGGAAAGTCGGTTCTCTTCTGCAACGGAGAGCCTGATTTTCTCTTCGTCTCGAAGAACCGCGACCTCCTCTCTCGCTATTTTCTGATCGATCTCCCCTCGGAAAAGCAGGCCGATCTCTTGGTAGATAAAGGGCTCTTTTACAAGATGGGGGCCGAATATGGATTTCCAATCCCAAGAACCTGGCAGCCAAACGACCCGGGCGAGCTCGAAAAGATGATTTCCGAGATCCCCTTCCCCTGCATCCTCAAACCGATGCAGCAGGTCTTCTGGAAGAGCGCCGCATTCCAGAAGCAATACGGCGTCGGGATCAAGGCGATTCAGGCAAAAGATGCGGAGACTCTCCGTAGCCTTTACCGTGATATCTGGTCGCATCATCCGGGGGTGTTGATTCAGGAATATATCCCCGGCGGCGACGATCAGCTCTATTTTTTTGATACCTACTTCAACGCCCGCTCGGAGCCGCTCGGCTACTTTATCGCCCGCCGGATCCGGACCTATCCGATTCATTGCGGAATCAGCACCCTCGCCGTCACGGTGAATGATCCGGCCATTGCGAAAGCGGCGCTGCGCGTCCTCCAGTCGATCGAATACCGCGGGGCCGCTCATCTCGACTTCAAACGGGACAGCCGCGACGGCTCCCCCCGGCTCCTTGAGATCAATCCCCGGTTCGGTCTGGCGATCGACCTCGGCGCGCGGGCCGGGGTCAATCTTCCGATGCGGGCCTATCTGGCACAGCTTGGACGATCGCTTCATTTCAAGGAGGATTACCGCCCCGGAATCAAATGGATCGATACGAAGAGCGACCTGAAAGCCCTTCAATGCTACCGGAAAACCGAGGAGTGGACCCTTTCCCGTTGGGCACAGTCATTTGACGGCCCCAAGATGTTCCGAATCTGGAGCGCGCGCGATCCCGGCCCGGCGCTGACCGCCACCCGGCGGTTTCTAAAGCGGCAGGTCCAAAGATGGATCGGAGCCCCCCCCGCGAAAACATCCTGAACGTCGATGAAACGAATCCTTCAAAGGAGGAGATAACCGAGGTGTTCCAGGCCGGCGAGGATCTCCCGATTGTGGTCGGGACCGCGCGTTTCGAGCGAAAGCTCCACGCGGGTCTCCGAAAGGGGAAGGTTCAGTGACAGGCGGTCGTGAACGATGTGGACGATATTGGCGCCGAGGTGACCGACGGCATGGGTCAGTCCGGCCAAGGCACCCGGGCGATCGGGGATCACGACGGAGAGCCGCAGCAGCCGGCCGGTCCGGACCAGGCCCCGCTCGATAATCCGCTCCAGAAGGGTGACATCGATGTTCCCGCCGCTGATGATCAGGCAGACCGGGCCGCGGATGCCCCGGCCGTGGTTCAGGAGGGCCGCCAGGGGAACCGCCCCCGCCCCCTCTGCGATGATCCGCTTGTGCTCCATGAGAAGAAGGACCGCTTCGGCAATTTCTTCTTCGCGGACCGAGATGATCTGATCGAGATGACGCTCCAGGAGCGGCCGGGTCCGGCGCCCCGGATGTTTCACCGCAATGCCATCGGCGAGGGTCGGACGGGCGGGCGCCGTCACCCCGATCACCCGGATCTTCGGGTTGATCCCCTTCACCGCCGTCCCCACCCCGCCGGCGAGTCCCCCGCCGCCGATCGGAACAAGGATTGTCGCGACCTCCGGATATTCTTCGACGATCTCCAGCCCCAGGGTCCCCTGTCCCGCGACGATCGCGTCATCATCAAACGCATGGATCAGGACTTTCCCTTCCGCTTCCGCGATCCGCCGCGCTTCCTTCATCGCTTCATCAAAACTCTTCCCCTTAATAATTATCCTTGCGCCATAGGAACGGGTCGCCTCCTGTTTGGCGAGGGAAGCCCCTTCCGGCATGACAATCGTGGACGCGACATGCAGGGTCCGCGCGGCGAGGGCGACCCCCTGGGCATGATTTCCCGCCGACGCGGCGATCACCCCCCGGCGCCGCTCCGCCGCCGTCAGAAGGGAGAGCCGATTGGCCGCACCCCGAATTTTAAACGATCCGGTCTTTTGGAGGTTCTCCAGCTTTAGGTAAACGGGAAGCCCGGCCCGTAGACTGAGCGAGCGGGATGTCACCAGCGGCGTTCGATCGACAGAGGAGGCGATCGCCTCTCGGGCAGACCGGATCTCTTTGAGTCCGATGGACATCCCCCTCCTTTCGCGCAGTGTCAAGGTTGAAAAACTGACGCCCAATGTATCACAGATCTTTATTTCAAAAAAGGTGGGGTTCAACATGTTGAATCCTACCAGAAACGCTGCCGGCCTGACCCGGCGCCTTCTCTTGCGGAATGATTGCAGATTGGTCTCTTCCATGATATAATCCGTTCCTCTTTTCCGATTCTAGAAGGGACCTTCCTTCGGTACAACGTGTGCGAGAGTGGCGGAATGGCAGACGCGCCAGACTTAGGATCTGGTGGGTCACCCCGTGGGGGTTCAAGTCCCCCCTCTCGCACCAACTCTCGATCCACAATACACGATCGATAGACGAAGCGTTCCACCGATCTTCCATGTCGGAGGCCGTCTATCGCATAGGGGGTAAGGAAGAAGTATGGCGATCCCCCAGCGAGACCGGATGAGAATCAGTTGATACGTAAGTCGAAGCGGCGTCAGGGTAAACAATTGACAATCACACTGAGCAGAGATAGAATGGAAACGTTTTTCGGAAGGAGCGTATGAAAGTTCAGGTTGAAGAGATCACACCTGTCAAGAAATCCCTTAAGATCGAAATCCCGCAAGAAGTCGTCTCCAGCGAATTCGAAGTCGCTTATTCCGATTTGAAAAAAAAGGCGAAGGTCCCCGGCTTTCGTCCGGGAAAGGCGCCTCTCTCCCTTCTTGAAAAGAAATTCGGCCCTTCCGTCGAAGAAGATATCGTCCGGAAGCTGGTCCCGGAGTATTACCAAAAAGCGATTAAGGAGGCCGGACTCTCCCCCGTGGAATTTCCTTCAATTGAGAAGATCGAGTTAAAGAAGGGAGCGCCGCTTCTCTTTACGGCCACCGTCGAGATCAAACCGACGATTCAGCTTTCGAACTATTCGGGAATTCCGGTCCCGCGCAAAGAGATCAAGGTGACCGATGAAGAGGTCGAACAGACGCTGAAACGGCTTCAGGATGATCAGGGGCGACTGGAGGCTTCTCCCGAGGAGCGTGCAATAGAATCAAACGATTATGCTATAATCGATTTCGAAGGATCGATCGACGGAAAACCGGTTGATCAGGGCAAGGCAGAGGGGTACACTTTACAAATCGGCTCAAACACTTTTCCCTCCGAATTTGAATCTTCCCTCCTCGGCAAGAAGAAGGGAGATCAGATGGAAATCGATGTTCCCTACCCGGCCGACTATCCGAACAAGGAAATTGCGGGGAAGAGCGTCCGATTCAAAATCCATGTGAAGGAAATTAAGAACAAGGTCCTTCCTCCATTGGACGACGAGCTTGCGAAGGACATCGGTCTCTCCTCTCTTGAGGAATTAAGAGGCAAAATCAAAAATACGCTGCTGGAACAACGGACCGCTCAACAGGAGCACGACCAGAAGAACCTGCTCATGAAGAAGCTGGTCGAAATGCATTCGTTTGACGTTCCCGAGTCGATGGTGGACCGTGAGCTGCACACCATGATTGATCGACTTCAGGAGCGCGTTCAGCAACCGCTCGATCACGAGTCGCTTCACAAAGAATACGAATCGACCGCCAAAGAACGGGTGAAGGGAACATTCCTCTTGAACGAAATTGCCGACGCGGAAAAAATTGAGGTGTCCGAACAAGAGATCGATGAGGAAATCAACCGCCTCGCGCAACGCGCCAAGGTGTCGCCGCAAGAAGCAAAGCGCGCCATCCATCAGCAACAAGGATCGTTGGAAGGGTTGAAAGCAAGGATCAGAGAGGAAAAAACCCTCAACCGGGTTTATTCTCTAGCCCAATTCGAAGACAAAGGGGAGACGGCATAGCGGCCGTCAGGCCGCCGTCCCCTTCGTCGAAAACAAAACGCAAACCCAATAGAGACCCTCCGGTCACACGACTCTTGGCCGAAGACAAAGGAGAAATGGCGTAATGCTGGTACCCATGGTCATCGAACAGACGACCCGCGGCGAGCGGGCCTACGATATCTACTCCCGTCTTCTCAAAGACAGGATTATCTTCTTAGGGACGGCGGTGGACGACAACATCTCGAATTTGATCATTGCGCAGTTGCTCTTCCTGGAAGCGGAAGACCCGGAGAAAGATATCAATCTTTATGTCAACTCTCCGGGGGGCTTGGTCACGGCGGGTCTTGCGATTTATGATACAATACAATATATCAAATCATCCGTCTCGACCATTTGCATCGGACAAGCGGCAAGCATGGGAGCCCTCCTTCTCTCAGCCGGAACAAAGGGAAAACGATATGCCCTTCCCAACGCGCGGGTTATGATTCACCAGCCGATGGGCGGCTTTCAAGGACAGGCGACCGACATTGATATCCACGCCCGTGAGATCTTAAAGATGCGGGAACGCCTGAATGAAATCTTGGCGAAACACACCGGCCAACCGATCGAAAAGATCCGCACCGACACGGAGCGGGATTATTTCATGTCGGGCGAGGAAGCGAAGACCTACGGCATCATCGATGAGGTCATTGAACGCGCGCCGGTACGGAAGTAACCATCACCACGCATCATCTTTAATCTTAACTCCATTAGATATGGGGAGGAACGCATGGCAAAACAGGAAAAAACCGATTCGCTTCTTCGCTGCTCTTTTTGTGGAAAGAGCCGGGATGAGGTCAAGAAGCTGATCGCAGGACCGACCGTCTACATTTGCGACGAGTGTGTTGACCTTTGCAACGACATTATTGCCGAAGAGTGGGAAGAAGAAAAGGAAGAGACTTCATCGACCCTCCCCAAACCTGTTGAGATCAAGAAAATTCTCGACCAATTCGTGATCGGCCAGGAACGCGCCAAGAAAATCCTCTCCGTGGCGGTCCACAACCACTATAAGCGGGTCGCCACCAACGCGCAGAGCGACGAGATCGAGCTGCAGAAGGGGAATATTCTGATGATCGGTCCCACCGGGACCGGGAAGACCCTCCTGGCGCAGACGATGGCGCGCATTCTTGACGTTCCCTTCACGATCGCCGATGCGACGACCCTGACCGAAGCCGGCTACGTCGGCGAGGATGTCGAGAACATCATTCTGAAATTATTGCAGGCGGCCGATTATGACGTCGAGAAAGCCGAGAAGGGGATCGTCTACATCGACGAGATCGACAAGATCTCGCGAAAGAGCGAGTCTCCCTCCATCACCCGCGACGTCTCGGGCGAAGGGGTTCAGCAGGCCCTTTTGAAATTGATCGAGGGAACCGTCGCGAACGTTCCGCCGCAGGGGGGACGGAAACATCCGCATCAGGAATTCATCCAGGTCGATACCACCAACATCCTCTTCATCTGCGGGGGAGCGTTCGTCGGTCTGGAACAGATCATCGAGCAGCGGATTCACAAAAAATCGATGGGATTCGGCGCCGATGTAAAGGGCAAGACAGAGCGCCGCCTCGGAGATCTCTTGAGGATGTCTCAGTCGGAAGACATGATCAAATTCGGACTAATCCCCGA
Organism: Candidatus Manganitrophus morganii; assembly: GCA_021651055.1. Classification (NCBI taxonomy): domain Bacteria; kingdom Pseudomonadati; phylum Nitrospirota; class Nitrospiria; order Candidatus Troglogloeales; family Candidatus Manganitrophaceae; genus Candidatus Manganitrophus; species Candidatus Manganitrophus morganii. The sequence goes on from JAJHOH010000001.1 coordinate 1,818,325, forward strand.
GTTCGTCGGACGGCTTCCGGTCACCGCCACCCTGGAAGATCTGGAAGAGACCGCGTTGATGCGCATCCTCACCGAGCCGAAGAGCGCGCTCATCAAACAGTATGAGAAGCTCTTCTCTCTCGAAAAAGTGAAGCTGAAATTTACCGACAGCGCCCTTGCCGCCGTCGCGAAGAAATCGTTCGCGCAGAAAACCGGCGCCCGCGGGCTTCGATCGATCTTGGAAGAGGTGATGCTCGAGCTGATGTACGAACTCCCCTCGCTCAAGAACGTGAAGGAGTGCGTCATTACCGAAGAGGTGATCAACGGAACCGGCCAGCCGGTCCTCCTCTACGAACGCGAGAAGGGAATCAAATCGGCGTAATCCACCCCAATAAACGGATGATAAAAGAGGGGCACGGCAAACCGTGCCCCTCTTTGTATTTCATGACTCCTTTTCTTTTTATCCTCTTCTTCTTTTTCGCCGGGTGCACTTCCTCCCCCCCGGCCGATCCCCCCTTCGTCGTCGCCATCGAAGCGGCTCCGACGCAGTTCGATCCGCGCCTCGCGACCGACGCTTATTCAGAACGGATCGGCCAGCTCCTCTTCAGCCGCCTCCTTCGGTCCGACGCCGCCGGTCAAAAGGTTCCCGATCTGGCGGAGCGCTGGGAAGTGGCGGGAGAAACCATCTACACTTTTCATCTGAGGAAGAATGTCCGGTTTCACGACGGCCGTCCGCTCACCTCCGAAGATGTCCGCTATACCTTCGAGAGCATCCTCGATCCTGCATTCGCATCGCCCCATCGAAAAAGTTTCGAGATGGTCTCCCGGATCGAGACCCCCGACGCCGCGACGGTCCGCTTCATTTTAAAGAAACCCCACGCCCCTTTTCTCACCGAGATGACAAAAGGAATTGTCCCGAAACATCTGGCGGAGAAAGGGGGCCCCGGCACGCTCGCCTCCCATCCGATCGGATCGGGACCCTTTCGATTCGTCCGGTATGATCCGGATGAGGCCGTCGAGCTGGCCGCCTTCTCCGATTATTTCGACGGGGCGCCGGCGATCCCGCGGCTTCTCTTTCGAATCATCCCGGAAGATTCGGTCCGCCTGCTCGAATTGGAGAAGGGGAACATCGATCTCCTCCAGAATGCCTTCCCTCCCGACGCCCTTCCCCGTCTTCAGCAGAACCCGCGGCTGAAGATCATTCAGGCCCCGAGCACCACTTACAGCTACCTCGGGTTTAATCTCAACGATCCGATCCTACAAAAAAAACCGGTTCGAGAAGCGATCGCCCTGGCGATCGACCGCGATGCGATCACCGAGCACCTCTTCGAGGGGCTCGCCCGCCCCGCCGCCGGTCTCCTCTCCCCCTCCCACTGGGCTTATGCCGATTCGGTCAAAGTGTATCGATACGATCCGGAGCAGGCGAAGGAACGGCTTGACGAGGCCGGCTTTCCCGATCCTCCCGGACCGGCGCCGCGCTTTCATCTCGTCCATAAGACCTCGCAAAACGACCTGGCCCGAAGGGTGGTCGAAGTGATCCAACGCCAGCTCTCGGAAATCGGCATCGCCGTGACGATTCGGAATTACGAGTGGGGAACCTTCTACGGCGACATCAAATCGGGGAACTTCCAGATCTTTACCCTCTCCTGGGTCGGTGTGGACGATCCTGACATTTACCACAACCTCTTTCACTCGGAGAGCGTCCCGCCGAACGGGGCGAACCGCGTCCAGTATCGCAACCCAAAAATCGACACGCTGCTCGAAGCGGGAAGGATCACCCTGGACCCAGAAAAACGAAAAGCGGTCTATACTGAAATCCAACAAATCATCGCCGAGGATCTCCCCTATTTCAGCCTCTGGCACACGATGAACGTGGCGGTGATGAAGAACGAGGTCGAAGGATTTAGACTCTATCCCGACGGCGATTTTTACGGACTGAAGGAGGCGCGACGAAATCGATGAGACCGATCATCGGCATCACCAGCGATTACAACAGCGGCGACCGCCCCGAGTTCGGCGGGAAGATCCCGACCTGTTTTCTGCGCGACCGGTATGTGCGAGCGATCGAAGTCACCGGCGGGATTCCGCTGATCCTCCCGCCGCTCGGGTCTCCTTCCACATCGGCGCGGTCGATCTTGGAGCGAATCGACGGTCTTCTCCTGACCGGAAGCGGACCCGACATCGACCCAGAGAGCTACGGCGAGCACCGGCGATTCCCATTCAAGACGGTGCACCCGAAGCGGTTCTTACTGGAGCGGGAGCTCGTTCGACAAGCGAAGAAAAAAGGGATGCCGATCTTGGGAATCTGCGGCGGGATGCAGTTGATGAACGTGGCGGCAGGCGGGAGCCTCTATCAAGATATCAAAGGGCAAATCCCGAAAGCGATGCAGCACCAGCGCGGCGGGAAGCCGGCCCACATGATTGAGGTGAAAAAGGGAACGCTCCTTTCCAAAATCCTGAAGGGAGACCAGATCCGCGTCAACAGCGCCCATCATCAGGGGGTGAAGCAGGTCGCGCCGGGATATGTCGTCAACGCGGAAGCCGACGATGGCGTGATCGAAGGGATCGAGGCGGTCGGCTATCCGTTCGTCCTCGGCGTGCAGTGGCATCCGGAATTTCTTAACGCCGATGATCAGAGCGCGACCCTCTTTAAAGCCTTCCTCAAGATGGCCGCCCGGCACGGCAAAAATGGCATCCGGCGATAACACCCTCTCTTCTTAGTCGTCATTCATTCCCATGCATGAACCGAGCGATCCGCCTGTTTTAAGACAGGAACGAAGCGGAGGCAAGTAACGCTTCGATTTGTTGACTCCTCACATGCCCCCTTGATATCCTACGGTGGCTCCATAGTCAATCCAAAAATCAGATTTCGTCGATTCAGGTAGGTGCCGACGAATTAAACCGATATCACAGAGGAGGAGCAAAATGAACCGGAGAAGACAAGCGTTGCTCGCTTTATTGGCGATTCTCTCAATGATCATCCTAACCGTCCCGGCGGGAGCGGCGGGACCTTGTGGCGGACTTCCCACCGCCGCGCAGTTGAAGGGCTTTTTACAAAACGCCTCCGCGGGGGCCGGGATCAGCCCCGAATTGGGCCCCGGCGAAGGGGTCGGGGGGCTCTTCAACGGGGCGCGGATGTGGGGCGCGGTAGTGAATCGGGACGGAGAAATCTGCGCCTACACCACCTCCACGGCAGACCCCGCGCAGACATGGCCGGGCAGCCAGCAGATTTCAAAGGCAAAAGCTTTTACCGCCAATGCCTTCAGCAACGACATTCTCCCCCTCTCCACCGCAAACCTCTACCTTCTGACGCAGCCGGGCCATTCTCTTTATGGTCTCAATCAATCGAATCCGTTTGATCCCCAATTCCTGGCGCCCCCCGGAGGACAAGGAGGAGGACGGGGGAAAGTCGCGGGTGGGATTATCAGCTTCGGAGGAGGGGTCCCGCTTTACAACGCGGAGGGCCGGATCATCGGCGGGCTCGGCGTGAGCGGGGATACCGCCTGCGCCGACCATGAAATTGCAAAGCGCGTCCGGGATCTGGCGCAGCTGAATCCAACGGGCGGCCCTTTGGTCGATGACATCAAATACATCGGCGCCGATCCTCCTCATCTCCTCTCTCACTCCCTCTGCATCAACACGGTGCGAAACGGTGATTTCGTAGGAGAGGAAGCGCCGTAAGGGAATCGGCGTTCACAAGGGGTCTATTTCTTCGAAGGATCGGTCATTAATCCCGGCTGGCAGCGCCGGCAGAAATTGGTCGCGCGCTGCCAGGTTCCAACGGTGGCGATCTTCTGCTCGCATTTCGGACAGGGCTTTCCCCCTTTGCCATGGACCAGGAGAAAATCGCGGATCTTCAGATCGGTCCGGGCGCCCATTCGCTCGGCGACGATCTGCTTGGCCCGATTCAACACCGTCGGAATGGCGTCGTAGACTTTTTTCAGCTCTTCCTCCGAAAGATCGGTCTTCTTCCGAAACGGATAGATCCCCGCCTCAAATAAAATTTCGTCGACGTAGGCATTCCCGATCCCCGAGATCACCTTGGCATTCGTCAGTAGCCCCTTCATCTCTCCCCGCCGCCCCTTCAACTGCTCCAGAAATCGCTCGAAGGTAAAATCGGCCGCCAGCGGGTCAGGGCCCTGATCGAGAAATCCTGGAATGGATGAATAGTCCCGCCCCGGCACCAGATAGAGCCGCCCCATCTGCTTCTCATCGGCATAACGAAGCACCTTGCCGGTCGAGAGGACAAACTCAAAGACCATCTCCCGCGGCGGTTTCTCCTCCGGGGCGACATAATAAAATCGGCCGACCAGCATCGGGTGGATGACGAGGCTCGCTTCTTTCAGGCTGAAGAGGACATGTTTTCCGCGGCGGTCGATCGCCTCGATCTTCTCCCCCGGCAGGACCGACTCCGGCGTGATGGCGGGGGCGGAGCGGAGCATCCAGGGACGCTCGATGGTGAAAGAGATGATCGTCGCCTCGATGATCTGAGTGCGAAGATACGATACGATGGCGTCCAGATCGGGAATTTCGGGCATGTCCGCGTCCTCCTAAACCGCATCATAATGGATCTGCCTATTCTCAACAAGAATATCCTGAGCGAAGGGGAGTTCGCAACGGGATTAGTGGTGTTGCAAGACGACCCCCTTCAAACGGAGGCGCCGCTCATGGTATTCTTTTCACAGGGGGAACATCTTTAGCGAAAGGATGAGAACCATGCCTGAGAAGAAAACAGTCCAGCGGGCCCGCAGAGCAAAAAGCCAAGGGAAGAAACCGAGTACGCAGGCGGGCGAATTTGTTCGTGAAGAAATCAAGCATGTTCGCAAGGGAAAACATGGCGCGCGATCGACCAAGCAGGCGATCGCCATCGGCCTCTCGAAGGCCCGCCGCTCCGGGGTCGCGATCCCGAAGAAGGGAAAAACCGCGGCCTCAAAAGCAACCGCGAAGAAATCAACAAGCAGTCAAAGCAGCCGAAAGCGGAAGCCCTCCGCAAAGCGCGCTCAAGCAGCAACACGGGCGCTGAAGCGGGAAGGACGGCAGGCCGCCTCCCACAAAGCGCTCTCCCGACAGGCGAAGCAGACAGCGCGAAGGAAGAAGACGGCGTAACATGTGGCAAGGGCGGCCCCCTGTGGCCGCCCGCATTGAACGATTTCCAATGAAAAACAGGGCAGGCACAGAGGCCTGCCCCTACAATAAATTATAAAAACGTTCTTACCGGGTCAGCGGTCGGTATTTGATCCGGTGGGGCTGATCGGCCTCGGCCCCCAGCCGCTTGTGGCGGTCTTCCTCGTACTCTTGATAGTTCCCCTCAAACCAGACCACCTTGCTGTCTCCCTCGAATGCGAGGATGTGCGTCGCGATCCGGTCGAGGAACCAGCGGTCGTGGCTGATGACGAGGACGCAGCCGGCGAAATCGAGCAGCGCTTCTTCCACCGCGCGCAGCGTCTCCACGTCGAGATCGTTGCTCGGCTCGTCGAGCATCAAGACATTCCCGCCGCTTTTGAGCAGCTTCGCAAGATGGACCCGATTGCGCTCCCCGCCGGAGAGTTCTTTGATCAGCTTTTGTTGATCGGTATTCTTGAAGTTAAACCCGCCGACATATGCGCGCGAGGGGAGTTCTCTTTTGCCGACCTGGATTACATCATTCCCGCCGGAGATCTCTTCCCACACATTTTTGTTGTCGTTGAGGGTATCGCGCGACTGATCGACGTAGGCGATTTTGACGGTCTCACCGACCCGAAGGGTACCGCTGTCCGGTTTGTCCAATCCGGCGATCATGTTGAAGAGGGTCGTCTTTCCGGCGCCGTTCGGCCCGATGATTCCGACGATCCCGCCGCGCGGGAGGTTGAAACTCAAGCCGTCGATCAAAAGCCGATCGCCGAACCCCTTCTTCAGATCGACCGCTTCGACGACCAAATCCCCCAAGCGCGGGCCGGGGGGGATCACAATGTCTTTCGTCTCGTTTCGGGCCTGCGTTTCAACCGACGCCAATTCTTCATAGGCTTTGAGGCGCGCCTTGCTCTTGGCGTGACGCCCCTTCGGCGCGGTCCGGACCCATTCCAACTCATGCTTCAACGCCCGCTGGCGGGCGCTCTCCTGCTTCTCTTCCACCGCGAGTCGCTGCGATTTCTGTTCGAGCCAGGAAGAATAGTTCCCCTCCCAGGGAATCCCGCGGCCCCGGTCGAGCTCCAAGATCCACCCGGCGGCGTTGTCGAGGAAATACCGATCATGCGTCACCGCCACTACGGTCCCCGGAAACTTCGTGAGAAATTGCTCCAGCCAGGCCACCGATTCGGCATCCAGATGGTTCGTCGGCTCATCGAGAAGAAGCATATCGGGCGCGGACAACAGCAGCCGGCAGAGGGCCACCCGCCGCTTTTCACCGCCGGAGAGCTTGGTGACATCGGCCTCCCACGGCGGAAGCCGCAGGGCGTCGGCGGCAACCTCCAATTGGCGATCGAGCTCCCAGGCGTTCACCGCGTCGATCCGCTCTTGAAGCTTTCCTTGTTTGTCGATCAGCGCCGCCATCGCATCGTCGGACATCGGCTCGGCGAACTTCGCGCTGACCGCGTTGAACTCATCGAGCAGCGCCTTGGTCTCGGCGACCCCCTCTTCCACATTGCCGCGGACATCTTTAGTCAGATCGAGCTTCGGCTCCTGCGGGAGGAATCCGATCTTCACCCCCTTCGCCGGTTTCGCCTCTCCCAAAAAGTCGGGGTCGACTCCCGACATAATCCGGAGCAGGCTCGATTTACCGGAGCCGTTGAGCCCCAACACCCCGATCTTCGCCCCGAGATAAAACGACAGGGAAATATCCTCCAGAATCTTCCGCTTCGGCGGAACGATCTTTGTGACTTTATGCATCGTGTAGATGTATTGGTATGATGGCATTACATTCCTTCCCTCTTTTTAGATTTCCGTTATGGTAACATAATCGCTTCGGTCCAGCCAGGGCGAAGCCTCAGACTAGTGCCCGCCCGCCTTCTCCGCCCCAATCCCCGTATTCGCTCTCACGATCAATTCCGCAAACTTCGCCTCCGCCTGCGGCTCCCGGCTCATCCATGTTCCGATCACCGCACCGAGAAAACCAAGCGGGATGCTCAGAATGCCGGGATTATCCAGCGGGAAGATCGGGTCGATTTTCATCACGCTGGGGGAGATCAGGATCAGACCGATGGAGGCGATCAGGCCCGTCGCCAGTCCGATCACCGCCCCCATTGTATTGAACCGCTTCCAGAAAAGCGACAGGACGATCACCGGCAGGTTCGCCGAGGCGGCCACCGCAAAGGCAAGCCCGACCAGAAAAGCGACGTTGGCGGTGGGGCCGAGCAAGATCGCAATGGCAATCGAAACGGCCCCGACCACAAAGGTCGTGATCCGCGCGACACGGACCTCTTCGCCGTGGCGACGTTCCTTCCCGTGGTGCAGGACGTTGGTATAAAAATCGTGGGCGAACGAGGTTGACGCGCTGATCGTCAGACCGGCGACGACGGCCAAGATCGTCGCAAAGGCGATCGCCGAGATGAAGGCGAAGAAGATCTCACCGCCGAGCACCTGCGCGAGGATCGGCGCGCTCATGTTGGTGCCGCCGTTCACCGCGATCCGATCCGGCCCGACGATCGTCGCCGCGCCGAAGCCGAGAAAGGTCGTCAGGATATAAAAAGCGCCGATGATCCCCATCGCCCAGACGACGCTGACGCGGGCCGTCTTGGCGTCGGGGACGGTATAAAAACGGACCAGGATGTGCGGCAGCCCGGCCGTGCCGAAAAGAAGCGCCATCCCGAGCGAGATCAGGTCGAGCGCCCCGTAGGGCGGCTTGAATTTCAACCCCGGCTGAAGAAAGTCTTGCGTCACCGCCACCCCGTTTTTGTCATGATAGGTCACATGAGAGATGGCGTCGAAAAAGCGGCCAAAGCTGAAATCGAAATGGGCGAGGACGAAAAAGCTCAAGAGAAGCGTCCCCCCCATCAGCAGCACCGCCTTGATGATCTGCACCCAGGTCGTCGCGAGCATCCCGCCGAAAACGACATAAATAATCATCAACACCCCGACCCCGATGACGGCGGTCTGATAGCTGAGCCCGGAGTCTTTCAACAAGAGGCTCACCAGCGCCCCGGCGCCGACCATCTGCGCGATCATATAAAAAGTGCTGACGGTCAGGGTGGAGAGCGACGCCATCGCCCGGACCGGGCGCGGGCTGAGGCGATAGGCGAGGACGTCGGCCATCGTATATTTCCCCGCGTTCCGGAGCGGCTCCGCCACAATCAACAGGACGGTGAGGTAGGCGACTAAAAACCCGACCGAATACATGAAGCCGTCGTATCCCTGAAACGCAATCATCCCGGCGATTCCGAGGAAGGAAGCGGCGCTCATGTAATCGCCAGCGACGGCAAGCCCGTTCTGCCAGCCGGTGATCTGGCGATTCGCCGTAAAAAAAGCCGACGCCCCGCTCGACCGCTTGGCCGCCCAATAGGTGATCGCCAGCGTAATTGCGATGAAGATCAAAAAGAGAAAAAGCGCGGTCGACATGGTCTACCTCCGCCGCTTCTTCAATTTGGCCAGGATCATCCCGATCATCCCATCGAACCGCCCCGCCGCCCGCATGTAAAGCGCGGCGACGATCCAGGCCATGAAAAACTGGGAGAGGGCAAAGAGATAGGCGAGGTTCACCGCGCCGATGACTTTGGTCTTCATCAACCCCGGCGCATAGCCGACCAGGATCGGGAGGGCGAAGTAGTAAACGACGAAGAAAATCGTGGTGGGAAGAATAAACTTCCGCTTGGCGGCGAGCAGCGCTTTGAACTCCGCCATCGCTGCGACCTTCTCCCAATCGACGACATCGGCCTCTTCATCCGCCGTCCGCTCATGGGGCGGCTTGATGTTGCCCCGCCCGACCGGGGCAATATCGGTCGCGGCGCCGACCTTGGGCGTCAGATCTTTTGAAGCGGATTTCTTCTTCTTTCCCGCCACCTTGCTGTTCCTTTGGACGATTCGTAGACAATCGATTCCGGTCAACTTCAAGCAGAATACCGGCCCTCTTCTCCGGCGTCAAGGGATTTGTTTTTCAAGAAGAAACACCGTTTTATGTTATGGCTCGCCGCCCGTATCGCCGACCTCGCTGAATTCCCGCTCGCCGAAGATCGCCGATTCGTGCCGGTACCATTTAAATTCCAGAAGATTGTGCGAGGGGTCTTCCAGAAAAACGGTGGCATGCTCCAGCCGGGTCCCTTCGAACCGGCGGCGAGGCGCTTGATAAAACCGAAGCCCTTTCGCCTTCGCCCGGTCAACCAGCGCCTGCCAGGCGCTTTCCTCCTTGAAGATCAGGCCGAAATGCCGCGGGTAGATCCCCTTTTGCCCCTCGGCCGCCGGCGCAAAATGGCCGACCAGTTGATGCCCCGCCAACTCCAGCGTGATCGCCCTGGACGACTCCCGCCCCAGGGCACAGCCGAGGCCGTCGACATAAAACCGCTTCGCCTCTTCCAGATCGGAAACCGGAAAGGCGAGATGAAAGATCACCCCCTCCATCGATCAGCCCCCTTCTTCAATCTCGTTCGTTAGCAGCAGGATAGCGATTCGGAGGGACCGGCGTCAAGCACGTTTAAGAAAACCGATTGTTCCCCGCTTTCAGACCGAAAAAACATAATAAAAATAAGGTGATTCAAATCACATTTGCTTGATCCTTTCGATTTCCCTTGTTATCATCGAGCACCCATTCCCCTCGGGAGCATCGATGCGGTACTTCATCACCGGCGCAACCGGCTTTGTCGGCGGCGCGATCGCGCGTCAACTGGCGGCGGCGGGACACCAGGTCACAGCGCTTGTCCGCCGCCCCGCCCAAGCGCACGACCTCGCCCGCCTCGGCATCGCGCTCCATCCCGGGGACATCACCGACAAAGAGAGCATGCGCGCCCCGATGACCGGCGCCGACGGGATCTTTCATGTGGCCGGGTGGTACAAGATCGGCTCCAAAACACCCGTCTTGGGAAAGAAAATCAATGTCGATGGAACGCGAAATGTCCTCGAGTTAATGAGGGAGCTCCGTATTCCGAGAGGGGTCTACACCAGCACCCTGCTCGTCTTCTCGGATACCCGGGAAAAGCTCGTGGATGAGGCGACCCATTATGAAGGTCCATGGCTTTCGGAATATGAGCGAACCAAGTGGATAGCCCACACTCAAATCGCCGAGCCGATGATGAAAGAAGGGTTGCCGTTGATGATTACGCTCCCCGGCCTGGTTTACGGTCCGGGCGACACCAGCTCCGTCCGGAATCTCCTCATCCAATATTTGAAAGGACAGCTCCCGATCTCGCCTCAGAAAACGGCTTACGCTTGGGGACACATCGAAGATATCGCCAAAGGCCATCTCCTCGCCATGGAGAAGGGACGGCCCGGGGAGAGCTACATTCTCGCCGGGCCGATACACACCTTGCAAGGAGCCTTGGCGATTGCCGAACAAATTACCGGTATCAAAGCCCCGCGGCTTCACCCCTCGCCGGCGCTCCTGCGCGGTCTTTCTCAAATCGTACGCTGGCTCGAACCGATCCTTCCTCTTCCCGAATTTTATCGGTCCGAGAGCATTCGCGCCATCGCCGGGGTGACCTATATCGGAAGCAGCAAAAAGGCCCAACGGGAGCTTGGCTTCGCGGCGCGGCCGCTGGAGGAGGGGCTTTGCGAGACACTCCTTCATGAAATGAGACTCTTGGGAGTCCGATCCAAGAAGATTTGACCGGACGAGGGGATAACCTTAATTCGGGCTGAAATCACACCTAGAAAGCCGGAATGTCTCATTCCTCACTTTGTCCGATCTGTGCTTGCAGCTATAATGACCTGTTCCGGATTCCCGGAACGTTTTTGAGAGAGGAAAAACATGACGCGTTTTAACAGACGGGCTCCCTGGTCGCGCCCATATGGCGCGGCGGACATCTCGATCGATTTGGGAACGGCGAACACCCTCGTTTACATTCGGGGGCGCGGGATTGTCCTCAATGAGCCGTCGGTGGTGGCGGTCCGAGAGGTCGCCGGCGGAAAACAAGAGGTCGTCGCCGTCGGACTGGAGGCGAAAGCGCTCGTCGGGAAAACGCCTCATTCGATCACCACCATCCGCCCGATCAAAGAGGGGGTGATCGCCGATTACGATCTTGCCAAGGAGATGTTGGAGCATTTCATCCGCCGGTCCCGGCGGCCGTGGCAACTCGCGAAGCCCTCTATTGTCGTCACCCTTCCTCACGGCGTGACCGAAATCGAGAAGCGGGCCGTCGAAGAGGCCGGTTATTCGATCGGCGCAAAAAGGATCCTTCTGATTAAAGAGCCGATCGCGGCGGCGATCGGCGCCGGTCTTCCGGTGCTGGAACCGATCGGGAACATGCTCGTCGACATCGGCGGCGGGACGACGGAGGTGGCGGTCCTCTCCCTCGCCGGCATCGTCTACTGCCATTCGGTTCGGGTCGGCGGGGACGCGATGGATGAGAAGATCATCGAGATGGTGAAGCGGAAGCATCGCCTCTATATCGGCGAGCAGACCGCGGAGAAGGTCAAGATCGCCCTCGGGAGCGCCTGCTCCGACGGCACCGTCTACCGGGCGCGCATCAAGGGGCGCGATTCGGTCTCCGGCCTTCCGAAAATCGTGGAGGTCACCTCGGAAGAGATCGCGGAGGCGATCGCCGTCCCCCTGCGCGCCGTCGTCAATGCGATTAAAACGGCCCTCGCAAACACCCCCCCCGCGCTGGCGGGCGACATCGTCGAGCGGGGAATCATCATGACCGGCGGCGGCGCCCTCATCCGAAACATGGATATTCGTCTTCAGCGCGAAACAGGGCTCCCGATCCTCATCGACAAGGACGCCCTGCTAAGCGTCGCCCTCGGGGGCGGCAAAGCGATCGAGGATCCGGAGCTGCTCGAAGCGATCTCCAACAGCTGAGCGCCTACTTCAAGCTCCTCTCGTAGAGAACCGCCTGCCAGGCCTCTTCTTCGCTGATCAGGCCGGTGTTAACGGCGGCGATCATTCCGGTGCCGGGAATTCCATTCTTCACCGCCCAGAACATCTCCCCCGCCGACTTGCATTGCTTGAATTGCGGATTGGTAAAATTCCGGGGCGAAGGGTTCAAGGAGGCCGCCAACGGTCCATCTCCTTTCCCCGCCGGCCCATGGCAGCCGGCGCAGGCCCCTTTCCCATTGTAGATCTCTTTTCCTTTTTGAATCGTCTCCGGCGTTTCGGGAACCGGAGGCTTCATCCCCTTAAACTGCGGCAGCTCGCCCGCCGGCGCCCGCGGGGCGCAGGGATCTTTCTCGGCGGCGTCGGTGAACTCGGTCGTTACGGCCAGGAGAGTGATGAAAATAAATGTTGCGGTCAGATGTCGCATTGGGTTTCCTCCTTACAACAAGTGGGATGAATCAGTGGCGCTTGGCAATCTCGACCCGCTTCCGTCGGACCAATGTTTGACCGACGGAGCGGCGAGGGAGGATCTCAGGGATATCTCGGTTTTCTTTGTGGGAAATTTTGAATGAAACGATGCTAAGAATATTTTAGCGGATTGGGCTGGAGGGGATCAAGGGAAGGAGTCCGGCTGCAGGGGCGCGGCGCTGCCTCGGCCTGGGTCGGCCCCTACACCCTCACCCGCCGCGCAGCAGCGCCACCAGATCGCTCACCGTTTTGGCGCGTATTTCCAGCTCCGGGAGCATCCGCTTTGCGTCTTTCACCGCGGCGCCCCAGGTTTCCGGATGGCCGGCCTCCTGGCGAATCCGCGAGACCTCTTTTTCGATCTGCTCTATGTTTTGTTTCACGACGTGGTTCTTCGCGAGGGGAACCGCCAAATGATCTCGGAGCTGATCGAGCTGCCGGTTGAGAAGATCTTCCGGCAATTCGACCGGCCCCTCCGGGTTGATCACCGTCCGGAGCGCCTGCGCGAGATAAGCGTAATACATTCCGATCTGCATCGCCGCTTTCAGCCCCATCTCCTGTCGATCTTCGGTCATCACCGCTCCTTTTTATTTTCCTTTTATTTTCCGGTTTGGAACGCCTCGTTCAACACCCGCGCCAGCCGAACGCCGGCCTTGGCGAGAAGCGCGTCCATCACCGGACGACTCTTTTCAAGATAGTTCTTGGAAAGTCTTCGATTCTTCGGGAGGCGATACGCCACGTCGACCGCGGCGCGATGGGCCTCCAGCGCCCAATCGACCACCGTCCCTTTTCGGAGATCCACGATGGACCGTTTCTTCAGCCACACCTGAAGATGCGCGACGTAGGCCGCCTCGCGCAAGCCGGTTTGATCGATCAGACCCGAATCCCAAACCGTGTGGAGGTTCCACGGCCTCTCACTGAAAGGATAAATTTTCTCTCCGAAAAAGATGACCTGCACATCGTTCCCGCCGCGGTCTCCCCGGTCGGCCGCGTGGAGCGGCTGGTGGAGATCGGCGATGAAGTGGACGAGAAATTTTAACGCTTCGGCCCGCTCTTCCGCAGGACGATCCCGATCGGAAAGAATCCGCCGGAACCGCTCGACGGCGCCGATCACACATTCTCCCCCGGCGCAGTCCCGCTTCGGATCATAGCCCGATGCTTTGAATGGGATATCGACGAAATGCCAGGGGGCGGTCTCGGGGCGGTCCCCCCGAATCCGGTCGGCCCAGTCTGAGACCGATGCAAGGGAGGCCTCTCCGATCAACACCCGGATCTCTCTGCGCGCCTGCTCCCCCAGTAAGCGCTCCGCCACATCGGCGACGATCCGATGCCCCGTCTCGCCCCAGGCATAAAGAGCATGGGGAAAAAGGAGAAAAAGAAAGGAGAGGAAAAAGAGAATCGGTCGGCTTCGATGCCCCCGCGAGCCAGCCTGCGGTTTACATCTGCTCGACAACGTAGCCCTTCTTCCGAAGAAGATCGATGATGCTCCCTTTGCCGACGAGATGCCCGGCACCGACGACCACGAAAGTTCTGTTTTTTGCTTTGAGGAACTCCTCAATCCGGGAGGACATCTGAGCGTTCCGCTCATAGATCAGCTTATCGTAAACCGGCGTTAATTCCGGCTCGTCGGTCATGCTCTGGAAGATCAACGCCTCGATCGCACTCCCATCCCCCGCTTGCCATCCCTTCATGATCGAATCCATCTGCTCGGCAAGCAGGTCCATATCGGAGAGGGTGTAGCGGAGAAAAAGCTCCTGGAGGCGATCGGAGAAGCTATCGAAGAGGCTCACCTGATATTCCACCGTTTCGAACGCCGTGATCTGCTTTTTCCCCTTGGCCCGGGTGAGAAAATGGTCATCGATCCCATATTTTTTGTCGAACCCCAGACGCTGCAGCTCGACCGATTGAAGCATGACCGCCAGGACCCACGGCTTGAACCGCTTGAACGGCTCCATCGGCATGCCGGCCTCTTGAAACTTCTTCTCCACCAGCGCGTAGGTCTCCGTTGAAATCTTCCGGTCGAGCGTTTCCGGCGGAGGATACGACCCATACTGCATAAAAAGGGACTGAAGCCGGCTCATATCGAATTCGTCGGGGTCCACTTCGACCACCAGCGTGTCGGATTGGTCGAAAGCCGCTTCGATGGAAGGGTGGAGCGGATAGAGCTCCGGCTTGGCGACATGGATGGAGCCGAGGAGGTAAACCGCGGCGGTCTCCGACCGGACCGACCAGAGAAAGCTCTTCTGAGCGGAGGGGGCCTCTTTCGGCGCGGAGGCGCAGGAGAATTGAAAGAAACAGAAGAGTAAAAAAACAGCGCGCTTCATGATGATCTTCACAGTGATCCTCTTTCTGTAAGCCCTCTGATCGGCCGCTGCAGAAAACTTATTTCACGACAAAATCGAGCGTCATCCCCCGCTTGAAGTGAAACTCCCCCTTCTCGTCCGGGAAGAAACAGATCAGCCCATAATGGCCCGGGATAAAATTCGCCTCAAAATAGACATCCATCCCCTTTTCAATCCCGACCACCCCGCCGATGAACTTGCCGGGAGGCAGCCCCCCCGCGGCCGGATCGAAATTTCCGAAATCGGCCGCCTTCTTTCCGGGGGCGACATGCAGCAAAACCAGCTCATGCGGCATCGTTCCGTTGTTGATAACTTTGACGGTATGCTTTCCGGCCGTGATCGGCTTGGAAAGGGAGAAATTGAAATCATTCAGGGTCACGGTGAAATCGGCCTTCGGCTCCGGGACCTTGGCCGGAGGGGCCGTGACCGTCAGCGGCTGGGTCATCCCGTGGGTGAGATGCAAGACCCCTTTTGGATCGGGGATCAGACAAGTGATCAAATAATGACCCGGCTCCAGATCCATGATCGCGGTCGCCCGGCCGCCGGGGATAACCGCGTTCGGCCCCCCGACAAACTTAACCCATCCCGGCATCGGACCATTCGGATTCTGTTTCATTCCGGCGACGAAATCGTCCGCCGTTTTCCCATCCAGGAGCCGAATCAGTTGGGCATGGTGGATATCCTTCCCCTCATTGTTGATCTGGAATTTGACCACCCCTCCTTGAATGCTGTCAGGCCCCTTGAAGCCGAAATCAAACGCATCAAAGGTCACCGTGTTCTCTCCCGGCGTGCCCTTTGCGTGCACAACAAGCGGTTGAGCCGTCAGCGCGAGCGCCGCCACGGCAAAGCTCCATGCCACGACCTGTCGCAATAAATTCATCTTTGGTTTTTCTCCTGTCATAAAAATGGCCCCGTGACGTGAATAGAACAGAGGTGAATTGATTATAAGGATTCGTAAAATGAAAGGAAAGGGAAAATCTTTTCTCCCGTCTAGAGAGAGATCTTCCGCAGCCGCAGCGCATTGCCGATGACGGAGACCGAGCTCAAGCTCATCGCTGCGGCGGCGAGCATCGGGCTGAGGAGGATGCCGAAGAAAGGATAGAGGACCCCGGCGGCGATCGGAACCCCCAGGACATTATAAACGAAGGCGAAGACCAAATTCTGCCGGATGTTCCGCATCGTCGCACGGCTGAGCCTGAAGGCGCGGACCACCCCGCGAAGGTCCCCCTTCACCAGGGTCACATCGGCGCTCTCGATCGCCACGTCGGTCCCTGTTCCCATCGCGATCCCGACGTCGGCTTGCGCCAATGCAGGAGCATCGTTGATCCCGTCGCCGGCCATCGCCACGCGATGCCCCTCTGCTTGAAGACGTTTGATCCTCTCCCGTTTCTGATCCGGGAGAACCTCGGCGATCACTTCGTCGATCCCAAGCTTCCGGGCAACCGCTTCGGCCGTCGTCCGGCTGTCTCCGGTGAGCATCACCGTTCGAATTCCCTCTCCCTTCAACCCGGCGATCGCCTCGGGGGTCGATTCCTTGATCGGATCGGCCAGCCCCAGCAGCCCCGCCGGTTTGTCATCGACGGCGACGAAGACCACCGTCTGGCCGTCGCGGCGGAGCGTTTCGGCTTGCTCGATCAGATGATCGAACGGCACCTTCAATTCTTCGAAGAGCGCCCGGTTGCCGAGCGCCACCTTCCGGCCGTCGATGGCGGCCACCACTCCTTTTCCGGTGATCGACCGAAAGTCCTTGGCTTCTGCCAGAGGCAAACCCTTTTCCGTCGCTCCCGCGACAATGGCACTTGCAAGCGGGTGCTCACTCCCCCGCTCCAGACTGGCGGCGAGCCGGAGGAGATCGGCCTCGTCCCATCCCTTTTCCGGAAAGACAGCCATCAAACGGGGACGCCCTTCAGTGAGGGTCCCGGTTTTGTCGCAGACGAGGGTATCAACCTTCTCCAAAACCTCGAGCGCTTCGGCATTCTTGAAGAGGACCCCGGCGGTCGCGCCACGCCCGGTGGCGACCATGATCGACATCGGCGTCGCCAGCCCCAACGCGCAGGGGCAGGCGATGATCAAAACGGCGACGGCGTTGACGATCGCGTAGGCCAATCGCGGCTCGGGCCCGATCGCCCACCAGACGACGAATGTCACCGCGGCGACGGCGACCACGATCGGAACGAAGTAGGCCGAAACGACGTCTGCCAACCGCTGTATCGGGGCGCGGCTCCGCTGCGCTTCGCTCACCATCCGGACGATCTGGGCGAGCAGCGTGTCGGCGCCGACCCGCTCGGCCCGCATGATGAAGCTCCCGTTCCCGTTGACCGTTCCACCGGTCACCCGGCCCCCCGGCCCCTTTTCGACCGGGATCGGCTCGCCGGTGATCATCGACTCATCGACGGAGCTGCTTCCTTCCACAATCACCCCGTCGACCGGAATCCGCTCCCCCGGCCGGACCCGGAGAAGATCTCCCGGCCGAACCGCATCCAGCGAAACATCCTCCTCCGTTTGATCCCGAAGCCGCCGTGCGGTCTTGGGGGTCAAGCCGAGGAGCGCGCGGATGGCGCTGCTCGTTTGGCTTCGGGCGCGCAGCTCCAATACCTGGCCGAGCTGAACCAGAACGATAATCGCCGCGGAAACCTCGAAATAAACCGGAACCTGACCATGGTGTCCACGGAGCGTTTCCGGAAAGAGCTCCGGGAAAAGGACCGCCGCGACACTGTAGAGGTAGGCAATCCCAGTTCCGATGGCGATGAGGGTGAACATATTGAGCGAGCGGTTGACGATGGAGTTCCACCCCCGCTGAAAGAAGGGCCCTCCCCCCCAAAGAACAACCGGGGTCGCAAGGATAAACTGAATCCAGGCAAGGATCCGAGGTGACGCGATTCCCCCGAGCGGATTTCCCGGAATCATCTCCGACATCGACAGCAGCACCAGCGGGAGGGTTAGAACAGCGCTGATCCGGAAACGGCGGGTCATATCGACCAGCTCGGGGTTGGCCTCCTCTTCGACCGTGACCGTTCTCGGCCCCAGCGCCATCCCGCAGATCGGGCACGATCCCGGCGCATCGCGGACGATCTCCGGATGCATCGGGCAGACATACTCGGTTTTTGTCGCCGGAGGGGCGATCACCGCCGGCTCCAGGGCCATGCCGCACTTCGGGCAGGCTCCCGGACCAAGCTGCCGGACCTCCGGGTCCATCGGGCAGATATATTCGGTTCCAGGAGGGGGAGGGGGGGAGGGCTCGGACGCCGGCGGCGCTCCCTCCAAAAACCGGGCGGGCGATTCCCGGAACCGGTCGAGACAAAACTGAGAGCAGAAATAATAGGTCTCTCCCTGATAGTCAAACGTTCCCACCGACTCTTCCGGCGTGATCTCCATCAGACAGATCGGGTCGGTAAATGTTTTCTTCTTCTTTTCACCTTGTGCTTCGGAAGACATACCGATTCCTTCGAGAAAATTATCCTTACAAAGATCATTTTATGACAGGTCGGGCGTCAAATCTACCCTTAGGAGAAGATTTTCGAAGGGCCGATTTGGCGAACCTCCCCTTTGACCGATGCTCCGGCGGAGAGGGCAAAGGTGGCCCCTTCTTGCAGCGTCATCGCGGTCCGGACGATCCGCGCCCGATCGACGATATGGATTGCGCCGAGATAGAGGTGATTGCTTGGAATGAAAACGGAAACGAGATTTCGCCGTGTTCCGTCTTCCTGCAGCAGACTGAACTCGCTGGTGAGGAATCCGGCGTCGAAACCCTCCCCATTCATCTTCTTGATCAAAACAAACTCTTTGAAACCGGAGGGATTGTTGGGGTTGAAGCTGTCGACGATTTGTTTGATGCCGCGGTAGAGTCCCTTCACGATCGGAAGGCGATCCAGGAACCGATCGATCCAACCGATGAACAGCGCGCCGCTCACGCTGGGAACGATCAGGCCGGCGATCAAAATGATCGCCACTGTCGCAAGGACCCCGAGCCCCCAAACCTCGACCCCGATGACGCGGCGGAGCCACGGTTGGGCGACGCTGTCGATCGCATGGAAGAGCCAGATCAGCAGGGTCACGGTGAGGTAAAGGGGCAGCAGGGCGAGCAGCCCCGTCAACATGGTATTGCGCAGTTGCTTCATCATTCTTTTTCTCCAGGAATTATAAGGAGTCGTTGTATATTTTAACTCCGGAATCCGAATTCCGCACGCTGCACTTTTCTTAAACTCCCCATCCCCCGCTTAGATGGATGTTCCCCCCGGTCACATAGCGGGCCTCGTCGGAGAGGAGGAAACGGGCAACCGACACCGCGTCGGAGAGCTCCCCGACGTAACCGGCCGGAATATTTTTGATCATCCCGGCCATCTCCGACTCCGGGGCGCTCCCCGATCGGATGAAGCCGGGGGAGATCGCGTTGACGGTGATTCCATGTGGCGCCAAAAGCTTCGCAAGAGATCGGGTCAGTATCAAAACGCCGACCTTGGCGATGTAGTGCGCCGTGATCTGCGGCTGGCCGATCATCTGGTCGGCGTTGGCCATGCTGAAGCTGACGATCCGTCCCCACCGGCGTTCCTTCATCCCGGGGGCGACCAGCCGGCTGAGATAAAAGAGAGGATGAAGATTGTGATCGAACATGGCATGCCATCCCTCGATCGTCTCCTCCAGGAGATTCACCCGATGGTAGGGGCCCGCCGCGTTGATGAGGGCGTCGATCCGCCCCCACTCCCGTTCGACCTGTTTTACAAAGGCCTCGGCCGCTTTCGGATCGGAAACATCGGCCCGGACCGAAAGGGCCCGCGCCCCCTTCTTCCGGATCGCCTCCGCCGTCTCGCTCCCCTCCTTCTCGCTCGTCCGATGACAGAGCGCCACCGACCATCCCCGCTCGGCGAGATCGAGCCCGACGGCGCGACCGATCCCTTTCGCCCCCCCCGCGATTACCGCAACCCGCTCCGACATGATCGCTCCCTCCCGTCCGACAACCGTTCTCTGTATAGTCTCATTTCCGATTTCAGTCAACACCGGACGATTGACTTACGCTCGGTTTCATATTATAAATTCATGGCTTAGAAAACAACTCTATCGAACCACTTTTTATTATGGAGGCTCATCTGTGGACTGGCTCGCTGATCCTCAGGCGTGGATTGCGTTAACGACCCTTACGGCGCTGGAGATCGTTCTCGGGATCGACAACATCATCTTTATCTCCATCCTCGCCGGAAAGCTCCCAGAGAGCGAACAGCCGAAAGCCCGCACCATCGGCCTGATGCTGGCGATGATCACCCGGATCGGGCTCCTTTTCTCCCTCTCCTGGATCATGCGCCTGACCGCTCCGATCGTGACGATCTTTTCCAACGAGATTTCGGGACGCGATGTCATCCTGCTGGCCGGCGGCCTCTTCCTTCTCGCCAAGAGCACGCACGAAATTCATGAGAAGCTGGAGGGGGAGGAGGGGCGCGCTTCGGCCAAAGCAGCCGCCTCATTCGCCAGCGTGATTGTTCAAATTCTTTTGCTCGACATCGTCTTCTCGCTCGACTCGGTGATCACGGCGGTCGGGATGGTCGATCGGATCTCGATTATGATCGTCGCGGTGATGATCGCCGTCGTTTTCATGATCTTCTTCGCGGGCGCGATCAGCGATTTCGTCCACCGCCATCCGACCGTGAAGATGCTCGCCTTAAGCTTTCTTCTCTTGATCGGGGTGACGCTGGTCGCCGAAGGGCTCGATCAACACTTCCCCAAAGGGTACATTTATTTCGCCATGGCTTTCTCCGTTTTTGTCGAGATGCTGAACTTAAAGATGCGGGGACGCGCCGCGGCGCCGGTCAAGCTTCGGGAGCCTTATATTGAGGGAGAAGGCAAAGGGGTCGTGCCGGGACCGGATTGAGGGGATAAACCTAGACCGCCCGAGCGCGCCGCGCCCGAACCAACTCGATGACCCCGGGTAAAATCGATACCACGATGATGCCGAGAATCACCAGGGTGAAGTTCTTCTTCACCACTGGAATGTTTCCGAAGAAGTACCCCGCATATAAAAATGAGCTGATCCAAACCAGCCCGCCGACGACGTTGTATACGGCGAAGTGCCAGTAGCTCATCCGGCCAATTCCCGCAACGAAGGGGGCGAAGGTCCGGATGATCGGGACGAATCGGGCAAAAATAATCGTCTTGCCGCCGTATTTCTCATAAAACCGGTGTGTTCGATCGATATATTCCTTTTTGATGAATCGGCTGTCTTCTCTCTGAAGGAGCTTAGAGCCGATCTTGTAGCCGATCCAGTAGTTCACCGCATCCCCGACAATCGCCGCAATACTCAGAAGGATAAAGAGCCACCCGACATTCAGCGAACTCCCGGCGGCGAGGGCGCCGACCCCGAAGAGGAGGGAGTCCCCCGGAAGAAAGGGGGTGACCACCAAACCGGTCTCGCAAAAAATAATCAAAAAGAGAATGAGATAGGTCCAGAGGCCGTAGTTCTCGAAGACCCAGGTAAGATGTTGATCAAGGTGGAGGAAGAGATCGATGAAAGTCTGAATCAGTTCCACAACAATCCATTGGGGGGGTTCAACATTGCGGGCTTAGGTTTCCGTTCCAAAGCAGCATGATCCGATTGGATGGAAACGGAAGACATCCTAAAAGCGGACAGGCAAAGAATAAGCTTATCTCTTCACTCCGCGGACCGGCATCGTTTCGCTTCTCTTCTCGATCTCCTCGACCAAGGATCGATGCGCCTCGCAGCCCACGACCTGCTTGATCTTTTTCGGCTGCGGCGCCTGATGGGGAAGAAGGAACCGCTCTTTCAGGCTGAGGATTCGACTCAGCGACTCGTTGAGGCGCTCCTGAGTAATCGTTCCCTTCTCCACAGCGTGAATCAATGCCTCGAGGACCGCTTTCTGCTGATCGAGCGAATGACAGACCAAAATCAAATCCGATCCCGCCTGGACCGCCCTCACCGCCGCTTCGGGGACGGTGAAACCGTCGGTGATCCCCTTCATCTCCAGATCGTCGGTCACCACGAGCCCTTCGAACTGAATCGTTTTGCGGAGCAGTTGAGAGATGATCTTTTTAGAAAGGGAAGCGGGGT
This sequence comes from Candidatus Manganitrophus morganii, assembly GCA_021651055.1. Lineage (NCBI taxonomy): Bacteria > Pseudomonadati > Nitrospirota > Nitrospiria > Candidatus Troglogloeales > Candidatus Manganitrophaceae > Candidatus Manganitrophus > Candidatus Manganitrophus morganii. The sequence continues at coordinate 1,840,097 of JAJHOH010000001.1, forward strand.
ATTTTTCGTCAAGCTTCGTGTAGAGGACGTGGGCCGTCATGATGGCATGGAGACGGTTTTCGACCGCATGGATAAACGGCTTCAGCTCCAAATCGGCCATCCGGTGGAGAGAATGGTCGACGCGCGGCAGGGTCTTGTGCGAGTCGGCGGCGGTATCCCCATGACCGGGGAAGTGTTTGCCGCAGGCGATCACCCGCTGATCGTGCAGGGCGGCAATCGTCGCAAGCCCATGTTTCGAGACAAGGGTCGGGCTGGCCCCGAAGGCGCGGTCTCCGATGATCGGGTTCTTCGGATTGGTGTCGACATCAAGCACCGGAGCGAAATTCATATTGATACCGACCGCCGCCAGCTCCTTCGCCATCGCTTCCGCGCAACTGTAGGTGAGATCGACCGAGTCGCAGTGGCCGAGCGTCCGCGCCGGCGGAAACTGGGTGAAGGGGGGGGCGAGGCGCGAAACCCGGCCTCCTTCTTGATCGACAGCGATGAAGAGGGGCGCATCGGGCGCCGCCTTCTGTAACGATTCGGTCAGCTTGGCACATTGGGCCGGATCTTTGATGTTCCGAGAGAAGAGAATGACGCCGCCGATGTGGTGTTTTCGAATCAATTCCTCCACCCCCTCGGAAGGGGCGGTTCCATCAAACCCCACCATCAGGAGTTGGCCGATCTTATGGGTCACTTTCATATGAATCCTCCCCCGCTGGTAACTGGTGTAAGGGGCGTGATTGATCCCGCCCACCCTGAGGCACAATTAAATTGCGCCTCTACTTCTTTTTCTGCTGCTTGGCGAGATTCGCCAGATACTGGACCAAAAGGCGAAGGCCGGTTCCGGTCGATCCTTTGGGAATATAGGGACGCGGTTTCTCCCCGTTCCACGAGGTTCCGGCGATATCGAGATGAACCCACGGCGTCTCCCCGACGAACTGCTTCAGGAAGAGGGCGGCGGTGATGCTTCCGCCGGGACGGCCGCCGGTATTTTTCAGGTCGGCGATCTCGCTCTTGATCTGATCGTGATACTCTTCCCAGAGCGGCATCTCCCAGACCCGCTCTCCGGTCTCGTCGCTTGCTTTCTGAATTTGGGCGGTCAGCTTTGGATCGTTTCCGAAAAGGGCCATTGCATGATGGCCGAGGGCGACGACGCAGGCGCCGGTCAGGGTAGCCAGATCGATCATCGCCGCCGGCTCGTAGCGCTTGGCATAAGCGAGCGCATCGGCCAGGCAGAGACGCCCTTCGGCATCGGTATTGATCACCTCCACCGTCTTTCCGGCGAGGGTCGTGAGGACGTCGCCCGGATGCATGGCGGTCCCGCTCGGCATATTGTCGGTGGCCGGGAGAACGCCGATGATATTGAGGGGGAGCTTCAACTGGGCGGCGACCCGCATCGTCCCCAAAACCGTCGCGCCGCCGCTCATATCGTATTTCATCTGCTCCATGTTCTCCGCCGGCTTCAGCGAAATGCCGCCTGAGTCGAATGTGACCGACTTGCCGATGAGGGCGACCGGGCGTCCTTTTTTCTTGGCGCCGTCATACTCCAAAACGATGAACTTCGGCGGCTCCACCGTTCCACGGGCGACGCCGAGGAGAGCCCCCATTCCGAGCCGTTCCATGTCGGCGCGCTCGAGCACCTCCAGGCGAAGGTGGTAATCGGAGGCGATCTTCTTCGCCTCCTCCGCCAGGCGGCTCGGCGTGACCACATTCGAAGGGGTGTTGCAGAGATCCCGAACGTAATTGGCCGCCTCGGCAATCAACTTCCCCCGGAGGGCCCCCATCTGGATCTCGACGACCTTTTTGTCGTCCGGCTCGATCAGGGCGCATTCCCGGACCTCCTTCGGCGGGGTCTGCCGGTCGGTTTTGTAAACCTGGAACTGATACAGCCCCAATACCACCCCCTCCACCATCGCCTGCGCCATATCCTGGACCGACGTTCTGGGAAGTCCCTTGCCGTGAATCTGGGTCGCGAACTGGCGGAAGCCCATCTCACGAATCTGCGTGGCCGCCCGTCCCATCGCTTGACGGATCCGATCAAGGGTCGCCTCGGCCCGCTTGCCGAGCCCCAACAGAAGAAGCCGCGGCGATGCGATCTTTCGATCGGTCCGGACCAGGAGCGTCTGAAGAAATTTTCCGCCGAACTCCTCTGTGGAGAGGACCTCTTGGATCTTTCCGCCGATCGCCTTATCAATCGACATCACCTCGGGCAGGAGCCCCTCTCCTTCATAATGACCGAGGACAAGGATCTCCGTGGTTTGCTTCGTGAGCGGTCCCCTTTGAACCTTAAATTCCATTCACACTCCCTATTTAGACCCCCCGCATCGCCGGGTCCCAGATGTATTTGTGTAATTGCAATTGAAATCGGACCGGAAGCTTCTCTTCCAAGATCCACTCGGCCAGCTGCCGCGAATCCATCTGATTAAAAACGGGAGAAAAAAGAACCGGGTGATCGAGCAAGCGCGGATGTTGCGACAAGACCTCCTTGGCCCAATCATAATCGGCCCGATCGGCAATGACGAATTTGACTTCATCCCCTTTTTTTAATCGGCCGAGGTTCTCCCAATGGACGGCATGGCTCATCTTGCTGCCGGGGCACTTGATATCCATAATGATCACGGCGCGAGGATCGACCCGATCGATCGGAATGCTTCCGCTGGTCTCGATTAAGACAACGTACCCTTCATCGAGCAGCCGGGTCACGAGGGGATAGACCTCTTCTTGAAGCAGCGGCTCGCCTCCGGTGACTTCGACCAGGCGGCACCCGTGACCGCGGACTTCTTGGATAACCGATTCAACGGAGCGATCCGATCCTTCATAGAAAGCATAGGTCGTATCGCACCAGCCGCACCGAAGATTGCAAAAGGCGGTTCGTACGAACACACAGGTAAGTCCGGCATAGGTGGACTCTCCCTGAATGCTCTTGAAGATTTCATTTACTTTCATAAATTATTGAAGATGCTTTCGTCGAGGGAATAAAGGGTAGGAAGGTCTGCTCTCCGGCGCTCGACCTGGCGCCGATCTTTGATCCGCCGCTGATCGTGACGGCGATCCAAACCGGCGACGGGAAGAATCTGTGTCCGACGATCGGGGCCATAGCCGCGCGTCATCTGCCGCCGCTCTTGATTTCGTCGCTCCACGCCTGCCTCCAAACCGTTGAGATTTTAACAGGTCGTCTCATGGAGGTCAAGTTGGAAGATGGCGCCTGGAGGACGGTTCTGAGCGTACCTTAAGAAAGCGATGAACGACGGGGAGGGACCGGACTGCCGTCTAAGACAGCCGCATGTTCTCTTCGAATGATCATTCTCTGGAAGGGATAAGACCGGACCGTTCCCTTTTTAAAGCAAAGAGAAAGAGAGGTCTTACGGATTCATTGTGGTGGAGATACGTTGCGCCTTCAGACGTTTTTTCCTCGCCTCTTTCTGCTTTCTCTTTCTTTTGACGGAGGGTTTTTCGTAGAAGCTTCTGCGTTTGAGTTCTTTTAAAAGACCCTCTTTGGCCAATTGCCGCTTCAGGGCTTTTAATGCTTTCTCGATCTGGTTCTCGTAGACTTTGATCAAACAGTTCTCCTTTCCGACCGGATGGAATCCCCGACGGATCAATGCTAAACAGTGTTAAATTAAAAAACCCCCAGAACGTGAGGAGCTCTCTGGGGGCAGAGCTGATGGCGAAGAGTGAACGCAATTATTACCTAGTTTTTGATGATTGTCAAGAAAAATGATGCCAAAAAAGGACGATCGATCGAACCTGCGCCGGGGATAAGCGATCATGACTTCATTGATAACGGGATCCATTCCCAATGTTACATGAAATATTGTACTCCCCTTAAGTCTCTTCCAGTTTCGGAAATCGAACAAAAAATGTGCTTCCTTCACCCTTTCTCGATTCGATCCAGACCTTTCCGTGAGCCAAGTCGACGACCTTCTTTACAATCGTCAGCCCAACCCCCGTCCCCTCCACATCCAGATCCTTCAATCGTTGAAAGACGCCAAAAATCCTGTCGTGGTAATCTGGATCAATTCCGATACCGTTGTCCTTCACATAAAATTCCACCCACTCTCCACTCTCTCTCCCGCCGATTTCAATTCGCGGACAGGGCTGATCTCCCATAAACTTTGCCGCATTGGTAATCAGATTCTGAAACAACTCCATGATCTGTGTGCGGTCGAAGAGGAAGTTTGGAAATGTCGGATGGATGACGATTTCAATTCCCTTTCGGGCAAAACGCTCTTGATGGATTTCGAGAACTCTCTCAACGACCGACCGTACCTCGACCGGCTCCGCCCCCTTCTGCGCGCCCACGCGAGAGAGCGCCAGCAGATCCATAATCATCAGTTCCATATAATCGGCATTGTCGATGACCCGCCGCAGGTAGTGCTTTCCTTTCTCATCGAACCGATCGGCATAATCCTCCATGAGAATCGAAGCCATTCCCTGCATGGAGACCACCGGCGACTTCAGGTCATGAGAGATGGTATAAATGACCGATTCCAGCTCTTGCGTCCGTAGCTTGACCTCTTTTTCCAAATGGGTATGCGCCCGGTCCAACTCCTCACTCATCTGATTGAAACTGCGCGCCAGAACACCCAATTCATCGTTGGAAAAGGCCTGCACCATCGCGCCATATTCCCCGCGGCCGATCTTCTCCGTCCCTTCGACCAGAATCCGAACCCGCCGGAGAACTTTCCTCATCGACACCAAGGAAATTCCGAGGGCGATCAAGCCGGTCACCGCAAGAATCCAGGACATCTGCAGGGTAATTCGTTTCTCGGTCTCCATCATCTCCGCCATCGACAAACCCAATCTCAACGTCCCCAGGCGGGTCGTCTCCTTCAGCTCTTTTCCGCCGAACAAAAGAAACTCTTCTTCCGTGGAGGCTGCTTGAACCGACCAGACCGGGAGTGAGACATCGACCACCCTTTGATCGGCCATCCCGATCTCGCGGTACCCCGGCTGGGTCAATCGGAGGGCTTCCTGCGTCACAGGATCTTGGTAGACCTTTCCCTTCTCGACTACATTGGTGTGGGCCAAGACACGCCCCCTTTCATCGAGTGCAACGGCATAGAGCGCTTCCGTTCGCTCCATCGCCTCTTGCAAAAAGGCTAAAAGCAGATCTTCATCCTCCTCTTCGAAGGCCGAGACAATCTCACCCGGCTCACCCCGCAGGCCGGTGGTCTTTAAAATCCCCCGCTTGGCCACCTCTCCCACGAGAATGGAATGCACCCCTCTTTTCGAAAGGAGGATACTGGCGCCCCCGGAAAGGAGCGCGATGGAGATGATAAAAATCAGAAACTTCGTTCGAAGCGTCACGGAAGCACTTTATCGGCCCTCTGAAGGGCTTCTTTCGGAATCTCCAGCCCTGCTTTTTCAGCCGCCTTTACATTGATCGTTACTTCTGCCTTTTCAGGGTAAATCGTTTCGAGCGTCCACTCCCCCGAGAGCACCCTTTGGGCCGCAAGGCCGGCTGCGCGGCCCACCTCGCGAAAGCTGCTCGATACCGATGCGGTGGCCCCCTGCTGAACGAATCCCGCCGTAGGGGCGTAAAAGGGGATCCGGTTGGACCAGGAATACTCTTTCAAAATGGAGAGATTCTGAGCGCTGACGAGGACGGGGTCTGGAAGGAGCCAAATGGCATCGGCCTTCCTAAAAAGGTTTCGAAGGCGATCGGGAAGATCACCCGGGTCGTTCAACCGTTCCGACAAAATGTCGATTCCGATCGACTCCGATGCCTTTCGAATCTCCTGGAGGTACGCCTCAACCGATTTTGAAGACCAGAGAACCGCAAGCCGCTTGAGGCCCGGCTGCATTTCCTTGACCCTCGCGAGAACGGTCGCGGCCCTCGGAAGGATATTTACTTCGATGGAGAGCCCTTTCCGATCCCGCAATCCCAGCTTCGTCCCGGGGGCCATGCCGTAGATCAGGACGACCCTGTCGGGATAATCCCATTGTGCCGCCTTCCCCCCGAAGGCGACGACGACGCGGGTCTCCAGAGAGATCCGCGGAGGACCTTCCATGATGGGAATGGAGGGGACGGGACGGCCGAACGCTTCTTGAAATCCCTCAAACGCCTCGCGATAGGGACCCCATTCGGCGCTGAGGATCGCGACGACCTCTTGTGCGGACGCTATTTCAGGGGCGGTAAGGAAAAAACCAATCAGACAGGTGATTTGAATCCATTTTCCCGAGGTTTGCCTCATTCATCGACTCATGACTCAATAGATGACCGAGACGCCGCCGTAATACGTCTTCGGGATTTCGAGGAAGTCGGGAAACTCGCGATGATTCGGACTCGCAAGATTTTTCCCCCCGATGAAAAACTCGACATCTTTGATCGGATTGTAGGCAAGCCGGGCATCGACGCGCCAGTAGGGAGCCACCTCAACAATCTCGGATTGCCGTGAATTGGTGATCGCGTAGCTGCTTTTGTATCCGGCGTTGACGCTGGCGGAAAGACCGACGGCGATCCGGAAGATCCCGCCGAGGTTGACCTTGTGCTTCGGTGTCGCTTCTTCGATCAAGACCCGGTCGGCCTCGGTGAAGGTCGATCCATCGTCATCGATTGTTTCATAGGTATAGTTGACATAGACCGATCGCGCCGGAGCGAAGCGGTAGGCCAACTTCAGCTCAGCCCCTTTTGCAGTCGCCTCCCGGCTGTTATCGAATGAGAAGGTCGTGGGGGTTGGGAAAGGGAAGAAAGAACCTTGCTGCTTCACGAAGCTTGCGGTGAGATCGTCGAATTGCATATAAAAGAGGCTCCCTTCGGCCTGGAGACGCCGGTCGAGATAGGCGCCGTGATAGCCGATCTCATAGGAGTGAAGTTTTGACGGCTTCAAATCGGGGTTCCCTTCCATGATCACGGTGAAGTCCGACTGCCGGTCGACCCGGGCTTCCCACATAGAAGGGACCGTCGGTGCCGCTGAATACGACGCACGTAAAGCATGGTCGGTTCCCAGTGCATAGAGGGTTGCAATCTGATAGGCCGGCTCCGTTCCTCCGGTGTCCGACCGCTCGAGTGAGGCGGCCACCACAACGGTCAACGCTTCGATCACAACGATCGACTGTTGAACAAAACCGCGGACGAGGGCATTTTCCTGTTCCGGCTCCGATCGGAAAGCCTCGTCGGATTCCGCGACCGAAAGACGATAACTTCCTCCCCAGGTGGTCTTCAGCCGGCCCTCTCCCCAATTGATATGATGAACCGCCTCGACATCGCTCTGCGTGTAATCGACTTCAAAAGTCCCTTCAAAATCGGGCTCCGATTTCTGGGTGAATTTGTTGTAAGAAGCCATCAGCTCCAGCGTCGAATCGGCGCCGAGCGGCAGGGAGCCCTTCAACATTCCGAAGGCGTTCCGGAATTTTCCCTCCCGCTCGAAGGCCATCCCCATTTCATCCCAGGAGCTCCCCGCGAAGAATTCCAAGCCGAAACGGTCGGTCGGATTCCAGAAGCCCCTCAGATTGGTTTTATGAGAGGTCAGGAAATCTTCCGCCGGAGGGATGGTGAAAAAGGGATTCGGATCGGAGGGCGCGTTGTGGAAGCCATCCTCATTCCAGAAACCGTAGCTCAAGCGATAACCGAACCGATCCCCGGCCGACTCATACGCCGCTCCCGATTGAAAAAGATCAATATTGCCCCGAAGAAGGTATGCGGAAGCGGACCGCTCCGACGACGGCTTTTTCGTAATAATGTGAATGACCCCCAGCGCCGCATTCGAGCCGTAGAGGGCGGCGTTCGGACCCCGGACGATCTCAATCCGCTCGATGTCCTGAAGCTGGACCGGAAGCTGCTCCCAATAGACGCCCCCGGAATAGGCGTTGTAAACACTGCGGCCATCGACGAGGACCTGGAGGCTGTCGACGAACTCTTCCGGAAATCCTCTCACCGAGACGATCGCCCGATTCCCGTCGACCGACCGCCCGTCAAGGACATCCACCCCGACGCGAAACCGCAGAAGATCCCAGAGGTTCGTCGCCCCCGAGGTCCGGATTTCTTCACCGGTGATCACCTCCACCGCCACCGGGGCTTCCCGCACCGGCTGCAAGCGCCGGGAAGCCGTGACCGTCTGCGCTTCGTGCGCAAAGAACTCCAACTCCGAACGCCCCTCTTCGGCCGCCGAGACCGAGGCCGCCGCACTGAAGAGCAAACACGCTCCGATGATTTTACTGCAACCGTTTCTCCATCGTTTCTTTTTACCAAAAAACAGACGCATCTTCGTTCCTCTGCAGAGTCGGCCTGACGCAATGAATGGATCAATCATCTGAAATACCTTATTGGAATCTAAACGGGATGGCGGCGGATCATCCCTATAAAGGATAGAAAAAATGTAACACAGAACTGCATCTTGTCAATGGAACGCGCTTCGCTCGCAAGATGACCTCCCGGTCGGGAAAGAGCGGCGACGTTCACCCGTGACCGCCGAAACGTTTTCCGCCATGGACGGCTAAAAACAAACCCGTTTTCTTTTTGTAGACGATCGGCCCTTTCATCGGGCGAAAATCAGGCCGGCTTTCTTTTATCCAAGATTTCGAGGAAGGTTTTCACCACTCCCGGATCAAATTGGGTGCCGGCGTTCTTCCGGAGCTCTTGGACCGCCTCCTCATGCGACATCTTCGGTCGGTAGGGTCGAACCGAGATCATCGCATGATACGCCTCGACCACGCCGAGGACGCGGGCGAGAAAAGGAATCTCCTCTCCTTTTAACCCGTTCGGATAACCTTTGCCGTCGTAGCGTTCGTGATGGTAGAGAATGGCCGGAAGAACAGACTCCAGATTGTGTGATTCTTTGATCAGCATCTGCGCCAGGCCGGGATGGGCTTGAATGATTTTTCGCTCCTCGGTCGAGAGGGGGCCCGGTTTATTTAGAATGCTGTCGGGGATGCTCACAATGCCGATGTTGTGGAGGAGGCTCGCGAGCTGCAAACTTTGCTTCTCCTGCTCGCCGAGGTTCAACGCATCGGCAAGAAGAAGGGCATATTCGATCACCCCTTCGGAATGACCCCGCGTGTAGGGGCTCTTCGCATCGATCACGGCGGCCAGATCTCGGATGGTTTTTATCTCCGGATTACGCAGGAGCTCGGTCAATTTGTTCTGATCCTTTTCGATCGCCGCCTTGAGCGTATCGCAGTAGCGACAGACCCGGTTGCGGCCGTCTTTTTTTGCGAAGTAGAGGGCCTGATCGGCGGAAAGGATCAACTCCTCTCGACGCCTTCCGTCTTCCGGGAAAGAAGCAACCCCGATGCTGATGGAAAGGTGAACCCGATGCCCTGTCGGCGTGATGAAGGGGCCGTCGTCGATTGCTTTTCGGATTCTCTCTGCGACCTTCGCGGCATGAATGCCGATCGTCTCGGGGAGAATGACCGAAAACTCCTCTCCTCCATACCGGGCCGGAAAGTCGACGTTACGGATGCACTTTTGGATCACCTTGACGATCTCCTTCAGGATTGCGTCCCCGATCGGATGCCCATGGGTGTCGTTAAAAACTTTAAAATGATCAATGTCGAGCATCAGCAGCGAAAACCCTTTCCCATATCGGCTCGCCCGCTCCGTCTCCTCACCCAATCGCTTCTGAAACTCCCGATGGTTGTAGAGGCCGGTGAGGCTGTCGGTGGCCGCCCTTTTTTCGACCTCCTCCAGAAAGCGGGCATTGTCCAGGGCCACGGCGGCATTGACGCAGAGGGTCGACAGGAAATCTTGGTCCTCGGAAGAGAACCTCCCCTCCTTCTGATTGATCAGGTTCAATACCCCTAAAGTTCGAGCCTCGCGAACGAGCGGGATCGAAAAAACTTGGCGAAGCGGAGTTTGGAGAGAGGGCGTCGTCCCCTTCAAGGGATGCTCCCCCGGATTTTCGATCAGGACGGGTCGCTTTTCCTGGCACGCCAAACCGAAGAGACCGAGCTTCGAAAGGGGCCCTTGAGGAATCCCCCCCTCGAACGACACGCCGGCAAAGGCGGTCTGGGAAATATGCCCTTGTTCCGCATCGATGAGAAAGAGAAGCGCTCCTTCCGCCTCCATCAGCTCTTTTGCCCCTTCGACCAAGGTATCGCTTAAAACCATCGTTTTTCGCTCGGTCGCCAAAGAGAGGGAAAGTTCATACAGACGGTGAACCCGTTGCGCGTTCTTCTCCAGACGGCGTTTCAGCCTGGCTTGGTCGATGACCTTCCGGGTCACGGGGGGGAGGGTCTGGTGATAGTTCTGGCTCTTAATGATGTAGTCGCACGCTCCCCGCTTCATCGCCTCTACCGCAATCTTCTCATCCCCTTGTCCGGTCACCATGATCACCGGAACGGTATAGCCCTTCGTCTGAATTTCGCTCAAGACTTCGATTCCGTTCATCATCGGAAGGCTGTAATCGAGAATGACCGCATCGAAACGCCCTTTCCCCAGCGCCTCCAGGCAGGCCGGACCGGTTTCAACGGGGGTAATGCGGATGTCGGGATCCTTTTTCTGAAACGCGCGCAGGGTCAACTCCCTCTGATCGACATTATCTTCCACAAGTAAAATCTTGACCGGCTCATTCGCCATGCCGTTCTCCATCTAAAAACGACCCTTCCATTATTCCGTTTTTTACGACGCGTCCGACTTCGGCGGCCGATTGACCAGCAGCCAATAGAGCTTCAGCGATTTGACCTTCTCAGAAAATTCAGTAAATTTCACCGGCTTGGTGATGAAGCTGTTGGCGCCGAAACTGTAACATTTGAGCGCTTCTTCATCTCGATCCGACGTCGTCAACATGATAACCGGAATGACACGGAGATCTTCGGTCTCTTTTATTTTTTTTAGGACCTCAAGGCCGTTGACCTTGGGAAGATTGATGTCGAGGAGGATCAGCCCGGGCCGGGGGGCGTTCGCATAAGGCTCTTTTTTAAAGAGATAATCCAGCGCCTCTTGGCCGTCTTTGACCCAAGCCACTCTGTTCGCCACGCTTCCGCTCTCCAGTGAACGGCGGGTCAATTCGGCATGGTCGGGATTATCTTCCACCAATAGAATTTCGATCGGCTCCATTTCCCATTCTCCTAACATCGACCGACGGGCAGAGTGAAGTAAAAAACGGCCCCTTCTCCTTTGTTTGACTCGATCCATATATTGCCGCCTGCCAGATCCAGGATCTTCCGGACAAGCGCAAGTCCCATCCCCGTCCCATCCGTCTCAATCTCTTTAAGACGTTCGAAGACGCCGAAAATGATCTGATGATACGGCGGATCGATTCCGATGCCGTTGTCCCGGACGTAGAAGGTAATGCCTGCATCGGCCGCAACGGCGCCGATCTCGATCACCGGATCGGGCTGATCGCCCATAAACCGAACGGCGTTGCCGATCAGATTCGAGAAGAGCTGCTCCAACGGCGTCCGAGCGAAAAGAATCTCCGGCAACGGCGAGCGGATTTCCACACGGATCTTTCTTTGCGTGATCTCCTTCGAAAACTTCCCCAAGACATCCCGGACGACGGCATCGGCTTGAAGCCGCTCCGGGTTTGCCTCTTTTCTTCCGACTCTGGAGTAGGCAAGCAGATCGGCCAAAAGGCGCTCGATCATCCCCGCGTTCGCCATCAGCCGGCTCAGGTAGTGCTTCCCCTGCTCGCCAAGCTTTTCGCCGTAATCTTCAGAAATGATCGATGCCATCCCGTAAAGGGAAACGACCGGAGCCTTCAAGTCGTGCGATACCCGATAAACGAAGGTGTCGAGCTCCGCCCTGTTTCGATCGAGCTTTTGACGCAACGCCTCGCATTCCGTCTGCAGAGGAGCACATTTCGGACAGGCCTGGCCGTTCGGGATAGGGGTCATCCTCACCTTCTCGTTTGCAGGAAGAAAAAATCGTGATTACGCGAGGCACCGCGGGCCGTGATCGACCTACGGAGGATTATATTCTTTCTCGGACACCTCTCCTCCGGGAGTGCCCTACCTCATTGGGATATAGCAGGAAGACATCCAAGAGAAAATGTAACATAGATTGTCTTCTTGTCAACGAACGGCAAAACGGATGCAAGGTAAGGAAGGTCGAAGCGTCTACAGTGGACTCTTAAAGGAGTTGGTGCGGATTATTCCTTTGGGTGGAACCCGGGTGCGTGCAGTCGTAAAAGAGGAAAAGGATGGTGCGCCCAGAGAGATTTGAACTCCCGACCCCTTGATTCGTAGTCAAGTGCTCTATCCAGCTGAGCTATGGGCGCGATGGAACGATCTTAAGCGGAAACCACATCCTTGAGGGTAACGGCAAAACGGGGATGCTGGAAGGGGTGCATCGTTGGGAAGAGAGAGAAGAGCCATCCCTTGAACAGCTCTTTGCCGTTCTCCGAAATGATGACGCGGACGGCGGGATTCTTCAGCTCGTTGCTCACCGAGGTAAACACCGTCCCTTGAATAATCAAATCGGGGAGAAACTCGCCGACCTTCACCTTCACCGCCGAATCGGGAAGGGTATACTCCTCCCCCAAATTGATGGTGTGCTCGGTGATCTGATGGGTCTGTTTGTCTTCGACCATCAATTTCACCGCCTTCCATTTCCCCTTCACCATATCCGGGATGACGATCTCGGCATTGCTCAGATCAGGGACATCGGAAGGCCGATTCGTCGGAGGGTGCTCACTTCTTTGAACCTGCTGCGCCTGCGGAGCCGGCGGCGGCGCGGAAACCTCCTCCATGTAATTCGCTTCCTTCTTATCGCATGCAGCAAAAAGAAGGAAGATGACGAGAAGCAGGGCGGTCTCTTTCTGTTTCATAATACTCCTTCATTCATCAACATCCCCAAAAACGCGCCTGGGGAATTTGGCGGAGAGGCAGGGATTTGAACCCTGGATAGAGGTTTAAGCCCCTATGACGGTTTAGCAAACCGTTGCCTTCAGCCGCTCGGCCACCTCTCCATTTATATGTAGGGCCCGTGCGGCAACGGAAAAAGAACGGTCCTCCGATGCCCCACACCCGCGGCTCGGACAGGCTAAGCCTGTTCCTCGCCTTTATTTTCTGAGCCCCGCGTTTCGCGACGGGTAAAGCCAGTCGCTTATTCTAATCGCGCGCGAGGCGCATTTCAAGTTTTAAGATTGGCGGAGGGGGTAGGATTCGAACCCACGACCCTTTCGGGTAACGGTTTTCAAGACCGCCGCCTTAGGCCACTCGGCCACCCCTCCATTATATGTGGGGCCCGCGCTAAGTGCTGCCTGTTGATTCCAGATCTTCACACCAGATGCGCGATGCCCCACACGCTACAATCGAGTCTTCTGATCTCAGATCTTCTCACCAGGTGAACCTTGGCCCACATCCGTTGCCTCGTCAGTCCGCTTTCCCCTTCCCAATCTTCTCCACTCCGTCCATGTAGGGGCGCAGCGCTTCTGGGATCACGACCGATCCGTCTTCCTGCTGATAATTTTCGAGGATCGCCACCAACGTTCGCCCGACCGCCAGGCCCGAACCGTTGAGGGTATGAACGTACTGGACCTTGCCGCCCGCGGTTCGATAGCGGATTTCCGCGCGGCGCGCCTGAAACGTCTCGAAGTTGCTGCAGGAGGAGATCTCCCGAAACATCTGCTGCGAGGGAAGCCAAACTTCGATATCGTACGTCTTGGCCGCCGCGAATCCCATGTCGCCGGTGGAAAGCGCCATCACCCGGTAGGGAAGCGTCAGCCGCTGCAAAACCGTTTCGGCATTGTTTAAAAGCCGTTCCAGATGATCGTACGACGCTTCGGGCTTGGCAAACTTGACCAGTTCCACCTTATTGAACTGATGCTGCCGGATCAAGCCGCGCGTGTCTTTGCCGTACGAGCCGGCCTCCCTCCGAAAACAGGGGGTGTACGCGACATGCGAAATCGGAAGCTGCGCCTCGGCTAAAATCTCGCCGCGGTAGATATTGGTTACCGGAACTTCCGCGGTCGGGATGAGATAATAATCTTCATCCTTCAACCGGAAGAGGTCCTCCTCAAACTTCGGGAGCTGTCCCGTCCCGGTCATGCTTTCCCGATTGGCGATAAACGGGGGCAGGACCTCCTGATAGCCATGTTCCCGGGTGTGAAGATCGAGCATAAAATTGATCAACGCCCGCTCCAGCCTCGCCCCGGCCCCCTTGTAGAGGGTGAAGCGCGCCCCGGTGATCTTGGCCCCCCGTTCGAAATCGAGAATGCCGAGCGCCTCGCCGCTTTCCCAGTGCGGCTTCGGCTTGAATGAAAACGGCGGCGGCGCACCCCACCGGCGGATCTCCTGATTATCCCGTTCATCTTTTCCGACGGGAACTGACGAATGGGGAAGGTTCGGAAGCCGCAGCAAAAAGGGGCCGATCTCTTCTTCGGTCTTTTTCAGCTCCCCTTCGAGCTGCTCGATCTGCTGAGCCACCTCTTTCATCTCTTGCAGGATCGGATCGATCGGCTTTTTTTCCCGCTTGGAGCGGGCGATCTCCTCGCTGGCCTGGTTCTTTTTCGCCTTGAGGCCCTCGATCTGCGCCTTCAGCGCCCGCTGCCTCTGATCCGATTCCGCCCAGGCGTCAAAGGAAATGTCGAGCTGGCGATCGGCCAGCCGCTTTTTCACCTCCGCAAGATTCTCTCTGAGCAGCTTGACGTCGAGCATTGGATCGATTTCAACCCTAAAAATATTTGCTCAATCTAACATGTTGATGGGAGAGAGTCAATCGGAAGAACGAGGGAACACCCCCGCTTTTGCATAGAAAATCATAAAAAAAGATGGAGGTGGACCTCTCTTTCTGTTAGAATTAAAATTCATTTTTCACGGAGGGATTACTTACTTGGGAAGCGATCAGATAAAAGCACGCCTGCGCGAGCGAATCTTGGTCCTGGACGGGGCGATGGGGACGATGATCCAGGCCAGAAATTTGACCGCCGCCGATTTCGGCGGGCCGGAGTTGGAAGGATGCAACGAGAACCTGAATCTCACCCGCCCGGACGTCATCCAATCGATCCATGAGGCCTATTATGCCGCGGGAGCCGATATCGTCGAGACCAACACTTTCGGCGGGACCGGAATCGTTCTGGCGGAGTACGGCCTTCAGGATCAGGTCCTAGAGATCAACCGCGCGGGGGCGCAGGTCGCGAAAGCTGCCGCAAAGAAATATTCCACCCCTGCCAAGCCCCGGTTCGTCGCCGCCTCGATGGGGCCGACGACCAAGGCGATCACCGTCACCGGCGGGGTCACTTTCGATCAATTGGTCGAGGCCTTCGCGCTGCAGACCCGTGGATTGATCGAGGGAGGGGTCGATCTTCTCTTGTTGGAAACGGCCCAGGACACGATCAATCTGAAGGCGGCCGGGATCGGCATCCTCCAGGCCCAGAAAGAGATGGGGATCGAGGTCCCGATCATGATCTCGGCCACCATTGAACGGACCGGAACCATGCTCGCCGGTCAAGGGGTGGAAGCCCTCTACGCCTCGCTGGAGCATCTCCCCCTTCTTTCGATCGGCCTGAATTGCGCCACCGGTCCGGAGTTTATGACAGACCACATTCGCTCGCTCGCCAACATGGCGACCTGCCTCGTCTCGGTCTACCCCAACGCGGGCCTTCCGAATGAAGAAGGAAAGTACGAAGAAACCCCCGAATCGCTCGCCGCCAAGCTTTCCCGGTTCGTCGACGAGGGGTGGATCAATCTGATCGGCGGCTGCTGCGGGACCACCCCGGCGCATATCACGGCGATCTCAAAAATGGTCGAAGGGAGAAAACCGCGCACCCCGAAGGGCGCGCTGAAACCGGCCGTCTCCGGGATCGACTTTCTTCTGATCGAGGAAGAGAACCGTCCGGTGATCGTCGGCGAGCGGACCAACGTGATCGGAAGCCGGAAATTCAAAGAGCTGATCATCGACGGGAAAATCGAAGAGGGGGCCGAGATCGGCCGGGCGCAGGTCCGAAACGGCGCGCAGGTGATCGACGTCTGCATGGCCAACCCGGACCGGAATGAATTGGCCGACGTGGAGGCCTTTCTCCAGATCCTGAATAAGAAGGTGAAAGCGCCGATCATGATCGACTCGACCGATCATCGGGTGCTTGAAGCGGCGCTCAAGCTCTGTCAGGGAAAGTGCATCGTCAACTCGATCAATCTGGAAGACGGCGAGGAGCGCTTCGAGCTGGTCGTCCCGCTCTTGAAGAAATACGGCGGCGCCGTGGTGGTCGGTTGCATCGATGAAGACCCCGTCCAGGGGATGGGGGTCACCCGCCAGCGGAAGATCGAGATCGCAAAACGCTCCTACGACCTGCTCGTGAACAAATACGGCCTGGCCCCGCGGGATCTGATCTTCGACGCCCTGGTCTTTCCGGTCGGAACCGGCGACGCCAACTACATCGGCTCCGCCCCGGAGACGATTGAAGGGATCCGACTGATCAAGGAGACCTTCCCGGAATCCAAAACGATCCTGGGGGTCAGCAATGTCTCCTTCGGTCTTCCGACCGCCGGCCGCGAAATCCTCAACTCCGTTTTTCTCTACCATACCGTCAAAGCGGGACTCGACTATGCCATCGTCAACGCCGAGAAGCTGGAGCGTTATCCCTCCATCCCGGAGGAGGAGCGCCGTCTCGCCGAAGACTTAATCTTCTGGCGGGGAGCGGACCCGGTCGCCGCCTTTGCGGCCCACTTCAAGGACAAGAAGGGAATCGCCAAGAAGGTCCGCGCCGACCTTCCCCTCGATGGGCGGCTCGCCCGCTACATCGTCGAAGGCTCCAAAGAGGGTCTTATTGACGATTTGGAGCTGAAGCGGAAGGAAGCGACGCCGCTTGAAATTATCAATGGCCCCTTGATGACCGGCATGGATGAGGTCGGACGGCTCTTCAATAATAACGAGCTGATCGTGGCGGAGGTGCTGCAGTCGGCCGAAGCGATGAAGGCGGCGGTAAGGCACCTGGAGCAATTCATGGAGAAGAGCGATACCGCTGCGCGCGGGACGATTCTCCTGGCGACGGTGAAAGGGGATGTCCACGACATCGGGAAGAACCTCGTCGAGATCATCCTGAGCAACAACGGCTACAAGGTGGTCAATCTCGGGATCAAGGTCCCGCCGGAGACGCTGATCGAGGCGATCCGGAAGGAGCGGCCCGATATGGTCGGCCTCTCCGGGCTGCTGGTGAAATCAGCCCAACAGATGGTGATCACCGCCCAGGACTTCAAGACCGCCGGCGTCACCGTGCCGATCCTGGTCGGCGGAGCGGCCCTCACCAAGCGCTTTACCGACACCAAAATCGCTGCGGAATATCCGGGACCGGTCTTCTACGCCAAGGATGCCATGAACGGGCTCGACCTGGCCAATCAATGGGTCGATGAAACGCAGCGCCCCGGGCTTCTGAAGAAGACCGAGACGGAGCGGAGCGCGATGGTGAAGATCGCCGAGGGGATGGAGAAGAAGCCGCAGCCGGCGGCGCAGGCCCGCGCCCGATCGAACGTGCGGCGCGATGTCCTCCTACCGAAGGCCCCTGATTTTAATTTTCACGCAATCGACGAGGGGCCGCTCCGGGAGATCTTCGCGTACATCAACCCGTCGATGCTTTACGGAAAGCACTTGGGGCTGAAAGGAAATCTCGAACGGCTCCTCGCCGACCACGACGAGCGGGCGGAAAAGCTTCATGCCTCCGTGGTGGCCATGCAGGAAGAAGTTCTCGCAAAGCGAACCCTCACCGCTCAGGGGGTCTATCGCTATCTTCCCTGCCAGGCGCGGGGAGAGGATCTGCTGATCTACGATCCCGCCGATCCGGCACGTCTGCTCGAAACATTCACCTTTCCCCGGCAGCCGGGGGGAGAGCGGCTCTGCCTTTCCGACTACTGCCGCGATGTGGACTCGGGCGAGATCGACTCGGTCGCCCTCTTCGTCGTAACGATGGGAAAAGGGGTTCGCGCCCTCTCCACGCAGCTGAAGGAGGCGGGAGAGTATCTCCGCTCGCACCTGCTTCAGGCGATCGCCATCGAGGGAGCCGAAGGCTTCGCCGAGTGGGTGCACCAAAAAATTCGGAACGACTGGGGCATTCCCGATTCTCCGGAGATGACAATTCAAGATGTCTTGAAGAACCGATACCGCGGCATCCGGGTCAGCTTCGGCTACCCCGCCTGTCCGAATCTCGCCGACCAGCGAAAGCTCTTCCGGCTGCTCGACGCCACCGCCAAGATCGGCGTGGAGCTGACCGACGGCGACATGATGGACCCGGAGGCGTCGGTCTCCGCCCTCGTCTTCCACCACCCCGAGGCAAAATACTTCCGGACCGACACGTAATCCAGGCATTTCCAAGGGGTTTGGCAGGGGCTCAACATATTGAACCTCTGCCAAACCAAAACCCGACAGATAAAATGGGGCGCCATCCATGTTTAAAAACGTCACGGTAAAAAAAGCGGCCAATGTCTTCTTCGACGGAAAGGTCACCAGCCGGACGGTTCTTTTCCCGGACGGCAGCCGCAAGACCCTCGGCATCATGCAGCCGGGCGAGTTCGAATTTAAAATCGGCGATCAAGAGATCATGGAGATTCTCTCCGGCGATCTGGAAGTGTTTCTGGAGGGAGAGAAGGGATGGAAGCGGATCAAAGGGGGAGAGCAGTTTACCATCCCCGCCCGAACCACATTTAAGCTAAAGGTCCACAGCCTGACCGATTATTGCTGCAGCTTCGTCAAGGCGTAATCTTCTCGAAAATGATCGCATGCCATGGATGAAGATTTCCTTAAAAAGCTCAGTGACCGAAAAGGCCGCCTCAAGCGTCGCCTGATCGAGCTGAATGAAACGATCGAAATCGATCTCGCCTTCGCGGTCGATCGATACGACGATGCCCGGGGTCACTCCTTCTTCACCCTGGAGGAACGGCTTCAAGACTTTCAAATGCTCTTCCAAAAGATTTTAGAACAGGTCGATGAAGCGACGACCCTCGCCGACCTCGACCGGACCGCAGGCCGCGTCTCCTACGTGGAAGATCGCCTCGACGAGTTGGAAAGCCAGCTCTATAACCGGCCCCGAAGGAAACGCCGGCGGCCGTTCAACCTCGCCGATTTTTTCAGTCAGTTCAGCCAAAATGGCTCGGAAACCGCTTCCCATGGAGAGATTTCCTCTCTGACACAGGCCTACCAAATCTTGGGGGTGGAGGAGGGAACCGGCATGACTGAAGTGACCGCCGCATTTCGCCGCTACGCAAAGGAGTATCACCCCGACGCCCGCGGAGGGGATCGAAGCACGGAAGCCGAGCTTCGAAGGGTCGTCGAAGCGTATCAAATGATCAAACAGCACCTGGCCGATTAAGTGGCGCATCGATGAATAAGGAGGATCCGGAAGAAGATCTTCATCTCCCCTCTTTCCGCTCGGCCGTTCCCCTCGAGCATCGGCCAAAATGTACTTGATTTTACTGGCCAGGATGGTACGATAGAGCACCCAGCCGCCTTGGCAAGGTGGCTCTAATGCCATCGAAATCGGAATCTGACATAAGGAGTACACACGCTCTTGAAGGCAGCCCCTCTTCAGAAGAGGACACCAGGAGCATCCATTCACCCTCTGCAGAAATTCATCCATTCTCTTTTCCTTGCCCCTTCCGCCGTTATTGTCCTCTCACTGACCCTGACTCTCACCGGGATCGCCTGGTATTTTACACAGCGGAGTATTGAAAATAACGCACACGCCCGTTTTGATAGACGTGTCGTAAGAGCATCCAGGGCAATTGAGGAACGCATTCAGACCTACATCGATACCCTTCTGTCCATGCGCGGTCTCTTTGCGGTAAACCAAAATATCACCCGGGCCGACTGGAGAAGATATATCGAATCGCTCCAGTTACAAAAACGTTATCCCGGCATTTACGATCTGATCTTTGTCAGATACGTACCTAAATCGGAACGGGCTGAATTCGAAAGACAGGTGCGCAACGATACGAGCATCGATCCAAAAGGTTATCCCGATTTTTCGATTCATCCCGAAGGAGATCGCCCCGAGTACTTCCCCGTTGAATTTACAGAGCCGTTCTCACCCATTCCGGTACAGTTCGGCTTCGATATCGGAAGCGAGCCGGTCCGACGGCAAGCCCTCGAACAAGCGCGCGATACAGGTCATCCCGCCTCGACCGGACGGATTATCCTGGTCGGGACCGAGGAGGTCGGATTTTCCATTCGGGTCCCGGTCTACCGCAATGGGCTGCCTCAGACCACAGTGGAGGAGAAACGCCGCGCCCTGATCGGATTCGTCGCCTCCGCGTTCACCACGAAGAATCTCATGGAGGAGGTCCTCGGCGGCAATTCCATGCTCGACTTTCAATTTGAGATTTTCGACGGTGGAATGGAGAAGACAACCAATCCCCTTCCCCTCCTAACGAAAGAGAGACTGCTTTACGACAGCAATGACATTCTGGGCGCCAACACCGGCAACAATCCCCCCCGATACACACAAATCGCCTCTTTGGATATCGCAGGTCGCCATTGGTACATCTACTTTTCCACCCATGCCTCCTTCCTATCGGAAATAGAAGAAACCCTTCCTTTCCTTATTCTTTTCGGCGGGGCGACGTTCTCCCTGTTGCTCTCGTACATTACCTGGTCGACGACGACCGCGCGCCGGCGCGCCATCGACCTCGCGGAGAGCATGACCGTCGATCTTCGGGATAGCGAAGAGCGCTTTCGGGCGATTTTCGATCGGGCCCCTTCCGGAATCGGCGTGGTCGATCTGGAAGGACGTTTTATTCAGGTGAATCAGAGTTATGCCGCCTTCCTCGGCTATACGCGGGAAGAGCTGCCGGGACGGACGTTCCAAGAGATGACCCATCCGGACGACCTGACGGCGAGCATGACGGTGAAAGAGGAGCTGGCGGCCGGAAAGGCTGATAAACATCGATTTGAAAAACGCTATATCCGCAAAGACGGTCGGATCGTTTGGGGCGATATCACGGTCTCTCAGATCAACGACCCCTCGGGAAAGCCGAAGTATTTTGTTGCAGTCGTGGACGACATCACCGAGCGGAAACAGATGGAAGAAGCGCTGCGCGAGACCAACCACACCCTTCAAGCCCTCATTGAGGCCTCCCCCCTGGCCATTATCACCCTCGATCTGGATGGTACGGTCAAAAGCTGGAATTCCGCCGCCCAACAGATTTTCGGATGGAGTCCGGAAGAGGTCATCGGCCGCTTCAATCCCATCGTCCCCAAAGAAAAAGAGAATGAGTTTAAAGGATTGGTAAAGGCGCTTCTGCAAGGAAAAGTTTTTTCCAATCTCGAAGTCAACCGTCAAAGAAAGAACGGCTCCCGGGTCGATGTCAGCTTATCCACCGCACCGTTGCGGGACGGGCAAGGTCATATCCGAGGGATCGTCGGAATTCTGGCCGACATGACGGTGCAGAAGCGGGCGGAGGAAGCGCTGCGGAATAGTGAAAGTCGCTTCAGACGGGTCATTGATTCCAACATGATCGGCATTGTCTTCTCGGACGTCAACGGAAATATCACGGAGGCCAATGACGCTTTTCTTCAAATGGTTGGATATACCCGCGAGGAGCTTCGCTCGGGGGAAATCAGCTGGAAAGAGATGACCCCCTCCGAATATCATCCTCTGGACATGAAAGGCCTCGATGAGATGACCGCCACCGGGGTCTGCGCTCCTTTTGAGAAAGAATTTATCCGCAAAGACGGAAGCAGGGTGCCTGTGATGATCGGCGCCGCCTTCCTTGAAGGCTCTCAGGAGAAGACGGTCGGTTTTGTCGTCGATATCACCGACCGCAAACGGGCCGACGAACGGCTGCGGGAAAGCGAAGAAAAATATCGGCTTTTGTTCGAGAACAATCCGTACCCGATGTGGGTGTTCGATCTGGAGACGCTCGCTTTTCTGGCGGTCAACGAAGCGACCGTATCCCGCTACGGCTATCATCGGGAGGAGTTTCTCTCGATGACGATCACAGATCTCTGCCCCACCGAAGATATACCTCTTCTCCTCAAGAGTCTTCCGGAGATCAACACCCGGGTCGGCCCGGGGGGGATCTGGCGAAACAGAAAAAAAGACAGGACGGTGATCGACGTGGAGATCACCGCGGATCTGATCTCCTTCTCCGGAAGGAAGGCCAAACTTGTCCTGGCCAACGATGTGACCGAGCGCCTCCGCGCGGAAGAAGCGCTCCGACAGAGCGAGGAACAGTACCGGCTCCTATTTGATCGAAATCCCCACCCGATGTGGGTCGTCGATCCTCCAACGCATGCTTTCTTGGCGGTCAATGAAGCGGCGATTCGTCATTATGGTTATTCAAGAGAAGCGTTCCTTCGGATGACGATTTGCGACATCCGCCCGCCGGAAGAAGTTCCGCTCTTGCTCGGCTATCTCCAAGAGGCTGCGCATCGGGAAACATCTTCGGACCCGGTTATGGGCGGGGTCTGGACACATCGAAAAAAAGATGGAAGCCTCATCGAGGCCGAGATCACCTGGAATCTGATCCTCTTTCGGGGAAAGGAGGCCCGGCTGGTTCTGGCCGAGGATGTCACCGAATCGAGAAAAACCGAACGGGAACTGCAAGATTCAGAGCGCCGGTTTCGACAGCTGGCGGAGAACATCCATGAGATCTTCTGGATCGTGGAATTCTCCCCTTTCCGAATGCTTTACATCAGTCCCGCCTACGAGCAGATCTGGGGACGCGCCTGTCAGAGCCTTTATGATCAGCCGAAATCATTTCTGGATGCGGTTTATCCCGAAGACCGGGTCCGTGTTCTCGACGCCATGGAGCAACAAGGCCGGGGAGAGCCGACCGACACCGAATATCGTATCATTCGGACCGACGGCTCCGTTCGCTGGATTCGGGATCGGGGCTTTCCGATCAAAGACGAATCGGGAAAGGTCTACCGCGTGGCCGGGGTGGCCGAAGACATTACCGAGCGTCGCCAAGCCGAACAGGCCTTGCGTGAAACGAATGAGACACTTCGCGCTTTGATTCATGCCTCTCCCTTGGCGATCTTCGCCCTCGACTCGGAAGGAAAGGTAAAGATGTGGAACCCGGCGGCGGAGCGGCTCTTCGGCTGGAGAGAGTATGAAATTTTCAATCAGCGATTCCCGATCCTCCCCGTGGATCAAGAGGAAGAGCTGGATCTTCTTCAAAAACTGGTCTGCGAAGGGAAAGGGTTTACCGGATTGGAGACGTGCCATTCCCGAAAGGACGGATCGTCGGTCGATATCAGCATCTCCGTGGCTCCCCTCCCCGGCTCGGAGCCGATGATGACCGGTATTGTCGCCGTCGTGGCCGATATTTCGGATCGCAAAAAAACGGAGGAGGCGCTCCGGAAGAGCGAAGAGCGTTTTCATCTCGCCACACGCGCCACCAACGACGCCGTCTGGGATTGGGATCTGATCACGAACTCGCTTTGGTGGAATGAGAACCTTCAAACCCTCTTCGGCTACAGGCCGGAGGAGATCGAGCCGGGGGTCGAGTCTTGGACAAGTCGGCTCCATCCGGAAGACAAAGAGCGGGTCCTCTCGGGGATTCACACTGCAATCGTTGCTGGTGATCAGCTCTGGTCGGGGGAGTATCGTTTCCGGCGAGGCGATGGAAGTTATGCGACCGTTCTCGACCGCGGCTATATCGTACGGGACGCGGCGGGGGCGCCGGTCCGGATGATCGGGGCGATGATGGACATCACCGAGAGAAATCACGCGGAGGAAGCGCTCCGAATCAAGACGGACCAGCTGGCGGCGGTCACCGATGCGATGACCGCCTACCTCGATAATCGGGATTGGGGCGAGACCAGCTCCCTTCTCCTCCGGTCGGCCCTCCATCAAACAGAAAGCGAGTACGGCTTTATCGGCGTGGTCGTTGAGGGGCCGGCCTTCCGGATTCTCGCCACCGAGGGGATTGATGTGGGACCGATCAAGAGTCGTCCGTTCTACACGGAGGCTCTCCGGATGGATGGAGAACAGGAATATCTTGAGTTACACCAGTTCGATAATCTGTTCGGAAAGGTGATCCAAAGCGGAAAGGTCGTCCTCTCCAATGACGCCGCCACCGATCCCCGGTCGGGGGGAATTCCGCCCGGACATCCTTCCATGCGCAATTTCCTCGGTGTTCCGATCATCCGGGAAAACAAGGTGGTGGGAATGATCGGGATTGCGAATTGCCCCAAAGGATACAGCGGAACGGAGCAGGCGGGGCTTGAAATCCTCTCCCATGCGACAGGGATTCTGTATGATAATTACCGGCGGCGGGAAAGAGAGATCGCCCTGGAAAATCAGCAGAAGAGTGTCGAGAAGGAATTAAGACGATCCCAAGAGCAGTTGCGCAATCTCTCAAGCCGGCTTCACTCCATGGTGGAAGAGGAGCGGACCCGCATCTCAAGGGAAATTCACGACGAATTGGGGCAGCTATTGACAATTTTGAAAATGGAACTATCATGGCTGAAAAAACGACTGCCGAAAAAAGAGGCGTTGTTGCGAGACCGGACGAAATCGATGGCGAAGCTGGTCGACACCACCGTCCAGACCCTCCGGAAGATTTCAACGGAATTGAGGCCGGGCGTTTTGGATGACCTCGGGCTCACCGCCGCCATTGAATGGCAGGTTCAGGAATTCCAAAGTCGAACGGGGATGCGCTGCCACTTTACCGTTCGTCCGGAGGAAATTCTGCTCGATCCCGATCGGTCGACTGCGGTTTTTCGAATCTTCCAGGAGACGCTCACCAACATCGTCCGCCATGCCAACGCCGATGAAGTCGCGATCCTTCTGGAAAAAACCGAGGAGAACCTGATTTTGGAGGTCAAAGACAACGGAAGAGGGATCACGCAAAGCCAGATTACGAATTCAAAGTCACTTGGACTCTTGGGAATACGTGAAAGGGCCCTCCTCTGGGGAGGGACGGTCCAGATCAACGGCGTTCCCGGAAAAGGAACCATCATTACCGTCCAGATTCCACTTCATCAACCGACCGACGCCGGAATGAAATCATGATTAAAATTCTCATCGCGGACGACCACGCGATCGTCCGAAGAGGGTTGAAGCAGATCCTAACAGAAACAGCCGACATGGTCGTTGCCGGGGAAGCGCACAACGGTCAGGAGCTGCTCGAAAAAATGAGGAGCGATCAGTGGGACGTGATCGTTCTGGATATTTCGATGCCGGGCCGCGGAGGCCTCGATATCTTGAAGCAGTTGAAGAGCGAGCGGCCGAAGCTCCCCGTTCTCATGCTGACCATTCACCCGGAAGATCAATACGCCGTCCGCGTGCTCCGGGCGGGGGCGTCCGGCTATTTGACGAAGGAGAGCGCCCCGGATCACCTCGTCGAGGCGATCCGGAAAGTCGCCCGAGGAGGGAAATATATCAGCCCGCATCTGGCGGAGCGGCTTGCCTTCAACCTGGAGTCCATTTCCGAGCGGCCGCTTCACGAAGCGCTCTCCGACCGTGAATTTCAAGTCCTCCGCCTCATCGCCTCCGGAAAAACGGTCAAAGAAATCGGCGAGGAGCTCTCACTCAGCGTAAAGACCATCAGCACTTATCGAACCCGCATTCTTGAGAAGATGAAGATGAAAAACAATGCGGAGATGACCCACTACGCCATCCAACAAAAGCTCGTTGAATAACGCGGACCTCCCTAATCCTCAACACCTGTAGACTTTGTAGGACAAACACCTACGAACATACCAGTCGGCGTCCCACAAAATAAACAGACCGAATCCGATACTCATTTCAAGCCTTCCCTTCTATATTTCTGACTAGCTATATCAATGGGGGTATTGTCCGAGGTCGGACGCCGCCCATTGTCAATAAATCAACTAGGAGGGATGAGAGATGCCGGAAGCAAGGGCGTTGACCAAGCGAGAACAAGAAGTGATCCGTTTGGTTGCAGAAGGATTTAAGAATCGAGAGGTCGCGGAAAAACTCGGGATCCGGGTTAAGACGGTAGAAACGCACCGGGCCAACATCATGAATAAACTTGCCCTCCGAAACGTGGCCCAGTTGATCCGGTATGCCATTCAAAAAGGATTGGTTAAAATCGATCAAGAGGCTTTTGAGGAATCGATCCGCTGATGAAGCGAATTCTCGTCGTCGACGACGAACAACTCCTCCTTGACCTTGTATCACATCTTCTTTCCAAGATCGGTTATCACGTCGATCAAGCGATCGATTGCCGGGAAGCCGCAGGGAAATTAAAGGAAAAAGGATATGATGCCATCTTCCTTGATATGAAGATGCCATTTATGGATGGGAAGGGATTCTATGAGAAGGTTCAGGCCCACTTTCCAGAGATGGCAAAGCGGATCATTTTCTTAACGGGCGATATCGCAAACCAGTCGACGACCGAATTCATTCAGGAGACCGGCAATCTCCATCTTCACAAACCGTTCACGATAAAGGAATTCAAGGCGGTCCTCGACCAGCTTTTTCAGTCGGTTTAAAATTTCTAAACCGCTTTTAGAACGATCTGTCGATACCAGAGAAGCGCCAAAAGCGTCTTGCTGTCGATGATCTTTCCTGAAAGCCCCTGCTGATAGACCTCTTCGAACGGAAGGAGCACCACCTCGATGAACTCCCCGGGATCGGTATGCGCATGGGGGTTGGGACGGAGATCACGGCCGAGAAAGACTTCGATCTTGCCGGTTGAAAACCCGACCGAATGGTAATAACCGAAGAGGAAATCAAGCCGCTCCGGCCGCATCCCCACCTCTTCTTCGCACTCCCGCCGCGCCGTTTCGGCCGAGCGCTCCCCCATTTCTAAGATCCCGGCGGGAATCTCCAGCGTGACCTGGCCGATCGCCGGCCGATATTGCCGGACCAGATAGACATTCCCTTCCGAGTCGATCGGAAGAATACCGACCGCGTCCGGCGGGGAGACAATCTCCCGAAGCGCCTCCGTTCCATCGGGAAGCCGGACAATTTGCTCCTCGGTCCGGATATACTTTCCCTGATAAACCACCGTTTTCCGAATTAACTTTTCTTCCAGATCCAAGAACACCCCACCGGATCAATTCGGTCTTACTCTTTCGCCCCTCTTGCCGCCGGTGCATAGAGTTTATCGGCGTACTCTTTGACCATCCGCCTGGCGCAGAAAAAAGGGGCCACGGTGCGAATCGCCTCTTTGACCGTTTGAATCCAACCGCGCGGGACACCGTCCGCGTCCCTCCGGTAGTAGAGGGGAATCACCTCGTTCTCCAGGATCGCGTAGAGGCCCTCCGCATCGGAGGTATCCTGCATCTCGGGAGAAAGATTCTGAAGGGAGGGACCCGGCTTCACCCCAAAGGTCCATCCATTCGAGCCGTTGTATCCCTCCGGCCACCACCCATCGAAGATACTCAGCTGGGGGACACCGTTGAGGGAAGCCTTCATCCCGCTCGTGCCGCTCGCCTCCAGCGGCGCCCGGGGAGTATTCATCCAGATATCGACCCCCTGTATAAAAAAGTGGGCGACGTGCATGTCGTAGTTCTCAACGAAGGCAATATGCCCGGCCAGCCCCGAATCTTTGGCGAGATTGTAGATCTGCTGGATGTAGCGCTTGCCGACCTCATCGGCCGGATGGGCCTTACCGGCGAAGACGATTTGAACCGGCCGCCATCGGTTTCCCAAGATTTTCTTGAGCCGCTCCAGATTCTGAAAGATCATCGTCGCCCGTTTGTAGGCGGTGAATCGTCTGGCAAAGCCGATGGTCAACGCCTCCGGATCGAGGAGGGTGCCGGCCGCCAGAAGTTGAATCGGATCGGCCCGATCTTCCGTCCAAGAGGTGCGGGCCCGCTCCCGGATGAACCCGAGCAACTTTCGTTTCAGCTGCTGACGGGTCTCCCAGAGAAGATCGTCCGGGACATCCATCACCCGTTGCCAGAGGGTCGGCTCGTCATGATGATGGACCCAATCGGGAGAGAGATACTTTTTATAGAGCTCGTCCATTTCCGGCGCGACCCAGGTCGGCGTATGGATTCCGTTGGTAATCGAAAGAATGGGGACCTTCTCGACGTCGGTATTCGGCCAAAGATGCTGCCACATCTTTCGCGAAACCTCTCCATGGAGCTGGCTGACCCCGTTTCGTCCCTGCGTGAGATGAAAGGCAAGAACGGTCATGTTGAACGCCTCGCCCCACGGTTCCGGATGGCGGCCCAGCTCCCAAAAACGGGCCTGATCGAGTCCCAACATCGGCCAATAATTTGAAAAATATTTTTCGATCAGCGCGGCGGGAAAAGCATCATGCCCGGCCGGAACCGGCGTATGGGTGGTAAAGATGCTGCTCTTTCGGACCGTCTCTGCCGCCTCGTCAAAGCGCTTCCCGGCCGCCACCCCTTCGCGGATTCGCTCCAGCATCTGGAACGAGGTATGTCCTTCGTTGCAGTGCCAGACGGTGGGACGGATGCCGAGGGCGCGCAGGAGGCGAACCCCCCCGATTCCGAGGACGATTTCTTGGCGAATCCGCAGCTCTTGATCCCCACCGTAAAGACGGGCGGAAAGCTCTCGATCCCAGGGAGCATTTTCCGGAACATCGGTATCCATCAAATAGAGCCGGACCCGGCCGACCTGAACCTCCCAGACTTTGATATAGATGCTCCTCGGTCCGACAGGAACCTCCACGAGCACCTGACCGGAGGGGAACTGGGCGGGTCGAATCGCCACGGTGTTGAGGTCGAGCGGTCGGTAGATCGGCTCCTGCCATCCGTCCGCCTGGATCTTCTGATGGAAATAACCTTGCGGATAAAGAAAGCCGACGCCGATGAGAGGGATCCCGAGATCCCCCGCCTCTTTACAGTGGTCTCCGGCCAAGAGGCCTAACCCGCCGGAGTAGATCGGCAGCGAGTTATGCAGTCCAAACTCCGCCGAGAAGTAGGCGATCGACGCGGAAGAAAGATCCGGGAATCTCTCGCCAAACCAGGTCGGGCGAGAACCGAGATCGGTGTCGAGCGCCTTGAGCACCGCATCATAACGACGGAGGAAGGTCGGGTCTTCCGCCACTTCCTTGAATCGCTCCTGCGCCAGTCCTTGTAATACCTTCACCGGATTGTGATTGGTCTGCTTCCAGAGGGGGCGATCGAGGGCCTCAAAGAGGGAGCGCGCCTCCGGGTGCCAGCTCCACCAAAGATTGTAAGCAAGCTCTTCCAACCGATTGATCCGTTGAGGAATTTGTAGCTGCTGCGTCATCAAATTAAATCCTTTCTTCACATGTATGCAAGAGACCCATCCAAGATTGAGGTGTCGTTTTCAAAAAGCATCTGCTTCAGGACACCTTTGTCCGGCCCAAAAATAAGATTGTATGTATTTGTGCCAGCTTAACAAAATCGGCTCTAAAGATCAACGAAAGACATAAAATAACCATCAGACACGATGTCTGTGTCAGAAGATAAAAACCACTATTTTTTTAATGTTCTTTCCGTCTCATTCTAATCTTTTGTGCCCTTTCGGTTTTGGTGTTTGGTTTTTCCTAAAAAATCGGTTATCATGTCGCCATGCCCGAACGTCCCGCCGAGGTTCGTCCCATCTTCGTCGTCTCCGACGCCACGGGAGAGACTGCGGAAAAAATCTGCCAGGCGGCGCTCTCTCAGTTCTCTCAAGATAAGACCATCTTGGCCCGCCGGCACTATATCCGCTCAGAAGCCCAAATTCAAGAGGTGCTCCAGGAAGCAAAGTCGCGCCAGGGGCTGATTATTTTCACCTTCGTCTCCGAGTCGCTTCGGCTCAAGATGCGCGAAGAGGCGCTCCAATCGGGGCTGCTCGCGGTCGATCTGCTGGGGCCGCTGTTGACGGCGATGAGCCACTTTCTCAATAGCCGGCCCCGCTCCGAGCCGGGACGCCTTCACCGGATCGATACCGACTATTTCAGCCGCGTCGAAGCGGTGCAGTTTACAGTGAAGCACGACGACGGCCAGAGCATTCAGGGGGTCGTTCAAGCCGATATCGTTCTGGTCGGCCCCTCCCGAACGGCGAAGACCCCTCTCTCCATCTACTTGGCGCAGTTCGGCTACAAGGTGGCGAATATCCCAATCATCTTGAATATTCCCCTACCGAAAGAGCTGCAGCGGGTCGATCCGGCGAAGGTCGTCGCCCTGATCATCGACCCCCAACGCCTCATGGAAATCCGCGAGGCGCGGCTGATGAAGCTGAACCGGCGGGTCGCCGGGTATGCCGACATGGAGCCGATCATCCAGGAGCTCAACTACTGCCGCGAGCTCTACCGCCAGAATCCGCAGTGGGGAATCATCGATGTGACGGGGCGCGCCGTAGAAGAGGTCGCAACCGACATCATGGGGTGGATCCGTCGCGCTGACCCCCTCCGATAGAAAGCCCCCTGAAGGCCGCCTTTCCCGCATGTTTGATCCCTGTGCTAAAATGAGTAGCGAGAGGATTGTTCCGATGGATTCTGCCTGGATCAAAGAAGCGACTGAAGCCGATTTCGAAGAGAAGGTGATCGCCGCATCGAAGACAACGCCGGTGCTGGTCGATTTCTGGGCGGAGTGGTGCGGCCCCTGCCGGATGCTCGCCCCGATTCTGGAGCGGGTGGTGGACGCCTTTCAGGGAAAGGTCCAACTGGTCAAGGTGAACACCGACGAAAATCCGAGCCTCGCGGGGCGGTATCGCATTCAGGGAATCCCTGCCGTGAAAGCCTTCGTCGACGGTCACCTGATCGACGAATTCGTCGGTGTTCTTCCAGAGAGGCAGATTCGGGAGTTCGTCGATAACCTCGTCCCCTCCGAGGCCGACCTCATCGCGCAGAAAGCGCGCCCCATGGAAGAAAAACAGCCGCTCGAAGCGCTCGGTCTCTACGAAGAAGCGCTCAAGCAAGAGCCGCAACATGCGGCTTCCCTGCTCGGAAAGCTCCGGCTCCTCCTGGCGCTCGGACGGGTTGAGGAAGCCCGCCTGTTCTTCAATCATCTTCCCGCCGCGCTTCAATTTCATGAGGAGACCCGCCGCCTTCAGATTCGGCTCGATCTCGCCCTTTCCCAAAAGAGCGGCCCGTCGCTGGCCGAGTTGCAAGACCGTGCGGCGCGCGAGCCGGAGAATCTGCAACATTCGTTTGATCTGGCCCATCGGCTTGCCGCCGACGGGAAATATGAAGAGGCGCTGGAAGCCTACCTTACAATCGTCCGGAAAGATCGCCGTTTCAAAGACGATGCCGCCCGCAAGGCGATGCTCCAACTCTTCGAGGTGATCGGTCTGCGTTCTCCCCTGGCGGAAAAATATCGGGAGAAGCTGGCGCAGATTCTTTTCTAACCCTTCCCTTCCCGCCGATTCACCATCCAGACGCTGACCAAAATCAACCCCATCCCCGCCAATTGTTTGATCGAGATCGTTTCCGAAAGGAGAACCACGCCCAATACCAGCGCCGTCACCGGGATCAGGTTGCTGAAGATAGACGCCCGCGTCGGGCCGACCGCCTGAAGACCGATGTTCCAGGCAAAGAAGGCAATGACGGAAGCAAAGAGGATCAGATAGGTCAGCGCCCCCCAGGCCGACGGCGGAACCGATTGCAGCGGCGCCGCCTCCCAGATCGCCAGGGGAACGACCAGCACCGTGCCGATGGAAAAGGTCGCCATCGTGAGGGCGAGCGAAGAGTGCTCCTTCAGAATGGATCGCGCAAAGAGGGTGTACAAAACCCAGGAGAAAACGCCGAGACAGACGAGAAGATCCCCTTTCCAGGAAGCGACGACCGCCCCTTGAGGAACCCGCGCCACGACTAACATTACCCCGATGAAAGAAAGAAGGCATCCGACCGTCCGCCGCCGGGTCAGCGGTTCTCGAAAGAAGAGCGAGGAGAGGAGGACGGTCAAGACCGGCGTCGATCCCATGATGATTCCGGCCTCCGAAGCGGTGATCGTCCGAAGACCATAATAATTGGCAAGTTGATTTCCGATCATCGATAGGAAGGCAAGCAAGAAGAGAAGCGGAAGCTCCCCGCGTTTGAAGGGCCGCCGCCGATCATTGGACCCCCACCAGAACGGCAGGAGGCAAAGGGTCGCCCCGGCCCCGCGCAGGAGGGCGAGACGAAGCGGCGGGAAGTGGGTCACCCCCCATTTTTGAGCGATCACCGACCCGCCCCAAAGAAAGGCGGCGAGCATCAATAGAAGCGAAGCGGTGCGCTGCGAGACCGGTTTCATCTCGTCGGAATCCGCCCCTCATCCAGATCGATCATGTCGAGAACGCTGATCGAGGCCAGATCGACCTTGCCCGCCAGCTCCGGATAAATCTTCTTACGATGTTCCGCCATCTCCGGCGTGGGGCGGTAGGTCGCAATCTCGTCGGCCCAGGCCTCCTTTTCCGAAAGGTTGTGGGAAATGGCGTGTCGTTCGACCCAGGAGAGAACCGCGTCGTCATTCTTTGCCGTTAGAATCGCCTCTCTTAATTTCTCCGCATCAAGCCCGGTGAACGAGAGAAATCGGCTGTCGAGGGTCGATCCCGTCGGCTTGAGAAGATTGCCGACATACTCCGGCGGAAGAGTCCCCTGCGCGTGCAGCCGGACCTTGTCGATCAGCCGGGGGAGGAGGAGATAGCCGCCGAGCCGCGCACGGGGGGATCGGAGCGCGGACGTCATTGCTTCGTCTCCTTTCGAACAAAGATCATCGAGCTGTATCCTTCCTCTTCCGTCGTCACAAAGCCGAGTTTTTCATAGAAGGGACGCTTGTCCCTGGTCAGCAGATAAAAGACCGGAACCTTCTTTAAAGAAGGATGGGTCAGGATTTTATAGATCAGCGCGCGCCCGATCCCCTGTTTCTGCACATCGGGGTGGACGATGACGTCATAAACCGCCGCGCGAAAAATGAAATCGGTCAACACCCGCCCAAAGGCGACCAGGCGCGGCCCCTCCCAGAGGGAAAAGACCAGACTCGACTGTGAGAGAACCTGTTGCGTCTCCTCCAGCGTCCGATCTTTGGACCAATCGGCATAACGGTAGAGCGCCAAGACCTCTTTCGGATCGATCTCTCGGCTGTCGCTGAATCGGAGCGGCGTTTTCATTTCGGCGTGATCTCTTTCCATCGGCAAGATTAAGACGGCTTGCGCGCAACGACAACCCGGATCGCCATCGGCAGGGAGATTTCTTCTCCCCTTCGATACGGCTCCACCGCTTCTTTGATCTGTCGCTCCGCCTCTCCCCGATCCTTTGCTGAGAGTTTGGCGAAAAGCGGTTGCAGCGGGGCGGCCATATCGATGAGGTTGGTCCAATAGGTCTCCGGCGAATCGTAAAACGATTCTGCTTGAATCTCTTCGTCTGTCAATTTACGAAGTCCCGCCTTCTCGGCCATCCCCGAGAGATCTCCCGGTTTCGCCAACCGGAAAATCCCCGGCTGATCGGGAGAAGGGGTCGGAATATCGATAAACCGCCTGAGAACATCAACCGGAATTTTGACGAAGGGGTTTTGGTCCGGTCCCGACCAGACCGCCGCCGCAAAATAACCTCCCGGCTTAATCACCCGCGCGATTTCGCCGACCGCCTTCGGAACGTCGGGAAGGAACATCAGGCAGAATCGACTGATGACCGCGTCGAAGGAGTGATCTTCCTCCGGTAGCTGCGTGATATCCGCAACGCGGAAGTCGAGCTGAAAGAGTCCCAAGCCGTATGCCTTGCGCTTGGCCCGGTCGAGCATCTCCTCGGAAAGATCGAGACCGAGCACCTCTCCTTCGTTCCCGACCGCATCGGCGGCGACAATCGCCGGATAGCCGGTCCCGGAGCCGAGATCCAACACCCGCTGCCCCGGCCGAATCCGGGCATCGCCGACAAGCCGGTAATTGAGAAAGGAGAGGTTTCGGTGAAGCAGCGCATCCCACTTCTCCCACGCCGGGGCAACCCGGCTCCAATCTTGCCGTTGCTGCTCAATGATCTCTTCGGGACTCATCTGCGCCATCGAAATTCCTTTCCTTTGAAAATTCATTCTCTATACGAAAAAATAAATCGTTGGGGCAATCTACCACAGCAACGGCGTTCAAATCAATGAACAGAGCGACCGATCCGGGTTTGCCATTGATATTGATCGGTCGTTTCCATTATCCTAATTTCCGGAGGTTCAATATGCAATTGAAAGACAAGGTCGTCCTGATCACCGGGGGAGGCCGCGGCATCGGACGGGCGGCGGCGGAGCGATTCGCCGCCGAAGGGTGCAAGATCGCGATCTGCGCTCGAAGCGAGGGGGAGCTCTTCGGAACAGCGAAGGTGATCGAAGAGGCCGGCGGCCTGGTCCGGCCCTTCCGGCTCGATATTTCGGTTCGCAGGGATGTCCAGCGGATGGTGGCCCAGACCGTTTCCGATTGGAGGGCGATCGATTTCCTGATCAACAACGCCTCGGTCCTCGGCCCCTCGGAGCCGATCGCCACCTATCCCCCCGAGGCTTGGGAAGAGGTGATTCGGGTCAACGTCAATGGCACCTTCTATGTCACGCAGGCGGTCGTCCGGACGATGATTCCGCGCCGGGCCGGAACGATCCTCTCGGTCACCTCCAGCGTCGGAAGAATCGGGCGGGCCACCTGGGGGGCTTATTCCGTTTCGAAGTTCGCGCTCGAAGGGATGATGCAGACGCTCGCCGAGGAGGTCGCTCCATTCAATCTCCGCGTCGTGACGCTGAATCCCGGCGGCACGCGGACGAAGATGCGCGCCGCCGCCTACCCGAAGGAAGATCCGACCCGGGTTCAGGATCCGGCCCGGGTCGCAAAGGCCCTTCTCTTCCTTGCCATGACGGCCGACGCCGACCCGAATCTCCACGGGAAGTCGCTTGACATGGCCGATCTTCCCAACGAGGCAAAATGACCCCGCCCCAAGCGCCCCCCCGGATCGATCTTCCGCTGGCGCAGGAGATCTGCCGCCGGCACCGGATCGGCCGTCCGGTTTGGGTCTCGGAGCCAATGGGGGGCGCGGTGAATGAGAGTTCTCTTTTTTTGATGGATAACGGCCGGCGATGGGTCTGCCGGATCAATGTCCACGATCGGGAGCTCGACAAGATCGGCCGGGAGGCGAAGAATTATCGCTGGCTCCACCAGGTCGCCCCCGACCTCCCGCTCGCCCTCGATTATCTCCCCGACTGTTCCAAAGAATTGCTGCCGTTCGACTACGCGCTGATCCCTTTTCTGGAAGGGCGCGGCGTCGGCGAAGCGATCGAATCGCTTCCGAAACCGAAACGGAATGCTCTCTTGGAAGAGATCGGCCGGCTGCTGCGGCGATTCCATCGAATTCGGGTCCCCTTCTTCGGCAATCGGCTTGATGACCCGCGCGTCTTTCCGAAAGAGGCTTCCTGGCATGACTACTTGCGGGGGCGATTCGCCCGGGAGCTTTCCCGTTGCGAGAAAGACCTCGGCGGTCCCCCCACCTGGAAAGAAGCGCTCACGCGCCACTTTACCGAGGGGCTGCAAGCGCTCCCTGAGCAGATCGAGCCGGTCTTCCTCCACGGCGACTTCCATTATGATAATCTTCTCTTTATGGAGAGCGACTCCGGCGCGCCGCGGATCTCAGGGGTCTTCGATCTTGAATGGGCCTGGTGGGGGGACGCGGCGGCCGATCTGCTTCATCTGGAAGAAGCGTTTTTCTTCTACCCGCAAGATCGCGCTCCGTTTCTGTCGGGTTATGAGAAAGTCGAATGGCCGGCCGAGTCGTTGAAGGTCTATCGGACACTCCATTCGCTCCAGGTTCTCGCCGTCGGTTATGAAATGGCGCCGGAGCCGAATTGGGATCTCATCGCCCGACACCAGGAGCGCCTTCGTTTGTTGGCCGAAGGGAAAAATCCGATGGAACCGTTTTGATCGATAAGGTTTAAAAACTCTTAATTCGTCATTCCCGAATGTTTAATCGGGAATCCAGCGCATTTAAACTGACCACTTCTGGATTCCCGCTTTCGCGGGAATGACGGGCTAATCCATAAAAGGAGACCCGCCAGATGAAAGCCGTCCGTTTCCACCGGTTCGGAGAGATCGACACCCTGGTTTATGAAGAGGTCCCCACACCGAAGGCGGGACCGGGAGAGGTGGTCGTGCAGGTCAAGGCCTGCGCCTTGAATTATCTCGATCTCTGGATCCGCCAAGGCGTTCCGGCGTATAAGATCCAGCTTCCGCATATCCCCGGCTCCGATGTCGCCGGGATCGTGGCGGAGGTCGGCCCCGGGGTGGAGGGAATCTCCGTCGGGCAGCGGGTGGTCATCGCGCCGGGCCTCTCCTGCTTTCGCTGCGCTTACTGCCTCTCGGGACGGGACAATCTTTGCGATCAATACCGAATCTTCGGAGCGGGAACCGACGGCGGCTACGCCGAGCTTACGAAAGCGCCGGCGGCAAATCTCATCCCCATTCCCGATGGGATTTCTTTTGAAGCGGCCGCCGCCTTTCCGATCACCTTTGTCACCGCCTGGCACATGTTGATCACCCGCGCCGCCTTAAAACCGGGACAGGATCTCTTGGTTCTCGCGGGGGGAAGCGGGGTCGGGAGCGCCGCCGTTCAGATCGGCAAGCTCGCCGGGGCGCGGGTGATTGCGACGGCCAGCACCCAGAAGAAGCTCGACCAGGCCCGCCAGCTGGGGGCCGATCTATTGATCAACTATGCGGAGCGCGACTTCTCGAGGGAAGTGTTCAAGATGACAAAAGGGCGCGGCGTCGATGTCGTCTTCGAGCATGTCGGCCCCGCCACCTTCGGGAAAAGCATCGTCTCCCTTGCAAAGAACGGGACTCTCGTCACCTGCGGCGCGACGACCGGACCGACGACCGAGCTCGATCTTCGCCACGTCTTCTGGAAAGATCTCTCGATTTTAGGGGCGCGGACCGGAACCCGGGCCGAGATGGAGACGGTCGCCCGCCTCGTCGGCGAGCGAAAACTGAAACCGATTGTCGATTCGGTTTATCCCCTCTCCAAGGCAAGAGAAGCGCAGGAGAAGATGCAGTCGCGGGATCTTTTCGGGAAGGTGGTCCTCACACCCTGAAAAACGAGGGCCAGGAATCGGCAGGGGCGAACCTTGTGTTCGCCCTTTTATTATCTTGCGAAATTCAGCAGCGGATTGTAGAGGGAGAAGAGGCCGTTCGGGTTGGGGTACCAGACCCAGGCCGACATCATCCAGAGCTCAGGATGCCAGAAAACAAGCGCCGACTGGGTCAGGGGATGCTCCTGAGGACATTGCTCCTCTTTATCTAGATTCAGGTTGGTCCCGTCCTGGTAGTGGCACATCATCGGGTGTTTCATGAATTCAGCCTCTTTGAAAGGAAGAACGCTCCCGGGGCTTTTATTGATTGGGGCGATAAAGACCACGCCGGTTAATTCATAACGCCCATCCCGTTCATCATAGGTGAGAATCGGGGGACGCTTCAGATCAAATCCGGAAAAGAGCTTCGGGTTCGCAAACTGATAACCCATGTTTGGGATATACCCGGTAAATCGGAAATAGCCGTCGGCCTGCGCCTTCTCGATATCCCGGTACTTCTCCGTCGCCAGGCGGATGTCATACACCTGCCGGGCCGCCTCGGGACTGACCCCCGGCACGGAAGAACGCCCCCGAAACGAAGAGCACCCCCCAAGAAGGAAGGCGATCAGTAGGAGAAGGCCCCCTCCGCGAATCCCGATGGGGATGAACCGAAGGCGATCAAATCGGAACCGTTTCTTCATGCACAATCCTTTTCTAGCAGTTTTAGGGAAGGTCAATCAGAATTTGATCTTCTTCCCTCTTGACCGGAAAGGTCCTCAATTTCAGCTTTGGGCTGAGGGGGGAAGTGCCATCCTTAATATTAAAACGCCAGTGATGCCAGGGACAGATCACCTGCTCCCCGTCAATCCTCCCCTCCGCGAGCGGCCCCCCCTGATGGATGCAGAGGTTTGAGGTGGCGTAAAACTCATCGCCCAATCGAAAAAGGGCGATCTCGAGATTGTTGATCTCTAACAGTATAGCCGATCCCGGCGGAATTTCACTGGCTTTTGCAACCGGTACGAATGACATCTTCTCTCCATAAATGAAAGTGACGTGAGGCGTTCCTTATATAACAAAAAAAGGAAAGAGCGTCAAATGATCCCCGGACGGCTTTCGGCGTCAACACGTCGCCTCGTAAGGCTTTTTTTTGACAAGCCCCGGGGCCTCCGATATAATGGCGCCGATGAGTATTCTGACCATTGCTCTAATCGTCATCGCTTTATTTTCGATCGCTTACCGATTGTACGGCCGCTTCCTCAGACAGGAATTTAAGCTCGACAACCGACAGCCGACCCCCGCCAGTATCGTCAATGACGGGGTCGATTACGTTCCAACGCGCCTCCCCATCCTTCTCGCCCAACATTTCTCTTCGATCGCCGCCGCCGGTCCGATCGTCGGACCGATTCTGGCCGGCCTCTGGTTCGGCTGGCTCCCGGCGCTTCTCTGGATTATCTTCGGCAATATCTTCATCGGGGCGATGCACGACTTCGCCAACCTCACCGCCTCCCTGCGCCATAAGGCCCGCTCCATCGCAGAGGTCGTCAAAGAAAATATGAGCCAGCGGGCCTATCTTCTCTTCCTCCTCTTCATCTGGCTCTCTTTGGTTTATGTCATCGTCGCCTTCACCGATCTGACCGCCTCGACATTTGTCTCCGCCGAGTATGGGGCCGGCGTCGCCAGCTCGTCTTTTTTATATCTTCTCCTTTCGATCTTCTTGGGGCTGGCCCTCACCCGGTGGCAGTGGCCGCTGGGGCGGGCGACCGCGGTGGCGCTGCCGCTGCTCCTCCTGATCATCTGGGGAGGCCAGGCAATTCCCCTCTCTCTTCCGGCGTCGATTTTTCCAAACCCCGCCAAGGGGTGGGATATCATTATCCTCGTCTACTGCTTCTTCGCTTCGATCCTTCCCCTCTGGGTCCTTCTCCAGCCGCGAGGGTATCTCGGCGGCTACTTCCTCTATGCCGCCTTAGCGGTCGGTATGATCGGACTTTTCTTCGGGGGCTACACCGCGGAATATCCGGCTTTCATCGGCTTTCATAATGCCAAAGGGGCGCCGCTCTTCCCGATCCTGTTCATTACGGTCGCGTGCGGCGCCTGCTCCGGCTTTCACGGTTTGGTCTGCAGCGGGACGACATCAAAGCAGCTGGCGAAAGAAGAAGATGCCGGACCGGTGGGGTATGGCGGGATGCTGTTGGAGGGACTGGTCGCCGTGATCGCACTGGCGACCGTGATGATGTTTCCGGCGGGCGACCCGCAGCTTGCGAAAGGACCGACAGAGATTTACGCGGGGGGCCTGGCTCGATTTGCCGCTCTTCTCGGGATTCCGATCAAGGTCGCCATGAGCTTCGGTCTGCTCGCCTTCGCGACCTTTGTGTATGACACCTTGGATGTGGCGACGCGGCTGGGACGGTATATCCTACAGGAATTGACCGGATGGGAAGGTTCGGCCGGCCGGATCGGCGCGACGCTGGCGACCCTCGCCCTTCCCCTTTTCTTTTTGATGACGACGCAGGAAGCGGCCTATTTAAAGTTCTGGCCGATCTTCGGGGCGAGCAACCAGCTCTTGGCCGCCCTCAGCCTCTTGGGGATTTCGGTCTGGCTGATCAAGAGCGGGAAAAACCCCCTTTATGCCCTCCTCCCGATGCTTTTTGTTCTCACGATGACCCTCTGGTCTCTCGGGTTATTCGTCGCCCCTTGGCTCCAG
Organism: Candidatus Manganitrophus morganii; assembly: GCA_021651055.1. Taxonomy (NCBI): domain Bacteria; kingdom Pseudomonadati; phylum Nitrospirota; class Nitrospiria; order Candidatus Troglogloeales; family Candidatus Manganitrophaceae; genus Candidatus Manganitrophus; species Candidatus Manganitrophus morganii. The sequence goes on from JAJHOH010000001.1 coordinate 1,879,489, forward strand.
GGGTGGACGGCGGGACAATTTCAGCTCGACGCCATTCCGATCGTGGCGCTGATCTTGATTGCGATCACCCTCCTTCTCCTTATCGAAGCCTATCAAACGGTCGCCCGGCACAAATCGGCGGGGAAGCCGGTCCCCTCTTCGGCCCGGTAGCGGCAGGCCGATCCTCTCCCATCCCCGCCCACTTACGAATGCGTGAGCACCTTCAAGTGAAACAGACGTTTCGGCGGAGGGGGGATTCCTTGCTCTTTCCGAAAGGACTCGATCGCTCCCCAGAGGCGCCGGATTTGCGTCGTGAGATACCGGTTCGATGAGATCCGCTGCATCTCGGTGGTGGTCGGATGATGCCCCATTTCCAGAACCACTTTATGATATCGTTCAATACAAATCGCCTTCTTTTCTTTAAACCAGATCTCCTCCAGCTCGGGTTCGGTAATCCCATGCACCTTCAGAAGCCGATGAAGGCGGCAGAGCGACATCTGGTTCACCTGCGCGACCCCCTTGAGAGTCAGAACCCGGCGGTAATCTTCGAGGATCTTCTCCCGCGGGAGTCCCACCTCCCACGAAGGCTTATACTCGAAGAGCCCGCACTCCGATCCTTTGACCAAGAGCTGCCGCACCCGCTCGCGGCTGAGGCCGATCTCGTCCGCCACCCGCTGAAGCGTCCCATGTTCCTGGTAGAGATGGTAGACCTCCAGGAGCCGTTCGACCCTCGATCGCCTTGGACTCCCCGGCAACGCGCTCCCTCTCCCATCGAGGACCCGGCCGATTTTCCTCTGAATGAATCGTGAAATCGGGGCCCCTGCCAGGATTTTTCGGAGGGTGGAGGGGGTGACCCCCAGTCTTGATGAGGCATTGAGAAGGTCGATGTGATTGGTGATCATCTTTCTCAATTGAAAGAAAAGCCGAACATTTGAATGGACCGGGACCGTTGTCATGGTAGACGACATCTTCTTCCCTCCTCATTTAGACCGGATCTGTGGATAACGAAAGTTTGGTCATCCAGACTTCATATTCGAAATCGACATAGAGCCATTCCGGACTCTTCTTTACATCCCGCAACTCCGTCAGCATCTTTCTGAACTCGGGAGCATCCGATTCATGAAACTCGAAATAGGTGAGAAAATCATAGGGCGCCGACGGATCGACATACCGGGTATGATAGAGCCTTCGAAAAATTCGGTCTGCATACCGCCGCCCGATCCCATGATGTCCCTCATGCCGATCGGTCCTCTTAAAAAGGATCTGCCGCTCATCCTGGCTCATCGCCCACCAGCCGTCCGACTTGCCAATCGGAATCAAGACGGCCAGGGTCTCTGCGGAGGCAGCCAACTCGGGTCGTGAGATCGTTTTGAGCTCCGTCTGCTCGTTTCGGCTGGTATAGTGCAGGTGTTGAACGATGCCGCGGAGGGGAAAGCCCTCCGAAGGCTCTCTATAACCGCCGGAGAACTGAATCGGCGATTCACTCTCAACCCGGGCCATGCCGGTTCCACGCCGCAGAACGGCCGGGGCCTCTCCCCGAACCGAGTGCACCTCGCGAATCAGATATCGATCGAGCCGGTTTGTTTCGCCGGGCGTGAAGCCGATCGGAACCTCCACCATCGGCATGAAGTGGACCCAGGTTGTAGAAACAGCCGTCATCTGCATTGCTTCTCCTCGCTTCAGAGTCAATGATTAAAGCCGTCTCTGATTACAGAAAAATCACAACGACGTTAATCCCTTGTTAAAACAGCTTCCGGAACGGTTCTTCCGACCTCAAAAAAGGACATTGACCATGGCAAAGGCAAAGGTCGGATCTTCACCTTCCGCGATCCGGCCAAGCAGTTCCATCCCTTCATCCGCGAGGAACTTGGAAACGCCGACCAGGATGGAGGTGACCTTGTTCACCTGGGCGAAGAAGGTGAGATCGATCTCCGTTCCCAACGCGTCCTCGCCTGCAAAATCCTCTTCCAAGGAGAATTGGTGAAGATCGATCGCAAGACCTCCTTTTTCCAAAGGGCTCAGGTGGAGCCGGACAAAGGCGTCTTTTAATCCGCGGCCCTGCGTGTCGGCCGGAATGGCGAGGAAATAATCCATGTAGCCGTAGTAGATGTGATTGGTCGCATACAGCGTGTCAAAGACCCCATAATCGTCGTCGGTCAGACTGTCGTCTCCGGAGAGAACTTCATAACCGGCCATCACCATCGGCTTGAGGGGAAGATCGAATCGGTATCCGAGCCGGAGGGCATACAGAAAGGCGTCGATCTCCTGTGTCTCGGTCCGGTCCCCCCACTGCTTGTAATATTCCGCCCGCCAGATCGGTCCGGTGAGTGGGGAGACGAACGCCAGCGGCGGGAGATTCGGTGTCTGCTCGATCTTGATTCCGGCGGTAAAGCGCTTCGAGTCGGGAAGCCCGGCCAGCTTCCGATCGTTGACAAAGGTCAATTCGGTCTGGCTCATCGGAATCAAGGCGGTATTGAAGTGAGCCCCCAGCAGATCGGTGTCGAGGTCCCGATCTCCCGCCGGTAAAGGGCCGGCCTCCGTCTCGCCGGTCAGCCGGAAGGTAAAAAGGGAGAGGGTCCCGGCGGTCGGAATGGCATAGCTTAAAAGGCCTCCGTCAAAGGAGCGGCCCCGCTGGCTCCAGTCGAAGTTCCCAATCAACCGGTGCCCGCCGACGATATATTCAAATCGGCCGAGTCGGAGATTAAGCGGCATCCCCCCGATCTCCTTAAAGTCGAGATAACCCTGGTGGAGTGTCATGTTCCCGGTGGCGGTATTGGTGGTCGTGTTCACCGATGAGAGAGACACATCGGTGCCGGCCCCCGTTTCCCCATTCCCGAAAACGCCGACCTTTTGCGGCTGGATGAAGAAAGAGACCCCATCCGTCAGGGCGACATCGACATTGAGCCGGAAGCGGTAGTTGGTGAAAAAGTCGAGCTCTTCCCTCGGAGGCGCGGGAAATGATTGATACCGGATGCGTCCTTGGCCGCCGATAGTGATCTGTTTGGCGGCGGTTTTGATTGGAGGCAGTTCCATCACCTCTTCGGCATAAACCAGATTTGATAACAAAAAATAAACAGATAAAAAGAGCGCAGCGCCCCTCCGAGTTGACTTCATGTATCCCGTTCCCCCCTGTGTTTGTTCGTTTCTCGTTAACCTTCTCTGCATTATTAGAACCGCGGACGACGATGCTCCGCTTCATGACAGACCACTCCACTGGATCAATCAGACCCCTCGTCTGAATCCGATTGTGAGTGAAACGGTCCTCGGTGTGGTTTCTTCCTTACCACATCTTGTAGGGAAGGAACTTTCCGTTCATCGTCAGCTTGACGCGGTCCCCCTTCGGGTCCGGCACCTTTTCAACGTGCATGGTAAAATCGATGGCGCTCATGATCCCATCGCCGAACTTTTCATGGATCAGCTCCTTCAGCGTCGGTCCGTAGACCTGAACGATTTCGTAAAGGCGGTAGATGAGCGGGTCGGTCGGCACCACCGTCTCCGAGCCCTTGTAAGGAAACGCCTGCAGCGCGGCGGAGACTTCGGGACCGAGGTTCAGGAATTTGCAGAGCTTGTCGGCATACTCCTTCGGCATGCTGTTCTGCCCCAAACAGGCCGACGTGGTCCAGACGGGAGACATGCCGACCTCCGCGGCGATTTGCTCCCAGGTTAGTTTTTTGTCGCTTTTTGCCAAGACGATCGCCTCAGCGGCTTCGACTTTTGTCATTTTTATCTCCATTTTATGTGGGGCCTGCGCTGGAAGAAGCCGGTTGATCCCAGATAGTCACACCCGGTGCGCCTTGCCCCGCGCCCTATGTTCTCTTAATGCTAAAGCTCTTGATATACTCTTCCGGTTTGTGGGGATCGAAGACCTTGTTCATGATCGTGTGGTTCTGGTAGGTGCTGCCCGGCGGGGGGTAACCGATCTCTTTCATCTTCTCGCCGCACTCCGAGGCGAGATAGACCCGCTCCGCCACCGCTTTGTAATCGACGTCTCCTTTGATATACCCCCACCGCTTCATCTGGGTCAGAATCCAGACCCCCATCGAATGCCAGGGGAAGGGATTAAAGTCGATCCGGCCGGGAACATGATGCTCCTTGCCGAGGCCGTCCTCATACTTCCCGGTCAACACCTGCTCCACCACCGGCAGCGGCTGATTGAGATACGCCTTCGGCGCGATGGCGGCGGCGATCTCTTTGCGATTTTCATGCTTCGACGAAAAGTGGGTGGCATCGACGATCGCTTTCAGCAGCGCGCCGAAGGTGTTCGGGTTGGCGGTCACAAACTCCCGGCTCGCCGCAAAGGCGCAGCAGGGGTGCCCGTCCCAGATCTCCTTGGTCAGCAGATGAATAAATCCGACCTTGTCGAAAACAGCCCGCTGGTTGAACGGGTCGGGAGAGAGGTAACCGTCGAGATTTTCGATCCGTAGGTTGGCGACCATCTCCGGCGGCGGCAGCACCCGGATCTCCACATCTTTGTCGGGGTCAAGGCCATGCTCCGCGAGATAGTAGCGGAGGAGGAAGTTGTGCATCGAGTAGTCGAACGGAACGGCGAACTTAAATCCTTTCCACTGCTTTGGGTCTCTTTTATCTTTATGTTTGATGTGAAGGGTAATTGCCTGGCCGTTGATGTTCTCCACCGCCGGCATGACGAACGGAACGGCGGGGGAGCCGGCCCCCAAAGTGATCGCCAGCGGCATCGGGGTCAACATATGCTCCGCCTCGTACTCCTTGGCGATCGCTTTGTCCCGCATGACGGCCCAGCCGGCGGTTTTGATCAGCGCGACATCGAGGCCGTAACGTTTGTAGAAACCCATCGGCCCGGCCATGATAATCGGGGTGGCGCAGGTGATCGGCACAAAGCCGATTTTCAGCGCGGTCTTCTCCAAGGGACCGCTCTTCTCCTGGGCGGCCGCCTTCACCGCCGCCAGCGGGAGAAATTGCGCGATCAGCGCGGCGATCGTCCCCTGGCCGAGCATGCCGATGAACCGCCGGCGGCTGAGCGGCGTGTGGCGGAGCACCGCCCGGACGACGGCCCCCTCGACGGCGCGGTCGAGCACCTCCTCAGGTCCGGCCGGAGACGGGTCATGATTGTGAGGGTTTTGCAGATGGAAATGTTTCTCCTTTTTCATTACATCCCCCCTTTCTTTGATTGTTTTTTCGTATCGTTTATTTATCCGTCGTTGAAACGAGCGCAGCGCCTTCCGCCGATGCATCGATCTGATGAGAATCGCCTCCGTCCGATCGTCGCTTGGCGTCCCCTTCGCCGTAGAGAAACTCAAGGATCTCTCCCTTCCAATGCTGATAGCCCGACTGGCGGACCAGCTCCATCCGCGACCGGGGACGGCGGAAAGGAATCGGCACGATCCGTCCGATCGTCGCGGCGGGCCCCCGGGTCATCATCACGACCCGGTCGGAGAGCAACAGCGCCTCGTCGACGTCGTGCGTCACCATCAAGACGGTCGTTCCGAATTTTTCCCAGATCCGGAGCAGCTCGTCTTGAAGATGCCCGCGGGTCAGCGCGTCGAGCGCGCCGAACGGCTCGTCAAGGAGGAGCACTTTCGGCCGGATGGCGAGGGCCCGGGCGATCCCGACCCGTTGTCGCATTCCGCCCGAGAGCTCGGCCGGCCGCTTCTGCGCCGCCTCGGTCAGACCGACCATGTCAAGGAAATGGCCGACCCGGTCCTTCTGCTCTTTACGGCTCATTTGAGGAAAAACCGCTTCGACGGCGAGCGCAATGTTCTCGGCGCAAGTCAGCCACGGAAGCAAGGCATGGCTCTGGAAAACCACCCCCCGATCGGGTCCCGGCCCGTCGATCTCCTTCCCCTCCAGGACAATGACCCCTTCGCTCGGTGTAATCAGGCCGGCCACCATCGACAAGAGGGTGCTCTTTCCGCAGCCGGAGTGGCCGATCAGGGTGACGAACTCCCCCTTGCGGATCTTGAGGTCGATCCCCTGGACCGCGGGATAAACGCCATTGGCCCCCTCGAAGGTCTTGCCGATCCGGCTGATCTCCAGATAATTCGTCTCGATTCGTTTAATCAAATCCTGACCGGTTGCTTCATCGCACTTCATAATCAAACCTCCTTCCAAGCCAGCCCATGGCGTTATCCAAGATCAGGCCGACGATGCCGATGACAAAGATCGCCAGGATAATGTGTTCCAGGCTGAGGTTGTTCCATTCATCCCAGACGAAGAAGCCGATCCCGATTCCGCCGGTCAGCATTTCCGCCGCCACAATCACAAGCCAGGCGATCCCGACCGAGATCTTAAGGCCGGTGAAGGTATAGGGAAGGGTCGCCGGCAGGAGAATCTTCGTGAACCGCCGCCAGGGGGAGAGCTTCAGAATGCGCGCCACCGAAATATAATCGGCTGGGATCTTCTGAACTCCGAAAGCGGTGTTCAAGACGATCGGCCAGATGGCGGTGATGAAGATGACGAAAAAGGCGGCCGGGTTGGCCGCTTTGAAGGTAGCCAGTCCGATCGGAAGCCAGGCGAGGGGCGAAACCGGTCTCAAAATCTGGATCAGGGGGTTGACCGCCCGGTGAAACGCCGGCACCGCGCCGACGAGGAACCCGACCGGGATACCGACTGCGGCGGCCAAGCCGAATCCGACCGCCACCCGCCCTAAGCTGTAGAGCAACTGCCAGCCGAGTCCCATATCGTTGGGGCCGCGATCAAAGAAGGGGTCGCGGATCAGATCCCAGCTGTGCGTGAACGTTTTGATCGGCCCGGGAAGCATCGGCGCGACCGTTCGGCTGATTGCCTCCCAAATTCCGAACACAATTGCGAAAACAAGCAGCGGCAGGATCAGCCGATCGAGGCGCGGAAAACGGAACCGGCGCTTCGGCGCCGTGATCTCCGGACCCGGCGCCGGTTTCTCCTCCGCCCCGCGGATCGCCTCTTCTGTCGCTTGGAACACCACCTCCATCTCCACCTTCTCCATCCTCAACTCCTCCGAATCTTAAACTTTTGGACATATCCCTCCGGGTCGGACGGGTCGAACTCGATCCCGTCGAAAAGGGTCTCCTTCTTGTACTCTTCCTTCGGAACCGGGATGCCGAGCGACTTGGCCGCGTCCCGGTAGAGATCGGTCCGGTTGACCTGATCGACCACTTTCTTATAGTCGATCGGCTTGTCGATAAATCCCCAGCGCCGATGCTGCGTCAGAAACCAGAGGCCGTGCGATTTGCAGGGGAAAGTGACCTCCCCGCCGCGGTAGAACTTCATATAGTCGGGATCGTCGACCGTCTTGCCGTCGCCGTAGTCGATCTTCCCCCGGATCCGCCCCAAGAAGACCTCGGTCGGCGCGTTGACATATTCCTTGCGGCTGATGATCTCCGCAACCTTGGCACGGTTCTCCATCTTGTCGAGGTGTTGAGAGGCCTCGATGATCGCCATCAGCAGCGCCTGGACCGTCTTCGGATTTTTCTCCGCAAACTCCTTCGTCATCCCCAGCACCTTCTCGGGATGATTTTTCCAGAGCTGCTGTGTCGTGATGGCGGTCCAGCCGATGCCGTCGAAGATCGCCCGCGCTCCCCACGGCTCCCCGACGCAGAAGCCGTCCATGTTTCCGATCCGCATGTTGGCGACCATTTGGGGCGGGGGGATGGTGATCAGCTTGATATCATTGTCCGGGTCGATCCCCCCCGCGGCAAGCCAGTAGCGCATCCACATCGCGTGGGTTCCGGGCGGGAAGGTCATCGCGAAGGTGTAGGTCCGCTTTCCCTTATCGGCGTCGATCTGCTTCTTCAGATCGGCGAGCGTGTTCACCCCTTTTTTCTTTAAATCGGCGCTCAACGTGATCGCCTGGCCGTTGTGATTGATCGCCATCGGGATGATCATTTCTTTTTTCTGCCCCTCGGCCCCGGTGATCCCGAGGGTGGAGGCATACGGCATCCCATAAAGGATATGAGAGGCTTGAAGCTCGCCGATCGTCAACTTGTCCCGAACCCCCGCCCACGAGGCCTCCTTCGAGACGATCACTTCCAGGCCGTATTTTTTATAAAGTCCTAACTCATACGCCATGACGACCGAGGCGCAATCGGTCAAGGGAATGAATCCGACTTTCAACTTGGCCGTCTCCGGCGTATCGCCCGTCCCCGCAAAGAGCCCTCCCGCCAAGGGCGGCAGTCCCGAAAGAAGCACCCCGAGCGCCGAAAGTCCGGCGGCGCCGAGAAACCGCCGTCGGGTGATCTCGTTCTTCTTATTTGATGATTCTGGCATCTCTTCCCCTTTCATCGGTCAGCGTCAGCCCCAAAAACCTTCTTGTGTCAACCCTAAAGCCCCCATCCATCCTCGCAGGACATCGTGCCGGGTCACCGTTCCAACCAAATGGTTCTCTCGATCGACCACCGGGATCCGAAAAAGGTGAAGCTCCATCATGTAATGGGCCACCTCTTCGAGGGGAGTCGCCTCATCGATCACAACGGGGCAGATCTTCATGACCTTGCCTGCCGTTGTTTCCTTGAGATCTTTCCCCTCCATCAGCGCGTTGATCAGATCGATCTCGCTTACCTTTCCGACCACTTGGTCTTTCGAATTGACGATCGGCATTCCGTGAAAGCCCGACTCTAAGAGAGCCAGGGCGATATCGAATGCCGACGTCTCCTCCCGGGCCGATAATGTATTCGTCTTTTTGATCTCTCCCACGGTTGCATAGTGCGGCTTCATCTGGATTCCTCCTCAAACAAAAAAAACGCCCGCCTCCATGAGAGAAACTTCACTTCATCATGGAAGAGAGCGCCTTCGCTGCTTTCGGAATACAACGCTGTATCCTGCCCGTCTAAAGAGCAAATCGAATGCCAACTCATGCGCCGGGCATGGCAACCACACAAAGAGCTGATTTCACATACGATTTCTAATTTTATTCAGAAATCGGCATGATCGACCGAAGGAGGTCTCCGCGACGGAATTGTCTGGTTTCTGACAAGGGGGGTGATCGAAAAAAATAAGTTCTCTCTTAAACAAGCCCCCCATCCGACCGGCACGCGAGTGCTTGTATCGGTCATCGGCTAAGAGAGCTGAGTCAATCCGTGCAGGTCAGATGATCCTCCTTGCACCCTCCTCAAGGCGAGGCGAGCAGATGGCTAATTATATTAATTACTTGACTGCTCTCATTTATTTCTGTATATTGCCCGCGGGCGAGACATTTTTATTTCTTCATAAGATCCTTTCTATCCTGCCGCAATCCAGCTTTGTGTTTAAACTGTAAGGGAGTGGATAGTGATGACTCGCATCCCTTCCGATTTAACTAAACATGAACTGGTTACCATTCTAGAGTTGATTCATGCCTCGCTAAGTGTCAACGGCGAGGAAGAATTTAAATTCCTTCTCTCCCGCGTCGAAGCACTCATTCCCTCTACACATACGATCATTTGCCTTGGAAAAATCGACGCCGAAACCCGTTTTCAAAGCTTCATGAAAATGATCAACATTAGCTACCCCCTCGACTGGATCAGTCTATACACGAAAGAGGATTATGCGGAAGTAGATCCCATTCTTCAATCTCATTACGGTCGATTTAAGACCCAGATCTGGTCGGAAACTTATCGACAAGCCTCCTCCCCAGGCGAGTTAAAATTTATTAGAGATGCGGACACATTCGGCTTATCGGAAGGGATTACGCTCGGTGTCGCTTGCCATCGAAGCGGGGTCGGGAGCATCTTCTCCTTCGCGGGCCAATCGATGTCGGATCATACCCGTCACGCCACGATACTCGAATATCTTGTGCCCCACCTTCATGTCGCACTGATGCGAACCCTCTCCCCCTCCTCCACCCAAAATCCGGATCTCTCACATCGTGAGCGAGAGGTTCTGGATTGGATGAAGGAAGGGAAAACGAGCTGGGAAATTTCCCACATCCTTCACATCAGTGAACGGACAGTGAATTTTCATGTCCAAAATATTCTTTCAAAACTTCAGGCTTCGACCCGTGGACACGCCATTGCCCTTGCGCTACAACAGGGGCTGATCGGACCGTAGCCATCCATTCTAGAAATTCAGGCTGGCGACTCCGATTGTGGGATCGAAATGCCTCCCAATCCAGAATAGCGGCCATTGAGTTTGCGCCCGCCGGAGGGAGACATTTCACCGGACCAATCGGCGTCGAAATAAACCCCAGGAATTGAAGGATTCTCCAAAAACGCTTCTCGACTTCGAGATAGGAATACCGGACGTTGTTGACGAGGGTCCACTGATAGAGCCCTTTGAGAAGGATGTTCAGATAGCGGGAAGAGAGTCCTTGTTCTTTTGCGGAGGGGGTTATCGCGAGCCTGGAAATTTCGGCGGTATCGATCTCTTTGCGGATCTGGTATCCGGGGGCAACCAAATCGGAAAAATCGGTCTCCAACATGAAGGGTTGGTTCGGAGGGAGGAGACGGATCATTCCCAGAAGCGTATTCTCTTCCGAGAACAGTCCCAGCAATGTTGCAAACGAATCGTACCGGTCGATCTCCAATCCGGTCGAATTGGCTGGAACCCAGCCGAGAGTCTCGCAAAAAATCTCATACCGCAGCCGGTAAGCCTGCAAATACTCTTCTTCCGATTCAATCGATCTGATCCAACATCCATCTTCATAAAACTGAATCGTTCGATAATCCATTTTTTCCTCCATTTGTGAAAGGGTGAAATGACGGGGATACAAGCCAAGGCTACCTGAAGACGACGAATCTGCCGACCTGTTAGAACTGACAGGTGACTTTTTAGGCGAGCCCGATAGAATGCACATTGAAATAAACTGAGAAGAACATTCATTGAAATAGGAACTTTCTTATCGCGAAGGACTGGAAAGAACATCGAGTAGATTTCTTGAAACCGGGATCTCTTTTCTTTTTGTCTCTTGACGAGAAGCGCGTGGAACCGTGATGGGTGTAAACCTGCCTTATTTATAGAAGTGGTAGAACCGACGAACAACATACCGAGAGGGAAACGATGATGTCGTCAGATAACATTAAGGATGGGCTTAAAAACCATCAGGAAAGTCTTGCAAAATTTGCGCAGGGTCAAGAAATAGAAAAAAACAAAATCACGGGAACACCTTATTTAATGTCTCCCCACAGCGGCAAAGAAAACGAAAAGACGACGGAAATCGTCGAAAAACCGAAGACGAAAACGAAGCGACAAATGCCTCACAAGAGGCCCCTTACGAAACGGGAAGCGGAAATCGTTCGCTTGATTTCGGGCGGATTGAGAAATAAGGACGTCGCAAAAACACTCGGAATCAGCGTCAAGACAGTTGAAACTCATCGGGTAAACATTATGAACAAGCTTGCCCTTCAGAATCTTGCACAGTTGATACGTTATGCCGTTCAGAACGGGCTCATTCATATTGAAGTAGAAAATAAGTAGTCCGGTCGATACCAGCCCAGCCCTTCCGGAGCCAGCCCTCTACCTCTAGACGTTATGTTTTGCCGTAACGACCTATTGATTTTTATCGTTCAATTTCTGTTCCCTAAAATCCGTTATCGTTCGGCCTATTCCCCATCCGAGTGATCGACTTCCTTTCCCTATCCTTCTATATGCCGGAAACTTCTTGACAAAAAGGGTGAAATCGTGTTTAATAACTTTTTTTGAAGGACCAGAAAAAGGGAGATTGGAAATGCACGCAGTGATGGAAACAGGTGGAAAACAGTATCGGGTGACCACCGGTGATGTCGTTCAAGTGGAAAAATGTATCGGTCAGGTCGGCGATAAGGTTGAGATTCGATCCCTTTTGCTCCTGCAGGATGATCAGGGAGTCACCGTCGATCCCGAACAGATCAAAACCGCCAAGGTGGTCGGTGAGATTCTCCAGCAAGGCCGGAATCGCAAGGTGGTTGTCTTCAAGAAAAAGAGACGAAAGAACTATCGGAGAACGCAGGGCCACCGGCAGGCATTCACCCGTCTGAAAATCGTCGAAATTGTTTCATAAATAAGCGAGCGGCCGGGTTCCCGGCGCGAGCGCGGGGCGTGGGGGCATTGGAGGATGGAGTGGCGCTCCGTTCGCGCCTCTCCACCGCACAGGCCCTCACATCTAATAGACTTAAGGAGTTAGAGAAATGGCACATAAAAAAGGGGTTGGCTCCTCCCGAAATGGCCGCGACAGCCACTCTCAACGGTTGGGAGTCAAGCGGTTCGGTGGCGAGCAGGTTTTGGCCGGTAATATCTTGGTCCGGCAGAGGGGGACCCGCATCCATCCCGGCTTGAATGTCGGAATCGGAAGCGACGATACGCTCTTCGCCAAGATCTCCGGCGTTGTTACGTTCGAGCGGGTTGGAAGAGATAAAAAGCGGGTCAGCATCTATCCCTCCTCGTAACGCTCCTTTCCACCCTCCTCTCCCTCATTTTAGAAAGCGCCTTTAGGGCGCTCACATTCCGATTGGAATCGCTGTGTTTATCGATCAGGTTAAAATCTACGTCAAGGCCGGCGACGGGGGGGACGGGTGCGTCAGCTTCCGGCGGGAAAAATATGTCCCGCGCGGCGGCCCCGACGGGGGGGACGGGGGTCAGGGGGGGGATGTTTTTCTCGAAGCTTCCCCTGAACTCTCGACCCTCATCGATCTCCGTTACCAGCAACACTACATGGTCAAGCGGGCCGAAAACGGAAGCGGGCAAAACCGCAGCGGGAAAAACAGCCCCGATCTGATCATTCCCGTTCCCGTCGGAACGACGGTTCGCGATGCGCAAACCGATGAACCGATTGCCGATCTGACCGAGGTGGGCCAGCGGGCGTTAATCGTCCGGGGAGGCCGCGGGGGACGGGGTAATTCCCATTTCAAATCCCCTACCCGACAAGCCCCCCGCATTGCGGAGCCGGGGCAAAAAGGAGAAGAACGCTGGCTGCAGCTGGAGCTGAAGCTCCTGGCCGATGTCGGCCTGGTCGGCCTTCCCAACGCCGGAAAATCGACCCTCATCTCCGTGATTTCAGCCGCCCGTCCGAAGATCGCCGACTATCCGTTCACGACCTTGGAGCCGAATCTGGGGGTCGTGACCTGGGGCGGGACGCGCGACCAGGAATATCACTTCACCGTAGCCGACATTCCGGGACTGATCGAAGGAGCCCATGAGGGGAAGGGGCTGGGGATTCAATTCCTAAAACACATCGAGCGGACATTGCTTCTCCTCCATTTGGTAGACGTCTCGGAGATGGGAACGGAAGATCCGCTGCACGATTTTGAAGTGGTCCGGGCAGAATTGTCTTCGTATCATCAAACGTTGGCCGAGAAGCCGTTCATCGTAGCGGCCACCAAAATCGATGTCGCCGGTGAGGGGGAGAAAAAAGAGCGCCTGCGCCGCTACTGCAAACAGAAAAAAATCCCCTTCTTTGAAATCTCCGCCGCCACAGGAAAAGGGATCAAACCGCTCATTCGCACGCTCGGGAATCAGGTCGAGCTCCTCCGAAAAACGAGAACCACCCCGCCGGTCGCCGCCGACGGCGAATCCATTCCTTAACTCGGAGACCGGGATGTCTTCGCCGCGACAGCGCCTCCATAAAAACAAACGGATTGTCATCAAAATCGGCAGCAGCATCATCGCTTCGCATGAGAAGGGCCTTCGCGAAGAGCGGATGGCGGAGATTGCCGAAGAGGTGTCTATCCTCCGGTCCGAAGGACACGAGATCTTCTTGGTCTCCTCCGGCGCCATCCTCTGCGGGATGGAAAAGCTGGGTCTGACACGCCGGCCGAAGACGATCCCCCTCAAACAGGCCGCCGCGGCTGTCGGGCAAAGCCGGCTGATGTGGGCCTATGAAAAACATTTCGAGAAGTTTCAAATCAACGTCGCCCAGGTTCTCCTGACGCGGGAAGACATTGCCGATCGAAAACGCTTCATCAACGCCCGAAACACCCTGATGACCCTTCTGGAACACGGCATCTTGCCGATCATCAATGAGAACGACACCGTTACGGTCGATGAGATCAAGCTGGGCGATAACGATCACCTCGCCGCGCAAATTACTCATCTCGTCGATGCTTCTTTGTTGGTGATTCTCTCCGATGTCGACGGCCTCTTCACCGCCGATCCGAGAAAAAACCCGGAAGCCACCTTGATTCCGCTCATCGAGGAGATCACGCCGGAGATCGAGGGAATCGCCGGCGAGCCGGGGGCCATCAGCGGCACCGGCGGCATGGCAACCAAAGTCCAGGCGGCCAAAAGCGTCGCCGCCTACGGGGTGACGACCCTGATCGTCAATGGAACCGCTCCCGGGTTGATGCAGCGGGCCTTTCAGGGAGAATCGATCGGGACCCTCTTCCTACCGAAACCGGTCCGCCTCACCTCCAAGAAGCATTGGATCGCCCACTCCCTGAAGGTGAAAGGAGAGGTCGTTCTCGATGCCGGCGCGGTGGAGGCGATCTTGAAAAAGGGGAAGTCGCTCCTCGCCTCCGGCATCCGCGAGATTACCGGAAAATTCGAGGTCGGCGACGCCATCCGATGCCTCACTTCCGACGGGAAAGAGATTGCAAAAGGCTTGACGAACTACAGTGCGTCTGAGATGATATTGATCAAAGGAATTCATTCTTCTCAGATCGAGAAAAAGCTCGGTTACAAGTCGACCGATGAGGTGATTCATCGGGATAATTTGGTGATCCTCAATGGGGCTTAAAGAAACCCTCAGAGAACAGGCGCAACGGACAAAAGCGGCGGCGCGAAGCCTGGCAAAGTGCTCGTCCGAAGTGAAGAATCGCGCCCTTCTCGCCATGGCCGAGCGCCTGGAGCGCGAAACCGCTTCTCTTCTGACCGAAAACATGAAAGACCTCGAAGCGGGGAAAGAAAAGGGGCTCGCCGGACCCCTTCTGGAACGGCTGACCCTCACGCCGAAGCGAATAACGGAAATGGCGGCCGGGCTGCAGGAAGTGGCATCCCTTCCCGATCCGGTCGGCGAGGTCCTCAAGATGACGCGGCGGCCCAACGGCATTCAGGTCGGCCAGATGCGGGTTCCGATCGGCGTGATCGGCATCATCTACGAGTCTCGCCCGAACGTCACCGCCGATGCGGCAGGCCTCTGCATTAAGTCTGGGAATGGGGTGATTCTCCGGGGCGGATCGGAGGCGATTCACTCCAACATCGCCATTGCGCGCCATTTGGACGAGGCAGGCCGCGCGGCCGGACTTCCCCCGCATGCTGTCACGCTGGTGGAAACGACCGCTCGCCAAGCGATCTTCGATCTTCTCACCTTTGATGACCTCATCGACCTGATCATCCCCCGCGGCGGAGAAGGTTTGATCCGCACCGTTGTGGAACACTCCAAGATCCCCGTGATGAAACATGACAAGGGAATCTGCCATACCTTCGTTGACGAATCGGCCGACCTTCAAATGGCTGAAGAGATCTCTCTGAATGCGAAAGTCCAGCGCCCCGCCACCTGTAATGCGATGGAGAGCCTCTTAGTCCATCGGAAAATCGCGCCGTCGTTCCTCCCCAAAATCGCAAAGCGACTGCAAGAGGCCGGTGTGGAGATCAGAGGCTGTCCGGCGACAATAAAACTCCTGGAGGGAGGGAGCGGATCCAAAATCGTTCCGGCCAGTGAGATCGACTGGAAAACCGAATATCTCGATTTAATTCTCTCGGTCAAGGTCGTCGACTCGATCGAATCGGCGATGGCGCATATCGCCACCCATGGATCCCAGCACTCGGAAGCGATCATCACGCAAGATTATGCGCACGCCATGCGATTCTTGAACGAGGTCGATGCCTCCGCCGTCTTCGTCAACGCCTCGACCCGCTTGAACGACGGTTATCAGCTCGGCCTCGGCGCTGAAATGGGGATCTCCACCAGCCGCATCCATGCCCGCGGCCCGATGGGTCTCGAAGCGCTGACCTGCATGAAATTCATCATCTTCGGGGATGGACAAATTCGAAAGTAATCGTGATTCGCTATTCGTTCAATGTTAAACGTAAGAACGGATTGCACGAATAACGATTCACGTTTAACGATTCACGTCCTCTTATGAACTATGCGCATCGGCCTTCTAGGCGGCACCTTCAACCCGATCCATAACGGACATCTCTATATCGCCGAGGAGGTCCGGAAAAAACTTCATCTTGATCGGATTCTTTTTATCCCTTCCGGAACGCCACCCCACAAAAAGGAAAAAACGATCCCTCCGGCAAAACATCGCCTCGAAATGACCCGGTTGGCCCTATTGGGCCATCCCGATTTCGAGCTCTGTGAAATTGAAGTCAAACGACCGGGCAAGTCGTATTCCGTAGAAACCCTCTCGGAGCTGAAACGTCTCCACCCCCACGACAGGCTCTTTTTCATCATCGGCACGGACGCCTTCGTTGATCTCCCGACCTGGAGGGAGCCCGAACGCCTCCTCTCGCTCTGCGATTTTGTCATTGTGACCCGCCCAGGCCATCCATTCTCGCAATTTCCCGATATCGGACCGCTACAAAAGATCCAAAAGATCGATTCGAGCCAGCTCCTGGAACTCGACCACCTGGGCAAGGGAAGTGTGACAATTCCATTAACATCAGGGACATCGATCCACTTTCTTTCGATTCTTCCCAGCCCGATCTCAGCAAGCGAGATCCGAAAGAGGCTGGCGGCCGGAGCGGAGACGAAAAATCTCTTGCCTGAACCGGTGGCCTCATATATAATTAAAAACAAACTCTATGGGGCTTCATAAGGCAGAGATTAAGCGCACTGATTAGATAAGTATAAAGAGGATAACGATTCCTAAGGATTCAAAGAAAGTCCGCACAAAGAAACCGGTCTGGGATGCCAAGGCGAAAGCCCTTCTCATTGCGACGGCCGCCCAAACGAAGCACGCTGAGGAAATTACCGTTTACCAAGTCGGCGACCTGACCTCCCTCGCCGACTTTTTTGTCATCTGCTCTGCGGAATCGGAGCCTCAGATTCGGGCCATCGTCGATGCGGTTCACGACTCTCTCGCTAAAAAGGGCTCGAAGGCGCTTGGGGTCGAAGGCCGCGAGGCGAGCCTTTGGGTTCTCGTCGATTACAATGACGTGATCCTTCATATCTTTAAAAAGGAAGCGAGGGAGTTTTACAATCTCGACCGACTCTGGGGAGATGCCCCGCAACTTCCTTTCCCTTCTTCAGAGCTGGAAGAACCTCCAAGAAAAAAGAAAGAGCGAGGGAGGGTCAGATAGTCCATGCCTCTCTTAATTCTTATTTTCTTCGCCTTCATCGGGATTGTCGGTTATCTCGCCCAACTGAATCCGGAAAAGGTCACCTTTTTCATCACACGCGAGACCTCCTTTGAAATGCCGGTCACCGCGCTGATTCTCTTCTCCACCGCCTTCGGCGGCCTCCTGGTCATCCTCTCCGCCGGCATCCGCGAAACCAGAAACCTTTTTCTCAACTGGAAATACACCCGGCTGCAAAAGAAAGAAGCCCAGATCGAGACCTACTATACCGAGGCGGTCAACGCCTTTCTCGGGAAGCGGTATCGGGACGCCACCCTCCTTTTCCAGAAGGTGTTGGCGCTGAACCCGAATCATGTCAGCACCCTCCTGCGGCTCGGAAAAATCCAGCGAATTGAGAAGAATTTCAATGAGGCGATTCGGCTCCATCGGAAGGCACGGAGTCTCGACGAGCAAAACATCGAGGTCCTCCTCGCCCTCTCGCGCGATCTCGAAGAGGCGCAGCGATTCGAGGAAGCGATTCAGCATTTGAAGGAAATTCTGCACCTCGATGAAACCAACGTCGCGGCGCTCACCCGTCTTCGAGACCTCCATATTCGGCTTCAGCATTGGGAAGAGGCCCATCCGATCCAAGAGAAGATCCTGAAGCTGCCGCTCTCCTCCGAGGCAAGCCAAAAAGAGCGGGTCATTTTCCTCGGAATCAAATACGAAATCGGGCGGCTCTTCCTGCAGCGGGACCAGAAAGAAATCGCCCGGCGCTACTTCAAAGGGGCCATCAAACTTGAAAAGGGATTTTTGCCGGCCTACATCGGCATCGGCGAGGTCCATCTGAAAGAAGGAAAAACGGAACTCGCCGCGGCCCTGCTCGAAAAAGCCTATGAGATGACGGACCATCTCATCTTGCTTCATCGCCTGGAAGATCTCTATCTCGAGATGGGGGAGCCGGAGAAGATTCTGCAGGTCTACCGGAAGGCGATCAATAAAGACCGCCACAACACGGTTCTCAAATTTTATCTCGGAAAGCTCTACTACCGTCTTGAAATGATCGATGACGCCTTCGAGACCTTGGCCGAGATCGACGCCCATGTCGAATATTTCCCCGATCTACACAAGATTCTCGGAAACATTTACATGCGGCGGGGAGAGCCCGAGTCGGCCGTGGAAGCGTTCAAAAAAGGTCTCAAGCTGAAGAAACGGGTCTTGGTCCCCTACTACTGCGCCCAATGCGACTATCACACCATCGAATGGTCGGGGCGATGCCACCGGTGTGGCCGGTGGAATACCTATCAGGCCAATCCAATCCTGGTCGACAAAGCCCACAAGAAAGCCCTCACCGAAACCCCCTATTCCACCCCACATCCCCGGGAGATCATCTAAATGACGCAGAGACCGAAACCTGTCGTCCTGATCATCCTGGACGGCTGGGGAATCAATCCCCGGACCGATGCCAACGCCATCGCGCTGGTCGATCCCCCTTTTTACCGGTCACTCCTGGAGCATTATCCGAACACCTATATCGAGGCCTCCGGCGAGGCGGTGGGGCTCCCCGATCAGCAGATGGGGAATTCGGAGGTGGGACATCTGAACATCGGCGCGGGCCGGATCGTCTATCAAGATTTTACCCGGATCAATAAGGCGATCACCGAGGGAACCTTCTTCAACAACCCGGCCCTGAATGCGGGGCTCGATGCAGCCAAGAAGAGAAACAGCACCCTTCATTTAATGGGGCTGCTCTCCGATGGGGGGGTTCACAGCCATATCGACCATCTGATTGCTCTGCTGGAAATGGCCCGCAAGAAACAACTCCAATTAGTCCGAATTCATCCCTTCTTGGATGGGCGGGACACCCCGCCGCAGAGCGCGCTTCGCTATCTCGACCAGCTCGAGCAGGTCCTTCAGGAAAAACGTCCGGCGGGTGCCGATTGGAAGATCGCGACAGTGATCGGGCGCTATTATGCGATGGATCGAGATAAGCGCTGGGATCGAACCGAGAAGGCCTATCGAGCGATCGTCGAAGGGAAAGGAATCGAGGAGATCTCTGCAAGAGTGGCCGTAGAGAAGAGCTACACTGCGCAGATCACCGACGAATTTGTAAAACCGGTTGTCCTCGTTGAGGAGGGAAAGCCGGTCGGAAAAGTCCTAGACGGGGACAGCGTCCTCTTCTTTAACTTCAGGGCCGACCGCGCCCGGCAGCTGACCCGCGCCATGACACAGAAAGAGTTCACCGGCTTTCCACGAGAGCTCTTCCCACAACTCGCCGCGTTCGTCACGATGACCCGTTATGATGAGACCCTCGATCTGCCCGCCGCCTTCGGGCCGGTTTCGCTCGACCAGATCCTGGCGGAAGTGATCAGCCGGCGGGGGCTCCATCAGCTTCGGATCGCCGAAACCGAAAAATATGCCCATGTCACCTACTTCTTCAACGGCGGCCGTGAGGTCCCATTCGAAGGGGAAGAGCGGATCTTAATCCCCTCTCCCAAAGAGGTGGCGACGTATGATCAGAAACCGCAGATGAGCGCCTTTGAAGTGACCGATGAGGTGGTCCGCCAGATCGAGCGCGGCCGCTTCGACCTGATTGTGTTGAACTTCGCCAATCCCGATATGGTGGGGCATTCCGGCGTGTTGAAAGCGGCGATGCAAGCGGTCGAGGTGATCGATCGATGCCTTGAACGAATCGTCGACAAAACCCTTGCGGCAGGGGGGACGGTTCTGATCACCGCCGATCACGGCAACTTGGAGCAGATGGTCGATTACCAGACGGGGGAGCCGCATACCGCCCATACGACGCTGCCGGTCCCCTTTATTCTGGTCTCTCCGGAAAAGGTCCGGCTTCGGCCCGGCATCCACGCCGATATCGCGCCGACCATTCTCGATCTGATGCAGATCCCGAAGCCTCCGCAGATGGACCACGACTCGTTGATCGTGAGGAGCTAAGCGGGGAAGCGAATGGACCTCAGGTGAAGTCAAAACCACCAGGGGGGCGGGCTTTCCTTCGATTTCAGATAACCCTGTAAGATATCCCTCCTTGCAACCACCCCCACCAGGGTGCCATTCTTATCGACGACCGGCACCCGGATCAGATGTTTCTCCTGAAGCAATTGAATGATCTCTTCCGATAGGGTCTCTTCGGTTACACAGATTGGGCTCACCGTCATGATCTCTTCCGCCGTCACCTTTTCCAGCTCTTTTCCGCTTGTGATCGCCTTGAGCAGATCAAATTCGCTGATAATCCCGACCAATCTCTTTCCTTTATCGACAATCGGCACACTCCCGAATCCACCCATCGTGATTGCGGTCGCAAGCTTGTCTCCGGTTGCATTCTTCGGGTAATAATAAACATCGGTCTGCATGAAGTGGGCGGCCGACATCTTCTTGAAATCCTCTCCCCCCAGCATATAGTCGACGCGTCTCATAACGGTCCCTCCGTGTGAACGATATTTATTGTATCAACTTATCAGGTTGAATTGAAGCCCCCGATTCGATCAGGGAGCGGAAAGAAGCTTACTGGGGATCTTGATTGGATTCACGGACCGTGGCCGATTCCGCACAGTCTCTTCCGTTTTTTTTGGCTTTGTAGAGGGCATAATCGGCGCATTGCATCATCTGATCCATCTCCTTCAAGTCGGGGTCTGGCAGCGCTGCGATTCCGATGCTCAACGTAATTTTTTCCCCCTTTTTCATCTCTTTGAAGCGAAGCTGCTTGACATGTCTGAGGATCCGCCCCGCCGCCTTCACCGCCTCCTCTCCTTTCTGCTGGGAGAGAAGCACCGCGAATTCATCCCCTCCATACCGGGAAACCATATCAACCCCCCGGATCTGCGCCTGGATCGTCTGTGCCGTCTCCTTTAAAACCAGATCGCCGACATCATGGCCGTAAGTGTCATTGATTCTTTTGAAATGATCGACATCGATCATGAGGCAGGTAAATGGCGTCCCATAGCGGCGGTAGCGCTCGAACTCCTGGGCCAGCATCTCCTCGAACCGCCTTCGGTTGAAAAGACCGGTCACCGGATCGGTAATCGCCATCCGCTCGAATTTCCGCATCAGCTCCTCATACTCCGTGTTCTTCTTCTCAAGCTGATCACGGAGGGTCTTCTCGCGGAGGACGGCGTCGATCCGCGCCTTCAGCTCCGAATCATCGCACGGTTTGGTGACATAATCGTTCGCCCCGTCTTCCAGTCCGGCCACCCGCTCCTTGACATCGGTCCGGGCAGTCAAGATAATAATCGGGATCGATTGCGTCTCGGCATTCAACTTTGCCCACCGGCAGACCTCCCGACCGGAGATATCGGGAAGCACCAAATCGAGGAGAATCAAATCGGGCCGCTCAAGTTTGATCAACTTCATCCCCTGCATCCCATTTTCGGCGACCAGGACCTCATGGCCCTCTCTTTCAAGCAGAACCTTAGAGTGTTTGGCCTCAAACGGGCTATCGTCAACGACCAGGATCTTGGCCATTCCTTGCTCCTCGCGACGGGAACTGAATCTGAACACGTATGTATGCCTTCCCCGCAGTCATTTGGGGGAGGCATACGAAGCGGCGGTGTCTTTTCTCTCGGGCCGACGCTCTCCCGAGGCTTGGCGGGAGCGTCAATCTGAGCCAAAGATACCACATCTCCTTGACCTGTCAAGAAAATGAGCCCCTCTAGGGCAAGCTCCGATGAGTGAGAAAGATCACAATCATTGACCTGTGAAATACAACCGGATTGCCCCATGGGGGGACTTCCAACTTCGACGGGGCTTCTGTATAATCATCCCAGGAGTGAATCACCATGCGCATTGAAAAAGAAGCGGTTCTTCGAGAACTGGAGAAGAAATCCGACCACCCCATGCTCCTGAAGGAGCTGATGCGGGCCCTCAAAGTTCCGAAGGATGCGCGAAGAGAGATCAAGAAACTTCTCCGTAAAATGATCCAGGAGGGGGAGATCATCAAGACCCGCGGCAACCGCTACGGCCTGCCGCAGAAGATGAACCTGGTGATCGGCCGTTTGAAAGGGCACCGCGACGGATACGGGTTTGTTATCCCCGAAGCGGAGGGAGAACCCGACATTTTCATCGCCGCCAAGAAAATGGAAGAGGCGATGCACGGCGACCGCGTCGTCGCCCGGATCGAAGCGACCAAGCCCGACGGGCGGCGGGAAGGAAGGGTCATTCGGGTTTTGGAGCGGGCCCGCAAACAGATTGTCGGCCGGTATGAAAAAGGACGAACGGTCGGATTCGTCATCCCCGCCGACAAACGAATCACCAGCGATCTCTATGTCACCCCCGAAAACAGCCTCTCGGCCGAACCCGGAGAAATCGTTCTCGCCGAGATTCTCTCCTACCCGACCAAAACCCGAAACCCCGAAGGAAAGATCATCAAAGTACTGGGGAAGGCGGATGATCCCCGAATCGATACGATGATGGTCGTGGAGTCGTACGGCCTCCCGCGCGATTTTCCGCAGGAAGCGATGCAGGAGGCCGGCAAGATCAAAGAGTCGGTCACCGCCCAGATGCGCAGGGGGAGAGAAGACCTCCGGGATCTTCCGACCGTGACGATCGATGGAGAGAAGGCGCGCGATTTCGACGACGCCATCTCGATTGAGAAGACCCGAAAAGGCTATCTCCTCCGGGTCCACATTGCCGATGTCTCCCATTATGTTCCGCAAGGGTCGGCGCTCGATCGAGAAGCATACGAGCGGGCGACGTCGGTCTATTTCCCCGATGCCGTCATCCCGATGTTTCCGGAGAAGCTCTCCAACGGCATCTGCAGCCTCAATCCGAAAGAAGACCGGCTGGCGATGACGGCGGAGATGACCTTCGACGCCGACGGCCGGCGGGTCGGCTACAAGCTCTATAACAGCGTGATTCAAAGCGACGAGCGGATGACCTACACCGCCGTCCGGCAGATCCTGGTTGACCGCGACGAGAAGGTGCGGGAGCGGTATGCCGCGCTGCTTCCTCAATTCGAATTGATGGAGCGGCTCGCGATGCAGCTTCGAAAGAACCGGCTGGAGCGGGGGAGCCTCGATTTCGATCTTCCCGAGCCTTCGATCGTCCTCAGCCTCACCGGGGAGACGATCGACATCATCCGAGAGGAACGGAATGTCGCCCATCAAATTATCGAAGAGTTTATGCTCGCCGCCAATGAGACGGTCGCTGAACATATGACCGCTTTAGAAGTTCCTTTTCTTTACCGGATTCACGACCCCCCGACGCCGACCCGGATTTTCGAATTTAATGAGCTGCTCAAATCGTTCGGCCTCGTCCTTCGCGATCTGGAAAAAATCCGCCCCAAGTCGCTCTCCGATGTCTTGGAAGTAGTGAAAGGGCGCCCGGAGGAGCGCCTCATCAACCAAATTCTCCTTCGCTCTCTGAAACAGGCGAAGTATTCCGCCGAGAATCACGGTCATTTCGGACTCGCTTCCGAGGAATATACCCACTTCACCTCGCCGATCCGGCGCTATCCCGATCTGGTGGTTCACCGTCTTTTAAAAAAGGCCCTCCATCAACGGATGTCGCAAGACGAGCAGGAAGAATGGGCCCGTCGCCTCCCTGAAATCGGCAAGCATACCTCGGAGCGGGAGCGGGCCTCTATGGAGGCGGAGCGGGAGGTGATTCAACGGAAGAAGGTCAAATTCATGTCGGACAAGGTCGGCGTAATCTACAGCGGCTTCATCTCCGGCGTCGCCGCCTACGGCCTCTTTGTCGAACTGGGCACCTATTTTGTCGAGGGATTGATTCACGTCAGCAATCTACACGACGATTATTACATCTACGACGAGAAGCAGCACGCGCTGATCGGTGAGCATCATCGGCGCACCTTCCGGCTGGGTGACCCGATCCAAGTCCGCGTCGATCGGGTCGATCTGGAGAATTGGCAGATTGATTTCGGTTTGATGGAAGAGGAAAAACCACAGAGGAAGCGCCGATCGAGATAACCCTCCTAGCTTGAACTTGACATCCACAAGCTTATCAATATAAAATCGCACCGTAACTAACCTGCTGCGATTGCCTCTCGATGCTAGGCGGGCATGGTGCCTGACCGGTATCACGTAGGCAAAACCGGCGAAGAGCTGAAGGCCTGGAATATCCGGGACCTAGGCAAAGGAGAATCCAATGTCTACAACTTCCCCCGCTACAGATCTGCCTCGTATCGTTCCCCTCGGTCAAAATCCAGTCAATCCTATGCAGGCACGTCAGTATGCAATGGAATCAAGCCCGGGGATATTGGCTGTCATTTTAGAGCTGACCGAAAACGCGAGAGATAATGCCACTGAAATCACCCTTATTATCGACGTCGAGAAAAACCGCCTAGAAAAGGGGAGACACTACCTAGTACCCAAACGAATTATCTGCCAAGACAATGGCTCCGGATTAACACATGCCGAATTCCTTAACCGCTTTTGCGCCGCCTTTGCTGACTCTGAAAGTCACCACGAAACTGATCGCGCAGGACGTAATGGCGTTGGTACCAAGACGTACCTTTCTATTGCAGGTAAGGTCTTGGTCACCACAACGACAGGACGACAGACAGAAGGTCTCGACGAGCACCGTGAAGTTCTCAAGGACCAGATCCCAGCAGGCTTTAGTCTGCCACATGATGGTGAGCCTGATACTGTTTGGCGCAAATACGAGTTCAAGCTACATAATCGCAGTGCTATAACGGCGGAATGGACAAAGGCCGATGCACATGAAATGGGTACTATCGTAGAATTAGTCGATCTTTTTCGCGGCGTTGAGATCTGCTATGAGACCTTGATCGAGCGGCTTTCGTACTGTCGAGAATGGCTCAGTCATGCAGCTCACCGTTTGACAGTATCTCTTACCGGAAACGCACCTGATTCCCTAAAGGGACGCCGCCTTGTGGTACGCCCCTGGGAACACCCTGTTAAGAATTGGCTCACACAAGCCCAGGGTCGATCGGATAAAATAATAACGATCTATGATCCGACAACCAAAGAATCTCAAGATGTTCTTCAACCAGAAGACCTCCCCGGCGTTCTTGAGATGGATTTTCGCGTAGTAGGCCGAGGCCCTAATGGGCAGATGCAAACCTTGGAACAACCAGCGCTTTTGCTAGAAATCGCTGGTGCCCTTCCCTACGCTCCCAATATAGAAGGGACACTCAGTAGTCGTACGTTGCCTCTTCTCACATTTGTCGGGCTTGAACATGCCAGCTCCATCGGAGCCTTTTGCAATACGATATGCGGCTATGCTCGCATAAACACAATGCCTTTAAAAGAGGCTCTCCGCAACAATAAGACAACACTGGCATCTGGTCCCGGGACTGAATCTGTCGAAGCATTACGGCAGTATCTCGAAAATGTCTTGGGGCATCTACATCGGGCATGGTATAACGCAACAAGAACTTCGATCGATGAGGCGACATCCGATGCTCTCCGTGAGGCAGCGGAAGAGGTAAATTGTGCCTTAAAAGGAGTAAATAAATCTCCATTCAAAGATGGTGACATCCCAGGCGGTACGGGTAAAACAAAAAATGGCAAGCAGCACATGCCAACGAGGCGTCACCGATGGGAGTGCGGTGTATGCGGGAAACGATGGCTTGCCGATGCTGGCTTCACACCACGCGTATGCGCTCAGACGAGTGCCAGCAGTGGGCCGAGTGACGGTTGTGGCTCAAAAGAGATCAGTCTTTCTAAAAATCAGCCCCGTATTGCGGACTGTGACATCCGTATCGAGGAATTAGGCGATCCAAAACTTCCTGCAGTGTTCCAATTCGAGAAAGCCGCGGAAGAGGTCGATATGCCGATCGTCCGCGTGAACCTCAAAAGTCCCCGATATATTGAACTACGTGGGATAGGTCCTATGTCAGGACAGGCCCAGAAGAAACTCAAGCAGTATCTCGTGGATATTTCTCTTGCAGCCATCGCGGAGTTTTATTCCAAAACGAAAGGCACTGACTTTATTGAAGAATGGGGCGAGCTATACTTTAATCGGATGTTGCGCTTGCAAGGTATAAAACAGTACCAATATCAACTTGATAAATTACTCGAATCGAGTTCAGCAAAAACGGAAGATAGAGCTCTAAATAAAGAAACTAAGATCTAACGTTCTTGGATGGTGTAGTCGATTATTTGAAGATCAGGGACACATCCTATTTCCGAATATGAAAAATTAATTATGGGATGTGTCCCTGATTACTTTCTAACGGAATGTTCGGCTCACCTTTTATCGTAAAACGATAGTGAACACGTTTCTAGGAAAAAACCGACCTGATGCGGCTGACCACTAGGCATTCAAGGAATTAATGGAAGAAGGTTGGTCGTTTCTTTTAGTATGAAGTAGACCATAAATGTGTTGTAGCTGGCGCCGGCAGTCGTCGGCCCCCTGAAATAAAATCGACTCCATCCCGAGCCGTCGTGCGCTCTCCACATTGGGAAGATGGTCGTCGATGAAGACACAGGTAGCGGGAACCAATCCGTACCGGGAGAAGAGATGGTGAAAAATCTCGGCGTCCGGCTTGATCATTCGAATGTGCGCCGAGATCACCAGCCCCTTGAACTTCCCCCAAAAATCATATCGCCTCTGAAGATAGGCAAAGACATTCACCTGCATGTTCGACACACAATAAAGATGCATCCCTTCCTTCGACAGCTCTTCTAAAAGCGCGAATGTCGGCTGAATGGGGATGAGGGTCTCTCTTACAGTGTCCATCAATTTCTTCATCTCCGAGAGAGGCCGCCCCGATCGCCGCTGGAATAACAGAATCGCCGCTTCCTCGTCGAGGGTCCCTTTATCCAGGGCAAGCCAATCGGGATGTTGAAATACCTCCTTCTTGATGAGGGCCTGCGTCTTCGGGGCCTCCGGATAAAGCCGCGCTAAGATTTGGTCGGGCTTCCACTCCAGCAAAACACCGCCGAGGTCGAAAACAATGTTCTGAATAGACCGACTCATTAACCCTCCGCCATCAAATTCATTTCGGAATGAATTTCGTCCACCGCTCGAAAACGACGCCCCCGATCTTTTGTAGCCGGGGAAGGTGATCATCCACCTTGTCGACAATTTCCCGCCGATCAATCCGGCATTCCTTGAGTTCCTCGGAAAAAGTCTCCACCATCTCCCCAATGATCTTCTGAGTCACTTCCATATGGAACAGAAATCCGTAGGCGTGGGGTCCATAACGAAAGGCTTGGTGCTCTGTCTGCTCCGATCGGGCCAACGGGACCGCCCCTTCGGGGAGTTGAAAGAGATCCCCATGCCAATGATAGGCCGTGAAAACCGGTTCGATTCCTTTCCAGAGTCGATCGGTCTGCGCCTCTTGCGTCAGCTGCACCGGATGCCATCCGATCTCTTTTCTCTTCCCCGGCGCGACCGCCCCCCCCAATGCGGCCGCCAAGAGCTGGCTCCCGAGGCAAACCCCCAAGATCGGCTTTTCTTCTTTGAGGGCCTGCTCGATTAATCGCATCTCGTCCGAAAGGAAGGGATACCGAGGATGATCATACACCCCCATCGGTCCGCCCATTACGATGAGTCCGGCGGCATCTCCCATCGTCTTCGGAACAGGCATCCCTACGAAAGGCCGGATGTATTCCAGCGAGAGCTTCTCCGTCCCCAGGGAATCGGCAATGGTTCCCGGCGTCTCACAGCCAATGTGTTGGAGTACAAGAACGTTTGGAATCGATTTTCCTCCAAAAAGCCTTAAAACCTTTCATTGGTTCAGTATATCCCGTCTGGATGAGTCGGATGGCAATCTTTAGCACTTCTGTGCAAAAGCTGCAACCACTGACCGCCACCCGCTGGGCCCTTCTATTATAGACACCCCTATATAGGCTATTTTTTCTTTACTTTAGCCCAAACCTGTGTTATGAAGAAACAAGTTTCTTGTTGTTTTGGAGGTCTTTCTGCTTATCTTGATGGACCGATTCGACATTCAGGATCGATCCCCCACGACGCCGGGAATTTTCTTCCCCGCCCCGGTTTGCTTAATTCCTTTTCTCTCCAATTTACCCATCGAATATTTGAGGATGTAAAGATGCGTCTTAAAAAATTAGAGGTCTTCGGATTTAAATCGTTCTTCGACAAAACCGTGGTTACCTTTCAACCCGGCATCAATGCCATCGTCGGGCCGAACGGCTGCGGGAAGAGCAATCTGGCCGATGCCATCCTCTGGGTGCTGGGAGAGCAGAGCGCCAAAAACCTCCGCGGGGAAAAAATGGAAGATGTGATCTTCAACGGAACGGAGCAGCGCAAAGCGCTCGGGATGGCGGAGGTGTCTTTGACCTTCGGCGACATCGACAATGAACTCCCCCCTCCCTACTCCCCTTACGCCGAGATTACCGTCAGCCGGCGGCTCTTCCGCTCGGGCGAGAGCGAATATCTCATCAACAAGACGACCTGCCGGTTGAAAGATATCCGGGATCTATTGATCGATACCGGGGCCGGATACCGCGCCCATACCATCATCGAGCAGGGGAAGGTCGATGATCTGATCTCCGCCTCCCCGATGCAGCGGCGGGAGCTCGTCGAAGAAGCGGCCGGAATCGCCAAGTACCGCCTCCGGAAAGCGGAAGCCCTCCGCAAACTGGAAGCGACCGAACAGAACCTCACGCGCGTCCGCGATATCATCGGCGAGATCAAGCGGCAGATCAATTCCCTCGACCGCCAGGCACGAAAGGCGGAAAAATATCAGAAACTGCGGGAGGAGCTCCGCGCGCTGGAGCTGTGGGTCGCCCGCGCCGAGTGGGATCAGTGGTGCGGAACACGCGAGCTTTTGGAGCAGGAAGAGAGGGGGCTGCAGGAGACGGCGTCTTCGGAAGAGAACCGTCTCGCCGGGCTTGATCTGAAGCAGGCCGAGATCAAGCTCGCCTTGACGGAGCAGGAGCAGGCGCTGGGGCAGATTAAGACGCAGGTCTTCGAGATTGAAGGGAAGATCCAGCGGCTGGAAGGGCGGATTGAGACGATCCGCGCCCAGCGGAAAGAGTGGAGCGAGACCGAAGCGCGCAATCAGCAGGAGATCGGAGAGATCCGTCAGGCCGAAGCGAGCCTGAAAGCGGAAGAAGAACTCCTTGAGAAAGAGCGGGAAGAGATCGAGCGGGAACAACCGGAGCGGGAGCGGCTCCTCGCCGAACGGCAGGAAGAGTCGAGCCGGCGCGAAGAAGAGCTCAACCGTGAGATTGCCCGCCTGGAGCAGGAGAAGGTCGTTCTCTTCGAGCTCGCCTCGCGGCTCACCCAAGCGAACAATAACCTCCTCCACATTGAGCGGCGTAAAGAGGATCTCTTTAGACGTAAAGGGCGCGGCGCCCAGGAACTCGAAGCGGTCCAAGGGAAAAAACAAACGATCGAAGAGGCCGCCGGCCAGTTGAAAGGGGCATTGGAGCAAACACGGCAGCGTCTCTCGGAAAAGAGCGCCGCGCAGACCGCCGCCGCCGCCCGTTTAAAAGAAACGGAAGCCGACCTCAAAGCTCAGTCGGCCCGGCTCTCGCAGGCGAAGGAAGAGTGGGCCGCCCTGGCCGCTCAGGTCGCCTCCCGCGAAGGTTTTTACAGGGGGCTTCTCGGCTCGGGAACGGAGAGCTTGCTGGTCCAGCTCCAGGGAACTCACGGGATGGTCGCCGACTTTATCGACGTGCCGGCCCCCTACGAAAAAGCGATTGAAGCGGTGCTCGAGAGCCGTCTGCGGGGCATTATCGTGGAAGGACCGGCCGAGATCAAGCAGGGAATCGATCACCTCCGGCAATCTCAGATGGGGCGGGGAACGTTCTTCCCCCGCCAGCCCCGCGTTCGGAAGGAGGGAGCTCCCCCCCTCGAAGCGGGCCAAGACGGGGTCATCGGCCGCGCCCTCGATCTGGTGACCAGCCGCGAAGGGTATGACGCCCTGGCGAACGCCCTCCTCGGAGAGGTGGTTCTGGTTCGAGACCTCGACGTCGCCCTTCGGCTCTGGGAGAGCGCATCGGCCCCGACCGTCTGGGTCACCTTGCGTGGAGAGGTCTTGGATCCCTCCGGGGGGGTGACCGGGGGAGAGCGGGGTGAGACCGGTCTTCTTGAACAAAAGCGGGAGATCAAATCGTTATCCGACCAGATGGACCATCTTCATGAAGAGATCCGCCGGTTGGAAGGGGAAATCACTGAAACGCAGGGGACCCTCCAGACCACGCGGCAGGAGATCGAAACGCTGACGGCGGAGATCCGGTCGCTCGAGATGCAGCAACTGCACGAGCAGAAAGACCACAGCACCTCCCTCGTCGAAATTGATCGCCTCCAGAATGCGCTTCAAACGGTTCTCTTCGAGCAAGAGGAAGGAACGAAGGAAGAACGGGAACTCTTGCAGCAGGAAGAAGGAGAGCGGAACCGGATCGCCGAAGCGCAGCGCCTCAAGGGAGAAAAAGAGGCAGAAATTGTCCGCCAGCAGGAGCAGGTCGAGGCATTTCGGCAGAGCTTGGGGGGAATGAAAGAAGAGGTTGTCCGGTTAAAGATGGAAACGGCCTCCCTCAAAGAGCGGCATCGTCACCTCCTGGAGAAGCGGGACCGGGTCCGCCGGGCCCAGGAAGAGCTCGGGCAGCGATTCCAAGAGAAAGAGCGTCTTCTCGCCTCGCTCAAGGAGAAGTGGCGGGCGGCTGAAACAGAAGAGGCTGAAACAACCACGGCCATTTCGCAGGCCATGTCCGAACGGGAGGAAAAGGTCTCCCAGATCCGTGAGAAGACCGAGGTCCACGCCGCCGTTCTGGCGCAATTACAACAGATAGAGGAGGAGATCCACCAGGTTCGCTCGCAGCTGGACCAGACCCAGAAATCGCTCCAGGAGCGCGCCCTTCGCAAGATTGAAGCCCAGATGACGCAGGAAAAGATCCGGGAGACGATCTTCATGAATTATCAAATCGAGATCGCCGAGACGACTCCCCCTCCCCCCCCTTCTTCCGAAGAAGGAGCGTGGACGATGGACCAGGCGCGAGATCGCGCGGCAACGCTCCGGCGCGCGCTCGATGAGATGGGGCCGGTAAACATCGGCGCCATCGAAGAGTACCGCGAGCTGGAGACCCGCTACCAGTTCCTCACATCGCAGGAGACCGATTTAACCACTTCGATGGAGAGTCTCCGGCAGGCGATCGCCAAGATCAACAAAACCACGCAGAGTCTCTTCACCGATACGTTCCACCTCCTGAATGAGAAATTCAAACAGGTCTTCGTCTCCTTCTTCGGCGGCGGCAATGCGGAGTTGATCCTGCTGGACGAGGCCCATCCGCTCGAATCGGGGATCGAGATGGTGGCGCAGCCTCCGGGGAAGAAACCGCGCAGCATCACCCTTCTCTCCGGCGGGGAGAAGGCGCTGACGGCGATCTCCCTCTTGTTTGCAACGTTCCTGATCCATCCGAGCCCCTTCTGTCTGCTCGATGAGATCGACGCCCCGCTCGATGAAGAGAACACGCGCCGGTTCACCAAGGCGATCGACGACATGTCGCAGCAGACGCAATTTATCGTCATCACCCACAACAAGCGGACGATGGAGATTGCCGATGTCCTTTACGGGGTCACGATGGAAGAGACCGGTCTCTCCCGCCTCATCTCGGTCGACTTGAACGAGAAGGAGCGAACGAACGGCAATGGACATCCGGTCGGAGCGCCGGTGACATCCGATTCAATTTAATTTGTTTGGTCGATCGACCCACCCACGATGATGGAGGAGGAGAAGATGTCCGCGGAAGAGAATGCCAACATCGTTCGGGAACATTACAGCGCCTTCAATAAACGTGATTTCGGGTACGGGGCAACCCTGGTCGATCCAAAGGTGCGATGGACCAATATCCCCTTTGCGACCACCTACGAGGGGCCGGAAGGGTATAAAGCGTTTTTAAAGATGTGGACCACCGCCTTCTCGGATGCGCGGATCGAGATCACGAATTTGATCGCCTCGGGTGATTGGGTCACCGTCGAGTTCACCGGGAAAGGAACCCATCAATCGGGCCCGCTCATCGGCCCCAAAGGATCGATCCCGCCGACCGGCAAGTCGATCGATCTCTCGTTCTGCGAGATCTTCAAACTCAAAAACGGAAAAATCTCCCTCGCCCGCCTCTATTTCGATGCCGCCACAATGCTGCGGCAGCTGGAAAAGCTCCCCTAACCGGACGTAGATTATTTTCATCCGACCGGTCTCATTTTTGTGAACTTTCCCGCTTGATTGAGAACAATTAATTTCGTTATACTTTTTCATGATACTCAAGATCAGTGTAACGCATGAGGGGTCCTCCTTTTCTTCAAGGTAGGGTGTTGGGCCGACATCATCCTTAAAGAGAAGATGGCCCCTTTTCATTTTGATTGCGACGAGGCGCGCAGCATCGTTTCCACCGCACGGATAGAAACAACCACCTAAACAGATCACGGATCGGGAAAGAGCGCCGCATGTTCACACAAGAGGATTTCGAGCAACTGATCAAGCATTACAATGACGACTATCTTTATCTATTAATACGGGCGAGCCACCGGAGTTATGAGTGCCTCATCTCCTCGTTTATGGTGCTGAAGGATCTCTATCACGTAATCGTCAAGTTCCAGGCCTCTGGAGATTTCCAATTTCGAACCCTCCCTTATCCTTTGTCTTTTCGCGCCAACGACGATCTTCTCAAGAGCATGGGGTTCGACGACGAAGAAATCAGAAACATCTATCACTTTCTTGAATTCGTGAAGCAAACACAAGGGAAAGAGTTTGAGGAATGTTTAGAAGGAAGCGTCTACAATTTGTGTAAACGTCTGCCGGATGATCAAGCTTGGAAAATGAAAAGCGCATTGCCTTCGTAGCAGGACCTTCAAACAGGAGGCTACGTAGATGGAAGCGGGCGGAACGGCACAGGGATCAATACATCTCACCTCCATCTGGGCAGCTCTCCTTAAAAAACGGCGCCATTTTCCTTCGGGTTCCCCCCTCTTTTTGCCGATTTCTAAGCGTTGTAACGGAATGAATTTCCCTTCTTGAACCGAGAAGAATGCCCTGGCTATACTTTCGGTAACCCTTTCTCTCGGCGCTTCAAATAGGTACACACCATTCGCTTCGTAAAGCGACTGTATCAACCGGTGCCCTTATTCTTTCTCACCTTGTCAAGGTGGGGGCGGCAATGAGTCATTGCCCGTAGCGTTTTGTGAACAATATAATTAAAAGGAAGAGAGACGCATGTTTACACAGGATGATTTCGAGCAACTGATCAAAAACTACAATGAAGATTTTATTTATCTCCTGATACGGGCCAGCCAACAAAGTTATGAATGCCTTATCTCGTCCTTTATGATGCTGAAGGATCTCCATAACGCCATTGTCAAATTTCAAGCATCGGGGAAATTTCTATTTCGAATTCTTCCCTATCCGTTGTCCTTTCGCGCGAACGACGATCTCTTGAGGACCATGGGATTTAACGACGAGGAGATCAGAAACATCTACGGCTTTCTTGAATTCGTAAAAGAAACACAAGGAAAAGAGTTCGAAGAGTGTTTGAAAGAGAGTGTGTACAACCTGTGTAAACGTGAGCCCGGAGATCAGCCATGGCGAATGAGAAGCTCAGTGCCTTCGTAGAAGCAAATATCGAACATCTCACCGAAATGTGGATGCAGGCCGTGCGGAGCGACGCACGGATCGATTCGGACGCCGCGCTGTCGCGCCTTGAATTACGCGACCATGTTCCTGCGATTATCGAAGAAATCTGCGAATTACTTCGAGCCGATGAAACACCGTCCCCCACCAACACATTGGAAGGGCGCGTCAAAGTCTACCTGCGCTTTCAACAAGGTTATCGCGGACGAGAGCTTGCAAGGGAAGTCTCTTTGTTGAGGACAGCATTGCTCGATTTCCTGGCGGATCGCTGCGCCGATCCGTTGATGAACGCGGCTCTGAAAGTCTATTATCCTGCGGCGCGCATCGTCAATCTTTATATGGACGAAATCCTGATTAATGCCATTTCGGCTTATAGTGAAGCCGCCTAGTCCGCTAAGCCGCCGGCGGTCGGCCACGCGCCGCTTGAACCCCCGATGATCGCCCTTCTCTCGGTTCTCGCCGTCGTTTTGATCGTGCTCGGCCTCGCCGGGCTGGTGTTGCCCGCCCTTCCCGGCGCGCCGCTCCTTTTCGTCGGCTTGCTCCTGGCAGCCTGGGCGGAAGATTTCGTCTATGTGGGGGGATGGACGCTGGCGGCGCTGGGGGGGATGGCGGTGCTGACCTATCTGGTCGACTTCGCAGCAACGGCGTTCGGAGCAAAGCGCTTCGGCGCCTCCAGACGTGCGATGGCCGGGGCAGCATTGGGCGGGCTGGCCGGCCTGTTTTTGGGATTGCCGGGGGTCTTATTGGGTCCTTTTATCGGGGCGGTCATCGGCGAGCTCACCCTCCGTCGCGATCTTGCGGCGGCAGGACGGGCGGGTGTGGGCGCCTCCCTCGGATTGGCAATCGGCGCGGCGGCCAAGCTCGCGCTCGGGTTTACCATGCTGGGAGTCTTCCTCGTCGCGCGGTTTGTATAGAGCAGGATGTCGGATGACGCGAAGACCCGCCCGTTCCATTGTCTACTTCTTGAGCTTCTTCCCCTCGAATACCACCGTCTGTCCCGGCTTCATCACCCGGGCGGGAATCTTTTCTTTGCCGAGTGCATCGACGAAGGGCTTCGGGTCTTGCGTCAGAATCGGCATCGTTCCGAAGTGATGCGGGATGGCCAGCTTCGCTTTGACCGTCGCGGCGGCCTTGGCCGCCATCGCCGGGGACATTCCAAAGTGGCCGCCGATGTTGATCAGGGCGACGTCGGGGGCATGCTGGCCGATCAACGCCATATCGCCGAAGTAGGCGGTGTCGCCGGTGTGATAGATCGTCGGACCGTTCTTGATGATCACGATGAACCCGCCCGGATTGCCCCCATAGACGATGTCGGCCTCCTGGGGTCCCGCGTTCGGATTGCCGAGGCCGCTGGAGTGGACGGCCGGCGTCATCACGACGGTCACTTCTCCCTTGGCAATCTCGATCTCTCCCCCAATGTTCAGGAAAGTGTCGAACCCGACCTGCTCTTTGGGAAACCCGAGGAGCTTCACCATATTGCCCCCCAGCTCGGCATTCGTGACAAGCCGGGCCCCTGTTTTTTTCGCCAAGGCGACTGAATCGCCGACGTGGTCCATGTGACCGTGTGTAATCAGGAGATAATCGGCTTTTTGAAATAGGGCGAGCGGATCTTTCTCTTCCTGCGCATTCGGATTGACCGGGTTCTTCAGCCAGGGATCGATCACCAGCACCGCTCCGCCGGGGGTCACAATCTCAAACGCCGCATGGCCATGCCAGGTCAGCCGGGTTTCCGCTCCCCACGCGGAAACAACCGGCATCAAGAAAATCGCCGATAAAAGAAGCGCCAGCCTGAACAGATTTCCCTTCCGATTCATCGCATCATCCTCCCTCTCCGTTGATAGGATTACACCACGCAGCCGGCCCGATCTTTCCACTGAGATGATCCGCTCCGTTGTAACCGAATTCATCCTCCCTCGTCAACCCTCCACCCTCTTCTTGTGGCCGCGCCTCCGATTCCGATAGAATCAAAAACAAACGGCGTATCCGCGAGGAGGATTTGTCTACAGGACGCCGGGAGAAATCACCGATGACCCTTCGGCTTCATTCAGGAACGATCCTGCTGCTGACCCTGCTCGGTGTCGGGCTGATTGGACTTTTCTTCCTCTGGAGTGTCATGATCCGAATGCCCGCGGCCTCTTTCCGCGGACCCCTCCCGCCCCTCACCCCCGCGGAAGAAACAAGCCGCGCGCGGCTTCAATCCCACCTCTCTGTTCTCGCCGGTCGGATCGGCGAGCGGAACCTTCAAAAACCGGCGCCGCTTGAAGCGGCGGCGAGTTATATCGAATCGACCCTTCGGCAAATCGGTTACGGAATCGTCTCACAGGAGTACACTCACAACGGCCAAACGTTCCGGAATCTGGAGGCGACCCTCCCGGGCCAAGACGGGACGGAAGAGGTTGTTCTTTTCGGCGCGCATTACGACTCGGTCTTCGGCTCGCCGGGAGCGGACGACAATGCCACCGGGGTGGCGGCGCTCCTGGAGCTGGCCGCGTTATTGAAGGGGGAACGATTCGACCGGACCATTCGGTTCGTCGCCTTCACCAACGAGGAGCCCCCTATTTTTCTGACCGGCCAGATGGGAAGCCGGGCCTACGCCCGTGAAGCAAGACGGCGGGGGGATAAAATCACGGCGATGGTTTCGATCGAGTCGATCGGTTATTACGCCTCGGAGCCCGGCAGCCAGCGGTATCCCTTCCCGTTCAGCTTCTTTTATCCGGATCGCGGCGACTTTATCGCCTTTGTCGGAAACATCCGGTACAGGCGACTGGTGAAACAAAGCATCGCCGCCTTTCGAAGGAGAACCCCCTTCCCCTCGGAGGGGGTCGCCGCCCCCGCCTGGATCCCCGGCGTCTTTTGGTCCGATCACGACTCGTTTTGGAAGGAGGGCTACCCGGCGATGATGATCACCGACACGGTCCCCTTTCGAAACCCACACTACCATCTCCCCACCGACAGGCCGGAGACGGTCGATCAGGTTCGCCTGGCGCGGGTGGTTCACGGCCTGGCCGATGTCGCCCGAAGTTTGGCGCAGAAGTAAAGAGGGAAGCCGAGCCATGCGCTGAAAGATAGAATTCCGGCGGGGCCGTTAAGCGGGGGGAGCGTCGGGGGGATGTTTCTTCACCAGGAAGCGGGCGATGTCGCCGATTTGGGTCGGATCGGGAGAGAGGAACTCGACGCCGACCCCCTCCGAACCGGTCCATCGAATTTGACCGGCGAGATGAATCTCTTCATCATTCAATAAAAACTGGACCTCGATAATGTCTCCGAGATTGAAGCGATGGGCCGTCCGCACAAAACAGCCCCCTTCACTCAGGTCCACCAGCAATGACGGCTCTTTATCCAGAAGGGCCTCCTGCTGAACCTTCAAACGGGTCGAACGTCTCGCGATGGAGGCATCCTGTATTTTCTTAATGGCATCGACAAGGCGCAGAAGCTGATCGTCGTTGTGGGACTCGAATCGGATTCCGTATTGGTTCGCGCCGATCACGTGAATGACCCGGCCGCGCAGATGAAACGTTTCGCCGAAGGCGGAGAACCTCACTTCGAGCGGGTCGGCATCGGCCAGGGGCTTGTTGCACTCGACAAGACATCCGCCGAGACTCAGTTTTTTGATCGCCGCGCGGATGTTGCGATTAATCCGCGCTTCGAAGTTGACGTCCACGCGAACGAACTTGCGTCTTTCGTAGGCTGAAACCGACATGGCTTAATTCTCCTATCCGGGATATCTTAAGATGGGATTGGAGATCCGAAACGGATTAATTGTACCAAATTTGAAACAATTTTCAATGGAAATAAAGCCTTCCGTTAAAACACGCAAGCGCGGGTCATTGTTTTTATCTATCCGCGGGAATCTCGATTTCGGCGCCGTGTTCCTGCGGTCAGCGGCTCGACATCTCGGAAAATGGTTTCCCGATTGCAATGATCGGGCGTGATGTTTTATGATTAGAATCACCCTGGATGTTTCCCGTCCCCGATCGGATCGATGAAGACGCGATCTACATCCAATCTTTTTCCAGAAGGACGACCCCTCATCTTACGCCACCCATTGCCATTTACCGAAAGGAGAGAATCATGGCTCAAGCAAAACGCGGGAATGCCGTAAAAGTTCACTACGTCGGAAAATTCGAGGATGGGACGGTATTCGACACCTCCAGAGAACGGGAACCGCTCCCTTTCACGATCGGCGAAGGAGAAGTCATCCCCGGTTTTGAAGAAGCGGTGGTCGGAATGAATCCGGGAGAGTCGAAGAAGGTCGTCATCCCGGCGGAAAACGCCTATGGCCCGCGCCACGAAGAGATGGTCCTGGTGGTCGATCGACAGAACCTCCCCGAAGGGGTCGATCCGCAGGTAGGACAGCAATATCAAATTCCCCAATCCGACGGCCAATCGATCGTCGTCACCGTGACCGACGCCTCCGATTCGAGCGTTACACTGGACGGCAATCATCCTTTGGCGGGACGCGAGCTGACGTTCGAAATTGAGCTGCTTGAAGTGGCCTGATTACCCGACCGATCCGAGGGGAAAAGGTCCGGCCGGCGATCGCCGGCCGGATGCAAGCTACAAAAACCTCGCCTCTAAGATGAGGACCCCTATCCCCACGCCGATCGTCAACAGCGTTAAGATCGCGCCGACCTTGAAGTACTCCCAAAAGGAGATCTCCACCTCCGGGCGCGCCAATGAGACGACAATCAGATTGGCGACCGAGCCGACCAGCGTCAGATTCCCGGCAAGCGTGCTGCTCATCGCCAGGGTGAGCCACCCCAGATCGGGGTTGGGAAGCGCCTCCACAAACGGCTCCAGCAAGACGACCGCCGGAACGTTGCTGACGAGATTCGAGAGAACCAGCGTCACCCCGCTGAGCACCGCCACCACCTGCGCCGGGCTTCCTTGAAGCAGCGGCGCGCTTCCCTCCAGCACCAACCGGACCCACCCCGAACGCTCCAGCCCCCGCATCACCACGAAGAGGGAGGCGAAGAAGACCAGCAGCGTCCAATCGACCTTTCGGAAGGCGAGCTCCGGCTTTCGGTTGCCGATCAGAAAGAGGACCGCCGCCCCCCCGATCGCAACAAGCGGATAGGGCTGCTCGGCGAAGAAGAGCGCCAGCATCCCCGCCACGACCGCCAGGCTTTTGATTAAAAGGGGGCGATCGGTTTCGGGCAGGAGGTCGTTCGGCCCGATCTCGACCGGGGAGGCGGGAGGCGCCAGCTCCTTTCGATAGATCCAGGCGATCACGGCCACGTTCAGGGCCAACCCGATCAGGGTGATCGGCGAGAGCAGGAGGAAGAATCGGGCGAATGAAATCTCCGAATGATTCCCGATGAACATGTTCTGCGGATTTCCCATGATCGACATCTGGCCGCCGATGTTCGACGCCGTCGCCAGCGCAATCAGATAAGGAATCGGGTTCAGGCGAAGCGACCGGAGGAGCAGGAGCAGAATCGGGGTGAAAAGAAGACAGATCGTGTCGTTCACGAAAATGGCGGAGAGAAATCCACTCAACAGGACCACCCAGACCAGGAGGCGAAAAGGGGAGAGGAAGCGGCGGGCCAAACATGACGCGATCCAGTGAAAGAGCCCACCCATGGCAAGATAGGCAACGACGAGCATCATCCCCAGCAGGAGGAGGAGGGTGTCCCAGTCGATGGCGATGTAGGCTTCTTGGAGGGAGAGGACGCCGGTCGCCACCATCAGGACGGCGCCGACCAGCGCGCCGGCCGGCATATCGAGCGGAACGCCCGGGATGTTCCGAACGGCGATAAAGGTATAGGTAAAGAGAAAGATCAGGAGAGAGGCGGTCACGGCCCCCTCACCGATGTATTGACGGCGAGATCATCGGAAGGAGCGCCTCCTCTTTTTGAGGCGGGGCGGGATTGTCTTTTTCCTCCGCGATCTCCCCGACCAGATCGTAATCGTGCGCCGCGGTGATTCGAACGGAGACGAACCGGCCCGGGTTCACCACCTCCCCGCCGGTGTCGTTGATCAGGATGACGCCGTCCACGTCGGGGGCTTGTCCCTCCAATCTCCCTTCGAGAAGAAGATCGCTCTCCTTCGAGAGCCCGTCGACCAAGACTGTCTGGACCGTCCCGATCATCTTCCGGTGTTTTCGCCGTGAAATCTTCCGCTGCATTTCCAAGAGCGTTTTCTGACGTTTGATTTTGACCCCTTCCGCAATCGGATCGCCGAGCGGATGGGCGGAGGTCCCCTCCTCCAGCGAGTAAGTGAAGATGCCGAGCCGGTCGAATTCGGTCTCCCGGATGAACTCCGAAAGGGTCCGGAATTCCTTCTCCGTCTCCCCCGGGAAACCGACGATGAAAGTACTTCGGAGGGTGACGCCGGGGATCCGGTCGCGAAGTTTTTGGATCAGCCGCTCGATGTCGCGCCGCTTCCCCTTTCGGTTCATCTTCTTGAGAATGGTATCATCAATATGCTGAAGCGGGAGGTCGATGTAGCGGCAGATCTTCTCCTCCTCGGCGATCAGATCGATCAACGCGTCGGTGAAATCGGTCGGGTAGGTATAGAAAAGGCGGATCCAACGAAGGCCGTCAATCCGGACCAACGCTTTCAGAAGGGTGACCAGCTCCCCCTTTTTCCGGCGGTCCCAACCGAAGCTGGTGAGGCTCTGCGCGATGAGGTTGATCTCGACCACCCCTTCGTCCGCCAGCGCCTGCGCCTCGCGGACGACCGAATCGATCGTCCGGCTCTGAAGATCCCCCCGAAAAGAGGGAATGCTGCAGAACGAGCACCGGTAGTTACACCCCTCCGAAACCTTGATATAGGCCCAGTGTTTCGGTCCGAGCCGCAGGCGCGGGGTCTCCGGCTGATAGAGATAGGTCGGCGTCTCGGTGAGGCTCGGGCGATGATCCGTTCTCTTCGGATTCAGCAGCGCGTCGCAGAGGGAGGCGATCTTCGGGAAGTCGCCGGTCCCGACGACGGCGTCGATCTCCGGAAGCTGATCGAGGAGATCGCCCGAATAACGCTGCGTCAGACATCCGGTAGCGATGAGCGCTTGGCAGCGGCCGCTCTTTTTCAGCTCTCCCATTTCGATGAGAGTGTCGATCGACTCCTCTTTGGCCTGATCGATGAATCCGCAGGTGTTGACGATCACGATATCGGCCTCTCCCGCTTCGGCGGTCAATTCATACCCCGCCTGAAGGAGCGATCCGAGCATCACCTCGGAATCGACCTGATTCTTGGGACAGCCGAGGCTGACCAGCCCGACTTTTTTCTTTTCATTTGAATACTTCAAACCGACCTCTCCGCAAAGAACGGCTATTGTATGCCAACTTCCCCCGAAAAACAAGCGTTTCGCGAACCAGCCTCTCCCCTCCAGATCCTCTCCTTTGGATTGGATGGATCCTCTTTTTCATTTAACCGTTCTTCCCTCTCTGAGTAGTTTACCAGATCCGATCCGCCTGATTTTCAGGGAACGAGGAGAGATACAGCAAAGCATCGAAATCATACAGCAGGGCAGGGATATTCTTGCGGAAAGACATTCTTCCTTCCGGAAGGCTTCCGAATTCCGGAAGAGAAACCTTCCCACCGATCCCGATTTTGGTCCCTTCGGATCGTCAAACGGCTTTTTTTCTCACTCTTTCCTTCTCCCCGCGTCACGGCACATTGCTTGCTTTAATCTATGATCGTCATACCAACAATCAAACATCCAGGGGGGATAAAATGAATTGCAGAAAATGTGGCGGACTGATGGTGGCGGAGAAATTCTTATTCACATCGATCGAATCGCGTCCTTGGGACTATGTCGGCTCGCGGTGTCTCTGCTGCGGGCGGATCGAGGACCCGGTGATCTTGGCGCACGAGATGAGGGCACGGTCCCGTCGTTCCAGAGCGAGGGGTTAGCGTCGGAACGCTGCGGAACCGCGCAGAATCATCCATCTTGTCTGAAATCGTCCATTTTCGTTTTGATTGTGGAATCGCTCCGTCCCGATTCAGTATAATGGTCTGACCCCGACATTTGCTGATGAGCGGAGCCCCACGATGGATGCTTTTTTCTCGACCCCCCTGGAAACCAGACTCGCACGCCATCTGACCGAATCGCCCGGGCAGGCCGCCCTCACTCTCTTTCACTCGGTCGTCGCCGAGGTTCCCGCCTACCGCGACTTCCTAAAACGCGAAGAGATCGATCCAAACCGGATTCAAACGTCTGCCGACTTTCAAACCCTCCCCCTTCTCACGAAACAAAATTACATGACCGTCTACCCGCTCCCGCAGCGCTGCCGCGGGGAAAAGCTGCACAACTGCGAGATGATCGCCGTCTCCTCCGGATCGACCGGAACACCCCTCTTCTGGCCCCGCTCTCTGAAACATGAGCTCGACATCTCCTTTCGTTTCGAGCAGATTTTCAGGGATGCTTTCCAAGCCGACCGCCGCCCCACGCTGGCGGTGATCTGCTTCGCTCTCGGCACCTGGGTCGGCGGGATGTACACCGCCGCCTGTTGCCGGTATCTTGCCCAGAAGGGTTACCCGATCACCCTCGTCACGCCGGGGAACAACAAGAGCGAGATCTTCCGAGTGATTGAGACCCTGGGTCCGCACTTCGAGCAGGTGGTCCTCGCCGGCTATCCGCCGTTTATCAAAGAGGTAATCGATCATGGGATTGCGCAGGGGATCGACTGGAAACGGTATCGGATCAGAATGGTCTTCGCCGGCGAGGTCTTCAGCGAAGAGTGGCGAACGCTGGTCTGCGAGCGGGTTGGATCGAGCGATCCGGTCCATGACACCGCCTCCCTCTACGGAACCGCCGATGCCGGGGTGCTGGGAAATGAGACACCGATTTCCATCACCCTCCGACGATTTTTCGCCACCCACCCCGACGCAGCGCGGAAGCGGTTCGGAGAATCCCGCCTCCCGACGCTCGTCCAATACGATCCGTTGAGCCGCTTCTTCGAGGTCACGCCGGAGGGAACCTTGATCATCACCGGCGACAACGGCGTGCCGCTCATCCGTTATCATATCGCCGACAAAGGGGGGGTCGTTCCTTACGAAACAATGCTCCGGTTCGTGAAGGAGAACGGCGGAGATCCGTTGACCGACCTGCGCGGCGTCTATCCCCTCCCCTTCGTTTATCTCTTCGGCCGGGCCGACTTCACCGTCTCCTACTACGGCGCGAACGTCTACCCGGAGAATGTCACCGTCGCCCTGGAGCAAGAGCCGATCAAACAGTGGGTTACCGGGAAGTTCGTCCTTCAGGTGCAAGAGACCGAAACGAAAGACAAGCGCTTCAGTGTGGCCGTCGAGCTCCTGCCGGGGATCACCGGCGACGAGGAGAAACGGCAGGCGATCGCCGCATCGATTCAGCGGGAGCTGCTGCGGCTGAACAGCGAGTTCGCCCACTACGTTCCCGCCGCGCGCCAACGGCCGGAGGTGACGTTGAAGCCGTCCGGCGATCCCGATTATTTTCCGGTCGGGATAAAACATCGATACACGAGAAAGTAGTTTGACATCCCTCATCTCAGGTTTGCAATGCGCTACGATGTGATTGTGGTGGGGAGCGGTCCGGCCGGAAGCACCGCGGCGCGGGAGTGTGCGGCGCGGGGAATGTCGGTTCTGCTCCTCGATAAGGCGACCTTCCCGCGCGACAAACCGTGCGGCGGCGGAATCACCCTCCGCGCCGCGCGTCTTTTGCCGTTTGATCTTGCCCCGGTCGTCGAACGCTCGATTTGCGGGCTCGACCTGACCTTCTCCGGCCGCGGCGGCTTTGCCCGCGATGCAGCGCAGCCGCTTTTCCATCTCGTCCAGCGGAACCGGTTCGATCATTTCTTAGTCGAACAGGCGGTCAAGGCCGGCGCGACTCTACGGGAGCGGACCCCGCTCCGCGAGATCGAGCGGGAGCGCTCCCGGGTGATCGTCCGAACAGGCGGCGAAACATTCGAGGGCCGGACCTTGGTGGCGGCCGACGGCGCGAATGGGGAGACCGCCAAGCGCGCCGGACTCACCGTGCCCCGTTGGCGCATCCTCGCCCTGGAAGGGAACATCACCCCGGACGGCCGCTTCCCGGAGCGGTGGCAAACCCGCGTCGGGATCGATCTCGGCGCCGTCCCCGGCGGATATCACTGGCTCTTTCCGAAGGGGAACCATCTCAACATCGGGATCGGGGGGTTGCCGTCGGTTGGATCGGCCCTGCGCCGGAAGTTCGAGGAGGCGGTCCGCGGTTACGGTTTCGACCCGGCCACGCTCTGGGGGGTCCGGGCCGCCCCCCTCCCGATACGCCGTCCCGATACGCCGCTGATCC
Organism: Candidatus Manganitrophus morganii; assembly: GCA_021651055.1. Lineage (NCBI taxonomy): Bacteria > Pseudomonadati > Nitrospirota > Nitrospiria > Candidatus Troglogloeales > Candidatus Manganitrophaceae > Candidatus Manganitrophus > Candidatus Manganitrophus morganii. Next base: position 1,923,306 of record JAJHOH010000001.1, read on the forward strand.
ATGGCAACCTCCTTCTGGTCGGCGATGCCGCCGGCCTGGTCGATTTGCTGACCGGAGAGGGGATCTACGGCGCGATCTGGAGCGGCCGGGCGGCGGCCAAACATCTTGCCGCACACTTGGATGGGAAGGTCTCCGATCTGGAAGGCTACCGGCAGGAGGTGGAACGGGAGTTGATCCCCGAGCTTCAGATCGCCTTCCAGATGTGGTCTCTCTTCCACCTCGCTCCCGCCGTTGCAGCCAATCTGCTCTGGCGCCGATCGATCGGGCCTCTCAGCCGGCTCATCGGCTGGACCCGCTTCTGCCGGTTGACCCAAGGGGAAGATCGTTATAGGGATATACGGAGAGACTTGCGACCGCTTTGGTCGATTCTCGATCTGGTGCTCCGGCCCACGGCGTTTCCGTTCGCCTCGAAAATCTTTGAGACGTTCCAGCGGTAGGGCTCACATGAATGATCGGGATCAGAGGAAAGCGACGGCGACCTCATCCGCCAAAAGCAGCCCTTTAGGGGTCAGCCGGATCTCTTGTTGATCGATCAAAAGAAGCCCCTCCAAGATGAGTCGGTCGGCGGTCCTTCGGAGGGAGGGGTCTTCCTCCAGGAATTCGAGCGGAATTCCTTCCGTCTTTCTCAACCCGAAGATGATCCGGTCTTTCCGCAACATCTCCGGGCTCACCTTTTCGGTGCGATCGACCGGAAGATGCCCCGACGCGATTTTCTCCAAATAGGCCTGGAGCGAGTCGGTGTTCGCGCGGTGTTCCCGATCGAGGTAGGTGTGGGCCGAGAGGCCGACGCCGAGGACCTCGCTCCGATCCCAGTAGAGAAGATTGTGGCGGCATTCGTAACCGGGCCGGGCGAAGTTGGATATTTCATAGTGCCGATAACCGGCGGCCCCCAGGCGCGCTTGCGCGGTTTGATACTGCATGATCGCCTCCTCCTCGGTGGGAAGAGAGAGAAGCCCGGTGCGGGCTTTCTTATCAAAGAGGGTTCCCTCTTCGATCGAAAGCCCATACAAAGAAAGATGCTCCGGGGCAAGGTCGATCGCCGCCCGGAGGGTGGCCTCCCAGGCTGAACAGGATTGATCCGGGAGCGCATAGATCAGATCGATCCCGATGTTAGCAAAACCGGCTGCCCGGGCCGCGGCGAAAGCGGCGCGCGCGGCCTCCGCCGTGTGGCGCCGGCCGAGCGCTTCGAGGTGCGCATCGGAGAATGACTGCACCCCCATCGAGAGGCGATTGATTCCTCCCTCCCGAAGCGGCAAGAGATTCCCGGGATGGATCGTCGCCGGATGCGCCTCCAACGTCACCTCGGCATCGGGGGCGACAGGAAACCGTTTCCGACAGAGCGCCACAAGACCGGCAAGGACCTCCGGCGCGTAGAGACTCGGCGTCCCGCCTCCTAAATAAATAGTGGCGATGACCCGATCCCGCCAGAGCGGCGCGTCGGCATACGCGGCGATCTCCTTTTGAAGGGCGTCGGCATACCGCGATGCAAACCCCTCCCGGTATCCCTGAATATTGAAGGCGCAGAACGAGCAACGGGAAAGACAAAAAGGGAAATCGATATAGAGTCCGATCGGCTTCATCCCCCTCCCCCTTCTCGGCCTTCCCATGAAAGGGAGCGAAGGAACTGGTGCGTCTCCTTCGGAAGCGGGGCTCCTTGCCGCTCGTGGAGGGCGAGCGTCTCTTTAAGAAAGATCAAATCGCCCGGCCGGTCAATGTCATACCAGAAGGGAAGCAGCGCGCAGCCGCGCTTCTCGGCATTGATCCTTCGCAGGGTCGAAATCAAGACCTGATCGCTCCCCCATTGAATCCCGCTGAAGAGATCGGGGAGCGGCGGCCGCGCGCCGATCAGATAGTAGCCGCCATCGAGACTCGGCCCGATCACGAGCGGCGACTGTTCGAGGCGATCGACCGCCTGCCGGATCAGATCGGCCGGCAGAGTCGGCGCATCACACCCGATGAGGACCACCCGCTGAAACCCCTCCCCGAACCCCCAATCGAAGGCGTTCTTCATTCGCTCTCCCAGGGTTTCTCCTTCCTGTGAAATCAGCGGAATCGACCGCTCCCGTCCGCACCGGACCAGGAAAGGGTGACTGGCCGGCGGGGCCGACGCCAACGCCCGTTGAACCGGGAGAGAATCGGTCAGGGCAAGGGTATCGAGGATCATGGCGGCTTGCAGCCGGGCCCGTTCCTCCGGATGAAGAATCGATTGAAGACGGCTCTTCACCGATCCCGGTTCGGGAGCTTTGGCGAAGATGATGATGATCGCCTTTTTTTGCGTCTCGGTCATGGAGGGTTCCTACAAGATTCTTCGGTCGAGGATTATCATGATTCACCGCGCCTGTCAACGGAAACAGCCTTTTCCATTGAATTTACAAGGAAAAGATGGTATAAATGCTTCTAATGAAGAAAAAACGAAAAAGCCGACCTCTCCGCATTTTCCTGGGATTCTTTCTCCTGATTCTCTCTTTCACTGCGGTCTACATCGCCTACCTCGATTATCAGGTGGTGAAAAAGTTCGAGGGCCAACGGTGGAAGCTCCCTTCCAAAATCTACTCGGCACCGCTTGTCCTCTCTCCCGGCCTCGATATTGATAAGAGCCACGTGATCTCCCGCCTCAAACGATTGAACTACCATTCTGTAAAACGGCCGGTCAAAAGGTCAGGGGAATACTACCTCTCTCAAAGCGGGTTGGAGATCTTCCTCCACGACTTCGCCTACCCCGACCGTCTCCAGCAGGGAATCCCCGTCAGCCTCTCGTTCTCTTCGGGAAAGCAGATCGATCGGATCGTCGATCTTTCTCTGGCGGAGGATCTCGACCGGGTTCCGATCGAGCCGGAAGTGATCGGGGGATTTTATGAAGGGACCTGGGAAGAGCGAAGCTTAATCGGGCTGTCGGAAGCCCCGCCGATTTTGATCGACGCCATCCTCGCCATGGAAGATCGCCGCTTCTACGAACATGGAGGAATCGACCCGCGCGGGATCTTGCGCGCCGCTTGGGCCAATCTTCGCGCAGGCGGGATCGTCCAGGGAGGAAGCACCCTCACGCAGCAGCTGGTCAAAAATTTTTATCTCGACAGCGAGCGGACCTGGAACCGAAAACTCAATGAGGCGATCATGGCGCTCCTCCTGGAGCGGCACTACAACAAGGAAGAGATCCTCGAAACTTATCTGAACGAAATTTATCTCGGCCAAAACGGGATCATGGGAATCTATGGGATCGGCCAGGGGTCGTGGTTCTACTTCGGCAAGCCGCCGGGCGAGATGACGATGGGAGAGTCGGCGCTCCTGGCCGGGATCATTCGCTCTCCGAATACCCTCTCCCCTCAGAAAAATCTGAAGAAGGCGATTCAGCGCCGCAACCTGGTCCTGGAAACCCTCTTCGCGGGAGAGAAGATTACCCTTCCTCAATACATCAACGCCCGCGCCGAGACCGTTTCCGGCCGCAAGGTGAAAGAGCGGTTGAATGCCGCCCCCTATTTCGTCGATGAGGTTCGGCAGCGTCTGGCGGCGGCCTACCCCGGTGATCTTTTGAACTCCGGCGGGCTTCGGATCTTCACCGCGCTCGATGTGGAGCTTCAGCGGATCGCCGAGGAAAAGCTCCGCAACGGGCTTCAGATGCTGGAGCGGCAATATTCCCACCTGAAGCGGGCCGAACCGGGTCGGCAGATTCAAGGGGCCTTGGTGGCGATCGATCCCAGGACCGGGGAGGTTCGGGCGCTGGTCGGGGGACGCGACTACGGCACCAGCCAATTCAACCGGGTGACGCAGGCGCGCCGCCAGCCGGGATCGCTCTTCAAGCCGTTCGTCTATCTGGCCGCCTTCGAGGAGGCGGCCAATGGAAGAGGGCCGTATACGCCGATCAGTCAAGTGGAGGATGCCCCGATCACCCTGCAGGCGGGGGGCCGCGACTGGTCGCCGCAGAATTACGATCGGAATTATCTCGGGCCGGTGACGCTGCGGGCCGCGCTCGAGCAGTCGCTCAACACCGCGACCGTTCGTCTGTCGCAAGAGGTGGGGATCGAGAAGATCAGCAACGTTGCCCGCGCGTTGGGGGTGACCAGCCCTTTGAAAGACCTCCCTTCCCTGGCGCTCGGGACCTCGGAGGTTTCGCCTCTGGAGATGGCGGTCGCCTATGCGACATTGGCGAGTCAGGGAATCAAGCGGGATCCCCTCTTTGTGGAGGGGGTCATCGATCCGGCCAATCTCCGCCTCGACTCCCCCGATTCGGAAGAAGTTCTTTTCCCGGAAGTGATCTCGCCGCAGGCGGCCTTTCTCGTCACCCATTTGATGAAGGGGGTGATCGAATCGGGCACCGGGCAAGGGGTTCGGAGGCTCGGTTTCGATCGTCCGGCTGCCGGGAAAACCGGAACCACCAGCGATGAGCGGGACGCCTGGTTTGCCGGCTATACCCCCGATCTGGTGACGGTCGTTTGGGTCGGGTTCGATCAGAACGACCCGGTGGAGTTGACGGGAGCCACGGCGGCATTGCCGATTTGGACCGCTTTTATGAAAGAAGCGGTCGCGGCGACATCGCCGACCGACTTTTCCCCGCCGGCCGGGATCGTCTTCGAACGCGTGAACGAAAATGGAAAGACCTGTCTCGATGGGAAAGAAGAGGCCTTCATCGAGGGAACGGAGCCGACGCAATCATGCCGAGGGGGAGTTTTTAAATGGTTCGAGCAGCTTTTCTTTTAATCGCAATTTTCGCAAGCGTCCTCGCCGGCTGTCAGAAGGAAGCGGCGGGTCCTTCCGAGATTGTCATCGGCGTCGCCGGTCCGATGACCGGCGATCAGAGCAAGCTCGGGGGGGATATCGAACGGGGCGCCCGCCTGGCGGTGGAGGAGTGGAACGCGCGCGGCGGGATCAACGGGAAGAAGATCCGCTTGGAGGTCGGCGACGATCAGCACGACCCCAAGCAGGCCGTCTCTGTGGCGAACAAGCTGGTGAATTCCGGCATCGTCGGGATGGTCGGACATTTTAATTCGAGCGCGTCGATCCCCGCCTCGGCTGTCTATCATTCGTCCGGGGTCCCGATGATCACCCCCGGATCGACCAACCCGAAACTGACCGACCAGGGATTTTGGAACGTCTTCCGCGTCTGCGGCCGGGACGATCAGCAGGGAAAGGTGGCTGCCGACTTCGTCGGAGGACAACTCAAGTTAAAGAGAGTGGCCATCCTCCACGACAAGACGACCTACGGCCAGGGGCTGGCCGAGGAGTTCCGAAAAAGTCTTGCCGCCCATCCGGAGAGCGAGGTCGTCTCCTTTGACGGGGTCACTCAGGGGGACAAAGATTTCAGGGGCATCCTTACCTCGATCAAAGGGAAGAATCCGGAGCTTTTTTTCTTCGGCGGGGTCTTTCCGGAGGGGGGACAGCTCGCCAAGCAGGCGAAAGAGGTCGGCCTCACCGCCCCGATGCTCAGCGGCGACGGGGTCATCGATCCGAAGTTTATCGAGATCGCCGGAGCGGCGGCGGAAGGGACCTATCTCACCTTCACCCCCGATCCCGAAAACATGCCGGAGGCAAAAGGATTTTTGGAAAAATACAAGGCCAAACATGGAAACGAGCTCGCCCCCTACGCCATCTACTCCTATGACGCCGCAAACATCCTTCTGACTGCGCTCGCGGAAGCCGAGAAGGAGGGAAAGATCAAAGATGGGAAGCGGGTCGCCGAGATCATGCGGAATGTGAACTATGACGGGGCGCTCGGCCACATCGAGTTCGACGAAAAGGGAGACGTCAAGAAGTCCCCCTACATCGTCTGGATCACCAAAAACGGCAAGTTCGAGGAGTTTTGGAAACCGCAGGGATAGATGATGGTCAACGATACAGGTTTCCGAAATTTAATTGACGAGATTATCGGAAAGATCGTGAAGGAATACCGGCCCGAAAAGATCATCCTCTTCGGCTCCTACGCTTATGGGACCCCGGATCAAGACAGCGATATCGACCTTCTCATCATCAAGGATACGCAAGAGCGTCCGATTGACCGGCGGGTGGCTGTATCAAAAATCATCTATGACCCCAAATTGCGCGTCTCCATTGAGCCGATTGTTATCACTCCAGAAGAAATAAACCAACAAGGCATGAAAGATCCTTTCTTCAGAGAGATCCTGACAAGAGGCCGTACACTCTATGCAGCGTGAAGATTCGGTTAATCCAAAAGACTGGTTTCGAATTGGTGATAAAGAAATCAAGCGGGTTGAAATTCTTCTCAATGCGGGCGATCTCGAAGGTGCAGGTTTTAATATCCAGCAAGCACTCGAAAAATATCTCAAAGGATATCTTCTCTCCAGAGGCTGGAAACTCCGAAAGACCCATAACCTCATTCTATTGCTCAACGAAGTCATTGTTCATGGACCTTCGTTCAGCACGTATATCGACCCTTGCCAAAAGATTACTCAATACTACGTTGAAGAGCGCTACCCCTCCTTTATGGAATCGAGATTCTCTCCAGAAGAAATAAAAGAATCATTGCAGATCGCTAAAAAGATCATCGATCAAATCAGAACCTTAACGAAACTTGATGAAAGAGATAGATGACTTACTCTGCCCATTCTGGAAAAGAGGTTGACTTGAATACCCGTGAATCTACTAGAGAACGATGGATATTCTCTTAACCCCCACCGGTCTGCGCAGCCTGGCCGGCTTCGCCGGTCTCTTTCTGTTCATGGCGATCGAGAACCTCTTCCCTTTTCGAAAACGGGTCGATCCGATTTTTCGCCACTACGGTCTGAATCTGCTGATCGCGGGGGGGAACACGCTCTTCCTCGGCATCGCCTTCGGCGGGGCGGTCGTCGCTTACGCCCGGTTTTTGGAGACGCGCGGGATCGGGCTGCTCCATCTCTTTCCGGCAGGGCTCGGCTGGAATATTTTTCTTTCCCTGCTCTACCTTGACTTCGTCACCTATTTGTGGCACATGGCGTATCATCGGGTGCCGCTCTTCTGGCGACTCCACCGGGTCCACCACACCGACCGGGACCTCGATGTCACGTCGGCCTCTCGGTTTCACCTGGCGGAGATCGGCGTATCGATTCTTCTGCGGTTGGGGGCAATCGCCCTTTTAGGGCCGCCTTGGATCTCCGTGGTGATCTTCGAAGGAGCGCTCCTTCTGGCCGCGCAGTTCCAACACAGCAACTTCAAAATTCCGGAGCCGTTGGAGTCGGCCGTGCGTTGGGTTTTCGTCACCCCCGACATGCACCGGGTTCACCACTCGGATGTTCCGGCGGAGACCCATTCGAATTACTCGACGATCTTCTCGTTTTGGGACCGGTCGATCGGAACCTACCGGATGGCGCCGCAGGAGCGGTTGAACATCGGCTTGAAGGAATACCCGAATCCGGAAGACCGCACTTTTTTGAAGCTGATGGTGATGCCGTTCGGCCGAGGCTGTAGCAGCGCCATCGCCGAAAGTACCCCGAAAGAGATACGGACCTAGCATGTTTTTACAACAATTGATCAACGGCCTTACCCTCGGCGCGGTGTATGCGCTGGTGGCGCTCGGCTACACGATGGTCTACGGCATTTTGGGGCTGATTAACTTCGCCCACGGCGAGATCTACATGATCGGCGCCTATCTCGGGATCATTTTCCTCGGCCTCTTCACCGTCGCCGGCCTGACCGAATCGCATCTTTTCCTCTCGCTCATTCTGACCTTTCTCCTCTCGGCGGTGACCTGCGCCGGATATGGGATGACGTTGGAACGGATCGCCTACCGGCCGCTTCGGCACGCTCACCGGCTCGCGCCGCTGATCTCGGCGATCGGGATGTCGATCTTTCTTCAAAATTATGTGATGTTGACGCAGGGATCGGGCGACAAGGTTTTTCCCCACATTCTTCCGACCGGTCCGATCGCCGAAACGGGCCTTCCGATCAGCGGGATTCAGATCTTCATCCTCCTCGCTTCGGTCGTCCTGATGGGGGCGCTGCAATTCTTTATTCGAAAGACCCGCTTAGGGAAGGCGATGCGGGCGACGGCGCAGGATAAAACGATGGCGTCGCTCTGCGGCATCCCGATCGACCGGGTGATCATGGTGACCTTTGCGATCGGGTCGATTCTCGCCGCCGTCGCCGGGGTGATGGTGGCGATGTATTACGGGGTGGTCCATTTTTTTATCGGCTACGTCGCCGGCATCAAAGCCTTTACCGCGGCGGTCCTCGGCGGGATCGGAAACATCCCGGGCGCCATGGTCGGCGGGCTGCTGCTGGGACTGGTCGAAAGCCTCGGCGCCGCCTACATCTCCAGCGAATTTAAAGACGGCTTCGCCTTTTTGATTTTAATCTTCGTCCTCATCTTCCGTCCCTCGGGCCTGCTCGGCGAAAAGGTACCGGAACGGGCGTGATCAAAGGAATAATTTGTCGATCTCCGTGTTAAAGAATTCGCTATTGATCGGCCTCTGGATGGGGCTGCTCACGCTTCCCTTCATGGGGTGGCAAGAGGCGGGGAAACTCGCCTTGATCCTGGCGGCCGGCGGGATCTTCTGGCAGGGGATGATGATCTGGGGGAGGAGCGAGCCTCTCCATACCGGAATGACCCTCTTTCGAAGGCGGGTGAGGGAAATTGGAGAGACGATCGCCCGGGTGAATCGGGCGGCGCTCTTCGCCGGAGGGGGTGCCCTCTTCCTCGTCCTTCCTCTTTTTCTGAACAACTACTATATCGACATCCTGAGCCTGGCGGGACTCTACGCATTGCTGGCGGTCGGGCTGAACATTACGGTCGGTTACGCCGGTCTTCTCGATCTCGGTTACGCCGCCTTCTATGGGATCGGGGCCTATGTTTATGCCCTCCTCTCCACCGGCATCGGCCTCTCTTTCTGGCTCGGTCTTCCGCTCGGCGGGGCGATTGCCGCCGCGTTCGGCGTGATCCTCGGGATGATCACGCTGCGCCTCCGGGGGGATTATCTGGCGATCGTGACCCTCGGATTCGTCCAGATCATCTACCTGGTCTTCAATAACTGGGACTCGGTCACGAGCGGCCCAAATGGAATCTTGAGTATCGGGCGGCCGGAGCTGCCCGGATTCGTCCTCCGTCAGCCGATTCATTTTTATTACCTCGTTCTCGCGCTCCTCCTCGTCACGGTCCTGGCCATCTACCGATTGACCCATTCTCAAATCGGCCGGGCCTGGATCGCGATCCGGGAGGATGAGCTCGCCGCCTCGGCGATGGGGATCAACACCACCCAGATGAAAGTCCTCGCCTTCGCATTGGGGGCCGGGATCGCCGGGGTGGCGGGGGTCTTCTTTGCGGCCAAGTATACGTTTGTCTCGCCGGAGAGCTTTACCTTTCTCGAATCGGTCCGGGTCCTCTCGATGGTCGTATTGGGGGGGATGGGGAGTCTTCCCGGCGCGATCCTCGGCGCTTTCCTCCTGACCGTCTTGCCGGAGCTTCTCCGGGGCCTGGCGAGTTATCGGATGCTGATTTTCGGCGCGGCGCTGGTGGTCATGATGATCTTCCGTCCTCAGGGTCTCCTCGGAAAGCGTCATTAGATCTACGTAAGGCAGCTTGCGAAAGGGCGGGGGCTGTGATAAAAACGAGTAAGACCGAAATAAAGGAGAAAATCAGATGAGAAAGAGCCTTTCCTTCGTGATGGTGCTTCTCTTCTCCCTTTTCTTGATGGGAGGGGTCCACGCGGATGCCGGCGGCCCCAAAGTCCCGCCGTTTGAGCTTCTTTCCCTCGACGGGAAAAAATACACCGACAAAGACCTGCTCGATAAGCCGACCCTGCTTATCTTCTGGGCCTCTTGGTGCGGGACCTGCCAGCATGAGCTGCCGAAGGTCCGTGACCTCACAGAAAAGATGAAGGGGAAGCCGTTTCAGGTCATTGCCATCGGGTTTAAAGATTCGGAGGCGAACATCCGGGGCTATGTAAAATCACACCCCGATGTTTTCAATTTTCCCGTCCTCTACGATCCGAACGATCGGATCTCCACCCGATTCGGAGCGCAGTTCACCCCCACCCTCTTTCTATTGAATAAAAAGGGGGAGCTGGTCCTGCATCATTTTAGCGGAGGCTTCTTCGAACGCCGGGAATTCCAGGAAGCATTGCAACAACTCTTAAAAGAGGCCTAACCAAACTGGACTGTCAGACTGAAATGGATTTTCATTACGACTACATCACCACACCGGACGCCTTCCGCGAAGCGATTGATGCCTTGCGCGGCGCCCCTATCATCGGCGTCGATACGGAGGGGGACTCTCTCTACAGCTATCAGGAGAGGGTCAGTCTTATTCAGATCTCCGGAGCGGAGCGGCACTTCATCTTCGATCCGCTCCTTCTTGAAACGGTGGAACCGCTCGGCGCGCTTCTCGAAGAACGATCGATCTTAAAAATTTTTCACGGCGCCGACTATGATCTGGTGTCGTTGAAGCGCGACTTCGGGTTCAACATCGGCCCGATCTTCGACACCGCCTTGGCGGCGCGCGCGTTGGGGGTTCGAGAATTCTCCCTTCAGAATCTGATTGCGCGTTATTTCCAATTAAACCTTTCGAAGACCCATCAAAAATCGAACTGGTCGATCCGTCCCCTTCCGAAGGATCAATTGGATTACGCCGCCCAAGACACCGCCTACTTGGTTCCGCTCTACGAGCTTCTGAAAAAGGAAATCGAGGAAAAAGGGAGGATGGACCAAATCGAAGAGGAATGCCGGCTGCTGGAAGCGATCACTTGGAGCGGGAAAACCTTCGAGCCGGATGATTACCTGCGCATCAAAGGGGCGCGCGTCCTTCCCGCCGCTTCTCAAAAAGTTTTGCGGGAGCTCGCCGTAGTGCGCAACCAGCTGGCTAAAAAGAGAAACCGCCCGCCGTTTAAAATCATCTCTAATGATGATCTCATTAAGATGGCCAAAGAATCGCCCCAATCCGAGGAGGATTTGAAGCGGCTTTTCCCCAGGGAAACGGCGCCGGTCTTTCGAAATCCGGCCCTCTGGCTGAATGCCGTGGCAAAGGGACTGACAACGACCGATCCGCTCCCGAAAGTCGAGCGAAACGGCAGCGCCCCGCTTACTCCCGAACAAGAACGATTGTTGACCCGCTTGAAAGAGTGGCGAAACAAACAAGCGGAGCAAGAAGGGGTGGAGCCGGCGATGGTGGTCACCAGCGGCGTGCTGCGCGATATCGCCAAGCGGACGCCGAAATCGATCGAGGCGCTCCGGGAAGTCGCATCCCTTCGGGAGTGGCAGATCCACCGCTACGGAGAACTCCTCATCAAGGAAATCTCCACCCCGCCCAAGGCCCGTAAAGAGTGACCCCCTCCGGATTACCTCTTTCCAGCATGATGAAGCTGAAAACGCTTCTCCGTCCCCATTGCCTGCAAGGTGATCTCCCCCTCTAATCGATAGTCGATCTCCTCCGTTTTTTGTCTCAATAGCGGCGCCAGCTCACGCGCCTCTTTGAAGCTCATCTGCACCGGCAGGACAACATCGATCGATTCGTGCCTCGGCAGCTCGAAGGGAGATGTTATCTCTCCCTCCGCAATTTTCACTTCATGTAAATAAAACTGATACGTCAGATGCCGGACGGTCACGCCGACGGGGTTCGGATTGATAATGCGTAGAGCCAGACCCACCGAGGCCCCCGAAAGATCGATCCGGTCGATCCGAATTCCCTGCAGGCGCCATTCCGGCTTGGAAAGAAACCGGGCCGGCGAGCAGCCGAAGAACGCCTGGAGGAAAAAAAAGACAAAAAGGGAGGAGGATACAAACCGTTTCTGCATCCGTTGAGACTACGGCATTGAACAATCTTTGTCAAAGGTCTCTTTTTTCCTCTTCCGCCCTTGACAAAATATTACTTTTTGGTATCTTTTACCACGAACAAAGTCTGAATCCAAGATAAAGGCAAACCAACCGAAAGGTTGGGGCGCAAAGCTTCAAGGCTTCGCCGGGCGAAAGGAATCGCCGGCATGCTAGTTGGGCTGCCCTGGATAAATAAGAATCGCTCTATCCTTATTTATATGCGCAGCCCATTTCTAGAGTTTGGAAATGGGCTTTTTTATTTTGCAAGGATGCAAACGAGATGCTGCCCGTTTCAGGTCGTCCGAGAGAACACATCGAAACACAAACAGGAGACAACACATGAATAGGTTACTTGCAGTGGCTTCGGCTTCATTGATCTTGAGCCTCAGCCTGGCTGCCTGCGGCGGCGGGGGCGGAGGAAGCAGTTCATCGGGGGGCGGAGGTTCTCAGTCGGCCGGTTTCGAGGTGCCGACCGAAATATCCGCAGTCCCGACCAACCTTTCCGGAAGCGTCGGAGGGGTCACCAAGCCCGGCCTCAGATCGAAGCTTTCCGCGTTGAAACAGGCCGCGACCGACCCGAATACCGACTACAGCAAAGCGCAGACGGTAAAGTTCGTGAATGAGCACACCTTGGAACAGTTCGACATCATCGAACAGGTCCTCTCGGCGCTGGCCCAGACGAACTACGCCGACGAGGCCAACGTGAATCAAGGTCCTTATAAAGCGATGGTCGCCTTCCAGGACGAACAGAACGGCATTGAGACGAAATCGCTCGAGCCGTGGGTGGTTGACTCGGCGATGATCGAGGAGGACGGCCAAGATGTCAATCGCGTCCGACTCTGGATCGAGGAGTCGCGGGACGGGGTGACCATGGTGGTCAAAGGCGAATTTAAGATCTTTCAATCGGCCACACGTCGAGACGATGGCTCTTACAGTGACTACGGCGTCTGGACGTTGAATGTCCGGTTCGGCGACTCGGCTTCCGACTTCTTCGCAGCATCCGCCGACATCGACGCAGACGGCCGTGCGGTCATTAAGATCAATGAGAGCAGCCCGGGCGGCCCAGGTGGCAGCCATCAGATGAAGGCGGTCATGAACCGCTCGGAGACAGACGGCTTCGGGAAGGTGATGTTCCCCGACTTCGAGAGCTGCACTCAGCCCAACTGCACGCCGGACCCGGTGGAAGCGAAATATGCCTACAACACGGCCCATCTCGCCATTCAAAAAGGGGCGGGTGCCGTCCAGTATAAAGACCGGACCTCCATCACCGAGATGACTCATCGGTATGGAATGTTCGATAGCGAGACCGGACAGGATGTCATGAAGAGCAAGTCGTTCGGTTTCCCGGTGGAGTTCACCGACACCGAGGGACACCGCCAGTTCGCCTACTACGGGGCTTGGCAAGGGCGCCATCAGCTCTGGGCCGGCAACGGAGCGGTCCCCGCCGGAACCACCGTCAAACGTCAAGACCGGGGCAATCAGGATACCGCGGAGACCTACACCGTCGCGACGCAGCTTGACGGAACCTTCACCAAGCGAACGCTGGTGCCGGGCGCCCTGAACGACATCAGAGGGATCGCCGTCGAGACCTGGATCAATAAACACTTTAACCTTCTGCATAATGGGTCGACGTGGCAGGCCTGCGACGGATGGATCGACCGCTTCGATCCAAACAACCCGATCTGCACCAGCGGATCATTTTCTACTTTCGCTGATTTCGACATACTGGTGGTGAGCGAAGGCGACCGCAAGTTCGTCAATATCGGCCGCTGGGATAATGTTAATAATATGCCGGAGAATTACGTCTATCTCAACGCCGATCCCGGCTTGAGCGGCTATAACGGCGTCGGTTTCTATAAGGCTCAGTTCCCCGAGCCCGGCACCCCGGGAGGCATGACACCGGTCAGCCCCGCTGTAAAGCTTGCTGAAACCGACGGCACCGACCTTTTTGTCGATATCGGCGGCTCCATTTACATCTCCTACACAGGAGAATTCGGCGGGCCGACCACCACGACCGGCTGGGTGCAGAAAGAGTTGACCGGTTTCGATGAGAGCACCTGGACGCCGGAGTTCGGCACCGGAGATGCGGCCTTTACCCCGGATCCGGGACGTGAGTATTACATCAACAGCCACGGAGCCAACTTCATCGTGCGCCGTAAAAACAACAGCGTCATGGATGCAAACGCTTATGACGTGATGATTGAGCTGCAGAGCGCCGCCAATCCGACCAACGTTGCATCGATGCTTCCTTCGGGGGCTGATTATCTCCGCTCTCCGTGGCGGCAAGATGTGCGTTACACCTTCATTACAAGCGCCGGTACGAACTTCCTCCTCTTACAGTATCTCTCGGATGATCCAAATACCCCGGATGTGGATGAAAGCGCCGTGCCGACCGTCGTCACCAACGGCGAATGGGGTCTGCAGGCCTATGACACAAACGGCACGCCAAACGACTTTACCGACGACACACCGCTTCAAGCGGATGGCACGCCGGTAACCGTCGATCAATGGGGCATTCCCACGGATCCGACCATTCGGCCGGTGCAGTTCAACTGGGAATATGCTCAAGAAGGGACCGGTTGGGGCGCACAGCAGTTCTTACTCGACGCGAGCAGCAACTACGTCCTGCTGAGCGATCCGATTCGTCTCGTTCCGGTGACACTGACCAGCAATGCGGGAGAGGAGAAGTCTCTCGCGCTTCAGTATGACGGCTGGATGCATGGGTTGCCGGATCTCTTCCATGAACTCTTCAAGAACGGCCACGTGATGACTGATGATATTTCGGACAAGATCATCAATATCCCGGCCGGTACCGAGGTCACCGATGCCGATGACGCGGCTAAGAGCTACCTGGTCAAACCGCTCGAAGTCAGTCAGTTCCTGGATGTCGTTTCCGATCCGGGCACCCTCGACATCAGCGTCGCCGATGCCATCGACCTGAACACGGTTCCCGTGTTTGTCGAGCACAATATGGGTGCCATGCCGGAGACCACCGGCGTGAAGTACTCGGAAGGTGTTTTAGTAGAGGAATAGATTCAACGGAGTACCCCGCCCGCCAGGGCGGGGGATCCACGGCGTCGGGCAACGTCGTGGGATGATACACCCTCCTGTGCCCGCGCGAAGAGGGGACGCCGAAAGGCGCCCCCTCTTCTCTATTTATGGACGAGGAAGAACCGCTTTCTTCTCTACCGATAGCGCCTCGGCAAGAATTTCTTCGACCCACCGGCAGACCTCATCCAGGCCTTCCAGCTTTTTGAGATTGGTGAAGATGTAGGGACGATCGGCGCGCATTCTTTTCGTATCCCGGTCCATGACACCGATGTCGGCTCCGACATATGGGGCGAGATCGATTTTGTTGATGACGAGCAGGTCGGATCGGGTGATCCCCGGTCCCCCCTTTCTCGGAATTTTATCCCCGGCCGAGACATCGATCACATAAATCGCCCGATCGGCCAACTCCGGGCTGAAGGTGGCGGCGAGGTTATCCCCGCCGCTCTCGACGAAGATTAATTCCAAATCGGGAAACCGATGAACCAGCTGATCGATGGCATGAAGGTTTCCCGAGGCATCCTCCCGGATCGCCGTGTGTGGACAGCCGCCGGTCTCGACGCCGATGATCCGCTCTTTTTCCAAAGCCCCCGCCCGGATCAGAAACTCGGCATCCTCCCGGGTGTAGATGTCATTGGTCACGACCGCCAGCTGATACCGATCCCGCAGCCGCATGCAGAGCCGTTCAGTGAGGGCGGTTTTCCCGGAACCGACCGGACCGCCGATCCCGATACGGACCGGCAGACGGAGCTGCCGCGGCGTCGGAGCGACTGGTTCATGATGATGAAATCCTCCCATGACGTCCCTTTCTAAAATTGATCGGTTTTCGTAGGGGCGATCCTTGTGATCGCCCTTTGTTCCCATATCAATATTGGGCGAATACACGATGATACAGTGCAGGCAAGATTCGCCCCTACATCACGATTGAAACAGTCTCATCTCGGCCATTTCATGCCGCATGCTGCGAATCTCCAAAGCGGGCTGGAACGAAGCGGGGGCCGCATCCCGTTCCGAGAGAACGTGCTCCAGCGCTCCCCCCTCGCAAACCTCTTTCCAAATCCGAGCGAGAATCCGTTGCCCCTCCCCCTGGCCGATCGGCAAAAGCCGCAGCCCCGCCGAGACCTGCCCTGACGCCATTCCATAAACGTAACCGATCAGCGTCGGAACAAGCGCCCGTTCAGAGGCCACGCCCGCCAGCGCAAAAGCCACGGCCGGATCGCCCCGAAGTTGTCCCTCCTTCAATGCTTCCAGACATCCTCTCGTCCACGAAGAGGGATAAAGATCGGCCGTCATCTGAATCCATCGCCGCCCGATGGCCCGGCTCCCCTCCCGAAATTCCATCGGCAGCCGCATCGCCATTCCCTCTTCATCCAAAGCGGAGAGCGTCTTCAAGTCCGCCTGCACGGCTGCCGCATACGCTTTCCTGATGAGGACGCACTCCCCTGGAAAGACGGAATGGGCCATCTTCGCCCGAATCGACCGGAAAAGCCCTTCCCCATCCCGGACCGCTCCCTCCCGGACCGCTTCTTCGAGACCGAAGGAGTGGGCATAGCCCCCTGCCGGGAAGAGAGAATCGCACCATTGAAGGAGACCGAGGAGATCTTTTGGAGAAAGGTTCATTTCCAATCCATGCATGTAGTAGGGGCGTATTGCATACGCCCCTACACCGTTTAAAACAAAAAATACCGCTGGGCCATCGGGAGTTTCTCCGCCGGCTCGCAACGGAGGAGGACCCCATCAGCCCGGACCTCATAGGTTTCCGGGTTCACCTCGATCCGCGGGAGCGCATCGTTCAGCCACATCTCCCGCTTTCCGATCCGCCGGCAGCCCTGCACCGCAACGGTCCTCTTTCTCAGTTCCAGGCTCGCCGCAAGGTCGCTCTCCGCCGCCGCCTTGGAGAGAAAGGTGATGCTGTTTTCATAGGGCGCCCCGCCGAAGGCGCCGAACATCGGACGATAGAGAACCGGCTGCGGGGTGGGGATCGAGGCGTTCGGATCGCCCATCGCCGCCCGGAGAATCATCCCCCCCTTGACCACCCGCTCCGGTTTCACCCCGAAGAAAGCCGGCCGCCAGAGGACCAGATCGGCCAACTTTCCCACTTCGAGCGATCCGACCTCTTCGGAGATCCCATGCGCAATCGCCGGGTTGATCGTGTATTTGGCGATGTACCGCCGCGCGCGGAGGTTGTCGCTCCCCTCCCCCTCCTCCGGCAGCGGGCCGCGCTGTCCCTTCATCTTGCTCGCCGTCTGCCAGGTCCGGAGGATCACCTCCCCCACCCGGCCCATCGCCTGGGAGTCGGAGGCCATAATCGAAAAGGCGCCGAGGTCGTGAAGAATATCCTCCGCCATGATCGTCTCGGGGCGAATCCGGGAGTCGGCAAAAGCGACATCTTCCGGGAGCGAAGGATCGAGGTGATGGCAGACCATCAGCATGTCGAGATGTTCGTCGATCGTATTGACGGTGAACGGCCGGGTTGGATTGGTCGATCCGGGCAGGATGTTCGGCTCCCCGCAGAGGCGGATAATATCGGGGGCATGGCCGCCGCCGGCCCCTTCGGTGTGATAGGCATGGATCGTTCGCCCGGCGATCGCTTCGATCGTCGCCTCCACGAAGCCGGCTTCGTTCAACGTATCGGTATGAATCGCCACCTGGACATCATATCGATCGGCGACCGTCAGCGCGGTGTCGATGGCGCGCGGGGTGCTCCCCCAATCTTCATGGAGCTTCAACCCGATCGCCCCGGCGAGGATCTGCTCCTCCAGCGGCGCCGTCGACGACGCGTTCCCCTTTCCGAGAAAACCGAGGTTGATCGGAAAGCCGTCGGCCGCCTGGAGCATCCGGGCCAGATTCCAGGGCCCGGGGGTGCAGGTGGTCGCGTTGGTCCCGGTGGCCGGACCGGTTCCGCCGCCGATCATGGTCGTGATCCCGGAGGTGATGGCTTCGTCGATCTGCTGCGGGCAGATGAAGTGAATGTGGGAGTCGATCCCGCCGGCGGTGACGATCATCCCCTCGCCGGCGATCACTTCGGTGGCGGCGCCGACCACCATCCCGGCGGTCACGCCGTCCATGATCTCCGGATTCCCCCCTTTTCCGATCCCGACGATCCGGCCCCCTTTGATCCCGATATCGGCCTTCACGATCCCCCAGTAATCGAGGATCAACGCATTCGTGATGATCAGATCGAGCGCCCCCTGGTCCGACGTCGCTCCCGATGACTGGCCCATCCCGTCGCGGAGGACTTTCCCCCCGCCGAACTTGCACTCATCCCCATAAACGGTCAGGTCCCGTTCGACGCGGATAATTAAATCGGTGTCGGCCAGGCGAACCCGGTCTCCGGCCGTCGGCCCGAACATCTCGGCATAGACCCGCCGCGGGATCTTTAACGCCATTGTCTCTTCTCCATCATGAATTGTAGGGGCGACGCATGCGTCGCCCCTACGTTCTCCCCTCCTGAAATCCTTTTTCCCGAAGCCGCTTCAACGCCGCGCTCTTCTGCGCCGATCCCGCCGGTCCATCGGTGAGGCCATTTAAACCCCGGACGGTCCGGGTTCCGCCGAGCTCTACCAGGACAATTCGCTTCTTCTCCCCCGGCTCGAACCGGACCGCGCCGCCGGAGGGGATATTTAACCGCATCCCGAATGCGGCCTCCCGATCAAAAGAGAGCGATCGGTTCGCTTCAAAGAAGTGAAAGTGGGAGCCGACCTGGACCGGCCGGTCGCCGGTGTTCGTGACGATCAGCTCGATCGTCCGCCGGCCTGCGTTCGCCTCAATCTCGCCATCGGCGATGAAATATTCTCCCGGGATCATTATGTTTTCCTCATTAGGTCTCTGTAGAGACGTCCCGGCGGGACGTCTCTACCATACAGAGGACGACACCCTGCAACCCCATTTCACGGGATCGGATCGTGAATCGTCACCAGCTTGGTTCCGTCGGGGAAGGTCCCCTCCACCTGGATCTCCTTGATCATTTCCGGCACCCCTTCCATGACGTCCTCGCGCGAGAGAATCTTCCTCCCCATCTCCATCAGCTCCGAAACGCGCTTTCCGTCGCGAATCCCCTCCATCACCGCCGAGGTGATGAGTGCCACTGCCTCCGGGTAATTGAGCTTGAGGCCGCGTCCCTTCCGCTCCTTTGCCAATTGGGCCGCCAGGTAGATCAGGAGCTTCTCCTGCTCCCGGGGTGTTAAATGCATTTAATCTCCTCTGTAGGGGCGTATTGCAATACGCCCCTACCCATCCGAATCATTACACCGTCAAATGCCGGCGGACCACCTCGTCGGTTAATTTTTCAACCGGCCCTTCCGCCGCAATCGCCCCCTTCTCCATCACGTAAAATGAATCGGCCACCTCACGAACCAACGAGAGGTACTGTTCGACCAAAAGAATCGCCATCTTTCCATCCCCCTTGATCCGGCGGATCACCGCCACGATCTCCTTGATGATCGACGGCTGAATCCCCTCGGTCGGCTCGTCGAGCAAAAGCAACCGCGGGCCGGAGACGAGCGCGCGGCCAATGGCGAGTTGCTGCTGCTGTCCGCCGCTGAGGTCTCCGCCGCGCCGGCCGAGCATCGTCTTCAGAACGGGGAAGAGGTCGAAAACCTCCGCCGGGATCGTTTTCCCGCCCGACGCCTCCAGACCGATCAACAGATTTTCTTCGACCGTCAGGCTCGGAATGATCTCCCGGCCCTGGGGAACATAACCGATTCCGCGCCGGGCGCGCAAATAGGGGGGCGCCTTCGTGATCTCCTCCCCAGCCAGCGTGATTCTTCCCCCCTTGGGGGCGAGGAGGCCGATGATGGTTTTCATCAAGGTCGTCTTCCCGACTCCATTCCGACCCATCAGACAGACAACCTTCCCCGCCGGGATGTTCAGATGAACCCCCCGAAGCACCTGGCTGTCTCCGTAAGAGACGTTGAGCCCCTGCACCTCAAGCATGGGCCTCCTGCTCCCGTCCGAGATAAACCTCGACCACCCGCGGATCGTTCTGGACCTGCAACATCGGCCCCTCGCAGAGGACCGTTCCTTCATGGAGGACAGTCACCTTTTTCGCGAAATGGCGGACGAACTCCATGTCATGTTCGATCACCAACACCGAATGCTCCCGGGCAATTCCCTCTAAAAGCAAGCCGGTCTCCTCCCGCTCTTTTCCGGTCATCCCCGCCACCGGCTCATCGATTAAAAGAAGCTCCGGCTCCTGCGCCATCACCATCCCGATCTCCAGCCACTGCCGCTGGCCGTGGGCGAGGGTGCCGGCGAACCGCTCGGCATGCTCCGCCAGCCCGATCCATTGGAGGATCGCCTCGATCCGCTCGCGCTCCTCCCGTCCCCGCCGTCCGAAGAGAGACGGGATCACCCCCTTCTTCCCCCTCAGCGCGAGGGCGAGATTATCGAAGACGGTATGGTGCGGGAACGCGGTCGGGGTTTGAAATTTTCGGCCGATCCCCCGGTTGGCGATCTGGTGCTCTCTCAACGGGAGAAGATCGGTCCCCGCTTCGAAGATGACCCGGCCCTTCGCCGGCTTGACCTTCCCGGAGATCACGTCCAGCAGGGTCGTCTTCCCGGCCCCGTTCGGACCGATGACGAACCGGAGCTCTCCCCGCTCCATCATAAAATTTAGATCGCGCAGCGCCAAGAACCCCTCGAAGCTGACCGTCACCGCCTCCAGATAGATGATCGTCTCCCTCGGAGAAGCCGTTGCTTTTTCTTCAATGACGGCGACATCGACCGGAACATCTTTCCTGCTTCGATCAATTTCTTTTGGCTGGCCGTTCGAGGAAAGTCCCTCCCCCATCCCGCTTGCAGATTTCACTCTTCCGAACCTTCGTTTTACCCACTGTTGGATCTGAGCCGGCAATCCGACCAATCCGTTCGGAAAAAAGAGGACCCCTGCGACAAAAAGCCCGCCGAGGAGAAAGGGCCAGAGCTGCGGGACTTTGGTCGTCAGATAGGTCCGCAGGCCGTTGACGACGACGGCGCCGAGGGCCGCGCCGATCAACGTCCCGCGCCCTCCGAGCGCGACCCAGACGACCACCTCCAGCGAGGGGAGAACCCCCATCTGGCTGGGGGTGATGATCCCGACTTGCGGCACATACAAAGCGCCGGCCACCCCCGCCAAAACGGCCGAGACGGAAAAGACGAAAACCTTGAATCCGGTCGTGGAGAAGCCGCAAAAATGAAGGCGGCGCTCGTTGTCCCGGATCGCACGAAGGACCTTCCCCAGCTTGGAGTCGACGATCGACCGGCAGAGAAGATAGGCCCCGATGAGGAAAACGACCGTTGCGATGTAGAGTCCCCGCTGCGTCGCCGGATCGTGGAGGGAAAACCCGAGGAGGGTCTTGAAATCGGTGAGGCCGTTCGTTCCGCCGAGGTTCATTTCGTTTCGATTGAAGAGGAGCCAGGCGGCGAAAGCAAGCGCCTGCGTCAGGATGGAGACATAGACCCCTTTGATCCGGCTGCGGAAGGTGAGATAGCCGAAGATCCCCCCGAAGAGGGCCGGGATCAAGATCACTCCGATCATCGCGAATCCGAAATGCTCGAACGGCTTCCAGAACCAGGGGAGCTCCGCCACCTGGTTCCAGACCATGAAATCGGGAATCGCCTCGCCGTATTTACTCTGCTCCGACCCGATCTCCAGCATCAGATACATCCCGATGGCATATCCGCCGAGGCCAAAAAAGACCGCCTGGCAGAGGCTTAAGATCCCGGCATAACCCCAGAGCAGGTCCATGCCGATCGCCAGGATCGCCAGCGAGAGATATTTCCCAAGAAGGGTTAGATAAAAGTCGGGAAGATGGAGCGCGGAGCCGGCCGGAAACAGGTTGAGGATCGGAAAGATCACCCCCAGGACGAGGGCCGTTGCAAGCAGCCCGATCTCTCCTTTCTTCAGATCGATCGACATTATGCCGACTCCGCCGCGCGGCCTTTGGCCGGGAAGAGACCGGAGGGCTTTCGTTGAAGAAAGAGGATGATGGCCGCGAGGAGAAAGATCTTGGCATAAATCGCCCCGCCGGTTCCGCCGATCATCGGCTCCAGAATTTTATTCAACATCCCGAGTCCCATGGCCGAAACCACCGTCCCGGCGAGCTTGCCGACCCCGCCGACGACCACCACCATGAACGAATCGACGATATAGGTTTTCCCCATCTCCGGATCGACATTCCCCACCAGGCTCAAGGCGCATCCTGCCAGCCCCGCCAGCCCCGCTCCCAAAGCAAAGGTCCATCCATCGACACGGCGGGTCGAGATCCCCAGGCACGCGCTCATGTCGCGGTTTTGCGTGACCGCCCGGATCTTCAGCCCCCAGCGGGTCCGCGAGAGGAGAAGAGAAATACCGACCAGCCCTGCGATGCTCAAGAGGATGATAAAGATCCGATTGTAAGGTAAAACCAGACCGACCGTCGCCTGAACGCCGCCGCGAATCCAGGTCGGCGCGTTCACACTCGTCAGATCGCCGAAATACCACCGCGCCGCCTGCTGCAGAATCATGCTGATCCCCCAGGTCGCCAGCAGCGTCTCGAGCGGCTTTCCGTAGAGAAACCGAATCACCCCCTTCTCCAAAAGCCACCCGACCACGGCGGCCACAAGAAAAGAGAGCGGGAGCGCCGCGATAAAATAGAGATCGTGATACCCCGCCGGAAAGCGCGTTCTGAAAATCTCCTGCAGGACGAAGGTCGTATAAGCTCCCACCATCATCATCTCGCCGTGGGCCATGTTGATCACCCCCATCAGCCCAAAGGTGATCGCCAGGCCAAGCCCCATCAACAACAGGATCGATCCGAGGCTGATCCCGCTGAAGAGCGTTCCCAGAAATTGCTCTCGGGCCTGATACCGCTCGATCTGTGTGACCGCCGCCTGCATCGCCCCCCGCACGGCGGGGTCGGCTTCGGCCGGCGCTTCCGAAAGGAGCGCTTTCAATTTCGGGAGCCCCTGCTGGCTGTGGATCTCCCCCAGCCTCATTGCCGCCTCGCTTCGGACTTTCGGATCGGGATCGGAGAGCTGAAGCTGTCCGATCGCTTCCTCCATCGCATGTTTTGCCCATCGATCGCTCTCCCCGGCCAAGACACGGGTCAGCGTGTCGATCGCGGAGAGATCCGACCCGTTTCCGATTTTGGTCGCCGCCGACCGCCGTACTTCCGGGGAGGGATCGGAAAGCTTGATCCGGTCGAGCGCCGCCGAAAGCCAACGCCGCCCCTCGGGCGATCCGACCGAGATCATCTCAAATCCCTCGTCGGTTCCGTCTCCCTCGCCGACCCGCTGCCCGGTGAGCGGATCGACCAGAACCCCTTTCCGCTCCCCCTCCGGCGACTCGATCATCTCGACAAGGACCACCCGGACCCCTTCTGCGGTCGTCCATCGATAGAGGCTCCCCTCGTGCAGCGCCGTGAGAAGGGGAAGAATCGCCGGATCCCCCCCCTCGGCCAATTCCTTCAGCACCGCCGCCTGAACCTCCGGATCATCCCCGGCGATCTGCTGAAGGAGCAGCGCCTTATCTCCACCGGCGGGAGGGGACGCCTCCGACCAAGCAGACTGAAGCGGCCCAAAAAGAAAAATGAAGACCAGAACGATTATTTGTAATCTCATCTTTTCGCCAGACCACACGGGGGCCGGGAGACGTTTCCGCCCCCCGGCCCCCGACACCTGCTTTAAACTACATCGGCTCGATCGGCATCGCCGCAGGATCGAGGAAGACCTTCTGGCCCCCCTTCATGTCGAACGACCCTTTGCCCCCCTTGCTCCAATCACATTGGCGATCGGGATAGGTATACTCGCTCCACGGTTCCGGCGTCACGAGCCCTTTCGACTGCCAGATGATCTCGAATTGGCCGTTGGCCAAGATCCGACCGATATAAACCGGCTTCGCGGTGTGATGGTTCCGCGTATCGGCCACGATTTTTCCCGCCGCCGTTTGGACCTCCAGTCCGGGATAGGCCTTCAGCACCGCATCGACATCGGTGCTTCCCGCCTTTTCGACCGCCGCCTTCCAAAGATAGAGGCCGTTATACCCCCAGAACATCGGATCATCCACCACACGGCTCGCCCCGCCGGGGAGGTTGTTCTTTTTGGCGAAGTCTTTGAACTTCTTGACCAGCTCCTTATTCTGCGGCGTGTTGACCGTTTGGAAATAGTTCCACGCCGCCAGATGGCCGACCAATGGTTTGGTGTCGAGGCCGCGCAGCTCATCTTCCGCCACGCTGAACGACATGACCGGACACTCGTCCGCTTTTACCCCGGTGTTCGCCAGCTCTTTAAAGAGGGGAACGTTGGAGTCGCCGTTGACGGTGTTGATCACCGCCGCTTTCCCGCCGGCGCAGAACCGTTTGATCTTGGCGACGATCGTTTGATAGTCCTGGTGATGGAACGGGGTGTACTCTTCCATGATGTCCTTCTCGGAGATTCCTTTCTTCAGGAGCATCGCCCGGAGGATCTTGTTCGTGGTCCGCGGATAAACGTAGTCGGTGCCGAGCAGGTAGAATTTTTTCTTCTCTCCGCCCTCTTTGCTCAGGAAATATTCCACGGCGGGAACGGCCTGCTGGTTGACCGACGCGCCGGTGTAGATGATGTTCCGGGAGCACTCTTCCCCTTCATACTGCACCGGATAGAAGAGAAGGCCGTTGTTTTTCTCGACCACCGGCAACACCGACTTCCGGCTGACCGAGGTCCAGCAGCCGAAGATCACCGGAACCTTGTCCTGAACCAGAAGCTTCTTTGCCTTCTCGGCGAAGAGGTCCCAGTTGGAGGCGGGATCTTCCACGATCGGCTCGATCTTCCGTCCGAGCACCCCCCCTTTGGCATTGATCTCCTCGATCCCCATCATCATGATGTCTTTGATCGACTGCTCGCTGATCGCCATCGTTCCGCTGAGCGAATGGAGAATGCCGATCTTGATCGGCCCTTTCTCCTCGCCCGCCGCGTTTGCCACCTGCCTTGCAGCGAAGGTCCCGACGACCCCCACCGCCAAGAGAACCAGAAGACCGAATAATGTCGGCTTCAGATAACGCCGTTTTGTTTTGACCCCTTCCGTTGATTTTTTTTCTCCCACCATCTCTCCTCTCCTTCTGATAGTGATCTTCCCTTGACTTACTTCAGGGCGACAAACGATGCCCCCATCAATCACATGTGTCGATCGATTCGCTTAAGAATGGTCAATATTTTCGAACGGGGGGGAGGGATCTCCCCAGCACCTCCTTTCGAAAAAGGTCCCAGAGGTTAAAAAAAAACCGTGAAGGGCCGGGGTGTCGTGGGCCAGCGCCCGGACCGCCAGACCCCGGCGGGAAAGGAGTGTCGCCCCCCAGAAGAGATCGACCCGTTCGACCGATCGGAAAGCCGTAAGAAGCCTCATCCGGGCCGACTCCGGGCAGAAGAGATAAAGGGTGCCGAGATGACTGAAGCCTTCCATCACCCCGCTCTCCTCCAACGGGCGTTCGGAAGGAACCAGCCGAAATCGCTCTTGAACCAGAACCCCTTCCGGATCGACAATCCGCAATTGATTCTCATAAAGCCGGTAGGCAAACGATTCCCCCCGTCCGAGCCTTCCCGGACCGAGGAGGTCGGCGTAAAAAAGGGTGGCCTGCTCCTCCAGAAAAATATCGGTCTCTTGATGAAAAGCCGATCCGGCATAGGGGAGAACCGGCTCGGCCAGATATTCCAGGGTGGCGCCGGGACCGACGGAGAGGGTGGTCCGCTGGCGGGCCTCCCCCGACGGCGTCGGATGGACCCGCGTCGCCGCCGGTGTCGTCACGACGGCGTGGGTCCCCTTCTCCAGACGGAGGGAGATCTCGAGTTGGTCCCCCTCCAGAATTCCCGCCGTGGCGTTGAGAAGATAGAGATGGGCCGGCCCCTCCCCTTCGGGATAAAAGGGCCGAATCACCCGAAGCGGCGCCTGCTGGCGGATCTCCCGCGCCACCGTCTTCTCTCCACAACAATCAAAAGTAATGTCTAGAATTCCGTGCATGGGCCTTCCAAAATAAAAACGTGCGGTAAATGCATATTGGTTATGTAGGGGCGCACCAATGTGTGCGCCCTCAGGCAGGGGCAGACACACAGGTCTGCCCCTACCCACAGGTTTCGCTATATCTGAAACTGGAGCCCTAGTTTGATGATGTCGAATTCTTCCGCGGCGCCTCCCGGATCATCCTGGGAATAGACGAGGGTGATTCGGGCGTTGTGCCCGCTGATGATGTAGCTCAATGCCACGTCGAGCCGGGTATGTTCGGCGCCGGCCGGCCCTTCGCTCTCAAAACTCTGATAGCGAATCAGCGGTTGCAGTTGCCCCTGCATCTTTTCCCCGCCGATTTTCGCAGGGAGGAGATAACTGACGAGCGCAAAGTAGCCGTCCCCTTCCGTAGCGAACCCTTCGTTATCGTAGTCGTAGTAGGCCCCTTCAAGGGTCGCGACCCCCGCTGAACCGAGATTCCGCTCGGCCAGAAAATCGACGTTCCATCCGGTAAAGTCGCCTGGCGTCGTCGCGTCCCCGACCGCATTCTTCTGTGTCATCGCCGCAACGCCGATCGCCAGAACATTCATCGATCCGTAGTAGGTACTGCTGTTGTAGTAGCCGGCCTCCGGATCCCAGAGATTGAGGGTAAGACGTCCGGCGTAGAGAAAGTTATCATCCTGATTGGGACCCCCCGCTGCATCGCCCAGCCCTTCAAAGGCGCCGACCTGATATTTAAACCGCCCGTCGCCGATCTGCCCCCAAACCGCCGCCCCATTGTCCCGGCCTGCAAAAATCGCCGGATACATTTGAACGAATGGAAAATCCCAGGAGTTGAGATAGTAGGGACCGCTGAGATTCGAGCGGTCGCTCGGAGGAAGAAAGCGGCCGACCCAGATGTTGACGTAATCGCTGAATCCGAATTTAATCACGGCGTCGAGAACGCGAATATCCTCCGTTCCGGCCGGCGCGGTGTCGTAATCGGTATTGAATTCAAAACCGATGATGGAGTGGAGTTGTCCGGCCAGGTAGAACCGGAAGCTGTCGAGGTTAAAATCCTTGGACCAATCCTCTCCGCTCGGGGCGGCATCTTCGATCATGTTGAAGCTGGTCCGGAGCCCCATCCCGACGCTGACGGAGCGCACGTCGTCGATTTTGATCGTTCCCCCCGCGTGGGCCGTCGAAGGCCCTGTTGCCAATGAGGAGAGAAGAATTCCGAGAAGTCCCAGGAAAACGAAGATGCGCCCAAGGCGATATCGTATCATTTGCTTTTTTTCCTCCATGTGTCGGTTGTGGTGATCGGTTGGGTCGGTCGTCTTTCATTTTTGGGCAAAAAAAAAGTGCATCACCCACACGCACCACGCTGGGATGAGGCACCTTGCCTGCACGGAGATTACATCCTCGTAATCGACCGCTTGTCGTACATAATTCTCTTGGTGCAATTGCTATACCGATCAAATCTGTAAGCGCGCTTACTTTCCCCAAAAGGCTCGAACCCCCTACAACCGCGTGTCATTTATTTGACAGCGGGGATAGAAATAGGCCATCAAAAATGCAATCCCGAAAAGTAACCAGGCCGAACGATTTTGTCGCGAAACGAACAAATCTGTTTTTTTTGTCTCCACTGTGTCGCCCGAATTCGACTCGGAAAATGTTCTTCTTCTTGACCCTTCATCGGCCGCTGTGATAAGGTGCTCGCGTTTTGACTTCCTCCCTCAAATGTGTTATCCAAAAGAGCGGGAATCATGTCTCAACAGGCTTTTTTGGAAATAGAGGGGCTGACCAAAACCTTCGACGGGCTGAAGGCGCTCGAAGGGGTTGCGCTCTCGATCGAAGCGGGGAAGGTGACCAGCCTCATCGGGCCGAACGGCGCGGGGAAAACGACCTTTTTCAACTGTATTACCGGCCTGATCCCGCCGACCGCCGGCCTGATTCGGTTTCGAGGGGAGCCGATCGGTTCTCTCCCGCCGCACGAGATCACCCGTCGCGGGGTGGCGCGGACCTTCCAGAACATCCGGCTTTTTTCGGAGATGACGGTTCTTGAAAATGTCATGGTCGGCCGGTATCCGCGAAGCGCTCCCCCGCTGATCGGCACTTTTATCGGCGCGCTTTTGCAGAACCGGCACTTTCGAGGGAAAGAACGGCGGCTCCGCGAGGATGGGCTTCAATCGTTGGAATTTGTCGGCCTGGCCGACCGGCACGACCTCACGGCGCGCCATCTCTGTTACGGCGACCAGCGGCGCCTCGAGATCGCCCGGGCGCTGGCGTCGGAGCCGGGCCTGATCCTCTTGGACGAGCCGGCGGCCGGAATGAACCCCCGGGAGACCGAGGCCCTCATGGTCCTGATCGGCCGGATCCGCGATCAGGGAATTACCCCGTTTCTGATTGAGCACAACATGAAAATGGTGATGAAGATCTCCGACCGGATCTTCGTCCTCGACCATGGGGTGAAAATTGCCGAAGGAACGGCGCAGGAGATTCAAGGCAATACCAAGGTCATCGAGGCCTACCTGGGGAAGGCGGAGACGGGAGGTGAGGAGCAGTCGAAACTTCCCTGACCCCGCGCTCCTTTTTTAAATGCTCGCAATAAATGATCTGCGCGCTTCCTACGGCGCGGTGACGGTTTTGAATGGGATCTCCCTGGAGGTCGCATCGGGCGAGGTCGTCGCGCTCATCGGCGCGAACGGCGCCGGAAAGACGACCACCCTGATGACGATCTCGGGAATCCTACCGAACCGCTCAGGAAGCATTCTTTTTTGCGGGGAGGAGATCTTGGGTCTTCCCCCCCATCGGATTGTTGAGAAGGGAATCTGCCATGTCCCGGAAGGGCGGCGGATTTTTCCAAGGCTTTCGGTCTTAGAAAACCTGGAGATGGGAGGCTACCTTCAAACCGGCCCCAAGCAGGCCGAGGAAGATCTCGAGCAGATCTTCACCTTCTTTCCGATTTTAAAAGAGCGTCGATTTCAGCGGGGAGGAACCCTCAGCGGGGGGGAGCAGCAGATGCTGGCGATCGGCCGGGCGCTGATGTCGCGGCCCAAACTCCTCCTTCTGGATGAGCCCTCTCTCGGCCTCTCCCCCTTGATGGCCGAGAAGATTTTTGAGATGATTAGGGAGATTCGTCGGCAGGGGAAGACGATCCTTCTGGTAGAGCAGAACGCGCACGCGGCGCTGACATTGGCCGACCGCGGCTATGTGATGGAGACCGGCCAGATCGTCTTATCCGATCCGGCGTCGAAGCTCTTGCTGAACCCGCGAGTTCAGTCCACCTACTTGGGATCGGGATCTTCCCTCTAAAGAGCGCCACACACAACCGAACCGTTCGAGGTGGATGATGAAGAGAACTCCTCTCTATGAGAGACATGTAAAGTCAGGCGCGAAGATCGTCCCCTTTGCCGGGTGGCAGATGCCCCTTTCTTATACGGGCGTCACGGATGAGCATCAGTCGGTTCGGACGGCGGCGGGGCTCTTCGACATCAGCCATATGGGACGTTTCGAGCTCTCCGGCAAAGGGGCCGAAGCCTATCTGGAACGGCTGACCCCCGGCCCCGTCCACAAAATGCAGCGGGGAAGCGCCCAATATTCGATGCTCTTGAACGAGACCGGCGGCATCCTCGATGACATCTACCTCTATAAGCGGGGGGTCGATAAGTTTTTTGTGATCGTCAATGCGGCCAATCTGGACAAAGATTTCAAGTGGATGACGAGCCATCTTCCCGCCGGGGTCGATCTGAAGGATGTCAGCGGGGAGACGGCGCTGCTGGCCTTACAGGGCCCTAAATCGTGGGAGGTGCTGGTTCAGATCATTCCTTTCGGTAAAACCGAGATCGCCCTTCGAAACTTCATTGAAACCGAGCTGGTCCCGGCGCGCGGCGCCAAAGGAATCATCGCCCGGACCGGCTACACCGGGGAAAAGGGATATGAGCTGGTCGTCCCGGCGGAGGCCGCCGAAACGGTCTGGAATGCCCTGCTGGAGGCCGGCAAAGCGGAGCGGATCAAACCGGTCGGGCTCGGCGCGCGGGATACCTTGCGGCTTGAGATGGGCTATCCCCTCTACGGGCACGACATGGATGAGAAGACAAGCCCCATTGAGGCCGATCTGGAGCGTTTCATCGATTTTGAGAAAGATTTTATCGGAAAAGAGGCTTTGATCGGTCAACGGGAGAAGGGCGCTCAACGAAAGCTGATCGGCTTTGAACTTCTCACCGGGGGGGTCCCCCGGGAGGGCCATACGATCTATTCCGATCAGAAGATCATCGGCAAAGTCGCCTCGGGGAATTTCTCCCCCTCGCTGCGAAAGGGAATCGGCATGGGTTATGTCGATCCCCGCTACAGCGAGATCGGGAGCGAGATCCTGATCGACATCCGCGGAAACGCCACCCCGGCAATCATTGTCAAACGGCCTTTTTATAAAAAGAAGAAATAAAAGACGGACGGAGGTTTCATGGAATATATTCCGAAAACGGCGGCAGAAGAAACGGCGATGCTGGAGGCGATCGGCGTCTCCTCCTTCGAACAACTCTTGGAGATTCCCGCCGGCCTGCGGCTGAACCGGCCCCTCGCGCTTCCCCCTCCCCTCTCGCAGATGGAGCTGCGGCGGGAGCTCTGGGAGATCAGCCGAAAAAACCTTGATACGACCACCGCCCTCTCTTTTCTCGGCGGGGGGAGTTACGATCACTTCGTTCCGAGCACCGTGGGGCATGTTCTCTCCAAATCGGAGTTCTACACCTCTTACACCCCCTATCAGGCTGAAATGAGCCAGGGACTTCTCCAAACGATCTATGAATACCAGACGATGATCTGCCAGCTGACCGGCATGGAGGTCTCCAACGCGTCGGTTTATGACGGCGCCTCGGCGCTGGCCGAGGGGGCCTTGATGGCGATGCGGGTCACCAAGCGGAGCAAGGTCATCCTCGCTCGGACCGTTCATCCCCACTATCGGCAGGTCGTGAAGACTTACCTCTCCGGCCTTCCGGCGGCCCGGATCAAGGAAGCCCCCTTTCATGCCGGATCGACATCGATCGAACGGCTCGGCGAGCTGATCGACGATCAGACCGCCGCCGTCCTGATTCAATACCCGAATTTCTTCGGACAGTTGGAAGAGGTCGAAGAGATCGAACGGCTCGCCCATGCGCGCGGCGCGCTTCTGGTGATGGCGGTCGATCCGATCTCTCTCGGCATTCTGAAGTCTCCCGGTGAATTCAATGCCGATATCGCCGTCGGCGAAGGACAATCGATGGGAAATGCCATCAGCTACGGCGGCCCCTATGTCGGCTTCTTCGCCACCCGGCGCGATTTCATCCGGCAAATGCCGGGACGGGTGGTCGGCGCCACCACCGATGGACAGGGGCGGCCCGGATTCTGTCTCACCCTCCAGACCCGCGAGCAGCATATTCGCCGGGAGCGGGCCACGTCGAATATCTGCACCAATCAGGCCCTCAACGCGCTGGCAACGGCGGTTTATCTCGCCACCGTCGGGAAGGAAGGGCTCCGTGATGTGGCGATGCTCTGTCTGGCCAAATCGCACGCGGCCCAAGAGAAGATCGCCGCGGTTCCGGGGTTCAGCGTTCCCTTCCCCGCCCCTTTCTTCAAGGAATTTGTGGTCAAACTTCCGGTTCCGGCCTCGCGGCTTCTCAAGAAAGCGCGCCGCGCCGGCATTCTGGCCGGCATCGACCTCGGCGCCTATTATCGCGAGCTGAAGAATCATCTCTTGATCTGCGCCACGGAGAAGCACCACCCGGAAGATATTGAGCGTTTGATCGCGCAGTTTAAATCTTTTAACGTGTGATAACGATGTTGGAGCGCACCCCTGTCCCTTCAGATCGGAAGGCATTCATCGCCTCCCACATCGCTCAGATCAGCGAGGAGCGGCTTCTCGGCCACCTCGAATCGTTGGTCGGCGTCCGGCACCCCGTGACCGCCCCGGAAGGGCTGCGGGCCGGCGGAGCGTATATCGCGGGGCAGATGAAATCGTTCGGCCTCGACCTCCTCGAAGAAGCGATCGAGGGGGAGCACAACGAGCGGTTCGTCAATTTAATCGGACGGGAAAGCGGGGGCCGTTCCGGGAAGAAAATTCTGGTGATCGGAGCCCATTACGACACCGTCGCGGAGTCGCCCGGCGCCGATGACAACGCCAGCGGCTTGGCGGTGATGTTGGAAGTGGCCCGGATTCTCGCGCCGTTGCGCGGGAAGCTGACGCCGCAATTCGTCGCCTTCTCCTTGGAGGAGGAAGGCTTCTTGGGAAGCGATCATTATGCGCGGCAGGTTCGCCGGAACAAGGTCCCCCTCTGGGGGGCGATGATTCTCGAATGCGTCGGCTACACCGATGCGCGTCCCGGCTCGCAGACGGCGCCCGCCGGCCTGCCGATCAAGCTGCCGAGCCAAGGCGATTTCATCGGCTTGGTCGGCAATGCCGCCGCGGAGCCGATTCAGAAGGCGTACGAAGCGGCCGTCGCGACCTACTGCCCCGAGCTTCCCTGCGTCAGCCTGTTGGTCCCTGGCAAAGGAGAAGCCCTTCCCGACTCCCGGCGCTCGGACCATGTGCCGTTCTGGGACCGCGGATACCGCGCGGTGATGCTGACCGACACCGCCGATTTCCGGAATCCGAATTACCACAAAAAGAGCGATCAATTGAAGACGCTCGATCTTGCCTTTATGACCCGCGTCGCGCGGTCGCTGGCGGCCGCCGTCATCGATCTTGCCGAGCTCAATCTAGTAGAAGCAAAATCATGAGGCGGAAAATCGGACGATGACGCGCGAAATTTATCGAGGGAAAATTGTCCATCTCTTCGTCGAGTCGGCCGACTTGCCGAACGGCAAGACCTTTGAGCTGGAAGTGGTCCGGCATCCGGGAGCTTCGGCGGTTGTTCCTCTGAAAGAAGACGGCAAAGTCGTTCTGATCTACCAATACCGCCATGCCGCCGGAGGGTTTATCTACGAGGTTCCGGCCGGAAAACTCTCGCCGGGAGAGGCCCCCGAGTCGTGCGCGGAACGGGAGGTCGAGGAGGAGGTCGGCTACAAAATCGGCAAGCTGGAGAAGCTGACGACGATCTTCACCGCCCCCGGCTTCTGCGACGAGCAGATCCATCTCTTTCTCGGAACGGAGCTCGTCTTCAGCGGCCAGCAGCTGGGGGAAGATGAAGTGCTGCAGGTGATCGAGATGCCGTTTGAAGAGGCGATGAATCGGATTGAAGACCAGACGATCCGCGACGCCAAAAGCATTGTGGCGTTGGAATTGGCGTACCGCCGGGCGAAAAAGCGGGGCTGGATTTAAAAGATAATGAAGGAGGAATAGGTGCCAGAGAAATTAATTTTTGAAAAAAGTGTCGCGGGACGTCGGGGAGCGACCTTCCCGACCGAGGCGCTACAGGGGTTTTCGATCGACCAGGTGCTGCCGAAGAAACATCAGCGCCAGATCCCGCTGCCGCTGCCGGAGGTGAGCGAAAACGAGCTGATGCGCCACTACACCCGTCTCTCGCACGAGAACTACGGCGTCGACACCGGCTTCTACCCGCTCGGCTCCTGCACGATGAAGTACAACCCGAAGATCAACGAAGATGTCGCCCGCTTCCCCGGCTTTGCGCAGATTCATCCCCTCCAGCCGATCGAAACCGTTCAAGGCGCGCTGCAGCTGCTGTATGGGCTCGAAAAAATCCTCGCGGAGATCGCCGGGATGGCGCGGGTGTCCCTTCAGCCGGTGGCGGGGGCGCAGGGAGAGCTGGTCGGCATGTTGATCACCCGCGCCTACCATCAACAACAGGGACGGCAGCGGAAGAAGGTGGTCATTCCCGATTCGGCGCACGGGACCAATCCCGCCAGCGCCGCCCTCGCCGGCTACACGATCCAGACGGTTCATTCCAACGCCGACGGGCTGATCGACGTGGACGATCTTGCCAAGGTGGTCGACGAAGAGACCGCCGCCTTCATGCTGACGAATCCGAACACGCTCGGCCTGTTTGAACGGGAGATCGAAAAGATCGTCCGGATCGTTCATGACGCGGGGGCCTTGATGTATCTCGACGGCGCCAACCTCAACGCCCTTTTGGGGCTGACCCGTCCCGGCGACATGGGGTTCGATATCGTCCACTTCAACCTCCACAAGACCTTCTCCACTCCCCACGGGGGGGGCGGGCCGGGGGCCGGGCCGGTCGGTGTCGCGGAGCGGTTGGTCCCCTATCTCCCTTCGCCGACGATTGAAAAGAAGGGGGAAGAATATTTTCTCGATGAACGTCACCCCCAATCGATCGGGCGGATTCATGGTTTTCACGGCAACTTCGGGATCTTGGTCCGCGCCTACACCTACATCAGCCGGCTCGGCGCCTCGGGTCTCTCTGCAATTAGTCGAAACGCCATCATCAACGCCAACTATCTTCGAAAGCAGCTGGAAGGATCGTATCCGGTTCCGTTCAACCGTCCCTGCATGCACGAGTTCGTCCTCTCGGCCAAGAAGTTTCGGGAGAAAGGAGTCCATGCCTGGGATATCGCAAAACGGCTGATCGATTACGGTTTCTACCCGCCGACCGTGAACTTCCCGCTCGTCATCGAAGAGGCCTTGATGATCGAGACCCCGGAGAGCGAGCCGCGCGAGGTCCTGGATGCCTTCGCGGAAGCGATGAAGTCGATCCGAAAAGAGATCGACGACGATCCGACCCGCTTGACCGGCGCGCCGCATACCCGTCCGGTCGGCAGAATGGACGAGGTCCAGGCGGCGAAGCGGCTCGATGTGAATTACCAAAAGAAGTAGACTGTATGGCAGAGAGGCAATCGTCTTTAGGAGAAAGCAATGCCATTGGAGCATGATGTTCTCATCGTCGGCGCCGGCCTCGCGGGGATGCGTGCGGCGATCGCCGTTCCCGCGCATCTCAACGTCGGCGTGATCTCGAAGGTCCATCCGGTCCGGAGCCACTCGGTGGCGGCGGAGGGGGGGATCAACGCGGCGATCCGTCCGGAGGATTCTTGGGAATCGCACATGTACGACACGGTGAAAGGGAGCGATTGGCTCGGCGATCAAGATGCCATCGAAATCCTCTGCCGGGAAGCGCCGAGCGACATCATGGAGCTGGAGCGGATGGGGGCCCTCTTCTCGCGCGACCCGCAGGGGCGGATCGACCAGCGGAACTTCGGCGGCCTCGGCTTTCCCCGCACCTGCTACGTCGCCGACCGGACCGGACATGCCCTGGTCCATCTTCTTTATGAACAGCTCGTCAAACGGGCTGCGCAGGTTTATGAAGAGTGGTACGTCACCTCGCTCATTGTGGAGGAGGGGGTCTGCCGCGGCGTCGTCGCGCTGAATATCTTCAACGGCGAGTTGACCGAGATTCGCGCCAAGGCGGTGCTCCTGGCGACCGGAGGGTATGGGCGGGTCTATCTGATCTCCACCAACGGGCTGATCAACACCGGCGACGGCATGGCCCTCGCTTATCGCGCCGGGGTCCCCCTGCAGGATATGGAATTCGTTCAGTTCCATCCGACGACGTTGAAAGAGACCGGCATTCTGATCACCGAAGGGGCGCGCGGCGAGGGAGGCTATCTCTTCAACGCCCGCGGCGAGCGGTTCATGGAAAAGTATGCGCCGAAGATGATGGAGCTGGCGAGCCGGGATGTCGTCTCCCGGGCCGAGTACCAGGAAATCCTGGAAGGCCGCGGCGTCGACGGCTGCGTGATGCTCGATCTGCGGCATCTCGGCAAGGCGAAGATCATGGAGAAGCTCCCCCAGATCTGGGAGCTTTCGATCACCTATGTCGGGGTCGATCCGATCGAAGCCCCCATTCCGGTGACCCCCGGGGTTCACTATTCGATGGGAGGGATCTTAACCGACATCCACGGCGCAACACCGATTCGGGGTCTCTTTGCCGCCGGGGAATGCGCCTCCGTCTCGGTCCATGGCGCCAACCGGCTCGGCGGAAATGCGCTGATGGAGACGATCGTCTACGGCCGGCGGGCCGGGACCCGCGCCGCCGAATACGCGGAGCAGACGCAACCGACACCCTCTTCAGGCCGGGTGTTTCAGCAGGAGCGTGAGCGGATCGGAGCAATCCTCTCCCGGAAAGAGGGGGAGCGGGCCGGGTTGCTCCGGGAAGAGATCGGAAAGATCATGGCGGACCATTTCGGCATTCTGAGAACACGCGAGCGGATGGAGGAGGGGAAACGGAAGCTGGCGGAGATCCGGCCGAGGCTGGAAAAGATCGCCCTCCACGACCGGGGAAAAACCTTCAATCTCGAATTGATCGATGCGCTGCAGATTTTCTCGATTATGGATCTGGCGGAGTGCATTGCCGAAGGAGCGGCCGTTCGGGAAGAATCGCGCGGCGCCCACGCCCGCCCCGACTTCCCCAAACGGGACGATGTGAATTGGCTGAAACATACGCTGGCGTATCGATCAGAGGCCGGCCCCCGGCTCGATTACCGCCCGGTGACGATCACGCGGGTGCCGCTGGGGGAGCGCAAATACTAAAACTTAGTTCACCCCGCCGGAACCGGTGTGAAGGAGAACCCCGTTATTTCCGACCGCCCATCCTTCCAAGCCGCCCGGAGCAAAGTACAGACCATTCAGATTCTGATTTGTTCCGACCTGTGATTGCCGTGTCCAGGTGGACCCGCCGTTCTGTGTATACAAAACCATTCCCGCCGCCCCGACCACCCATCCATTATTGGCATCCGAGAAACGGACGGCAAAAAGAGCCGATGTTGTTGTCGATGTCTGAGGTGACCAGGTAACCCCTCCATCGGTGGTCCGATAAATCCTCCCAGAGTTACCAACGGCCCAGCCGGTCGATGCGCTAATAAAGTGAACCGCATTCCAGGTGGTGGTCGTCGGAGTGGCCTGGGTGCAGGCCCAGCTTGCTCCCCCATCGGTGGTGCGGGCGGTCCACCCACTGGTTCCGACCATCCAGCCCCTGCTGGCATCAAGGAAATAAATGCCGTTCATCGTCGCCGCCGCGGGAATACAGGCACTCGCTTGCGGCGACCAGGTCGTCCCGTTGTAATAATAAACCTGCCTCGTCGTGGCCCCGTTGACGACCCGACCGACCGCCCAGCCATTCGTCGCATTGGCGAAGTGAACCCCTTTCAGGCTTCCGGAACTGGTCAGGGTGGTGTTGAGCCCCCAAGCGCCGCTGCTGTAATGATAAATCTGCCGGTTACTGGTGACGGCCCAGGCGTCGGTTGCGGAAACCACGGAGAGGCTGTTAAAGTCGCTGGCGCCCGCAGACTGTTTTATCCAGCTGGATCCCCCAGTCGATGTCGTCAAAACGGTCCCGGCGTCACCCACCGCCCAACCGTTGACCCCGTCCAGAGCGAAACCAACAGACTTTAAATGATTCATGGAGGGTCCGGAGACATTATCCCAGGCGGTCCCGTTAAAACTGGTAAAGACCATCCCGGAAAGACCGGCGGCAACCCCGTTTCCATTATTGGAAGCAACCCCCCTAAAATATTTGGCGGAAGGAAGCGACGGATCACCGGCGTTAAAGGTCACAGGGAGCCACGCCGCTCCATTCCATTGGAGAATGGTTCCGGCCCCCGTGTTATCGTCTCCCCCGATGGCCCAACCGAGACTGGGAGTAGACATAAAAACATCCAGAAGCGTCGAAGTGGTACCGCTGGCGACCATCTCCGTTGTCCAGGGTTCCGCACCGGTATCCGAATAGATGTGAAGAATCGATCCGTTCCCGCCCAAATCGGGGGCGCCGACCGCCCATCCTTCCAACCGATCGGGAAAGGGGGAGTTCGGATCTTTGGGAAGAAAAAAGAGAGAGTAGAGTTGTCTGGCGGACTTCCGATCCTGCGGGAGAATGCCGGCCCAGTTATCGTCCGTCCATAAGATCGAATCGTTCGCATTGTTCGTGGTAATCCACCCGTGCGTTGCATCGTTCATGAAGACATGGGTCAATTGGTCGGTCCTTCCGGAAGCGATCGGCGCCCAAGATCCCCCTCCATCCCGATAAAGAATGGTTCCCGCGTCTCCCACCGCCCATCCATGAGACGCGTCGAGAAAATAAACCGACTGAAGCGGTTGGGTGGTCGAACTGCTCTCCGTCTCCCAAATCGCCCCGCCGTTGCTGCTGTGAAGGATGGTGCCGCCGTCGCCGACGATCCATCCTTCCAACGGATTGACGAATCGAATCGCGCGAAGATCTTCCCCCGTACCGCTGACCACCGGAATCCAATTGTTCCCGTAATCGGGGGAGTCGGGAGGGGAGCGGAGAATCGTCCCGCTATCGGCGACCGCCCAGGCCACCCCTTCTTCAGAGAAGGTCACATCGTTGATCGGATAGCTGGTCGGCTTCGGATTTTGATGCTTCCATGCGACCGGATTGCTCAGGCCGACTTCGATCGTCTTCGACTGCACCGGAGAGAGCGCGCTTCCGCCGGAGGTC
This sequence comes from Candidatus Manganitrophus morganii, assembly GCA_021651055.1. Lineage (NCBI taxonomy): Bacteria > Pseudomonadati > Nitrospirota > Nitrospiria > Candidatus Troglogloeales > Candidatus Manganitrophaceae > Candidatus Manganitrophus > Candidatus Manganitrophus morganii. The sequence goes on from JAJHOH010000001.1 coordinate 1,961,391, forward strand.
GCCGTCAGCGTGAGGGTGGCCGAATGGGCCTGTCCGCAGGTCAGCGTCGATGCATCCACGGTCACGGTGATATCGGTCGAGGTGGCGCCGGCCGCCACCGTCCCGCCGGTGATATCGAGGGTGACCCATCCTGTCTCCGCGCCCGCATAGGTCACCGCCGCGCTCCAACCGAGGGAGCTTCCGCCGTTGTTCTGAATGGTAAATGGTTGCGGGTCGGGGCTCCCCTTGCAAGCGGTCGCAAAGAAACCGAGGGCAGAGGCACTCGGCGTGATATTCGCCGCCGAAGGGACCACCACTTCCACGGTGACGCTCTGGGGAGAATTTCCCGCCTCGGCCGAGGTGAGGGTGATCGTTCCCGAAGAGGTCGCTCCGCAGGGAAGATCGGCCGTGTCGACATTCGCCACCGTCACCGTCGCTCCGTCGGTCCCGCTTGTGGGAGCAAATTGAATCCAAGCGGCGCTCCCCGCGCCGCTCCAACTGAAGCCGCCGTTTCCGTCGCTGGTGATCATAAACGAAGGCGATCCGCTGGTTGCGACCCCGCCGCAGGAAGAAGCGGTAAAGGTCACTTTCAGTTTATCTGTGATGATCGCCGGACGGGGCGGAACGATGACTTCCACGGTGACGCTCTGCGGAGAAACGCCTGTCGCCGTCGAGCTGATGGTGATCGTTCCCGATGAAGTCGCTCCGCAAGGGAGGGTGGCGGTGTCGATATCCGCCACGGTGACCGTCGCTCCGTCGGTCCCGTTCGTCGGGGCGAACTGAATCCAGGGCTGGCTTGCCGTTGCGCTCCAATGGAAGCTTCCGTTTCCATCGCTGGTGATTGTAAATGACGGCGATCCGCTGGTCGCGATCCCGCCGCAGGAAGAGGCGGTGAAAGTCACCTTCGGTGTGTCCGTGATAATCGCCGGAGGCGGTGTCGTCGGCGCCGGGATCGTCAAGGTCACCGTCAAAGAGACCGGTGTGTTGCCGGCGTCAGGGGCTTCAATATGAACCGTTTGCGAATAGTCCTCGCCGCAAGAAAGACCGGTCGTGTCGATCTGCGCCGTCACCGTCGTGGGAACCGTCCCGCCGGAAGGGGTCAGCATCAACCAGGAAGGAACATTGGAAGTCGACCAGGTGAATGTTCCCTTTCCGGCATTGGTAACCTCAAACGTCTGGCTGGCCGGATTCGATCCGCAGCCGGCGCCGGTGAAGGCCAGCTCCGCCGCGCTCAGTTGAATGAACGGAGAAAAAGGGGTCGGAGACGGGAATGTCCAATCCTTTTGGCCGCTGCCGTCGTTACAGCCAGCCAAATAAATTAAGAAGATCAAAAGGGTAAGTTTCTTCATATCCTTTCAAAGTATAGCCCAGCATCCCTATCTTGTCTGCGCGCGGAGAAGAGGAAGGCGGGTCAAAGATAGAAACCCCGTACAATCGCCAATCTTGTCAAATCGTCAGGGAAAAGAAGAAACTGGAAGTGTCTTATGGAACCACGAGAGGGGGAAATAAGCGGTTGGTAAACTTGGGACGGATGGTCTTTGTATCTGATTACGCCTGATAATACTGCCCTTCGAGATTCCCTCCGCCGACGAATTTGAAGACGGTGGTTCCGATCCGGATGAGATCGCCGTCTTTCAACGCGGAACCGATGACCCTGATATCGTTGACATAAATTCCGTTCTTGCTGTGGAGATCCTTGACCATCGTTTGATTATTCTTCCGATAAAACTCGGCGTGATTTCGCGAGACGGTCTTCTCATCGATCGAGATCTGGGCCTGATCCCCCCGGCCGACCACGATCTGTTTCTGGTCTAGCATATATTTCTTCCCAAGTGTTTTACCCGAGATGACAACCAGGCAGGGAAGGCACTTTCGAGGATCGGTCACCGGAGATGCCTCGGGATGAATCGTATCCTCATTATCCATGCTGGACCCCTTTTCACAATCTTTCTATTGAGTTCGGATGGCTATCCCAAAAGAGGATAAGCCAATTACCTAACCAAGTTTATAATAAAATAGTAAATTGTCAAATGCGTCGCCTTCGTGCGCGCGGATCGACGCGTCTCTCCTAGAACCGTGAGAACGCCCTTTTTAAATTCTCCCACTCTTGAGTCGGAAGGGAAGAACGCCAGCGGATTTTTTGTATCCGGCTCTCTCGATAACGCTTCAATCGCCATCCCGCCGAGTCGGTCTCGATCACGACGGCGCCGTCTCGATCGGTCCGATAAATCTCGGCGGGAAGGGCCTGGTAGGCGGCAAGCACATCGGGATGCGGATGCCGGTATGGATTGTTTCGGCCGACCGAAAAGAGCGCCGCCTCGGGCGAGACGGCGGAGAGAAACAAAAGATCCAAGGAGCTGATGCTCCCATGGTGAGGAACTTTCAGGACGGTGCTCTTCAGATCTGTCCCGCTTTCCAGCAGGCGTCGCTCCCCGCCCCGTTCGATATCCCCGGTGAGGAGAAGAGAGAATCCCTTTCCGCCCAGATCGGGACAAACGAGCCGGAGAACGATCGACTGATCATTGAGCTCCTCTTCCTCGAAGGGATCGATTGCGGGAGGATTGAGGAAGAAAAGCCGGCAGCCGTCGATCTCCATCGGCGGCGCTTCGGAGGAGATCACCTTCGGTCGAAGCCCCTTCGCTTCAAGCGCCTCGGAGAAGGCCTGATAGAACGGAAGATCGCGCGGCCGGCCGTTGGTCCAGGCCTCTTTGACATCGAATTTCCGAATGATGTAGGAGAGCCCGCCGATATGATCCATCTGCGGGTGGGTCCCGACCAGATAGTCGATCGTTCGAATTCCCCGCTCCCAAAGGTAGGGGGCGACGGCGATCCTTCCGACGTTGAACCCGCCCCCTGCCCCCCCGTCGACCAACATCGTCTTCCCACGGGGGAACTCAATCAGCGTCGCATCCCCCTGGGCCACGTCGATGAAGCTGACCCGCAGCCGCTCCGGAGGAAATCGAACGCTCCCCACCCCGAGAAAAAAAATGAAGAAAGTGGCGACGGACGGCGCCATCCATTTCCAGGAGACCCCGCGGGCGAGCATCCAGATCGTCACCCCGTAAAAAAGGACGATGATCCAGAGCGGAGGCGCGGCGGCGTGGAAATCGGCGCCCGGGAACTCGGCAAAAAATCCGGTGAGGCGATAATAAAACGATCCGAGGAGTTGATGCCCTCCGGCCAAGGGAAACCCCTCTCCTCCGAAAAGGGAGAGGAGGGCGGAGAGAAGACCCAAGGGAACGATGATCCAACCGGCGAGGGGGATCAGAAGAAGATTGGCCAACAGTCCGATCCAGCTGAATTGATGGAAATAGAAAAGGGTCAGCGGCGCGGTTCCCAATGTCGCCCCCAGGGTCGAGAGGAGCATCAGCCGCCCCGGCTCGATCAAATAAGTCCGATAGCGCGATCGCTCTTTTTCCGCCGGGACGGTTGGGAAAACCCCCTTCCACCAGGAAAAGGTCAACGCGATCATCAGGACCGAAAGGAAAGAGAGCTGGAACGAGAGGTTGAAAACGGCTTGCGGATGAACGCCGACGATCAGAAGCGCCGCCAGGGAGAGGGTCGTTTTCACCTCGCCGCTTCGGCCGATCCAGATCGAAAAAAGGTAAACCGAAATCATCACCAGCGAGCGGATCGTCGCGACCTCTCCCCCGGCCAAGAGGGCGTAGAGGGCGACCGGCCCCGCCGTCGCCAGGGCGGCCCACTGGGAGGGGATCTTCCAGAGAGAGAGCCGAAGCAAAAGGGGGGCGGGAAGATGAAGGAGAAGCCACCGCGCGGCGCCGAAAATCAAGACCGAGACCAGCGCCAGATGCGAGCCGGAAATGGAGAGAATGTGGGTGGTCCCCGAGGCCGAGAAGCGCTCCCGGATCGGATCGGTCAAATAACCGGTCTCGCCGATGATCAGCGCCAGCAGGAGGGCCGCCGGCGCCCCTTCCAGCGAGGCGAGGATCTTCCGCCGAATCCGCTCACGCCCCCGGTAGATCGACTTGAGGACCGGATTTCCTTCCTCTCCGATTTTTTGAATCCGGCCGAGATCGGAGAGGCCCGCCGACCCGCTCCAACCTTCCCGCTCACGGTAGTCGGCGTAGGGGAAGGCCCCCGGCGTGCCGAATTGTTGGGGACGGCGCAGGTGAATCCGCATCCGGAGCCGATCGCCGTATTCGAAGGGGGCATCGGGTTGATAAATCGTGAGCCGAAAGGCGCCGTGGACCGGTTGGATGGAATCGCCATGGATCTCGATCCCCTCCATCTGAAGAAGGACCTGTTTCGCGAAATGCTGCGGGGGCCGATCGACCCGGGCCACAAGATCGATCTCCCCCCGGTCGATATACCGCCTCAGGTCTCCCGCGCGAAAGGGGGTCGAGACGAGTTGCTGGAGAAGCAATCCGGCGCCGGCGCAGAAGAGGAGCGCGATGGGGAGAAGCGCTCCCTGCTTAAATCGCCGGTCGAATAACAGAAAGCAGAAAAGAAAAAAGATCAGGGTGAGCGGGAAATACGAGAAGAGTTCTCCGAGCGCCAGGCCGGTGATGAACGAAACGGTGATCGCGATGAAGGGTCTTTTCCCCAACGATCACGCTCCTGATCGCCCCGCGAAGCCGCCGCCCCGTCGAGATCCCGGATGGGACTACTGTTGGGTTTGGAGGTAGCCGGCGACGATCATCGCCACAACGATTCCGACCAGAAAAAGGACAACGCAGCCGCAGCCCCATCGGTTGGTCTGCTGAACGTCTTTCGCCAGCGCCGTCTTGGTGTTTTTTCGTTTGATCAAGGATGAACCGGCTCCTCGGCAGTCACAGGCGTTGCTGCCGTCCTCTCTCCGCGGCCGGCATGCAGTCGGTCTCCTCTTCGAGCCGTCGGGCCTCCTCGGCAACCCCTTCGAGCTTCGTCCGAAGGGCCGCGATGCGCGCCAGCAGATCGGGCGGGGGATGGAGCCGTTCGACCGCCCCGAACGTCAAAAGAAGATCGGGAAGGAGCTCGCGGAGCGCCGTGACCAAACGGAGCATTTCCTTTTGTTGCCCTTTTCTCTGCTGAGTGCTCATTTCAAGCCGCTTCCCTCGGCGGAGCGCCGACCGAGATCTGAACCGTTCTCTCTTGCTGATCGCGGTAGAGGCGCACCGCAATCGATGTGCCGGGGGAGATCTTGGAAACTTCCTGGCGAAGCGCCTCGGGACTGGCGATCTTTTTTCCGTCGAGGGAGAGAAGGACGTCGCCCGCCCGGATTCCCCCGCGGTCGGCGGGGCTCCCCGACTGAACCGCCGCCACAAAAACCCCCTCCCGAACCCGGAGGCCAAGCCGCATCGCGATCTGGGGGGTCAACTCCTGGACCGTCAACCCCAGCCAACCGGCCGGAGGGGCTTCAACGGCGAGCCATCCTATCAGAAATAGAACGAAAAGTCTTCGCATTTTTCGAAACGTCCAAATGATCGATCTACGAATAATGAATTGGTTATGATTATTTCAAACGTGAAAATGGATGTCAAGTTGGCATGGCAGAGGATGACCCGATCATTACGTACTTCAAACACGAGGGGTTGCATTCGCCGAAAGCGGGCGCTACGATGATAAGGATGAAAGGAGTAAAGAAAAATGACGTTGAAAAGTGAAATTTCCGATCTATTTTTACATCTCCCCGCCAGCAGCGCATGGATTGATTCAAAACAAACCTACCGCTTTGTCACCCCTTCTTATGCCGAGCTCTTCAGGAGAGAGCCGAAGGAGTTGGTCGGCCGTTCTCTTTACGAATTTTTTCCTGAAATGAAAGATCGGATCGAGCACGGCCTCCATCAGGCCGCCTCCGCCGGAGAGGCGGTCGAATTGAACGATCTGACTCCCTCTCTCCCCGGTGAGCCGGGTCATCGCGATCATTTCTGGAATGCAACGCTCTGGCCGATCCGGGATTCAAAAGGAATGACCGCCGGCTGGATGATCTCAATGACCGATCTGGCCCAAGAGGTTGCGATTCAAACCCGGCTGGAAGAGACCCTCGCTGAGCTGGAGGAGGAACGGGAACGGCTTCAGATGGACGTTCGGGAGCGGGAGCGAATCATGTCCCTTTTGGACCAGTCCCACCTCGACCTCGCGGCGCAACATCTCGAGCTTGAGCAGGCAAATCAATATAAAAACCACCTCCTGACCGACCTCTCCCATGAAATTCGAACGCCGCTCAACATCATCCTCGGCTACGGCCAGCTCCTCCAGGATGAAAAGTTCGGGAAGGTCACCCCGGCCCAGCGCGACGTGGCCCAGCGGATCGTCGCTTACACCCGGTCGCTGTCGAAACTGGTCGACCGTCTGCTCGATCTCTCCCGAGCACAAAGCCGCCCGATGCCGGTTCTGACGACGGAGGTCTCTCTTCCCCAGCTTTTAGAGAGCCTTTTTGCCTCGATCCGTCCCCTCCTTCGCCAGAGACGGGTCCGTCTGAAGTGGAAGGATGGAACGGCGCCGCCGAACATCGTGAGCGACCCGATCCGGCTCCGGAGGATCTTTTTTAACCTCGCAAGCAATCTCATCAAGTTTATTCATCATGCGACATTAACCATCAGCGTGAGAGATCTGCCGGAGAAAAGGAGCGTCGCGGTCACCTTGACCGGAAGCGGGAAACGATTGGAACCCCTCTCCGATGTGTTTGAAGATTTTTTCCGCGTCGCGGCGCATCGCCAGGGAGAGAGCACCGGCCTCGGTGTTGCCGTGGTGAAGGAGTTGCTCGATCAAATCGGCGGCAAGATTGAGATGAATCGGCGGGCGAGGGGACACCCCGCATTTACCATCACGCTCCCTTACCACCCTCCTCAAGAAAGCGAAACATTGCTGGGGCAACGGGAAGCGGCCTGAAAAAGAAAGCGAGGCGGGGCGAGGCGCCGCCTCGCCCCAACGCCTTACGCCAATGCCTTACGCCAACGCTTACGATTGATGAAAAAACAGAAAAAAGAAACCGGACGGGTCGTCGCCGTCTGCCGAAGCCCGACCGCGGGACTGCTCAAACAACCGGAGGATCAGATCCTCATCGGCCGATACGGCGTGGAGGGAGACGCTCATGCCGGTCCGAAGCGGCGGAGCCGCCGGACCGGTCTGATAAAGCGAAATGACCGCCAAATCAGCGTCGTGGCCAAAGAGGTGATCGATGATCTCCAGCGCCGGCTCGGGATCGCCATTCCGCACGGAGGCTTCGGAGAGAATATTCTCGTGGAGGGAATCGGAGACCTCTCGAATCTCTCCGAGGGAGATCAGCTCTCTTTTGAAAGCGGGGCCGTTGTGGAAGTGACCGAGCAGAACGAGCCGTGCGCCAATCTAAACGTCTGGCACAAGCGCGTTCTTTATGAAGTGATGGGGAAACGCGGCATTGTCGGCGTCGTCAAGAAAGGGGGAACCCTTCGCCCGGGCGACGCGGTGGCAATAAAAATCGGCCGCTCAAGGGGGCGATCCCCTTCAGCGGCCGGAAACAACAACGGCGTTACTTGATGTCTATCAGTTCCACGTCAAAGACGAGGGTCGCATTCGGGGGGATGACCCCGCCGGCGCCCCGCTTGCCGTAGCCGAGATCGGGCGGGATGGTCAGTTTCCGCTTCCCGCCGACCTTCATCGTGGAGACCCCTTCGTCCCATCCTCGAATCACCTGCCCGACGCCGATTTGAAAGGCGAACGGCTCATTTCGGTCGACCGAGCTGTCGAATTTTTTCCCATCGGTCAGCCAGCCGGTGTAGTGGACGATCACCGTCTGTCCCTTTGTGGGGCTGGCCCCTTTTCCCTCTACCAAATCAACGTATTCTAAACCAGAGGCCGTCTTCACCACATTCTCCTTTTTTACATCGCCGGCAGCTCCGAGCGGAGAGACCACGGCCAACGTTAAAATTGTAAAAAGAATGACAAGCAGTCGCATCGATTCTCCAGTGCTGTTTCGGTCCCCGATGGACCGGATCAATTCGGGCTGAGTTTAATCTGAAATAAAAAGAGAATCAAGGGAAATTACTGTAGCGGGGCTGCTCGCCCCACACCCCCGCCGCGGGGGGTGCGTGCCCACCCCCCTTCGGATTCCCAGGGCAGCGGGGGCTACCGCCCCCCAGCACCCCCCACGGTCAGAACTCGCACAACGCACGGAAGAGCACCGTGGATTGTGCTTCAAACATGCTGACCTGAAGCGGTCGATAATACGTCTGACAGAAGAAACGCAGGAGAATAGGGGGCACAGGACGCCCATGACGCGCAGTCTCCTTACTCTCTTATTTTTTATTTAAGGGTGATGTTCTGTGGGCCTCTGCGCCCGCAGCGCAAGGGACCCACTGGGGGATGGGTGGAGCGAGGATGCAGAGGCCCACTACAAATCAAAACGTTCCACCTACCAAATTAGGTCAGCTGTCTGAAGCACCATCCACGGTGTACTCCCGTGGGGGTGCGAGTTCTGACCGTAGACGGGGGGAGCAGGGGGGGTTCTTTCCCCCCGCTGCCTGGGGAAGCCGGAGGGGCTGTGGCAAGACAGCCCCACGGTGGGGCTTGGGGCAACGCCCCATTCAATCTTTACCGCTCTATTTCTTCGCCGGCGCCAGCATATACGCGTCGACGGCGCTCCAAACCGCCATCGCCACGAGGATCATCTGCAAAGAAAGCGAAATATTTCCCTCTCCCATCGCCTGACGCCGGACGACCCCGCTGATCACCATTGCGATTACCAGGAACACGGCCCCCTTGACCCATCGGTGTTGAAGCAGTTGGCCGGCCCCGGGTAAAATCGTTGAAAGAATTGCAGTCAGTATCCGTTCCATGATCTCTTCCTCCTTCTGTTCAATTCCTTCAAAGTATACCCGAAAATCAGGAGGAGAGAGATCCGCTTTCCGATCGTTATCTCAAGGCAAGAGGGAGAAGGTTACACGGAGAGGAGCCGTCTTTTCTTGAAGAATCCCTGCTTTTTTTCGTAGCTTTGAAGCACCGCCGCGGCCGCCAACCCATAGGCCAGATGCGAGAGAATCGGCATGGCCGCCTGCATCGGCGCTTTTTTCCAGGGGGGACGCTCCGCCCCGATTCCGGGAACCCATCCCGAAAGCCCGATCGCCCAGAGGGCCAACCCGAAGAGCGGCCCCGAAACCCAAGGAGAGACATTCAGCTTGGGGGCCGACCAGCCGTAAAGCGCTCCCATGAGGGTCCCATACGCGAAGTTCGATCCCTGAACGGCGGCCGTCTCCGCGTTCCCGCTCAGCCGCCCCTGAATCCCGAAAAAGTTTTCGGCTTTCTTCACCACCTTGTGCGGAAAGAGGGCATTGTGTTTTTGCCCCCAGGGCAACGCCCTCTTTTCCAACTGCACAACGGCGGTCAACGCCGCCGTCCCGGCGACGCCGGCCAGAAGTCCCATTCCGATCTGCTTCATCATCGTTTACTCTCCTTTATCATGCGGATGATCAGGTTGTGCCGAATACTTCCATCGTACGATAAAAAAATTTGGCGGATCAATCACCCGATTGGATTAGTCAGCGCTTTTCTTAAAGATACCGAAGCGAACGGAGGGTCAGGTCTTGCGTTAACAGAGGCACTCTGACCGACATTCATATTGGGTTGCAAGACCTGACCCTCCCGAGGTGCGGGTCCGTCGACGCGCCGCGTTTCAGCCCGATCCGCTAAAAACGAATCTTTAACAACGAGGTTCCGACCGCGATCTCCTGGGTCTCGGGTTTTTCGGTGGAAAGAACACGAACATTTACATCGGGGACATTGAACGCGAACCGCTCGTTCTCCCATTCCAGAGCGGCCGTCTGTTGCTCCAGAGAAGTAATGACGTAAGCACCATAAAGCAGACCGACCCCCGCCCCGACCGCCGCCGACGTGGAAAGCTTCCGACTGGCATCCTCGTTATCGATCGCGACCAAGATTCCGCCGACCAATACACCGGTGAGCGCTCCGAAAAAGGTATTTTTAAAAAGCTCCGCCATCGGATTTCCAATACGGCGCTCAACGCGGACCTCCCGGCGCTCCCTCTCCTCGCTCCGGTCGGTCTCTTCGACGGCCGGGGGCGGAACCTCCGTTCCCCGCTCCATGTTTTCCTCCTTTCTTATCTCAATCTCCGATTCGGCCAACAGGATCGACGGAATGGAGGAGACGAGAAAGAGAACCGTTAACGAAAGGGCAATAAACCGCCGCGTCGACTCTTTCGGCGCGCCGATGCGTGTCATGGTATTTTGGCTCATCATCTATTCTCTCCCAATTCGGTTTTAGATTCGGATTTTTAGCTGCGCGGTCGACTGCTACAGGACCGCTCATGAGGCGTTCAATACAGTGGGCTTGGCACTTTGTCTTCGCTACAGTGAGCAGGGAAATGCATCCCCGGCCTCCGCCGGCCTAAAAATCCCATAAAAATATCGTAGCAAGATGCAATCTTGGCTGTCAAGAAATGGAGCCCGGGGGAGGATAATACCAAAGGATTATTCGTCGGAAACGGCTATCCCCTCCTTGACTTTTTTTCCCTGGTTATGTTTGAAGGCTAAAATTGTCTTGGGCCATTTATTCAATCCTTTCACACACTGAATCTACTGCTTCACGGAATTGCGCTTTGCAATGTAATTCGTTATGATTCGGAACGAATCATCACCTGCTAGACCTTTGATCCCTACCCACTTACGCTTTTAAAAATTTAACAGGAGGATGCCGATGAGCCTCACCGATGAATGGATCGCATCGACGCGGAAATTCGCGACCCGGCTTGCCGAACAGGCAGGGCGGATCAAGGCCGTTCCCCAAAAAGATATTGCGGCGCTGCGGGGCGAAGGGCAGACGCTCCTTCGGACGCTGATCGACGGACTTCCCCTGCTCCCCGACTGCGAAGCGATGAGTGCCGTGCGCTCGTTCGGCGCCGCCGCCGGGAAGATCGATCCGGCGTCTGCAGAACGGCTCGGCCCGGTCCTCGATGTCTCGAATCGATTGATGACATTGACCGGCAGCGGCGGCCCCGGCCCGACGGTCTGGGCGCAGGAGCGATCCGGTTTGCCCGACCTGCTCAAGGGGATTCCGCTTCCGGAAAAAGAGCGGCGGGTCGTCGACAATATGTTGTGGACGCGGGAGATGTTCGAGTCGTCGACGAAGGCGCTGGAAGGGGTCGGCGAGGAGATCGAGCGGCAGGACGGCTCGGGGGAGCGCAAGGCGAAAGAGGCGGCACGTGAGATCGAGGAGAAAGCGCAGAACCCGCCGGTGAAGCCGGGGTTCCTTCAGCAGGTGGCGACGGCGATTGCGAATTTGTTTGGGGCGATTTTTGGGTAGGCGGGTCCTTCATCCGTCGACATTTTCGCAACGTTCTTTTCGTTCATGGGGTGTGCCGGATGAAGGAAAGGGACAGGACGATGATTGACCCGTGCTTGCGCATTCCGTTAAAGTAGAAGTGAAACATACTGAGGAGGCGTCGATGGATCCCCAAAAGCAGCAAGAGGTCGATCAGCTCAAGGCCGCCGCACCGGAGGTCGATAACAAAATTTCGCTCGCGGCCGATGAGGCGATGGTCTCTGAAGACGTCGAGAAGGTCAAAGGATTGGTGGCCGGTTTTATTTCGAAGTACGAACATGTGATGAAAGATTTAAGCCCGAAGGATCAGAAGGAGTTGGTGCGGATCATCGGGTCGAAGGTGGAGGAGATCGAAGATAAACTGACGGAGCTCCGGCAAGCGCCCGAGTAACGCCGGTGGCCCGAACCCTTTCCGCGTTTGCATTCCTGCCGCGCGTCGGCGATGGCTTCTTGTTCGAGGTCATCGCCGACGCGGCTTTTTTAAATATGGTGTCTCCAGAATTCGCAGAAGAATTCCTATTCAATGAGTTCAATGAATTAAAGCGTGCGTTATGAAGCAAAAGTGGTCAACAGGATTTCGAAAGTTCCATACCTCTTTAGGGGTTTTAATCGTTTTAAATTTAGTCGCGTCTGGATGTGCCGCACGACCAATTTCTCAAATTCATAGATTCATGTATAAGGATCATCTTGATTCTGACAGCATACACTACATCTCAAAAGTAATTGAGCCTGCAATCCAGTTATATATTCCTGGTGGCCATTGGAACGTAGTACAAAAACCCACTTTTACCGTTTTTGAAACTATAAAAGGTCCTCGAAAGATTATTAATATTTTTGAATTTGAGGATAGTTTTTTGAAACGTAAATTTCACAAAATTGGCTTTACGGGAAAGCAAGCCCTTGAAGAATACTATCGGATAGAGTCCGAACATCTAATTTCAAAGAATGCTAAACAAAAAAGTAAAATTATTGCAGTAAATATTGACGGGTTAATTACTCCAAATATCTTGTGGTTAGTAGAGGGGCCAGATAAGCAAACATTCTTCATCTCTGCAAGTAAAAATCGGCGTTTAATCTCTATTTCATTCCAGGATTTAGATAATCCTCCAAATGGACAAGAGAGTGTAACTAGAATTTTCCAATCTATGAAATTTTTATCGGAAGAAAAGGTAAATGAAAAATGGAGACAGCTCTTTAAAATAGACGGCCAATAATAAACTAATAAAAAAGAATGTAAAGTCGTTGTTTGATCTGACCGGAGCGAATGGCGTGGTTCATGAAATCATCAAGAGCACGGTGGAACGGACATTAAAAGCGGAACAGGAAGCCCATTTAGGTTATGAGCCTTTTAAAAAGGTGGACAGTGACAACGCAATTTGTTTGAGGCGATCTTTGGGTAAGCAGTTGTTCATTCGTGGGAAAATAAATCCGTCCCCTTTTCACCTTTTATTACAGCTTCTCATAAATGCTGTAGCCGTTGCGATTCATCCATTCTATTTTCCCATGACGGAGACCGATCGCTGCCTTGTCCCACTGAGAACCGGAGGCTTCAAAAATCATGACTTCATAATCGGAATTTAAATTTGTTCGCGCCACCCGAGGATTACCGAGCCGTGCGATGACTGATTCTCTGGAAAGGTCAAGGGGGAGTTTTGCCCATGCGTCATTAAATCGCTTCAAGCGGTTTGAATCAGCAATAATGACAGGAATCAGAACCGGAGATAAGGGAATCGCAATCCAAGACCAGGCAAGCGCTTCATTGATCCCGGCAAGGGTTGAGCGCTTCGATTCCGCACGCGCGGCCATATCGACATCGCTGAAACTCACCTGATCCAACTTGATGATGTTTGGAACCAGCGCCCGATGCAATGCATCGAAGCCATGTTCATATGGCAATTGATCGCCGGCTGAAGCCGTCCAACTCTCCATAAGCTTCTCAAGCGGGGTTACAGCTGCAAGACGGTCGTCCTCGAAAATAAGGCAATATTTTCTGAAGGTATCCTCTACCTCATAATAAATTCCAAAATAATGATTTCCGCCGCGCTTTCCTCTGAAGAGGAGCGCACCCTCATGATTCAACGCCTCATGGACCTCTGAAGAAGGCATTCCATATTGAAGGCGGCTCATCGATTCAGGAGTGGTCTTGGGAACGCTCGCGCAGCCGGCGACAAGAAAAAGAACAAGGAGAATAAGGCTTTTCTGCATTGGTTTTCCAATTCTGGGAAAATAAATCCGTCCCCTTTTCACCCTGTGATGAAAGATTTAAGCCCAAAGGATCAGAAGGAGTTGGTGCGGATCATCGGGTCGAAGGTGGAGGAGATCGAAGAAAAATTGACGGAGCTCCGGCAAGCGCCCGAGTGATGTAGGATACATCTATATACCAAAAGCTACTTGTAGATCATACGTTACTTTGCAAGTAGGTTTACAAACTGCAGCAATATTTGCATCGCATAGTAAATTTTTATTGCTATTACTTGTATATATCTTGGGTTTGTTAACACCTTTTGGGTAAAGGCTATTCCGTTTTAAATAAGGAATTGCTTCCTTGTCGTTTGTGCACACAAGTAAGCACCCGGATACCACAACTATTCCGATGAGATGAGCATCATTAAACTTCGATTTCCTAACTTTTTCTTCTATCTGTTTTTGATATTTATCTACTTTCGAACCATCAACCTCTACTATCTTTCCTGCTTTCCTTAACTCTGAAAATAATCCCAAATAACGCCCAGCTGTTTTAAGTTCTCTTTTGTAGCGCGTTCCTCCATAAACAGCTTTGCCTTTGCCTTTGATTAGCCATCTGAGAACAGGCTGGAAAAGAGAATGGTCGGCCACCTTGGAGTCGAATACTGAAGAGAAAGTACAAGAGTCTAAGATTATACACATTATTATAGCCCCAATAATCGCATGTCTTCTTTGATAAAAAAATCTCTATAACCTCTGGGTTGATCATGCGGGAGCTCACCATTATTCTGAATTTCAAGCTGATAAACTTTATTTCCTTGAGACCTACGCTCAAAATACAAGATTTGAGCACGCGGAGCTTTCGCGATACTTTTCTTCATCTTATAATTAAGACGAAATCTATCAATAGTGTAGTCACTATGTGTCTCAATTATGAATTTCTTCTTTTCCTTAACTGCAAGTTCAAAAAACACGTCACCAAGTGCGGCTTGAGCCCTTGGATGTAAATGCACCTCTGGCTGTTGTATTGCAAACCATGTGTTCTTCCGGCCGGTAAATACTTCAACAATCACAGGTAATGCCTGAGAAACTCCATAACCCACATTGCTGATGCTTATTGCTTTACCATTGATCATTACGTCTAATTCAAATGGGGCAGTCGGACCAGGACCATAATTTTTTGTTTGAATAGTCTCGAATAGACCACTATCTCGACCTACACGATCTAAAAATTTCTTAAAGGTTTTAGATGTCGATCTTTTTTCTAAAGTTCTTTTTACCAAATACGGTGTGTGATCTCCTTGTGAAGAAAACTCAAGCTTATATTCATCGTAAGTGCGACGTGGCTTTGTTCGGATAGGTGCAAGCCACACCATCTCGTCTAAAAAGGTCGGGATTGTCGCACTATATCCTCCAGAGAAACGGCTGGTTTTTTTCTTCGTTAACTGTTCAATTTCTGATGCAATAAAAATAGGAGACTCAGAAAAGTGTTTGCGCCTTCGGGGCAATTTCACGTAATCGGTTTTTTCCTCTGCATGCGCTGTCACCCAATTACTAAATATTTCACGTACAAAAGTCTTAATGTCTTTATAAGGTAATGTCGATCGTTCCTTGTATCTAATCTTCTTTGATGTCATATCTATTCTAATTTCATTCCCACCGAAGCTATATGCATAAAGTGAAGGACGTGGAATTCCCTGAAATTTAGAGAACGTTAGTAAGAACCCGTCGACCTCTTTATCCGCTTTTTTATCAATACTATTGATTAATCCTATGCTGAAATAACGCCGATCTTTAGCGCTGACACTGACAATATCATCAAAGTGGCCGAAATTAACATCATCAGTGTTAAATTCATGTTTAAACCAAAACGCCGGGTGCGCTAAAAGTTTCATGAGTCCAAGTATTGATGTCTTACCGGTACTATTTTCACCTACCAGAAAGTTGACATCATGAATCGGGATGTATGTGTTGCTAAACCCTCTGAAGTTGTCAACGAACAAAACGCTCATTGTTTTTCCCCGAGTTTTTTGGGTACTTTGTCACACATTTTGTGATGGCGAAGAATTATATAACTTCAACATTGCTAGTCTAAATGAAGCTAGGAGCAGGTTGCTTGTCATCGGGGGATTTTAATTAGGAATGATTAAGCTTTGGTATACCACAGAGGGTAATCAAAAGCAACATATGTTGCCTGTTCAAGGAAATTGATCTTATAAGAACCTGGTGCCGAAGGGGGGACTCGAACCCCCACGGGGTCACCCCCACTAGACCCTGAACCTAGCGTGTCTACCAATTCCACCACTTCGGCTTTTTAGACGGGAGGGATCGGAGGAGGTCTCCGATCCCCGCATTCTTATAACAAATTCGGGGGAGAGAGTCAATCAATTGCGGAATTTGGAATGGGGCTCTTCGCCCCAAGCCCCACCACGGGGGTTAGATAATTAGGAATCTGAAAATTAGGAATTAGGAATTAGAAATCCGAGAGCAATGAGACTGCGCGTCGTGGGCGTTCTGTGCCCCCCATTCTCCTGCGTTCTTCTGTCCAGACGTTTCATCGACCAAATCAGGTCACCATTGTTTGAAGCACAATCCACGGTGCTCTTCCGTGCGTTGTGCGAGTTGTGACCGTGGGGGGAGCAGGGGGGGGCTTGCCCCCTCCGCTGCCCTGGGAATCCGAAGGGGGGTGGGCACGCACCCCCCGCGGCGGGGGGGTGGGGCGAGCAGCCCCACGACTTTGATCCTCGCAGGCGGGGCTTGGGGCAACGCCCCATTCCAATGCTCTTACTCCCGCGTCGCCGGATCAACCAAAACATTCTCCTTCCGAAACTGAAAATAAAGAAGCAGATCATACACCCCCTTCAACCCGGCCGCCAGGAAGAACGGCGCCGCGGCCGATACCGATTGGATCAGCACGCCGGTGACCGAGGGAGCGACCGCCTGGGTGAGGTTTCGCGAAAGGAGCGTGATGGAGGCCGCCGCCGTCCGCTCCGATGGGGCCACCAAAGCGACCGTATACGCCTGCCGGGTCGGGACGTCCATCTGGGAGAGGGCCATCCGCGCCAGATAAAACCCGACCGCGATTTCGAAATTGGGCGACAGCGGCACCAAAATGAGGAGCAGATGCGAGAGAAGATGGGTCGAGACCATCGTCTCCAAAAGACCGATCCGGTCGGCCAGACGGGCCGCAACAAGGAAGGAGAGCGACGTCAAGAGGCCGGCGACAAAGAAGAGGGTCGAGAGGGTCTGCAGCGAAACATCGAACCGGGTATAAAACCAATAGGCGACCAGACTCTGAAGGACGAAGCCGCCGGCGAAGGCATCGAGAGAAAAGAGAAGCGACAAGCGCGTGACCCGCTTCCGCGAGGTGGGGCTGAGGCGCTGCGACGAAAGGGGCGCCGTCTCCCCCTCCACCTGCCCGGTCAGCCTCCACGCCATCCAGGCCGAGACCAATCCGAGGAAAGTATAGAGAAGAAAAAGCGGCTGAAAACTCGCGACGGGAGAAAACCCGGCTCTCTCCAGCCATCCGGGGAGCCCCCCAACCAGCGTGCCGGTGGCGGTGGCAAGCAGCCCCGCCATGTTGTAAAAAGCGAAGAGCTGATTCCGCTTTCCCTCCGGCCCGACCTGCGCCAGGACCGCCTGCTCGATCGAAAGAAACGGCCCGATCTCATAGCCGGTGGCATTGATCACGCCGATAAAGGCGGCGATGAGGAAAAAGAGCGGCCGGTCCGAAAAAGCAAAGAGGAGCCCGGAGGCCGCCATCAGCAGGCTGAAGAGAATCAAGATCCGCCGGCGCCCGAGCCGGTCGGCATAGAAGGCGGTCAGGACCGTAAAAACGGTCCCCCCCAGAATGCTGAGGGTCATCACCGCGCCGATCGCGATCTCGGAGAGGCCGCGCTGCTTTAAATAAATCGCCAGGACAAAGCTGACGAAGCCGTACGCGAAGGCGCGGAGCATCCGCGCGGCGATCAGCAGCGTTCCATCCCGGCCCAACCAATGAAGGAACATCCCTCTCCCCCGAATCAGCGCCTGGCCAGGGCGCAGCCGATTTTTCGCTCGGGCCGATACGATTCCTTCGTTTGACGAAGAGAAGGAATTCCCGAATCGTCCATCGCATTGATCCATTGAAATGCAGTCAGGCTCCGGCAGAACGACCGGAAGAGAAAGGCGGCGGCCCCCTTCCATTTCAGATCGGCGACTTCTAAGAGAATACAGAAGGTCTCGCGGTCTTGCGGGAAGCCGAAGGTATACCCGGCCAACGCGCCCGAGACTTCGACCACCCACCCCGTCAGACCGAGGGTCTCCGCCTCCGAGAGAGCATGCCGGTGGACCGATTCCGAATCTTGGATCATCTGGCGATAGATCGGATCGGGATGCCGCGCGATTCGATCTTTGACCCAGCTTTCCAAAAGCCCCCGCGCCGCCGCTTCATCGGAAGGATGATAGGCGCGGCCGATCGGGTGATGCTTCTCGAAAGCATTACAGGCGGCCCGCTGCGCCTTGTATCGATCCCCCTTCAGCGCGGCCAGCGCGGCGCGCCGGTAGAGATACTCCGGCGCTTTCCATTCGGTCGCGAGGCCGCACGCCTGATAAAAATCGATCTCGGTCTCGGCGATGTTTTCGATCCGGGAGATCGCCCGGTCGGGATTCTTCCGGTCCATCCGGTCGAAACAGTCGAGGATCACCGTCCGATCGGGGGGGCCGAGCGGCGGGAGCGGCATATAGAGACAGCGGTCGTATTCGGCAAAGAGGAGAAAGTGGTCCCGATGAACGGTCCAGTAAAACGAAAAGTGATCCCGCCAGAGGAAGTGGGCCGGAAAAGCGTAGGCCGAAAGGGGGGCGCCGGTCTGTTCGAGATAACTTTCGAAGAGGGGCCGGGTGTCGCGTTGAAGCGGCTTTAGGTCGATCATGGTTGGATGGAAGAATGATCCCGGCCGACCGCCTCGGTGACCCGTTCAAGCGGCCGGACGATGATGACATCGTCCTGATAGGGGCCGATCAGCGCCGGATGGGTCGCGAGGATCGGCAGGATCGACGCCGACTCCAGGAAGGCCGCCACCGCTTCGGCATCGCCCTTCATTTCGGGATCGGCCGCATGCATCTGGATGAAGGGGCATTTGGTGTCGATCCCCAGCACCACCGCCCCTTCCGGATCGCGCATAATGGCAAAAGGATAGATCCGGCAATCGAGCGGCCGCTCGCCGTAAATTTTGCAATATTGAGTCTGAGGATCGAAGTAAGGACAGATGCACCCCTCGCCGTGGTGCTGAAGCTTGATCTTGGAGCCGGTCGCGGGGGAGTGAAAGAAGCGCGCCTGCTCGGGCCCCAGCCGCGCGATTTCTTCCCGTGTGAAGAAGGGGGCGAGAAAGCTCGTCTCCTCCGGAAAGCGGCAGCAGACGTCGCAAGTGAGACAGAGGGAGGAGGGGACGATCTGCTTGAGGGGACGATATTTTTCGGAATCTTGTTTCACGGATAAATCCAATTAATAAGACGCATCCAATATTTCCGACGGGATTTATGTAGGGGCGTGATTTATCACGCCCAACCGGAGGGCGCAATGAATTGCGCCCCTACAAAGAAACACGATTTATTACGTCTGTTGAATAAAGAAAGGGGGAGGCTTTCACCTCCCCCTGTTCAAGTCGAAGTTGCTCATAAGCCGAGTTCTGTTCCCCGACCTGCGTCGAGGTGATGATCATTTCTCTGGACCGTCTGTTGCCAGCCGGTTCTAGCGACCTTACCCGAGAGCTCGGGCGGGCCGCCCTTAACACCGGTAGTGGCGTATGCAATACGCCCCTACAAATGTGTGCTCTCCTATTTGGTCTTGCTCCGGGTGGGGTTTACCATGCCTTCGATGTCGCCATCGAAGCGGTGAGCTCTTACCTCGCCGTTTCACCCTTACCGGGCATCCGTTAAGATGCCAGGCGGTTTATTTTCTGTGGCACTTTCCTTAGGGTCGCCCCCAGTCGCCGTTAGCGACCACCCTGCCCTTTGGAGCTCGGACTTTCCTCCCCCGCGCCAGGATCGTGAGACCCTGCGGAGAGCGATCATCTGAGCCACTTCGCCAACCGATCTTACACTCTTTTCGTTTTCTTGTCGATAGCCTCGTTGGCCAGGGCATCGGCCTCGCTGTTCTCCCTCCTCGGGATATAATGGAACCGGACCGCCCCCTCCGGCCACTGCCGGCGCAGCTGCTGCGCTTTCTGGACCAGCGGAATGATCCCCGGATGTTTCACCTTGTATTCTCCCGTCATCTGGCGGACGACCAATTGGGAATCGAGGTAGAAGTCGATCTCCTGCGGCCGATGTTTCCGGGCCTCCTCCAACGCGCGAATCAGCGCCGTATACTCCGCCACATTGTTCGTGGCGATGCCGAGATATTCCGAGAGGGTTTCAATCGTCTCGGCCCGCTCATTTTTAATCACCACGCCGATGCTCGCCTCCCCCGGATTGTTGCGGGAGGCGCCGTCAGTGTAGATCGATAATTTCGCCATGGGTTAGGTCGGTGCAGGGAACAAAATGCGATGGCAGTAGGTGCAGGCGAGGATTTTCTCCCCTTTCCTCACCTCGGCCACCAATTGGGGGGGTAGGCTGAAATGACAACCGCTGCAGATGTTTCCTTTCAGGGCCACCACGGCCAGCCCTCTTTTCGTCGCGGCCAGCCGCTTGTATTCCTGCAGGAGATTCTTTCCGACCTTCTCGCTCAGGGCGTTCCGCTCTTGCTCAAGCCCCTTCATCGACTCCGACTTGCTCTTGAGCGCATTTTCCAACCCCTCTTTTTCGGCGCGGAACTTCTTCTCCTCCTCGGCCACCACCTTTTCTTGAGCCGCCGCCTCTTTTTTCACGGCGTCGGCCCGGTCCATCGCGACCAGAAGCTCTTCCTCGATCTTTCCCTTCTCCACATTGGCCGATTCAATCTCGTGCAGATGGGTCTGATATTCTTTGTTGGTCTTCAGCTCGGTGAGCCGTCCCTTGAGCTTGGTGATCTTCTCCTCCGCCGACTGGAGGGCCTGCTCTTTCTCCTTCCGCTCCTTGGTCACCTGATCGAGCGCGCTTTTTAATTTGGCCAGCATCTCCTTCGCCTGCTCCAACGGCTGCTGGACGATCTGGAGCCGCTCCGGAAGCATTTTCTCCTCTTCGTGGTACTGGTTCAACTGGCGGTCCAACTCTTGAAGCCCCATCAACAGTGCAAGCGGCTCTTTCACGATCTCTCCCAACGACCTTTCTCCCAGAGCAAGAACTCCGGATATGGTGGGCCCACCAGGATTCGAACCTGGGACCAACCGGTTATGAGCCGGCAGCTCTAACCGCTGAGCTATGGGCCCGGTTTCGTTACTCGTTATACGTTAATCGTTAAGCGTGAAGAAAAAATTTCCGAGTAACGAATACCGATGAACGATGAACGTTCACTTCACAGGCTTTCGACGAAACTCTTCAGCCGTTTGCTTCGGCTCGGATGGCGGAGCTTGCGCAGCGCCTTCGCTTCGATCTGCCGGATTCTCTCTCGCGTGACCTCGAAATCCTGGCCGACCTCTTCCAGGGTGTGGTCGGTCGACTCGCCGATTCCGAAGCGTTTTCTCAAGACCTTCTCCTCCCGGGGGGTCAACGTCTGAAGGACGCTGTTGATCTGCCGCTGCAGGTCGTACCGGATCGCCGCATCGAGCGGGGAGATGACTTTCTTGTCCTCGATGAAATCGCCCAGATGCGAATCTTCTTCTTCTCCGATCGGCGTCTCCAGGGAGATCGGCTCCTTGGCGATCTTGAGGATTTTTCTCACCTTCTCGAGGGGGAGGTCCATCTTCTCCGCGATCTCTTCCGGAGAGGGCTCCCTTCCGAGCTCCTGCACCAGCTGCCGGGAGGTCCGGATCAACTTGTTGATCGTCTCGATCATATGGACCGGAATGCGGATGGTCCGCGCCTGGTCGGCGATGGCCCGTGTGATCGCCTGCCGGATCCACCAGGTGGCATAGGTCGAGAATTTATAGCCGCGCTTGTACTCGAATTTATCGACCGCCTTCATCAGGCCGATGTTTCCCTCCTGAATCAGATCGAGGAACTGGAGGCCGCGGTTGGTATATTTTTTCGCGATGCTGACGACCAGACGGAGGTTGGCTTCCACCAGCTCGCTCTTCGCGAGCTTCATTTTCTGCTCCGCTTGAGAGAGCTGGCGAATCGAATCTTTCAGCTCATCGGCCGAGACCAACGCCGCTTCCTCTACCTCGCGGACCCGCTTACGGGCGTTCCGATAGATCTTCTCGATCTCCAGGATCTGCTCCTCCGAGAGGTTGACCTTTTTCTCGACGGCGCGCATCTCTCTTCGCCCCTGCTTCGCTTTTTTGAAGAGGGCGTTCAGCTCCTCGCTTGCGACCCCCATCTTCCGCTTGCAAAGGGTCACCTCCCGTTCCGCATGGATAATCTTATCGGCCAGGGAGCGAAGCTCTTCGATCAGCCCCTCGATCACGCGGGGGTGCAGGTTCATCGCCTCGATCTTTTCGATCACCTTTCCCCGCCCCTCTTTGAGGGTCTCCTGGGCGAGCTTCTTCGCTTTTTCGCTTCGGGCGGAGCGTTTCGTCCGCTCCACCAACCGGACGTAATCGCGCTGGCGGTTCTTGAGCTGATTCATCAATTCGAGCGTTTTGGTTTTGAGCTCTTTTTCGTCCTGCTCGACGACCTCGAATTCTTCCTCCGGCATGGAGACGACGTCGCCGATCGGAAGCTGATCGGTCTTGAGCTCTTCTCCGAACGTCAACACCTTTTGGATGGCGATCGGAAGCCCGAAGACGATGTTGGAGATCTCTTTCTTCCCCTCCTCGATCCGCTTCGCGATCTCGATCTCCCCCTCCCGGGAAAGAAGCGGCACCGAGCCGATCTCGCGGAGATAAAGGCGGACCGGATCGTCGGTCCGGCTGACCGCGCCGGGGGTCAAATCGATCTCCTTTTCCCTCTCCTCGCCGACGATCTCTTCGTCGACTTCCTCGATCTCCTCGACCTCTTCGACCTCTTCGTCCGATTCGACCGCCATCCGCTGGAACCGGCCGGCCTCCTCGGGGTCGATCACTTCGATATCCATCTCGCCGAACATCATCATGATATGGTCGAGCTGATCGGAGGAGAGGACATCGGCCGGAAGGGCGTTGTTCAATTCCTCATACGTGAGGAAGCCTTTCTCTTTGCCTAAAGAGATCAGCTGTTTGACTTCTTCCATCTTTTCTTCTTTGGACATGGAGCCTCCAATAGATTTCTAAAGGACCAACCAATTTTTAATGCGACAAGGTCAAATGGCTGAGCTCTTTCCGAAGTTTTAGAAAGTGCTGCTGAAGAGACTTCATCAAAGAGAGATCTCCTCCCCGCTCCGCCAATTTGATCTTACTTTCAATCTCGCTGCTCTCTCTTCGGAGCCGCTTCGCCCGGAGGGAGAGAATATAGTCGCGCGCCGTTTGCTGCACATTCTCGTAACGGTTTTCACGAACGGACAGACGGCTGTACAATGTGAGGAGGGGCGCTTCGATCTCGTTCAAGCGGCTCGGCGAAAACCACCGGCCCTCCTCCCGATTCCAAAAATGAGAGAGTATCTCCCGAATCTGCGGGTCTGTAAAATCTTCCAGATCGAGCTGATCGGCAAGCGCCGAAGGATCGATTTGACTCTGGAGAAGAAGAGAGGCAATCGTTTCCTCATCGTGAGGAAGCTTCGACGCCGCGACCGGCGCCGGCCGGCTCGGAGAAACCTCTTTTTTATTCTTCCGGGTCCGGGAGGAAAATTCGGCCCGGAGGTCTCGCTCTTCAATCCGAAGTACATCGGACAGCCGCTTGAGGTAGTGGCTTTGTTCGACCTTGTTCTTTAATCTCTCGATGAGGGGGAAGATTTCTTCGGTTACTTTTATTTTATCATCAACGGACTTGAGAGCGGAAGCCTCCGTCATCTTAAAAATGGCGAAATCGATCGGCGTTTTTCCCTCCTCCAGTTTCTTAAGAAATCCGGCCTTCCCCTCCTTTCGAATAAACAGATCGGGGTCTTCCCCGGAAGGGAGAGAGATCACCTTGGCCAAGATCCCCTCTTCGATCAGAAGGGGGGCCGTCCGAAGCGCCGCCCGGGCGCCCGCCTCATCCGGATCGAAAATCAGAAGGACCTTTTCCGAAATTCTCCGAATGAGCCGCAGATGGTCCTGCGTCAGGGCGGTCCCCATCGTCCCGACGGCATTGGGAATTCCGGCCTGGTGGGCGGCAATCACGTCGAAATAACCCTCGACGATAATCAGCGCGTTGATGCCGGCCCCTTTGGCCCGATCCAAAGCGAACAGGTGCTTCCCTTTGGTGAAGACGGGGGTCTCGGGGGTATTGAGATATTTCGGCTGCGCATCGTCGAGGACCCGCCCGCCGAACCCGACCACCCGCCCTTGCAGGTTCCGGATGGGGAAGAGAACACGATTTCGAAATCGATCGAAAAGTCCTTCTTCTCCCTGCGCCCCCTCTCTCCTGGAGGTCAATCCGGCCTTTTCCAAAAGAGAACGGGAAAACTGCTTGCCGAGCTGTTTGAGAAGATCATCCCGCCGCGGCAGCGCAAATCCGACGGAGAAGGCTTTGATCGTTTCGGCCGTGATCCCCCTTCCCTTCAAATAATCTCTGCAAAAAGCCCCTTCGGGCCGTTCGATCAGATTCCGGTGAAAAAAGGCGGCCGCCGCTTCGTTCAATTCATAAATTTGCGCCGCTTCACGCCGGGCCGGACTTTCCCGCTCATCCGGTCCCGCCTCGGGAAGCGCCACCCCCGCCTTGCCGGCTAGCCTTCGGAGCGCTTCGGGAAACGCAACCCCTTCGACCTTCATCACGAATTGAAAAACATCTCCCCCGACCCCGCAGCCGAAACAGTGAAAGAACTGCTTCGAGGGGTTGACGCTGAAGGAGGGCGTTTTTTCGGTGTGGAAAGGACAGAGGCCGGTGAAATTCTGTCCCGCCTTCTTGAGGGTGAGGTATTCGGAGACAACGGAGACAAGATCGCTTCTGTCCCGAATGGTTTCGACGAGTTGATCGGAAACCCTTCTTCCATTCAAAGAGAGAGACCTTCCCTGACAATTAAGATCAAGCCTAGAAATCGCGGCTTACCTTCGGTTTATTTCTGCCCAAGGCATTCTCGGACCATCTGGCTGATCTTGCTTCCTTCCGCCCGTCCCACAAGCTGCGGGACGAGGAGCTTCATCACTTTCCCCATATCCTTTACGTCGGCCGCCTCGGACTGGGCAATCGCCTCTTTGATCTTGATCCGGAGCTCCTCATCGGAAATCTGCTGAGGAAGAAAAGAGTGGAGAATGGCGAGCTCTTTTGTTTCTTTATCGACGAGGTCCTGACGTCCCCCTTTTTCGAACTGCTCGATCGACTCCTTCCGCTGCTTCACGGCGGAGCTGATCACCTGAAGGATCTCCTCGTCGGTCAGCTGCTGTCCTTTGCCCTTATCGATCTCTTTATTTTTGATGGCCGAGCGGAGCAGACGGATGACGGAAACCCGGTCGGTGTCGCCGGTCCGCATCGCCTCTTTCATTTCATCAACGAGTCTTTGCTGCAGCGCCATGATGGGGGGAGGAACCTCATTTCAATGGACGAGATTGCCAGAATGATCGGTACAGTAAATTTTTACTATAGCAAACCGGTTGTTGCTTGTCAACTAATTGTTTTTATTTCCTTTTTCCACCCGGTACATTATCCGGGAGGCCACTGCAGGGAACGCCCCCCAAGTAAATGAATATGGAGGTGAAAAACGGTTTGGCCGGCATCTTGCCCTGAATTGACCACCGTACGGAAACCTCGCTCGGCAATTCCCTTTTCTCGCGCCAGCTTCGGGAGGGTCAGAAAGAGATGGCTGATCGCTTCGCGATCGTCCGGCGTCAGATCGAGCAACCCGGAGATATGTTTCCGGGGAATGAGCAGAAGATGGACCGGGGCCTGCGGATTGATATCTTCGAAGGCGACCATCTTTTCATCTTCATAGGCGATTTTGCTAGGAATTTTCTTCTCGGTAATTTTGCAGAAGAGGCAATCGTTCTTCGTGGAATTGGGCGGATTCGCCATTATTCTGTCCTCAGCTATGTTCTTTTTCTAACCCGCGATCTCGATTTTTTTTCGGCCAACCCCGATTGGGAAGATCGCCGGCGAAGCTCCTCCTCGATCGCTTTGAGCGGGATTTGATGATGGTTCAGCGCGACCCAGAGATGATAAAGGAGATCGGCCGTTTCGTGGACCACCGCTTTTTTGTCTCGATTCTTCGCGCTGATCATAAACTCGCCCGCCTCCTCCCCCACCTTCTTCAAGATCCGATCGATTCCCCCCTCGAAAAGGGTGGTGGTGTATGACTTCGGAGAGGGGCGCCGTTTCCGATCCGAGATCGTCTGATAAAGCGCCTCGAAAACAGGAAGGTCCGGTTTCGATGGAGCAATCGGCTTTGCGCCGTTGGGAGTGATCTTTTCAAAAAAGCAGGAGCGGCTCCCGGTGTGGCAGGCGACACCGACCTGTTCGACTTCAATCAAGAGGGTGTCTTGATCACAATCGGTGTAAATGGCCTTCACCCTCTGGACATGGCCCGAAGTCTCCCCTTTTCGCCATAATTTTTTTCGGGAGCGGCTCCAGAAGTGGGTTTCCCCCGTTTGGAGCGTTTTCTGAAGCGAGGCGGGGCTCATGTAGGCGACCATCAAAACATCTTTCTTCCGATGATCGACGATGACGGCGGGGATGAGACCGCGCGAGAATTTAAGCGGATCGGCTTTCTTTTTCATACGAGCCGGACCGGCACCCCCTTCTTCGAGAGATAGGCTTTCGCCTGCGGAACGGAATAGGTCTGATAGTGAAAGATCGAGGCCGCCAGCACGGCGTCGGCTTTTCCGACGGCGATCCCTTCATAGAGGTGATCCAAAGTCCCCACCCCCCCGGAGGCGATGATCGGAACATGGACCGCTTCGGCCACCGCGCGGGTCAGCGCCAGATCGTATCCCTGCGTCGTTCCATCCCGGTCCATGCTGGTGAGGAGGATCTCCCCGCAGCCGGCCGTCTCCATCCGCTTGGCCCACTCGACGGCGTCGATTCCGGTCGCCTTCCGTCCGCCGTGGGTGAACACTTCCCAGCCGGTTTCATCCCTGCGCTTCGCATCGATGGCGACGACAATCGTGGAGCTGCCGAACTGAAGCGCCGCCTCCCGGACGAACGCCGGGTTCTGCACGGCGGCGGTGTTGATCGAGACCTTATCGGCCCCCGCGGCGAGAAGCGTTCGGACATCTTCGAGGGTCCGGACCCCGCCGCCGACCGTCAGCGGCATCGAGACCTCCTCGGCGGTTCGCCGGACGATATCGAGCAGAATCTCCCGCTCATCGGAAGAGGCGGTGATGTCGAGGAAACAGAGCTCATCGGCCCCCTGCGCCTCATAGAGCTTGGCGATCTCCACCGGATCGCCGGCGTCTTTGAGATTGACGAAGCCGACCCCTTTGACGACCCGCCCCCCCTTTACGTCGAGGCACGGAATGATCCGCTTCGCGAGCATCAGGCTTCTTCTCCCCGGAGCGCCGCCAAGGTTTTCGGAAGCGAGAGGGCCCCGGTATAGAGGGCCTTTCCGACGATCGCCCCCTCGACCCCCGGGATCTCGGCGAGCTGCTGAATCTGCGGAAGGGTGGTGACCCCCCCCGATGCGATGATCGGGATCTCCACCTGCATGCCGATCTCCCGGAAAAGCCCGATGTTGGGACCGGCGAGCATCCCGTCTTTTTCGATATCGGTCAGGATCAGCGCCGCGACCCCCGCCTCCTCCATCCGAACCGCCAGGGTTCCCACCTCTTCCGGATGAACCTCCGTCCATCCCCGGACGGCGACCTGCCCCTTTTTTGAATCGATCCCGGCGATGATCCGACGCGGAAATTTCCGCGTCGCTTCTTTCACCAGCGGTTCGTTCTGCAGCGCCGCCGTCCCCAGGATCACGGCCGCCGCCCCGGCCGAGAGATAATGCTCGATCCGATTGAGGCTGCGAATCCCACCGCCGACCTGAACCGGAATCTTCACCGCTTTGATGATCCGCTCGATCAAGTCATAATGGACCGTTGCGCCGCTCACCGCGCCGTCGAGATCGACCAGGTGAAGCCGTTCGGCCCCCTGGGACTCCCACTGTTGCGCCATGGCGACCGGATCTTCGGAGAAGACCGTCTCGGAATCCATCGCCCCTTGTATCAGCCGGACGCAGCGTCCGTCTTTGATATCGATCGCGGGGATTAAAATCATCTTTATATATTCCCGAATTGTTGTTTTTGTAGGGGCGAATCTCGCCTGCACTGTTCCATCGTGTATTCGCCCAATCAGAGGGCGATCACAAGGATCGCCCTACAGTTTTTATTTCATCTTTGCGAAATTCGCAAGCATCTGAAGCCCCATCCGTTGGCTCTTCTCCGGATGGAACTGGCAGGCAAAAACATTTTCATGCGCGATCGCCGAGGGAAAACGGACGCCGTAGTCGGTGGTCGTCGCCACCCAATTATTTTTTTTCGGCGCCCCGTAGTAGGAGTGGACGAAATAGAAATAGGCGCCGTCCGGAATTCCCTCCAAAACGGGACTTTTCTTATCGATCCGGATCTGATTCCATCCCATGTGGGGAACTTTCAAATCTCTCTCCGGGAATCGAACCACCTGCCCCGGAACCAGATCGAGCCCCGGATGGGACCCGAACTCCATCCCCTCGGTGAAGAGGATCTGCAGTCCGAGACAGATGCCAAGGTACGGTTTCCCCGCCCGGATCGACTCGGTGATCGGCTTGAGAAGACGAAGCGCGCCGAGGTTCTTCATACACTCCGGAAAGGCCCCCACCCCCGGCACCACCAGATGGCTCGCGTCCGAAACAACCTTCGGATCAGAGGTGATCACGGCGGCATACCCCGCCCGCTCAAACCCCTTCTGAACGCTCCGAAGATTCCCCGACCCATAATCGACAATGACGATTTTCATACGTGAGAATTTTAGAGCTTTCCCTTCGTCGAAGCGACCCCCTTCAACCTCGGATCGATCTGCGTCGCCGCATCCAATGCCCGGCCGAAGCCTTTGAAGATCGCCTCCAGGATGTGGTGCGGATCTTTCCCGTAGTGAAGGTTGATGTGGAGATTGATCTTACATTGGTCGACGACGGCGCGGAAGAAGTGCTCGACCAAATCGGTATCGAACTCCTTGATCTTCTTCTTCGGCATCTGCACCTGGTAGACCAGATAGGGACGGCCCGAAAGATCGACCGTCACCTCGGCCAGCGCCTCATCGAGCGGGATCGAGGCATGGCCGAACCGCCGAATCCCCCGCTTCTCCCCCCAGGCCTTGGCGAGCGTCTCGCCGAGAACGATCCCGATATCTTCGACCGTGTGATGATCGTCGATCTCGACATCTCCCTTCGCCTTCACCGTCAAATCGAAGTAGCCATGCTTCGCAAAAGCGGAGAGCATGTGATTCAGAAACGGAAAGGGGGTCTCGACCTGATACTTCCCCGACCCGTCCAGGTCGATCTGGATGGTGATTTGCGTCTCTTTCGTCTCCCGTCTGACGGCGCCGTTACGCATTTTTGCTCACCCGAATTCGGACCATGTTGGCGTGCGCCTCCAATCCTTCCACCTCGGCGATCCGGACGAGGTGTTGGCCGCTTTTCTCCAGCGCTTCCCGGCTGTACGAAATCACGCTGCTGCGCTTCACGAAGTCATCGACGCAGAGCGGCGAGAAAAACCGCGCCGTCCCGCCGGTCGGGAGGACATGGTTCGGCCCCGCGATATAATCCCCCAGCGCCTGCGGCGTCTGCTCGCCGAGGAAGACCGAGCCGGCATGGATGATGCCGTCGAGGTAAGCGAACGGCTCGGCCACGAAGAGGGAGAGATGCTCCGGCGCGATCTCGTTCGACATCGCGATCGCCTGCTTCAGATCAGGAACGATGAAGGTGACGCCGTGATGCCGCAGCGACGTCGCAGCGATCTTCTTCCGGGGGAGCCGGGCGAGCTGATTTTTCATCTCCCGCTCCACCTTCTCGACGAGCGTTTTGGAGGTCGCCAGGAAAATCACGACCGCCTCTTCATCATGCTCCGCTTGCGAGAGAAGATCCGAGGCGACATAGGTCGGATTGGCTTGATCATCGGCAATGATCAGAAGTTCGCTGGGGCCGGCGATCATATCGATATCGACCAAGCCATATACCAACCGCTTGGCGGCGGCGACATACTGATTCCCCGGCCCGACGATTTTATCGACCCTGGGAACCGTCTCGGTTCCATACGCCAAGGCGCCGACCGCTTGCACCCCGCCGATCCGGTAAATCTCCGTCACCCCCGCAATATCGGCGGCGATCAGCATATAGGGGTTGAGGACCCCATCCGGAGAGGGGGAAACGATCACCGTCCGGGGAACCCCCGCGACCCGGGCCGGGATGGCATTCATCAACACGGAGGAGGGATAAGCCGCCTTGCCGCCGGGCACATACAGCCCCACCCGCTCGATCGGGTGGACCCGCTGGGCAAGATAGATCCCGTCGTTCTGAATGGAGAACCCTTCTTTCTTCTGTTTTTCATGGAAAGCGGTAATCCGATCGGCGGCATATTGGAGGCTCTCGACGACCGCGGGATCGGCCTTCTCATAGGCCCGCCGAGTCTGATCTGCATCGACCTGTATCTGAGCGGGGGTGAGTTTCAGCCGATCGAATTTCTCGGTATACCGAAGAACCGCTTTATCCCCTTTTTCTCGAACGTCGTCGAGGATCTTTCGAACGGTCTTTTCGATTGTCCGGTCCCCGACATCCAATCGATGGAGCACCTTCCGATAAACCGCCTTAAACCGCCGATCTTCGACATGAACCCTCTTCATCATTGTCCGACCTCGTATCCCTTTTTTCTACCGGTGAACCTTGACCTTCGATTCCCGACTGCCGCTCTTTTTTAACTCCTTCTTCACCGCTTCGATCAACTTCTGCACGGCCGGATATTTGATCTTCAGGCTGGCGCGATTGACGATCAGCCGGGCGGTGCATTGGGCGATTTCATCGACCACGCCGAGATGATGCGTCCGGAGCGTTTCCCCGCTGGAGGTGAGATCGACGATCTGATCGGCCAATCCGACCAGCGGCGCCAGCTCGATCGAGCCGTAGAGCTTGATGATCTCGATCGGGATTCCCTTCTCCAGGAAATAGCGCTCGGTGATGTTCGGATACTTCGTCGCGACCCGGAGCTTGGAGTGCCCGTTCGGCCGCTCCCCGGTCCCATTGCCGCTCGGACCCGCCAGAACGATCCGGCAGAAGCCGTATCCTAAATCGACCGGCTCATAAACGTCCCGCGTCTGCTCCAGCAGAAGATCTTTTCCGACGATCCCGACGTCGGCGGCGCCGTATTCGACATAGGTCGGAACATCGGTGGCGCGGACGAGGATGATTTTGATTTTTTTCTCCGGGACGTCGAAGGTGAGGCGGCGGCTCTCTTCGGTCAGTTCCGCCGGAATAATTCCGAGTTGACCGAGAAAGGGGATCGTCAGCCCAAGGAGTCTCCCCTTTGAAAGCGCGATCGTGAGGGTCGGCTTCTCCACCTAGGCCGCTCCTTTCACCCGGCGGATCGAAGCCCCGACTTTCGAGAGCTTCTCCTCGATCCGCTCGTATCCCCGATCGAGATGATAAATCCGGAGCACCTCGGTCTCTCCTTGCGCTACCAGGCCGGCCAAGATCAACGAGGCGCTCGCCCGAAGATCCGACGCCATCACCGGCGCCCCCGACAGCTTCTGCACCCCTTTGATCACAGCGTGATTTCCCTCCAGCCGAATCTCCGCCCCCATCCGGCGAAGCTCGGCGACATGGTTGAAGCGGTTCTCGAAGATCGTTTCGGTGACGACGGAGAGGCCGTCCGAAATCGACATCAGCGCCATCATCTGCGCCTGCATGTCGGTCGGAAATCCGGGATAGGGAAGGGTCTTCACATCGACCGCATGAACGGCGCCCCCTTTGACCCGAAGGAGATCTTTCTCCTCCGTCACGGTCGCCCCCACCGCCCGGAGCTTCTCGATGACGCTGGCCAAATGTTCCGGACGGCCGTGTCGAATCGCCAGGTCTCCTTTTGTGATCGCCGCGCCGATCATGAAGGTCCCCGCTTCGATCCGATCGGGCATCACCCGGTAAGAGGCACGCTTCAGCGCGGCAACCCCTTGGATGGTGATCCGGTCGGTCCCCGCCCCCTCGATCCGCGCGCCGCAGGCGTTGAGAAACTGGGCGAGATCGGTGATCTCCGGCTCGCAGGCGGCATTCTCCAACGTCGTCGTTCCCTCCGCCAGGGTCGCCGCCATCATCAAATTTTCCGTGCCGGTCACGGTCGGGAGATCAAAATAGATCTTGGCCCCCTTGAGTTTGCCCGCCTTGGCATGGATCATCCCATGCTCGATCTTGATCTCGGCCCCCATCTTCTCCAGCGCGGTGAGGTGGAGTTGAATGGGACGCGCGCCGATGGCGCAGCCGCCGGGAAGAGAGACATGCGCCTCGCCGCAGCGGGCCACCAGCGGACCTAAAACCAGGATCGAGGCCCGCATCGTCTTGACGAGATCATAAGGGGCCTCGCAACTCTTGATCGTCTTGACCTGAATCGAATGGACCCCCTCCTGCTCGCTGATCTCCGCTCCCATTCGCTGTAGCAGCTTCTTGGTCGTGGCAACATCCATCAACTTCGGAATGCCGAGCAGGGTCTGCGGTTCGGAGGAGAGAAGGGTCGCCGCTAAGATGGGGAGCGCCGCGTTTTTCGCCCCGCTGACCTCAATCTCGCCGGTGAGAGGAGCCCCCCCCTGGATGACAATCTTATCCATCGGCGCCTCGTCTCCGGCAGAAGGCGATCCGATCGATCCCGGCCAGATCTTGGAGGAAGGTTGCGCTAAACATCGTCTCCTGCGCGGCATATGCTTGGAACCAGGCCGCCTGCCTCGCACCCAGTTCAAAGAGGAGAGATCCTTCTTGCGTGAGAAAAGAAGGGGCTTCCCTCAGAATACGCCGATAAAAGGCGGTTCCCTCCTCCGGCGCAAAGAGCGCCCGTGACGGTTCATGATCCCGTACTTCGGCTGGAAGGGCAGCGCGGTCATGCTCCGGAATATAAGGGGGATTGCAGACGATGAGATCAAAACGGTTATCCCCCATTCGCAACGGCGCGAGGAGGTCTCCCTGGATAAAACGAATCTGTGAGAGACAGGAATGGCCTTCCGCATTGGCCCGGGCAATGTCGAGCGGTGTTTCATCGATATCGGTTGCAACAACGTGAGCGTGGGGAAATTCTTTTGCCAGCGCAATCGCCAGCGCCCCGCTCCCGGTGCAAAGATCGAGAATACGACAGGGAGCAGGCGAGATCGTGCGCGCCCTCTCGACGATCAGCTCGGTTTCGGGCCGGGGAATAAAAACCCCGGGGCGGACCGAAAGGGAGAGCCCGCAAAAATCGACCTGACCGATAATGTATTGGATCGGCTCGCGCCGGGCGCGCCGCGTTAAATAGGATTGAAAGAGGCCCTCTTGATCGGTCTCGATCGGCCGCGCAGGTTCTACATATAGATCGATTCGACGGCAGGAGAGAAGTGCGCAGAGGAGCAGCTCGGCCTCCCGCCGGGGCAAGGCGATTCCGTGCGCTTCGAGGAAAGCGGTTCCTTGGCCGAGAAGTTCGGAGATCGTTTTTTCTTTTGTCATGGTGATCGGCATCTTCATTGAGGAGGAAGCGGGGTTGCTCGTCTCCAATCCCATTCAGGAAGAATTACGATTCGGCCAATTGCTTTGCCTCATCATCGGCGATGAGAGGCTGAACAAGGGAGTCCAGCTCTCCCTGAAGAACCTGATCGAGTTGGTAGAGGGAGAGGTTGATCCGATGATCGGTCACCCTGTTTTCCTTAAAATTGTAGGTGCGAATTTTCTCGCTTCGCTCTCCGGTCCCGACCTGGGATTTCCTGTTTTTTGCAATCTCCGCCTCTTGCTTCGCCCGCTCGACTTCCAGCAGGCGGGATCGGAGGATCCGCATCGCCTTGGTTCGGTTTTTTAATTGGGATCGCTCATCCTGGCAGGAAACGACGAGGTTGGTCGGAAGATGGGTGATCCGGACGGCGGAATAGGTCGTATTGACGCTCTGGCCGCCCGGTCCGGAAGAGCAGAAGGTATCGATCCTCAGGTCTTTCTGGTCGATATGAATATCGACCTCTTCCGCTTCTGGGATGACCGCGACCGTCACGGTGGAGGTATGAATCCGCCCGCTCGCTTCCGTCTCCGGTACCCGCTGAACGCGATGAACGCCGCTTTCGTATTGAAAATGACGATACGCCCCCTTCCCGGCGACCGAGAGAACCACTTCCTTGAGGCCGCCGATTCCGGTTTCGCTGGAGTCCATCATCTCCACCTTCCAGCCTCTCTTCTCGGCATATTTCATGTACATTCGGAGAAGGTCCGACGCGAAGAGGCCCGCCTCGTTGCCTCCCGTCCCGGCGCGGATCTCGAGAAAGAGATTCCGATCATCCAGCGGATTTTTCGGAATAAGGAGTCTTCTGAGAATGGCTTCCTGCGCCTCTTTCTTCTGCTGAAGCGTATTCCACTCAGACTCCGCCATTTCGCGCAATTCCGCCTCCGCCGTCAGATCCCGCCGGACTTCATCGGCCTCCGCGATTTCTTTGAGAAGCGACTTGTAGGTCTCGTATTGCTGGATCGTTTCCACGTATTCAGACCGTTCTTTCGCGAGACGAATTTGCTCCTTCGGATTCGCCAGCACCTTCGGGTCGGACAGCTGAGCGCCGAGCACTTCGTATTTTTTAAAGATTCCTTCCAGCTTATCTGTCAAGAAATCTTCTTTAGAGAGAACCATTTCTTTCACGTACCGTTTGTTAAGTTCAGATACCAGGCTTACCCTGGACCACTTAGAGAGGAGAAAATAAAAAACCTGCCCGGCGGGCAGGCTCTGGAAGAGGAAGTCGGGGGCTATTTCTTCGCGTATTTCTTCTTGAACCGTTCGACGCGGCCCTCGGTATCGATGATCTTCTGGGTCCCGGTGAAGAAAGGATGGCAGGAGGCGCAAATCTCAAGGCGGATTTCGCCTCGGGTCGACTTCGATTTGAGCACCGCCCCGCACGCACAGGTGATCTCCACCTCTTTATATTCGGGGTGAATGGCTGGTTTCATTGCAATCTCCTTTTATTTCATAAATGGGCATAGATCGAGCGTGAGATTATAGCTTAAATCACGTTTACTTTCAAGCCCTTTTTACTTGTTCATCGATTCCAAGAATTCTTTATTCGTTTTGGTCCCCCTGATTTTGTCGAATAAGAATTCCATCGATTCAATTGTCGAAAGCGGGCTTAACACCTTTCGGAGGATCCACATCTTGTTGAGGTCTTCTTTATCGACCAGCAACTCTTCTTTACGTGTTCCGGAAAGGGTCATGTCGATCGACGGGAAGATGCGGCGGTCGGCCAATTTCCGGTCGAGGTGGAGCTCCATGTTACCCGTTCCCTTGAACTCTTCAAAGATGACGTCATCCATCCGGCTTCCGGTATCGATCAGGGCCGTGGCGATGATCGTTAAGCTGCCGCCGTTTTCGATGTTTCGGGCCGATCCGAAGAACCGCTTCGGCCGTTGCAGGGCGTTGGCATCCAGACCGCCGGAAAGAACCTTTCCGCTCGGCGGAACCACGGCGTTGAAAGCGCGGGCCAACCGGGTGATCGAATCGAGCAGGATGACGACGTCCCGCTTGTGCTCGACCAGACGTTTCGCTTTTTCCAGGACCATCTCGGCCACCTGGACGTGCCGCTGTGCCGGCTCATCGAAGGTGGAGCTGACGACCTCCCCCTTCACCTGGCGCTGCATGTCGGTGACCTCTTCAGGGCGCTCATCGATGAGAAGAACAATCAGGATGATCTCCGGATGATTCTTCATGATCGCTTTTGCAATCGCCTGCAACAGCATCGTTTTACCGGTTCGAGGCGAGGCGACGATCAATCCACGCTGTCCCTTTCCGATCGGGGTGATCAAATCCATCACCCGGGTGGAGTAATCTTCCTGGCTGTACTCCAGCTTGATCCGCTCCAACGGATAAAGCGGGGTGAGGTTGTCGAAGAGGATCTTATCCCGCGCGACCTCCGGCTCTTCGTAGTTGATCTTTTCGACCTTAAGGAGCGCAAAGTAGCGCTCGCTCTCCTTGGGAGGCCGGATCTGGCCGGAAACGATATCGCCTGTTCGGAGATTAAACCGTCGGATCTGCGAGGGAGAGACATAAATATCGTCGGGTCCGGGGAGGTAATTGTAGTCGGGGGATCGGAGAAATCCGAAGCCGTCCGGGAGGGTTTCCAGAACCCCTTCGCCATAGATTGTTCCGTTTTTCTCGGACTGGGCTTGCAGAATCGCAAAGATGAGCTCTTGTTTCCTCAGGTTGCTGGCACCCTCGATCTTCAGCTCCCTGGCCACCTCAGTCAGGTCCGCAATGCTTTTCTCTTTCAGTTCGGCAAGATTCATCTTTTTCTCCTTGATATTAAATCTTACAGTCAGTTTCTATTCAGGCATTGATTAAATGGTTTAAAAGTGTAAAAAAGGGAGAGCATGTCAGATAGGATTTATCCGAATATGACCTTCATCGATATATGTTTAGATCGCATCATCATTAATTATAAGAATTGAACGAGGAAGGGATCGTAAGACGAGTAGGCAATTAGCTTATGGCCATCATTCCTTTTATGGTTTTTTTTAATGAAATGCTCTGAGCAGATATGGAAGAAATTTTGTGAACCACCTGAGACGGATCTTTCGTTTTGGACCGGCCAACGAATAATGTTGTAGGAGGAGATGTTGATGAAGAGCCGAGTCGGAAAGAAGTCCCAACGACATTCACTATAGGCTAAGTCGTATTATAGTCAACTCGTTTGTTTTTGTCAAACGCTATTTTCCGTCAAGGCTCGGCTTTATCGCTTTCCCCTCTTTCTTCCTAGTGATTTGACATTTCATGGGAGGATGGTATATTGATTCCGTTTTCCAAATTGATGGAGGGAAATCGATGAGGCAACGGCGGTTCTTTGTCGAGGGGATCATTGCTGGGGTCACGATCTTGTTGCTGGCGAGTTGCGCCGGTCACAAGGCCAAGCATGAAGAACCGGACTGGGTTCAAAAAGGAAATGGCGCTTTTCTCGATAACGATCAAAAGGCCTTCTATGGGGTGGGCGCCGTCACGGGGGTGCAGAACAAGCCGTTGGCAAAAACGGCCGCCGACAACCGGGCCAGAGCCGAAGTTGCAAAAGTATTCGAAACCTACTCCGCCTCCCTGATGCGCGATTATGCCGCCTCCACCACGGCCGGCGATTTCAAGAAGACCAGCGAGGAACAGAACATCGAGCAGACGATCAAGACCTTCTCGGCCACGACCCTCTCCGGCGTGATCATTATCGATCACTGGACCGATCCCGCCGATGGAACGCTCTACTCCCTTGCGCGGCTGGACCTCGATAAATTCAAAGACAACATTCAACAGGCCCGGGAGCTGAATGCCGCGGTCCGCGATTACGTCCGAGAAAATGCGGAAAAAGCCTTCGAGGCCCTCGACAAGGAAGAAGAAAAACGTCGGTAATCTCTTCGGGCCGATCCATTTTCCGATCCGGATTGTATCCTGCTGCAATCCTCCATTAGAAAGGAAAGAACCATGATCAAAAGAGCACTCTTTTTAATCCTCACGGCCACGGCACTCACCGGGATGATCTCTTGCGGGGGAAAAACCGTTTCCCGCGTCGAGACCGATACGGTTACAGACCTTTCGGGCCGCTGGAACGACACCGATTCCCGCCTGGTCGCCGAAGAGATGGTGAAGGATTCGCTGAACCGGCCTTGGGTCGACAATTTTATGAAGAAGCGCGGAACGGAGCCGACCGTCATCGTCGGGACGGTGGTGAACCGCAGCCACGAGCACATCAATGTTCAGACCTTCGTTAAAGACCTGCAGCGGGAGCTGACAAACTCCGGACGGGTCTTCTTCGTCGCCGGCCAGGGAGAGCGCGAGGAGATCCGGACCGAACGGCTCGACCAGGCTCAGAATTCGTCGGACGAAACGGCGAAGGGCCCCGGGAAAGAGCTCGGCGCCGATTATATGATGATCGGGACGATCAACACCATCCTTGATGAAGCCGACGGAACCAAGGCGGTTTTTTATCAGGTCGATCTCGAGATGGTCGATATGGCCAACAACAAAAAAGTGTGGCTCGGCCAGAAGAAAATCAAGAAGCTCATCGAAAAAAGCCGGATCAAGTTCTAGGGATCGATGTCTCATGCATCCTTCCCCCCTATCTTCGTCAAAATGCCGGACGCTCACGGCGCGACTCTTTAAGCTCGGGACCCTCTTCTCACTTTTGCTTTTGACCGCCTGCGGCCCTTCGCTTCGCCACCAGCAACTGGTGGAGCAGCATCTTCGCTCTCATCGGTATGCCGATGCCGACGCCGTTGTTGAGAAAAACAAGAACGACTACGGCGATCGCAATCGTCTTCTTTATTATCTCGATCGGGCTTTTCTCCTTCACCTCTCCGGGCGCTACGAGGAGAGCAACCGTTTTTTTGAACAGGCCGCTGCCGAGATCGACCGGCTCTACACGCAAAGCCTCTCCACCCATGCCGGCGCGATGCTGACCAACGATAACCTTCTCCCTTACGAAGGAGAAGACTTCGAAACCGTCCTCATCCATCTCTTCTCGGCGCTCAACTATGCGGCCCTCGGCCGATGGGACGACGCGCTGGTGGAGGCAAGACAGGTCGATGCCCGCTTGAACCTGTTGAACGATCGGCACACGCAGAAGAACGTCTATAAGGAAGACGCCTTCGCGCGTTACCTCTCCGGGATTCTTTATGAAACACGGGGAGAGTCCAATGACGCCTTCATCTCTTATCGAAAGGCCTATGAAGCCTTCCAAGGCTACAAAAAAAATTACAACACGCCGGTTCCTTCCCGGCTGGGGCTCGATCTGATCCGGATCACAAACACCCTTCATCTCTCGGAGGAACAAGAGGAATATCAGCGGCTTTTTCCTGAGGCGGTCGCAGTCTCTTCCGGAAAGCCTTCGGAGCAAGGGGGCGAGATGGTGGTGGTCACCTATGAGGGGCGGTCGCCCGTGAAAGAAGATTACTTCATCGATGCCCCGGTCCCCGATGGAGGGGGGGGCCTCTACCTCGTTCGGGTGGCGCTTCCTCGATTTGTCCCCCGCCCCTCCCAAGTCGGCTCGGTGGAGGTGACCTTCCGGCAGGGAGAGACCCTCCTTAAACAGAGCGCCGACGTGATGGAGGATATCACCGCCCTCGCAAAAAAGAACCTTGAGGACCGGATCGCCCGAATCTCTTCCAAGGCGATCGCGCGCGCGACGGCCAAATATGCCGCGGCCCGGACCGCGAAGCATCAGGCGAAGAAAAGGGGAGGGGAAGGGGCCGAGATCCTCACCGACTTCCTGACCAACGTCTATTCGCTCGCCACCGAGCAGTCGGACAAGCGGAGCTGGCGGACCCTCCCCGCCAAAATCCGTCTGGCGCGCATTTCTCTTCCTCCGGGGGAATGGGAGGTCCGGATCGCCTACTACTCGAACCAGGGACATCTGATTGAGGAGCGCCCGATTCCGCCTTTAAAGATTGAAAAAGGGAAGCCCCAGTTTTTGATCGATCATCTCCTACAGTAACGCCGATTGAGGAGGACATATGAAACGCTTCACCCGGTTTATTCTGCTCTTGGGCAGTGTGGTACTCCCTCTCTTCGACATGACGGCAATCGGTCTCGCTGCCGAGAAACCCGATTGGGTCGACGGACCCAGCGAAAATTATCCCGAGGCATCTTTCTTGATCGGCGTCGGCTCCGGCGATACCCGGCAACGGGCGGAAGAGAGCGCCTATGCCGCGCTGGCCCGCATCTTCCGGGCCGAAATCCGCTCGGCCACCCACGAGCGGGAGGATTTCCGGCAGACCGAAAAGGGAAAGCGGATCGAGATCGATCGGACGATTGATCTGCGAAACCAGACCGAGGTCTCCACCCAGAAAGTGCTCGAGCAGGTCCGGATCGCGGAGCGGTGGACCGACTCCGTCTCTAAAGTCCACTATGCCTTGGCGGTGTTGGACCGGGCGAAGAGCGCTTCGGCGCTCCGCCAAAAATCGCTCGACGCCGAAATGGAAGCGAAAGAATGGGAAGCGCGGGCGAAAAAATCGGCCGACCCGCTTGAGCAGGCGCGGGCCCTCCACAAAGCGCTGCTGGCCGCCCGGCTGACCGAGTTATATGAATCGGATCTTCGGATCATCCAGCCGACCGGGCGGGGGGACGGCCTCAAGGTCAGCGCCGCCGCCCTCGATGACCAACTGAAGGCCCTTTTAAACCGCTCCTTTAAAGTGAATGTCCAGATCGACGGTCCGCAAGCGACGGCCGTTCGCGATGCCATCCTCGCCGGACTTCACGATAAAGGGTTCATCGGCGGGGGGGAGGGCGATCTGCTCATCAAGGGAAATGTCGGACTGGAAGAAGCCGATCTGAAAGATCCGAAATGGCACTATATTCGGTGGTCCGCCGATCTGACACTCACCCAAAAGGAGGGTCAGAAAGAGTTTGGCCGCATTCAAAGGTCAGGGAAAGAAGGCCATCTCACCCCCAAAGAAGCGGAGCGGAAGGCGCTGTCCGCCCTCCAAAGGGAGCTCTCCGAAACAGTCGGCGACAATGTCTTAAAACTCATCTACGGAGAATAAATCCGTCCAGGAACGGTGCCGCCGGCGTTCA
This sequence comes from Candidatus Manganitrophus morganii, assembly GCA_021651055.1. Taxonomy (NCBI): domain Bacteria; kingdom Pseudomonadati; phylum Nitrospirota; class Nitrospiria; order Candidatus Troglogloeales; family Candidatus Manganitrophaceae; genus Candidatus Manganitrophus; species Candidatus Manganitrophus morganii. The sequence goes on from JAJHOH010000001.1 coordinate 2,001,539, forward strand.
ACACGTTGGACCTCGACATCAAATTGAATCGCAATCAAAGATCATGTTAAAGTAATAAAAGTTCTTATCCCCACTGATTTACACCACCTCTCTTGTCTCAAAAGGAAAAGCGCGATGAAGGTCGTTGGTATTCTCATCGGGATGGGCATTTTCTTCCTCGTGCTGGTCCTCGTTTCTATTTCGCGCATGAATACGATCCGCTCCGAAGCCAAGGCCATGCGTGAACGCCAAGCCCCGCGAGTGACGATTCCCGCCCCCGATCCCGTCCGGTTCAGCCATTTGAGAATTGCCAAGCTCGGGAGAGACGGCGCGCCGATGGTCTTCATCCAGGGAGGGACTCTCTGGAGAGGGGCCAAAGAAGAGGGAGAATTCGATGAAAAGCCGGCGCGCGAAGTGACGATCAACTCTTACTTCATCGATCTCTATGAAGTCACCAACGCCCAGTATCAGCAATTCGTCGAGAAGACCAACCGCCACCGGCAGGAGGTGATGGTTTTTTTTGACGATGTCTCCGTCTTATTTCAACCGGATCTCCCCGCCGTCGGCGTCTCCTGGTTTGATGCCGACGCCTTTTGCGCCTGGAACGGAAAGCGACTCCCCACCGAGGTGGAGTGGGAACATGCCGCCCGCGGCGAGGAAGAACACCCTTGGCCTTGGGGAGGGGATTATGCCGACGGTTATGCGAATGCGCGCGGCGAAGACGACGGCTTTGCTTATACCGCCCCGGTCGGAACCTTCGAAGCCGGCCGGAGCCCGTTCGGCCTTTACGATATGTCCGGAAACGTCCTCGAGTGGGTCTTCGATTGGTATGATGAATTTTATTATAAAGACGGGCAAGTGACCCATCCGAAAGGGCCCGAGGTCGGCATGGCCAAAGCGGTGCGGGGGGGCTCTTGGGACAATGTCGGAAGCGACGTCCGGACCACCAAACGGTATGCCGTCGCCCCGTACCGAAAAGAGGCGACCATCGGTTTTCGCTGCGCCATGGACGCCCCGAACGCCCCCCCCTCTCCAGTCGCAACCACCTCGAAAGAAACCTCTCTTAAGAAGAATTAATCCCGCTTCTGCAAGCTAGACCCGGAGATGGATCGATCGTCTCGGCGAAATTTTCCTGTCCCGGAATAGATACGCTAAATATACTTAGTATCTTGTAGGGTCGGATTCTGCTTGACTCGTCGACGGCGGATTGGTTAGTGTACAGGGTGGCTGAGTGATACCATCCCCGTCTAACCCCGACGGGACTTGATCTGGGAACGCCCGAGCGGCATGGATGTTTGATTCAGATTAAGCGCAACGCTCATCCTCGCGAACACCCAAAACCATCTATAGTCACTAACATCAAAAATTCTCTTCTCTAAACCGATGCCGCGTATATCGTATATAAAGACGGGCCCTGTGGACCGGGAATGACAAAAACCATTTTGCAGATTGATCTCAGAGACAACTGCGCACATCCTGATCCTTGCTCTAACCTGAAGCAGATCATCACAGACCACCTCCCCGGGGAACGGGTTCAACTGATCGGCGCATCGGCCCTCCCTTCAGCGGAGGCCTTGTCGATTCAGGCGCCCCACCTGATTTTACTTCAATCTTCTTCGGAAGAGATCGCTGCAGAAGCGGTCTTCTCTTTTCGGCGGCTCGGCTACTTTGTGCCTGTCCTCTGGCTCTCCTGCCAGGGTCCGTTGATTAACCTTGCACCCTTGAATCAAGTCCTTCAGGTCGCGGACGATTTTCTCTTCTGCCCCTTTCAGCCGGGCGATTTGATCGCCCGCATACAAAAGTGGCTTCAGCTCGAAGACCGGAGCGCCGCCGAGCGGTTGAAAATCGATCTTGGAATGGGTTCTCTCATCGGCGAGAGCGCTCCATTTATAAAAGTGCTCCGCCAGATCAGCCTGCTGGCCCGATGTGACGCGACCGTCCTCCTCTCCGGGGAGACGGGAACCGGGAAAGAGCTCGCCGCCCGTGCGATTCATTACCTGAGCGCCCGCGCAGGGGGGCCGTTTATTCCGGTGAACTGCTCCGCGCTTCCCGAAACCCTCCTGGAAAATGAGCTCTTCGGGCATACCAAGGGGGCCTATACTGACGCCTCGCTCCCGCAGCGGGGCCTGATCGCAGAGGCGGAGTCGGGCACCTTGCTCCTCGATGAAATCGACGGATTGAGCCTGACCGCTCAAGCCAAAATCCTCCGTTTTCTCCAGGAAGGGGAGTATCGGCCGCTGGGGGGACGACAAGCGCTCCAGGCCGATGTCCGGATCGTGGCGGCGACAAATGCAAACCTGATTGAGAAGGTCAAGGCGGGGACCTTCCGTGAAGACCTCTACTTTCGCCTGTATATCCTCTCGCTCTCTTTGCCCCCCCTCCGGGAGCGGCCGGAAGATATTCCGCTGCTCGCCAAGTACTTTTTAAAAAAATATTGCCGGCGCTTTCGGAGCGATTATAAAATCCTCTCACCGGCGGCCCTGATGAAGCTCTCCTCCTACGCGTGGCCCGGCAATGTCAGAGAGCTGGAAGCGGTGATCCAGCGTGCGATTGTCCACTCCCCGGTCTCCTTGATCCAGGCCGAAGAGATCGACCTTCCGACCGCCGTTCAGATGCCGTCCAAACGGGACCCTCCTTTCCAAGCGCTGAAGCGGCGAACGATCGACACTTTCGAGAAGTCCTACCTCTGCCAGCTCTTGATGACCCATCGGGGGAACATCTCCCGCGCCGCAAAAGAGGCCGGGAAAGATCGGAGGGCCTTCCGGCGGCTGATGGAAAAACATGGTTTGGTCCGGCAACATTTCATCAATGCGGGACAAGGCGACGCTCAGGTTATTTAATAGACGGAGAAATATGGTTTATGTAGGGGCGTGATTCATCACGCCCTTTCTTTTGGATCATGACAAGGAGGGCGCAATAAATGGCGCCCCTACAGAGAGATGCTACGCCAAGGGGACGGGGGGTAATGGAGGTCCCGGCGGGGTGACCGGCGTGTTGAGGACCATCACTGTTTTGGTCCAACTGTCCAGGAGGGTCGCCATTGCGTCGGCCTGTTGGGCCGCCGTCTTCTTATCGGCCGCCCCCGATGTAAAAAGCGCGATCAGAGAGGCCAAAAGGATGCCGGGAGAAGCGAGGGAAACGACCCCGGCCATCGTCGGCGGCGCCGGCGGGGGCGGGGTCGCAAAGACCACCGGCGGGGTCAGCCAGAAGGCGACGAAGGCGAGGTCCATCGCCGCGGCGAGCCCCGCGACCGCCGCCGGGGGGGGAGCCGCTTTCGCCGCCGAGAATCCGGCCGCCAAAGCGCCGGCCAAGGCGCTCTCGGCTGCGGTGAGCGAGACGGCGATCGGCTTCGTCGTCCCCGCCAACGCCCCCTCGGCATACTTCTTATAAACCGCGGCCCACTTCTTTCCCGCTTCCGTCGGGTTGGGAGGAAAAATTATCTCCCCGGGAGCGGAAGGATCTTTCCCTTCAAAAAGATCTTTAAAGCCGTCCGAAAGGAGGGTTTTGTTGAGCGGCATCGGCTATTCTGCCTTGAGAACCCGCGTGATCGATTTTGGATTGGTGGTGGAAAGAACCAGCGGCGGCCCGGTCGGCCCGACGCCGCTCGGATGGGTATGCGTATCGAATATCGTCTGGACGAAGGTTTTTGTCGCCAATTCCTCCGGCATCTCGGACGATCCCTGCGCGATCACCGAATCGGCCTGGATCGTGATCTTCTGGCCGCTTCGATCGATGACAATCTCGGTCCCCTCCTTCGTTCGAACCGTGATCGACTCGCTTCCCGAGCTGTCGTTGATGATGATCACATTTCCCGACGGCGTCTTGATGACCTGCTGCTGCGGGTACGATTGAAGCGCCTCCTCGGGGAGTTCGCTCTGCCCCCCCGGCTTCCCCCAACTGCAGCCGGTCCAGAGCGGATGGTCGAGCTCTCCTTCGATAAATTCAACCCAGACCAGATCGCCGACCTGCGGCATGAAAAAGAAGCCGATTCCCGCGCCGGCATACGGGACGGCGGGCCAGGCCCAGCCGCTCACGGCGTCCGCAAGAAGACTCGGCACGGTCACCTTCAGCCGTCCGAGCTGTTCCGGATCGTTATTATCCTGAACGAACCCGCGATATTTTCCCCAATATTTCCCTTCGGCCCGCTCGACATACCGGGCCATTCTTTCGTCCATCGCTAACCTCTTCCCATTGGAAAATGGTAAATGGAAAATGGCAAATGGAAAATAATCATTTTATTCTCCTCGCTATTCTACGGAATCGGCAGCCCGATCCGCAGCCGCTCCATCCGCAGATCGGCTTTCCGGACGTAGACGATTTCGACCTGCAGCGTGCTCTCTTCGTTTTTGACGGCGACCTGATCGACCTGCAATTCGTCTCCCAGGTAACGCTGGAGCGCCCGGTTGACCATGAACTCGGTCGTCGCCGCCAGGATGTCGTTGTTCGGATCGAAGACCAGATCGCGCAGGCGGGTTCCGTACTCCGGCAGGTTCACCCGCTCCCCCGGCGACGTCAGAAGCAGCTGGAGGATCTTCCCCCGCAACAGCGGATCGCCCCCTTGCGCGTAGACCCCCCCGGTCCCATCAATCTGAAACGGAAAGCCGAGCCCGCTCGGAACCGACGGCGGCCCGCCCCCTCCGGGGGAGGTGAAGATCGGCGCCTGGACCGGCTGAACGAAAAGAGGAATCGTTTTCGAAGGAAGGCTGTAAGCCCCCCCCCGCTTGGCGATCACCGTGAAGTAATAATGCCCCCCCTCTGCAAAGCCGGGGATCAACGCCGAGGTGACCTTAAGATTCCCGGCGCGAAGCGTCCGGAAGGGATCGAGCGGGTCGGGGCTGGAGAAGATGTCAAACGCGATTTTTTGCGCTTCGATGTCGTCGGCATAAGTCCATTCCAGCAAGACCATCCCGGCCCCCTCGTCTTGGCCGGTCAGATCGGAAGGGGATGTGATCGGCGCGCCCAAGGGGGACAACCCCAGGTCGGCGAACGTCCCGATGCAGAAAAAGCACGGCTCAAATCCCTCGGCGACCGCCTGCTCCACCGTATCCGGGGTGAAGAACTTCTGCGTCAAAATTTCCGAAATCTGACACTGCCCTTTCTGGTTCGCCAGATCGTGAAACTCGTTGCTCTTCAGATTGCCGAGATAAGGGGCCATCTACTTCTTCTCGCTCCGTTTGGTCCCGATGAGATTTTGGACGGCGTAGGCCCGAAAGGCCCGGAGCCACTCGGCATCGGGTGTTTCCGAACTCTTCAACACCCGCTCCAGCGCCGCCGGACCCTCCGCGGCCATCCCCCTCAGGCCGATCGGACCGGGGGCCGGCCGTTTCAGATCCTCCAGGCCCTTCCGGTTCGAGAGGAGCTTTTCGATCTTCGTCCGGTCGGCCCGCGAAGGCTCCCCTTCAAAGGTAATTGAGACCCGCCCCTGGCGGACCGCTAATCCTTTCACCTCGGGAACCTTCTCCTGAACCGCTTTCAAGACCTCGCTCAGCGGCACCCCTTCGGGATTCTCGCGGCTCTCCACCGCCACCGGCAGCTCAACCTCCGCCAGCTCGACATGCCGCGCCGGTCCCGCCACCTTCTTGATCGGCACGACCCCTTGGATCAGTTGCTGACCGACCGGATGATCGATAAAGGGGCGAAGCGGCGCCAGATCTTTTTTTGTAAAAATGTAACGTCCTGCCATTGTCTCCTCCTGAAATTCTACTTCTTAGATCATACGCGTTAGGGAGGCAGCCCGAGTTAAAAGCTCTTCTTCAACTCTAACACCGTCAACCGCATGTTCACCAGCTCCACGCTGAAGCCGTTCTGGTCCACCCGGGCGAAAAGCTGGACCGACGTCGGGATAAAGCTGTTCGGGACAAAGAGGAAACCGGCGTCGCTGTTGACGAAGAGCATCTGGATCGGGATCTCCACGCCGGTCTGCTTCCGCCGGAGCGGGATCTTCATCGTCTTGTCCTGGATCTTCCCCTTGTCCGGTTCGGTCGTCGGATCGGTCATCTCGTCGTTGTAAAAAGCGGCCCGGATCTCCAGGTGCGAGTTGAGCGGCACCGCCCCCGTAAGAAAGAGCTCCCCCGACCAGAAGACCAAAAACTTGCTCCCCTTCGAGGCCGGAGGAAGGACGATTCCCCCCAGGAAGTGATCGGTATTCTCACCGGTAAAGGCGGAAAGATCCGCGATCGGCTTATCGACGGTGGAGGCATTCCCCGCCCGCTGCCGTTTGTCTTGGAAATCGAGGATCTTGTCCGGCTCGGGCGCATCGCCGTCGCGGGTCAGGATCGCGAGCGGCGCATAGTAGTGCCGGACGCCGTGAGGCAGCACGAAGCTCAACGGCTCGATCCGGGTCTCCGGGTTGATCCCCGACGGCTCATCCCCGGCGAGGAAGCGGGTCTTGAAGATCCAGTCATCGCCCCGGCGCATCTGGTTGCCGCCGAACCGGATCGCCACCCCGTCGTTCAACGGGATCGCCGCGGAAACCGTCGAATCGGCCGGGTCGGCGGGGATCGGAACTTTAAAGGCGTTCCACCGCGCGATCTTCGGCCGGTCTTCCATCGAGAAGCCGGTGAAGTTGAGCACCTTCGACGCCGCCGGCAGGAGCGAGAGCTGTCCGCCGACCGGATCGTTCAGCGTGATCACATTTCCGAAGACCGATTGGATCTGGTGCATCTCGCTTCCGAACTCTTTCGAGATCAGGATCAGCTCGCCCGGATGAAACGCCGACGCATCCTCGACGACGACCTCCTTTGATCCCGCCGGGATCGGCGCGATCACCCGCTGGATCGTCGCGGCGTTCTCCTCCGACCAGCGGAAGGTCGCCGTGCCGATGTTGCCGGCCGTATCGATCTCGATCCGATAAAGGCGGTTCGCCTCGCCGGTGTAAACGCCTTCCGTCGCAAGGGTCCCCTTCCCGATCCCCTGCCCCTCCGGAAGCCCCCCTCCCTGATTCACCCGGACCCGGTATTTCACGCGAAGGCGGGTCGTCGTGTCGGGGCCGCCCAGGGCGATCTCGCGGATCTCGGGATCTTCCACATAGGTCACCGGCTCCTGCCAGACGTCGAGGTAGACCATGTCCTTCCGAACCTCCCCGGCGGGGGGAGGCGTCAGCGACGGATCGTTCGGATCGGCCTGCTCGGAGTAGAGGGTGTCCCTGACCAGAACGCAGGGAAACCCGGCGACATACATCCGTCCGGCGTTTTCAATGCTGGGATGGGTAAACTCGAACTGGGTGTTCATCAGCTCCAGAAGATTGGCCAGCCCTTCGTCCTCTCCGCCGCCACCTCCTCCGCCGCCCCCCTCTTCTTCCTCGCTCAGCGCGCCGAACATCCCGAAGAGGGAGAAGATCCCGAGGAACTCGGAAAACTCCGAGCCCCGGATAATGAAGTTGTTGACCCCGATCGTCTCCAGGAGATTTTCGCCGGCGATTCGAAGATCGTCGAAGTCCCACACCAATGGGTTTGTCCCGTCTTGGTAGACCTCGAAGCCGTATTTCCGGATCTGCGTCAGATCGGCCGGGGTGCCTGTCGGAAGCTCGAATTTGACGAGCGCGGCGATCAGGTCAGCCGGATTGATCGGCGGAATGGGGGGCTGGGCCGGCGCGGGATCGAGCACTTGCAATGTGAAGAGCTTCGTCGCGACCACCCCGTTATTGTCGACCGCCTGGACGGTAAAAGTGGCGCTGCCGGCGGTGGTCGGGGTGCCGCTGATCTTCGCGCTCTTTGAGTTGTCGCCGCTGCCCGACGGCGCCAAGGTCAAACCCGCCGGCAGGCTCCCCGATAAAACCGACCAGGTGATCGGGATCGCCCCGCCGAAGCTGAAGATCGTCCCCCCGCTGTAGCTTTGATTCCGACCGGCGTCGGGAAGATCATCGGTGGTGATGTGGAAGCTGACATCGAGGGGGGCCGCGAACCCGGCCACCCAGACCTCTTTGGCCGCCCCGCTGTTCTGGGTCAACCAGACGGTCCGGTTGCCGTCGTCATCTTCGAGGAAAAACTTGATCGTCCCGGCCGACTGCTGGTTCAACCGGTAACGGAAGGTGAGGACTTCATCCGCCGAGAGGTCTTTCAGATTGGTGAAGGTCTTGGTGATCGTGACCGCCCCGGCATGGCCGGAAAGCCTCAAGAAACCTTTTCCCTCGTAAGGGCCGTCTTTTCCGATCCGCAGGGTCCCTTGCGGGGAGGAGAGGATAAAACCTTCGAGCGACTCCATATCATCGAACTTCTTGCCGGGAAAGTTGAGGAAGAAAAGAAGCGGGCCGAAGATCATGCTGAAGATGAGCCGGATCGCTTCAACCATGATCGCGCTGCAGACCTCGCCGGCGCACTGCTCTAGATCAGGACTGCCGCCCCCCGGCGGGGTCGCTTTCTCAACCAGCGTTTCGATCGGGAGGGGGAAGATCGGATCGACGGCAAACCCCCGGTTGGGACTCCCGTCGCCGATCGCCTCGCGGCTCATCCGCCGAAGGAACGAGACGAAGATATCCTGGTTCTCGTTCCAGTCGGCGTCGAGGATCACCCGCCCCTGCTGGAGGTAGACCCCCAGGTAATTTTTAAGCTCGTTGAAGCTGTCGCGCGAAATCGATTGGGTCATGCGTTCTCCAATACATCGTGGTTCGGTAGGGGCGACGCATGCGCCGCCCCTCCATACGGATTACAAATCAACATCGATTTACGTCAACACCGCCGGATCGACCTTCGGGACCCGTGTGTCGATCGGGACCGGGACCACCCCCGCCGGCAGCAACCGGGGCGAGCGCTGCAGGAAGCTCGTCAGCAGCTGCGCTTCTGCTTCCGTCTCTTCATCGCTGTAGTCGACGGTGATCAGATCGGTCGGCGAGAAAAATCCCGCCGGGAATTTGAACCGCCCCCGGTCGACATCCACCGCCAGGCGGCCCGGCGTCACCGGGGTGGCCGGATCGCCGAGATCCTTCTCCTCGGCCGAAAGGCTCCCGCTCACATCGATCCCGTTCCGGTAGACCCTCCAACCGCGCGCCATGCCGTGAAAATCGACCAGGGCCGCCCCAAGCCGTCGTTTGACTGAGATCGGCATTCCATCCTCCCCGTCTCGCAGAATGATCATTTCCCCTTGCGGATCGAATCCGAAGAGCGCATGCACCGTCTCCGAGAGGGCCGCCGGCGCCCGGCCGCGATGATTTTGCACCGGCGCCAGAAGATAATCGACACGGATCTCCTCGGCGGCGATTCCGAGGCCGGCCAAATCGAGCTTGAACCGCCCCAACTGCGGGTCTACTGCTACATCGGTCGACCCGAGTGTCATGACGGCACCCGCCGGCGTCATTGGGTTGGCGAAGTCGGAGAGGTCGGCGGCGCGCAGCGTGACCGCCGGCTGGAAATCGGCGCTGCAAAGGTCGATGCCGTCCACCCGGATCGTAAACCCGCGGGTCGTCCCGCAATATTCTGCCGCCGCCGCTTCCAGCTTCCGCCGGGTGAGGGGGGCGCCGTCGATCCCGTCTTGCAATTGCAGCGCGGCCCCGGCGGTGTCCCCGATCCCCAGGAGGCGTCCGTCGAAGGTGAAATTCCCGCTCTCCGAATCGGGGGGCAAGATATTCGGCCGTTGATTCTGCATGCGCCGTCCGAAGGTAAAAAAGAAACCCAAGTTGTCGAAGTGGTGTCGGCCGAACCGATCCGTGGGCCGCCGCGGGCGGCGGATGTCGAGGGTGTGGGGGGCCGAATCGTCGCTCCGGTTCAGCCGCGCGATCTGTTTCGGATCGCGAAGATCGAACGTCTGGACCGCGACCGAGGCGGGAACCAGCACTTGAAAATCGACCCTCAGATTTCCCGCCAAGGGAATCGGCGAGACGATCTTGAATCGCCCCAGCTCCGGATCGATCGCAATCTGATTCGGCAGGATCGTGAGGGCGATGCCGCTCGGCATTTTGGGATTGGCAAAGTCGATCAGATCGGCCGCCACCGCGGTGAAAAGGGGCGCCGGATCGGGAAGGAAGAGATCGGCGCCCCGATCCCGAATCGCAAAGCGCCCCTCGATCCCGGCATATTCCGCCTCCTGCCCGAAGAGCGCGTTCCGCGTGATCGGCCGGCCGGTGATCCGGTCGAAGAGAGGCTGGCGTTGCTGATCGGCCCGGAAGAAAAAGTTCCCGCTCCCCGGCGGCGCTCCCCCGACCGGCTGGTCCCGATAAGGGATCACGGGGTTGAGATCGGGAACAAACGGGACTTGAGCGACCTTTTGGGAAAAATCAATGACGGCGGTCCGCCACGCCGTCACCCGCTCCGCAAAGAGGGCGATCGGATCGTGCAGCCCCTTCGACCGGTAGAAGGCGAAGGCCTCCTCCACCTCGGTCCGCTGCGCCCGCTCCGGAAGGGTCGGATCGATCTCCACGCCGATCAGCGCCCCGATCAAACCGATGAAGGGCTCACGGCTGTTGTCGATGAAGAGATCTTCATAAAGCTGCGCCACGCTCACCTCCAGCGCGTCGAGCGGGAGGGAGGCGATCTCCAGGAAACGCCGCAGCTCTCCCTTGGCGTCTTTGTCGCGGTAGATCCCCGGAAGGAGTTGATAGAGAAGCTTCGGGAAATCGACGCTGGGGGAGAGAACGGGATCGCTCATCGAATGCCTCCAAAGAGGTTCACGGTGAGAAGCCCTTCGTACGCCAATTCGTTCTCTCCGATCGGGACATCGGCGAAGTCACACCCCTCATGGTGGGTGACCGGCGGCAGGCCGCTTCGCGCCAGCCGCTTCAAGAGAACATAGGCGACCCCTTCGACCGGATGGAGCGCCGCAAAGACCTCTCCGACCCGAATCGGCTGGCCGAACGCCAGCCGGGCGAAACTCAGCAGATCGTGGAGAATCGCCAAGACCGCTTTTCGCACCGCCTCCTGCCCTGCATCGGCCTTGAGGTAGACATCGACCGAGATATCGACCGGAACATAAATCGGATCGAGGACATCGACCCCCGCCATTCGATTCACCGGCTGGCGCGCTTCAAGATGCCCCTTGAGCGCTTCCTTCAATGCGCCGCTTGCGAACGGCGGCGGGATCACGGTCGGATTCTCCGGCGCGATGTAGACCTGGACCACCTTGTAGCCGCCGCGAAGCCCCACCCGCGCCTTCGCTTTTCCGACGCCGGGAAACGCGTTCGCCAGCAGCTCATAATCGTGGAGCGTGACGGCGCGCTCCTGCGCGATGATCGATCCCGGTCCGGAGATCTTCGCCTCTTCGGTCGTTTCCCGGTCGGCCCCCCCCTCGGCGTTGAAAGGGTTGGTGATCTTGGTGATCTGGGGAACGGCGGAGAGGGCGACCGTCAAGGTGTCGGAGCCGACATTCCCCTCGCTTCCCAGCCCGATCCGGTAGACCCCCTTCACCTCCGCCCCGGCGGGAACGACGCTCCCCCGCTGGCCGGTCCCGAAGGTGATCGTGAGGGTGTCGTTCTCATCGATGAAGGTGACATAGTGCAGATCGGACGGCGTGCTCTGAAAGAAGGTCTCGACCTCGTCCCAGAGGACGCCGTCGACGCGGACCTCCAGCTCGGGCCGCGACCGCCGCCGGGTGAACGGCCCCATTTTCACCAAATGGGTCACCGGTTTGCGCGAGAGGGTCATCCGTTGTCCGGGGGCGCCGTCGCCGATAAAGAGCGGCTCGTCGAAAACCGACTCGCCATGCGTGGCGACGATGTTGTTCCCCTTCAGCGTCGTCTTCGCCGGATCGAACGGCTCCGGAAGGGGGGGAAGCCAGGTGATCCGATCGACATCGACCCCCGCCGGCTCGATTTTGATCATTTCGAGCATCGGCGAGCGCCGGATTTTAAATGCGCCGTCGGGCTGCTGGCGTTTTTCTTCGAAGTAGAGCGCCATCCCCTCGGCAAGCGCATGATCGGTCCGCCGAAGATCGATCGATTGGGTCTCCGCCGCCAGCGCCGTCAGGCCGACCGCCGAGATCGCCAGATCGATCCCGCTGTTCAGCTGCTTCAAGGAAAATTCCTGCGTGACCTCGAAGTTCCGGTCGGGCTCCCCCGGCACCCCGGCGGTCTTGAGCCGATAGGGGAGCGCCGTCCCGCCGACGGTCACGTCCGCCGAGCAGTCGAAATGGATCCAGACCGACGCCGCCAGCCCCGGGTCGATCCGATAGTCGATCAGACGGAGCAGCTCCACCACCGAGCGCCGCTGGGTCGCCGACGGAAGATACGCTTCGTTCGCGATCCGGTCTTGATAATAGCTGAGAATGTCGGCGACGTAGGCATAAAGCTCGATCAGGGCGACGCCGAAGTCGCTCTCGCTCCGGTCGGTCCAATTCGGCAGCAGCAGGGGAATTTGATTGAGCATCCCCTGCCGGAATCCTTCATAATCCTTCGTCACGTAATCGATGACGGGACGGCGGCGAAGGGTGGTGATTTTGGGGGGCTGGGGTCCGGACATGTTGTCTCCATCAATACTGTAGGGGCGAATCTCGTATTCGCCCCGCCTTGGACAGGGCGACCCGGTGGGTCGCCCCTACAAAAATCAAATTCCTGGGATCGTCGATCCTTCTTGTTGCGCCGGAAGAACGCGGTTGCCCGATTCGACCGAGGCGCCGCCGAGGCCGGGGAGCGCGATCGCGATCGGGAGGGCCGCTGCGGCGAAAACCTCGTCGCCGGTCAATCCCGCGCCGTTCCGTCCCCCTTCGAAGTTTTGTGTGTAGCCGTCGAGAGTGAACGCATGACGGACACGGGTCACATAATAAAGTCCGCTGAACTGCTCGCCGGCCCCTTTGATCGTCACCAGCCGCTTCGACCGCAACACCGCGCCGTAGATCCGCGCGTCGATCTCCCCCTCGACATGAACAAACCGATCACCTCCCCGGTACCCTTCGCGCAACCGCCCCCGCATCTCCTGAGACGACGCGGCGATCTGGTTTTTCAGCAGGAGGCGCCCGTCGCGCGCCCCCGACTGGAGATCCGCCAAGCCGGTCTCGCCGAGCTTGCGCCGGGGGCTCTCCGTCATCTCTTCCCGCGCCTCCTCCTTCTCGAACGGATCGATTCGGCGGATTTCAAGATGGGTCGGGGCGGTGCCGTCGACGCGAAAGCGGAGATTCACAAGGTTCGTCTCCTCGCCGAACTGGATCGCCAGAAGTTTCTGCGGCGGCCGCTCCAGCGTCGGGCTTCTGAAGTACCCCTTGCTCCCCTGGACGAAGCACTCGAACCCGTTCCGCGCCGCCAGCCGCCGGAGAAACCGGATGTCACTTTCGGTTTGAAGGGTGGTTGAGACCGTCTCCTCCAGCCGGGCCACCGTGTCCTCCACCTCATAGCTCAATCCATAGTCGCCGAAAATCTGCTGGGCGATTTCGCTGTCTTTTTTGTTCGACCAGGCGAGCTGCTTCTCCTCCAGGTCCATCAAGGCGCTCGCGTCCATCCCGGAGATCTCCAGCGTCGACTCCTGCGGATCGCCGGAGAGGTTCACGTTCATGTGGGTAATGTAGCCGTCGATCAGCGTCTCGACGCCGCTCTCCGGATAGCCGGCCTCGATCGAAACCCGGTTCCAGACCCGAAAGAGCTCCTTCTCGTCGATGTATCGCCAGCTTCCGTCGCGCTCGACGTTGAGGGCGATCTCGACCCGGAAGACACTGGCGGCGTCGACATCCTCTTCCACCTCGATCCGGATCAGATCGGGGATGAGATCGTCCTGCTTTTCCCCGTTGATCGAGAGGGTGACGACTTCTTTGATTTCCATTACACGATCCGATTCTGCGGGACACGGATCCGCCGGCCCGGCTTGAGGAGATGAAACGGATTTAACTCATCCGTATTTGCGTCCAAGATCAGCCAATATTTCTTCGGATCGGTATAGAACCGATGCGCCAGATGATCCAATCGTTCTCCCTCGCTGACGATGTGCTCGAAGACGCCCGGGGTTTTCGGAATCTCCCGGATCTCCAGCACTCGCGGCGTTTTCCCCTCGGCGTTTTCGGGGGCGATGACTTCGGTTCGGGTGTAGCGCGAGCCTTTGTAGATCATAAATCATCCCTCTATCCCGGTAGGGGCGTATGCAATACGCCCCTACAACCTATCAGATATTAATGATCGACTTCGCTAAATCGGGCGCATTCGCCAAATTCAGCGCCGCCAGCAGCTCCCGCTGCGCCTGCGTGAAGACGTTGAATGGGTTCCGCCCGCCGATCACCTGGAGGCTGACCCCCACCGTCACCCGAACGGGGTTGAGGTTCGGATTGTACTCGGTCTCCTGGATATTCAGATCGGTGATCCGGACGGCATTGATCCGCTGCCGGCCCCAGATGAAGATGACGACCGGCGGGCTTTGGCGGTCTCCAAAACCGAAATCGGCCGAGAGCCCCAACAATCCCGCAAAGACCGACTCCGACCGGGGGATCACCATCATCTCCAGGGCCGAAAGGGCCGGGAGCACGCCGAATTCCCCGGCGATCGGATCGCCGTTTTCCAAGGCGTCGGTCGCATCGAGTCGGATGTCCAACGACAAGCTCTCCGGATTGGTATGGACCGTCTGCGCCTCCCCGAGGCTCTCGCTTTCGGAGGCTTCCTCTTCTCTCCCCCGTCGGGAAGGAGGGGTCGTCACACTGATCCCCTTGCGCCGGGTGATCGTCTCCGGGTTGAACTGGAAAGGGACGATCAGCGGCGGGAAGGCGAGCAGATTGGAATCGACAAAGGCCCCCTTCAAGACCTTCGGTTGATTGGAAAATCCGCTTGCCATCGTTCTCTCCTATTTTCTTTTGAGCCGGTGGGCGACCTCTTCGCGGATCGCCCCCGCGGCGCGCCGGACGATTTCCGGTTTGCCGGTGCTCTCCGATGAAATTCGGACCGCCGGCGGGGAGAGCCGCTCGATTCTCCCGGCAGGGGCCCCTTGAAGCTGCTTCTGAACCTGGGAAAGGAGCTGTTTGGAAAGCATCGCCGCCTGCCGCGGGTCGAGCGGAACGCGATCGTAAGTGATCTTGATTCGTTTGATCCGGATCATCTGGCGCTCCTCTTGGGGGCAACCCGCCCGGTTGCAAGGGCCGGGGGAAGGGTGAATTCCGACTCGGAGAAGAGTTTCCCCATCTTTTCATATTCTCTTCGGATCGCTTGAAGGAGATGCGCCATCTGAATCGGCCCCCCCGCCTCCGCCGCCAGGAACGCCGCATTTAAAACAATGTTCCGGATATTCCCGCCGGCGATCTTGAATTGACCCGCCAGATATTCAAGATCGACCCCCTCCGCCAGCGGCGCCTCCTTCGGAAGATGTTTCTTCCAGATCTCCAGGCGCGACGCTTCGTTCGGAAAGGGGAACTCGATGCTCATCTGGATCCGCCGGGAGAAGGCGTCGTCGATGTTTTGCGCGAAGTTGGTCGCCAGGATGACGATTCCCTCGTACTCCTCCAATCGCTGCAAAAGATAGTTGACCTCGATATTGGCGTAGCGGTCGTGGGCATCTTTTACCTCGGAGCGCTTTCCGAAAAGGGCGTCGGCCTCGTCGAACAAGAGGATCGCGTCCGACCGCTCGGCCCCCGAGAAGATCCGCTGGAGATTCTTCTCGGTTTCGCCGATATATTTGCTGACGACCGCCGAGAGATCGACCTTCAAAAGATCCCGTCCCAACATCTGCGCCAAGACCTCGGCCGCCAGGGTCTTTCCGGTCCCGCTCGGCCCCATGAAGAGGATGTAGATCCCCTTTCCGAGGAGGAGCTTCTTCTCAAAACCCCAGTCGTGCAAAACCTGCGGCCGGTGCCGGACCTGGGAGACGATCTCCCGGAGCTGTTGGAGAAGCGCGTCGGGCAAGACGAGATCTTCCCAGGAAGCGCGGGGGGTCATCGACCGCGCCAGGCCGCCGAAGTGAATCTGCGATCGCTCGCGGCAGGCCCAAAGAAGATCGTCGCACTTCACCTCCGGCTGCGCGGGGGAGCGGAGGGTCGCCCGATCCCGGGCAAGGCACATCGCCTCCTCCATCTCCCGCAGGGTCAGCCGATACCGGAGCGAGAGCGATTCGATCTCCTCTTTCCCGATCGTCGCCGGCGCCCGGTCGATCAATCCTCTCCACCCCTCGATCCGGCGGTGAGCGTCGGGGAGGGAGAGGGCGAAGGGGAGAAAAAGGCTCTCTTCGGAGATCGCCCCCGGCACCCGCGGCTCCGTCCCCTCGATGAAGGTGAGCCAGGAAGCTTCCCGCAAAAGAGATTCCATCACGGAGATATCCCCTTTTCCCTCCTCCCGCCACTTCTCGAAGCCGGAGAGATAAAGCGCCGCCGGCTGCAGCAACGCCTCGCGGACAATCCGGCGAAGCCCCTCCACGAAGGGGAGGGCGCCGGCCAGCCCGGCCTGATGCAGCGCGGCCAGATCGACCTCAATCAAATGGATCTTCAATGTTTCGCAGAGCTGCTCGGCGATCCCCCGCCCATCGGGGGCGCCGGGCCCGTAGAAGTAGGCGAGGACTTTTCGCCGGGGGGCATTCTGTTGCTGGAACTGTGACGTGATCAGGCCTTGCAGCTGGGAGACCACCTCCGCGGCGGGCGACGGAAGGGCCCGCTCTTTCCGGCGAAGCGGCTGAACATAAGGGAGGACCTTTGCATCGAACTGCGCGATCTCCAGGAGAAAGGCGACGATCCGTTCGTCAAGAACGAGCCCTTGATTCAACCGAGGAATCGGGAGCCCCGCCTCCCCGGCCGGGTGGAGAAGGTGCCAGCGAAGCAGCGGCGCCTGCGCGGAGAAGAGAAAACGCCCCTGCGGGCCGACCGCTCCTTGCAGCCGGGCGATCGTCAGAATCAGCTCGACGCTGGGGAACTTCCGTGTCAGATCGTCCTGAAGATAGGCGTAGAGCTTGGCATATTTCGGATCGAGCTCCGGCGCAAGGGAGACAAGAAGGGCGGTCTCCTCGACCAGCGAGAGATGGAAAAGATGCGCGAGGTGGGGAAGGGAAAGATAGACCCCTTCTTCCAGACTCGCCTTTCTTCCGGAGACGATCTCTCTTCGCGACCGATCGAGCGCGGCGCGGAGCGCTTCGGCGTCGGGTTCGTCCGCCGGAGGGTTTTGAGAGAGAAGCCGCTCGGCCTCCTTCTGCGAAAGGAAAAGCCCCTGCCCTTCCGTTTTTGCCTCGCGTCGATGGAAGAGATGAAGCAGGAGCGATAACGCCCGATCGAGCCAGTCGAGCTCGGCGGCGAGGTACTCCCGGCTGTCGCGGAACGGCGCGGCCTTGGTCGCTCTCATGGAACCACCTCAAACACCCCCCGTAGCCGGGAGAGGTTCGCTACGTTCACTTCGACCTCATAGACCCCCGGCGTCAGTCCCGCCGGGACCGGCGCCACAAACAGCTGATCCTCGAAGAGCATCTGATCTTCCACCGCGATCCGACCGCCGACTCGGACCGTCGCTTTCCATCCCCGCAGGAAAGTCCCGGCGAACTGGAGGGTCGTCCCGACCGGACCGGAAAGAGGGGACATCCCCTGAAGCACCGGCGGCCGATACGGCGCGCGGACATCGAGCTCGACTTGCGTGACCCGCTTCGGCAGCGGACGCTCTTGCTCCGCCGGAATCTCGACATAAGAGACTTCGTAAGCGACCGAGAGACGGAAATCTTTGTTCAGCGCCGTCCAGATCTTGCTGAGCTGCTCAAGATCGAGCGGAAGGAGGGTCACCTTCACCTCCCCCTCCTGCAGGCCGGTTTCGAGGTAGGTCTGAGGGATGATGGCATTTTCGTAGAGGACCCGCATCGCCTCCCCCAACAGTCCGTGGGCGTCGGCCAGGCCGGTCTGCGGATCGAGGGGGGCAAACGGGGTCATGAGATAAAATAGGTTCAGCGCCAGCGGCGGAGCGACGAGCTGGTTGGTCGTTCCCCGCTTCGGCAGCCAGTCCCGGTTGTTCAGGTGGGGGTTCTCGATGACCCGGTAGAGAAAAAGATTGATCCGCTTGTTCTGCCCGCTCGTGTCGCCGGGAGAGATCAGCGACACATTCGTCGCCGGAACCATCTCGCCGACGAGAAGATTCTTCAACGACTCGGTCACTTTTCCGATGGTGGTGCTCATCGCCGTCTCACACCTTTCCGAGATAATACCGGGCCGCCGTCTCCCAGGCGCCCGAGCGCTTCGGCGCCTCCGGCCGTGCTCTCGGAGGCTCCGGTTTCCGCTCCGGCTCGGCCACCACCCGAACTTCCAGCTGCTCGATGATCAAGTCCCCCTTCTCCTCTTTCGCTCTTGCCGCGGGTCGCGGAAGGATGGCTTCCCGCGGTGGAATAAACGGCGCCTTCGGAGAGAGATCGACGGTTCTTTCGTCCTTCTCGGTACGTTCCGCCGGAGAGGGGTGCACCGGGTCAGAGGGTCGCGCTTTGGATGGTTGATTTCCTGAGGGGAACGCTTGCTGAACCTTTTCCTTGGGAGCGGAACGCTTCCGGTCTGCCGGAACAACCTCCCAGACGATCTCTCTTGTCGGCCGATCGAGACCGCGACCTTGTTCCGGTTGAGCCGATCCCTCGCCGGCGCTCCGCTTTTCTCCGGTCGGCTGAAACCGCCGTTGCGACGGATGAACGGCCCGGTTAAATTCGACCGGCTCAAAAGAGAGACTCTCCATGATCGGCTTCGGCCGCTCCTCCGTGATCGGAGGAAGAGCGAATGAAGCGGGTCGAATCGGAGCCATCTCTTCTAAGAACGGCCCCTTTTCCAGGTCCCGCGGTGGAGACAAGGGCTCCGGCGCAGCGGCCCGTTCACCTGCGTGCATCTCGTCCGGGTTATCGAATAGGGGGGACGAGGGGGACGGCGGGAGAAACGCTCTCTCCTCGATCGCCGCGACTTCAAAACGCTCCCCTTCGACGCTCTCTTCGATAGTCGATTCCATGTTCTCAGGCGCGACGATCGGAGGCGCCCCCTTTCGAGGGTACGCAAGCCCCGATCCGACCCGGCGCAACCCCGGCGCCAAAACCCGGTTCAAGAAGGGGTTCATCCGACCTCCACGGCGGGACGGCCTCTCCGATCGAGCTCGTCGGTGAGAAGCCGAAGATACCGATGCCGTTTCCGCCGGGTCATTCCCAGGATCTCCCGCAACGGCCAGTGATAGTAGAATCCCAACAGGTGAACCTCCCGCTCCAGCTGCGTCCTCCCCCGAAGAAGCTCGCTCAGGAAGAACGAAACAATCTCGAATCGGTGTGTGAAGAGATGACCACACTCCGGGCAGCGCGCTTCCATTTCGGCATCCACCAGAGGGGAGGCGCGTTCCATCGCCGCCGTGATCTCTTCCACTGTTTCGTCCGACAGCCGCGACACGGTGTCGAGGGTGACCGCATCGACCTCGCCGATTTTCAGAAGGGAGCGGGCAAGGAGATGGTTGACCCGTTCCCGCTCGTTGAGATTGGACCACCCGCGCGCCGCTTCCTGGTCCGCGCCATTCGGAATCCGGAAGACAACTTCCCGCGGCGGGCCACCTTCTTCCGAGAGGAAGATCGCATAGCGGGGTGCGACCGGCTTCGGCTCGATCGGGATCTGGTCGAGCGCCAGATCGATGTCCATCTTCTTGGCGCATTCGGATCGGGGACAGATCAATGTGAGTTCCACCCCCTTCCCGAAGGTGATCTGCCGAAGGCGCAACATCAGATAGTCGCGATCGCCGACAGTGAGCGAGCGGATCGTCTCTTCGGTCGGCCGCTCCGGGCCGATCCGCTCGACGCAGCGGCGCAGCAGCGCCGTCACCAGCGCGGCTTCGGTCCACTCCCGCGCCGGATCGGCGATCCACTCCTCCTCTCGACCGGTCAGGGGGCGAAGCTTCACCTCCCGATGCAGCGTTCCATCACGATCGAGATATCCTCCGGGGAGAAGGAAGAGCCCTTCTTCAGGACGTTCAATCGGGTCTGACATCTGATTCGATTACTTCTCGGTCGGCTCGGTCACCGACTTATCCCGCTCCCATCCTTCGTTCTCGAGCTTGATCGTTTGGATGGCGACCGCGTTGGCGCCGGCATCCAGGTCGGGAAGGGCCTGGTAATCCGAGACCCAACAACGGAAAACGTTGTAAGAGAAAACCTTTTGGCCCGCCTCGTTGAAGACGTCGATCGCGATGTCCTTCCGGAAGTTCTTCAGCGACCCCGCCGCATCTCCCTGGAAGTTGTGGACCAGATTGGCCCAATCCTCAAAGGTGGTGTCATGGGTGACGCCGGCCTCCAACGTGATTGCCTCGTATTTCGTCTTCCCGGGAAGCTGGCGGGTGGTGGAGGGATCGCCCCCCTCCCGCCAAGGGGTGACTTCGGTCGTCCGCTTGAGCGAGCTGCACTTGCTCAAGCCGGCGACATATTGATTATCCACTTTGACTTTGAACTTAAAATTGCGATACGGATCGAACCGATGCGTATTGACCGTGAACTTGGCCATGAATGTATTCCTCCTTCAGATGATTACGCCGACTCCCCGGCCTTCTGACTGATCTTAATCACCACGAACTCCGCCGGCTTCAGCGGCGCAAAGCCGACCATCACGTTGACCACCCCGGCGTCGATGTCGGCCTGTGTCGTCGTCTGGCTGTCGGCCTTCACGAAGAAGGCCTGCGACGGGGTCGCCCCCTGGAACGCGCCGGCCCGGAAGAGGGTCATCATAAAGGCGCCGATGTTCAGGCGCAGGCTTGCCCAGAGGTCTTCGTCGTTCGGCTCGAAGACCGCCCACTGGATGCCGTTGTAGATGCTCTGCTCGATGAAGATGGCGGTCCGCCGGACCGGAACGTAGCGATACTCCGGATCGGCCTGTGTCGCGACGGTCCGCGCCCCCCAGATGACGATGCCGGACGCGGGAAAGACCCGAATGACATTCACCCCGATCGGGTTCAACGTGTCCTGCT
This sequence comes from Candidatus Manganitrophus morganii, assembly GCA_021651055.1. Classification (NCBI taxonomy): domain Bacteria; kingdom Pseudomonadati; phylum Nitrospirota; class Nitrospiria; order Candidatus Troglogloeales; family Candidatus Manganitrophaceae; genus Candidatus Manganitrophus; species Candidatus Manganitrophus morganii. Next base: position 2,022,270 of record JAJHOH010000001.1, read on the forward strand.
CGGCGTCGGTGATCTCTTTCGTCAGTCCGACGGCGCCGCCGATGTTCGCCTCCGTCCCCGCCGGGGCTTTCCAGACCCCCCGCTTGGCGTCGATCCGCGCGTACATCCCGGAGACATAGCCGGAAGGGGGGAGGAGAATCGGCTCCGGCGAAACCCCGGTCGGGTCGATCGCTTTGAGCCAGGGAAAATAAACCGCGGCATACGAGCTCTTCACGGTGAGACCGGTCACGAAGGCCTGCGCTTCCTCTTTGGTATCGTCGGCCGGCCCCATGTCCCCCACGAAGAAGCAGTCCTGGCGGTTGCGGCAGTAGTTGCCGCCGAAGTCGACCATCGTCTTCGAGCCGATCCCCGGCACGGCGACGATGTTCACATCCCGCCGGACGTCGAGGAGGGCGAAGCCGTTCTGATAGTCGATCTCCTGCGGCGTGACCCCGTCGCTCCCGAGGGTGGCGCTGATCACGTTGCCGGCCACGGCGGCATCGCCGACATGGTAGTTGGTTCCGACGGCCGGGCGGAGGATGGCGGCGCCGGCCTGTTCGACTCCGCCGTTGTTTCTCCCCAGCTTGAGAAGGGTCGCCCCGTTCTCCGACGGGGCATTGGTCACCTGGACCGAAGAGCGCTTTCCGCCGGCGCCAGAGGTGAGGGTGTAGACCCCTGTTGCAAACCCGGCAGTGAAGGCGGTGAAAGCGGCGGTCGGCGTCGATCCCCGGAGCGGGACCAGCGCCTGAACCGCAGTCTCGATGGCGGTGGCGATCTCCCCCCCGGTGGTGAGCGGATTGGCCAGGGTGATCGTCTGCGGCCCGTCGCCGTTGATGTTCACCACCATCTTCCGGTTGCCGGCGGGGAGGGTGGTCGCCGGGGAGGCGCCGCTGACGCTGGTTCCCCGGTTGGTCGTGTCGTTGGCCGGATCGACCACCGCTTTAATCAGCTTGGAGTTGGCCGTCACGACATTTTCGACGAAGTTCGTCGCGTCGGGATTCATGCTGAGGTTGTCGTGGATTTCAAGAGGGGTTCCATTGAGCTTGACGGTGATCTTGAATTCGTTCCCCGAATCCTGCGCCCCGTTGGCGACATCGATGTCGAGCGCGTTCCCCCAGGCGCCGGGGCTGTTGGCAAAGATCGTGAGGGTCTTTGCGGGGGTCCCCTTTCGATCGGCGATCGCCACATCGGCAGCCACCGCCCCGTTCGCGACCCGGACAATGTAGAGCCGCTTTCCTCCGTTGTTGAAGAATTGGAGCGCCGCGTGGGCGAGGTAGCTGTCGTTCTGAAATGTACCGTAGGTCGCCTGAAACTCGATGAAGCTCGTCACCATGAGGGCCCTGTCGAGCGGCCCCTTCTCGGTCTTTCCGATAAACGCCGCCGTGGAGGTGCTGACCCCCTCGATCGGACGAACCCCGCTCGGGACCTCCTCAATGTAGACACCCGGATGCAGTCTTTCCATTTAGCCCTCCCTGTGAGAAATCCCGGCCCGCGGGAATCCCCGATTCAAATGAATTGCGCCAAGTGATCTATCCTCGACCCCTTCCCCGCTTCGCCCTGGGGACTTCGTCCGTTTCGGCCACCGACACCCATCCCCGCTGCGCCATTTTCTCAAGGGTTGAATTGTTTTTGGTTTCGATCGGATCGATCCCCCCCGCCTCTTCTCCGGGGGCCAGATGGAGGGTGGCGCCGCTGTTGAGGGGGATAACGAGCAACTGTTTGGATCGGTTTGTAATATTCATCGGCATTTCTAAACCTCCCTTCGAAGGGGGAAAAGACGCTCCACGAGCGCCTTGACCTCGTCCTTCTTATCCGGATTCAAACGATAGAGAGGGAGCGATGCCCCGCGATGCTCCTCCAGGATCAGTCCCTGCTTGACGAGCGATGAGAGCCCTTGTGAGATTTCCACCAGTCGCTCATGAATCTCCTCCTCCAACAGCCACCACCGCGTCATTCCTTCAAGGGTATCCCTCGCCTCCGGATGTCTTAGGAGGTAGCTGAGGAGTCGTCGAGCGGTCTCTTCCTCTTTCCGTGTCAAGTCGCGGTCCAGCATCGTCCCTCTCGAAGAGAGAAGATTTAGCAAAAGGCAGGCCGCTCCCCGCAACAGACCGAACGAGATCGATCCTCACCTGGAATAATCAGATGATGGAGAAGGAAAGTGCTCACGGCTCGCCGCCGCTTCTCGATTAAAAATGAATTAAAAGTGGCGCCTCTCTGTCCCGCCCACTGGGACAAAAAAACCCCACCTCGTGCATCGAGGTTGCGTCAATCTATCGGTCATTTGGCGGTGTTCAGATCCGATCCCATCGGCACCAAAGTTGCTATTTCGATGTGAATACGAGACCGCGGGGGAGGCCTGTTCCGGCGACGTTCTCATTACACGCAGACAGGGGGCTTGCATGGCAAAGAGACCATCGACGAAGAAAAACGGAGTGACGGCGAAAGAAGCCGCTGCAGATCAACCGAACCTCAGCATCATTTACATTCATGGGATTGCGAACAAACCGGCCCCGGCGGTCTTGAAGCGCCAGTGGGACATGGCCCTCTTCGGAGTCGATATGGGATCGCGCACCCGGATGGCCTATTGGGCCGACATCCGCTATCCGCAGCCGCTCCCCTCCACGATGACGGAGGCCAAGGCGATGATCCTCTCGGAGAGTTACCATCCCCGCTCCGACGAGGAGATCATCGACGAAAGCAAGCAGCTCGCTCCCTATGGTAAAGACGCGGAGGCGTTCGCCCAGAAGCTCGCCAAGCGGATGCTCGATCAAGCAAAAAAGGATCAGATCAAAGCAAAAGACGTTCAGGCGAAGATCCTCCCCCCCTGGATCCGGCGCTCGGCCACCGAGTGGATCACCAAGCAGTTCGTCAAGGATGTCGCCGCCTACTTTTATGATCAGGAACAACGCAAGGCGATTCAGGAACGGTTTCGGTCTCTCTTGAACCCGGAGGGAGGTCCCTACTTTGTGATCGCCCACAGCCTCGGAACGGTCATCTCCTACGACATCATGCGGGAGCTCACCGCCGGCGGCGGCGCCCAGGCCCCCTACTACATCACCCTCGGCTCGCCGCTTGGAATCGACGAGGTCCAAGACAATCTCCCCAAGCCGCTCCGCATTCCGGCGCCGGTGAAAAGCTGGGACAACTTCGCAGACCTGCTCGATCCGGTCGCCTTCGACAAATCCCTCTCCGACGAATTCTCCCCGACCGGGAAGATCGGCGACGACATCGTGATCAACCGCGACTCCCTTCGGCTCAGCGGCTTTAATCCCCACTCGGCGACCGGCTACCTCGCCACGAAGAATGTCCAGACGCGGGTCAGGAAAATTCTCGGCTCCTCCTTCGCAGAGCCGCTCTCGCCGTTTATCGTGGCGCGCGACCTCGCGGCCGAGATGGCCGACCCGACCGAGCGGTTCCCGGTTCTCATCGAACTGAAGGAAGAGATGATCGGAAAAACGCTCGAAGAGAAACGAAAGAATTTGATGGAGGAGCTGACGCGGCTGACAAGCGGCGAGCGCGATGCCCGGATTGATCCGTTGCGCCGTTTTGTCGCGGCGGAATTGACCTCGATCGAGATCGACACCCTGGCGGTCCGCCATCCGCAATTGGAGATCGCCAAAATCTGGAAGAACAGCGAGAAGCGGGCGCTGCTCGACAAATCGACCCATGTCGTCCAGGCCTACACCGCCCAGCTCGGCTACGGCGCCACCGGACGCGGGATCACCTGGGCGGTGTTGGATACCGGCATTGTTGCAAGCCACCCGCATTTCAAGACCTACAACAACATCGCCGCCCAATGGGACTGCACCGGGATCGGCGCCCCGAAAGAGGGGGCGGTCACCGACGAGAGCGGGCACGGCACCCATGTCGCCGGGATCATCGCCGGGGCGGGGACCGGCGAGAACGCCCTCTATCGGGGGATGGCGCCGGAGGCGAAGCTTCACATCTACAAAGTCCTCGACGACGACGGCCGGGGGAGCGACTCGTGGGTGATCAAGGCGCTCGACCACATCGCCAGCATTAACGAGGCCTCGCCCAGCCTGGTGATCCACGGGGTGAACCTCAGTCTCGGCGGTCCGTTCGATCCGACCGTCTACGGCACCGGCTTCTCCCCCCTTTGCCGGGAGCTGCGGCGGCTCTGGCGGATGGGGGTGGTCGTCTGCATCGCGGCGGGGAACGAGGGGAGGCTGATTATCGAGACCTTCGAGGGGCAGCAGGAGTTGAACCTCGATCTCTCGATCGGCGACCCGGCGAACCTGGACGAAGGGATCGCCGTCGGATCGGTCCACAAGGAGCAGCCGCACCTCTATGGGATCTCCTATTTCTCTTCGCGCGGCCCGACCGCCGACGGCCGGGCGAAGCCCGATCTGGTGGCGCCGGGCGAGCGAATCGTCTCCTGCAACGCCCGGTTCGCCGCAAAAAGACCGGCGACCCACTATGTGCCGATGAGCGGGACGAGCATGGCCTGCCCGCACGTCTCCGGGATCATCGCCGCCTTTCTCTCCTCCCGCCGCGAGTTCATCGGCCGGCCCGATCAGGTGAAAGCGTTTCTGCTGTCGCACTGCACCGATCTGAAACGAGACCGCTACCACCAAGGCGCCGGCATGCCGAATTTAGTGAGGATGCTGGCGGGAACGTAAGAAAACCAGGAGTAAGTCAGAATGCCTTTCTATCGTCGTGGTTCTAAAGGTCCTGAGATCGAGCGAATTCAGGCGCGGTTAAAAGAGCTCGGTTATTACCGCGGCCCCGTCGACGGCGACTTCGGCGGCGGGAGCGAGAGCGCGGTTAAATCATTCCAAAAAGCGAAGCGGCTTGAGATCGACGGCGTTGTCGGGGAGGAGACCTGGACGCTTCTCTTCGCCGAGGAGATTCCGACCCCCGCCATCCTTCAGAAGTCTCTCGCGTATCGTTGCCTGGCGCTGACCGGCTCGTTCGAAACCAACGCCCCCGTCCCCGACTGCTTCGCCGGCCTGTCGGGCGATTTCGACGGGCAAGGGATCAGCTTCGGCGTCCTTCAGTGGAATCTCGGCCAGGGAAGCTTGCAGCCGCTCTTGGCGGAGATGAATCGGAAACATGCCAAGCGCCTTCGCGAACTCCTCCATAACAACTATCCTTTGTTCGTCACCTTCCTCAAGGCCGACCGGGCCGAGCAGATCGCCTGGGCGCGATCGGTCCAAGATCCGATCCGGCACACGATCTTCGAACCGTGGCGCGGGCTCCTCAAAGGCTTGGGCCGGATGCCCGAATTTCAGGAGATCGAGGCAGCCCATGCCGAGACCATTTTTCAATCGGCCCAAAAGCTCTGCCGCGCCTACAAGCTCTGGTCGGAGCGGGCGGTGGCGCTGATGTTCGACATCGTCGTTCAGAACGGGAGCATCTCCAACATCGTTCGCGCCCAGATTCTTCACGACTGCGAGAAGATCGATCCCAACTTGGATGAAGAGGAAACCGAGGTGGCCCGGATGACGATCATCGCCAACCGCCGCGCCGAGGCGGCCAACCCGCGATGGGTGGAGGATGTCCGCGTCCGCAAACTTTGTTGCGCCCGCGGAGCCGGCCGCGTCCACGGCACCGAGATCGATCTGGAGGGCCAATACGGAATCGGCCTGCGGGAGGCCTCGATGAAGGAGCGGGACGGGATTCGGTAAAAGGCCGGCTGCACCCTCATGGTACAATGTCATTGATATCAATTTGAGTTAGAGTTAGAATAACGGATGCTGATGGAAAGCAGCCTTCCTTGGTGATAAGGAGAAAAGATGAGTGAGTTGGTTTTTCTAATCGAAGAAGCGCCGGAGGGAGGATACAACGCCCGGGCCCTCGGTGAGAGTATTTTCACAGAGGCGGATGACTGGGATACGTTAAGGCAAAATATTCTTGATGCCGTAGCCTGCCATTACACCGATCGGTCCGGAGCCCCTAAACTGATACGGCTGCATTTGGTGAAGGATGAAGTCCTCGCCCTATGAAACTTCCTCGTGATCTCAGCGCGGAGACACTTTCAAAACGCTTGGAACGCTATGGTTACTCGGTCACGCGCCAAACAGGAAGTCACCTTCGATTGACAACAACGGAAGGAGGAGAACATCATGTGACGATTCCCGCCCATGACTTCCTCCGGGTCGGCACACTCAATGCGATCCTCTCCGACGTCGCCGTCCATCTCAAAAAATCAAAAGAAGAACTCTTAAAAGAACTCTTCGGATAAATCACTCTCCCCCCTTGCATTTACTCTTTTCAGAAGCGTAGACTTTCCATTTAGCGACCCACCGGCGGGTGCCGATTCCGCCGTTTTTCCCACCCCTCCGTCCGGATTCTTTCTTTAGAAGCAAGGGAAGGTCCTGGCGCGGAGCGGCCATCAAACCTAAACAGAAGGAGGGACTGCGATGACCCATCGATGCAACCCGCTTTACTGTATCATTCCACCCCATATTCTGCGGAACGTGGCGGAGCGAGGCAATTCGAATCAGAAGGCCTCGGCCTGGCGCGCGTTATCCATTTCAGACCAGATCCGCGGACATCGCCAAGCGCTCGCGCCGATCGCCCCGCTTTTGATGACCCCCCTCATCGGCGCCAAAGGAAGATCGGTTTACGATGCGCAGCACGAAGACGAGCTCCCCGGGAAGCTGGTCCGAAACGAGGGGGACCTCCCGACCGGCGATCCCGCCGTCGATGAAGCCTACGACGGCGCGGGGGCGACCTATGATCTCTACATGGAAATCTTCGAGCGAAATTCAATCGACGACCGCGGAATGCGGTTGATCTCGACCGTCCACTTCCTCAAAGGCTACGACAACGCCTTTTGGAACGGCCAGCAGATGGTCTACGGCGACGGCGACGAAGACATGCCGGAGCAAGACCGCCTCTGGAACCGGTTTACCTCCTCGATCGATGTGATCGGGCACGAGCTGACCCACGGCGTGACGCAATTCGAGGCGAACCTCGCCTACCGGTTTCAGTCGGGAGCGCTGAATGAATCGATGTCCGATGTCTTCGGCTCGCTCGTCAAGCAGCGGACCCAAAACCAAACCGCCGACCGGGCCGACTGGCTGATCGGAGAAGGTCTCTTCACGTCAAACGTGAATGCAACCGCAATCCGGTCGATGAAGGCGCCGGGGAGCGCCTACGATGATCCCGTCCTCGGAAAAGATCCGCAACCGGCCCACATGAAGGATTACAAGAAGCTCGCCTTCTGGGAGGATAACGGCGGCGTTCACATTAACTCGGGGATCCCGAACCATGCCTTCTACCGAGTGGCAACGGAGCTTGGCGGCCACGCCTGGGAAAAAGCGGGGATGATCTGGTATGTCGCCCTGCGGGATCGAATTCGATGGAACTCGGGGTTTCAGAGCGCTGCGAATCATACCTTCCAAGTAGCCGGGGAGCTCTTCGGTCCGGGGAGCAAGGAACAGCAAGCGGTGAAAAACGGCTGGTCTCAGGTTGGGATTAATATCGAGGTAAAGCTGAAGAAGGCCGCGGCCTGAATCCCGCAGACCGGAGGCGCGAGGAACATGGACAACTATCGGCCGAAAGCTTCCATCCGACCGCTTTTCCCCGCTCTGCTCCTCTCCCTTCTGATCGCCCTTCAAGGCTGCGGAAAAAGCCTCGGCCCTGAAGGGGAAGGATTCTTCCGGAAGGAGCGCGACGTGCAGGTCCGCTTCGTGCGCTCCGGCGGGCTGGCCGGGATGAGGACGGCCGCCGCCTTCGATTCGGAATCGCTCCCGGAAGAGGAAGAAAAGCGCCTTCGCGATTTGATCGACCGCGCCGGCTTCTTCGGCCTTCCGGAGGAGATTCCCGGCCCGGCCCGGCCCGACGAATTCCGCTACAGCATCACCGTCGAGATCGACGGCAAGCAACACCGCGTCCGCACCACCGAGACCGCCGCTCCGGAGCAATTAAGACCGCTGATCGAGTGGCTCAACGAAGCCGCAAAAAGGGAGACGGCGCGCACCGGTTGAGGAGCCGCTTCGGTTGTGGTACCGTGATTAAAAGGGCGCTTGATGATTCTCGTCCGAGAAGCGCTTGATCACGCTTCAGCTTACGTAAGGAAAATAGAGAGATGAAGAGGGAATTAATCTATATGCTGGTTTGGGTCTTGGCCCTTTCCGGCGCCATCGACTCTGCAGCAGCCGCCCCGCTTGTTCAAGAGTACCCGGTGCCGCGCGGGTCGCGGCCGCACGATGTCGCCCCGGCACCGGACGGCGCGGTCTGGTACACGGCACAGGGTTCCGGCGAGTTAGGCCGTCTCGATCCGGCCACGGGGAAGACGGTCCACATCCCGCTCGGCGAGGGGTCGCGCCCGCACGGGGTGATCGTCGGCCCCGACGGCGCTCCCTGGATCACCGACAGCGGCCTGAATGCCATTGTTCGGGTCGATCCGGCCACCCACGCCGTTAAGAGCTTTCCCCTCCCGCCGGGGAGAAGCAACGCCAATCTCAACACCGCGACGTTCGACCGCCAGGGGATCCTCTGGTTCACCGGCCAGAACGGCATTTACGGATGTCTTGAGCCGACGTCGGGGCGGATGGAAGTTTTCGACGCGCCGAAGGGACGGGGACCGTACGGCATTGCGACCGCGCCCGACGGCAGCGTCTACTACGTCTCGCTCGCCGGGAGTTATCTCGCGAAGATCGATCCGAAAACCGGGAAGGCGACGGTGATTGCGCCGCCGACGCCCGATCAGGGAGCGCGGCGGGTCTGGTCCGACTCCCTCGGGCGGCTCTGGATCAGCGAATGGAACGCCGGGAAGGTGGGAATGTACGATCCGGCGAAAAATCAATGGAAGGAGTGGCACGCCCCCGGCGAGAGTCCGAAAATTTATTCGATCTTCGTCGATGAGAAAGATCAGGTCTGGGTGAGCGATTTCAGCGCGAACGCGTTCATGCGCTTCGATCCGGCGAAGGAGACGTTTGAAGTGATCCCCATTCCGAGCGCCGGCGCCGCGGTCCGGCAGATGCTCGGCCGGCCCGGCGAGATCTGGGGGGCGGAGTCGGGAACCGATCAGCTCATCGTCGTTCGGACCCAGTAGCCCTTCCCGGCGTGACAACGACTTAAACGTTTCAGGCCGACATCAGCGCCTCCGGGCGGCCGAATAAAAAGCCCTGGCCGAGATCGATCCCCATCTCCCGGACGAGGGTCAATTCCTGTTCGGTCTCAATCCCCTCCGCAATCATCCCCCGCGTGGTGTAATTGCGCAAGATAAAAACCAGATCGTTTAAAAAATCGCGGAGCTTCGGAGAAGAGACCGCCTGGAGCAGGGTGGAGCGGTCGATCTTGATATAATCCGGAATCAACTTCCCGACAAAGGGGAAAGAGCCCGCGCCCGCTCCGAAATCATCGATGGCGACCTGGAACCCCTGTTCGCGCCACTTTTCGACGAGCGTAAGATACCGCTCGATATGCCGGTGACGGCATGCTTCCGCCTCCGAGATCTCCAAAACCACGTCGATCCCTTCCGGCTTCCGGATCAATTCGATCTGATCGAGAAGCTGGAAATCGACGTTCAGAAAAAGCCGTCCTCCCTGGAAGGCGGGCTTTTGCGCCTCATTGAGCTGGGAGCGGAAGCAGAGCCGCTTTAACTCACCGAGTTGGCCGATCACTTCGTAACGCTTAAAGAGCTGCGGCACGGTCAGCTTCCCCAAAGGATCCCGCGTGAGCGCCTCGTAACCGATCGGCCGGCTGGAGCGAAGATCGATCACCGGCTGAAAAACCATTCCGATATCCCGCTCATTGAGTCGATGTTTCCCATTGCCGATGTGAATCTTTTCTCTCCCCTGTTTGGCGAGGGAGAGGGAGCGGTTCGCCAGGTCGATCAACGCATCAATCGTAAAACCGTGCTCGGGGTAGAGCGCCGCTCCGATATGGATATGCAGGAGAACCTGCGTCTCTTCACTGACGTTTGCCACCGCTCTCCGAATCCGCTCCGCGGCGAGGACGACCCCTTCCCGGGAGGTCTCCGTCAGGAGGACGGCGATTTGATCTCCCCTCCAGCGAAAGACAAGATCGCTCTCTCGCGTGCTCTCCACGATTTTCCGAGCCAACGCCTTTAAGACCCGGTCCCCGGTTTGATGGCCGAGTGTGTGGGTGACCGCTTTAAAATAGTTCAAATCGCAGAGGAGGATTGCAAAACACCCCCCCTTTCGGTCGACCCGCGCGATTTCTTCGTCCGCACGAAGATCAAAGTAGCGGCGGCTGTAAAGTCCGGTCGTCGCGTCTACATTTCCCTTCAGCGCCACTGTCTGCTCTGCCTTCATCCGCTCCATGATTTCGTTTTCAAGCGCTTGATTCGTTGCTCTCAGCTCGGCCGTTTGAAGCAGAATTTGACTCTCCAGAGATTTATTCAATCTCTTGATCTCTTCCTCGGCTTTCTTTCGTGAGGTGATATCGATCATCACCGTCCGACAGTGTCGTGTGCCCCGCTCCCCTTCGACCAAGAGACTCTCCATCTGGGCATCGAAGAGGCGGTCCCCTCTTTTTATTTTGATTTCACAGCGACGGCGGCGGCCGTCTTGAAAAACCGCCGCAAGATGGGTGCGAAAGCGGATTTGGTCTTCTTGAGAAAGATAGCGGGTAAAGGGCTGATCAATGATCTGATGCCGCTCCCCCCCCAACTGTTCCGCGCCGGCGGGATTGACCTCCAGAATGGCGCCGTCGCAATCGAAGATAAAATCGCCGACCGGGGCGCCGTGATAAAGATTCGAATACCGGTTGCCGAATTTTTCAAGCCTGGCCTGGGTTTCCCGTAGCTCCTCATTTTGCATTTCCAGTTTGGCCTGTTGCGTCTTTAACTCTTCAAGCAGACGTGCCATTTTTCCCTGAGCCAATCGTTTCAGCATTTTGTTTTTTCCGTTTAACTTTTCATGGGCGGGCAATTTGGTTTGACGCCTGTTCATTATTATCTCCAGGTTAAAGAGACAAAAACTTTTCCAGCATATCCCGGTATACAATTTAGATGAGAACGTGATCAGATCGAATGGGAGAAGCGGAGAGAGGATTCATGGGGTTGAAACCGATACTTTAAAACGAATTATCCCAAATAGCGATTAAGAAAATGGGGAGTTTTTCCAGGTCGAATCGGAAAGGAGAAGAGGACCGCCACGTTAGGGAGACATTCTAAAGCGGTCGGATGAGACCCCTGTCCGGCGGATCGATTTGAATTTTCAGGCGGGTATCAACAGCTCCGGCCGGCCGAACAGAAATCCCTGGCCGAGATCGACCCCGATCTCCCGGACGACCGCCAGCTCTTGTTCGGTCTCGATCCCTTCCGCAACAATCCCCCGGGTCGTATAATTTTGCAGTGCGAAGACCAGGTCCTTTAAAAACTTTCGGAATTTCAGGGAGGAGACCGCCTGAAGCAGGGTCGAGCGATCGATCTTGATATACTCCGGAACCAACTGTGCGATGAAGGGGAAGGAGACGAACCCCGCCCCGAAATCGTCGATGGCGAGTTGGAACCCCTGCGCGCGCCATTTTTCGGCGAGCGCGAGGTAACTCTCGACATGATGGCTATGCAGCGCCTCCGTCTCCGAAATTTCCAAAATCACATCGATTCCTTCCGGTTTTTGCATTAATTCGATCTGATGCAAAAGATGGAAATCGACATTCAGGAAGAGCCTCGCTCCCTGCAAGCCGAGCCGCTGCGCCTCGTTCAGCTGGGAGGAGAAGCAGAGCCGCTTCAATTCGTTTAGCTGACCGATCGCCTGATATCGCTGAAAGAGCTCCGGGGCCGTCAGCTTTCCTTGCGGATCCCGCGTCAGCGCTTCGTATCCGATCGACCGGCCTGAGCGAAGATCGACGACCGGCTGAAAGACCACCTTGATACTCCGCTCATCAAGGAGATACTCCTCCGCCCCGATGTGAATCTTATCGTCCCCTTGTTTGGCGATATAGAGCGATCGGTCCGCCAGGCTGATCAACCCATCGATCGTGACGCCGTGTTCCGGGTAAAAGGCCACCCCGACGCTGATATCGAGGGGAAGCTGAGCCTCTTCACCTAGTTTTTTCACCGCGCTCCGAATCCGCTCCGCAGTAATGAGGACCCCTTCCCGAGAGGTGTCGATCAGGAGGACGGCGATCTCATCCCCCCCCCACCGAAAGACCAGATCGATCTCTCGGATGCACTCCTGAATGCTCTGCGCCACCGACTTTAAGACCCGATCTCCGGTCTGATGGCCGAGGGTGTCGTTGATCGATTTAAAATGATCCAAATCGCAAAGGAGAATCGCGAGACAACTCCCCTTCCGATCAGCCCGCGCGATCTCCTCGTCTGCGCGAAGATCAAAATAACGGCGGTTGTAGAGTCCCGTCAACGCATCGAGATTCGCCTGCCGCGCCAGCGCCTGTTCGGCCTTCTTCCGTTCGATGACTTCATTTTGAAGTACCTGATTGGCGGTTTTCAGCTCAATGGTCCGTTGGAGAATCCGGCTCTCCAGCAACTCATTTATTTTTTTCGTCTCTTCTTCGGCCCTTTTCCGAGGGGTGATATCGGTCATCGCCGTCCGGCAGCGCCGGTCGCCCCCCTCCTCTTCGACAAGAAGGCTTTCCAGTTGGACGTAATACGAAGTGTTCCTCCCGTTCATTTTTATTTCACAGTGCCGTCGGCCGCCGCCGTGGAAAACCGCGGCGAGATGATCCCGAAAATGGGGTTGATCTTCTTGCGCAACGTAAAGGGTAAAAGGTTTTTCAACGATCTGCTGCCGCTCCATTCCCAACTGGTCCGCGCCGGTCAAATTGACTCCGAGGATGAGACCGTTGCAGTCGAATGTAAAGTAGCCGAGGGGAGCGAAGTCATAAAGATCCGAATATCGATTTCGAGACTCCTCCAGCATCGCCTGGGCTTCCAGAAGCGCCTCGTTCTGCATCTCCAGTTCAATGTGGTGGGCCTGCAGCTCCTGGAGTAAACGCGCCATTTTATCCGGAGTCGATCGTTTTGATGTTTTGTTTTTACCTTGAAGTTTTTCTTGGGACCGCTTATCGGATGATTTGGTTGGACGATTTTTCATCGCGGATCTCCATCGCTAAAGAAAGGGGCGAAAAACACTCGGATCGCGCGGATAGGAGAGAAAGAATTCGCAGGGTCGGAAACGATAGTTTAAAACAAGTTTGGTTAAATAGCGATTAAGAAAAATGGGAGTTTTTCCAGTAAGAGGGAGACGAGGGACCTATCCGGACGATGGCGAACGGATCCGACGCTACCGGACCTTCGGGTATTAATCCGATTTGGTGAATTGCATCCCTGTATGGCGGCCGCCTATAATCAGATCACATCGATACCAGCAATGTGAAAGGAGAACAAGCGATGGCAGGAGAGAAGATCCTTATTGTCGATGACAATTCCGATGCGGTTACGATTCTCACGGCGATCTTAAAAAAAGGGGGATATGCCGTTTCAGTTGCGAGAGACGGGGTAGAAGCCCTTCATATGGCCACCGAGAAGCGTCCCGCCTTGATTCTCTTGGATTTAATGTTGCCGAAAATGGATGGATTCGAGGTCTGCCGGCGCATTCGGGACGATCCGGCATTGCGGGATACGATTATTTTTTTCCTCAGCGCGAAAGGCGATACCTCCTCCAAAACACAAGCGATTACTCTGCGGGTAAGAGAGTACATCATCAAACCCTTCACACCGCAGGAAATCCTTGAAAAGGTTCAATACCATCTTTCGACGCCAAAACCCCCGGACATTTTTTCACTCGCTTTTCTGGTGGTGGGTCTCTACAGCCGTCTTGTGCAGCTCGGGCTATGGATCCGCTTGCGTTCGCTTCAAAAGAGGCCGGCGATAAACCGCTTTCCTTTTTGATGCGAGGAGAATAAGAGAGAACCGTTCAAACGGATCAGACGCTTGGATGATCCAGCATCTTCCAAAAAGAAAACCCCGACCGCGAGGAGACCTCGGGGCGGGGTCAAGGGGGGTCGGCTGACCCGTTCGGTGGGCGATCGTCCCTTAAGACCGAACAAAGGACGAGCCTACATATGTTTCCGTTTCAAAAGTAGACGCTTCTGGAAGAAATCTTAGAGGAGCAATCATTTCCTCACCCGGTAGCCGCTTTTCAAACTTGGGTGAATCGGCCGGGACAGGCACCCCTCGGCGGACGAAATTGATCCATTCCACCGTAATCGTCTTGAAATCATTGGCCCAGGGTAGGTGCAAAGCGGTGTAGATCCCAAGCAAAAGCATGTTGATCAATGCGAAACCGGCAAGTCCCTCGAGTCCATAAACGATGTATTCTTGAAACATGGCGCCCTCCTTTGAGAACCTTTAATATCTAACCTGCCCTCTTATAGAGCAAATGGGGTGCCATTATTAAAAATTTAATTATATCAACATATTATGAAATACATCCTGCTCCGAAAGAGACAAATTGTTCCATAATGAAACGACCATTCTGTTCACTTTTGTAACTCACGTTCTCTACAGGATCCAAAATAGAAAAGGCCAAAGGAATGCACCCGATCCGGCCACGAGTTTCTCCTTGGGGGTCAACCGGCGAGTGGCGTACAAGAAGGGGAGGCTTACGGGGGAAGTCAGGAAGCAAGCGGTCAGATAAACCCATTTGGGAGTCCGCTGCGCTCGGACCGGTTCCGGAAAAAGGCTACAGAAGGGGCACTCGACCTCTCCACGCAAAATTTGACCGCAGCGCGCGCAACGCGTACGGCCCAAGAGTTCATCGAGATAAGCTTCCTCGTCTGCCGACATGATCGATCCCGCCTCGAAGAAAATCATATCAAGGTCCGGCGGCGTAAATCAAAGCTTTCTTAATCGATCCGGCTATGCAGCTTTTCCTGTTTCCGGCTCCGGCGCTTGGTAGCGCCGGAGCGCCTCTTCATATCCGCGGGCGTCTTTCTCATTTAGGAAGAAGGCGAGATTGCGAGATTTGTATCCGGTCCAGGGCCCCTTCGGTTCAAACCCGACTGTCTCGGCGGTTTCCAAGTAGTCGACCTCAAATCCATCGGCATAGATCTCTGCGTCCTGCTCCAAAAGAAACCGCAAGAATTCCCGATTGGCCGGGATCCGATCGGTGAGCCGCGCATTCCCATCCGGCGCGGCGTCGTCATCCCGGACCGCCGGCTCGAATTCGACGGCGTCTCTCCTCATTTTTTCCGGAATCTCCACCGCATACCCTGGTAAGAAGGTCGGAAAGGGAGGCGGCTCTCCGGACGGCGGCGCCTCATCCGAATAAACATTCGGATCGGCACCGATCTCTTCAACCCCTCCCTCTTCATCATAGACATGCGTTAAATCGATCAGCACTCGAGTCCTCATGTTTCCTCCTGTCTTCTCTTCTTGAGTCGATCGTAGCTGTTCGCCTTGCCGCTTTCAATGCTTCAAAAGGATTATTCCTCATAATCTCCCGTTCCGGCACAATCTCGACCGTTCCAACGGAGCACCCAAACGGTCTATAATAGATCAGGATCTTAGAGTCATGGCGGATGCGCGATCAATCGATGCGAATCTTCCACCGTTTAACGAGGAAAAAACCCATGAAGCTCTCACTCAAGCCCCAACATCTCAAGCGTTACAAAGATATCGCTCTTCTCTTCTTCAGGTACGGAAACAGCCACTTATTCAAGAATACCGAGTTTGACGAGATCCTCTCCGAGGAGGAACCGCTGTTGGCCGTCGGAAACGAGCCGGAGCGGCTCACCGACGACCTGGAGCGGATGGGACCGACCTTTGTGAAGCTGGGCCAGCTCCTTGCCAGCCGGGCCGATCTTCTGCCGCTACCTTACCTTCAAGCTCTCTCCCGTCTGCACGAAGAGGTCAAGCCGTTCTCCTACGAAGAGGTGGAAAAGATTATCCAGGAAGAGCTCGGCGTGCGGCTCTCAAAGGGATTTTCTTACTTCAACCCGGAGCCGCTTGCGGCCGCCTCACTCGGTCAGGTCCACCTCGCCGCCCTTCGTGAAGGACGACCGGTCGTCGTAAAAGTACAGCGTCCCGGCATCCGTTCTCAGATTCTGGAAGACATGGAGGTGCTGGAGGAGATCGCCGCCTTTCTTGAGGCCCATACCGAGGTGGGAAAGCGTTATCAATTTGTGAAACTCTTCGATGAGATGAGAAAGAGCCTTCTGCGTGAGCTCGACTATCGGAAGGAGGCGGCACAGCTCGCAGCGCTGGCAAACAACCTGCGTGAATTTGTACAGATTCAGGTCCCCCTTCCGATCGACGATTATACAACCTCGCGGGTTTTGACGATGGAATATGTCTCCGGGAAAAAGATCACGTCACTCGGACCGTTGGTCAGCCTGGAGGTCGATGGAGCGAAACTGGCCGATGATCTTTTTCATGCGTACCTGAAGCAGATTCTAGTCGACGGTCTCTTCCATGCCGATCCGCACCCAGGGAACATCTACGTCACCGATGATCGGCGGATCGCTTTGCTCGATCTTGGGATGGTCGGGCGCGTTGCCTCCTCCACACAGGAGCATCTGCTGAAGCTGCTCCTTGCGATCAGCGAAGGGGAGACGGAAAGCGCGGCGGATATCCTCATCCGGATCAGTGAAAAACGGGACTCTTTCCAGGAGATGGAATTTCGACGGAAGATTTCCGAGTTGATCATCGAGCAGAAGGACGCTCCCCTTCAGGAGATCGACGTCGGGAAGGCGATCTTAGGCTTGGTCCGCCATGCGGTGGAGCATGGGCTGAAAGTCCCCCCCGATCTGACCTTGCTTGGAAAAACGCTGCTTCAACTCGACCAAGTTGGAAGGACGCTGCAACCCTCCTTCAATCCGACCGACGCGGTCCGCCGCCATGTCAGCGGGATCATGGAGCAGCGGGGATGGAAGAGCCTCTCCCCCGGACAGATGTGGGGTTCCCTCCTGGAGATGAAAGATTTCGTCGGAAACCTGCCGACAAGGCTAAACCGCATCCTGGATGCCCTGGTGCATTCCGAGCTGGAGGTGAAAATCCGGCCGATGGAAACCGAGCTCTACCTGGCCGGCTTCCAGAAGGTGGCCAACCGGATTACAGCCGGTTTGATCCTGGCCGCCTTGATCGTCGGCGCGGCCCTGCTGATGCGGGTGGAGACCTCTTTCCGCATCTTGGGGTATCCCGGCCTGGCGATGCTCTGTTTTTTGGCGGCCGCCGGAGGGGGGTCCTGGCTGCTGATCAATATCTTCATCCAAGACCATCGGGACAAGGCGCGGCGGCGGTGATCCTTAACCCTCGTGAGCCAAAACCTGTTTGCCTAACTCCTTGCTACGCAGCCGACGGATAAGTCTCCGGCGGCTCCCGCTGCTCCCTTGGCTCGATGTAGTACGGATGGAGCGCCCCCGTTTCATCGAGATAGATAAAAGCATCGTAGCGGCGCAGCATCATCGACGGCACATAATTTCCATACCGCTCCAGATCGGGATGGTAGACGACACCAATCGCGCGATGGTCCACGGGCCGATATCGCTCCTGGTCGGGTCGTTGATCGAGCTGATTGAAAATGAAAATCCGGTCCTCCGTCGAATCCCGATGAAGCCTCTCTTCCCAGCTCCCCTGGCGCGCCGGCGGCACCGGCATGATCTCCATCGGCGCCTCCCACTCCACCGCGGCGACGACACTCCCCCGGTACGACCCGAAGCCGACCAGAACGGCATTCTCTTCCCCGTGCCGCTCGCGCACGAGCTGGCCGACATTGATCATTCCCGCCTCGGCCATATTGGTCGCGCGGGCATCCCCGATATGGGTGTTGTGTTCCCAGACGATCGCCTTCGCCGAAGGCCCGTGAAACTGCATCAGACGATCGAGCGTGTCGGTCATGTGACAATCTCGGATGTTCCAGGAAGCCGCCCCGCCGCGCACCATCGTCCGGTAGTAACGCTCCGCATTCCGGACGATAAGCGCATTCTGCTCTGCGCTGAACAGCGCTTCCCGGTCGTTCGGGAACTCCCGTATTTTCCGCCGGAGCATCGTCAAGATCTGAATCACCTCGGTTTCGCACGAAGCGGGGACGAATGCGGTCGCCCGGGCATACTCTTGTGCATCTCCCCCGTACGGCTCAAAACAACGATACGCTTGCTTGGCCGCCCGGGCCGCTTCCGGATCGATCCGGCTCAAGTACTCGACCACAGCATGCATCGAATCCCAGAGGCTGTAGACATCCAGACCGTAAAAACCAACCCGGTTTTCTTCCGAAAGGGCTTGATTGAATCGATGGAGCCATTCGGCAAATGCCTCGACCTCTTCGTTGGCCCACATCCAGGTCGGCCAGCGATTGAATTTCTTCAGTACCTCTTCCGCGCTCTCTCCCGCGTTCGGCCTCCCTTTCACATATCGATTGACCTCGTAGCAGTCGGGCCAGTCTCCCTCCACCGCAATGAAGGAGAATCCCTTTTCCCGGATCAGCCGCTCGCTGATCTGATCCCGCCAGGTGTAATACTCGGAGGTGCCATGCGAAGCCTCTCCAAGCAGGACGTACTTGGCCTCTCCGATCCGATCCAGGAGGGGATCAAGGCGCTCCGGCCCGCCGAGCGGCTGGGCGATTTCCTGAAGCGCCCTCCATTTTTTCTCCTTTTCCGGCGGACGACGCGACCGTTGGTTCGGGTTCTTTTCCATGGCGCGCTCTTTTATCTATCGGTTTAATTTTTAGGTTAGCCGCTCGAGCAGGGTGAGGGCAATTCCCCGAAAAGAAGTAGAACCGTTTCTTTTGTCCCGATCCGGTTCCGTTGTATAATGGCCGGATGCATCTTCACGATCTGGTTCAGTTGACCGCCCGGGTTCGGGAAACGACGCGTAAGAACGAGAAGATCACCCTGATCGCCGATTTTTTTAAACGGACGGCGGGACCGGAAACGGCCCTCTGCGCATCCTATCTCACCGGCACCCTTCCTCAAGGAAAGATTGGAATCGGCGGACGGTTGATTGGGACAACGCTCTCTATCGAGAGCGTGCCGCATTCGTCTCTGACACTTCAGGAGGTGGACGCTTGCTTCCAGAAGATGGCTGAAGAGCGCGGCGCCGGTTCGGCCGGACGGAAGATGGCCGCGCTCCAACGACTTCTTCAACAAGCCGATCCCGACGAGCGCCGCTTTCTGGCGCAGCTGTTGATGGGAGAACTTCGCCAGGGGGCGCTTGAAGGACTGGTCTTGGAAGCGATCGCCAAAGCGGCCGCTCTTCCGGCCCCCGAGGTCCGACAGGCGATGATGTTTTCCGGGAACATCGGCGAGGTGGCGCGGGTTGCCCTGGAAGAGGGGGGTGTCGGATTGGGGCGATTCTCACTTCGCCTCTTTTCCCCGGTGGCTCCGATGCTCGCCCAGACCGCCGACACGGTCGATGAGGCGATCGAACGATTGAGTGAAGCGGGGTTTGAGTTCAAACTGGATGGGGCGCGGATTCAGGTTCACAAAGGGGGCGAGGCGGTTAAGATCTTCACCCGCCAGCTTCAGGAGGTGACCGACCGCCTCCCGGAGATTGTGGAGTGGACCCGAGCCTTACCGGTGGCGGAGATCATTCTGGAGGGGGAGGCGATCGCACTTCGGCCCGACGGAACGCCTCAGCCGTTTCAGACGACGATGCGGCGGTTCGGCCGGATGAAGAATATCGAGGCGATGCGGCGGGAGATCCCGCTGACCTCCTTCTTTTTTGATTGTCTCTACCGGGAAGGACGCTCGCTTTTATCTCTTCCTTATCGGAAGCGATTCGAGAACCTCTCTGAAGTCATCCCGCCTGACGCGCTGATTCCGCAAATCATCACAGCCGATCGAGAGGAGGCCGCGCGGTTTCAGCGGCGAGCGCTGGAGGCGGGTCATGAAGGATTGATGGCGAAGGGGCTTGCGGCCCCCTACACCGCCGGACAGCGCGGATCGTATTGGCTGAAGTTGAAGACGGCCAAGACCCTTGACTTGGTGGTCCTGGCGGCGGAGTGGGGAAACGGCCGCCGGTCGGGATGGCTCTCCAATCTTCATTTGGGGGCGCGGGATCCGGAGAGCGGTCAATTCATTATGTTGGGAAAGACCTTTAAAGGACTCACGGACGAAATGCTTCAATGGCAGACGGAGAAGTTTCTCGCGATGGAGACGGCACGGGATGCTTGGACGGTTTATCTCCGGCCCGAACTGGTGGTGGAGGTTGCCTTTTCCGATGTACAGGCGTCGCCCCGTTATCCGGCCGGGATGGCCCTCCGTTTTGCGCGGGTCAAGCGTTATCGGCCGGACAAGCCGGCCGACGAAGCCGATACAATACAAACGGTGATGGAGATCTTCAGGCGAGAAACGCGATTAGACATGAGATAACAAGAGCGGGAAGGGGCAAGTCGCCTTCCAAATTTTCGCGATTCTATTGCACCTTTCGCTTTGAAAGGAGAATTTTCTCCCCTTCCTTAAAGGTAACCTGAATCTTGTCCCACGAAAGACGCTGGGTCACCACCCCAAGGCCAAACTGGGCATGATCGATTAAATCATTCTGCTTGAAGGGACCGGCAAAGGTATACGGCTGCTTCTTTTTTGATGAGGATGACTGGACCAACTGTTCCCAAGCATGCTCCAGCTTGGTCTGTTTTGCGGCCTTTCGGGCGGGGGACTCTCCCGCCGCAGGATTGACATACCGATGGAGCCCGCCGCACGTCTTACACTGCACCTTGGCAACCCGCTCTCCCACCATCGCTGCAATTGTATGGTCGAGGGGAAGCTTACACTTCGTGCAAACCGAAGTGATCTCTTCTCCAACCTGATATTTTTTCGTTGTACTCATTGCACCCTTTCTCAAAAAGTTTGGTTCATTTTACTCCTTTTTGAGGGAAAATGCCACCTTAAACAATGAGGGGACTGGGGGTGCGCTCGAAGTGTAAATACGTCGGTAAAAAACAGGGCTCTCCGATCAGAATCACCTGGGATAGATCGTTAACCCATTGAAAAAACCTTTGCCCGCCGGCGGTTCGCCCTACAATATCGGACGGCCGCCGGCGGGCACTGACTGATGCCTGCGGATAAGACGTCATTTACAAACGGATCTACCGACTCGGTTCTTCATCGGTGTTCGGCACAAAGAGTTCATTCTTTGGGTCCATGAACTCATTGTCCAAACCCGGTTCGTCGACAAGATTGCGGCCTCCGCCCATTCCTTCGAATTCCTCTTCATCCCCGATCACCTCTCTGGCGACAATCACCGGGTCTCCTTCTTCAATGTTTTCTGTCACCTCCGAATCGAATTCGGTCTCAAGATCCCGCTCAATCTCGCTGCGGTCGAATCGCCGGACCGTCCCGGTCACCTCCACGTTTTTTCCTTTCAGATCTTGTGTCACTGAAAGGGGATGCTCCGCAATCACGAAAATTGATTCTCCTCCATTATCTTCAATCGTAAACGCCCTATTTCCATAGGACTCTTCAATCTCCCCCTGGAGCTTTACCTGTTCTCCAATGTGATCTCCCGGTTTCTCGGCAACTTCTTCGACCCGGACATTCTCGGTAGCGCATGCCGCCAACAGGAAAAGAGAGAAGAAACCCCCTATCCACTTCAACGGATTAAGGTAACGATTTTGATTTTGAATCATGATCTCCTCCATGTGTATGTCTATTAGATGGCCTCTCATGCTCCGGCAGAGAGACAAGGTCTAACTCAGCCGAAAGCGACCGCTGCAATAAGGTCCATCTATAACTCAGCTTAGACATTTTATTCGGGGGTTGGCAATTCTTCCAAAAGGAGTAGAGAAGAATCGCCCGATGGAGGGGTGTTGTGCATCGAAGGGAAGCCACCTTTTGCTTCTGAGTGGAAGCGAAGCAACGACATTGTTCAAAGCACATACAGTGGCGTAGACAAAATCACCGCTGAAAGAGGTCTGCAAGATTTTCAGCCATTAAAACTGCCGGATCAGCGGCTTGGTCCCACTCCCACGCTCCTGAAGCCAGCGGGAGAGGGGGATTAGCTGGCGCTCTTTGAAGCGGATGCCGATCTGCATGAACTCCAGCGTCTGCGCCAGCGCCCGTTCGGCGGCGGCGACCCGGTTGGCCGGGTCGCTGAAGAAAGCGTGGATCTCCTGGTACCACGCGTCACGCCACAAGGCGCGGGTTCCCTGGATAATCCGCATGGCGCCGACGCTCCCCCCCTTCTGGCGCAGCGGCTGCCAGCGGGCTTTGATGAAATTCCACGCCTCCTCCTGCGCCGTCGGGTTGGCGAGCAGATACCGAACCGGCTTCCAGACGTCCTGCGAGCGGACCTCTTCCGAGAGAGAAAACTCCAAGAGCTTCCGGGCCAGATCGGGCTTGGCAAAATCGGCCAGCGCCAAGAGGTACCGGTCGCGATCTTCGGGGGTCGCGGCGGTTTTGAATTTCTGGACGAAGCGGTCGAATCCGGAGCCGCCGTCGGTCCGGGCGGTCAGACGAACAAGCGGCGTGGTCAGGGTCGGATCGATCGAGGTCGGCTTCGCCTGATACCGTGTCCACCGCCGGGGGAGCTCCGAGAGGATCTCTTCATCCTGCGCCAGCGCCCCCATCGCCCAGAGGGCGGCGGCGCGGGTGAGCCGCCGCTCATCATCCTCCCCGGGCGCCGGGTCCCAGCCGACCTCTTTCCAGACCGGCTCGAAGAACTCCTTCACGAGCGCCTGAAACTTCGGCCGATCCTTCGGCATCACCAGCTGATTCGAAAGGGTCTCGAAGTATCCCGCCGCCGCCTCGACCACGACACGGGTTGCATCCCCCTTGAACCGGACGAGCATCTCCATGAAGGTCACGATCGAGAGATCGCCGCTGACGCTCAGGGCCCAGAGATGATTCAAAAATCCAATCCGCTCCGGGGCGGAGAGGGCCGTCGTCGCGATCGGCTGAAGGGCGTCTCGGAGGGGACGGTTGTATTCGGTCCGGAAAAAGCCCCTCTCCTCTGCATTCCCGTAGACCCAGCGGACCGCCCCATTTCCGGGAAGGGGGACCGGGGTGACCCGGTTCTTGAGAAGCACCCGGTGGGTCTGAAGACC
Organism: Candidatus Manganitrophus morganii; assembly: GCA_021651055.1. NCBI lineage: Bacteria > Pseudomonadati > Nitrospirota > Nitrospiria > Candidatus Troglogloeales > Candidatus Manganitrophaceae > Candidatus Manganitrophus > Candidatus Manganitrophus morganii. Next base: position 2,045,135 of record JAJHOH010000001.1, read on the forward strand.
GGTGTCATCTTCGTATTTCAACGTAAAAGGGACCGACCAGAGGAGCGGGGAAGCCTCGCCGACGGCGCGGCCGGCCGCGAAGAACCGCCGCTGCTCGACCGTAAGATTCCGGAACTGGCTCTCGGAGGCCTCCAGGGAAATAAGGGGGAAGCCCGGTTGGGTAAACCAATCTTTGGCGATCGCCGAAACCGGCTGGCCGGAGGCCGCTTCCAAGGCGGTCCAAAGATCGGACGAGACGGTGTTTTTGTACTGGTGCGCCTTCATATAGTCGCGAATCCCTTTTCTGAAGGCCTCTTCTCCCAAGAACTGCTCGATCATCCGAAGACAGGCGGCCCCCTTCTCGTAGGTCAACGCGTCGAACATCTCTTCGATTTGCGCCGCGCTGGTCACCTTCGCCTGAATCGGCCGGGTGCTCTGCAACGCGTCGACACCGAGGGGAATCTGCTTCTCCTGCTGAAACTCCACCCAGGAGTTCCACTCCGGCCGCCACTGATCGACGATCTTCACCGCCAGCCAGGTGGCGAACGCTTCATTCAGCCAGAGATCGTCCCACCACTCCATCGTCACCAGGTTGCCGAACCATTGGTGGACGATTTCGTGGGTGATGACATTGGCGACCCCCCGCTGGGTCCCGGTCGAGGCGAGCGTTTCATCGAGCAAAAGGCGGGAGTCGCGGAAGAAGATCGCCCCCCAGTTCTCCATCGCCCCCATGGCGAAGTCGGGAACGCTGACGAGATCGAGTTTGGGATAGGGGTAGGGGAGATCGAAATAATCGTTCAGGAGGGGAAGGACCGCCGAGGTCACTTTCAGAGCAAAGTCGCCGAGGTGAAGCTGGCCTGGCACCGTCCAGAGGGCGACGCGGGTCCCGGCCACCTCGATCTCCTTCGATTCCAGGCGCGCGACCGCCAAGGCGAGAAGGTAGGTCGACATGACCGGCGTTTCATCGAAGGCGACCGTCTTCATTTTTCCATCGGCCTTCTGATCAACCACCGGCATGTTCGAGAGGGCGGTCAGATGTACGGGAATCGTGACGGTGAGGCGAAACCGAGCCTTCAACCCCGGCTCATCGAAAGAGGGAAACATCCGGCGGGCGTCGGTCGCCTCGAACTGCGTGAAGGCGTAGGTCTCGCCGCCGGCCTGCGCTTCATAGAGGCCGCGAAGCTGCCGGTTCAGTTTGCCCGAAAACCGAAGCTGCAACGCGGCCGGTCCGGCCGGGATCGCTTCGGGGAAATGGAGGGTGATCGTTTCGGAAGGAGAATCGGCGGAGACGCGGGCCGGAAGAGACGCGCCGCTTCTTCCCCCCGTCGCCTGAGAAACCTCCAGCTCCAAGGCATGGAGGGTGACGGCATCGGTCGGCTCCGCCACCTGAATTTCAATCGTCACCTCCCCTTCGAACCGACGCTCCTCGGGAACAACGGTGAGTCGAAGATGGTACAGCTCAGGCCGGACCCGCCCCGGCAGGCGTCCTTCGATCAATGGGCTCATAGATCTCCTGTCTAAAGATAAAATGACGTGAGGCGTAAAGGGTGAGGCGTTAGGGGTCAAGTCAAAAGAGTTAAATCTTACTCCTAACGCCTCACATGTTTCGTCATTATAAGACAGACCGGTGCCGAGGGCAAGCCGGAAGGCGATCTATTTGGTTTGGAATTGTGTGCGGTAGTCGGAGGGGGATTTCCCCATCTTGCTCAGAAAGACTTTGCTGAAATAACCTTGCTCTGAGAAACCGACCTCGCAACTGATCTCTTTGATCGTTCGATGCGGATCTTTGAGGAGCTGAATCGCGCGGTCGATCCGGATGGCGGTGAGGTAATCGTGAAAGCCGACGCCGCACTCTTTTTTAAACGAGGCCGAAAGATATTTCGGATGAAGCGAAACCGCTTGACCGATCTCCTCCAGCGAAAGCTCCGGCGAGCTGTAGTGCCGATCGATGTATTGCACCGCGCGGCGCATTTTCAGCGAGAGATGATCGAAGTCGATTTTCAGATTCCGGTGCACCCGCTCGAAGGGATCGGAGCTGAGGAGGCGGGCGATTTTTTGTTCTAGTTGATCGAGATTCCACGGCTTGTCGATAAAGCCGTTGGCGCGCACATCCAACAACTGCGTCAGCAGCTCTTTGGTGCCGTATGCGCTGGTAAAGAGGATCGGGACCACCCGGTCGATCTGGCGGATCCTTCGGTAGAGGGTCACGCCGTCGGTCTCTCCCAGGCGATAATCGAGGATGATCAGATCGAGATCCCTTCTTTCCTGGACAATGCGAAGGGCATCGTCTGCTTTCTCTTTCTTGATCAGCTGATATTTGTCTTGGAGGATGATCTCCAACGACTGCAGGACCGATGCATCGTCATCCACCGCCAAGATGGTTTTCTTGTGGGGATCGGGTCCGAGGGTGGCGATCTCTTTTGCTTCTAAGTCTGTCAGGGCCATAGGTTTATTCCTATACAGGATGATTTCAAGCTTTATTATACCCGATGAATCCAAACGTGGGGAAGCCAAATTCCCCCTTCTCGACTGAAAAAGAAAATCGAGAAGGGGAGGAAAGAGGTAAAGTTATCTAAGAAAAAAGTAGGTCGGAACAAGTCGAAGGGGAGAAATACCGAAGGATGCGGGAGGAAAATCCCCTTTAATTCTCGTCACTAAGACCATTCTGGCAGCCTCGTGATGATCTCCCATTCTTCGGGAGTCACCGGTGTAATGGAGAGCCGGTTTCCTTTTCGAAGAACCATCATCGATTTCAACGCCGGGATCTCCTTCAACCTTTTTAGGGTAATCACCTCCCGGCATGCTTTTTTAAATCGAAGATCGACCATGAACCAAACCGGCTGACTCGACAGACTTTGGGGGTCGTAATATTTATTTTTCGGATCCCAGGCGGTATGATCGGGATAACCGGTCTTAATGACTTCGGCGATTCCGGCGATGCCGACCGGTTCGACATTGCTGTGATAGAAGAAGACGCCGTCGCCGACCCGCATCTTATCCCGCATGAAATTTCGCGCCTGATAATTCCGAACCCCCGACCAGTAGGTCGTCCGATCGCACTTCAAATCATCGATGGAGTAGGTGTTCGGCTCCGACTTCATCAACCAATATTGTTTTTCAGGGGCCACTGAATACTCCATCCACGAAGGAGTAGGTCGCCGGGCGCGCCTGCGCCTTTTCAGGAAAGGGGGGAAGGAGGCGGCGCGCCGTCCGATAACGCGGCTTCCAGTAGGGATGATCGAGGCGCTCCACCCTCACCTCTCCGCCTCGGCTGGGAGCATGAATGAATTTGTTCCCGCCTATATAAATCCCGACATGAAGCGGCTGCCATCTGCTGATTCTGAAGAAGACCAGATCGGCCGGCAGGAGCTGGCCGCCGGGGACCGGCCGGCCTTTTTTAATTTGCGCGCCGGTGACGCGCGGAAGGCTCAGGCCGACCGACCGGGAGAAGACATAGGCGACATACCCGCTGCAATCAAACCCCTCCGCCGGGGTCGCGCCGCCGAAGCGATACGGTGTTCCCAGAAAATGATGGGCGGTCTTCACCACCCGTTGGCGCGCGGGGACTTTCCGGCTGATTACCGGATCGACCCGATCTGCTTTTTGAACCCCGGCGCAGCCGGTCAGCATGAAGAAAAAAAGAATTCCGAAGAGTCCCCACCGCATGAAGGTAAAAATAACTCGGATTCAAAACAGAAGTCAAGCAAATCGCTTTGGTTTTGCCGGAACGTTATGGTATAGTCCTCTTCCTCATCCCCGATCAGAAGGAGAGAATCATGCTGACCTTTTATCACTACGCCAAATGCAGCACCTGTATCAAGGCCAAAAAACATCTCACGGCGCAGGGGCATCTCTTAAAGGAGATCGATCTCACCACCGATCCTCCGTCGGCGAAAGAATTGGCCGACCTGATCAAAAAGAGCGGGCGTCCGTACACCGATTTTCTCAACCGGAGCGGGGTATTATACAGGGAAATGAACATGAAGGAAAAGGTTAAGCAGTTTTCCGAGGGGGAGATCGTCCGGATGTTGGCGTCGAATGGAAGATTGATCAAGCGGCCGATCGTCACCGACGGAAAGCGGGTCACCGTCGGCTTCGACGGGGGGGAGTTCGATGCCGTCTGGTCCTCCGCGTCGGTTAAATGAAAAACGGCCGAACCGCGCGGCGCGATTCCGGCCGTTTTATCGATTTCTCAGCCGATTTAAGCGGCCATTCTTCCGCCGGCGCTGAGATCTCTCTTTAAATTCTCAATCTGCTCCCCGAGTTGATTCAGCTGATCCCCGAGATTTTCCTCCGCCTCGGGAAAGAGCTTTCCCTCCTCTTCTTCGATATGATCATCGAGGGCCTTCTCCAGCTCGGAAAGTTTCTTCTTGAAATCTTTCCCGGTCAGGCCGACCAGATCGGTCAATATTTGATCGACCTGCTGGTGCTCCTCGATGGAGTGCTCCACCAGTTCGTTATCATACTCCCTCATCGCAGGATAAAAAATCTGCTCCTCCGATTGGGTATGCAATTGGATCTCATTCTCGAGCCTGACGAGAAGATCTCCCTTGTCTTTAGCGGATTTCAATTCCTGAATTAAGTCTTTCACGGTTTTGTGATCTTCGATGAGCAGTTCCGTTGCTTTCATAAGATCTCTCCTTTCATTTCTGAAGCCCGTTCTCATCGTACGAAAAGGGGCACAGGGAAAACAATCACCCGATTGGAGACGAGGATCCATTCAAAAGAGCGAGGCGGTTTTCCCCTAGAAGCGACTGGCGATAATCATTTTCCCGCTCAGGCCGCTTCTCTCCACTCCTCTTCGAGATCGCTCCGCATTTGGCCGATTTGGGAGCCGAGTTCGTTCAGTTGCTCTTCCAATCGCTCTTCCATCTGGGGAAATATTCTGACCTCTTCTTCGTCGATATGCGCATTGAGATGCTCTTCCAATTCGTTCAGCTTCTGTTCAAATTCCTCTTCTTCTTCGACGGCATCGATCAAATCCTCCAGCAATTCATCGACCTGCTGGTGCGCGTCCAGCGCCGAATCAACCCAGGCGCCGTCCACCTCCCTGACGGCCGGGTAGAAAAGCGCTTCCTCCAACTGAGCGTGAATCCTGAGTTCCTTCTCCACCTTCGGGAGAAGCTCTTCTTTGTCCCGCGCCGATCGGAGCCTCTCAAGCAGGTTTCGCATCTTCTCGTGATCTTCCTGAAGCAGTTCCGTCGCCTTCATTATCTCTTCTCCTCATGCAATTCCGGATCATCCCTTCATCGTATGAAAAGAAACCGGCCGGAACAATCACCCTAAAGAGGTGGGTCTAATGATCCGGAAGAAGGAGAACTGATCTTAAATGAGAAGGAGCCCGGCGGCGCGGAGGGTCCGCCAGGGACGGCTTTGCAGAAATTTTGAGAAGGATTGGCCAGCTGAAGCGGGATACCGCTCCCCCGCCTCCGAAAGCCGGATGAAGGGGGCTCCCTTTCTTCCGCGGGGCCGGGATTGATCGAGGAGATCACGGCACCATCCGGCAACCGGCGGATCAAGCCGAATCTCCGCGTCTTCTTCCCATCCGGGAAAGATCAGGGAAACCTGCCCGGCCCTTTTCTGGGTCCGGAGCGGCCGGAAGAGCGGTGTCCCCCCGAGCCAAACCAGCCGCCGCTCCAGATCTTCTCGGGTGGACGGAGGGGAGGCGAGCGCCTGCGCGATCAGATCGGCGGGAACGTTCGGCTTCGGTGTGGGAAAGTCGAACCAGCGCCGGACACCGGTCTCCAATCCGACGCCGTGCATATAATTGTAGATCGCCTTTGCCAGCCCCGGACCGAAGGGGGCGGGATCGCAGCCGGCCGGATCGAGATGGATCAAATCATTGTTGGCGAAAGGCCCGGGCGCCGGTCCGGCGATCGTGATGCCGTACGCGTCCGGATTCAGTCCCACCGGGCTGTGGCGCGTGGCGGTAAACCGATGCCAGAAGGCCGACTGAATGACCCCCGCCGCAAAAAGCTGCCGCACCCGTTCCAGGCTCTCGACCGTCTCCTTGGCGGTCTCGGTCGGAAAGCCGTACATCAAATAAGCATGGACGAGGATTCCGGCCTCGGTGAAGGCATGGGCGACGCGGGCCACCTGAGCGACGGTGATCCCCTTTTCCATCAAGGCGAGGAGGCGGTCGGAGGCGACCTCCATCCCGCCGGTCACGGCGATGCAGCCGGAGGCGGCGAGCAGCCGGCAGAGATCGGGGGTGAAGGCCTCTTCGAACCGGATGTTTCCCCACCAGGAGATCGACCGTCCCCGATCGAGCAGCGCCAGCGCCAGATCGGCGAGGCGCGACGGCGGGGCCGCTTCATCGACAAAATGAAACCCGCTCTCGCCGGTTTCTTTTAGAAGGGCATCGATTCGATCGGCCAACAGCGTCGCCGGGGCCGGCTCGTAGCGGCGGATGTAGTCGAGGCCGATATCGCAGAAAGAGCACTTCCGCCAGTAGCAGCCGTGGGCCACCGTCAACTTGTTCCAGCGTCCGTCCGACCAGAGGCGGTGCATCGGGTTGAGCATTTCGACGAGCGAGATATACCGGCGAAGCGGGAGGCCGTCATAGGTCGGGGTGCCGATCTCCTCAAAGGGGAGATCCCCCTCCGGGGCGCCGTTGAAAAAACGGACCTTCCCGTCGATCCGAAGAAACGTCCGGCAGAGCCGCTCCGGCGTCCGGCGGCGATCTAAAAACTCCAGAAGAGAGAGGAGGGGACGCTCGCCGGCGTCGAGCGCGACATAATCGACCGTGTCGAAGAGGCGCGGCTCGGCCAGATCGCGCAGCTCGGTATTGACGTAGCCGCCGCCGAGGGCGATCTTCACCCGCGGATTCCATTTCCGGACGGCGGCCGCCGCCCGAAGCGCGCCGTAGAGATTTCCGGGAAAGGGGATCGTGATCCCGACGAGGTCGGGCCGGTCTTCCTCCAGATGGGGCAGGAGGACCTCTTCGAGCATCTGATCGATCAGTCCCGGTGGCGCGTTGAGCGCTTGGTGGATCGGGTCGTACGAGGCGGCCGAGGTGGCGATCCGCTCTGCATACCGGCTGAGGCCGAAGTGGGGCGCCACCGTTCCCTGGATCAGATCGGCCAAATCGTCGAGGTAGAGGCTTGCGAGGTGCTTCGCCCGGTCGGTGATTCCAAGGCTTCCGAAGGCCCATTGATCTTCCTCCAGCGCGGCGAACCGGGGCCCCTCCGGAAGAAACCGCCGCTTGCAAATCTGCGTCGCCAGCGAGGGCTGATTTCCCTGAAGGAATTGAATGACCGGCTCGATCGTATCGAGATAACGCTCTTTCAAAAGAAGGCTCCGGACAACCGCGGGGTGAGGCTCTTCCACTGCTCGGATCTCCTCGAAGAGGCGGGTCAGCCCCGCCCGGGAAAAGAGGGCGAGGATCGTCTCGATGCCGAGGTCGGCCTGAAAGACGGGATACCCCCGCGACCGGAGAAACCCGGTTAAATAGGCGGTCGCCGGGTAGGGGGTGTTCAGCTGGGTAAAGGGGGGGGTCAGGAGGAGAAGTCGGCGGTTTCGGTTGGAGAGGACATTTTTAGAGGAAATCATTTCGGCTATTCTGTCACCGTAGCGGAACGATGTCAAATCGGGCGAATCATCCCAAAGGAGTAGCCGCATCCCCTCTTCGGGTCATTGAAGCTACGCCGCCGCAGATGCTACGTTATAAAGAGTAACCCTTTGTTCAGGAGGCGCTTATGCAGCCGGCTCGCGCAAAAATCATGGGCCATCCGATTCACCCGATGCTGGTCGTCTTTCCGATCGGCCTTTACATCATTTCGTTCGTTTTCGACCTGGTTTATTTGTCGATCGGCGATCCCTTTTGGTTTCGAATGGCCTACTGGACGATGCTGGGGGGATTGGTCGGGAATGTCGCCGCCGCCATCCCCGGTTTTCTCGACTACCTCACCCTGCCGCCCAAGACCGAGGCCCGCCAGATCGCGACATACCATATGGGAATCGGAGTCACCCTGGCGATTCTTTATTTCGCCAACCTTCTCCTTCGTGATTGGGGAGTCATCGCGGCGAATCAGCAGCCCTGGGGGGTGGTGATCTTGAATCTGGTCGGCGTTCTCTTGATCGGCTTGCAGGGATGGCTGGGAGGAGAGCTGGTCTATAAACATGGCGTCGGCGTGGAAGAAAAGGGACGCACCGGCGAAGAGCGATTCCGAAGGGTGGCGTGAGGTCAACCGGCCGGGAAGGAGCGGTCCTTCTCCGGCCGGTTGCTTTCGGACGGTTCTTTGTTCCCTCTGTGAAAATCCCCGCCTCCCTCCTTTTAGATCCCCTCCGATCCCAAAAGCAAGTTGCTTTCAGACCGGCTTGTCTGTATGATGGAAAACAATGAATGACCGTGAACGGGCCGCCTTACGGCAGCAACTTCTTAAAAAACTTCGGGACTCTTTCGTCTACAGCGCCGAGCCGACGTTCGTCCTCTCCTCCGGAAGGAAGAGTCACTTCTATATCGATTGCAAGAAGGTGACGCTCGACGCCGAAGGGGCGACCTGGGTCGGGCTGATGATTCTCGACCGGATCGCCGATCTGGAGATCGACGCCATCGGCGGGATGACCCTCGGCGCCGATCCGATCGCCACCGCCGTCGCGGTCCTCAGCTATGAAAGCGGCGCCCCCATCTCGGCCTTCATCATCCGGAAAGAGTCGAAAGGGTACGGGAACCAGGGTTTCATCGAGGGAAGGGTCGGCCGGGAGACCAAAGTGGTCGTGGTCGACGACGTCCTCACCAGCGGGCGGGCGACCGAGCGGACGATCCGGATTCTTCAAGAGGCCGGATGCGACGTGGTGAAGGTGATCGCGCTGGTCGACCGGAAAGAGGGGGGACGCGAGCATCTGGAGCGTCTCGGTTTTGAGGTGGAAGCGCTCTACACCGTGGAAGATCTCTTAAAGGGCTAACCGTTGGCCACGCCGAGCCTGGAAGAAAAGCGCGCCTGGGCGGAACAGTTCTTCGAAAAGACCGGGGCGAGTTACGATCAGGTGGTCGATCATACGACCTTCCGGATCGACCGGCTCTGGAAGAAAAAAATCATCTCCAAAATCCCTCCCTCCTCCCGAAAGATCCTCGATCTCGCCTGCGGCACCGGCATCCTCAGCTTCGCCATCGCCCAAAAATTTCCAAACGCGCAGATCGTCGGGGTCGATCTGACGAAGGGTTATCTCGACATCGCCCGGAAGAAAGCCGAAGCGAACCGCGCCGATGTCACCTTCGTCCATAGCCCCGCCGAAGCGTTCGTCTCCGACGATCGGTTCGACGCCTGCGTGACATCATACCTTCCCAAATACGCCGACCTCGATCTTCTGATTTCAAATCTCTCCCGAATGATCGCCCCCGGCGGCGTCCTCGTTTTTCATGACTTCACCTACCCAACGAATCGCTTCCTGCAATGGACCTTCGAAGCCTACTTCAAACTCCTCCCCCCGATCGGCGGCTGGCGCTGGCCGGAGTGGAAAGAGACCCTCTATGAGCTGCCGGTCGTCATCCGAAAAACGCGATGGATCGAGGAGCTGACCAAAGCGATGCGGCGGGAAGGCTTCGAAGAGATTCAAGTTGAATCGTTGACAATGCAGGGATCGGCACTCGTCACCGCAAAGAAGAAACGATAAACCCCTTCACTCATCCGAACACCTCTTTCTAGTTGACCCTCCTTAATGTATTCCGATAATATCTAGCGGTTGGCCCGTTGCATCAACATCTGCGGCTCGACGTTTTCAACATCGGCGATCTGCTCCAAGGCAGGGATGCGGGTCAGGGCGTCGGCGATCTCTCCCGAACGCGCCCGCAGCCAGGCCGCGTGTGGCGCGTATTCTAGGCGCTGCACGACCTCGTAACCGGCCTGCTCGATTGCCTGGAGACGATCTTCGACCGGCGCTCCTTCTTTGAAGCGGATGAAGACGCGCCCCGTCGGAACGGCGGGCGCGCCGCCCGGTGGCAGGGTATAGACCGGCCCGACCTGGCCGGGGGCATTTTTCTGCTGCTCCGCTTCACCCCGGAATATCTCGACGCGGTCTTCTCCTTCGCCCATCGAGAGGAGGGCGTCTTTGGAAGGCGGCCGGGGGCCGTGGACGGCGTAGCGGTCGGGCAAGCGGGTATAGACCGGAGAGGACGGTTGTATGCCGCTTCGAACCTCTTGGGGGAATTTGGAAAGGGGATTTTTCTCGGACGCCATCTCGACACCTGCAACGGAGAGGAATACGACAGTACGTCATCCCCGCGAAAGCGGGGATCCAGAGATTTAGGTCACTGGATTCCCGCCTCCGCGGGAATGACACCTAAAAGGAATCGAATTGGGTCACTACCAACGCCTACTTTTTGAATTTGGAGGCCTGATCGGTTTAGTATAGAGGATACGCGCCGCGCAATCAAAAGACAACCCAGACGACAAGGAGGTCGATCGATGTACTCGTTCCGATATGGTGGCAAGACCGGCAAACGATATTCTCTCACGACCAGCAACGAGCATCTCGTGGTCCGCACGACCAACCGCGCCCCGGTGCTCGCCGCCCGGCCCTTCGAGGTGGCACCGGTTTCACCGGAGGCCCGCGCCCTTCTCGGCAACTTCGACCTGGCGGCCCGCTTTCGCGAGGCGGGGGTCGATGTTCTTCGCGCGAAGCCGACGCGCCGCGCCAAGAGCCTGCGCGACCGGGCCCGCGCGGTGTTGAAGCGCGAGCCGCAAATCGAATTTGCCGGGCGGGTCCTCGTCGATCCGAAGGCGGGCCGGCCGGTCATTTATACCGAAAACTTCTTCGTCAAGTTCGACGGCGACGAAAGCGCCACCGCCTGCCGGAAGATCATTAAAAAACACCGCCTGGAGATCAAGCGGGTCCTCGAATATGCCCGCAACGCCTATTTCGTCGCCGCCCCCGAAGGGACCGGACTGAAGATCTTCGACATCGCCGAGGCGCTGTTACAAGAATCATCCGTCCAATTCTGCCATCCCGAATTGATCCGCGAGGCGCGCCAGCGCGCCGCCTTTGCGCCGCAGTGGCACTTGAAGAAGACGAGCGTCGGCGGCCAGACGATCGACCAACACGCCCACGTCGAAGCGGCCTGGCCGTTGAGCGACGGGACCGGAACGATCATCGCCGTCATCGATGACGGCGTCGATCTCGATCATCAGGAGTTCCGCTCCTCGGCCAAGATCGTCGCCCCCCGCGACGTGACCCGCAAGACGAACGACCCGCGGCCGGGCAATGGCGACAATCACGGGACCGCCTGCGCCGGGGTGGCGTGCGCCGATGGAAACTTCGGCGCCTCGGGGGTCGCGCCAAGGGCGCGGCTGATGCCGATCCGCTTCGCCTCCAATCTCGGCTCGCAGGCGGAGGCCGACGCCTTCGTCTGGGCGGCGCAGAACAGCGCCGATGTGATCTCGTGCAGCTGGGGGCCGCCCGACGGCGATTTCACCAATCCGAACGATCCGGACCACCATCAGGTCGTGCCGCTCCCCGACAGCACCCGCCTGGCGATGGATTTCGCAATCAAGAACGGCCGAAACGGAAAGGGGTGCGTGATCTGCTTCGCCGCCGGCAACGGCAACGAGAGCGTCAACAACGACGGCTACGCCAGCTACGAAAAAGTAATCGCCGTCGCCGCCTGCAACGACAAGGGAAAGAAAGCCCCTTACAGCGATTTCGGTCCCACCGTCTGGTGCGCCTTTCCGAGCAGCAATGTCTTCCCGTCGCTCACCCCCGGCATCTGGACGACCGACCGCTCCGGCCCCCTCGGCTACAATCATGGCAGCACCAGTCTCGGCGACGCCGCGGGCCATTATACCGACGACTTCGGCGGGACCTCCAGCTCTTGTCCGGGGGTGGCCGGCGTGGCCGCGCTGATCCTGGCGCGCAACCCGAATCTCCGCTGGGATGAGGTGAAGGATGTGATCAAGCGCTCGTGTGATCGGATCGACACTTCCGGCGGGAAGTACGACGCCAACGGCCACAGCCATCTCTACGGCTACGGGCGGGTCAACGCCAAAAAGGCGGTGGAGCTGGCGATGCCGGCGCAGCCCGACACGGTCGCCATCCGGACGGTGGTGCGCGACGTCCCGATCCGGGATCTGCAGACCGCCCGGCTCGACCTGCCGGTCGCCGACACCGGATCGCTGAAAAAGATCAAAGTGACGGTCGACATCGAGCACACTTACATCGGCGATCTGATCGTCAGCATCAAACCGCCGACGGCGACCGGCGTCTCCGCCATCCGGCTTCACAACCGGGAGGGGGGCGCAACCGACAACCTCAAGAAGACCTATGATGAGATCAATGCGCCCGGCCTGGTTGCGCTGAAAGGAAAAAGCCCGAAGGGCACCTGGACGCTCGTTGTGGAAGACAAGGCCCGTCTGGACACCGGGAAGATCCGGAGCTTTACGCTTGAAATGACGCTTTGATGGGGTGAAGTGTGCCGTCCCACGGCAAGAATGACATTTGTTGATTCCTTCTTCATGTCTGCTGATCTTCATCTTAATTCATGAGGCATAGCGGCGTTTTGACAAGGGGGACAGACCGTGTTAATGTGGTCTTAATTCTAGTCAACCTAAATTGGAGATCATCTTTATGAAAACCTTGTCGCTCTCGGAGGCGAAGATGAAGTTGAGCGGCCTGATCGAAAAAATCAGCGCCACCGACGAGGAGATCGTCATCACCAAGAACGGCCGCGCGGCCGCCGTGCTGGTCAGCGCGGACGAATATGAGAGTTGGAAAGAGACAATGGCGGTCCGTTCCGACTCGGCCCTGATGGATGAGATCAAGAAAGGGCTTCGGGCATTAAAGGAAAAAAGGGCCAAGATCTATACTCTGGATGAATTGGTCGGATAATCGTTTGCGGCGGGCGTCTCTTGTATCAGCTTCGAATTCCGAATGATGTCGTCAAATTGATTCGGGGAATGCATCCGCATCTTAAAAAAAAGATCCGGAGATCCCTACAGACGATCCTGTCCGATCCTCTTTCCGGAAAGGCGCTGAAAGAGCCGTTGGAGGGATTAAGAAGTTTTCGAGTGAGTCGCTTCAGGATTATTTACAGGATTTCGGATAAAAAGGTGGTGGACATCATTGCGATCGGTCCTCGAGAGCGAATTTACGAAGAGACCTTCCGAATCTTAAGCAGAGAAAAATAAACATAGTGTCACCACGATGCCGGTTCGCCATTTCCCATTAAAGCCGGGAAATCCCGGACACGCCTATTTTCGGGGAAATTTAGAATTTGTATCCCTCTCCCGAGATGATCGAACATCCAGAACGGTTTCCTTTAAAAGCAGGTGGTAAATAGCCCGGTAGTATTAAATAATCCTGAATTAAGTATGGTGTCCCCGGAATTCCAGGGCTAGAGTGCCAACCTCGGTTCCTTTTCTGGTTGACTATCATTATGGCATTCGATAACATCTCGTCGGTATCTATTAACTCATTCTGAATGTTAAGTAGCAATGAATATCGCGATTCTAATTGGTGTGTCCCAGTACAAGGTGGCTGCGCCTCTTCCGGCCTGCGCAGCAGATGTGGAGCAAATGCGCCGATTGCTTACGGCGACGAATAAATATGATGACATTTGTTGCTTAACAGCACAAACCAGTTCTGGTCCGCTAAAAGAAGCACTCCGAGGCTTTTTCGCTAAGTACCAATCGGGTGCTGAAATTGGTGAAGCCTTAATATATTTTTCTGGTCACGGTGTTTATCATGCTGATGCATTGTTCTGCTGTTCTGACTTTGACCCGAATCGTCCCGCTACAACGTCAATTAGCAACGAGGAACTCGACGACTTACTGCGTAGTGTCAAACCCATCGTAGCTGTCAAAGTTATTGATGCATGCCAATCCGGTTCACCCTACATTAAAGATGCTAGTGCAGGCTTTGAAAAAGCTTTGCGGACAAGTCGTCTTAGTTCATTCATTTGCATGGCCTCTAGCAGACAGGACCAGTCATCCTATGCTAGTGTCAATGCTAGCGCGTTCACAGCCAAGTGGATCGATGCAGCACTCGATAAGCAGAGTGGGACCGTACTGTATCGAGATATTCAGGCTGTGCTCGCCGATGCTTTTGTTAATAACCCTGATCAAACCCCCTTTTTCGTCACCCAAGGAACTGGATTAGAGATCTTCGCTGCAGTCACTGAAGAAATGCGGAAGATCGTAACGGAACGCTCCAAATCTTCGACGGTGGCAACACCTCAAGATACGGTTGTAGATGTGATCTCAGCAGAAGTCGCTCGCCTTGACAATGCTTATGTCTCATTGGAGGAAGCGTGTCGTGCTATCGAGCAAGCAGGTCAAGATCTTGCCTCTGAACCAATTAGTGACCCGCTCGTTTCACATTTTTATGAAAAGCGGATATCTCAAGATGGCAAACTCGTAACCCTTCCTCGCATACGGGCTGTAGCCAATTTTGCCGCAGAACAAGGATGGGCCAAGAAGTATTTTGTGAGAGTCATTCAAGAACAGTATCGTGAAAGAGTACCGAAAGAACCATTTAAGGTTTGGGGAGCAGGTATTTTGAGCACCCATCTGGCATCCAACTTAGGAGACGAAGATTATGTGCTCCAAACTCGCTCTCGTCCCGGTCGCCTTGAATCTACGCAGACGCTTCCGTTTGAAGTTGCAGAAGTCGTTTTTGAAGCAAAAAAGCACCCCGCTCTCAAAGCTTTTTCTTTATATATTGGGATAGTTCACTCATTAACGGAAGTAATGGTCCTTTCTGCTATCGTACAATTTATACAAATAGGGTGGTCCGAAAGGTCTCCCCAACTGTCCGACGTTCAGTGGAAGTACCAAAGTTTCCCTTGGAAAGATGTGGTGTCGCAACCGAAGTTACTCTGGCAGGAGGTACTTGACCGGAGCCAGGATACTATTAAGGCTTACCTAGAAGGGTTAATTCCAAAAAAAGAAGATTCGCAGGCGAAAGTATCCACGAATGATCAAAAGACTTCACCTCACCAGCAAAAGGCGTAACTTTCAACTAAAATTGTTACTTGGTTTGATATTCTGCCCTGAAGCCTTATGGCGACATCCATGAAATCCCGCTGGCTCCTTCTCGTCTCAACTGCCCTCGCCTTCATGACGGCGGTGCTCCTGCTCGAACGCCCCGGCGTGGTCGCGCAGGTCGGCCTGGGCCTGGCGACGGCAACCTTCCTCTGGTTCTTCGTGCGATGGGCCGAGCTCGATCCGCGCCAGATCCTCACCACCATCGCCATCGCCACGACCGGCGAGGTGGTCCTTTCGATCGGGTGGGGCCTCTACGACTACAAACACACCCTCATCCCGCTCTACGTCCCGCCGGGCCATGCCGTCTTCTACGCGTTGGCGGTGGTGACCGCCCGCGAGCAAAGCCTCCAAAAACACGCCGCCGCCATCACCCGGACCGTCCTCCTTTTGGGAACGGTTTACGCCGCCGCCAGCTTTCTCTTCTTCAACGACACGTGGGGGATGCTCTGGTGGGGGGTGGCGTTCGTCCTCTTCCTGAAATCGGAGAACCCGCTGCTTCTCTCAGCCTGCGCCGTCTACACGATCCTGTTGGAGTGGGTCGGCACCGCCATCGGCAACTGGTATTGGTTGCCGGAGGTGCCGTATCTTTCCATCAGCTCGGCGAACCCGCCCGCGGGGGTCACCGTTCTCTACATCGTCCTCGACCTCCTGGTGGTCACCGCCTGCGGATGGCTTTGGCGGAACTCCGAAAAAGCGGACCCCTCACCGGTTCCGAGCCTCAATATTGTAGAAGAACGATAGAGGATGACGCGTAAAAGAAAATAGAATTGTTGCAATCTCTTTCTTGCCGCCAGAGCCTCTATAAAAACTCGAGCTATCCCTCTGCGCATCTTCTAAATACATATTGACTTGATAGAACGCGTCTATATAATATGGCCCTAAAACTGAATCCGGCTTATGCGAGTTTAGGTTGAAAGAGAGCACGCTCCTGCCCCACCAAAGAATTATTTTCGCGCTGGACTACCCCTCCTTCGAAGAAGCGCGTCCCTTTATAGAAGCCTTAAAAGATAAGATCGGTTTATTTAAGATCGGGTGGACGCTGCTTTTAAGCGAGGGCCTGAATGTCTTGGCCAAAATAGAAGGGATCGAAGGGGTCTCCGCCAAGTTTTTTTTGGACATCAAATATTCGAGCCGGTCGGTCGAAGATATCCCGCAGCAAGTCGGCGGCATGGCTTCCGTCATCACGTCTAAAACGAGAGGGGTCGAATTTATCACCGTCCACACGTACGAAGGCGAAGCCCTTGTGGGAGAGGCGGTTAAAAAATTCAAGACAAAAGGAACGAAGATCCTCGGCGTGACGGTGTTGACGAGCGTGAACCAAGAAAGTTCCAATATCACACCCCAACAAAGAGTATTGGAGTTGGCTCAAATCGCAAAAAAGGCCGGTTGCGACGGGGTCGTTTGCTCCGGACATGAAGCCGGAGCAGTCAAAGAAAAAATGGGCCGGGATTTTATTGTTGTCACGCCGGGCATCCGCCCTGTATGGGCCGAGATCAAGAAAGACGATCAAAAAAGAATCGTGACTCCGGGAAATGCAATTAGAAATGGAGCGGATTATATTGTGGTCGGCAGACCGATTTCCACTGCAAAAGACCCCGCCGAAGCAGCGAGCAGGGCCGAGAAGATCGCCGAAGAGATCGCCGTCGCGCGAAGAGAAATGACCGCCCTTTAAAGATTTCAATCACTCCTCCCATCCCGCGCAGAGGGTCCGCCGAAACGCGCTCCCCAACGGAGGAACCGCTTTTGAATTCTCTCCTTCTTCCTTCTGAATCACTCGTTTTATTTATCCGCCGCCCAGCCGCCAAGTCACCATCCCGGCGGCCAGCAACATCACCCCCAGGCTCACACATTTAAGAATCGCTTCGTAGCGGACCTGATGCAGGTGCGGATCGAGGCGGCCCGATCGCTTGAGCTCTTTGTAAGGGCGGGAGGCGTTGATCTCCACCAGGCTCAAGAGCCCCATCGCGCCGGCCACGATCAGGGCGGGAGGGGAGAGTTGGTTGGTCTGAACGACGTAACCGGCGAGGACCGGCAAGACCCCCCAGGAAAAGGCGAACCAGCCGTCCGTGTGAAATTTTCCGTCAAAGAGCTCCAGATTGTAGGCGAAGAGGAAAAAACCTTCGATGACGGCGATCACCAACAATTGCGGCGTCTCGAGAACAGCGTAGTAGATGGCAATGCCGTAGGCGAGAATGAGGGCGCCGACGGCAAGCGTCCAGAGCTGGCGCTTGGAGAAATGCTCCCCCCACGGCTTCGGCCCTTTGCTCCCGATCGCATCGACCGCATGCGCCGCGATGCCGAGGCCGAGGAAGTACACGAGGACGATCGCAGCGACCCGATCCCAGAAAACCGTCTCGGCCAGCATCCCGCCGATGACCGTAAAAGCGAGGACCATTCCGGTATAGGGGAGAAAGAGCAGTCCGATCCAAAGCCTGAACTTTAGAGGACCGAACTGGGGAACAAACCATTCGGTTCGACGATCGGGAGCCGGGTCCATGCCATCCTCGGTTAGTGGGGTCGCTTACTCGGTATCGGTTCGGAAGTTCGATCGCTCGTCCGGGAGGGAGCTTGGGCCGGCGCCTGTTGCATCGGCGGGGTCGCCGGACCGCCGTATTGGAGAATCAGCCCCCCCTTGCCGACGGCCCACCCCCGGGCGGGAGAGGTAAAGTAGATGCTGTTCAGCCGCTGCGTCACCCCGCTGTCGCGCTCCGCCCACGACTTTCCGCCATCTTTCGTATAGAGGATCGTTCCGAGATCGCCGACCATCCATCCCTCCTGCCCCTGCATCGAGAGGTCCCAAAACGGCATCTTCGTTCCGGTGTCGATCGGCGCCCAGCTCTTTCCGCCGTCCTCGGTCATCAAGAGGGTCCCCTCCGACCCGACCACCCACCCCCGGTTCGGCGGACGAAAGAGGATTCGCGTGAAGGTTGCCTTCGTCGGAAGCCGGAACGGGGTCCATGTCACGCCGCCGTCTTCCGTCTGAAGCAGGGTCCCCCCGGTGCCGACGATCCACCCTTTCCGCTCGTTGAGGAAAACGATGTCGGAGAGACCGGCGGTGGTATCGCTGAGTTGAAAGTCCCACCGCTTTCCGCCGTCATCCGTCCGAAAGATCAACCCCGTCTCGCCGACGACCCATCCGATCTTGGGGGTCAGAAAAAAAATCCCTTCGAGGCTCGCCTCGGTCAACTTCTGCCGGCGCTCCCAGCGTTTTCCCCCATCGACCGTGTGGAGGAGAAGCCCATTGCCGCCGACCGCCCATCCCTCTCGCGGCGAGGTGAAATGGACCGACAGGACCCACTCCTCCGTGCCGCTCTCTTGAGGCATCCAGCTCCGGCCGCCGTCGTTGCTGTGGAGGATGGTGCCGGTCTCCCCGGTAATCCAACCGTGCCGCTCATCGACGAAGTGGACCCGAAAGAAACGGTCGGTGAAGCCGTTGTTCTGCGTCTCCCAGCGTTTGCCGCCGTCGCGCGTATGGACGATCACCCCCCCCCATCCGACCGCCCACCCGTGGCGGTCGTCGCCGAACGAGAGCCCTTCGAACGTTTTGTTCACCGCGGCGTCGACCTTCTCCCAGGTCGCCCCGCCGTTTTCGGTTTTCAGCATCGTTCCCGATCCGCCGGCGGCCCAGCCGATTTGCGGAGAGGCGAATTGCACGCCGATGAGAAGATGTTCCGTACCGCTTTGCTGCGGCTGCCAGCGTTTGCCGCCGTCGGTCGTCCGGAGGATCGTTCCCTCCCGGCCGACCGCCCAGCCCCGGAGCGGATCGATGAAGAAGATCGCCTCCAGCGCGGCGGTCGTCCCGCTCCTCTGCGCCGTCCACTTTTCGCCCCCGTCCTGCGTCTGAAGGATCATCCCGTTCCACCCGGCAGCCCATCCCCGTTGCGGATCGATGAAGAAGACCTCCAGAATCGGACCGGTCTGCCCGCTTTTTTGAACCTCCCAACGCCGGCCGCCGTCCGCGGTATGGAGAATCACCCCTTTGTCGCCGACGATCCAGCCGTTTGATCGATCGGTGAAGTAAACATCCCAGAGCCAGACCTGTTCCGGATTCCGCTGCTCCTCCCAGCTTCCGCCGCCGTCGGCCGTATGGAGGATCTTGCCGGTCCAGCTGATCGCCCAGCCGTGGCGTCGATCGGAAAAATGAAGCGAGAAGAACCGCTCCCCTTTCTCTTTGTATTGCGCCCGCCAGCTCGCGCCGCCGTCGGCGGTGTGGAGGATCGTTCCATCTCCCCCCCCGGCCCATCCCTCGCTCGCCGAGACGAAATGGACCGCCCAGAGGCCGTTCGACGTCACCTCCCCCTGCTGAACCGACCACCCCCCCTCCGCCGCCGCGACCGTCCCGGCGAAAATCGGGAGGAGAAAACCGGCCAAAACCGTGTAAAAGAATAGACTTTTCTTGATCATCCGGTACAGAATCTTGACCCTCCTTCTTTTTTCGTGTTATTTATTTACAACATTCGGGAGAGAAATGCAAAGCCGCCTTCTAATTCCCATTCTATTGATTTTGCTTCTGATCGACATTCCCGCGCGGGCCGAGGAGGAATCGCTTCGGTCGGTCCGCCAGCTCACCAACGAGATTTATCGCCTCTCTCTCGATATGATCACCCACGGCAGCGAAGGGCACCACCATGAGATCGTCAGTTACGGCCAGGAGATGATCCGGCGGAGCGAAGCGTTGATCCAGGAGGTGGAGTCGAGCCCCTCTCCGAAGATCAAAGAAAAAAAAGAAACGCTCCTCGCCTCGATCAAGGCAACCCTGAATAAGGCGAAAGAAGCGGTCCGGCTGGGGGAGGCGGAGAAAACCGATCCCGCCCTCGACGCCTCCCGCAAGGCCTCCTTCCGCGCCAAGCAGTTGCGCCAGCAGATCCAATCATTGAAGTAGACCGACCGGCCCTTCTCGTCGGAAGCGATACAAAAATGTCGGCCGGCCGGCCGCTGTTTCTTTCCATTCGATTCCAAGCCGACCTAAATCACACGAAAAATCAATCGATCCGACCGGTCCCTCCCCCCGGCATGGTTGTTGCTCTATATTCGTTCAACGATAACGACGTCTGCGGGCAAGGGCGCCTGGATGAATCTCTCCAGGCGCCTTTCCGTTTTTAAAGGGGTTTTTCATGCGGGAAGGAATCCTTCCACCGAAATTTGCCGACAAATTTTTCCGGATCGATTTTGATGCAATGCCGCTTCCGATCCTCTCCCTCTATCCGATCCCCCCTTCCCTCGCGCTGGAGGAGGTGACGCTCGATCTCGCCGGGCTCGAGCAGCATCCCCGGCTGGTCTCCTGGCCGATGCTGCACGAGCTTCCCCGCGTGAAGCTGAAGGTGCCGTTCATCTGCCAGATCTTCAACTGGGTCGAGGAGGTCGAGTGGGAGGGAATCCGCCTCGTCGATCTGCTCGACTCCTTCAAGATCGACACCCACCCCGACGGCTACTTCGCTTTTTACTCCCGCGACCGGGTCTTCTTCGAAGGGCTCTCACGCGATGAAGCCCGCGATCCGCGCGTTCTGCTGGCATATGGATTAAACGGGTCGCCCCTCCCCGAGGTCCACGGCGGGCCGCTCCGATTGGTCGTTCCCTTTCTTCAAGGTTATAAGAGTGTCAAGTGGGTCCATACGATCCATGCCTTCCGGCACGATCCGGTCGGAATCAAGCGGCTTCTCGCCCAGAGCCCGACCGGCCAATTGAACGACAAATGGCGAGGGCAATTTCAGATTGTCCCCCCGGCGGGAAAATCCGGAGATCCCCCTCCGGTACGGAGCGAGATCGCGCCACTCTCCACCCCCCCGGCTGCGATCTCGACTCCGGAACCCCCGGTGCACGGCCAGGTCGATTCGGTCCCCAAAAAGAAACAGCCGCCGCGGCAGGCGACATTAAAAGAGGTCGTCGCCCTGGTTCGCCCCGGCAAGCAGCTGGCGACCCGCCAGGCGCTGGAAGCGGCCGGCATCTATTCGTATACGACCGCGACGGTCCTCGGCCGGAGCCGCCAGCGGGGCCTTCGATTTCAGTCGGAAAAAGGGGAGCCGGTCGCAATCAAGTTTATGCCGAAACAATATTTCTCGATCATGATCGACGCCGGCCGCGTTCCGGCGGTGATCGCCGCCTTAATGAAAGCGAACCGGACCGGAAAGGGGGCCTACGGCGACGGCAAGATCTTCATCGTCGACATCGACGACGCCATCCGGATCAGCACCGACGAGCGGGGGGGAGAGGCGATCTGATGGAGAGTGAAAGAAAATGAAGCTGATTCGCGCGATCATCCGCCCCGAGCGGGAAGAGGCGGTCCTGGGCCGTCTGGAGGCGGCCGGACTTTTTGCCGTCACGAAGATGCCGGTGCTCGGGCGCGGGAAGCAACGGGGAATCCAGGTGGGGCCGGTTCATTACGACATCCTCTCCAAGTCGATGCTCCTGCTCATCGTCAGCGAGGAGGAGTATCCCCGGGCGATCGCCGCCATCGAGCAGGGGGCCGAGACGGGGCACCCGGGCGACGGGAAGATCTTCGTCCAGAAGGTCTCGGAGAGCTACACCATCCGGACAGGGACAAAAGAGACGGAGTCGGTGTCGGAGTGAAGGAATCGATGACAAATCAATCTAAACTGCGGGTGGTGGTGATCGGAAACGGGATGGCGGGGATCGCCGCGGTGGAGGCGCTCCTGAAAACCGGCACCCCCCTTTCGATCACCCTCTTCGGCGATGAGCCGCAGACCCACTACAATCGGATTCTCCTCTCCGATCTCCTCGCCGGAAAAACCGAGGCGGAGCGGATCTTCACCCGGCCGCGAAACTGGTATGCCGAGCGGGGGATTCATGCCCAACTCGGCCTTGCGATCTCCGCCGTCGACCCGGCGGCCAAGTATGTGACGAATGCGGACGGCGGCGCCACCCCTTACGACGCGCTCATCCTCGCCGTCGGCGGGGTCCCTTTCGTCCCGCCGATTCCGGGCCGGGAGAAGAAGGGGGTCATTCTTTTTCGAACGCTGGAAGAGACGGAGCGGATCGTCGCCGCGGCCCGGTCGAGCCGGCGCGCCGTCGTGATCGGCGGGGGGCTGCTCGGCTTGGAGGCGGCGCGGGGGCTGATCAACTACGGGGTGTCGGTCACCGTCGCCCATCTCGGCGACCGGCTGATGGAGCAGCAGCTCGACCCGGCCGGGGCCTCTCTCTTGAAAAGGGAGCTCGAACGGATGGGCATCCGGGTCCTGCTCAAAACCACCGCGGAGGCGATTCTTGGAGAAGAGCAGGTCGCCGGCGTTCGCCTCACCTCCGGAGAGGATCTCCCCGCCGGGATGGCGCTGATCTGCACCGGCATCCGGCCGAACCTGACCCTCGCCCGGCAGATCGGATTGAGGACGAATAGGGGAATTCTCGTCGACGATCGAATGGAGACGAGCCTCCCCGGGATCTTCGCCGTCGGGGATGTCATCGAGCATCGGGAGAAAACCTATGGGCTGATCGCGCCGTTGAAAGAACAGGGGGAGGTCCTCGCCGATGTTTTGACCGGGAAAGATCAGCGGCGTTATGGCGGGACCCTCTGTGCCACGACCCTGAAGGTCGCCGGGATTCATCTCACCTCCGCCGGCGATTTTATCGGAGGACGGGGGGCGGAGGAGCTGATCTTCGTCGACACGGAAAAGGCGATCTACAAAAAATGTGTGATCCGCCAGAACCGGCTGGCGGGGATGATCCTCCTCGGCGACAACAAAGACAGTCCCCGGCTCTTTAACCTGATCCAGAAGGGGGAAGACATCGGCGAGATCAAATCGTCGCTCCTCGGAAATGTCTCGGTCGAAGGGGGAGCGGGGGCCGCGAGCGGCGTGGCGGCGCTGCGGGAGACCGACCTGGTCTGCAACTGCAACAGCGTCACCAAGGGGACGATCCTCGCCGCCATCCGGGAGAAGGGGCTGAAGACACGTGACGAAGTGGCCGCCTGCACACAGGCGACGACCGGCTGCGGAAGTTGCAGTCAATTGGTGGAAGATCTTCTCGGCGAAGCGACAAAGGCGCCGGCCAAGACGCCTGCAACGGCGATCGTTGCGGAGAAGTCCCCCACAAAAACAGGACCGGGGGCGCTCAAGACGCTCGACCTGGAGAAGATCAAACAAGAGGGGTTGGGGATCGATTTTGACCGGCTGCGGGAGGAGGGGACCCGCGCGTTGGCGCCTGAAGACTACTACCGTCTGAAGACCTACGGCATCTGCAGCCAGAAACATCCCGGCTACTTCATGCTCCGGATCCGCATCCCGGGAGGGACGGTCACGCATACGCAGCTGATGGGACTGGCCGACCTCGCCGAGGTCCACGGCCGGGGATGGGGACACCTCACCGTCCGCCAGAGCATGGAGCTGCATTGGATCCGCGTGGAAGATTCGTTGGAGATCTTCGAGAAACTGGAGACGATCGGTCTTTCGACCCGCTCCGCCTGCGGCCACACGTTGCGGAACGTCATGGCCTGCCCGCACGGGGGGGTGGCGTCCGACGGCCTCTTCGATGTCCAGCCCTGGGCGCAGCGGATCACCGATTATTTCGTGAAGCGGTCGGACCTGATCAACCCGACGATGCCGAACCGCCTGAATGTCTATTTTGCCGGATGCCGGGCGTGCGCCTCCGATGCCGCGATCAACGACATCGGGTTCGTCGCGGTCGAGCGTAGAACCGAGGGAGGGGATCGGCATCTCGGTTTCGAGCTCTGGGTTGGAGGAAGCTTGGGGGCCCATCCGATGCTCGGATTCAAGCTGAAGGAGTTTCTCTCCCCGCCCGATGCGCTGACCGCCTGTCAGGCGATCTTCGCGATTCACACCAAGTTCGGCAACCGAAACAAAGCGAAGTCGCGGCTGAAATATCTGATCGAGCAGTGGGGCCGGGAGAAATTTATCGAGATGTTCGAGAAGGTCTTCCTGGAGAAACAGAATCTTCCCGAGAACCGGGAGGTCCCCCTCCCTTCTTTGGCCGACCCGGGACGGCGACCCCCTCTCTGGAAGCGAATCGGAAACCGCCTCAATCCGGTTTCGATCCCGGCCTCTCCCGGCATCGCGCCGCAGCGGCAGCCGGGCTATCTCCGTCTGACCGTCGCCGTTCCGCTCGGCGAGCTGCGCGCGGAGCAGCTCCGAGCCGTCAGCCGGATTGCGCGGCGGCATGGAAACGGGATCGTCCACTTCACGAAAGACCAAAATCTCGCCTTCCACTGGATTCCGGTCCGGAAGATCGGCCGGGCCGTTCAGGCCTTGAAAGCGGCCGGCTTGTCGCTCAAAGGAAAAGAGAGCGGCCCCGCGCTGCTGGCCTGTCCCGGCACCGAGTTCTGCACCCTCGCCGTGACCAATTCGCAGGGGGCGGCGCGCGATCTATTGCGCTTCCGTCCGGAAGCGCCGGAGAAGGCGGCCCTCTTTCAATCGATCTCGATTCACCTCTCCGGCTGCCCCAACAGCTGCGCCAAACATCAGGTCGCCGACATCGGCCTCGCCGGAACGATGACGCCGGTCGGCGAGCTGCGGCGGTTTTCTTATCAGCTCTTCCTCGGCGGCCAGGTCGAGGGGGGGGTTCGCTTGGGGGCGATGGTCCGAAAAGGGATTACCGAAGAGATGGTCGTGCCGACCGTCGACGCGCTGCTCGGAATCGTCGCGACCGATCGTCTTGCGGGCGAATCGTTTCAGGAGACCGTCCTGCGGCTCGGCGCCGACCAGGTCGCATCACTTCTCGAAAAAGAGATCGGCCCCTTGGCGCCCGAATTGTCGGATGCGATCACGATGATTCCCGATTTGATCGAAGCACGATAAAAGAGGAAGGAGTCTTTCGATGAAGATGGTTCAAGCGATGGTCCGTCCGGAGAAAGAAGGGGAGGTGATCGCCGGGCTGGAGAAGGCCGGCTTCATCTCCCTGACGCGACAGGCGGTTTTCGGCCGGGGACGGCAGCGCGGCATTCAGGTCGGCCCCGTTCGTTATGAAGAGCTTCCCAAAGTTTGGCTGATGCTCGTGGTGGAAGCGGAGGAGGTCGATCGGGTCGTCGATACGATTAAAATCGCGGCCCGGACCGGAAATCCGGGCGACGGGAAGATTTTTGTCTCCACCTTGGCCGAGGCCCGCTCGATACATCCGTCCACCTGACTCAAACCAATCAAGTCGCCTGTCCGGAAACGATCCTGAAAATTTCCCCGCCATAGTCGGTCAGATAAAGTTCCCGCTGCTCATCTTCGCCGAAGGAGCTGATGCTCTTTCCGGTTTCCAGCAGCAGCCGCTGGTCGGAGACCACGCTTCCATCGTATCGAAGCATCCAGAGCCGGCCGCTTCCGAAATCGCCGTAGAGGTAGGCCCCCGGCAGGTTGGGGATCGCGCTTCCGCGATAGACATATCCGCCGACGACCGTGGTCCCTTCCGAGCGGGGATAATCGATGATCGGAAGATCGTAGCCGCTTTTATCGCAGTCGGGATTCACCCCCGGCGTGCAGATCGTCCCCTCCATCGGATTCCAGCCGTTGTTCCCCCCTTTTCGGATGACATGTATCTCCTCGCGCGCGCTCTGGCCGACGTCGCCGGCATAGAGGAGACCGGTTTGAGAATCGAAGGAGAAACGCCAGGGATTCCGAAGGCCGTAGGCCCAGTTCTCCGGCGCGGCGCCGGCCGTTCCGAGGAAAGGATTGTCGGGGGGAATCGCATACTCCTTTCCACCGGCCTTTTGATCGACATCGATCCGGAGCATCTTTCCGAGGAGGGTGCCGAGATTCTGGCCATTCCCCTGCGGATCGTTTCCCGATCCGCCGTCCCCCATTCCGATATAAAGAAACCCGTCGGGGCCGAAGACGATATTCCCTCCATTGTGGTTGCCAAACGGCTGGGGAATCGTGAGGAGAATCCGCTCGCTCCCCGGATCAGCCGCCCCTCCCCCGACCTTGAACTCGGAGATCACCGTGTGCAGTCCCCCGGTGGGGGAGGTGTAATTGACGAAGAAGCGGCCGTTCTCTTCAAACTTGGGGTGAAAGGCCAACCCGAGCAGCCCTCTTTCCCCCCCCGCGCTGACGCGATCTCGAATATCGAGAAAGGGGGTCTGGCCGACCGTTCCGTTTTGCAAAATTCGAATCGTCCCCGCCTGCTCGATAATAAAGAGCCGCCCGCTCCCGTCGCCGGCGTGAAAGAGCCCGATCGGCTCGCTGAGCCCGGTCGCGATCGATTCGAGCCGAATCGCCGGCGCGCCGGAGGTCCCTCCTCCGATCGTAGACGAGGTACTTTTAGAAGAAGAGGAATTGCAGGAGGCGGGGAAGACGAGCCAAAGACCGAAGATCAAAAAAGAGAAGCCCCTTCCTAAAGAGATCATGAGCAAGACCCTCCCGGTGTGTGATCTCCAGCGTAGGGGAGGCGAGGGGGCGTTGTCAATAGAGCGCGGCGCCGAGGCCAACCCGAATCGGAACGGCTTCTACTTCCCCTCGAACAGCCGGACAAAATCGACCTGGACCCTGCGCATGTGATGTTGGATCTCTTCTTCAAGCTCTTTTCTTCCCCGCTCCCAATCCCGCTGTCCATACCCCATTCTCCGCGCCAGGAAGGTGAACTCCTCGGTCCGAACGTCGGGAAGAATCAGATCCTTCGCGTGACCCCGGACTATCCGGAGCGCGTCGATCAGGCTCCTCAGAAAAAGATATCCGGCCTGAAAATCGATCCAGATTTCTTTCGGAAGGATCTTCAGCCGGCGGAGCCCTTCGAGCGCCGCGAGGGTATGCGGGGTCCGCAGGGCCGGATGCCGATGGCCGTGCACGATCTGGAGATATTGGACGGCATACTCGATGTCGAGGAGCCCCCCGGCGCTGTACTTCACGTTGATCTTCCCCTCCGGAACCAGTTCGTTCCGCTGACGCTCTCTTAACGCCAGCGCGGTCTTTAAATCCCACGGCGTCCCCCCGTAGACGAACCGGTCGCGATGGGCCTCGACCTTCCTGCCCAATGCTTCGTCGCCGGCGACCGACCTTAATTTGATCAGCGCCTGGCGCTCGAAGGGGGCGGCCTCGCCGGCCGGCGCGTAATAGGCGGTCAGCTGAGAGAGCGGGTTCGCCAAAACCCCGGCGTTTCCATGCGGCCGCAACCGCGTATCGATATGAAAGATCCCCTCCTGCTTTGCCGTAATGAAATGGGTAATCTGTTGCGCCAGCTTCTCAAAGAAGAATCGGTTATCGATCGGCTCCCGGCCATCGGTCTGGCCGGCTCCTTCGTAGACAAAGAGGAGCTCGATATCGGAGGCATACCCCAGCTCGGCCCCGCCGAGTTTTCCCAGTCCGCAGATGGCGAAGGAAGCGGGGCGTCGGTTTTCAAGGCGGGGCGCGCCGTATCGCTTCACCAGATCGGCCCGGCAGAGAAGATCGGTCTCTTCAATGACCACCTCCGCGAGATCGGTCAGCGCCTGAGAGAAATCGGTCAACGTCAGGGAAGGCTCGAGAAGATGCTTGATATCGATCCGGAAGAGCTCCCGGTCTTTGTATTCATTCAAGATCCGTTTTTGCTCTTCCAGGCCGGTTCCTTTCCGAAGCTCCCGGCGCAGGCCCCGGCGAAGCGCCTCTTTCCCGATCCGAAGCTTCTTTCCTTTGTACTGATCGAGGAGGGGGAGGAGGTTCTCGAACTGGATCCGGAGAAAATCTTCCCACAAGAAATCGGAGGTGCCGAAGAGGCGGGCGAGGAGATGAAGCGTTTCCCCCTTCTTCAGAAAGGAGATCATGGAACTCGACTTTTCTTCTTCGATGATCTTGTCGAGCAGTTGATCGAAGTGGGCGATCGCCTTCGTCGGATCGGGAGAGCGGACCAGGAAATGAGTGAACTGCTTGATGAGGGCGGCCGAGATCCGAAGCGCTTTTTTCTCCCGCTCTCCGGCGATCTTCTTTCCCCGTCGGTCGGAGATGTAGAACCGGTCTTGGATCTCGGCCCCGGCATTTTTGATCTGGACCTTATGAATATAGATGCCGCGCAGCGAGAGGGCGTTGGAGAAGGCGTAGAGAAAGCCGGGGGTATCCTTACCCTGAATATCGAGAATCGTCCACCGTCCCGAGCTCCGGTTGTCGAACCGGACCTTCAGCGGCTGCAGAAGCCCCCCCTCCGGAACCTTCGCTTTAGAGAGATAAGCGATCAGATGGCGATTGACCTGATCCCTCGCCTCGTTGAACTTGTCTTGGTCGAGAAGACGGACGAGCGCGACGAGCGCTTCTTCGAGCCGCTCCCTCCGTTCGGCATCGAACGCCTCTCCCGGAATCAGGGCGGTCTGAAAAACATCGACGATCTTTCGGGCAGCCGGCCGCTTTGGGCGCCCAAACCCGCTTCTTTCCGGCGGGGCCTCTTCATCCGAAAAAGTATGGACGTTTCCCGCCTGAATATCGAGACCGAACGACGCGAGCAGGCCGCAGAGGATCGAGAACTCCGAGAAATAATCGAACGCGACGACGGTGATCTCAAAGTCCCGGTCTCCTCCGGAAGCGATTTTCAAGGCGGCGGGACGATCGCGGTCAAGACGGGAGGCCATTCCGATATGATCGGCGATCTCCGTGGCGGAATAGAGGGAGAAATAATCCCGATCCATCCGGGAGAGAAAGTCTTGAACCGTCTCTCTCGGCGCGGAAAGCGCCTGTAGTTTTTTTTCTAATTCTTTGAAGCCCAATCGCTCCTCACGCGCATCGTCGACCGGGCTCATTATACAGGATCGGACAGACCCCATCAAATCAGGCCTGCAAAACGAATTGCAGAGAGGAGAAAGGAGGGGTATAATTCGGCTCGGTGAGATTTTATGAAGTTTGAAAAATTTCAGATTTCGGAAGCGATCAAAAAAAACCTGGACCAGCTCGGTTTTGTTCGAACGACCGACATCCAATATAAAGCGATTCCGTCGATTCTAAGCGGGGAAGACGTGCTCGCCATCGCGCAGACCGGGACAGGCAAAACCGCCGCTTTTGCCATTCCCATCGTGCACAAAATCGACAGCGAAAAAAGGAGTAAACGTTCCACCGGGATTCGATGCATTGTTCTCGTGCCGACGCATGAACTGGCTTTACAGATTTGCGGGGTGTTCACGAGTCTGGCCAAGCAGACCAAGGTCAAAGCCTACGCGGTGTACGGCGGGGTCGCGCAAGACCCGCAGATTCAAAAACTTCAGGACGGCATCGACATCTTAATCGCGACGCCCGGCCGAATGTTTGACCTTATCAGTCAAGGTTATATCCAGCTCAATGCGGTCGAGATCCTGGTGCTCGATGAGGCCGATTTGATGCTCGATTTGGGTTTTATCGGCGATATTCAATCCATTAAAAAGAAACTCACCCGAAGACACCAAACCCTTTTTTTCTCCGCCACCATCAACAAGGTAATAAAAAAACTGGCCTATTCCCAGGTGAAAAACAGCGCGATCCGTATTCAAATTTCTCCGGAAAACCTCGTTTCTAAAAACGTGGCGCACTACGTCCTGTTTGTCGAGATGGATGACAAGCGGTTTTTTCTGGAGCGCTTTATCGCGGATCATCCCGAAAGCAGAATCATCGTTTTTGTCCGGACACGGGTGCGGGCCGAACGGGTGGCGAAGGCCATGGCACGCGTGGGAATCGAGACCTTTACCATTCACGGCGAAAAAGACCAGCAGGCGCGTTCGGATGTCATGAACCGGTTTAAAGCAGGGGAATGCCGCATTCTCATCGCCACCGACATCACCGCGCGCGGTATTGATATCCCCGATGTGCATTACGTGGTGAATTATGATTTGCCGGAGTTGGCTGAGAACTATGTGCATCGGGTGGGCCGAACCGGGCGCGGCTTTAAAAAAGGGGAGGCGCTTTCCTTTTGTAGCCGGGAGGAGAAACCCCGCCTTGAGGAAATTCAACAATTTTTAGAAAAAGAAATCGAAGTCATCCAAGTCGGGAAAACAGAGTATGCCCATACCCTCAAATACCCTACAGAACAGACGCTGGAAGAGTTGATCAAAGAAATAAAAGACTGGGAAGCAGGCAGGAAAAAGAAAAAGCACATCCCTCAAAAGGCCAAAAAAAAGAAGTGAAAGAGCCGCTCAGTGCCTGTTTATCTTCCATAAGAAAGAATGGTCCATTCGGATGATCCAAAATCTGCTTAAGATAGCGCCCCAGGAGTACAATCGTTTCCGGTTCTGGGGTATAATGGACGCGCGCCGGTGATGCATTCCGTTCGCTGTAACAGAATTTCGCAAAATAATGAGATACGGTGTCCCCTTTCGATCCAAAAAATGAGTCCGATCCGCATCGGAAGGAGCCTCCCCCCTCCACGAAATCGCCGTTGCAGCTGAAGGATCTTCTCCTCGCCCCCCAGCTGAGCGGAGAGGAGGTCGCTTCTCTGCTCAGCCCCTATGGATTCGCAGAGATCAAGCGGGCCGATACCAACCTTCAGCTGATTGCAGAAGAACCGCGGGTACGTCAGTTCTTCGCCGAAATTCTGGAGGATTTCTTAAGCGCCCTGGGTCAAACAGCCGAGCCCGATCGGGGGCTGAACGACTTCGAGCGATTCACCCGGGCCGCCATCAGCAAGGCCCAACTCTTTTCGTATCTCCGGGACGATCCCGCCACCGTATCGAGAGCCGCCACGATTTTCGGCGGAAGCGCGTTTCTGGCCGAAATTCTGATTCGGAATCCGGAATATTTTTATTGGGTTTTCGACCCGGCGGTGCTGAAGGGGCGGCGGAGCCGGCGGGAGATCGCGCGGGACTTCTCGCAGGCGCTGCGGCTCCTTAAAACAAAGGAAGATCGGCTCGATCTCCTTCGCGCCTTCAAACGAAAGGAGATCCTCCGGATCGGTGTGCGCGACCTCTTGCGGGAGGCTTCCGTAGAGGAGACTCTGACGGAGCTCTCCGAGCTGGCCGAGGTTCTGATCCAGAAGGCGTATGAGATTTGCGACCGGGGCTTGCGCGAGCGGTATGGGATTCCTTCCTACCGGGACCGCTCGGGGAGGCGGGTCCGGATCGGATTCACCATCATCGCCATGGGAAAGCTGGGCGGCGGCGAGCTGAACTTCAGCTCCGACGTCGATCTTCTCTATCTTTACGCGACCCGCGCCGGCCGGACCTCCGGTGTTCGAGGAGAGGCGGCAAGCCGGATCGCGAACGCCGACTACTTCCGGCGGCTCGCCCAGCAGGTCACGGCGGCGTTGAACACGGCGACCGGCCAGGGCTACGTCTATCGCGTCGATCTACGGCTTCGCCCCGAAGGGGAAAAGGGGCTGATCGTCCAGCCGCTCCAGGGCTACCGGCGCTACTACGCCACCCGCGGCGAGACCTGGGAGCGGCTCTCCCTGCTGAAGGCCTGGCCGGCGGGGGGGGATCGTTCCCTCGGCCGGGAATTTCTGAAAAGGGTGATCCCCTTTCTCTACGGCAAACCGTTCGGCCTCCCCGGATTGCAGGAGGTCGGCGCGTTGAAAGCGCGGATCGACGAAAAGATCGACCTCTCGAAACAGACCGAAAACCATGTCAAGCTCGGCCGGGGAGGGATTCGCGAGATCGAATTTATCATACAGGCGTTGCAGATTTACTTCGGAGCGAAACACCCCGCGATCCGGGAGCGAAACACCCTGAAAGCGATCGAGAAGTTATCGCGATCCGAATTTCTCTCCAAGGAGAACGCCTGTCACCTGAAGGAGGCTTATCTCTTCTTAAGGGATGCGGAGAACAAGCTTCAGGTCGTGAACGATTCGCAAACCCACCTTCTGCCGATCGATCCAAGGGGGGTCCGGGCCTGCGCCCTTCGGCTCGGCTACCGGGATGAAGCGACCACGTTTGCGCAAGATCAATTGATGCGCGATTATCGCGCCCACACCGGCCGGGTCCACACCCTTTTTCGTCTCCTCTTCGAGACGCCGTCAGAGTGGCCCGCCTTTCAGAAGAATCCCCGCTGATCGATTGTCGGGGGCTCAACCGATCGAATTCTCTACGGCGGCCTTTTCAATTGACCTTAGAGAAAGGCTATGATAGCCTTTTAGCTCGTTTCTGTGATTGAAGGATATCTCTATGTTTTATAAGGTGAAAGGGCTTCTGGAATGACAGAGGCCGAATCCCCCGATACCAGGGAGAGAGGCTTTCCCGCTTCGAAACGCCGATTCCTCATCGCTTCCTTTCCCGCACCGATCTCTCTTTTGTTCCCTGTTCTTCTTTTCTGGCTTCTTTTCCGGCCGGCCCCCTCGGAAGGGGCAGGGACGTTTACCGCGTTCGAAAAGACCTTTTCTCGCGAGGAAGGGGAGCCGATCCTGGTTGAGAGCGAATTTACCGTGATCGATCCGGAAGCGTCCTACTTGCTGAGGATCTCAAGCAATGGACTGAAAGATGCCCCGAATGAAAAGGTCGGTGCCTCGGAGATTTTGCTGAACGGGGTCCAGATCGTCGGCTCCTCTCGGTTTAGCCAAAGAGAAACCTCCTTTAAAAAACCGGTCACACTCAAAGAAAAGAATATCCTCCAGGTGAAGCTCAAGGGGAAACCGGGGGGGGAGATGACGCTGCGGATCGAAGGAACCGATCGGATCACGCCCCAGCTGTCGATCATCGCGCCGAAGCCGCGGCTTCTCATCAACGATCCCCGGCCGACGTTTATCCTCAAATATGAAGACGCTACCGCCGGCGTTGATCGCAAGAGCCTTCGGGCCGTTCTGAATGGAAAAGATATTGCGTCTCTGTTTGAGCTGGGGGAGACGGAGGGGACCTATACCCCCGATCGTCTTCCGGACGATGCGTATACTTTTGTGGCATCGATCGGCGATTTCGCGGAAAACCGCGCCGAGGCGAGGGTGACCTTCCATCTCGATGCAACCCCGCCCGAAACCCGTCTGCTCCCGTCGGACCCGCCCGGCGGCGCAGGCTGGTATCCGGCTTCCCGCCTCGAAGCATCCGACCCGGACGGCGGCTCGGGGCTGACCGAGCTTCGTTATCGGATCGATTCCCATCCGGAGGTCGTCATCCGGCCCGATGCCGACCTTCTCTTCTCCGAGCGGCGCACCCTCTCGGCTCCCCTTCAAGCGGACGGAAAGTTCAACCTCTTTTATTATGCGGTCGACCGGGCCGGAAATCAGGAAGCGGTGCAGCAGCGGACCCTTCAGATCGACGGGAGCCCCCCGCAGATCAAGGCGCATCTCTCTCCACCGCCGAACGAATTCGGCTGGCATCGAACCGACGTGACCGTCGGTTTCGAGGCCGCCGATCCCCTTTCCGGCCTTGCCTCGACAACCCCCCCGATGCGGATCACCACGGAGGGGGAGAATCAGGCGGCGCAAGGGACCGCCGTCGATCGCGCCGGGAACGAGACGAAAATCGCGGCCTCGATCTGGATCGACAAAACCCCGCCGACCCTTTCTTTGGATTCCGTTCCGGAAGGGGCCGCACTCGCCGTGAAAGCGGTCCCCCTGACCTTTTCCTTCAGCGATTCCCTTTCGCAGGTTCGGCCCGACCGCTTGACGGTCGTCCTAAACCGGGTCGATCTCTCGGCGGTCTTCAGGCCGCAGGAGGGCCTGGCGACGAAGACCTTTGCGATGGCCGATCGAAAATATCTTCTGATCGCCTCGATCGAAGACCGGGCCGGGAACAAGACCGAGCTGACGCGCCAGTTTACCATCGACACGACCCCCCCCGAACTGACCGTCGCCGCAGCCGAGGGGGACCGGCCGATCAAAGCGACGGCGGCCCGCTTAGCCGGCAAAGTGATCGATGCAACGACGTCGGTCCGCTCCCTCCGGGTGAATGAAATCGAGATCTCCCTCTTGACCGGGGGGGAATTTATGGTTCCTTTTCCGCTCCTCAACGAAGGGGTAAATCCCTTAAAGATCGAAGCGGCCGATGAGGCGGGAAATGTCGCGATCAAAGAGATCAACCTGGTTCGGGATACCGTCGGTCCCGAATTCAGCGAGATGGTCCCCCCGCCGGGGTCGTTCAGCCGGCAGCCGACGGTCACCCTCTCCGGGAGGGTGCGGGATTTTGCGACCGGGGTCGTCTCGCTCCAAATCAATGGAGCGGCAATTCCGTTGGCCCCCGAAAAGGGAGGTCGCTTTTCCGTGGAGGTTCCCCTGCCGACAGAGGGGGAGAACCCGATTGAAATCACGGCCGTCGACGAGGCGGGCCATCAGACCGTCTACCCCCTTTTTTCCGTGGTCAGGGACACGGCGCCGCCGGTCATCGAGGTCATCCAGCCCCTTCCCGGATCGAGTGTTCCGACCACCCCGGCGACTGTCACCGGGCAGATCGTCGATGCCGGGCCGATCACGACCTTCTCCCTCAACGGCCGGCCCATCCCCCTTCAGGAGAACCGGTTCTCCACCGAGATACCGCTTCAGGACGGCGAGAACACCCTCCGTTTCTCGGCGACCGATGCGGCGGGAAACAAGGTCGAGGCGCAGCGGACGATCTTGCTTGACCCGACGGCGCCTGAATTGAAGATTACCTCTCCCAGACCGGGCCAGCGGATCGCGGCCAAAACGGTCGACCTCGTCGGCCGGGTGGTCGATCCGACCTCTTCGATCTCTTGGGTCATGATTAACGGAACCCGAATTGTGCCGAGCGAGACAGGGGACTTCGCCACCCCTTTTCCTTTAAACATGGAAGGGGAAAACCGGTTTGATTTTATCGCCACTGATCGGGCCGGCAATCACGCTTCGGCAAGCCTGACGGTCATCCGGGATACGGTGCCGCCCGATCTTCAGCTCGTGCAGCCTGCCGAAGGCCGTTATACCGACGAGCCGACCCTTCCGTTGACGGGGACCGCGTCGGACCGGGGGGGCTCGGCCGTTTCGCTCACAGTCGATCATGTCTCCGTTCCGCTGAAGGAGGGCCGGTTCAAAACGGTCGTCGGGCTGAAAGAAGGGGAGAATGCCCTCCAGGTCACCGCGACCGATGCGGCCGGCAACGCCAAAACGCTTTCACGAAAAGTGATCCTCGATACCCGTCCCCCGAAGATCACGATCGACGCTCCGCCGCCGGGCGCGCCGATTTCCACTTCGGTGATTATTCTCTCGGGAACCGTCACCGATGCCGCTCCGCTTCGCTCCGTCGCCCTCAACGGAAATCCCGTTCCGGTGAAAGGAGGCGCGTTTAAATTTCCGGTCGTTCTCTCTCCCGGCGCGAACACCCTGGTTCTCTCCGCGACCGATACCGCCGGGAATACCGGAACCGTCCGCTGGGAGGTCACCCTCTCCGAGCCCTGATCTCAACATCCCGAATACCGGCGCCGCGAAATATCTCTTGTCGCCCTAGACAAATCTCGATCATCGGTTATACTTTCCGAAGTACGGTTCATCATCAGCGCAGGAGGGGATCGATATGGGATCGGTGTTCGGAAATGGAAAAGAAGAGAACGGCAAGCGAGGGGTTGAAGATATCATCATCTATATGGGGAAGAACGTCGAGATCAAGGGGAACGTCAACTTTGAAGGATCGGGACGAATCGACGGAAAAGTTGAAGGGAAAATTACGGTAAAGGGAAGCATCATTTTTGGAGAAGGGGCTGTGATCACCTCCGATGTCGAGGGAGACACCGTGGTGGTCGGGGGAAAGGTGACCGGGAAGATTGTCGCCCATCAGAAGATCCAGCTGCTCCGGACCTCCGTCTTCACCGGAGATCTGATGACGCCGTCGCTCCTCATCGAAGACGGCGCCCAATTCAATGGAAGCTGTAAGATGACCAGCAACCATCGCTCCCAAGAGATGTATGAAGCGGAGCTGATGAAAACGGAGGAGATGGCCGTTCGCTAATCATCACTGAATGCACTGCGGCCCTGCTCATCAGAAAGTGAGCAGGGCCGCAATGGTTTTATCTTCCTCTTTTTATCTCGCCGCCGAGATCGATGATGCGACCCGACGCGAGCGGAGCATCACGATTCCGGCCCGGCCTCCAGGATCATCCCGCCGCCGATCACTTCCTCCCCCCGATAGAAGACGACCGATTGCCCCGGGGTGACCCCGCGCTGCGGCGCATCGAACCGAATCCGGACCCGGCCCTCTGAAAACGGAACCAGCGTCGCCTCCCCGGCCGGAGACCGATAGCGGATCTTCGCCTGAACCCGAAGGGGGACTTCCGGACAACCCTCTCCTCCCCAGACAAGACGATCGGCCAGCACCTCTTTCTTCAAAAGCGACTCCTCCGACCCGACCACCACTTCGCGCCGCGCCGGATTGAGCTGCGTGACATAAATCCGCTCCCCCGCTGCGACGCCGAGACCCCGGCGCTGGCCGATCGTGTAGAAGGCGACGCCGGCATGTTCTCCGACCACCTCCCCCGACTCGGTGACGATCTTTCCGGGGGCCTGCGATTCGGGACGATATTCCGAGAGAAACGCCCGATAGTCTTTTTGCGTGACGAAACAGACTTCCTGGCTCTCCAAGACCTCTTCATACGGAAGGCCCAGCGCCGCTGCCTTCTTGCAGACCGCTTCCTTGTGCATTTCTCCCAGGGGGAAAAGGGTTGCAGCAAGTTGTTCCTGATTGAGACGATAGAGGAAGTAGCTCTGATCCTTCTGAAGATCGGCCCCCTTCAGCAGGGAATAGCGGCCCCGTTCGGGTCGATGCCGGATCCGGGCATAATGGCCGGTGGCAAGAAGGTCGGCCCCCAGGTCGCGCGCCACCGTGAGAAGACGGCCGAACTTCATCCGTTCGTTACAGCGGACACACGGGTTCGGCGTCTGGCCGACGAGATAGGCGTCGCAGAAATCGTCGATGATTTCAGAGCGGAATTCTTCCTGGATGTCGAGGACATGATGCGGGATCGAGAGAAGCTTCGCCACATGGCGGGCCAGCCCGACTTTGCAACAGGAGCGGTCCTGCCAGCGCTTTTCGTCTTCCCCCTCATCCTTCCAGAGGGTCAGGGTAACGCCGATGACCTCATACCCGGCCTCTTTCAGCAGGGCGGCGGTGACGGCGGAATCGATCCCGCCGCTCATCCCGACCACCACCCGTCTTCCCTTTGGCGTGCCGTTCAACCTAACTCCCGTTCGAATCGTGGCCGACCGCCTGCAGCGGCCGGATCTCAGCCGGTGCGGCCTCTTCCTGCCCCATCTGGCACTTGCCGTTGAAGCTGACCCCCTCTTCGATGATCAGATTGGGGGTGTTCACGGAGCCGGTCATCACCGCCTTGGAGAGGAGGTGGATCCGGTCCGAGGCCCGGATATTTCCGGAAATTTTTCCGCCGCAGATCACCGTGCCGGCGGAGATCTCCGCATTGATCACCGCCGTCTCGCCGACGACCAGCTTGCCTTGGGTGACGATTTCCCCCTCGACCTTGCCGTCGATCCGGACGGTGCCGCTATAGGTGATGATTCCCTTAAATTCAGTCCCCTTTCCCAGGAACGCAATGATCTCATCCGACTGAGCTCCCTTTTCCTTTTCATCCCTTCGCAACATGATCCCCCCTACATGGCCTGGAGGAGATCACGTTTCGGGATCTCCTCACGGTTATTCATCTTAATTCGTGCCGGTCAGCTTCTCGAGAATCCGGTCGAGATCTTCAAAGGAGTAATACTCGATCCGGATCTCTCCCCCTTTTCCCTGCTGCACCAGACGAACCTTTGTCCCCAGCGCGAGACGGAGACGGCTTTCCAATTCCGCCGCTTCCGGCGCGGCGCTCCGCGGGGCCTTCGACGGCTCCGGGCGCGCCTCTCGTTTCATCTTTTGAACCAGCGCTTCGACCTGACGGACCGACC
This sequence comes from Candidatus Manganitrophus morganii, assembly GCA_021651055.1. NCBI lineage: Bacteria > Pseudomonadati > Nitrospirota > Nitrospiria > Candidatus Troglogloeales > Candidatus Manganitrophaceae > Candidatus Manganitrophus > Candidatus Manganitrophus morganii. The sequence continues at coordinate 2,082,724 of JAJHOH010000001.1, forward strand.
AGCCCTTCGCCTTGATCTCCCCGGCGATGCGAAGCTGGTCTTCTTTCCGCTCCAAAGAGAGAAGCGCCTTGGCATGTCCCATCGTCAAGACGCCGTCGGCAATCGATCCCCACAACGACTCCGGGAGAAGGAGTAAGCGGAGGAAATTCGCCACGCTCGACCGGTCGATCCCCATCCGGGCGGCGATCGCCTCCTGCGTCAGGGAGAATTCGGAGATCAGCCTTTGATAGGCTTGCGCCTTCTCGATCGGGTTGAGATCTTCCCGCTGGACATTCTCGAGGAGCGCCCATTCCATCAGCTCCTGATCCTGGACCGGCTTCACGATCGCCGGGATGGCCGCCAAGCCGGCGAGTTGCGCCGCGCGCCATCGGCGCTCCCCCGCGATCAGCTCGAACCGCCCGTTTTCCTCCTTCCGGACGGTGATCGGCTGAATCAGCCCGTGGCTCTTGAGCGAGGCGGCGAGCGAGGCGAGCGCTTCCGGATCGAAATACTGCCTCGGCTGATATCGGTTCGGGATGATCTTCCCGATCTCGATCTCCCGAATATCTCCCTTCGGCGGCTCCGCCGGCGGGACCAGGGCGGTCAGTCCGAGACCTTTTCCTAACGCCTTACGCTGCTGCATGCTCCAAGACCTCCTTGGCCAGGGCGAGGTAGGCCTGCGCCCCCTTCGAGACCGCATCGTAAAAAACCGCCGGCTTGCCGTGGCTCGGCGCCTCGGCGAGGGTGATGTTGCGCGGGATGGTGCTCTGGAACACCCGGTCTCCGAAATGCGATCGGATCTCCGCCTGAACCTGGTTGTTGAGATTATTCCGGCCGTCGAACATCGTCAACAAAACCCCTTCCACTTGGAGTGACGGGTTGAGCGATCGGCGGACCAGCTCGAAGGTGTTCATCAGCTGCGCTAATCCCTCCATTGCGTAATATTCGCACTGCATCGGGATGAGGAGAGAGTCGGCGGCGGTGAGTGCGTTGAGCGTCAGCAGTCCGAGCGACGGGGGACAGTCGATCAAGACATAGTCATAGAGTTCGATGGATCCTTTCAACCGATCTTTCAGGACCTGCTCCCGGCCGTCCATGCCGACGAGTTCGATCTCGGCGCCGACCAGATCGATATGCGCCGGAACGACACTCAACCAAGGAACTTGTAGCGGAACGACCAACTCCGAGAGCCCCTTCCGTCCGATCAGAAGATCGTATACGCTTCCGGAGAGTCCCTCCCGGGAGATCCCGATGCCGCTGGTGGCGTTTCCCTGGGGATCGAGGTCGATCAGCAACACCTTCTTTTCGGCGACCGCGAGTGAGGCGGCAAGATTGATCGACGTGGTCGTCTTTCCGACCCCCCCCTTCTGATTGGCGATTGCGATGACTTTTCCCATCAATTCATGACCTAGCGCTTGCTGAAATGCGTTATCCTAGCATATTCCGTTTTGGAAAAAAAGCATTAGTCGATAAACCATCAGACCACTTTGAGGAGAACCAGCGACCGGGGTTCGTCCGTGAAGGGGAGGGCAACCGGGTGGATCCCCTCCAAAACCAGCCGCCGATTTCCCTTCAACCCTTTCTCCCACCGCGACGCATCGGGCGGTCCCTGGAAGAAAAGGATTCTTCCTTCACGCCGGACCAATCCGACCCCGTTTTGGAGGATGACGGCGGGAGAAACCGCGCGCGTCAGCAGGAGATCGTACCGCTCCTCCCACATCGGCCCGCGCAGATGCTCCAGACGATCCTGAAGGACGGAAACCCCTTCCAATCGGAGCAGGCCGATGAAATGGTGGAGGAAGGCGGCCTTCTTTCCGGTCGCTTCCAGGAGGGTCATCTCCAGCTCGGGGCGCGCAATCTTCAGGACCAGGCCCGGAAAACCGGCGCCGGTCCCCACATCGATCCAGCGCTCCCCCTTCCTCGGCTGCAGCAGGGTCAGCGGGGTGAGCGAATCCAAAAAGTGTTTGATGAGGATCTCCCGGTCGCTTCGAAGGCCGGTGAGATTGATCGAACGGTTCCAGCGGATCAGCTCAGAGAGGTAAAGGAGGAGACGGTCGACCTGTTCCGACGAAAGTACGATTCCAAGCTCTCCGGCGCCGCGGGCGAGAAGGTTTCTCTGTTCTTCATTCAGTGTCCGCTCTCCATCACATTCGGGGCAATCGATTCGTCCCCATCGTGCCGATCGGAGAGCTCTTTTCGCCTTCGACGTTCGAGCGCCAGCATCAGAATCGAGATTGCCGCCGGCGTGACGCCGGAGATTCGAGAGGCTTGGCCGAGAGAGCGGGGCTGGATCTTTTTCAACTTCTCAAGGACTTCTCTTGAGAGGCCGCTGACCGCATCATAACTAAATGTCTCCGGGATTCGCTTTCCCTCCATCTGCTTGAAGCGGGCGACGTGGGCAAGTTCGCGTTGAATATACCCGTCATATTTGATCTGGATCTCGATCTCGTCTGCGATCGAAGGATCGGTTTGATTCTCCAGGTTGAACCAGGAGACGAGGCTGTTGTAGTCGATCTCCGGCCGCTTCATCAGTTGCGCGAGGCTCATTGAAGGAAGAATCCCCTGAATGCCGGCATTCGCCAAGATCTCGGCGGAACGGGGGATCGTCCGGATCGATGTCGATTCAAGCCAGGCCCTTTCCCGTCCGATTCGCTCCCGCTTCGAAAGGTAGGCATGATATTGCCGCTCGGGAAGAAGGCCAATCTGATAACCTTTTTCCATTAAGCGTAAATCTGCATTATCGTGCCGAAGCAAAAGGCGATACTCTGCACGAGAGGTGAACATCCGGTATGGTTCCTCGGTCCCCAGAGTGGCTAAATCATCAATTAAAACACCGATATATGCATCGGATCGGTCGAGGATCAGCGGGGGCTGATCCCGCAGTTTTAGAACGGCATTGATCCCCGCCATGATTCCTTGTGCAGCTGCTTCTTCATATCCGGAGGTCCCGTTGATCTGCCCGGCATGGTAGAGTCCGGCGACAGGCTTCGTCTCCAAAGTTGGATGAAGTTGAATCGGCGGAACATAATCATACTCGATCGCATAACCGGGTCGGAGCATTTTTACGTTCTCAAGACCGGGAATGGTTCTAATAAATTCCAGTTGAACCTCTTCCGGGAGGCTGGTTGAAACTCCGTTAGGGTAGATGACATTTGTCTTTCTCCCTTCCGGCTCCAGAAATACTTGGTGGCGCGGATGGTCGGAGAACTTCACGATCTTATCTTCGATGGAGGGACAGTAACGCGGCCCGATCCCGGTAATCACCCCGGAGTAAAGAGGCGATTCGGTCAGGTGGGCCCGGATCACATCGTGCGTCTTCTCACCGGTATAGGTGAGATGGCAGGGAAGCTGGTCGACCTCCAGCCGGTCGGTGACATATGAAAACGGAAGGGGGGGCTGATCTCCATATTGCGGCTGAAGCTGAGTATAATCAATGGTGTTTCCGTCGAGCCTGGGAGGGGTTCCGGTCTTCAGCCTTCCTAAGGTGAAGCCGAGATTAATCAGGCTCTGCGAGGCTTTTTCGGCCGGTGCTTCACCGATCCGTCCCGCTGAAAATCGACGCAGGCCGATGTGGATCAATCCTCGAAGAAAGGTCCCTGTCGTTAAAATAACCGCACCGCTATGAAATCGAGTCCCGTCTTGAAGCGCAACCCCCACCGCACGGCCGTTTTCTACCAGAACCTCGTCGACCATCCCTTCAATCACCGTCAGATGGGACTGTTTGAGGAGAACATCGGTCATCACGGATCGGTAGACGTCCCGATCTGCTTGCGCCCGGAGGGCACGGACTGCAGGCCCCTTCCGCATATTGAGCATTCTAAATTGAATGCCGGCCTGATCGATCACCCGGCCCATCTCTCCCCCCAAAGCATCAATCTCACGAACCAAGTGACCTTTTGCAATACCGCCAATCGCGGGATTACACGACATTTGTCCGATATTGTCGAGCTTCAGCGTAAAGAGAACGGTCTTTGCCCCCATTCGAGCAGCAGCAAGCGCCGCTTCGCAGCCGGCATGGCCTGCGCCGACAACAATCACATCACACGCCGCTTTGTTCATCCCCTCTCCGATTCATGTTCCACGTGGAACACTTTTTTACTTGCCGATACAAAAGTTGTTGAAGATCTGATCGAGAATTTCATCGGTTGTCGTTTCGCCGATAACTTCTCCCAAGGAATCGGCTCCTTCTCTCAGGTCGGCAGCGAGAAATTCCCATGAAGCGTTCTCTTCGACCGCTTTTATGGCCCGATGAAGACTTTTGGACGCCGCCTCCAGGGCGGTGCGATGCCGAAGGAGGGCGACCAGCGGTTGCTCTTTCTCAGGTTGTTTCCGAAGAAGCTGCTTGATCTCTCTTTTTAAATCGCCGAGCCCGGAACCCGTCACCGTCGAAAACGGGAGGATCACCTCCTGTGGATGCTCCGTTCTTATCCGAGAGTGATCGAGACGCGCAGGTAAGTCGGATTTGTTCAGGAGAATGATTTTTCGCTTCCCTTTCAGACGTCGCGCTAAGACATCGTCTTCTATTTGGAGCGGTTCGCTCGAATCGAGCATCCAGAGAATTAGATCGGCCTTCTCCACCGCTTCTTCTCCGCGACGCACCCCCTCTGCTTCGATCGGATCCTCTGTCGCTCGGTAGCCGGCGGTATCAGTGATTCGAAGGGGAAGGCCTTCGATGTGAACGGTCTCCTGAAGAATATCCCTTGTCGTGCCGGGGAGAGGGGTCACAATCGCCCGATCTTCCTCCAGGAGAAGATTCATCAGGCTCGATTTTCCGACGTTGGGCCGCCCAATGATGACGGCGGTCAATCCCTCCCTGATTTTCCGGCCCTCTGTATACCCTGCCAAGAGGCGCTCCACCTCTTCTGAAACAGACCCGATCTGCTTGCTCATCTCCGAATCGGTCCAGAAGCGGATTCCCTCTTCCGAAAAATCAATCGAAGCCTCGATATGAGCGAGAATCTGGAGCAAATGTTCTCGTAAGAGCTCAACTTGACGGGATAAACTCCCCTTTAACTGGTTGAGCGCCCATCCATGATGGTCCCAATTCTCCGCAGTGATCACCTCCATCACCGCTTCCGCTTGGACAAGGTCAATTCTTCCTAATAAGAATGCCCTGCGTGTAAATTCTCCAGGGGCGGCCAGCCTTGCACCCTGCATCACAAGAAGGGAGAGTATTTTTTCAAGGATGAGCGGACTGCCGTGGGTCTGGATTTCGACAACATCTTCGCCGGTATAGGTCCGCGGCGCTTTCATGACCAAGAAGAGAGCTTCGTCGACAATTTCCAGACTGTTTGGATCGATGACGTGACCGTAGTGCGCGGTGTGGCTTTGAACTTTCGCGAGCTCGCCGGAACCCTTGAAAAGAGACTGGACGACTTGGAATGCTTTGGTGCCGCTCACCCGCACGACACCAATGCCCGCCAATCCGATCGCGGTAGAAATAGCGCAGATGGTATCGTCCTGCCCCGCTTGCCGTCGCATTCGTCTTCCTGTTACGTCGTTCCCGCTTTGGGAATCGCCAGCCCTTCCCGGTTCATAAGGTATTGCTGTCCGATCGTCAGGATGTTATTGACGAGCCAATAGAGGACCAAGCCCGACGGGAAATTGAGGAAGAAGAAGGTGTAAATCACAGGGAGGAAGAGCATGATCTTTGCCTGCATCGGGTCCATTGTTGTCGGCTGCGTCCATTGCTGGAAAAACATGCTGATCCCCATAATCACAGGCAATACGTAAAAGGGGTCTTTATCGGAAAGGTCTTGAATCCAGAACATGAATGGGGCTTGCCGCAGGTCAATCGTTGTATAAAGGACATTAAATAAGGCAATAAAAACAGGTATTTGTGCCAACATCGGCAGACAACCGCCGAAGGGGTTGATCTGGTGCTCTTTGTAAAGGTTCATCAGCTCCCGATTCATCTTTTCACGATCGCCCGCATACTTCTTCCGAAGGGCCGCTACTTTTGGCTGGATCGCCGCCATATCTTTCATCGACGCAAGACTCTTTCGGGTGATGGGGAAGAAGAGGACCTTCACGAGGACTGTAACGAGAATAATGGCCACCCCGTAGTTGTGGGTGAATTGGTAGAAGAATCGAAGGATAAAATAGATCGGCTTTGCCACAAAACGAACGGGGGCCCAGCTCCCCATCATAAACCAGCCAAAGTCGATGCTTTCTTGTAGACCGGCGCCGATCTGCGCCAGTCGATCGTATTCTTTCGGACCGGCATAGATCCCAAATTGTTTTTGACCGGCCTGCTCTGCCGGAATCTTCAGGTCGACCCGAATCTGCTGCGCCCCTTCCTTTTCCACTGTGACCGCGCTCGTCTGCCCGACTTCCTTTGGAATCAAGGCACTGATGAAGTATTTATCCTGCAGCCCCGTCCATAAAACCTCCCCTTCGTGAGCCACCGTCCCGTTTACATCCGACTCCGCATCCTTGATCAATTCACTATTGACGTAGGTCGCCGCGCCGATGCTCCCGCCAAACTCCACCGCCCAATTATTGATTCCGAAGTTCGTTCCGAGCGAGATCTTGTAGCCTTCTGGATAGCCTTCTGTCGCAATCCGGGTGTCGACCAAATAGTGATCATTGTGGAAAGTTAGCTCTTTCGTGATTTTCCGGCCATCCGGGCCGACCGTAGTGAGGGTCACCACCTCCATCGGCTTCTCCGGGCTGAGTTGGACAGTCTTTTCATCGAGGCTGTATAGCTGCTTCGATCCATTCGGCTCCTCTTGGGTGAAAACGGTCAAGGGAAAGGTTTTCACATCGTCTTGAAGGAGCTCGATCGGAACCGCTTCTCCCGTCTCCGATTTTTTGGTGTACTTTTTAAGTTGCCATTCTTTAATCGTCCCCCCGATGTTCGACAGGACGATACGGTAGAGATCGCTCTCGATCACTTTTACTTTTGCGTTCTTTTCCTCCACAACAGGCCCCCCAACCGAAACACTTTCTTGCGGTGGGGAAGATGGGGTGCTTTTTGGTGTCGCTTCCGTCGGTGCTTGCGTTACCTCAGGAGTCTCCGGAGCGGGGCCGACCATCCGTTCCATGAAGAACGGATAAGCAAAAATGATCGCGAGAGATAAAATTAAAAAAACAATAAGACGTTTTTCCATCACTTATCTGAATTCCTCTAAATTAAAAAAATTATTTTACCGGATCGTAACCGCCCGAGCAGAAGGGGTGGCACCGAATAAGGCGTTTAATGGTCAGGATGATCCCACGGAAAAACCCATGACGCTTGACCGCCTCAATGGAATAGGACGAACAGGTCGGGTAAAACCGACATGCAGGCGGAAGCAAAGGGGATATAATGCTTTGATAGAAACGAACAATAAAAATATAGATTAAGGCCATTTATTCTGGGGGTTTCAGAAAAAAAGCTTTGATTTGGTCGGCTACCTGATTTAAATTAAGGAGTTTCGATCCGACCCTGGGAATCACAACTAATTTGTGACCGCGGAGTGAAACTTTTTGGCGCCGGAGGGCCTCACGATAGACTCGTTTGATACGATTGCGCTCCACCGCCGATCCGAGCTTCTTACGAACATGGATAGCATAGAGTAGATCGGGAAACGGATCTTCCAAAGAAAAAATAACAAAGGAGGGAGAGATAAACTTTCTCCCTTCTGCAAAGACTCTTTGAACCTCTTCTTTCCGGGTCAGGCGCTTTAACTTGACGCTAGGCGTTTGTAAGGCGCTTCCGTCCTTTAGCACGCCGATTTTTAATAACTCTTCTACCATTGGCAGTCGACATCCTCTTCAAAAAACCGTGTGTGCGACTTCTTCTCAGTTTGCTCGGCTGGCGGTAGGTGACCGACATAAATTCTCCTTCACATTGTGAATACGAAAATGTATATCTTCCTAAATTTCGGTGTTATTGTCAAGACTAAACTCGTTTTAAGTTTTGGAACCGAAAAATAAAGAGAGAAGTAGTAGTAAGTGGAGGGAAATCCTTGATAAGAGGACAAGGCCCTTTTTTTAAAAGAAGAAAAGCCGGGGATACCGTTGTGGACAGGCTGGTTCATCCGATTAATCTCTTGATTCATTTTAGGCGATTTGATATATTAGAACAGCATTTTTGTCGGAATCTGTTCCTCGGCAGTTAGGTTCTTCACAGGGTAATTTCCAAGATACTGATTTACCTCGTAAACAAACTATTAACAACTGTTGATAAGATTGTGTGTAACTCCAGGAAAGTCGGATGCAGTTGGACCAGATCTGGAAGCAACTCCTTGTTCAGCTGGAGCCTCACATTAACAGGCAGAGCTTTGAGACATGGCTGAAACCGACCTCCTTGGTTTCAATTTCCGGAAAGGATGTCCATGTTGCTGTGCCGAATCGTTTCTTCGGGGAGTGGATTAAGGAACATTACTACCCCCAGATGCAGGAGGCACTCGAAAAGGAATTAGCGGAGGAGGGGCTACGTATTCATTTCGTGGTCGATGAGAAGGGAGAGGCCGCCGGATCTCCTGAACGCGAGAGACGAAAAGGAAACCTCAACCCGCGTTACACTTTTGATTCGTTCGTCGTCGGATCGAGTAATCAGTTCGCCCATGCCGCTTCCCGAAAGGTCGCGGAACGGCCGGGCACCTCATACAATCCGCTCTTTCTCTACGGCGGGGTTGGACTTGGCAAGACCCATCTTCTGAGCGCCATCGGTAATTTCATCTCCACGCGCGACCCTCATCTCCGTATCGCCTATCTTTCCTCAGAACAGTTTACGAACGATGTGATCAACTCGATCCGATATGACAAGATGATTGAGTTTCGAAACAAGTACCGGAATGTCGACGCCCTCCTGATCGACGACATCCAGTTTATCTCCGGGAAGGAGCGGACCCAGGAGGAGTTTTTCCACACATTCAATACACTTTATGAGGCAAATAAGCAGGTGGTTATCTCGAGCGATCGCTCGGCCAAAGAGATGTCCGACATCGAAGAGCGTCTCCGTTCTCGGTTTGAAATGGGATTGATCGCCGATATCCAGCCCCCCGATCTGGAGACGAAGATCGTGATTCTCCGGCGGAAGGCGGAGGTGGAGGGAATCCCCCTGCCGAATGATGTCGCGCTCCTCCTTGCGACCCATATCAAAACAAACATTCGAGAATTGGAGGGGGCGCTGATTCGGCTCGGCGCGTTCAGCTCGCTGACGGGGCAGGAGATCACTGTTGAAATGGCCAAGCGTGTCTTGCGCGACACCATCCAGGAAAAGAAAAGGGTTGTCACGATCGAGGATATCCAGCGGGCCGTGGCGGAACGGTTCCAGATCAAACTGGTCGAGCTCAAATCGAAGAAGCGAACCAAAAACCTGGTGTTTCCCAGGCAAATCTGCATGTTTCTTTGCAGGGAGCTGACCAGCCTCTCTTTTCCGGAGATCGGCAAACACTTTGGAGGAAAGGACCACTCCACCGTGATCCATGCCTGCAAACAGATTGAAAAAGGGATGGGAGAAGACTTCAATTTGAAAACCACACTCGACAGCTTGACCCAAAATTTGAAGGAGGAGTGAGAATGAAGATCAAGATCGAGCGAAAAGAGCTGCTCACCGGGATCCAACGCGTGCAAGGGGTGGTCGAAAAACGCAATACGATGCCGATCCTCTCTCATATCCTCATGGAAGCACAACGTGAGAAGATCGCTCTCTTCGCGACCGATCTGGAAATCGGGATCCAGGGGGCCTACCCCGCAGAGATTCTGGAGCCGGGACGCCTCACTTTTTCGGCGCGGAAGCTCTTCGAGATCATCCGCGAGTTTCCGGAGGGAAAGGTGGAAATTACCGGTGAGGCGAACAACTGGGTCACCATTCAATCGGGGAAGAGCCATTTCCGGATCGTGGGACTCCCGCCGGAGGAATTTCCGACCCCGCCGGCTTCGGACGCGGAGAGCAAGCTCCCGATCGATGCGGCTGCCTTGTCCGACCTGATTCGACGGACCTTGTATGCCTCCGGGGAGAACGACGCCCGGTATATCCTCAACGGCGTCTTGGTTCAGCTGCAGGAGGCGGGGGGGAAGAAAAAGTTGATCCGCTTCGTCGCCACCGACGGGCACCGGCTCTCTTTGGCGGAGGCGCCGATCACCATCGACGCCGGTTCTCTCCCCGAACAGAACATTATCGTCCCGAAAAAGGCGATCTTGGAGATCAAGAAAGCGCTCGATGAAGGGGGAGACGATGGAGCGCCGGAGTTGGCGATCGGGAAGAACCAGTTGGTCTTTCGACGCGGCGCCTTCGTCTTGACCTCCCGCCTGATGGAAGGGAACTACCCGAATTACCGGCAGGTCATTCCGACCGGAAACGACAAGAAGGTCTCGGTCAGCCGGGGGGGGCTCGAAGGGGGACTTCGCCGGGTCTCTCTTCTCGCCCGGGAGAAGACCAATGCGGTGAAGTTTACCCTCGAGAGCGGCCGGATCCTCCTCAACTCTAACAACCCGGAGATGGGAGAGGCGAACGAAGAGGTTGCCGCCTCCTTTGCGGGCGAGGGTTTCAGCACCGGATTTAATGCGCGGTATCTCCTCGATGCCTTGTCGGTGTTGGAGGGGGAAGAGGCGACGCTGGAATTCAAAGATTCTCTCTCCCCCTGCCTGATCAAAGAGGAAGGGAAAGGGTTCCTGGCGGTGGTGATGCCGATGCGCGTGTAATCGTCCACTCCGGACGGATTAAGATAAACAGGTTTCTGAGGAATAGAAAGAGAGTATGGCAGAAGAAATCAAGCAGTCACAATATGATGCGGGGAAGATCAAAATCCTCGAGGGCCTCGAAGCGGTTCGGAAGCGTCCGGCGATGTACATCGGAAGCACCGGGCCCGACGGGCTGCACCACCTGGTCTATGAAGTGGTCGACAACTCGGTCGACGAGGCGATGGCCGGCTACTGCACCGAGATCGAAGTGATCATCCACATCGACAATTCGGTCACCGTGATCGACAACGGTCGCGGGATTCCGACCAACATGCATCCCGACAAAAAGGTCTCCGCCGCCGAAGTGGCCCTTACCGTCCTGCACGCGGGGAGCAAGTTCGACAATGAGACCTATAAGGTCTCCGGCGGGTTGCACGGCGTCGGGGTCTCCGTCGTCAATGCACTTTCAGAGTGGCTGGAGCTGGAGATCAAGCAGGACGGATCGGTCTTCCAACAGCGCTACGAGCGGGGGAAGCCGCAGGCCCCTTTGAAGACCACCGGCAAAACCAAAAAGCGCGGCACCCAGATCACCTTCAAGCCCGACGGGCAGATCTTCGAGCAGACAGAGTACTCCTATGATGTTCTGACGACGCGGCTTCGGGAACTCGCCTTTCTCAACAAGGGGCTGCTGATCTCGCTGGAAGATGAGCGGACCGAGAAGAAACAGGAGTTCTGCTACAAGGGGGGAATCCTCTCGTTCGTCGAGATGCTCAACGAAAGCAAGACCCCGCTGCATAAGCCGATCTTCGTCGAGAAGGAGAAGAACGGCATCATGCTTGAGCTGGCGGTCCAGTACAACGACAGCTATTCGGAAAATCTCTTCTCCTTCGCCAATAACATCAATACGAAAGAAGGGGGAACCCATCTGGTCGGCTTCAAATCGGCGTTGACTCGAACGGTGAACAGCTACGGCTCGGCCAATAACCAGTTGAAGAACGGGGAGACCGTCAGCGGCGATGATGTCCGGGAGGGATTGACCGCCGTCATCTCGGTGAAGCTGCCGAACCCGCAGTTCGAGGGACAGACGAAGACGAAACTCGGGAACTCCGAGGTGAAGGGGATCGTCGAAGGGGCGGTCAACGAGGCGCTCGGGGAGTACTTTGAAGAGAACCCGCCCGTCGCAAAAAAGATCATCGACAAAGCGCTGAACGCCGCGCGGGCCCGCGAGGCGGCACGGAAGGCGAAGGAGCTGATCCGGAGAAAAAACGCGCTCGACGGCGGCTCCCTTCCGGGAAAACTCGCCGACTGCTCCCAGAAAGATCCCGCCCTCAGCGAGATCTACCTGGTGGAGGGAGACTCAGCGGGCGGCTCGGCCAAACAGGGGCGCGATCGCCGTTTCCAGGCGATCCTTCCGTTGAAGGGAAAGATCCTCAACGTCGAACGGGCGCGGTTCGATAAGATGATCTCCTCGGAGGAGATCCGGCTGTTGATTACCGCTCTGGGAACCGGCATCGGAATCGATGATTTCGATATCGCCAAGGCCCGCTACCATCGGGTCATCATCATGACCGACGCCGATGTCGACGGGGCGCACATCCGGACCCTCCTCCTCACCTTCTTCTATCGCCAGATGGTCCAGATGATCGAGAAGGGGTATATCTACATCGCCCAGCCGCCGCTTTTCAAGGTGAAGCGGGGGAAGACCGAGCGTTACCTCAAGGACGAAGCGGCGCTCCGCGAGTATTTGATCGGAATGGCGGGCGATGAGGTCCAGATCTATCAAGAAGGATCGAAGGAGTGGGCCTCCGGGGCGAAGGTGAAGGGGCTGCTCAAAAAGCTTGCCTCTTATGAAGCGATTATCGATCACTTCGCGCGCAAGCAGATCGATGCCGAGGTCGTCCGCGCTTTGACGCAGCATGAGGAGCTCCAACCGGAACTTCTTCGGGACCGCAAGCGCCTTGACGCGCTGCTGGAAACCGCCAAGGGTTACTGGACCAAGTATTATCCGACCTATGTCATTCACTCCTCGATCGGCCAGGATGAAGAACATGTGTCGCACCGGGTCGAGATCCAGATCCAGAAGAACGGCGCCCCCCATTTGGTCAAAATCGACGAGGCGCTCATCGGATCGCCGGAATTCCGGGAGCTGAAGAATCTCTCGCCGTTGCGGTTGGGACTTGGAAAGCCCCCCTATCGGGTGACCGACTCCGACGGGGAGAAGGAGTATCCGACCGCCGCCGGGATCATCCAGCATGTCCTGGAGCGGGGGAAGAAAGGGCTCTCCATCCAGCGCTACAAGGGGCTGGGGGAGATGAACCCCGACCAGCTCTGGGAGACGACGATGAACCCCGAAAGCCGCATCCTCCTGCAGGTTCAGCTTGAAGACACGGTGGAAGCGGAGCGGGTTTTCTCGGTCCTGATGGGCGATGAAGTCGAACCGCGCCGGAACTTCATCCAGCAGCACGCGTCCGAAGTAAAGAACCTCGATATTTAAGTACAGGGGTAGGGCATAGGGGGTAGGGTATAGTTTTGGAAAAATAAGCAGAACGACCTTTTTTTACTACCCCCTATCCCCCCCCTACCCCCTGTTTTTGATCAAGGAGTTGCAATGCCAGTAGATGAACAGAGAAACACCGTCAATCTCGAGACCGAGATGAAGTCGGCCTACATCAATTACGCCATGAGCGTGATCGTCGGCCGCGCCCTTCCCGACGTCCGGGACGGTCTCAAGCCGGTCCATCGGCGGATCCTCTACGCGATGTTCCGCGAGGGGCTTCTCTCCAACCGGCGTTATTCCAAATCGGCCGGCGTCGTCGGCGAGGTGATCAAGAAATACCACCCTCACGGCGATGCGGCGGTCTACGATGCGATGGTCCGGATGGCGCAAGAGTTCAATATGCGCTATCTCATGGTCGACGGCCAGGGGAACTTCGGCTCGATCGACGGCGACCCCCCGGCGGCCTACCGCTACACCGAGGCGCGCCTCACCAAGCTCGCCGAGGAGATGCTCGCCGACATCGACATGGAAACGGTCGACTTCGTCCCGAACTTCGACGAATCGGTCGTGGAGCCGACCGTCCTCCCGACCCGGATCCCGCAGCTTCTGATGAACGGCTCCTCGGGCATCGCCGTCGGAATGGCCACCAACATTCCGCCGCACAATCTCGGCGAGTTGATCGACGGGCTAACCCAGCTCCTCAACGACCCGGCCCTCTCGATCGAAACGCTGATGCAGACGATCAAGGGACCCGACTTCCCGACCGCCGGCTTTATCTATGGCACCAAGGGGATTCAAGACGCCTATCTGACCGGCCGCGGCTCCATTCAGCTTCGTGCCCGCGCCGTCATCGAGGTGAGCGAGAAAACCGAGAGAGAGACGATCGTCGTCACCGAGCTCCCCTATCAGGTCAACAAAGCGCGGCTGATCGAAAAAATCGCCGAGCTGATCCGGGATCGAAAAATCGAAGGGATCTCCGACCTGCGCGACGAGTCGGACCGCGACGGGATGCGGATCGTCATCGAGTTGAAACGAGGTGAGATCGCCTCGATCATCCTCAATCAGCTCTATAAGCATACGCAGATGCAGTCGAGCTTCGGGGTGATCATGTTGTCGCTGGTGAACAACCAGCCGCAGGTCTTGAACCTCAAGCAAATGCTCCAGTACTTCCTCGACTTCCGGCGGGAAGTGATTATTCGCCGGACCCGTTTCGAATTGCGAGAGGCGGAGGCGCGCGCCCACATTTTGGAAGGGCTCAAGATCGCCCTCGACCACCTGGATGAAGTCATCGCCCTGATCCGCAGCTCCCCTTCTCCGGACGAAGCGAAGAGCGGCCTGATGCGGCGGTTCGGCCTCTCCGAGCTCCAGGCGCAAGCGATCCTCGACATGCGGCTGCAGCGGCTGACCGGGCTGGAGCGCGACAAACTCATCGCGGAATATCGGGAGGTCCTCCAGAAGATCGAGCAGCTCAAAGCGCTCTTGGCGAGCGACGCCCTCATCCGAAAAGCGATTCAGGATGAGCTGACCGAGATTCGAGAGAAGTATGCCGACGACCGGCGGACCGAGATCCTCCCCGAGGCGGGCGAAATTCACATCGAAGATCTGATCGCGCCGGAGGAGATGGTCATCACCGTCACCCACACCGGCTACATCAAGCGGACCCCCTCCTCGGTCTACCGAAGCCAGCGGCGCGGCGGGAAGGGAAAAATCGGCGCCGGCCTCAAAGAAGAGGACTTCGTCGAACATCTCTTCGCCGCCTCGACGCATGACTACCTCCTCTTCTTCACCGACGCCGGCCGGGTTTACTGGTTGAAGGTCCACCAGATCCCCGAAGCGGGCCGCGCGACGAAGGGAAAGGCGATCGTCAATCTGTTGCAGATCGCGCAGACGGAGCAGATCACCGCGATCCTCTCGGTCGATCAATTCCAGGAGGGAAAGTTCGTCGTCATGTCGACGCGGAAGGGATTGATCAAGAAGACGGCCCTCTCGGCCTACAGCAACCCGCGCGCCGGGGGAATCCGGGCGATCAATTTGGAGGAGGGGGATCGGCTGATGGCGGCCCGGTTGACCTCTGGGAATCACGAGATCCTGCTTGGGACTAAACACGGACTCTCGATCCGCTTTCACGAGGAGGAGGCGCGCGCCGTCGGCCGGGTGGCCACCGGCGTCTGGGGAATTCGTCTAGAGGAAGGAGACGAGGTGATCAGCGCCGAGGTCCTCGCTCCGAATGCCCAGGCAAGCATCATGACCATTACGGAAAAGGGCTACGGCAAACGGACGGAGCTCTCGGAGTATCGGACGCAAGGGCGCGGCGGCCATGGCATCATCACCATCCAGACCAGTCCCCGCAACGGCTGCGTCATCGCCGCCCTGCAGGTGAAAGACGAAGAAGAGGTCATGCTCGTCACGACAATCGGAAAGATTCTTCGTCTTAGAGCGGGAGACATCCGGGTCATCGGCCGTAACACACAGGGGGTCCGCCTCATCGATCTTGAAGGGGAAGAGCGGGTCTGCGGGGTGGCCCGCTTGGCGGAAAAGGGGGAACGCGAAGAATCGGCGGATGCCGGGGATGACGCGTGAGATGGAAATTCAAAGCCGTTTTATGGGGGGCGGTCGCTCTCGCCGCCCTCTTCCTGACCGTCTGGAGTGTCTGGTCGAGCGCCGAGCGGATTCCCAAGCGGTATCTTGAATCGGCCGAGCAGAAATGGCGGGCCGATGATTATCTCGGCGCGGTCCGGGAGTATGAAAAGATTTCGGAGGAATACCCCCGAAGCAAATTCATTCCGGAGGCCGTTTTTTGGAGCGGCGTCCTCTACCACCTCTATCTAAACGATTCTCAGAAGGCGGTCGATGCATTCCAAAAGACGATCCGCCTCGCCGCTTCCACACCGAAAAATACACATGCCCTCTCCGCCCGCCGCTACCTCGCCGAAGTCTATGAAAAGAAATATGGCAAACTCCGTGAGGCGATCTCCGAGCACGAGAAGGTGATGGAGCTCAGCGACGACTCCGATCAGATTTTGGAGAGCCAGTTCAAGATCGGCGAGCTTTATTTCGCGCAGGGAAATGTCGAGCAGGCCCGGACCGAATGGGATCTTCTGATCAAGCGCGATCCGAAAAGCCGTTGGGCGCCGGCGGCGCTCTATCGCCAGGGAAGCAGCTACTTTATCGAGGGGAGATGCAAAGAGGCGATCGGATTTTATCGGCGTCTTATCGCCGATTATTCCGATAGCGACATGAGCCCGTTCGCGAAGTTTCGGACGGCGAACTGTTTGGAAGAGGGAAACCGGGCCGAAGAGGCCCTTCAGCTTTATCGCCAGTTGGAAGGGCGCTATCCGAACAAGGAGCTCCTCGAAGCGAAAATCCGGCAGCTCGAGAAGGGGTTGCCGAAAAACGCCGGAACGACCGCGGCGGAGCCGATCAGCGCGGCGCCCGATCCGGCGAGCTCGCCCGCGCCGACCCCTTAATTTCGCCCTGCCTATGGAGAAGATGCCGCCGAAGCGCGCGGCGGACCGCCTCTTTCAATTCCATATCCGGAATCGATACGATCTGCTGCTCGATGAAGGCCGCCTCTTCGGCCGTGCACTCTCCTTCCAGAGCAGGGGCCTCTTGGGGTGATTCGAGGGGGGGAGGAAGCGGGCCGGTCCGAAGCTGAATCTTCCGGATGGACGCTTTCTCCAAGAGCCGGTTGCATTTTTCGATGATCTCTTTCTTTAAAAAAGAGAGCTGATGCATCCAGACGGCGCTGTCGACCGTGAGATGAAGGGTGTCGAAGCGGATCTCCGCGGGATAGGTATGGGAGGCGATTTGGGGGCCGACGATCTCCCTCCAACGGATCTGCAACAATGCGCCGGAAATCCCCTTCTCCAAGCCGAAATCTTTGATGATTCCCTTGAGGATCGGCGAAATCGATGTTGGAGAGAATCCCTTCGACATGGGATCGATGTTATAATAGCGCCCAGGTGAAGTCAACGTGAAAGGATCGGCCCGCGGGCCCGTTCGAGCGGAATAGATCATGGCGGTCGAAAAAGAGAACGATTCATTGGTGGTCAGCAACCGGAAGGCCTTCCACGATTATTTTATCGAGGAGACGCTGGAGGCGGGAATTGTCCTCGCCGGGACCGAGGTCAAGTCGCTTCGCGAGGGACGAATCAACTTGAAAGACAGCTTCGCCCGGGTTGAAAATGGGGAGGTCTTGCTATATAATTGCCACATCAGCCCCTACAGCCACGGCAACATTTCCAACCACGACCCGACGCGGACGCGAAAGCTCCTCCTTCAAAGGCGAGAAATCGAACGGCTCCTCGGGAAGGCCCAGCAGAAGGGATACACATTGGTGCCGCTGAAGATCTATTTTAAACGGGGTTGGGCCAAAGTAGAGATCGGGTTGGCGGTCGGAAAGAAGTTGTACGACAAGCGCGAAACCGAATCAAAAAAGTCGGCCCAGCGTGAAATCGAAAAAGCCGTCCGGGGAAAGAAACAAGACAAGTTCTGATGATTTCGTGTATGAGGTCATCGGAAATACCAGCAGCAGGCTTGGCCTGTCCGAGCATTTATAGAACAAGCGAGCATCCGGCTTTGCCGGTGCAAGCGTTCGGGGCGTGGGGGCATCGGAGGATTCCCGCGAAGCGGGAACCGCACGGGCCCCCACATACAATAGGGGGCGATCGGATTCGACGGGGATAAAGAGGTTAAGGAACGCATGCCGAGGTCCCATTGGGCTCGTTAAACAAATGGGAAAAACATAATTGCTAATGAACAATTAGCTCTCGCTGCCTAAACGCAGTGACATCGACTTTCCGTCGCCTGTGCGGGGGGAAGATGCCAGATAGCAGGCTGGCCTGACTCTTCGCCTTGGGGAGTTGGGTGAGATCTTTCGAGGCTAGCGGAAGAGGGAGCCTGTCTCTGGGCGACCTTGGACGCGAACTCCAAAATAGAGACTAAGCATGTAGTGTTCTTTTTCTGAATATCTTCGGACGCGGGTTCAATTCCCGCCGCCTCCACCAATTTGAAGAGCCCGGGTAACTGGGCTTTTCCTTTTTTAGGAAGCCCCGCCCGCTCCTCCTCCCGACTCAATCACGGAACTCCGGCCAGTCTGATCGGTGGGTGGTGACGTCATTGACTTCCTTCAGATCCTCGTTTAAAGTGTCCCGATAATATCACCAACAGTTATATTTTTTGTTTGACAGAAAGGCCAAAATCCCGCTATTCTTCCCTTAACAAACACCCGGTTGGATTAAGCCTGTTCCAGTCAATTTGGCTCAGAGGGAACTTGGCTGTTGAGAAAGAAATAATTCATTCCAAGGGAGCACTCCCTACCCTCGATTCTATCCTCCCCCGAACATTTGTCCATGTTCCTGGGATTGGTCCCATAAAAGAAAAGTCTCTCTGGAAAGACGGGATCACCTCCTGGCAACAATATCTTAATCTCTCCAGACAAATGGAATTTTCTTTTCGCCTTCCAAACACGACGTATGACCTCATCGCGCAATCAGAAGAAGCCCTGAAAAAAGAAGATGCGGAATTTTTCAGAGACCACCTTCCGCGTGAAGAATGGTGGAGGCTGTTTCCGCATTTTGAGTCACGAACAGTGTTTCTGGATATCGAAACCACTGGTCTGTCCCACTACTATGATGAGATTACGCTTTTGGGTTTGTATGGCGGTGAATCCAATAAGATGCGGGTGTTCCTGTCCGGACACAATCTCGATCAGATTTCGGACATATTGAGTCGCTATTCTATTGTGGTCACTTTTAACGGAACTCTTTTTGACCTTCCCTTTCTGAAAACGAAATTTCCGTCGCTAAGACTCCCTCCAATTCACTTAGATCTTCGTTACATACTTAAGCGGTTAGGATATGCAGGAGGGTTAAAACAAATTGAAGAAACACTAGGACTGCAACGCAGTAAGAAGATTTCTTCAATTGATGGTCTTGGTGCGACCGTGCTCTGGGCACGTTATGTCAGAGGCGAGATCCAAGCGCTAGAACACCTCATTCGCTACAATGCGGCGGACATTACGAGTTTGCAGACACTATTACGGTTTAGCTATAAGCAGTTGGCAGCCCGTCTTTTAAATGGTGCGAGTAGCCAACCCTTCCAACCGCGTTTGCAGCGTCCAAAGAAAGTCTATATTCAAGTAAAAAGGGTCAATGGCTCGCGTGTTCAGATCGTGGTTGACCGTGTAAAGACCCTTCTAAAATTTAAAAAAATAGAGAAGCCGCTAATCACCGTTAATGATCTTTTGAAGAAGATATCTGGTAGTAAGAATCTTATGCCCAGAGCGATTGGAATTGACCTGCGAGCGTCCGAAATCCGCCCGACGGGTTGGGCCTTGCTTGATGGTAATACTGCGGACACGAAGCTGGTTAGAACAGATGAACAGATTATTACCGAGACAGTTCGCTATCACCCCGATATCATCTCGATTGATTCTCCCCTGAGTTTGCCGACGGGACGTTGTTGCACAAAAGACTCGTGCAAGTGCCGAGAAAAAGGTATTTTGAGGGAGTGCGAGCGGACACTCTGGAGAAGAGGAGTCAGAGTCTTTCCATGTCTATTACCTAGCATGCAGGGTCTCACTGAACGCGGGATACGTCTTGCTGAAAAATTCAGAAAGCTCGGTTACAATGTTATTGAGAGCTATCCGGGGGCAGCCCAGGATATCATGAGGATCCCAAGAAAGAAATTAAGCTTAGGCGATCTAGGGTTGGGATTGAGCGCTTTCGGCATCGAAGGGGATTTTCTTTCGAAGGAAGCAAGCCATGATGAGTTGGATGCGATTACATCGGCCGTTGTCGGCTACTTCTACCTCTCAGGAGACTACGAGGCGCTTGGAAATGATTCTGAAGAATACTTGATCATCCCAAAACTAGACCGATCTTTATCCCAGTAGCTCTGTTCAGGAATCCATGCCTCTTACGGTTGTAGTTGGCGGACAATTCGGTTCCGAAGGCAAGGGGAAGATCGTTTCCTACCTTGCCCTGCGGGACAATGTAGACATTGTAGTCCGTTGTGGTGGACCCAACTCAGGCCATACCGTCGATTATCGCGGACAGCGATACGAGCTTCGAAGCCTGCCAGCCGGGTTTATCAATCAACGAACCCGTCTTCTCCTTGCTGCAGGTTCACTCATCAATCCTGAGATTCTACTGACCGAAATAAAAATTGCGGGGATTGATCCTCAAAGGGTGGGGGTCGATCGAAACGCAGGGATCATCTCCTCTCTCCAAAGCGAAGAAGAACGGTCACTCTCTCTGAGAGATCGGCTGGGATCAACTTTGTCCGGAACCGGAAGCGGCGTTGCGAACCGTGCGCTCAGAAAACCTGATTTTAAGCTGGCGAAGGACAGTCTAGAATTACAGGGTTTCCTAACAGATGTTTCAGAAGAGGTGAACGGCGCGCTAGATAGGGATGGGAAGGTTATCATTGAAGGTACACAGGGTTTTGGCCTGTCGGTGTACCACTCATCGCATTATCCTTATGCGACCAGTCGCGATACTACTGCAAGCGGGTTTCTAAGTGAAGTAGGTGTTAGTCCCCGGCTCGTTACCGATATTATAATGGCAGTTCGGACCTATCCAATCCGCGTGGCAGGTAATTCAGGACCTCTGGCCAAGGAGGTCACATGGGAAGAAATTCAGAGAAGAAGCGGTTACCCTACGGAAATCAAGGAGTATACGACAACCACTAAAAAACTCCGGCGAGTGGGACTTTTTGACATAGAACAAGTAAAAAGAGCGGCAAGAGTTAATCGGCCGACCCAAATTGCACTGCATGGAGCAGATTACCTATCATATACAAACAAATCAAAGACAGAACTTGATAACCTATGCATAGAAAGTCAAAAGTTTATCGCATTCGTGGAGAGAGAGACTAAGACACATGTGAGTTTTATTGGTACGGGCCCGGCCAACGAAGAGATTATAGATCTAACACTATGAGTCAACCAAGAAATATACTTCCAGATAGTTATAAACAACCAGCGCCAACCGTATCAGAGAAGGATTTTTGGGTAGATCCAGATCCAAAATCCACGGGGCTTTTACTTTCAGATCGAATAATATTTTATCGAGAGAAAGTGAATTTGATTCATCCTTTCGATCTCAATTATGTCGAGCCTGCATCATATACGCTTCATGCGGGGGGAGAGTATCTAATCTATACCGAGGGGAAAAAAAGAGTATCGGGAATTTTAGACGAAGGTAAATTAGAAATTGAGATACCTCCAAATGGATTAATCTATATTCGGTTTATGGAATATGTGAATATACCAGCCTATATGATTGCGAGATTTAATTTACGAGTTAAACAAGTTTACCGAGGGCTACTTTTAGGAACTGGTCCTCAAGTGGAGCCCGGCTTTAGAGGGCATCTTGGCTGTCCTATTCATAATTTTACAGATGAGGCAAAAACTATTAGGTTTTTTGAACCCATCGTTACGATTGATTTTGAGAAAACTACCCCTTTTGGCGAAAATTTCTTTAGCGGTAAAAAGGATGAGGAATTAACTAACGAGATGTTTCAGCGAATACCCCGTGGTATGATCACAGTTACCGGGCTAAACGACCTTCCTTGCAAAGTCTTTACGAAGAATAGTCCAGATAGATCGCTTCAAAATTACTTGCCGCCTGGAGAGAGTGTTCGCAGCTCCGTGTTCGAATTAGAACAAACTGTCAGGAGGGTCAAAGAGACTGTTCGTCGGTTCGAGATTATAATTTCAATTGGTGCCCTTGCCCTACTTGTCGCCATGGCTGGACTTTTCTTTAATGCTTATTCAAATTTAAAGAATGACATTGTTACGTTAAGTAAGTCGGTTGGAATTCTGGAAGGAGCAGCAGGGGCGGCACGAACGAACTCATCCGCAGCAGTTCAGCCTAATACCCAAGTTGCATCGCCAACTTCTCCACCAGCAAAAAGCCAGCAATCCTCTCCACCACTCCGGGATAACACCTCAACTACTGAAAGTCCGAAGTAACTTAATAAAACATAATGATTAGAGACATAGAAAAACTAAATACTTATAGATTTCTATCCATTGAAGGTTGTATGGGTTCAGGTAAGACAACTCTTGCAAAACATTTAGCGGATGCCATTTTAGCTAGCCCGCTCATTGAAGAGAGCGGTCGTCATCCTTTCATCAAAGAGTTCTATGTGGCGCCTGAATCTTATGCAGTTGAAACCGAGATTGCTTTTGTTCTGCTGCACTACCATCAAATTCTTCGAGAGAAGCGGGCTGGACTATTCAATGGGACAGTCGTGAGTGACTTTGCTATGGACAGAGATTATATATTTTCAACCCTTACCCTAAAAGATCCCGCGGATTGGGAACTGTTCGAAAACACATATAATGTTTTGAAGAAACGGCTTCCTATTCCCGATATACTAATTTATCTTAGGGCGCCAGTGGATTTTTTAGCAAAGCGGATAGCACAACGCGGAAGGGATTATGAGAAAATTATGACGCGAAGCTATCTTGAAGCGGTAAAGACAGCCCTCGACAATTACTTTCTCAAAGAATATAAGGGGAAGATCATTATTCTTGATGCCCCGGACCTGGACAGTTCTGTTAATCCCACCTACGTTGATACAGTCATCAAGCAGTTACATATAAGTTAACAACTCAGTTGCGTTATCCTGCTCCAGCCCTACGGATTTGATCAGGGCTAATTACTAAACGACCGTTTTTTCGTTCAGTGTAGGGGATTTTATCCTGCTCTAGTCCAAACCACCCGTACAATTCTGAGATAAGGTCAAATGCCACAATACCTGGGTCTAAGTCGGTGCTCCTTTTCGTAATGGTCACTTGAGAATCCGGAGCGTTGCGGATATCCGTTCCGAATTCCCACCCAAATGTGCCTATCGGACCTGGGATAAGCCCACAAGGCATCCCATCTCGTGTCATGTTAAGTAACTCCAGTCGATATTCAATGCTTTGGGGATGCGGCTGAGCGTTTGCTGAAACCTGCCTGTTCAGTTCAGCAAATAAATATGTAGATTCAGCCAGGACAAGAGGATTAATACGAAGCGCACCGCGAGGCCTTCCCCAGCTTAAGAATTCCTCATCTCCTCGGGTGGCAAAGATGAGCGTTCCATTTCGCCACAGATCAAGAATTCGATATTTAGGATTTACCGCTCGTCTAAGTTGACCCCTTACGATCTTTGGTGTCTCACCGATAGTCAAATCGAATCCGCTTGGTCTCAGTTCCGGCGGATTTTTAAGTAAACGCACAATCTCCGCATCACTTGCCTGAAAGAGCGTTGGTATATCGACTGCTTCGATAGGTGTTGCCGCAAGGATGAAAATTGGTTGCGTCTGGAGGTCTACTGCAATCAGTGCTTCATTTCTTCGATCGTCTAATAATTCTTGTATATTCTGTTGAAGAGTAATATTTGCTTTCTGAGACTGGCCCGCCATAAGCTGCTGTAGTGTTTCTTGAATTTCGTTATATTTCTTGTCTAGGGAGTCAAACCGGAGACCATCCCTTATTAAGGAATGTAGTTCTTGAACTGACGTCGGCGGTATATTGTCTCGCCTGCGTTCGACATAACCAAATACGATTTCGATTTGCTTGCCCCTGCTATCAATGGTTCGGGTTATCAAGAAAGGGCGTCTGGTGGAGGCTTGAGAGGGAACATGAATAGCAACGACTCCCTTCTCTTTATCGGCACCGGAGGGAAACCAGCGAATATCAACCTGCTGCAAAGGTGGATAGATCCAAGACTGGAGGATTTTATGGTATTGGTCTTGGTTCACTAAGCTCTGTATAAAAGGATTGACCGTTGTAATTTCATCTCCAAGGTGCGTAGGATGCCGCTCTGTCTTAACCCCTAAGAGAACAAAACCTCCATCGGCGTTCGCAAGTCCGGATATATCCTTGGCAAACTCTTGTTTCTGATGATCTTGTCCAATCTGATAGGGTGCGTCTTTACATTCCAGTTGTGCATCCTCTACAGTTCCAATAAATTTATTAAAATCACCAGAATCCAAAAGAGACCGGATCTCATTTAAACTGAGATTTTTAGGCATCGATAATTTCCTTTGGTTTAGACTTTGTTACCGCCTTAATGCTGATCGCCGCTATAGGCTGGCGGTCGTCTGGTGCCGGATCGGACGGAACAGGGCCTTATCAAGACCCGATTCAAAATCCAGCAGCGCCCGTTTCCGATCGAGGCCGCCGGCGTATCCGGTGAGGGCCCCGTCGCGGCCGACGACCCGATGGCAGGGGACGATCAGCGAAATCGGATTGCGTCCTGTCGCCGCGCCGACGGCGCGCATGCTCGATGGCGCGCCGATCCGGGCTGCCAGCACCGAGTAGCTTTGCGTCGCGCCGAACGGAATCGCCGCGATTGCCTGCCAGACCCGGAGTTGAAAGGGGGTTCCTTTGAACCGGATCGGCAGATTAAACGTTTTCAGTTTTCCCGAGGTGTAGGCGGCGATCTGGGCCTCGGCGTCGCGAAACAGTGGGAGTCCCGGATCTCGCTTCCAAGGGGTTGCGTCCGGGGCATACTTCTGACCGACGAAATAGAAGCCGGTGAGTACAGCGCCGTCCGAGACCAACAGGATCGGCCCCAGCGGCGAATCAATATCGGTATAGAGGTTCATCTCAATCCCCTGACTCAATACAAGTGACCCCGTCCGGTCCGACGATCGCTCCGTGACGAGTGCCAGGGGGAAGGGTCAGACGGTCGCCGGGGCGGAGCGCGATATCCTGGTTCAGGTCGGGAAGGGAAAAGATGATGCTCCCCTTCACGCAGAAGAGGGTCTTCTGATAGTTGTGGGTGTGGACGGAGTAAACCTCGCCCGGTCCGTTCGACCATCGGCTGGGAGCGAGATCGCGGCTTTCGAAGAAGGCGACGATCTCCGACTCCGGCAGCGGATGTTTGTGCGGCCAGCGGAGGACCTCCACCCCTTTGGGAAGGGCTTCGTGATAAGAAGGGTGAGACATGAGAGAGCCTATTTCCGTCTATTCAGATTCTTAAATTTCCGATCGAGTCGCACTCGATCGGATGCCCGATCTTTTAGGAGTTCAGCAGTTACTGAAAGTCTGCCCTTTAGCATTCCGCAGATTGACAGAATATATCGCCGCGTTATAGGGCGAATAATGATCTCGCCGCCTTGTTCAAAAAAGCAGATTCTTGTGCCGGATTTAAGGCTATACTTCTTACAGATCCGGTAGGGAATGATGAGATGACCTTTCGCGGCCAGATACGCAGTATCCATCTGAACTTCTCCATGCGAGCGCCTTTACTATAATGTTTTCGAGCAACGGTGTCAAAAATCTCTTCAATAAATCTTCGATAAATGGGTGGTGCCAAACTGATCTTCTGAGCGACCCAACGGGTCGCTCCTACAGGCCAATTTCTCCGTTTGACACCTCCCTCCCCTTCCCGGTAGAATGAACCCATGCGACCCTCCCGACAGCTTCAGCTCTTCTCTTTGACCGTGGTCTTCCTATCGCTCGCGCTCGGCTGCGCCGGGCCGGGCCGTTCCAAAGAACAATCGAAGGCCGCTTCAAATCCCCATTCGACGCGACCCGCTCCAACCCCCGTCGCCGACGCCCCGACAGCCGCCCCTGCGGAGGAGTCTCTCGCCGCGGAGTCGCCTTATATCCACCTCGACGAGATCGAGGAGGGAAAGATCGTCCATGTTCCCACCGGCGTCGCCGTCTCGAAGGAGCGGCTGATCGATTTTCTGACGCCGGCGCGGATCATTTACGTCGGGGAGGTCCACGACAACCTCGAAGACCATCGGGTGCAGCGCGAAATCCTCCAGGCGATGAACGAGCGATTCCCCGGGAAGGTGGCGGTCGGAATGGAGATGTTCCGGCGGCCCGCCCAGCCCCAGCTCGACCAGTGGCTGGAGGGGAACCTCAGCGACAAAGACTTCCGCAAGCTCTGGATCGAGAATTGGGGGATGGAGATGGGCTATTATCAGGAGCTGCTCAACTTCATCAAAGAGAATAAAATCCCGCTTGTTGCCTTGAACGCGCCCCAGGATTGGGAGGCGAAAGTCGGAATGAAGGGGATCGATGCCCTCTCTCCCGAAGAGCAAAAAGCGCTTCCCCAGATCGATCGGACCGATCGGTATCACCGCCAGGCGTTGCAGGCTATTTTCAAAGGACATGGTCCGATGGGCCGGCAGGACGGCGGGGGGTTCTCCTCTTTCTACGACACGATGCTCCTTTGGGACGAGACGATGGCGGAGAGCATCGCTCGGTATCTCACCTCTCCCGAAGGAGCCGATAAAAAGATGGTCGTCTTTGCGGGGGGCTTCCACGTCGGCTACGGCTTCGGCATCCCGCGGCGGGCCTTCCGGCGCCTGCCGGAGCCGTATCAGATCGTCATCCCGAACACGCAGGATGTCCCGGAGGCGAAGCGCTTCCAGGTGGAGCTCAAGCTCCCCGATTTCCCATTGCATCTGGCCGATTTCATCTGGGGGGTCGGCTATAAAGAGGTCGAAACGAAAAAAGTTCGACTCGGGGTCATGATCGAGCCGTTTCAATCCGGGGTGCGCATTACCGATGTTTCCCCGAACTCCACCGCGGAGGCGGCCGGGATCCAACAGGGCGACATCGTCGTCTCCTTCGACGGGGAAGAGATGCGTGAGCCGTTTGATCTCACCTACGCCGTCGGCCGGAAGTCGCCAGGCGATCGGGTCAAACTGAAACTCCTCCGCGACGGGAAGATGATCGAGACCGAGGCCGAGATGAAATCGTCCCGGCACCCCTGACTGTTCCGCACATCCGACGAAATCGAATCGATCGATGGAAAAACATCACTCCCAAGAACCGTCCGCGTTGTTGACCGAACACCTTGCACGCTTCCAAAAAGGGAAAGCATTGGAGGTGGCGTGCGGCTTCGGCCGAAACGCCTTTTATCTCGCCTCGCAGGGGTTCGAGGTCGTGGGGCTCGATCGCGACCCGGAGGCGGTGGCCTTCTGCAACGCCGAAGCGGCCCGGCGCGGCCTCTCGTTCACCGCGCGCGCTGTCGATCTGGAGCAGCCGACCCCGATTCCCGGCGAGGGATACGCTCTGGTGGGCTGCTTCTACTATCTCGACCGGAACCTCCTTCCCGAGATGAAGCGGGCCGTTCGCCCGGGGGGGCATCTCGTCTATGAGACTTTCTTGATCGATCAGCACGAGCGGTTCGGCAAGCCGGGGCGGAAGGAGTTTTGCTGGGGGCACAATGAACTGCTCCGGCTCTTTCTCGATTTTCGGATTCTCTTCTATTTCGAGGGATTCAAAGGGGATCGCTGGATGGTCCAACTGATCGCCGAACGGCCGGGTTAACGGCATCCGTTCGGCGTCGGTAGAAGCGAGGCATCTCTTTGGAAGAGTTTCAAGTATCGGAGGAGATCGCCACCGGAGAGATGTCGCTGGCGGCGCGGGGCGACTCGCTCGAAGGGCTCTTCCGGGCGACGGCGAAGGGACTCTTTGAGACAATGGTCGATACCGAGGAGGTCCGCCCGGAGATCGGGAAAGAACTGCTTCTCTCGGCCGACAGCATCGACCGGCTTCTCTTCCATTGGCTCTCGGAATTGATTCAGCTCAGAGATCGGGAGGATCTTTACTTCAGCTTCTTCGAGGTGAAAATCGAACGCGGCCCCCGGCATCGGATACAAGGGGTCGCCATGGGAGAGCTGATCGATCCGACCCGCCACCCGGTCCGGAACGAGGTGGCGGCGATCAGATCGAATCCATTTCAGATCGTCCGCCGGGGCGAGGCCTGGCAGGTGAATATCCTATTCGACCGTTGAGGCCTCTCCTTGGACGGCTCAACGATCGACCGCATCGATCCCCTTCAATTCATTGCCTCCTTTGACTAAAATATAAAGAGAAGCTTTTTTAAAGAGCGGATGCCGTTCGGACGGGAGCAAAGCGATGGTTTTCGGAGATAAAGTCAAACAGGTCAGCAAGACGATCTGGGAGATCGATCCCTCCTATAAAGAAGGGATGCGGGTACCGGCCCGGATCGTTGGAACGGAAAAACTAATCCGGGAGATGGATGATGCGGTGATCGAGCAGATCACCAATGTGGCAACCCTCCCCGGCCTGGTCCGCGCCGCCTACTGTATGCCCGACGGCCACTCCGGCTACGGCTTTCCGATCGGCGGTGTCGCGGCGATGGATGCCGAGAAGGGGGTGATCAGCCCGGGGGGGATCGGGTTCGACATCAATTGCGGGATGCGTCTGGTCCGAACCGACCTGACCGAGGCAGAGGTGGGGCCGAAGTTGACGGAGCTGGTCGATCTCCTCTACACCCGCGTTCCGGCGGGGGTCGGAAGTAAAGGTTTCGTGAAGCTGACGCCGAACGAGTTTAAAGAGGTCATTGCCGAAGGGGCTCAGTGGTGTCTGAAGAACGGTTATGCGTGGCCGGAGGATCTCGCGCTCACCGAGGAGAGCGGGTGCATCGAGGGGGCGAATCCGGAGAAGGTCAGCCAGAAGGCGATCGACCGCGGCCTGAGCCAGATCGGAACGCTCGGCTCCGGGAACCACTACCTGGAGGTCCAGGTGGTCCGGGAAGGGAACATATTCGATCGGAAAATTGCCGAGGCGATGGGACTCTTCCCGAATCAGGTGGTGGTGATGTTCCACTGCGGGTCGCGCGGCTTCGGCCACCAGGTGGCGACCGATTATCTTCAGGTTTTCTTGGAGGTGATGGAGTCGAAGTATGGAATCAAGATCCTCGACCGGGAGCTTGCCTGCGCGCCGTTCCGCTCTCCGGAGGGCCGGGATTATTTCTCGGCGATGAAGTGCGGCCTCAACATGTCGTTCGCCAACCGGCAGACGATTCTCCATCGGATTCGGGAGTGTTTCGCGCGGATCTTCGGGAAAAGCGCCGAAGCGCTCGGGATGCGGATGATCTATGATGTGGCCCACAATACCGCCAAGCTGGAGCGCCACCGGATCGACGGGAAATCGCGCGAGCTTCTGGTTCATCGGAAAGGGGCGACCCGCGCCTTCGGCCCGGGACACGAGGCGCTGCCGGAGCGGTATCAACCGTACGGCCAGCCGGTGATCATCGGCGGGAGCATGGAGACCGGCAGTTATCTCTTGATCGGAACCGAGGGGGCGATGAAGGAGACCTTCGGAAGCACCGCCCACGGCTCCGGCCGGACGATGAGCCGGACGCAGGCGCGCAAGCAGTTCCGCGGCGACCGGCTGCAGAAGGAGCTTCGCGCCCGGGGAATCTATGTCCGTTCCGCTTCCTTCGCCGGTCTGGCCGAAGAAGCCGGACCGACCTACAAAGATATCGACGAAGTGGTCGACGCGTGCGAGCGTGCCGGAATCTCAAGACGGGTGGTGAAGTTCGCCCCGATCGGAAATGTCAAAGGGTAGCTGTGGCGACTAAAACACCCATCGTCATCCTTACCGGTTATCTCGGGAGCGGCAAAACGACATTGCTGCGACGGTTGGTCGCGCTGTCGGACCAGCGCCTTGCGATTATCATGAACGAGTTCGGCGCACTGGCGGTCGATGCCCGCGTGGTGGCCGGGAAAAATATCAAGATTGCCGAGCTGGAAGGGGGATGCGTCTGCTGTTCACTGCTGGGCGATTTCGAGGCGGCGGTGAAAGAGATCGTCGAGACGGTCGGGCCGGATGAGATTATCGTCGAGACGACCGGATTGGCGGAGCCCGATGCCCTGATCGGCGATATCCAAGAAAACCTCCTCGATTTCCCGATCGATGCTGTCGTCACCGTGGTCGATGCCGATGCGACGGTCCGATTTCCTTCCATCGGCCACACCGGCCGGATTCAGATCGAGATGGCCGATCTTCTCCTTCTCAACAAGATTGATCTGGTCACCGACGAACAGCGCCGCAAGGCCCGAGAGATGATCCGGGCGATCAACCCCGCCGCTCTCATTTTGGAGACGACACGCTGTGAGATCGATCCGGCCCTCATCTTTGGAAGGCCGCTCCGGAGAGACAACCGGAAAGAGGTGCATGAGAGAAATAAGGAGGGGCATCATCCGTCAATGGAGTCCTTTCAACTCCGCACGGATCAAACCCTTGAGCGGGATTGTTTCGAGGAGATGATGGGTCAATTTCCGCCGCAGATTTATCGCGCGAAAGGATTTGTCCGATTTCCCGAGGGGGTCTTTCTTTTTAACTTCGTCGCGGGCCGATCGGAGCTGATCTCTTTTCCGGAGGAGGATGCGCTCGGCATCATCTTCATTGGAGAAAAGGTTCTCTCCCTTCAACCGGTGATCGAAGCGCAGATCGCCGCTTGCGCAATTCCCCCTGATCATTCATCAGACCGATCCTGAGAATCAGATGCCGTATCGTTTCATTGAGGGGTTGACCGTGGCCGACATCGCCTTTGAGGCGCGCGGCAAGACGCTGGAGGCGCTTTTCTCCTCGGCGGGTCAGGCGGTGACCGCCGCTCAATTGCATGATCTTCGGACGATTCGAAAGAAGGAATCCCGTACGTTTGATCTGACGAACAAAGCAATCGACATGCTTCTTTTTAATTTCCTTCAGGAGTTGATCTACTGGAAGGATGTCGATCTGCTCCTCTTTAAATCGTTTGACCTTTCGATTCGTCAGAAAGCGGATGGGAACTATCATTTGACCGGAACCGGTCGGGGGGAGCCGATCGACGTCTCCCGGCATCAACTCCGGGTCGATGTCAAAGCAGTCACGATGCACAAGTTCGAAGTGGCCTCCGATGCGAACGGATGGAAGGCGACGGTCGTTCTCGATATCTGATGAGGATAAAAGTGAGGGTTAGGACGATTGTCCGAGGAAAGCGCCGTACGAAGGGAAACGATCTTGCCGGAGCTTGTCCCAGACGTAGGCTTCTTCGTATGCGAAGAGGGGGTAGTCGAAGCCGCGGACGTTGTGGGTCCCGATGACCCGGCCTGCAACCGTGATGACCTTTCCCTTTTTAAGAAGGGTCTCATCGACCCGGTACGGGAAGATCACGAAAAAGTGCTCTCCCGGATCGAAGCCCAAAGCCGGCTTGCCGGTCCGGTAGAGGGGAATTTCTGCGAACTCCACCTCCGTTTGCTGTCCTTTATATTGAAGACGAAGAACCTCCCCGCCGAGGATAATAATCTTCCCGACGTGTTGCTTCGGATCTTCAAAAATCTCTTCGAAGAGGGTTTCCTCGTTGGCCGTCGACCGAACCTGCTCGGAGAGGACGGCGTTGCAGGCCGAGGTCGACATAAAGAGGAGGAGGGCTAAAAAGATCGGCCACTTCTGTTTCATGGGATAGTCCATAAAGGTATCGAAGATTTTACCAAGGTTGGTATAAAAGTCAAGAAATTAATGTCGCGTGATTGCCGTATTTTCTTCAGTATTTCCCAGCGGATCAGGAGGACCCTCTTTTATTCCTCCTCCTGCCGCAGCTTGGCCAGGACCGTATAGTCTTCCAGGGTGGTCGTATCGCCGAGGGTTTCCCGTCCCGCGGCGATATCCCGGAGGAGCCGCCGCATGATTTTGCCGCTCCGGGTCTTGGGAAGATTCTCGGTAAACCGGATGTCGTCCGGCCGGGCGATCGCGCCGATCTCCTTCACCACATGGGCGCGCAGCGCCTCTTTGAGCTGGTCGCTCGGGGCGTTTCCGATCTCCAGGGTGACGAAGGCGGAGATCGCCGTCCCCTTCAGCTCGTCGGGCCGGCCGACGACCGCCGCCTCGGCGACGGTGGAATGGGAAACCAACGCCGATTCGATCTCCATCGTTCCCAAGCGATGTCCGGCGACGTTGATCACATCGTCGACCCGTCCCATTACCCAGAAGTAGCCGTCTTTGTCGCGCCGCGCGCCGTCGCCGGTAAAGTAGACCCCCGGGATATCGGACCAGTACTGCTTTTTGTAGCGGTCCGGATCTTTCCAAACGGTTCGAAGCATCGACGGCCAGGGGCGCTTGATCACAAGGTAGCCCCCGACGTTGGCCGGAACCGACTCTCCCTCCCGATTGACGACGTCCGCGGCGATTCCGGGGAAGGGGAGGGTGGCGGAGCCGGGTTTCGTCGGGATCGCCCCGGGAAGCGGGGTGATCATGATAGCGCCGGTTTCGGTTTGCCACCAAGTATCGACGATGGGAGATCGCCCCTTGCCGATCACCTGGTGATACCACATCCAGGCCTCCGGATTGATCGGCTCCCCGACCGTCCCCAGGAGCCGGAGGCTTGAGAGGTCGTGCCGCTTCGGCCACTCCTCCCCCATTTTGATCAGGGCGCGGATGGCGGTCGGCGCGGTATAGAGGATATTCACTTTGTATTTGTCGATGATCTCCCAGATCCGGTCGGGCTTCGGATAGGTCGGCGTCCCCTCGTACATCACGGTCGTGACGCCGTTGGAGAGAATGCCGTAAATCACATACGAGTGGCCGGTGACCCAGCCGATGTCGGCGGTGCACCAGTAAGTGTCGGTCTCTTTGAGGTCGAAAATCCATCGGGCGGTGACCGTCGTCCCCAAAAGATAACCGGCCGTCGTATGGACGATCCCCTTCGGCTTGCCGGTCGTCCCGCTGGTGTAGAGAATGAAGAGGGGATGCTCCGAGTCGAGCGCCTCGGCGCTGCATTGATCGGAGGCGGTTTTCATCAAATCATGCCACCAAAAATCGCGATCGGCCTGCATCTCGACCGGGGTGTTGGTCCGCCGGACGACAACGACCCGTTGGACGCCCGGGGTTTCCTTCAGCGCCTCGTCGACCTTTTCTTTCAAGGTGACGACCTCCCCTTTTCGGTAGCCGCCGTCGGCCGTCACGACCAACCGGGCTTCGGCATCGTTGATCCGGTCCCGCAAGGCGGTGGACGAAAAGCCGCCGAAAATAATCGAATGGGTGGCGCCGATCCGGGCGCAGGCGAGCATGGCGATCGCCAGCTCCGGGATCATCGGCATGTAGATCGCCACGCGATCTCCTTTGACGACCCCTTGTCCTTTCAGGACATTGGCGAACTTGCAAACCTCCCGATGGAGATCTTGATAGGTCAAGACGCGCGAGTCGCCCGGCTCTCCTTCCCAGATGATCGCCGCCTTGTTTTTCCGCCAGCCCTCCAGGTGACGGTCGAGGCAATTATAGGCGATATTGATCTTGCCGCCGACAAACCACTTGGCGAAGGGGGGCTTCCACTCCAAGACCTTTTTCCACGGCTTGAACCAGGAGAGCTCCTTGGCCAGCCCCGCCCAGAAGGCCTCCGGATTTTTCTCGGCCTTCCGGTAGAGGCCCTTGTAAGCTTCCAAGCTCGAAAGATGGGCCGCTTTGCTGAATTCTTTCTTCGGCTTAAAAAGACGACGCTCGTTTAGAACGGAGGTGATCTCTTTCTCTCGGGCCATCCCTTCCTCCCCGCGTAAATCATTGATGAGTATTCACGAAAACGAACCGTACCAGATGCCGAATTGTAATGAAAGAACGAAGAAAATGTCAATGAACAAAATGCGGAGAAGGGATTCCCGCTAAGCCGCCTCTTGCTCTGTCGTTCGCGCGAGTCTCCTTTCCAGTGCTTCGATATTTGCCTGTCTTCTCTCCAGCGCCTCGATCCGCTCTAAATAGCCGCGCGTCAGATCGTGGATTTCCGATTCCAGCTCCGCCAGCCGGGAGGCGAGGGTGTTGAATCGGCCGAACCGCTCTTCCCACTGATCCAGCCTGTGCGTCACCTGCTCGAACGCTTTTTTATATTCGTTGTATAATTCTCCTAAGGAAGAGAGATGATCATCGACCTCTTTCAAGAGGCGAATCATCTCCTCCGGCTTCCCCTCGGTTTTTTTCCGTGTCTGTGTTGCGGTCGCCTTTTTTGGGGCCGCTGTCTTTTTAGTTTTTGTCTTCTGTGCCATGGGACCTCCTTCAGGATGAATGAATGCATCCTTCATTTCATCATCGAGAAAAGGAGATTTATCTGTCAAGGGGTGGGGGTTGGTGGCAGAGGAGGCCCGGTTGGAGTTGAATGACATGGAGCCCTAGCGGTACCGCGGAATACTCGGGTCGGCCGTCACGGAGTAAGCGTCGATCCCGCCGGTCAAATTCTTCACATTCGTGAAGCCGTTTTTAACCAAAATTCCGAGCGCGGTGAGGCTGCGGACGCCATGGTGGCAGACGGTGACGATCTCCTGCTCGGGGTCGAGCTCGCCGATTCGCGACGGAAGCTGGCTGAGTGGGATCAACACCGAATCGGGGATCCGTGCGAAGTCAAACTCGACCTGCTCCCGCACATCCAACAGGAGAAACGGCTCTCCCTGGTCCTTCTTTTTTTTGAGATCCTGGGGTGAAATCTGATAGGTCACGAGCGGCTCCTTTTCTTTCGGAATGACACGGTTCCTCTGGAATCTTCATCATAAACTCACTTTGTTTTGATCGTCAACCGCAATTTGACCTCTCACGGAAAGTAGGATATAAATAGGCGATGGCATCGGGTTTGGACCGGCTACAGACGGCCCCCGTTGATCTGGTTGTTATCGGAGGCGGTATCCAGGGGGCGGGGATGGCCCGGGAGGCGGCCTTACGCGGGTTGTCGGTCGCCCTTTTTGAAAAGGGGGACTTCGCGGGGGGAACCTCCAGCCGAACTTCTCACCTGATCCATGGCGGCATCCGGTATCTTGAACAGGGAGCGCTTCGCCTCGTTCACGAGGCGGTGCATGAACGCTATGTTCTCTCCCGGCTTGCCCCGCACCTTGTCCGGCCCCTCCCCTTTCTCTTTCCGGTTTATCGCGGTGATGGGAGAGGGAAATGGAAGATCCGGGCCGGGATGATCCTGTACGACCTCCTCGCCGGATCGAAGAGAATCGGACCCCACCGGATGTTCACTCCAGCGGAAGCGCTGGCGGAGGAGCCCGGCCTGCAATCGGAAGGGCTGGTCGGCGCCGCCCGTTTTTACGACTGCCGAATGGATGATGCCCGGCTCTGCCTGACTGTCCTGCTCTCTGCGCGGGAGTGGGGGGCGTCGATTTTTAATTATGTCGCCGTCACCGGTCTCATCCGGGAGAAAGAGCGCGTCTGCGGCGTTCGGGTGAAGGAGGTCCTGACCGGCGCGAATTACGATATTTACGCCCGCATCGTCGTGAACGCGGCCGGTCCCTGGGTCGACGCGATTTGTCGGATGGAGGGGGAAGCACCCCGCCGGATTCGGCAGACCAAGGGGATCCACCTGGTTTTTCCGAGCCTGACGCGAAGTCACGCCGTCGTGGTATCGAGCGAGAAGGACCGGCGGATCTTCTTCGTCATTCCTTGGAAGGGAAAAAGTCTCATCGGCACCACCGACACTGATTTTGCCGGAGACCTCGATCACATTCGGGCCGAAGACGAAGAGGTCGCCTGGCTCCTTCGGGAAACCGCGCGGCTCTTTCCCAAGGAGAGGCTGGGGACGGAAGCGGTCATTGGGCGGTACGCGGGGGTCCGGCCGTTGATTTATGATCCGGCGGGGAGCGCCTCCGATGTCTCTCGTGAAGGAAGGATCGAATGGACGCCGGGAGGGATGTTGATCCTGGCCGGCGGAAAGTTCACCCTCTTTCGATCGACCGCTGAAAAGGCCGTTGATGCCGTCGTAAAGAAGGCGCCCGACCTGAAGGCCCATCCACGGCCTCCCAGCGATCCTTCACTCTATGGCGGGGAGATGCCATCCCTGATCGAGTATCTGAAGGAAGAAGCGCCGCCTGCCCGGGAGCAGTATCACCTCAGCAACGAGGGAATCCGGTATCTAATCGGGGCCTATGGAACGAAGTTCCATGCGGTCCTTGCTTTGGGAAAACAAGAAAAAGGATTGCTCAAACCGCTCACCCCACTAGGATATCCCTTCCTGGCGGAGGCGGTCTATGCGGTCCGGGTGGAGATGGCGAAGCATCTCTCCGATTTCATGCGGCGGCGGACGGCACTGGCGCTCGGCCCCTACAAGCGGGATTCAAACATGATTATTCAGATCGCGGAACAGATGGGACAAATACTCGGTTGGAACCGGGAGCAAATACAAAGCGAGATCGACGACTACCAGCGGGAGGTGGAGTAAGTGGAGAGCGACATCGAGGCGGTCCGAAAAGCGAATGAGACCTTCTACCAGGCCTTTGAAAAACTCGATATCCAGGAGATGGACGCCCTCTGGATCAAGGAAGATTACGTCAAATGCATTCATCCCGGGTGGGAAGTGCGCAGCGGTTGGGCGGAAGTTCGCGACAGTTGGGTGCTGATCTTCAACCATACCTATCAGATTAAATTTTCCGTCAACCTGATCGACATTGTTGTCAAATCGGATTGGGCCTGGGTCGTCTGTCTTGAGATGATCTCCACGCAGGATCAGGGAAGATGGGTCGAGGGGAGGGTCCTCTCCACCAATCTCTTCGAGCGGCGCGACGGGCGATGGCTGTTGATTCATCATCATGGCTCTCCCCTTCTCTCTCTGGAGGAAGAACACGAGGAGGAAGAGGGGGAAGGGGAAGAAGAGCTGCCGATGATCGACGAAGAAACCCCGCCCGAAGAGACCCCTTAAACCGGCCGATGGCCTAGAAATATAAAGCGGCCATCGAGCAGTCCGCTTCGCATTTTTATTGGAACCATGGGAAGAATTCAGGAAATCGCATTTTTGGTCTTCGGACAGATGGCAGTGGGGGGGGCTTTTCTCCTCTCGCTTCCCTCTCTTGAAGCCGTTGGGCTTGGGTTCTTCAGGACGAACGGACTGGTTTTTCTTCTCACCCTTCTCCTGGGACTTTTTCTCTTCCCGGTTTCATTTTCCGCGGAATTGGAATGGAGCGGCGTGATCCTTTTATGTTACTCCCTCTTCGCCCTTCTTCTTTTCATCTACAACCTTCGTCTCTGGTTTCGCCATCCGCACCACAGCCGGCCCCTTCTCTGGGGGGCGACCGGCGTGGGGGTGGTCGCCATCCTCGCGAGCGTCGGCTACTATCTCCCCGCGTCGGCGGGACCGATTCGCGCCCTCTCCCTTTCTCTCTATTTTCTGGTCTCCAGTCTTCTTCTGGGGGCGGGGGTTTTGGCGATGTTGTTGGGCCACAGCTATCTGACGCGCCCGTCGCTTTCGATCGTTCCCCTTCGAAACCTGGCGAAGCTCTTTATGTGGTTCGTCTTTGTGGAGGGGGGACTGGCGCTGTTGAATCTGCTGCTGACCTCCGAGTCGGAGCGGCTTTGGAACGCGCTTCTCTTGAATACGTTTGAGGGGCTCTACCTCTGGATCCGTTTGCTGATCGGCATTGGAGGCCCGATGATTATTGCCCCGATGATCTTGCAAACGGTGAAAGAGCGCGCTACGATGTCGGCGACCGGTCTTCTTTACATCGCGATGATGATGGTGATTATCGGCGAGATCTTCTCCCGTTTTTTCCTTCTCGTCGATGTCGGATTTCTCTAAAGAGGATGCCAGGGGGCTGGAAAAGAAGGAAAGAACAAAATTCGACGGAGCGGAGGAAGTGAATGCAGATCACGACTATTGAAAAGATGAAGAGCTTCTCCCCGGAGAAGATGAAGAAGATCAACCTCTTTGACACGAAGAACCTCTTCTGCGATCTCTATTGTTTTGAGCCGGGTCAGGCGCAGAAGCCGCATGCCCACGAAGGAGAGGATAAAGTTTATTATGTGTTAGAAGGAGAGGGATCTTTCCGTGTCGGAACGGAAGAGCAGACGGTAAAGGCCCACTCGGCGGTCCTGGCACCGGCCGGCGTCGATCACGGCGTCACCAACCGCTCTTCCGAGCGGCTGGTGGTCTTGGTCTTAATGGCGCCGAAGCCGCATCATCATTAGAAATAATAAATGGAAGTAAAAGCTGATTTCAAACCAAAATGGGGAGCAGACCATGCTGCAAGATCCGCAGGCGGTTGAAGAGGCTGGCTTAAAAATCGTTGATCAGGAGGTCGGCTCGCATTCGTTCCATCCCGGCCAGTGGTCGGTGGTCCGGCAGGTCATCCATGCCACGGCCGATTTTGATTTTGCCCGCGAGATGGTCTTCCACCCCGCGGCGGTCGAAGCGGGGGTGGCGGCGATCCGTTTCGGCGCCGATATCGTCGCCGATACCCCGACGGTCGATGTCGGGATCGCCAAAGACCGCTTAAGAAAATATGGCGGGACCGTTTGGTGCTTTATCTCCGACGATGATGTGATTTTAAAGTCAAAAGAGGTCAACCTCCCCCGCACCGCCGTCGCAATGGAGAAGGCGGCAGAAACGAGCGATGGATCGATCTACGCGATTGGAAACGCCCCCGCCGCGCTTCTGCATCTGATCCGCCTCGTAAAAGAAGGAAAAGCGAAGCCGTCGCTGATTATCGGGGTCCCGGTCGGCTTTATCGGGGCCGCCGAGGCGAAAGAGGAGCTTCTCTCCCTCTCCACCCCCTTCATCACCTGTCGGGGGAGAAAAGGGGGAAGCGCCGTGGCCGCGGCGATCATCAATGCCCTCTCCCTTCTTGCCACACATTCGTAGGCCGGTTTCCGTCTACAGAGACCCACGCTTTTCTTGTTGCAGATTGTTGGATAAAATCCAAGCGCATTGTTGACAGGGAGGTTCGAGAAACAACGGAGGGCGAACCGGACGGTTCGCCCTCCGCATTTTTCTCTCGGTTTGCAGCGGCCGAAGGGGTAGATTATTCGGCGGCGACTTTGATCGATCTT
Organism: Candidatus Manganitrophus morganii; assembly: GCA_021651055.1. NCBI lineage: Bacteria > Pseudomonadati > Nitrospirota > Nitrospiria > Candidatus Troglogloeales > Candidatus Manganitrophaceae > Candidatus Manganitrophus > Candidatus Manganitrophus morganii. The sequence continues at coordinate 2,121,361 of JAJHOH010000001.1, forward strand.
TCGTGCAGCGGCTGAACCGGTCTGGCCGTCATCGGGAAGATCGCGGTGAATTTCTCCACCTGGTCCTTCGAGACCTCGATCGAGTCGTTCATGACCATCCAGTTGACCCCTTCGGAACAAGGGGGGGTGGTCAACGAGCCGGGATAGTTCGAGAAGGTCTTCTTGGCGGGGAGGAAGTCAAACGGGTTGATGACGACTTGACCGACCGTCTTCTCTTTGCCGGCCTCGGCGGGGAGATGCTCCCACAGTGTTTTGACCAGCGCATTCTCCTTTCCGGCATTCATAAAGACCCCAACGACCGCCAGCTCTCCCGCGTCGTTCTTGTGAACGAGGTGGACCTCCATGTCGCCGGCTTTACCGCTCTTTTTGTGCTCGCTCGGGCTGTGGAAGTGGAATTGAAGCAGATCGTATTTCTTTCCCCCCACGGTGATGGAGCTCCCCTTCGGCGCGTTCACCTGGATGGTGTGGCCGTTGTTGACAATGGTCAGAGGGAAGGGATGATATTTGAATTCAATCGGACCGAGCTTCTCCGGCTTGCCGGAGGTGATATCGATAGGGGATTGGTTCTTTCCCGATTTACACGTCTGAAATTTCGGATCGAGCTCTCCCCAGTGCTCCGGCCCCTCTTTCCCGTCATAATCCCAGTGGGGCCCGTGACCTCCTGCGGCGACCGCGTGGGTGATCGGGGCAAAGAGCGATAAAGCAAAGGTCCATGTGGCGAGTACTCGAGCTGTTCTGTTCATTCTGACCTCCCTTTCGATGGCGCTGTTGGATGGATCGGTTTTTCCGCCCAAGGCGGAAGTAAAATCCTGTCTCAAGCGGGGTCTCTGCGTAGATGCACCTTCTATTAAGGATCGTCCGCTCCTCTCATCGAAGAGGAGCGGGCCGGCTTCCACACGCCGCTTGAGTCGTTTCTCTTCAGGATAACAACTGCCCGGCAGCGGGAAAGAGCGCTTGCCCCTTCCCTTCTGTGGACAGGGGTATCGATTTTGGTATCAGAATCTCCCTCTCCATGTCAAGCAGAAATCATTTCCGTCAAGAGAAATGTCCAAAGGGAATAGAAAAAACAGCTCCTGTCGCCGGGCGTCTGGTCTGCCGATCGGATCTTCTTCCGCGCTCACAAACCGGTTGCCTTTCCGATTTCGTTTGGCTATAATTCGGTGAACTCGTTGGGGGAATTGAATCATGTCCGATCAGAAAACGATGGAGCAGAGGATCCTTCTTCAACACGATGAACCGCTCAAAACGCTCGACGATTATCTCGCCCGCGGCGGCTTCCAGGCCCTTAAAAAGGCGCTGGGGATGACGCAGATGCAGGTGATCGACGAGATCAAACGGTCGAGCCTTCGGGGCCGCGGCGGCGCCGGCTTCCCGGCCGGCATCAAATGGGAAGGGGTTTACAAGAAACAAGCCGACATCCTCGGCATGATCCCCACGAAATACCTCGTCTGCAACGGCTCGGAAGGGGAGCCGGGCACCTACAAAGATCGCTACCTCATTCAAAAGAATCCTTACTCGCTGATCGAAGGAATGATGATCGCGTCGTATGCCATCGGCACCTACAAGGCGATTATCTGTATCAAAGAAATTTTCAAAAAAGAGATCGCCATTCTCCAGCGGGCGCTGAAGGAATGCGCCGACGCCGGCTACATCAATGACAACGTCATGGGGACGGGGCGGAACCTCCCTCTTGAACTCGGCTTCGGTCCCGATTCTTATCTTCTGGGAGAAGACCGGGCCCAGTTGGAAGTGCTTGAAGGAAAACCGGCCTGGCCCCGCGCCAAGGGGATGATCCCGGTTGAATATGGTCTCTTCGGTCAGCCGACCGCCGTCAACAATGTCGAAACCCTCTCGACCGTCCCCTATATTATTCTGCGGGGGGCCGACTGGTTCAAATCGATCGGGACGGCCGATACCGCCGGGACGATGATCTTCACCCTCACCGGCGATGTCAATCGCCCTGGGATGTATGAGCTGCCGATGGGGACTTCGCTGCGAACGTTAATCGAGGTCTACGGCGGGGGGGCGAAGCTTGACCGCCATATCCGGGCGGTCTTCTCCGGCCCGACCAACGCCGTGATCCCGGCCGATAAACTCGATACCCCGCTCGATTTCGCATCGATGCGGAAGATCCCTTCCGGCATCGGCTCCGGCGGCTTCATCGTCTACGACGACACCGCCTGCATCCTGAAAGCCGGCCTCAACTTCGCCCGTTTCCTGGCGATCGAATCGTGCGGGCAGTGCGCCTCGTGCAAAACCGGAACGGGCCGGATCGCTCACCGGCTGGGGCTGATCGAGGAGGGAAAAGGGACGGAGCAGGATGTCTTCGCGATTTTGGAAGACTGCCTTCACACCAAAGGCTCCGGCCGCTGCTATCTGGTGACCGAAACGGGGATCGACATTAGCAGTATCTTCTACAATTTCCCGGACGATGTCGTCGAGCACCTGGAGTATGGCTGTCTGAAGGATCGCCATCTCCCCCTGCCGAAGATCAAAGATTTCGACGAGGCGACCCACACCTTCACTTACGATGAGCACTATTTTGATCGAAGCTTTGCGGAGGGGCGGTACATCATCGAGCCGGCCATCTAGAGCGACAGGGCGGTGACCCGGTTGGTCGGCGTTCTTCCGTCCGGCCCCCGTCCCCCGATCAGGTAGATTCTTCCATCCAAAAAGACCGTTGCCATCGCCACACGCGCGTCGGGCATCGGCGGCATTTCGATCCATTTTCTTGTCTTAGGATTAAGCACCGCCGCCCGGTCCTGGACTCGATCGCCGCTGTGCCCCCCGAAGAGATAAATCGTCTCATCAACGAGACAGCTCCCGACCCCCGCTCCGCGCCACGGCAGGTGAAATTGCGAATCGGACGACCACCGATTTTCGGCCGGATCGTACTGCTCGATCAGATCGTAATTGTGAAAGACCCCTTCCCGGAACCCCGCCCCGCCCATCGCAAGAACCTTTCCTGAAAATGGCACTGCCCCCAGCGAGAAGCGGGGCGTCGGCATCGGAGCGATCTCCCGCCACGGCCCTTCTTTCCGATCGAGCCGCTCGGAGAATGCAAACGCCGGATCGGTCATCGGCCCGCCGGTCGCCTCCGGATGGTGCCCGCCGAAGAGATAGATCGTATCGTTGAAGGCGGTCGCCGCCGGCGCATCATGCCGCTGCAGCAGGTCGGGCCCTCTCGACCAGGCGCCGGTTTTCGGATCGAAGATCTCGACGACGGTGAGGAAGTTGAAGGTGCCGTCCGGACGCCGAAATCCCCCCCCCATGACGTAGGCCTGGTCATTCAAATTGACGGCGACCACCCCTGAACGTAGCGTCGGCATCTCCGGCCCGAAGGTCCACCGGTCCGTTTTGGGATCGTAGATCTCGACCGTCTGAAGGCTCTTGAACTCCGGCCCGCCGCCGCCGAAGACGTAGAGCTTTCCACCCATCGCCGCGGCGCCGCAGTGGGAGCGGATGGTGTTCATCGGTGCTAAGGTGAGCCAAGAGGAAGAAGTCGGCATGATCAACGTCTCATCGGTGATGGTTGGTCGTTCATTTAGTCACAATGTCGCTCATCAGTCGAAACGTCTTTGTCCCCTCCGCGACGAGTCCCCCTTTTTCAAATATCGGGCTTTCGAAAGGGATGAATCGATGGATCTTCAAAAAGGGCCGGGTCGCCAGGGCCGCTTCAACCCCCTCCCGATTGTCTTTGCGGATCTCCAGGAGCAGCTCGGGCCGCTTTTCCCACTCCCAGAGGGTCGGGGCCATGAGAATATAAAGCCCTTGATCGGCAAGCCGGTCATAGGAGTTCAGAAGGTTCCGCTTGTACCGGTCGAGATGGGGTCCCTCCAGGATCAGGGCGAAGACAAAATGGTGACCCCACCAGAAAAGAGAGCGGAAGGTGAACTTCTCATCCTGAGAAAAGTACTTTGGCAAGTCGAGATATTGATACGGAAAATCGTGCAGGTGTTCCCCTTTTACGAACTGGCCGATGGTCGTATCGACCCCCTCCGGCGCGAGGAGGGAAACGGTAAACAACTCTTCTTTGAGGGCGACATGAAGCTGCTCCAAAACCTGCTTGACCTTCCGCGAGATGATGGCTTTTGTCTGGAAGAAATGGGTCTCTTGGATGAGGCTTCGTTCGGCCGGGGTAAATTGGATCGATCGGTCCATCGGCGCAGGGTTGCTCCTATCGGTTTGGGGTGGAGAATAACGGTCTCGGCAGAGGGAGTCAAGGAATAAAAAAGGGGGCGAAGAGCGCCCCCTTGGGTGAGGTCAAAGATGATTTCCGTCGGTTACGCCACCTTCGGCTCAAGGGCTTCCTCCGCCGGAGGGGTTTCCGTTCCTTCCATAAATGCTTTGAACCGGTTGAGATCATCTTCGACCTGTTGAGAAGGCTCCTCCCCGAAGAGCTTCGCAAAGGCCGCGCCGACCTTCCCGCCGGGCGGGTTGTACTGAATCATCACCCGGACCTGGGTTCCCTCCGGCACCCGATCGAAATGGACCGATCCGGTGTTGTCGACGTCGGCCCCTTCGAGCGATTTCCAGGAGATCAGCTCGTTCTGCAAATCTTTGATGATTTCGGCATCCCATTCCACCGTTGTTCCGGCCGGGGCCTTGGCGACCCAGTGAGAGCGCCGTGAATCGAGAACCTTCACCGATTTGAGATGATTCATGATCTCCGGCAGGTTCCCGAAATTTCTCCAAAAATGATAAAGGACTTCGGGGCGCTTCCGAATAAGAACACTCTTTTCCACTTTGATTCCTTCTATTTTTCTCCTCATGGGACCTCCTTACATTTAATTCCTCGATAAACGGCTCCGGTAGACCTACAAGACTCCCCAAACAAAAATATCTCCTTGAAAGGGGGGATGTCTACCCTCCCGAAAGGATTAATCCAGTTGGATCATCCGTCAGCGAGAAGCGAGCCTTCTTCCTGAATAAAAGCTTGACACCTGCCCCCCGGGGCCGGTATGATCCGTTCATTCGTAAAAGCAAAGGCTTGTCATGAAAAGGAATTTCCTCGCACCCCCTTTTTTTATCTCTTTTTTTCTTCTCACCCTCTGCCTCTTTCAGCCGGCTTTTGCAGAGGAGCCGGTCCCTTCTGAAGCAATCTCGGGAGAAGTTTCAAAAGACATCTATTACCAAGGGGGAGGGCCCGTCTCCGGTCCCCCTGCGCCCAAGATGTCTTATCCGGAGAGCTACGGCCGGACCGGCGGGATCGACGGCCGATCGCTCCTCTGGTTTTTCATTCAGCAGCACTTCTTTATGGGGAGCTTTATCCTCGGCGTCCCAATGATCGCCTGGATGATCGAGCTCTTCAGTCACCTCCGTCGCCGGGGCCATCGGGAGCAGTCGGAGAAACAGGACAGCCTGGCCCGGGAGATCATGGAGATCGGAATGCCGTTCTATCCGATCACGATCTTCTTCGGGGTCGCTCTGCTTGGTGCCTTTCTTTTTCTCTACAATTCATTTTTTCAATATATGGCCCAACTCTTTCGGCCCGTCGTCTATCTCTATGCCCTTTGTTTTATTCTGGAGAGCATTCTTCTTTACGGCTACACGCTGACCTGGGAGCGCTGGCGGCGCGGCGATCGGAAGTGGCTCCACCTGAGCATCGGGGCCCTCACCGTCACCAACGGCGTGGTGATCGTCTGCCTGGCCAACGCTTGGATGGCGTTTATGATGTCCCCGGCCGGAATCGATTCCGAAGGACGCTACCTCGGCAATGTCTGGCGGATCATGCACACCGCCCTCTGGAATCCGCTGAACGTCCATCGGATCCTGGCGAGCATCATGTTCAGCGGGGCGGTGATCGCGGCGTATGCCGCCTACAAGATGCTCACCACGCGCGACCCCGCGCGGCGCGCCCACTTCGATTGGATGGGGCATGTGAACATCATGATCGCCATCGTGAACCTCTTTCTTCTCCCCTTTGCCGGCTACTGGTTCGCCAAAATGATTTTCATCTACCGGCAGCGGATGGGGGTCACGTTGATGGGAGGGCAGATGAGCTGGCCGTTCGTGATTCAGGCGATGCTGATCGGCCTGATTTTCATGACGGTGACCTATTACCTTTGGCAGGGAACTTCCCGGATGAACGGCTCGGAGCGGTATAACTATCTGGTCAAGTATCTGCTGATCATCTTGACCGTCTCGTTCATCATCTGGACGACCCCGCACACCCTTCCGGCGAGCCAGAGCGAGGTAAAACAGATGGGAGGGGCGCAGCACCCGATCGTCGGCTATTACGGGACGATGGCGGCGAAGAACACCGCCATCAACACGATGATCCTTGCCTTCGGCCTTTGCATGATCATCTTCAAAAGATGCAACAAGGAGATCACAGTCGCTTGGAGAAAATGGGGAAACGCCGCCCTGATCACCCTCTTCGGGGGGGCGGAGCTGATGGTGATCTACTTCGGGGTCTCCGGCTTTTACGTTCCGGCCAATGTCCGTGTTCGGTTTGCCTTTCCGCAGTTTATGGCGGCGATGATCGCGCTGGGAGGGGGGTATCTCCTGAATTGGCTGATGCTCCGGCGGTCCCGGTCGCTCGGCCCCATCCAATGGGGAAAACTTCCGGTCGGCGGAGCCATCGCGCTTTTTTCCCTGGCCGTCTTCATCACCATGACGATGGCGCTGATGGGGTACATCCGGTCGTCGGTCCGCCTCGATTGGCACATCACCGAGATCATGCACGATGCCACCCCCTGGGCCGCGACCCCCGGCCTCACCTACGCGGTCGGGATGGTCATCCTCAACGTGGCGATTTTCTGGTTTCTCGCCGTGTTGATCTTCTGGGCCGGCAGCGGCCGGAAGCTTGCGCTTCCCTCCAAGGCGATCGAAGGCTCGGGCGAGCTCCCCGAGACGAACGAATCGCTGCCGTCTTAAAGCCCCTTCTCCAAGATAAAAACCTCTCTTCGATTGATACGGAGCAACGTCTACCTCCGTTCCTACCCGCGCTTATTTTCCATTGACATTCCCTTCCCGGTATGATACCAAAGCCGGATTCAGCTTATAGGGTAAGCACGCTTGAGTAGGGGGGAGATGAAAAAGGGACTGTTCTTAAGTGTTTTATTTGTAGTGTTGATCGCGTCAGAAAATCACGCTGCCGCAAGAGAAGGTTTTTATCTTGGAGGCAAGGTTCTTTATAACATGATTGACGGGGACTTTGATGGGACGAACGGTCCCGAGACCGATCACGGACCCGGATTCGGCCTCGTCCTCGGTGTCGGTATTACCGATTCTTTTGCACTTCAAGTAGACTTGAACGTCAGCCGCCATGATGCCTCTGTCTTTGACGATACACCCGTGTCCGATGCCGGATATGGCGCGATTCTCTTCGGATTCAAGCAGACTTTTATCACCGATCGACCCGTGCGGCCGTTCTTTCGAGCGGGGGTTGGCTTCTTTTCATTCGCAATCGAGGATCCGATTATCGGGGACCTTGATTTGTCTGGATACGGTTTTGAATTTGGGTTAGGGGTCGATTATTATCTTTCTGATTCATTCTCAATCGGCGCAGCAATCAATCGGCGATTCGTTGACTATGATGAAGTCGAGGTTCAAGGGATTACAGAGGATTTAGATCCGAAGATCTCGGGAGATACTACTTCGTTGGATGTCGCTTTTACTACCCACTTTTGATCCTTAATGATTAAAGCGCCGAATCGGTATCAACAGTCTATGTTATATCGGTTTGTCCTTTAGCTTAAGAAGGACAATCCCTTCTATCGGGTTTTCAATTCTATAAGGGATGTAGGTCATAAACTGGAGGGAGACAAATGCCAAGAATCCTAATTGCAATGATCATGGCAGTCCTTTTCACATTGAATGCAACGCAAGCCGATGCCGACGATCCCACTCATCCTGAAGACGGGGTGTATATCGGGGCGGATCTGATCGTGAACGTCCCTGAGCAAGACCTCAGCGGCGACTTTGCCGAGGTTGATCCCGGTTCCGGATTCCGTCTCAACCTGGGTTATCGCTTTCCCATTCCTCTTGCCCTTGAGGTTGAATTCGGGGCTTCCGGGCATATGGTGGAGGATGAAGACGCGGGAATTGCGTTTTTGGCGATTAATCTCCGTTACTTTCCATTGACCTTTTCTTTTGCGGGCATGCCGGCGGAAGCCTTTGTTCGGGCGGGGATTGGATCATATGCGCTCGTCATTGATGGGGTCAGAGACGGCTCCGGCCGTCGAGACGACCTTGAATTGACCGGGGACGGGTTCGACATCGGGATCGGAATAGAGATATATCCTCGGCCGCAATTCAGCGTCGTGTTCGGGATAACGCAACGGTTTGTGGAGTATGACGAACTCGATTACCTCGACTTCGAATTAATTGAGGATGTGAAAGGGGCAATGACCACCGTAAATGCCGGTATAAAATATCATTTCTAATCCGGTGCGGACTCTCCCTTCTAAAAATAAAAATGAACCGTGACAAGCGCCTCATTCAGGAAGTCGCGTCGATCGAATTCCTGCCGGCGGTTGAGCTCCACGCGTAGTGCCAAGTCTTTTTGCAGGGTCACCCGCTGCTGGAGCGACATCTTCAAATCGTGGGAGCGATCGCCGAGAGGATAGGATAGATACGTTGCAAAGAGGTGTGCTTTCCACCGAGACGCAAGGTCGGCCAACACTCCGATCGTTCCGCCGATGCCGGCCCGGTAATTCGGGTCGAAGAATCCCCCATAATTTCCATCCACTTCGATAAAGAAATAAATCAGCTCTCGCTGAAGGAGATGCGCTTCCAGGGCGCTCCCGGTGCCGGCGTTCAAAGCAAAATAGCGGCAGTTGCGGCAAGGCCCCCCCGTCAAAGTCTCCAGGCCCACGCTCACCTTCCAGGAAGGTTTCTTAAAGAGGGGATCGAGCGGGAAGAGGGAGATGATGTTGGCTAAAGAGAGGGAGTGGAGCACGGTCTTGTCTTGGTGATTGTAATGGCGAAGCCGCGCGTTCATCAGCTCGATCTGCGCCCCGGGTGTGTAACCGGTTTCATCATCGAGCAGATCTTGGTAGGCCGGCCGAATCGACAGCTCTTCGAACGGTTCTCCCTCCCGCCAGCCGAGGCCGAGGCCGAGGCGCGCCGTCTCATGCCCCTGCTCGGGGGGGACCGTCGTCGGCTCGAATCGGACCGCCGGACTCTGCACCCGCAGCCCGCTTCGGCGGGCGAGCAATAATCGCTGCTTTTTCTTGATCGCTTCGGGACCGGTCTCTTCCTTCGCCGTCTGATAACGAGTGTAATCGTAAGCGATGTCGAGAAGAAATGCCTGCCGGTCGATCGGGAGGGTATTGAACGGCTCGGATTCGATCGCTGCCGAGGTATCTCGATCGATCTCTGTCAAAAGCTGACGCTCCTCGGATGAAAGATGGTCTCTTTTTTGACGGATCTGGGTTCCGCGCGCGGGGCGGTAGGTGATCTCGCCGACGAGCCCCGGCACCGATGCGATCAGGCGAACGGTATCGGCGGGAATCGTCCAGAACCAGAAGGAGTCGGTCAGGTGAAGATCGGGATCGGCGACCTCCAGCAGGGGAAGCAGTTGATAGGAGCAGTTCTGCTTGAAGAAGTAATAAGTGAAGGCGGTATTGCCGAGCTCCCAGGCGTGCATCAGCATTCGCCGGATCTGCTCCTCGGTGAGGTTCAACCGATATTCCCAAATGTCTCGGTTTTCCATATCGCTGTATTTCCGGACCTGGAGGTAATAGGGAATCGTCGAAAAATTTCCCTTGAAGCCCCCGGTAATTCCAAGCACCGCAAAGAGAACACCGTTATCGGTCGTCACGGTGGCGGCGTAGTTGACGGTGTAGTCGAGAATCTCTGTCTGTTCCGTCTGGTCCTTCTGGTCGATCCGAAGAAGGGTGTGGCCGAACATCGATGAGGGATTGTTCATGTAGGCCGATGGGAAAATCAGGGTCATCGATTGAGGGTTGAGCGCCGCATACCAGGCATCGAACCGGCCGCATTGCTGTTCCGGGAGGCGCTTCGGATCGATGCCGAGCTCCGTCTTAAGCCAATGGTACCGGGCGATGAAGGCGCACTGCGCCGGCTGCTTTGATGTGGCGACGAGCTCCTCACTAAAAAAAGCGGCAAGGGTGGCCTCCAGCTCGGCCTGGGGGTTCGTTTTCCCGTCAGGTGCCAGGAAGAAGCCGGCCGGATCGGCCTCGCTGTCTACGCCGCCGAGCAGGGTGGGCCGATAATGAAGGAGAAGATGCCAGTAGCGCTGCCGGGAAAGTTCTTTCTGGCGCGAGGTTTCAATCAGCTCTTGCAGATAGCCCTGAGCATCTCCAGCAAAAGCAGGTGTCGCCCAGATCAGGAGGAGAAAAAACAAAAGGAACGTCGTTCCTTTCCGAAGAAGCGGAGATCGGCGATCGAAAAGAAATAATTTGATTGGTTTCAAAGCGAAGGAGAAAGTTGAGGCGAAAGACAGCATCGGCCCTGCTCGGCCCCCGACCGAAGCCGGGGGCCGAAGAGAGATTAGTGACTTGAAACGAACGTGGAAAGATTTGGATGGGTTGACATCTCTTGGTTGAGCGCAACCAGCATCTCCCCGGAGGTCGTCTTCTCCGTGGGGAAAATCGCGGTATATTTCGCCTGGGTCAATGTAAAGAAGTCGGTTTGATGCTCTGCAGGGATGCCGAGAAGCGCGGCCAATGAAGCGAGGTGCTCCCCTTGACCCTGGGCCATCTCTTGAGAAAGGTTATCCAGATTCGCGCTGGCGAAGACATTGACTTTCTCTTCGTTTTTTACGACGCCGTCCTGTGTGCAGCCTAAGGTGCCTGTTGAAATTCCGAACGTCTGGTTGCCGAGTGTTCCGTTCGTTGTTGCGGCGAGCACCTGCGGGACGACCCCTTTCTGTCCCTTAAAGATCATGGTCCCGACGCCGCAACCCGGCCCCGAGGCTTGAGCAAAACTCTGAGAGACAGGAAGTAAAGCGAACACAACCGCTGCATAGAGCAATCTTTTCATTAGTGATTCTCCTTTTTGGGTTGGTGAACTAGGTATGACTGATCTGTGTTCACTGGATCCGGACCGAGAGAGCCTGGTCCGCATTTCTGCTACAGGGTGCACCTAAAAAGTTATCATTTGCGGGATGAATGTGTCAAGGGAAATGGAGAGATGACGCACGAAGTCTTATTTGACTGGAAACGAAATTTTGCTCGGGTCTATCCCCTTACAAGCTATCTCTTCAGCGTAGAATAAGCGGCCGGATAGGCGCCGTTGCCGCTTCCGTTTCCGTGTCCGTTGCCGTTTCCATTGAGCCCCTTCCGGTTCGTGCACTGAACCACCTTCCAATAGTTGAGCGGCTTGACGCTTCTCTTTTTTTCCACGACCAGCGGTTTCCCGCTCAAGAGGCTGCTCAAATCGAGGTCGGCCTGGAAGCCGATCTTCTTGGTAAAGGGGGAGATGGCTTTCTCACAGCTTGAGATGAAGGGGTTCATGTTTTTGAAGTGATTGAGGAGGACGATCTTTCCCCCCACCTTACAGACGCGAATCATCTCCGCGATGACCTGATGGGGATCGGGCACGGCCGAGATCACATAAGCGGCGAAGACGGAGTCGAAGGAGTTGTCGGGAAAGTTCATCTTCATCGCATCCATCTTCATCAGCTGGATATGCGAGAGCTGATACTGGCCGACGCGCTGCCGCCCCTTCTCCAGCATCGGCTCGCAGAAGTCGATCCCGATCACTTTGCAGTTTCTGGGGTAATAAGGAAGAGAGAGGCCGGTGCCGACCCCCACTTCAAGAATGGTCTCTCCTCCCCGGATATTTAAGAGCTGGATTGCATCCGCGCGGGATTGGTGGAAGAGCTTTCCAAAAACCAGATCATAAAACCCCGAGAAGACGGTATAAGCCCGCTCGATACTTTTCGCATCCATAACAGGATTCTCCTATTGACGTGCCGCACAACGCGTGATACCAGATGGAGATTTCATTCGAGACGTCTGATGGATTTTAAAAAAAAAGATCAAAAGAATCAAGATAATTGTAACAGAGATCACTTTCAGAAGGAAGCTGTTTTAAACCGAAAGGGGCTGACCGCGATATCGATGCTGAAAACACCCCTAGAACGAGACGGTAAAAAAGGGATTGTGCTGTTGCTCCTCCTCGACCGTGGTGGCCGGCCCATGGCCCGGAAAGAGACGGGTCTCGTTTGGAAGAGAAAGGATCTCCTCCCGGACCGACCGAAGCAGAACAGGATAGGTCGAGGTCGATTGGGCCCGGCCGAGCGATCCGGCGAAGAGGGCGTCGCCGACAAAGGCGATCGGTATTTCCAGACCGTTCATCGGCTCAATGAAGAAGGTGGTTCCGCCGGGGGTATGGCCGGGGCTCCGCCGGTGGCGGATGCAAAATCGCCCGACCGGGATCTCCCCTCCCTCTTTAAGAAAAGCGACCCCTCCAGGCGGTCGGCCCCCGCCCGAGAATTCATCCGAATGGAGATAGATCGGCGCGCCCGTCGCGGTGTGGATCCGATCGGCCCCGCCGACATGGTCGGCGTGTGTATGCGTGATGCAGAGAGCGACTAATCGGATCTTCTCTTTTTTGATCTCCGCCAAGACCTGGTCGGGACTGTAGCCGGTATCGAAGAGGGCCCCCTCTCCCGTGGCGGGATCGACGAAGAGATACCCATTGACCGGATAAGTTCCGATTTTGCCGTCGATCCATCGGACCATCGGAATCTTCTCGCGCGACCGGGGTTCCCATTCCGAGCGCGCAATGGCGGCCAGCTTACGCGCATCCAGCGAAAGGGCGGCGGAGAGGCGCTCGATCTCGTCGGCACTCGGGTCGGCTCCCTCTTCCAAGGCGCCGACCCGAGCGCCCGTCATTTGCGTCTTTTGCGCCAGTTCGTCCGGAGACCATCCCTTTCCGAAGCGGGCTTTGCCGATAATATCTGAAAAGGTATCTTCGAGCACCTGTTTTCCTCTTTGATCGAAGATACAGGAGACTCTACCCGTGTGTCAATGACTGATAAAGGAAGAGAAGTGGATGATTTACAGTTGAAATTTGGTTTTTTTTCAAATACACTCCCTGAATCATCCTTCGGAGGTGACCATGCAGGTTGTCGATAAGACATTATCGATCGTACTGGCCGGCGGGGTTGGCTCCCGCCTTCATCCCCTGACGGCCGATCGGGCCAAACCGGCGGTTCCCTTCGGCGGGATTTACCGGATCATCGATTTTACCCTCTCGAACTGCCTTCACTCGGGTCTTCGACGCATCCTGATTCTCACCCAATACAAATCACATTCGCTTCACAAACATCTTCGAGACGGCTGGTCGATCTTCATTCCGGAGATCGGCGAGTTTATCACCGCCGTTCCGGCGCAGATGCGGGTGGGAGAGGGATGGTATGCCGGGACCGCCGATGCGATCAACCAAAATCGCTATCTCCTCGAGCGGAGCGGTGCGGAGTATGTCCTGATTCTCGCCGGCGATCACATCTATCGGATGGATTACGCCCGGATGCTGGAGGAGCATGCCCGCCGAAAATTCGACGTGACGGTCGCCTGCATGCCGGTGCCGATCGCCGATGCCCGCTCCTTCGGCGTCATCGACGTCGACCCGGAGCTCCGGGTCCGGAGTTTCATTGAAAAATCCCCCCATCCCCCGACCTTGCCGAATGACCCTCAACATGCCCTCGCCTCGATGGGGGTTTACGTCTTCAATCTTCCTTTTCTCCTGAAGGTCCTCGCCCAAGACCACGAAGACGACACCTCCGGTCACGATTTCGGGAAAAATATTCTCCCGAGCATCATCGATACCCACGCCGTCGGGGCGTATCATTTCGGCGGCAAGGAGGGCCGGGTCACCCGCGACGGTTACTGGCGCGATGTCGGAACCCTGGATGCGTACTACCAGGCGAATATGGATCTCATCGAGCCGGTCCCGCCGATCGATCTCTACCAGAGCGACTGGGGGATTCGGACCTACCACGGCCAATATCCCGCGGCCCGGATGGCCCCTTCGGCCACCGGCGAGGCGGGATCGGTCGTCAACACCCTGTTGGCCGGAGGGGATGTCATTATCGGCGCAAGGGTTCTCCATTCGATCCTCTCGCCGAATGTTTGGGTCGAATCGGGGGCGCTCGTCGAGGATGCGATTCTGTTCGAAGGGGTTCAGGTCGGCGCCAGGGCCCGCCTGCGGCGCTGCATTCTGGATAAAGGGGTCCGTGTTCCGGCGGGAGAGACGATCGGTTGGAATCACGAACAAGATCGCTGCCGGGGATTTACGATCTCTGAGGAAGGGGTCGTGGTGGTTCCGAAAGAATACAAGTTCTAAAAGACATGAGGCGTGAGGAGTAAAAGATTTAAGCGCTTTCGACCTTACCCCTTACGCCTCACCCTCGCGCCTCCCGTTACTTCGATCTGATAATTTGCACCTTCTTGATCACCACCTCGGTTTTGGGGCGGTCGCGTTCGTCGCGCGGGAGGGCGACGATCTTCTTGACCACCTCCTGGCCTTCGATGACCTGGCCGAAGATCGTGTGACGGTTGTTCAACCAATCGGTCGCTCCTTCCGTAATAAAGAACTGGCTCCCGTTGGTATTGCGGCCGGCGTTCGCCATTGCCAGGCGGCCGGGGCGATCGAATTTCAAGTTGGCCGAGAACTCATCCTCAAATTGGTAGCCGGGTCCTCCGCTCCCGTTCCCGAGCGGATCTCCCCCTTGGATCATAAAGCCGGGAATGACGCGATGAAAGATCACGCCGTCGTAGAGCGGCCGCTTCACCTTTTGTCTCGTTTTCGGATCGGTCCACTCTTTGGTTCCCTCGGCCAGCTCGATGAAGTTCGCCACCGTTTTCGGGGCCTCTTTCTCAAAGAGCTCCAGGGTGATTTTCCCCTGCGACGTCTCCATCACCGCGTAAACGCCGGGAGGGAGCTTCTTCTCCTCGGCCGCTCCCTCGGGAATGAGGGCCAAACCAACGACAATGAAACTTAAGATCCAGAGAGTCAGCTGCATTCAAACCTCCTTGAAAGTAAAAGACGGGGCGATCTTAATATAAGTCGGGCGTCGTTGGCAAGCGGGAGGTGAAGGCGCCGGACGAAGGTCTTTGGGGGCTGGTATTTGGGGTTCGACTTCAAGTACAATAGAAAAAACATAGACACGGACCGATTGGTTAATCCTGAACCACCTTGAAGGGGAGAGACATGGAGAAAAAGTGGGCCGTCCAGGGAGACGTCAAGGTCGAATTCCCGATGAGTGCCGTCATTGATATGTATTCTTTTTTCGAAGAGATCAAAGAGAAATGGGCGGATGATCCGGAGCTTCACGATTCGCTCAACCACTTCGAGCTGGAGATCAAAAAAGACGATTTTCACTACCGAATGGGAGAAATCTCAATCAAAGATCTCTTAAGAGATTACAAGATGGACGATCTCTACCAGCAAGCGAAAGCCGAGCTCCCCTTAAAAGAAGCGCTCCGCCTTTTTGTCTCCTTCCTCCAGCTGGAACAGCGGCTACCGCAAAAGGTCCTTAAAGATGTCGATTACCAGAACAAGCGGGCCTGCTTCGTGATGGCCCTGGAAGAGAATAAGTTGAGAACTCCCGATTGGAAAGAGATGCGTCCCTTTCCGGTGGTCCGCCTCAGCTTCGATGTGGAAGAGGAGAATCAGGCGGAGGTGATTCCGATCCGTCCCGAAAACCAGAACCACTCCCCCCGGGCAAAACGAAAATAGAGCTCTTTCGGTGTTCCGATTCCGTAGGGGCACAGCATGCTGTGCCCCTACACAACCACCGACCATCGATCCACAGTCAACCCGCGCAGAGCGCCTCAAGCTCCTTGGGCTCCATCTCCGTCAGGCTTCTGATAATCCGATCGGCCTTGCCCTCCAAACTTTCCCGCGCATAGGAGTTGGTGACCGCCAGACATTTCATCCCCGCCAGGCGGGCCGCTTCCACCCCATGAAGGGAGTCTTCAATCACCACGCATTCGTCCGGCCGGATCGGTGGGTTCGGCGCCGGCGGCAGCTCGTTTAGCTTTGCGAGCGCCATGAGGAAGGCCTCCGGGTGGGGTTTCCCGTTCTTCACGTCCTGCGCGCTTACGATCACCGGAAACGCCGACCGCATCCCCCCTTTATCGAGGGCAAACTTGATCTCCCCTCGAAAAGCGCCGGAGGCGATCGCCAGCCGGTAGACCCCTGCCGCCTTCTTCACAAACTCCACCACCCCCGGATAGAGATAGAGCTCCTGCTGAGAGAGGGTCCGATAGACGGCCATTTTCCGAATAATCAAATCCTTGAGGATCTTGTTGTTGATCGGTCGCTGATGGGCGGCGAGCGCCGTCTCGAAGCATCCCTTGTCGTCCATCGCAAGGTATTTCGAATAATATTCCTCTTTGCTGAGGGTGATCCCCTCTTCCTGCAAGATCTGTTGTAGCGCTTTCATGTGTTGCGGCTCGCTGTCGACGATCACCCCGTCGCAATCAAAAATAATCGCTTTTAACATGGCTCTCCTCAAAAAAGTTGTCTTAGCATAAAGAAAGAGACCGGAGAGATCAAGCCCTTTTGAAGGGTCAGGAAGTTTGGGATTGCGGCGTCGATCTTCTTGGAGGAGGGTGTTCCCGCTCCGCCTGGCGGATCGCCTGGATTCTCTGCAGGATCGGAGGATGAGAATCATTGAGGAGCACATGGAGCGGATGCGGCGTCAGGTTGGAGAGATGATCGACCGCCAGCTTCTTCAACGCGCCAATCATCGCCTCCGGCTGTTCAAATGTATCGGCCGCGAAGCGGTCGGCCTCGTATTCGTTCCTTCGGGACAGAGCTTGTAGAAAGATAGACAGGATCGACTCGACCGGGGTGAAGAGAAGGCTGAAGAAAACCAGCCCCGCATAGATCGACGGCTGCTCCATGTAGAAGGCTTCATAAAGTCCAGGCCGGTAGAGAAAGATGGAGAGGAGGAAGAACATCAGCCCTGCATGCGCAATGGAAAGGGCCATTCCCAGGAGAATGTGCTTTTTCTTATAATGCCCGATTTCATGCGCTAAGATAGCGACCAGCTCCGGAACCGTCTGCTTCGCAATCAAGGTATCGAAGAGGGCGATCCGCTTGTGTCGGCCGAAGCCGGAAAAGAAAGCGTTTGCTTTGGTGGAGCGGCGCGATCCGTCGATCACGTAGATCTGCTCCACCGGAAAATCGACCGAACGGGCATAGGAGAGAATCCGCTCCTTCAGCTCCCCCTCTCCGAGCGGGGTGAACTTGTTGAAGATCGGCATAATCCAGGTGGGGGCGATGAATTGGACGAAGAAGACGAAGAGGGTAAAGGCGGCCCAGGCATAAAGCCAGGCGAACTCCCCGGCGAAGTGGAAGAAAAAGAGAATGCCGGCGAGAAGCGGCCCCCCGAGCAGCAGGCCAAGCACCGTCCCCTTGATCAAATCGGCAACGAAGGTCGCCGGCGTCATCTTGTTAAAGCCGAACCGTTCCTCGATGACGAAGGTGTCATAAATCTGGAAGGGAAGCGACAGAAGGCTTCTCAGGAAAACCAAAATGCCGATATAGGCGAGGCCCGTTACGATCGGACCGAACCCCCAACTCCGGACCCATAAGTCGATGAGATTGAATCCGCCGGAGAACCAGAAGGCGAGAAGGGCGATCAAGCCGACGGTCGCGGTGAGAATCCCGAATCGCGTCTTCACACGGAGATACTCCTGCGATTTGCGGTAGGCCTCCGGGTCGTAGACCCCTTGAAATTCCTCCGGCAGCTCCCGCCGCATTGCCTTGAGGTTGAGGAGATCGGCGGCGAGATTCAGGATGTAGTCGAGAAGAAGTGCGGCAAGAATGATGATTCCATAAAGATTCATCAGATCACCTCGGATCAACAAGCAGATCGTTCGGTAAGATGACCTCCGGCTTGGTGCTGACGTTCAAATCGGAGATGATCCAATCTTCTTTTACCTTGGCAACTTCTTTAAAAGCGACAAACCGGGCGAAGGCCGGTCCTCGGTCGTAATTGAGGGTAACATAGACCAGATAGGCGCGCGGGGTCAGCGGATGGGTTTCGATCAGATGGCCGCTTGAAAATTGGCCGTAGAGGGATTCGATCTCCTTCAAGAGGGCCAACTGTGCGGCCGCCTCCTTGCTCCCCTCAAGGATTCCCCCCTTGGTCCATGCCTTCATCGCCCCATCCGCTCCTTTGAAGGAGTAGTCGTTCAGCCCGGCAAGGACAATGCTCGGAATGCCGAGTTTCTCCTCTCCCCGGTCTCTTCCGGCGGCGAACGGTATCGAAGAGAGCGCCAAGAGGACGGCAACCAAGATGAAAGCAACCTCGCTAATCGATCGGACAGAATGTAACATCGATTCTCCTCTCCAGAATCAGTTTTTCTTTCTCTTTCCGAGAGAGCGCCTTGAGCGCCCCCTCCCTGATGGATGCTTCGGAACGGCTGACGCAGCCTTCTTGATAGATCACTCGGACCGGCCGCCGAGAGCGCGTGTAACGGGAGGCGCGCCCCGCGTTGTGTTGATCGAGCCGCCGCGCCAGCTTGTTGGTGATGCCGGTGTAGAAGGTCCCGTCGCTGCATTCGACGATGTAGACAGTCCAGGTCGGCTCCTGTCGTTGATCAGAAAGGATCGCTTTTCCGTTTCGAGATCGCGCACGCTTTTTTTTCAGAGGGCGCTCCTAAACGAAGAGGTCGGGGATCAGCGGGGTTCCGGGCGAGACGGCATAGCGGTCGAAATCGGTGATCCCGGCCGATCGGAGAAGCGCTTCATCGAGAAAGAAGTTTCCGGTGCACTCCCGGCTCGACTTCGTCAGGATGAGATAAGCCGCATCGGCCATGATCTCGGGTGTCCGGCAGCGCTGCAGCGCGACCTCTCCGGCCAAACTGACCATCGCGGCGGTCGCGATGGCGGTTTGCGGCCAGAGGGAATTGACGGCGATCTCCTTTTCCTTGAACGCTTCCGCCATTCCGAGCGTGCAGAGGCTCATTCCGTATTTCGAGAGGGTGTAAGCCAGATGCGGCGCGAACCATTTCGCTTCGAGGTTCAGCGGGGGGGCGATGTTGAGGATGTGGGGATTGGCCGATTCCGTCAAATAGGGAAAGCAGACCTGAGCGCAGAGAAAAGTCCCGCGGACGTTGACCTGATGCATCAGATCGAACCGTTTCATCGACGTTTGAAGGATGCCGGTCAGGCCGAGAGCGCTGGCGTTGTTGATCAGGATATCGATTCCGCCGAATGTCTCGACCCCCTTCTTCACCGCCCCCTGGACCTGATCTTCAAATCGAATGTCGGTCGGGCAGGCGAGCGCCTGGCCTCCGGCGGCGATGATCTCCTCGGCGGCGGTGTAGATCGTGCCGGGGAGGTTCTTCTGAGGGGTGACCGTCTTGGCGACCAGAACGATGTTGGCGCCGTCCCGGGCGGCCCGCAGGCCGATCGCTTTCCCGATCCCCCGGCTCGCGCCGGTGATGAAGAGGGTCTTGCCCTGCAGCGTCGTCATATTCCTCCGTGATGCGGCGGTCTCTCCGGCGGCCGGCTCAAGCAGTTTTACTTCTGTTCAGCAATTCCTCATAGATCTTATAGTGGGTCTCCGCCATCCCGAGCGTCCGATAGGTCTGCTCGGCCCGCTGATTTTCCCGCTCGACGTAGAGACGGAAGCCGCAGACATTCCCCTGTTCCTCCGCCCGGCGCTTCACCTCCGCATAGAGCCGTTTGTAGATTCCTTTCCCCCGTCTTGGTGGAAGGACATAGACGCTCTGAAGCCACCAGAAGAGGCCGTCTCTCCAGTCGCTCCACTCATAGGTGACCATCAGCCCTCCGACGACCTCCCCGTTGATCTCGGCGACGAGATAAAAGCCGTATTGCGGCTGCTTGAGGAGCGCGGCGACGCCGGCCGAGACGGTTTCGATCGGAAGGTCGAGCCCCTCGGTCTCCTTCGCCATCGCCCGGTTGAACGCCACGAGGCGCTCCGTATCTTGCGCAACGGCAGGCCGAATAAACACCACGTCTGTCATCGACCGTCCGTCATCGCTTCTTTTCCTCTTCTTGTTTCTCTTTTTCCAGCTTCAGGGATGCGGAGTTGATGCAGTAGCGCATCCCGGTCGGCCGCGGACCGTCCGGAAAGAGATGGCCGAGGTGAGATTCGCAGGACGCGCACAACACCTCGACCCGGCGCATTCCGTGGCTCTGATCCTCCTCGGTTCTGATCCCCTCCGCCGAGATCGGCTCCCAAAAGCTCGGCCAACCGCTCCCCGACTCATATTTGGTTTTGGAACTAAAGAGCGGATTTCCGCAGGCGACGCAACGGTAGACCCCCGGCTCTTTGCTGTTGTAGTACTCGCCGGTGAAGGCCCGCTCGGTCCTTTTCTTCCGGGTGACCTCATACTGCTCGGGGGTGAGCTCTTTTTTCCATTCTTCTTCGGATTTGGTGACTTTCTTTTTCATAAAAACGACTCCTCATGACGACTTAAAGTCTTGTTGAGCTTGACGAGGGTTTTACCCGATCGTCTCGATGATGTTTTAAAATTGCGCATCGATCTCTTAAGAAACCATCGCTTCATGATAATCCGAAACGGGCAAAGGGTCAATTCGTCTCTTTCCAAAAGGAAGAGCCGCACTCCTTTCCGGTTGAGCCTCTGCAGGAGGGGATCTCCTCGATTCGGGGGGGTTGTATGCCATTCTGTATTCGCACTACAATAAAAATAAGGCTGCAAATACGGCTCAACTCTGTAAGAGGAGACGTATGATTAGGAAAGGGAGGGAATGAAGATGTCATCTGTATCAAGGGGCGTGAAGGCGCTCGGCATTATTTTAATCATTATCGGGATTTGGGGATTTTTCCAGAACCCCATTTTGGGGCTGTTTCTGGTGGATCCCATGCACAATGTGTTTCATTTGCTCACCGGGATTTTGGCGATCGTTTTTGCAGCGAGAGGGGAAGCGCCGGCGAAGCAATATTCGAAGGTGATCGGCGTGGTCTACGGCCTGTTGACGATTGCCGGTTTCTTTATGAGCGGGGTTTATGAGTTAGGATTCATGCGGATGAACGACGCGGACGATTGGCTGCATCTCTTTTTCGGGGTGGCCTTTCTCTATTACGGCTATAGCCGTGTCTACGGCGCCCGTCGTCATGGGATGCGGGAAGCGCCGGTTCGAGGTTAAGCGAAGCGATCTTCCTGGAATGCCAAGCGATTGGGAGGTTTTTACAACAACACTTTCATCTTCCGGCCTCCCGTCACTTCAAAGCGCTGACGCTCATAGAAGTGAACCGTACCGGCGAATTGGGGAAGCGGCGGGGTGCAGACTTCAAGCCGTTTCCATCCCTTCTTTCGGGCATGGTCCATGGCGGTTTTTACCAGCTTTCCGCCGATTCCCTTTGAGCGATGGGCCGGATCGACATAGAGCTCCTGAATGATCCCGAAGGCCCCCTCCGCGTAAAGGGCGTGGCTTTCACAAAGGGCGATGAAGCCGAGCGGCTCATCTGATTCGGAGTCGATCGCCCTATACACCGCGTAGAGTTCCTGTTCCAGGAATCGCCGGCAACGGACGCTCGTCTCCGCCAGGTCGATATTGAACGGCTTCTCGCCGATCGCGTCGATGATCTCGTCGGTCAACCGCTTCACCATCAGCGCGATTTGTTCGGCCTCTTCCGGCGAGGCCTTTTTGATTCGGATCGTCATTTCAGTTTCCGGCCCCAGACCGAAAGGGTTGCGTAATATATCACCCGCAATCAGTCGCTCCTTCAGATGCTCCGCCGACATTTTTATAATCTTCGCCATGCGTGATCCGCCGGGCTGATTCACGTGTATAAGCCAATTCTTTTTTCAAGTCAATCGAATTGCATGAGGGGAGAAAAGGTCATGGGAGGCGGGCCATCTGCTACTGCGGTCCAATCTCGAAAATCCGAACCTCGCCGGGAGTGAGCTGAACATTGCGGAGGGTCCGGCCGTCAAACTCCGGGTAGGTGGAGGAGGCGCCGTCGAGTCCATATTCGGTCGCCGCGGCGCCGCGTTGCCTGACCTGCAAGTTGACCGTCGGGCGGCTGCTCTTATCCCAGACAAAAAGAACCTGCTCTCCACCCGGACGGATAAAGAGATGATGATAAAGCGCCCCGGGCTTTCCCTTCGTGACGGTGACCGTCAGGTCGCCGTCGGCGACCGTGAGCGGTGTTACATCGAGCAGATCGGTTAGAAGGTCGACGGTGTGGAAAGCCAGCTTCTTTTTACGGTCCGAAGTGGTCAGGCCGAGGAAGTAGTTCGGCGCCTCCCCGATAATCGGGCGGTCCGGTTCAAGGTCTTTGATTTCATAGATGCCGATATGCTCAATTTCCGGGACGGCCAGAAAGGTGGCGATCGCACGGGCCCACCAGTTGGCCTGGTCGCGTTCGGTCTTCCCGGCGGTCGTGGCATACCCCGCTTCGTTGATCCAGATCGGCTCGCCCTGGCAGTCGGTCTCCACGGTGTCGGTAAAAGTGCGATACTGCGCATCGATATAGTTTTCCACCGTGACCGTCTCCGGCGTCCAGGTCTCGGGGTAGGCGTGAAGCGGGACGATATCGAAACTGCCGGCATTCTCAAACGTCGTGCAGATCCCCTCGATAAATTCCACGTCGGGAAAGACCAATCCGCCGAGGAGGACCTCGACGCCGGGATTGGCCCCTCGGATGGCGGCGGCCCCCCGCAGGAGGACTTGGTTATACTCCGCGACGGTCCCATCCCACCAGAGCGGGACGTTTTCCTCATTATAAATTTCGAACGAGCGAATGTTCCGGTGCCGCCGCACGGCGCTCGCAAGATGGTAGACGAAGTTGTACCAATCCTCGATCCGCTTCGGCGGATCGTTCCATGCAGCTTCATCGGTTCCCCCTTTTGCGGCCCAAGCCGGGGTGTATCCGATGTAAGGGCGCAGCTCGATTCCAACGCGCCCGGCCAATTCGGCAAAGTCATGCAGCCAGGCGAAGTCATACTTTCCGCGGGCCGGCTCATAATCATCCCACCCGAAGCTTCCGCGCCAGGTGGTCACGTCGAGCTCCTGCATCAGCGCAAAGTCCTCCGCGACTTCGTCTAAATCTTCCCCTTTGTCGTAATCTTCCAGAATACTGAAGGAGACCTGCTTCGTGATGTGGCCGGGGGCGGTTTGAGGGGCCGCGCCTCTGCCGGCGTCGGGAGAAATGGAGCGAATCGCGGGACAACCGACCAAAGAGACGGCAAGGAGAATCAGTCCGATCAACGAGGAAAGGGTCCTCTGGAGCATGGTCGATCTCCCGAAGCAGGTGGAGCGCGCGGAGAAATTTCTTAGGAGCGTCTGTTAGCGGCTTTCTTCTATGATACGGGAAGATGGGTCCATTCAGTCAAGCAGACAAGCGGAAGAGCGTTTTCTCTCGATTGCAAAAAAGGCAGGAAGTCAATTGCCGGCCAACATCGATCGGTTGACCCCCTCCGATGGGTTATACAATAATAGATTAGGTTGATTGATCTTCATTCTCCTTCTCCTTGCACCTTGTCGGTCGGCTTCAGAAAACCTCGTTGGAGCTCCCTTTCCAGCCGTCATTATGGTCAATGTACGATTCTGTTTAATAGGTTTTTTCTATGACCTCTGAAGCGCGCCTCCCCTTTTATGTGAAATCGACCTTCCTCCTGCTGGGGCTTGTTCTCGTTACAGGAATTCTTTATTACGGCGCCGAGGTTTTTGTCCCGCTCGCCTATGCGGCGCTCCTCTCTGTTTTGCTCTATCCGATGAGCTATCGCTTAGAGCGGATTGGAATACCGAGAATTTTAGCGATCACCCTCACCCTGACGGTGGCGCTGATTCTGGTGGCGACCGTCATCGGATTCATCGTCTGGCAGGCCGGCCAGTTTTCACAAGACCTTCCGGTCCTCAAAGAGCGGGTCTTTGAGTATGCCCGCGAATTAAAGGTCTTTCTGAAAGAGAATTTCGGCATCACTTACCAGAAGCAGCTGCAATGGCTGCGGCTGACCACCGCCAGAGTCTTTGAGAATGGAGGGGTCCTCGTCTCGCAGACACTTTTGGCCTTCACAAAATTCAGCTATATCATGGTGTTGGTGCCGATTTATACTTTTTTATTTCTCCTCTACCGGCCGCTCCTCGTGGAATTTTTCTTTCAGCTCTCGTCTCGGGGCCATATTCAACAAGTGAAGGCCGTTTTAGATGAGATCAAGCGGGTGGTCAAAAATTATCTTTTGGGATTGATGATCGAGACGGTCATTGTCGCCGTTCTCAATGTGGGGGTCCTCCTTTATTTGGGAATCGATTATGCCGTCCTCCTGGGGGTAACAGCGGCCATTCTGAATCTCATTCCCTATGTCGGAATTTTTATCGGCAGCGTCTTTCCTACGGTCATCGCGTTTGTGACGGAGGAATCGCTCTGGGCTCCGGTGAGTGTGGTGATTGCATTTGGCATCATCCAATTTTTGGACAATAACATCATCGTTCCCAAAATCGTCGGCTCGTATGTGAGGATCAACTCCATCGCGACAATCATTGCCGTCATTGTGGGAGGACTGCTTTGGGGAATCTCGGGAATGTTTCTCTTCATCCCCCTGGTGGCGATTCTCAAGGTCATTTTCGATCGGGTGGAATCGCTGAAACCGTGGGGAATGCTCTTAGGGGATGGGGTTCCGAAAGAGGCCCGGATTAAAAAGCCAAGGGCCGCCGCTTCCAAAGCCGCTTAGAAGAAGATGGCCGAAAGAAAACAAGTTCCTACCGGGCGATCATTGTTCTGCTTTAGAAGAGGAATAAAGCCTCGGCAGGGTCCGAACGCACCGTAGGAGTTCCCCTCCATCGTCTGCCGAAGCGTCGATCGAACCGCAAAGAGGTTCCCCTTTATCCAGGTCCACGGCGGCATTATTGATCGACATATCCATTCGTCCGAATTCTTCTTAAAGAATGCGTGAATCGCCTCGACCTGCGTGAGATGGGTTACATCATGTGACCGACGGCTTCGATGTTTCCTTCCTTGAAATCGCCCGCCGTCTTCTGATACCTTTGAAAGGTCTATTCGATTTTAAGATGAAGAGCGGGAATATTGGCCGGCGATTTGATACCAGAAGAGGTGAAGCAATTTATCGCGGAGCGGATCGACTCCGTCGAGCTGCTGGAGGTGCTTCTGTTTCTTCGCTCCCACTCCGAGCGGGAATGGCGGGCCGACGAGGTCAGCAAAGAGTTTCGAAGCAGCACCGTTTCCATCTCAAAGCGGCTGGCCGATCTTCACACCCGGGAGCTCCTTTTTCTGAATGAAGGATTTCCCCCGCGCTACCGATACAGCCCTCGCACAAACAAATTGATCGTCGCGGTGGACCGCTTGGCGGAGGCCTATGCGTCGTCGCGGGCCAGGGTGATCGACTTGATCTTCTCCAAGCCGGCCGACAAATTGCGTCATTTCTCCGACGCCTTCAAGTTAAGAAAGGAAGAGGAAGATGATTGAAGGAGCGGTTTATTTTCTCTGCGCACTCACCAGCGTCGCCTGCGCAATCATTCTGCTGCGGAGCTACCAGCGGAACCGAACGGGGATTCTGCTCTGGAGCGCGCTTTGCTTTGTCGGATTGGCTTTAAATAACATCCTTCTTTTCGTCGATTTGCTCTTTCCGCAGGTCCCGCTCCAGCTTTGGCGACTTTTCCCCGCGCTGGTCGGCCTGATGCTGCTGATCTATGGCTTAATTTGGGATCTTGTCTGAGGAGAGATAGATGATCGTATTTATCTCCGGCGCCATTATGATGGCCTGTTGGGTGGCCGGGCTTTTCTTCCTTCGCTTCTGGAAAAAGACGGGAGACCGTCTCTTCGCAATTTTTGCGCTGGCGTTTTGGATGCTTGCCGCAGAACGGATCATTCTCGTCCTGATCAATCAAGAAGACGAGGTTCGCACCTTCGTTTATGTGATCCGCCTCTTTGCATTTGTCCTTATATTATGGGCGATTTTTGATAAGAACCGCGCTCGGGCGCCGGATTGATCTCCGGCGATCTTTCATCGGCGCGATAAGGAAGAGAGAGGATAAAGGTCGATCCTTTTCCGAATTCGCTTTCTACGCCGATCTCCCCTTTTAAAAGATCAACCAGCTGTTTCACGATCGTGAGACCCAAACCGCTCCCTCCAAACTCACGGGTTGCGGTCCCGTCCACCTGATGAAACGCGTTGAAGATTTTCGCAAGGTCTTCCGGTTTGATGCCGATGCCGGTATCTTGTACGCGGATCTCGACCCGTTCTCTTTCAGGCCGATCTTCCATCTCCACCGTGATCCCTCCTTCAGGCGTAAATTTAATCGCATTGGAGAGGAGATTGACCAAAATCTGCTTGATCTTATCCCCATCAGATTGAATGAGGGGAAGCGCCTTCTTTTCATATTGAAGATAAAGGGACTTCTTCTCCAGCAACGATTGGAGCCCGGCTGATATATCTTCGATCAAGGCGGGGATCTCCACCGGCGCGATTTTCAGCGGGGCCTTTCCCGACTCTATTTTCGAGAGATCCAAAAGGTTATTGATCAGCTTGCGGAGGTCGTCTGCGTTTCGGAGGACCCCCTCCAGCGCATATTTTTGATCTTCATTGATCGAACCGTAAATATTCCCCAAGACAAGATGGGAGAAACCGAGAATGGCATTCAGCGGAGTCCTCAGCTCGTGAGAGACATTCGAGACGAACTCCGACTTCACCCGGCTCGCCTCCTGCGCTTCAATCGTTTTTTGCGTCAGCGCCTCCTCCATTCGCTTGCGCTCGGTGATATCCATGCAGACGCCGACCATCCGCTCCGGCTGGCCATTTGCATCGAAAAAGAGCTGCCCCCTCGACTCCAACCAGAGGAGCCTTTGATCCGGAGAGAAGATTCGATACTCGATTTGATATTCGCTCCCGTCCCGCAATGTTCGATTGATCGCGGCCAAGACCCGTTCCAGGTCTTCCGGATGGATGTCTCGTTTAAAGTCCTCAAAACCTCCCCCGAATGTCCCCGGCGGAATTCCGTGAATGGTCTCAAGCGTGCTGTTCCAAGCGATCTTCCCGGTCTGAATGTTCCATTCCCAGGCGCCCATCCGTCCGGCGCTTAATGCGACATTCAGGCGTTCTTCGCTTTGGTGCAACGCTTCTTCTCGCCGCTTGCTCTGAATGGAAAAAGCGACGTGGCCGGCGATGGTCTGCGCGAGCTGCACCTCCTCCTCAAGAAAGGGATGCGCCGTGTTGTAATAAACCATAAATTTCCCCAGCAGCCGCTTTTGATAGACCAAGGGAAAGAATCCGAGCGCTTGGATTCCTTCCCGACGAACAACCTCTCGCAGAGGCGCGTCCAAGGGGGCATGATCGATATCGGGGATACAGACCGGCTGCGGATCGGGGGCGCCGGGCTGCCAGGGGGAATGTCCTTGCACAACCTCGCGGTATTCTTCCGAAAGTCCGCGCCACGCTTTAAAGCGCATGACCTGATCGTCGTCCATCAATAGAATGGCGGCGCGATCGGCCTTCACCGATTGAAGAATCATGTCGAGCGAGGCCTTGTAAATCTCCTCAAGGGCCTCGGCCCGATTGACCTGATCGTTGAGCTGATAGATTTGCCGGAGTCTCTTGTTTTGCTCCCGCTCTTGGTGTCCTGCACGTTTCTTTTCTTCCAGACGGGCGTTTTTCAGCTGAGAGATCATCCAGTCCAATTTATCCGCTTCGGACCGGCCGTCCAGAATCAGGGGGGCTTCATAAAAGAGATTGGGATAAACCGTTTGTCCGATGATGGCGAGCGGGTGGGTGTTCAACGAGGTCTCTACGACCGCCGGGGAGAGGCGGTGCCGGCTGTATTGACAGACAATCCGGCCCGGGAAGCCGGGAACGAAGATTTTATTGATGGTCGCCTCCCAATGTTTTAGCCGCTCCGCGCTGATCGCGGGCCCGAGGGTCCAGGTCATTTCCACCGCAAACCGAATCCCGGCAAATCCCGCCGCAAAGGCCGCATCGATAAATTGACGCACCTGGGCCGCTTTTTTGTCGGAATCGAGCTCTCCCGGCTGGCGCCACTCCTCCCGGGTCCACAGGAGCAGCGTGCCCCGTTTCAATTCATCGCGAACATCGATTCCGCTCCCTTCAAGGGCGAGGGCCACTTCGTCGGTCGTCTGATCATCGGCGATATAAATACACTGCTCTCCGCCCTCCAATCCTTGTTTGATAAAAGGAACCAGCGCCGGCATCTGCTCGGCGGGATCTCTGTCATAAATGAGGCAAAGATGATCTCCCGGCTGTAAGCCCAAGATCTGTTCTGTCAGCTCGTTCATGGACGTTCTCCAAAATAAAAAAAGCCCTCCTTAATTATAAGCAATATGATTTTTTAGATTCAAGGGGGTCGCTGATCGGGTATGGGGCGGCCGGGGGATAAGCCTAGATAATGAAGCGTTATCGGACTGGCTGAATGAACGTTCCTTCGCGAAGCTCGCGGAGCGTCTCTTCGATCTCTTCCTGGGTGTTCATGACGAAGGGGCCGTAGCGGGCGATCGGCTCGTTGAGCGGTTGGCCGGAGACGAGAAGAAATCGGGCGCCGCTTTCCCCCGCGCGGACGGCGAGGAAGTCGCCGTCGTCGAGCACCAACAATCTGGGCGACGACGCGGAAACGCCGTCCGACTCCGCGATCCCGAACGTCCCCGCCCCCTCGAAAAGATAGACGAAGGCGGCATGGCCTTGCGGAACCGACCTGCGAAAAGCGACGTTCGCCGGGAGCGTGATATCAAGATAGGTCGGATCGGCGGCGATATCGGTCACCGCCCCCCGAATGCCGCCGACCTCCCCGGCGATCACCCGGACCATCACCCCGTTTTCTCCCGTCCAGACCGGAATCTTCGCGGCGGAAATGTCTTGATATCGGGGAGCGGTCATCTTGAGCCGGGCCGGAAGATTGACCCAGAGCTGGAACCCGTCCAGCCTCGCGCTCGGCTGCGGCATCTCTTCGTGAAGGATTCCCCTCCCCGACGTCATCCACTGAATGTCCCCCGGCCCGATCGTTCCGGCGTTTCCGAGGGTATCCAGATGCCGGACCGTCCCGGCCAGCATATAGGTGACCGTTTCGATTCCGCGATGGGGATGCATCGGGAATCCCGCCAGATAGTCGTCCGGATTCTCCGATCCGAAGTGGTCGAATAACAAAAACGGATCCAACTCGCTCAGCGTACGGGTGGCGATGCTTCGCTTCAACCGTACCCCGGCCCCTTCCATTACCGGCTGGGGGGTAATGATTGTTTTGACCTTTCGCGCTTGATCCATTTTCTTCCCTCTATTTGTATGTGGGGCCGACGCTAGGAGAAGCCTATTAATTCCGGATCTTCACACCAGATGCGCCATGCCCCACGCCCTACCGACTCTCCACCGTCACCTTCGTGGTGACCGAGTTCGCGATGAAGCAGCCGCGGTGCGCTTGGTCGTGAAGCATCTTTAACTCCTCCGGTGTCGGAGTTTTCGAACCGGAGAAGGTGATCTTCGGCCGGAGGGTAACACGCGTCATGGCGAGCTTTCCCTCGGTATTCTTCTCCAGAATACCGGTGGCATCATCATGATAGGAATCGACCACAAACTGCTTTCGGGCGGCGACCGCGAGGAAGGTCAACATGTGGCAGCTCGACAGTGCCCCGACAAGCGCCTCTTCCGGATTCACATAACTCGGATTCCCTTGATAATCGGGAGCCGCCGATGCCGAGACCCGCACCCCGCCGGGAAAGGTCCAGAGGTGATCGCGGCTGTATGACTCGTAGGTAAATTGCTCGGTTTCCCGTTCCCAGTCAATCGCAACCTGATATTCAGACATATTTTTCCTGTTGCTTCACGACTCGGGCTCCGTTTCGGCCGGTTGCGCGGCCGATTCTTCGGCCCCCGTCTGCTCGGCTGTCTTCTCAAGAAATGTTTTTGCCTCCGCCAGCTCCGTTTGGCGGCCGTTCGCTTCCCCGGCCAGCGCCACCAGCTTCTCATAATAGATCCGGGCCGTTTTGAAGTCTTCCGCGCGCTCCGCGGCGCGGGCGGCGCCGTAGAATCCGTTGAATCGATTGGGGGAGGTCTGAAGCGATTTCTCGAATTCGACCAGCGCCTCTTTCGGCTCGCCCACTTCGAGCAGAAGATCGGCGAGCATCTCCCTCGCCGGAACGATCGGGCCGGGAGTCACCGGATGTTTTTCAAGAGAGTCTTCCAAATCGGCCGCGGTCCGCATGTGCATGACGGCTCGATCATGTTTCCCGTCGGTGTATTCGGTCCAGGCCGCCGCGGCTTGAAGGAGCACTTCGACCTGATCGGCCCAATATTTGTTTTTCGATTCCTCTAAACGGGTCCGGACCGACTTCAAGACCTCCAGCTCTCCGCGCGCTTCGATCAGGCGGTGGCTTCGGGCCGCGCCGACGGCGCGGCTGAAATAGGTGATCGCCTCCGTGTAAGGGTAGCGGCTCGGATGGGCCGTGAGGGCCAGCGCTTCCGACCAACGGCGCCGCTCGATCGCATGGCGCGCCGGGATCGCCGCGATGGCATAAGCGGCGGTGAGGGTCTCCTGGTTCGCCTTGGGGAGGAAGGAGAGGTCGTTCACGATCCCCTTTGCCTGGAGGTCCTGGCCGCTCTGGAGATAAGCGTAGACCATGTAATCCATCGCATGAAGCCGCGGGTCGGGATTCCCCTTCATTTTCGATTTTGCGGCGGCGTCGGAGGCGCGGTTGGAGTCGATCGCCTCCTGCCAAAGCCCGAGACGGATGAAGATGTGAGAGGGCATGTGAAGGGCGTGCGGAACCGACGGGGCGATCTTCGCATAAGCCCGCGCGGCGTTGAGCCCTTCCGAGGCGAGCGCGGGCGAGTCGGTGGCGTGGATTAGATAATGGATCACGCCGGGGTGCTCGGGGGCTTCGGCCAAGATCGGGTTGAGGATCTCGGCGGCCTTTTTCTGGTTCGCATAGGTTTTGTCGGTCGGAGAGGCGGTTCCCAAAAGAGAGAGGGCGTAGAAGATCGCCCCTTCCCGGTCGTCCGGATGTTTTTGGTGAAGCTGCTCCATCGCCTTTTCATAGGCGAGGGCGCGGGCCGCATGGTCGGCCTTATCGGAATCATGGTAAAAAGTTTCGAGGGCGGCCAGATAGTCCCTCTCCCGTTCGTTTTTGCTCCCGAGCTTCTTCGCCCGGGCGGCGAAGGTCCAGCCCCGTTTCAGATCGGCGGCGTTGGGCGCTTCCCAAAGGGGGTGATAGACGCTCATCGCGATCCCCCAATATCCCATGGCGCAGTTGGGATCGGTCTGAATGACCGAAGTAAACGCTTTCTCCGCCTCCTGGTACCAGAA
Organism: Candidatus Manganitrophus morganii; assembly: GCA_021651055.1. Classification (NCBI taxonomy): domain Bacteria; kingdom Pseudomonadati; phylum Nitrospirota; class Nitrospiria; order Candidatus Troglogloeales; family Candidatus Manganitrophaceae; genus Candidatus Manganitrophus; species Candidatus Manganitrophus morganii. Next base: position 2,152,552 of record JAJHOH010000001.1, read on the forward strand.
GGAGTGGAGCAGGGCGATCCCCCGGTCGAACGATTTCTGAACCGTCTTTTTACAGGAGATCGGAAAGGCGGCCTGGCCGATCTGCTCCGGCGGCGCGGCCGGCTTTGTCCCCTTTTTTTGAGCGTCGGCGATCGATGCCGAGGAGAGGGTGAGGAGGATCATAAAAACAAAAAGAGAAGAACGTTTGATCATGATCTGATCCTTTACATACAAAGAAGTGAATGGAATGTTGTTCAAAAGACTTTCTTATCGTCCGGTCATTTCTTGACGCCTATCCCGTCACTTCATGGGAGAGGGTCAATCGGGGCGAATTTCGCAAAGTCTGATAGACCACGCAGTAGCGCTCGGTCAATTTCAGCAGGGTCGCGATCTGGTCCGGGGCGGCGTCGGTGTCGAGCTGGAAGCGAAGACGAACCTCAGTAAACCCCACCGGAGTTTGTTTGTCAACCCCCAAGGTCCCACGGAAGTCGAGATCTCCCTCGGCCATGATTTTGCCCGACCGAAGCGGGATCGCAAGCGCCGTGGCGACCGCTTTAAGGGTGACCCCCGCGCATCCGACCAGCGCTTCCAGGAGCATGTCGCCCGAGCAGGCGGCCAGGCCGCTCCCGCCGCTCGCCGGATGAAGACCGGCTTCCACGAGCGCCCGTCCCGTCGACACCTTGCAGGTGACCGACGCTTCTCCGAGAACCCCCTCCGCGGAGAGGGTGACCTTCGCCGCGGCCGGTTCCTCGCGATAACGCGCCTTCAACGGCGCTTGAAGGGCGCGGAGCTCGTCTGCGTTCATTTTTATTCCTAATAAAATAGTAAATCTTCTATGCGTCATTCCCGAATGTCTCATGGGGAATCCAGCGTTTTAGAATTTATGATTTTCTGGATTCTCGCATCCGCGGGAATGACGGCCTAAGGAACAAGCGGTTCTTCCTCCGACCGGATCGGCTCTTTCTTCGGGAGCCGCTTCACCCGCCGCGCCGTCGTGAGGAATCCGGAGTGGGCGACCATCCGGTGATCGGGGCGGACGCTGCGGCCGTCGATGTTCCAGGTGCGCAGCAGCGTCTCGAAGGTCTCGATCTCGGAGAAGGCCGGCTCTTTCCGAAGGGCGCCGACCACCAGTTCCACCTGCGGGACGGTCGGAAGAAATGCCAGGAAGATCCCGCCGGAGCGGAGTTTCGTCACGGCGTGCGGCACCACTTTGTGCGGCTCCGGCAGATCGAGGACGATCCGGTCGACCGCTTCCTCCTCGATCCCCTCGTAAATATCCTGCTGGCGGACCAACAGCCGGTCGGTCGTGATCGCCGACCCCAGATAGGCCTCGATGTTCGCCACCGCCCGCCGGGCGAAATCTTCGCGGATCTCGTAGCTGATGACGCGCCCCTTTTCCCCGACCGCATTCAACATCGTCATCGTCAACGCCCCCGATCCGATTCCCGCCTCCACCACCGTCGCGCCGGGGTGGATGTCGGCCCACATGCAGATGAGCGCCAGGTCTTTCGGATAGAGGATCTGCGCGCCGCGCGGCATATGGAGGGTATACTCTGCCAGGGTCGGCTTGAGCAAAAAGAAGCGGCTTCCGCGCGACAGGGTGATCTCGGTTCCATCCTCCAGGCCGATGATGGCGTCGTGCGGGATGGTCTCCCCGCTGAATTGGAAGAGCGCTCCCGCCTTCAATGTCAGCGGGTAGTGGTCCCCTTTGGCGTTGACGAGGTGAACCCGTTCTCCGGAAGAAAAAAGCCTCATGGGGTCACCCGCTGCATCAACCGGCAGAATCCGCAGACCTCTCCCGGCGTCGGCTGGCCGCACGATTGACAGGGATGAAGATCGACTGTTTTGGGCGCAGCCGGCGCGGCGCGCTGCCTCTGCAGAAAGCCGAGATAGAACTTGTGCTTTGTTCCGGGGGAGGTCTCTTCCAGCCGGTTGAGGACGTCTTTGTAGAGGAGCATCTTCGCCCCCTTCGACATCGGGCACTCATCGACGATGTAATCGATCCGGTTCAGAATCGAATAGGCCGCGACCTCCCGCTCGGCGAGGCGAAAGAGGGGCTTGACCTTTCTCGCCCAGGTTCCCCCTTCGTCGGAGAGGACCGGCGACTGTTTCTCCAAATACTCTTCCTGCCACTGCAATACATTTCCCAATAGACGCGAGGCCTCATCATCCAGATTGTGTCCGGTGGCGACGACGGGGAAACCCCGCTCCATCGCGATCCGGTTGAAGTGGTAGCGCTTCATCGTCCCGCAGGCGGAGCAGGCCGGCCGGGCGGTCTCCTCCGCAATCTCGATCACGCCGAGACCGTAGGCCTCCTTGTAGGGATGGACGATCAGATCCAAGCCGCGTGACGCCGCGAAAGTCTCGACTTTTTTCCGCGAGATTTCCGAATACGCTTCGATCCCCAGATCCAAATGGAGCCCCGCCGTCCTGTAGCCGAGTTTAATGAGGACATCCCAGAGGGCGAGCGAGTCTTTCCCGCCGGAGATTGCGACGAGAATCTGCTCTCCATGATCGAACATTTTCTGTTCGGTAATCGCCCGATCGACCTGGTCGTGGACGTAAAGGTTGAAGCAGCCGCCGCAGAGAGAGGTGTTGTGGCGCTCCATCTTGATGACAGCCGATTTTTGACATTGGCGGCACTTCATCGGATCACTCGCCTCCTCCCGAGATCACGGGGCGGATCTCGACCGTCTGATCGTCGGGGATCACCAAGTCTTCCGTGACCAGCTCATCGCCGCAGATGACAAGGTGCGCCTCTTTGGGGAGGTTGAGCTCCCTTAGAAGCACGGCGACCTGTTTGGGGCCTTTCAGGATAATTTCGCGCGTGGGGTGATAAAGCTTCACTTTCATAGGGGGTATCATAGACAAATTGGACCGGAATTGCAATTTAGGAGGAGAGGAGGCGCTGACCGATATTTGCAGATCGTATCGAGATCGGCTAGAATCATTTTCCAGTTTCATTTCCTTCACTCGGGAACGGTTCCGGCCCGGGAACGGTTGCAGAAAGATAAGGAGTTAAAAATGAAGAGGATCCTCTTTTCCGCTTTTCTGATTTTGTTCATTGTGTTTCTTTCACAGCCGTCGACGGCGGCGGAGCTTTCGGGAAGGGTCTTCAGCAAAGGCTCGCCGGTCGCGAACCTGACCGTGGCCGTGAAGGGGACGGAGACAAAAACGAAGACCGGTCCCAAGGGGGAGTATAAGCTCGATCTCCCTCCGGGAAATCACACCCTGATCATCCGAGGGCAGGAGTTCCCTGTGAAGGTCGAATCCGACAAAACCAGCCACGATATTCAACTCTAAAAAGGATCTCCATGCCTGAGAAAGAAAAGCGGACCGATGCCTGGGCGAAGGTGGAGTCGTTCGCAAAAATCTTGGCCGGCTTCAGCGCCGCCGTCAGCGCCATTCTGATTCCGGTCTTGATCAACTCCTATACGGAAGAGAATCGCCGGGCCGAGATGTTCGTCCGGACCATGACGGAGCGGGAGAAGGCCGACACCGATATCCGGCAATCGATGTTCAAAACGCTCATGGACGGCTACCTCGGCTCCCTCAAAGAAGATTTTGTGAAGGCCGATGAAGATTCCTTTCGAAGGCGAATCATGTTCTTGGAGCTCCTCACGGTCAACTTTCAGGAGTTCTTCAATGCAAAGCCGCTCTTCGAAGAGGTCTATACGGCGTTGGCGCGGAAGCGCGCGGCGGCGCAGACCGAGGCCGAGCGGAAAAAATGGGACGATTTAGAGCGGCAGATTATCCGTGTGTCGATGAACATCGTCTCAAGGCAGGCGAAAATGCTGAACAATATCGGGACGAGCGCGGTCTTCAACATCGAAAAAAACGAGCCGATTTGCGTCAGGCTCTACAACCGGGAAGAGTTTGCGACCCTCCGGAAGCAAGACGGGACCCCGTTTCAAAGTTTTCTGCCGGAGCAATGTATGGAGCCGGGGAGGACTGTGAGCAATGGAGCCAACCTGGCGGATACACTGATCGACCTGGTCGATCTGACCGGCGATACCCGGCGCCAGTCGCTGGAGATCATGCCGGTTTCGGTGAATAAAGCCTACGCCACCATTCAAGTCGGCATCTACGACGATCTCTTTAAAGGGGAGATTCTTCAAGGAAGCCTGCTGAAGGGGAGCCTCCAATTCGATATTTCCTATTTCGATCTCCCCTACATGGACAACACCAAACTCAGCGACGGCAGCCGGTTTGCGTTGGTGCTCCGGGACGTCGTCGGCGATTCGGTCGAAATCGAAGCGATCCGGTTTAGAAATGATTTTATGAGCCTTCGGGACCGGCCCTTCTTTGAAGAGATGCTGCAGAAGTTGGAGAAAGAGGGGAGCTGATCAATTCTTCGGGCCTTCGGGCGGGGGAAGTGTATTGCGGCTCCCCCCGCCCGATCCGCTCAGGACGCGGCGGCGATCAACCGCCGTGCACATCCATCACACGGTTTTGCTCGTCAATTTCCAGGGTGACTTGGGTCCCTTCTCTAATGGAGCCCAATTTTGAAGCGGCCGAGTCTTTGACCAAAAAGCTCTCCGTTCCGCCGTCATTCGATTCAATGATAATCTTCTTGTCGGTCCGGCTGAACATTTTTAACGTTCCCGCGATCGAGCGGTGCCGATGATCTCCTTTGGTGATGATCGATCCTTCCCGGTGAATATCGACGATCTGATTCCCTTCATCCATTTCCAGGAGCACCTTGTCTCCCGGTTTCAACGATCGGACCTCTTCCCGTTTGCCTTCCCGAATGGTGAACGTCCGGGTGGTCCCTTCCTCCGTTTTTACCGAGATTAAATCGCTTTCCACTTTTTCAATCGTCCCGGACACCTCCCGGTGCCCCGACGAAGGTTCATCGTCGGCCATGGCCTGGCCGGCGTAAAACAGCTGGGCAACCATTGCCAAAAACAGAAACCCTTTCAGTAAACCTTTTTTCATTTTTATATCTCCTTATGACCGGGCCGTATCCTACTTCGCCCGGCGGGGCCTCTGCCTCCCTCCGTTCCTCGCCACCTACAATTTTCGCATATTCTTTGCGTGCGAATCCACACCGCGGAATCTGATCGAGACTTCTTAGAGATAATAGGGGGTTGCGGCGGGATAAATGGAGCGCGGAGCTTAATGAGGTTGATCCGATCCGACGTTCGAGGTCCCTTTAGCCGGCCGGTTGGTGCGGGCGATTCAGCAACTTCATCGATAGGAAAATGACATAATGGACGGCCCAGTTCACCCACGCCAGCCAGAAAACCAGGGCAACGCCGAAATCGACGGAGAAACGGATGGAGAGAATATTGATGATCGTGACGCTGATTGCGGCGCTCAGGCCGGCGCCGAAGGCGCTCCCTTGATATTTTAATTTTTCAAGAAGCTTCAGAAAGGCAAAGGTGGCGATCCCGATCACCCAGCCGTAAATCAGCTGAGAGACGAATGCAACGGTCCACGCGCCGCCCGCGCCGAGATTCCTCACGAGGTCGTCCCAGCCGGGAAGCAGCCGAAGCACGATCATGCCGACAGGGAGGGTGACAAGGATGCTTGCAACGGAGCCCTGAAAGACGATGTTTTTATTCATATGGCATTTCCTCACGACCCGGATCAGCGGGGTTCTCTTCTGCGGTCCTACCGTTGCGCGCTGTCCATGAACTTTTCCATAATAATATTGCAGCGGGCGTAGACCGAATGGGGACCTTCTCGAACCGTATTAAATCCGAGTGATTGATAAAGGCGGAGGGCGGGAAGGAGCCGGGTGTTCGACAATACGATCACCCGCTTCGCTCCGAGGGCGAGCGCTTTTCCGAGCGCGGCCAGCGCGAGCGCCCGCCCAAGCCCCTGGCCCCGGTAGGCCGGGGCGACGGCCATGCGGGCCAGTTCGTACTCGTCCGGCGCATGCCGAAAGAGCGCGGCGGTTCCGACGTCGGCCCCCTCGATGATCCCGGTAAAGATATACCCGCCCGCTCTCACGATTGCGCCCGGATCGCGGGCAAGCTGCAGGTCGGCTTCTTCCAGTTGAAAGTGCTCCGAGATCCAGGCTTCGTTCAGCCGGATGAAGTCGTCGAAGTGGTTTGAATTGTTCTCGTGGATCTGCATATGCTGCTGTCTGCTGGACATAGGGGAAACTTCACCTCACGAGAGAGTCTAATCGGTTGGATTTCTTCTAAAATCATCACGCCGTTGATTTTCCAGGCGTTCCCTTCGAGGACCATCAGATACCGCGCAATGACCGTCACCCGGTCTTTTCCGGTTACGTGGACCGTCGCAACCGCTGCCTGAGTGTCGTCGGAGAAGAGGATCTCTCCGAATGAGACGAGGTGGGATTTTGCAATCTGCGGATACCCCGATTTGACCATCTTCTCGAAGCGCTCTTTTGAGAATCGTTGGCGAAGTCCCTCCGAGGCAAAGGTCCGGGCGGTCGCATAGTCGTCCTCGTTGAAGGCTTTCATCTGTTGCCGGATGACCGATTGAATCAGGTCGGTGGGGTCGGCGGCGGCAGAAGGGTGTGCGGGAAAGAGGCTCAGAGAGAAAAGACTCAGGCAGAGGATTTTCCAACATGCGACCCTGCTTCTCGTCCCAAATGAGAACATCGGTTCGCCTCTCTTTGGACCGGGGTGGAAATGACCACGGTCGAATCCGTTGGTTCGGGTGATGCAGCCGCCTCAAGGCGGGGGGAGCGCCGCCGGCGGGGTCTCTGCGGGAACCACCGGGCCGATATGGGCGTAGCTCGCCTGCCAGGGATCGATGAGGGTGGGGGGCCAGTCGTGCCCTTCCCACTTCTGCCAGACCCGCTCGATCCCGGTCGGATTGGCCCCGGTGTGCTTCGCGAGGGTCTGGCGCTGCTGGCAGAACGCGCGGATCTCTTTTTTCTTGGCCCGAACCTCCCGGAGATAACCCGTGTCCGCCGTCCGCTGCAGCCCCACGGCCGCGAAGGAAACTTTTTCATCCTCCATCAGAAAACCTTCGGAGCGGTGCTCCAGCGGCCCCCAGACTTCGAGACGCGCCTTCGCGATATCGAGCGACAGCTTCCGAAATTGCGCGCGAAGCGCGTCGTCCGGCTGCATCTCGTCGAACGCCCGCATGTAGCCGTAATCCATGTTGATCCGGATCATTCCTTGATCGACCGTGAGCATGCTGTGGATTTCGATCTGCGGCGCGATCAGCTTGACCGGGACGTTGTAGCCGCGAAACGGGGCCAGGTCATTTTGCAGCGTTTCGTCGAAAAGGGTCTCGAACCCCCGGGCTCCGATGGCGGGGAGCGCCGACCCGGTGAAGTTGACCCGATCCATGGCGGCCGGGGAAGGAAGAATGGCGATGATGGAACTCGCCCCCGCTTCGTCGGCCGCGCGAAGGGGCGCGTTGTCGCGCACCCCGCCGTCGATATAATTTCCCTTCGGCATCGCCGCAGGACCGGCGACCGGATCGGTGAACCCCTCGTCCAGCACCGTCGGCGGATAGGCGATCGGAATCGAGGCCGACGCCTGGATCGCATCCCGCAACGGGACAGGAAAATCATCATCGACGAACCGGCCCCGTTGATCGACATAGCGGGTCTGGCCGCTGTCGAGGCTCACCATCGCGATCCGGAGATGAATTCCGGATTTCTGCACTTTGGCCGGATCGATGGCGGCGTCGATCTTCGCGCGGACCGGGCTGAAGTGAAAGAGCGACTGCGAGCGGAGCAGCCCCTGGATCCCATCGACCACTTTGCCGAGGTGGAGCCCCGCTTTGATGGCGCCGAGGATGAGGTCGGAAGCGGTGAAGGCCCAGCCCCCGCCCGACACGTTGCCGAGGACGTTCTTGCCGACCCCGACGGCGATCTCCTGATCGGGGCTCAGCCAGTTGTAGCTCCCTCCTTTTACCCCGAGCAGCGTCGCGAAGTTGACCGTGCCGGCCCCTTTGATCCCGAGCGCCGCCAGGTTTTTCACGATGCTGACCACCCACGCCGTCGGAACATAGAGATCGTCGGTGCTGGCCATCGCCAGCCAGAGGGTTTCAAGCTCCGCCAGCGCGGCGGGCCCTTCGGCAAGCTTGGCGGCGTTGAGCGCGCCGACGGAGGTCCCGCAGAGGATGTCGGGCTTGTAGTTGAACATGTCGGTGAGGCAGCGGACCGCGCCGACCTCGAACGCCCCTTTCGAGCCGCCGCCGGCGAGGGCCAGCGCGAGCCGCTCCTTCATTTCGACGGAGATCTTCGCCGACACAGCGCCGCAGGCATTCGTCGCGGTGAGGGTGTAGCTCCCTGTCCAGTGTGATGTGCCGTTGACGGAAGGGAACCGCTCCTCGCCGCTCACCGGCAGCGGTGTGCCGATGACCGGTAATTCTCGCGGGCCCGACGTTTTGATCTCCACCGAATCGGCATTGTCGGTGATCCAGCCGAGGACCAGCGGCCCGCGCGGCCGCAGCATCACCTGCGTGGCGTTGTTCCCGGTGAAGCTGAGAATCTTCGGAGGGCCGCCGCTGAAACGGTTGCGGCCGGTGGAGCTGACCATCGGCGCGCCGAGCTTGGTGGCGATCTGGCGCAGACCGAAGGCGATCCGCGACGCCCCCATTCCCAAACAGCTCTCCATCGCGCCGGCGAGCTGCTCCGTGGCGGAGGTGATCGTGTCGCCGGCGTATGCCGGATTTCCCCGCCGAATCAATGCGACCGGCCCGTTGCCGACCCCCTTGGGGACGGTGGCCCGGATGAGGGTGTCGCTCCAATCGGCCGGCGGCACGGTGACGGTGAGGAGGCCGCCCGCATAGGCGGTGAAGCAAAGATCGAGGTCGGCCGGCTGTGTGGCGCCGAATCCATGTCCGATGATCTCCACCACCGCGCCGGGGCATCCGCGGTTGGGGCGGATCAGAGTGATGACGGCCGTCGTCGATTCGCGCGGCAACGCCATCGAAGCGCTCGCGACATTGTTCAAGGCGTCTTTAATGCCGAGCAGACAGGTGCGGTTGAAGAGATCGTCGAAGGTGTTGAGCCGGGTCGGAAACTTGATCCCGATTTTCAATGGATCGCGCAGCCGGCCGAACGTTCCGAACAGACGATCGCGCAGCAGCGCATTATACGGGTCCAGCCCGAACCCGACGCGGACCGCCAGGTTCCCGATCTGCTCCGGCATCCCGACGTCGGCCAGGACGATCATCGCCGCCGTCATCATCCCGGTGTAAGCAAACGGCGCTTGCGCCCCGCCCCACTCGATATTTTCCTCTCCGAAGAGTTTCCCAAATGTCCGCGAAGGATCTGTGGCCGACAGCGCGGGGTGCGCGCGGAGCACCTCGGCCAGGAGCGGCCCCGACCGGTGCAGGTCGAGAATCGCCCCCGCAATGCCGCCGGTTTCACCGAGGCTTCCGCCGAAGAGCGCGCGGGCCGGCTGCTCGAGCGGCGCAAAGGAGCGGTTCTCTCTGGCGTCGGGCCATTGCGACATCAATTTATCGAGCGTCCGGGCGAAGCTGGGGAGGGTCGGCATCGGGATCTCCTTTTCGGCTGGAGCAATGTGAAGGGAAAAATGAAGCGTCCGCCGTTGTCGGCGCGCCTCATGGGTGAAGGGTATTATTACGCCATCTGCCTGGAAAAGGGAAGGGGCGTTTGAGCTGCTTCTAGGAGGGTGTCGGCGACGTCGCGGCATGCACCCAGTTGTTGCCGGTTTTTCGATAGGTCGTGACGATCGAGGTATGGAATTTTTGATTATCCCAGACCCGGACCGTCATGAGGATCTCGCCGGGGTTGAGGGTGATTAGGGTATAGGCGTTGGCCTCGCCCCGCTCCCGGGTCGAAATGGCGGTTCCGGCCTGAACCAGAAGGGTCGAATGTTTCATCCCGACGTCCAGGCTGATCGTTTCCGTCAGGAAATTCCGGTGAAGATGTCCCGCCAGAATCAGATCGAGCGCACCCGTTTCGAGGATCGGCAGGAGGCTTCCGGGGTTGGTGAGTCCCGCCAGGTCGCTGAGCTCCGGCGGAACCAGGACCGGATGATGACAGAGCAGGATCCTGAAATTCCGGGCCGGAGCGGCACGAAGCCGCGCTTCGAGCGAGCGACGCTGCTCATGCGAAAGATAACCCTGTTTCCAGCGGCTCGGGTGCGCGGTGTTCAGACCGAAGACCGTGAACTCCGGGTCGACAAAGGTGGGGGCCGTTTCCTCGGAGATATATTTTTGATATCGACTGAAAGGAGAGAGAAAGCGCTCAAAAACATTTTCCAAAGGGATGTCATGGTTCCCCGGGACCGAGAGGTACGGCGTTGGAGCTTGCTTTAGAAAGTCGCAGGCGGCCTGAAATTCTCTTTTCCGCGCCCGCTGCGTCAGGTCTCCGCTGATTGCGATGAGAGAGGGTTGGATCTCCCACAAGTCTTGAAGAAGCGCTTCGGCCACCCGAGGATTGTGCCGGCCGAAGTGAAGATCCGAAAGATGTGCGATGGTCCTCATCGCTTTCCCTCCGCGCCGACCGCTGCGGTGAAGTCCTGCGCTTCCGGCACCATCACCTCGATCGCCTGGGCCCGGATTCGAAACTGAAGCGGCGGTTTCATCGAGGCGACCTCTCCATCCAGCGCGATCTTGAGGCGCCTTTTGGTGGTTTCGACCCAAAGCGAGCGACCCAAAAAGGAGTGAAAGTCCCCGGCGGCATGGAGACGTCCCAGCAGGGCGCGAAGGCTCAGCAGGACAAACGCGAAGCGGCTCTCGCTTCGGACGGCGTAAATGCTGAGCGTTCGACGATCGAGGGCGGTCCGTTGTCCCAGGTTCAAGAGGGTGATCGGATATTCATTGTTTCCGATGAAAAGAAGCGGGGTTCGAAATTCGCGCGTCTCCTGCCGGGATTCCACCCGGACGGAAATCAAAGGAAACCGTCGAAACACAATCAGGCCCGCTTTCAGCAGCGCTCTCCACTTCCGGTATCCGAGCTGCTCGCGAATCTCATCCCGTTTTTCAACCACGCGGGAATAAAATCCGATCGAGGCATTGTTGATAAAGACCCGGCCGTTGACCTCCCCCACATCGATGCGAAAAGGGGTCCCTCGCGCAATCGTCCGGACCGCTTCCGCCATCTCCGTGGGAATGTGAAGGTCCTTGGCGAAATGATTGAAGGTCCCCAACGGAAGGACGCCCAATCGAACCCGGCTCCCTGCGACGGCCTGGACGACCGCGCTGATCGTCCCATCCCCCCCCGCCGCCACCAGGGTCTTCGCCCCTTGTTCAACGGCCAGCTGCGCCGCGGCGCCGATTTGATCTCCGGGGGCCACCCAAAGCGCCGCCGGCAGACCTTCCGCCCGGAACAGCTGCGTCAAGGCTTCCAGCGTTTCTTCAGGATTGTCCCGCCCGGAGAGGATGTTGGCATCGGCATTGATCAGCACAATCGTATCCGGAGGACGAGGGACGCTCTGCATCTCCCGAGCGGTCGGCCCCCATTTGCGGATCAGGGTCTTCCTTCGATGATGAATGATCCGCCTTCTCCAGACTTCAGCGAAGTTGATGCAGAGCCCCAGCCAAAAGAGCCCCGCCATCCATCCGCCCAGAACATCGGTCAGGTAATGAACGCCAAGGTAGACCCGGCTGATTCCGGCCAGGATCACCATCGCGAAACAGAGGAAAGCGGCCCCTCTTCGCAAAACGGGAGATCGCGCAGGCAAGATGCCGATCGAAAAAAGATAGGCCAATCCGCCGAAGAAAAGAACGGAACCGAGGGCATGGCCGCTGGGATAGCTGTAGCCTGAGGCCGAAATCAAAGCGGTGGCTCCGTCCGGCCGGAGCCGCTGGAAAAACAGCTTCAAAGAGAGATTCAGCGCCGCGCCGCCGATCCAGATCAGAAGCTCAACGCGCAGAAGATGAAAAAGCCGTCGGTAGGCCAGGTAGGCGCCGATTGCCAGCGCAAGCAGACTCAAAACCAAGGGGTGACTCGCCCAGGAGGCAAAATGCATCAGCCCGGTCAGGATGGGGGATCGAATCTGTTGGAGCCGAAGAAACGCAGCGGCATCGAGCTCTTTTGCGAAGAAGCTCGCAAAAACAATCTCGGTGATGATCCCAAAAAGAGCGCCGGCCAAAAAGGTGATCAGAAAACCGCGGATCAGATGACTTCCGGGGAGCTGTTCCGGCTGAGGCTGCGGCAAAGGGGTCTCCATGAAGGATAAATAAAAGCGAAAGAGGGTCCTTCATTATTATTCTAGAGTCGCGCATCCTCGGTCAAGCGCATGGTTTTCTCGAGTGAAGTTTTGAGAGAGGACCGATGTTCTGTGGGTGAGAGAGGCGGCGTTACTTTCCCGGCCACTTTTCGAGGGGGATTCCGAACGCCTTTCCTTTTTTGACGTCGTCCTGCAGGTTTCCAATACGGTAATACGCTTGCTCATCTTCGAGCACGAAGTCTCGGTAAGAACTTCCACCCCCGGTGTGCAATGCCTTGTACACGAGGGGATTCGCCCCTTCCCCGAACGTCACCTTGGCGTAAAAGGTGCCGCTGGCCCCTTCGGCGTCGCCGACGTCGAGACGCACAGAGACACTTTTCCCGACTTTTGCAACCTCGATCACCGGGAACGATTTACCCGAGACGGTGGTCTTCGCAAAGTAGTCGACCTCCTCGTCGACGATGAAGGCGAGGGTGTCGGGCCCGACCGCCTCGGCGGCCCTTCGGTCCACTTCGACATCTTGCTCCTTCTCCTTGCTGCCGGGCCAGATAATCCCCTTGCCCCCCCGGATCGGGGTCCCATCGGACTTGACCAAATAGACTTTTACATAGAGATTCTTCGAAGAGAATTTCTCGGGAACTTCCACCCAGACCTTGTCCTTGCCTTTGGAAAGTCCCGGTGCTGGGTAGGTCGGCGCCTGTTTGTCGTCCCGCCGCACCCCGACGATGCGTTGAGGTTTCTCGTTACTGGCCTTGCCGCACTTGATCCACGCCGCCGCGCAGAATTGCTTGATCTGTTTTGCCGTCGGCCGCTTCGGCGCCGCGGCCAGCCGCGGGGGGCCTGCTTGCTGCTGCCGCGCGTGGGTCAGCTCGTGCGCAAGCAGCCCGTCTCCCTCCGGTGTGCCGCGTTTGTATTCTGCGCCCAAATAGATCCGGCTGCTAAGGGTGAAGGCCCGGGCGTCGATCGCATCAGCCCTTTGTTGTGCCTCGCTACCGGTGTCTACGGAGACTGCGCCGGACTGCCGGCCGGCGGCGTCGAGCCACGAAGCGCGACTTCCTGCGTCGAGCGACATCACCTCTGTTTCGGCGGCCTCGGCCGCTTGCTCCTCCGCGCCGCTCGCGCGGGGGACCGAGTCGAACATCCGTTGGACGGCCTGATTTCCGATCGTGCGCTGCAGGTGCAGAATCGAGTCTGGAGGATGGTTCAGCCCGTGAGACCGATTCAGGCCGGAGGAGACTTTCTTTTCAGGTTGGTTTGGCTTTTGCGTAAATGTTCGGATGTTCCACCTTCTTGTTTGAGTTGCGAAGCGGATCGATGAATTCAGGTATATTCCGATTCTTATCTGTTGTCAACGAATCTCCGGAAAAAGGCTTTATCATCCGATCGGTTCATGGTAATCTACCCCTCTTGAATGTGAATGAAGGAGGAAAATGCGATGAAGATTTACAAAACAGCATTCGCCGCTTTGATCGTTGCATCGATCGGGATCTTCACGGCCATGCCGGCTTTTTCTGCCGACCGGCCCTCGGGAGAGAGGGTGTCTAAGAAAGAGGTCGGCCAAGAGGTGAAGGAGGCGGTTGAGGCGATTAAGGCCTATTCTGCCGATCAGAAAGACGAAGCGGTAAAGAAAGGGAAAGCGGTCTTGGATAACCTGGACGTCCGGATCGAACAGATGGAATCAAAAATCAAAAAGGAATGGGACCAGATGGGAGACTCGGCGCGCAACACCGCAAAGACGTCTCTGGAAGGAATTAAAAGGCAGCGCGAGAAAGTGGCCGAGTGGATCGGCTCCATGAAGCAGAGCTCCGCCGGTGCGTGGGAAAATACGAAGAAAGGTTTTTTAGAAAGCTACCAGGCCGTTCATGAGTCATTCGATAAAGTCGCGGATAAGTTTTAACAGGTTTTCTAAAGGTACGCTGAATCGGGGTGCTGCCCCATTCCAATTCTAGTCGAGCCAGTCTCTCTCTTTCAGCTTTTTCGGAAGGTACTTCTTCGTCAGGTACTGAAAGTCCTTGTTGGCCAGCGCGTCGAGCTCGTATTTGAGACCGCTCTGGAGCATCCGCTTAATTTCTTTCTGCCAATCGGGTTTTTGAAACCAGGGATAGGCGAGCAGCTCCTTCGCGCGGGCGATGTCTTTCTCATTCAGCTTGATCCCGACGTTGCGCGGGAGGCCGTAGGTTTCGGGGTCGGCGCTGGAGAGGCCGATGAACTTCGCTTTCGGGATCGCCATCCGCTGGCTCTCAAACGCCAGGTTGATCGAGCCCTGCTTCACGACCGAGTAGATGTAATAGCCCCAAGGGTCGTTGTCGACGAGAACGTAGACAGGAAGACCTTTCTCTTCATGCAGCCGCCGGGTGAGGCGGCGGATGCCGCGCGGAGGCTGGCCGTTTCCGGTCAGCAGGATGCAATTGTACCGGCGCCAGAACTTGTCCTCCGAGAGACGGTTCCACTGTGTTCCCTTCTCGACCAGCAGGACGAAATCGGCGGTGCATTTCTTGATTGAAAGATACTCCGGCTCCACGATCGACGGGACCGAGTAGCCCCCTTTCCCCAGCCGCGTGCAGTTGACCGTGTCGCCGTCGTCGACCAACACCAGCGGCCCGACCACACTCCCGGCGCTCTCGGCGCGGACATGGAGCTCCTCGCGTAACGCTTCCAGCGACGCCTCCAGATCTTCGATCACCGGATCCGATTCATCCTGGTTATCGAAGGTATTTTCGTTCGAGTCTTTCAGGGTATGTTTGGTCCGGTAGTAGATCTCCCTCAATGAGGTGGTGAGGCCGGCGCGCTGCAGCTCGGAGAGGGCGTCGGCGACCAGGACCGTCTGCATGAACTTCTTTGCCATCCCGACGTTGAAGAAGGAGCGCTCCTGTTTTTTCTTCCCCATCTCGATCATCCCCTTCTTCTCGCTGAAGGTGACGTTGGAAAGAGATCGAACCGGTATCGATAATGTGGGGTCCTGCCGCCGCTCCGCGGCGTGGATGACGGTGTCGGCGACGCCGATCAACTTCTTTTCGACCGGAGTGGTTTTGTGTTCTTTCTTCTTCGCCATGCGCTCTCCTATTTCTCCGTTTCTTATTCAGTGTTGTCATTCCCGAATGTTTAATCGGGAATCCAGAGATTCAGGTTCCTGGATACCCGCTTTCGCGGGTATGACGAAGATTTGTTCGTTTGCGCTATTTCTTTTTACGCGTTGTCGGTTTCTTCGCGACGCTGCTCGCCTTCGCCACCGGTTTGACCTTTCCCTTCGAGCGCTTCGGCGCCGTGGCGGCGTCTCCCGCTTCAGACACGGCTTCGTCTTCCGGCGCCCCTCCCTCTTTGAGGATCCCCTCCGGCGCGGGCATCGCTTGCGGCGCGCCGTCGTTCACCACCGGCGCATCCCCTTCGACCCCCTCGGCGGTGACGATGATCGAGTGCGGAAGCCCTTCCGGCCCCTCTCCCGTCATCCCAAGCGCCGCGTCGGTCTTCTCGCCGCCGGTCCGCTTGAGCGCGATCTTCTGAAGTTGCTCCTTGAGCTTCTCCGTGGCGAGTTTTCCTCCCTTGAGCCGGTTGCAGGCATCGACCACCTCTTCGATGTAGAGCTCGAAGATGTTGCGCCGGCGGAATTCGGTTTTGGCCCGCTCGCGCCGCTTCAAAAAGCTCCCGAGCCGACGGCCGCACTCGCGCAGGGCCAGGGTGATCTCCTTTCGAATCTCGTCGTAGTCGGCGATCGCTTCTTTTGATTCGCTGGTGAACGGCACCCAGACCGACGCCATGTGGACAAAGATCACCATCGGTCCGGCCGGCAGCGCCCCCTTCGATTGAGAAATGCCATAATTTCTCCAAGACGTTTCGAGGACCCCTTTGAAGGTGGCGCAGGCCGACTGCTGATAGAGGAGCGGGACGCGGTTCGCATAACGGATCACCCGGGCGAGCTCGCTGTCCTTCTCGTGATCCTCCCCTTCCGCCAGCGGGACCTTTTTCTCTTCCGCTTTTTTCCCTTCCGGTTCCGGGGCTTTTCCATAAGCAAGCCCCGCCTCGATCACGAAGGGGTTGCCGCGGTAGACCGCGGGGGGGCGGCTGACCGCCGTGTAGAACTCCCCCTTGATCTGCTTGTAGAGTCCGGCGAGGATCGCGTTCTCGCCGATCGGCGAGAGGCAATTGGTCGGCGGCGCCATGATTTTGGTCGACTGGATTGCCTTGTAGAGCGCCTCGGCGTCGGCGCCGTGGACCTCGCGCGGCTTCATCTGGGGCGACAGCTTCGCCGCTTTGCAGATCTCTTCCGCCAGCTTCGAGGAGACGCGGCTGAAATCGCTGGAGAGGAATCCCGAAAGCCAGCGGCTTTTGCTCTCGTGCATCATCTTCAGGAGCATTCCGAACTCGATGCCGTACGGATGCGGTTTGATCTCGCGCGGCGGAATCGGAAGCTCGTTGTACTTCCGGGGATACTCTTTCGTCTCCCCCTCTGGGGTGACATAGACGAGCTTGACGTGCGGGTTGGCGATGGAGGTCTGCTCTAAATAATCGTCGACCGATGCCCGTCCCTTCTGATATCGCCCTTCGATCTCCAGCGTCACCGCCGTCCCGCGGGGGTTCTCCCAGCTGACCTCCTTTTTCTCCAAGATGCGCGGCTCGTTCTTCTTGGTATCGATTTGGACTTCGAAATAATGGGCGGGACTCTTCGGGCCGGTCCGGGAGATAATTTGCACCGGTCTTCCGGTCGTCAACTGGCCGTACATCCCGGCGGCCGAGATCCCGATCCCCTGCTGCCCGCGGCTCATCCGCAGGCGATGGAATTTGGAGCCGTAGAGGAGCTTGGCGAAGATCGGCGGAATCTGCTGTCGGACAATTCCGGGGCCGTTATCGATCACCGTAATCCGGAAACGGGTCGCCTGGCTCGCCGGGGGCGGGGTCCCGTCGTTGGAGACGATCTCCAGCTTGACCGTGACCTCCGGAAGGATGCCCGCTTCCTCGCAGGCGTCGAGCGCATTGTCGACCGCTTCTTTGACGCAGGTGAGCATTGCCTTTCGCGGGGAGTCGAATCCGAGCAGGTGCCGGTTCTTGGTGAAAAACTCCGCGACGGAAATTTCCCGCTGGCGCGCGCCCATCTCGACAGCGGTGAGGGTGGTTCTCGGCGTCGCGGCGCGAGGGCTCGGTTTGGGCTCGGAGGTTTCGGATTCGGGTTTGGGAGGGTCTTGTTTGTTGCTCTTTTTCGCCATGGCTCCTCTCATTTGTGAATACCAACCCTTTTTTATAAGCGAAATCTCTCGTTCAGTCAACCTGTCGGAATCAGTCGAGAACATTGAAATGGGGCGAATGAATGTCGCGGGGCTGCTCGCCCCACCCCCGCGATGGAGTGTGGGGCAACGCCCCATTCCAATATCTTTAAATCTTCACTGTACTTCGAATTTCTCTTACAATCTTGCTCGGACTTTTATTTACATCGACGACGACCACGTCGTCGCCCCAGGGTTCTTCCAGGGTCTCGAATTGGCTGTCGAGTAAGGCGGGACTCATGAAGTGGTCGGATCGCTCCTCAAGGCGGTTCTTGATCAGGGCCGGGTCTCCTTTCAAATAGACCCACCGAACGGCATCACTCACCTGCAACGATTGGCGATACGATTTTTTCAGCGCCGAACAGGCGAGCACGGCATTCTCTCCGCGTTGAATCCATTCGCGGATCGCCTTGCGCAAGGCTGCCAGCCAAGGTTGCCGATCGGCGTCGCTGAGCGGAAGGCCCTGCCGCAGCTTTTCCACATGGTCGGGAGAGTGAAACGCATCGGCGTCATAGAAGTCCCAGCCCAATTCTTTTGCAAGCAACTGGCCGATGGTGGTTTTCCCCGCTCCGGTGACGCCAAAAAGAATGATGACCATGGATTATTGTAGCATTCTACCCGGGTGGTTCGGATAGGGCGGAAGACCGATGGCGGTGGGTGTTTACTTGATGGCGTCTTTTTTGGGATCGGGGAAGGTGTCGTCCGGATAGGACATCACGACATCGCTGATCAGCTTGCCGTCTTTATCGTACATCAGGTAGCCGAGGTTTGGCGGGGGAAGGGGGCGGACGATGTACCGCTCGGTCGTTCCCTCCGGGAAGATAGCGACCGCCCCGTTCTGGTAGCGAACCATCAGCCCCTTGCCGAAGGGGGTGACCCCCTCCCGCTCTGCGACGTCCAGACCGAAGAGATCTTCCAGGTCGGTGTCCAAGGGAATTTTCGTCGGCCAATTCTCCGTCCCTTCAACGACCACGGTGCGGGGCTCAGGAAGTTCTTTCTTCGGCGCGGGGGGTAGTTTGGGGGGTGTCCCCTTCTGTGTTCCCTGCCAGTCGGTCGTGTGCCAGACCCGAAATTCCTTGCCCTTCCCCTCGTCGCTGATCCAGACCTCCCACCAATAGTAGGGAAAGTTCCCGCCATACCCGGCATAGAGATAGCCGCGATCCCAAAACCATTGCGGCTTGTATCGCGCAAAAATCACAGCCGCTTCATAATCGCCCCCCGCCCGAACCTCCCGTTGCGGGTGTTTCTTCGCCCACGCCTCGTACTCCTGCACCGTCAGCTCGCCCGGACCGGGCGGGACTTTCTGGGAGGGCTTCGGTTGCCGTTGAACCCGATCGGTATGAGAGGCGCGCTGCTGCACCACGTGCGCCAGCTCATGCGCAAGCAAGCGCTTTCCCGCGGCTGTAGCGGGGGCATATTCGCCTGCTTCAAAAAATAGATCCGAGCCGACGGTGTAGGCCCGTGCTCCCAATGTGCGCGCCGATACCGCCGCCCGGTCGTCCGTATGGACCCGCACATGGCCGAAGTCTTCACCGAAGCGGGACGCCATCCACCCGCGCGTCGCCGCATCGAGCGGCCGTCCGGGGGAGGAGACGGCCTCCCGGACAGAGGACGGCACCGCCGTCTCGCCGGTATGGTCTTCCCGGGCCGGCTCTGTTTGCCATCGTTCGCGAGGGCCTTGTGACTGCATCAGCTGATCGGCTGCGCGGTCTGCTTCCTGCTCAGACCGATCTGCCGGTGTGCTGACGTTCAATTTGGGTTGGATCTGGGGAGGCGCCGCATTGGTTTGGAGCAAACGTTGGAGGGCTTGGTTGCCGATGGTGTGTTGTAACTGTGGAACGGTATGCCTTGCTGCATTGTGTGTGAAGGTAGTTTGAGCCTGCATTTTGGAGCGTGCAGACTGGGGCAGATGATTTTGTTTCTGATGAGGTCCGAAGGTGTGCATTTGCGGCTATCCTTCTGGATGTGGGAGGAAAGCGGTTGGTTCTGGTGAGTAGAAGGCAAGCTGTTTGAATTGTTATGTCGGTTCAGTTCCCCCCGTCAATTGGAGCGGCGTTTCGTTGGGCTGACAGATTGGTGAGCGGCCTTGATCAATATCCATAACGCCTTATTCACAGAGGCGTCGTCGGGAAACACCTCCGCGACGTCCGGGCTGAGCAGCACCATAGTGCCGTATTGATACGACTTATAATATTTGCCGCCAACACCGCGGAAGAGATCGCTGCGCTTGTATTCGGGGAGCAATTCATCATATCTAACCTTCTTCATCGACTTCTTTTTATTCGTCATGAATCAAGATCCCGCTATCAGAAACGCGTTTAGACAGGTACCAACAATGCATTCGCCTTATCCGGATATTCATCATACGTGCGGCCGTTCAGGACACGCCCGGTCCGTGATTTTCTAACGCCACCCCACTGTTTAAAGAAGAAAGGAACATTTGCGGCGCGGCATTGATGGAGTATTTCATACACCCATGGTGGCTCCATCGGACGCGCTCCTGGACCTGACTCACCGCCGACAATGACCCAGTGAATATGCGAGAGCGGAATTTGAGACAGTGGGCCTAACAGAGGTTCACAAGAAAGGAATCTAACAGCGGCTGGAACGGTTTCAAGGTCGGTGACTCTGAAGAGCATATCGCTGCTTTCAACGCTGACTCCCATCCAAACATTCGAAGGCCACGGCAATTGCCCAGTTACTTCACGCAATCGGTCGCTGCGCTTCGTCAGAATCTGAAATGTGTGCCGTGGAACAGCTGCCATAACGGCGAAGACACGTTGGATGTACTCAAGAGGAATCTCTTCGTGAAAGAGATCACTCATTGAATTTACAAATACCTTCCTCGGTTTTTTCCAGCTGAAGGGTTCATTAATTGCTTGTTCGTGCAGGGTTACGTCAAACCCGTTTCGGTAGCGGTGCAGTCCCATTGCCTGTAGACGATGGGCAAGCCTCTCAGCATAGCAATTCTTACAGCCCTGGCTCACTTTTGAACAGCCAGTTACAGGGTTCCAAGTTGTATCGGTCCACTCGATATGTGATTCGGTAGCCATGGATTCTACCCCTTATTTTTCAAAATATCATTTGCAATGCCAACAGCGGTCTTTGCGCCCTTCGGATTCCCTGCAGCAAAACATAACAAAAAGAGCGGAACTCCCTTGGAATTCCGGAGAGCAAGTGTATTTTTTGCCACCGCGGTGAAAACCGTCCCAAGCCGTTCGAGGAAGTAATTTCCAAGAGAATCGAAATCCGCCCCTTTTTCAAGAGACGAGTCTCCAAACAGAGTTTCTTGAGGAGAGAGCTTATAGAACCGTGTCTTCCATTCTTCGGAGCCGAAAAAGCGAGTAAGCCGGTCTGCCCAGCCGCCCGTTGGAGGACCTTCACGCTTGAGGAGTCGGTTTACTGCTTGACCCAAAGGATAAAGAATCCAAAGATCAATTGCCTCAGTAGCGGCGATCTTTTCAATCGTCGACCAATCGACCTGCATCCCGTATGGATCAAGAAAAACGACAGCGCGGTTCTTTTTCCAGTTCGTTTGTTCACACCATTCCCGAAGAAATATGTTTGCATCGGAAGATTTTATCAAAATACGGTCATGTAAATTGGGGAACTGTTCACGGAGTGCTCAAGTGTTTCTCTGCACTGAGCATCCCTCTCGACAAAAATATATTCCTCGAATGGGGGCTCGGTCTCTAGGGCTATTCGCGTGCTACCCTTAAAAAAGTTTTCAGTCTCAGTTGCTTCTGCTTCAGCAAAGAGCGGGTTGATGTCTTCGGAGTGCGGTTGCTTCTCTGTTCGGCTGCCAGAGCCGGCAAAGGCATCTACGTATGTGATCCGAAAATGCCTTGCTTGGGGGTTCGTTTTAAAAATCTTCGTATAGGCTTGTAAATATTTTCGGAGGCGTTCGAGTTTCTCTTCAGTCCAATCCCCGCCAAATCGTTGCGCCACGGGCCGGCTCCAGATCTGCTTTATGACGAAGAACTAAGATCAACACCTAATGAAGACAAAACCTACCGCAATCCTGCTAAGGATACAGCAAGTGGGAGAATTTTCCAAGCCAGAAGAGGATTCGACTACTGCTTCACCACCGCAATGGTGCTGTTCGACGCATTGAGCCCATCCACAGTGGCGCCGAGGCGGTCCATTTTGCGGATGTAGTCGATGACCTCTTGGGTCACGATCTCGCCGGGGACGAGGAGGGGGATGCCGGGGGGGTAGACGGTGATGATTTCGGAGCTGATCAGGCCGCCGCTCTCATCGAGCGGAGCGTAGCGGTAATCGCGGAAGAAGGCCTCGCGCGGCGTCATCTGGCCCGCCTTGCCGAACGGAGGAAGGCTGACCTCGGCAATGAAACTCGATTGGCTCGGCTTGCCGTGATACTCCTTCGACATGTCGCGCAGCGCATCGACCAGACGATTAAGATCGTCCCGCCGGTCGCCGATGCTGACGATGACCAACACATTGAACGGATCGGCCATCTCGACCTGGATGTGATACTTGTTGTTGAGAATCTGCGAGGCCTGATAGCCGGTGAGGCCGAGATCCCGGACGGTGATCGTCAGCTTGGTGATGTCGAAATCGCCCATCGGCGAGAAGAGAGGATTTTTCACCATCGCTTTGTCGAAGCAGGAGACGCCGGGAATCCGATTGATCTTGCTGCGCGCTTCGGCGGCGAGCTTGATCGCCTTGTCGAGCAGCTTCTCCCCCTCCGTCGCCATCTGCATCCGGGCCAGATCCAACGACGCCATCAGAATGTACGAGGGGCTGGTGCTCTGAACGAAGCGGAGCACCTGTGCCAGCGTCGTCATGTCGACCCGCGGCCCCTGCGCATGAAGCATCGACGCTTGCGTCATCCCGCCGATAATCTTGTGGGTGCTCTGGACGACCAAATCGGCCCCCGCCTCGACCCCGGAGATCGGCAGGTCGGGGTGGAATTTCAGATGCGGCCCGTGCGCCTCGTCGACCATGACCACCAGCCCTTTTGAATGGGCATACGGGATAATCCGCTCCAGATCGGCGCAGATGCCGTAATAATTGGGGCTGGTGAGGAAGAGGGCCTTCGCCTCGGGATGGGCATCGATCGCCCGGAGGGTCGTTTCGTAGGTGACGTTGAGGGTCAGTTTTAAATTGTCATCGACCGCCGGGGAGAAGAAAATCGGCTCCGCGCCGGAGAAGATCAGGCCGGCCAACACCGATTTGTGCGCGTTGCGGGCGACCAAAACCTTGTCCCGCGGGCCGCAGGCGGCCAGGATCATCGCATGGTTGCCGCCGGTGGTGCCGTTGACCAGAAAGAACGAGCGGTCGGCGCCGTAGGCCTTCGCGGCGAGCTCCTGCGCTTCTTTGATCACCCCTTTTGGTTTTTGGAGGGAGTCGACTTCGTCGAGGGTGGTGAGATCGATCGAGAAGATCTTCGGCCCGACAAACTTCCGGAAGCGGGTCGAAATCCCCTTGCCGCTCTTGTGGCCGGGGGTGTGAAAGGAGACCTTCCGGCTCTCCGCCAGCGACACCATCGCGTCGAAAAGGGGGGTCTTAAACTGCTCTTGGTCTATCATATGTGGGGGCCCGTCCGGCAAATGAAAAAGAAAGGGTCCTCCGATGCCCCCACACCCCGCGCTCGCGCTGGCAGAGCCAGTCGCTCGCTTTGAACTAGATGATGTCTTTTCACGGGGATTCTCAGATAACCTGCATTTAAAGTTCTAAAAAAGGAAACTCTCAATGGTACGTGAACAGCGGATAGTTGTCTTCGATGATCCGCTCTTGTTTCTCCATCTGAATCCGGACCTGCTTCGGAAGATAGAACTGGCCGACGTGGGTTTCCCCATCATAATACTTCAGCTCACCCTCCACCCGCTGAGAAATGCGCCGGTCAATTTCATTCTGATCAAACGTCCTTGGATCGAACCGCTTCGAGGCCAAGGCGAAGCCCCAGGGAAGGCCGAACGAGGGGATGGAAGCCTGGTAGGGGGAAACGACGGGGAAAACGGTCCGGAGGGTCTGGTAGACGGCGGAGAAATTCAGCAGGCTGGTGGCGGCGGTGGTGCCGGCCTGAAGGGAGATCATTCCGTTTGCAGTAAGGCGCTCCATCACCAGGCTGTAGAATTCTTTTGTGTAGAGAAGGTACGCGGGGCCTTCTTCGACCGGCTCGGAGATGTCGATGATGATGATATCGTAGGTGTCGGTGGTTTCCTCCAGATATTTTCGCGCATCGAGATAGCGAATCTCCGCACGGGGATCCTCAAACGATCCTTGGTGCCACTGAGGGAGGTGGCGCTTGCAACTCTCCACCACCTCTTGATCGATATCGACCATCAAGACCCGCTCGACCGATCGATGCCGGAGGATCTCCCGGAGGGTCGCCCCTTCGCCCCCGCCGACGATGAAGACCTTCTTCGGCTCCGGATGGGTGAGCATCGCGGGGTGGACCAGCGCTTCATGATAAATGAACTCGTCCACCTCGCTCGACTGCATCTTGCCGTCGAGGACCAGACAACGTCCGTAGCTTTTGGTATCCAGAATCTCTACCTGCTGAAATTGGGTCTGCTTGGAAAAGACGATCGTGTCGATTCCATGCATGTGCCCTTCAAACGGGGAGAGGTAATCAAGGAACCATTTGTAGCTCTTTGGCTCGGTCATAATGAACAGGCTCTCCTTTAACCGGCTTGTGAGGCAACTTCTGGTCGCCCAAGGAAAGCAAGCCTCTCTTCATTTCAACCAGAGAGGGGTTCTTCGATTGTAATTTTGCGACAATGTAAGAGGCGGCGACGGAGGGTTGAAGCGTTTCGCCGCAGGTAAAAATATCAACGGCCGCATAGCCGTACTCGGGCCATGTGTGGATGGTCAGGTGGGATTCTGCAATCACGACCACTCCGCTGATTCCAAAGGGGCTGAATTTGTGGAACCGACTTTCAATGATGGTTGCTTTCGCTTCCTTCGCCGCAGTAACCAGAATGTCTTCGATCTTCTTCACGTCATTCAAAATCTTGGAGTTGCAGTCTTTCAACTCCACCAGCAAGTGCGTCCCTAAAGCGTGCACTCTATTTGCCCCCTTTCGTTATGGGTGGGGTGAAGCCACCCCGTTTTGTTTGTTTGTGAGTAGTCTCACCTCCTTTTCTCCTGGAATCAAAAAAGTTAGAAGAAATTTTTTGTAAATATATAGTAATAATTTTTTTTGTCAAGAATAAAAAATCACCACTAATTGGGGTTGGCCGATGCCGTCTTGTCTATAGGTTGAGGTTTCCGACATTTGCCCCCTTTTTCAAAAAGAGCCGCTTGTTGAATGAAAGTTTATATCACATATCCACCGATATTCAATGCCGGTTTTGGAAAGAATTAGCGGGTTTTGAGAGTTATTAGGTCAAAACAACGCTGCATTTGATTTCTAAAGATCGTTTTTGATAGCATACCTAAAATATGGCCCATTTTCTCTTCCAACGGTTTTGGCAGCTCCTCATTACCCTCTTTGGAATCACGCTTCTGACCTTCGGCATCATGCATCTGGCGCCGGGAGACCCGACCGATCTTCAAACGACCCTTAATCCTAAAGTATCGGCGCAAGCCAAAGAAAACTTAAGAAGGCTTTACGGACTGGACCGGCCGCTTCACATCCAATACCTCGATTGGCTGCGGCGCTTCGTCACGTTGGATCTCGGCCGCTCCTTTGTCGATGGAGAGCCGGTCTCTCGGAAGATCCTGGAGCGGCTGCCGGTGACGGTGACGATCAACCTGCTGACCCTGGCGGTGATTGTCCTGGTCGCCTTTCCGATCGGCATTCTCTCGGCGACGCGCCAATACTCGTGGATGGACAAGGCCACCACCCTCTTTGTTTATATCGGGTTTTCCCTCCCCAGTTTCTGGCTGGCCCTGCTGCTGATGCTTCTCTTCGGCGTTTCTCTCGGATGGCTTCCCCTCTCCGGATACCAATCGCTCACGGCGGCGCAGCTCTCCCCGCTCGAACGGTTGATCGACTGGGCGCGTCATCTGATCTTGCCGGTCCTGACCGCTTCGCTCATCGGCCTGGCCGGGTATTCGCGGTATCTTCGATCGGAAATGCTGGAGGTGATTCGTCAGGACTATATCCAAACGGCCCGGGCGAAGGGGCTCTCCGAGCGGCAGGTGATTTACAAACACGCGCTCCGGAACGCGTTGATCCCGGTTGTCACGTTGATGGGGCTGGAGCTGCCGACATTGATCGGCGGGAGCGTCATTATCGAAACGATCTTTGCCATTCCGGGGATCGGGCAGCTCTCCTTTCAGTCGGTGTTGGCGCGCGATTACCCGGTGATTATGGGTCTGACGGTCTTTGCCGCGGCGCTGACATTAATCGGCAACCTTCTCGCCGATCTTTCATACGCCTGGGTCAATCCGAGGATACGCGTTTCGTGAGGAAGGGACCGGGGCCGGGTGCCGGAGAAAACCAAAATAAAAGGGACTCAATGAAACAAACCGAGATGCAACCAGCAGCCTCTTCCGCCGACCCCCGGCCCCCGACCCCCGGCCCCCCTCTTTTCTGGCGGCGGTTCAAGAAAAATCGGGTGGCGCTGGCGGGGAGCCTGATCGTTCTGACGATCTTCCTCGCGGCGATCTTCGCGCCGGTCTTGGCGCCGCATGATCCCTACGAAATCAATATCGGGAAGATTCTCCAGGCGCCGAGTTTCGAACATCCGTTCGGAACCGATCCGCTCGGGCGGGATGTTCTCAGCCGGGTCATCTGGGGGGCGCGGATTTCCCTCTGGGTCGGGTTTGTGGCGGTGGGGATCGCGATTTTGATCGGCATTTTGGTCGGCGCGTTGGCCGGTTTTTACGCGGGAACGATCGATGCGATTCTGATGCGGCTGGTCGACATCATGCTCTCCATCCCGACGTTTTTCCTGATCCTGGCGGTGATCGCCATCCTGGAGCCGTCGATTTGGAACATTATGATCGTGATCGGATTGACCGGATGGATGGGGGTGGCGCGTCTGGTCCGGGGGCAGTTTCTCGGGATCAAGGAGATGGATTACGTGACGGCGGCGCGGGCGCAGGGGGCGCGCGATGTTCGATTGATCGTCCGCCACATCCTTCCCAACGCCCTCTCGCCGGTTTATGTCGCCGCCGTGCTGGGGATCGCGGGGGCGATCCTCACCGAGTCGGCGCTCAGCTTCCTCGGCATCGGCGTTCAGCCGCCGAAGGCGAGCTGGGGGAGCATCCTGACGGCGGGAAAGGACAACATCGAGATCGCCTGGTGGCTCTCGGTCTTTCCCGGCCTCGCCATCTTCATCACCGTCCTCGGCTACAACCTCCTGGGCGAAGGCCTGCGCGATGCGCTCGACCCGCGGCTGAAATTGTAGGGGCGTATTGCAATACGCCCCTACCTCTGGAAATCTATGCTGCTTTTTTCAGCCGCTCGTATTCCGCCTTGCAATAGGCCAGGTGCTTGCGCTCGTCCTGAAGCCCGCGTTGGACATATTGAAGAATGTCGGGCGGAAAGTTCTTGGTTGCCCCCGCTTCATAGGCGGAGACCGCCGACTCCTCATTGGAGACCATGGCCGAGAGGATCGCATCGGCCCCGCCGAGTTTGGAAATGGCCGTCCAGCCTTTCTGAAGAACCCCCATCCCGCCCGGCTTTTTCTCGGGGTCTCCCCCGTATTGCCGGACAAAGGGAGAGAGTTCCCGAACGTGGCGTTCGTGGTCGCCCCGGAACGTGATGAAGTTGTCCCGAATATTGGGATGGTCTTCAAGGCCGTCGATCGCCGTGTTGTACGCGCCGATGGCGTTGTGGTCCGTTTCGATCAGGTCGTTTAACGCTTCGACAATTTCGTCATCGCGCATGATGGCGCCTTTGTATTCCATACCCTTCCTCCTTCTTATCTGATGAACCGGTTAGGCCGCTTTGATCAGGAGATATTTCTCCGGTATCTCGTGGAAATGTTTCCGGCACGAGTCGCTGCAGAAATAATATTTTCTCCCCTCATATTTCAGCGAGGTTGAAAGTTTTTCGTCGATCAGGACCCCGCAAACAGGATCTCGGCTCATTACGTCCTCTCTTTAATGGTTGATACAGGCTGCGACCGCGTTAAAAAGCGGTTCGCGCACAAATGAGAAAGAAGAGCGCTTCCTCCTTGCTGCCGGACCGAAGATTGACAGATTGGCTCGAGAGGGATTTGGATATCAGAACCGTGGAAATCGATCGGGGCTCGCAAGCATTCCTGAAAGACTGCAAGCAAGGTGCCGCCGTTAAGAGGCATTCAGATAGGCTTTGAGGGAGATGAGAGAAGAAAAGCAATGAGGGGAAAAGGGATTTTTGTGCCGGACTGATACACATCCGCCTTGGGGGGAAGATCGGGTGTGTTCTTTTTGCACGGCGGGGGTCAGGAAGCGGCTTACCGCTCCGCGTGGTTCCCGGAGATTTTCCACTGAGGAAGGTTGTATTGGATCCCGATCGGCGAAGGCTCGATCCCTTTGAATCGCTTGTGAACAATCGGCAGGGCCATCGGGTAATATAAGAAGGTGTAAGGCTGGTCTTCCGCGATCAACCGGTGCAGCTCCTGATAAATTTTTTTCCGTTCTTCCTGATTGCAGGTTTCCCGTCCCTGGGTCAGGAGGTCATCGGCCCGGGGGTTTTGGTAGGAAATGAAATTGAACTCCCCCTCTTTGGTTTTGCTGGAGTGCCAGATGGCGTAAATATCGGGATCGAGCCCCACCCCCCAGCCCATGATGATCGCTTCAAATTGCTTTTTATCGATAAATTGGTGCAGCAGTGTTTGCCATTCCAAGACCCGGATCTCCACCTGAATGCCGATCTCTCTCAAGCCCTGTTGGATGATCTCCGCCGCCTTTGCCCGCTCCGCATTCCCTTGATTGGTCAGGAGGGTGAAGGCGAACGGCGCCCCCTCTTTTTTGAGAAGGCCGTCCTTGTCGGGACTCCAGCCGGCTTCGGCCAAGAGGGCCTTTGCTTTCTCGGGGTTGTATTCAAGGTCTTTTAGGTTCGGGTTAAAGGCCCACGACTCGGGGATGTAGGGGCCGGTGGCCGGCTTGCCGAGGCCGAAGAGGACCCCCTGGATGATTGCATCCTTGTTGATGGCATGCGTGAGCGCCTGGCGCACCCGCTTGTCCGAAAATTTGGGGTCCCGCAGGTTGTAGCCGAGATAGGTATAACTCAACGCCGGGTATTTGAATTTGTTGAATTCGGTTTTAAAGAAGCGGTCGTCCGTCTGCTTCTGGTATTGGACCGGAGAGAGGGTCATCATGTCGATATTCAGCGCCTTTAATTCCAGAAATTGGGTCGCCGTATCGGGAATGAGCCGGTAGATGTACTCCTCGATTTCCGGTTTTCCCTCGAAGTAGTCGGCATTGGTCTTGACGACGACCTTCTGCCCCGTCACCCACTCCGAAAACCGAAACGGACCGGTGCCCACCGGATTGCGGTTGAACGGATCGTTGTTGAGATCTTTTCCCTCAAGGAGATGTTTCGGAATCATCCCCATCCCCCAGCTTTCCAGACCGGGGGCAAACGGCACCCGATAACTGACCCGAACCGTGTGCGGGTCGATCTTCTCGACCTTCTCCACCGTTTCGAAGTTGCTGCTGTAGGGGGTGGCGATTTTCGGATCGATGACCTGTTGATAGGTGAAGAGGACGTCGTCGGCGGTGAACTCCCGGCCGTCGTGCCATTTCACCCCTTTCCGCAGATGAAAGGTCGCCTGTCGGCAATCGGGGGTCATCTCAAACGACTCGGCGAGATCGCCGACCAAGCGGATGTTTTTGTCATACTTCACCAGGCCGTTGAAGACCAGGCTGGCGATGTCGACCGAAGCGCTGTCGGAGGCGAGCATCGGGATGAGCCGTTTCGGCTCGCCGATCGACGCCTCGGCCAGTGCAGTGGGGTTCTTCGGCGCTTTCGGCTGCGTGCAGCTCCAGATCGAGGCCAGAATCAAAACGGAAAGAGAGACCCTTGCGAAATTAGATTGAAACGTTTTTGGGTTCCGGAATTTCATCAGCGACCCGACATGACGGATGACTCCGGTATATCAGAGTCCGAACATTTTGGCAATCACCCGAACAGAACTTTCAAGAAATGAAAAAAGAGCGGCTTGAAAACGGCGGAGGGGGTCGGTCCGTTCGGACCGACCCCCTCGCGGGTTTGTTAGAGAGGTTCTAAATGCTTAGCTCTTTTGGAATTTCCGAAGGAAGGGAAGGCCCATCAGGCCCGCGGCGAGCAGCAGCAGTGCGCTCGGTTCGGGAACCTGAGCAGACGGCGCGATCGACGTCAATCCAATAAAATCGATCTCAAGAAGCTCGCTCTGGTATCCTCCGAAGTTTGTCGTTTCGGCAATCCTAAAATAGCCCCCCGTGACGGCCTGATCGAAAATGAACCAGTAAGCTTGATCGATCTCCGGAGCGTAATCGTCGGTCTCAAGACCGCTTGAAGAGGCGAGAATGGTCGAGCTGGCCGAGGAATTGAACCCGTTAAAGAGGAGATCGGATTGCGTACAGGAAGTGTTGTAGCAATAGCGGAGCGAGAAGGGATCCAATCCGGCATCCTCAAAGAAGACCAACCCGGTCACGGAAACGTTCTGCGTCGACGTCCGCAGTGTGACGGAGGAGCTGTCTCTGAAATCGATATTCAGCGCGGCGTCCGACGACTCGTTGACAAAGCCGGCGTCGTCGAGCTTGGCGATTTCGCTATTGACCCGGGAAGCAAGCTGGCTGGAAGAAACTTCGTTCGCATCAACGGTGCCGGTGTGCGATTGATAATAGAGGCGGTCGGTCGCCTGGATCGTGAGCGGTCCGCCGAGGGTGGTGGCCGCTGTGGCCACTCCCGAGCTATTGAGTGTCAGTTGGAATCCGGCGGTGCCGTTAACGGTAAAAGGAGCGGGTGTGGCGCTGGTCGGCGACGTCCAGTCCGAAATAATGTAAGCCTGAGAAATAGAAAGGGCCCACGCCGGCGAGGCGGTGCCGAACATCAGGGTGATTGCTGCAACGATTGCCAGCGCCCGAATGCTGTGTTGTTTTAACGGAAGAGCCGTCGATAGGGTGGGCATGGTCTTTGTGCTCCTTGAAGAGAGTGATCGTGTTATGCGGCCCACGGTACGAGGATCCGTCCTTGTAGAGCGCCGATGGACTTACCAGACAAATTAGCCTGAACTGGAATAATCCTACGTGATCCGTCTATTCATTGTCAAATAAATAATTTACCTATTTTCTTACTTTTTTATACATCTTTGTCAGATGTGGAATCGACGTGATCGGCAGAAGGGGAAATGTCTAGGGATCAGAGGCCGACGGAGGGCCTGTCGCGGCGTTCAAGGACCGTTATTCGAATACAGATGACACCGTACGGTATGCCGGGTGCTCCGTTCGATCTCTCCGGGATAGGTCTCGCGGCAGACCGCTATCACTTCCGGGCAGCGGGGGTGAAAGTGGCAGCCTTTCGGCGGGTGGACGGGGGAGGGGATCTCTCCTTCCAGGCGGAGGATGGCTCGCTTTTTATCAGCGTCGACCTGCGGGACGGCGGAGAGGAGGGCGCGGGTGTAGGGGTGCTGGGGATTGTTCAAGACCGCTTCCACCGGACCATACTCGACGATCCGGCCGAGATACATCACGGCGACCTCATGAGCGAAGTATTCCACCACAGAGAGATTATGCGTGATGAAAAGATAAGCGAGCCCCAGCCGTTCCTGGAGTTCTTTCAGAAGGTTCAGAATCTGCGCCTGGACCGAAACATCGAGCGCGCTTGTCGGCTCATCACAGACGATCACCTTCGGATCGACGGCGAGGGCCCGCGCGATGCAGATCCGCTGCCGCTGGCCGCCGGAGAACTCGTGTGGGTAGCGCTGCTTCGCCTCGACGGGAAGACCGACCTGCTCCAGCAACTGATCGACGCGTGCCTCCGCTTCGACGGAAGATTTAGCACGGTGTTGTGCCTCGATTCCTTCCTTGATGATGTCGCCGACCATCATCCGGGGATTGAGGGAGGCGTAGGGGTCTTGGAAGATGATCTGGCAGTCGCCCCGCTTTTCCCGAAGGGCCGGGCCGGAGAGGGTCGTCAGCTCAACATCGCCGAATCGGACCTTCCCGCCGGTTGGACGGATCAGCTGAAGAATCGCCTTTCCCGCCGTCGTCTTCCCGCAGCCCGACTCGCCGACGAGCGCGATTGTCCGTCCGGACCGAAGCGACAGAGAAACCCCATCGACCGCCTTCACATGACCGACGACCTTCTTAAAGAGCCCTTTGTGGATGGGGAAGTGAACTTTCAGATCGGTAACCTGTAGAAGGGAGCCGTTTGTTTGAGCCGGTGTTTTTCGAGTTACTGCTGCGCCTGGTGAAGCGGCTGTCCCGGTGGATGTGGCGGGTCGTGTTGCCGCGACGGCCGGATCGTAGAGATGGCATCGGACGCCGCTCCCGGCTTCCGCAATCCAGCGGGGATCGATCTTCTCGCATGCCTCCCATGCCGCGTCGCACCGGTTGGCGAAACGGCAGCCGACGAATTCCCGGTTCAGCGGCGGAACGCTGCCGCGAATGACGCCGAGGTTCTCTCCCCGTTTGTTCCGGCTCGGCAGGGAATGAAAGAGTTTCTGCGAATAGGGATGGCGCGGATTGCTGAAAAAAGCGGCGCGGTCTGCGGTTTCAACGATTTGGCCGGCGTACATCACGGCGACCCGGTCGGCCATCTCGGAGACCACCGCCAGATCGTGGGTGATCAGCAGAATCGCCATCCCCCGCTCCCGCTGCAAGCGGCGGAGCAGATCGAGGATTTGCGCCTGGATCGTCACGTCGAGCGCCGTCGTCGGCTCGTCGGCGATCAACACCTCCGGCTCGCCCGCAAGCGCCATTGCGATCATGATCCGCTGCTTCATCCCCCCAGACATCTGGTGGGGGTATTCGTCATACCGCCGGACCGGATCGGAGATGCCGACCGCGGTCAGGAGATCGCACCCCCGCTTTTTCGCCGCGGCGCCGTCGAGGGAAAAATGATGCTGCAATGTCTCTGCAATTTGATCGCCGACCGTGATCACCGGATTCAGGCTCGTCATCGGCTCTTGAAAGATCATCGAGATCCGACGGCCCCGCAGGGGGCGCATCGCCACTTCCGGGAGCGTGCAGAGATCCTGTCCCTCCAGCAGAACCTCTCCCGAGACGATCCGCCCCGCCGGCTCTGGGACCAGCCGCATCAGCGACAGCGCCGTCATCGACTTTCCGCAGCCCGACTCGCCCAGCAGGGCGAAGGTCTCCCCGCGGCGGACCTCGAACGAAATCCCATCGACAGCGCGGACGGTTCCCCCGTCGGTGTGGAACCAGGTCTTCAGGTCGGTGACTTTCAGGACGGGATCAGGGTTGTTCATGCGCGCCCTCTCAACCGCGGGTCCAACGCATCGCGCACCGCGTCGGAGAAAAGATTCGCCGACAAGACCAATCCGAACATGAAGACGAAGGCGGCGATCAGCGACCACCAGACGATCGGCTCTCGCGCCATCTCCATCCGGGCGCTGTTGATCATATTCCCCCAGGAGATCATCGCCGGATCGACGCCGACCCCGACGTACGACAGCACCGCCTCGGCGAGGACCAGGCCGCTGAAGTCGAGGACGACCGAGATCAGGACGATATGCATCACGTTCGGCAGGATGTGCCGGAGGATGATCCGCCAGCTCCCCACCCCCAATGCGGTCGCGGCCTGAACATAATCCATCTCCCGCAGCTTCAGCGTCTCCCCGCGCAAGAGGCGGCAGAGGCCGATCCAACCGGTCACCCCCAGAATAATGCAGAGAAAAAGAAGGCGAACATCGGCCCGCCGTGTGACGCTGGTGAAGGCGTCGGCGTTCTGATCCATGTAGACCTGGAGGATCAAGACCGCCGCGGCAATCAGCAAGACCCCCGGCACCGAGCTGAGGGTGGTGTAGATGTATTGAATGACATCATCGACCCATCCCCGGAAGTAACCGGCGGCAATTCCCAACAGCACGGCGAAAGGAAGCATCACCAGCGTCGTCACCGTCCCGATGACCAATCCGGTCCGGATCGCCTTGAGCGAGAGGTAGAGAACATCCTGCCCCACCTTATCGGTTCCGAAAAGATGATATCGGGTGCTGAGCGACCAGGCGATGCCGGCCACAATCATCATAAAAGTGATCGTTCCGAGTGTGGCCCGCCAGGCGGTGTCGGTCTTTCCCTTCAAAATCGCCTGCGCCATCGCTCCCGGCTCCATGCCATGACGCCGGCTGAGGAGGAAGAGAAAATGAACGTTCACGATGAGGGCCGCGACGAGGCCGAGGAGTCCCCCCTGGAGCGCGGTGAAGGCCACATCCTGAGACCACTCCTTCTCCGGATCGGCAAGATGCGCCCCGCCGAAGCGCAGCCTGGGAAAGACGCGCGCCTGGGTGCCGTCCGGCATCTCGACCGTTTCTTTTGCATAGGCATGGGTGGCGAGGGGGGCGGAGTAGGTCCGCTCGGTATTTTTCCGAAGCCGGTCGGTCATGACGTCGAGTAGCGAGAGTACCTCCGGAGAATATTGCGTCGCCTGCCCCGCCTCGGTGGCCGGCAGCCGTTTTTTGAAATGAATCGAATCGATGAGGCCGATGCCGACGTAGGCGAGCAGGATGACCATCGCCGCCATCGCCACCGGACGCCGGCGGATCTGCCGCCAGGGGGCGCGCAGCGGCTCGCGCCGCGAAGCGTAAAGGCCGAAACCGATGGCGGCGGCCAACAGAACAAAGACCAAGGCGTCGGTCCAGAGCACCACCGGGAGGATCGGCATCAGCTCAACCTCACGCGCGGATCGACGAGGGTATAGGAGAGGTCGGTCAGGATCAGACCGATGATGTAGAGGACCGAGCCGAGAAAGACCATCGCCCGGACGATCGCGAAATCTTGGCTGTTGATCGCATCGATCGTGTAGCTTCCGAGTCCGGGGATGCCGAAGAACGACTCGGTCAGAAGGGAGCCGAGAAAAAGGAGGGGGATGACGACCACGACGCCGGTCAGAATCGGGACCAATGCATTTCGCAAAACATGGCCGAAGAGAACCCGCAGCTCGGAGAGCCCCTTGGCGCGCGCCGTCCGGACATATTCTTTGCCGATCTCTTCCAGGAAGATCGTTCGGTACCAGCGCAGCCCGCTCCCGATCCCGGCGACCAGGCCGATCAGGACCGGCAGGAGGATAAACTTCAGGGCGGTGAGGCCGTCGTCGTATCCGGAGATCGGGACGAGCCGCAGGACTTTGCTGAAGAGATATTGGCCGCCGATGATGTAGAAGAGAGAAGAAATCGACATCATCGCGACCGCGACGATCACCCCCCAGAAATCGATGTAGGAGGCGCGGAAAAAGGCGACCAGCATCGCGGCGGTGATATTCACGAGGAGGCCAATGATTAAAGCGGGGAGCGCGATGGAAAGGCTCGGCCACATCCGCTGTTTGATGTCGGCCCCGATTTCGCGGCCGTCATCGGCCGGTCCGAAATCAAATACGAAGAGCTTCACCGATTTCTCGAAGAAGATCGTCTTGGTGAACTTCTCGGCCCCTTCCGCGGCGGGGTTGAAGAGGGTCGGCTTGTCGTAGCCATGCTCCGCCTTCCACTTGTCGATCGCCTCCTGGTTCACCCGTTTCATCCCCAGATGCATCCGGGCCATATTGTCGGGGGTGTTCACCACGAAAAAGAGGAGGAAGGTAAGGAGATTGACGCCGATCAGAATCGGAAAGGCATAGAGAATCCGGCGAATCAGGTAGCCGATCATCGGGGGACCCCCTGTTCCTTGCGCCGATAGGTCGCCACCGCGGGGAGGGTTCCGACGACGAGAACGGCGACGATCACCGCCACCGGCCACCAGACCGGCCTGTTCCAGGCCCGGCGCTGTCGGGCGCGGAGATCGGGATCGAGCTTCCCATATTTCAAGGTATTGTTCGCCATCAGATTCGGCTTGATGTTGTGGCGCCAGGCATGATGGAGGCCGAACTGTTTCGGGTGGAAGCCGGAGGCCCAGGGGGCGTCGCGCCGGACGATCTCCAGCATCCGGTCGATGATCGCCTGCCGCTCCGGCGTGTTTTCCATATTCTTCATCTTCTCGAAGAGGCGGTCGAACTCCGGGTTTGCGTAATTGGTCGCGTTTTCCCCGTTTTTCCCCGCCTTGGCGTTCGGGCCGTAGAGGAGGAAGAAGAAGTTCTCCGGATCGGGATAGTCGGCGTTCCATCCCCACTGGAACATCTGCGCCGTTCCCTTAAGCATCTTGTCCTGAAAGCGGTTGTAATCGGTCGCCCGGATGACCAGCTGAATGTTCAGCTTCTCGAACTGCTTCCGCATCCAGTCGAGACTCGATTTCGCCTCCGGCCCGGTGCCGGTGGTGTCGAAGTTGAGAACAAGCGGCTGTCCGGTTTTGGCGTGGCGGCCGCCGGGGTAGCCGGCCTCGGCCAGAAGCTGCCGCGCGGCGTCGATCGGTTTTCGCTGCGGCCGGCCGTTCACCCAATCGTAGACATAACGATTAATCCCGGCCTCGCCCTCCGTGTAGCCGAAGATCCCCGGCGGGAGGGGGCCCTGCATCGCGATGCCCCGTCCGTTCCGGAAGATGGCGATCGACTCCTCTTGATCGACCGCGATCGCAATCGCCCGGCGGAGCTTGCGGGCCGATTCGGAATCTCCCCCCAGCACCGGGTCGAGCATGTTGAATCCGAGGTAAAAGGTGCTCGTCTCCACGCTGGTGATCAGCCGGATTCCTTTCTCCTTCATCTCCGCGGTGATGTCGGCGTCTCCCTGGCCGCCGATCCGGACCGCCTGGTCGAAGTTGTCGGAGGCGATCCCGGCGCTGTCGTAATAGCCTTGGAGGAACTTGTTCCAGATCGGAATCCCTTCTTTCTCCAGGGTGAAGACGACCTTGTCGATGAAGGGGAGCGGCTTGCCGGCGTCGGCCAGGAGGCCCGATGGTTGGTCTTCCGGCTCCCCCTCGGTCGGATAGGTCTCGCCGTGGAAGTTCGGGTTTCGCTCCAGGACCATCTGGCGGTTCGGATTGTTCACCGTCAGCATGTACGGCCCCGTTCCGATCGGATACCAGTCGAGGGTGATGTTTTTTTCGATCAATCCCGGCTGCGAGTAGAACCGGTCGGCTTCATGCGGGATCGGGGCGAAGAAGGGCATCGCCAGCCAGTAGAGGAATTGCGGATATTTGCCGACGACCTTGATCCGATAGGTGTGCCGATCGACCACCTCGACACCGGAGAGAGGATACTCCCGCAAGTCGAGGAAGGCCCCCGGCTCGGCCTTCTCCTGCGCCTTCCGAAGGGTTTCGCCGAGCTCCCGCAAGCCGACGATATAATCCGACATGAAGCCATAGATCGGGGAGTGGATCTTCGGGTGAGCCAGCCGCTTGATCTGGTAAACATAATCTTCGGCGGTCAGCTCGCGGCTGCCGGTCTGCTCGAAATCGCCGAGCGAGGAGATCCGGTCGAGCCCTTCAGGGCCGAGGGTGTGATAAAGAGCTCGACCCCCCGAATCGTGCGCGAAGGCGGGGTGCGGCTGATAACGAATGCCCGGCCGGATCTTGATCTCGTAAAGGCTGAAGGCCACCTGCTCCGCCGGCGCTTCCGCGTTGAGCCGCTCTCCTTGGGCGTTCAGATAAACGGGGGCCGGCATCTCGGCGGCGGTCAAGGGGACCAGCGTGTAGGGGCGCTTCAGGTAGTGATACTGGAAGGGGGGCTCGTAGATCTGCGCGGTGAAGATGATTTCGTTGGAGGAGTACGACTGCGCCGGGTCGAGGTGCTTCGGCCGCTCGCTGAAGGAAGAGTAGAGGATATTCTCCCCCTCTTCCTGTCGAGGATAAGGATTGTTCAACGGGGGTCCGGCGCATCCGACGAGCGTGAGCAGGATCAGCGATGAGACGAGTTTTTTCACAAAAAGAAGGTTCATGCCTTTAAGGCACGATCATACTGATTTTTGAGACAAAACTCAATGGGGCCGTGGCCGGCCCCATCTTTAAGAACGGTTCGCTATTTCGCCGGGGCGGACTCAGGGGTCGGCGCGGCCGGCGCTCCTTCCGAAGAATTGGCCGAAGGATCGGCCGGAAGGGTGTTCGGACCGCCTGGGGCCGGGACCTCTTTGGGAATAAGTTCATCTTTCGTGTCGGTGTCGACGATCGATGAAGCGATCGAGCGCTCGCGGCTCAAGATCGAGAGACTCAACGAGGTGACCATAAAGAGGATGGCCGCTCCCACGGTCAGTTTGCTCAAGAAGGTGGCGGCGCCGCGGCTGCCGAAGATCGTTTGGCTCGATCCCCCGAAGGCGGCCCCCATCTCGGCCCCTTTGCCGGCTTGCAGCAGAACAACGGCCATGAGAATGAGGCAGACGATGATATGGATGATGGCAATCAGTGTGTACATGGGTGCTCCTTTACTCGTAGGGGCGAATCTTGTATTCGCCCTGATTTTGACCGGAGAAGGGCGATCACAAGGATCGCCCCTACCGGTTCGGTTTATTTATTTTTGGTTTTGACCCCCAGCTCGATCATATTACAAAACGACTCGGCAAAGAGGCTGGCGCCCCCCGCCAGGACGCCGTCGATATCGGCCTCTTCCATGAAGGCCTCAATGTTTTTCTCTGTTGCGCTCCCGCCATAAAGAATACGCGGGGTGTCGGCCTCCTCTCCTTCCGAAAGGGAGCGGAAAAAGTCCCGGATCCGGCGGTGGACCTCCTCCGCTTCCGACGGCTGCGGGGTCAGCCCGGTGCCGATCGCCCAGACCGGTTCGTAGGCGATGATCCAGTCCGAGGGGCCCGGCCGGAGATCATCCAATGCCTCCCTCAGCTGACGTTCAATCACTTCCCCCGTCCGCTCTTCTTCCCGCTCTTCGCGGGTTTCGCCGACGCAAACGATCGGGATCAGCCCCGCCCGCAACGCCGCCCCAATCTTTTTATGAACCAACGCGTTCGTTTCGCCGAAGTAGGTCCGGCGCTCCGAGTGGCCGATGATCACATAGCGGCAACCGGCATCGCGAAGCATCAGCGGGGAGATTTCGCCGGTATAAGCCCCCCGCTCCTCGAAATGGGCATTCTGGCCCGCCAATCCAACCTGCAGCGATTTTTCTTTCAGAAAGTCGGCCATCGGGGCCAGCATCGTAAAAGGGGGGGCAACGATCGTTTCCCAGGGAGCGTTGGGGAACTGCGGCCACCGCTTCTCCACCGCTTGAAGATATTCCCGCGCCTCACCGATGGTCTTGTTCATTTTCCAGTTGGCGATAAAACAGGGGGTCCGCATCTGTCATGGCCCGGGTCTGCGTAGGGGCGACGCATGCGTCGCCCTACAAGGGTTATCCTTCTTTTTCCGGAAGGACCGAAAGTCCGGGAAGCTCTTTTCCTTCCAGAAGCTGGAGGGCGGCCCCGCCGCCGGTGGAGATGAACGAAATGTTCTCCGATTCGCCCGCTCTATGAACCGCCAGGGCGGTCTCTCCGCCGCCGACGATGGTCAACGCATAGGAGTTGGCGACCGCATGGGCGATTGCAAATGTCCCCCGCGAATAGGCATCCATTTCAAAGACCCCCATCGGGCCATTCCATAGAATCGTTTTGGCGTTGGTCAGCACTTCAGTGAAGAGATGAACCGACGCCGGGCCGATATCAAGCCCGATCCATCCCTTGGGAATTTCTTGAATAGGCACCCGCTTTGTCTCGGCCCCCGGATCCATGCTGGTGGCGACCACACAGTCGACCGGGAGATAGAATTTAATCCCCCGCTCGACCGCATGCTCCATGATTTCCCTGGCGAAGGAGAGCATTGAATCTTCGACCAGCGAATTGCCGACATCGTTTCCCATCGCCTTCAAAAAGGTGTAGGCCATGCCGCCGCCGACGATCACCTTATCGACCTTCTTCCCGAGATTCTCGATCACCCCGATTTTCCCGGAGACCTTCGCTCCTCCGAGGATCGCCACGAAGGGCCGGGCGGGGTTGGCGACCGCCCCTTCCAGATAAGCGATCTCTTTTTTCATCAAGAACCCGCATGCTTTTGTCTTGACGAATTGGGTGATACCGGTGGTTGAGGCGTGGCTGCGATGGACCGCCCCGAAGGCATCGTTGATATAGACATCGATGCCGAGATCGGCCAATGCCTTGGCAAAACTCTCGTCATTCTTTTTTTCGCCCGGGTGAAAACGGAGGTTTTCCAGGAGAAGAACGTCACCCGGTTTCAGTCGGGCCACCATGTTTTGAACCTGAGGCCCGATGCAGTCGGGGGCGAATTGAACCTCCTTCCCGAGAAGCCGTTGGAGCCGCTTCGCGACGGGGGCCAGCGAATGGCGCGGATCGACCCCCTTCGGCCGATCGAGATGGGAGGCGAGAATGAGAATGGCCCCCTCGTCGATGCCGTAGTTGATCGTCGGAAGCGTCGAGCGGATTCGGGTATCGTCGGTGATATGAAGATCGCTGTCCAGGGGGACATTGAAATCGGCCCGGATGAAAACCCGTTTTCCTTTGATCGGGATATCCTCAATCGTCAGTTTGTTCATGTGCATGGGTATGATCCTTCATCTGTGCGTAGGGGGACCGTATGTGTGGTAGGGGCGTATTGCAATACGCCCCTACCGATTTTATTTATGTCCTGCGATGTACAGAATCAAATCGCGAACGCGGCAGGAGTAGCCCCATTCGTTGTCGTACCAGGCGATGACCTTCACCATTCGATCGCCGATGACCTTGGTCAAGGTGCCGTCGACGATCGAGGAGTGGGCGTTTCCGTTAAAATCACTCGAGACCAACGGCGCCTCGGTGTACTCAAGGATCCCTTTCATCTCTTTCTGAGCCGCATTCGAGAGGGCCGACCGAACCGATGCCTCCGTGGCATCCGATTCCAACTCCACGACCAGATCGATCACCGACACATTCGGCGTCGGGACCCGGATCGCCATGCCGTCCATCTTCCCCGCGAGATCGGGAAGAACCTCCGAAAGCGCTTTGGCAGCGCCGGTGGTGGTCGGGATCATGGAAAGCGCCGCCGCCCGCGCCCGTCGCAAATCTTTATGCGGCAGATCAAGCAACTGCTGATCGTTCGTGTACGAGTGAATGGTCGTCATCAATCCCCGCTTAATTCCAAACTGGTTGAGCAGGACCTTCGCGACCGGGGCAAGGCCGTTGGTGGTACAGGAGGCATTCGAAATGATGTGATGGCGGCTTGGATCGTACTTCTCTTCATTGACCCCCAAAACCAGGGTAATGTCGGGATTCTTCGCCGGGGCGGAGATGATGACCTTCCTCGCCCCCGCCGTGAGATGTTTCTCGGCGCCGGCGCGATCGGTGAACTTCCCGGTCGATTCGACCGCCACGTCAATCGCCATTTCTTTCCAAGGGAGGGCGGCGGGGTCTTTCTCTTTCGTGATCCGGACCGATTTGCCGTCAATTAACAGGGCATCTTCTTTCGCCTCAATTTTATGATCAAAAATTCCATGCACCGAATCATACTTGAGAAGGTGCGCAAGGGTCTTGGCGTCGGTGAGGTCGTTGATCGCCACGATCTGCAGATTCGGATTTCCGAACGCGGCTCGGAAGACATTTCGTCCAATCCTCCCAAATCCATTAATCGCCACGCGTACTGACATGATCTGCTCCTTTTCTTTAAAGAATAAATGACCGACGTAAGGGGTGAGGTCGAAGGGGAAAAGGACAACGCTACCGCCTCACGCTTCACGGTTCTTAAAACGAGGCCTCTTCTTCGTCGAGTTTGAAAAATTGGGTCGGGGTCGGGGTCTCGACCGTGAACTCTTTCGGCTCGGTTCCCCTGACAAAAATTTCAACGACCCCTTTCTCTTCACCGGGAGGGGCAAGGAGCCCCGTTTG
Source organism: Candidatus Manganitrophus morganii (assembly GCA_021651055.1). Lineage (NCBI taxonomy): Bacteria > Pseudomonadati > Nitrospirota > Nitrospiria > Candidatus Troglogloeales > Candidatus Manganitrophaceae > Candidatus Manganitrophus > Candidatus Manganitrophus morganii. The sequence continues at coordinate 2,193,649 of JAJHOH010000001.1, forward strand.
CGGGTCTATCTTAGCATAAACGATATTGTCAGGGATAGAGAAAGGAGTGACCGGAAAACGGGAGAGACTCTCCTGCATAAAGGTCATCCAGATCGGCAGGGAGGTGCTTCCCCCGGCTTCCCGATCTCCTAAGGGGCGATTATCGTCAAACCCGACCCAGACCCCCGCCACCAGATTGGGGGCAAAACCGATGAACCAGGCATCGGTGAACTCATTCGTCGTCCCGGTCTTGCCGGCCAGCGGCCTTCCGAGCGATTTCGCCTTTCGCGCCGTTCCCCGTTGGATCACATCTTCCATCATGTTGGTCACCACATAAGCGGTCTCTTTCGAGACGACCTGTTGCGGGGCCAACTCCCGATGCTCCAGGACACGGCCGTTGTGGTCGCTCACCGAGATGATCAAGGTCGTGTCGACGCGGACACCCCGATTGGCGAAGACGGCATAGGCGGAGGTTAATTCGGTGAGTGTAAGGCTGGAGGAGCCGAGCGCCAGGGAGAGATCGCGGGTCAAGGGGCTCTGGATGCCGACCCGTTTCGCAAAGTCGATGACGTTCCGGACCCCGACCTGCTCCAATAGCCGGACGGTCGCAAGATTTCTGGAATAGGTCAGCGCCTCCCGGAGGGTGATCAGTCCGTAGAATTTTTCTTCGTAATTCTCCGGCTTCCAGACCGTGTCCAATTCCTCATCGGTGTAGACCACCGGATTGTCGAGGACCATGCTCGCCGGGGTCAACCCCCGTTCGATCGCCGTCGCATAGATGATCGGCTTAAACGCGGAGCCGGGCTGCCTTTTCGCGACGATCGCGCGATTGAATTCGCTTCGCCTGAAGTCGTATCCTCCGACGAGCGCCTTGACCGCCCCGGTCGCCGGATCGATGGCAACGAGCGCCCCCTCCGCAGCCGGCTCCTGCTCGAGGCTGAAGAAGGCCCCCTTCCCCTCTTTGCCGGCCTTTTTCACCTTCACTTTGATCAGGTCGTGAACTTTGACGATGTCCGACGTTTTCGGTTTCTCAATGACCTGGATATCCTCCAGGCGCGATCCTTTCAGACGGCGGGCGGCCCAGGCCATATCCTCCATCAACATCTTCCCGGTGACCCCCCCCGCCTCGACCAGAGCATACCCTTCTTTATCGGAGATCTGGGTGACATGTCCTTCTAAAATATCCCCTACGACCAAAGAAGAAACGGCGATTTCGGACGCTTCCGCCGGCTCTTCGTATTTGCCGAGCGGCCCCCGGTATCCCTGGCGCTTATCCAGCTCCCGGAGGCCGGTCTTCACGGCCCGATTGGCGGCGCGCTGCATGTCGATGTTGAGGGTCGTGTAGACATTGAGCCCCCCCTTGTAGACGGCGTCATCGCCGTATTTGGCGATGAGGTAGAGCCGAATATGCTCCAGGAAATGGAGGGCCAATTCTTCGTCGGGGACCATTTTTTGAAAGAAAAGATCTTGTTCGTAGGATTTTCGGTATTGCTCTTCGGTAATAAATTTTTCATCCACCATCCGCCGCAGGACGACCCCTTGGCGCTGCTTCGCCTTTTGGGGATGGCGATAGGGGGAGTAGTCGTTCGGCGCCTTCGGAAGACCGGAGAGGAAGGCGACCTCCGCGAGCTGTAATTCGCCGACATCTTTCCCGAAGTAGGTCCGCGCCGCCACCTGGACCCCGTAGGCCCCATGCCCGAAGTAGATCTGATTCAGATAGATCTCCAGGATCTCATCTTTCGTCAGCATCATCTCCATTTTCCGGGCGAGGAGGATCTCTTTCAACTTTCGCTTCATCGTCCGCTCGGGGGTGAGAAAAAGCGAACGGGTCAGCTGCTGGGTGATGGTGCTGGCCCCCTGGCGAATTCGCATATTTTCCAGGTTGGTCAGGAAGGCTTTGATGATCCGGATGTAGTCGAAGCCGCCGTGCTCATAGAAGCGGGAATCTTCCACCGCTAAGATCGCCTGGATCAGCTCTTTCGGCATTCGGGTGAGGGGAACGAAGACCCGTTTCTCGATATAGAACTGGCCGACGAGCCGGTTGTCGTCGGAGTAGATCCGGGTGGCCTGGCTCGGCTCATAACTTCCCAGCATTTCGAGCGAGGGGAGGTCCCTGGAAAAATACCAGATGATCCCCCCGACGCTGAATGCGGCGATGAGGACGAGGGAGAGGAGCAAGAGAAGGAGCCACTTCAGCCAGCGAAAGGGGCGCTTTCCTCCTTGATCATTTTCGACCGGAAAATCCAAATTTCACCTGGATTTACAAGAGAAAGGTGGTTTAATCGAACCTTCAGGTTAGCGGTTTTTCCCCGCCTTGTCAAGGTTCACTTCCATTGTTTTCAAAGGAGAAAGAGGGCTCGTAGGGGAGGTCGGGTCGCCCGGGGAAAGGGGGGGCGAGTCAGAGACTCCCCCCATAGGGGATTGAAAACTTTCTCCAATTCTCTTATAGTACCCCAATTAGCGTGTGCATGCAGCGCTTTATCGTGAAGCGCCCCGTCAAACAAAGAGGGAGCGGTATTTATGTTCCTCCAAGAAAGCGCAGGATGAATCCGGTTTCGCTCTTGATCTTTGATCTGGATGGCACCCTCATCGACTCCAAAAAAGATCTCGCCATCTCCGTCAACCTGACCTTTCGCGACCTCGGTCTTCCTGAAAAACCTTTGGAGGAGATCTACGGCTATGTCGGAAACGGCGTTCGCCGGCTTATTCTCGATTCGCTGGGAGAGGCCGATCCCGTTTTGCTTCAGCAGTCGCTGCAGATTTTCGAAGGACATTATCTAAAACACCTTCTTGATGAGACCGACCTTTATCCTGGAATGGAGGAGGTTTTGACCCATTTTAACGGGAAAAAAAAGGCGGTCGTCACCAACAAGCCGCTTCTCTATACCACCCGGATCATCGAAGGGTTGGGGGTCCGCCCGCATTTCAATTTAATCCTCGGCAGCGAGCCGATTGTGAATTTAAAACCGCACCCGGAGATGATCTTGCGGACGCTCGATGACCTGAGGACCTCCCCTTCGGAGGCGGTGATGATCGGAGACTCGGTGAACGATATTCAGGCGGCGCGCTCGGCGGGAATCAAATCATGCGGGGTCGGCTACGGCATCTGCGATCCCGGCCTGGTCCGCTCGGCCAAGCCGGACTTTTTCGCGGAAACGGTCGGCGATCTCAAACGCCTTTTCGTCTAAATCCTGAAGGGCAAAGGAGTTTTTGTGAAAAAATCGATTTATCTTTTTGTCGTTCTTTTCATCTATTTATCGGGGACGGCCGCCTCGGCGCAAAGTCTGGCCGATCGGGTCGTCGAACATACCCTCTCCAACGGCCTTACCGTCTTGATGATGGAGCGCCATCAAGCGCCGATCATCTCATTCCAGATTACGTATAAAGTCGGCTCGGTGAATGAACACAATGGGATGACCGGGGTGGCCCACCTCTACGAGCATATGGCCTTCAAGGGGACGGAGCGATTGGGGACCTCTAATTACCAGAAAGAAAAGGAACTCCTTGAGACATTGGAAGCGCTCAATCGGGAGATCGTCCGGGAGGAAGCCAAAGGTCCGGAGAGCGATCCGGAGCGGCTGAAGGGCCTTCGGGAGAAATTCGAAGCGCTTGAGAAGGAGGGAAAACAATGGGTGGTGACGAACGAGCTGGCGGAGCTTTACAACCGGAACGGCTCGGTCGGCTTCAATGCTTCCACCAGCCGGGATGTCACCTCCTACGTCGTCTCTCTTCCGTCGAACCGCCTTCCCCTCTGGGTCGCCATCGAGGCCGATCGGATGGCGAATACCGTTTTGCGAGAATTTTACAAAGAGCGGAATGTCGTTCTCGAAGAGCGGCGGCGAAGCGTCGACACGAATCCCGGCGGGAAACTCTATGAGACCTTTCTCGCCACCGCCTTCATCGCCCACCCGTACGGCTATCCGACCATCGGCTGGCCGTCGGACGTCGGCTCCCTCTCCGCCACACAGACCGAGCGCTTCTTCCGAACCTACTACACCCCGAGCAACACCGTCATCGCCATGGTCGGCGACTTCAAGCCGGCGGAGGTGATTCCCCTGCTTGAGAAAACCTTCGGGTCGATTCCGTCCGCTCCGCCCCCCCCGCCGGTCGTCACGGTCGAGCCGCCGCAGTTGGGAGAGCGCCGGGTCGAGGTGGAGGACGAGGCCAATCCGCAGGTCGTGATCGGCTACCATAAGCCGAACTTCGAACACCCCGACGATCCGGTCTTCGACGTCATCGACTCCCTCCTCTCCCTCGGGAGGACCTCCCGGCTCTATAAGAAGTTGGTCGTCGAAAAAAAGATCGCGGTCGGCGCCAGCTCGAGCTCCGGAACCCCCGGCGCCCGCTACGCAAACCTTTTTACCCTCTCCGCCACCCCGCGCGCGCCGCATACGGCCGCGGAGGTGGAGGAGGCGATTTACGAGGAGTTGGAGCGGTTAAAGAATGAGCCGCCGACCGAGAAGGAGTTGGAGAAGGTGATCACCAATTTGAATGCCGACCTGGTTCGATCGCTTCGATCGAACAACGGTCTCGCCAGCCAGCTCGCCTATTTCGAGGCGGTCGCCGGCGACTGGCGGTATATCCTCCGGAACCGGGATAAAATCATGAAGGTCACCGGAGAAGATGTGATGCGGGTGGCCCGCACCTACTTTACGAAGAAGAACCGGACGGTGGCGACGCTCGTCCAAGTGCTTCCTGCGGGGGAGCCGGGCGGGAAAGCCCTCCCGATTTTAAAGGAGGGGGGACGATGAGAAGGAGAATGAATCGATTGTCGGGTATCTTTTTGGTTTTTCTCTGGAGCCTCTCCCTTGTTCCCTCTCTGTCCGCCGCGCCGGCGCCCGCCGCAACGGAGCTGCCCGACCCGCGGGCGATGACCTTTTCCGCGCCGGCGTTTCAGCCGCCGAAGCCGGAGCGACAGGTCCTCTCGAACGGAATGATCCTCTATCTGCTTGAAGATCGCGAGCTTCCGCTCATCCGGATGGAGGTCATCGTCAAGACCGGCAGCATCTACGAGCCGGCCGACAAAATCAGTCTTGCGGGGTTGACCGGGGCGATCATGCGGACCGGCGGAACGAAGCGCCACAGCGGAGACGAGGTCGATGAAATCATCGATCAGATGGCGGCCGATCTTTCGGTGGGGATCGGCGCCGACGCCGGGGGGGCCTGGCTCGACGTCTTGAAGAAAGATTTCGATGCGGGTCTTTCCCTCTTCGCCGATATTTTGATGAACCCGGTGTTTGAAGAGGAGAAGCTTCAGATCGCGAAGAATAACGCCATCGAAATGATCCGGCGCAGAAACGACCGGCCTTCTTCGATTGCGAGCCGCGAGTTTAACAAGCAGATCTACGGCGCCGACAACCCATACGGGCGCGAAGCGACGGAGGAGACGGTCCGATCGATCGTCCGGGACGATCTGGTCGCCTTTCACCGGAAATATTTCGCCCCCAACAATATAATGATCGGGGTGACCGGCGACTTTGATAAAAAGGAGATCGTCGCGAAGATTGAAAACGCCTTTGCCGGGTGGAAGAAGAAAAAGATCGACTTTCCGAAGGTCCCTTCGGTGGTCGAGCGGAAAGACGGAGGGGTTTACGCGATCGCCCGTCCGATCACGCAGACCCAGATCCGGATCGGCCACCTCGGCATCAAACAGAATAATCCCGACTTCTTCGCGGTCTCGATCCTCGACGATATCCTCGGCGGCGGCGGGCTCACCAGCCGTCTCTTCAGCGATGTCCGGACGCAGCGCGGGCTTGCCTACTCGGTCGGAAGCATATTCCGCCCCGGTAATTTCGAGCGGGGGGTCTTCATCGCCTATGGGGAGACCCGGGTCGACACGACCCATCAGGCGATCTCCACCATCCTCGATCATATCCGAAAAATCCGCCAGGAGCCGGTCACGGACGAGGAGCTGAAGCGGGCGAAGGAGTCTTTCCTTAATTCGTTTATCTTTTCGTTCTCCAGCCCGGCGCAGATCGTCAGTCGGAAGATGTCGCTGGAGTATTACGGGCTTCCGAGCGACTTTCTGGAGCGATACCGGGACAACGTGGCCAAGGTGACCCAGGAAGATATCCTGAGGGTGGCAAAGAAATATCTTCATCCCGACCGGCTGGTCATCTTGGCGGTCGGAGATGACGGAAAATTCGACCAGCCCCTCTCGTCGCTGGGGAAAGTCACTCAAATCCAATTGACACCATAAAGGACGGGAGGTAGGCGCTTTTCCCCTTCCGCCTCCCGATGACTCAAATGCTTCATCGAATGAAATTGCGAGTCCTCTACGGCCACTTACTGATGGACCGGGCCGCACGGCGTCTGAAGATGCGGATCATCCTTTTGTCGGGATTCGCCGTTTTCCCCCCGTTTCTATTGATCACCTATCTGGTGTTTTTTGAAACGCGGGTGATTTTTTTGACGATGATCGGCCTTCTCTCCTCCCTCGTTTGCATCCCGGTCGGCCTTTATGCCTATGCCAAGGGATTCGGCCGTCCGCTCCGAGAGATTTGGCGGGAGCGGCCCGATGAGATGAAATGGTTTTCTTTGAAAGTCGGTTTTCTTTATTCTTTCGCGCTTTATTGGATGATCCTCGGGATCGTGGAGTTTCTCTTCGGTTATCAATCCTTCCGGGCGGCGCTGATCAGCTTTGTCGCCAGCGCCGTCGCGCGGGACGGATTCGAGATCGGGTATCTGCGAGCGCGGCAGGAGAAGAGCCAGCGGACCATCTTCCCCGACGGGAGGCCGATCGGAGAGCTCTTCTGGCCTAGGACACGGGGCGGCCACCCGCAGACGGCGCCGGTCTCGAACCTCCTGCTGATTCTGCTGGCGGTGGTGATCGGGGGCGCGGTCGGCGCGCTTCTCGGACCGGTTCTGGAAAATTCCCTTCATCAAACGCTGGCGGTCGGAGGTGTCATCGGCCTGATGGCCACCCTGGCCTATACCCGATTTCTCCCCGCTCTTCCGGGGATCGTTCAACTCGTCCGGTTTTTCATTTGGCCGGGCCTGACGATGGCCGCAACTTATTTTCTCATTCTCGCCTATCTCCTTCGGATCATCTTCCAAGTTCCCCTTTCCCCTGCGACCGACCTGGCGCTTCTAACGGCGGCCTGCGCCGGCTGGATGACCCTTGAGTCGCTTTTTCTCGGTCTTCTCAAGCGGGAAGCGGGTCTCGCCGAAAAGCCGCTTGAGGGTGGAATGACCCCGACCGCTTAGCCCGTTTGATCCAGGAAAAACGGCAGGGGACCTCCCGGAAGAAAAAGGTTGAAAGTTCAGACCAGCTTGGGATATAGTGGGGCATTATTTGGGTTTTTGAAATGGAAAAACTCCTGGGTGAAAAACAGCCGCGCAAGACGGCCGCTCTCTTTGGAAAGTACCGGCTTCTCCGGCCGCTGAAGCGAAGCCCGTTTCTTGAAAATTATCTGGCGCAGGAGGAGTCTCCTCCGCACACGACGGTTGTCTTGAAGCGGCTCCATCCGCTGGTGATCCACCGGACTGATTGGGTTTCCCTTTTTTTAGACGAAGCGAAGCAAGCGGCCACCCTCTGGCATCCGAACATCCTCCGGATTTATGATCTCGGCGTGATCGCCGGCGTCCCTTATTTTGTTCAACCGTATCTCTTCGGCAAAAAACTCCAGACTCTCCTGGCGCGAAGCCGCTCCCTTCCGATCCCGACCGGGATGGCGCTGCTTCTCATCCGCCAGCTTCTTGAAGCGCTCCAATTTTCCCACGGTCTGGGGGGACGCTCCGGAAAGCCGATCTCGCACGGCGGGCTGCATCCGGAGCGGATTTTTATCGGCTATGACGGCGTAGTAGGGATCGGCGATTTTGGCCTGGGCTGGCTGGAGGATCCCCGTTCGGCCATTCGCTCACGGTATCGCGCTCCGGAGTCGATCTCCGAAAAAAAGGGGGGGGAGATTCCGGGTGGGACGCCGGGAGAAGATCTCTTCGCCGCTTCGGCCATTCTCTGCGAGCTGCTCGGCGAGTTCCCGGAACCGGTCAAAGCCGATATGCAACCGTGGGGGTATCTTCCTGCATCGATTCGTTCGATTTTGGTCCGAGGCCTCGCCATCGACCCGGTGGCGCGCTTTCAAACCGCGGGCGAAATGATCGCGCCGATTGAATCGATTCTGCAAGGCGAGTATCCGCGGCTCAATTTGACGAACTATATCCAGGCTTTTTTCGGAAAAGAGATCGAGGCGGAGCGGCGGGCCTTTATGCGGTTCGCGCCGACCGAAGGGGAAGGCTCCCCTTCCGGCGAGCCGTTTTTTTTCGAGCGGCTGGAGCCTCCGATGCCCTTGGTCCCGCAGCCGGTTCCGGCGATCTCTCCGGAGCCCTTTCAAGAACCGGCGCCACCCGCCGTTTCGGCTGTTGTGGAGACGGTCGTCTCCCTCCCCGCCGTCTCGGATCCGCCCGCAGGGGAAACGGTCGCTCCCCCTCAGGAGGTCCTTCCGGAGAAAAAAGCTTCTTGGCAGCCGATCTGGTGGGGTCTCTTCGGATTGCTGATGACCGGTTTTGTGGGGGTTCTCTTTTTTTCGCTCTACCGCTCTTCACCGGATCAGATCGCTTCGGCTCCGGCGGCGCCGTCTCCCGTCATTACGACGCGGCCCGATCCGATCGATTCCCCCGCTTCTGCGGTGGAAGAGAACATCGAAGCCAAAGAGAGCGCGCTTCCTCGCGAGGAAGAAATCGCCCCCCCTCTCTCTACCGCAGCGCAGCCGGTTTCACCAGAGGCTTCGGCTCCGGCGCAGGCTGCGGTCGGCGAAGCGATCAAGACCCCTCCTCCCGACGGAAAACCGGAGCAAAATCAGATCAAAAAGACGACTGTTTTATCGGCTTCCAAAAGCGATCCTTCTTCAACCCCGATGTCGCCTCCGCCGGTGGCTTCCCCCGATGCGTCCCCGGCCGCGGCGAAGATCTCCCCGAAATTGAGGGAGGGATTGCCTCCGCAACCGAAAGTAGAGGAGATTCCTGCCGGGGCGAAGAGCAATGAGGAACTGTTGCACGAGTTGATCGAGCGGCAGCGGCGCGCTTATCAGAGCCAGGATTGGGCCCTCTCTCGACAGGATGTTGCCGATGGAAGCGCGTTTGAGGGGCAAATTGCCGAGCTCTTCGGAGGGGCCGAACCGATCCGTGTCGAATTCCAGGTTTTCGGATTGAAAGTCCGGGGTGATGAGGCCGATCTTTCGCTGATGCAGACCGCCCGCGTTCGGAAGGGGAAGGGGGTGTCGCTTCAGAAATCGCTTCTCTTCTGGAAATTGAAGAAGGAAAAGGAGCGGTGGAAGATCGAGAAATTCAACGTCATCGAGAAATACCCGCCGATGGAAGTCGGATAAGCATAGATCAATTACGAATTGTTCAATTAGGAATCAGGAATCAAAAACTTACCCCCAACCGTTCTGCACTTGATTCCTCATTGAGCGATTCCTCATTCCTAATCGCCCTCTCGCTTGACCTTTGATTTCCACCCCGATATACTCCCCCTATTCAAATTTTGGGGATTTTTAATGGGTCGGGAAATTTCGGCGCCGTCGCTTTTCCAGTTGGGATATTATTGGGAGGCGAAAATCTTTTTGACCTCCGTGAAGCTCGATCTCTATACCCCGATGGGGAGCGGGCCGAAGACGGCGGCGGAGATCGCGTCGGCCATCGGGGCCGATCCTGAAAACCTCGAACGTCTTCTTGATTCCCTGGTGGCGATCGGTCTCATCCACCGCGAAGGGATACGCTACGCCAATACGCCGGTGGTGGCGGAGTTTCTCGTGAAGACCAGCCCCTTTTATATGGGGGAGCTGATGCTGCTTCAGGATGAAGAGTGGGAGTCCTGGGGGAAGCTGGAAGAGGTGGTGCGAACCGGAAAGCCGCCGGTGAAGGGGAATATTTTCATGAACCGCCCGGAGGTCGGGGAGAAGATTTTGCGAGTCCTCGATCGAATGGCGAAACGGGTCGCCCCGAGCCTGGCGGAGCGGATCGATCTCTCCGGCTACAAAACCTTCCTCGATGTCGGCGGAGGCGCCGGGACCTTTTCAATGGCTTTCTGCAAGCGGTATCCCCATCTGCACGGGACCCTTTTTGACCTTCCGCAGACCCTCGCGACGACACAGAAGAATATCGACAAAGAGAAGATGAGCGATCGGATCACGTTGGTCGGCGGCAACTTCAACCGGGACGAGCTCCCCGGGACGTTCGACGTCGTCTTCCTCTCCGACATCCTCCACTATCAAACTTCAGAGGAGAATGCAGCCCTCTTCCAGAAGCTCTCCCGCGCCGCGAATCCGGGCGGGCTGATCATCGTCAAAGATATGTTTCTGAACGAAGATGCATCGAACCCCGGCTGGAATGCGATTTTCTCCATCCATATGATGGTCTATTCCGAAAAGGGGCGCTGCTTCTCGGGATCGGAAATCCGCGGATGGTTGGAGAAGGCGGGATTCCACTGGGTGACGGAGATGGAACGGAACACCGTTTTAACGGCAATCAAGTAACCAGGAGGAGACCATGAAGGAAATGTTGACCGCGCCCGGATTTCTCTCGCCCTACGGAACGTGGGGGGCGGATATCTCGTCGGTCATGGCATGGGTTTTCACCCTGCTTTTTATCTATGGTTGGTATGCCGGCAAAAAGCATCAGGGACAACGCCACCATCTGGTGACCCTCTGGGGGATGGTCGCGATGCTCGGCTACTTCACCCTCTACTATCTCGCACGCGGATTGGGGGCCCTTTCGCTGGAGGGGAAGGAAGGCTTCGGAGGGCCTGATTGGGTTTACAATTATATCTTCTCGCCGATGCTGACGATCCACATCTTGGTCATCTCGGTCGGTCTGGTCCTGGCGGTTTATATGATCGTCCTGGGCTTCCGATCGTCGTTTAAAAAGGGGAGTGAGCGCTACCTGAAAGTGGAGCCGTTGAAGATGGGGAGAAAAGGCTTCAACTATACACTCGCGGGGGCGGCGGCCCTCTTCGGCCTCTTTGCGCTCATACGCTGGAGCGGATCGATGGGGCGGCTGGTCGTCTATATTTCCGGCTTCGGTCTGGTGGCCGGCGTCCTCTTTATGGAACGGGGGATCGAGCGATGGATCCCGGATGCCGCCACGCGCCATCGAAAAATGGGGGCGTTCACGATGGTCCTCTACGTGATCGCGTTGGTCACGAGCACAGTCACCTACGTGATGCTTTACTACATCTACCCGGTGAAAGAACATTAAGATAAAATAGGTCGATCTGTTTACCCTCGTAGAGACGTCCCGCCGGGACGTCTCTACTTTTTTGATGCCGGACCACATAAACCCCCCGCCGTGATGTGCATCGCTGAGACGATGCACCCTCGGCCTTCTCAACCTCTGCCGTAATGCCTGCCGTTTTGAAACCAGCGGTATTCTGTGTAAAAACGCATCGGATTTCTTCTCGATAGACGAGCGACTTATCTCATTCGGATCCGGTCAGGCCGATGATCCAATCTGCTGAGCTGGAGCCGCGCATTTCTTGCCCAGGGCTGCAAGTCACACATGCGTGATCGGTGCATGTTCATGACGATCGCTCACCTTATTAAGGCAAAAAGCAAATCTTGTGTACGGATGGGCTGGCACTTACTTTGCAATTTAACTTTATTATTGTTCATGATTTGCTGAAAGGAGACACGATGCTTTGGACCATTTTTGTAATCCTGCTCATCCTCTGGGCGCTCGGCTTCAGCTTGAACCTGGCGGGGGGAGTGATCCATGCCCTGCTGGTGATCGCCGCCGTGTTGCTCGTTGTTCAGCTTCTGACCGGGAGAAGGACCGTCGGTCCCCCTCCATAACGCAACGCCATCCGTTTTTTTGGTCTACTGCCCCCCCGTCCTGTCTGCCCGTTTTTTGATCGGACGGGACGGGGGCGCTTCCAAGAGCAGCAAAAGAGAAGTCCGCCGAAGCGGCTGTCATACGAGGAGAGGTCCCCATTAAAAATAAATCATGGTTTAGGGGAGAGACGCGGCGGCCGGCTTGGGCCGCCCTCTTTTTGTTGCTGCTCGCCTTTTTTCTGTTTGTCCTCCCGGAATGGATCACCCTCAATCGGCTCATCCCTTTTTTCTCCGAGCGATTACAACAAGCGATCGGCCGACCTTTTTCCGTCGACGAGATTCGCGTCTCGTTCCTGACAGGCTCTGAAATTCGGCTCCGGAGCGTTGTGATCGGGGCGGAGGAAGAAGCGCGGCCGATTGCAGAAGTCCAAGAGATTCGAATCGGATTTCGGCTTCTTCCTCTCCTCTGGAAGCGGATGGAGATTGTGGAGATTCATCTGATCGAGCCGACCGTCTCTCTGATTCGAGATCGGAACGGGGAGTGGAACTTCAAGGATCTCCTTCCGAAGAGGGAAAGGGAAGCGGGCAAAGGATGGAAGGTGGCGAACCGATCGAGGATCGTTACTCTACGGCAAGGGAGGCTTTCCCTCCTCGATCATGCTCTTTCCGGCGGCCCTGTGGAATGGACGGCCCAACGGATAGAAGCCCGGATCCGTCGTCCTTTTTGGGATGGAAAGGTGGGCGTAAAGATCGATATCCCCTCCGTCTGGCAAGGAATCTTGGTCGACAAGGCGACCCATCTGCAGGTGGATGGGAGCGTGGAGGAGGAAGGGGGGTTCTTAGGCTTCACACGAGAGACAGCCCATTTCATCGTGACGCTCATTCGTTTCGACTCCGATCTGATTCAGCCCTATCTTTCCGAAGCGGTTCCCTCTTTTGTGTTCGAGTGGGGCTGGGTTACCATTGATGCGCCGGGCGCCGACCTGTTCCGGCTCCACCGGCTGTTTCGCTCGCCGGAAACGCATCTGGCGGGAGAGTCGAAACAGATTTCCGTCACCCTCTCCAAAGACCTTCCGCCGGTTGCAGTCGATCAAGCCTTGTGGCGTTATGATCGCCGGGAGGGGCACATCACCCTTTACCACACACATTTCTTGGACTCCACCCTCACGAAGACTACCGGATTATTGAAACCGTTCACAGAGGGTCGACTGGAGATTCAAACCTCGGGAGAAGTCTCCCTCTCGGATGCTGCGGAGGTTGCGTATAAACGCTTCGGGAACGAGCGGCTCAAGCGGCTCCAAACCGGCGGTTCCGTTGAGACCGATCTCAAGATAAAAATTCCCCTGAAGGCCCCCTCTCAGACAGAATTCCATGGCCGTCTTTTGGTTCGCGACGGAACGCTGACCCCCTTCTCCGCATTTCGGCCGATCCAGAAAATTAAAGGGACCGTCCGGGTGGAGGGAAAACAGCTTTTGATCGAGAGCGCCGAAGGGGGATGGGGGACAGGCCGGCTGGTGGGAAACGGGAAGATGCCCGACCTCTATGAGGAAGGGGTCGAGTTCGATCTTCACGCCACAACCCTCGATTGGGATGCGCTCCGCCTTCCCCCCGACGCGGTGGAAGCTGCGCGCGCGGGTGACCGACCGAAGGAGCCGAGGCCGATCTCCCCGGAGCCCGATCAGGATGATCATGAGGAGAGTGGCTATGCAGTCGGGCTGCTTCGGATCGATCACCTTAAGATAAATGAGTATGATTTCTTAAATTGGCAGAGCGCGATGATCTATCGGGAGAAGACGCTGCAATTTCGGGAGACCGAAGCCGATTTTGCGGGGGGGATCTTCAGGGCCGATTTCGCCCAGGTCTATTTTCGGCGGGACGGATCGGTGGCGCTGGCGCTGACCCCCAAGCTGGAGCAGATCAATGTGGCCGCGTTTCTGAGCGATTTTCGCGGAGACGGAGAGCGGCCGATCATGTCGGGACGGGGACTCATGGCGGGGGGCCTGAATACCGAAGGGAATAATCTCCAGGAGTTTAAAAAGAATCTGGAGGGAAATCTGATCGTCTACCTGGAGAAGGGGACGATCTATCGGTTCAGGGCGTTGGCCCGGATTTTCGCATTGATGAATCTTCGCTCCCTTCCCGATCCCGATGTAAAGGGGATCAAATACGATGTCCTCTCCGGAAGCTTGAGCATCGAGCGGGGGAAAGTCGCGCTGCACGACACCGTTCTCTTCGGTAAGGATGTCCGTGTCATCGCCAATGGGAAGATCGATCTTGTAAAGAACGAGTTCGATCTTTTGATGGGGGTTCAGGTCTTCCGGCTGGTGGATGATATTCTCAAGCAGCTTCCCGTCGCCGGACCGATCTTGCTCGGCAAAGACCAGATGTTCATCGCCTCCTACTTTGAAGTCGAGGGGAAGCTGACCGACCCGAGGGTTCGATTCCGGCCGTTTAAGAGCATCAAAGAATCGACCCTGGCGGTGCTGCGGCGCGCCCTCACCTACCCGGTTCGGCCGGAGGAGTTCAGTGGATGATCAGACGCAAACGATCTCGGCGAGCAATTCCAAATGCCCCGTCTGCGGGAACATGTCAAAGGGTTGGAGCCTTCTGAGAAGATATCCCCGGTCGAGGAGGATTCGTGTGTCGCGTGCAAACGTGGCAGGGTCGCAGGAGAGGTAGAGGATTTTCTGTGGCGCGAGGGAGAGGATTCCTTGCATGACCGCTTTGCCGGCCCCTTCGCGCGGCGGGTCGAGAAAAATTTGAGAGAACGGCTTCTTCTCTTTGACAGCGCGCCGCACCCCCTCTTCGGAGGCAGAGACTTGAAGGGTGACATTGGTGAGGCCGGCGGTCTGAAGATTCCGTCGGGCGTCCTCCACGGCGGCGCGGTTTCCTTCGACGGCCGTCACCCTCCCCGCGCGTTCAGCAAGGAAGAGGGTAAAATTGCCGATCCCGCTGTAGAGTTCCAAGAGGCGATCGTTCTCGGACGGCGCGGACCAATCGAGGAGCGTTTCGATTAGAAGCCGGTTGACGGCGGGGTTCACCTGCGAGAAGGCGCGCTCGCTGATCCGGAAGCGCTTCTCGAGGACGGTGTCGATCAGGAAATTCTCTCCGAAAACATGCCAGCCCCGCCGGTTGCCGACGACGACCCCCTTTAACGGAAGCGCTTGCCGCACGGTTTCGTAGAAGTGTTCCGCGCGATCCTGCGGAAACTGATCGCCGCGCAGGACAATGAGAAAGTCGCCGGAGGGGAGCGCCTGCAGTTCGATCTCTTCGAGCCGGTCGCGCTGGAGGGAGCGGAGCATCGCTTCAATCGCTGCATTCAGGGGGGCGATGAGAAGCGGGCAGCGGTCGATCGAAACGATTTCATGGCTCTTCTGCCGATAGTAGCCGAGCTCGCCTCGCTCGACCTTAAGTTGTGTCCGGGTCCGATAGTGAAACGGGAGGGGAGAAGGAATGGGTGGAAGGAGATCATACGACGTGATCTTCCCTATTCGCGCCAGGACCTCCCGCATCGCCTCGACTTTGTAGCGAAGCTGCCCTTCTTCCGGGAGGTGCTGGAGCTGGCAGCCCCCGCAGATCGTGAAAACCGGGCAGGGGGCTTCTCTCCGCTCGGGGGAGGGGGTGATGATCCGGACGATCTCCGCCTCGGCGTATTCTTTCTTTTCTCGGACGATTTCCGCTTCGACCGTCTCCCCCGGAAGGGTGTAGGGGACGAAGATCACGCGGCCTTCGTGCCGGGCCAAGCCGTCGCCGCCATGAACGATCTTTTCGATTTGAAGGGAAAGAATACGATTCGGCAAAGCCGGGTCTTTACTCCCCTCCCGGCGCCTCGATGCCGAGGAACTTCATCTTGCGATAAAGGTAGGTGCGCTCGATCTGGAGGGCCTCCGCCGTCTGGTTGACGTTCCAGCTGTTTTCCTGGAGCTTGGCAAGAATGTATTTCTTCTCGAAGACATTGCGCGCCTCTTTGAGCGAGCCGGGCGCGCCCCCCTCCACGGGGGGGAAGGAGTTGTCTTCGGGAGGGAGCCCTTCGGTCACAAATTCGGGGAGATCCTGTGGGAGGATCACCGGCGAGGCGACCATAATCATCAAACGTTCAACGATATTCTTCAGCTCACGGACATTCCCGGGCCAGTGATACCGCTTCAACACGGCAATCGCCTCGGGAGAGAAACGCTTCGGCTTGATCCCCTGCTCCTGCGAGAGCTCTTTGGTAAAATATTCCAGCAGCATCGGGATATCTTCGGCCCGCTCGCGCAGCGGGGGGACATGAAGCGGGATCACGTTCAATCGGTAATAGAGGTCTTCCCGGAAGGTTCCTTTTTTGATCTCCTCGGCGAGGTTCTTGTTCGAGGCGGCGATGACCCGGACGTCGACCTTGACCCGCTCGCTCCCGCCGACCCGGTAATATTCCTGCTCCTGTAGAACGCGGAGGACCTTCGATTGGGTCGCCAGCGCCATATCGGCAATTTCATCCAGAAAGAGGGTCCCGCCGTCGGCGAGCTCGAACTGCCCCTTCTTTTGGTGATTCGCTCCGGTGAACGCCCCCCGCTCGTAGCCGAAGAGCTCGCTTTCGATCAGGGTTTCGGGGATGGCGGCGCAGTTGATTTCGAGAAACGGCTGCGCGCGGCGAGGACTTTGGCTGTGGATCGCGCGGGCAACGAGCTCTTTCCCGGTGCCGTTCTCCCCCGAGATCAAGACGCGGCTCTGCGCCGGCCCCGCCATGCCGATCTGCTCCCGCAATCGGATGATCGTGGGGCTCGCTCCGATCATTTCATTTTTCTTCTCCACCAGCCGCTTGAGGCTGCGGTTTTCCTGCCGGAGCCGAAATTCGGTGAGGGCGTGCTTCACCATCAAGACGACTTTTTGAAGGGAGATCGGTTTCTCGATGTAGTCGTAGGCGCCGAGTTTGATCGTCTTGACGGCGGTCTCGATCGAGCCGTGCCCCGACATCATCACGACAACCAGCTCGGGGAAGAGAACTTTCAGCCGTTTGAGGGTTTCAATCCCATCCGGCTCCGGCATCCAGATATCGAGCAAAACCAGCGCCGGCGGCTGAGATTGAACTTGGCGAATCGCCGCCGCGCCATGCTCCGCGGTGACGACGGTATACCCCTCATCCATCAAGACCCCCGAGAGGGTCGAGAGGATCGAAGGCTCGTCGTCGACGATCAGAATTGTTTCCGACATAGCAACGCTCTCATTAAACAGGAAACTCCACCACAAACGTCGTCCCCTTCGGCTGTCTCGGGACGGCGCGGATCTGGCCGTTGTGATCGATGACGATCCGATGGACGATCGCCAGCCCTAGCCCCGTTCCGGTCTTCTTTCTGGAAAAGTACGGGAGGAAGAGCTTATCGAGATCCTCCGGAGAGATCCCCGATCCCTCGTCGGCGACCTCGATCCGGACCTTCTGCTGCGCCTGGTCGTAGCTGCTCTGAAGGCTCAGGCCCCCTTCGCGGTTCATCGCATCAACGGCGTTGTCGAGAAGGTTCACGAAGAGCCGCTTGATCTGCTCGCGATCGAGGTTGAGGAGAGGAGCCGTCTCATCGAATTGAGCGGAGATCGTGATATCTTTGTGGGCCGATTGATAAAGGACGATGACCTCTTTCAAGATCGGTTCGATCTTCTGAAGCGTCGGCCGGGGGGCCGGCATTCGGGCGAAGTTGGAGAATTCGTCGACCAGATTCTTCAGATCGTGAACCTCGTTGATGACGATCCGCGTCGACTCGTCGAATATTTTATCAAAATCGCTCGAATGCTCATAGTATTTTTTTCTCAGCCGTTCCGCCGAGAGCTGAATCGGCGTCAGCGGGTTTTTGATCTCGTGCGCGATCCGCTGCGCCACCTCCTGCCAGGTGGCGAGCTTCTGCGCCCGGATCAATTCGGACAGATCATCGAAAACGATCACCCCGCCGAGAACCCGTTGATCCTCTCCCTGCAGCAGGGAGACGGCGGTCCGGAGGGTCAAAGACTTCTTCCGGACTTCGAGATGGACCTGCTCCTCCAGCGCGGTTTTCTTGAATCGTTGAATCTTGTCGAGTAGATCGGCCATCGGCTCCAATTTTCGGCAGGAGAAAAACGGAATGTACGCTTCTCCGACCGCTTCGGCGGCGCAGATGTTCAGGATCCGCTCCGCCGAGGGGTTGAAGGTGGTGATGATCCCCTTCTCATTGACCGAGATGACCCCGGCGGCGATGTTTTGAAGGATCCCCTCCATGTAGGCCCGTCGGCTCTCCAGCTCCAGATTCGACTCGGTGAGGGAGCGATTGGCCTCCTTGACCTTTTCCTGAGTCTGTTTGAGGTCGGCCGTCATTTTGTTGAAGGAGTCGACCAGGACCCCCAGCTCGTCGTTGGCTTGAACATCGATTTGAACTGCCAGATCGCCCTGCGCCACCGCTTCGGTCCCCTCCGCCAGCTTCTGGAGCGGGACGGTGATTCCGCGGGCGAGATAGAGACCGAACCAGGTCGCCGAGAAGATGATCAGAAGGACGATAATGAAGAAAGAGAGAATATAGCTCCCCTTGATCGGGTTTTTAAACGCCTTGAGCTGTTTGTAGTCTTCCAGCGCCTTTTTAATCTCCTCCATCTTGCCGACGAAGGAGGAGGGAATACGGGAGTCGACGACGAGAAGGGCGACCACCCGTTCATTTGTCTTAAGAGGAAGGATTCCCCGGATCAGGTCTCCCCGGTGGGTCGATTGAACCGTCGTGATCGGCTCGCCCGCGCGCAGCGCCCGTTGAAGGAGGTCGGTGGCGGGAAAGGGAGCGTTGGGCAGGTCGGGGATCCCTTTTGCGGTCGAGGCGAAGCGATGGAATGCGGGGGTAAAGAGGTGGATCGCCTCGACGGCATACTCCTTCTGACGCGCTTCCAAGGTCCGGGCCAATTCTTCATAAGGCCCTTCCAACAGGTTCCGTTCCTGGATCGTTCGCCCCGTCTGTTGGGCCAGCATGGAGACATGTTCTTCGCTCTTTTGATAATACCCCTGCGCCACCTCCAGCGAGTGGCCGAGCGACTTCTCCACCTGGATCGAAAACCAGTTCTCGATGCTGCTCGTCAAAAGACCGCTGGCAACGATGAAGAGGAGAATCGACGGGATCATCGAGAGGCCGATGAAAGCGGCGACCAGCTTGCTCTTGAAGCTCGACCGTCTCGGCTGCTGACGGCGCTCGAAATAAAGTTTGATCAGATTGCGGGAGAGGAGAAGGATCAGGAGAATGGCAAGGGTGATATTGACGTTGACCAACGTCAGGACCAGGATATTGGTCGAGAAGAGCGCGGGTCCTTCGACCCCTCTGAAAAAGAGGACGGTCAGGGAGACCGAGAGGGCCAAAAAGAGGGCGGTGATCAGAACGGGACGCAACCCCCCCCTTGGTTTCGGCGGCGCTGTTTTTTCAAGATCGGATGCGTTCATCGGTTCAGGCCGAGCCCGGTCTCCTCTGCGGTCCGAACGTCCCCTTCAGACGAATTCGGCCTCTCTTGAGCACTTCCCCTCACCGGATCACTGAGAGCGAGTCGGAATCGGCCCAGGGGGTGTCTATTTCGAGAAAGGGGATGAAGAAGAGAAAATAATCGACATAGAAGGGGAGCTTGGCCGCCTTCATCTGCGATTTGACGCTGACATAATAGCGATTGCGCGATCTGAGAACGCTGACGGGGGCGAGCTTCACCTGGTCGATCTTCGAGACAATCCGTTTCATCGTCTCGAGGTCGTCCACCGTGTTTTCCACCGTCCGTTCTCCCTCCCGCTGGACAACGGCGTACTTTTTCTTCAGCGTGTCGTACTTCACCGTGTAACGGATCGTTTTGGCCAGGATCTCTTCATCAAACCAGCTCTTCTGCTTTCGCTTCAAGAGGAGATAGTAGTAAAAATCTTTCGGAATGCCGTCGTGGATGTCTCTGATGATCTCCCGGTTGAATCCATCCACCAGCTCCGCCGTGACGACGATCTCCTGATTTTTGACCTCGGTGACCACATTCCTGATCCGCTCCGAGCCTGCGGCAAAGAGCCCTTCCGGAACAACGAGGAGGGTCAGGAAAAAAGAGATGAACCACATTTTTTTCGTCATACTTCTATCCGGATCCCATCCTTTTCTGCCACTCCAATTCGAAATCGGCGTAAGGGATAAGAAAGACCTGCTCAAACGCTTTCGGAAAGGGGGTGTTATCGGCCAATCCCTCCAAAAGGAGCTTGATTCGAAAAAAGCCGTACCGATCGATCAGATAAGCGGTCGCGGAGCGGCTCTGTGCGTAAGCCCGCCGTGCGGTCGGCTCATCATACGCCATGAATGTGCCGTGGAGCCTGCCGAGCGGGAGAAGGGGAGGGGTCAGTCGATCTCGGTCGAGCTTTCCCCCTTCTTCGAAGTAGAGGGCCAACCCCTCGTTCAGCCAGGTCGGTGTTTTGCCGCGCGAGAGTTGGTGAACGAGCGCATGGGTGTATTCGTGGTAGACCACCTTTTTCAACAAGGCTTCATTTTCGATCGGGCCCCCGATCGGAAGGTGGATTTTACCATCAAAGAGGGCCTTTGTCCAAGCCGGACTTTGGGTCACGTCCCGAAATTGTTGGTCGGTGTAGAGAACGGCCAGGATGGTCCGGTCGGGATAATAAGAAAAGGTCCTCCCGATTTCTTGATAAGCCTGCTCGAGGAGCTGAATGACCATGCGGGCCCGGTCTTTTTCCTCCCGTCCCTCGAAAAGAAGGTTGAAGTGGAGCGTCTGCGCCTGCTGGAATTGGGAGAAGAGCCGGTGTTCCCGCCGCATCTTCTCCATTCTCGCCGAGAGCGCGGCGTCTCTCGGATCGAGCCGAGAGGCCTTCTCCCACGCTTCAATCGCCTTTTTGAATTCGTTTCGGCTTTCATAAATCTCCCCGAGCAACTTGTAGGCGATCGCCTGCTCCGGATCAAGGGAAATCCCGATCTCCAGCATTCGAAAAGCGTCCCGCTCCTTCTGACGGCGATGGAAAGCAATCGCCGCCCCAAAATAGAAAGCGGCCTCCTTGTCGAATTGCTCGATCGAAGCGGCAAAATGGGGCTCCGCGTCGGCGAAGGCGTTTTGCCGGATCGCCTCCCATCCGAGCTGCGCATGCGCCTGGGCGACGTTTTTGCGGAGAGTGATCTCTTCCGGCTGGAGGGCGAAAGCCTGTTGAAAAAGATCGAGCGCCTCCCGATAGCTCCCTTTGTTGAAGAGGGCGACCCCTTTTTCGTTGAACGTCGCCCAGGGGGGAACCGCTTGATCCGAGGAGGGGGGGGAGACGGAGCCGGGGGGAGAGGGCCGGGAGACCTCGATATCAATCGAAGGAGGCAACGAATCGATCGCGTTTTCATCCGGGGGGCCGTTTTCTTTCTTCGTGGGGGTGAGGAGGTAGAAAAAAAGGAGGAACCCGATTCCGAGGAGGAGCCATCGTTCTTTGGTAGAGAACCGCATTCGTTTCCTAAGTTTCGATTTTCTAGAAGGCGTGCCCGAGGGTGAAATGGATTGCCCAGGGGCTTTCGTCGGCTTCACGGTTTAGCTTGTAGCCCCAGTCGAGCCGAAACGGCCCCACAGGAGTATTATACCGCACGCCAATCCCGGTGGTCGATTTAAGGTCGGAGAAGCGGACATCCCGGTGGTCCAGCCAGACATTGCCGTGATCGAAAAAAAGGACGAGGCCGAACGATCGGGGGAGGGCGATTCGAAGCTCCTCGTTGAAGATCAACATGGCGTTTCCGCCGGTGGGATCCCCGTTGATGATGGTGACCCCTTCCTCCCCGAGCTTGTCCTGATCGTAGCCGCGGACCGTACTGCGCCCCCCCGCGAGAAAGCGCTCCGTCAATGGAATCACCTCGGTCTCGCCGAACCGCTGCGCCACGCCGGCCCTCGCCGAGAAGGCGAAGACGAACCTCGTGAAGAGGGCCTGATACCAGCTGCTCTGGACCGTTGTTTTGACGAACTGCGCCTCGGAGCCGAGGATTTGCGCGGCGTCCTGGACGGTGATCCCGTTCAAGGTTCCGGAGCGGGGATTGAAAGGGTCGTCCCGGGTGTCTCGAATGAGAGAGGGGGTGATGCTCCCGATCGTGACCCGTCCGATATCCTGCGGGGTCAATTGCGCATCCGGGTCGACATTCGTCAGCCGGTTCCGTTCATATTGGTAGACGAGCGATCCCTTGACGGTTTTCGAGAAGCTTTTGTCGACGCCGACGGTGCCGCTGGTCCGCTCCAGATCGTAGGTGCGCTCCTCCCGGTCTTCATAGGCGGCCACCACATGGGCATCGGTGTCGCGAAAGAAAAACCACGGCTCCCGGTAGCTCAGGGTATAGAGTTCCTGGATGCGGCTCCCCTGCGCCCGGGCGGTGAGGCTTCGACCGGTGCCGAAGAGATTCCGATGGGAGAGCTCGAAAAATCCACGGACCCCTTCGAAGTCGGCATAACCCCCGCCGAACTCCACGCCGATGCTGGGGCGTTCCGTCACGGAGAGTTGGAGGTCATGAACCGTCGGTTTGTCTTCGAAGCGAATCGGCTCGAACCGGACCCCCGAGAAGAGGCCGGTTCGATAGAGGCGCTGCTGGCTCGTGAGGATCTGGTCGAAGCTATAAGGATCTCCCTCGCGAATGACGAGCTCACGGAGGAGAACGTGGTCGCGTGTTTTCAGGTTTCCATCGAGAACGATCCGGCCGACGCGGACCTGCTCTCCCTCGGAGAGATCATAGGTGATGTCGGCGGTCGTCTGATCCTCGGAGAAATCGGTGAGCGACTGAACGGAGGCGTAAAGATAGCCCTCCTTTTCATAGGCGGAGAGGAGCTGGCGCGCCCCCTCCCTCACGATCGCTTCATAATAAGGATCTTCCGGCGCGACCCGGAGCGCTTTTTTCAATGTTGTCTCCGACAGGCGTTGATGCCCCTGAAGGGTGATCCGGCCGATCCTGGTTCGAATCCCCTCGTCGATTTTGTAAGTGACCGTGGCGTCGGTTCGGGTGTCGTCATAGTCGATCTCGGGGGCGACGCGCGGGTCTCGGAACCCCTCCCTCTTATAAAAGAGGACCAGGGCGGAGGCATCCTCGTCGAGCTGCTCGCGGGTGTAAAGACTCGACGAGAAGCGACCTTCTTTTTGGAGACGGACGATCTCCCGCAGGCGCTCCGATGAAAAGGAGTGGTTGCCGGAGAATTTGATTTGTCGAATGCGGGTTCGGGAACCGCTTTCGATCTTGAAGCGAACCTCCGTCCGGTTTTCCTCCGGAAAAGGAAGGGCGGAGACGGTCACCTGGACAAAGGGATAACCCGCTCTGCGGTAAAATTCTTCAATCTCCTGGGCGCTCTGCTCGAGCGTGCTCGAATCGTCGCTCCGCTCTTCTTTGATGAGGACCAGCGGCTCCAGTTGTTTCACCGACATGGGACCCCGCCCGTCGAAGTGAAGGTCGATCTTGTTGAAAG
This sequence comes from Candidatus Manganitrophus morganii, assembly GCA_021651055.1. NCBI lineage: Bacteria > Pseudomonadati > Nitrospirota > Nitrospiria > Candidatus Troglogloeales > Candidatus Manganitrophaceae > Candidatus Manganitrophus > Candidatus Manganitrophus morganii. Next base: position 2,216,802 of record JAJHOH010000001.1, read on the forward strand.
CGGCGATCGGGAGGGTGATGTCGACCTCATTGGTCCGCTCAATAAACTCGAGGATCGGCGGACCGACAACGGCCTTCAAGTAGCCCTCGCTATAATAGAATGCTTCGACCCCTTTGATATTTTCTTCAAGTTTGTCGAAGCGATAATACTCCTTCGGCCAGGAGGTGATCATCCGAAGCCTTATTGTGGTGTCTGAAAATTCTTTCTGTCCGGTCAAACGGAGGTTTCTGATTTTGGCCGGATCGCCCTCACGAATGTCGAGTGAGAGATCAACGCTTCTCCGATCGCGAGGGGCTCGTTTGATGCCGGTCGCGAAGCGGGTTTGGAAGTATCCCTTTCTTCGATAGAGCGAGCTCACGTCGGAGAGCGCTTTTTCCCAGCGGGCCTCCGTAAACTCGTCCCCCGGCTTCATCCCGATCACACCGAGAATCTCCTCCTCGGAAACAAAGTAATTTCCGGAGAGGTCGATCGAGGAGAGAAGCCGCCGCTCGATGAGGATGAATTTGACGGTGACCTCCTCTCCCGCCGGTTCGACCTCCACCCAGATGTCGCGGTAGCGGCCGGTTGCGTAGAGGCGCTCGATGGCTTTTCGAATGAGGCGGGTCTGGTAGCGCTGTCCCGGTCGAAGTTCGATCTGTTCGAAGACCTCCGGCTCGGAGGAGCGCTCGGATAAATCGATGCTGACCTGGTGGATGACCTTCCCTTCCCAAGAATGGGCATGAACAAAAAGGGGGGCGATGAGAAGACAGATTGTCGCGATTATCGGAACTCGAATCTGAATCGAACATCCCCTCCCATCTGCCCGTCTTGATCTCGTTCCCCCACCAGAGACACATTCTTGCCGAGCTCATAAATCATCCGGATCAGCTGCTCCTCGGAAGGATCGAGGGTGGCCGAATAGGTGACCAAGAGCCGGTCTTCCAGAAGCCGTTTTTCAGCCGTCAGCCGAGGGCCGCTCGACGACTTTGCCCCCCCGGTAAAGGGGTCGACCTGGATTCGATCGACCACCCCTGTTTTCGGAACCGCTCCCTCCAGAAGCTCCGAAAGAATCAGGCTGGTCGCCTCGCTGCTGGCGGCCCCCCCCTGTCTTTGGGCGAACTCCTCCGTGGTCACTCCGAAGGTGAGGAGAGCGAGGATATCGGTCTCCGAAAGGGGGGGAGAGGAGGAGAGGGCCAAGGTGAACCTGGAGAGGTTTCCGGTAAGACCGAGATCGATCGCGTACTCTTTATCGAGGCTCACTTTGCTGTCGGGCATCTTCACCACCGTTCTCGCTTTCAGATCAAATCGAGGGTCGATCTTTTGGGGATCCAAAAATTCGACCGAGCCGGAGGTGACCTTGAATTCGTTGTTCCGGAAGTAGATTAAACCGCGCGGAACCATGATCCGGCCGATTAAGAGCGGCCGGTCGATCGATCCCTTCAAGAAAAGGTCGATTTCGAGCGGAATTTTCGCAATATTGTTGTCGACCCAGATGTTTTCTTGTCCGTAGAGATGGATATTCATTTTCGTGGCGCCGAAGAGAGGGGTCTCTTCCCTGAAGGTCTCCTCCGTTTTCTGCACCCACTCGACCGCCATTGATTTTAAATCGGCCCGTTTATCGTAGATCGCCCGCTTCACGACCATCTCACCCTTGAGGGTCTGGACCGATCCCTCCCGCTGGAAGAGGAGTTCGCCGTCGACCGTCGCCGTCAGATCTTTGGCAAGGTTGATTCGGGTGTCGGCGACCTCCAGAAGAAACCCGAACGGGCCGACGCCGAAACCGGCCAGATCGGCCTTCCCGTTTGCCTGGAACCGTCCCCGGCCCATTTCTCCCTCGAACGTCTCCAGGAGAAGGACCCGTTCGTTGAAGACGACCGAAAGAGAAGAGACATGAACCGACTGGGGAAAGAGGACCGTTCGCACCGTGCCGTCTTGAAGGGCGAGCTGGCCGAGAATACGGGGCGATTTCCACTGATCGGAGATCCGCACGTCGAGGGTTGCCTTCCCTTTTCCGGAAGTAATCGTCCTGGAAAAAAAGGTGAGCAGATTCAGATCGGCCTCTCCTTTCACGAAGAGATCCCACGATTGAAGAGGGGTCAGCGCGCCATTGAACTCTAGGGCGGTATTTTCTCCCTTCAGCCGGGCGTTCTCGAAGGCAAAGACCCCTCGCTCCGATCTGACGGCGATCGGCCCGTCGTTCCCGACGGCGTATCCGCCGAAGTCGGCGGCGATCTCTGTCAGCGTTCCGGTCAGATTGACCTGGTCCATCTTGGCGAGCTGTCCGCCTCCTTCCAGCTCTCCCGTCATCTGAAGGGTGATCCCGGCGAGAGGGGTCGAGAAAAACTGCCGGATGAAAGGATCGATCCGAAGTTGCGCAAAGCGGCCCTGGAAAGAAAAGGGGTACGAAGGGGTCAGCTGGATCTCCCCCTTCGCGGAAAAGTTTTTCTTGGGAAACGTTCCTTCCAGGCGGATGACCCCCTGGTCCCAATTGGCTTTAACGGTCCCGGTGTCTCCTTCCGTATCGGCATATCGGAGCTCCTGGACGGAGGCGACAATCGCCAGGTTCGGCTTCTTAAAACTTCCCTCCCCGGCCACCTCCAACGCCATCTTTCCGGAAAGGAGCGGCGCCCGGGCCTGGATCAGCTCGATTTCATGAATGGGGAGATCGGTTCCTTTCACCGCCATCCGGTAGGTCCCGTTGAATCGGATCTCTCCTTCACCCTCGACGCGGGCCGGGCCCCGCTCCAAGGAGATCTTGCGAAGGAGGGCTTCTTTCCCGGTGACCGTCAGGTCGAGCCTTCCCCGGTCGAAGCGCTCGCCGTAAAGCGAGCCCCGCGCCAAGCTCAGCGGCCCCTTGACCGCGAAGGCCTGGGGACTTCCTTTGATGGAAAGGGTCCCGGTCGCGGCGGTCCGAAGGGGAATGGAGAGTTGAAAGAAATCAAAAACCGCCTGGGGATCGCCGGCGGTGATCTTGGTCTGAAGGTCGAACATCGGTTCGTTCGGATCGGCCCACTGAATGCTGCCGTTGAACCGATAGGGAGCCGGGGAAGCCTTTTTCCCGGCGGCGGGCGGAGATTCCAGAGATCCCTCCTTTAACTGAAGCCGCCGGTCCTGGAGAATAAAGTGAGAGATCAAGGTCCCCATCGTTTTACGCTGAAGGGTCCATCGATCGAGGAGAACGGTCCCTTCGATCCGGGGATGATCGATCTTTCCGGAGAGGGCGCCTTCGATCTGGAGCGCTCCGGTGAAGGGAAGGTCGAGGGCCCGGGTCAATCCCTGGACCTCTTCCGACAGGGCGGCCACCTCGATCGAGAGGCCCTGCTGTTGGCTCCAATTTCCGTGAAAGATCGCTTCCGCATTCGGGAAGGCGAGCTCCCCCTGATCGACCGACAGCCGACTCTCCGACCATCGCCATCGGATCTCTCCCTCTTGAAGCAGGGCAATCAATTTCTCCGGGCGTCCCGCCTCGGCGCGAAACGGAGGGGAGAAGAGGGGAAGCCGTTTTGCTTCCAGACGGCCTCCTCCCGCCCAATCGGCCGGGGATGCTCCCTTTCCTGAAAGAGTGAAATCGCCGTCGAGAAAAATCCCTTCCAGCGCCCGGTCCACTTCCGACGGAAGATTCAACAGAAGTTTTCGCATCTTGTCCAAAGGAAGTCGTCCGTATTGAAGCGAGGCGCGGAAGGCGGGCGTCTCCTTTATGAAATCGCCCTCCGCCTCCCCGCTGAAGGTCCCCTTGAACAGCTCGCCGGAGAAGGAAGAGATCACGATCTTTCGATCCCGGTAGGAGATTTCCGAGAGGAGGGAGCCGATCTCGGTCCCTTCCGATGAAAGCTGTGGAAGGGCGATCTTCCCCGCGGCGGAGAGATTGGGATAGGCGCCGGTGAGGTGCCCCTGTACGATCGCCTCGCCGGAGAGTTTTCTTTCGGCGATGAGAGAAACGGGCGCCTCCTCCAGGGGAAAACGGAGGTCGATCTGAAGGTCGAGCCGATTGTCCTCTCCCGTATGGACCTTCCCTTCGGTCAGAAGGTGCGCCCGTCCCGAGAGAAGCGAGCCCTGCCGGATTTCGACCGCTCCGGGAGTCAAGGCGACCTTCGTCTCCAACCGGTCGATCGCTCTCTCCTCCTTCTCGGTTGAAAGCCGCCCCGTTTCCGCCGAGAGATCGATCTCGAATCGGGTCATTCTCAGATCGGGCCGGATCTCCGCCTCGATCTCCTGAAGCGAGAGGGAGCGGAGCAGGCCGGCTCCCTGATAAGAAAGCGATCCGTTTTTGATTCGAACGGTCCGAACGACGACCGCCGGAGGGCCTTCCTCCCGTTGCTCCCGCGAGGAGGAGGGGGGCTGAGAGAGTAACGCCGGCGTCAGCGCGATCGAGGGAGACTCGATCACGATCTGTCGGATGAAAAACGACTGGGTCAGCAGAGACCAAGGACTGAAGTAAACCCGAATCTCTTGGGCCGAAAAAGGGGAGACATCGCCGATGGGGCGGGCGGAGACCCCCTTGAGCACCACCGAGGCGGAGAGAGAACGAAGTTCGACCTCCCCGATTTGGATCGGGCGTCCCAGCAACCGCTCCAACCCCTTTTCGGCATAGGCCTTCGCCTTCTCTGAGAAGAGACCGCTTTGGAGGACAAGCTGAACGGTAAAAAACAAAAGGAAGAGGGTCGCGAAAAGAAAAAGGATCCACTTTTTTGACAAACGGAGCTCCTTACATTGAAGCGAATCCGAGGCGACGGAAGGGGGAGACCTTCCTGACCTCTTCACAAGGAGGGCGAATCAGGGGTGGCGTTTTTTTTCTACCTCGACGAACTTCAAGCGCAGGGTGAAGAGGATCTGTCGAAGGAGATTTTCCTCATCCGGGGTCAGGTTCCCTTTGGTTTTCTCTTCGAGAAGGGTGATCAGATCAATCACTTGGCGTGCCGCCGGCAGCTCCACCGACCTCTCTCCGGTCGCGGGATTGGCCTCCTGTCCCAGGTGAATCAGCGCAGATGTTGCGAGAGAAAGAATGAATGAGGAAAAATGAACCGGAAAAGAGCCCTCTGCTGGATGAATGTGTTCCTCCCGGCTCGGAGACGCTGCATGGGCCTCTTTGTCCGGAGCGGAGGCCGGTTTTTCCGTATGCTCTTTCTCCGGCCGCTTATCCTGGTCGGTCTCCTTCAAGTAAGCGCGGCGGTCTCTGATCTGAAACCCTTTTTCGTCCTCTTCCATCGGCTCCTCCCTCGCACGATAAGTTAGCACAAACTTTTCCCCTTTTCAAGGCAAGGAAGAGGCCGGGACGACCCGTCGCGTCGCCCCGGCGCTTGACTTTTATCGCCGGTGCGGCATAGACTACCCTGCACCGAAGGGATGCGTCTTACAGATGGGTGATCCGCTAAAAGAGAAAGTCCATGTTTTCGGCGTGGGGGAGGACGGCGTTCTCTCGATGAATCTCAAAGCGATGCGGCTGCTTCAGGATGCCGAGTGGATCTTCGGCCCCGAGCGACTTTTGGCCTTCTTTCCCAATCACGATGCCAAGAAAATTCCGATTCAATCCGACCTCAAAAAAATCGCCGAGATGATTCAATCGAATCTCGGCCGGCGCCAAATGGCGGTCCTTGCCTCCGGGGATCCTAATTTTTACGGAATCGCACAAGGGTTGGTAGCGCAGCTTGGGAAAGAGGCGGTGGAGATCCTCCCCAATGTCAGTGCCATGCAGTTGGCCTTCGCCCGGATCAAAGAGAGCTGGGAAGAGGCCTATCTCGGCTCGGTCCGGAACCGGCCGATCGAAGGGGTCATTGAACCGGTCCGGCATGCCGTTAAGGCGGGCATTTTGACCGACGCGGAAAATACCCCGGCCGCATTGGCCAAGGCGCTCCTGGCGCGGGGGATCGAGAACCGGACGGCCTATGTTTGCGAAAACCTGGGAGAGGGGGACGAGCGCGTCACGGAATTGGATCTGAAGCAACTTCCCGGAAGGAACTCCTCCCCGCGCACGATCCTGATTCTTTTGGACCGCATAAAACAACCGTCGCAAAAACCGCCTCAGTCGGACACCGGCAAAGACGCGCTTTCCACTTCAAATCATGACGAAGAGGGGAGAATTTGATGGACGGCGCTTTCTGTCAAAAGGAGCCCTCGATGGAAAATGGTCCCGAGCGTTTAACGATCGCCGCCATTCAGATGGCCTCGATTCCGTATCACGTCGAGGAAAACCTGAATAAGGCCGATCGGATGGTTCGGGAAGCGGCCTCGCGCGGCGCCCGCATCATTGTCTTACCGGAGCTGTTCAATACCGGATATTGCTATGATTGGAAGAACCTAAAGGTCGGGGAAGATCTCTCCGGCCGGACCGCCCGATGGTTTCGAAGTCTTGCAAAGGGATTAGGGATCTATCTGATCGGCGGAATGATCGAGCGGGACGGCGGCAATCATTACAACACCCTCTTGCTGACCAGTCCGCAAGGCCGTCTTGCCTCTTACCGGAAGCGCTGCCTTCCCCTTCAGGAGAAGTGCTATTTCACCAAAGGGGATGAGCCGTTGCTGGTCGAGACCCCCCTCGGCCGGATCGGCTTCGGGATCTGCGCCGATCTGCTCGATCAGAAGATCTGGGAGCGGTTTCGGAACAAGGTGAACCTTCTGATTGTTTCGTCGGCTTGGCCGGACTTCACCGCGGGTGGTTTTCTCTTCGCCAAAACGGCGGTCAATCGAAGCATCAGCCGGATGCCGGAGCTCCTTCCGAAGCGGCTGGCGGAATCGTTCGGGGTGCCGGTCGCCTATGCGGGCCTCTGCGGACCGTTTGATTCTCCTCTCCCCTTTCTCTATCCCTATGCGGTGCGGAGCCGGTTCGTCGGGTATTCGGCGGTTTATGACCGGGGAGGAATCCCGGTGTCGGTCCTGAAGGGAGCGGAGGGGGTGGCGATCGGAGGGGTTGTCACCGAACCGCTGCCGGCGGAGAAGCGGTATGCCGTCGATACGGCGGTGCGGATGATGGCCCGGCTTGATCGGGTGTTTCTGACGATCCCCTGCCGCGTCTACCGGATGTTGAACCGCTCCAAGAGCGAAGAGGCTTGGAGAGGAATGCAGCCCTCCCCGTAAGAAGCCGGCGCCACGGATTGTTTCACTCGGCGGCCGAATGATCAGGAGAGACATCATGTCATCGTTTCAAGTTCGGTGGGTTCGATTTTTCCTCGTCGGGTTGAGTCTTCTGTTCGCAAGCGAGACGGCGACGGGGGACGAGTCCGGGCGAGACGGGAATTTGGAGATTTATATCCATGCCGATAAACCGATCTACAAATTCGGCGAGCCGATCCGCCTCACGATCCGGCTTAAGAACAACACGACCCGCCCCCTGGTCGTCAACCAGCGGCTTGATCCGTTCAGCGATCTTCAGTGGGAGCTTTTTGCCGAGCCGCACGGATTCCTGCAGACTAAAACCAATCCGCCGAAGCCGTTGACCGTCGACGACTTTATTGAATTGAAACCGGAGGAGGAGATTCGAAAGAAACTCCCGCCCCTCTCCGAGCTGACCCCCCATCCGCTGAAGCGAGGGCTCTATGGGCTTCGCCTCACCTATGCCAACAAAGAAAAGCCGGCGGGGGTCGAGAAGAAGGGGAAAGATATCTGGACCGGTGAAATTATCACCAATCGCCTCTCCATCCAGATCCGAAGCAGCGAGAAGGCATCCTTTCAACCTTTCCCCCCCCGATAGATCCATCGCTCCGGAAGAATCCTTGTAAACGCCCCCCTTTTGTCATTCCAGGTTTGTCCTCTCGAATTGCCAAAAATTGCCAATCCGGAATCTTTTGCTATACTTGAGTGCCATGTTGACCATTCCTTGATGGGATGGGAAGCGAGTCCTTTCGATCCATTCCTGTTATCAATCTTCTTTGGAGGAAGACATGGCGCGACGGAGAGAGATCCGAAACCGGTTATTTGCTTATCTCGTCCTGATCATCTGGGTTGGCATGCTCACGTTCGGATCATCGCGGCAAGCGCTTGCGCAGCTCGGGGCGATCGGCGGGATCGGGGGGATCTCGGGAGGGGAGACCAATGAGGCTTCCCCGCTCTTTACGATGACCGGGAGTCCCAGCTTCAACGAGGGGGAAGGAAACCTCAGCTTCGCTTATCAGAACACCCGGATCACACGGTTCGAGGGAGATAAAATTGAAGACCAATTCGGCCCCGACTTCGCAGCCGAATTGGTCTCAAAGGTTTTCCTGGTCGGTTACGGCGTAACCGATCGATTTTCGGTGGCGGCCGTTTTCTCTCAAGATACCAATCGATTCCACATTGGTCTGGATAGCGATCTTTTTCCGGACAAAAAAGAGACCGGGGGTCTTGCGAACCCTTCCTTCTCAGCGAAGTACACGCTGATTCGTAATCCCAACATTTCCGTCCGCGGTACTCTGGGTCTTCCATCGGGTTATGAGGCAGGGTCTGAGAATCCCGTTGTGGCGCTTGACTTTGCTTATTCCGTCTCTCTTTGGGGAATGACAGATCTCCATGTTCAGGCAGGTTATCAATATACCTTCAAGGACAGGTTTGACGTCGATCCGACCGACCTTCTCGTCGTGAATACCGCCTTGGCCCGCTCCTTCGGTGAGAACTTCACCTTTTTTACGGAGCTGACCTACCGACAGGGGGGAGGCTCTTTTGATTCCGAAAACGACACCCCTACACAGAAGAGCGTCGATGTCATTCCCGGATTCAAAGTGGAGTTTCAAGAGAAGTTCCTCTTCTCCACCGCGGCTCGGATTGCTCTGATCAACGATTTCACGCTGGGTTATGATTACTCTTATTTAATCCTCCTGAGTTATCTGTTTTAAGCCTTTACGGAGAGGGACAGTTGATGACCCTGCGGTCTCCTCGTCCGGCGCGCTCCCGGAAAATTCGGTTTCTCACCGCGTTCTTTTTACCAGGTAGGTTCGGATGAAGCTTTTTCCTCTCCAGATCGGTCTTCGGCTGAAACTCACCCTTCCGGTTGTCTTTCTCATTCTGGTCATTATGTTTTCGATCTCTTTTCTCTTCGGCCTGCGCCATGAGCAAACCTTGAGAAGCGAGATGAAAAGGCGGGCGGTGAGGATCGCGCAGACGGCCGGAACAATGAGCCTGATTCCCCTTCCCGGGGTTCCCTCTTGGACGCTCTCTAAAAGTTTTGTCCCCCTCGTTCCCCAACTCGACCCGAATGTGCTTTACATCGTTGTCTTCGACGAGCTTGGGAAGGTGCAGGCCGCTTCGATCAATCAGTCCCTGCTGAAAGGATTATTAAAACAAGAAGAGATTGCGTCTGCTGAAAAAGAGTTAATCTCGGAAGTGACCGACGCGCGGGCGATCAAGGAGGAGCGTTCGGGTCCATCCCGATGGGGATCCCTTCTTCCGGTGGAGGTTGGGCTTCAGCCCGACGGGCGGGGAAAGGTTGTCGTCGGCTTTTCCCTCGAAGAAGTGGAGCGGGAGGTCTCTTCTTCGAGGCGGACGGCGCTCGGCCTGACCCTCGGTTTCGTCGTCCTGGGGGGGGTGGTGGCGGTGGCGGTCGCTTCGTCGATTACACAGCCGATCCAGGTGCTGGTTCGAGGGATGGAGGAAGTTCGCAAGGGGAACCTCGCGGCGGATGTTGAAATCCCGAATAAAGATGAGATCGGCGCGTTGGCCAACTCATTTAATTTCATGATCGCCGGACTGCGGGAGCGGGACAGAATTAAAGGGACCTTTCAACGGTTTGTTTCTTCCCAGGTTGCGGAAAAGGTGCTGGGGGCCAAGGATATCGTCCTGACCGGGGAGCGCCGGCGCGCCAGCATTCTCTTCGCCGATATTCGGGGTTTTACCTCGATGTCGGAACGGCTGGCGCCGGAAGAGATCGTCAGCATGCTCAATGAGTATTTCACGGTGATGGTCGACATCATCATTACCCATGAAGGGAATCTCGATAAGTTTATCGGGGATGCGATGATGGCGATTTTCGGCGCGCCGCTGCGTCACCCGGATGATCCACTCCGGGCGGTGCGGACCGCCGTCGATATGCAGCGGGCCCTGCTGGAGTTGAATGAAGAGCGGGATCGGCGGGGGGCGGAGGCGATTTATATCGGCATCGGAATCGCGACGGGAGATGTGGTCGCGGGAAACATCGGCTCCGAGAAGCGGATGGAGTATTCGGTCATCGGGGATGAGGTCAATCTCGCCGCCCGAATCCAATCGAAGAGCGGAAAGCAAAAGATCCTCATCTGCCCGGAAACGTTCAAGGCGGTCCAAGGGGAGATGAAAACGATCCCGCTTGAGCCGGTCATGCTCAAAGGGAAGAGCCATCCGGTTCAAATCTATGAAGTGGTTTATTAATCGGACCGGTTTGTGTGAGGATTTGGGGAAAGACGAGACGGTTTATTTCTTCCGCTTCAGGACCGACTCGACCGCTTGGACGATGTGTTTCGCGGTCAAGCCGTATTTCTCCATCAGCTCCGTCGGGGTGCCGGATTCCGCATAGGTGTCGGCGATTCCGACCGAGGCCATCGGCACCGGATGGTGCTCTGCGACCACCTGAGCGACGCGGCTTGCGACCCCTCCCGAGAGAAGATGCTCCTCCGCCGTGACGATCGCGCCGGTTTCCTCGGCGGCGGCGATAACGGCAGCCTCATCGATCGGCTTGAGGGTATGCAGGTCGAGCACGGCGACAGAGATCCCCCGCTCCCGGCAGATGTCGGAAGCGACCAACGCCTCCCACACCAGAAGCCCATTGGCGATAATCGTCACATCCTCTCCTGCGACAATCTTGTTGGCGCGTCCCAACTGAAAATGTTCTGATCCGGTGTAGAGAATCGGCGCCTTCGGCCGTCCGGTCCGGATGTAGACCGGGCCGACATGTTCCGCCGCCAGCCGGACGAGCGCTCTGCAGGAGATCTCATCCGCCGGCGAGAGGACGGTAAATTTCGGCAGGGCGCAGGCAAGGGCGAAATCTTCGACGCTCTGCTGCGATGCGCCGTCTTCTCCCAAGCTGATCCCGCCGTGGGAGCCGACGATTTTCACATTCAACGAGGGATTCGCGACCGACATCCGGAGTTGATCGAACGACTTGCAGAGAAGGAAGGAAGCGAAGCTAGAAGCGAAAGGGATTTTCCCGCAGGAGGCGAGTCCCGCCGCCACGGAGACCATGTTCGCTTCGGCGATGCCGCAGTTGAAGAAGCGGTCGGGAAAGGCTTTTCCGAAGAGACCGCTCTTGGTTGATTTTGAAAGGTCGGCATCGACCGCCACGATCCGGGGATCGGCCTTGCCGAGCTCTACCAGCACCTGACCGTAGGCGTCGCGCGTTGCGAGGCCGAGCTTTTTCTCACGCTGGACGGCTGATTTCATTTCGGAAGGACTCTTGGCATTCATCGGTCGAGCTCCTTGAGGGAGGCCTGAAGCTGATCTGTGGTCGGCGCCACGCCATGGAATTCGAGATTGTTCTCCATGAAGGAGACCCCCTTTCCCTTGATGGTGCGGGCAAGGAGAAGCGTCGGTTTTCCGACGGTGCGTTGAGCCTCGTCGAAAGCGTTTAAGATTTGGCCGAAGTCATGTCCGTTGAAATCGATCACATGCCAGCCGAAGGCCCGCCATTTGTCCGCGAGCGGCTCGATGTCGAGGATCTCGGTCGTCCAACCGTCCAACTGCTGGCGATTGCAATCGAGGATCACGGTCAGATGATCGATCTTGTAATGGGCGGCGAACATAGCGGCCTCCCAGACCTGTCCCTCGTTCGCTTCGCCGTCCCCCATCAAGACATAAACGCGATAATCTTTCCGGTCGAGCCGTCCCGCCAGCGCCATTCCCGCCCCGATCGAGACCCCCTGGCCCAGCGATCCAGTGGAGGCTTCAACGCCGGCGAGCTTTCCTTTTTCAGGGTGGCCCTGAAGGGGGCTGCCGAGCTTCCGGAGGGTTTTCAGCGCTTCAACCGGAAAATAACCGGTCCGCGCCAACGCTGCATAAAGGGCGGGGGCGCCGTGCCCCTTGCTCAGAATGAATCGATCGCGGTCTGCCCATTCCGGATCGGACGGTTTGTGGCGGAGGAGCTTAAAATAGAGGGCCGTGATCAGATCGGCCGCCGAGAGGGACCCTCCGGGATGTCCGGAGGCGGCGGCGGTGATCATCTCCACGATGTCTCGCCGAAGGAGCGTGGCTTTCTTTTGAAGCTGTTCGATCGTTCCGTTTTCCATAAGCGGGGCTTAGGGTATCAGAAAGCATTTCCCAAGTCAACGCTATGATCGATCAAAGGGCGCATCGTTTTTTCATTACTGATGACGGCGTTTTCATCGCGGATTGCTTGACAGGATAATGCGGAGTCATTATAATGGCCGAAATTTGCCGAAGTGGTGGAACTGGTAGACACGCACGTTTGAGGGGCGTGTGGGGCAACCCGTGGGGGTTCAAATCCCCCCTTCGGCACCAACACTCCAATGATGGTTCACCTTCGTTCGGATGACCTCCTTGTGTACCGTTCGGAAGATCTTAACCCACCTCTTACTTTCCAATCCTCAGTCCGTTATCCGCATTTCTTCCTTAGAGTGCTTTACTCTGAGTGCATCGGGGTAAACATGGTATAATTTCTAAAGAGGCAGTATGGAAATGACCCTTCTATTAAACGCAACCTACGAGCCTTTGCGGGTCATCCCTTGGAAAAAAGCGATTCTTCTCTTGTGCCAGGGGAAAGTAGAGGTTCTGGAGGTTTACGATCGGGAGATCCGAGGCGTTTCTATTTCCTTCCGACTTCCTTCCGTGCTGCGTCTTCTCGAACTCGTCAAAATCAAGAAAAACCAGCGGGTCGTCAAGTTTTCCCGGGGAAATATCTTCGCAAGGGACAAACATTCTTGCCAATATTGCGGCCAGCGCTTCCGGGCCGATGAGCTGACCTTTGATCATGTCGTCCCGATCGCCAAGGGAGGGAAGAAAACCTGGACCAACATCGTGACCGCCTGTATCCGGTGTAATAATCGGAAAAGCGGACGCACCCCCGACGAGGCGAACATGCGGCTGATCAAGAAGCCGGAGAAGCCGAGCTGGAGCCCTTCCTTAACGATCACCATCGGGATTAAAAAGACGCCGGAAAGCTGGCGTGATTATCTTTACTGGAACCTCTCCTTGGAAGAAGATCTTCCCGACGAAGAACCCTCCTAAGATTTCCGTCGTTTTAGCGCAAGATTCTTTCCCTCGCGCCGTCCACTAAGTCGAATGAACCCGTTTGTGGAACCGCTCCAACCAGGAACCTTTTTCCGTTTCTCCCCCTTCAGTATAAATGTGAATGAGATTGCGGATCATCCTTGTAATGATCTGGCGTGTGGAAACCTTTCGGAGGTATTGAGCGATGAGCCCTTTTTCGTCTCCTGGGAGTTGCGATTCAATCTCCCCGCGGGTCAGCATCCGGCCTTCATGGTAGGGATCGATGTAAATTTCGTCTCGTTCATCCGACCAGGAAACCAGGAAGTGACCCGGCATCCCGATTCCGTGGAGAGGGAGACTCAGCCTCTCTGCAAGAAGGAGCATCACCACCGATAAGCTGATCGGAATCCCCTTCTTTGTGTCGAGGACGGTATTGATATAGCTGTTTTCCGGGAGGTAGTAGTTCTCGCGATTTCCTGAGAAGAGAAGCTCTTCGAAGAGATACTGATTCAGGGTCCGGATCACCGCGGGGGGAGACGAGTCGGGTTGAATCCTCCTCCGGAGGACCTCGGCCATCCGATCGATCTTTGTCCGATAAATTTCCGAATTCATCTCCGGGTAGGCGAATCGAGCGAGGAGAAAGACCCCCTCTTCCAGGGAGCAGGGTTCTTTCTCGGCATAACGTTGCCACTCCTCATCCAACGCTTCAAGCCGGATTGACTCGATAATCTGGACGGCCCGCTCCGATATCAATGGAGCGCCTTCCCTCACGCACCGCTCCAGCGCGGGGAGGGCGGGGGAGCCTATCTCGACCAATCGTCGGCGGATGATCTCGAAGTGGGCAGCTTCCTCTCCCAACAGTCGGATCAATGCGTCAAGGGTGCGGTCATTTTCAGGCGAATTCATTCGGCTCATTTGGTTGATGAATGAGGGCGCAGTTCTTCCCGGAACGCTTGGCGCCATAGAGGGCATCGTCTGCAGCCGCAATGAGGGTCTCTTCGGTATCGATACCGGGGGAAGGGAAGGTCGCCAGGCCGATGCTCACGGTAAATCGGGTCCCTCCCTTCTTTCCTTTTCGTAAACCGAAAACATGATCTGCAATCGTTCGGCGGATTCGTTCGGCCACCTCCAACGCCGCCTTCTCTTCCATCCGCTGAGGCAGCACGATGGTGAATTCGTCTCCGCCGTATCGCGCGGCGAAGTCGTATCCCCGAAGAAGGTCTCGGAGAATCGTCCCGATCTCCTGCAAAACCCGATCTCCGTTGAGATGGCCTAAGTCGTCGTTGATTCGCTTAAAATGATCGACATCCATCATCATGCAGAAGATCTGTCCCTTTTGCCGTTCCGCCCGCCGAATCTCCCGCTGCAGAAATTCTTTCAGATATTTACGATTGTAAAGCCCGGTTAAAGGATCGATGATCGACAGACGTTCCAATTGCCGGATACGCTGCTTGAGTTTATCCTGTGTCGCTTTGATCCGCAAGAGGACTTCGGCGCGTAGGACCAGATCCTGAATCCGGTAGGGGCGGGTGATGTAATCCCACGCGCCGTTGTCGAGCGCTTTCTGTTTTTGAAGCGCATCGTGGGGAGATCCGATCAGCAAAAGGGGAATCTCTTGGGCGACTCTTTGATCGACAAAAGAGGAGAGAGGGGAGAGATCCATTTCGGGGGGATGGGTGGAGGCCGGATCGTCGTAGATGATCAGATCGACCTTCTCCTTGGAGAGAATGCGAAGCCCCTGCCGGAGGGTCTCCGCTTCATAGATCCGGTAGGCGGTCGGGCCCTCTTTAAGGGCTTCCCTCATTTTTCGCCGTTGTCCTCTCTCCTTCTTGACCAGAAGCAGGCCTCGTTTCATTTTTCCTCCCCATATTTTCTTGGCACTCAAAGGGCTTAGAATACTTAGGAATTCTCCTTGATGTCAATAGAAATCTGATTTTATTGTTTTCATGGAGACGATTCGGTATACTCAACCCATTCATTTGAGGAGGATCTATCCTCACCGAAAGCCTAATCAAAACAGCGCGGGATCGGATCGCCTCCGCCCATTCGATCACCGTTTTAAGCGGCGCCGGGATTTCAGCCGACAGCGGGGTTCCCACGTTCAGGGGAGAGGGGGGGCTCTGGAAGCAGTTTCGGGCGGAAGAGCTTGCCACGCCCGAGGCGTTTGAATCACATCCTGAGATTGTCTGGGAGTGGTATCACTGGCGGCGTCAAATCATCTCGGAAAAACGTCCCAACCCGGCGCACGAAGCGTTGGTCTCACTTGAGAACGCCTGTCCGGGTTTCACGTTGATCACTCAAAATGTCGACGGGCTTCATCCACTGGCCGGGAGCCGGAAGATCATCGAGTTGCATGGAAGCCTTTGGCGGATGCGTTGCATGCGCTGCGGTCGGATCACGGAAAACCGCTCCCTCGAGCTTCCCCGGCTTCCCCATTGCGATCTTTGTCATTCATTGCTCCGTCCCGATGTGGTCTGGTTTGGAGAGGCGATTAACACGCTCCATCTGAAAAAGAGTCTGGAGGCATGCCAAGGAGGAGGGGTTTTCTTGGTGATCGGAACGTCCGGAATCGTTCAGCCCGCCGCTTCATTCGCATCGATCGCCAAGGAGCATGGGGCGTTCACGATCGAGATCAATATGGTGGATTCGGAAATTGCAGACCGGGATCTGCTTCTGATCGGGCGCGCCTCGGAGGTTGTTCCCCAATTGATTCATGCCAACCATTAGAATCATTTCGATTCGTTAGGGAGGAGAAGATGACACCATTGGCCCTTTTGATGCATCGGGATCTTCAGGAAATTTCCCCAAAGACCACGGTACGGGATGCGGCAAAACAGATGCGGGATAAACGAATCGGCTCCCTCCTGGTCAGCGAGGGGATGGAGCGGATCGGGATTGTGAGCGAGACCGATTTTGTCCGAAAGGCGCTCGCCGACGGCCTCAATCCCGACACCACTCCCGTGGAAAGAATCATGAGTCAGCCGGTCATCGGGATCGATATCGACAAGACCGCCAAAGAGGCGAACGACCTGATGGCGACGAAGGGGGTGCGGCACCTGGCCGTGACCGACAAGGGAAAGATCGTCGGGATCATCTCGGTGCGCGATTTGGTGATCTGCTTTAAGAACCGATTGTAAATCGTCCCGGCGGGGATGGAGCCTAAAAAAAGGGAAGGCCGGTTTTAATCGGGCCTTCCCTTTTTCAGTTAAGAGGCTGCGCTCGAACGTCGGTGCGTTAGTTCCGAACTCCGCTCCAGACACGCGCCGGATCGATTTCCTTGTCCGGATTCAGTGACTTGGCTTTTGCCAGAAGGACATCGGCCTTTTCGGGATAGGTCGGATCGGAGATGCAGCAGTCGGACACCGGACAAACCGCCGCGCACTGGGGCTCATCAAAGTGGCCCACACATTCGGTGCAGCGTTCGTAGGTGATGACGTAGATGTTGTCGCTGGTGGCGTGAGCGAGCTGGCCGCCTCCGTCTTCCCCGGTCAATTTATATCCCTTTGATTCGCAGTCGCTTCGGTTCTCGAAGATCGCTTCGTTCGGACACTCAGGCAGACAGGCTGCGCAGGCGATGCATTCACTGGTGATCAAAAGTGCCATGGTAGGGCTACCTCCTTGTTGCGTTAAAAGAAAATGATTTTCGAACTATATCATGCGTCTTCGCGGCATGTCAAACCCTTTTTAGTTCCTTCAGCGCCGAGAGGACCTCGTCCAGATGGGCGTCTACTTTCACACGGCGGAAGAGATGGGTGACCTTCCCCTTCGGGTCGATCAGAAAGGTCGATCGCTCGATTCCCCAGAATTTCCGGCCATACATATTCTTCAGCTTGTAAACGCCGTAGGCTTTCGAAACGGCGGCATCCGTATCGCTCAAGAGCAAAAAAGGGAGGGTATACTTCTCAACGAATTTTTGATGCGAGGCGAGCGGATCGAGACTGACCCCCAAGATCACGGCCTTCGCCTTCTTCAGTTCGGCGAAAGAATCTCGGAAAGCACACGCCTCCTTGGTGCAGCCGGGGGTATCATCCTTCGGATAAAAGTAGAGGATGACATGGCGCTTTCCCCGGTACGCGGTCAGATCGACCTTCTTCCCGTCCGAGGAGGGGAGAATAAAAAGGGGAGCGTCATCTCCCGGTTTCAGTTCTGAAGTCACCTATCCCTCCGTTTGTCCATCCGTTTGTCCAATGGTATGAAGACCCATCTCCATCAATTCCGCCAAACGTTTTGCCCGTTGTGAGAGGTCTCCGGCTTCCAGCAAAAACTGTTTTTCCAAGACCGTCAGCGGAAGCCCCGCCGAGAGGGTCGCCACCAAGACATCGTCTTCAAGCCCGATTTCCAAAATCGACTCCAACGCCTCGGCCCCCGGCATCTTCTGGCGGTAGCGCATCGTCAGATCGACCAACTTTTCTTTGAGCGGCGCGAGGAGTAACTCGGTCTGAGGCTCCTCAACGGTCTCGATTCGCCCCTGCCGGTAACTCCGGTCGTGACGTTCGCCCCGAATCAGACATTTCTTCAGGCCATAGAGAATGATGTTGTATCGTCCGTCGTCGAGCCGTTGGGATCGAATGATCCGCCCGACCGAGCCGGTCTCATGGATCGGCGGGTTCCCATCATAATTGATTTCCCAGCCCTCTTTCAAGAGGACCATTCCGATCATCCGATCCCCGCCCAAGGCATCTTCGACCATCTCGCGGTAACGTGGTTCGAAAATATGGAGGGGAAGATAGGTCTTTGGAAAGAAGACCACATTCGGGAGGGGAAAAAGGGGAACCCAATCCGGAATTTGTGTTCTCGCCATCAATCTGCCTTGTTACTGTATTTTTTCAATCAGAGGTGCGGTGGAAACAAGGTGTCGCTTCATCCCGAGCTCTTTGGGTGAGAAGCCCATTGCCAGGCCGAGGAGTTGAGGAAGGTGGAGGATCGGAACACCGAGCGTCTCGTCCGGACGGGTTTGCTGAAGCCGGTCTTCGGCGTGGTCCTGATAGATATCGAGGCTCATGTGGCAGAGGGGGCAGGGGGTGACCATCGCGTCGCTTCCTTTTTCCTTCGCCTCGCCGACGTTCTTCGCGACCATGCTCAGCGCAATCTGATCTTTCTCCAGGAGCACGGGGAAGCCGCAGCACTTTGTCCGGCCGTCGTATTCGACCGGATAGGCACCGACAGCTCGGATCAATTTCTCGAGCGAGGTCGGATTTTCCCAATCGTCAAAGCCGGTGGCGCGAGAAGGGCGCAAAATATAGCAGCCGTAGAACGGCGCGATCGATACGTTCAAAGGATGGGTAATAAACTTGCTCAGCTCGTCCAAGCCGAAATCTTTGATCAAAATCCACTGAAGATGTTTCACTTCGACGGTTCCGTGGTACTCCAGCCCGGTGGCGTCCTTGAGCGCCCGGTTGATCCGTTCGCGCAGGACCTCGTCTTCTTGCAAGTTCTTGTTCGCCCCGCCCAGGATCCCCTGGCAGGTTCCGCAGATCGTCATGACATTGTTGATCCCCATCTTCTCGGCGGTGGCGAGGGTCCGGGCATTGAGGGTGTAGGCGAGATCCGGGTCGGCTTCGCTGATCACGCCGGCCCCGCAGCAGTTAAACGCTTCAAGCTCAACGATGTCGAGACCGAGGCGTCCGACCACTTTCATGGTGGAGGTGTAGAGCTCGGGGGTGGCTCCCTTGGAGGCGCATCCTGGGAAGAGGGCGTACTTCATTTCGTTTTCTCCCAACGTTTGAAGATGGCCCGGACTTCATCACGTCCCGGGACGCGCTTGAAGGGAAACGGCGTCTTCCCGTGCAAGAACATCTTGATCCCGAGCGGAATGATTCGGAGCATCTTTCGGATATTTCCCCACGTCATTAAGATCGGCAGGCGCGTCTCGTTCAGCCGACCCTCCTCACCGACCACTTTGGCAAACTCGGTAATGTGTCTGGCCTCCACCGATTCGGAGAACCCGGCGTCGATCGACAATCGCCGAAGGCGCACGATCTGCTCCATCGGTCGGACATCTTTCGGGCAGACCTGCACGCAGAAGTTGCACCGGACGCAGTCCCAAATTCCGTCGGGTCCCTGAAGCGCCTCCAGACGAGGGAGATGTGCTTGGTCTCTCGGATCGGCCTGAAAGCGGTAGGCTTTGGCCAATGCGGCCGGACCGAGAAATCCGCGGGAGACTTCGAAACTGGTGCAGGCCGAAACGCACGCCCCGCACATTATGCAGCCGTCGGCATTGTGCAGTTTCTCGTGAATATCCTTCAACGCTTCGGTCGGAACCTCCGCCCCGTTCTTCGTCATCAGGAAGGGATCGACCGCCTTGATCTTCTCCCAGAAGGGGGTCATCTGAACGACCATGTCTTTGATCACCGGCATGTTCGCCATCGGTCCGACCTCGATTTTCCCATGGTGTTCGAGCTCTTCTTTGAGGGGGAGCTTGCAGGCGAGCTTTTGGCTTCCATTGACCTGCATCAGGCAGGAGCCGCAGATCGCCGCCCGGCAGGAGGCGCGGAAGGTGAGGGTGCCGTCGGTCTCGGCCTTGATCTTTAAGAGGGCGGTCAGCAGGGTCATCCCCCGGCTGGCCTCGACGAAGTAGTCCTTTTTGTAAGGCTTCGGATCGACGTCGGGGTTAAATTTTTGGACCGTCAGTTTAACGCGCATTCTACTCGATGATATTAATGATTGCGTGATTGCCGGTGAATCGGTGAGACAGGAGATTAAAACAAAGGGGAGAAAATGATCATGGTTATCCGACTTCCGCCGGATCTCTCACCCAGTAACGCTCAAATTCAGCCAGATGGGTCAATGTGGAGAAATCTTTCATCCGGTCGAGATAAACCTTTCCGTTTAAGTGGTCGATTTCATGCTGGAGGACAATGGCGAGGAAGCCCTCGGCTTCCATTTCGACCGGCTGCATGTCGCGATTGAATGCCTTCAAGCCGACCCGCGCCGAGCGAAGCACTTTGCCCCGAAGGTTTTCCACGCTCAAGCAGCCTTCCCATCCTTCAACTTTCTCTTCGGACAGATGCGTAAAGGTCGGGTTGAGAAGGATCAAAAGTGAAAGATCGGGGGCAGCCGGATAACGAGGGTTGGCATTGGCTTCGATGACGACAATCTGTTTCGATTCGAAGACCTGCGGCGCGGCCAGTCCGACGCCGTCGAGTTTCCGCATCGTTTCGACCATATCCTCAAGAAAATTTTGGAAGTTCGGATCTTGACAATCGGCCGGGGTTACGGGCGCTGCGACCCTCCGAAGGATGGGGTTTCCCAGTTTGGCGACTTTTAAAATAGACATATTTTTTCCCGTAGTTTCCGTAATTTATAGCATAACCGATCTCTTTTTGCAACCTGCCCGAACGGCTGAACGGATCGACATTCTTTGTGCATTTGAGTTGAGAAAATAACCGGAAGAGGGGAGTGAAGTCAATAAAGGGGACCTTTAGTGGGGCTGATCCAGCTTTTCTTCCTCTTCGGGAGAAGGTTGGCTTCCCATCTCCTGAAAGGTGGCCATATCGACTCGATTTTTTCCGGCGCGCTTCGCACGGTAGAGGGCAAAGTCGGCGGTCGCGATGACCTGAGAGGGGTGTTGGAGGCCGGGATCGGGCAATCCGGAGATGCCGATGCTGAGGGTCACTGAATGCCGCTTGGGAAGAAAGGAGTGGATTTGACTGTAGGCGGCTTCGCGGATCCGCTCCGCGACCTGACGGGACTTCTCCCGGGCCGACTCGGGAAGGAGAACGGCAAATTCGTCGCCGCCATAACGGGCGATCAGATCGACATCGCGCAGTTGGACCTGAAGCAAGCGCGCCACTTCGTTTAAGACCCGGTCTCCCGACTCATGACCATAGGTGTCATTGATCGGTTTAAAGTGATCGACGTCGATCATGAAGCAGGAAAAGAGGGTGCCGTATCGTTGCGCGCGGGAGAACTCCTGCTGTAAGACTTCTCTGAAATAACGGCGGTTGAAGAGGCCGGTGACCGGATCGGTCATCGCGAGCTCCTGAACGTTCTTGAGAAGGATCTTATATTCCTCGTTCTTCTGTGTCAGGTCGTCCTGAAGCTGTTTCATCCGGAGGCAGGCGTTGACGCGCGCTTTGAGCTCGCGCGCATCGAACGGCTTGGTGATGTAATCGTTCGCCCCTTGCTCGAAACCGAGGACCAGATCCTCCGTTTTATCCCGGACGGTGATCATGATGAGGGGAATGTTCATCGTCTCGGGGCTGGCGCGCAGCAGCCGGCAGACATCGTGTCCGGTGATATCGGGGAGAACCACGTCGAGAAGAATCAGATCGGGAGGGTTTCGCCGGGCCTGCTTGATCGCATCGCCGCCGGTATAGGTCCAGGAGACCTCGAAGCCCATCTTCTCAAACATGATCTTGATCTGATCAACTTCGAAGGCGCTGTCATCGGCGATCAGAACGCTCGGCGCTTTCTTCCGCTTCTTCTTCATTGTGAAATCGTAGCATAAAAAGGGGGGCTGTCAACTAAGTGAACGCCTCCCAAGGCGATAGCGGCGGATGATCGGAGAGATCGGCCTTTTGGAACCGTGACGCGATTAGGAAACGGTCTGTAGGAGGAGAGGAAGGAAGCTTTGAACAGCGGAAATGGCTGAGGAAAAAGTGGAGGCGGCGAGCGGATTTGAACCGCTGAATCGCAGTTTTGCAGACTGCTCCCTTAACCACTTGGGTACGCCGCCTTGAAGGAAGCCATTTTAGCAGACCCGGGGTTGAAGTGCAATGCGCAAATAGCGCGACGGAGAGAGGAGAATCGGTCCTTCCAAAGCGGCGGAGGAGGCGGCCGGTCTTATGAAAAGAGGTTGATCACATCGCGGACCCCGCGGACCCTTCGGGCCATATCGATGATGTCTTGTTTTTCCTGATCGCTGGGAATGCTCCCCCGAAGGGTCACCGTCCCCTCCTGTGTGGCGATGTCGATGATCGCCGTATTGAAAAAGCGCCCCAGCTCGCTTCGGACCCGTTGCGCCAGGATTTCATCGCTGACGATCATCTCCTCGGGAATCGCCCTCTCCCGCATCTGGTAGACCACCCCCTGAACGCGGGTGCTCTGCTGTCGCGTCTTCTTGGCAAGACTCTCAAGCCACACACTGATTCGATCCATCCAGTCATGATATCTCTGAGCGATCAGGGTCCGGGTGCTCCGGCCGTTTCGCGGTGCGAACAGGATGCCGAGGGTGAGACCGGCTAACAACATGGTGGTGCGGGAAGGCAACACCGACGGGATAATCGACCTTCTTCCAAATGCGCGCGCCATCGAAAATACCTCCTTAAGAACTACGCTGCTGAACGATTTTTTACACCCAATATCGACGATTCATAATTTTTTAACAGAGCGGGGAGATCGGGATAGATCTCGTCCGCCCCCGCTTTCCGAAGCGTCTCCTCCGAAAATCCCCCCGTCAAAACCGCAATCGTCGGGAGACCGATCTCTTTGGCGGCCGCCACATCATACGGTGTGTCGCCGAGGACCACCGCGTCGGAGGATTTCCAATGAAAACGATCGAGGGTGAGATGAAACAGGTCGGGATACGGTTTGGATCGGGCGACATCATCGCCTGAGAGGACATCCCGCACCCAGCGGTCGATTCCAAGAAGACGGATATAGTGCTGGACCTCGCTCCCCCCGCTGGAAGTGGCGAGGACAATGGTTTTCTTGTCTTGATGAAGCCGCTCGAAGAGGGGGATCACGCCGGGAAGGGGCCGGATCTGGTCGAAATACTTATTCTTGAAAATCTCTTTCTTCCGCTTATGGATCTTGGTTCCAAGCTCGGAGATCTGCTCCGGGGTGAGAAAGCGGGGAAGGAGCTGATCGGCCCCTTTCCCGATTTCGCAACGGATCTCTTCCCATTTAACTTGGATTCCGAATTCCTGAAACGCCTCCTGCCAGGCGCTCGCATGGGCGTCGTTGCTGTCGACCAGCGTTCCATCTACATCTGCAATCACCCCTTTGACCATTTCTACCGCCACCTTTATTTATATAGAACCGAAAATCATGCCGCCTTGCGCCGAACCGCCGGGGCCTCGGCCGCCGCTTTCAGAAAACGGGGATAGATTCCCAAGCTGATTCCAAACGCGATATGGGCCAACGCAAACGGGATCGGCGGCGCGGCGGCCAGCCAAGGATTCATCACAGGAAGCAGTCCGAATTGCATGATGACCCAGATGGAAAGGGAGAAGATCACCCCCCAGGCGATCGCCCCCCCGACGCTCAGGTAACCTCCTAGCCAGACAAAGAAGACTCCCAGCGCCACCGACAGGGTCAGGTGAAGCGCCAGACCGAGGAAGACCGGTCCGAATTGAAAACCGGGGCCGATCGCCCCTTCGCCGAGGAATGTTGCCGCCGCCAGCTTCATCGGGCGCCAGAGGTCGCCCTGAAAAAAAAGGGCAAATAGCATTGCCACTGCGGCCATTGAAGCGGCCCCGATCAGACCGCAGAAAACTCCGGGGAGCGTTGCTTCGTGAAGGGAGATCGGCTCATTTGGAATCGTCACCCTGGCTGGATTCATGGGGGTCTCCTTGGCTTCAAGTGAATGGATGGCCCGAATCGATTCACAACGGAGGAACGAAGGACCCCAAAACGTCGGTAGAACAACCTCCTCATCGCGTTAGGTTCTGTCCTTCACCGCGTCGAGAGGCCCTTCGCTGATTAAGTGGTCCGAAACTCAAAAAACACTCTTTATATTTAGATTAAGGAATTAAGAGAGGAAGCGTCAATGCTACCAATGGAGGAGCGCGCCTACGCCGTTTGGATTAGATCGAGCCGCGGATAAACGTACCCGGCTTAAATTGACACCTCCACACCGCCGTTGTAAGATAGGTGGAACTTTTTCCCGAAGGATTTCCATGGCAAAGAAAACATTCTATATCATCGACGGAAGTTCCTATATTTACCGAGCCTATTTTGCAATCCGGGAGCTCTCAACCTCAACCGGATTTCCGACGAATGCAGTGTATGGTTTCACCCAAATGTTGCTCAAGATCATCAAGGACAAAAAGCCCGACTACCTTGCCATTGCCTTCGACACGAAGGGTCCCACCTTCCGCCACACCGCCTACCAGGACTATAAAATCCATCGTCCGGAGATGCCCGATCCGCTCGCGCTTCAGATCCCCTACATCCACCGGATGGTCGAGGCGTTCCGCATTCCGGTGATCATGGGGGACGGCTTCGAGGCCGACGATCTCATCGGCACCTTGGCGAAAAAGGGGGAGGCCCAGGGATATCGGGTGGTCGTGGTGACCGGCGATAAAGATATGTTCCAGCTGATCTCCCCCGGTGTTTCCGTCTACGACACGATGAAGGAGAAGCACTACACCGAGAAGGAGATTTTGGAAAAATTCGGAACGACGCCGGCCCAGGTCGTCGAGATCATGGGGTTGATGGGCGATTCGGTCGACAACATTCCCGGCGTCAACGGGATCGGCGAGAAGACGGCCGTTCAGCTGGTCCAACAGTTCGGAACGATCGAACATCTTCTTGCAAACCTCGATCAGGTGAAGAAGCCGAAGCTTCGCCAGACGCTGGAGGCGGAGGCGGAGACGGCGCGCCTTTCCCGCTCGCTTGCCCTGATCGACACCGATTGCCCGATCGAGTTCGATCCGGCGCGGTTTCAAATGCAATCGCCCGACTTTGAGCGCTTGATTCCCCTCTGCAATGAGATGGAGTTTTCGAACATCCTCAAGGGGCTGACCCTCCCGCCGCCGACGATGGCCGACGGTTACCGGATTCTTCTTCTCACCGAGGCGGGAAAAGAGATCGACGCCGTTCAAAAGAAAGCGCGGGTCGCCGTCGACATGCTCCTTACTTCCGAGGAGCCGATGCGGGCCGAGTGGGTCGGAATCGCTTTCTGCCCGGAGAAAGGGGAGGCCTTTTACATTCCGCTGGAGGATCGAAAGCAGCTCCCGCCGGAGATCAAAACGATCTTGGAGTCGGCGTCGATCATCAAGGTCGGGCATGATCTGAAGTTGGCCGAGATTGTCTTGGGCCGGCGCGGGATCGTCCTTCGAAACGCTTCCTTCGATACGATGATCGCCTCGTATCTTCTGAACCCCGGACGCCGCGATCACACGCTGGAGACGGTCGCCTTCGAATACCTCAAAGAGCGGCTGACCACCGCCACCGAGGCGGCCGGCGGGGACAAGGAGGCGAAAGCGCATCCTCTTATCGAAGCGCAGCCTTCGCGGATCGCCCCCTATCTTTGCCAACGGGCCGATGCCATTCTCAAGCTGGCCGACCTGCTTCCGTCTCTTTTGGATGGGCAGGGGCTCACCCCGCTTTTCAACGATCTGGAGATGCCGCTGGTCCCGGTGCTGGCCGAGATTGAGCGCAACGGGGTGAAGATTGATGCCGATCTTCTTTCGGAGATCTCCAAGGAGCTCGACGCGAAGCTCGTTGATCTGACCGAGCGGATCTATCGGCTGGCCGGAGAGGAGTTCAACATCGGCTCTCCCAAACAGCTGGCCGAGATCCTCTTTGTGAAGCTGGGCCTCCCGCCGATCCGAAAGACCAAGACCGGCTACTCGACCGATGAAGAAGTGCTCACTCAGCTCGCGGTCCGTCACGAGCTGCCGGCGGAGATCTTAAACAGCCGGCAGCTTATGAAGCTCAGATCGACCTACGTCGACGCCCTTCCCAAATTGATCCACCCCGAGACCGGCCGGGTCCACACGCAGCTCAACCAGACGATCGCCGCCACCGGCCGTCTCTCTTCCAAAGACCCGAACCTCCAGAACATCCCGATCAAAGGGGAGCTTGGCCGCCGCATCCGGCAGGCCTTCATCGCCGAGCCAGGGCATCAACTCCTCTCCGCCGACTACAACCAGATCGAGCTGCGCCTCTTGGCCCATATGTCGGAGGACCCGGTGTTGATCGAATCGTTCCGGACCGGCGAAGATGTCCACACCCGGACGGCGGTTCAGCTTTTCGGTCTTCCGAAACAAGAGATCAGCTCCGAGATGCGGCGTGTCGCGAAGACGGTCAACTTCGGAATTATTTACGGGATCAGCCCGTTCGGTCTGGCCTCGAATCTCGGCGTTTCGCAGACCGAGGCAAAGCGCTACATCGACCGCTACTTTGAAAACTACCAAGGGGTCCAGCGCTTCATCGACCAGATGCTGGAGACCGCCACCCAGCAGGGTTACGTCACCACCCTCTTCGGCCGCCGCCGCCACATCGCCGAGCTTTCCAGCCGCAACACCCAAACCCGCGGTCTTGGCGAACGCCTCGCCGTCAACACCCCACTCCAAGGGACCGCCGCCGACATCATCAAAAAGGCGATGATCGACATTTATCGCTGGATGCAGGAAGCCGAGGTGAAAAGCCGGATGATCTTGCAGGTGCATGATGAATTGATCTTCGAGGTTCCCGAAAGCGAAATCCCGCTGATGAAGGAGAAGGTGAAAGAGAAGATGGAGGGGGTGATTCAGCTGAAGGCGCCGTTGACAGTGGATATCGGCGTGGCGGCCAATTGGGCTGAGGCGCATTGATATGAACCGAGTGACCGGAATCGGCGGCGTCTTCTTTAAATGGAATATGAGTACGATTGGTTCTCCGTGGATCATGGACTCCGAAGGGAAACCAGATGGAACTCTAGGAGCTGGAGGAGAAGTGATTTGTGGATAGTCTGCCCGAAAAATTCTCGTTGGGTGCCTCCGGAAGAATTGTCCGGCGACAAACTACTTTGGGATGTTGTTGTTTCTGACTCTAATCTGTGCCGTATCCATTTCAATGGTAAGCAAGAATCTTCATTCTATGCTGAAGAGTTCCAAAGTTTAGCAGTATATGATGATCACCCCTTACTGATGGATTACCTTGAGGAATGGCGAAGCATCTATATCTCTTCTGCCACGACGGATGCGGAAGTCTTGGTTGCAAGACTCTCCGAAATAGTTTCCGATCTCACTAAAGGCTGGCGTTCGATAAATCAGTACTCGAATACAAGTTTTGATGCGGCGGAAATTCTCAGAACAGGTTCCGGCCTCTTGTTAGCTGGACCTCTGACCCTTGTTAATGGGATTCTTCCAACCTTATCAGAGTGCGGCATTGTAACGACTACGTTAGAAGGGAGACCAATATCCGGTTCACCTCAGGTGCTGATCATGGGATCGAACTTCGTAATAGCGAACTCATTTAAGGTTGAGCCACACACTAATGAGAAGTTAGGCAATGCAGGACGACCTACAAACCCTTCTTGAAAAAGAAAAGATCATCGAGACCATCAACGGCCTCTTCATTGGGACCGATCAGCGGGACTGGGTTTGGGTGAAAAAATGTTTTGCGCCGCGGGTCCGCTTCGATATAACCTCCTTGACCGGGGGCGAGCCGGCGATGATGACGCCGAAGGAGATTGCCGACATTTGGAAAAAAGGGCTGAAGCCGCTCAAGGCGATTCATCATCAATCGGGGAATTTCATCGTCAGGGTCACCGATAAAGAAGCGACCGCCTTCTGTTATGGAATCGCGATGCACTATCTTCCGAACAAAACCGGCCGGAACACCCGGATATTCGTCGGCAGTTATGATTTCCATCTGGAAAAAAGAGGCGCCCGCTGGCAGATCGACCTGATCAAGTTTAATCTCAAATACATCGACGGCAATTTGAATTTAGAGAATTCCTAATAAGCGAGATCCGGTCCGGATTATCCCACTGGAAACGACCATGCCGTTCATCCACATCAAATCGCTTCCCTTTGAGGAAGACCTGGAGATGTCCTCCCTCTTGGCGGCGGTGAGCCGGGATTTTTCGGAACAGGTGGGGATCGAGATCGCGCATGTCACGGTCACATGGGAATATCTTGAGTCGTGGCACTACGCGGCGGGCGGCCTGACCGCACCGAATCAGCCGAAAGAGTCCCATCCCCTTCTCGTCGATCTGCTGGTCCCTGATTTCAACCCGCCCGAGACAATCGAGAAGATGTTGAAGTGCGTCGCCGCCAGCATCGCCCAGCGGGTGGGGATTCTGGAGAACAACATCTTCATCAACGTTCGGCAGGCCCGGAGCGGTCAGGTGTTTGATGGCGGAGAGATTGTCCGTTGGTAACGTGGGAGAGCGCCCCAAGGTGTTTTGTATTTTGAAGGGCGCCATTCATTGCGCCTTCGGGTGGGCGTGATCAATCACGCCCCTACAGATCAATTTTGGAGAATCATCAAAGATGACCAAGAAAGTCCGTACCCTGTTAATCGTGTCGGGGATTCTGATCCTTCCTTCGTGGGGATTCCGGCTTTATATTCTTTCTCTGAAGTGGGAGACCGATCCCAACCGGTTCATCACCCTGTTCACCTGCATCGTCTCGATCTTGATCGGGGGATTTCTCATCTGGATGGGGATCAAGGGAGGCAAAGCCGACCGTAGAGACTACAACCTCCTCATCTCCTCCGCCCTCTTTACCATCGGATTCTGGACGTATCGATTGGCCGGTTTGATTCTCCACCCGGAAACCGACCCCAACCCGAGGGCCCACCTCCGTCTGACCGCAACCTTCCTGATTATAGGCGGATTGCTCCTCCTCTCAGGTTTGCAAGGACGGAAGAAAGCCTCTCTGCCATCTTGAGCCCCTCGCCTGTCATGCTGTGAATCGGGGCGCTTAACGCTTTCTCTTGGGAGCGCTTCTTTGTTGACCTGGGGGCGGGGCCTGCATCTTTGCGGGGGAAACCTTCGGGCCGGTGGCCCGCTCGGTTTTGGAGCCGAGGGAGCTGCCGCATCCCTGGCAGAGGTAATCGTAGAGCTCTCCGTCGGGGAGGACCAGCAGGAGCCGCTCGCGCACCGGCATGGCGCGGCCGCATTTGTTGCAATAGAGAAGGGAGGCGCGGAACTGATCGAATTGCTTGTCCATCGTCATGTCATAAAGAGGGGGAAGACTCGATCGATTCGGGTTTTTTCACCTTCCGATATTGCGCGATCATCCAGAGCATCGCGAAATAAGAAACCACCCCAAAAGCCACTCCCAATAGGGTCGATCCAAGCACGAACGGGAAGAAGTACGATTTAAGCTGTGTCCCCATCGACGAGAAGGTCAGATTCTCGAAGCTGATCGGGGGAATTTCATCTGTCTTACAGCAAAGCTCGATCCCGAACCAGGTGGAAGAGAGGGTGATCGGGGTGAAGGTCCAGGGATTGTTGACGAAGGCGCCGACGAGAATGGCGACCCGATTGAGACGGAAGAGCCACGCCGAAACGATCGCCAAGATAAAGTGAAGGCCGAGCAGGGGGGAAAAGGCGATGAAGACGCCGAGCCCGAAGGCGAGCGCGGTCCGATGCGGGGTGTCGTTCAATCCCAACACCCGCCGCATCTGCTCCTTCACCTTTGCCATCAAGCCCATCTTATCCCTTTTCGCCTTTCTTTAAGTGGTCCCACCCCCCTGGAGCAATGGACCGGCGGCGTCCGCTCGGATCGATCAGCTTCAAACCGGTCCGCCGGGGCGCCATTTTACCGATTCGGTATGCTTTGATCAACCCGGTTTTTATCATCAGCTCCAGCTTCTTGAGTTTCCGCTCCGGGACCGAAAAAAGGAGCTCGTAATCTTCGCCCCCATTTAAAGCATACTCTATCGAATCAACCCCTATTTGTAAAGCGGCCCGTCGGAGGGGAGGGGAGAGGGGGATTCGCGCGGCGTCGATCTCCGCCCCAAGCCCGCTCCGTTCCATCAGATGACCGAGATCGGAGCTCAACCCGTCCGACAGATCGATCATCGCCGACGGAATCCGGGCCTTTGCCAAAAGACACCCCTCTTGCCAGCGGGCCTGCGGCGCGCGATAGCGCCGAGTCAGCCGGCCGAAGGGCTTCGTGTCGATCCCTTTTTTCAATAAGGCCAGCCCCGCCGCGGCGTCCCCCAGCGTTCCGGTGACGTAGAGGGGATCTCCCACTTCCGCGCCGGCCCGGGTAACCATCTCCTTTTTGGGAACTTCGCCGACCACGGTCGGGGAGATAAAAAACGGTCCGGTGGAAAAGGCGATGTTTCCGCCGATCAGATCGAGCCCCGTTTCGCGGCTTGCTCTTTCGATCCCCTTGTAGAGTTGGTCGATCGCTTCGACCGTCTGGCGGCCGGTCAGGCCGAGTGAAATCAGTATATAACGGGGGGTTCCCCCCATCGCCGCAATGTCGCTGATATTGACCATCACCGATTTATAGCCGACCTCTTGAAAGGTCGAGAAGGCGGGGTCGAAATGAACCCCTTCGATCAGCGTATCGGTGGTGAGAAGAAGGTGCTGTTTCTTGGAGGGGAGGATCGCCGCGGCATCGTCGCCGATGCCGAGAACGGTTGAAGCGGGAGGGGGAAAGCGCTTTTGAATCCTGTCGATGAGACCGAACTCACCAAGTTGACGGAGGTCCATGTCCTGTTCCGGGCTGGACGCGGGGCGCCGAGCCGATGTTTAAACCGTCGCGACCGTAGAAGCGATTCGCGCCCGCTTTCGCTGTTTTTCCCGTTGGGTTTTTGTAATCGTCTTGGCCATGACGGAGGGGGTCTTCCTCATGTTGAAGGCCGCCGACAGAACCGCATCCATGTGCTCGGCGAAGACCAGATCGAGTCCTCGCTGCACGTGGCGGGGGACCTCCTCCAGATCTTTTTCGTTCCGCTTCGGAAGGACCACCGTCTTCATGCCGGCCCGTTTGGCGGCCAAGATCTTTTCTTTCAGGCCGCCGATCGGGAGGACCCGGCCCCGCAGCGTCACCTCTCCGGTCATCGCCACATCCCGGCGGACCGCTTTTCCGGTAAGGAGCGAGGCGAGCGCCGTCGCCATCGTGATGCCGGCGGAAGGTCCGTCTTTCGGAATCGCCCCGGCCGGGACATGAATATGGATATCGCTCTTGGCGAAGAGGTCGCTCTTGATCCCAAGCTCCTTCTCCTTCGATCGAATGTAGGAGAGGGCCGCATGGGCCGACTCTTTCATCACATCCCCCAGATGCCCGGTGAGGGTCAGCCCTCCCTTCCCCTTCATCAAGGTCGCTTCGATTCGAATGATATCGCCGCCGGTCGGGGTCCAGGCGAGCCCGGTCGCCACGCCGACCTCATCGTTTTCCTGCTCCGCTTCGGGAAGGAATTTCGGAATGCCGAGATATTGGTTGACGTTGGAAGGGGTGATCTTGAATCGCTTCTCTTTTCCCTCCGCCAGCTTGCGCGCGATTTTCCGGAGGACGTTGGCGATCTCCCGCTCCAGATTGCGAACCCCCGCCTCGCGGGTGTACTGCATGATCATCAGATCGAGCGCCGCGTCGGTGAAGGCCACTTTGCCTGTCTTGACCCCATGCTCCGAAAGCTGGCGCGGGATCAGGTAATTCCGGGCGATGCCGACCTTCTCCTCGGTGGTATATCCGGAGATGTCGATGATCTCCATCCGGTCGCGCAGCGGCGCCGGAATCGGATCGATCTGGTTGGCGGTCATGATAAACATGACGTTCGAGAGATCGAACGGGACGCCGAGGTAGTGATCGGAGAAGCTATGATTTTGCTCCGGGTCCAAGACCTCCAGCAGGGCGGCCGAGGGATCTCCCCGGAAGTCCATGCCGACCTTGTCGATTTCGTCCATCATGAAGACCGGGTTGTTCGTCCCGGCCTGTTTGATCCCCTGGATGATTCGGCCCGGAAGCGAGCCGACGTAAGTCCGGCGGTGTCCGCGGATCTCCGCTTCGTCCCGAATCCCGCCGAGCGAGACCCGGACAAACTCGCGTCCCAGGGCGCGAGCGATCGATTTGCCGAGAGAGGTCTTCCCGACCCCCGGGGGCCCCAAGAAGCAGAGGATCGGCCCCTTCATCTTCTCATTCATCTTGCGGACGGCGAGATATTCCAGGATCCGGTCCTTCACCCGCTCCAGGTCGTAATGATCCTCATCGAGGGTCTTTTTGGCCGCAATCAAGTTCAGGTTATCTTTGGTCGCCACATTCCACGGCAACTCCACGAGCCATTCGAGATAGGTTCGAACCGTGGAGGCCTCGGCGGAGTCGGGGTGCATCTTCTCAAGGCGCTTCAACTGCCGTTCCGCCTCTTTGGCGACCTTCTCCGGCATCGCCGCCTCTTCGATTTTGTTCCGGAATTCCTGGACCTCTTCGGCCCTCTCATCCGATTCCCCCAGCTCCTTCTGGATCGCCTTCAGCTGCTCGCGCAAGAAGTATTCGCGCTGCGTCTTGTCCATCTCCCCTTTGGCCTCGGCCTGGATCTTCTGCTGCATCGTCAGGACATCGACCTCTTTGGCCAAAAGGTCGCTGATCTTCCCAAGGCGCTTCACGGGATCGAGAATCTCGAGCACCTCCTGCGCCGTTTCGACCTTCAATCCGAGATTCGAAGCGATCATGTCGGCCAGACGCCCCGGGTCGTCGAGGTTTTCGATCACGGAGATGATGTCGGGAACGGTGAATTTCCCGAAGGCGACGACCTTGCCCATCAATTCCTTGACCGTCCGGACCGCCGCTTCAACCTCGAGACCGCTCTCGGCGGACGGATCGGTCAACTTCTCGATCCGAACCGTATGATAGGGGGTGGTTTGCTCGAACGAAGTAATCCGTGCTTTGGCGATCCCCTGGACCAGGATCTTGACCCGTCCGTCGGGAAGCTTCAGCATCCGCATGATCGTCCCGACCGAGCCGATGGTATAAATATCATCCGGCTCAGGGGATTCTACTTCCGACGACCTCTGCGCCGCCAGAAAGACCATCCGGTTTCCGGCCAGCGCTTCTTCAATCGCCTTGATTGAAATCTCGCGGCCGACGAAAAGGGGAAGAACCATATGGGGGAAGACGACGATGTCCCGGACGGGGAGAAGGGGAAGCTTCTCGGGGATATCCGGTTTCTGTTTCTCTTGATCCTTCAAAGACACGGGGAACTCCTAACGTTGGTTCGGATGACAGGGTCGATCTCTCGGGAAAACGAAAGAGATCGATCTTGCCTTGATCTCTTAAGCTGAAACCAAGCAGACCAGGATCGTCTGGTCATTTTACACAGGTTGGTGGGACTCTGCAAGCGGGGTCTTTACGGTGGAGCAGGCCGGTTTAGAGGGGGAGGTCTTTCAAATATTTCCGAAACTCTTTTCCCAACTCGGGGTTTTTCAGCCCCATTTCGACCGTCGCCTTGAGAAATCCAAGTTTGTCACCGGCGTCGAAGCGTTTCCCCTGGATGACATATCCATACATATTCCGCAGCCGGGCCAATTCTTTGAGGGCGTCGGTCAATTGGATCTCATTGTTCTTCCCCGGTTTTGTTTTCTCCAGCAGCTCAAAGATTTCGGGGGTCAGAATGTAGCGTCCGATCACGGCGAGGTTGGACGGGGCTTCCTTGGGAGACGGTTTTTCGACCAGATCGTTAATTTTGTAAAGCCCATCGACGGCGGCTTCAGCGTCGATCACCCCGTATTGGCGGACTTCCGACTTGGGAACTTTTTGGATGCCGATCAACGGCGCCTGATTTTTCTGATAGAGGTCGATCATCTGCTGCAGGGCGGAAGTAGGATGATCGATGATGTCGTCTCCCAGCAGGACGGCGAAGGGCTCATCGCCGATCAGATTCTTCGCGCTGAGAATGGCATGTCCGAGCCCGAGCGCCTGCCGCTGCCGGATGTAGCAGAAGTCGGCCATGTCGGAAATTTTTCTCAGGCTTTCCATCAGCTCCAGCTTGCCGTTCTGGCGCAGGGTCTCCTCCAGCTCGAACGAGATGTCGAAGTGATCTTCAATCGCCCGTTTGCCGCGCCCGGTAATGATGATGATCTCGCGGATGCCGGCCCCCACCGCTTCTTCGACAACATATTGGATCAGCGGCTTGTCGACCAAAGGAAGCATCTCCTTGGGGGATGCCTTCGTCGCCGGGAGGAATCGCGTTCCCAACCCCGCTGCGGGAATAACGGCTTTCGTGATCTGTCGGCCCAATCTGTTTCCCTCCTGAACTGCCGACATTTTATCGGCGGTGGATAAAGAAGTCAAGAAATTCGCTTGGCGCTTGCCCGATCATGCAGCCGTTGATAGAGCGATCGGACCGCCCCTTCGACCCCCGGCAACGGCACGCGGGTATCGATGATCTCATCTGCAAATCGGCGCTTTTCATCCAGCGGCATCTGGGCGTCGATCCGACGCTCGGCTTCCTTCCGGGTAAGGCCGTCGCGTTGGATCAACCGGTCGATTTGGGTGGCGCGGTCGACATAAACGACGATAACCAGATCCATCTCCCGATGGGCCCCGGTCTCGATCAAGAGGGGAACATCGAAGAGGATGACCGCTTCGGGATGGGCGGCGGCAATCGCCGTCTTCTCCTTCTCCGCCTGCGCGTAGACGTGCGGATGGACGAGTTGATTCAATCGCTCACGCCGGCGCGCATCGTTAAAGACGATCTCTCCGAGGCGCTTCCGGTCGATCTCCCCTTTTTTGTCAAGAATGGCGGCCCCGAAGGCCTCGACGACGCCGGCGTAAGCGGGCGCTCCCTTACGGATAACGGCGTGGGCGATTTCATCCGCATCGATGACAAAGGCCCCCGCCTCTCGAAAAAGGCGCGACACGGTGCTTTTTCCGCTTGCGATCCCCCCCGTCAACCCGACCCAGATCATTCCCGCTCCAAGACATAACAAAAGGGGATATTAGCATATTCACGTAAGAGGGGGCAATGTGATCGTCTTACGATTCCTGTCGTGATCCAGGAGCGGTGTTCGATGTCCTCTTCCCTTCATTGACGCACCGAACCCCCTTTGTTACACTCTTCGACATGGAATCGCGCGAACAGGTTCTCGCCCTCCGGCAGAATATCGAACAGGCCATCAAGGGAAAGACGGAGGCGGTCAAGATGGCGGTGGTCACCCTGCTCAGCCGGGGCCATCTTTTGATCGAAGATGTCCCCGGCGTCGGCAAAACCACCCTGGCGGCGAGCCTGGCCCGCTCCATCGACTGCACCTTCAAGCGGGTCCAGTTCACCAGTGATCTCCTCCCCTCCGACATCCTCGGCGTGCCGATCTTCGATTCGAAGAAGAATACCTTCGAGTTCCGTCCCGGCCCGATCTTTGCCCACATCCTGCTGGCCGATGAGATCAACCGGACCACTCCCAAGACGCAAAGCGCTTTGCTGGAGGCGATGAACGACGGCCATGTCACGGTGGAGAACCAGACCTATTCGCTCCCCGATCCGTTCATGGTCATCGCGACGCAGAACCCGGCCGATCACCAAGGAACCTACCCTCTTCCGGAATCGCAGCTCGACCGATTCACGATGCGGATCCGTCTCGGTTATCCGGACGGATCGGATGAAAGAGCGATCCTGCTGCAAGCCGCCGCTTCCTCCGGAATCGTGAAGCCGGTCCTGACGCGGGACGAATTGCTCTCTCTCCAAAAAGAGGCGGAGCAGGTGACCCTGGAAGAGAGCCTCGTCGATTATCTCTTGGCGATTGTCCATGCGACGCGGGACCATCGCGGGCTCTCGCTGGGGATCAGCACGCGGGGCGCCCTCTTTCTGCAACGGGCGGCGCGGGCCCTTGCCTTTGTCGAGGGGCGCGGCTACTGCCTTCCCGACGACATCAAACGGCTGGCCCCCCTGGTTTTCAGCCATCGGATTCTCCTGAAAGGATTCTCTCCCGGACAGGCCCTTCACGGGGCCGATGCGGTGATGACGGAGATCCTCGGGGCGATTCCGGTGCCGCTCTGATTCGCGGACGGAGCGCGCCATGTCTTCCCGCCTTGCCGTTTTCAGATACCTTCCACGGACCATCCGGCCGACCAAAGAGGGGTGGTATTTTATCGCGCTGACCTTCGGCATCGGGTTTGCCGCGATCAATACCGGCAACAACCTCCTCTATCTTCTTGTCGCGCTGATGCTCAGCATCATTATCGTCTCCGGGCTTCTCTCCGAACAATCGCTTCGTTGGCTGACCTTCTCCGCCGATCCGCCCCCCCCCGCCCTTCCGGGCGAGCCGGTCTCCCTCCTCGTGCGGCTTCGAAACGAGAAGAGCCGGTTTCCCTCCTTCTCGCTCCGCGTCGATCCGGTGCCGGGCGCCGACCTGCCGGAGGGGAGGTATACCTCCGAAGCGGCCCACTTTATCTCCCTGGATCCCCAATCGACCGGGTCTCAGCCGTTGCGGATGACCTTTTCGAAAAGAGGATGTTATCGGCTGGAGGGGATCACCCTTTCGACCACTTTTCCCTTTGGGTTCTTCGTCAAGACGGCGGCGAAACGGGAGCCGGTGGAGCTGTGGGTCTACCCCAAGACGCGGCCGGCGGAGCGGCCGATCCTTCCCGCTTCCTCCGGGGCGGTGGACATTTCTTCGCAGCGGAACGGACAGGCGGCGGCCTTTCATCAATTTAGGGAGTATCAGCGGGGGGACGACTGCCGGCTGATCCACTGGAAGCTCTCGGCCCGGCAAGGACGATGGATCATCAAAGAGCGAGAGCGGGAAGAGGGGAGCGGGGTCCTCTTGGTCTTGAACAATCAGATTCCCGCCGGGCGGACCGATGGATGGGAAGCGCGGTTCGAGCGGGCGGTCGAAACGGCCGCTTCCCTCGCATCGGCGATGATCCAGGCCGGAATGAAGGTCTCCATTCAGACGGCCGATCAAACCGTCGCGCCGGGGGAGGGGCCGGCCCATCTCGACCGGATCTTCAAGCTCCTCGCATTAACCGAGCCGATTCCGCCGGTACCGGCGCCGATGCCGATCGCGGGGGCGGACGGAAGGGGGGTCATCCGGATCGAATGGGAGGAGGGGGAGGTGGCGGCGATCTCCGATGAGGTGGTTGTCGGGATCGATTCCGGAGAGGAGCGGGTCGATGCCGTTTGATAAAGGGGCCCGGCTGCTGAGCCATTTGACGGCGCTCGCCTGCTTCTCGGCGCTAATCATCAACAACCAATTTGGATGGGCCTGGAGCGGGGCGGGGCTGGGGCTTATTCTGGCGTCGCTCTATTTCATTCTGACCGACCGTCCGGTGAGGCTCTCTCCCTTTTTCTGGTGGGGAGCCTCGGTCCTCTTCTGCCTGATCTTTCTGGTCGACCTCTGGCTCTCCGGGGCGCTTCTCGCGGCCTGTATGCATTTTCTTGTCTATCTGATGGCCTATCGCCTCTTCCATCTTGAAAAATCGAAAGACCATCTCCAGCTTTATCTAATCTGTTTTTTGCAGCTCCTCGCCGCCTCCGGAGCGGGGAGCGGGTTCGGATATGCCCTCTCTTTCGTCGTTTCGACCGCGCTGCTGATCTGGGGGCTGGTCGTCCAACACTTGAAGAAGCAAGAAGAGTCGCGCCTTCCGGCCATGCCGGCCCGCTCCTTCCGGTCGGTCGTTCCTTTCCCTCTGATGATGTCGATTCATCTCCTCTCGGTCGGAGCGCTGCTGCCGACGCTGCTGATCTTTTTTCTCATCCCCCGGATCGGGATCGGTCTCTTTCAGACGGGGCAGGCCTCCCCCAAGAAAATTTCGGGATTTTCCGAGAAGGTCGACCTCGGCTCGATGGGGGCGGTGATACGGGACCTCTCCCTGGTGATGCGGGTGATCCCTTCCGGCGGGCAGAAAGATCGGCCCCCCTATCTGCGCGGGATGTCGTTCGACGCCTATGACGGGAAGGCCTGGAAGAACACGTTCAATCGGAAGACCGCGCTTCCGAAGGGCTTCGATCGCGGATTCGAAATCGGTCCGGAGTCTTCCCCCTCCGATCCTTTTCAGAAGACGATTCTCCTGGAGCCGATCGACACCACCGTTCTTTTTACCGTCGGATCGCCGACGGCCGTTCGGGGAAATTTTCCCTCCTTGTTGCGGGATCAGCCGGGGAGCTTCTACCTTCCGGCGGTTCCCCGCCAGCGGATCGAATATGAGATCACGGCGGTCCACGCGTTGCCCTCCGAGAGAGACCAATCGGCCGCGCGGATCGATTACCCTTCCGACGTTCGGGAATATTATCTCTCCGGCGGAATCGATCCGCGCATCGTGGCGTTGGCGCACGAGATCGCCGATCCCTTCCCGACGGTTTTCGAGAAGGTGCAGGCGATCGAGCGTCATCTTCGGACGGAGTATACCTACACGCTGGAAGTGGCCCCGTCGGATCGCCCCCCGCTGGAGGATTTTCTCTTTTTCCAAAAGAAAGGCTATTGCGAATATTACGCTTCGGCGATGGTGATGATGCTTCGAAGCATCGGGATCGCCTCCCGATTGGTCACCGGATTTTTGCCGGGGGAGTGGAATGAATTCGGAAAGTATTATCTGATTCGCCAGAGCGACGCCCACGCCTGGGTGGAGGTTTATTTTTCGGGGGGACGGTGGCTCCCTTTCGATCCGACGCCGTCGGTCGGCCAAAAAGTCGAGAGCCCCTGGACGGCGATGGCGGCGTATGTCGATTGGATGCAGATGAAGTGGGAGCGGTATATCGTCCGGTATTCTCTCCGCGATCAGTTCGCCCTTCTGGAGGGGACGCGCGATCAGGTGGGCCGTTTTTCGGAAGGGATCGGCGTGTGGCTCTTCCGCGCCCGGCAATCGATCGAGAACGTTCCGGTCCTCGCCCTCGTCTTGGGAGGGGCCGTGGTCGTCTTGATGGCGCTTCTTTACCGAAGCGGATGGGGATGGGGCGGATCGATCCGAAGAAAATCGCCGAAGCGCGGGGCGACGGTGGTCTACGAGCGGATGCTTCGGCTGTTGGAGAAGCGGGGCCTTCGGAAACGGGAAGATCAAACGCCGCTGGAATTTATCGAGACAGTCAGAGGAAAAGAAGGATGGCCGATTGACGCCGTCCGAAAGTTGACCGCGCTTTATTGCGAGGCGCGGTTTGGAGGAAAGGCCTTTTCCTCGGACGATCTCAGGCGGGCGGAGCGGCTTTTTGCTGAAATCAAAGCGGGGATCTAAATGAGGCGGTGACTTGCCCTTCCCCCCTTGGGCGACCCATCGGGTCGCCCTCATACATTCTAAACACTAAATATCGTGAAGCGGCCTCCCCCCTTGACAACCGGAACGGGGCGATTTATATTCATTAATACTTTAATATTAAATGATTCAAATTTAAAATACTGGTCTGGCGGTTCATGGGAACACACTATCGCGGAACACGGGAAGAAGTCACCGCCCTCGACACCTTTATCAAATTGATGCGGGCGGCCGATTCGCTCACCTCCCGCTTGAGCCCGATCCTCTCTTCCGCCGGGCTCAGCCCCGGCCAGTTCGGCGCCCTGGAGGTGTTGTTTCATCTCGGACCGCTCTGCCAGAGCGAGCTGGGGAGGAAACTCCTCCGAAGCGGCGGCAATATTACGATGGTCGTCGACAATCTGGAGCGAAGGGGGCTCGTCCGGCGGGAGCGGGGAGAAGATCGCCGATTTATCACCCTCCATCTGACCAAGGAGGGACGGCAACTGATACAGAAGATCTTTCCGAAACATCTGGAGGCCCTGGTCCGGGAGATGCAGGTGTTGACCGAGACCGAACAGAAGGCGCTCGGCCGGCTCTGCAAAAAATTGGGGAAGGGATCGGAAGGAGAGATCCAAACGGGAGCAGGAGGCAAGGATGCGACACCTCCCGCCCCCAAAGGAGGGAAAAAATGATTCGAACGAACATCGATATTCGACGGAGCAAAGAGCGGTTTCAGACCGAGATCCCCTGGCTGGAGTCTCGCCACAGCTTCAGCTTCGGCCATCATTACGATCCGAAGAACACCCACCATGGGCTGCTCTTGGTCAATAACGACGACATCGTCCGGCCCGGCACCGGCTTTCAGACCCATCCGCATCAGGACATGGAGATCGTTACCTGGGTGCTCGACGGGGAATTGGAACACAAAGACACCCTCGGAAATGCCGGGATCATCTATCCGGGGCTGGCGCAGCGGATGAGCGCGGGGCGGGGGATTTGGCACTCGGAGATGAACCCGAGCGGCGATAAAGAAGTCCATCTTGTTCAGATGTGGGTTTTTCCCGACACCGAAGCGATCGATCCATCGTATGAACAGCTCGACATCAATCGCGAGCTCGATCGCGGCGGGCTGGTCCCGATCGCATCTGGAAAAGGACATCAGGCGGCCATTCAGATCCGCCAAAAGGGAGCGGTCCTCTGGGGAGGGAGGCTCAAACCGGGAGAGTCGGTCCGCCTTCCGGAGGCCCCCTATCTTCACCTCTTTGTTCCAAAGGGAGCGGTTGCGTTGGAAGGGGCGGGGAGGCTCGAAAAAGGGGATGCGGTCCGGCTGACCGCCGCCGGGACACCCGCCGTCACGGCCGATCCAGCCTCCGGCGCGGAGCTCTTGATCTGGGAGATGAACCCGCAAAGCGCGCCGTAAATTCCAAACGTTAAGAGCGCTTCACATTGACCCCTTCAGAAGAAGGAGGATATGATGATTGAGACAGAAGAAATTGTCGCCGCCGAACATGAAACAACCGAGGATGGAACGGTGAGAGAGAAGGATGGAAAAGGGCCGCACCCTGTCGCCGGCGCCGGGAACCCGGCCGCCGATCCGATGGAGCGCTCCGATCTGGAGCTGCTCGATGCCTATTCGCGGGCGGTGATCAACGTCGTCGATGGGGTCGGACCCGCCGTGGTGAGCGTGATGATCGGCGGATCGGCGCGCGGACTGAAATTGGAGATGACCGGGGCCGGCTCCGGGGTGATCTTCACGCCGGACGGTTATATCTTGACCAACAGCCATGTGGTCCATACGGCAAGCCGGTTGGAGGTGATGATGACCGACGGCCGTCAATTTGGGGCGACCCTTGTCGGCGAGGACCCCTCGACCGATCTGGCGGTGATCCGGATCGATGCCTTCGGCCTCCCTTATGCCTCTTTCGGCGACTCCCGTTCGCTGCGGGTTGGCCAGCTTGTCATCGCCATCGGGAACCCATTGGGATTCCAATCGACCGTTTCGACCGGGGTTGTCAGCGCCCTGGGAAGATCGTTGCGCGGCGTGAGCGGGCGTTTAATTGAAGAGATCATCCAGACCGACGTTCCGCTCAATCCGGGCAATTCCGGCGGACCGCTGGTCGATTCGCGCGGCCGTGTGATCGGGGTCAATACCGCGATCATCCGGATGGCGCAGGGGATCAGTTTTTCCGTCCCGATCGACACTGCGAAGTGGGTCATCCCGCAGCTGCTCCGGCACGGCCGCGTCCGGCGCGGCCTCCTGGCGATCGGCGGCCAGCAACGACCGCTGGACCGACGGCTGACACGGGCCCTCCACTTAAATCAGTCCCATGCCGTGGAGGTGATCTCCGTGGAGCCGGGCGGACCGGGCGCGCGGGCCGGCCTTCGCGAAGGGGATCTGATTCTTTCGATCAACGAGCGGATCGTCATGAGTGTCGATGATCTCCACCGATTTCTGGCGGAGTGGCCGATCGGCGACAGGGCGATCCTGGCGGTTCTGCGCGGGATCGAGCGGCAGCGGCTGGAGGTGGTTCCGGCGGAAGCGCCTTAAGCCATTCGACCCGAGTCCGCA
The DNA here is from genome assembly GCA_021651055.1 of Candidatus Manganitrophus morganii. NCBI lineage: Bacteria > Pseudomonadati > Nitrospirota > Nitrospiria > Candidatus Troglogloeales > Candidatus Manganitrophaceae > Candidatus Manganitrophus > Candidatus Manganitrophus morganii. Next base: position 2,258,217 of record JAJHOH010000001.1, read on the forward strand.
AGGATATAAGTCGAACTATTCATGGAGGCAACCATGGCGGAAGGATCGATTCTTGTCACAGGGGCGACGGGGCAGCAGGGAGGGATTGTGGCACGGTATTTGTTGCAGCAGGGAGAAAAGGTCCGCGCGCTGACTCGGCACCCTGCCAAAGCCGATGCGTTGAAGAAGTTGGGGGCCGAGGTGGCGGCCGGCGATCTCACCGACAAGTCGTCGCTCAAGCCGGCTTTGCGGGGGGTCCAAAAGGTCTTCCTCGTTACGACCCCTTTTGAGGCGGGATTGGAAGCGGAGGTTCGGCAGGGGATCGAGATGGTGGATGCCGCCAAAGCGGCGGGGGTCGCCCATCTTGTCTTCAGCTCTGTCGGAAGCGCGAATAAAAATACCGGGATTCCTCATTTTGAGACGAAGCGACGGGTCGAGCAGCATCTCCGGGAGAGCGGTCTTCCGGCGACGATCCTCCGGCCGGTCTTCTTCATGGAGAACTTCACCGCTCCTTGGATGATTCCCGCGATTCAACAGAGAAAGGTGGTTCTTCCCCTCGCCGCCGACCGAACGCTCCAGATGATTGCGCTGGACGATATCGGCGCCTTCGCCGCGGCCGCCTTCATCCGGCCGAAGGAGTTCCTCGGGCAGGAGATCGATCTGGCCGGCGATGCGCTGACGATGCCGGAGGCGCTCGGACTTTTGGGCAAGGAAATCGGCGTGCCGATTCAGTATGAGCCCCTTCCGATCGATGAGGCGGAGGAGCGGTTCGGGCATGATGCGGCGGTGATGTATCGCTGGTTCAACGAAGTCGGCTACAGCGTCGACATCCCGGCGCTGGAGAAGTGCTGGGCGATCCCCCTGACCAAATTCAGAGAGCTGATCACGACCGAAGCGTATCAACGGCGACTTCAACCCAAGGCGGCTTGATACGCGTTCGATGCCAGATCAGGCAATGAGAGCTTCTGTAAGGGTTCAACATGTTGAACCCCTGCCTCACCGACCGGCCCTTCCGATCGACATTCCTATGCGGACGGGCTCTCCCCATGCTTCCCTTCATTGACAGTAGAAAAACCGGACGATATACTAAAGTTCAATTCCTGACCACAAACGCCACGCTTCAGCCGCTCCAACATACCTCCTGATATCATTTACTGACCCTTTAAGGAGAACCTGGATCTGGTCGAGCGACACGCTTGGCGTGGTTCGCCAATAAGGACCGTCGGGTCCCCTTTTAAGTGAAGCGCCGCTGAATAATAAGGAGGTCACCAGCGATGGGAAGCCCCCTCCGTGTCTTGTTTATCGAGGACTCGGAAGAAGACAAAATGCTCTTGGTGCGCGAGATGGAACGCGGCGGGTACCGTGTCAACTCCGAGCGGGTCGACACGGAGTCCGCCCTGCGCGCCGCCCTCCGAAAACAGAGCTGGGACCTCGTCATCACCGATTACAACATGCCCCACTTCAGCGCGCCGGGCGTTCTGGCCGTTTTGAAAGAGAGCGGAATCGATCTTCCTTGTATTATCGTGACCGGCTCCCAGGGGGAAGAGACCGCCGTGGCGACGATGAAGGCGGGCGCCCATGACTTCATCCTGAAAGGAAATTTGTCGCGGCTGGTTCCCGCGGTGGCGCGGGAAATGAAAGAGGCAGAGCTGCGGCAGGAACAGAAACGGACCGAGCGGGCCGTCCAGCATCTGGCCTACTACGATACCTTGACCGACCTCCCCAACCGAACCCTCCTTCAGGACCGCCTCCAGCAGGCGATCCTCGCGGCGAAGCGTGACAAAAAGACACTCGCCCTTCTCGTCATGGATCTCGACCGGTTTAAAGAGATCAATAACATCCTGGGCCATCATTACGGCGACCTGGTGCTGCAGCAGGTGGGGCCCCGCCTGCGCGAGGTCCTTCGTGAATCGGATACGGTCGCCCGGCTGGGAGGAGATGAATTCGCCGTCCTTTTGCTCTCGATCGGCCTCGACGGGGCGATCCTGACCGCGGAAAAGATTTTGAGATATTTTTTAACCCCGTTCGTTGTCGACTGCCTGTCGCTCGAAGTGGGGACCAGCATCGGAATTTCCCTCTTCCCGGATCATGGCGACGATGCCAATACGCTCCTGCGCCGGGCCGACATGGCGATGTACGAAGCAAAACAGCAAAGCACGGGATATGCCGTCTATTCCCCGCAGCACGAGCGGCACAATTCCAGCCATCTGATCTTGATGGGGGACCTGCGCCATGCCATCGATCGAAACGAGCTTTTTCTGCAATACCAGCCGAAGATCGACCTTCGGAACCGGTCGATCATCGGGGTGGAGGCGTTGGTCCGATGGCAACATCCCTCCCGCGGAACCGTCCCTCCCGATCAATTCATTCCCCTTTCGGAGCAGGGAGGGCTGATCAAACCGCTCACCCTCTGGGTCCTCAAGGCGGCGCTCTCGCAGTGTCATGCCTGGCACCAAGCCGGATTGAAGTTATCGGTCGCGGTCAACCTTTCCGCCCGGAATCTGCAAGATTCCCAACTCCCCGATCAGGTCGCGCGCCTGCTCCAAGCATACGACCTCGGACCGGGATGGCTCCATCTTGAGATCACCGAAAGCGTCATCATGGCCGATCCGACCCGAGCGATGGAAATTTTGAATCAGCTGAGCAAGATGGAGGTCCATCTTTCCATCGATGACTTCGGAACCGGCTACTCGTCGTTGGGGTACCTCAAAAAGCTTCCGGTCGATGAGATCAAGATCGATAAGTCGTTCGTGAAAGAGATGGCGGTCGAAAAAGACGATGCGATGATCGTCCGATCGACCATCGATCTCGCCCACAATCTCGGTCTGAAGGTTGTCGCAGAGGGGATTGAGACGCAGGAAATTTACGACCGGCTGGTCGCCTTGGGGTGTGATGCGGCGCAGGGTTATTACATCAGCCGGCCGGTCTCGCCGGCCGATCTCCTCGGCTGGGTTGCCGACTCCCCCTGGGCAAGCAAGAAGAGCGCTTCAGAAGATGAATTGCAAATCACTTAATTAAGCCCTTTCAATAGGTTCCGGGCTTCCTCCCTTCCTTTGTCTTTCCACTGTTTTCTCCATTCTTCGGGTCTCTCCCGATCTTTTTTGATCCTTCTCCACACCACAGTCCATCTCTTTTTTTAGGTAAATTAGGGCCGTTTCCCAATGGTCATTTGAACCAGATCTGGTAGGCTTGCAAACCGATTAGGGCAAGCTGTTACCACGTCACGAGGTTGGTTTGAAAAAGATCAAAGTGCTCATTGTCGAAGAGTACGAAGGGATTATCCAGGTCTTTCGGCGTCTCCTGAGGACCGCCCCGGATATCGAAATTGTCTGGGAGGCGAGAAGCGAAGTCGAGGCGGTCATGGCCCTGGAGATGTTAAAGCCCGACATTATTCTCGTTAATTTCGCTTCATCAGGGAGACACGCAACGAAGATCTGGAAAGAATTCAAAATGCAGGCGCCTGAGAGCCGATTATTGGCGTTGACGATCCCTGAAAATCCAAACCTCATTAGGCAGGCGAAGATGCTCGGTGTGACCTTCCTGGCCAAAGAGGAGATGGTCCGCACCCTGGTGCCGACCATCCGAACCCTCATCGAGTCCTCCATGGAGAAATGCAGCCCATGATGATTCAATTGATGATTCAACGAACCACGCAATCGATCCACTCCTTTTTCCCCCCTCAATATCTCGTCAAAAAAAAGCGAATTACCCCCGTGAAAGGCGTTCTTTCTCGCTGAGAGGGGACGCCTCTTCAAAAACGGACCTCTCTGTCTAACTGGGAGAGAGGCTGCCACCTCGATCGAGCCAAGATTGTCCATTTCAGATCGTTCGGCAATTTCGGCTTGAAATCGATTGTCATCGACGCAGCAAGGAGGAGACATGGAAACAAAGAAGCGCTTTTCGCCGATCACCCACATTGTATTTCACCTTTTTATGATTTTATTCGCGACGGCCGTTGCGGCCAATGCCATGACCGTTTGGACCGACCATGCGACCGTGAAGATCCGTCCCAATACCCCCCCGAAAACCGATCAGGTCTCCGCGGAGATGAAGGGGGCGCGAAATGAATTCGAATCGTTCCAACTCGTGGTGACGGCGGGCAATGGCGCCCTTTCGGGGGTTGATGTGAATGTGAGCGATCTGGCCGACGGCCGCGGCAACACGATCCCGGCCGACCGCATCATGATCTATAAAGAAGCCTTCATCAACGTCACGACCCCCTCGACCCTCCAGGGAGCGACGGGGGAGTGGCCCGATGCGCTGATTCCGAAAAAAGATGAATATGTCGGCGAGGTCCGCAATGCCTTCCCCTTGAACGTGGCGGCCGGAAGGAACCAGCCGATCTGGATTGAAATTTATATTCCTCCCACAGCCGCCGCCGGCATCTACACCGGCTCGGCGACGGTCACGGCGACCGGGCAGAGCCCGCTGGTCGTTCCGATCAAACTGACCGTCTGGGATTTTGCGCTCCCCTCGGTTTCGACGCTGAAGTCGGCCTACTCAATCGATCACAGCCTTATCCCGAACGGTCACGGTCTCCCCGGCAGCGTTGCGCTGGAGCTGAGTCAGATGTATTCCAAAGCGAACCTCCTCCATCGGATTTCCGATAATTACCTCCTCTCCCCGGAGACGTTGGGGGGAATGAGGGCCGGAAAGATTAATTGGGAGCCGTTCGATGCCGCGTTCGGTCCTTTTCTCGACGGAACGGTCTCCCTCCCCGGGGGCAAGCTTCCGGGCAACAGACAGACCACCATTCAGACGCGCGACTTCAACCATCGGGAAGATGTCGCTTTCTTGCGGGAATACGCGCAGCACTTCAAGGCGAAGGGATGGTTCGACCGGCTTTTCCAATATACCCTTGATGAGCCGAACTCAGCCTCGGAATGGGCATCGATTAGACGCCGCGCCAACGCGCTCCATCAGGCCGATCCCGATCTGAAGGCATCCGTGACCACCAGCGTCCAGAACGCTACTGAAGGGGGAGCGGCCGATGTGATCGATCTTTTTATCCCGACGATCCGGTTTATGGACAACAAGCCGAACGGCCGGGAGCCGGGAAGCGAGGTCCCCGGCGGCGCGGCCACCGTCGGCAACCAGAGAAGCAAATACGGCCAGGAGGTCTGGTGGTATCAGGCCTGTGGCTCCCATGGCTGCGGCATTGTCGGCGGCGGAACACACGATCGGCAGGGTTATCATATGGACTGGCCAAGCTTCATGATCGATCTGCCGGCCACGTTCAGCCGGGTTATGCAGTGGATGAGCTTTAAATACAACATTCAGGGCGAGCTCTATTATGACATGGTCTACGCCTTCGGCCAGGCCGATCCCTGGCGGACACAGCACTACTTCGGCGGAAACGGCGACGGCACCCTCTACTATCCCGGCAAGCCGAGCAAAATCGGCGGGACGAAGCACATCCCGATTGAGTCGATCCGCTTAAAGCTCCTTCGGGAAGGGATGGAAGATTATGAGTATCTTCATCTTCTAAAAACGATGGGAGAGGAAGCGTATGCCAATGAGCAGCTGGCGCTCGTGGTGACGAACACCTACACCTGGAATCGGGACCCGCTCGATTTCTACGATGCCCGCGAAAAAATGGCTGCGCGGATCGCCGGCGCCACTCCCGACGCCGGACCGTTTTCGGACAATGGCAATGTCGGCCCGAATGCGACCACGGCAATCAAGGACGATTCCTCCGGCGGGGGGGGCGGCGGAGGGGGATGCAGCCTGAACCGGACTGCCGGGCCGACCGATTTCCGCCAGGCGATTCCGTTTCTCTTGATCTTCTCTTCCCCCTTCTGGGGCTCCCTCTGGAGAAGAATCGGGAAAAAGAGGGCATGACCGACGGCGTCCCCGCCGGGGAGGGGATCTCCCTTCTCGGCGGCTCGATCCGGTCCATTCTGGAGCGTCCTTCTCAGGACGCTCCATTTTTATAAAATCATTTTATCTGGGATTTAGGATGTATTTAGATTTGAAAGAAAGAAGCAGGTTTTTATCCAATGCACGGTTCATGTCAATCCTTTCCATCGTTGCGGCGCTCTTTCTCGTCGTCGGGTGCGGGGGAGGGGGGGGAGCAGGAGGAGCAGGAGGAGCAGGAGGAGAAGAAGAAAGCGTTCCCTCCGCAGCGCTTCCCTCCGCGCCCCCCGTCAATACGCCGGCCGAAGATCTTCCCGCGTCGCCGGGATCGCTCTCGATCCAACCGGAGGGGGCCCGTCTGCCGGTCGGCGGACAGCAGCATTTTTCGGCGACGACCGACACCCTCCCCGATTCGGAGGGGATCGAGTCGAATGTCGCGTGGCGTATTGAGGAAGGGGAGGCGGGGGGATCGATTACGAACGACGGGATCTATACCGCCCCCGCCCGGCCCGGTACCTATCATCTGATTGCAACCTCCCGGAGCGATGAAGCCCGATGGGCTGCAACGGAGGTGACGGTGATCTCGCAGGGGGCGATCCGGGTCCAGCCGGCCGCCCGGTTTCTCGGCCCCGGCGGGAAGGCGCGCTTTTCCGCGGAGGTCACGGAGGCCCCCGACAAGACCTTCTTCTGGAGTGTTCGGGAGCAAGGGGGCGGCGCCATTACGGAAGAAGGGGAATACACCGCCCCGACGGCGGCGGGAACCTACCATGTGACGGCGACCGGCCGATCCGATCCCTCTCTGAAAGGAGAGGCGACGGTCACGGTCTCTTCCCTTCTTCCGAAAGGGATCATCTGCAGCGCCTCTCCCCGGCGGCCTTACCTCGCTTGGGTCTCTTCCCAATCGGCGGTGATCGCCTGGCGTTGCAGCCCCAGCGGGACGGTCCGTTGGGGACCGGGAGAGGAGCGCAACGAGGCCCTGACCGATCGGACGGTCCAAGACCAGCACTTCGCCCTTCTCTCCGGTCTCACCCCGGAGACGACCTACTCCTACGAGGTCGCGATCGACGGGGAGCGCTTCGGGCCGGTCGCCACCTTCACCACCGCGCCGGCGCAGGGGAGCGAAACCTCCTTTATCGCGTTCGCCGACAGCGGAACGGGGAGCGTCCATCAGAAGCGTTTGGCGGAGGTGATGAAAAGCCGGTCGTTCGACTTCGCCCTGATCGCGGGGGATGTCATCTATGATAAAGGGGCCGATACCGAGTATGATCGGGGCTACTTTCAACCGTATGCCGGACTGATCGACCATCTTCCCTTTTTCCCGGTCCCCGGCAATCATGATATCGTGACCGATGGCGGAAAACCGTTTAAACAAAATTTCTATCTTCCTCGGGGGAATTTCTACTACGACTTCTTCTGGGGGGAGACGCATGTCATCGGCCTCGACAGCAACAAAGTGGCCGACCCGGCGCAAAAGAGATGGCTGGAAACGGCGCTGAAGGCCCCCGCCCGGTGGAAGATCGTCTACTTCCATCACCCCGCCTTCAGCAGCGCGGAATATGGAGACACCCCCTCGGTTCAATCACACTGGGTTCCCCTCTTCGAGCAATACGGCGTCGATCTGGTGTTCAACGGCCATGCCCACGGCTATGAGCGGACCGTTCCGATCAATGGGGTGACCTACGTCGTGACCGGCGGGGGGGGAGCGCCGCTTTATCCGGTGGGGCGGAATGCGCGGACCGTGATTTCAAGCGCGACCCATGAATTTGTCTCGGTCGATGTGACTGCCAATACACTCAGGTTGAAAGCGATCGATATCACCGGGGCGGTGATTGATACGTTCCAGATTGATCAGCCGGAATAAACAGGGGGGAAGATCTGTGTGAGTGCGCGCTTATGGCGGGGGAGAGGCCCCTTTCCCCTGCCGAAGTAAAAAGAGGATGTAGGCGCCGGTGAGTTGAAGCCCTCCCAGGGCAACCAGGTAAATCCCCGGGCCGATTGGGTAGCGATTCTGGTAGAAGGTGTATAGGTCGAGCGTTGCAATCATCAGGATTAAAAAGCCGATCAGACCATAGACCCAGTAAAAACGCCCCCTTTTCTGGAGAAGCTGGTAAGAGGCTGCAAGAAGTCCAATTAGAGCCAGGCCCAAGGCAATTTTCCCATCGATCATGTCGATTCCCCGAAGGCCGACGACGAACAGACCGGGATGAATCCAGGGAAGAACGCAGCCGAGCGCAACCAGGAATGTGTTGAATAAAATATAGTAGAGCATCTCTCTCCCGTCGGCCCCTTCCGACAAACCGAATCATTATAATCAAATTGCAATAAAATGCAAAATAAATGCAAGCCTCGCTCTCTTTCCAATCGGCCGGGCCGGCCCTGCCTGTAAAGGGAATGTTAAAACTTTGTAAATAGACCGGTACACTCCTTGCAAATTACCGTTCCTGTTCATGAACGGAGCTCCTTCGATCTGGAGGTCGTCTTGCGACGAGAGGGAACTCCGTTCTCCTCACTCCTAAATCGCGCACATATTCCATGAGGTAATCGAGATGTTTCAAAGCGCATTGAAGAAAGACCTGCCGTTACCGGCAACCCAACGAATCCGGAAAGAATCGACACTGGCTTGCCCTCATTGCTTCCATCCCCTTCCGCACGACGGCGCCCTCTCCTGCAAAGAGTGCCGATTTACCTGGAAGGAGGTCGATGGGATACCCTGTTTCGCGGCCAGCGATTATTATTGGGGAGAGATCCCCGAAAAAGAGATGATCCAAATCAACGATCTGGCCCGGAAAGCCGGCTGGAAGAAGGCGCTCGATGAAAAGGTCGCCAAGGCTTATCCGAGCATCTATGATTATATGACCGATGAGGCGCGGGCCGACTTCCGTTTTGTGCTTCCCCTCCTTCCCCATTCGAAGGTGCTCGATGTCGGGGCCGGCTTCGGAACGATCTCCTTCGGCCTGCAACCGCACTGCGGCTCGATCACGGCGGTGGAACTGATTGCGGAACGGGCCAAATTCATCGAAACCCGCCGGGCACAAGAAGGGCTCGACAACATGGAGGTGGCGATCGCCAGCGGGCTGAACCTCCCCTTCGCGCCGGGAACATTCGATTTCATCATCGTGAACGGCTATCTGGAATGGGTCGGATTGGCCGATTACAACGAAAATCCGCGGGTCCTTCAGAAACGCTTCCTGGAGCAGCTCCATCGACTGCTCAAGCCGGGGGGAGCGGTCTACATCGGGATTGAAAACCGCTTCGGCTTCGACAATTTTTTAGGTGAAAAGGATCACAGCGGATTGAAGTACACCAGCCTGATGCCCCGTTGGATGGCCGATCTCTGCTGCCGGTTTTATATCAAGCAGCCTTACCGGGTGAGCCGCGCTTACAGCAGCTATCGGACCTACACCTACGGGAAGGGAGGCTATCGAAAGCTTCTGGAGGAGTCGGGGTTCGTCGACAACCAGTTCTTTATGCCGGTCCCGGGATACAACCGGCCGGTGGAGCTCGTGTCGCTCGATCATCCCGCGCCGCTGCGGTTTTATCTGAACCACGCCATCTCCCCCAGCTCTCGCTTGGGAAAAATCAAGAAGAAGCTCGCTCTCATGGGGACATCGCTCGGCGTCACCTCTTTCTTCTCCCCTCATTTCAGCATCATTGCTTGGAAGGAAGGACCCTATGCTTAAAGAAATCGAAAAAGTGATCGTTGAAAACGGACCTCGCTGGGAGATTCCTTTTTTCCCCCCCCGCGCCCTCTACTTTACCAAGACGGCCGGTTCGAAGAAAAACCCCACCGCACAACCGGTGGTCTTCTTGCTCTTCGATCAGAACGGCTCCACGCCGAGATGGGTGGTCAAGGTTTCCCGGGATCACCAGACCACCTCGATGCTGACGCAGGAGTATGAAAACCTGCTCTACTTCTACCATCGGCTTACGCCGACGTTTCGAGCGACCATTCCCAAGCCGCTCTTGAGCCGGGAAGATCCGGGGCGGTTTCTCTTCGTCGAGACGGGACTCAAGGGGAAGAGCCTTCCCGCTGTGGTGAAACCTGATGAAGGGGTTGCGCACCAAAGGGAGATCGACAGGATGCTCGAGAGCGTTCTCGCCTGGCTTCTGCAATTTCAGAAGGAGACGCAGGAGGGGACGGTGGAGGTCACCGAAAGTTGGATTGAAGAAGAGGTGAGGGGACCGATCGAGCAGTATCGCTCGCTCTATCCGGTCGATGCTTCGGAAGCGCATTTCTTGAACGAGCATTCAAAAGGTTGGGAAGAATGGAAGCGAACGGCGATTCCGATCACCGGCCAGCATGGTGATTTTTGGCTTGGGAACATGTTGACCGACGGCGCTTCCCTCTCGATGTGCGATTGGAGCTTCTCCCAAAAAAAGGGATCGCCGTTTGATGATCTTTTCTTCTTTCTCTCTTCCCTCCCGGTCGGAAAAGAGGAGGGGGACCCCCTGCTTTCTTTCGAGAACCTCTTTTTCAAGGAGCATTGGTTCCGGCGGGGAATTCAAGATCTCATGGTCCGTTTCTTTTTTCAATGGGAATTGAGCCCGCGGCTTTTCTCTCAGCTCTTTCCGCTCTTCTTAATCAAGATGTCGATTCGGGAGTCGGGTCAATATCACCTTCATGCGCTTCGGAATCCCCTTTGGCGGGAGCGGTTGCGTTTCTTGATTCGAAACCAATCGGGTCTCATCGAAGTTTAAGCCGGCCTCCTTGTTGGAAAGCATCAGAAGGAGAGGGGCTGGTTAGACGGGGGCGACAAACGCCTCGGTTCGGTCTTTTCCCTGGCGCTTCGCTTGGTAGAGGGCCGAATCGGCGGCCCGGATCAGATCATCGACTGTCGCGATCGTCCGGCCGGGGAAGGCTGCGACACCGAGACTGAGGGTAATCCTTTTCGTTTGATTCGTCTCGCCATAAGAGTGGCTCCGAACCGCCTGACGGATTCGCTCTCCCTCTTGATAAGCGCCGGCCAGATCGGTCTGAGGAAGGATGATGACAAACTCCTCTCCCCCGTATCGCGCCAGGAAATCGGTCTTCCGGATCGTTCCTTTGATCACCGATGCCACCTCTCTTAAAATCGTATCTCCCCGCCGGTGGCCGTAGGTGTCGTTGACCCATTTGAAATCGTCGATATCGAGCAAGATACAGGAGAGGGAGAGGCTGTAGCGAACGGCCCGGTTGAACTCTTCCTCCAGCCGGGCGCTGAAGTAGCGGTGATTGTAGGTGTCGGTCAGAAAATCGATCATCGCCAGCCGTTCCAGGTCGTTCTTCTCTTGGAGAAGGCTTTCGTAGTGATGGGCGTTTCGGATGGCGGCCGGCGCCAGCTGAGCGACCCAGGCCGTCAACTGAAGCTCCTCCGGTGTAAAGGTTCGGGCGCCCGAGATCCTCAAGATCAGATTCCCGAGGACCTTCTCTTCCTGGATCAGGGGGTGAATCAGAATTGAACCGAGGGAGACTCCCCGCAATACCTCCTCGAAGGGAGCCAACATGGCATGACTCAACACATCGGGGATAAAGATCGGTTCCCGGGCGTGGACCGCGTGTACAATCTCAGGATACTTTTTTAGATCGAGGGGGATCCGCTTCGCTTCCGGCGTCTCGTGTGTCGCGACAACGTAGGCGGTCTCTTTTCGCTCATCGACGAAAATAATAGAGCAGCGGACCACTTCGATCCGGTGTGCAATTTCGCGGACGACCTGGTAGAGGACTTCATTGAATCGTCGCGCCTGAAAGAGGCGATTGGCAACTTGGAGCAATGTTTGCCAAGATCCGCTCTCCGAGGCGTTGCTGGCGTTGTCCATGAATCAAATGAGTGAGGGTTTAAAAACGAGAACCCCGGGAGACCCTCGTCGAAAGTCAACCTCCGGGATGTGATCGGGAAGGATTTAAATCGTTGGATTGGCCCCTTCCCTTTTTGAATCCGTCTGTGGTGGTACCTCCGGCGGCAAGGTCCGTTCCTTCAGGGCGAAAATAGCGGCCTGGACGCGATTATTCAGATGGAGCTTTTTAAGAATGTGGCGCAGGTGGATTTTGACGGTGTGCTCCGAGATCCCCAAGGTTGCTCCGATCTCTTTATTGCTGGCGCCTTCCCCGAGACAACTGAGAATTTCCCGCTCTCTCGGGGTCAGGGGACCATGGTTCGTGGAGGGTGCCGAGGAGGTGATGTAGGGAGAGGTAAAGAGCTTCGAGGCCATCTGCCGGGGCAAAACCAACTCCCCGCGATGGACCAGGGAGACGCATTTGTAGAGCTTCTCCGGATCGATGTTTTTATAGATGAACCCCTTGGCTCCCGCCCGCATCGCGGCGAAGATATTCGACTCTTCATCCGAAAGCGCGAGAATGATGATATTCGCGGCCGGATGGGCTTCCCGGATCAGGCCGATTCCCTTCAGACCGTCACAGACCGGCATTTGCGAATCCATCAGAACCACATCGGGCTTGAGCTCCTTGGCTCGCTCCGCCGCCTCGATGCCGTGCTGCGCTTCGCCGACCACTTTCATTCCCTTCTGGAGATGGAAGAGAGAGATCAGTCCTTTTCGCGTAAGGGCCTCATCATCGACGATGAGGAGGCGGATCTCGCTTCGAACGAGGGCAAGATGGGATTTCTTGATCGCAGATTCTCTCATTTTGTCAGACACCTCTAAAACTTCCTTATGTTTTAAGATATCTGAATTCTAAGGGGAGAGTCAAGCTTTACGAAAAGCCTCGATTTGACCCGGTCTTCCCGGGCGTGGTATGATTTTTAACTTATTAAACCGCTTTTCAAGGGAGATCCATGCCGACGCTGCCTTTACAGGCCAAACACCAACAGCGGGGCGCCCGTTTCTCGTCTTATGGCGAATGGGAGCTTCCGTCCGATTACGGAGATGCTCTCTCGGAATATCAAGCCGTCCGACGGAAGGTCGGCGTGGCCGATCTTTCGCATCAGACTCCCTTTCTGATCACCGGGAAAGACCGCATTCCTTTTCTGCAAAATATCATCAGCAACGATCTCAATCCGTTGCAACAGGGAAAAGGACTCTATGCCACCCTCCTGACGGCCAAAGGGAGGGTCCTCTCCGACTTCCATCTCTACCTGCTCCCCGAGGCCTTTCTGATGGATGTGGAGTGGACGAACGCGGAAAAAACACGCGATCAGCTGATGCGGTTTAAGTTCCGATCCCAGATCAAGATTGAAACCCCCGCTTGGGGGCGACTCCTTGTATCCGGCCCCCAGGCCCGGCCGCTCCTCGAAGCGCTCCTCGGTCCGCTTCCGATCCATGAAGAAAAATCGTTCTTTCAAAGCGAGCGCGACGGAGCGGCCCTCCTTTGCGTCAAACAATCGACGACGGGAGGGGAAGACTACCATCTCTATCTTCCGGCGGAGGGGCTGGAGAAATTATGGGAAGGCCTTTTTTCGGCGGGCGGCGCGTTCGGCCTTCAGCCCTTCGGCCAAACCGCCCTCGAGATCTTGCGGATTGAGGCGGGAAAACCCCGGTATGGGATCGACATCGATGAGCATATCATTCCGATTGAAGCGGGCCTTGAGAAGGAAGCGATCAGCTATACCAAGGGGTGCTATCCCGGCCAAGAGGTCATGGCCCGCATCCAGACCTACGGTCATGTGAACAAACAGCTCATGGGATTGACGATCGAAGGGTCGGATCTTCCCAAAAGAGAGGACAAGATCTTCCAAGGGGAGAAGGAACTCGGCTGGATTACCAGCGCAACCTGGTCTCCCTCTGCGGGAAAGATCGTTGCGATGGGCTACGTGCGGCCTCAGATCGCGATTCCCGGCACCGAGGTCGAGGTGGAGATCGCTCAGATCCGAAAGACCGCGCAAGTATCCCCCCTTCCGTTCTACCGTCTTGTACCGTAAAAGGGGTCACACCCGATCCGGAAAGCAGGAGAGCGTTTGATGAAATTTGTGATGATCGGGTTGGATGGCCCGGATGGCGCTGAATTAAGAAAACAGCTTCGCCCATCCCATTTGGAGCGTCTGGAGAAGTTGACGGCTGAAAAGAAATTAATCTTGGCAGGCCCCTTCGGGGACAAGAGTGGAAGTCTCATCGTCTTTGAGGCAGGCTCTTTAGAAGAGGCGGTTGCTTGGGGGGAGGCAGACCCGTATGTTTCAGGAGGGGTGTTTTCCCGATACGAGATTAAACCGTTTACACAGGTCTTTCCAAAAGAGTAGCGCAGTTCATTTCAAGATCGAGGGAGGTCACGTGGCAAGCCGGAAAGAAAAAGATGAAACCATTTTGCTCGAATTCTCCATGTCTCCGCTTACCCAAGGGGAGAGCGTCAGCGAGTATGTCTCCCGATCGCTGGAAATTATCGACAAGAGCGGCTTGGAGTATCGTCTCAACCCGATGGGGACGGTGATCGAAGGTCCCTGGGAAGAGGTGCTCGGTGTCGTGAAGGCCTGCTGGGAGCGGATGAAGGAAGATTGCGATCGGGTCTCGACGGTGATCAAGATCGATTATCGCAAGGGAAAAACGGGGCGGCTGACGAGCAAAGTGGCCAGTGTGGAGAAGACGCTCGGGCGAAAGCTGAAGACATAACGAATTTAAGGATCGGAGCAGTCGCGCTTGAAGCCGCACCGACGGCAGATCAGCTTACAGTGAAGATCGAGCATCGGCGCTCCGCAAAGATCACACCGGTAGATCTTCTCCGCAGGCGCGCCCGCCTCCTGCGGGAATTTTTCGGAAAGGGGCGATTCTGGTTTTACGCCGACCTCGTTGACGCTCACTTCTTTTCTTCTTCCGCTTTGACTTCCTTCGCCTCGATGGGCGGGGGCTCGCCGCCCCGCTTCGTATGGAAGATAGTCCCTTTGATCCCGATGACCCAGCCGACCTGAGGGTCGACGAAGAAGACGTTGGTCAAGAAATTAATCGTTCCGGAAACCTGCTGCTGCCAGGTGGCTCCTCCATCCTTTGTATTCAAGATCGTCCCCGAAGCGCCGACGACCCAGCCGACCTGATCATTGATAAAGAAGAGGCCGAGCAGAAAGCTCGGCACCCCGCTCGTTTGGGGAGACCAACTTTTTCCGCCGTCTTTGGTGTGGAGAATGGTTCCGGCGCCCCCCACCGCCCAGCCGATCTCGGGCCGTGAAAAGAAGATACGGTGAAGATCCTTCTGCGTTCCCGACTCCTGCCGAGTCCAATTGACGCCGCCGTCTTCCGTATAAAAGATGTTCCCGGCGTCCCCTGTGATCCACCCTTGCTTCTGATTAACGAAATAAATGGAATTAAAAGAAACCGCCGGCTTGACCTCGGCCGATACCCAATGTTGCCCGCCGTCGGTGGTGGAGAGGAGGAGTCCCTTCTCGCCGGTCACCCATCCTTGGTCCGGGCTGGCGAAGAAGACATGCAACAGATTCTTCTTCAGTTGACTGCCGTCCTGAAGCGCCCATTTTTGTAGCTCCCATTTCTGTCCGCCGTCCTCGGTGAAGAGAATCAGCCCTTTTTCTCCGACCGCCCATCCCCGCTTCGGGGTGACGAAGAAGATCGAAACCAGCAGCGTCTGTGTGCCGGTTTCCTGCACCGACCAATGCTGGCCGCCGTCCGTCGTGTGAAGAATGATCCCCTTATTTCCGGTCAGCCAGCCGTTTTGAGCATCCAAGAAGTAGATGCCGCCCAATGAGGCCTGGATGCCGCTGTTTTGGGTTTCCCACCCGGTCGGGGAGCCGGGCGCATCCGGGACGGGAGAAGGGGGTCTGCAGCCGGTGAAGAGAAATGCGAGGAGGGTCCACTGCCAAATCTTTTTGCTTGAAAAATATTTCAATCGTGCTCCTTTATGAAGATAAATGAACGTTCACTTTGTTCGAGGGTTTTTCGATCTCAACGCAACTTCATTTGCTCCCAGCGGGCGCCGGCATCGGTGCTCCGATAAAGACCGCGTGTGGTCCCTGCGAAGAGGATCTCGGGCGATTGGGGATGAATCGACAAGGAAGTGACGGAGCGCGGTGAGCCGGCGAGGGGCGCCCACGATTCGGTGCCGTTCACTGTTTTATAAATACCGTCTTGATTGCCGGCGTAGAGGACCTGTGTCTTTTCCGGATGGATGAGAAGGGTGACGATAAACCTGTTCGCGAGGCCGTTGTTTTGCGGCTGCCATGTGTTCCCTTGATCGGTCGTCTTAAAGACCCCCTGATTTGTCCCGGCATAGACGATGTTCGGATCGGACTTGTCGAAAACGACCGCATTCACCGCCCATTTTTTCGTCTCCGGATGGACCAATCGCCACGTCTTGGCGGCATTTTCCGTCTTAAAAATCCCTTCGTTTGTCCCCGCCATCAGGATGCTGTGATTCCGGGGGTCCATCACCAGGGCGATCACGAACCGGTTGGCGACACCCATGTTGGCCGATTTCCACTCTCCCCCGCCGTCCATACTTTTGTAAACGCCATGGTTCGTTCCGACATAAAGAATGTCCGAGATAAAAGGGTTGGAGACAACGGCATTCACCGCCTGCGTCCCGACATTATCATCCAGACCGGTATTGATGATCATCCAATTCCGGCCGCTGTCGATGCTTCGATAGACGGCGTCTCCAAATGAGCCGGCGTAAAGAATCGTAGTCAGGGAGGGATTCACCGCAATAGAGGTGATATTGTAGGAGGTCAAGCCGTTGCTCATTCTTTGAAAGGTCCCTCCGCGGTCGGTACTTTTGTAGAATCCACCCCCCGTTGTGCCGACATAGACCGTGTCCGGATTGCGGGTATTCAGTGTGACGGAGAGGACCGTTTCACCCCGACTGCATCCAACGGCAACAAAAAGGGAGCACCAAAGAATCAAGCGGATTGACAAAGAGAGCGGCTTCATCCATTTTCCCAATAAAATGCGCCGTCATGTTAACATATCTTTCTTTCCAAAAACAATGCTGGGCCTCGGCAAGGAGGCCGGGTCGGGGGAAGATCCTCTTTCTTGACAATTCGCGATTATTTGATATCTTTCTCCAAAGACGGCAAGGAGGACAAAATGGCATTGAGAAAGCGGTTTTTTCAGCGGATGGCTCCGGTGATCTCACTTGTTTTTCTTATCTCCATCGGCATTTTCAACCTGTCGGCGGAAGAGATCCCTGCGGAGGTGCCGATGTCGCCCCTCTCGGAGCTGGTCGAAAATGAGATCGCTTCGCCCAGAAAGGTCGATTTTTGGTCCTCTCTCTCGAACGGAATGGTCGTGCAGGATCTAAAGGCAGACGGAAAACTCGTCGGGGCAAAGGATTCGAAGACCATTTTTTCTCGAGGGGATATCGTTTATCTCCAGCTTTCAAAAGCGGAAACCGCTTCCGATGAATGGGTGCTCTATCGTAAAATAAAGAAGGTCCACCATCCCAAAACGGGAAAATTGCTGGGAGATCTGATTGAAATTACCGGAGCAATCAAGGTCATCGAGCGCAATGAGGATACTGCGACCGCTCAGGTTGTCCATTCGAAAGAGGCCATTTCAATGGATGATGAGATCGCGGCACTCGGAGCCCTCATCCGTTCTTCAACCCCTTCCGAGCAGGTCTCTTCCGATAAAAAGGGGGGAGTGATCGCTGAAGTGCGTGACGATCGTTTAAGTAATGGAGAGCATGACATCGTCTACATCGACCAGGGATGGAAGAGTGGCATTCTCCCCGGGGATCAGTTTGAAATTATCCACGGCGGAGAAAAAGCCGGCGCCGGCCGTATTCCAAAGCGGAGCGTAGGACGTCTTCTGGTTCTCACCAGCCAGAAGGAGAC
The DNA here is from genome assembly GCA_021651055.1 of Candidatus Manganitrophus morganii. Lineage (NCBI taxonomy): Bacteria > Pseudomonadati > Nitrospirota > Nitrospiria > Candidatus Troglogloeales > Candidatus Manganitrophaceae > Candidatus Manganitrophus > Candidatus Manganitrophus morganii. The sequence continues at coordinate 2,275,754 of JAJHOH010000001.1, forward strand.
GGCCACCGCCCGGATCACCCTGAGCTCTGAACCGATTTCAAAAGGGGACCCTCTTCAATACCTTCCTAAGGAATAGTTCATTCCTTTCCGCTCTATCCACATTGATTTCCCAAATATTTCCGGTTGACTCCCCCTCCGGGCTATGGTAATAATATTACTCTCATGTTATCATCGTAACTCTTATTCCCTTTAAATATAAAGTACTTGTAAAGGTATGAAACTTAGAAGACTCGGTAAAGGCGCGGTCAGCCGTTCGCATTTTTTTGAAGGTAAGGGCCGATAAAAAACCACCGGGCCGAGACCAAAGGAGAATCGCAATGAAATTGTCGGGATCACAAATTCTGATTGAGTGCCTCAAGCGGGAAGGGGTCAAGGTTGTTTTTGCCTATCCGGGAGGGGTCAATCTTCCTGTCTTCGATGTTCTCTATGACGAAAAGGATCTCCAGGTCGTTCTCTGCCGGCATGAGCAGGGGGGAACACACATGGCGGAAGGATATGCCCGGGCGACAGGAAAGCCGGGCGTGGTTTTGGTGACCTCCGGTCCCGGCGCCACGAATACCGTCACCGGTATCGTCGACGCCTATATGGATTCAACCCCCTTGGTTATTCTGACGGGTCAGGTCCCGACGAAAATGATCGGCAATGATGCCTTCCAAGAAGCGGATGTGGTCGGCATTACGCGTCCCTGTACGAAGTACAATATTCTGGTGAAAGATGTAAATGATCTGGCCCAGGCGATTAAAGAGGCCTTCTACATCGCCACTTCCGGAAGACCCGGGCCGGTTTTGGTCGACCTTCCGAAAGATGTTGTGTTGGCAAAAACCGAGTTTAAGTATCCTGATAAAGTTTATATCCGAAGTTATTCCCCTGTTTACAAAGGAAACAAGTGGCAGATTAAGCAGGCGGCCCAAGAGATTTTAAAGGCGAAAAAGCCGGTCATTTATGCCGGCGGGGGAGTCCTCTCCTCGGATGCGCATCAAGAGCTTCGCGAGCTGGCGGAGATCACAAAAATCCCGGTGACCCTTACATTGATGGGACTCGGCGCCTTTCCGGGAACGCATCCTCAGTTTCTCGGCATGCTCGGGATGCATGGAACCTACTGGGCAAACATGTCGATCCACAATTCCGATCTTATCATTGCAGTCGGCGCCCGCTTCGATGATCGCGTCACCGGCCGGGTCGCCGACTTCGCCCCGAACGCACGGATCATCCATATCGACATCGATCCCACTTCGATCCACAAGAACCTAGCCGTTCATGTGCCCATCGTCGGTGATGCCAAGCTGGTCCTCCGTGAACTCAATCAGCTTTTGCGGACCTCCGGCAATGGAAATTTGGGACAACATCAGCCGTGGATGGAGCAGATCGAAGCGTGGAAGAAGGAACATCCTCTCGCTTATGAACAGGGAGACAAGATCATCAAGCCTCAATACGTGATCGACAAGATTTATGCGGCCACGCAGGGAAATGCCATCATCACCACCGATGTCGGCCAACATCAGATGTGGTCGGCCCAATTCTACAAATTCAATCGGCCCCGCACCTTCATCAATTCAGGAGGTCTCGGCACGATGGGATACGGACTCCCCGCAGCGATTGGGGCCCAATGCGCCTATCCGGATGAACAGGTCGTCTGTATTGCCGGCGACGGCGGCATCGTTATGAATATTCAAGAGCTTGCGACCGCGGTCCAGTACAAGCTGCCGGTGAAAGTCGCCATCATCAACAATAAATATCTGGGAATGGTCCGTCAATGGCAACAGCTTTTCTATGATGGGCGATATTCCTCAAGCTTCATGGGGGACTCTCCCGATTTCGTTAAGTTGGCCGAAGCTTTCGGCGCCGTCGGGCTTCGCGCCACGGAGGTGAGCGAGGTGGACGATGTTCTGAAAGAAGGACTCGCCGCCAGCGGACCGGTCGTGATCGATTTTCAGGTGGATCAAGAAGAAAACTGCTACCCCATGATTCCTGCCGGCGCCGCCATCAACGAGATGGTCTTCTCCGACCCTGACAAGGGATCGAAAAAGGCGAAGGGTCAAAAGCAGGAAGAAAAAGCGGACGGCGTGCTCACCGCGTAATCTCTTCCGTTTGTTCCCCCTAACTGATGAGGATTCATGCAACACATTATTTCCGTTTTGGTCGAGAACAAATTTGGCGTTCTCTCCCGTGTCTCCGGCCTTTTTTCAGGCCGGGGCTTCAACATTGAGAGCCTCTCCGTGGGGCCGACGCTCGATCCGACGGTCTCCATGATGACCATCGTGACGCAGGGGGACGACCGGATCATCGAGCAGATCACCAAACAGCTGAACAAACTCGTCGATGTGATCAAGGTGGTCGATCTCACGGAAAAAGAGTATGTTGAGCGGGAGACGGCACTCATCAAAATCAACACCCGCGAGCAGGACCGCGCCGAAGCGCTCCGGGTCGCCGATATCTTTCGGGCAAAAATCGTCGACTCCACGCCGAACACCTATACGATCGAAATTACCGGCGATGTGCAAAAAATTGACGCGATCATCAATCTGCTCCGGCCGCTCGGGATCAAGGAGTTGATTCGAACCGGCCGGATCGCCATCGCCCGTGAAGAGATCAAGACCATCTCCTCGAAGGAAGAACGAGAGAAAAAGATGGTGTCAAAATAAGATTTATTTCCACAGTCCATCCGTATAACTAAGGGGATTCCATGAAAATTTATTATGATCAAGACGCCGATACCTCCCTGTTGAGAGAGAAACAGATCGCCATTGTCGGATATGGCAGCCAGGGACATGCCCACGCTTTGAACCTCATGGACAGCGGGCTGAAGGTCGTCATCGGTTTGCGCGAGGGGCGTTCCTGGGACAAAGCGGCGCGTGCCGGACTCAAGGTCATGCCGGTCGCCGACGCGGTGAAGTCGTCCGAGATCGTCATGATCCTCACCCCGGATGAGGTTGCCGGTGATCTCTACCAGAACGAGATCGCCCCCAATCTCAAGACCGGGGCTTATGTGGCGTTTGCCCATGGATTTAATATCCACTTCGGACAGGTCGTTCCACGCGAGGATATCAACGTCTTCATGGTGGCGCCCAAGGGACCGGGGCACCTGGTGCGCTCGGAATTTACAAAGGGAAGCGGCGTCCCGAGCTTAATTGCAATCCATCAAGATCCTTCCAAGCAGACCAAGGCGATCGCCCTCGCTTATGCCAAAGGAATCGGCGGGACGCGGGCCGGTGTGCTGGAAACAAACTTCCGGGAAGAGACCGAGACCGATCTTTTCGGAGAGCAGGCCGTTCTCTGCGGCGGGCTGACGTCATTAATTACAGCCGGGTATGAGACCCTCATTGAGGCCGGCTATTCTCCGGAGATGGCCTACTTCGAATGCCTGCATGAGGTGAAGCTCATCGTCGATTTGGTTTATGAGGGCGGCATCTCGAATATGCGCTACTCTATTTCGAACACGGCCCGTTACGGCGATCTGACGCGGGGGCCGCGGATCGTCACAGATGAGACCAAAAAAGAGATGAAGAAGATCCTCAACGAGATCCAGAGCGGCCAGTTCGCCAAGGAGTGGATCCTGGAGAACAGGGCGCGAAGACCGGTCTTCAATGCCCTTGCAAAGAAAGGGGAGGCCCATCCGATCGAGCAGGTCGGGGAGAAGCTTCGTGCGATGATGCCTTGGCTCAAGAAGGATCGACTTGTCGACCGGAGCAAGAATTAACCTCCCGCCCCGGGCTATATTTTTCTTCCCCAAAATGATAGAATCGGAACCGTAAGCATTTTGGGCATTCCGGACCGGACGAGGTTGAGCATGACAGAAGAAACACAATTTCCGATCGCAAAAGAGGGCTTCATATTTATTGCAAGCGGAGCGTTCTTCACCCTGCTGGGGGGACTCTTCCTCGGCCCGGCGGCAGGGTGGTTCTTCGGGACGCTCACTCTCTTTTGCATCTGGTTCTTCAGGGACCCCCGTCGATCTGTTCCGCAAACAGAGGGGGCGTTGGTCTCTCCGGCCGATGGGAAGGTTGTCGATATCTCGCGAACGGAGGAAGGGCGTTTTCTCAATAAACCGGCGATCAAGATCAGCATCTTTCTCAATGTTTTTAATGTCCACATCAACCGGGTCCCCGTTGCCGGAAAGGTGATCGGCGTTTTTTATAACGCCGGACGTTTCTTTGCGGCGAACGTGCCGAAGGCATCGCTCGAGAATGAGCAAAATGCGGTCGTGATGGAGATGCCGTCCGGGAAGCGGGTCGTCTGCATTCAAATCGCAGGGCTGATCGCCCGGCGGATTGTCTGCTGGATAAAAGAAGGAAGTGTCTTGAATCGGGGCGAGCGATTCGGCCTGATCCGTTTCGGCTCCCGCGTCGACCTCTTTCTTCCGATTGAGACGGAAATTCGCGTCTCCATGGGACAAAAGGTCCGGGGAGGCGAAACCATTCTGGGAATTTTAAGATGAATCAGAAAAAAAGGCCGGAAATGAAGGAGCTAAGACGGAAGGGGATCTACATTATTCCCAACCTCTTCACCAGCGGAAACCTCTTCTGCGGTGTCTTCGCGATTATCGCCGTTTTCAACGCCGAGTATGTCATGGCTGCCATTGCCATTTTAGTCGCTTCTATTTTCGATTCACTCGACGGCAAGCTCGCCCGTCTGACCAAAACGACCAGTCGGTTCGGGGTCGAATACGACTCTCTGGCCGATCTGGTCTCCTTCGGCGTGGCCCCCGGTCTTTTGATTTATTCCTGGGCCTTGAGCGGCTATGGACGCCTCGGCTGGGTTGCGGTCTTCCTCTTCATCGTCTGCGGCGCGCTCCGACTTGCCCGCTTTAACGTCCAGGTCTCCGGCCCGGAATCGACCGACTTCGTCGGGCTGCCGATTCCGGCGGCGGCAAGCCTGATCGCCACCCTGGTCATGCTCGACAGTTATATTCTCCACTTTGGCAAAGAGATCCGTCCCGCGTTGACCTTGGCGGTCACCTATATGCTCGCCTTCTTAATGGTCAGCAATATCCGTTATCGCAGCTTCAAAAAATTCAACTTGAAGGATCGAAAGCCGTTCGGCGTTTTGGTCAGCCTGGTCCTGGTCCTTTTGGTCCTGGTGACCGCTCCTCAGGTGATGCTCTTCTCCCTCTTCGCAATCTATGTCCTCTCAGGAATCACTGAGAAACCGGTCGTCGCCCTCTACAACCGCCTTTCCAAGAAGACGGGCGAAGCGCCTCCCCCCGCCGGCGAAGGGGTCGAGGATATCGAGGACAAGGAGATTTTCCTTAAAAACTAAAATTGGACTCGCTTTCATTCAGGAGTCCATTTAGGTAGACTGGCCTTCGTCCATGGGTGAAGGCCATTTATTTATTCATTCACAATTGAGGCAGATGCGATGTCACGGATGATTCAAATTTTCGATACCACCCTTCGCGATGGAGAGCAATCTCCCGGCGCCAGCATGAATGTCGAGGAAAAGCTCTCGATCGCCAAGCAGCTGGCCCGATTGGGGGTCGATATCATCGAAGCCGGATTCGCCTACAGCTCGCCCGGAGACTTTGAAGCGGTCCGGACGATCGCCAACGAGGTCGAAGGGCCGACCGTCTGCAGTCTTGCCCGCGCCAAGCCGGCCGACATCGACAGCGCCTGGGAGGCGCTGAAGGGGGGAGGCAAGGTCCGGATTCACACCTTCATCTCCACCTCCGATATTCATCTGAAGCATCAGTTCCGGCTCACACGGGAGGAGGCGCTCAAACGCGCGGTTGAGATGGTCGCGCACGCGCGCGGTTATGTCGAGGATGTCGAGTTCTCCCCGATGGATGCCACCCGCTCCGATGAAACCTATCTCTGTGAAGTTTTGGAGGCCGTCATCGCCGCGGGGGCCAAGACGGTCAACATCCCGGACACGGTCGGCTACGCGATCCCGCAGGATTTCGGGCGGCTGATCGAAGCGATCCGCAAGCGCGTTCCCAATATCGATCAGGCGGTCATCTCCGTCCACTGCCATAATGATCTGGGGCTGGCGGTGGCCAACTCCATCGCCGCCATTTTGGCCGGGGCGGGGCAGGTGGAGTGCACCATCAACGGCATCGGAGAGCGGGCCGGGAACGCCTCGCTCGAAGAGGTCGTCATGGCGCTTCGGACCCGCAAAGATCTCTTCGGCGCCGATACGAAGATCAATACCGAAGAGATCACCAAGTCGAGCCGTCTTGTTAGCAAGATCACCGGGATGATGGTTCAGCCGAACAAGGCGATCGTCGGGGCCAACGCCTTTGCGCACGAGTCGGGAATTCATCAAGACGGGCTGCTCAAGGAGAAAATGACCTACGAAATCATGCGGCCCGAGTCGGTCGGGGCCGGCAAGACCCATATCGTTCTCGGCAAGCATTCCGGCCGCCACGCCTTCAAAAAGCGGCTGGAAGAGATGGGCTATCATCCGAACGAGGCCGAGCTCGACCAGGCGTTCGAGCGGCTCAAGCGTCTCGCCGATCAGAAGAAGGAGATCTTCGAAGAGGACCTCGAGACGATCATCACGGAAGAGATGGACCGCCCCTCCGAAACCTATAAGCTCATCGCGATTCATGTGGAGAGCGGGAGTGATGTCACCCCCACCGCCACGGTCGAGATGTCGATCGGGGAGACCGTCCATAAGATGGTCGGCAAGGGGGACGGTCCGGTCGATGCCGCGTATCGGACCATTGCGGCGATCACCCAGACGAAGAGCCGTCTTCTCTCGTACAACGTCAAGGGGATCACCGGCGGGACCGACGCATTGGGCGAAGTCTCCGTTTCCATCGAGGAGGAAGGCAAGACCGCCATGGGACACGGCGCCGACACCGATATCATCATCGCCTCGGCCCGAGCGTATCTCAATGCTCTCAACAAGCTCGCCGCGCGCGCCGCACGCGGGGGGAAAGCCGAGCCGAAGGTCGGATTAATCTAAAAGACGCTCAATATTACTTTTAAAATTCAAAAGGACCAGGAAGATGACAAAAGCGTATCGGATTACCGTTCTCCCCGGAGACGGGATCGGCCAGGAAATCGTTCCCCAAGCGGTGGCCGTCTTGGAGTCCATCGGTAAAAAATTCGGACATCGGTTCGAATTTCAAAATGCCATTGTCGGCGGAACGGCGATCGATCAGTTCGGGAAGCCCCTTCCCGAGGAGACCCTCAAATTGGCGCTTGAGGCCGATGCCGTTTTGCTCGGCGCCGTCGGGGGGCCGAAGTGGGAGGGGCTCGATTATTCGATCCGCCCCGAGCGGGCGCTGCTCGGATTGCGCGAGAAACTGGGACTCTATGCCAATCTCCGGCCGGCAAAGCTTTTTCCAATGCTCGCCGATGCGTCGACCCTCAAGCGGGAGGTGATCGACGGGATCGATCTGCTGGTGGTCCGCGAGCTGACCGGCGGGATCTATTTCGGCAAGCCGCGCGGGGTGGAGAAATACGAGGGAGGCGAACGAGGGATCAACACCGAAGTCTACACAACGCCGGAGATTGTCCGGATCGCCAAAGTCGCCTTCGAGGTCGCCCGGAAGCGGCGGAAGAAGGTGATGTCGGTCGACAAGGCCAATGTCTTGGAAGCGACCGAGCTCTGGCGCAAGGTCGTCACCGAAGTCCACAAGGGGTATCCCGATGTGGCGCTCAGCCATATGTACGTCGACAATTGCGCGATGCAGCTGATCCGAAACCCGAAGCAGTTCGATGTGTTGGTCACGACGAATCTCTTCGGGGATATTCTCTCCGATGAGGCGGCGATGTTGACCGGCTCGATCGGGATGCTCCCCTCCGCCAGCATGGGAGAGCGAGCGGATGGGAAGGGTCTGCGGGGGATGTACGAGCCGATTCATGGAAGCGCCCCCGACATCGCCGGGAAGGACCTCGCCAATCCGATCGCCACGATCCTCTCCGCCGCGATGATGCTGCAGTACTCCTTCGGGCTCGATAAAGAGGGTGCCGCCATCGAGGCGGCGGTGGTCCGGGTCCTGGAAAAAGGTTATCGGACGGCCGACATCTACTCCGAGGGGACGAAGAAAGTCGGATGCGTCGAGATGGGCCGCCGGATTTTGGAAGAACTCAAGTAAGAGGGGAACGCTTATGGCGCTTCAGAAAAAGAACGCGTATCACGTCGCCGTCATGGGGGCGACGGGGGTCGTCGGACAGGAGATGGTTGAGATTTTGGAGGAGCGGCAGTTCCCGGTTGAGGCGCTCCACCTTTTTGCGTCGGAGCGGTCGGCCGGCTCCACCCTCACTTTTAGAAACAAAGACATCGTTGTCCAGAAACTGAGCGAAGAGGTTTTCAACGGGATCGACATCGTCCTCGGCGCGACCGGCGGCGACCTCAGCAAAAAGTTCTCCCCGCACGCGGTGAAGGCCGGCGCCGTCGTGATCGACAATTCAAGCGCCTTCCGGATGGAGCCGGCCGTCCCGCTCGTGGTGCCGGAGGTCAACGGCCACACCCTGGCAAACCATCGCGGCATCATCGCCAACCCCAACTGTTCCACCGCCCAGCTCGTCATGGCGCTTAAGCCGCTCCACGACGCCGCCCGGATCAAGCGGGTGATCGTGACGACCTATCAGTCGGTCTCCGGGACCGGGAAAGAGGCGATGCAAGAGCTGATGGAGCAGACGCGCGCCCTGATGAATTTCCAAGAGGTTGAATGCAAGGTCTACCCGCAGCAGATCGCCTTCAACTGCATCGTCAACTGGGATGCCGATCCGGAGACGGGGTATACCGAAGAAGAGACCAAGATCGTCAACGAGACGAAGAAGATCATGGGGGACGATGCGATCCGGATCACCGCCACGACGACCCGCGTCCCGGTCTTCCGCGCCCACTGCGAGGCGGTCAACATTGAAACCGAAAAGAAGCTTCTGCCGAACGAAGCGCGCGCGCTTCTCTCCGCCTTTCCCGGCGTGATCGTGATGGACGATCCGGGCCGCAAGCTTTATCCCACACCGATCGATGTCGCCGGACAGGATGACGTCTACGTCGGCCGCGTGCGCGAAGACCGCTCCGTTCCGAACGGCCTGAATCTCTGGGTGGTCGGAGATAACCTGCGAAAGGGGGCGGCGCTCAACGCGGTGCAGATCGCCGAGGCGTTGATCCGATAGGCGCTTTTATCTCGTTTCTTCTAAATCGCGTAAATCGCGCCGAATGACACCTGCCGCCCGGTGATTCGATGGATCCGGTCCCCCCCAGAATACGCCGCATCCCTTTTGGACGTCTCTCTTTATTTCTCCTCATCCTCTTCCCGCTTTTTCTCTTCGGATGTGCACGCTTTCCCGCGCCCGCGTCTCTCTCCGTACCGGAGGGCTCCTCCGTTCTGGTCGGCGCCGGGGACATCGGCCATTGTCTCTGGAAGGGCAATCAGGCGACCGCCCGGCTGCTCGATCGGATCCCCGGCCTGGTTTTCACGACGGGGGACAACGCCTATCCGGAAGGGTCTGCTGAAGACTTCGCCGACTGCTACGATCCTTTTTGGGGCCGGCATAAGGAGCGGACCCGTCCTTCCCCCGGAAATCACGACTACCGGACCTCCGGCGCCGCCGGGTATTTTGATTACTTCGGCGCCAAAGCGGGCGAGCCGGATAAAGGCTATTACAGTTACGACCTCGGGGGGTGGCATATCATCGTTCTCAACAGCAACATCGATGTGAGCGCCGGCTCTCCTCAGGAGGCGTGGCTGCGGGCCGATCTGGCAAGCCATCCCAAGCGATGCACGCTGGCCTATTGGCACCATCCGCTCTTCAGCTCCGGGAGGCGCGGCAAGGCCGCCATGAAGCCGGTCTGGCAGGCCCTCTACGAAGCGAAGGCGGAGATCGTCCTCGCGGGACACGATCACGTCTACGAGCGCTTTGCGCCGCAAACGCCTGACGGCGCGGCCGATCCCGGCAGGGGAATTCGAGCCTTCGTGGTCGGGACCGGCGGGGCGGGCCTCGACCGCTTCAGGACAACGGCGGCCAACAGTGAATTCAGATATAACCGGGCTTACGGTGTCTTGCGGTTGGTCCTCAACGACGGGACGTATCAGTGGGAATTCATCGCGATGCTCTTTCCCGGACGGATGCGGGTGGTCGATTCAGGAAGCGGTTTCTGCCACTAGGTTGTTTTACGGCATGGCCTCTTCTCTGATGCAACTTTAGGGAAGACCCGCCCTGGAAACCCCGTGTGATCACAAACCGCCGGAGCGGCATAAAGACTTGGAAATGATCGGGAAAGATTCCAAAAGGGGCCCGCTTTGCTGCTTGATCAGCCACCCCCCCTATGTTAAACTAAATTCACTTTTCTCATAGGATTGATGGATGAGTGTCGCCACCGAAAAACGTCTGATCGCCAAGATCGAGCGGCTCAAAAGAGAGCGGCAGGCGATCATCATCGCCCATAATTATCAGATCGGGGAGATCCAGGATGTCGCCGACTTCATAGGCGACTCGCTGGAGCTCTCTCAGAAGGCGGCGCAGACCAACGCGGAAGTGATCGTCTTTTGCGGCGTTCATTTTATGGCGGAGACGGCGGCGGTCCTCTGTCCCAATCAAACGGTGCTGCTTCCCGATCTCGATGCCGGCTGCGGGATGTCGGAGATGATCACGGCGACGGAGGTCCGGGCGTTGAAGGCGAAGCACCCCGGCGCGGTCGTCGTCTGCTATGTCAACTCCAGCGCCGAAGTGAAGGCCGAGTCGGACATCTGCTGCACCTCCTCGAACGCGGCGAAGGTGGTTCAATCGATTCCGGCCGATCGGGAGGTGATCTTCATCCCCGACCAGTTCTTGGGCGCCCACGTCGAGCGGCAGACCGGCCGAAAGCTGATTTTATACAACGGCTATTGCCCCACCCATTTTCGGATCATGACCTCCGAACTGGCGGAGGCGAAGTCGGAACATCCCGACGCATTGGTCCTGGCCCATCCGGAATGCACCCCCCAGGTGAGCGCCATGGCCGATCAGGTCCTTTCGACCAGCGGGATCTGCACCGAGGCGAGAAAAACCGATCACAGCGAAGTGATCGTCGCGACCGAGATCGGCATTCTGCACCGGCTTCAGAAAGAAAATCCGGACAAAGAATTCATTCCCGCCTGCAAGTGGTGCGATTGCGCCCACATGAAGGTGAATACCCTCGAGAAGCTCCTCTGGTCCTTGGAGGAGATGCAGTTTCCGATCGCCGTTCCCCCGTCGGTCGCCGTGCGCGCAAAGACGGCGATCGATCGGATGTTGGAAATCAGCAAGGCAAAATAAGGAGGATCAGATGGCCGACATCGGGCGCATCCTCATTTTTCTCGGGTTGATCCTCGCCCTTCTCGGCGGCATCGTTCTCCTCGCGGGGAAGATCCCCGGCCTCGGCCGCCTTCCCGGCGATATCCTCATTCAACGGCGCAACGTGACTTTTTATTTTCCAATCGCTACCAGCATTCTCATCAGCATCGTCCTCTCGCTGATCTTCTGGCTGTTGAGTCGAAGGTAATGCATTCGATACTGATCGCCCTCCTTCTCTTTTCCCTCCCGACGGCCGCATGGGCCGGGGAGACGATCCGTGTGGCCCTCCTGGAGAATGCCGCGCAGGTGCTCGTCACCTCCGGTGAAGGTTTTTTCGTCAAGACCGCCTCGGGCGACCTCCTCAGCAAACATCCGATCACCTCCGCCGATCTCCGGATTCAAAAGGGGATTACGCTCAATCGACAGGAAACGGGGGAAGAAGCCCTTTTCTTTTCACCCAGGCGCGGCGGCAAGATCGCGATCAACCGCCAACTCTACGACGGCACAATCCAGATTAAAAAGAAAAACGGCGGCCTCCTCGTCATCAATGAAATCGATATTGAGCGATACCTCCAGGGGGTCGTTCCCGCGGAGATGCCCCCCGACTGGGAGATGGAAGCGCTGAAAGTTCAAGCGGTCATCTCCCGTACCTATGCGCTCTATCAGAGAGAAAGCCGAAAGGGAAAAGAGTACGACCTGGTCAACACCATCCTCGGACAGGTTTACAAAGGAGAGTCGGTCGAAGACAGCCGCGCTTCGCTTGCGATTGCGCAGACCAAAGGACAGATTCTCTCTTACGACGGGGGGCTGGCGTTGACCTTCTTTCACTCCACCTCCGCCGGTCCGACCGAAGATGCCGCCGAGCGCTGGAACATCGCCCTTCCCTATCTGAAAGGGGTGAGCTGTCCGCTCGATCGAGATTCCCCCTATCACGAATGGAAACGGACGATCACCCTCGATGATCTGGAGGCGGCCTTGGGAAAGCTCGGTCATCCGGTCGGCGCCATCGCCACGCTGACCCCCCTGCAATGGAGCCGGGCCGGACGGCTGCTGACCGTTCGGATTCTCTACTCGGGCGGGGAGTTGATCGTGAAGGCCGAAGACCTCCGAAAAGCCCTCGGCTACAAGATCCTTCCGAGCACCCGGTTCACCATCGAAAGTTTTGGAAGAAAAATTCAGATCCGGGGGATGGGCTACGGACACGGCGTCGGGCTTTGCCAATGGGGGGCGAAGGTGATGGCCGAAAGCGGGTTGAATTTTGATGAGATTCTGTTATATTACTACCCAGGCGTTACGCTGCAACCGTACGAGGAAATAAAATAATCTCTCTAGAGAATGAACAGCACCTTGCGGCTTATGATTATTCCCTTGATCCCTCCCTGATCGCAGCGTCGCCCGCGGCCGAGCGGGATCAATCGCGGCTCCTTGTCTACCATCGAAAAAGAGAAACGATCGAACATCGGCGCTTCTCGTCGCTTCCCGAATATCTGCACTCTTCGGACCTTCTCGTCCTCAACGACACCCGGGTTTTCCCGGCGCGCCTTCGCGCGAAGAAAAAGTCGGGGGGACTTATCGAAATGCTCCTCCTCCGCCCCTTGGAGGAAGAGACCTGGGAGGTAATGATCAAAGGGAAAATCACCCCCCCGGCTGAGCTTCTCCTCGAAGAGGGAGCTGTTGCGCACATCATTCGGACGATCGACGGAGGCCATAAGGAGATCCGCTTCGCACTGCCGGAGGGAACCCCTGATCTTGATACCTTTCTGGAGCGCTGGGGCGAGGTTCCACTTCCGCCCTACATCGTGAAGAAGCGCGCGGGCCGGAGCGACCCGGCCGACCGGGAGCGCTATCAGACGGTCTACGCCAAGGTTTCCGGATCCGCCGCGGCCCCGACCGCCGGGCTTCATTTCACCAAGGCGTTATTAGATGAGATCCAACGAAAAGGAATACGAGTTGCCACGGTGACCCTTCACGTCGGCGTCGGCACCTTTCAACCGATGCGGGAAGAAAAAATCGCCGATCACCCGATGCATCGGGAGTGGTTTCATATCCCTTCTGAAACAGCGGAGGCGGTGGAGACGACGCGACGGAACGGGGGAAGGGTGATTGCGGTCGGCACGACAGCGACCCGCGCATTGGAGAGCGCCTCCCGGTCCGACGGAACCGTTCAATCCGGGCCCGGGGAGACCGAGCTCTTCATCACGCCGGGGTATCCTTTCAAAGTGGTGGACGGTTTGATCACCAATTTTCATCTTCCGAAATCGACCCTCTTGGTTTTGGTTTCCGCCTTTGCCGGAGGCGAGGCGATCCGGACCGTCTACCAAGAGGCGATCCGGGAGCGCTACCGCTTTTACAGCTACGGCGATGCAACGCTGATTTTGTAAGGCGATTTTAAAAGTCCTTTTTTGTCAGGAAGGGGGTTTTGCATGCGTGACTTGAAGGATTTGAAGCGAGAAGACGAAGGAATGGGCCCGAAGAAGAAGCCCCCCTATTTTATGATCGGCCTGCTGGGGGTTTTGGTTTTTCTCACGCTCGTTTTTGTCTTCCGAACAAAAGAGGAAAGCCCGGAGCCCCCCCCCTCCCCACCGGTGAGCCAGCTGACACCCGATCAAAGCCCGGCCGCTTCGACGGAGCTTTCGGAGAAGGAAGAGCCGGTGGTTCAAGATCCTGCGCTGAAGGCGGGAGAGATGCGGTTTGATTCAAAGCCGGAACCCTTCCCAGCATCACCACCTCCTCCCAAGAGAGATCTGTCCGCTCAGGCCCCCGGCAATCCGATCCCAAAAGAGGATTTGACCTTCTTCGATACCTTGAAGGACAAAGAAAAGAAAAACGTCGCGCTGCAGCCGAAGAAAGAGACCAAGCCGGCAGCCCAAAAAACAAAGCGGCCGCCGGAAAAAAAGAGCGACCCCAAGAAGGTTTCCGTCCCGCCGCCGACCTCCGGACCCTCCGGCGCCTACACGATCCAGGTGGCTTCCTTTGCAGACCAGAAAGGGGCGGAGACCCTTTCCCAAAAGTTGAAGAAAAAAGGGTATGATGCCTATGTCGCGGCCGGCGAGGTCCCGGAGAAGGGGACCCGGTATCGGGTTCGGATCGGCCATTATCCAAGTCGCGCGGAGGCGCAGAAAGCGGCGGAGGGGATTCAGGAGGCGGAGAAACTGAGTTTCTTAATTACAACCGATTCGGGAAAGTAGGATTCGAGACGGAAGTTCGTCTTGTGACATGATTTCTGTAGGGGTGTGATATCACGCCCGGCCGGAGGGCGCCATGAATGCGCCCCTACATCAGGGGGATCCGCTTTTCCTTGGCGGCATGTTCCAGGACCACCAGAGCGGTGTGTAATCGCTGAAGGCGGGTGTTCCGTTTTCGAATCCCCATCGTATCGTGCGTGGGGAAACTTTCCGACCGAACCTCTCGCTGCACTTTCTTCAGCTGTTGATGAAGGGTTTTGTACATCTCCTTCTCGAAACGCTTCAGGACCAGAGGATTGAGAACCATGAATCCCTCTGCGATATCTTTCGCGACGGCGACGACGCTCTTTCCCCGGATCTGACCTTCGGCCATTTCGACCTCAAAAAAAGGATTTTCTGTTGGCGAGGAATAAGATAAAAGATACCGGATCATCCGATTCCTGTCAAAAGCTCTTCCTTCCCGGCGGGCTCCTCTCCACCCTTTTAAATCGTTACGAATACCGCGAAGGGCAAATGCGGATGGCTTCCGCGGTTGCCGAGGCGCTGGAGGGGCAGAGCACCCTTTTGGTGGAGGCCCCCACCGGGACCGGAAAAACCTGGGCCTACCTGATTCCGGCCGCCCTCAGCGGAAAACGGGTCGTGATTTCCACCGGGACCAAAACCCTTCAGGACCAGCTCTACCAAAAAGATCTCCCGCTCCTGGCGCAATCGCTCCCGCGCCGCTTCACCTACAGCATGATGAAGGGAAAGGCGAACTACCTCTGCCTTCACCGGTTCGGACAATTTCTGGAGCAGCCGACCTTTCCCGACCTGGAAGTCGGATCAGATTTTGAACAGCTCCACCGCTGGTCGATGGAGACCGCCACCGGCGATCGGGCCGAATTGACGGCGCTCCCGGAGGGGTCGCCCCTCTGGCCGGAAGTTTCCGTGAAGGGGGAGGCCTGCCTCGGGAGCGGATGTCCCGACTACGACCGCTGCTACATCACCCGGATGAAGCAATCGGCCGCCGCATCCGACCTGATTGTCGTGAACCACCATCTTTTCTTCGCCGACCTGGCGCTGAAAGATTTTTCCTTCGGGGAGGTCCTTCCCCGTTACGACGCCGTGATCTTCGACGAAGCGCATCTGCTGGAAGAGGTCGCCACCCAATACTTCGGTGTTTCGATCAGCAGCTACCGGGTGGAAGATTTCCTCCGCGACACCGAGCGGGAGGTCCGCTTCTCCCAACCGCAGGAGAAAGGGTATCTCGACCAGTGCGCGCGGATCTTGGCGAAGTCGAACCGTTTCTTTCAATTTTTCAGGAGAGGGGAAGAGCGATACCGTCTGACACGCGCATTTTTCTCGCGGGAAGCGGTCACCGCCGGGCACGATCTTCTCCAATCGCTCGACCTGCTTCGCCAGCAGATCCACGCCGCGCAGGTAAAAAGCAACGGTTTCTCTCATCTTGCGGAGCGGATCGAATTGTTCTCGGCCGACTTGCAGCTCTTTCTGACGGCGAATGAGTCGACCCCGTTCGTCTTCTGGGGAGAAAGCCGAAGGCTGGGGGTCTTTCTTCATGCGTCGCCGCTCGACGTCTCGGCCCTCCTCCGCCAAAAGCTTTTTGAGCAGGAGATCCCGATCGTCCTCACCTCCGCGACCCTCTCTTCCGGTATGCAAAGCCGGGGCGTATTGCAATACGCCCCTACGGCGACGGGGGCTTTCGATTTTATGAAAGAGCGTCTAGGGATCGAGCAGGCCGACGAGGCGGTTCTTCCCTCCCCCTTTGACTACGAAAAACAAGCGCTCCTTTATCTTCCGAGCCATCTTCCGAGCCCGACGAGCCCCCCGTTTGTTCCGGCGATCGCGGAGGAAATCGTCCGAATCCTGGCCGCCAGTGAAGGGAGAGCCTTTCTCCTCTTCACCAGCTGGAAAAATCTGGAAGAGGTCTATCGATTGATCGCCCCCCGGGTTCCCTATCTCCTCCTCAAGCAGGGAGACCAGCCGAAGCATGCGCTGATCGAAACGTTCCGGAACGAGGTCTCCTCGGTTCTCCTCGGAACGACCAGCTTCTGGCAGGGGGTCGATGTTCAAGGGGAAGCGCTCTCCTGCGTCATCATCGACAAACTCCCTTTTGCCTCTCCTTCCGACCCCCTCATCGCCGCCCGGATCGAATCGCTGATCGATCAAGGGAAAGATCCCTTCATGACGTTTCAATTGCCCTCCGCGATCCTCTCCCTTCGACAGGGGATTGGAAGACTGATCCGGAATCGGGAGGACCGGGGGCTTCTCGCTATTCTCGATCACCGTGTGACGAGAAAAGAATACGGCCGGCATTTTCTCGCGAGCCTTCCTCCCTCTCCCCGGACCGATCGGTTCGAAGCGGTTCAGCGTTTTTTCTCCGCAGGATCGCCGGAGCAGCAAGAGGATCGCATCACAAACGCCCCCCGGCAAACTTGACACATCTCCTTCCTTTGCTACGATTGAGAGAAGATGAAATGTCGATTCATTAAATCGATCGGAATCGTCGCCCTCTCTGTAGGGATCTTTTCTTCCGGGGAGGCCTCCGGGAGCGGGTTTGTTCATTCCCGAATCGATCGGGCCGCTTCCATTCAATCCTCGAATCAAATGGCCGCGCCGCTGCGGGTTTCGCGCCGTCCCAAACTGGCCCGGATTCCCAATTTAAACATCTACTATGCCACCGGCCTTAATTACAACCTCTACATGGCGGACAAGGCCTGGTATCTGTTGCACAACGAGAAGTGGTACCAGGGAGAGACGCATGAAGGCCCGTGGCGGTATCTCAGCTACTCGAAAGTCCCCGAGAAACTGAAAAAGATTCCAGCCGAATTCATCAAAAAGCGAGCGCTCCCCTCGCCTGAAAAGAAAACCGTCGCAAAAAAGAAATCGTCAAAAACCCCTCCGAAAAAAGTTCCGTCCAAATCGACGAAGAAAAATAGATAATTTCTTTTCGCTTGTCGCCGTCCGTCGCGCTGATGTAAAGTAACCAAACCGATGAAGAAGAAAACACGCGCAACGGTTCTGCTGATCCACGGCGGCTGCGGGTCGACCCCGCCGACCGCCGCGCAGATGAAAACGATCGAAACGGCCCTCGACCGGGGGGAGCGCCTGCTGCAGAAGGGGGCCTCCGCCCTCGATGCGGTCGAGGCGGCTGTGGTCGTTTTGGAGAAGAGCGGCCGGTTCAATGCCGGGAAGGGATCGAAACGGCAGATGGACGGGGTCATCCGGACCGACGCCTCGGTCATGAACGGGCGGGACCTCTCCGCCGGGGCGGTCGCCGCGATGGAGGGGATTCTCACCCCCATTCGCGCCGCGCGCCTTGTCATGGAGCGGACGCCGCATCTTCTCCTGGTCGGAAAATCGGCGGAGGGATTGGCCCGTCTTTTCCGTCTCCCCCTTCTTTCCCCTTCGCTCGCCGCTCCGAACCCCCCTTCCGAGGAGCTCTCTTTCGGGAAGTGGGAAGCGCTTTTCCGGAACCTACAAGACGCGATGAAAAACGAAAAGGGAAAGCGCGGAACTGTCGGGGCGGTGGCGCGCGACACAGAGGGGAATGTCGCGGCGGGGACCTCGACCGGAGGAATCCGCCTGATGCTCCCGGGACGGGTCGGCGACAGCCCCTTGATCGGGGCCGGAACGTACGCCGACAATCGTTCCGGCGCCGTTTCGATGACCGGCCTCGGCGAGGCGATCATCCGGGCGGGGCTTGCGAAGGAGATCACGTTGGAGATGGAGGGGGGCGTTGAGGCGGAAGAGGCCGGGAGACGCGCTTTGATCCGGATGCGCCGCCGGATCGGCGGGGAGGCCGGCGCGATCATCCTCTCGGCCGACGGCGGCTTCGCCCTGCTTCACACGACCGACTATATGCCCGGGGGATACCGGGCCGGGCGACGCCGCAAGGTTGGCGGTCAATTTCAAAAGGTCATGGAGGATTGATGCAGATTCGTGTTTATTATGAGGATACCGACGCGGGCGGGGTGGTTTACTACGCCAATTACTTGAAATATTTTGAGCGGGGGCGGACCGAATATTTTCGGGAACGGGGGTTGGAAGTGGCTGCTTATGCCGCGGCCGGGGTTCTCTTCGTGGTCGCCCACGCCGAAATCGACTATCGCCTGGCGGCGCGCTACAACGACCTGCTCGACATGGAGACTGAGGTCGTCGACTTCAGCCGCGCCAGCCTCACCTTCTCCCACGTCATCCGGCTGCACGACACCGATAAGGTGGTCGCGGAGGGATGGGTCCGGCTCGTCTGCGTCGACGAGCGCTTCAAGCCGAAACGCCTTCCGGAAGAGATCATAAAGATCGTGACGAAGATCTGCTAATTACGCCGGCTCAATGACACAGCGAAACGGAAAGCCCTCCGCCCGCGCCGCATTGTGGACCTGCTCCTGCTTCAGCTCCGCCTGCTCCTTGGAGAGGGTCGCGACATGGGCGGCTCCTTCTGTATGAACCTGCCACATTATCGCTTGAGCGGTGTCGGGATCTTTTCCAAAAATTTGAATTAAGATCCGGATGACAAACTCCATCGTCGTGACGTTGTCGTCCAGCAGGATGACCTTGTACGGGGGGATCTCTTCGATCTCTGAGCGGGTTTCTTCTGAAAGCTCCGGAAGGACGGACGGGGCCGTGCTCACTACCATGGCGGACTCTTTTCTGAGCGGAAAGGAACCGGCGGGAAAGGCAAAACGAGATCACCCCTCGATGATCTCTTTCTTCACCATCGCGAGATAAACCTGCGCCTCTTTCCCCTCGGGGTTGATCCGCTGGGCTTCTTCCCATTCGGCGAGGGCCAGATCGACAAACCCCTTCATATAATAGGTGACACCGAGATGGATGATGGCGGGAATGTACTTCGGATGAATCTCTTTGGCCTGCTGAAAGGTCTCGATGGCATCATCGAACATTCCCTTTTCCCGCAGGGTAATTCCAACTTTGGTGACCACGTCGACGAACTTCGGCCGGATGGAGAGAGCCCTCCGGTACTCTTCCAGCGCGCCGTCATAGAGGCCGATCTCAAAATACTGATCGGCGAGCTTCGCATGTTCGTTGGCGAGCTTTCCCTGGATAAAGGGATCGATCGATTTCACCTCGGACCGGACGACCCGCGCCGCTTTGGAAAAGGTCTCGCCCGCCTCGTCGTATCGGCCGAGGTCGTTGAGGGCGATCGTCAGGTTGAGGGAGGCCTCCGTATAGCGGGGATTGATCTGAAGCGCTTTTTTGAAGTAAACCACCGCCATCTCCGCATTTCCTTTCTGAAAGGTGATGATGCCGAGCTTATTATAAATATCGGCATATCCTTGCGGATGATTCTGGAGGAGCTTGAGAAAGAGCCGCTCTGCCTCGATGATCTTTCCCTCGTCGAAGGCGGCGCGGGCCTGCTCGTAGATTTTTTCGAAATCGTCCATCCGAAAACTCCCTGAAGTAGACCAAACTTACCTTAAAAGCGGAAAAGAGTCAAAAGTTTTTTCCCTCCGATCATCCCCGGAGATCCGATCGCCAGCAGGGTAAACGATTGTTTTATCAATCCGGAAAGGTTATAATCCCCCCACGATTTGAGCACAGGAGGTCCCATGCAACACCCATCGATCATGGAGCCGTTTTATCTCTCCAAGGAGCCGTATTATCAACCGGTCGGCACGGAGGCCGTTCTTTTTAAAGCGGCCTATGAGTCGAAGCGGCCGGTGCTGATCAAGGGGCCGACCGGCTGCGGGAAGAGCCGGTTCGTCGCCTACATGGCCTACCATCTCAAGCGCCCGTTGATCACGGTCGCCTGCCATGAGGATCTGACCGCCTCCGATCTGGTCGGGCGGTATCTGCTCCAGGGGGACGAGACGGTCTGGGCCGATGGCCCGCTGGCGCTGGCGGTGAAACATGGGGCGATCTGTTATCTGGATGAGATCGTCGAAGCCCGCAAAGATACCACCGTCGTCATCCACCCGCTGACCGACGATCGCCGGATCCTCCCGATCGAGAAAAAAGGGGAGATCGTCCCCGCGTCGGACGATTTTATGCTCGTGATCTCCTACAACCCCGGCTATCAGAGTGTTTTGAAAGACCTCAAGCAGAGCACCCGCCAGCGGTTCATCGCATTGGAATTCAACTATCCCCCGCGCGCAACGGAGATCCAGATCGTCGCCCGGGAAGCGGCGATTTCGGAAGAGGTCGCGAGGCGATTGGTCGGGATCGGCGAGAAGGTCCGGAATCTTAAAAACCACGGCCTGGAAGAAGGGGTCAGCACCCGCCTTTTGATTTATGCGGGCCAGTTGATCGGGAAGGGAATTCCGCCGCATCGGGCCTGCGAGGCGGCGATCGCCGACGCCATGACCGACGATGCCGAGATGCACAGAACCCTCATGGAAATTGTCCGCAGTTTCTTCGAATGAGCCCGTCATCCCCCCTCGAATCGATCCAATCTTTGCTGGCGGCGACCCTCGACGCCGACGAGGTCGTACGCATCCTCTCGGCGCTCTCCCGGCTCGATCCATCCCTCCAAAAAAACGCGGTGAACATCGGCCTCATCCTCTCCGATTTCTCGACCAAGGCGGCGGCGGAATACTTTCGCGCGGTCCCTTCGGTGCTGCAGTCGATCGGCCCCGACGAGCTGGCCGGCTGGGTCGGGATGGGGATTCAGATCGCGCAGCAATCGTCGGCCGGAGGAATCCGGTTTTTCAAACAGGGACCGGCGGTCTTCGCAAAGCTCTCCTCCAAGCCGCTCCGCGACCGCTTCCTTCAGCTGGGGATTTCCCTGGCGCCGCGCGACTACAACCTGGCGCTGGAATATTACCAACAAGCGCCCGCCCTGCTTGCCAACGTTGTCTTGACCGAGGCGGCGCTGGCCGAATGGGCCGAGCACGGCTTCGCCCTTGGGAAACAAGATTACACCTTGGCGGTTGAGTATTTCCGAACGACCCCCTCGCTCCTGATTCTCCTGCCGATCGAGCTCCTCCCGAAGTGGATCGCGGCGGGACAGAAGCTCTCCTCCGGAAAGGTCCTCGCGACGCTGCAGTTTGTTCGGACGAGTCCGGAGCTCTTTACGAAAATTTCATCGAACGCCGACCGCGTCCGGCTCCTCGACCTGACCGCTGAGGTTGCTGAGCGGAATCCGGCGCTCGCCGCCAAGCTTTTCACCGAGGCGGCCGCCATCCTCCCCCCCTTTCAGACCCTTCATCTCGAAGGGGTGCTGCTCGATAAAGCGCTGACCCTGGCGCGGTTCGACGGGGAGCTGGCGGCGGCCTTTTTTTTAAGCGGTCCCAAGATTTTGAAGGAGATGGGGCGCGCCGCGGCCCACTTCCCCGAATGGGTCGAAGCGGGGATGGCCCTCGTTAAAAACGGATCGGCTCAGGCGAAGGCCTTCTTCGCGTTTGAATCGAAGGGGGCGCGCGAGGCGGTCGATCATTTCGGAACCGGCGTTTCCCTCGCCTCGATCTCACGGATGTTAAAGCTCTTCGCGGAGGCCCTCTCCGGCCGGCCGGTCGCGATCCAGCCGACCTCAAGCCTCAAACAGGAAGGAAAGGAGTCCGAGGCGCCGACGACCGACGGCCAGACGATCTATCTTCCGGACCATGTCAACCAATTCCCCGACAAGGCGCTCAATCTCGAATGGTATAAGGTTGCGACCGCCTATCAGGCCGGCTACCTGGAGTTCAACACCTTCACGCCGAAAATCGCCGACACCGCCGATCTGATCGAGGCGCTTCAGATGAAATACAAACGCCGGGGGGGATTCTCGAGTTTGACCTCCTTCTTCTCCCTCTTTCCCGAGCCGGCGCTGATCCAGCGGCTTTTTGAGATCGCCGAGGGGGCCCGGATCGAGTACTTGCTGAAGCAGGAGTATCCCGGATTAAGATCGGCGCTGATCCGGATGCGCGAGGCCGACCTCGCCCGCCGTCCGCCGCTCACCGGGTTGAGCCCGCGCGGGGCCGTCGTCGAGCTGCTCCATCAGATTTCGCTGTCGGGGAAGACAAAAGAGCCGATTCCGCCGGCGCTTCAATCGACCCTCTTCGAGGCCTGCCGGATGCTGGGGGCGGTTCAAAACCCCGATGCGCCGGTCCCGGTCGCCTACGCGATGGCGGCGGCGGCGCGGGTCTACGATCTTTTGGAAATCGACCAGGCCGAGCCGACCCCCGCCACCGGCGACATGGAGACCTTCGATGAGCGGGGAAGCCCGGTTCGGGGCGAAGGAGAAGGGGCCGGAATGATCGCCCCCTCGACTCGCGGGGTGATCGATCCGAAGCGGGTGGAGGAGACGAAGAAAGCCACCCAGGCCCAGGCTGACGCCCTGCTGGAGAAACTCAAGGGGGCGGGGGTCGATCTCTCGACCGAAGCGGCCGTGGCAGCGCTTTCCGGATCGATCCAACGGGGGGAGACCACGCTCGAATCGCTTCAGCAGGGAGGGGCGCTCGACAGCCTCGCCGAGCAGATGACGGCGGGGCGCTCGGCGCCGGGAGGGACCGCAGGCGGCAGGCGGTTCCGGTACGATGAATGGGATTGCGAGAGCAATGACTACCGGCCGGGATGGTGCCAGGTGATCGAGCGGCCGGTGGCGGCGGGAACCCCCGATGCGGTCGAGGCGATCCTCGCCGAGTACGGCGGGATGATCCAGTCGATTCAAACGGCGTTTCAGCACCTCCGCCCGGAAGGGCTCAAGCGGATCAAAGGGGAGCGGGAGGGGGACGAGCTCGATCTCGATGCGCTGCTCAACAGCCGGGTCGAGGCGAAATCGGGACGTTCTCCTTCGGATCGGATCTATGTTGCCCGCCAGAAGAAAGAGCGGAGTGTCGCGATTGCTTTTTTAATCGACATCAGCGGCTCGACGCAGCAGCCCCTCCCCGGTGGCGGAAAGCGGATCGTCCAGATCGAAAAGGAGGCGCTGGTCCTTTTGTCGAAGGCGATCGACGCCGTCGGCGACCGCTTCGCCCTCTATGGTTTTTCGGGACGCGGAAAAGATTCGGTCGATTTCTATCTGATCAAAGATTTCGACGAGCGCTACGGCGCCGAGATCGACCGCCGCATCGGCCGGATCGAGGCGGCGGCCCAGAACCGCGACGGCGCCGCCATCCGTCATGCGGCGCGGCGGCTCGCGGCCCAGCCGTCCAAGGTCAAGGTGTTGGCCCTCATCAGCGACGGCAAGCCGCTCGACGACCAATACAGCGGCTCTTATTCGACCGCCGACACGAAGATGGCGCTTCGCGAAGCGAAACGGCAAGGAATTCATCCCTACTGCATTACGGTCGACCGGGAAGGACCGGAGTATCTGCGCGGCATGTATGGCGAGGTCGCCTATCTGGTCATCGACCAAATCGAAACCCTCCCGGTGAAGCTGCCGCAGATTTATAAGAGGCTGACCACATAAAAGAATATTGCGGAATGCGGATTGCGGATTGAAAGAGGAACAGAAGCCTTCTTCGGTTTCTTATTTTAAATCCGCAATCCGAAATCCGCAATGAAGATCTTCAAGGAGAGACATCATGGAATCACAAGATAATCTTTTCACCGGCTGGCTCTGGGAGATGTTCAAAGAGTATGTCCGGAAGATCCGGCGGACCGCTTCGCACGGCGCGCCGGAGGTGAGCGAGATGAAGGTGAAATATCAGGAGATCTTCAATGAGGCGTCGATCAAGATCTTGGTGGAGGAGAAGGTTGGGATGATCGTGATCTTCAACGATCTCGAAAGCCGGACGACGGCGGAATTGACCGGCTTGATGGAGAAAGAGCAGCTGATGGCGTATCTCGCCAAAACCTACGGCCGGGGAAAATACAAGATCAATCTCTATCACGGGATGACCTTCGTCGCGACCCACAATTTCAAAGTCGAAGAGGAGAGCCTCCCCGAGCACTGGCGGGAGATCGTTGCGCGGAACAAGGCGGCGGAAGGGACAATCAATCCATGGCAGAGATAAAAGGGCCGATTATCGCCGTTGTCGGGCGGCCGAACGTCGGAAAATCGACCCTCTTCAACAAGCTGGTCGGAAGGCGCAAGGCGATCGTTCAAGATATGCCGGGGGTGACGCGCGATCGAAACGAGGCGCTCGGCCATTATCGGGATCGGCAGTTTACGCTGATCGATACCGGCGGGTTGGTCCCCGAATCGAAAGAGGAGATGGAGACCCAGGTCCGCCGGCAGTCGGAGATCGCCATCGAGCAGGCCGACGCCCTTCTTTTCGTCATGAGCGCGCGGGACGGGGTGACGCCGATCGACCGGTCGATTCATGATCTGCTTCGAAAAAGCGGAAAGCCGGTCTATTATGTGATCAATAAGGCCGAAGGGAAGGGAATCCAACGATTCACCGAATTTTATGAGTTGGGCGTCGATCCGCTGTATGCCATCTCGGCCGAGCACAACGAAGGTTTAAGCGATCTGCTCGATGCCCTCTATCCCCGGATGGCCCCGGAGGAAGAAGAGGAGAAGGTCGAAGCCCCCAAGGTGGTCGTCCTCGGCCGGCCGAATGTGGGGAAATCGACCCTGATCAATACCCTCCTGCGGGAGGAGCGGCTCGTCACCAGCGATGTTCCGGGGACGACCCGCGATACGATCGACAGTTGGGTCACCTATCACGACAAGCCTTATCTTTTTATCGATACGGCCGGCATCCGGCGGCGGGGAAAAATCGAACATGGGGTGGAGCAATTCAGCATCGCGCGGGCGAAAGAGGCGTTGGAGCGGTCGGACATCGCCCTCCTTCTGATCGACGGCGTCGAAGGGATCACCGAGCAAGATTCGAAGATCGCCGGGTTGATCATCGAGAAGGGGAAGGGATCGGTCGTTCTGATCAATAAATGGGATCTGGCAAAAAAAGAAGAAAGGGCCAAGGAGCAGCTTCTGAACCAGATCGCCCTTCGGTTCCGGTTTATGAACGATCTGCAGTATGCCACCATCTCCGCCCGGGAGGGAGAAGGGATCGGCCAGATCTTCCAGCTGATCGATACGGTTTACGCAGGATATACTCAGCGGGTCTCCACCGGCGATCTAAATCGCTTTTTTGAGAAAATTATGGAGAGCCATCCTCCCCCTTTTTACAAGGGAAAGCGGCTCAAACTCTACTATATTACCCAGGCAGGGGTGCGCCCGCCGACCTTTGTCCTCTTTGCAAACGCTCCCAAAGGGGTTCCCGATCATTACCTCGGCTACATTGAAAATCAGCTTCGGGAGACCTTCGGCTTCACCGGCACGCCGATCCGAATCCGACTTCGCCAGCGTCGATAAATTTCCCTCTTCTTTCGGCCTCAGAGGCCATAAATACCCTGATTGACTCACTCAGGGTCAATTCTGTATATTGAACCTACTCTGAGTGAATAATAACAATCCTGTATGGCCTCCTTCAGCAGAGGCTGAACATCTTCCTTCTCTTATTGAGAGGGCTGCTGAAATACCTCAATAGAACACCCCTCGCGAGATTAGGATTCGTCAAGAACGAGGGAAGGATTCAGAGTCGGAGGTAGACGAGATGATCCGCTCCTTCTTCCCGAGTCTTCAGCCCCTCCGATCAGGCCGTCTTCCTGACCGCTTCTTTCAAAGACCCTTTTTTTCCGCAAGAAGATCCCGGATTGATGCTCTTTGCCGTAAGCGCTTTCCGGAAGGGGTCTTCTCTCCCTGTGGAGAAAGCGTCTGATGAAACCGCCCCTTCCCCAGGATGAACCAAAGCGGCTGGAAACGCTTCGGCAATATCAGATCCTTGATACCCCATCGGAAAATGTGTTTGACGATTTGACACGGTTGGCCTCCGACGTTTGTGAAGCGCCGATTGCAGTGATCACGTTTATCGATGATCATCGTCAGTGGTTCAAATCAAAAATAGGTGTGCGCCCGACTGAGACCCCCCGGGAGAGCGCCATTTGCGCCCACGCAATCCTGCAGCGCCAGCCGTTGATTGTTCACGATACCGCTTCCGACCCCCGGTTCTCGGACAACCCCTGGGTGACCTCCGACCCCCACGTCCGATTCTACGCAGGCGCCCCGCTGCTGACCCCCGAAGGGCATGCCCTCGGAACCGTCTGCGTCATGGATTACGCTCCTCGAGAGCTGCGCCCCAAGCAGATCGAAGGGCTCCAAACGATTGCGCACGAGACGATGCTGCTGCTGGACCTTCGCCGTCAGCTCTCGGCGTCGTCGCGCATGGTGACCGGCCTCCGGGAGGCGGAGGAGGCGCTGCGGGAATCGGAGGAAAAGTATCGGATCCTCTTCGAGAACAATCCGCATCCGATGTGGGTGTTCGATCCGGAGACGCTCGCCTTTCTGGCGGTCAACGAGTCGGCCATCCGGCACTACGGCTACAGCCGCGAAGAGTTCCTCTCCATGACCATCAAAGACATCCGCCCGCCGGAAGACATTCCCCGCTTGCTGGAAGATTTTAAGAAGATGTCCCCCGGAGTCGCTCGGGCCGGCGTCTGGCGGCACCGGAAGAAGGATGGAACGATCATCGACGTGGAGATTACCCGCGATCTGATCCCTTTTATGGGGAAGCAGGCGGGGCTTACCTTGGCAAATGACGTGACCGAAAGAAAGAAGGCGGAGGAGGAGCACGCGCGCCTTCTTCATCGCGAGCGGGAAGCGCGTGCGGCGGCGGTGCAGGCGCAGTGGCGCTTTACTTTCCTGGCGGAAGCGAGTGAGATCCTCTCCGCTTCGCTTGATTACGAAACCACCTTGGAGAGCGTGGCGCGTTTGGCGATCCCCTTTCTGGCGGACGGTTGCGTCGTTGATATCGTTGAAGAAGACCAATCGATCCGCCGGGTGGCGGCGGTCGCCACCGATCCGGCCAAAGAAGCGCTCGGATTGGAACTGATGCGGCGCTACCCTCCCGAACGGGGAGGCGCTCACCCGCTTCGGCAGGTGCTGACCTCGGGAAAGACGATGATTCTCTCCGATATTCCAGACGCGTTGTTGGAGACCATCGCGCGCGATCCCGAACATCTGAAGCTCGCCAAAGCGCTGGGGATCAAATCGGCGATGATCGTCCCCCTCTCGGCGCGAGGGAAAACGTTGGGGGCTCTTTCTTTTGTCACAATGGAATCGGGCCGCCATTTCGGAGAGGACGATCTCTCCCTGGCGGAAGACCTCGCGCGCCGCGTCGCCGTGGCGGTCGATAATGCGCGTCTTTACCGGGGGGCCCAAAGAGAAATCGAGGAGCGAAAAGAGGCCGAAGCGGCGCTACGCGAGAGCCAGCGGGCGCTGACGACCTTGATGAGCAATCTCCCCGGTTTGGCCTACCGGTGCCGGAACGATCCGGACTGGACGACCGAGTTCGTCAGCGAGGGATGCCTGGCCATCACCGGTTATGCTCAGGATGATTTTATCGGAAATAAAACCCTCTCCTATGGGAGCTTGATCCACCCCGAAGATCGGGAACGGGTCTGGGAAGAGACCCAAGCCGCCCTTCGCGAGAAGAGACCGTACGAATTGGTCTACCGGATTTTTACCGCATCGAAGCAGGAGAAGTGGGTTTGGGAGCATGGGCGCGGGGTGTATTCCCAGGGGGGCGAATTGCTGGCGTTGGAGGGTTTTACCACCGAGATCACCGAGTGGAAACGCGCGGAGGAAGCGCTGGCGTCGGAGAAAGAACGCCTTGCGGTGACATTGGGGTCGATCGGCGATGGGGTGATCACCACCGACATGGAGGAGAGGGTTGTCCTGATGAACAAAGTGGCCGAGGGCCTCACCGGCTGGACCCAACAAGAGGCCGTCGGCCGCCCCCTTCAGGAAATCTTTCATATGATCGACGGAAAAACCGGCCGGCCTCTGGAGAGTCCCGCCGTCCAGGTTCTGCAAACCGGCGCGACCGTCGAATTGGCCGATCATACGGTTCTGGTCTCTCGAGAAGAAACAGAGCGGAGCATTGCCCACAGCGGCGCCCCTATTCGAGACAAAGCAGGACATATCATCGGCGTGGTCTTGGTGTTCCGAGACACCACCCAGCAGCAAAAAATGGAGGAAGATCTTCTTCGAACGAGCAAGCTGGAAGCGGTGGGATTGCTTGCCGGCGGCATCGCACACGACTTTAACAATATCTTGACCGCGATTCTGGGGAATCTCTCCCTGGTGAAGATGTCGATCGGTCCGACCGATCCCCTTCATCGGCGGGTCAGCGACGCGGAGACCGCTTCGCTTCGGGCAAGGGATCTGGCACAGCAGCTCTTGACCTTCGCCAAAGGGGGGACGCCGATCAAGAAAACCGTCTCGATGAAAGGGCTGCTGAAGGATTCAATCGAGTTCGTTCTGCACGGATCGAATGTCGGGGTTGAATTCGTCATCTCGGACGATCTCTGGCCGGTCGAAATCGATGAGGGTCAGATCAGTCAGGTCCTCCACAATCTGGTCATCAACGCCCAGCAGGCGATGCCCCAAGGCGGGATCATCAAAGTGCGGGCGGAGAATGATCTTGTCAAAGAAGGGGACAAGCGGATTTTCCTCAAGCCGCGGAGATACGTTCGAATCTCGATTCGGGACTTTGGAATCGGCATTCCGAAGGAGCACCTCTCGAAGATCTTCGATCCTTATTTTACGACCAAACAGAAGGGAAGCGGACTGGGGCTGCCGACCTCCTATTCAATCATCAAAAAACACGACGGCTACATGACGGCCGACTCCGAGCTGGGAAAGGGCTCGACCTTCTCCATTTACCTGGCGGCCTCCTCGCACGACGTTGAGCCGGAGCGGCGATCCGAGGCGCCGCTTCGGGGCAAGGGTAAAGTTTTGATCATGGATGACGAGCAGGCGGTCCGGGAGGTGGCGGGAGAGCTCTTAGGCTTTCTCGGCTACCGGGTCGGATACGCCGAAGATGGCGCCGAGGCGATCGCACGCTACCGGGAGGCGTCGGCCTCCGGGGAACCGTTTGACCTGGTCATCATGGACCTGACCGTGCCGGGGAAGATGGGGGGAAAAGAGGCGATCCAGCGCCTCCTTGAAATCGACCTGCATGTGAGGGCGATCGTCTCGAGCGGCTACTCCAACGATCCGATCATGGGTGATTATGCCCGGTACGGTTTCAAAGGGGTGATCGCCAAGCCCTACCAACTCGAGCAGCTGAGCAAAACCGTTCACGATGTCATCACGGGAATGCCGGGATAGGATGAAAGACGAATCGTTTCGGGAGTTTGTTCTCGACCAACTGAGCCCGCTTGAAGGAATTCACTGCCGGCCGATGTTCGGCGGGCAGGGTCTCTACCGGGACGAGCACTTTTTCGGCATCCTCTTTAAAGGCCGGCTTTACTTCAAAACCGACGACGCCAGCCGTTCAGACTATGTCGAAATGGGGATGAAGCCGTTCCGCCCCAGCGCCCAGCAGACCCTCAAAACGTATTATGAGGTGCCGGTCGATGTGATCGAAGATCCGGAAGCGTTGAGGGGATGGGCCGAGCGGGCGATCGCCTGCCGAACGGAGATCGCAAGGAAACGCAAGCGCTAACGGATAGAATTCATCCAGATTGTTCCGGGCCTCACTTCGCGCCCTCCACTTTTCGGAGCGCTGGGCCCTGTTTGTTTCCGGCAATACGCGGATCGTTTCGTTTGCGGTCATCGATCTTTGGGCTGCCGTTTACATAGATTTTAATGCATTCCTCGAACTCTTTCCCTTCGGATTGTTTTACGAATTCAAGAAACCCATAGATATTCTTAATTCCCTTATCATCAAACCCCATCGCTTTCAGAAGATCGTCGTTTGCCCGAAAAGACAAGGGGTATGGAAGAATGCGGAACAGATAATTTCCGGAGTCTTGGAATTCAACGATGGCGTAATACAGATCCCTCAGCCTCTTGAACGATGAGATAAGCCTTCCATAGTTTTTCCGGCTGGCCCGGAAAAGAAGGGTCTGGAAGTCTTCGTTGTAGTCTTTGATCAGCTTATCAAAACGGTCCTGTGTCATACATAAATTCTACAATGATTGAGGGGGAGGCTTGCAACATTTTTTATTTAGCGAAGATCGATACGACTTTTAAGGATCGCCGTTTCCCAACGCTTTCTCCTTGATCTTTCCCCCGGCGTTTCAGTACCATTAGGACCATGTCAGTCAAAGTCTGGTGGCCCTTATTCCCGCTTCTTTTCCTGATCGTCCTCGTTTGCTTGATCACCGCCCTGATTCGGGTGAAGCGCCGCGGCGGAACCACGCGATACGGGTGGCTGGCCCTCTCCCTTGCGCTCTTCTTCTACTTGATGACCTGGGTGGTCGGGGAAATGGGGATGCGATGGCTGCACATGCCGGTGTCGAACATCGCCGAACTCTTTATTCTCTTCAACATCGTCTATTTTGCCCGGAAGGGATGGAAAGACATCGCCTGGCTCAACGGCGTCGCCCTGGTCGCCATCGCGGCCGATTTTGCGCTCCACTATATTTTGAAGTGAGCCTTCGTTCCCTTTTCCTCACAACAGGTTTTTGATCCAGTCCCCCAGCCAGCCGACGAAACGCTCGCGATAGGGCCGCTTTCTCCATTCCTCATAAGAGATCGGACGTGACCGCTCCAGATCTTCCGCGAAAATTTCCTCCAGGCGTTGAGCGACCTCCCGGCTATGGAAGTTCAGGTTGAACTCATCATTGAGGCTGAACGAACGGTTGTCGAAGTTGGTGCTGCCGATCGATCCCCAGATGCCGTCGGCCACCAACGTCTTCGCATGCATGAAGGTCGGCTGGTACTCGTAAATTTTCACCCCCGCTTTCAATAATCTCCCGTAACCGTTTCGGCTCAATTGGTAGAGAAGGTAATTGTCGTTATACCGGCCGGGGACGATCACCCGGACATCGACCCCTCGTTCGACCGCCTCGATCAATCGGTCCTGAAGAAGGCCGTCGGGGAGAAAGTAGGCGGTGGTGATGTAGAGGGTCTGCTCCGCCGAGGCGATGGTCAGGAGGTAGAGCATGTAGACTTCGGAGCTTGACTCCATCGGGGAGCTTCGAATCCCTTGCGCTTTGACCGGACCGATCTCTTGGAGAGGGGGGAAATAGAGGTCTCCCACAATCATGGTCCGCGTTGCCTCCAGCCAGTTTTCGGCAAACGCCGCCTGCAGGTAGTGAACGACCGGTCCCTCGACAACGACGCAGGTATCGCGCCAATGATCCTTGTCCTGCGCATGGCCGAGCCATTCGTCGCCGATCCCGATGCCCCCCGTAAAGCCGATCCGTCCATCGATGATGAGGACCTTCCGATGTGTCCGGTAGTTGTACTGGAAAGGTTTGTACCACTTCAGCGGCCGGAACCAGGCGAAGCGAACCCCCGCCTCCTTCATCTTCGTGACATTCTTCTCCTCCATGGTTTTTGCCCCCTGAGAATCGAGGAGCAGGTAAACCGGCAGGCCGTCGCGCGCGCGCCGGGCGAGCGCATCGGCAAATTCATCCGCGATTTT
This sequence comes from Candidatus Manganitrophus morganii, assembly GCA_021651055.1. Lineage (NCBI taxonomy): Bacteria > Pseudomonadati > Nitrospirota > Nitrospiria > Candidatus Troglogloeales > Candidatus Manganitrophaceae > Candidatus Manganitrophus > Candidatus Manganitrophus morganii. Next base: position 2,307,473 of record JAJHOH010000001.1, read on the forward strand.
CCCCTTCCAATAAACGTAGGTGACGAAGGTGATACTTTTCTCCGCCTCCCGAATGGCCTTCAACATGGCGGGAAAGGCCTCATCGCCGTCGAGTAAGACACGAACGTGGTGCCCCGGCAGAATCGGCGCGCCGGTGTAGGCCTCGAGGGTATCGAAAAAAGAGGGGTGGGATAGAGGAAAGGGGTCTTGTCCCAGTCGCTTGGGGGTCGCGCCGCAGGCGACGAGGGTCAGCATCAGAATGAGGAACAAACCTCTTTCGATGCGGTGGTAAAAACGATCGGATATATGCAGGCTGTAGGTCATCCTTGACTACTATTCTAGCGATTTTCGGCTTTTTGACGCAATACGGCATCGAGCGAGTGGGGCCGAGAGCGGATCTCATCGATCGCGAGGAGAGCGATCCCGATCACCATGGGGATGAGGAAGTAAATCACACGGTAGAGCAGAAGAGAAGAGAGAAGGGCCGCTTCGGAGAGTCGGCCGTCGAGAAGCACCAACATGCTCGATTCAAACACCCCGATTCCTCCGGGGGCATGGGTGAGAATCGCCACCACCTCCACGATGAAATAGGCCGCGATGAAGGTTCCGATCGAAACCGCCCCCGCTGGAAGGATTAAATAGAGAACCCAGAGGGTCACAAAGACATCGATCGCCCCCAGAATCAATTGGGACAGCGCAATCCGGAAAGGGGGGAGAGACCATCGTCTCCCCCGGAATGCGATCTCCTTGTTGGATCGGCTGCAGATCCCGAGGTAGACGAGTGGGATCGCCCAGACCAAGAAACCCACCATCGGGAAGAGCGACCTCGGAAGAAGAGGGACAACCTCTTCTTCCAGAGGGTAAAAAAGAAACGAAAAACCGCCCCAAAAGAAGAAACCGAGGAGAAAGGTGACGGTGTTGAATAGGACCAGTTTGGTGACATCTTTGAGGTCCATTCCGCAGCGGGAATAAAATCGATAGCGCATCGACCCGCCGGTCAGCCAACTGATCCCGAGATTCTTGCTGATGGAATATCCGACAAAAGAGGCGAGCGCAACCCGAGGGTACGAGATCCGCTTCTTTAGAAAACGAAGGGCCAGCCAATCATAACCGGTGAGGACCAGGTAGCTGATCGTCGTCCAAAAACCAACGATCGCCAGCCGCATCCCCTCCAGGGAGCGGAGATATGCGGTGACCTCCGTCAGATCGATGGTTCGAAATCGCCTGTAAAGGAAGAAGCCCGCCGCCAGGAGGGCGACCAGGCCGATGATTGTATTAATCCAATTCCGTGTTTCCGGTTTCAAACAAACCCCATTCCGTCGGGAGAAAGAAGAGATGCCGCGCGCCGGGCTTTTTATTTATTTTGACACGAATCGGGGGGAAAAGACGAGAGGGGGGAGAGGAGACCCTGTTGCGTTGGACGAAGCCGTCGCCTGCGGGAGTTGCATCTCAAATGGAAAAGATTAAAAATGGAGCGAGGTTTATCGGGTGTTTTCCCCCACGCCAACGTCCCTTCTTTTTTGGTTATGAGGAATTTGATCGAGACGCGATTTATCATCGATACCAATGTGGGCCATCTGGTTCGAAAGCTCCGGATGCTCGGTTATGACACCCTCTTTATCAATCCGGTGGATGATGCAGCCCTCGTCCAAACGGCCGACCGGGAAGGAAGGGTGGTTATCAGCGGAGATCGAAGGCTGTTCGATCGAAAGCTGATCCGCTCCGGAAGGGTCAAGGGACTTTTGATCGACACCAATCAGGACCATCGCGCCCAGCTCCAACTGATCGTTCGAACCTTCGGTTGGGGAGACGGCGGTTCGTTTATCCGCTGTCTCGAGTGCAACACCCTTTTCCTCTCAAAATCAAAGGAAGCGGCGAGAGAGAGGGTCCCTCCGTACGTTTATGAAACGATCGCGCAGTATGCGTATTGTCCTCATTGCGATCAATTTTTTTGGGAGGGGGAACATGTGAAGCGGATGCGGGCCCTCATTGAGAAGCTGAAAAATGAGTCGGCGCCGCCGGCGTGAGCAGGGAGCCGATCGGTCTCAGTGAAATCGGTTTATAAGCAGAACCGTTATTTTCTCCGGAGCCGATTGTTTTGTTCATGATCACGTGCATCCGGCGGGAGGCGATATCTCTCCTCGATTTCGGTGATGCGCTCGAGACAGTGAAGGGCCAGCTCCCGATCGCCCCGGCGTTCATACACCGCCGCCAAGCCCCGGAGGGCTTCGCTCTCGCCCGCCGGATCTCCTAGCCGGTTAAAGTGGGTCGTCGCGTAGTTAAAGCAGGTTTCCGCGTCCCGATCCTGATCCCGCTGGAGGAAGACCCGGCCCAGCTGTCCCCAGGTCGCCGCCAACCCTTCCTCATGCCCCGCCTTCTTGTGAAAGTCGATCGCTTTTCTGAAAAGAGTGATCGCCTCTTCCAGATGTCCCGTCGCCTCTTCCAATAGGCCCCGGTTGCTGTAGAGCACCCCGGAGGAGAGGTCATCCGAATTTTCTTGGAGGAGATCGGCCGCCTCCAGATAATAGGCCCGCGCCCGTTCGAACTCTCCCCCCTCCCGGCAGAGATTGCCGAGGTTGACGAGGGTCTGTCCGACCGTTTTCGCGTCGGGCTGCTCCCGGTCGAGCGCTAAGATTTCCAGATAGCAGGAGCGGGCCTTCTCCCGGTCTCCGAGGGCTGCGGAGGCATTCCCCAGATTCAGAAGCACCGCGCGGAGTTGATCGGCCTTCCCCCCGGCGCGCGCCTCTTCCAGCGCCTGCCCGAAACAGCGCCGGGCGCTTTCGAATTGCCCGCGATGCAGAAAGATCATCCCTTGCAGGAAGATCCCGGAGTGATTCATGTCCGACATTATCTCTTGACCGGCTCCTTTCCGTCCGCCATTCCAGGCTATACCACTATTCGGACACGGGAGTCAACGCCGAACGGCGTCGTTCTAATACTAATCTGGTATCCAATCGAGATACAGAAAAAAACCGGCTTGACACACTTATTTGATTGAGGTACGATACATCACAACACAAAGATGTGTTCTGACGAGGACGTCCCATCCCAACATCCGTTGGGTGGGACGTTTTGTTTTTAGGGGGAAGACAGCCCGTCCACGTCGGGCACGAATCTCCAAGAGGACGACTGCAGGGAGGAAGAGTTTTATGGCCATAGAGTCTCGGGTTTCGAGCGCGCTGATCGGCCGCAGCCCCGTCATGAAAGATATCTATCGGGAGTTGATTCGCGTCAGCCAGAGCAAAGCCACGGTTCTCCTTCGCGGGGAGAGCGGGACCGGGAAAGAGCTGATCGCGAAGTTGATCCATGAAAATAGCCCCCGCGCCCACAAGCCCTTTATCAAGGTCAATTGCGCCGCCCTTTCGGAGACGCTGCTGGAGAGCGAGCTTTTCGGTCACGAAAAGGGGGCCTTCACCGGCGCGATTCAGATGAGAAAGGGCCGGTTCGAGTTGGCCGACGGGGGGACGATCTTCCTCGATGAAATCGGCGATCTTCCTCTTCCGGTCCAGGTGAAATTGCTGCGGGTCTTGCAGGAGATGGAGTTCGAGCGGGTCGGCGGGGTTGATACCATCTCGGTCGACGTCCGGACCATTGCCGCCACCCATCGTCAGCTTGAAAACGCGATCCTGGAGGGGAGCTTCCGTCAGGACCTCTACTACCGGCTGAATGTCGTGCCGATTCATCTTCCGGCGCTCCGGGAGAGACGGGAAGATATCTCCTTGCTGATCGAGCACTTTCTCGAAAAGTTCAATAACGAAAACAATAAAAAAGTCCACCTCTCCAATGAAGTGATCCAGCTTCTCATCCACTACGATTGGCCGGGAAACGTCCGCGAGTTGGAGAATTGCATCGAGCGGCTGGTGGTTTTGGCGGAAGATGAATCGGTGACATTCAAGACCATCCCCCCGGCGATACAGACTTATTTCAACGACATCAAAACGGTTACCCCTCCCATCGCCTCCGACAAGCGGGGCTCTTTTACTGAAAAAATGCAGGGAATGGAACAAGAGGCCCTTAAAAAAGCACTGGAACGATCGGGATGGGTCCAGGCCAAAGCGGCCCGATTGCTTGGAATGACCCCGCGGCAAGTCGCTTATAAGATCAAGAAGTACAAGCTCTTTCCAGAAAACCCATTTTAGTGGACAGTTTTGTCGTGAATGCGACGTAATTGTAGAGATTCAGACCATATTTGTCGGGTCGGCTGTTCAGGCGCTTTCAGAAAATACAGATCTTTCAGGACTTTTCAAGATATTTAAATTTGGCATACCAGTTGCTCTAGTATCCTGGAGAAACCGACTACATCGATGTAATCGTTTAAAGGCTGGCAAAGGCGCCGCCGGATTGATCCTTCATCCTGCGGCGCCTTTTTTTGAGTTGTTGTAGAGCAGATAAAAATTAGAGATCGACTACGCTGACGTAATCAATGTAGGCAGGCAAGGGCGCCGCCGGATGTTTATCTATCCTGCGGCGCCTTTTTTTTAACTTAACCGATCACATTCATACAGGGGAGGAAAAAGCAGAGATGAAAAAGACATGGGGGTGGGGTTTTGTCGTTCTGTTCTTGATCTTGTCGACCGGAAGGTTGTTTGCGGAGGAACCGGCAGAATCGCCATTTCAGATCAGCGGATTCGTCGATACATATTACAGTTTCAACTTCAACAGACCCGACTCCAATCTCAATACAGTCGGGGCCGGCGCGAGCAACTTCGATTTCTACCACAACGCCTTCAGCGTCAGCCTGGCTGAAATCGTCTTATCGAAGGCTGCCGCCCCGGTCGGTTTTCGGATCGATCTGAATTTTGGAACCACCACCGATTTTATTCACTGCGGCGCCTTCTCCTGCCCGGGCGGCGCGGCTGAAGAGCCGTATAAAAATATTCAGCAGGCCTATGTTACCTGGGCCACGCCGGTCGGCCTGACCCTCGACATGGGTAAATTCGTCACCCATATGGGGCTGGAAGTGATCGAGTCGAAGGACAACTGGAACTACACCCGGGGGATTCTCTTCTGCTGTGCGATCCCCTACTACCATACCGGCCTGCGCGCCAACTATGCCATCTCCGACATGATCTGGGTGAACGGCTACGTCCTGAACGGCTGGAACAACACCGTCGAGAACAACAACGGTAAAACATTCGGAGCCCAAGTCGGAATTATTCCGATCAAACCGCTCACCGTTATTCTGAACTGGATCGGACCGGAAAAATCGGCCGGGGGCGGCTTTGAGGACCGCCAAGTCTACGACGTGATCGCGATCTTTAACGCGACCGACACCTTGTCTTTCGCAGCCAACTACGATTACGGCACACAAGATCCGATCGGCGGGGGAGACAGCATGACCTGGTCGGGGATCGCAGTGTATGCCCGAATGGGGTTCGATCCATATGCGGTCGCCGTTCGACTTGAAAATGGGACCGATGACGACGGCGTCATGTACGGAACCGCCGACAATACGGTCCAATCGGCCACTCTCACCGGAGAGGTCAAAGTAGCCGACAATCTTCTGATCCGGGCCGAATTCCGGCACGATATGGCCGATGAAGATATCTTCGCAGACGAGGGTGGAGTGGTGACCGATAGCCAAAGCCGCGCCGTCCTCGGCGTGGTTTATAGTTTCTAAATTCATCTGTAATAGAAGGAGGAAGACAATGAAGGAATTGTTAAAGAAGATAAGTTGGATGGGAATATTCACTGCGGTGATGCTGTCGCTCTCCCTGCCCGTCTGGGCGGAAGAGGCGGCGGCGCCGGCGGCAGAGGCCCCTGCGATGACGATGGAGAGCACAGAGAGCGCTCCACCGGCCCCGCCCGCCACAGAAGCGGCTCCACCGGCGGTCGAAGGCCCCTCGGAAACCAAGGTGGCGCTCGATACCCTCTGGGTGGTGATTGCCGGGATGCTCGTTTTCTTCATGAACACCGGATTCGCCATGGTGGAATCGGGCTTCTGCAGGAGCAAGAACACCGTCAACATCCTCTCGAAGAACTTCATCGTCTTCGCCATCTCCACGCTGGCCTTTTGGTTCATCGGCTGGGGGTTGATGTTCGGCGACGGGAACGGATTCGTCGGGACGAGCGGTCTCTTCTTCCTCGGCGGAGAGGATAACTCGCCGATGACCGGCGACGGCTACAGCGGCGTCTACGGCGCCATCGCGTGGGCGACGGTCCCCCTGCTCGCCAAGTTCTTCTTCCAGCTTGTCTTTGCCGGAACGGCGGCCACGATTGTCTCGGGGGTGGTGGCCGAGCGGATCAAGTACCTCTCTTTCATTGTCTTCTCCTTCGTTCTGGTCGCCTTCATCTACCCAATCATCGGACACTGGATCTGGGGGGGCGGTTGGCTCGCGGGACTGGGGATGTGGGATTTCGCCGGGTCGACCGTGGTTCATTCGGTCGGCGGATGGGCGGCCCTGGCCGGGGCGCTGGTTCTCGGCGCCCGAATCGGAAAATATAAGGATGGACGGGTGCAGGCGATCCCCGGCCACAACATGGCGCTCGGCACCCTGGGGGCGCTGATCCTCTGGCTCGGCTGGTATGGCTTCAATCCCGGAAGCACGATGGCGGCCGCGCCGGGCGATATCTCCCGAATCATCATCACCACCACGATGGCTGCGGCGGCGGGGCTTCTTTTTTCGACCGGAACCGCTTGGACCCTGCTTGGGAAGCCGGATCTCGGCATGTCGATCAACGGGATGCTCGGCGGTTTGGTCGGGATCACCGCTCCCTGCGCCTTCGTCTCTCCCGGCAGCGCGGTAATCATCGGCGCGATTTCCGGGGTGATCGTCGTTCTGGCGGTCATGATGTTCGATCGGCTTCAGATCGACGATCCGGTGGGGGCTCTTTCGGTCCATCTGGTCTGCGGAATCTTCGGAACAGTGGCGGTCGGCCTCTTCGCGCAAGATGCGATGTTGCCGAACACCACCGGCAACGGCCTCCTCTTCGGCGGCGGGGCGAAGCTTTTGATCAACCAGTTAATCGGGATTGCCGCCGTCGGGGCCTTTACTTTTGTCGTTTCATTGGTCGTCTGGATGGCCGTCAAAGCAATCATGGGCCTCCGCGTGAGTGAAACGGAAGAGTTGGAAGGATTGGATCTCGGCGAGCATGGCAATTCGGCCTATCCGGAATTTTCCGTCAGCATGATCTCCAGCAGCGGTGCAATGAATATCGGCTATGCCTCATCGAAACCAAAAGCGTCTGAGAAACCGGCCGAAAAAGTAATGCGATAGGGAGGAACGCCAATGAAAAAAGTCGAGGCGGTGATCAAGCCGTTTAAGCTGGAAGAGGTCAAAAAAGCCCTCTCGGATATCGGAATCTACGGGATGACGATCACCGAGGTGAAAGGGTTCGGACGCCAAAAAGGACACAAAGAGCAATACCGCGGGGCCGAATATACGATTGAGTTCGTCCCCAAGATCAAGGTGGAGATCGCCCTGTCGGACGAGGACGAGGAGAAGGTGGTCGCCACGATCATGGCGGCCGCCAAGACCGGGAGCATCGGGGATGGAAAAATCTTTATTACATCGCTGAGCGACGCCGTTCGGATCCGAACGGGAGAAAGCGGGGAAGCGGCGCTGTAGATCGGTTTTGGTCTGGTTCGGATGAGCGGCCCGTGTGAGGATGAGAATCTTCATCACGGGCCGCTCCGTGTCGGCTTGCCTCCGGTGCCGCGGCTCGCGATCAGATTATCCGGTTGTTCCGGAGCATTTTCTGCTATATAATGTCCCGAAATCAGCGCCTCTCCGCGATACCGGCGTGGTAAAAGATCGGTTCAATGGACCCTGTGACAGAATCATCGAACGACATCGTTGAGATAGAGTCGAAGTGGTATTTCGGCGTCTGTCTCGTCATTGCCGCCCTGATCGGAATCTTCACCTGGAAGAACCCTCCCAGTCCGAATCTTCTCGGAATAGAGGTGTTGGCGACCATTCTGATCCTTTTCCTCTTCGGGTCGATCCGTTATCGGATCGACAAAAACGCGATCACGTATGGAGCGCTCCCGATCATCTTCGTCACCTTCTTCCCCCTTTGGTGGCCCCAATCCCAACTGCGTGAGGAGATGTCTCGGGAAGGGGGGGCCGCCTTGTGGCGTGCGATTCGGGAAAATCTTCTCTCCATCGACGGCCTTGAGAAGTTGATCCATGGCGATACGATGCTTTTTATCCTGGGGCTGACTTTTTTCGTCAGCGTCATCTCCCAGACCCGCTTGCTGGAAACGGTGAGCATGAATCTCCTCCGGATCTTCGAGGGGCGCGTTTTGGCGACGGTTCTAACCATCGCGGGATTGGTCTCCTTTGCCTCCGGCATCTTGGACGGCGTCTCGATGATCGGCCTGACGATCCGCGTCTTGGTGATTATCCTGGTGATGGCGCGGATTCGGTACGAAGGGATCGAATTTATCATCATGGTCTCGGTGATCCTCACGACTGTCTGCGGAATGTGGCTCGCTTACGGAGAGCCCCCGAACCTGATCATGAAGTCCAATCTCAGCCTCCCCGATACTTTTTTTCTGAAATATGCGTTGCCGATGGCGGTCGTTACCTTCCTCATCGTCTCCCATTTTATTTCCCGCTGGTTGAAGGGGGCGATGATCCCCCTGGATGAGCTCGACGTTCTGGAGAAGAATATCGCCGATGTCCGGTTCCATCAAGCCGCGCGGAAAGGAGAGGTCAAAGAGATCGAGGATATGTTCAAGGAATACGCCGAACGCTTTGGAGATAAAACGGCGGCGGTGGAAGCCCTCTACCATGAGGGACATCATCCGATCTCGGCCATGATCCGGGCCCAGGTCGATGAAGAGACCGTGAATGCGTTCATCCGGGATTTTTTGGGAGAAGCGTTTGTCGCGCCGGTGAAGTCCTATTATCATCATCGGAAACAAAGGGGGAGTCCGGGAGAGCGGGAGTTGGAGCTGCGGGAGGCGGGGGTGATCGAACGCTTGCTGGAGGACACCCGTGTTCAACGGAACGCCGCGCAGAGATGGGGCAAGCTCGCTTTTATTCCGTTCCTCGGCTTATTGTTCTGGCACGCCCGGAATCACGATGTTCCCCTCTTTATCTCGTCGATCGCCGCCTTTTCTTTCGCGCTGTTGGGGATTTTGGCCCACACGAAGATGAGAAAACTTGCAATCCGGGAAGCGACCCACGAATACAAGGAGTACCTTTTTCTCTTTCCTCTTTTTCTTTCGATTACGATGCTCACGGCGGTCGGATTTTTTGATCAGTTGAAGGCGGCGATCGAACGGGGGGTGGACCTTCTCGGCCCCGCCCATGTGGCGGTCATCCAGTTCCTCGGATCGGGGCTTCTCTCGGCGGTGCTGGACAACAACGTCGTCGCCGATTTCGCCTCCCGGGCCATTCAGGGAATGCCGGATATGTTCCTCTTCGCCGCGGCCCAAATCGCCGGATATGCGGCGGGAGGCTCGCTCACCCACATCGGCTCGGCCCAGTCGGTGGTCGCCTTCGCCTACATCCTCCGGTATGTCGATCCCTCCTTCACCCCGTTGGGCTGGATCAAGGCGATGTGGCGGCTGGTCGTCATCATCTCGATTGCCCTGATCGTCGTTCTCTATATCAAAGCGTTTCTTGTCGGTTCTGTTCCGGGATAGGTCCCCTTCTTTTGCGGTGAGGGCCCCCCGCGATGTATGGTAGAATGAACCACCTAAGAATGGAGCAGGATGCACCCTCAGGCCAATATTCTTGCTGATCTTCGCCTCCTCTTTGGGGCCAGGCAGAAGGAGATCCGTGCCTTTCACGATCAGGGCGGAACCGGTCTTCGCGTTGTCGAGGCCCTCTCGGATCTGGCCGACCATCTCCTCCTGCGGGGATTTCAATCGATCAACCCGACGCTGATCCAGGAGTGGGGGGGTGTGATGGTCGCCATCGGCGGGTACGGCCGCCGGGAGCTCTCGCCGGCCTCGGACATCGACCTGATGTTCCTCTTCCCCGAAGGACGCGCGAGGCAGGCCGAAAGACTCGCCTCGGAGCTGCTTCCGTTTTTCTGGGACCTCGGCTACAAAGTCGGCCACAGTGTGCGCAGCGTGGAAGAGTGCATCGCCGCCGCAAAACAGGACACCCTGATCGCCACCTCCCTTCTTGAATCGCGGCTCCTCACAGGCGACCGAGGCCTGTTCCAGCAGTTTCACGAAGCATTCTTCTCCAAGGTGGTCGGAAAAAATCTAAAAGATTTTTTGGTCCATCTCGACAACGGAAGAGCGGCGGGGCGAAAGGAGTTCGGCGCCACCCCCTATCTTCTGGAGCCGAACCTCAAGCAGAGCCCCGGCGGGCTTCGCGACATTCATCACCTTCGCTGGGTCGCGCTGGCCCGCTATCGGACCAATTCTCTCGCGCAGCTTTTTCAGTGGGGGCTTCTCTCCAACGCGGAATATTCAAGCCTGACCACCGCCCTCGATTTTCTCTGGAAAATTCGGAACCAGCTTCACTTCAAGGCGGGAAGGGCCTCCGACCATCTGACGATGGAGCTGCAGGAAGAGCTCGCCCCCTTCTTTCATTTCGAGAACCGGCGCGAGCTGATGCGCCAGTATTACATCCTGACCGGTTGGGTCATTGAGATTTCGGATCGGTTTATCCGAGACGCCTTTCCGGTCAGCCGATGGCAGAAGTGGCAACGCGCATGGCAGACCCGTCAGGCGGCCCCCGGTTTTCAACTCTCCGCCGGGGAGATTGTTCCGCAGACGACCAATCTTCATCAATTCTTCGGGAACGATGAAAATCTCCTTCGGATTTTTCTCCTTGTGAAAGAACATGGCGCCCGCATCCCCGGCCCGGTCCTCGAAGTCCTTCACCAGGTCGCCGATCAGGAGCGGGACCGGCCGATTTCACCGGAGGCGGCCGTCCTCTTTCGGGAAATCCTCTCGAAGCCGGGACGGATCGCCGACACCCTGCGCGTGATGCACCGGACCCATGTCCTCTGGCGGATCATCCCGGAGTTCGCGCGCGTTCATCGGCTGGTTCAGGAGAGCCGGTCCCATTTTTTCACCGTGGACGAGCATAGCTTCCGCGCCGTGGAAGAGGGGGAGCGCTTGGCCGCCGAGGGGGGGGCGATCGGAAAGATCTACGCCGGAATCCAAAGAAAAGATCTCCTCCACCTGGCGCTTCTCCTGCACGATGTCGGGAAAGGACGCGATGAAGACCACAGCGCGGTCGGAGCGATTCTTGCCGAAGCGGCCGGAATTCAGCTGGGATATACCGATGAGGAGCGTGCTCTTTTGGTTTTTCTCGTCCGGCGCCATCTGATTCTCTCCGAGGTGGCGCTCTACCGCGACTTTTCAAACGAGCCGGTCCTCCTTCAATTCGCCAGCGAGGTCGCCCGGCCGGAAACGCTTAAAAAACTGTTCGTCTTAACCTGCGCCGATATCCGCGCGGTCGGCCCCGGCACCTGGACGAGTTGGAAGGGGGAACTTCTGCTCAAACTCTATGGGGAAGCGCTTTCGATCTTGGCGGGGGAAGAGGCCGATCCGGAGGAGCGGAAGGTGGAGATGATCGCCGCGCGCCTTCGCCAGGAAGCGAAAGGGAAGTACCCGGAGGTGTGGCTGGAAGAGACCCTTCAAGGATTGATACCGCGCTACCTCTTGGCCACCCCTTTTGAGAAAATGCTCGCCGATCTGTCGGCCCTCTTCCACCTCTTGATCGATCCGATCCATGTCGCGGCGCGCTACCTCCCCGATTCCGGGATGACCGAATATACCCTCTACACCTATGATCAGATCACACCCGGCCTCTTCTCAAAGATGACCGGCGTGCTCGCCGCCAAGGGGCTTCAGATCATGGGGGCGCAGGTCTTCACCCAATCGAACGGCATGGTCGTCGATACGTTTCGGGTTATCGATCCCGATTACGCCGGACCGGTCCCGCCCGAACGGATCGAGAAGATCTCGCAGGAAGTCCGGAGCGTTTTGATCGGCAAGGAAACGATTGAAGCCCTCTTCACGCGGGGGCAACGGTTTGGGTCTCACAAGGAACTCCCTCCGACGGTCGCCGTCCGGGTGGAGCTCGACAACGACAGCTCCCATCACTTCACGATCATCGATATCTTTGCCCCCGATCGGCGGGGACTCCTTTATGTGATTGCGAAAACGATCTTCGATCTCGGTCTCTCGGTCCACTCGGCCAAAATTGCGACGCGGCTCGACCAGATCGTCGACGTTTTCTACGTGCAAGGTCCCGAGGGGAAGAAGATCACCGATTCGGAAATGATCCGGAAGGTGAAGGAGCGGCTCACAAACGAGATTCAGCAAGGTTCGACCGGCAAAGGAAAGTAGGCTCACAACCATCAGGGGGGAACAATGGCAACGAATCGACGCATGCAGGTCCATCTGAAATGGCTGCTGGTTTTGTTGTTTTTCACGGCATCGATCGGGTTTAATCTTTCAACCGCTTTCGCTCAGGACGCTCCTCCTCCGACGATCGATACCGGCGACACCGCCTGGATGCTCGCTTCCGCGGCGCTGGTTCTTCTGATGACCCCCGGCCTGGCGCTTTTCTACGGCGGGATGGTTCGAACGAAAAATTCGCTCGGCACCATCATGCAAAGCATGATTATGATCGCGTTGATCACCGTCCAGTGGGTCCTTTTCGGATATACCCTCGCCTTCGGTCCGGACCAGGGGGGACTTATCGGAAGCTTGGCCTGGCTGGGATTAAATGGGGTGGGACTCGATCCCAATCCCGACTACGCGGGGACGATTCCTCATCAGGTTTTTATGATTTATCAAGGAATGTTCGCCATCATCACGCCGGCGCTGATTACCGGGGCGTTTGCCGAGCGGATGAAATTCTCCACCTTCTTGGTTTTTTCGCTTCTCTGGGCGACGCTGGTCTACGATCCTTTGGCGCATTGGGTCTGGGGGGTCGGCGGGTGGATGCGCAATCTCGGCGCTCTGGACTTTGCGGGGGGAACGGTGGTGCACATCAGCTCCGGGGTCTCCGCGCTGGCGGCGGCCCTCTATATGGGAAAACGGCACGGCTACGGAAAAGAGCCGATGCCGCCGCACAACCTCCCGATGACGGTGCTGGGGGCGGGGATTCTCTGGTTCGGCTGGTTCGGGTTTAACGGCGGCAGCGCGGTCGCCTCCGGCGCGCTCGCCGGGAGCGCCTTTGTCGTGACCCATATCGCGGCCGCCTCCGCGACCCTCACCTGGATGTTTGTGGAGTGGGCGCACCGAGGAAAGCCGACGGTGCTCGGGGCCGTCAGCGGCGCGGTGGCCGGTCTGGTCGCCATCACGCCGGCCTCCGGATTCGTCGGCCCGATCTCCGCCCTTCTCATCGGGATCGGCGGCGGGGCGGTCTGTTATTTCGGCGCCGTGATTTTGAAGAACAAGCTCGGCTATGACGATTCCCTCGACGCCTTCGGTGTGCACGGCCTGGGCGGAACCTTCGGGGCGTTGGCGACCGGTCTCTTCGCGTCCAAAGCGGTGAACGCAGCGGGGAATGATGGGGCCTTCTTCGGGAATCCGAAACTGCTGGTCATCCAAGCCATCACCGTGGTGGCCACCTGGGTCTTTGCTTTTGTGATGACGATGATTCTGCTGAAAATCCTCGACGCGACGATGGGGCTGCGTGTCTCCAAAGAAAAGGAGATCACCGGACTCGATATGTCGGAGCATGGAGAAACCGGCTACAATCTTTGATTGCTTTCGATTATAATGAACTATCCTTAGCGTAGGGGGAAGGCGACCATGAAGAAGATCGAGGCGATTATCAAACCGTTCAAGCTGGAAGAGGTGAAGAAGGCGCTCAATGACGTGGGGATTGTCGGGATGACGGTGACCGAGGTGAAGGGATATGGAAGGCAGAAGGGACACAAGGAGCTTTATCGCGGCGCGGAATATACGGTGGAGTTCGTCCCAAAGTTAAAGATCGAGATCGCTCTGTCGGATAAAGATGTCGATAAGGCGGTGGCGACGATCCTCGCCTCGGCCAAGACCGGCAGCATCGGCGACGGCAAGATTTTCGTGACCGATCTGGAAGGGGCGATTCGGATCCGGACCGGCGAGAGCGGGGAGGGAGCGCTTTAGTTGCGGCTCCGGACGATTTCGACGACAACCCCTCCCCGGATCTCTTCGCGGGGGGGGAGGCATTTCTTTACGCGGACGGTCACGGAGGCAATCCGCCGATCTTCCAATATCTTGCCGGCAATCCTCTCCGCAAGGGTCTCGATGAGACGAACGTGGCTCTCCCGTCCGATCTTCGCAATCTCGCCGCAAAGCTGATCGTAGTCGATTGTCTCCTTGAGCTGATCCGTTCGCGCCGCGCCTGCGACATCACATTTCATCTCCACGTCCACCGAAAGCCGCTGGCCGATGGTCCGCTCCTCTTTCGTGACGCCGCAATGGCCGTGGAATTCAATCTGATAGATCGCCAGCGTGTCCATATTGCTCCGAGCGAAGGTTTAATCGACGGGGATTTGAACGAGACGGGAGAGGACTTTCCCTTCGATCAGGTGCTCTTTGACCAGTGGGCCGACCTCTTTTTCTTCCACGTGGCCGTACCAGGTGCCTTCCGGATAGATCACCATGTTGGGGCCGTTTCCGCACTGCCCCAAACAGCGGCAAAGGGTGACCCGGATGTTCTTTCGAAGGTGGTGCTCTTCTAGTTTTTGCTGTAGGATCTGCAATGTTTCTTCCGCCCCCTGCTGGCTGCAGGTCGGGCCGGTGCAGACAAAAAGATGATGAAACACATCCGCTCCTTAAGGTTGGCGGTTTATACCATACCGACCGGAAAATGTAAACGGCCGGGGGGCCGCGTTTTTACAGCGGCCCGATGTCTTTGAAGTCCTTGATCTCCTGCTTCATGAACTTTTTCAAATTTTTGATGAGATTCTCTTCAAGCTGACGGACCCGCTCTTTGGAGATCTTGTACTTCTTGCCGAAGACCTCCAGCGTTTTCGGATTCTCGGAGAGAATCCGTTCGTTGAGGATTTCTAACTCCCGCGGCTTCAGCGTTTTTGAAAATTCCTTCAGCTTTTCCTGAAAGAGCTCCTGAAGCTCATCTTTGGCCAAACGGTCATCGACCGCTTCCTGATCCGAAGGAAGGAGATTGGCCAGCGTTTCATCCGATTCGGGGCCGGCCGGCGCATCGAGAGAGGACTCCCACCCCCCGAGCCGTTGCTGCATCTCCACCACCTCTTGCTCCTTCACGTCGAGACGTTCGGCAAGGAGTTTCGGTCCCGCCTCATACCCCATCTTCTCCAGACGCTCCCGTTCCTTTGAGAGCCGGAAAAAGAGTTTTCGCTGCGCCTCGGTCGTGCCGATTTTCACCAGCCGCCAGTTGTGGAGGATATATTTGAGGATATAAGCGCGGATCCACCAGGAGGCGTATGTCGACACCCGAATATCCTTGTACGGGTCGAACTTCTTGATCGCCTGCATCAACCCGACGTTTCCTTCCTGAATCAAATCCATCAGGTTGAAAGGAAGATTTTTATACTCCATCGCAATGGAGGCGGCCAATCGGAGATGGGAGAGAATCAATTCCGTGACCGCCTGGAGATCTCCCCCCTCTTTGAATTTGACGGCGAGCCGCTTTTCCTCCTCTCGGCTGAGAAAAGGATACTGCCGGATCTCCGCCAAATATCGCTGCAGGGGATCAGAAACGGCGAGCCCCTGTTCATCGGGCTCCACCGGCTCGATATCGGCCTCCGGCGTCGCTTCTATGTTTTCGATTTCAAATTCTTCCATGGTCTTTCCATTCTGAATCTATCAGGGAAAAAAGTATAACAAAAAAAGGGGGGATAAAAAAGTGGCTCCCGGCCCTTGACCGCTCCCAAAGAAGAATTATCTTACCGGTGTGGCTCATGGAAAGGGGCCTTGACTTTCATCCGATACGGATTATCTAAAAAATAAATCACATCCGCCGCCTGGCGGTCTTTTGAATAGGAGGAAAATATGGCGATCGTAAAATGGGAACCCCTCAAAGACTTTGTGACCTTGCAGGATCGAATGAATCAATTCCTATCGGACACCTTGAATAACTATGAGACGGAAAACGGCCGACTGGTTCAAGATTGGGTGCCGGCGGTCGATGTTTATGAAGACGCCGAGGCGATCCAGCTAAAGGCGGAGCTGCCCGGCATGGAGATGAAAGAGATCGAGGTCAGAATCGAGAACAATGCCCTGGAAATTCGGGGGGAGAAAAAGATCGAGCAAACGGAGAAGAAAGAGAACTACCACCGGATCGAACGGGTGTTCGGGCGCTTCTCCCGCTCGTTCCGGCTTCCGAACACGGTGGCGCAGGATAAAATCAAAGCGAAATATGACCGGGGCGTTTTGACGATCACCCTGCCGAAACGGGAAGAGACCAAACCGAGAAGCATTACGGTCCAGGTTGAGTAATCAAATATCCAATCCCCCAGCCGGAACAAGCTGGGGGATTTTTTTTGTCTTAATTTCGGAACGCCTTTCTTCGTGCGTAGAGATAAATCATAAAACCGACGAGGACGATCATAAAGACCGTCCTGATCCGGTGGGGGGGCGGGAGGACCAGGCGGCTGACCGTCGCGCTGGCCAGGCCGTAAAGCGAATAAAACATGAAAAGAGGATAAGCCCACCGGCGGCCCAGAATGGCGCCATATCCGGAGGCGAAATGGAGGACCGGGGAGAGAAATTTGAAAAACCATCCGACTCCCCCGGTCAGCTTCATTCCGAAGACAGGAAGCCCATAGGTCGGATTCGCAAGAATGATGTAGGTATCCATGATTCCGGAGAGGATCATCAAGACGCCGAAAAAAATAAGATCGGCCGGGACGGATTGACGAACCGGGACGGTCTCCTGAGAGATCGAAGTAGCCATGATGTCTCCTCCCATAAATGTGGTAGACCAAACATCCTGATCGGATCTGGCAAGATTTTAACAAATCGCCCACGTCAAGGGCCACACATATTTTATTTGTAAAGAGGTTCGCTACAAACGCTTTGCGACGGCGGGGGATGACAGATGGATCGAGGGTGTATATACTGTATCAATCTTAAAAATAAAAAATGATCCCCATTTCTATTTAGGATATGTTATCTTTACAAAACATTGAAGCTCCCCGCAGCAAGCTGTGGGGAATGCGACGCGCCTGCGTGTTCAATGACAGATCGGCATCCAGCCCGCATCGATCGGCCGCTCACCGCCGATGGACGACTTCAAGAGGAAGGGATTCCTTCTTAATTATAGGTCCTAACGAGAGGAGGCAAGGAATGGCAAAAGAGAAGGCCGCGGAAAAGGCGAAATCTTGGCAGGACCGAGAATTACCGAGGACCTTTGAAGAGAAAGCGTATCGACTCCAGCAAGCGTTTATCAATTGGGTCGATGAGAATCCGGACCGGCTCCGGTTCCGGGAAGACGGGGATTGGATCACCACCCGGATGGTGGAGCTCCTTCTTCTGGAAAAAGCGGCCGAATGCAGCAGCCGCAGACGGGTCGATTCGATGCGGCTGGTTGCGACCGATATGATGGTGAAAGTGGTCGACGACCCGACGACGTTGAAAGAGATCGAAGCGAAAATCGACGAGCTCTTCAAAGCGCTGGAGGCCTACGATGAAATGGGCTTAAATGATCCGCGCTATCAGGCCAAGATTCAGGCGTTGTCCGATCGGCTGACCGGAAAGAACAACAAGCAAAAAGAAGAGTAACCACGGCTCAACAACGCTTTTGAATCAAAGGGATCCTAATTTCATCCCATAGAATATAGACATGATTCGTGCCGGCAACCGGAGCGAACCGGTTTTCCTTAAGGCTGCGGAATCGCGGTTGATCTCAACCCGAACCGATTAAAAAAGAGATGCGCTTTTCCTCCGAGTTTTACACCCATCCTTCGCTGTTAAAACCGACGCTGTCTATTTGAGATCTTTCCTTTCTTCCGTTTTTTCCGATGCCTTTGTAAGGAATGTCGTGCGCGTGCGACAAATGGATGGAACGGCAAATAGGGTATATGGTTTTAGCAGAACAGAATTTAATACAAACGCAGAAATATTTTGTAACTGTTTATGTAGGGGCGTGATTCATCACGCCCAGCCAGAGGGCGCAATAAATTGCGCCCCTACAAAAGATAAGCACCATTTATTGCGTCTGTATGAGTATACGAAGGAGAACCGATGAATCGGAGAAACGTATTAAAAGCCGGGACGGTCGGCATCCTCGCCTATTTTCTTGATCTTTGGCCGGCCGGGGCGGAGGAGCCGGAAGGGGGCTTCGAGATTACGAAAACCGATGAGGAGTGGCGGGCCATTCTCACGGCGGAGCAGTATGGCGTTTTACGAAAAGAGAAAACGGAGCCTCCTTTTAAGAACGCCTACCATGACCACAAGGCCCCCGGTATTTACCACTGCGCGGGGTGCGACCTTCCCCTCTTTTCATCGAAGACCAAATATGACAGCAAAACCGGCTGGCCGAGCTTCTGGGAGCCGATCGAACCGACGGCGGTCGGAACCAGGACCGATTGGAAGCTTTTCTTCTCTCGGACGGAGGTCCACTGCCGGCGGTGCGGCGGCCATCTGGGACATGTTTTCGATGACGGTCCGCCGCCGACCGGGTTGCGGTATTGCATCAACTCAGCGGCGTTGATGTTCGTATCGGCCTAAAGCAACCTTAAGACGGCCGCCGCTTCGTGCGCGCCGTCGGCGGCGCATTCCATGGATCATCGGGCCAGGGATGTTTCGGATAACGTCCCTTCAGCTCCTTCTTCACCTCGGCATAGGTCCGCTCCCAAAAGCCGCGCAGGTCCTGCGTCACCTGAATCGGACGCCGGGCGGGGGAGAGAAGATGGAGCGTCACCGGGACCCTTCCCCACCCCACCCGAGGCGTTTCGGCCAGGCCGAACATCTCTTGCAGCTTCACCGCCAATACCGGAGAGTCGCCGGGCCGGTATTCCAGCCGAAGTTGGGAACCGCTCGGAACAGTCAGATGGGTCGGGGCTCCCTCTTCCAGCCGCCGGCTTTGATTCCAGTCGAGCCGGGCCTTCAGCGCCGCGAGCAGGTCGAGTCGCTTCAGATGCTCCCGGCGGGTGATGCCGGTTAAAAAAGGCCCGAGCCATTCTTCGAGACGCTCTTGCAGCGCGGCATCGGAGGGATCGGGCCACCCTTCCTCCGGAAACCAATGGCGCAGAGAGAGCACCCGCGCTTGCCAGTCGCGGGCTTCGGGGGACCAGGGAAGCGCCGCGATGCCGAGCTGGCGAATCCCCTCCAGCATCGACGCGAGACATTTCTCCGGATCGGGACTCGAAAGGGGGGCGCTGTCGATGAGCAGCTCCCCGAGGCGCTCTTCACCCAGCGCAATCACCCGCTGCTGCCGAGCGTCCCAGCGAATGACCGCTTCGGTCCGGATCTCGGGGGCAAGCTCCCGGCGCAGCGTATCGACATCGACGGCGGCGGCCAAATAGATGGCTCCCTCTACCTCGCCCGCGTCGACGCTTGCGACGACAAGATAGGGGAGGCGCATCCGCTGTTCATGCTCCGGCAGGCGCGCCCCCCGGCCCGAAGCGAGGAGGTAGCGAATCTCGCCCGGCGCGCGTTGCTGCGCGATCCGGTCGGGATAGGCAAACGCGAGGAGAAGACCGGTTTTTTCCAGATCCTTTCCGCTTTCCGGTTCATCGCTTCGCAACAGCCGTTGATACTGGCGGGCTGCCTGGTCGACACGCAGACAGGCGGCCGGGTCCACCCCCGAGGGTTGCGCTCGTCCTTTCCCCTCCTTCCGGAAGGCGCGGAGCGCTTCCATCCGTTCGACAAGGCTGGTGGAGCGCCGGCGCTCCCCGATGAAAATATCTCTTTCCGAAAGCAGTGCCGCGATGTCGCAAGCCAGAGGCCCGAGACCCCGCGCCTCGGCCCGATCCAACATATGGGCCAGACGCGGATGCATGGGGAAGGGGGCCATCGCCCGGCCCGAAGGGGTGATCGAACCATCCTCTTCGACTGCACCGAGCTGGACGAGCAATTGACGCGCCTGGGCCAGTGCCGAAGGGGGAGGCGGGTCGAGCCAAGCGAGCGTCCCCGCGTCGCGCACCCCCCATTGCGCCAGCTCCAGCGCCAGCGGCGCCAGGTCGGCGGCGCGGATTTCCGGGATCGGCTGGGGCATCAGCCCGCGCTGTGTCGCCTCGCTCCAGAGCCGGTAGCAGACGCCGGGACCGAGCCGCCCGGCGCGGCCGGTGCGCTGTTCGGCCGAGGCGCGGGAGATCCGCTTGGTGGTCAGCCGGGTGAGGCCGCTGCGGGGATCGAACTCGGGAACCCGCGCAAACCCCGCATCAATGACGACGCCGATCCCTTCAATCGTCAAGCTGGTCTCCGCGATCGGCGTCGCCAGCACCACCTTCCGCCGTCCGTCCCCGGATGGTTTGATCGCCCGGTCTTGCGCTTCCCAGGGGAGATCGCCGTAAAGCGGATAGACGTCAACCCGACTTTGCGGACCTTGCGTCGAGAGGTTTCCCAACAGCGCCTGCGTCCGGCGTATTTCCCAGGCGCCGGGAAGGAAAACAAGAAGATCCCCCCTGTCGTGTTCGAGCGCCTGCACGATCGCCTGACGGACCGCCTGCGGCAGCCGGTTTCCCGGTTCCGGATCGCGCGCGGCGTAGCGCACCTCCACCGGAAAGCTCCGTCCTTGACTCGTCACCAGCGGCGCATTTCCGAGGAGCGCCGACACGGCCGCCCCCTTCAGCGTGGCCGACATCACCAGGAGCTTGAGGTCCTCTCGCAAAACCCGCCGGCTGTCGAGGCAGAGGGCCAGCGCCAGGTCGGCATGCAGATGTCGCTCGTGGAATTCATCGAAAATCACCAGCCCCACCCCCTCCAGCGCGGGATCGGATTGCAAGCGCCGGGTGAGGATTCCTTCGGTCAGCACCTCGATCCGGGTCTTTTTTGAGACCTTGGTCTCGAAGCGGATCCGATAGCCGACGGTCTCCCCCACCGACTCGCCGAGGAGAAACGCCATTCGCGCCGCCGCGGCGCGCGCCGCCAGCCGGCGGGGCTCCAAAATCAAAATCGACCGATGTTTCAGCCAGGGTTCGTCTCGCAGGGCCAATGGAACCTGGGTGGTTTTGCCGGCGCCGGGCGGCGCCTGAAGCACGGCGGAGGGGTGCGCCGCAAGCGCCTGCCGCAGCGAGGGGAGGACTTCATCTATTGGTAGTGGGGACATTGACGTTCCGAGTCAACAGGTTGGCGAGGGGCGAATCTTACCGAAAACCAAGCGCAATCGTTTGCGATTATACACCTCCTCTATAAAATAGGGGAGAATGAGACAGCCACATTGAACAAAATAGGCGTTAATTTTTCATTGACCTTTTCCAAATAGTCATGGTAAAAAGGACGGGAGTCCATTGTAAAAGTTGAGTGGAAGAACTGATCGGCTGCAGCTATTACAACTCGCTGTAGCCTTTTTTTTATTTTCTCGACTTAGGGGACAGTGGACATTCCGTCAGCGAATCGCTGATAAAAAAGAGGAGAAACACTCAATGATCAAAGGAACCGTCAAGTGGTTTAACGGCAGCAAAGGGTATGGATTCATCACGCGTGAAGATGGAGGAGCGGATGTGTTTGTCCACTTTTCTGCCATTGCCGGTGAGGGATACAAATCTCTCGAAGAGGGAAATGCGGTCGAGTTCGAAGTTACCCAAGGCCAGAAGGGTCCGCAAGCGACGAACGTCCGATTGATCTCCTAACAAAAATTTTTTAATCCAAAAGCCCCGTCGGAATATTTTCCGGCGGGGCTTTTTTATTCGCTCACATTTCCTAGGGTCCTTTTGCTTGGTGTTCATCGGGAGAATTTCTCATGGCAAAGGGTCTCCTTCCCGTTCCCGCAATATTGCTTTATTCGCCCCTGCCGGTTAAAATTAATCTAATCGGGGTTTATCGGCAGAGATGCCCGCGCAATCAGTGAGGATCGGAAATGATGGAAAAGGTTTTTTTATCTCGATTCAGTTTTCTTTTATTCATGATCCTCATCGGCCTGGGAAATGGACAGGGGGCCGATGCGGCGGAATTCAAGATCCCGGATGGAAAAACCGAGTTTTCGCCGAAGGCCCAACAGATCAAGACCGGAGCGCAGGTCACCTGGATCAATGAAGATAAGCGGACCCACTTTCTCACCGCGGCCGATCCGAATCGCAAAGAGCCTGCCAAAGTCGTCGATGATCTTTTGATCCACCACCTTCTCCCCCCCGGAGAGACGTTTCAAATGAAGTTCGACAAACCGAACATCTACGAATTCTTTTGCGCCATCCACATGGAAATGCGTGGAACGATCACGGTCGCTCCTTAAGAACGGCATTCCTTCCGAAGCTTCGTAAAAACCCTCCTAAATAGAAACAGTCCGGAATGAGCACTGTTCGTGGTTTAGTTGTGCACAGCCGGAACTTGAATTTTTTAATGAAATTAGGTCAAATATTGAATGGATTTGAAAGCAACAAACGGAGTGCCGGCGGGTGCTTTTTCGTCTAGGCTGGTTTCAACGGGCCATTCCGCTCGTAGAAATCTGAAGAGGAGACGATGATGGACGTTCCATTGACAAAAAATGAGAGGGCTCCGCAGACTTTTCGAAGCGACGACGATTGTTGGGCCGCCGTGCTGCGCCGAGACCGGAACGCAGACGGCGTGTTCTATTTTTCCGTGCGGACAACCGGGGTTTATTGCCGGCCCTCCTGCCCGGCGCGATCGGCGCGACGGGAGAATGTCCGGTTCCATTCGACGCGCGAAGCGGCGGTCCGGTCCGGATTCCGTCCGTGCAAGCGGTGCCGGCCCGACGCGCCTCCGCTCGCCGAACAACACGCCGCGGCGGTGGCGAAAGCATGCCGACTCATCGAAGCCGCCGAAGTGCTGCCGAACCTCGATCTGCTCGCGGAAGCGGCCGGGATGAGCCGGTTTCATTTCCATCGTGTCTTCAAGACAATCACCGGCGTGACCCCCAGAGCCTACGCGGCGGCCTACCGCGCAGAGCGGGTGCGTGGAGAATTGTCCCGAAGTGAAACCATTACAGAGGCGATCTTTGAAGCGGGGTTTCATTCCAGCGGGCGGTTTTATGAGATCTCTTCGGAAGTGCTCGGGATGACCCCCTCCGACTTTCGCGCCGGCGGCCGGGGCGCCTCGATCCGTTTCGCTGTCGGGGAATGTTCGTTGGGCGCTATTTTAGTGGCGGCCACGGAGAAGGGGATCTGCGCCATTCTGCTCGGGGACGACCCCGAGCTGCTGCTGCGCGATCTTCAGGACCGCTTTTCCAAGGCGGAATTGATCGGAGGCGATGTCGATTTTGAACAATGGGTGGCGAAGGTGATCGCGTTCGTCGAAGCGCCGGCGATCGGTCTCGATCTGCCGCTTCACGTCCGGGGCACCGCTTTCCAGCGGCGGGTGTGGCAGGCATTGCGCGAGATCCCCGCCGGCGCGACGGTGAGTTATACCGAAATCGCAGAACGGATCGGCTCCCCGAAAGCGGTGCGTGCGGTGGCGCAGGCCTGCTCCGCCAACCTGATTGCCGTTGCGATCCCTTGCCATCGGGTGGTCCGCAATGACGGCGCCCTCTCCGGATACCGATGGGGGGTGGAGCGCAAACGGGCGCTGCTCTCCCGGGAGCGCCATCCTGATCAAAGTTGATCGCCCTCTCGGTTCCAACATGTCTGAGCCGGTCCTCTTGGATTGGATCACACGGCTCGAACAGGTTACGGCTTCCGCTCCTTGAACCGTGCAAACGCATCCGCCATCGTCGTCATGGGGGCGGGAGCGGAAGGTTGTTTCTTCCCGGAGGGCGGTTTTGGGGCAGGTGGTTTCCCCCCGGCGCTCCGGCCGCTTTTTTCTTTTCCGGTCGGCGGCACCGCTCCCTCGCTCAAGCGCATGGTGAGGGAAACCCGCTTTCGCTCCAAATCGACCTGCATCACCTTCACCTTTACGACGTCGCCCGCCTTCACTACCTCGCGCGGATCTTTGATGAAGCGCTCCGACATCGCCGAAATGTGCACCAGGCCGTCTTGATGAACGCCGATATCGACAAAAGCGCCGAAGTTGGTGACGTTGGTGACGACCCCCTCCAGCACGCTGCCGGGAACCAGGTCGGCCAGGGTTTCGACCCCTTCCCGGAAGACGGCGGTTTTGAACTCCGGCCGGGGATCGCGCCCCGGCTTTTCGAGCTCCCGGAGAATGTCGCGCACGGTCATCTCGCCGAATTTTTCATCGATGAAGTCCTGTACCGACACCGACGATAAGAACGGCTTGTTGCCGATGACCTCGCGCAGCGCGCGGCCGGTAGCGCTGAGAATCCGCTCCACCACCGGATAGGCCTCGGGGTGGACGGCGGAGCCGTCGAGCGGATTCTCGCCGTTCATGATCCGCAAAAAGCCGGCGCTCTGCTCGAAGGCCTTCGGCCCCAGACGCGCGACCTCCAGGAGCTGCCGCCGTCCGCGGAAGGCCCCCTTCTCTTCGCGGTAGGCGACGATGTTGGCGGCGGTCGTTTCGGTCAAGCCGGCGACCCGCGCCATCAACGGCGCGGAGGCGGTGTTGACATCGACCCCCACGGTATTCACGCAGTCCTCCACCACCGCTCCCAGCTTGCGCGTCAGGCGTGTCTGGTTGACGTCGTGCTGGTATTGGCCGACGCCGATCGCCTTCGGCTCGATCTTCACCAGTTCGGCCAGCGGGTCTTGCAGGCGCCGCGCGATCGAGACCGCCCCCCGGTAAGAGACATCGAGATCGGGAAACTCCTTGGCCGCGATCGCCGAGGCGGAGTAGACCGACGCCCCGGCCTCGCTCACCACCAGGCAGGTCAGCTTCAATTCGGGGTGACGCTTGATCAGCTCCTTCGCCAGCTTGTCGGTCTCGCGCGAGGCGGTGCCGTTTCCGATGCTGATCAGCTCCACCTGATGATTGCGCGCCAGCGCCGCCAGCGCGGCGAGCGACTCCTCCCACTGATTTTTAGGGGGATGCGGAAAGATCGCCGTATGATCGAGCACCTTTCCGGTGGCGCCGACCACCGCGACCTTCACCCCGGTCCGCAGACCGGGATCGAGCCCCATCGTCGGGCGGGATCCGGCGGGGGCGGCAAGGAGCAGATCGCGCAGATTCTCTCCGAAGACCCGGATCGCTTCTTCCTCGGCCATCTCCCGCAGCCGCAGGAACGATTCGGTATCGAGCTGCGATTTGATCTTGATGCGCCAGGCCCAACGGACGGCGTCGGCGAGCCACCGGTCGGCCGGTCGGCCTTCGTCGCGGATGGAAAACCGCCGGGCGATCATCGCATCACAAACACCGAACGCGTTCGTCGATTCCAGATCATCCTGCCCCGGCAGCTGAATCACCAGGCGCAGCATCCCCTCGGCCCGGCCGCGGAAGAGGGCCAGCGCGCGGTGCGAGGGAATCTGCTTGAGCGGCTCGGAGAACTCGAAGTAGTCGGAGAACTTGGCCCCTTCCTGTTCCTTTCCGGGGACGACCGTCGAGAGGAGGCGCCCCTTTTCCCAGATCAGGTCGCGGAGCGCTCCGACCAGATCGGCCTCTTCCGCCGCTTTTTCCATGAAGATCTGCCGGGCGCCGTCCAGCACCGCCGCTGCGTCGGCGAAGCCTTTTTCCGGGTTGAGCGATCCGGCCGCCACGCTCTCCGGGATTTGATTCGGATCTTCCAACAATGCGTTCAGCACCGGCTCCAGCCCCGCCTCCCGCGCGATCTGCGCCTTGGTGCGGCGCTTCGGTTGATAGGGAGCATAGAGATCTTCCAGCCGGGTCTTCGTTTCCGCGGCGAGGATCGCCGTCTTCAGCTCGGGTGTCAGCTTTCCCTGCTCTTCGATGCTTTTTAAGATGGTCGCGCGGCGCTCTTCCATCTCGCGCAGGTAGATCAGCCGCTCTTCGAGGGTGCGAAGCTGGGTGTCGTCCAACCCTCCCGTGACCTCTTTGCGGTAACGGGCGATAAAGGGGACGGTCGCCCCCTCGTCCAGCAAGCGGACGGCCGCCTCCACCTGGGCGGTGCGGGCGTTTAATTCTTCGGCGATCCGTTGCGAAATGTCCATGCGGTGAACCATCCTTCGATAAAGTGAAATAGAGTTACTCTTATATACTAGAAACGCCGATGAAGCAATTGGAAATCGGGGAGAAGAAAGAGAGATTTTATGGAATTAAAAAGAAAGACGCATGATCGGCCGATCGAAAGGCTTGAACAGTATGGAGGAGAACGAAAGGCAGGAAGGGGAAGAAATAAGACCGGCCCCAGGGTCCATACCATGTAACCGACTGGAGCCGATCCGAATCACGGTCTGAGGAGACCGCACGTCATTCTAAACAACACGATCCTCTTTTGCAAGGGGGAAAGGGGAGGGATACAGACCATTTCTAAAAGAATTCAATTTACGAAGAGATTTCCTGGTGCCGGAGGCCGGAATCGAACCGGCACGCCCCTTGCGGAGCGAGGGATTTTAAGTCCCTTGCGTCTACCAATTCCGCCACTCCGGCGTTACAGCGCGGAAAAACCACTTCCTTGTAACACGTTTTGATTTCCTTCGTCAAGAATGAGGCCTCTTTCCAAGAGGTGGATCCTTCCTGAAGGGAGCCACATTTTGGTTGAAAAAGAATCGAGATCGGGATAAAATTCCTTTCATGAACGGCGAGACAAAATGGAGTCAGGTCCGATTGATCAGACGCGGAGCATGGGCCCTCGTCGGCCTGATACTGCTTGGGGCCGTCGGCTGCGGCGGGCCCTCCTACAAATTTTACAAGGCGACCTGGTTCGGCAAGTTGAAACCGGGGATGTCGCGGGAGGCGGTCACGGAGCTGATCGGCACGCCCGCCGAAATCGCCCGCCGCCAAACGGGAGATGAGCTCAGAGAAGTCTGGGTCTATCACGTCAAGAATCTCAATCCCCAAAACCATCTCTACCCGACCATCCGCCTTCTTGTCTTCAGCAACGGGACGATGGTCGCTTTGGACCCCACCAATCCTTATTCTCCCGATCTGGTCCCTCGGACGGTCTCCACCTCCGAAGGGACGCCGGCTGCGGCTCCCTGACACTTTTCAGAACGACCCTCCTTCCGCCTGGAATCGACCCCGTGGTAAAAAAAATAAAAAAGAAAATTCAGAAGGGCCCCAAAGCGACTTATGCCGTTCCGCTGGTGATAGCCCTCACCGCCCTCCACGGTCCCCGTCGGGAGGGAAAAGATTTCCGCCATCTGCTCGAAGGGGCCGACGCCATTCGAAGCGCCCTTCAACTCCATCTGGAGCAGACGCTGATCCTGGCCGACCGGCCTCTTTCGCTGGCCGAGTATCTTTCATGGGGGTTCAAATCGCGCCCGGCGCGGCTGGCGGAGATGTTCTCAAATTCAGGCGTCCTTCCGATGGGACTTGCCGCCGATAATGATCTGGAGGGAGCGCCCCAACTCGGCATTCTTCCGATGATTGCGCTGGTCCAGGACCGGGCGCTGGAGGATTTTTCGGAGCGGCTTTCCGAAGAGCTCAGTGAAGTCGGCCGGGTCGCCTTCCAGAACGCCATCTATCCTGCCTTGGGTCTGATCCCCGGCTACGATCTTCTGCTCTACGCCCCTCCCTCCCCCGCGCAGGGATTGAACCACGCCATCGATGGGCTGAATGCCTCTCTCAAGGACGCGTTCGAGCAGGCGGCGGTTCCCTTCCCCGGACCGTTCCCATCGATCCCGGAGTCGGCCCTCGCATCGATTCCGCTGAAAGAACCCTGCACGAAATAAATCGCTGCATGGTCATGTAAAGTGCCGTCTAGATTTTCGCCGACGATTTCTCCTAAAATAAAAAGATGACCCTTGCGGACGCGACTCAGGCGCAAGCGGTTTTAATAAAAGGAGGATGAAAATGGCGCTTTTAGAAATCAGCATCGTTCCGATCGGAACCGACACCCCCAGCATCGGCGACTACGTCGCCGAGGTGGTCAAAGTCTGCGATCAGCATGGGCTTAAATACAATTTAACCGACATGGGAACGATCATCGAGGGGGATGCCGATACGATTTTCTCCGCGGCCAAGATGCTCCACGAAATTCCATTTAACCGCGGCATCTCCCGGGTCCTCACGCATCTGACGATCGACGACCGGCGGGACAAAGCGATTCATCTCGAAGATGAGGTGAAGGCGGTCCAGGATCGGCTCGCTCAAAAAGCCGCTTGAGCCGCGCGATTGGGGAACGGGAAAAGAAGATTTGTTGAGGAAGAAAGCGGGCTCTTCAAGCGGGCTCATCCGCTCAAAGAGATTGACTTTCTGCCTAGGTGCGGATAAAATACACCCCGCTTTCCTTATTTTTCCTTTATTCCCCAGTAGCTCAGCTGGCAGAGCAGACGGCTGTTAACCGTCGGGTCGCTGGTTCGAATCCGGCCTGGGGAGCCAGTTATAATAAAGAGCCGTTGGAGCGACCCCAACGGCTCTTTTGTTTTTGACTTCAGAATATATTCCGCTTTCCCGTCAAGCTTGTCGATATACATCGTGTCGATTCTATTCTGATAGCGTGTGTGCTCCGCCTAGAACTTGACGATATGTCCCAGATATGAGACATTATATGGATGAAAGCCGCTCTATTTCACCCCAAGGTCAGGGATGTTTTGCGGAGATTTCCCGAAGAGGTGCGGCGAGAGCTTGGTAAGGTGATCTTTGATCTCCA
Source organism: Candidatus Manganitrophus morganii (assembly GCA_021651055.1). Lineage (NCBI taxonomy): Bacteria > Pseudomonadati > Nitrospirota > Nitrospiria > Candidatus Troglogloeales > Candidatus Manganitrophaceae > Candidatus Manganitrophus > Candidatus Manganitrophus morganii. The sequence goes on from JAJHOH010000001.1 coordinate 2,336,011, forward strand.
GAAAGGGGCGAAGCTGTCGATGCCGCTTTCGAAGCCGATCCCCTCCGTAGGGCCGGGAGTGGAAGAGCTAAGGATCAAGGATCGTACAGGCGCTTTCAGAGTTTTCTACCTCGCTCGAAGAGCAGATGCCGTGTTGATCTTTCATGTTTTTCAAAAGAAAACTCAAAAAACACCTCAGAAGGAAATCGAGTTAGGACGAAAAAGATTAGAGGAGATGTCATGAAAAAAACGAAGGCCATTATTACTAAAGATGCGTTTGAACTTGCTCAAGCTTTAGGACTCTCAACCGCTCACGGCCTTGAGATCCAAATTCGGAGCGACCTGAACGATAAAATTATCGAGGTTGTCGAAAAAAAGGGATTGACCCATGCCCAAGTCGCAAAGCTTGCGGGCACTTCCAGATCTCGTATCACGGCCGTTATGAATCGCAATACGAAGGACATTTCGACCGATCTGATGCTTCGTATTATTGCATCGCTGGGTGTTCAGGCAAAGATCGTGTTTCACAGGGCGGCCTAATCGTAATCCAATTCAAGCGGCGGGGCAGGTCTAGCGATTTGAGATTAATCCCTCTTCGATTCGACGAAGAATCCGATCCAGCTTCGGACTCTCAGATCGGAGTCGCTACAGACGCTTCGCCCCTGACTGACCGCAGAATCGTCCAGAGCAAATCGCTCGGCCAATGCTTTGAGCGACATCCTCCTCTCTCTCCCCAAATAAAATAAGACGCCCCTCGCTGGATTCGATCGGGGCTCGGTTTTATTCAAGCTCAGGTGAAGCCTCCAGAACGCTCGCCCGGATTTCCTCAAAACCCGGACTCACTTTAAGGTGTTTCCGATCAGCAATCTCTCGCGGTAATGTGATAGAGGGCGCCGGGGTAAATAAGCCGCAGGGGACGCGCCATGTTCTCTCTCCAAAATGGATCTCCAAGATATCAGATGGAAATATAAAACAAAGATGGCGTGAGTAAAAATGTAAGGAGAGCCACAGAAGCAGTGGAGACGCATGTGGTAAAAACGATGAAGCGGCAAGAGCATTGCGATATCGCTGCCGCATCATACCGGCACAACTGGAAGTCAAGATCCTCACCGCGATGTTCATACATCGAAGGGGCACCCTCCGGTCGCATCAAGCGTCTTTTGATACCCAATTAACCGAGCCGCGGCCTCGCGAGCGGCCCAGATTGAAAAACGGACAATTTTCCGGAAGAGTCATCGACCTTATTTTACGAACAGAACGCGTTGCTCTGGAACCGTCCGCTGAGGCGGAGGAGGTGTTAAATCGGGGGAAGACCATCAATTCAGTAAAAGTCGAAAGTAAAGCGACGACCCCTTGTGCGCGATTTAAATGCTTCTCGAGTATCCGCAGAAGGAGCACCGCCAGGCTTTCTCCGTCTGGTACCAATCCATTTTCTCACGGCAGGCCGGGCAGGTCTTTTTTTTGCCCGAGGGCTGGTTATTGGACGGCGATAATCCCTTTTTTGATTTCTGGATTTCGTTGGAAGACTGAGGTGACAAAGGGACGGCAAGGGGCGGAGATGGATCGAAAATCGGCTTCGAAGCGGGAGTGGGTTTAGGCGCATTCGGATGCTCACTTTTCTTTTCGCTCTTACCCCGAACTTCGTCCGTTCTTGATTCTTCGTATGCGCAGCTATAACACTGCCACATTTCATCCTTCGTGAGGAAACTCATTCGACCCCCGCACATAGGGCATTTTTTCTCCCATTCCGTATCCTTCGGCGCAGAAGACTCACCGGTTTCGTTTTTCTGCTCGCCGCCTTCCTTTTCCTCTTCCTCGCCGGGAAGATCGCTTTTATGAAGAGAAGCCCCGAGCGGGACGGGCTGAGCGGCCGCGCTTTCAGAAGTAACTTCCTCAACCTTTTTTTTGATATAGGTTATCTCCGCCCCGAGATCGGCGAAGAGTTCCTCCACGGCCCTCTCGACGAGTTCCATTTCCGTTTCCCGCGCCACCATCTCGTTGAGAATCCTTTTTTCTTCACCCTCAAGCCGCCCTATTTTTTCGCGGAGTCTCGATATCTCGTCTTTAATCTCCAGCGATTTGGCCTTCATGACCTTAAACTCGTCGCGCCAGCCGGGGAGGGCGGACATCAAGCTCTTCTCGAGCGGTTTAAGCTCCTCAAGCTGAATGTTGACGGCCTTAACGATCTCTTGCCGGCTTAGCTTCGAAGTCGTCGACAACGCTTTGATCGCGGCGTGATAACGCTGGTTCTCCTCCGGAATGATTTCCTCGAACGACTCCACAAGTTCGCGGAATTTTCCGAATATTGTATTCTCACCTTCGATTATTTTTTTTACTTCATTGCGGAGAAGATCGATTTTGAATGACAGCTCTTCGTTCCCCTCCGATTTCACAAAGAGATCGGCGGCGATTCGGTAAAGGGTTTCGCTCCTGTTTTTTTTCTCAACGCCCATTTATTTCCTCCTTGAAAAGCCTACCTGATTCATCATTCATATCGTTTCCACCCGTACTGGAGGTATTTGAGACAACTCGAGTTTCGGCTTCACAACGGGAATAACGTATCAGCAATGTATTTGAGTATGTATTATAATTTGGAGCGATTATAGATAGAATTTTAGCTTATTCAATGAGGGTGTCAAATCACATCGACCCCTTTCGGGCGCCGAAGCGGAGGAACGGGGCTTTTTTGTTTCATTCCCCCTTCCTTACTTCCCTTTTTCTCACCTATTATGCTAACCTTGAGGCCGGGAGGGACATTCCGATGAAAAAACTGATGGTCCATGTAAGTCTGTTGATCGTCGTCGCCGTTCTCGTCATCAGCGAGACCCGGTCGGTCTTTGCCGAACCGGTTTTTGCCGTCCGGGAGGGGGAGCCCGCCCCTGATTTCACCTTGCCCGATCAGGAAGGAAAGCCGGTCACCCTCTCCGCGTTGCGCGGCAAATGGGTGGTCCTTTATTTTTATCCGAAAGACGACACCCCCGGCTGCACCAAAGAGGCCTGTTCCTTCCGGGACAATATCGTCGCCATTCAACATCTCAACGCCACAGTCCTCGGGGTCAGTGTCGATTCGGTCGCCTCGCACAAGAAATTTTCCGACAAACACAACCTCAACTTTCAAATTCTGGCCGACGATCAATTCAAGGTGACCCGGCAATACGGCCCCCTCACCCGTTTTATGGGGATGACGATCGCGCGCCGCAGCACCGTCCTGATCGATCCGAAGGGAACCATCCGGAAGCTCTTCCCCTCCGTCGAGCCGGAAGATCATGCCCGGGAGATCCATCAGGTGCTCAAAACATTGCAAGCCGGCGGTTGAACCTCCGGCACTTTTCCCCTTCTCACCTCCTTCGGAGATCCAAATGAATGCCGACGGAATGACCTCTCGCAATTTTCCCACGGAGGAAGATCGGCGCGTCATTTGGGAGGGGCGGCCTTCTTGGGGTGAATATATCTTCCTCTGGTTCTTCGCCCTGATCTCGGCGATCCGAGCCCTTTTTATTTTCTTCCTGCCGATGGGGGACCCCGGCACCGGGGCGATTTATGGGCTCGGCGCCGGTCTCTTCATCTGGCTCGCCCTTTTTCTTCGCCGCACCAGCCGCTATGCCGTCACCCGGGCCGCCGTTCACCGCGCGGCCGGATTTCTCGGTCGAGACGAAAAGATCATCCCTCTGCAAAAAATCGCCGCCGTCGGGGCGGAGCAAGGCCCGCTCGATCGCCTCTTCGGGATCGGGATCGTCGTCCTCAATTTAAAAGGGGGAGAACCGGCCGAGCGGTTGCGGGGCATCCGCGACCCGGAGGTGGTCTGCAGAAAGATTGAAGCCCTTCTTTAAAACAGTCTTCAGAAAGTAATCGTGACCTGGGCGGGGAGTGTTTCCGGCGCCGGCGGGGGGGTGGAAAGGTGCCGGGCATATTCTTCATAAAGCTTGTTCACCCGGCGGCCGTGAACATAGTCATGATGCCGAAAGCCGCCACCGAACGTGGCGGGGATGTGCAGAAGCTCATGGATGAGGGTCTTCGTTTTTTCCACCTCAGAGAGACGATCATAATTTTCCGACACCAGCTCGATCACATAATGCGCCGGAAGGGCCAGGCCGGTCTGCATCGCTTTCGGGAGGGCATGGCAGCGGGCCAGAATCCTTCGGCTCCGCGATCCTCGGCTTCGGATCGTCCGGACCCGCTTCGGATCGAGGTGGTCCCATTCGAAGAAGGCGATGATGCGGGCGACCTCCTTATCGATGTCCGGTTCCGGAACATATTCCATAGCGGTTTTCCCCCCAGGCGGTTGAGACGTTCGGACGCCGGCGCGACCGGGCCCTCGTCTATATAAATCAACCTCGATCCGCTGTCAAGCGTCTCCTTCTTTCCACTTTAAGATCGGCATAAAATGAGGTATAATCTCCTTTCTGTGAGGAATTCTTCACACAGCCGATGTACGGAGTCGAAACAGATGATCAGTCAGGAAATGTTGATTAGCTACATCAAAAAAGCGATGCCGGATGCCCTGGTCACGGTGGTTGACCGGACCGGCACCATGGACCACTATCGCCTTCAGATCATCTCCGAAGCCTTCCGGGGGAAAAACCTCCTCGACCGTCAACGCTTCGTCTACCAGGCGCTGGATGAGCCGATGAAGGATGGACGGATCCATGCTTTGGAGATTAAATCATACACGCACGAAGAGGCCCCTGCGTAGCGCTTTCGGGCGATTGATGAGGTCATTCATAAACAGAATCAGAGGAGAAATGAACGATGAGCAATCCCATTGAGGAAGAAATCAAGAAGGAAGTGGCAGACAATAAGATCGTGATCTACGGGAAAGGCACCAAGGCAATGCCGATGTGCGGTTTTACGATGGAGACCATTCAGTTCTTCAACAAATACGGCTTTCCTTTTGAAGTGGTCGATGTGTTAAGAAACATGGAAAAGCGGGAAACCCTCTCCAAGATGACCAACTGGCCGACCCTCCCGAAGGTCTTCATCGGCGGAGAATTTTACGGCGATACCGACATCCTCGATGAGATGGCGAAAAAGGGGGAGATCGAACCGCTTCTGAAAAAGGTGTTCGGAAAAGAATAACGGCTCCTCTTTATTCATCCTTCTTCACCTCATCCCGATCTTTCACGCATGCTCGTTCATCTGATTGCCGATTACGGCCACGGAGATCTCGCCTTTGCGGAGGTGGCGCAGCGGATCAAGCGCCACCTCCCGGACGCGGAGATCGTATTGACCCCCGTTCCCCCCTTCTCGACGCTGGCGGCCGGGTTCTGCGCGGCGCAGCTGGGGTTAAACGATCCCCCCGCCGGCACCCTCATTTTCCATAACGTCGCACCCCGGATGGATGACAAACGGGTCCGCGCCGGCAATGCCGGAGAGCGGTTGGCATTTGCCCGTTTGATCACCGGGGTTCGTGTCGTCGGCGTGAACGCAGGGTACGCCTTCTCGTTCGTTCGGGGCGCTTCGGAGGAGCTTCGGTGGGTCTCCGTTCCGGCGGAGGGCTCCCAGTTCCGTTCGCGGGATCTCTTCCCGGAGGCGGTCGCAGAGATCGCGCAGGGCCATGCCGCCATCCTGGCGGAGAAAATCCCGCCGGATCAAATTCTGGAAATACCGAAAAATCGGATCGCCTACATCGACGGCTACGGCAATTTGAAGACGACCCTCGACCGGGAGAGCCTCCCTTTTCCGTCCGGGGCTTCTGTCGAAATTAGAATCGGAAAGCATCGCCACAAGGCCGTGGCGGTTCCCGCCAGCTTTGAGGTTTCGATCGGAGAGATGGCGCTCGCCCCCGGCAGCAGCGGCTGGCGGGAAGGGAGCGGGAAAGAGCTCCGTTGGATGGAGCTCTTTCTCCGCGGTGGGAGTGCTTGGGAAGCTTTTGGAAAGCCGCCGGTCGGCGCCTTGATCGAGATGAACGCAAAGGCGCCCCGTTCGGACTAGAATACAAAACCGGCATTGGCTGAAATCGCCGTCTGATCGACAATGCGAAACTCGACCCCGACCTGGAAATTCCCGCCGAGCCTCGCCAGAGCGCCCAAGAAGAACCCGAAGGCATCATCTTCTGAAGCGCCCCCTTCCACATCGAGGGCCGACCAGGCCACCCCGCCGTAAGGGATCACCGCTTGTTTTGAACCGCGGCTGTCGAGGAAAGCGCCCAAAGCGGCGTCGTATTCGGCCCAGCCGAGCCGGATCGCCTCGTCCTCGGCCCGGATGCGCGTTGTCTGGAAGACCGTGCCGATCTTTAAGTTGATATCGGAGATCTCCGCCCAGGTGGTCTTAAATCCGACGCCGAAAGCGGGTCCGAAGTCGGTATCGACCCCCCCTCCCTCGAAATCACCGACCCCGAGCCGGACGATCAGATCGACCCGTTCGGTCAATCCGACCTCTCCTTTTGCAAAGGCCTGCGTGCTTTCCACCTCACCGCCGCCGGTGAGATCCCGATCGGTGAGAAGGTTCAACTCGGCGCTGATGACCGACTTGTTGGCGCCGGCGGTCGCCCCCGGCACGCCGATCATCGCCGCAGAGAGCGAAGTCGCCATTGTTGCAATGAAAATAGTGACCAAAAGGAACATGAACTGGAATCGCTTCATCCTATACCTCCGTTCGATGGTTGATTGCGTCGTGTGAAAGTGAGATAAAAAAAACTTAGCATATTAAAATCGGACGATGCAAGACCATGGTTCAGCTTGAGGTTGATTCCGGCCCGCAATCGATGTATTCTAAGGCCGCATGAGGACCCGATGACCGCTTTTCTATACAAACAATCGCTCCTCTTTTTTCTCCTCCTGATTCTTGCCGCCTGCCGGTCGGGGCCGTCTTACGATCATCTCCCCATTCCGGACCGAAGGCTCAACCTCTTGGGTCTGGAGATGATCGCAACGCAGCATCTGGATGCCCACCCCGACCATTTCGATAAATTTTCCAAGATCCTCACCGAAGCCGACAACGTCCTTCAAACCGATTCCACCAAAACACAGGCCGGGGTCGTCTCCTGGATCCGGCGCGCGATGAAGCGGGAGGGGATCGAAGAATCGGCGCCGGTCTTTCTCTTCTTGCAGAGTGTTTATCTAAAGGGATGGGAGGGGGCCTACTTCAGTCGTATCGATGAGGGGGAGCGGGAGTATCTCTATGATTTGATGGGGGCCGTCATGGGGGGGATGCACCGCTGCACCTGCGCCGGATCGCACCACTGAGGCGCTCGGAAGAGAATCCCCTGGCAGGTTCCGCGCCGGGCGAACTCCGCCTCGATCATCTCCAGGATCTCCCCTTTATGTTTTCCCCATCGGGGGGCGAGAATATCTTCTCCGTCGAGCTCCCCCATCAACCTTTCAATGACAAGCCGCTCCGGCAGGCGCTCCAGCGCATCACAGACCAGTTGAATATAATCGGAAAGGGTCAGGAGCGAGAGCGCTCCCCGTCGATAGGCCTGCGCCAGCGGAGCCTGTTTCGGAATATAAAGATGGGTCAGCTTGACGGCGTCGATCGGCAGGGGCGCAACCCGTTCGATCGTCGCCAGCATCATTCCGCGATTCTCCCCCGGCAATCCCAGAATCAGATGGGTTGAAAGATAGAGACCTCTTTTCTTGATCCGCGCGACCGCGTCGACGAAATCGGCGAAGGTGTGGCCCCGGTTCACCCGCCGAAGGGTCTCATCGTGGATCGACTGGAGCCCGACCTCTAAAAAGAGCGCCGTTCTCTTCTGAAGGTCGCTGAGCAGATCGAGGACCGGCTCCGGGAGGGAGTCGGGACGGGTCGCGATCGCCAGGCCGACCACGTCGGGATGAGAAAGCGCCTCATCGTAGAGCGCCGCCAGGCGGTCGACCGGGGCGTCGGTGTTGGTGAACGCCTGAAAGTAGGCGATGAACTTCTCCCCGCCGAACCGCCGCTTTCGGTAGACGGCGATCCCTTCTTCCACCTGTTCGCGAATCGATTTCAAGGGCCCGCCGCTGTTGGGGCTGAAGCTGGCGTTGCTGCAAAAGGTGCAGCCGCCGAAGGCGACCCGTCCGTCCCGGTTGGGACAGGTGAAGCCGGCGTCGAGCGGCAGCTTGTACACCTTCCAGGGAAAGCGCTCTTTCAGCGCGCGGCTGTAGGCGTTGTAGTAGTAGCGTGGCATGTGTCGCCCTCGTGGAGTGTGTTATAGTAAAGAAGGATCGCGTCGAAGACAACAAAAAAGAACGTAGAATCGGTTCATGGGTTATCCGGTCGTCGAAGTCAGCCGCCTCGTCAAAGCGTTCAACGGGTTCGTCGCCGTCAACGACCTCTCCTTCTCGATCGAAACGGGGGAGATCCTCGGTCTGCTCGGGCCGAACGGCGCGGGCAAAACCACCCTCATCCAGATGCTCCTCGGCCTCATCACGCCGACCGCGGGCGAGATCCGCATCCTTGGGCTCGATCTCAGGCGGCATCGAGAGGAGATCCTCTCCCAGGTCAATTTCTCTTCGACATATGTCTCTTTGCCGACGTCGCTGACAGTCCGTGAAAACCTGACCGTCTTCGCCAAGCTCTACGGCATCCGAAAGCCGGAGCGCCGGATCGACGAGCTTCTTGAGATCTTCGAGATCAAACGGCTCAAGAAGACCCTCACCCGCCATCTCTCCTCGGGCCAGTTGACGCGCCTCTCGCTGGCCAAAGCACTGCTCAATCATCCGAAGGTCCTCTTCCTGGATGAGCCGACCGCGAGCCTCGATCCCGATATCGCCGACAAGACCCGGCGGCTGCTGAAATCGATCCGGGATCAAAGCCGGCTGACCCTTCTCTATACCTCTCACAACATGAAAGAGATGGAAGAGATCTCCGACCGGATTCTCTTTTTGCATCAAGGGCGCATCCTCGCGAGCGGGACGCCCGCCGAGATCGTGCGGCGCTTCGCGGAGAAAAACCTGGAAGATGTTTTCCTCAAGGTGGCGCGGGGGAGCCACCTGCCGGAGCGGCCGGAGATCGCGCCATGAAGCTCCATCGGGTGACGGCGATCATCCAGCGGCATCTTTATCTCTACCAGCGAAGCCTTCCCCGAATGACGGAGGTTTTTTTCTGGCCGTTGATCGATCTCCTCCTCTGGGGGTTCGTCACCCTTTATCTCCAGCGCTTTCAGGAAAACCTTCCGAAGTTCGTCACCTTTTTCCTGGGGGCCTTGATCCTCTGGGATATCCTTTATCGGGCGCAGCAGGGGATCTCCGTCTCGTTTCTGGAAGAGGTCTGGTCGAAAAATCTTCTGAACCTCTTCGTCACCCCGATGCGGCCGAGCGAGTTTCTGGCGGCGTTGATGTCGATCAGCGTCTTGAAGCTCCTGACCGCGGGACTCGCGAGCGCCTTCCTGGCGTGGTTTCTCTATTCCTTTAACGTCTTCGTCCTCGGCGTCTCGCTCATTCCCTTCGTCCTCAACCTTGCCGTCATGGGATGGTCGATCGGGATCATCACGATGGCGTCGATCCTCCGCTACGGCCAGGAGGCGGAGGTGATGGCGTGGGGGCTCGCCTTTCTTGTCCAGCCGATCTCCGCCGTTTTTTATCCGGTCTCCGTCATGCCGGCCTGGGTTCAGCCGATCGCCTGGATGATGCCGTCGTCTCACGTCTTCGAAGGGATGCGGGCGGTGGTAGAAACCGGCGCTTTTCCGGTCGAGGCGCTGGTGAAGGCGGTTATCCTGAATCTCCTCTATCTCTTTTTGGCCCTCTCCTTCTTCTATCGAAATTTGAGGATCGTTAAAGAAAAAGGGCTCTTGCTCAGGAGCGGAACCGAGTAGGATTAAATTCCGCAATCATTCGTTCATCAGGTTGAGTCTATCCGCGCCGTCTATCTCTTCTTATGTAAGGACGCCCACGGAATCCTCTTTTTCATTGGTGGTACTCTCACATTCATTATCGATCCAAAGAAACCAAATCAAACGAGGAGGTGTTCTATGGCTACAGGACAACAAGTGGCGCCCCGGCAGCAGCAGCGATCGCGCGCGGTCAGTCAATGGAGCCCGCGGACCGAGATGGAGCGGGTCTTTCAGGATTTCTTCAGAGATTTTAGAGATCTTGCTTCATGGAATCCGCAGTCGATGCTTTCATTGGCCTCGGCTTTTCCGACGGTCGAAATGGTTGAAGAGAAGGATAAGTATATCGTGAAGGTCGACACCCCCGGCATGGAGAAGGAGGATATCCGCATCTCGATTACCGACAATACCCTTCAGCTCAGAGGAGAGGTCAGGCAAGAAGAAGAGAAAGAGGATCGGAACTTTATTTACAGCGAACGGATCTACGGGGCTTTCTCCCGCGACATCCCCCTCCCTTCGGCGGTGAATGCGGATCAGGTCCGCGCCACGGTGAAAAACGGCGTCTTAACGATCGAGTTGCCCAAGTCGAAGGAAGCGATGCCGAAAGAGATCAAGGTCGAATCTCAGAAATGAGGAGCTCCGGCGGCGATTGGGTCTCTCGCGAAGGCCCAATCGCTATTGGGAGAGAAGGAGATGCTTACGGGGAGAGAATCCCTTTGGCCATCTGAATCGCCTCGGACGGCTCCTTCGCGATAAAGACCAGCTTCGGCTTCAGCGCTTTGAAGAAGCGCTTTCCCTCTTCGTTCTCGGTCAGGAGGATCACCGGCGTGTTCGCTTTCAGCGCGAGCGCGACTTCGGAAGCGGTCCCGGTTCCCAGGCCGCAGGCGATGATCAGGTCGCTGGTGAGAACGTTGATATTGTTTCGCGCGCTCCCCATGTCGGTGATGATCGGAATGTCGACGGCGGCGGAAATCATGCTCCGATCCCGCGCCGGAAGGATCCCGATCGTCAGGCCGCCGGCCTCCTTCGCCCCGCGGCTGGCGGCGTCCATCACCCCGGCGTTTCGGCCCCCGCTTAAAACAACCCATCCTTCCAGGGCAATGAGCCGGCCGAGCTCAAAAGCGTTCCGAATGTGGTCTTCCCGCGCCCGCTCTCCCGGCCCCATCACCCCGATGATGATTTTTCTCATGTCCGGTTTAGCCTGTCCTGCAACCCTAATAGCAGCTCCATCCCGGTTGTCCTCTCCCGATTAAAGAAGCGTCTCGACCGTTTTCTCGATTGACTCCGGCTTCGTCGCCGGCGCGAAGCGCTCGATCGGCTTTCCCTCCTTGTCGATCAGGAACTTGGTGAAGTTCCATTTGATCGGCTCGGTGCCGAGGAGACCAGGAAGGGACTTTTTGAGGTAATCAAAAAGGGGATGGGCCTGATCGCCGTTGACATCGACCTTGGCGAACATCGGGAAGGTCACGCCGTAGTTTTTCTTGCAGAACGCCGCGATCTCCGTCTCGCTCCCCGGTTCTTGTTTTCCGAACTGGTTGCAGGGGAAACCGAGGACCGCAAAGCCCCGGTCTTGATATTTTTTGTGAAGCGCCTCGAGCCCCGCGTATTGCGGGGTGTAGCCGCACGCGCTGGCGGTATTGACGATCAGAAGCGCTTTCCCCTTGTAATTATCGAGCGGGATTTCCTCGCCGGTGATCGCGCGGGCCTTGAATTCATGGACGGACGCTGCCATTCGATCTTCTCCTTTTTCATGCGACGGTTTTCGACGCCGGCCCTCTTGAAGGCGATTTCAAGAGGGCGGGTTCGCCTTTGTGTATAAGCCAATTCGTGAAAGGAGTCAATCGCAGGTCTTTCTCACGACGGGGGGGGCTCAGGGGAAGGGGGCTGCTCTTTGACCAACCGGGGCGGTTTTTCCTCGAAGCGATAGGTGAGCGTTCGAGGACACTCGACGTCCGGGTGGGTCGGACTGTAGAGGCCGGACGGATTTCTTTTGAAGAGCCACATCCGTAAATTATAGTGAACCATCTCTTTCGGCATCAACGGGTGTAGTCCCTCCATCGGCCCATCGAGCGGCTGCTCGAAGAGCGTGGGGGGCTCGCTGACCCCCATCGCCACCGGAATCAGCCACTCCGCCGCAACCAACCGGAGCGCTTCTCCCTTCGGCTCGTAAATCAGGATCGGCGGGTAATCGGGGTTGGCCACCGTGCTCATCAGGCTGGTATTGAGAAAGCGGATCCCGACGCCGCCGGAGGGATACTCGATGCATCCGACCATCGAGAGATACCCGTCGCGGACCGCCACAATCGGATCTTTATATTTTTCGAGCGCGGCACGCATCTTTGCAAGTTCGGTCGGAAGGGGCTGAGTGGCCTGGTTCTTCTTCTCCCCGGAGGAGGCGCACCCGACGACGATCAGAAGGGAGAGGAAAAGAATCGGCCATCGCATAAAATCGAGAAGACGTTGCCGGCTCATGGGAAACTCTTCATTGAGGATTGGTAAAGGGGTGAACGCGATTGCGGGCGAACCCGCAGCGCTCTACGATTACTATACCAAGACCGATGCGCTTGGGAATGTCATCTTCATTACATTCACCGTGACTTTCCAAACCGCTTTTCGAGGACGAGGTGGGTCGGAAAATAGACAAGGACCGGGAGAAAAAGCATCAACAGGGCGAGATAAAGGATCGGCGGCATCCATGTCTGCGGCTCGCTTCCGGGGCCGAAGACCCAGTTGATGTTCTTAGAGGGATCGGTGAAGAAGTAGGAGACCGGTAGGACGATCCAGGCCAGCAGCGTTTGCGCGAGAAAAGCGCGGCGATCGTAGCCGAGGCGCGCGACCATCCAGACGAGGAGGATCGGAAGGAAGAGGTGAAAAAGCGACAGCCCCCGCAGGTAGCGCGGTTTGGACGAATCGAACATGTAGCCGGCGAGACCGATCGGCTCGGCGCCGGTAAGGAGCCGGGCGAAGAAATCGATATTCCACGTCAGCTCCAAAAGGAGAACCCCCACCGCCATCGTGCCGGCGAGGAACCGGCTTTCCAGCCAAAGGGCGGCGACGGCGGTCAGCAGGGCGATGTCCGAGAACCAGAGGAAGTTGGCCGGGCCGTAATGCGCCCAGTAGACCGGCACCAGAACGATCACAAAGAGGGTGGTTGCGATCTTGATCCAAACCGGAATGATGCGTTTCACGTAAACGCCGACAACCCCGTGATCTGCTCCCCTAAAATCAGGGTATGGATATCGTGCGTCCCCTCATATGTGTAGACCGACTCCAGATTGCAGAGGTGCCGCGCGATCTGGTGCTCATACATGATGCCGTTGGCGCCGAGGATGTCGCGGGCGACCCGCGCGATCTGAAGGGCATGAAACACATTGTTCCGCTTTCCCATCGAGATCTGGACGTGGCTCAACCGGCCTTGATCTTTGAGCCGCCCGAGACGAAGGGCGAGCGGCTGCATTTTGGTGATCTCGGTCAGCATCTCGACCAGCTTTTGCTGGACAAGTTGGTAGCCAGCGATCGGGCGGGTGAACTGGACCCGCTCCTTGGCGTAGGTCAACGCCCGATCGTAACAGGCCATCGCGGCGCCGATCGCCCCCCAGGCGATCCCATATCGGGCTTGATTCAGGCAGCGGAGGGTCGATTTGATCCCGTCGGTTCCCGGAAGGAGATTCACCTCCGGAATGCGGACATCCTGGAGAACCAACTCGCCGGTGTCGGAGGCGCGAAGAGAAAATTTATCGGTCACCTTGTTTTGTCGGAAGCCGGGGGTTCCCTTCTCCACCAGAAAACCGCGGATGATCTCCCGGTCGTCCTTGGCCCAGATCAGCGCCACGTCGGCGATTGTCCCGTTGGTGATCCACATCTTGGTCCCGTTGAGAATATATTCGGCGCCGCGTTTTTCGGCGCGGGTGATCATCCCCTCTGGGTTCGAGCCGAAATCGGGCTCGGTCAGGCCGAAGCAGCCGATCGCCTCGCCCCGCGCCATCTTCGGGAGCCAGAAGTGCTTCTGCGCTTCCGATCCATACTCGGCGATCGGCCACATCACCAGGCCCGATTGAACCGAGACGAAACTCCGCAAGCCGGAATCGCCCCGTTCCAATTCCTGATTGATCAAGCCGTAGGCGACGCTGTTGAGTCCCGCGCAGCCGTATTTCGGATCGAGGTTGGCGCCGAGGAGCCCCATCGCCGCCATCTGCGGGACCAACGCCATTGGAAAGGTTCCCGCCTCATAGTGGGGGACGATGATCGGAAGCACCTGCGCTTCAACCCATCGCCGGACCTCGTCGCGGATCATCCGCTCTTCCGGTTTCAGCTCGTCATCCAGGTTGAGGAAATCGACCCCTTGAAAAGGCATCGCCTTCTCCTATCAAGAGAGTAATCGTCCATCGGTGAAGATCCCAGGATCAGGCGGGGTGGGTATAACGCGCCTCGATCTTCTCCCGGATGCGGGCGCGGCTCTCTTGGGCGGAAAGTTTTTCCGCTTCGATCCGCGCCGCTTCCTCGGCGAGAGGGTCATCTTTGATCGCCTCGCGGAACCAGCGGGAGTAATCCCCTTGCCGAAGATGATGCATCCAGGTCTCATCGTCCACGCCGTCCGCGAGTTGCATAAAAAGGGTTAGGTTCTGTGCGCGCAGGTTGAGCTTCCCATCCGGCCCTTGGAAGAAAAAACTTCGATCGGGAGGAAGCTCTCCCTCCGCGTATTTGCGGAGATGGCGCCGGCGCTCCATTCGGGGCGGAATGCTTCGAAACCAGAACGGCTCGCTTTTCGGCCGACGCGACCAGCCGATCGCCTCCCCCGGCTCCAGCGAGACGGAGGGGACCGACGGGGTGCGCTCGCTGAGCGTTGCACTGAAAGTGCGGATCGTCTCTTGCGGGGTCGACCCGATCGCAATGATGAGATCGACCGATGAGAGAACGGCGCGGGAAACTTGGTCAGGATGAACCGTGATCAGCAGAAATCCATAAAGCTCTTTCGGAACGGTCAGCAGGGCGGGGGCCCACGAAGCGGGGAGAAGATGATGGGTCTCGTCGATGACGATCCAATGCGGCCGGCCGGTCCGGGCCCGCAACTCCATCAATGCCGTGAGGAACCCCTCGAAGGTGGCGGGACGGCTCTCCATGGGAATACCGAGCAGATTAATCACCGCATTTTGGCCCGGCTTTTCGAGAAGCTGAATCGTTTCCTCCACCGTCGGCGCCCGCTGAGGGTTGCCGAGGACGACGGCTCCCTCGAAGTTCTGGTAATCTCCCTCCGGATCGATGATGCAAAATTGGTATCCCTGTTCCGAGAGCCGCTCCAGAAAACCGGTGGCAAAGGTCGACTTGCCCCCGCCCGATGTGCCGGCGAGGAGGACGCTCACCCCATACGGCTTCAGACGAACGGTCTCTCCTCCTTCGCGCTGGCCGAGAGGGATCTCATGCCGTGTCAGCCGCGGCTCCAGATCGGCCAGATCGGCGGCCAGGAGATGGTCGATCAGCTCGGTCACCCCGGCGCCGCGGCTTCCCCGGGTGACCCAGTCGGCCTGCTCTTTCAACGACGGGAGGGCGTTCGCGACCGCCACGGAGGCCTCACAGAGATGGAGAAAGGCATGATCGTTCTCCGCATCGCCGACGCCGACGGCGTTGTGCGGCGAGAGACCGAGCTCTTCGAGGGCGGCGGCAAGTCCGGTCGCCTTGTTCACCCCGGAGGGGAGGACCATCACCGCCCCCTTGTTGAAGATCACCTGAAGCTCCAAACCCAGCTCGCGGATCGTTTCAAGGACCGCCGTCTCGTGCGGCGTCCAGGTTGCCACGATCACCCGTCCGACCGCGAGAGGGCCGACCCCGCGAGCGCGCAGGGTCTCGGCAAAGCGTTCCGGCGGCGCTTCGGCGAGGAGTTTGATCTCGCGGGTCGCCGGGCGATAAAGCAAGGCGCCGTTCTCGGCGACCACGCTTTCAAAGAGATCGACCTGCGGGAAGACCTGAAGGAGCTCGTCCAGCTCTCGGCCGGTGACGAGAATCAGCCGCCGGCCGGAGTTCCGCAATCGTTCCAGCGCCTCCAACGTCGCTTCGTCTACCCGGCCTTCCGTGGCGAGTGTTCCGTCGTAATCGGTCGCAAGTGCGTAATAGCGCATCCAGATCCTTTCTAGTGAAAATTGTAACGTATTTGTTCGTTTGAACGCCAGAGGGGCGCACCATCGCATCCCTTTTTAAATGAAAGACCGCCATGATCGGTCCGGGATTACCTCGGCCGCCCCCGGGAGAGGCTCCCGAGCGCCCATCCGACGATGATCCCGAGCGCGAAGATGATAAAGAACATCAGCGCGCGGGAGAGTGAAAAACTCCAGAGGAGGAACTGGAGGGTCACCGGTTCGACATTTTGAAGCACAAAGAGGATCACCAGAAAGAGAAGGGTGATTCCGATGAAAATTTTGATTTGTCTCACAGAGCAACGGCTCACTGAAGAGATTGGAAGCGATTTTCTCCCGATTGAATCCTGGACGGGAGGAAGTTGGGACGAGGGAACGGCCCGCTCCTCTTTTTTGTATATTCCATTTCAGGAGAGAAGTCAATTCTCCGCCGGGAAGCCCGGCGACGAGGATCGGCCGCTTTCAAGGGGAAGCGGTCAGCTTGAGTCCCAGAATCCCGGCGACGATCAGGATCAAGCTGACGATCCGGCCGATGTCGCGCGATTCCTCGAAGAGGAGGATGCCGATCAGCGCCGTGCCGGTGGCCCCGATCCCGGTCCAGACGGCATAACCCGTTCCGACCGGAATCGTTTTCAACGCTTGGGCGAGAAGGATGAAGCTAAAGGCCATCGCGATGACGGTCAAGACGCTTGGCCAGAGGCGGGTAAATCCCTCGGTAAACTTGAGCCCGACCGCCCAGGCCACTTCGAAAAGACCGGCGATAAAAAGATAAAACCAATCCATCGTGCATTTTCCTCCGGGATGATTGATTCGAGTTGCGATCTAAGGGGAGCTCCCCTTGTATAGTCGAATTTCTCGCCGGAGTCAATTTTGTTTGACCTTCCCGATTTTCTCCTCGGCTTCTTTTCGATCGCCCGGGCGGGGCCGCGGTTTTTCCTGCTCGTCGGCGGCCTCCGGCTCCAAGTTCAATGCGGCGAAGATCGGAAAGTGATCCGACCCGAAGTAAGGGAGCCGCTTCAACTCGATCAAGCGAAAATGCGGCGAGTGAAAGACATGATCGAGCGGCCATCTCATGAATGGATACTTTGCATGAAAGGTGTTGAGGAATTTCCGCCCGATCCGCGGATCGAGGAGGCCGCTGATCTTCCGGAAGAGCCGGGTGGTCCGCGACCAGGCGACATCGTTGAGATCCCCCGCGACAATCACCGGCTTGTCCGATCCGCGCACCTCTTTTCCGACGATCAGCAACTCCACGTCCCGCTCCGTCGAGCGGGGATGCTGCGTCGGCGCCGGAGGGCGCGGGTGAAGACAGTGGAGCGCGATCTCCCGGCCCGACGGAAGCCGCACGCCGGTATGGATCGAGGGAACATCTTCTTGAACAAGGAATCGGACCTCCGGCCGGACCAGCTCCAGCCGCGAATAGAGGAGCATCCCATAGGTATTCTCGAGAGGGTGGTGGACCAAGGAAGGATGGCTCTTCTCCAATTGATCCAGTTCGCTCTGCCACCAGTGATTTGCCTCAAGGATGAGAATCAAATCGGGGTCGGCTTTCCGGATGATCTCCAGGAGCCGCGGCGCGTTCTTGTTGGGCATCCAGACGTTCGCGATCAGAAGGCGTAGCGACGATTCTTTGAAAGGACGCCGGCTCTCCGGGACTTGTTTCTTCCAGAGGGGTGTGTAGGGAAGCATCCGTCCGATTTGATAGAGGGTCGAAGCGGCGAGAAGGACGATAAAGAGCGTTTCCCAAACGGAGCCGGACTCCCAAACAAGTGGATAAAGGATCAACACGGCGACGGCAAAAAGGGTGATCTGCAGGCGCGGAAAATCGAAGATGCGAATCCACCAGACCTCCGTCCGCAGTAGGGGAAGGAGGGTCGCAAGGAGGGTGAAAGAGCCGATAAGGATGAAAAAAGCTTTCACGTAAAAACCTTCCTCTTGAAGGATGCGCCTGTTTTCCTGCGGCCGGAAGTGGTTTAGATTAGCTTATCCGAGTAGAGGGTGACTGCAACGGAGAGGGATGAGAGAAGGATGGACGATCCTCTCCCATTTTGATCAATCAGAATCGGTGCGGCATTTCAATGAGGGCCGGCCGCCCGATAAGCGGGCGGCCGGCCTGTACGAATAGGATCAGGGACGAAGCCACCGGTGGCTTCGTCCTTTAAGACGGAGCCGGTGTGACCGCAGGAGCGGTTGCATGAACCTGCGGCGGGATATTTTTAATCGGCGGAATGGTCTTCAGATAAGCGAAGATCGCTTTTAAATCTTCATCCGTGAAATTTCGGTAGACCGGCCAAGGCATCGGCGGGAGGATGGGACGGCCGGTGTCTCGGTCTCTCCCGGTTCGGATCGCGGTCATAAACTCTTTCTCCGTCCAGGTACCGAGGCCGGATGGATCGGGCGTGAGGTTTTTGGCGTAGCTGATTCCCCACGGTCCGGCGAAGGCGGTGTTCGAGCCGGCGCCGATCCAGACCCAGGGACCTTCCAATTTGGGCGGCGGGGGCATGACCATTTTTTCCGGGTGACCCGAGAGCGCCCGGGACATATCCGGACCGGGGCCGCCCGATTTCATAATCCATGGCGTGTGACAGTCGTGGCAGCCGGATGTATTGACCAGGTACTCTCCGCGTTGGACCTGCTTGGATTGCGGCGAAGCCGGGTCTTTTGCGATACCCAGGCCGGTGTAAACCGTTCCGATGAACAGGGACGCCAGGAGCAAGAGGCCGATCCTCTTGCGATGCGTCTTGAATCCATTGACGAAATCCACTTTTCTGAAATATCTCTTCATCGTTCTCCTCCCTCCTGAGCGTTTGCTCGCATATTGAATTAGATCATCGTTTCCGTTACTCCAGCGGAATCCGGTTCTTCGCTTGTCCGAGCCACTGGTCGAACGTCTGCAACTCCGGGTTGAGGGCGCGAGAGACGGCGAGATTGCGCGCGGCGCAGAAGTCGTCGTTGAAATCGCGCTTGAACTGGAACATGTTGCCGAGATCGTCGGCGCCGGGGAAGCCGAAGCTGCGATAAACTTCCGGCGGCACATCGTTGTAGCGGACTTCCCGGCCGAGCGCTTTGGTCAGGGAAGCGGCCATCTGGGCGCCGGTCAAATGCTCGCCGGCGATGCCGACCGTTTTGCCGATGTACTCCCGGCCTTTCTTGAAGATGCCGAGGGCGCACTTGCCGATATCTTCGGCGGCGATCCCCGGGAGCTTCTTATCCCCCATCGGCATGGTGATCGCCAGTTTCCCGTCCGGCCCCTTCTTGGGTCCCATCCCGAAGTAGATCATGTTGTCCCAGTAAAACGACGTCAGCAGCAGCGTCGTCGGCGCGCCGGCCTGTCCGAAAACCTGATCGGCTTCCCCTTTGCCGTCGAAATGGGGGACTTTGTATTTGCCGTGGAGGGTCGGCATCCGGTTGTCCGAAAGCGGGACCCATTTGCGGGTGTCTTCGAGGGTCGACCAGATCACATGTTGAACGCCCGCCTGCTTCGCCGCCTTGGCCATGTTCTTGGCCTGGGCGACCTCTTTCTCGGCCGAAAAGTGTTCCCAGAAATTGGTGAGGCAGAATGCGCCGTAGGCGCCGTCGAACGCTTTCTTGACGCTTTCCACATCGTCGATATCGGCCGCGACGACCTCGACCCCCTGTTGCGCCAGCGCTTTCGCTTTATCGGAGTTGACGTTTCGGGTCAGGGCTCGCACTGCAAAGCCGCTCTCTTTATCATTCAAGATCGCGCGGACCAAGCCGCCCCCCTGTGCGCCGGTGGCGCCGACAACTGCGATGATCTTTTTATTGGCCATGATATCCTCCTCCATTTAGATTAAGAGACAAAATCAGCAATGATGCTGAACCATACAAGAGAATGCTTCCTTCGAAACTAAACTGAGTTATCTTAGTTCAGGAAAGGAAGGGATTGCAAACGAGTCAATTGTCGATACGCTCTTTGGTGCCGGTTTTGCCGGTAATAAATAGCAAAGCCCATACCAGGAGGACTGAACCTCCAGATCGGGAGCATAAAAGAGTTAAAACAAAGCGTTATAAATTGAGAGGGGATCTGTGGAGGAGAGCGTGCCAACCTGGATCTGCCCACATGCCGTCAGATGCCGACCGGCGGGCACTAAGAGGGACGGGAGATGTTCAGCTTTTTCATTTTATGTTGAAGGGTGGTCCGTTTCATTCCGAGGCGGGCGGCTGCGCCGGCGGGCCCGGCGATGACCCAATTGGCCTCATTCAGAATTCGAAGGATATGTTCTCTCTCGGCGCTCTCGAGCGTCGAGACGCGGTGGGGCGCCGCCTCGGAAGAACGTTTCAGTTCCGTGAGCGGAACGAAAAGGGTCGATTCTTGCGAGAGGATCACCGCGCGTTCGATCATATTCTCAAGCTCCCGAATATTGCCGGGCCAGTCATACCCTGTCAACGCTTCCATCGTCTCGGCGGAGATCGCCTCGATCTGTTTGTTCATCCGTCTCGAATATTTCTGGGCAAAGTATCTCACCAGTAAAGGGATGTCTTCGGGCCGCTCGCGCAGCGGCGGCAATAAGATCGGAAAGACATTCAGGCGATAGTAGAGGTCGCTTCGGAACGCTTTATCGGCAATCATCCGGGGCAGGTCGCGGTTCGTCGCCGTCACCAGGCGGACGTTGACCTTAATCGTTCTATTGCTCCCCAGCCGTTCGAACTCTTGCTCTTGAAGCACCCGCAACAGTTTTGCCTGCAGCTCCAGCGGGATGTCTCCGACTTCATCCATAAACAGCGTTCCCTGATGGGCCAGTTCGAACCGGCCGATCTTCTGGGCGATGGCGCCGGTGAAAGCCCCCCGCTCATGGCCGAAGAGCTCGCTCTCCAACAAGCCCATCGGGATCGCCGCGCAGTTGATTTTCACGAAGGTCCGCTCGCGCCGCCCG
Organism: Candidatus Manganitrophus morganii; assembly: GCA_021651055.1. Classification (NCBI taxonomy): domain Bacteria; kingdom Pseudomonadati; phylum Nitrospirota; class Nitrospiria; order Candidatus Troglogloeales; family Candidatus Manganitrophaceae; genus Candidatus Manganitrophus; species Candidatus Manganitrophus morganii. Next base: position 2,356,758 of record JAJHOH010000001.1, read on the forward strand.
CTTAAGTTGTGAATCGCGCGCGCGATCAGCTCCTTGCCGGTGCCGGTTTCTCCCTGGATCAGCACCGTCGAGTCGGTCGAGGCGACCGTCTCCGCCTGCTTCAAAACACGCTTCAGCGCCTTGCTCTCTCCGATGATCTCCGTAAAGTTATGCTCGGTGTGAATTTCGTCTTCTAAGTAGAGTTTTTCCTGCGCCAGCTTGTCTTTGAGCCGGCTGATTTCTTGATAGGCCAGGACGTTTTCGACGGCCACGGCGACCTGTCTTCCCACCTGCTCCAAGAATTCCAGATCTTCCCGATCCCATGCTTCGCTTTTTGAGCTGGTAAATCCCATCGCGCCCAGCTTGCGAAGGGCGGTCGTCAATGGGACGAAACAACAGGAGAGGGCGCCGTCTTCCCGCATCAACTGAATGACCCTCGACCAACGCACTTCTTTGGAAAGATCGGGAACAAGAACAGACCGCTGGTTTTTCCAGACGAACCCGTCCGGACACGCATCAATCGGGGCTTCGAGGCCCCCTACGATCTCGGCGGGAACATTGGCCTGAAGGGTGTGCAGCCGCATCAGGTTGCGATCGGGATCATAGAGCGAGAGGGCCACATAATTCACATGAACGACCGCGGGAAGTCGCTGTGCCAACTCTCGGAACAATTCGTCAAGATCCCGGCGAAGGGAGATCACCTCCGCGACCTCCAGTAAAGAGCGGTATCGCCGGGCCTGACGATCGGATGTTTGGGTTAAGTGATGGTTCATCAGCGAAGCGCTTTCTCGTGCGGAAATGGATGGGTATATCTTAGTTCAGGAAGGGGGAAATTGCAAACGAGGAGACGGCGGGTCTATCGGTCGTAGACTTCGATGAACCACTTCGGTTGCATCTCATCTAAATCGGTTCTTCGGTTGTTCGAGAGATATTTCGCCGGGTCCAGAACCGCCGGCGTTCCGCTTTCCCGGACAAAGACCACCCAGTGCCAAAAGGGCTGCCCGTTATCAACGTGGTATTTGATTGAAAGAAGCGCCCTCTCCGGGAGGCTCTCCCAGGAAGTGAACGGCGTTTCTTGCTCAGAGACCCGGATGTCGTATTCCGCAAGAATGCGCCTCACGTAGGTCGTGTCGGAGTAAAAGCCGGGGATCCGCCGCAAAGATGCCGATGCTGTTTGCAAGCGCCTTTACTTCCGCATAACGCCGTTTTGCCAACATCGCCACATTCGCGAAGCCGCAGCCGGTCGGCTCTTCTTGTATGACAACTTCCATTAGTGTCCTAGAGAATCGCCGGCGCAGATTACTGAATCTGCTCGATTTGTTTGCTTGATTTTATCGGGAGGTAGCATCGCTGCAGCAGGGTGTTGCTTCGAATGATTTCTGAGATCGCCAGCGGCAGCGCCACACCTAAAAGGAAGGCGACGATGCCATATAAAATCTCAGGACCGGGGAGAACTCTGAGTGTTGTAAAAATTTTGTCCTGAAGGAAATCATGAAAAATGAGAATGATCAGAGTATTGACGCCAATGTATGAGAAAAGTGCGGAGAATCCGGCCCCCCTGGAAAGGATTTTAGAAAAAGAGAGGACGATATAGATACCCAGAAGGGCGGATACGGTTGAAAACACCAAATGATCGTAGGTTCGAAAGAAGAGATCGGTGATGTAATCGAATCGGAGGTGGATTAAAAAAAATAACAGAAGTGCCAGCAAGAATAACGGCAGATTGAACTCGAATTCGATGAGCCGCTCGCGCAGTAAAAAACCGAGCAGAAAATAAAAGCCGGTCACCAACAGAATGTCGACACTAAAGGGGAGGCCGGGCAGGTCGATTTGCTTGCCGAGAATGGTCAGGGGCATCTGCCAGAATACAGGCAGCATGAGATATCCAATGGTGAGCAGGGTTGTCACGACGGCGCTTTTCACCCAAACCGATCTTTCATTAAGCTTTGTCCAATTCAGAAGCAAAAGAGAAAAAATATGGATTGCAAAAAGGTGGGGTAAAAACCAAAGGGGCCCCCACGGAATCATGGGGCCGGTCCCATAGGCGACACCGATAAAATATCTTAAAGGTGATTTTCCTTCAAAGATGATCAAGACGATCCCGAGCATCGCCAATGTGACGAAATACGGTTTAAGAAGCGCGTCCACCCCTTTTAGCAGCGCAGGGAGGAGCTTTTGGTCTTGCTTAAAAAAAATGCCTGACAAAAAAAAGAAGAGGGGCATATGAAAAGAAGAAATTATTTCGTAGAGCTCTCCCTTTGCCCCGTCCTGAGTGACGATCCAGTTGTGTCCTAAGACGACCAGGAGAATACCGATTCCCTTGGCGATATCGATGTGTATGACTCTGCTGTTCAAAACGCGATCCGATGGAGTGTGTTTTAACGCTCGCCGTCATCGGCGGGCTTATGTTTTTATTCGCAAGATAGTATATCACCACTGACTTTTTCTCTATACCTTAATTCATGATAAATAGCAATGATGCAGGGATTTTTGCAGAGGACGCCTTCAACCAATGACTGTGGGCGGCGTGCGCTCCCACCGGAACTTGCGGTCGGACTCGTTGATCGGAACATCGTTGATGCTCGCCTCGCGTCTTCTCATGAGGCCGTTTTCGGCGAATTCCCACTGTTCATTTCCATGAGAGCGATACCAGAATCCGGCGTCGTCATGCCATTCATACTCAAAACGAACCGAAATCCGATTTTCGGTAAAACTCCAAAGTTCTTTCTTCAAACGATAATCGAGCTCTTTCGTCCATTTCCGTTTGAGAAATTCTTTGATCTTCTCTCGGCCGCTGAAAAATTCCGATCGATTCCGCCACTGTGAGTCTTCGGTGTAAGCACCGGCGACCCGCTCCGGATCGCGGCTGTTCCAGGCATCTTCGGCCGCCTGAACTTTTTTCTTTGCCGTCTCAAGGGTAAACGGGGGAATCGGCGGGCGTGTTTCCATGATGTGAAAATCCTCCTTTTTTTGTTTTGTAAAAAATCCTTCTTTATATTTTCAAAAAAGCAGAGAGTCTATGGAGTGGCAAAGCACCTGAGCAGCAAGGAAGGGCGGGGCCGTCTCGAAGAACTCCTGCTCCGTCGTTTTGAAATCGACGCCCCGAGCCTGCGCTATTCGGAGAAGTCGTCGGAAAAAGCCATTATCCCGATGCCGTCATGAAAGGTCCCTCTCCGCGCAGCAATCTCTCCGCAACGGCATGAACGTGCTCATACGCAAGGGCGCCCCGCAAACCCGTCGCATCATGCAAAGGAGTATCCCCTCGGCGAAGAAGCATCGTCGGGACGGCGGAGATCCCGAGCTCCTGCGCAAGCTGCTCCTCTTCCAAGACCGCTTTCGTGTGGCGGTCTGTCTCCAGTGCATGTCGGAGCGATTCCACATCCAGACCTGCCGAGGCGGCGATTTCCAACAGGACTTCCATCTGTCCGATGTCCCGGCCCTCCTCGAAGAAAGCGCGGAAAATCGCCCGATGCATCGGATCGAATGATCCTTCGGCACGCGCATGCACTGCCGCCTCCAACGCTTTTCGGCTGCGGGGCTGCACCGGCGGAAGCTGAAGGGCCATGCCGCGCCGCTCCGCCATCGGGTAAACCGAACGGGCCCAGGTCGTTTTTAAATAGTCCCCGGCCGGATCGAGTGTCGGGATCGGCTCGGGTCGGAGTTCAAACGCATGCCAATCGATTTGCAGCGCCGGCCCGAACGCTTCTTGGAGCCGGTCGAGGACCGGGACCTCCAGGTAGCAGAACGGGCAGACATAGTCGCTCCAAACATTGATGCGAATCTGAGGTTCAGCAGCCATTCTGTTCTATGATTCAGCCGGTGATCATGCGGCGTGGGACGACTTCAGCGCATCGATCATCCCATGCAAATGGGCGGCGGCGTTTTCGATGTCGATATATTTGTATTGCCCCGCCCTGCTTTCCGCGGAGAGAACCCCGCAGCGATGGACCCTTTCGAAATCACCGTACGGAAATTTATATCTTTTTTTGGTCTGATCGGGTTCTTCTTCGTCGATTCCAAGATGCCATTTGGCGTATTCATCGTACCCGTGCAGCCGGACGAACTCATTCTCTTCTTGTGTGGAAGGTTGGTGTTCGCTCCACGCATCTCTCTCATCGATTTCGATCTTTTCTTCGTGAATCAGTTGTTTGGCATGTTCATAGGCGCTTTTGTTGAGCTTGACCGCCATCTCTCTTTCCTCCTTCACGATAAAGTGGCTGGGGAGAATTTCTTCGGATCGATCGCGTCGTTGCTTGGTTCTGTATAATCCAACCCTCTGTGCCGAGTCAATCACTGAAACGAATGAGTGAGCGAGATGACACGATCGTTCAACTCCAACGAGTAGGTCAAGCCGCTTCAGCGGGTCGCAGGCGGGTGACCGCTTGGAAGATAAACGGATTCAGAATGATCGAAAGCAGCGCGCCTGCCAGGATCAGGTTATACCCTTCCGGGGGGAGCAGGCCGAGCCCGACGCCGAGCCCGCCGAGAATAAACGAGAACTCGCCGATCTGCGCCAGCGCGGCCGAGACCATCAGCGCCGTGTTGAGCGGACGGCCCAGCGCCAATACAATCACCGCCGCAGCCAACGACTTGCCGATCACGATAATCCCGACGACCGCCGCCACCTGGAGCGGCTGCCGCAAGAGGATGCCGGGATCGAAGAGCATCCCGACCGAGACAAAGAAGAGGACGGCAAAAATGTCCTCCAGCGGCTGAAGATCAACGGCCGCCCGGTGGCTTGCGTCGGACTCGTTCACGACGACGCCGCCGAAGAATGCGCCGAGCGCAAACGACACGTCAAAAAGCCGGGCGGAGCCGAAGGCCACCCCGAGCGCGATCGCCACCACCCCAAGGGTAAAAAGCTCGCGCGAGCCGGTCCGCTCCACTTGCTTGATCAGCCAGGGGAAGAGCCGGCGCCCGAACACCAGCATAAAAGCGATAAAGGTCGTCACCTTCACGAGGGTGAGTCCCAAGGCGGCGGCGAGGTTGGACTGTTCGACCTTTTCGGGATGGCCCCCGTTCGGATCTCCCCCGAGCAGCCCCGCCAGCGGCGGTAGTAAGACCAGGGTGAGGACCATGGCCAGGTCTTCGACGATGAGCCAGCCGACCGCGATCCGGCCGTTTTCCGAATAAAGGGTATTTTGCGCCTCCAGGGCGCGGAGCAAGACGACGGTGCTGGCGACCGACAAGGCCAGCCCGAAAACCAGCCCCGCGCCGAGCGACCAGTCCCAGAAAGAAGCGAGGCCGGCTCCCAACGCCGTGGCGACGGCGATTTGCACGACGGCGCCGGGGAGCGCGATATTACGGACCGCCAGAAGATCGCCCACGGAAAAGTGCATGCCGACGCCGAACATCAGCAGGATCACGCCGATTTCGGCGAGCTGCGGGGCCAGCGTGGCATCGGCGACAAAGCCGGGGGTAAACGGCCCGACGGCCATTCCGGCCAGCAGGTAGCCGACCAGCGGCGACAAGCGAAGCAGGACCGCGATATACCCGAATACAAACGCAAGACCGAGGCCGACGGCGAGGGTGGAAATCAGGGGAGTGTCATGGGGCATCATCAGATCGACCGGAAAGAGGCTAAGTTAAATGAATATCACGAATTCAGAAGCGGAACGGATCGGTGTCCGCCGGCGGCCGACGCCGTCTCGACGCGGCTGCCAGCGGTGACCTGGTTATCCTGGATCGGCCGTCCAGCCTCGTCCGATCGACTCGACTGAAAAGCGATGCCGACGGCTTCTCGGAATCTAATCCCGCGGGTTCGGGTTCAGGGCGTAGGTCCCGATCAGCGTCGCTTTATCGAGGATATGCCCCTGCATCGCCTTGAGCGCGTCGGGCCCGTTGAACCGCTCCGGCATCTTGAGCGACGGGACATCGAGCGCGTAGACGGTGAAGTGGTAGTGGTGAAGCCGCTCGTCGTTGAAGGGGGGCCACGGCCCGTCGTAGCCGCCGTAGTCACCGCCCATCTGAGGATCATTGCCGAACCATTCCTTGTAGTTGTTGATGCCGCGCACGCCGTAGGCGACTTTCCCCGGCTTCTTTCCTTTGGGAGTGAAGCCGTCGGAGTCTTGTCCTTCGGCTAGCTCCGTCATGTTCGCCGGAATGTCGACGAGGACCCAGTGATAGAAATCGACGCGCGGCAGGTTGTACGGCACGGTTCGATCCGATTTGTTGACGTCGTCGGGCTTCGACGGCACGTCGGGGTCGTGGACGATGATTGCGAATGACTTGGTATTTGCCGGAAAGTCCGACCACGCGATGTGCGGGCTCTTGTTCTGACCCGGGACGGGACCGTCCGGTCCCGGGACCCCCGCGGCACTGGTTACGGGAATACGTTTGTTGTTCTGAATGGAACGGCTGGTCACTTTCATTGGATTTTCCTCCTCCCTGTGCTTCAGAGTGTTCGTCTCTATAAATCGACCGACTTTTCGTTTGATGCTCCCGGTCTATCCCGGAAGCTTGGCCGCAAGGACATCGACCTTCTGGATGTCGGGGGGCTTCGCCAAAAGCTCGGGCGCATTGGCCATCAGCGCCGCGGCGACGCGGCCCGAGAGGTGCGCCTGCCGGCCCACCTCATCCGGGAAGGCGTCGAAAATGCCGAATGTCGATGGCCCCAATCGGATGGCAAACCATGCAGTTGTGGCCGGCTCTTCTTGGACGATCGACAAGCCTCCGCGAAGGAAATCTTCCACTTCTTTTTCTTTTCCGGGTTTTGCTTCCAGTCGAACCAACAGCGCGACTTTGGCCATGGCGGTTCTCCTTATTTAGGGTTGGCGCCTTGTTAGGGGACTTATGTTGATCAGGATATTGATTCGAGCGCATTGTTAACGTCTTTCGATCCCGCTCGACCGATGCGGTATTTCCATCATACTGTTCCTCAGACAGCTCAGGCAACCGAAATAAAAAAGAAAAGGGGACAGATCTATTTATTGGCTCCTCATCGCATCGACCCGCTGTTTTGCCTCTTCCAGGCTCATCTGTTTTTCCTCCCGCAACAAGCGCACCGCTTCCGTGATTCTACCGGACTCGATCGCCGCTCGAACGCTCGCCATGAAGGGGTCTCGATCCTTCTCGGACAGTCCAATCAACTGCCGAATCCGCTCGCCCAACATCAGGCACGAATCGCCGTGATCGGGGAAATAGCCTATCGAGATCGGAATCTCCTGCCCCGGCAGGACCAGTACAATCCTCCGGCTCGGCACCCCTTCGTCTCCGAGGGGACTCTGCATGGCGACCGATTGAATCATGCCGAAGGGGATCACCCCGGTGCGTTTTCTGAGCGCGCGCCGCCGATGCCAGCGAACCTGCCGTTGGACGCCATCAAAAACAAAAACGCTCCGCTCGAACATAAAGAGAAAACCGAGCAGCCCCATCGCCGCTCCCCCGACCGAACCTTGAAAACGCTCGCTATGCATCGAGCCGGTCCGAGCGTATTGCAGGGCGGCCATCGAGCCGAGGACGATGAAGCAGACGAGAAATAAAAAAGCGAACGCATTGGCTTCCACTTTGACAATGAGGATGTCGTCTGACGGCTGGGTAAACTTCATGGCATTATCAATCCCGGCGTCACACCTGTATTCGCCGTGGGTTCGGTCGGCCGGCGTGGAGGACTCGCCGCAGCCTCCGTTCGTTTCATGCCGCTTGCCGCTCCTCTCGCATCTCTACTTGCCAATAGGGCCAGATCGTTGTGATCTTTTGATCCAGTTCGTTCGCCTGTTTTGAATCGATCGATCTTACAAAAAGATAGATAACGCGACGGCGGATAGGACTCCGCGCCAGTTTTATCAAGCTCAAGGTCTGGCGGATCGGATCATACGTTGTATAGCTCACGGTCAGCTTGATTGCAATCTCTCCCTCTGATGGAAAGAATTTCTGACCCGCGTCAAAGTGGAAGCCGATATGTTTGACGACGCTGCCGCTTCCTTCCAAGAGAAAGATTTGCGAAAACTCCTTCGTCCGGGCGGCGAAGGCCGTTTTCTTGTCGGTTAATTCTAAAAGCTCTAGAGCGGTGAAGGGAGTGAGGCTGCAACTCGATTTTCCCGGCTGTTCGATCTGAAGACACTCCACTTCAATTTCCGTGGTGACTTTTGAGCCGGCCGCGCCGGTGAAGATTTGAAACTGGAGAGCGATCGGAAACGGCGTATCCGGGGCTGGCGTGTGAGGAAACCAAAAAATTTTCTGGAGGCGAAACTTCGGTATGCCGGCGATCGCCCAGATGCCGATCGCCAGCAGCGCGCCGCCAATCCCGACTAAAATCGTGACGATCCCGCTGATAATATCAATAACGTCTTTGGTCATCTCAAGAGTCGCGTTTGCTTCGCTCGACTGCTGCGTTTGGACATGCGGCGTGGTTCATATCTCCACCAACTCAAACGAGCCGAGCGGATCGGCCGTTCCGTTCAACACCACCTCCACCCGGTGCGTTCCGGGATAGTGCTTCCGCGTCGTCATCTCCGTCAATGAGATGGTCTTTCCAAGCGGGAGGGTTTCTTTCGGGGCGAGCTCGATTGTTTTGAGTTTAAACGCCTTCGGGCTGGTTTTGCCGTTGGCCTTCACGAAGTGGACACGGAAATCAACCAGCACCCGTTGCCGCCGCGAGCCCTTGTTCACCACTTCAAAGCCGATCGTGACCGAGCCGCCTGTTCGGGGACGTTTCGGTGTGATGGTGGCGTTGCGAATCGCCACATTGACCTTCTTGCCGAAGCCCAGAACGCCGAGCGCGCCCGGCTCGCCCCGTTTGATCGCCGAACGGAGCGCGTGACGAATGAGCCGGCGACGCTCTTCCGTTGCATCGGTCATCCAGCGCCGGACCGTTTCCACAAGCAGGTCGGGATGATCCTTCCCAATGTCGTTGAGATTGTTCGCTACGGAGCGGCGCACATACAGTTCAGGGTCGTCCTTCAGCCGTTCGAGCAATGTGAGCACCGGGCGCGGCTCTTTCTGGAATGCACGCAGCCGCGGCGCCCAGGGCAGCCGCGGGCGGGTTCCCTCGGAGACGAGCCGGCGGACATGGGGGCTGGGATCTTTCGTCCATCTTTCGAGGTGATCGAGCGTCTGCTCCGGGTAGCGGACGAGGAAGGGGCGAATGCTGAACTCGGCGGTGAATCGCTGTGTCAGCTCGTATTGGGCTTGCATCGAAATCTCGAAGTGGTCGAGGCCATATTCCGCGACGAAGAAAACGTGCGGAAGATAGAGAAAAGGGGCCATCCCCAGCGCTTCGGTCCGGTCGAGTTTCGGACCGAGGGAAGCGATTAGGATTTCAGCGGCTTTGGCATAATCATCGGGCAGGTGGCGGCGCAGCGCTTTGGCGATCTGCCGTCCGCGCGGGGTCAGATCGAGCGCTTCGTAACCGTTGAGTACTTCTGCGAGGAAGGCGTTCGTGTCAAAACGCGGAAACACCGCCGAAATCATCCCGGCGATCCGCCGGGGGATCTCGGGGCCAAAGTGATTTTTGAGCGGTTCGGCCATCGAAGATCAGTTCTCTTTCAATTTAAAGGTTTCGCGATGTTTGTAAAAAGCGCCTTAAAGAGACGACTCTTCATGATCGCTTCCGAAGCCACCTGGTGTCCAAGGGCATTCCAATGGGCGTCTTCCGAAAATTCAAAGCGGGCTCCGTTTTCTCGGTAATCCGCAATGAACAGCGGTTGCAAATCTGCCACCGAATAACCCCGGCTCCGGGCTTCCTCCATGAACCTGCGACGCATGCGCGGGAAGTAGGCCCCGTTGACCGCATTGAGATCCTCCTCGCTCCCGTACAGTTCGGGCCGAACGCCGTCCAGGAGGAAAAATATCCGCCCTGGGGGGAGGGCCGTGCGTCGCGGCAATTCATCAAAAAACGCGCGGATGGCCCGTTCCGAGTCCCGCAGACGGTCGTCTGCAACATCGGCGGCCGTGTTGCCCACGGCCCGCTCCGTCTCGCCCGCCGGCGTCGAACGCATCAGGCTCTGCCAGAACATCTTCAGCGCCGTATCCGCATGTAGGTTGGAGACGAGATACCGCGCCAGCGCAGAATGACGCACGGTCTTGCGTAGAAGCGTCGGCGCGTAATCATAAAGCTGCAAGGAGAGCCCCCCGTCGTTCTTTTCAATAAAATGATGAAACCCCGGAGCCGTTTTGTATTTTGCGACGCTCTCGTCAAAGTCGTTGCCGACCACGACAAAAATCATTCCCTGAGGCGCGTACCGCGCGCGGGCATCGTCGGCCCAGGCAAGATACTGGCTCAAGGGGGCTCCCGAAGCCGCAAAGCTGTAGACGCGCCCCTGCTCCCCGAGAAATTTTTGGACCCGCCCGTGTAATGTCTCAGGGTAAGGCAGCATTAACGCCTCCACGTAAGAATCACCGATGACGGCGAGCAACGGCCGGGGATCTTTTGCGTCATAGTCCTGATCGTTAACGAACCCCGCGTTATTGGTCCGGCCGTGATTCACGAGAGAGAAACGCCACCCCACCGACCATTGATACTCGCTATTCGGCGTAAACCGAAAGATGGGGTGTTCTGCATTGATCGGCCCGGCTGTGGGACCCTTGGCGACCGGCAGTAACCGAAAAACCCCCTCGACGACGAGAACGGAAAACAGGATTCCCAAGAACAAAGCGGTGAGACGGATCCAGACGCTCGGGTTCGGCCTTGTCCGAGAAGTGGGGCTAGCGGACATTGTGTTTTCCTGGGACAGGGGGAGCCTTCGTAGGCCTTTGCACGGCCGGTTTGGTCTCCGTTGCTTGTGGACCGTTTCTCTCTGAAAATCGGCCTGAGTTTATTTTTCCAGGTGGCTTCGCAGCATCCAGGCGGCTTTCTCGTGCGCTTGCATCCGCTGTGTCAACAGATCGGCCGTCGCTTCATCGCCCGCTTTTTCCGCGGCCGGGAAGGCGGCGCGCGCGGTTCGCACCACCGCTTCTTGACCCTCTACGAGCAGACGGATCATCTCCTCCGCTTTCGGCACCCCTTGGGTTTCTTTGATGGAACCGAGTTTGGCAAACTCGCTGTATGTGCCGGGGGCCGGGAATCCCAGGGCCCGAATCCGCTCGGCAATGAGATCAACAGCGAGGGCCAGTTCGTTGTATTGGGTTTCGAAAAGAAGGTGGAGTGTCTGGAACATGGGGCCGGTCACGTTCCAATGAAAATTGTGTGTCTTAAGGTAAAGCGTATAGGTGTCGGCAAGCATCTTGGACAGCCCTTCGGCCACGTTGGCGCGGTCTTCTTCTTTCATGCCCATATTCATTTCCATGAAGCCCTCCGTGATTGAGTCGAAAAATAGGGTGTTTAACTTCGAGCGCATGACTCTTTTGTATATTCCAATTCTTTCGCGGAGTCAACACCTGCAGCGAAGCGGGTCGGCGGACGAGGAAGGTTTAAGGGCGATCTCTTTCTATCGTCGTATTGAACGTGCAAGAGGGTGATGATTCCGTACATGCTGCTGAAGCAAGGGGTTAGGTGGAGATTCCATCACTCCACCTGAAACACCTCATTCGTGCTGCTGACGGAGCCGCCGGGTCTGGGTCCGCCGACGATAACGAAGATCTGATTTCCAATTGTCGCGGCGCCGAGACCGTGGCGAGGGGTCGGCATCGGCGGGGCTGATTGCCACTGGTTTTGGCCGGGATCATAAACATCATTGTCGGCGAACGTTCCTTGGGGGGCCTCGCCGCCGAAGAGATAAATCTTCCCGTTGAGAACCGCTGCGGCGATTCCGCTCCGGGGTTTGAGAAGAGGGGCCGCTTCGCCCCAGCGGTTCGCGGCCGGATCATAAATATGGTGGAGGGCGAGGTTTTCGGAGTAGTCGCTGTTGAAGCGCCCGCCGATCGCATGAATTTTTCCGTTCACGACCGCCACGGCCAGGTGGTCGCGCGGCGTCGGCAGCGGCGCTTTCTTCTCCCATCGGTCGGTCGCCGGATCGTAGGCCTCGTTTGCGCCGGTATTGCCGAGCAGCTCAAACGGCCGGGTCGCCCCCAATCCGCCGACGGCATAGAGCTTCCCTTCCGACACGCCGACCCCCAGCGCTCCTCGCGCCGTCGGCATCTCCCGCTTGGCGGACCATTGGTCGGTCCGAGGATTATACTCCCAGAGACCGCTGGAAGGTTTCCATGACCGCCCCCCCTCCAGGCCGCCGACGATGTAGAGCTTTCCGTTCAACACCGCCGCGCCGGCATGATGAAGGGCGACCGGCATCGACGCCCGGGAAGTCCACCGGTCGGTCGCCGGATCATACATCTCGACCCGCGACGTGACCCCCTCTTTTGTGAGGCCGCCGAGCAGATAAATTTTTCCATCCAGGACGGCGGCCGACACCTCCGTGCGTGGCATCGGCGCCGGGGCGCGCATTTCCCAAGCGACTTTCTCCGCCGCCACCGGACGAAGCAAAGAGAGGGAGTAGCCGAGAGAACCGGCGATAACGATAAAAGCCAGCAGTCGACCGGTTTTCATCTACGCGGCCTTGGCCCAGTTTCGGGGAATGCACCAGCGGGGTTGCGAGCGGGAGAGATCGAGGTAATCGGCGGGATTGAAACGATGATCGGTCACCTGCAGGGAGAGGATTCGATCGAGGAGGAATTGGCGGTGGGTCTGCTCCCGATCCTCCCACCAGCCGAAGTCGAGCCGATGGCCGAAGAGGTACTCAACCCGCTTTCCCTCCGGGCGGATTTTGACCAGGATGTCCAGTGGAACAATCTCATGCCCGACGATCTGCCCCCGCTGCTTGATGTAGGAAAGGCGGACCGTCCGGGTGGATTGGATCGCCTCGGCTACCTTTTGCCAGATTTCAGCGCTATTGATCATTTTTGAGACCCATGAAAATGAACTCAAACAACTTCCATAATTTTATTCTATTGTTTTAGAGGGAAACAAGTCAAAAGGTGATCGAATCGGGTTTGGCGTAGAACGAAGCGGCGCCTCGCCGCCAAACCCAGGCTGGACAGGCGGAATGAAACTGTCTTACAATGGAAACAATTGGAGGAAAGGATGGATCTCGGACTGAAAGGGAAGGTCGCGGTGATCACCGGCGGGAGCAAAGGGATCGGAAAGGCGATCGCCCTCGCGCTTGCGGCCGAAGGGGCCGAGATCGCGCTCTCTGGGCGCGGAAAAGAGGCGCTTTCCCGGACGGCGGCGGAGGTCGAGAAGAACGGGGTCGGCGTACTTGCCGTCCCCGTTGACCTCACGAAGCCGGACGGGCCCCGCCAATTGATCAAAAAAACCATCAAGCACTTCGGCCGGATCGACCTCCTCATCAACAACCTCGGCGGACCGCTCCATTTTAAGAACTTCCTCGACCTGACCGATTCGGAGTGGGAGGCGACGTTTCATCTCGATCTGATGGCGGCGGTGCGGAGCTGCCGCGAAGCGATCCCCGCAATGCAGCGGCAGGGAGGAGGCCGGATCATCAATATCGCCTCGACCTCCGGGACCGAGATGGAGGAGAAATTTCCCGACTACCGGGTGGCCAAGGCGGCCTTGATCGCGCTGGGGAAGTATCTCTCCGTGGAATTTGCCAGGGATAAGATCGTCGTCAACACCGTCTCTCCCGGAGCGGTCTGGACCCCCTCCTGGGAGGTGGAAGCCTCCCTCCTGGCGGAGCGGATGGGAAAACCGGCGAAAGAGGCCGAGGAGCTGCTCAAGCGCGAAACCGGCGCCGCCATCCCGCTGGGGATGGGGAGCCCGGAGGAGGTGGCCCGGCTGGTCGTCTTTCTCGCCTCGCCGAACGTCACCTGGATGACCGGGTCGACCGTTCGGATCGACGGCGGCGCGGCGAAGATGCCATAAGGCGTGAGGGGTAGAAGATTAAATCTTTTGAATTTACCCCTGACGCCTCACCTGTTTTTCTTGAAGAGATGTGTCTCCCTGTGATAGAACTAAGGATCTTTCGAGTGATCCAACCACAGTATATAAGGAGACGTTATGCCGAAGCCGAAATATCATGTTATCGTTTGCACAACCACCCGCCCCCCGGGGAATCCCCGCGGATCGTGCGGCGAGAAGGGGAGTAAAGAACTCGTCCCGGCTTTTTTCGCCGAGATGGAAAAACGGGAGCTCTTCGGACAAATTTTAGTCACCGAGTCGAGCTGTTTGGGCCCTTGCCCGATCGGTGCGACCGTCGTCGTCTACCCCGACGGGACCTGGTATAAAGGGGTGAAACCGGCCGATGTCGCCGAGATTATGGAAGAGCATATCTCGAACGGCCGGCCGGTGAAGCGCCTGGCAATTCCGGAAGAGATGTGGGGGTAGCTTTTAGGATTTGATTTGGAAGCCAAAGGAAACGATCAGAACCGGCCCACCTGGCGGGAACGATTCCGCCGGTGGGCGCTCGGGAACCTCACCCTCCGACAGCTTGCGGCCGACGTCTGGAAACAGATGAATGAGGACGATATCTTTTCCGTCGGCGCCGAGCTCGCTTATTTTTCTCTCTTCGCCCTTTTTCCCCTCCTTCTGTTTCTCGTGACATTGATCGGTTACCTGCCGGTTGAAAACCTCTTTAATGAGATCCTCGGCTATCTACAGCGGGTCCTCCCGCAAGAGGCGATGGAACTGGTTCAGGAGACATTGACCGACATTGTCCGGGAGCCGCGCGGCGGACTCCTCTCGATCGGGTTGATCGTGACCCTCTGGGCCGCCTCGCGGGGGATGGCCGCCCTGATCAATGCGCTGAATAAGGCGTATGGAGTAAAAGAGGGCCGTCCCTGGTGGAAGGTTCAGGCGACGGCGCTGGGCTTGACTCTCTCCCTCTCCGTTTTTATCATTTTCTCGGCGGTCTTGATGATCTTCGGCGGGGCGATCGGAGAGTGGCTGGCGAATTGGACCGGACTCGGCGCCTCTTTTCTGATCGGATGGAACCTCCTTCGGCTTCTTCTCGCCACGATCATCATGATCACGGTGGTGGCGGCGATTTACTACTTCGGGCCCGATGTCGAGCAGGAGTGGCGGTGGGTCACCCCCGGATCGGTCCTCGCCGTCCTCGGTTGGATCGCCGTCTCGCTCGCTTTCTCTTATTATGTCAGCCATTTCGGCAACTACAACAAGACCTACGGGGCGATCGGCGCCGTGATCATCCTGCTCACGTGGATGTACCTGAGCGGGCTGATGATTCTCTTGGGCGCGGAGATCAACTCCGAAATCGAGCGCTCGCTCCCGGAGGGAAAGAGCAACGGCGAGAAACGGCTGGCCCACAAACATCCGGAAGATCTTCTCCTTCAGGCCCGATCGAAGGTTCCGGTCCAAAGCAGGGTGCGAAAATGGCTCTTCTCTCCCTGGTCGCTCGGCGGCCTCGCCGCCCTCTCCGCAACGACCTTTTTTGTCATTCGGCGACGTCGCCGCTCTTCGGAAGCAGGATAGAAATATAATGAGGAATCTGGGAATTTGGAAGCAGAAGTGATAAACTTCTTCCTTTAAGATTTCCTATTTTTCATTCCGCATTATTTCTTTAAGAAAGGATCGATCTTGAAATTTACACTTCGTGTTTTGACCTTTATCAAACCGTACAAGGGGCTTGCGGCGTTGACCCTGGGTGCGGCGATCCTCACCACCCTCATGGACCTCATTCCCCCGTGGCTGATCAAGGTGGTGATCGATGAAGGGGTCGGCTCCGGAGAGACCCGCTTGATTGTTCTCCTGACATTGGCGATGATCGGCGCCTTCGCCGTCAAAGCCCTTTCGAACACCGCCCGGATCCGTCTGAACAATGTTTTCGAGCAGCGGGTCATCTTCGATATCCGCAACACCGTCTATCAGGCGACCCAGCGGCTCTCGATCTCCTATTTTGAGAACCGCTCCACCGGCGAGATCATGTCGCGGATCAACAATGACGTCGAGAACATGGAGCGGATCTTCATCGACGGGATCGAGCATCTGCTGGTCGCCGCGTTGACGCTGATCGGCATTACGGCGGTCCTCTTCAAAATCCAGTGGCAGCTCGCCCTGGTGGCGATGCTCCCGCTGCCGATCCTCGCCTTTTCCGCCGTTCTCTTCACCCGGCGGATTCACCATTGTTATAAAAATGTCCGGCAGCGGCTCGGC
Source organism: Candidatus Manganitrophus morganii (assembly GCA_021651055.1). NCBI lineage: Bacteria > Pseudomonadati > Nitrospirota > Nitrospiria > Candidatus Troglogloeales > Candidatus Manganitrophaceae > Candidatus Manganitrophus > Candidatus Manganitrophus morganii. Next base: position 2,372,737 of record JAJHOH010000001.1, read on the forward strand.
GACCTCAATGCGCTCCTCCAAGATTCCATCTCCGGCATCCGTGAGACGATGATCTTCAACCGGCAATCGCATGAAGCAAAACGGTTTGCCGAGAAGAGCGCCGCCTGCCGCGACGGAAGTCTGGAGGTCGCCCGCCTCTGGTCGTACTACTCGCCGGGGATGGCCTTTCTCGCCTCGATGGGGACGGTGCTGATTTTGGGATTCGGCTCTTACAAGGTGTCGACCGGAGCGATGACGGTCGGGGAGCTGGTCGCCTTCTTCGCCTATGCCGCCCTTTTCTACGCGCCGATCAACCAGATCCACTCGATCAACCACATGCTGCAGCATGCGATCGCAGCGGGAGAGCGGGTCTTCGAGATCATCGACACGAAGCCGGAGGTCGCCGAGCCGGAGACCCCGATCGTCCTCCCGGCCCGGTTGCAGGGATTCGTCCGGTTCAACAATGTCTCATTCCAATACGTCTCGGAGCTCCCGGTTTTGAGGCAGATCGACTTCGAGGCCTCTCCGGGTGAAACGGTTGCTCTGGTCGGAGCCACCGGAAGCGGGAAGACGACGATCGTCTCGCTTTTGATGCGCTTCTACGACGTGCAGGGAGGGAGCGTGACGATCGACGGCTTCGACGTCCGGGCGATGTCGCTGGCGGCGCTGCGCGATCAGATCGGCTTGGTCCGCCAGGAGCCGTTTCTCTTCAACGGCACCGTCCGGGAAAACATCGCCTACGGCGATCTGACCGCCACGGAAGCGCAGGTCATCGCCGCCGCCACCGCCGCCTGCGCCGACGATTTCATCCGTCAGCTTCCCGAGGGCTATAACACCTGGATCGGGGAGCGGGGGGTGAAGCTCTCGATCGGCCAGAAGCAGCGGCTCGCCATCGCCCGCGCCTTCTTGAAGAATCCCCCGATCATCATCTTCGACGAGGGGACCTCCGCCGTCGATGCCGAGACCGAGGGGAGTATTCAAGAGGCGATGAAAAATCTCTTCGCCAACCGGACGACGCTGATCGTCGCCCATCGGCTCTCGTCGCTCCGGACCGCCGACCGGATTCTGGTGATCGATCAGGGACGAATCGTGGAGAGCGGAACACACGAGGCGTTGATCCGGACCAACGGCGCCTATGCCACCCTGTTCGAGGCGCAGCTGCAGCTGTAAAGGTATCCCGGCTGCGCTTGACACTCCCTACAGAATCCCTTTATATAGACCTATTTCGCCCCTGCATCGATCACCCAATGGGTTTAAGGCGGCCCTTGACCCGGGAGGAAGCCTGTGACGAGTGAACTTTTCCGAACCATCATGATCCCGTTCGGCATCTTTGCCGGCGCGACCGCGGTCGCCCTGACCGTGCGGAGCGTCCTCCTGCGCCTTCTCCGCCGATGGTCCGAGAAAACCGAATCGGAGATCGACGACCTGTTCGTCTCCGCCCTTCGCATCCCTTCGATCGGCTGGGGGGTGGCCATCGGACTCTACGTCGCCCTCGGCACCTCCTCGCTCCCGGCCCCTTACGTCGCCTATTCCCTCAAGGTGATCCATGTCCTCGTCATCCTCTCGGTCACGCTGGTGTTGGCCAACGTTTCCTCGCAACTGGTCGCCTATTCGATCAGGAAGGCGGCGATCTCGATTCCTCTGACCGGCCTCTCTCAGACGATTATCAAGGGGACGGTTCTCGTGATCGGGTTTCTCATCTTGCTTGGGACCCTCGGCATCTCGATCACCCCCCTGATCACCGCCCTGGGGGTCGGCGGTCTCGCCGTGGCGCTCGCCCTTCAAGACACCCTCTCGAATCTCTTCGCCGGAATCCATATCCTGGTGGAGCAGCCGATCCGCGTCGGCGACTTCATCCGTCTGGAGTCGGGCCAGGAGGGGTATGTCACCGACATCGGCTGGCGGACCACCCGCATTCGGATGCTTCCGAACAACCTGGTGATCATCCCCAATAACAAACTCTCCCAGAGCATTCTGACCAATTATTATTTGCCCGAGACGCGGATGGCGCTCTTGATCCCGATCGGCGTCAGCTATGAGACCGACCCCGATCATCTTGAGCGGGTCCTGGTGGAAGAGGCGACCGAGGGGGCGCGGGAGATCCCCGGGCTGCTCGCCGATCCGGCTCCGTTTGTCCGGTTCATCCCCGGCTTCGGCGATTTCTCCCTGAACTTTACCCTGATTTGCCAGGTGCGGGAGTTCACCGATCAGTACCTCGCGCAGCACGAATTGCGGAAGCGGATCTTAAAGCGGTTCCGTAAAGAGGGGATCGAGATTCCGTTCCCCAGCCGGACGGTCTATACGCGCGAGGTCGACGGAAAGGCGCAGGCGGAGGAGCGTCCTGGCAATGGGGCGGAGCGGAAAGAAGCGAGGGGAGAGCGCCGGACGGGCGAAGAGGGGTGACGGCGGAGGAGCGGTTGGGGAGAAGGCACCGATCGATGAGTTGGCTGGCAATCGCAGGGATGGTGATCGGACTTCTCTGGGGCTGTCCCGCCGCCGAGCGGGTCCAGCAGGAGAAAGGGCCGGTCACCCTCGTCTTCAAGCACGGCCAGATCGAGGGAAACCCCGCCGCCTTCCAGGCGCTCTTGCGGAAATTCGAAGCGACGCATCCGGGGATTCTCGTCCGGGATGAGATCCTTCCCTCTTCCTCCGATCAGCAGCATCAATTTTACGTCATCGGCCTGGAAGGGCGATCGAGCGATTTCGATCTGATGTCGCTCGACGTGATCTGGGTTCAGGAGTTCGCCCGGGCCGGCTGGGTCCGCGACCTCTCTCACCTCCTCCCCCCCGAAGCGCGGGAGGCCTTTTTCCCCGGACCGATCGACGCGGCCCTCTTTGAAGATCGGGCCTATGCAATCCCCTGGTTTCTGGACGCTGGCCTTCTCTATTACCGGAAAGATCTTCTGGAAAAATATCGGCTCGACCCGCCGCAAACCTGGGAGGCGCTGGCCGCCGCGGCGCGGACGGTCCTCCAGGAAGAGAACGACCCGCGGCTGAGAGGTTATGTCTGGCAGGGAAGGCAATACGAGGGGCTGATCTGCAATGTCCTGGAGGTGATCTGGTCGGCGGGGGGGGAGGTCCTCGATGAAAACGGCAGGGTGATTCTGGCCGATCCGTCGGCGACCGAGGCGCTCACCTTTCTGCGCGATTTGATCGGGGAGAACGGGATCTCCCCGCCGATGGTGACGACCGCCGACGAGGAGACGACGCGGCGCCTCTTCGGCGAGGGGCGGGCGGTTTTCATGCGCAATTGGCCGTATGCGTGGGTCCTCTTTCAGAAGGAAGGATCGGCTGTGCGAGGGAAGGTCGGCGTCGCCCCGCTGCCGCACTTCCCGGGCCACCCCTCCGCGGCGACGCTGGGAGGATGGCAGCTTGGGATCAACCGCTTCTCGCGCCATCCGAAAGAGGCCGAGGCGTTGCTTCTCTATTTAACCTCTCCGGAGGTTCAGCGAACGATGGCGATCGATACCGGCTACAATCCGACGCGCAAAGCCCTCTATGACGACCCGGCGTTGGCGGCCGCACAGCCGTTCACCGCCGGCCTGCGCGATCTTTTCTTGTCGGCCCGGCCCCGGCCGGTCTCCCCCTACTACCCGATGCTCTCTCAGATCATGCAGCCCGAATTCTCCGCGGCGCTGGTCGGGATCAAGCCGCCGGAGCGCGCGCTGCATGACGCCGCGCTTCAGATGAAGCATCTGCTCGGGGATCCGGTGCGATGAGACCGGCGACCGCGCGGCTCGGTTATTGGTTGATCGCCCCGGCCATCCTCCTTCTCGCCGCCGTCGCGCTGATTCCGATCGCGGCCGCCTTCTTCCTCAGCCTTCAGCAACGGCTGCCGATTTTTCAGATCGCCCGCTTCGTCGGACTGGAGAACTACCGCTTCCTCGCGATCGATCCCCGTTTCTGGAACAGCCTCGGCAACACCCTCTACTTCACCCTCGTTGCGGTGGCTTTGGAGCTGGCGCTGGGGCTGGCGGTGGCGCTTCTTCTCGACCGGGCCTTTCCGGGGCGGGGATCGATGCGGGCGATCGTCCTGCTCCCCTGGGCGATCCCGACGGTCGTTTCGAGCCGGATGTGGGAGTGGCTCTACAACGTCGAGTTCGGTCTCTTCAATTTTATATTGACCGGAACGGGTCTGGCGAGGGGGCCGGTCAATTGGCTCGGCGATCCTTTCTGGGCGATCCATGCGGCGATCCTGATCGACGTCTGGAAGAGCGCCCCCTTTGCGGCGATTCTCCTGACGGCCGGGCTGCAGACGATCCCGAGGGAACTTTACCTCGCGGCACGGGTCGACGGGGCGGGAGGATGGGGAGTCTTCCGCCACATCATCCTTCCGTCGCTTACGCCGATGATCCTGGTGGTCCTCCTCTTCCGGACCCTCGACGCCTTTCGGGTCTTCGACGCGATCTATGTCCTCACCGGCGGCGGCCCGGGGAACACCACCGAGACCCTTTCCATCTATACCTACAAGGTTTTGTTTCAGACCCTTCAGTTCGGCTACGGCAGCGCCTTGTCGGTGGCGATGTTTTTCTGCGTCGCCGCGATCAGCCTGGTCTATCTCGCCCTTCTCGGCCGGGAGAGGCGGCTCTCCTCATGATGAAGCGATCTTTGAAACAGGCCGGATTTTTTCTCCTTCTCTTCGCGACGGCGCTCTTCTTTCTCGGGCCGGTCGTCTGGCAGGCGATCACGTCGGTCACCCCCGATTCGGAACTGATCACCCTACCGCCGATCCTCCCGCAACATCCGACCCTGGAACATTATCGCTCGATTTTCACCGGCCACCCATTCTTCCGGATCATTCTCAACAGCCTGGCGGTCGCCGGGATGACGACCTTTTTCTCTCTCGCCTTCGGCGCCCTTGCCGCCTTCGCGTTGGCGCGGCTTCACTTCAAAGGGAAAGGGCTTCTGCTCGGCATGGCCCTCGGCGTTTCAATGTTCCCGCCGGTGGCGATCGTTAGCCCCCTCTATTTGATCGTCCGGGCGCTCGGCTTGAGAGACACCTGGTGGGCGCTGGTCCTCACCCACACCGCCTTCTCGCTCCCCCTCTCCCTCTGGATCCTGACCCGCTTCTTCGAGGAGATTCCGGCGGAGCTCTACCGGGCGGCGCAGATCGACGGCTGCACGCCGCTGCAAGCGTTCACGAAAGTCCTCCTGCCGCTTGCCGCGCCGGGCCTCTCCGCGGTGGCGATCCTCGTCTTTCTCTTCTCCTGGGGGGAGTTCCTCTTCGCGCTGACCTTCACGACGACCGAGGCGTCGCGGACGATCCCGGTCGGGATCGCTCTCTTCCCGGGATTGCACGAGATTCCCTATGGAGACATGGCCGCCGCGTCGATCGTCGTGACCCTGCCGGTGATCCTCCTCGTCCTCTTTTTTCAGCGGCGGATCGTGGAAGGGCTGACGGCCGGGGCGGTGAAGGGATAAATAAACCAATTAGGAATTAGGAATTAAGAATTGAGAATTGAGAATTGAGAATGAGGAATTCAATTCTAACACGCAGCGCTTTCGCTCTCGATTCTTCACCCAATTCCTAATTCGTAATTCTTAATTCGTAATTAAGATATTTCCGGGGGTTTACATGGCGGAAGTGAGGCTGACGGGGATCACGAAACAGTTCGGGGAGAAGGGGGTGTTGCGCGGGATCGATCTGACGATCGCGGAGGGGACGTTCTTCACGCTGGTCGGGCCGAGCGGCTGCGGGAAATCGACCCTTCTGAATTTGATTGCCGGTTTGGAAAGTCCGACCTCGGGCGAGATCCTGTTTGACGGCGCGCCGGTGAACGATCTGGCGCCGAAGGAGCGGGATGTCGCGGTGGTCTTCCAGAGCTACGCCCTCTATCCCCACATGACCGTCTATGAAAACATCGCTTTTCCCCTTCGAATGAAAAAGGAGCCGGCGGCCGAGATCGACCGCCGCGTCCGGGAGGTGGCCGAGTTGCTCGGACTTGCGCCGCTCCTGCCGCAGCGGCCGGGATCGCTCTCCGGCGGCCAGCGCCAGCGGGTGGCGTTAGGAAGAGCGATCGTCCGGAAGCCGCGCCTTTTTCTCTTCGACGAGCCGCTCTCCAACCTCGACGCGCGCCTTCGGATCGAGATGCGGAGCGAGCTGAAGCAACTGCATCGGCGATTGAAGACGACGATGATCTACGTGACCCACGATCAGGCCGAGGCGATGACCCTCTCCGACCGGATGGCGGTGCTGCACCAGGGGACGCTCCAGCAGGAGGGGACGCCGAAGGAGATCTACGCCCGCCCGGCCAACCTCTTCGTGGCGGAATTTATCGGCAGCCCCCCGATGAATCTGCTCCGCGGACGGTGGGTCGGGGAGGGGGTTGAGATGGCCGAGGGGGTTGTCTTTCGGCTGACGGGAGAGAAGGGGGAGCGGCTCGGCACCGCGCCATCTGGAGAGGGGGTTCTCGGCATCCGTCCGGAAGATATCCATCTTTCCCGTCCGGCCGGAGAGGGGGAGATGACGGCCGAGATCGTCCTGATCGAATCAATTGGCGCCGAGGTCTGGGTGGAGTTAAATTGGGGAGGCCAAAGGGTCCGCGCCACGGCAGCGGCCGATTTCGATGGGGCGCCGGGCGAGCGGGTCGGCCTGACGATCGATTCGAACAAGGTACATCTTTTCGATCCTGCAACGGGAAGGCGGATCGATTAAAGTGGAATCAAAACTTGACTTTTATTCCTATTATGATACACAAATACTGTTTCCAATAGAGGTCCGCTTTCATGAAGAAAAACCTCCAGGCTAAATCTGATATTAGGGAAGTCCCTTCATATACGCTCCAGGAAGCCGCTCACTATCTCCGAATTCCTCTCACGACACTCCGTTCTTGGATTCGTGGGCGGCGTTATCCAGTCAAGGAGGGCCAGCGCGACTTTAAGCCGCTTATCGCTACTCTTGATCGGAGCTCTCTGCTTTCCTTCTTTAACTTGGTGGAGGCGCATGTTCTCAGTGCAATACGAAAGGACCACCGAGTCCCGCTCGTCAGCGTAAGAAAGGCGCTCGATTACCTCGACCGAAAATATCCCTCAAAGCATCCCCTGGCCGATCATCTCTTTGAGACGGACGGGATGGATCTCTTTGTAAGAGAATACGGCCACCTGGAAAATATTTCCAAGGACGGCCAATTGGCGATGGAGAAGTTGCTCCATGCTTATCTTCGCCGGATCGAGCGTGACCCTTCCGGCCTGCCGATTAAGCTTTATCCTTTCACCCGAAAACGCCAGCTCGAAGAGCCAAGGACGGTTGTCATCGATCCGACGATCTCCTTCGGCCGGCCCGTTTTATCCGGAACGGGGATCCCGACTCAAGTGATTGCAGAAAGATATAAAGCCGGGGAATCCATCAAAGAACTTGCGGGGGATTATGGCCTTCCGCCCTCCCAGATCGAAGAAGCGATCCGTTGCGAACTCCCCCTCGAAGCCGCCTGAGTCGATCACTTTTTTTTTCGACAGGAGCCTTTCGAAAAAAAGTGCCGCCGTCTTCCGTGAGACAGGCGTTCAGGTAGAAATCCATGACGATCACTTTCCGCCGAATGCTAAAGACCAAGATTGGCTTTCAGTGGTCGGAGCAAGAGGCTGGTTTGTCATCACCAATGATCAGCGCATTCGGTACAGGACAATCGAACGTAATGCACTGATTCATGCAGGAGTCGGCGCGTTTGTTTTGACTTCCGGAAATCTTACGGGAGAGGAGATGGGCCAGACTTTGGTGAAGGCACTTCCCAAAATCAGACGCTTTATAATCAAGCACTCTCGGCCCTTTATCTCAAGGATTACCAGGAGTGGTGAGTTATCGGTCTTGGACGATTAGTAGACGACTGCTTCCGTGTCAAGAAAGCACTCAGGTTTGTTTCAAAGGAAACAAAGAAAATGACGAACCCCCGCTTTGGCAAGGCGATGCCCTAACGGTGAGCGATTCCCGCATGACAACCTACGGTCGTAAAATCCTCCCGAGAAAATCTTGGACCGGCCCTTCGCTGTTAAGCCCGTAGGCCGCGGCCGGTTTTTCGTTTTTGTCGTAGACGACCAGCATCGGTTCTTCGTCCTTTCCCATCATCAACTTCGCGCGAAGCTTCCCCTTCTTATCGACCAGCTCGAAGGCTTCCGCCCGAACCGCTTTGGCCTGTGAAGGCTGGGCGAACGCCGGTTCGGTCCCGGTCCATCGGGCCAACCCTCCGCCGAACCAGATCCCCGCGATGAACGCGATCAGCCAAAAAAGAATCGAACTTCTCCTTTTCATTTCTTCTCCTTGTCGATCAGTGATGGTGACGAAAAATTCAAAGAAGCAATCAGCCGTCAGCGCTCAGCTTTCAGCTTGAAGCTTTTAAATCTTTGGCTGACTGCTGAAAGCTGACCGCTATTTAAGCAAAGGAGGGAGCGATGAGGGATGAAGCGAACGGTTCCACGCGCGGTCGGACGATCGGTGCAATCTACTCCTTCAAAATCTCCCGGACTTCCCTCGCATTTTTCAAAAGCCGGTCGATCTTCATTCGGGTCGCCTCGCTCGGGGCGGTCTTGCGGGCTTCGACCAGCTCGGCCTCTTCGGCTTCGGCGAGGGTGAGGAAGTAATTCTTTTCCAGCCGATTCAGCCGTTGCTGAACCACCTTGTCGAAAATATCGTGCCCCAAGGCATAATCAATCAAGGTCAGGTTGGCGTGCCGGAAGACGAATCGTTCAAATTCCTCTTTTTGCTCCTGGGTCATCGATTTCTCTTTGGTCTCACGGTTTGAGATCGACCTTGATCATCCCGATCGGACTCTGTTAAGATGCCTTTTTATCTTTTGAAGGAGTCAGGCATGGATTATCTCTTTTCAAAGCAGGCCCTTTCGATCTACTTCAACGTTTGGGAGCGGATGAAGCGGGAGGAGGATCTCTCCGGCGATTCCGAGCTGATCGCCGACGCCATGAGAGCGCATCCCGAATTCGATTCCTTGTGGCCGCAGGGGGAAGCGGCCTTCCACCCGCAGGAGATCGACGGCTTCGTCGTCAATCCGCTCATCCACACCGGCCTCCACGTCGCCGTGGAAAAACAGCTCTTTCAGCAAGATCCCGAAGAGGTCGAAGTGGTCTTTAAGGCGCTGCTCGAGAAGGGAGTGCCGCGCCACGAGGCGATCCATCGGATCGCCGGCCTCTGGGGGAATCTCTACTTTCTCTCGGTCCGCCGGGGCGGCCCGCTGGAGGAGACGGTCTATATCGAGGAGCTCAAGCTGATGATGGAGCAGGCGGAGAATTCCTAGGCCGCTCCGGACGAAGGGCCGGCCGGGGAATCGGGTAAGGCCCGTTTTCCCTTCACCCGATTCAGCCGCGCCTTCATTTTTTCGGTCGGGATCATATCACCCCGGACGGTTCCGATCTCGATCCCCTTCAGGTAGACCGCTTCGGCCTCCTCCAGATTTCCCATCTTCTCCAGGCAGCGTCCCAAGATCTCATAGGCCGCGGTGTAATCGGGCTTAATTTCGATCGCCCGCGCCATCGCCGACGCCCCTTCCGCAAAAAGCCCCTCATCATAACAGGCCTGTCCCAGTCCGAAGTGGGTGATCTCACTCTTCGGGTCGAGTTCGACCAGCTTTCTCATCCGCTCCAGACGGGTCACGGCAGGGCTCCTTGCCTCTCCGAATTACATCAACTGATGGTTCTTAAACTCCAGGATCCGGACGATCGCCGTTCCTTTGTCGTTCGAGATGATGCGGCGATACCCGGGGAGATAGAGCCCCTTCACTTCGGTCGGGCGGTCGGTGAAGGCCTCCGCCTGCATCAGCTGCCCGTCGGGGGAGAAGTAGAAGACGGTATAGCGGGTGGTGAGATGTTTGCCGTCGGAGGTGGTCATCGCCTCTTCGACGTTGATTGTGAAGCTCATCTTCCCCATGCTCCGGGAGATCTGCTGAATCCGGTCGTCTTTGATCCGGTAGCGGGAGTTCATTCCGTCGCCGTTGATGATGATCTGGCGGCCGAGGGGATGGTGGTCTTCCGGGGCGAGGGTCAAGGCGTATTTTCCATCGGCCTCCTCGAAAGGACGGGAGGCGCGATGAACCGCCATCATCCCGATCTGGTTTTGGGCCCATTTCAAAAGCGGCTCGTCGGCGCCGTCGACGGTGACCTCCGCCTCTTTGGGCGATTTGATCTTGACCTTCCCCTTGTATTCCTTGCCGTTGTCATTGAGGACCAGATCGGCGGTGAAACCGGGGAACTCCTTCCCCCAGCGCGAGGTCTTCTCGTAGGCCCGCCGAAGTAATTCTTTCGCTGCGGGATCGTCTTGGACCGTTGTTTCCGTTTGCGAACGTTGATAGAGCTCCATGGTAAACCCTCCCTCTCGTTTAAGTTAACCGGATTATAGCCAATTCGTTTCGAAGAAGACAAGGGGCGGGAGGGAAACCTCGCAAAAAAGGTTCACTTTTGTGTGGGGTGTTTCCCTCTTTTCCCAAGAAGGGCCCCGCCGGATCACGCTTCGGCCCTGAAAAACCGGTCCGGCCTTTGCACCGGCGTTCGGTAAACAGGACTGCCGATGATTGACCGACCCTGTCGCTTCATCTCAAAATTTTTTTATGCGCTCATCTTCCCGGCAATGATTGTCTCTTTTCCGGCCGCGGCGGCGATCGGTCCGATCGGCGAGGCGCCCGGGATCGTCCGGACCGTTCCGGGGGAAAATGAAAGCGAGGTTGCGCCGACCACCCCGATTATCGTGGAGTTCACAAAACAGGTCGACCCGCGGACCGTGACGGCGGAGACCTTCCATGTGGAAGGGGCCGAGGGGGTCGTCCACTACAACCCCGAGACGAAGTCGGCCACCTGGACTCCGATCGCGCCGCTGGCGCCATCGAAGCAATACCAGGCCGCCGTCACCGGCGACGTCGCCGATCTGGAAGGCCACCATCTTCCCTTCTCCTACCGTTGGACATTCACGACCCGATCGGCGGAAGAAACCCTTCTGAATATTCAGCAGACGACCCCGACGGACAATGCGACCCATGTTCCCGTGGCGACACTGATTTCGGTGACCTTTAACAAACCGATCGAGCCGACCAGTCTCAAACCCGATTCGATCGTTGTGGTTAATGAAGAGAAGCTGGAAGGAATCATTGCGTATGAGCCTGTGACCCAAACGGTCACCTTTTTGCCGAAATCGCTCCTGGCCTATGAAGAACGGTACACCGTTATTTTAAAAGAGGGAATCGAAGATCGGGCCGGCAATCGCCTCTTGACGGCGGAGAGCTGGTCGTTTACGACGGAAGGGCCGCCGACGCCGCTCAGCCAAATTCATCCCTAGCAGGATAAACCAAAAATCTTTTGATCAGACAGGAGATGAGACATGGAAAAGTTCGTTCGGATAAAAGGGGGAGGCCTCTTCCTGGCGGGGCTTCTCTTGATGTCGGTTTTATCGACCGGCTGCGCCGGGAAGCAGAAGGGGGACGATTTCTATCCGGTGGAGGCGGCACGGCGCGCCGAGGTATCGGCCGACGCCGCTTCGTATGGCCATCCCTTCCGGTTGCTCGCCTTCGTCCTTCATCCGGTCGGGGTGCTGCTCGACTATGTGATCGTTCGCCCGATCTACTACGTCGCCTCGGTTGCGCCGAGCCTCTTCGGCTACACCGCCGAAGATGAAGCGGCATTCGAAAAGCAGCGGGAGAGATATTAGCCTACGTCGTCACCACATCCTGTAGATCCCCCAGAAGCAGAAACGGCTCTCCCCATTGGGTCGGGTCGGTCAGGCTCCAGGGGCTTTCCGGGTCGGGTTTGAATCGAAGGCCGCAGTTGCCGGCGCTGTGGAGGAGATAGGCGACGCCGCTGCCGGAGTCTTCGACCGGCTGGATGAACGCCTCGGCGGCCGGCGCTTCTTTCTGGTCGGTCCATCCGGTCACCTGATACCACCGGCCGTTTGGATCCTGATCGTAGAGGCGGACCTGAACCACTTTCTTGGCGGGGCCGATTTCGCGAAACCGCATCATGTCGGCGGGCCGGCAGTTCGGATTCTCTTCGATCTCTTCGAGGATCATCAGACCGCCGTTTCGGAGCGGATGTAGCTGAGACGAATTTTCCCTTGCTTCAGATCGCGGTCGGCCTTTTTGTAGCGGTCGATCTCGCCGATATCGTTCCAGTAGCCCCGCGTCACATAGCCGAAGAGCTTCTCGTTTTTGCGGAGCATCTCCACGTACGCATCGGTGATCGAGTAAAAGGTCCGGGCGGGAACATAATCCATCACGTGCGGCTCCATCACATGGACGCCGGTGAACATCATCCGGCGCGCCTTCTCCCCGTTCCAGGTCGTTTTTCCGAGAATGTTCCGGATCTGATCCTTGGGATCGACTTCGATCGCTCCAAAGCGGTCGACCTCCGGATCTTCCCGAAGGACCAGCGTGGCGGCCCCTTTCTTCCGGTGATGGAACTCGACCAATTTATCGAGGTTCAGATCGATGAGGATATCGGCGTTGATGACGAGGAAGGTCCCCCGCGCGATCGCCGTCTGAATGTTCTTAATTCCTCCGCCGGTCCCCAAAATCTGCGACTCCTCGGAGTAGGTGATGTTCATTCCGAGACGGAGACCGTTGCCGACCTCTTTGATGATCTTATCGGCAAGGTAATGAACATTGATAAAGACGTCGGTGATCCCATATTTCTTAAGGAGAAGAAGGTTGTAGTAGATCAGGGGGCGCGGCCCCACCGGCAGCAGCGGTTTCGGGAGGTCATTGGTTAGGGGACGAAGCCGCGTTCCATATCCCGCGGCCAAAATCATTGCTTTCATTACGGTTGCAACTCCTCTACATATTCGGCCAGAAGGGCATGCAGCGGGGCGAGGCGCCGGTGTTTCTCAAGATTCCGCTTTACCTTCCGGAGCGTCGGCGGGACATACTGGAGAAAACGCGGGTTCTGCTTCACCCGGTCGATGTAAACGAACCGGCCGGCCGCTTTTAAGTTTCTCTGGATGCTGACCAGATCAAAATACTCCCGGAACATCTCCGGCGGCACCCGCTCCCCCGAACGGGCCTCTTTCCGTTGAAGGTAATAGGCGATCAGATCGTCGATCACCGGTTCCGGAAGATCGATGTACGAGTCGCGCAGCAGCGAGGCGAGATCATACTGCGGCGGGCCCATCAAGGCGTCTTGAAAGTCGATCACGCGGACTGCGAACCCGACGGAGTCGGTCTGGATCATTAAATTCCGGCTGTGGTAGTCGCGATGCGTGAAGACCTGCGGCAAGGAGGCGAGCCGGAGGGCGATATCGGAAAAGTAGGCCCGGATCGCATCGCGTTGCTTTTGAGGGATCGGCATCCCGGTTCGGGCTTCGATGCCGTATTCGATAAAGTGATCGAACTCCCAGACGAAGAGCGCCTGGTCGAAGGCGCGATGGTGCGCGATGCAGGCATTGGGCGGGGCGGCGGTGGCATCCGCTTGAATCGTCAGGAGGGTATCGATCGCTTTTTGATAGTGTTCTTTCAAAACGGCAGGGTTGCCGGCCGCTTTCTCTTGAATCACCTGGGCGAGGGTGATGTCGCCGAGATCTTCCAGAAGCATCCATCCGCGCGCCGCATCGTAGAAGAGAATTTCGGGAACCGCCACCTTACAGGCGTGGAGGTGCCGCTGAATATTGATGAAGGGGAGTTCGGCGATCTCGGTCGGCGCGCCGCTGACCGCCTCCTCGGAGGCCTTGAAGCCTTCGGGCGCCGCCATCACCATCAGGATCAGCGATCGGGCCGACCCGTTTTCTTCCCACGAAACCCGGTGATAGGTGCGATTGGAGGCGTCCCCGGCAAGGCTGTTTATTTCGATTTTTTTCGCCGAAAGTGCGAGCGCGCCGCTTAAGATTTTCCGGAGGTGTTCTGAATCAACCATGGATATCCCAAAACCGATGCTATTCTGACATTAATTCTTTTTCCTGTCAATTCGGTAGGGGGGTGTAGGGGCGACTCGTCGGGTCATCGAAGACACCCCCGAGTTTATCAGCCGGCGGGCGAGAACGAAAGGGGATAGAGGACGGTGGTGGTTCCCTGAGCGGTCGGCGGAAATTTCCATCGAAGGATCTCTTGGAGGACCTCCCTCTCAAAGAGAGGATCGGAGAGCGAGGAGGTGACGACCCGGCATTCAATGACGTGACCCTGAGCGGTGATGGTGAACTCGACCGTCAAAAATCCCTGCAGACCCGGTTTCTTCAGAAGCTGTTTGTTATAAATGAGCTGTAATCTGTCCCGGTTCTGCTGAACGATCCCGGAAACGGCCTCCTGATTTTGCGCGCCTCCGATACCTCCTTGCTGCGTGATTTTCGCCTGAGAGAGGTCCTCTTGAACCGCCGCCTGCCGTGTCTGTGTCAACGTCGTCTCCTGCTGGGCCAACGTCCGTTGGCGGATTTTGTCAATCTCCTCCTGTGCGAACGAAGGAAACGGGGGGGAAGAAGCGGCAGGCGCAGAGGGGGAAGATTTCTTTTCCGCGGATGGAGGAGCGATCTCTTTCAGAGAAGAGAATCCTTTTCCTACGGAGGACGCCGAGCCGGACCCTTTGTTTCCTCCCAACAATCCGAGAAGGCCGATATTCTTCACCTGTTCCTGAGGCGGCGCTTTCGGGGGGGCCGGCGTCGAAGAGGCCGGCCCTGCCTGCTCCACCCCCGGGGCCATCTTCGGCGAAGGGGGGAGCGCCGGTTTTTCGACTTGGGCCGGCTCGATTCGGGGGGGCTCTAATTTGAGCGGCCCGACTTTCGGCGCCTCTACAGCGGGCGGGGCCGCCGGTAGAACGGGGGCCTTTTGCGGCTCAACGAGGAGACGGGCCACCCGGGGCGGCTCCTGCGGCGGCGCGATCCGGGCCAATGTGTTTAAATGAAACGATTCCCCCTTCACCTGAACGAAGATCACCACGGCGGCATAGAACGAGAGAAGCACCGTCAAGATGCGCCGGAAGGTTTTATCGGTATCGAGAAGAGTCATCTCATCCCGCATCGTCACATCTCCCGGCTCAGAACCGCCAGCGAGATCTGCTCGATGCCGGAGTCGGTGCAGGTGACCATCACCTTTTTCAGAAGAGCAAACGGAATCGTTCGATCGCCGAGGATGGTGACCTTCTTTCCCCCTTCCGCCGAAATCCGCCTTTGGAGGGAGGCGATGACGACCTCCTTTTCCTGCAAGACCGCTGCGGTGTCGGCCACCGGTGTCCCGTCGACCAAGATCTCCTTGGGTGTGACCGTCACCGTCAACGCCCGCTCCGGCGGCTGCGAGGCGGTCGACGCCGGCAGAATGACATCTTTGGCGACGGAGAGGACCTCCTCTCCGTTCGAGGCCTGGAAGAGAAGGAAGATGACCAAGATCGTAAATATATCCATCAGAGAAATCAGGTTGATATAGGGGACCATGCTCTTTTTCCGCTTCATTCGACGAATCATCAGGAAATCTCCCCCAATGAGACGTCGGGGAAAAGGGATTGAAGGCCGCTCTGTCCGCCGTTCACCGATCGGCAGGCGTCCATCACCGAGACCAGGTCGGCATACACTGTCTTCGCCCGGCTCAAGATCACGACCTCTTTTGAGTGGGGGTGCTCCCTTTTCAACCGCTGCATCAGCGTCGAGAGGGCGTCGGCGTCGGGCCTCCCTTCCCGGTGTTTGATGATCGCGATCCGCTCCGGGCCGTTCGAGACCGCCACCCCTTCTTCTTCAATCGCCACGGTCAAGGAGAGCGGGGCGGCGGCCGGCGCGTCCGGACGCTGAAGGGTGACCCCCCCTGACTCCTCCCCCAGGCGGGGAAGGTGGAGGTCCAGAATCGCCAGCCGGGAGAAGACGGCAATCGTCAGGAGCACCGGAACGAGGGTGATCATCAGATTGATGTAGCCGAGCTTGAACGACAGGGCCGTCGCCTCGGTCCGCGCTGCCTTTTTTCTTTTGAACATTTCCCTGCGCATCCCTCAGCTCTTTTCCG
Organism: Candidatus Manganitrophus morganii; assembly: GCA_021651055.1. Taxonomy (NCBI): domain Bacteria; kingdom Pseudomonadati; phylum Nitrospirota; class Nitrospiria; order Candidatus Troglogloeales; family Candidatus Manganitrophaceae; genus Candidatus Manganitrophus; species Candidatus Manganitrophus morganii. The sequence goes on from JAJHOH010000001.1 coordinate 2,388,606, forward strand.
AGAGAATCTTTACGAATTTAAAGCTGAACTCCTCGATGTGGTCGAGCAGTCGGCTGGTCCGGGATTGAAGGATGGTATAAAAGAACATCAATGGGATGGCGACCAGGAGGCCGAAAGCGGTCGCATACATCGCGGTGGAAATCCCCTCCGCCAACAACGCCCCCTTCTGGGCCGGATCGGCGGCGGAGATCGCTTGGAACGACTTGATCAGGCCGAGGACGGTCCCGAGCAATCCGAGGAGATTGGCGGTGTTGGCCAGGGTCGGGAGATAATCGATCCTTTTTTCGATCTGCGGCACAATCTCCAGAAGCGCTTCGTCGACCGCCCCCTGGACCGCCTCTTTCCGAATCGGCGGAGCCGCCTCGGTGAGCCCTTTGGCGAAGACCAGACTCAGGGGGGCTTTCGAGACACTACAGGCGGCGAGCGCCTCCTCTCGGTTGTTCCCCTTCAGCGCCTCGCGAATCGTCCCCAAGAGGGCGGTTCCGTTGACCTTGGAGCGATTGATGAAGAGGATCCGTTCAATGACGATCGCGATGCCGAAGATCAGAATCAGAAAGATCAGAGAGATAAAGATCCCCCCTTCCTTCGCAACCGCCGTCAGCATTTCAACGATTTCCATGTTTCTCTCCTTTAAATGATTCGCTTGTTTTGAGCTGATCCTCCATGAAATAGGAAGGATCGGATTCTCCTAATTTCCGGAAGATTTCCTGGGCGATATTCGACTCTCCTCCTTGTTCTCCCTCCCAAGGAAGGGGGGTCGATAGGGCGGGGAGGGGCTCATTCGAGCCGGTTCCCCCGGCTCCTTTGGCGACAGACCCGGCCCCTTTGATCCGGGATTCATCCAGCACGATCGTCTTATCGGAAGGGGCCGGACGGTCGGCACCGAAAAGCGGCGCCTGGAATAGGAGGAGGGTTAGAACGATAAAGAGCGATCGGATTCCCGCTTTTCGAAAAAGAGTCGGTTTCATCGAATGTGCGCCTCCTCTGTTTTAGAGCGTTCGGCTTGTGAGTGAATCCGCTCGAGACCTTCCCGGCTTTTGGCGATCCATCCGCTCTCATCACTCTCGACGCCTGTCGCCTTGGCCCAGTCGATGTTTTGCCGGTAGGCTTCCCTTGCTTTCTCAAGATAGGGGAGCGCCTGTTCCATGAGGAGACGATCGTAGGCCTCCTTCTCCTCCGCGGAGAGATTCTTGGGGCGCTCTGATTTTAAGAGTGACTCGCTGAACTCCTCAAAGACCTCCCCGGTCCGATGGGTGGCCGCGAGGGCCAGCGCCGGCGAAGGATCCTCGGCGGCCTGGCCGTAGTTTTGAAGGAGCCGGTCGAAGAGGCTCTTTTTCTTCTGGAGATTTTTTTCCAACGGGTTTACCAATTGGATCGCTTCATACCGCTTCATCTGGATGTCGGCCAACAGAAGATGGGCCTTCGCCCGATAAAACGAAGGGGTCTCTTTCAGCTTGGCCGATTTTTTTGCCGCTTCTTGCGCCAAGATCCGGACGAGGTCGCCGAGCATCTTCTCGGCGCTCTTCTCTTCTCCCAGTTTTAATTTTGCCTCCGCTCCCCTCACGATCCCTTCGATCTGACGCGCTCTGTTTCCCCGGGCGCGCTCCACCCATTGAAGCGAGAGAAGATAGACCTTTTCCCACGCCGCCATCTTTTCATAAAGTGAAAGGGCCTGTCCCAACGCCTGTGTGGAGAAAGCGGGATCGTTTCCGATTCTCCCCGCCGCTTCGTAAACCTGCGCGGCGGCCAAAGGGCGGTCGGTCTCTTCGTAAAGGGAAGCGAGTCTCAGCAGCGCCAGAGGGTAGAGGGCCGATTGAGGATAGCGCCTGGCGAAAGTAGAGAAAGCCTCCTCTGCTTTTTCCTTCTTTTCGCCCGATCCCCAAAGAGCGGCCGCTTCGAAGAGGGCAAGCGGGGCTAACTCGCTCCGATCGTCTTCGCGGTAGGCGCCCCAGAACGAATCTGCCGCTTCTGCGGGTTCTCCTTGTTGCTTGAGCGCTTCTCCTTGTTGATAATAAGAGAGGACTAAAAGATTTTGGAGCGCCCCCCGCTCATTTTCAGGAAGAGGCAAACGTTCCTTGTCGGCGAAGAAGCGATTTAAATGTCCGATCGCCGCGGAATAATCGTTGTCGTTCAAATATCCCTGCACGATCAGCTTTTGCGCGGCGATCCAGAGGGTGCAATTCCGTTGTGTCTCCTTCGCGCACCCCTGCCTCCCCTCCTCCATCGCGACGACCTCGGCCGATTCTCGGCTCTTGGCGTAATCTTTCTGTTGAAACGCGCGCTCCGCCTGTTTGAGATAGATCTGGGAGAGACGCGTATCGGAGGGGAACCCTTGGATGAAGCGGGTGTAGCCCTCCCAGAGATCGGGATCGGAAGAAGAGAGGAGCCGCTCCAAGAGCAAGATCTCCCGGTAGGCCGCCTCCGGCGCCAAGGGATGGAGCGGGTCGGTGTAAGCGCTGGCCCGGTAGTGCTCGGCCGATCGTCGCTCCTCCTTCAGCTCACTGAGAAGCTCGGCATAAACGAATCGGACCTCGCCGGTTTCACTCTCCTTTGGGAAGATCTGAAGGTAGAGATCATACCAGGGGAGGACCTTTTGATAGAGCGCCGCCCGTTGCGCCTTCTTCGCTTCGACCTGGTAGTAGGTCAATAAAAATTGCAACTGTTCTTTCAGCAGCGGCTTCACCCGCTCGACCTGTTCCGGAGAATTCTCTTTGGCCCATGCGCTCTCGGGCCGGTAATTTTCGATGAACGAGACGCGGGCCTGAATTCCCTCGGGAGTCGAAGCGGATACCGGCTCATTGTAAAAATCGATCATCGTTCGGTGGAGAAAGGGGGTGTCGAGATAGACGGGGTAGGCCGCCACCCATGCTTGGATGAGTTGCACCGCCTCTTTTTTTTGTCCGGCCGCTTCGTAATATTTCGCCATTTCAGAGGAGAGAGAGAAGCTTTCCGCCGGCGACCAGCCGCCGATCCAATCGACCAACCGGGCCGGGCTCCCGCCCGACTGCAAAGTCAACGCGAGAAGACGGAGGTGCTCCTGCCTTTCCTCCGGCGCGGGGGTCGATCGGCAGGGAGATCCTTCCTTCGGCTTGATTTCTTGTTCGGCGGGGAACCAGAGTCGGAAGAAAATGGGAATGACCTCTTTCGATTGGCTCTGCCGGTAATAACTCCACGCTGTCTTGTAGAGCGCCGCGCGATGAAGATAGGATTCCGGGCGATCGACCAGCGGTTGATAATGGGCCGCTGCCTCGGCATACCTTCCCTCCTCGAAGGCGATTTCGCCGAGCCGATAGGACGCCTCCTCGGAATATGGCCCGCTCGGCGCTTCTTCAAGGAGCCGCTTCAGCGCAGCTTTGGCCGCTTCTTTTTTCCCCTGGAGGGCGGCGGCGCGCGCTTCAAGGTAGAGCGGATCGGCAGCCGGCGCACCGGATATTGCGCCGACGCTCTGGAGCGTGATGCAGTGGCGGGCCAATTCAGCCGAAAGTTTTTTCTCCTCCTCCCGAGAGGCCTTCGCTTCCTCTTTGAGATAAGCAACGGCCTGTTGGCGCAGGAGAAGATCGACCTTATTGAGAACGAAAGTGATTTCGGGTTTCTCGCCGACTTCCTCTTGAAGCTGTATCAGGGCCTGCTTTAACAGCGATCCGGGAGGGAAAACAGGGGATGGGGAGCGCTCCCCCTTTCGAATCCGCTCGGCATTTTGCTCAAGCCGCGCGATCCGCCCTCGGATTTCCGTTCGTGCCCGGGTGACCGTTTCGATCGCTCCGACCCGATCTTTTTGGCGGAGGTGGTAGCGAAGGAGTATCTGAAACAGCCGGTCATGGTGACGCGCCTCGAAATTCCCCCCTTCCATCCCTTCTAGGATGCTGACGAGGTTTTCGGGGGCGCCGATTTCAAAGTAACTCCAGCCGATCCCTAGCATCGCCAGATCGGCATAAGGGGTCTCGCCAAAAAGGCGGCCGAGACTGGCGAAGGCAAGCGCATACGATTTACGGGTAAGGTGGTAGTATCCATTTACGAGATGCGCTCGGAGGGTCCAAAGAGAGCGAGGGTGTTGCTCTCCCCATTGAATCCAACGTGCCATCGCTTCCTCAAATCGGCTCTGATTGCCGGAGGAAAGAAAGGCGAGCGCCGAGAGGTAGTAGCGATACGGCGCGTAGGAACTCGATGGAGAGATCGATCCGGCAATGGTGAGCACCTCCGAATAGGCTTTTTTCTGAAAAGCCCCCTGTCCGGCCAATCCGAGGAGCGCCGGCTCATTGCGAAAGAGGGAAGGTTCTTTTTGATAGGCGGTGTAGATCAGATCGAACCGGCCCTGGAGGGCACGGAGTTTGATCAGAAGCTGCCGCGCTTCTCTCTGCGGCGCGTGCGGCGGGTTTTGAAGGAGCTGCTCGGCGGCGTTCCAGAGCCCGGCTTTCAAATAAAAACCGACCCGCTCCTCAAGGGGGGCGGAAGGGGAGAGGCCGCGTTCAGAGGAAAAGCGCTTTAAAACACGGAGGGTCTCCCCCTCTATGGGCGACCATGATACAGCATCGGCGGAATCCTTGGCGGCGGATGCGGCGCATGGGAAGAGAAGTAGGAGCGAAAAAAAAAGAGAGACCGGTAATCCTCTTAGATGCATAATCCTTACTGGTAACAGATGGGGTTCGAATACCGAAAATGTAACATGTCGTCCGGCTTTGTCAAGAAAGCTGGCCCTACGTAGAAGAGAGGCGGGGGAACTATTTTTCAGCTTGAAAATCGGAGCGGCTTTATGGAATAATCCCCGGGAAAATCAGTTTGAGTTTTAGCGTATGACCCCGCAGCGAAGAAAACTCGTTTTGACCCTGTTCACCACGGCCTGCGTCTTCGGCTTAATGGTGGCGATCTTCCTCGGCTACCAGCTTTTTCAGAGTCGCATGAAGATCTTCTGGCTCTTCAGCGCCTATATCTCCGCACTGACCGGCGTCGTCATCTTCTTCGGTTTCCGGTTGATCAAAGGGAGCGCCCCGGAAGGGGAATGATCGTTTTTCGATCGGTGGACGGTCGGCGGATCGACCTGTTTTAAGAGAGGCGATGGCCCGTTTTCTCATTCGTCGGCTCCTCTGGTCGGGGCCGGTCCTTCTCGGCGTCTTGACGCTGGTCTTCTTTCTGATCCACCTCATCCCGGGGGATCCGATCGATGTGATGCTCGGAGAGCGGGCGGCGGAGGCCGACCGCGCCGCCCTTCGGGAGGCGCTTCACCTCGATGATCCGATCCTGACCCAATACGGGCGATTTCTCGCCGGGGTCGCCCGGGGCGATTTAGGCCGGTCGCTCACCTCCCAGCGGCCGGTCGCCGGCCTGATCCTGGCGCGCTACCCCGCCACCCTCCAGCTTGCCGCCGCGGCGCTGCTCCTCTCCCTTTCGATCGCGCTGCCGCTCGGCATCCTCTCCGCCGTTCGCCCCCGCACCGCCGTCGATGCCGGGGGGCTTCTTTTCTCTCTCTTCGGCGTCTCGATGCCGACTTTTTGGCTCGGTCCCCTTCTGATCATTCTTTTTTCACTGAAGCTCGATTGGCTTCCCGTTTCCGGCCGCCACGGGATCGCCTCTCTTGTCCTTCCGGCATTGACGCTCGGCCTTGGGATGTCGGCGATCCTCGTTCGGATGACCCGCTCCTCGCTATTGGAGATCTTCCCGAAGGAGTTTGTCCTGACCGCGCGGGCGAAGGGGCTCCCGGAGCGGCGGGTGATTTTAAGACATGCCCTTCGAAACGCATTGGTCCCGCTGTTGACCGTCGTCGGTCTTCAGATCGGTGCGCTGCTGACCGGATCGATCATCACCGAAACGATCTTCTCCTGGCCCGGTCTGGGACGGCTCACGATCCAGGCGATCCAAAGCCGGGATTACCCGCTCGTCCAAGGGTGCATCCTCGCCATCGCGTTAACGTACCTTTTGGTGAACCTGCTGATCGATCTCCTCTACGCGGCGGTCGACCCGAGGGTGCAGTATGAATAGAGACAAACGGATCACCCTCGGCCTGATTCTCCTGGCGTTCTTCCTAATCGCCGCCCTCTTTGCGCCGATTCTGGCGCCGTACGATCCCTTCGATCAACAGTTGAAAGAGGGGCTCGCGCCTCCTTCCACCGAGCACCCGCTCGGTCAGGATAAGCTGGGGCGGGATCTGCTCAGCCGGATTCTCTACGGCGCGCAGATTTCCCTTTGGGTCGGCGTGGCGACGGTGACGATCTCTCTTACGATCGGCTGTCTGGTGGGGGCGATGGCCGGCTTCTTCGGCGGGTGGATTGATGAGCTCTTCATGCGGCTGGTCGATGTCTTTCTCGCCTTTCCGGGGATTCTTTTGGCGATCGCCCTGGCGGCGGTTCTGGGACCGAGTCTTCGGAACGTGATCATCGCTTTGTCGGTGATGGGATGGGTTGGCTACGCCCGGCTGGTCCGGGGGCAGATCTTGGTGGTCCGGGAGCTGGACTATGTGGCGGCGGCGCAGGCGCTCGGGGCGGGACCGTTTCGGATGATCACCCGCCATCTCTTTCCGAATATCGCGGCGCCGATCATCGTTGAAGCGACGTTCGGGATTGCCGGGGCGATCGTAACCGAGGCGAGCCTTTCGTTTTTAGGGCTCGGCGTCACCCCGCCGACGCCGAGCTGGGGGGCGATGTTGAGCGACGGCCGCTCTTTTCTCCTGCTTGCCCCGCATCTCACCGCCGTTCCGGGGCTGGCGATCATGTCGGTCGTGATGGCGCTGAACCTGTTGGGGGACGGCTTGCGTGATCGGATGGATGTCAAAAGCCGATAAGGGAGGGGATGACGGATCGCGCCCGCCCGGAGGGCGCCATCAATGGCGCCCCTGCAAAAGATCAAATACCGTTATATGACGTCGATCGATTCGGCGGTTTGACTTTCATGATCCGCGAGGGATCTTACCCGAACCTTGTCTCCTGGCCGCAATTCGCTGAAGGTCGCCGGCCGGCCCTGGATCATAATCTCGGTTCGCGCGGTGATCTTGATCTCGATGGACCGGCTGAAGATTCCAGGGACAATGCGGATTCGCTTGGTTGCGGGATCGATCTTGACGATCTTCCCCCGTTCTTCCTTTAGCTCTTTCCGCCTTGGCAACTTCGCCACCGACGGCTCTGTCTCTTCGACCGGGAACCCGGTCGCCGGGAAAAAGGGGAGGATCGTCATCATCGCGAGCATCACCGCAATGTAGAACAAACGGAGGGCCATCGTCTTTCCTCAGGTGAGGCTGTTTAGTGTGATTGTAGCGAAACCAAGGGGGGTAATCAAGCGCCGTCGATTCGACCAGAACAGTCGTTGGGGTGAAAGAGAGATGGCGCTTGGAGTCGCGGATTCAAAAAAATGGCCGGGGCGTTCACGCCCCGGCCATTTTGAAAGCCCGCTTCTAGCCGGTCACCTCGATATACTCTGCAACCCGCTCTTCACGCTCATTCTCGGCATATCTGACCGTGACTTCATCTCCCTCCCGAAGCCCCTGGAGGTTCCCCGATTGTCCTTTGATAACGATTTTGGTCTGATCGGTGACCATCAGATCTTTCTCCGCACCGAGAATTCCCGGCTCGATCCGGATGATCTTTTTCTGCGGATCGACGGCAACGATCTTACCATTGACCGCTTCCAGCGTTTGTTCCTCTACGGTATTGGCTGCTTGAACGATACCGGTTGAGGAAATCCCGAGGATCGGGAAGAAAGAGAAAAACGCCAACATCCCGGAGAGTAGCGTAATGTAAAGTTTCTTCGAAGTCATGTTGCACCTCCTTGTTTATAGATTAATTGTATAAAAAAGGAGGTGCCTCGATCAAGATCACGCCATTTCAAGAAGCACCAGACGATTGCCGTCCGGATCATGTAGCAAGGCGAAATCGGCGCCGCCGGGGGCCGTCTCGATCTTACTGCAGGGGACCCGTTTTCGTTTGAGGTCGGCCACCACCTTCTTGATGTCTTTGACCCGGAGCATGATCCCCCAGCCGCCGTCGGCCATTCGCTTGGCCGCTTTCGGCTTCTTTCCCTTCTCATCTTCGATCGAATGGAGGCCGAGGACCGTCCCTCCCGGCAGGGTCAATTCGACATAGTAGGGGCGATTGATCGACGGTTTCAGACCGAGTTTTGTGTAGAAGGCGACCGATTTCTTCATGTCGCGGACACCCGCCATGACCCAGGAGTCGGAAATAATTTTTGGCATTTTTATCGTTCCCTTATCTTAAGAAGGTTACCATCCCTTGAGGACTTTTCGAAGTTTCTCCACATCTTGCTCATCGCACCAGACATACGCCGAGTAGCGCTCTTCGAACCCCATTGCGTCGACGGCGTGAAGATTGATCCCCTCCTGGGCGATCCGGTCGAGGGTGTCGGCGAGCGCCCCGGCCCGGTCTTCCCCCGTCAGGTGAAAACAGCTCCCCTCGCGGATGCTCCAGCCGGCCTCTCTCGCCACCTTTTTGAAGGCGTGCGGGTCGCGCGGGATGGCGATGATCTCGGCATTGCCGCGGCCGGTCCCGAAGCTCCAGACCCCCGCCAGATTGATCTCATGCTCCGACATCGCTTTTGAAAAGCGTGCGAGCTGGCCGGGACGATCTTCCGTTGCAATCAAAAAATAGGTTGCCCGTGTGATATCCATTTTGGACTCCCGTCGGTGGTTGAGTGAGGCGATCGATTGATCCAGACCGCAATCGGATGAAAAGCCGTCGATAAGATAGCGAAATTTCGCGAAAAAGGCAAGGTGAGAAAGAGGAATGTCAAGTCAAACTTAAAAGGCCGCCGTTCCCCTTCCTTGAAACGCTTCGATTCAAACCTCTATAATTTTAAAGAGGGGGGTGCATTCATTTCGTGGAGCATTGATGATGCAAAACAGAATCGGCTGGAGATTGGGGTTGGGGGCGGAGGTTCAGGAGGCCGGGGTTTCGTTTCGCGTATGGGCTCCCAAACACCGACGCATGGAGGTGGTCATCGAGGGGAGCGATGGAAAGACATTTCCGTTGGAGGCGGAAGAAGGGGGCTATTTTTCGGGGACCGTTCCAGGCATTGGCGCCGGCGCGCGTTACCGTTACCGGTTTGAGGATGGGACGCGCTGTCCCGACCCTTGTTCCCGTTTTCAGCCGGAGGGGCCGCACGGGCCGTCGATGGTCGTCGATCCGGGAGAATATCGGTGGGGGAATACGGCGTGGCCCGGCGCGCGCCTTCCCGGCCAGGTGATCTATGAGCTGCATATCGGCGCCTTTACCCCGGAGGGGACCTTTGATGCGGCGGCGCGGGAAATCGAAGAACTCCGGCGGATCGGAATTACGATGATTGAGCTGATGCCGGTGGCCGAGTTCCCCGGCCGCTGGAATTGGGGGTACGATGGGGTCGCTCTCTACGCGCCGTCTCATGTATACGGCGATCCGGAAGGGCTGAAGCGCTTCGTCGATGCCGCCCATCAACACGGGATCGCGGTGATTCTCGACGTCGTCTACAACCATGTGGGGCCCGACGGGAATTATTTCAAAGCCTTCAGCGACGACTATTTTACCGACCGCTACAAAAACGAATGGGGCGAGCCGATCAACTTCGACGGGCCCGGCTCAAAAGAGGTCCGGGAATTTTTCATCCGGAACGCCTGCTACTGGGTCGCCGAATTCCATCTCGACGGCCTGCGGCTCGATGCAACGCAGCAGATCTTCGACGCCGGCCCGGTTCATCTCCTGGCGGAGCTGTCGCGCCGCGCCCGCGAGGCCGCCCGGCCGCGGGAGATCGTATTGATCGGGGAGAACGAGTCGCAGCAGGTGATCGCGCTGGCGCCGGTGGAAAAAGGGGGGCACGGCCTCGACGCCCTCTGGAACGACGATTTTCACCATTCGGCGCTGGTCGCCCTGACCGGCCGTCGGGACGGTTATTTCACCGACTATCGCGGAGAGGCGCAGGAATTCATCTCCGCCGTGAAGCGGGGTTTCCTCTATCAGGGACAACACTACCTTTGGCAGAAGAAGCCGAGGGGGTCGCAGGTGACGGCGGAGCCGGCCGCCGCCTTTGTCCACTACATTCAGAATCACGATCAGGTGGCGAATCATCTCCGTGGGGAGCGGCTCCACGTGTTGACGAATCCGGCGCGGGTCCGGGCGATGACCGCCCTTCTTCTCCTCGCCCCCGAGACGCCGTTGCTTTTCATGGGGCAGGAGTTCGGCGCGTCGAGTCCGTTTCTCTTCTTCGCCGATCACAACCATGCGCTCGCGCCGGAGGTTCACAAAGGACGAAAGGCATTTCTCGCGCAATTTCCAAGTTACGCGACGCCGGAGGCGCAGCGGGAGATTCCCGACCCGCGGTGCGATTCCACCTTTCTGCAATCGAAGCTCGACTTCTCCGAGCGGGAGAAACATGCCGGGATCTACCGGCTCCATCAGGACCTTCTCACATTCCGCCGGGAAGATCCGATTCTTGCTTTGCAGTCGCGGGAGGGGATCGACGGCGCGGTCCTGGGACCGCGGGCCTTCGCCCTGCGGTTTTTCGGAAAGGAGGGGGACGACCGTTTATTGGTCGTTAATCTCGGGCCGGACCTCGATCTGCGGCCGGCCCCGGAGCCGCTCCTGGCGCCGGTGAAGGGGGGCGCGTGGCGGCTGGTCTGGTCGAGCGACGATCCGCGCTACGGCGGCCCGGGGGCGGTTCACCCCTGCGGCCCGGACGGCTGGCAACTCCCCGGCGGATCGGCGGTTTTTCTCTCGGCGGTTCCCGCCTAACCGAGCTTCCAGCGCAATTCGCTTCAGAGGGCGATCCATGAACGAACCGATTCTGACCTTCCCCTGGAACCGAGCGCAAGATCCGGAGTTTCTCCGGACGCGCGAATGGCTGGTGACTAACGGGCTCGGCGGGTATGCTTCAGGCACCCTCCTCGGCATACCGGCCCGCCGTTACCACGCCCATTTCACGCCGAACCTCCCGCGGCGGGGGAGGACCGTCCTCCTTCCCCGGCTCGATGAGGAGATCGTCTTTTCCGACCGGACCCTCTTGTTCGGGGGGGCGGAGCGGGCCGATGAAACGCTGGAAGGAGAGAGCCATCGCTATCTCAAAGCGTTCCGGCTGGAGTGGATGGTTCCGACCTGGCGGTTCGATCTCGGCGACGGCTTTCTCGAAAAACGAATCATCATGCCGTACAGCCAAAACACCGTCTATGTCGTCTACCGTCTGGAAGGAACGAAGCCAGTCCGGATGAACCTCCGCCCGTATGTCACCTTTCGCGGCCATGACGGCCCGCTGCGGGACGATCTGAAGTGGCCGATCCCAGTGCGGGTCTTTCAGGGCTGCTGCGAATTTAATTTGGTGGAAGAGGCGCCGAGCTTGAAGCTCTGTCTTCGGCCGAGCGGGCGGGCGTTCACTTTCGAAGAGAAAAACAGCGGGCCGCTCCTCTATCGGGTGGAACGGGACCGGGGGCACG